>NZ_JBSWUI010000001.1:0-2500 GCF_056158985.1 Microbulbifer sp. ABF4_148
AGCGCGACCGCTCCTCACCCTACTCTCACGATGCTCGGCAGTACGCATTTGTGTGTTTGATAAATAAAAAAAGGGCCACCCGATTGGGTGGCCCTTTCTTTTATTTAGAAGCCTGACGATGACCTACTCTCACATGGGGAATCCCCACACTACCATCGGCGATGTTGCGTTTCACTTCTGAGTTCGGCAAGGGATCAGGTGGTTCCACAACTCTATGGTCGTCAGGCAAACTGGCTTGGGTTGGCGTCGGTCTTAAGAGCCTTGGCTCTGCCTGCCGTGTTATCGCTGTTTGCCTCGGTCTAATGACCGGCGATAACCCCAAATAAGTCGGTAAAACACTCTGTAGTAATACACCGCAAGTCGATGCTCTTTCGAGCTTCTTGCGCGTCTCTCGATTGGACACAATCCAAATCGTTAGTAACCATCTCTGTTGTATGGTCAAGCCGCACGGGCAATTAGTACTGGTTAGCTCAACGCCTCACAACGCTTCCACACCCAGCCTATCAACCTGGTAGTCTTCCAGGGCCCTTCAGGACTCTCAAGGAGTCAGGGAAATCTTATCTTGAAGGAGGCTTCCCGCTTAGATGCTTTCAGCGGTTATCCCGTCCGAACATAGCTACCGGGCAATGCCACTGGCGTGACAACCCGAACACCAGAGGTTCGTTCACTCCGGTCCTCTCGTACTAGGAGCAACTCTTCTCAAATTTCCAACGCCCACGGCAGATAGGGACCGAACTGTCTCACGACGTTCTAAACCCAGCTCGCGTACCACTTTAAATGGCGAACAGCCATACCCTTGGGACCGGCTTCAGCCCCAGGATGTGATGAGCCGACATCGAGGTGCCAAACACCGCCGTCGATGTGAACTCTTGGGCGGTATCAGCCTGTTATCCCCGGAGTACCTTTTATCCGTTGAGCGACGACCCTTCCATACAGAATCGCCGGATCACTATGACCTACTTTCGTACCTGCTCGACATGTCTGTCTCGCAGTCAAGCGCACTTATACCATTATGCTCATTGCATGATTTCCGACCATGCTGAGTGCACCTTCGTACTCCTCCGTTACTCTTTGGGAGGAGACCGCCCCAGTCAAACTACCCACCATACACTGTCCTCGATCCGGATAACGGACCTGAGTTAGAACCTCAAACATACCAGGGTGGTATTTCAAGGACGGCTCCACAATGACTAGCGTCACTGCTTCAAAGCCTCCCACCTATCCTACACAAGTAGGCTCAAAGTTCAGTGCAAAGCTGTAGTAAAGGTTCACGGGGTCTTTCCGTCTAGCCGCGGGTACACTGCATCTTAACAGCGATTTCAATTTCACTGAGTCTCTGGTGGAGACAGCGTGGCCATCGTTACGCCATTCGTGCAGGTCGGAACTTACCCGACAAGGAATTTCGCTACCTTAGGACCGTTATAGTTACGGCCGCCGTTTACCGGGGCTTCGATCAAGAGCTTCGCCGAAGCTAACCCCATCAATTAACCTTCCGGCACCGGGCAGGCGTCACACCCTATACGTCCACTTACGTGTTTGCAGAGTGCTATGTTTTTAATAAACAGTCGCAGCCACCTGGTCACTTCGACCGGCCTCAGCTTAGGGAGCAAGTCCCATCACCAAAACCGGCGTACCTTCTCCCGAAGTTACGGTACCATTTTGCCTAGTTCCTTCACCAGAGTTCTCTCAAGCGCCTTGGTATTCTCTACCTGACCACCTGTGTCGGTTTAGAGTACGGTTCACTATTACCTGAAGCTTAGAAGTTTTTCCTGGAAGCATGGCATCAACCACTTCGCCTCTTAAAAAGAGACTCGTCATCAGCTCTCGGCCTTAGGGACCCGGATTTGCCTAAGTCCCCAGCCTACAACCTTAAACACGGACAACCAATCGCCGTGCTGGCCTAGCCTTCTCCGTCACTCCATCGCAGTAATAGCGAGTACAGGAATATTAACCTGTTTTCCATCGACTACGGCTTTCGCCCTCGCCTTAGGGGCCGACTAACCCTGTCCCGATTAGCGTTGGACAGGAACCCTTGGTCTTCCGGCGGGGAGGTTTTTCACCCCCCTTATCGTTACTCATGTCAGCATTCGCACTTCTGATACCTCCAGCAAACCTCTCAGTTCACCTTCAACGGCTTACAGAACGCTCCTCTACCATGCGTGTAAACACGCATCCGCAGCTTCGGTTATCAGTTTGAGCCCCGGTATATCTTCCGCGCGGGCCGACTCGACTAGTGAGCTATTACGCTTTCTTTAAAGGATGGCTGCTTCTAAGCCAACCTCCTAGCTGTCTGGGCCTTCCCACATCGTTTCCCACTTAACTGATATTTGGGACCTTAGCTGGCGGTCTGGGTTGTTTCCCTTTCCACGACGGACGTTAGCACCCGCCGTGTGTCTCCCGCGATTGCACTCCTCGGTATTCGGAGTTTGCATGGGGTTGGTAAGTCGGGATGACCCCCTAGCCCAAACAGTGCTCTACCCCCGAGGGTGAGACGCGAGGC
>NZ_JBSWUI010000001.1:7500-3372500 GCF_056158985.1 Microbulbifer sp. ABF4_148
ATAGAGGGTACGAGACTGCGCCAGGTGTTCAGTCAATTCGCCGTCTCCTGTGGCTTGGTTAATCAAGCCGCGACGGTCCAGGTCTTTTAGCAGTGTCGTATCGACCCCGGCCATGGTCTGCCCTCTCTTCATAGATGCAAAGGTAATGTTTGCCGCCGGACGGCGGCGAAGCGGGCTGCAACATTACCGAATATTGCGGTAAATACAAGCAGCCACGGATGGCCCCGGCGCAGGCCGAATAGGGATCAAGCAGTACGGAAGTCGCGAAAGAGGGAACTTAGCAATGGACATTCCTGTCAATTACGGCGTGAATCACCCCTTAAATTCTGATATAAAAGATTCTTGGTGTTCGTTTTTTAGGCAACCCGATCTGACAGACCCCTCACGGGGACAACTGTCATTTCCCAAGAACCCACAAGATCGTACCAGTAGCGCCGCCTTTTAAAGACCATGCAAAATCATCGTAAAACCGCGCAAACGCGCGTCCTCAGCGCCGTCCGCCAGCATTTCCCGCGTACGCACGCTGTGGCAGCAGGAGCCGCCAGCTTTGCCCTGGCCCTGGCCCTTTTTGTTTCTCCTCCCGAAGTCGAGGCGAAACGGCACGCCCTGCCCGTCAACCTCTCCAGCGCAGAAATCCTTGCCGCGGGTGAAGCTGGTGCCGCAGAGCCTGAAGCCGCGAACAGTAAAACCCTGACAGTCGGAAAAGGGGACACACTGTCCGACCTCTTCGCCCGGGCGCAGGTGAATATCGGAGAGATGTACCAGTTGCTGGGCAGCGGCAAGGAAGCGAAAGAGCTCGCGCGACTCGCCCCCGGCGAAAAGCTGACTTTCAACCTGGAGAGTGACGGTTCGCTGCGCAGCCTGGAACTGCACCGTGATCGCCTGAACCGGGTGGAGTTCAAGCGCGGCGATGGCGGTGAGTACCTGTACGCACTGCATCAGCGGCAGGCCGACAGTTACACCGCCTATCGCGAAGCGACGATCGACAGTTCACTGTTTGTAGCGGGTAGTGAGGCCGGCCTCAGCCAGAGCCTGATCATGGAGATGGCGGACGTCTTCAGCTCCGATATCGACTTTGCCCTCGACATTAGAAAAGGCGACCGCTTTAACGTCATCTTTGAAGAAAAATTCCTCGACGGAGAAAAGGTCGACAATGGCCCCATCCAGGCAGTGACCTTCGTCAACCAGGGCAAGACCTTCAGCGCGGTGCGCTACGTCGACAGCAATGGCGATGCCAATTACTACACCCCGGACGGGAGAAGTATGCGCAAGGCGTTTATACGCACGCCGGTGGATATTGGTCGTATCAGTTCCCATTTTAACCCGCGCCGCCTGCACCCGATCTTCAAGACCCGGCGCCCGCATAACGGCACGGATTACGCAGCCCCCCGCGGCACCCCGGTATACTCCGCCGGCGATGGCCGTGTAATCAAGGCTGGCTACACCAAGGCCAATGGCAACTATGTCTTCATCCAGCACGGTGAACGCTACGTGACCCGCTACCTGCACCTGCACAAGCGCAAGGTGCGCCGCGGCCAGCGCGTCAAGCAGCGCCAGGTGATTGGCACCGTCGGCTCAACCGGCTATGCAACCGGCCCCCACCTGCACTATGAATTCCTGGTGGACGGTGTGAACCGCAACCCGGCAACCATTGTGCGCAAGCTACCCAAGGCGAAGTCCGTGCCAAAACCCGAGATGGCCCGGTTCCGCTCCCAGACGCAGCCGATACTGGCGAAGCTGGAAAACTATGGACAGCCTGCACTGGCGCAAAGCGATAGTCCCGCGGATAATCCCAGCGTCAATTAATTAGCAGAAGAAGCAGTCAGCCCATGGCGGACCTTTACATCGGCCTGATGTCGGGCACGAGCGTCGATAGTATCGACGCCGTGCTGATGGACTTCAGCGGGGAGGCATCCGCCACTCCTGTCACCGTTGCCAGTCACGGCCACGATATCCCCGCGGCAATTCGCGATGCCATCCTGGCCCTGTGTTCGCCAGGACCCACCGAGCTCGATCGGGCAGGCCAACTGGACTGTCAGCTCGGCCAGTTATTTGCCGAGGCAACACTGGCACTACTCGACAAGACCGACATCCCTGCCAGCGCCATCACCGCGATCGGCAGCCACGGCCAAACCGTCCGTCATCGCCCACCGGGCACTATCGCCCAACCCTTTTCCCTGCAGCTGGGCGACCCCAATACCATTGCCTGCCTGACCGGCATCACCACCATCGCCGATTTTCGTCGACGGGACATGGCGCTCGG
Source organism: Microbulbifer sp. ABF4_148 (assembly GCF_056158985.1). Lineage (NCBI taxonomy): Bacteria > Pseudomonadati > Pseudomonadota > Gammaproteobacteria > Cellvibrionales > Microbulbiferaceae > Microbulbifer > Microbulbifer sp. ABF4_148. The sequence continues at coordinate 9,764 of NZ_JBSWUI010000001.1, forward strand.
TGGTCAGGGCGCTCCACTGATGCCCGCCTTCCATCAGGCCGTTTTCGCCAGCGACAGGGACCGGGCCGTGGTGAATATTGGTGGCATGGCAAATATCACCGAACTGGCCGCCGATGGACGGGTCGCGGGCTACGACACGGGGCCCGGCAACGCGGTGCTGGATTACTGGGTACGTCGGAAGCTCGACCAACCTTTCGATCGCGACGGTGCCTGGGCTGCTGGAGGAGAAATCATTCCCGCGCTGCTGGAGCGCCTGCTCGCCGAGTCTTACTTTTCCCTGCCGGCGCCAAAGAGTACCGGGCGCGAGACCTTCAACGGGCAGTGGCTGGAAGCCGCCCTTCTGGGCCTCGAGATCAGGCCGGAAGACGTACAGGCGACCCTGTCTCAGGTTACCGCAAAGACCATTGCCGACGCGGTTGCGGCCTTCTCGACGAGCGGCGAACTACTGGTTTGCGGTGGCGGTGCACGAAATGCCGACCTGCTCACGCGCATGGAAAGGCTTTTACCCAACTGGCAAATCGCCGATACGGGCAAATACGGTATCGATGCAGACTGGCTGGAGGCCGCGGGATTTGCGTGGCTGGCACGCCAGACGATGAACGGCGCCGCAGGCAATTGCCCGGACGTGACCGGAGCCTCGCAGAAAACCGTACTTGGGGGGATCTACCCGGCCTGACGCCGGGCAGAGCGCGAGGCGCAGGGCCTCAAATGGAGAACGAAGACCCGCAACCGCAGGTGGACGAAGCATTCGGGTTCTGCACCACGAAACGCGAACCTGACAGGCCCTCTTCATAATCGACACTGGCGCCTACCAGATACGGATAGCTCATCGCATCCACGAGCACCTGAATTCCATCTTTCTCCACCACCGCATCGTCTTCGGCGACCAGTTCGTCGAAGGTGAAACCGTACTGGAAGCCGGAACAGCCCCCTCCGGTCACAAACACGCGCAATTTCAGCTCCGGATTCCCCTCATCCTCCAGCAGGCTCTTTACCTTGGCCACGGCGCTTTCGGTGACCACAATGGGCTCGGGAGAAAATGATACGGCTTCAGACATACAGAGATCTCGGTCAGTGGCGGGCCTTTCGCGGCGGATCAGCATGGAAAGTATACTGCACGGCCCCGGAATGCGGCCATCTTGCAAAAACCCATCAATTCAGTCAAGTATTGCCGGCCGCAACGCCGATTCGCAGGCATAAAAAAGGCCATCCCAGGGACAGCCTCTCTCGGGGCGTCGGCACCTGACGGAACCGACGCCAGCGTCAGCCAGCGGCCGAGGTTACTTCGCTTCCTCCTCGGAAACGTCGTCAGAAAACTCCAGCATGCGCGGCTCACTGGTGCTGTCCATGTCCAGGTTGGACATCAAGGCACCGTTGACCTGTGCGCCTTTAACCATCTCAATCAGCTTGTAGTGCACGTTGCCTTCAACCATCGCCTTGGACGACAGCTCGAGGTGACGAGCTGCGAAGACGTCACCCTTAACACCACCATTGATGACCACATGCGGGACGCGAATCTCGCCCTCGACCTTGCCACCGTCCACAATCTGCAGGCGCGCATCACTGTCGCTATGCGCCTTGATATTGCCTTTTACCGTGCCCTCAACCACCAGGTTGCCGCTGAAATTCAGGTCACCGGTAACCTCGGTCTGCTTGGCAATCAGTGTGGTGTTGTTATTTCCCGAGCTGGCCATAGTTTTGATCTTCTCTTCTTTTCTAAACATGATGCTTAAGAACCTCTTGCGGGCAGCGATGGCGGTTAGCTTTTCTGAACCAGCCAACCGTAGCGCTGCTCAATATTGAATCCCTTGCGCGCACTGGATTTCAGCGTCATTTCGACACCTTCGGGCTCAAACCCCTCCGGCAACTGTAGCTCGCCGTCAATGTTCTGGAAATACTTGAAGCGCAACGGGATCTTTTCTTTTTCGACCTGGGCAGATAAGTCACTGAGGGCATAGCTTTTCGGCTCCCCCTGCTCCTGTCCGACCACGGTAATCGTCGCATTCCCCGTCACCAGCTTGTGACCGGTCGCCGACTGCTGGACAAGCAGTTTGTAATGGTAACGCCCACGGATGTCGGTTTCGGACAGGCTGAATCGGGCAATTGAAACGCCGTCCGAGCCATCTTGCGGCGCCATCAGGCCACGGTAGAACGAGATATCCTGCTGCAACTCGGCAATGCGCTTATCGCGCGCAACCAGATCTGCACGGACATTCTCAGCCGCCTGCTCACCAATCGCCAGAGATTGCTCGGCGGTGGCCACACGCTGGCGCAGATCTTCGTTTTCCCGCTCAATCCGCTCCAGATTGCGCAAGGTCGCCTCATAGGCCAGCGTCTGCTGATCCAGGCCGACGCGCAGATTGTGTTGCCCGGCGTAGTAGGAAATACCCGTCGAGACGGCCAGCAATGCTGCACCCCCAAGGGCCGCAACCGCACGCGAATACGGCCGGTGGGGAACCACCTTCATCTGGTACTGGCGTGTACCTTTTACTTTCTTGCGGGCCATAGGATCTACTGACTGACTCTGGATACTGCTTTGGTTGAATTCGAGGCCAATGATTCTAAGGCAGCAGCGCCGGGCTCTCCAGTGCCAGCGTCTCATTTAAGCCAAACATGATGTTGAGATTCTGCACAGCCTGGGCCGAGGCCCCCTTGGCGAGGTTATCGATGACCGACAGAACCACCACGGTATCCCGATTCTGGGGACGCAGCACGGCGATACGGCAGACATTGGTGCCCCGCACAGAGCGGGTCTGGGGATGGCTGCCTGCGGGCAATACGTCGACAAACGGTTCGCTCGCGTAGCGCTGCTCGAACAGGGCCTGCAACTCGTCCCCGTTGACGTCGGTCAGGGCGCGTGCATACAGGGTGGCGTGGATGCCGCGAATCATCGGCAGCAGGTGCGGGACGAAGGTCACCTGCGGAGCCGCACTGCCGGCGGGCTGGACCTGTGCCAGCCCCTGCTCAATCTCGGGCAGGTGGCGATGCCCGGCCGCACCGTATGCGCGGAAATTGTCGGTATTCTCCGCGAGAATCATATCAGTCTTACCCTGACGCCCAGCCCCGCTGGCACCACTGGCCGCATTGGCAATCAGCTGGCGCGGATCCACCAGTCCGGCTTCCAACAGCGGGATCCAGCCCAGCTGAGTTGCGGTCGGGTAGCATCCGGGGCAGGCCACCAACTGGGCGCCGGCAATTTGCTCACGGTTCACTTCTGGCAGACCATACACCGCACGCTGGGCGAGCTCCGGCGCCGCATGTGCCTGTCCATACCATTGCTCCCAGACCGGGATGTCCTGCAGGCGGAAGTCGGCCGACAGATCAATAACGCGCACTCCGCGCGACACCAGCTCCGGCACCTGCGCTTGCGCCACACCGTGGGGCGTTGCGAAAAACACCACGTCGCAGCGCGCCAACTCATCAACGTCCGGCGCACAGAATTTCAGATCGTAGTGCCCGCGCAAACTCGGGAACAGCTCCGCCACCGGGGTACCGGACAGGGCCCGGGAAGTCACCGCCGTGACTTCAACTTGCGGGTGCCCCGCCAACAACCGTAACAATTCCACCCCGGTATAGCCGGTTCCACCGACAATGGCTGCCCTGATCACTTCCTCAACTCCCCTGTTCCCAACCTCGTTAGTCGCACCTGCGCCGCACAAACCCCATGCGGCTTCCGGTCTGTATAATGCGGCAAGCACTCTACCATAAGCCATCGCACAACAAGGAAGTTCGGTGTTCAAGCTCTCCCGCCGCGCCATCAAACAGTCGCTTTCCCGCTGGCCCATGCTGGAACGGGGACTCGAGCGCCTGCGCCTGCAACTGGCCTCGGCGGATGCCCTAGGCCCTCTTCTCGCAATGGCATTTCTGACCGGCATCTGCGCCGGGCTGGTTACCGTCGCTTTTCGCTTAGCCAGTGAAATCCCCACCGGCCTCTTCCTGCCGCTGCCTGAACGCTATGAAATGCTGCCGGCGGAATGGCGGTTCGGCGTACCGGTCGTTGGTGCCCTGGTGCTGGCCGGCATCGTGCATCTGGTCCGTGGCGAGCGCAGAACCGTCGGCGTAGTGCACGTGCTGGATCGCCTGCACAACCACCAGGCGCGGATGCCCATGCCCAATGCCATCCTGCAATTCGTGGCCGGGTCGGTGGCGTTGATCAGCGGCCAGTCGGTTGGCCGGGAGGGCCCAACCGTACACCTGGGTGCCGCCAGTGGAAGCTGGGTGGCGCGACGCCTGGGACTACCCAACAATTCGGCACGCAATCTGCTCGGGTGCGGCGTTGCGGCGGCCATTGCCGCCTCCTTCAATACACCACTGGCCGGCGTCGTGTTCGCCATGGAAGTGGTCATGCTCGAATACACCGTGGCGGGCTTTCTCCCGGTGATTCTGGCGGCCGTAACGGGCAGTGTGATTACCCAGTTGAGCTTTGGTCGCGAGCCGGTCTTCAATGTTCCGGCAATCCATTTGAATTCCCTCGCAGAGTTGCCCGCGCTGTTTCTCTGCGCCCTGGCCATTGGCGTACTGGCAGCAGTCTTTATTCAGGTACACCGTCGCCTGGCGCTTCTGCAGCGGCGCCCTGCCGTATTGCGCTTCCTCGCTGCGGGCCTGCTCACCGGTGCACTGGCCATCTGGGTCCCGCAAATCCTGGGGACCGGCTATGACACGGTGGAACTGGCGATGCTGGGCCAACTGGCGGTCGGCAGTTTGCTGGTCATCGTACTGGCCAAGGCGGCAGTGACTGCCGTGGCAACCGGGCTCGGTATTCCCGGTGGGGTCATCGGCCCCAGCCTGTTCCTGGGCGCCTGTATGGGTGGACTCGCGGGCGGCCTGGCGAATCTATGGCTGGGGGAGGAGGCGGCCAGCCCGGGTTTTTATGCGATGGTCGGCATGGCCGCCATGATGGCGGCGCTGCTCGATGCACCCCTCGCCGCGCTGCTCGCCATACTGGAGCTGACCTACAACCCCAACGTGCTGTTTCCCGGCATGATGATGATCGTTGTCGCCTGCCTCGTTACCCGCTACTTTTTCGGCACCGGCGGCATATTCCAGGAGACATTACGGGCATTCGACAAGAGCGGCACCCCGAGCTGGCGCCAACAAATGTTGAACCGCACAGGGGTCGCGAGCGTAATGGAACGAGGCTTTGTTGTGGCGCCTGAATCGATCTCGCTGGAGCGGGCACGCCAGATCCTCAGCCGCCACCCGGTCTGGATCCTGATCGAGCGCGAGAAGGTACCGCTACTGTTGCGCGCGGCGGACCTGGCCGGGTTCCTGCTCAAGAACGAAGAGACGCTAATAGAAGAGCGCGAGCACAGTGAAACCGAAGAGGCACCGCTGATCGAACTCAAACGACTGCCGGGCGAACGCCTTGAGCTGGCGGTCGTAAACTGGCGCGCGACGCTGCTGGAAGCCCAACATATATTGGAAAAACACAGCGCCGGGGCCCTTTGTGTGGTCCGCGGCCACGCCGGGGGGCTGGACAAGGATGCGGCGGGTATTATCCTGCCAGCGGACATCGACAACTTTTATAGAAAATAGGGATACGCGCCAGGTCATCACTCTGGTGCTCCCGAATCAACACACTAATAAGGAAGAAGCATGCTCTGGGTCAAAGCTTTTCACATCATTTCCATGGTCTGCTGGTTCGCCGTGCTGTTTTACTTGCCGCGCCTGTTTGTCTACCACAAGGATGCCACCGATGTTGTCAGCCGCGATCGGTTTTGCATTATGGAGCGGCGCCTGTACCGCGGAATTGGCATGCCATCGATGATTGCGACCCTGGTGTTTGGCGCCTGGCTGCTGCATATGAACTGGGGCTACTACAAAACCGCAGGCTGGATGCACGCCAAACTCTTCCTGGTCGTGCTGTTGATCGGCTACCACCATATGTGCGGCGCTTATGTTCGCCAGTTTACCAATGGCACGGTCTCCAAGAGCAGCCGCTATTTCCGCGTATTTAACGAGATCCCTGTGCTGGTGCTGATCGCCGTTGTGATCCTCGCGGTGGTGAAGCCATTTTAGGCACGTTTTCTCTCGGGATGCGGTATCGATAACAACTAGAATTATGCCTACAGCCAGTGGCCTGCGGGCAGGAATGCCATGGATAATCGTCAACCCGTCATTCTGACCATCACCCATCACGATCCCAGCGGCAGCGCCGGGATCACCGCGGATACTGAAACCGCGGTCAGCCTCGGCTGCCACTGCACCTCTGCCGTGTCGGCGATCAGTGTCTGCGACACCGGCGAACTTCAGGGTGTCGCGCCGGTGGATGACAGCCTCCTGATCGAACAGGCCCGCGCGGTTCTGGAAGACATACCGGTGGCTGCCATCAAAGTTGGCTACCTCGGTTCCGTGGAAAATGTACGCGCGGTGCACAGCGTATTGCGGGATTACCCTGATATCCCCGTGGTCATCGATCCCGACGCAACACTGGCGGACAAACAGAGCCTGCTGGCACCTCCTTTGTGGGAGGCCATGACTTCACTGCTACTGCCCTTCGCGACCATGGTCTGCCCGAACCGGCGCGAGGCCCGCGCTATGGCCGTTGAGGCAGATGTACTCGACGCGCAGGCGCAGGAGCTTCTGGAAAGTGGTTGCAGCTACCTACTCCTTACCGGTGTGCCCGTCGAGGGGCAACAGCTCGAGAATCGCCTGTATAACGAGCGCGGCCTGATGCGCCAGTTCCACTTCGATCGCCTGCAGCCTGCCGCCTATGGCGTCTGCGGCACCCTCGCCACGGCCATTGCCTGCCATATCGCCCATGGACTCACCATTCTCGAGGCGGTGGGCCGCAGCCAGCAGTTTACCTGGAGCGCCATCGCCGACAGCCGCCGCCTGGGCATGGGACGCCCGGTACCCAACCGCCTGTTCTGGACCAAAGACTGAACTGTCCGCAGTATTTGCCGCGACCAGCCCGCGCCGCGATAATACGCGCACATTTCAGTTACACCACACAGGTCCACGTCCAGCATGAGTAAATCTGAACAACTGTTTGCCGAAGCCCAGCAAGTCATTCCCGGCGGAGTAAACTCGCCGGTACGCGCATTTCGCACCGTGGGCGGCACGCCGGTGTTTATCGATCGCGCCGAGGGCGCTTACCTGTTTGACGCCGACGGCAAGCGCTACGTGGATTATGTCCAGTCCTGGGGGCCGATGGTATTGGGGCACGCCCACCCGGAAGTCATGCAGGCGGTCGTCGAACAAGCCCAGTCCGGCCTGAGCTTCGGCGCCCCGACCGAACTGGAGACAGAACTGGCCGAAGAAGTTTGCCGGGTGTGGCCAGGTATGGATCTGGTGCGTTTTGTGAATTCCGGCACCGAAGCGACCATGAGCGCGATCCGCCTCGCGCGGGGCTTTACCGGACGCGACAAGATCGTGAAATTCGAAGGTTGCTATCACGGCCACTCTGACTCACTGCTGGTTAAAGCCGGTTCCGGAGCACTGACGATGGGTGTTCCGTCTTCGCCCGGCGTCCCCGCTGCCCTGGCAGATCACACCATTACCCTCAGCTACAACGATGCCGATGCCGTGCGCGAGTGTTTCGCCCAGATTGGCGATCAGGTGGCCTGCATTATCGTCGAGCCGGTCGCAGGCAATATGAATTGCGTGCCTCCGGTACCCGGTTTTCTGGAGACGCTGCGGGAAGTCTGCGACGAATCCGGTGCCCTGCTGATTATCGACGAAGTCATGACAGGCTTTCGCGTCTCGCTGACCGGCGCCCAGGGGCACTATGGCGTACGCGCAGATATCACCTGCCTGGGCAAAGTAGTCGGCGGTGGCATGCCGGTCGGTGCATTCGGTGGTCGTCGTGAGGTCATGGAACAAATCGCACCCCTGGGTCCGATTTACCAGGCGGGTACGCTGTCTGGTAACCCCCTCGGTATGGCGGCGGGCCTGAAAACCCTGCAGCTGGTGCAGCAGTCTGGGTTTTATGAGCAGCTGACCGCCAAAACCGAGCGTCTGGTCAGCGGGGTACTGGCCGCCGCAGACAAGGCCGGGATTCCCCTGGCTGCCAACACCGTCGGCAGCATGTTCGGCTTTTTCTTTACCGAAGCCCAGCAGGTCACCAATTACCAGCAGGTCATGTCCTGTAACAATGACCGCTTCAACCGCTTCTTCCACGGTATGCTGGATGAGGGTGTGTACCTTGCCCCGGCCTCCTACGAAGCGGGCTTTATGTCGGCGGCCCACTCTGATGCCGATATCGACCACACCATCGCCGCGGCAGAAAAAGTGCTCGCCAACCTCGACTGACCCCGCTTTTGCCCCCTAATCCCGTCGAATGCTGACCGCAATCGACGGGAAATCGTCATCGGGAGCAGGTAAGATGCCAGCTCCTGACTGCGATCATTTATTGACCAGACAGCCATAACAATAACCCCCGGCATCAGAATCCGGCTCCCTTGCAGGAGAGATACCCAATGAAGAAGTTCCTTGCCGCCCTGGTGCTGACCTTTGTCGTACTTGCGGTCGCCACCCCCAAACTGCTCGGGTTTTCGATTTTCAAAATTGATGACGCCGTGAAAGTCGCGACCGGCATCGGCGCCAAGCTGGCCTGTTCCGCGTACTTTGTGTCCGGCTTCGACAAAGACCTGATTATCGAAGACATCGCCTCTTACTCTGAGGTCAACCGCAAGCTGTCGCTCGAGTATGACGACCAGGCCCAGCGGGTGACCGCCAGCCTGTTTGGCATGGCGACAACTTCCGCCAGCTACCGTCCGGGCCTCGGCTGCACTTTGGACATCGGCGATACCTCGGCGCTCGACCAGGTGCATGTGCCGGCAATGGCTGAGCGGGACGCTGCATGGCCCGCGGGCAATGGCGACAATGCGCTGGATACGGAACTGCAGCAACGCGCGGAGGCCATCCTCGCCGCTGACAATGCCGCCGGCCTGCAGACTCGTGCACTGGTGGTTATTCAGGATGGTCACCTGGTGGCAGAGGCTTACGGTGACGGGTTCAACGCCGAGACCAAACTACTCGGCTGGTCGATGGGCAAGAGCCTCACCGCCATGCTGCAGGGACGTCTTGAAGCACTGGGGCATTCGCCGGCGGACGAGCCCGTCTTCTCGGCCTGGGGCGACGACGCCCGTCGCGATATCCGCATGCCAGACCTGCTGCAGATGGCATCAGGTCTCCAGTTCGACGAAACCTATGCACCTGGTAGTGACTCCACGCGCATGCTGTTCACCGAGCACAGCGCCTCGGATGTGGCATTGGCGAGCCCTGCCGGAGCCGAACCCGGTAGCTATTTCTCATACTCCTCAGGCACGACCAACCTGATTGCACGCTGGATCCATGACAAGGTGGGTGGCACCGCGCAGGACAGCGTCAACTTTATTCATCGCGAGCTGTTCGCACCGTTGGGCATGGCTGACAGCGTCCTCGAAGTGGACCCTGCCGGGGTATTCGTGGGCAGTTCTTATATTTTTGCAACAGGCCGCGACTGGGCGAGACTTGGCCAGTTGATGCTCGATAACGGCGTCGTCGCTGGTGAACAGCTGTTGCCGGCCGAGTGGGTCGCCCGCGCGATCGCACCCAACGACAGCGACAATGATCCGCGTTACGGCTACCAGTTCTGGCTCAACAACGGGGGCGAAGAACTGCGCTATCCGGAGTTGCCGGCAGACAGTTACTTTATGCTGGGCAACCGCAAGCAGGTTGTCATGATGTCACCGTCCACCAATACCGTGATCGTGCGCCTCGGCTGGTCCAAGGACGCCTACCCTACCGGAGCCAACTTCGCACAATTGCTGCCGGACGCTTGATCCCCCGATGTCAGCACTGGTGGCAGTCGATGGTATGATTGCCGCCAGCACGCCCGGCCTTTGCCGGGTCCATCCTGCTGTCGAGAGAGGCACACCATGAGCACCAGCCTGCAGCGAGGCGCCTACCCACACACCCGCCTGCGCCGTCTTCGCGCGCAAAACTTCTCCCGTCGTCTGGTACGCGAACATCAGCTATCCACAGACGACCTGATCCTGCCCCTGTTCGTGATAGAGGGGCAAGGCGACACCCAGCAGGTCGCATCGATGCCCGGGGTGGAAAGACTCAGTGTCGACCTCCTGGCAAAAAAGGCTCGCGCATTGGTGGATCTGGGTATTCCCGCAGTGGCGCTCTTTCCGGTCGTGGATCCCTCGGCCAAAAGTGACGATGCACGTGCGGCCTTCGATCCCAATGGCCTGGCCCAACGCGCGGTGCGCGCCCTGAAAGACGCGGCGCCTGAACTCGGGGTGATCACCGACGTTGCGCTCGATCCCTTTACCAGCCATGGCCAGGACGGCCTGATGAACGAGGACGGCTACATCGTCAACGATGAAACCGTCGAGGTACTGGTTCAACAGGCGCTGTCACACGCGGACGCCGGCGCAGACGTGGTCGCCCCTTCCGACATGATGGATGGTCGTATTGGCGCTATTCGAGCGGCACTCGAAAGGGACGGGCACCACAACACCATGATCATGTCCTACGCCGCTAAATATGCCTCCGCCTACTACGGCCCGTTTCGTGACGCCGTCGGATCAGCGGGTAATTTGAAGGGGGGCAGCAAGGCGAGCTACCAGATGGATCCGGCCAACACCGACGAAGCATTGCACGAGTGCGCGCTGGACCTCGCAGAGGGTGCGGACATGATCATGGTAAAACCCGGCATGCCCTATCTGGACGTGGTGAGACGGGTAAAGGATGAGTTACAGGTGCCGACCTTCGCTTATCAGGTCAGCGGCGAGTATGCGATGCACTGTGCGGCATTCGCCAATGGCTGGCTGAACCGCGACGCCGTGATTCTGGAATCCCTGCTGGCGTTCAAGCGTGCAGGGGCCGATGGCATCCTGACGTACTTTGCAGAGGAAGCGGCCAGGCTCATCAACGCCTGACCCTATCCATGCTGACACCGACGGCGAGCTGCCCACCCCTTCAGCTCGCTGTCCGCTGAATCAATGGTTAGCTTTTCCCTTTACCGCGGAAAACGCGGATCAGCCCACCGATTGCCAGCGGAATCACGATCCAGAATTTTTTCAGGAGCATCAGCAGCGCGGCGAGTACGCCGGTTTTTGCCAGCACTTTACCGGTCACCAAAGCGCCCAGACCGTAGGCCGCCACCTTGTCGATCTCAGGATCGAATTCTTCGTAACGATAACCCTCGTTGAAGCTGGCCATACCGAGCACCGTGTCCCGGTTGCTCCTGATATCCTCCAGTTGCTCCATGCCGGCAATAAAGTTGAGTACCAGCACACCCTTCCGGCCGAGAACCCGAATGTTGTAGTTCAGGGTGTTGGTTTCCATCTCGCCAAACGCAATTTCTTTCGCCCAGTACAGCTTCTTCTGTTCCATGTCATAGAAAGGCGGTTCAGCCCAACCGACAAGGCGAATCGCTTCATAACCGTGCTCGATGCGATACTCACTTTCCGCCCGGGTGTCCCGCTGCATTTCCGTCAGCAGCTCGGAATAATCAATTTCCGCGGCATCATCATCGCGGATATATCCCTCTGCACTGTATTCGATGGTGACGCCCCAGGACTCGTCATCAAACGGCGTCACACCCGCGGGAAATAACATACCCAGCGTCAATTCTTCCTGTTCGGGGTTGCCCCATATTTGCTCCAGTACGATTTTGCTCTCCGTAGGATCCAGGTAATAGAACCCGTCCGGCACCTGCAGGCTCGCTACTTCGCCGGGCAGGTCAATCGCCCCGGTTTTGGGCTCCATTGCCTCCCAGGTTGCGCGGGCCCACGCAAGATATTGTTCCTCTTGCGAAAGCTGTTCCGTGCCCTCGGCGGTGTCAGGCTCGGGCAGTGCCTGTGCATTGAGCAGCACTGGCAGCATGGAAACGGCCAGTGTGGCCGCGGTGAAAAATGACTTGAGATTCATAGGTCCCCCTTTTTATTTTACTCAGTCGATTAGCGGGGCATTGCCCTCACAACAGCTTCGCCCAGGCGACAGGATCGGTGATCAAAACAAACACCAGCCCGGTTACCGCACCCCAAAAGTGCGCATCGTGGTTAATCCGACTCGACACATCGCGGCTCGCATAGACGCTATACATCAGGTACAGGACACCAAAGATCCAGGCCTGCAGCGGAATTGGAAGAAACAGGAAAAACAGTTCAGACGTCGGGAAATAAACGATATACGCAAAGATCACGGCAGAGATCGCGCCCGAAGCGCCGACACTGGCATATTGCGCGTTCTCCCGTTCTTTGAGCAGCGTGGGCAAGTGACTAGCCAATATTGCAGCGGAATAGAGTACAACAAAGTAGGTGCTGCCGATTCTTTGCTCCAGTGCCGCACCAAACACCCACAGACACCACATGTTGAGCAACAGATGCCATAAATTTGCATGTACGAATCCGGCGAGAAATATCGAATCCCGATTCTCACCCCGCCAAACGCTATAAGGCTGAAAAGCGCAAAGCTCAAGAATTCTCGGGGACAGATAGAGCGCAGCGAGACTGACCGACGTCGTCACCAGCAGAATAATCGAGGTCGCGGAAAGGGAAAGCAGGTTCAAATCAGGACCGTTACGGCAGTGGTTGGCGCAATGCTACACCCACATGCCGTTTTCCGGCCCGGCCAACCGATTACATGCCATTACACGCCCTACGGCCCGGCATGATGAAGACCCCATCACGGGCTGGTGATTTGTGCGGCGCTACGGCCACTGATCCTCTTCATCGGGCGGGAAAGGCTCCGCTTCTTCGACCGGTGCAGGGGTTTGTAATTGCCGCTCCTGTTGAAGCCGCTCTTCCTCACTGCGTGGCAACTGCAATGGCTCGCGTTCCCATCCCGGCGTCAACTGACCGGAATCATCCTGCCGAAGCTGCTCCTGGAATTGACGCTCGCGTTCACGCTGCTCCTGCTCGCGCCGCTGTTCGGCGGGATCTATGCCCCACCCCGGCGTCATTTCCTGGGGCTGGGAGCGGTCCCGGTCTCGGTCCCCATCAAACAGATCGCGGAACCAGCGCCAGCGCTCGCGGCCGGCACAATCTGGCGAAGGCCGTAATTCCGTCTCGAACGAGAATGGCATCTCCCGTCCTCCGCGGCAGCGCTCCGGATCCATATAGCGACCGCGACTATCCACCACACGATATTCCACCCCCCGCGGTGCCTCGATGCGCCCGTGGCGATGGGGTAATTTGCGCATGATCTCCGTCCAAATCGTCAATGCGCCGGTGGCCCCCGTCAGACTGGTGCGCGCATTGTCGTCGCGACCGAGCCACACCACTGCCGTGAGGTCCGGGGAGTACCCGGCAAACCAGCTATCCCGATAGTCGTTGGTCGTCCCTGTTTTTCCCGCAAAGGCGACGCTACCCGGCAACTTGGCGGCAGCGCTGCGTCCCGTCCCCTCTCGAATCGCCTGCTCAAGGGAGTAGCGCAACAGGAATACCGGCACCGCATCCACACCGCGATTGGAACGCCGTCGGAACCGTTGTACCTGTTCGCCATTGGCATTAGCCACCGCCAACAGGGTGCGTAACTGAACATTCTCGCCACCATTCGCCAACGTCTGGTACATTCCCGCCACTTCGAACGGCGTCAGCTCGGCCGTGCCCAACAACATCGACGGTACCTGCGGCAAATCCGCCTGCACCCCGAGACGGCGAATGGTCTGCGTCACACTCGGCAGCCCGAGATCCAGGCCCAGCCGTGCGGTCGCCTGGTTATACGACTTCGCCAGGGCAAGATACAGCGGTGTAGGACCATGACTGCGCTTGCCAAAATTCTGCGGCATCCACACCTCGCCAATATCACTCTCGACACGAATGGGCGCGTCTTCGATCAAGGTGGCAAGGTTGTAGTCAAAGGGACGCTCCAGCGCAGTGAGGAAAACCGCAGGCTTGATCAGAGACCCTACCTGGCGGCGCGCTTCCAGCGCCCGGTTAAAGCCCGGGTAATGGGGACGACGGTCACCGACCATCGCGAGCACATTACCGCTGACATTGTCGAGTACGACAGTCGCCGCTTGCAGTGAATTGGCCTGGATTCCCCGATCCGTCTCCAGCTTTTCCGCTCCATTGCTGACCGCGTCTTCCGCCAGTTTCTGAATCGAAGGGGCCAGTGTGGTGTAGATGCGCAGCCCCGCCGTACGCAATTCCTCGTACGAGTAATAGGGGCGCAGCTCTTCGAGCAAACGCTCGGTGAAGGCGGGATAAGGATTTTGTGCCGACGCCGCGGCACTGGCCACATCGAGGGGCCGGGCCTTGTAGTTTTGCCACTGCGCCTCGGTGATCAGGCCCTGTTCATACATCACCTGCAGCACCGTATTGCGCCGCTCCAGGGCACGCTTGGGGTGACGCCAGGGATTGTAATAAGACGCCCCTTTTGCCAGCCCCACCAGTAGCGCTACTTCATGGGGCTCGAGAGTATCCAGCGGCTTCTGGAAATAAAATTCAGAGGCGAGGCCAAAACCATAAATTGCGCGGCTGCCTTGCTGGCCGAGCCAGACTTCGTTGATATATTCCTGCAGGATGTACGGCTTCTCGTAATGGATCTCCATCAGGATCGCCATCAACGCCTCATTGAATTTGCGCCACAGGCTCGGCTTGTGGTCAAAGAAAATATTCTTGACCAGCTGCTGGGTGATGGTGGAGCCGCCCTGCACCACTTCACCGGCCTGAAAGTTGGCCACCATGGCACGGACAATGCCGCGGGGAGATACACCAAAATGCTGCAGAAAATCCTGGTCTTCTACCGCAATTAACGCGTTGGCCAGCAGCGGGGGAATATCGGCAAAGCGGACCGGGTTGCGATCATCGCCACCGCCGAGGAGTGTGCCAATCGCGGCGGCATCCAGTCTAAAGCTCTCGAGGGGCGTACCGGACTCATCGCGCATTGCGGATATTTCGTCGTTGCGCAAACGGAAGACCAACACTGCGGCTGGCTCCTGCCCATCCGCATGCTTGAACTCACGCCGCCAAATCCGATATTCCATGCCCTCCCGGGTCCACTGGCCCGGCTCTGTGAGCGGCGTTCGCTCGCGATAGTTGAGCGCGTCAAATTCCGCCATCAACTCATCCGGCCGCATCGCCATGCCTTCGCGCAAAATAAGCGGGCGCGCATACACCCGCGCCGGCAATTGATATTGACGGCTATCGAGACGCTCGCGAAGCTGGACGTCGAGGTACACCATATATCCGGCAAGCACCAGCAGCCCCACCAGGCCAAGCAAGCCCAGCCGGACTATCCATCGACGCAATCGCCCCGGCCTCGATGCAGTGCGTCTGCTTTTGTTGGTTCGCCGCGATTTTGATGCCATAAGAACAGTGTTACCGAATCCATCTCCCTACTATAGAAGCAGGGGTTTTCGTGCAGGAGAAAACCACGCCGGAAGGCGCCGCATGAGGCACCTTTATAAAGTGACCCAAGCGCAAGTCAAATTTGACCTTCAATCTGTTTGACGCGCCAGTCTACGCGCGCAGGCGCGCGCCGCTCAGGGGACTGGGCAAACCCAGTGCCCATCGCCATAATGCGGCACCCAATTTGACTCAGGATTCCCCATGGCTAAATACGACCTTTATGGCATCGGCGCTGCGCTGCTCGATACCGAAATCGAAGTCTCCGATGATGACCTGCAGCAGTTGGGCATCGATAAAGGCGTGATGACCCTGGTGGATGACCAACGTCAGCAGCAATTGGTGAGCGCACTGGGAGACCACCTCGTCACCGCCAAACGCGCCTGCGGAGGCTCCGCCGCAAATACCGTCATTGCCGCCAGCTATCTGGGCCTCAATGCGTTTTATTCCTGCAAAGTTGCAGCCGATCCCAACGGGGATTTCTATCGTTCAGACCTCGAAGCCGCCGGCGTTGCTTACCCCGCAACCCTGCGCCAGGCCGAGCATGGTACCACCGGAAAATGTCTGGTACTGATCACCCCGGACGCCGAACGCAGCATGAATACCTTTCTTGGCATCAGCGAACACTTGTCACGGACGGAACTGGACACCGAAGCACTGAAAGACGCCCGCTGGGCGTACATCGAAGGCTATCTGGTTTCCTCCGAAACCGGTCGCGATGCTGCCATTGCCCTGCGGCATGAAGCAGAGTTGCACGGCGTGAAAACCGCTATCAGTCTCTCGGACCCCGCAATGGTTCAACTGTTCCATGGGGGCCTCCAGGAAATGATCGGCGACGGCGTCGACCTGCTGTTTTGCAACCACGATGAAGCGCTGGGATTCACCGGCTGCACAGATATCGAGTCTGCCACTCTGGCACTACAGAACGTATGTCGCAGTTTTGCAGTGACGTTGGGCGCTGAAGGCGCCTTGCTATGGGATGGCAATACACTGCACCGTGTGGAAGCGCCCGAGGTCCACGCGATCGACAGTAACGGCGCAGGGGACACTTTCGCCGGGGCGTTCCTTTATGCCATTAACCGGGGGCTGGCATTCGCGGAAGCGGGCACACTCGCTTGTCGCGCGGCTGCTCAGGTCGTGAGCCAGTACGGTCCGCGGCTGCGGGCAGAACAATATCGCGCGCTGCTCGATTGAGATTGGAAGGCCGCTGAAAGACCGGGCTCGCACTCATGACGGGCCCACCCTTTCGGATGGTTTATCGCGGGGCTTCGCGAGAAGGTTCGGCGAGTTCGGGAAAACTGCTGGCTGCCGCAATCCCGTATCCCTGGGCGTAATCCACCCCCATCACGGCAAGTTTTTGCATCAGCTCAGGGGTTTCAACATATTCCGCAATGGTACTGATCCCCATGCGTTTGGCCAGGTGATCGATGGTACTGACCATTGCGCTGTCGATTTCATCATTGAGCATATTGCGCACAAAGCTGCCATCGATTTTGAGATATTCCACCGGTAACTGACGCAAATAGGCCAGCGAGGACACTCCGCGCCCGAAATCATCTAGCGCGAAACTGCATCCCGCTGCGCGCAACTTGTGAATAAAGATAAGGGCACGCTCAAGGTTCTCGATCGCGGTTGTTTCCGTAATTTCAAACTGCACCAGCGATGGCGCCACTCCAGCCTCAACCAGTTCACCCAAAACGTAGTCGCCAAAGGTATCGTCGCCGAGACTGAGCCCGGAAATATTAATCGCATAGCGATTGGTGAGGCCGAGCGCCTGCTCTTGTGCCATATAGGCAAACACGTGACGAATTACCCAGCGATCAATATCTTCAATCAGACCGTAACGCTCAGCTGCCGGCAGGAAGAGCCCCGGGGAAATCACATCGCCATCGCGCCCGCGCATACGCACCAGCACTTCATAGTGATGGACATGGTAATCCGCCTCGGTGGGCGCACTGGCAACAGCCGGCGCCTGCTCCCCCAACCCAACGACCGGCTGGCGATACAACAGCATGCGGTCTTCACGCAATGCGGCATGAATTTCGGCCACCCAAGTCGTCTGCCGGCGCTTTTCCACGATGCGGCGGGAGTCATTAAACAGTTTGACCCGGTTGCGCCCCTCGTCGCGCGCGGCGCAACAGGCGTCATTGGCGGCAGCCATCAACTGGCTCGAAGACGCGGCATGCCGATCGACAGTGACCGCGCCAATGGACACCGCAACACGACGATCATCATCCTGCCATTGAAAAGAAAAGCCCAGCACCGCCTCGCGCAGGCGCAACACAACCCTACGCGCCTCCTCAATGGTGCAATCGCGCAATAGAATCGCAAACTCATCGCTGCCCACCCTGGCGAACAGGTCACCCTCCGCCAGCTGTACCGCGAGTGTCTGCACCAGCTCCACCAACAACTGATCGCCCGCGGCATAGCCGAGCGTGTCGTTGATGACCTTAAACTGATAGACGTCCACATACAGCAACACATGATGATCATTGCGCTCAGCGCAATGCAGCAGCAACTGTTGCAGCTCGGACTCGAAAGACTGGCGATTGGCAAGACCTGTCAGACTGTCGTGGGCACTTTGCCAGCTGAGGCGGGACGAGATTCGTCGCGCCGCAGAGGTTTCCCGCAGGACCAGGACATAACCGGAAACCTGCGCCCCCTCCCGTAACAAGGTCACCACCACAGAGATCTCCCGCCGTTCGCCCCCATCGAGGGCAGGCAGGAAGCCCGAGACTTCCCACGACGCGGGAAGCTCGCTGTTCGCAGTCGGCGGCAACAGTGGGGGCAGCAGATCACCGTCGCGACTGGTCAGCGGCAACAATACATTGACGTCAGTGCCGCCTTCTTGCGCCGACGCCTTATCGAATAGCTGTCGTGCCACCGGGTTGCTGAAGGTCAGCTGCCCGCTGGCATCGGCCACCAGCACGCCGTCAGCAACCGCATCCAGGGCAAGTACAGCAGCACGCTCGTCAATGCGTCGCCCATCCACGCACCCGGCGGTCTCGCTGCCGAGCGTTCCAATCGGCACTACGGATTTGGGAT
This sequence comes from Microbulbifer sp. ABF4_148, assembly GCF_056158985.1. Classification (NCBI taxonomy): domain Bacteria; kingdom Pseudomonadati; phylum Pseudomonadota; class Gammaproteobacteria; order Cellvibrionales; family Microbulbiferaceae; genus Microbulbifer; species Microbulbifer sp. ABF4_148. Next base: position 28,099 of record NZ_JBSWUI010000001.1, read on the forward strand.
CAAACTCTGCCAAGACTCAATCCACTCCGATTACGCACTGCACATGGCTCACAGGACTACCATCGTTTTACAGATTCGCGCGCAAAAAGCTTTTCAGTTGTTCGTCAGCGAAAGCGCGCTGCAGCGCTGCACTGAGCAGTCCGTTCACGCGAGATTCGACTTCTTCCTTGGCAGGTTTTATCAGGTTGCGGTCGCTGCCGCTGGAACTGTAGTTGCCGGTGTAGGTGGCGCGCCCAACGCGAATCACCAGCTGCACCGTCGCAGAAGAATCGACTTTGGTCGTTACCAGAGAGTTGGGGCTGTCGTAACTCAGCTGGGTCAAGCTCGCGACCACCTGAACATCGCCCGCACCATCGACGGGGCGAAACGACCAGGATTCAAATCCACGGGCAACCGCTTCTCCCAGCGCCTGCTCAACACTGGTGGCCAGGGTAACATTGGCGGAATCCGCATAAATTCCCCCGAGAGAGCCCAGTGACCCGCCCGGCAGGCGATTTTCACCGCGGACACTGACGCTATATCCGGAGCCCAGCGTGTCTGGCTGCACCTGAACTTGCGGTTGCAGTCGTATCTGCACGGGGCTGTGTGCGCAAGCGGAAATCAAACCAACACATAATACGGCCAGCAGTCGCTTCATTTTTTGTCTTCCTCCAGATTCTCGAACATTGCTTTGATATGGAAACGCAACACCGTCTGTTCAATGATGCATGTGATGATGGTGATGACTGTCGTCATCGTCCACCTTTTTCTGCCCACCCAGCTTGCGCACCGGTACCACCAACGCCAGCTGACCACCGTCACTGAAGTGCAAGCGCAGGCGCAGCTGCTCGCCAGCCGCCACTTGTACGCCCCAAATCATCAGGTGAATGCCACCGGGTTGCATCGCCACGGTTTCCCCTACCGGCAGCTCCAGTTTGGTGAGCGGCCGCATGCGACTGATGCCATCCTGCTGCTCCGTTGTATGCAGCTCGACGCGTGCACCGTCACTATCGATCGCCTCTACCCGCTCCAGCCAGAGGGACGACGGGCCATCGTTTTGCAAGGTCAGGTAGCCTGCGGTCGCTGGCGCTCCTGGCGGGGCCTCACGGACTTCTCCAGTAACGGTGAGATCATCGCGCTTCACAGGATCAAACGCCTGTACTGACAGCGTCGCCAGCGCCAGCCCCAGCGTGACTAACCGCGTCCAGCCCCTTACCCATGCCGTAATGTGGTTGCGTGCCATTATGCTCCCCCCGAAGACTGAAGTATCACCTGCGGCTTGGCCGCCAGGCGGATGTCACCGCGAACCCGGTACCCCGGGACCGCCTCACGTAACTGCTGATAGATCCACCGCCCCTCGGCATCATTGCGCGCGACAATAATGACGCGCAGGCTTTCGCGACGGATACGCTCGGCGAGCATCTTGAGCTGGGCCTTCATGGCGTCTGAACGGCTGGCCAATTCACCTGCGGGCAACACAATGGCCTCTCCCGACGGCAGCGCCACCTTACTGCGGGCCCGTTCGCGGACCAATTGCTCACGCACTTCGCGGACCAGAGGATTGTTCGGGGCAATGTCTTCAGCGCGCGACAGGTATCCATTGACTTCACCGAACGAGCGACGGCGCAGCGCACTTCTCGCACGATCGACAAAATCGATGACTAGCGACTGTATGCCCGAGGTGGCGAGACGGTTATCGGGATCCAGCTGCAGCACGCGCAGATAGTGATCATAGGCGCTACCACCGGCCGGCTGGGTCAGAAACCCCTGTTGCTGAGCGGCTTCCGCTCTTTGCAGGAAATACGCGATCGCGCGCTGGCGAATCTGCTCTTTGCTCGGCCCGTCTGCACGCGGCGGCACGGTCGGGGCCTGAACGGGAGGTGCGGGAGGTGTGGAGCTGCATCCAGCCACGATTAGCCCTGCAAGCAGTGCCAGTGTCGCCCCACTTCGCCAGATTACCGCCACTTAACACTCTCCCGTGCTGTTGTTTTTTTGTGCCAAGACCACCGTTATACTGCCCCGGCGCCGGCCATTCAATCCATCGGCGGGTCTGGACGTATCCAGATGACGATGAACCGCTGTTCATCCGTATGGTCTTAATCTAGGCCGACTATAAAGAAATTTGACTGCGATGAGTGTGATGACCACCAGCTTCCGACAAGTTTTCCTCGCCATTGGCTGCCTGCTGATGCTCGCAAGTGCCGTGCCGGCGACGTCCCAGTCCCAGGGAACGCTCTTCGACGCGAGCTCCACCCTTACGGTACAGGACGAGTTTTTGCCCGTCGATGAGGCGTATCGGCAGGACTTCCTGTTCTCCGCCCAGGGACCGAGTATCTTTTTTGAGATCGCCGAGGATTACTACCTCTATCGGGAAAAATTGGCGGTATATCAGGTTCAGGGCGGTGACAAACAGCCGGTAGCGCTGAACCTGCCCAAAGGACCGGTGATCTGGGACGAGTATTTCGAGAAAGACACCGAAATTTACCGTCAGCAGCTGGAGGTGAACCTGCCTTTGGATGGCGACTCCGCGCGATTGGAAGTGCATTTTCAGGGCTGCGCTGACGCAGGCCTCTGTTATCCGCCGCAGGTCAGGCATTTTGACCTGAATCTGGTGGCTGGCACCGCAACACCGGCGGATCCCGGCAATCCCCCCGGCAGCGGCACTCCGGCAAACATCAGCGATAGCACAGCAAGCAGCGACCTGACCCTACCCCTCGCACTGCTGCTGGCTTTTGTCGGCGGCCTGATCCTCAACCTGATGCCCTGTGTATTTCCGGTACTGTCGATCAAATTACTGGCGATCACCCAGTCGGTTCACGGTGACCATCAACGTCACGCCCATGGCTGGGCCTACTCCGCCGGTGTGGTAGCCAGCTTCGTCGCCATCGCTGCGGTCATGTTGGCGCTGCGCGCCAGCGGAGAAGCAGTGGGCTGGGGCTTCCAGCTGCAATCGCCTGTGCTGGTGGCCGGACTGGCCTACCTGTTTTTTGCCATGGGACTCGGTCTGTCCGGTGTGACAGAGTTCGGCAGCAAACTGATGGGGCTGGGCAGTAATCTGAGCAGCCAGCAGGGGCTGCGGGGATCTCTCGCCACGGGCGCGCTGGCAACCGTTGTGGCCAGCCCGTGCACGGCTCCGCTGATGGGCTCTGCGCTCGGTTTCGCCGTAACGCAATCGACTGCGGTCGCCCTGTCAGTGTTCGCTGCGCTGGGTGCCGGCATGGCAGCACCGTTCCTGATCCTGACTTATATCCCGGGGCTGGTCGAGCGCCTGCCGAAACCCGGTCCGTGGATGGACAAGCTGAAGCAGTTTCTCGCTTTCCCCATGTACCTGACTGCGGTCTGGCTGCTGTGGGTACTCGGACGGCAGAGTGGCGCCGATGGCGTCGCCCTGGTGCTGGCAGGCGCCGTGGCCATCGCTTTTGCCCTGTGGCTATGGCCGCGACCCCAGTGGCGCTGGGGACGTGGCAGCATCTCACTGCTGGCGGCAGCTCTGGCCCTGGCTTTGCTGCCGAAGCTGCCCACCGATGGGCAAGTCCAGGTCTCTGACTATTGGCAGCCCTACACGCCGGAAAACTTGCGCGAAGCGCGCGCGGAAGGGCGCCCGGTCCTGATTAATATGACCGCTGCGTGGTGTATTACCTGCCTCGCCAATGAGAAAGTCGTGCTCTCCAGCGATGCGGTCAGCGACGCCATCGAATCTCTGGACGTCATTGCACTGAAAGGCGACTGGACCAATCAGGACCCGCAGATCAGTGAACTGCTGGCGCGCTATGGGCGCACCAGTGTTCCTCTGTACCTGGTCTATCCGGCGGACGGAGGCGAAGCCGTCGTGCTGCCCCAGATTCTCACCACCGATCTCTTGCTCGAACAACTTCAGCAGGCTTCGGACGCCACATCCTGAGCGTCCGTACCAATTCTGGCGGCCTTCGGCCGCCACCCTCCCTTTTTAGCCATCAGCCGGGGCAAAAACGCCAAGCAGTACGCATTTCTGCGTTAAATGCTGCGTGAACATCGGCGATCTGCGCCCAATTCCAATAAACTCTCTCTCAGTGAATGGACAGTGGGTCACTTTTACGGCAAACTTTCCAAAAAATAACCAAAATGACCCTGAAGCGTGGTTTTAGCCGCACATCGCCGCAACTTCGCTTCATTTTGTGACCGGATTGCGTTTTTTCTTCAGAGATTGCTATGGCACGACTGCTTTTGCTCCACGGCCCCAACCTGAACCTGCTCGGCACCCGTGAACCCGAGGTGTATGGCGCGACCACGCTGGCAGAGATCGATGCCGCTGCGCGCGCGCTGTGCGAGGACGCCGGGCACCAGCTGGACACTTTCCAGAGCAACAGCGAATCCGGACTGATTGACCGGATTCACGCGGCGCGCGAAGAGGGAGTGGCCTGTATCGTGATCAACCCTGCCGCCTATACCCACACCAGTGTGGCGCTGCGTGACGCAATGGCGGCGGTCGCCATCCCATTTATTGAAGTGCACCTGTCCAACCCGCATTCCCGTGAACCGTTCCGTCACCACTCTTACCTGAGCGATATCGCCACCGGGGTGGTATGCGGTTTCGGCGCACAAAGTTACCAGTTGGGGCTGCAAGCAGCCCTGGCAAATCTATAAACCCCGCTATTTTGGCGGCAAACCAATACTGCCTGTGAGTGAAAATTATGGATATCCGCAAGATTAAAAAACTGATTGAACTGCTCGAAGAATCGGATATCGGCGAGCTGGAAATTAAGGAAGGGGAAGAATCCGTGCGCATCAGCCGCGGCGTCAGCGGCATGGTCCAGGCTCCACCTATGGTGGCCCCCATGGCAGCTCCGGTCGCCGCTGCTGCACCGGCTCCTGCCGCCCCGGCGGCACCGGCTCCGGCCAGCGAAGAAGCCGCGCCGGCGGCCGCGGTGAGTGGCCACGCGGTGAAATCCCCCATGGTGGGCACCTACTATGCCGCCCCTAGCCCCGGCGCCGATGCGTTCGTCAAAGTGGGCCAGCAGGTCAAGGCCGGTGACGTCGTTTGTATTGTTGAAGCGATGAAGATGATGAACCAGATCGAGGCCGACAAGTCCGGCACCATCGAGAGCATTCTGGTGGAAGACGGCCAGCCGGTGGAGTTTGACCAGCCGCTCGTGACCATCGTCTGAGCGAGGTTAAGCCATCATGTTTGATAAAATACTGATCGCCAACCGTGGCGAGATTGCGCTGCGAATCCTGCGCGCCTGTAAGGAGATGGGCATCTCCACCGTGGCCGTGCATTCCCTTGTGGATCGTGACCTTAAGCACGTGCGGCTCGCCGATGAGGCCGTATGTATCGGCCCCAACCCATCTCCGCAAAGCTACCTGAATATTCCATCACTGATCTCAGCGATGGAGATCACCGATGCGATTGCGGTACATCCCGGCTATGGCTTCCTGGCAGAAAACGCCGACTTCGCCGAGCAGGTGCAGAAGAGCGGTTTCACCTTTATTGGCCCCGATCCCGACGTGATTCGCCTGATGGGCGATAAGGTATCGGCGATTGCGGCCATGAAGAAGGCGGGCGTGCCCACCGTTCCGGGCTCCGACGGGCCACTGCCCGCCAACGGCGAGCGCTGCCTGGAGATCGCGCGCAACATCGGTTATCCGGTGATTATCAAAGCCGCAGCGGGCGGCGGCGGTCGCGGTATGCGCGTCGTCCACACCGAAGCGGCACTGCTCAATTCCATCGCGGTGACCCAGTCCGAAGCCAAGGCAGCATTCGGCGACGGCACCGTCTACATGGAAAAATTCCTGCAGAATCCGCGTCACGTGGAAATCCAGGTCATGTCCGATGGACAAGGCAGTGCGATTCACCTGGGCGATCGCGATTGCTCCCTGCAGCGCCGCCATCAGAAGGTGCTCGAGGAAGCGCCCGCTCCGGGTATTCCCGACAAGGTGCGCCGCGAAGTACAGGAATCCTGTGTACAGGCCTGTATCGATATCGGTTATCGCGGAGCCGGGACTTTCGAATTCCTCTATGAGGACGAGCGCTTCTACTTCATCGAGATGAACACCCGGATTCAGGTAGAGCATCCCGTTACGGAGATGGTGACTGGGGTCGACCTGATCAAGGAGCAGATCCGGGTTTGTGCCGGCGAAAAACTGTCCCTTAAGCAGGAAGATATCAAGATTCGAGGTCACGCTTTCGAGTGCCGGATTAACGCCGAAGATCCGAAGACCTTCTTCCCGTGCCCGGGCAAGGTAAACAACTACCATGCGCCTGGCGGCCTGGGCGTGCGGGTGGACTCCCACCTGTACTCCGGCTATTCCGTGCCACCCAACTACGACTCCATGATCGCCAAGGTGATCACCCACGCGGAAACTCGCGAGGAAGCGTTGGCGCGGATGCGTGTGGCCCTGTCGGAATTGGTGGTCGATGGCATTCGTACCAACATTCCGCTGCAGGAAGAGCTGGTGCGTGACAGTGCCTTTGCCGAGGGCTGCGTCAATATCCACTATCTGGAGAAAAAGCTGGGACTCTAAGTCCTGGCAGACACTCTGACCCGCGCCTTCTGACACCGGGAGGCGCGGGAATCCTGCCTGGGGCGCAATCCCACGCTTGCCCTGCCGCCCGCTCCACCGTACCTTAGCCGCCCATTCAACCACGCCATTTCCGAGGTAAGCGCCATGCCATGGCTTCAACTGCGGGTCGACACCAGCCGTGACCAGGCCGAGAAGATCGAGGAAGCCCTGCTGTTTGCGGGCGCGGTTTCAGTCACGCTGCAGGACAATGCAGATCAGCCCATCCTCGAGCCCGGACTCGGAGAAGTCCCCCTGTGGGACCAGACCCGGGTCACCGGCCTGTTCGATGCCGAAGTGGATACCGCGGTTGCCGAAGCCAAGGCCGCCTCGCACCTCTGTGAACTCCTCCCCAACGCTCGCTGGGAACAACTGGAAGACAAGGACTGGGAGCGGGAGTGGATGAGCAACTACAAGCCGATTAAGTGCGGCGAAGGGCTGTGGATTTGCCCGAGCTGGTGTGAGCCTCCCGAGCCGAATGCCGTCAACCTGATCCTAGATCCGGGCCTCGCGTTCGGCACCGGCACGCACCCCACTACCTTTTTGTGTATGCAGTGGCTCGCAGCGGAGCCCCTGGCGGAAAAGAGCATCATCGACTTTGGCTGCGGCTCGGGCATCCTGGGCATCGCGGCCCTGCTGCTGGGTGCCGAGCGGGCCATGGGCACAGATATTGATCCTCAGGCGTTGACTGCAAGCCGGGATAATGCGGCGCGCAACCACCTCGATCCGGAACGCTTCCCGGTCTACTTACCTGAGCAACTGCCTCAGGAAAGCGTCGATGTCATGCTCGCCAATATCCTTGCCGGTCCGCTGGTGGAGCTGGCCCCCACCCTGGTGGGACTGACCAAACCGGGCGGGCGTATCTGCCTGTCCGGGATTCTCGCCTCGCAGGCCCAAGCCGTGCGCACGGCCTATGGCCAGTGGATCGACTTCGACGAAGACGCCATTCAGGAGGACTGGGTGCGCATCAGCGGCACGCGCCGCACCTGAAGGTAGCGAGGCCAGAGCCCGCAACGCGAGTAACCACTCACAAAGGCATCAGAGGCCCCTTGCTCAGAGGGAGCTTCGGCGCCTAAACTTGTCGCCCAACGTTATTTCCGTCAATTCAGCATGTCGCAATTGGTAACCCGCTGCCCACACTGCAGCACCTCATTTCACGTCAGCGAAGAGCAGTTACGCGCCGCCCGCGGTGCGGTTCGCTGCGGCTCCTGCCTGCAGGTCTTCCGCGCCGATGAAAATATCGTTTTCGGGCATGACTTTGAGGAAGACGCCGCGGCAGCCGAGATGACCGTCGACGACGTAGCGGCCACTGGCGATGAGGAGGTCGAGACCGCCCGTGCGACAGACACAGCGGTCAACGAGGACCCGTTCGAGCCAGAGGACGAGCCCACGCCGATCGAAGCCTCTCAGACCGCAGAAGATGCGCCCGCGTTACCGCTCGATCACGACATGGCGGACGACGATGACTTCCTGATCCATGACGATATGGATCTGGGTGACGGTGACACAGCGCCAGAAACACACCGGCCTGCAGCGGACGCCGCCACTCCACCGCCCACGGATGAACCCGCCGGCCTGATTGGCGATGCCTTTGGCGAGACCCAATGGCAGGAGCTGTCCGAGGATGACGACGAAGACCTGCCCGCGCCCCACCAGGATGTACCAGCGCCGTTTTCCACCGAGGAAAATCCCTGGGCGGACGAGATCGGTGATGACACCCCTATCCACGACTTCATCGACGAGCCAAAGCCAGAACCGACCACCGCCTACCGGGAACTTCCCGAGCGCTATCGGGAGGGGACCGGCAGGATCGCCTCAGAGGACACTGATGCCCCCCTGCCAGCCGGCGAGCCGCCGCTGATTCCAGAGGGCGCGCGGCTGATTTCGGCGATTGAGCCGGCACCGGTCCAGATGAGCTGGCAACCCGAGGTGAGCCGACGGATACCGGGCTGGCTGTGGTTACTGCTGGTCCTGCTGCTGATTGCCGGGCTCGCAGCCCAAACGGCGTACTTCCGCTTCGATACGCTGAGCAAGCGCCAGCCATGGCGTGATCTGTATGCGCTTGCCTGTCCACACCTGGGCTGCGAACTGCCCGAGCTGCGCGATGCTGCCGCCATTCGCACCTCCAATCTGGTGGTGCGCAGCCATCCCCAGGTCCGTGGTGCGCTGCTGGTGGACGCCGTGCTGCTCAACACCGCACCCTTCGCTCAGGAATTCCCGGAGCTCACGCTCAGTTTCAGCGATCTGAAAGACCGGAATGTGGCAAGCCGGCGCTTTTTACCCAGTGAGTACCTGCAGGGCGAGCTGGCGGGCAGCCGTGAGATGCCCAGCGGCAGTCCGGTGCATATCGCCATCGAGATAGTCGATCCCGGCAGTGAGGCAGTGAACTACGAGTTGCGTATCGCAGAATAAGCACCAAGGACATGATGAGGGCTGCAAATGGCGCCCTATACGTCAAAACCTGTGCATTCTGCGACCTAAACGCACATGCGACGACCAAATTGAGTGCTTTTTCGCTTTTCCAAGGCCCGACCAACCGCTATTATTACCCGCTCTTTTGACGCCCAATCCTGCGGAGTGCCTCTTGCCCAGTGACCTAGCTATCGGCCCTTACATTATCGGCAACCCGGTAATCCTGGCGCCCATGGCAGGTGTAACGGATCGCCCCTTCCGACAGCTGTGCCGTGAACTCGGGGCGGGGCTGGTTGTGTCCGAAATGGTGACCTCCGACACCCGGCTGTGGAATAGCCGCAAGTCGCGTTTCCGTCTCGACCACACCGGCGAGGCTGGCCCGATCTCCGTGCAGATCGCGGGAGGGGACCCGGAGATGATGGCGGACGCGGCGCGCGAGAATGTGCGGCGCGGTGCGCAAATCATCGATATCAACATGGGCTGCCCGGCCAAGAAAGTCTGCAAGAAGGCTGCTGGCTCGGCGCTGCTGCGCGATGAGCCCCTGGTGGCCGACATCCTCCAGGCGGTGGTCGCCTCGGTCGATGTGCCGGTGACCCTGAAGATCCGCACAGGATGGTGCCCGGACTCTCGCAATGGCGTCAAAGTGGCCAGGATGGCAGAAGATATCGGCATTTCTGCACTGGCCGTTCACGGTCGAACCCGTGCCTGTGGGTACCACGGCCAAGCCGAATTCGATACCATTGCGGAAATCGTTTCCAATGTTGGAATACCGGTTTTTGCCAATGGGGATATAACCGGTGCAGAACGGGCGCGCGAAGTGCTCGACTACACCGGCGCTGCAGCAGTCATGATCGGCCGCGCAGCACAGGGAAGACCATGGATTTTTCGGGAGATTGCCCACTACCTCGCTACTGGCGAGCGGCTGCCCGAACCATCAACGGAAGAAGTCAGGGATATTTTGCTCGCCCATTTGGGCGAATTACACCGTTTCTACGGTGAATTGATGGGGGTCCGTATCGCTCGCAAACACGTGAGCTGGTACCTGAAAACGCTGGATGACAGCGATTCTTTTCGCAAGACCTTCCTCAAGCTTGAGAGCGCAGAAGCACAACATGCCAGTGTTCAAACCTGGTTTGAACGCCGAATAACTAGAGGGGCAAAAGCGGCATGAACAACGAATCACTTATGAAGGATGCATCGGTTGAAGAGGCATCCACTGGGGGACAAACTCAGCTGCAGCAGCCGCAACAACAATCGCTGCGGGATGCCGTTGAGAACGCCATGGAGAACTATTTCCGTCACCTCGACGGCCAGATGGTTACCGATGTCTACGATATGGTGCTATCTGAGATCGAAGCGCCTATGCTGGAAGTGGTCATGAAGTACACCCGCCACAACCAGACCCGCGCCGCTCAATTGCTGGGCCTTAACCGCGGGACCCTGCGCAAGAAACTGAAGCGTTACGGGCTGCTCTAAGCTGCCAATCCGGCAACGCGAGCCGAATACGAGCGAGGGGGGATGAGGCGACTCATCCCCCCTCGCTATTTGCTGGAGGCAGGGAATGCACCGGCGAGGGCTGAATCAGGCCCGGGCCTTTCCCTTCCCTACCCCCTGCCCTGCAATACTGGATTTATTTCGAGAAACCAACGGACTCAAACACTATGACTGACAAGGTTGCGATTCGCCGCGCGCTGATCAGCGTTTCGGACAAGACCGGAATCGTGGAATTCGCCCGGGAGCTCTCCGGCATGGGCGTAGAAATCCTTTCAACCGGCGGCACTCACCGCCAGCTTAAGGAAGCCGGTATTCCGGTGGTGGAGGTCTCTGACTATACCGGCCACCCGGAAATGATGGACGGCCGGGTAAAGACCCTGCACCCGAAAGTCCACGGTGGCATCCTCGGCCGTCGCGGCACCGATGACACAGTCATGAGTGAACACGGCATCCAGCCCATCGATATGGTCGTGGTCAATCTCTATCCGTTCGCCCAAACCGTCGCCAAACCCGACTGCACCCTGCCCGATGCCATTGAGAACATCGATATCGGTGGCCCGACCATGGTCCGTGCAGCGGCGAAAAACCACAAAGACGTCGCCATCGTCGTGAACGCCAGCGATTACGGCAGCATCATTGCCGAGATGCAGAGCGCGGATAGCCAGCTCAGCCACGCAACCCGCTTCGATCTGGCGGTAAAGGCTTTTGAGCACACCGCGGGCTATGACGGTGCGATCGCCAACTACCTCGGTGCGATCAAAGAGGGTGAAAAGCAGCAGTTTCCGCGCACGTTCAACAGCCAGTTCATTAAAAAGATGGACCTGCGCTACGGTGAGAACCCGCACCAGCAGTCAGCGTTCTACGCAGAGGCCAATCCGGCCGAAGCCTGTATTGCCACCGCCGAGCAGCTGCAGGGCAAAGAGCTGTCCTACAACAACATCGCCGATACCGATGCCGCGCTTGAGTGCGTGAAAGCCTTTGATGAACCGGCCTGTGTGATCGTCAAGCATGCCAACCCCTGTGGTGTTGCCGTGGCCGCGGACATCCGCAAGGCCTATGATTTGGCATTTGAGACCGATACCGAATCCGCGTTTGGCGGCATCATCGCTTTTAACCGCGAACTGGATGGCGAAACCGCCAAAGCCATTGTGGAGCGCCAGTTCGTCGAGGTGATTATCGCCCCGAGCATTTCTGCCGAAGCCCGCACCGCGGTCGCCGAGAAAAAGAATGTACGCCTGCTGGCCTGTGGACAGTGGAGCGCCCAGCGCGTACCGGCACTGGATTACAAGCGTGTGACCGGTGGCCTGCTGGTACAGGATCGCGATGACGGCGTCATCACCGCGGCTGACCTGAAGATCGTCAGCCAGCGCCAGCCTACCGAAGAAGAAATTCGCGACCTGCTGTTCACCTGGAAGGTGGCCAAGTTCGTCAAGTCCAACGCGATCGTATACGGCAAAGATGGCCGTACTATCGGTGTGGGCGCCGGCCAGATGAGCCGTGTGAATTCCGCGCGCATTGCCGCGATCAAGGCTGAGCATGCGGGCCTGGAGGTCAAAGGTTCTGTGATGGCGTCCGATGCCTTCTTCCCATTCCGCGACGGGATCGACAACGCCGCCGCAGTGGGCGTTAGCTGTGTGATCCAGCCGGGTGGCTCAATCCGCGACGAAGAAGTCATTGCCGCCGCGGACGAGCACGGCATGGCCATGGTCTTTACCGGTATGCGCCACTTCCGCCACTAATCGGCACCTGCCTGTCAGCGCCGGCCGGCCCTGTTTGCGGGCCGCCGCCGGCGCGCTCCTGCCCTGCCGCACAGACGGACACAAACTGGGGCACAATCCACGCTAGAATACCGGCTCAACTGAATTGGACCGGTCTGAACAAGGGGGAAAGGATGAATATTTTGGTAATTGGCGCTGGTGGGCGAGAGCACGCCCTGGCCTGGAAGGCAGCGCAAAACCCCGCCGTCGACACTGTCTTCGTTGCACCGGGCAATGCCGGCACCGCGCGTGAGCCGAAGCTGCAAAACCTCGCGATTGGCATCGATAACTTTTCTGCACTGGCGGAATTCGCCGAAGAGAATGGTGTTGAGCTCACCATCGTTGGCCCTGAGGCACCCCTGGTCGACGGCATCGTAGATTTCTTCAACAGCCGCGGCCTCGCCATTTTTGGCCCGAGTCAGGCGGCGGCCCAACTGGAAGGCTCCAAGGCCTTTACCAAGGACTTTCTCGAACGCCATCAGATTCCTACCGCGGCCTATCGCAACTTCACCGAGGTAGAACCCGCAGTCGCCTATATCCGCGAACAAGGCGCGCCCATCGTCGTTAAGGCCGACGGCCTCGCGGCAGGCAAGGGTGTAATCGTTGCGGAAACCGAAGAGCAGGCCGAGCTGGCCGTACGCGACATGCTGTCGGGCAACGCCTTTGGCGAGGCCGGCTGCCGGGTGGTCATCGAAGAATTCCTCGCCGGTGAGGAAGCCAGCTTTATCGTCATGGTCGACGGCGAGCACATCCTGCCGATGGCGACCAGCCAGGATCACAAGCGTGTCGGCGACGGCGATACCGGCCCGAATACCGGCGGCATGGGTGCCTACTCGCCGGCACCGGTTGTGACCGATACGGTTTATCAGCGCATCATGGCCGAAGTGATCGAGCCGACCGTGCGCGGTCTCGCGTCCGAGGGGACCCCCTACACCGGCTTCCTTTACGCGGGCCTGATGATCGATGCGGACGGCACACCCAAAGTGATCGAATACAACTGCCGCTTCGGCGACCCGGAAACTCAGCCCATCATGATGCGCCTCAAGTCCGACCTGGTTGCACTGTGCCAGGCGGCGATCGAGAAGCGCCTCGATCAGGTCGAGGCCGAATGGGATACTCGCCCGGCGCTTGGCGTGGTGCTTGCAGCTGGTGGCTACCCGGGCAGTTACCGCAAAGGGGACGCGATTAGTGGTCTGGACCGTGCCGACAGTGACGACGCCAAGGTTTTCCACGCGGGTACCGCACTGGACGGAGAGCGCGTCGTGACCAGCGGCGGCCGCGTACTGTGTGCCACCGCGCTGGGGGATACCGTCGCGGACGCACAGGCCAATGCCTATGAAGCGGCCAAGGCCATATACTGGGAAGGCGTATTTTACCGCAAGGACATCGGCTACCGCGCCGTTGCCCGGGAACGCGGCGAGACCAACTGATCACGAACCAGGAAACCCCGTGGCATGACTGCAAAACGACACCTGACCGGACTGGACCGCCTGTTGCTTCAGGCCGACCGCGCACTGCGCACCCTGAGCCCGGGTGCGCCCAGTCACGCTCGTCCCTCACCCGCCAAAGTGGTGGACGAGGCGCCGATGTCGGACACAGAACGCCGCCATGCCGCGGGCCTGATGCGGGTCAACCATTCAGGTGAAGTCTGCGCCCAGGCGCTCTATCAGGGGCAGGCCCTGACAGCGCGCCTGCCAAAGGTTCGTGGCGAGATGGAAAAAGCCGCGGAAGAGGAGATTGATCATCTCGCCTGGTGCGAGCAGCGCCTGCAAGAGCTGGACAGCCGCCCCAGCCTGCTCAACCCGATCTGGTATGGGTTGAGTTTCGGTATCGGTGCAGCAGCGGGCAAAGTGAGTGACAAAGTCAGCCTGGGCTTTGTCGCGGCAACAGAAGAACAGGTGTGCAAACACCTGGAGAGCCATCTGGAGCGGCTGCCACCACAGGATGAGAAAAGTCGTGCGGTGGTGGAACAGATGCGTGTGGATGAAGAAGAGCATCAACACGCGGCTCTGGAGGCCGGGGGTGCCCGTTTCCCACGACCGGTCAAGGGCCTCATGACCCTCGTGTCACGCCTGATGACATCCGCGAGCTACCGGGTTTAAGGGATCCGGTAGCACGCCCCGGTGCAATCGGGTTTAGATTTCTTCGATGCGGTAGTTATGGACAATCTCCACACCGCCGTTGCGCAGCATGATGGATGCCGAGCAGTACTTATCGGCTGACAGCTCCACGGCACGCGCCACCTGCGCTTCCTTCACACCCTGTCCGGTGACCACGAACGTCATTTCAATGCGAGTAAACGGTGCCGGCGTGGCATCCGGGCGCTCGGCTTTGAGTTCGCACACGCACGATACGACCTTCTGGCGGGCTTTCTGCAGAATCGTGACGACGTCGTAGGAGGCGCAGCCGCCCGCGCCCAGCAGCATCATTTCCATGGGGCGAATACCATTGTTCTTCTCGCCACCTTCCATCACCACCGAGTTACCGCTACCGGCCTCACCTACAAAGGTGACACCGTCAACCCAGCTTACTTTCGCCTGCATGGCCTACTCCTTCGACATTTTTCGGGGCGGCAAGCTTACCACAGTCGGCCAACACCAAAACTGCCGGGGCTGCGCCGGTTGCCAGCCAAATCCCTACGCGATATAAGGGGACTTCACAGGGAGAAAGTGGCGCAGGTCACACTGCGCGGCTTTCCTGTGCCCTGCCCCTGTCGGCAGCGCGTAATAAACGCCATAATCCGGTGGAATTCAGCGCTCCGGCTGGGTGGTTTTCAGGGCACATTCAACCAATGAGGAGTTAACCCGTGACGGTTGCTACCGAGGATCCCATGTCTATCAGCAATATCGAAGACTTTCTGGCCCATTGCCACCGGCGGCGCTACCCCGCCAAAAGCACCATCATTTACGCTGGTGATCGCTGCGAATCCCTCTACTTCATCATGCGGGGTTCCGTAACTGTCCTGATCGAGGATGATGAGGGCCGCGAGATGATCGTCGCCTACCTGAATGACGGCGATTTCTTTGGTGAAATGGGGCTGTTCGACCAGGACACCCGCAGCGCCTGGGTCCGCACCAAAACCGAATGTGAAGTTGCGGAGATCTCCTACACCAAATTCCAGGAGCTGACCCGTCAGCACCCGGAGTTCCTGTTTGCCCTGTCGACCCAGATGGCAGCGCGCCTGCGCAACACCACCCGTAAAGTGGGCGACCTGGCGTTCCTGGACGTGACCGGTCGTGTTGCACGCACCCTGCTCGACCTGTGCAATGAGCCCGATGCCATGACCCATCCGGAAGGCATGCAGATCAAGATTACCCGCCAGGAAATTGGCCGTATCGTGGGCTGCTCCCGTGAAATGGTAGGGCGGGTACTAAAGACCCTGGAAGAGCAGGGGCTGGTCTCAGTCAAGGGTAAGACCATGGTGGTGTTCGGTACGCGCTGACCCAACAGGCACGAGCCAACCACAAAAAAGCCGGGCAAATGCCCGGCTTTTTATTTTGGCTTCGACCCAGGTGCACGCTGCAGGGCAAAGTTCGCCCTCAGTTGAACATCTCCAGCAACCTGCGGCCCGGATCCGTTTCACGCATAAAGGCCTCTCCTACCAGGAAGGCATTCACATCATGCCCGCGCATTGCGGCCACGTCGTCCGTCGTGTGGATACCGCTTTCGGTGACCACGATACGATCATCCGGGATCATATCCAGCAACTGGAAAGTCGTCTCGAGCTGTACGTCAAAGGTATGCAGGTTACGGTTGTTGATACCCACCAGACGGTTGGGGAGCGGCAGGACCCGCTCCAGTTCAGCGCGATTGTGCACCTCAATCAGCACATCCAGACCGATCTCCTGGGCCAGCGCATTCAGGTCAGCCAGCTGTGCGTCATCGAGACACGCTGCGATCAGCAGGATACAGTCCGCGCCGATCGCGCGGGCTTCGTAGATCTGATAGGGGTCGACAGTGAAGTCTTTCCGTAAAACCGGCAAACGCACGGCATTGCGGGCCTGTTGCAGGTATTCATCGGCACCCTGAAAAAAATCTACATCGGTCAGCACCGACAGGCAGGCAGCCCCGCCTTTTTCATAACTGGTGGCGATCTCCGCAGGAATAAAATCCGGACGGATGACCCCCTTGCTCGGAGATGCCTTTTTGATCTCTGCGATCACGGCAGTCTCGCCACCGGCAATTTTCTGCTCGATGGCACGCACAAACCCTCGGCAGGCAGGAGTGGATTCTGCCCGTGTGCGGATGTCCGATTCACTCACCTGCGCCTTGCGCTCGGCAACTTCTTCCCACTTTCGCTCAACAATCTTCTTGAGGATGGTTGGGGTACTGCTACTACTCATTGCTCGACGTCCTCCGGGCGAAACGCACTGGTGAACGCCGCCAAATCTTTCATTTTTTCTCCGGCCAGGCCACTTTCAATGGCGTCCTGTGCCATTGCCACCCCTTGCTCCGCAGTATCCGCTACACCGCTCACATAAATGGCCATCCCCGCATTCAGGGCAATAATGTCAGCGGCTTTCTGTGCGGCGGGCGTGACACGCTTGCCAAGCGCATCCTGAATCAATGCGAGAGACTCTTCCGAGCCACTGACACACAGGCCATCGAGACTCTGGCGAGAAATTCCAAAGTCCTCGGGCCGCAGGATTTTCTCTGTGAGTTCGCCGCCTCTCAGCTCTACGGCGTAGGTATCCGAGGCAAGGCTCACCTCATCGAGACCATCGTCACTGTGCACAACAAGAATATGCTCGGCGCCCAGTCGCTGCAGTACCTCTGCCAGCATCCGACAGTAGCTGCGGTCAAACACGCCGATGACCTGGCGCTCCACACCGGCCGGATTGGTCAGCGGACCGAGCAGGTTGAAGATGGTGCGCATACCCAGCGCCCGGCGCGGGCCGATGGCATGGCGCATGGCGCTGTGATAACTCGGGGCAAAGATAAAGCCAACACCGATATTGTCCACGCAGCGAGCGACCTGTTCCGGCGCCAGCGGTAAATAAATGCCAGCGCGCTCGAGCAGGTCCGCCGCGCCACTACTGGAAGACACGGAGCGATTGCCATGCTTGGCCACGCGGGCTCCAGCGGCCGCAGCAACAAAAGCGGAAGCGCTGGACACATTGAACAGATTCGCGCCGTCACCCCCGGTACCAACGATATCCACCAGGTGCTCCCGGTCGACGTCGATCGGGGTTGCCAGCTCACGCATCACTTCTACGGCACCGGTGATTTCATCTACATTCTCACCACGCATCCGCAGGGCCACCAGCAATGCACCTATCTGAGCATCGTCGGCCTCGCCGTGCATGATCTGTCCCATGACTGCACGCATTTCCGCCTGGCTGAGGTGTACTCCCTCTACCAGCTGGGCAATCGCCTGCTTGATATCCATGTCTTATTCCCCCCGTTGGTTGCCCGCAACCGATGTCATTGTCATTGTCGATGTCGAGTACAGGCTTCAGGTCATAGCGCCAAGCAATGCTCAGCTGTCCAAGAAATTCCTCAGCATATCGTGTCCGTGCTGGGTAAGGATGGATTCCGGATGGAATTGCACCCCCTCAACGGCCAGCTCGCGATGACGCAACCCCATGATTTCATCGATCTCGCCGTCTTCCGTTTCCGTCCAGGCCGTCACTTCAAGACAATCCGGCAGACTGCCCTTTTCGACCACCAACGAGTGGTAGCGGGTTGCCTCCAGTGGATTGGAAAGGTTATGAAACACCCCCAGGTTGTTGTGCACGATTGGCGAGGTCTTGCCATGCATCACCTGCCCCGCCCGCACGACCTTGCCACCGAAGACCTGGCCAATACTCTGGTGCCCCAGGCAAATACCCAGAATCGGCACCTTGCCGGCATAGGTGCGGATCGTCTCAACAGAGATGCCCGCCTCATTGGGCGTGCAGGGGCCGGGGGAGATGACAATACGCTCCGGCTCCAGTGCGTCGATATCTTCTACTGCGATCTCATCATTACGCTTAACCACGACCTCTTCACCAAGCTCCTGCAGATACTGCACGACATTCCAGGTGAAGGAGTCATAGTTGTCGATCATCAAAAGCATGCAAGCCACCAAAGGTCTCGTTGGTGCGCGCATCATAGCACTATCCATCCTGCTCACCGGGGGCGCGCACCCCGGCAAGCGCTGCTCGTTCTTCAGGGACGCTGCGAGGTCACTGACACGGTTTCCTGCTCTTCAAGGCGTTTGTGCAGCCGCGCCAGGGCATCCTGGGTGGCGCGCAGCTCGCGCAGCACTTCGTTATGGCTTGGCGGCAGGCGCAACTCGTCGAGGCGACGCAACTTGGCCTCCTCGAGATTGTTCAGCACCACACCGATAAACAGGTTAATCATCACAAAGGCGCCCATCACCACGAAACTGACGAAGTAGATCCATGCATACGGCATGGCATCCATCGCCGTGTACATGATGTCGGTCCAATCTTCGAAAGTGACAATCCGAAACAGGCTCAACAGGGCAATGGGCAGCGTACGCCAGTGGGTTGGGTCAATTTCCGAAAACAGAAAATAACCGGCCACTCCGTAGATATAGAAGATAATTCCCATCAACAGGGCGATGTGGAACATGCTGGGCAGGCTGCGCAGCAAGGTGTCCACCAGCAGACGCAGTTCCGGGAAGGCCGACACCAACCGCAACACCCGCAGCACGCGCACCAGGCGAGCCAGGGTGGCCAGTGGGCCCGCCGCGGGAATCAGGCTGAGCACAATGATACTGAAGTCGAAGCAATTCCAGCCGCTGGCGAAGTAACGCCAAGGACGCGCGCCCTGGGCCGCGATTTTTACCAGTGCCTCGACAATGAAGGCGCCAAGGATAAATTGGTTGATCCCCGCCAGCAGTGTACCGTAGTGACTACTCACCCACCTTGATGTTTCCAGGCCCACCACCACACCGTTCAGCATGATCAGGGCAATAATGATCTGGTTGAATTGGGGGGCCGCCGCCAGGCGCTGGCACAGCTCGGCAAACCCGCCGCGAGCGGGCGCGCTAACTTCGTTCATGATCCAATACCTCTGCATCATCGCTCGCCCCGGCGTGACTTCCGGTGGCAATTGCGGCGGCGCGAAACAACGCGCGCGCCTTGTTCATGGTTTCATCCCACTCGGATTGCGGCACCGAATCTGCCACCAATCCGGCACCGGCCTGAATATACAGGTGCCCCTGCTTGATCACGGCGGTACGGATTGCAATCGCAGTATCCATGTTGCCGTTCCAGGCCAGATAGCCCACGGCACCGCCATAGATACCGCGCTTTTCCGGCTCCAGCTCGTCGATAATTTCCATCGCACGGATTTTTGGAGCACCGGAAAGGGTGCCTGCCGGCAGCGCCGCACGCAGCGCATCAATGGCCGTCAGCTCAGGCCTGAGCCGACCCGTCACGTTGGAAGTGATATGCATCACGTGGGAATAACGTTCGACCACAAAGCGTTCCGTCACCCGAACACTCCCGGTCTGGGAGACCCGCCCCACGTCATTGCGACCCAGGTCAATCAGCATCAGGTGCTCGGCGATCTCCTTGGGATCCACCAGCAGCTCCTGTTCCAGCGCTGCATCTTCCTCATCCGTAGCACCCCGCTTGCGGGTACCCGCGAGCGGACGCACTGTCATATCGCCGTCTTCGAGATGTACCAAAATTTCCGGACTGGAACCCACCACCTGATGATCTCCCAGATCGAGGAAATACATGTACGGGGAAGGATTGAGGCTGCGCAGGGCGCGGTAAAGATTGAGCGGCGGAGCGGCGAAAGGCGCCGACAGTCTCTGAGACGGCACCACCTGCATCACATCGCCGGCAAGAATGTACTCCTTTACCTTGCCGACACCGGCCTTGAAGGCCTCTTCGCCGAAATGGGACCGGAAAGCGGCCTCATCGAGCCCCTGGCCATCGAGGTCCAGCGGCGGAATATCTTCCGGTAGCGGCTGTGCGAGCTGCGCGACCAGCTCATCCAGGCGGTGCACCGCGCGCTCATAGTCGCCCTCTACTTCCGGGTTGGCATGGACAATGAAGCTGACGGTCCCGGCCAGATTGTCGAACACCACCAGCTCATCGCTGACCATCAGCAGGATATCGGGATTGCCCAGCGTATCCTCGGGCGCAGACTTGGCGAGGCGCGGCTCGATATAGCGCACACAGTCGTAACCAAAATATCCCACCAGGCCGCCATTGAAACGCGGCAAATTGGGCAGTTCCGGCACCCGGTAACGCTCTTTGAAGGATTCGACAAAAGCCAGCGGGTCGGCAACCTCGTGCGACTCCAGCACCTCGCCATCCCGCTCCACCGTCACCTGATGATCGCGGACCTGCAATAGCGTGCGCGCAGGCAAGCCAATGATTGAATAGCGCCCCCACTTCTCTCCCCCCTGCACGGATTCGAACAGGTAGCTGTACTTGCCCGCGGCCAGCTTCAGATAGGTGGACAGGGGGGTTTCGATATCTGCCAGCACACGGCGGACCAGCGGTATACGGTTGTATCCGGCGGACGCAAGCTGGGTGTATTCACTGGGGGTCATAATGACTCCGACTCTGTACGAACTGATGGGTTTCGGTATCGTCGGGCGGCGGGTACTGCAGGTTCCGCCAGCCAGGCAGGGCGACCCGGCGCTGTCGTGTGCGGGTCTAGCGGGTCAGTGGCGCCATCGCCAGCTGTTGATGTGCGGGGGGATACGGATCACGGCTTTGCCTCGTATTGCGAGCACGCAAGTTTACAAACCCGGCCGCGGGCGGGCAAGACCCGCGACCGACGCGTCAGCCAATTAACCGGCCAGGGATGCGCGCATCGCGCGGATGACCTCGGCGTAGTCGTCGGCATTGAAGATCGCCGAACCGGCGACAAAGGTGTCGGCACCCGCAGCGGCAATTTCGGCGATATTGTCCCGCGTGACTCCACCGTCAATCTCCAGGCGGATATCCTGGCCGGAGGCATCAATCAGCTGACGCGCCTCGCGCAGCTTGTCCAGGGTGGCCGGGATAAATTTCTGCCCCCCGAATCCGGGGTTCACCGACATCAGCAACAGCATGTCCAGCTTGTCCATGACATAACGCGCCGACTCGAGGCCAGTGGCCGGATTCAACACCAGGCCCGCTTTGCAGCCCAGGCTGCGAATCAGCTGCAGTGAGCGATCGACATGCCGGGAGGCCTCCGGGTGGAAAGTAATGTAGGTCGCACCTGCATCCGCAAACATGCGGATCATGTCATCCACCGGCTCCACCATCAGGTGTACGTCAATCGGGGCGGTGACGCCGTGCTGGCGCAGGGCTTTGCACACCATCGGCCCGATCGTCAGATTTGGCACATAGTGATTGTCCATCACATCGAAATGCACCCAGTCTGCCCCGGCGGCCAACACGGCATCCACTTCCTCCCCCAGCCGGGCAAAGTTGGCAGAGAGAATGGAAGGTGCAATTTTGAAGTCCGCTTGCTTGGTCATCTGAGATTCCCCGGAATTGGTGTGTATCAATGGTTCGGTATTGTATCGGGTACGATCTGGCGCCGTCCCTCGAGGCGTTATTCTTGTGCCGACAGGCGAGCTTCGAGGCGCTCCAGCCGCTCTGGGGTACCTACGTCGCACCAGTCGCCGCGATAGAGCTCCGCCTGCATGCGATCCTCGTTGTAGGCGAACACCTCTCCCAGTCCGAATCGATCCCGGCGCTTGGGGTAGCCCAGCAGAATCTCCGGGCGCAACCAGCTGATCCCGGAGAACGTGAAACGCGGTGTGGCAGTACCTGACAACAGCCCATTGGCGATCCCGAAGTCCCCCTCGGGGTTGTGCGGCGGGTTCGGCACCATGAGCAGCCTTCCCGGACAGTCGTCCGGTAGCGGCCGATGTAACCACTGCGACAAGTCAAAGTCGCACCAGACATCACCGTTGACGACCAGAAAGGGCGCACTGCCCAGGTGCGGCATGGCCTTGATAATGCCGCCCGCCGTTTCCAACGGCTCACTTTCGTCCGAGTAGATAATCTCGATGCCCCAGCGCTCACCATCCCCGAGATGCGCGCGAATTTTCTCACCGAGGTAGCTGGTATTGATCACCACGCGACGCACACCGATGCGCACCAGTCGCTCCAGCGCATGCTCGATTAACGGCTTGCCCATGAGTGACAGCATTGGCTTGGGCAGGTCATCAGTGAGCGGACGCATACGCCGCCCGAAACCTGCGGCAAGTACCATCGCGGTGGGAATGTTGGAAGAGTGAATTTCAGTCATCAAGCGTTCTGTCGTGTCTCAAACTGCTGCACTACGCGCCGGCAGTACGGTAGTCGCGATACCAGTCCTGTTGTTCAGCCAGCGGTAACAGCGTGCGGCGGAACCAGTCGGAGAAAGGCCGTAGCTCGGAATATGCGTCGGCGACTTCGAGAGCATAGCGAATAACCAGCGGCAAGTCCGGCAGGTAACCCGACTTGCCGTCACGCAGAAACAGCCTCGGGAAAATGCCGAGGACCTTGATATGTCGCTGCAATCCCATCCAGTCGAACCAGCGCAGGAAGGTTTCGGCAGGTACATCGGGGAGGATGCCCGCATCCCGCGCGGCATCGGCATAGCAGAGCGCCCAGCGCTCCACCTGTTCGCGCGGCCAGCGCACGTAACAGTCGCGCAACAGTGAGGCGAGGTCATAGGTCACCGGCCCCCATACTGCATCCTGAAAATCCACCACACCCGGGCGCTCACCTTCCAGCACCATCAAATTTCGGCTGTGATAGTCGCGATGCACGAGCACCTGAGGCTGCGCCGCGGCACTGTCGAGCAGTAGGGAGAAGGTATCACCGAGCATGCGCTCTTCTGCTTCGCTCAAACTGTACCCGAGCAGTTTCTCCGCCAGCCACTCGGGCAGAATACGCATCTCGGTCAGCATCAACTCGCGGCTGTAGGGCGGAAACAATGACTCCTGGTAGGGAATCTGCTGCAAACACAGCAATTCGGTCAGCATCTCGCCGTAAAGGCCCTCGACACTCTCCGCCTGCAGCTCATTGAGCAAAATACGATCACCCAGATCTTCCAACAGCAGGAATCCGTGGCCGGTATCTGCCGCACTGATCATCGGCGTATGAATGCCATGGCGCCGCAGGCAGTCTGCCAGCGCGACAAAACGTGCGGGATTTGTACGCTCTACCGGAGAATCGACCGCAATCATGCTGGGTGTCGTCAACGTGCGGAAATATCGGCGAAAACCCGCGTCACCGGACAGGGGCACCAGCGACAGATCGTCATCGGCCTCCAGGGCGCGCGCTACCCAACGGCGCAGGGCTTCACGCCGCACGTCGGTGCCACCAGATTCGACTGTCGAAGGCTGACTCATTCGCCGTTACTACTCCAATATCCAAGCGCCGCATTGTAACGGGGCCTTGTGCTCCGTCCAGCACACGGGCCACATTTTCTGATCACAGGGCTTCGTCTCGCGCTTTGTGTGTCATCCAGCGATACATTGCAGTAGAATCGACCGCTGATTTTTACGCGCATGCCCTGAGCACCTGCGCGTCTCGTGCGCCCCGGAATGGGTGCGCCTTCTGATAGAGAGCCCCTCGGCGACAGTCCCTGACCGACGAGAGACACTCGAGAGACTCTAAAGATAGTCGGAACGAATCACCTGATGCTGGAAGCTTCCCGGTTGCACCGCCTGGCCTGGACCATCGCCCGTATATCCCGCCCATGTGCCCTTGCAATTGGCACGGCAGGCCTCATTGCCGCGGGTCCGCTCTCGGCCACTGAAATGGGCGATGAAAATACCGCCCTCGAGAACACCAATCCGTACCTTTTTCTCGACTGGCTGCCGCGCGAGGCGCTATCGCCCGAACAGCAAGCGGCATTGCCTCCCGTCTGTACCGGCGCCTTTATCGCGCCCCCGGCGTACTATGCCGACGCACTGCTGACACCAGAAAGTGCGCCTCTGCGCGCAACTGCCGACGCTTCCGAGTGGCTCAACGACGGTACGGCACGCCTGAGCGGCAATGTGCAGATTACCCAGGGCTACCGACAACTGTTCGCGGATCAGGTCGAGGTCAACCGGGCCGAGAGCTCGGCCTTCCTGCGCGGCGCCATTGAGATACGCGAGCCCAACCTGCTCGTGCGGGGCAAAGCGGCTGAAGTCCAAACCGACAGCCAGGCCGCCGAGATCGAAGATGCGACTTACGTCATTCACGACCAGTATGTTCACGGTAGCGCAGATTACGCTTCCCGAGAGAGTAGCGGGGAACTGACCCTCCTCGATGGAAACTACACCCGCTGCGAACCGGGCCACGTGGTATGGAGAATGAGTGGCGGCGAAATCCGCATCGATAACGTTGAACGCCAGGGGGTTGCCCGTAATGTACGCCTCGAAATTCTCGAGGTGCCGGTGTTCTATTTCCCTTACCTGCGCTTCCCGGTAGGCAGCGAACGCCTGTCTGGGCTGCTGTTCCCGAGTATCAGTAATAGCGAGGAAAATGGCTGGGACATTGCCATTCCCTACTACTGGAATATTGCCCCGCAGCTCGACGCCACGATCGTGCCGCGCTATATCCAGTACCGCGGTACCGGAGCGGAAGCTGAAATCCGTCATTTGAGCACCCTGTTCAGTACCGAAGTGCGGCTGGCGGGCCTTGGCAACGACAAGGGCGGCGACGACGAAGACGCCCGCCGACTGATCGACGAGGGCTTTCCCGAGGATCTGGTATTGCCCGGCAAAGGAGAGGATCGCTGGCTGCTGGACCTCGCACAGCAGGGGGGTAACGGCGAATTCTGGAATACCAATATCAGCTATACCAGGGTGAGCGATGCCGACTACTTCCGCGATCTGGACACCGCCAACCTCGCGGTATCGGCAGAAACCGCGCTGAGCCAGCGAGTTTCCGCAAGCCTGTTCAATGAAAACTGGAAGGCGACCCTGCGCGGCCAGGAATACCAGCAACTGGTGAAAGACCGCTTTGACACCTATAGCCAGCTGCCCCGCATGGATATCGACGGCTCCTATCGCTGGGACGACTGGCAACTGGACCTGCAGCATGAATTGACCGGCTGGGACCACGACGAAACCCAGACAATTCGCTTTATTGCCGATGTTGGCGATGTCACCAGCATCACAGAGCAGACCCGTAACTTTGTGAACGGGTCGCGCGCGCGTATCGACTACGAACTCAATTGGGACAAGCAGTGGTTATGGGGCTATGCCAAGCCCGGTATCGCAGCACGCTACCTGAGCTATCAGCTGGACGACACATTCCTGCGCCCCGAGGCCTCGGATTCTCCCGAAGCCAGTGCAGCCCAGTTCACCTTTGACGGCGGGCTATTTTTTGAACGCGATGCATCGGCCTGGGGCAGGCAGTTCACACAAACACTGGAACCCCGTCTGTTTGCACTGGCCAGTTCCAATGCGGATCAAAGCGACTTTTTCAATGTCAGTGAAAGCCCCCGTGATGGCGGCAACAATCTGCTATTCGACACCTCGCTCTTCACGTTCAGTTATGATCAGCTGTTCCGGGATACCCGCTTTACCGGGAACGACCGTATTGACGACGCGGACCGTGTCGCGCTCGGCCTGACCACCCGGATTGTGGATCCGGTGAGTGGTCGCGACCTGTTTGCCGCCAGCGGCGGCCAGATATTTTATGGGAACGACCGGGAATCCCTGACGGGCATCGTCGAAGAAGCGCCCCGCTCCGAGTTTGCCGCTCGAATCGAGAGTCGCCCGATCCAGTCCCTGCGCCTCAGCAGTGAACTGATCTATGACGACGATGAAGGAGAGCTGAACCGCGGTAACTTCACCCTGCGCTACCTGGATGAAGACCTGCGCCTGTTCAACCTCAGCTATCGATACCTGCGTCGCGACGAGATCTTCGACATCAATGACAACCTAATCCAGGGCAGCATCAAGCAAGCCGACGCCTCGTTGGTCTACCCAATCAACAGTTCCTTCTCCCTGATGGCAAGGGCAAACTACGATATAACCTTTAAGCGGGAACTGGAGTACCTCGCTGGCGTCGAATATGACAGCTGTTGCTACCGGGCCCGAATTGCCTGGCGGCGCACACTGGACAACCGCCTTGCGGACGTGGTCACCCCTGAGGAACTGGAGTTTGACGAGGGTATCTACCTCGACTTCCAGCTCAAGGGGCTCGCCGGACTTGGCAGCACGGTCACCCGCATGCTGAGCCAGGGCGTCCCCAACTTTGATCAGAGAGAATTGCTGAAACAGTGAAGAAAATAATGAGTAATACCCCCTACACCCAAGCCTTCGGCAAATTACTTGCCACCCTGCTGGTCAATTGCGCCCTGCTCTCCGGTGCAGCCCAGGCCCAGGTTCAGGCTCTTGACCGGGTTGTCGCTGTGGTCGACGATGACGTCGTAATGGCCAGCGAACTCCAGCAACGCTTGAATACCATTACCAACCAGATTCGCGAGCAACAGGTGCAGGCTCCTCCCCTGGACGTGCTGCGACGCCAGGTGCTGGAGCAGCTCATTATCGAGCGTCTGCAGCTACAAATGGCCGCCCGCGCCGGGGTTACTGTTTCTGACGCGGAACTGGACCAGGCCATCGCACGGGTACAGCAGAACAGCGGGGTGAGCCCAGAACAATTCCGCGAACGCCTGACAGCAGACGGGCTCACGGAGAAAGCCTTCCGTCAGCAGATTCGCCAGGAGCTATTGATTCGTCGCGTCGAACAGGGCAGCGTCAATCGCCGCATTCAGATTACCGATCAGGATATCGATAATTTCCTGCGCTCCAAAGAGGGCGAATTCTGGAAATCCCCACAGTATGAGTTGGGTCATATCTTGATCCCTGTCAGCTCGAGCGCCCCTGCAGAAGATGTCACCAGTGCCCGGGAGAAAGCGCGCGGACTCGCTCAGCAAGTAAGGGACGGGGCCAACTTTCGACAGCTCGCGATCGCAAACTCAGCGGGACAAAATGCACTGACCGGTGGCGACTTGGGCTGGCGCAAGACCGTCGAACTGCCGACCCTGTTTGCCGATGCACTGGAAAACCTGAAGGTCGGGGACGTCACCGACCCGTTCCGCAGTGACGCAGGTTTCCACTTGCTCAAGATTCACGCCCAGCGCGGCTCCACGGAACAGGTTGTCGAACAGACCAAAGTGCGCCATATCCTGGTGAAGACCTCTGAGATCCGGGATGACGACGCCGCCTACAACTTGCTCATCGAACTGCGCAAGCAGGTAGAAGACGGGGCAGATTTTGGCGAGCTCGCCCGCGAAAACTCCGAAGACATCGGCACCATGCTGTCGGGTGGTGACCTCGGCTGGTCCATGCCTGGACAGTTTGTCCCGGAGTTTACCCAGGCGATGAACAATACGCCGGTGGGCGAAATCAGCATGCCCTTCCGCTCTCAATTTGGCTGGCACATCCTCCGGGTTGATGGACGACGCAACCAGGACATGACCGATCAATATATCCGCAATCAGGCGTCGAACCTCCTGCGCAACCGCCGCTATGAAGAAGAGCTGCAGAACTGGCGCCGCGAGATTCGCGACCAGGCGTATGTGGATATCAAACTGAAATTTGAAGATGAGGAAAGCGAAGGAGAGAGCGAAGGGACGCCCTCTCCACAATGATCCCGCGCATCGCCCTGACTCCCGGAGAGCCGTCCGGCATCGGTCCTGAACTGGCCGTGCGGCTCGCCTGCCTGGAAAGTCCCGCCGGCCGCCATGGCCAGCATACCCCGGCACAACTCGTTGCCATTGCCGATCCTGAATTGCTCGAGCGCACCGCGCACGCAATGGGACTGCCGCTGAAACTGCTCCCTTTCGACGGCAAGGCCGCTGCCGGGGATACGCCGCCAAACAGCCTGTTTATCGATCCGGTGAGCGCCGCGGCCCCGTCCAGCCCCGGCGTCCTCGACGTGCGCAATGCCAGCTATGTCCTCGAAACCCTGCGTACGGCGGCCAACGGCTGCCTCAGTAAGGCATTCGATGCTGTCGTCACTGGCCCCGTGCACAAGGGCATCATCAATGAAGCGGGCATTCCATTCAGTGGACACACGGAATTGTTCGCCGAGATTGGTGGCGCTGAGCGGGTGGTGATGATGCTGGCTGCTGGTGAGCTCCGCGTGGCGCTGGTAACAACCCACTTGCCACTGAAGGATGTGAGTGAGCAAATCACCCCCGAGCGCCTCGAGCAGGTTACGCGCATCCTCGCCGCCAGCCTGAGAGATCAGTTTCACTTGCCCGAACCGCGCATTGGCGTCTGCGGGCTGAATCCCCATGCCGGTGAGGGCGGGCATCTCGGCAGAGAGGAAATCGACGTCATCATACCGTCCCTGGAGCGACTGCGCGGGGAAGGTATTCAACTACTGGGGCCACTCCCCGCCGACACCCTGTTCACCCCCCCGCAACTCGCGCGATGCGACGCCGTACTGGCGATGTATCACGACCAGGGGCTGCCGGTGTTAAAATTCCACGGTTTCGGCCATGCCGTGAATATTACGCTTGGCCTACCCTTTATTCGCACATCCGTGGACCACGGCACTGCCCTGAATATTGCCGCGCGCTATGAAGCCGACGGCGGCAGTCTGCGTGCAGCGGTCGCCCAGGCGGTGCAGCTCGCCCGCTTACGGCACAATCACTAACTCCCCGGGCACCTGGAGAACCGACCGGTCTCCGGGGCACATGACTGAATGATCAGAGATTTATGGATAACTTTTTCCAGCACAAGGCGCGTAAACGATTCGGCCAGAACTTCCTAGTAGATGAGAACATTATCGAGCGTATTGTGCGCGCCATTGGCCCCAAGGAAACCGACCGTCTTGTCGAGATCGGTCCCGGTCAGGGCGCGATCACCGCACTGCTGCTGCAGCGCTGCCCCTCCCTGGTAGCCGTCGAACTCGACCGCGACCTGATTCCCATGCTGGAATTCAAGTTCCGCGAATATCCCGAGTTTCGAATCATTGAGCAGGACGCGCTCAAGTTTGATTTCAGCAGCCTGGCAGACCAGGCGCATCCTCTGCGGATCGTAGGTAATTTGCCCTATAACATTTCCACGCCATTGCTGTTTCACTTACTCAGCTTTCGCGGTCTGGTGCAGGACATGCATTTCATGCTGCAAAAAGAAGTCGTTGACCGGCTGGGCGCCACACCGGGAAACAAATCCTATGGACGCCTGAGTGTGATGGTTCAGTATCACTGCCGCGTGCAGGGCCTGTTCCCGGTCCCGCCTCAGTCATTCCGTCCGGCACCCAAAGTCGATTCGGCCATTGTACGCCTGGTGCCCCATGCTCAGCCGCCGCATCCGGCCGCCGATGAGCAGCTTCTCGAGCGGATCGTGAATGTCGCTTTCCAACAGCGGCGCAAGACCTTGCGCAACGCGCTCAAGCCTCTTTTCCCCGATCTCGAAACCGAAGGACTGCCCATCGATGCCGGACGTCGCCCGGAAACCCTGAGTGTGAAAGAGTTCGTCGAACTGGCAAACTACTGCGCGAAGCAAGCGAGCTAACGACGGGAAACAACATTGGCCACCTATGCCATCGGCGATATTCAGGGCTGCCTCGAACCACTACAGCGCCTGCTGAAAAAAGTGCACTTCCGCCACGACCGTGACAAGCTCTGGCTGGCTGGCGATATGGTGCACCGCGGACCGGACAGCCTCGGCACCCTTCGCTTTCTGTATGAACATCGCAGTCAGGTCACGGCGGTGCTCGGCAACCACGACCTGCACTTACTGGCACTCGCGCACGGGGCAAAGAAGCTGAGCGATCGCGAGCACGACCTCGCCAAAATACTCCGAGCGCCAGATGCGGACAAATTGCTCTCCTGGCTGCAGAGTCTCCCGCTAGTGGTACATAAGAAGGGCTTCACCATGGTGCATGCGGGCATCCCGCCCATTTGGAGTATCACCAAGGCGATGGAGCTCGGCCGGGAAGTGCACAAGGCACTCTCTGATGACGCGATGGCCAAAGCCTACTTCTATGGCATGTATGGCAATGAACCCCATTGCTGGGATGACCACCTGCTGGGTATCGAGCGACTGCGCTCCATCACCAACTACTTTACCCGAATGCGCTTTTGCAAAGCGGACGGCACCCTGGATCTGGTAACGAAACGCGGCCCCGCTGCCGCGCACCACGACTACCGCCCGTGGTTCAGCTTTCCTGAACGCAAGACACGCAAAGACAAGATCATCTTCGGGCACTGGGCCGCGCTCGAAGGGCGTGCCGATACCGAAAATGTCTACGCCCTGGATACGGGTTGCGTGTGGGGTGGCTACCTGACTGCGATGCGCCTCTCGGACGAGCAATTTTTCTGTGTCGATGCGGCAGGCTAGCGAATTCCAAGTTTTCACTGACTGAGACTTGGCGTAGAACA
This sequence comes from Microbulbifer sp. ABF4_148, assembly GCF_056158985.1. Classification (NCBI taxonomy): domain Bacteria; kingdom Pseudomonadati; phylum Pseudomonadota; class Gammaproteobacteria; order Cellvibrionales; family Microbulbiferaceae; genus Microbulbifer; species Microbulbifer sp. ABF4_148. Next base: position 58,575 of record NZ_JBSWUI010000001.1, read on the forward strand.
CTTTTTCAGGGAAACTATCCCCCAGTGTGTGCGGTGAATTGAAGGAAGCAGCTAGCCGCCACCCCAAAAAAAAGAAATTGGCGCCAATTCGCCAGGGGGAAATGGCAAAGTCGTTCGATTTGCCACGCTACCAGTGATCTCACTGGTGCATCACGGAAGAAGAATTGATCTACCTCGGTTGCCGTTGTACCGCACCACCCTTCTCATCCCACTCCGCCTATCGTACTGAGCCCGGTTTTTATCTATTCGCACCGCGCAACTCCCAAGCGCTATTGACGATCACGACAGGGCAGTCCAATGATTGAAAAGGCAACTGGCATCACGTCAGTTAATTCCCTCGCTTACGTTTCCAGCGCATTTTCGACCTTAAATCGTGGCGGGTCTTTCGTCAGCCTGAATAATGGACGAGCCCCGGACCAACGCTTTGGCCTGCAACTGGAGTCCCAGCTGGACGTCGGGGATGAGTATGGCTGGTATCAGGGGCCGGCATATCAGCCCAGTCCATCGAACACCATCGCCCAGGTGCTGTTCACCTCCGGGACAGAGGGTGAAGCCAAAGCCGTCGCCATTTCCCATGCAGCGCTGGCCGATACGACGCAGCGCCTCATCGAGCACATGGAAATCGACGCGAGCATCCGCGAGTATATTGGTGTTCCGGTCAATTACTCATTCGGCTTTGGCCGCTGTCGCGCGGTTTCATCCGCAGGCGGCAATTTCTATTTGCCGCAGCATGGCTTCAACCCAATCGAAATTCAGGAAATGTTATCGAACGGCGATATCAATGCGATCTCTGCCGTTCCATCCCTGTGGCGATTAATCCTGGAAGCGCCGGATTCGATGGCCGATGTGGGCAAGCAGGTCCGCTGGATTGAAATCGGCAGTCAGTTTATGAGCGCCGACGAAAAACGTCAGCTGCGCTCGATCTTTCCCAACGCCCGCATACTGCAGCACTATGGCCTTTCTGAAGCCTCCCGGTCCACGTTCCTCCGAATCGATCAAGCGACGCCTGAGCAGCTGGAGTCTGTAGGACGTGCGCAAGGCGGTGTCGAAGTCCGTATTGGTGCCACCGGCGCCATTGAAATCCGTGGACCACACCTTGCCAGCGGTTTTCTCAGGGAAGGCAAGCTCGTCGGCTTACCCGGTGAGAACGGATGGCTGCGGACGTCGGACAAAGGTCACATTCAAGACGGGCTACTCCACTTTGATGGCCGCCTGGATGACATCATCAATTGCGGGGGTATAAAGCTCTCACCCGATAAACTGGAACGGGCGATCTCAGATGCCCTGGCGGTGGGATCCATTGCGGTCTTTCGACACCCGCACAACGACCTCGGCGAACAACCCGCGGTTGCAGTACCAAAAGACTGCGTAACATCCGACTCCGATCTGCAAAAAGCGATGCGGGTACAGTTGATGCTGCAGGGCCTGCGCCCAAATGGAAAGACACCCATTTATCGCCTCGATACGCTGCCCATCACCCATACGGGCAAGATCCAGCGCAGCAAGCTGGTCACACTGACCAGCCATCAACCGACGACCGAAAAGAACATACCACAGGACGCGGCGTCACCGGCCTCAAACAGCGAGACTCCGGAGATTCATGCCGACCGCTTGATCGCCATCTGGGAGGACATCCTGCAAGTAAAGCCGGTGTCACCAGAAGATAGCTTCTTTGATCTCGGTGGGGACTCGTTATCGGCAATTCGTGTGGTCATGAGAATGGAAAAAGCGGGCGTTCCCAAGGCCGCCTGCAGACGCATTTTTGAAGGTCACAGCATTGCGCAGATCATTGCGAGCTTCAGCGCAACGCAGCAAGATTCTCACTCGGCGGGGGAAGTATCCAGTAATTCCGATGACGCACATGAGTTGACCGATGCCCTCGTCTCTATCTGGCAGGACATTCTCAAGATTGAGGGCATCAAGCCAGACGACAGCTTCTTCGATCTCGGCGGCGATTCCCTGTCAGCGATTCGCGTTGCCATGCGCATGGAAAAGGCCGGCGTTCCAAAGACAATTTGCCGACAAATTTTTGAGGGTCTTTCCATCGCGCAGATTGTCGAGCGTGTACACCCGGACAGCAAAACAATACAACGTCCGCAGCAGACGCAGGGTACCTTAGGGAACGCAACCGCAGAGTCGCTCGTCGCCATCTGGAGCGAGATTCTCGGCATCGATGATGTCAGCATCGATGACAGTTTTTTTGATCTGGGAGGGGATTCCCTTTCGGCCATCCGCGTGACCATGAGAATGCAATCGACGGGGCTGCCAAAGGAGACCTGTCGAAAAATTTTTGAAGGCTTCACCATTCGACAGATCATCGCACTGGGTGAAAACCCGCAAACCACTTCGACCACACCTGCCGGAAAGGCCAAAGGTTCCGCGGCTGCTCAATTGCCACCGGGTGACCAGAGAACGCCGATGGCATCGGCCAGTCTCGCTCTCAATACCATGCGCGGCCTGCTGGTACTACTGAATATCGCAGCGCACTGGATGCCGGGCGTGATCGCGCGCTTGCCAGCGGCAGCAGGCGAGTGGAACCGCTACCTGGCCCCACTCTACAGCTCCGGCACCCCGGGTTTTGCGATGATCTTCGGGGCAGGCATGGGCTTTTTCCTGCTGCCGCGATTCCAGAAAAACCGCTCCTCCGTTGATCGACTGTCGGTACGTAATTTGCTACTGCTCTTCGTTGGAATGAGCTTGCTCGCTGCTGTCTACGTTGCCGACACTTTGGTTACCCATGGACAAGTCACCGGGATCAATGTGGTCAACTCCTACTACTCGGTCATTTTCTACTACTTCTTTGCAGTACTGACCATTCCACTGTGGCTCAGGCTGCTGAGCATTTTCCGGTCGTTCAGCTTTGCCTGCCTGTGCGCCGCCGCACTGCTCTATCTTGTACACCTGACCATCGCTGCACTGCAGATACCGCCCTCCGACAACGCGCTCGGACAAATGGCGGTACTCCTGATGACGGCAAAATATAATTATTTTGAAATGACCGCTGGCGTGCTGTTGGGGGCAGCAGCAGGAGGCTGGCTGAAGGAAACGATTGAGCGTAACGCTTCACTGAGCGGCTTTACCCTGACCGGCATTTTGTTGGTTGTTCTGGCCGTCATTATCTCGATCGAGACCAATGAGACCCATTTGTGGACGGTATGGCCGAAAGGCATGTACGCCTGGACGTGGCCCCTTTATCTGGGACTGATCCTGATCGGCACCACAATGCTCTACCATGTACTGCGCGGCAGTGATCAGGCTATGCATCCGGTTGCAACAGTGTCTATCCGCGTCATCTCGATCGTAGGCATCCTCGCATTCCCCCTGTTTATTGGGCACGAACTCGTCAGGCCGACGGCCGAGCTAATCGGGCACCTCGGTATCCCCGGCGGGCTGGCGATCATGCTGACCGGATACTTCACCTTGTCGCTGTATTTCGGATATCGCCTTTATACCGTGTACTTTGGTGGGCAGCAGGTGCGGCCGGAGCAGAGTCTGCTCCAGCCTCAGGTGGCGGGTTAAAAGGAAGTGACATCCGCGTAGTCGATGCGCCCCGTCATAGTGACCAGTATGTTCCTCTCTCCTTCGAAAGGCCGGCGGCCATGGGAGAGGAGCATATTATCAATCAAGATAACGTCTCGTTTCTGCCATGGGAATGAGGAGGCATTTTTCTCGTAGAGGTAGCGCAACACCATAATGACCTCTTCTTCGATTTCCTCGCCGTCTCCGTAGTAGGTATTGTACGGAAGCCCTTCCTGACCCACAGTCTCGAGAAAAAACTCTTTTAACTCAGGTTCGAGCGAGTGCACGTTGAAAAACGTCCCGTGGTTAAACCAGACCTTTTCACCGGTCAACGGGTGTACCAGTGAGGTATTGCGGACATACCTTAAGGTTGGCGTACCGTCTTCATTCCACTCCAATCCCTCAATATAGTTTTGTCGGCAATACGCCTCGAGCTCCTCACGCGTTTCAACATTGAAGGCTTCCTTCCAGGGAATCCCCATATTGTTACTGAAGCGACGTACATACATCAGTTTCTTGCGTTCAAATTTTTCACGGATGTCCGCTGGTATGTCCCGATATAACTGACGGCAATCGGCCAAGGGGGTTTCCCCGCCCGACGCTGCCGGCACATCGCAGTAGAAGAAAAGATTAAAGGGCCACTCTCCGGCGTAGGACTTTTCATTATGGAAAAAGATCGTCCGATCGCTTTGATACCGGGTAGAAGTCGACGTTCGGCTTTTCACATGGTCGCGTGGTGAAGTCGCCTCAAGATAGGGAACCCAATCACTGTTCGTCGTCGCAGCCGCCAACCGCTCAAAGTCATCAATTCCGTCCACCGAGAACCCTCTAAACAGGATGGCACCGTGATCGCTCAACAGTGCACGGATTCTTGCCTGGTTCTCAGCGGCCCAGCGATAAATGTCAAACTGTGGATCCTGATGGGTGATCACCAGTGGAAAATGGCTGGTGCCCAGTTTAGAAAATTCGATCCCCCCGTCCATAGGTCTTCTCCTTGTTATGATTCAAATCGGGGTGTCGTGAGCAGGCGCCACTCTACCCCGCACTCCTCAGTTATACGTCTCTATCCTCAGTTTCAAAGCCATTGGGATTGTTTGACTGCCAGCGCCAGGTATCCTCGACCATCTTGTCGAGACCATATTCTGCCTGCCAGTTGAGCTCTTCACGCGCCAGTGATGGATCGGCATAACATTCAGCAATATCCCCCGCGCGCCTTGCAACGATTTCATAAGGAATTTCCCGACCGCTGGCACGCTCAAACGCGCGGACAATCTCCAATACGGAGCTGCCATTTCCCGTCCCAAGGTTGTAGGTGTAACACCCCGACTTTACTTCGTTATTAAACAATTTTCGCAACGCCGCAATATGGCCACGGGCCAAATCCACCACGTGGATATAATCCCTCACACCGGTTCCATCGGGTGTCGGATAGTCGTCACCGAACACCCTCAGGGCCGGGAGCCGACCGACAGCAACCTGGGCCACATAAGGGAGCAAGTTATTTGGGATTCCCTGAGGGTCTTCTCCTATAGTTCCACTGGAATGCGCACCAATGGGATTAAAGTAGCGCAATAGATTTATTCGCCATGGCGCATCCGGTGCAGCGCATAGATCCTGCAAAACATTCTCAACCATCAATTTGCTGGCACCATAGGGGTTAGTTGCGCCAGTCGGAAAACTTTCCAAAATCGGGACACTTTGCGGATCGCCATACACCGTGGCCGAAGAGCTGAATATCAAATTATTTACATGGAACTCCTGCATCACCTGACACAGGGCCAAAGTGCCCGCAACGTTATTCTGATAGTAACGCAAAGGCTGGGAAACAGACTCACCTACAGCCTTTAAGCCAGCAAAATGAATTACCGCTTCAATCGAATACTGCGAGAATATTTCTCGCATCCCTTCAAGATCATTGATGTCTGCACGATGAAAGGGGATTGACTTGCCAACAATTGACTCGACACGCTGCAACGCCTGTTCACTGCTGTTATCGAGATTGTCTACTACAACCGGCTCGAACCCAGCATGAACCAACTCGACACAGGTATGACTACCAATATATCCCGCTCCACCGGTAACAAGAACTGCCATCCTTTCACCCGACTCCTAGTTTTAGCTTCTAATTTACGACGTCAATCTCACCGCCTGTCGCAGCGAGCCACCCGCCCAATTTCGGCCTAGTAGATCGCAAAACTGCCGTGTATTTCAACCTGTATTTGCTCCCCTCACGTCGGGGCGATTAAGAGCTGGCTATGATGGAAATGCGGATACCAATTTTATCCGATAAGCGACCGGCGACCGGCATTTGTCGCCCGTGGAAATAAAGATAGTGTCCAGGACTTTGAGCGCTCTAGCTTCTTCCAGCATATAGCCGCCTCAATTTGGCGTAGATATCTACTTGCAACCCGCCGGCATCTCCGCTCTTGGCAGCACCCCTGTCAGACGTGACGCCCCCGGAACAGGCGAGAAGCACAGGCGTAGCCGCACGCGACAGGGAGTTGTGCAACATGACGATATTCAATCATTATCTCGAACGCTATGAGGCCATTCAGGACGAGGAACTGAGCATTCAGGACTACCTCGAGCTCTGCAAGGCAGATCCAAGTGTCTACGCATCACCAGCGGAACGCATGTTGATGGCCATCGGTGAGGCCGAGCTGGTAGACACCTCCCGCGACCCCCGGCTATCGCGCATATTTTCCAACAAAGTGATCAAGCGCTACAAAGCGTTCAGCGAATTCTATGGCATGGAAGAGGCCATTGAGCAGATTGTCTCTTTCTTCCGCCATGCAGCTCAGGGCCTCGAAGAGAAGAAGCAGATCTTGTACCTACTCGGCCCGGTGGGCGGCGGCAAGTCCTCGCTGGCGGAGCGATTGAAGGCTTTGATGGAACAAGTACCAATTTACGCCATCAAAGGCTCACCAGTTTTTGAGTCCCCCCTGAGCCTGTTCTCTCCAGACGAAGACGGCCAGATTCTCGAGGAGGACTATGGAATTGCGCGGCGCTATGTCAATACGATCATGTCGCCCTGGGCGGTAAAACGCCTGCACGAATATGAAGGTGATATCAGCAAGTTCCGCGTCGTGAAGATTCGTCCGTCCATACTGGATCAGGTTGCCATCGCCAAGACAGAGCCCGGCGATGAGAACAACCAGGATATCTCCGCGCTGGTCGGCAAAGTCGACATCCGTCAACTGGAGGACTTTCCGCAGAACGACCCGGATGCCTACAGCTTCTCGGGTAGCCTCTGCCGCGCAAACCAGGGGCTGATGGAGTTTGTGGAGATGTTCAAGGCGCCCATCAAGGTGCTCCATCCACTGCTCACCGCCACCCAGGAAGGGAACTACAACAGCACAGAGGGTCTCGGCGCAATCCCCTTCAACGGGACCATTCTCGCCCATTCCAACGAGTCAGAATGGCAGTCATTCCGCAACAACCGGAATAACGAGGCATTCCTCGACCGGATCTACATCGTCAAAGTGCCTTACTGCGTGCGCGTTCAGGAAGAGATCAATATTTACCAGAAGCTGCTGGAAAACAGCTCCCTGTCGAAGGCACCCTGCGCGCCCGACACCCTGCGCATGCTGGCGCAATTCTCCGTCCTCTCCCGGATCAAGGGACCAGAGAATTCCAACGTCTATTCCAAGATGCGCATCTATGACGGGGAGAACCTGAAAGACACGGACCCCAAGGCGAAAACTATTCAGGAATATCGTGACAACGCCGGTGTCGATGAGGGCATGAACGGGCTATCCACGCGTTTCGCCTTCAAGATTCTCTCGAAAGTATTCAACTTCGACGCAACGGAAGTAGCCGCCAACCCGGTGCACCTGCTGTATGTCCTCGAGCAGCAAATCGAGCAGGAGCAGTTCCCGCCCGAGCAACAGGAAAAGTATCTCGGATTTATCAAAGAGTACCTCGCACCGCGTTACGTGGAGTTTATTGGCAAGGAAATCCAGACAGCGTATCTCGAGTCCTACGCTGAATATGGTCAGAACCTCTTTGATCGCTACGTAACCTATGCGGACTTCTGGATTCAGGACCAGGAATATCGCGATCCGGAAACCGGTGAGATCCTCGACCGTAGCGCCCTGAATGAGGAACTGGAAAAAACTGAAAAGCCGGCTGGCATTTCCAATCCGAAAGATTTCCGCAATGAAATCGTCAACTTTGTGCTGCGGGCCCGCGCCAACAACCAGGGCAAGAACCCCGATTGGCGCTCCTATGAAAAACTCCGCGCGGTCATCGAGAAGAAAATGTTCTCGAATACCGAGGACCTGCTGCCAGTAATCTCGTTCAACACCAAGGCTTCCGCAGACGACAAGAAGAAGCATGCCGACTTTGTCGAGCGCATGGTAGAGCGGGGCTATACCGAGAAACAGGTGCGCCTGCTCTCCGAATGGTATTTGCGGGTACGGAAGTCACAGTGACGACAGTGAGGTCGAGCCATGAGTTATATCATCGACCGACGCCTGAACGGTAAGAACAAGAGCACGGTCAATCGACAGCGGTTCCTGCGTCGTTATAAAGCCCACATCAAGAAGGCGGTGGGCGAGGCGATGAATAGTCGCTCGATCACCGACATGGAAAAGGGCGAGCAAATCAGTATCCCTACCCGGGATATCAGCGAGCCCGTTTTCACCCATGGTCCTGGCGGTCATGTCGATGCAGTGCTGCCAGGCAACAAGGAGTTCACCACCGGGGACCGCATTCCCCGCCAGGGACAGCAGTCCGGTTCCGGTGGCGGCGGGGGTGCTGCGAGCGACAGCGGTGAGGGCGTCGAGGATTTCGTCTTCCAGATCTCACAGGAAGAGTTCCTCGACTTTATGTTCGAGGGGCTGCAACTCCCGAACATGCTGAAACGTCGGCTGGCCGGTAATGAAGCCTTCAATATGGTTCGTGCGGGGATCAGCAATGAAGGCACCCCCGGTCGCCTCAACGTGGTGCGCTCACTCCGTGCCGCGAATGCCAGGCGTATCGCGCTCACCAGCGGCAAGCGTCGCAATTTAAAGCGCCTCGAGAAAGAGCTGGAGCAGGAAGAGCGCAAGGAAACCGCACTCCGCGACCAGCGCCTGCTCGAGAGACTACAGGCAGAGATTGCCGAACTGCGCAGCCGTATCGAGCGCGTCCCCTATCTCGATGACTTTGACCTCAAATACAATTTGCTGGTGCGTCAGCCACGGCCACAGTCCAAGGCGGTCATGTTTTGCCTGATGGATGTCTCCGGATCCATGAACCAGGCCACCAAGGACATGGCGAAGCGGTTTTTCTTGCTGCTGTATCTCTTCCTCAAGCGCAGCTATGAATACACCGAAGTCGTCTTCATCCGTCACCACACCAGTGCCAAGGAAGTGGATGAAGAAGAGTTTTTCTATTCCCGGGAAACCGGCGGGACAATCGTCTCCAGTGCACTGAAGCTCATGCGCAAGGTGATGCAGGAACGCTATCCGGCGAGCGAGTGGAATATCTATGGTGCCCAGGCGTCTGATGGCGACAACTGGAATGATGATTCGAGCACCTGTCACAAGATTCTTATCGACGACATCATGCCGCACGTCCAGTACTACTCCTATGTGGAAATCACACCACGTGATCACCAGGCGCTATGGGAAGAATATGAAAGCGTAAAGACCGTTTTCCCTGATTATTTTGCGATGGAGCAAATCGTCGATGTTCAGGATATTTATCCGGTATTTCGACAGCTCTTCACCCAGAAGGTCGCTAACTGATGTTTGATAAATTCACTTCTGCCCCGGGTGCTCATTCTGCCGACCCGATCTCCACGACCTCGGAGTGGACTTTCGAACTGGTGCAGGAGTATGACCGGGAAATCGGTGCGATCGCCGAAGAGTTTGGCCTCGACACCTATCCGAACCAGATTGAGATTATCTGCTCCGAGCAGATGATGGACGCTTACTCCTCAGTCGGCATGCCCGTTGGCTACAATCATTGGTCGTTCGGCAAGCAATTCATCAACGTCGAGAACAATTACCAGCGCGGCCTGATGGGCCTTGCCTATGAAATTGTCATCAACAGTAACCCTTGCATCGCTTACCTCATGGAAGAAAACACCATGACGATGCAAGCCCTGGTGATCGCCCACGCCTGTTACGGACACAATTCATTTTTCAAGGGAAATTACCTGTTCCGTACCTGGACCGATGCCAGCAGCATTATTGACTACCTGCTTTTTGCCAAGAATTACATCGCCAAGTGTGAGGAGCGGCACGGGGTCGACGAGGTTGAGGCGATACTGGATTCATGCCATGCGCTGATGAACTATGGGGTTGACCGTTACAAGCGACCCTATCCGATTTCCGCCGTCGAGGAAGAGCGCCGGCAAAAGGAGCGTGAAGAGTACCGGCAACGTCAACTCAACGATCTCTGGCGCACTATTCCTAAGCTCGGCGAAGAGCAGGGTGAGCAGAATCAACGTCGCTTCCCGGAGGAACCGCAGGAAAACCTGCTCTACTTTGTCGAGAAGAACGCCCCCTTGCTGGAAAACTGGCAACGTGAACTTGTGCGTATTGTGCGCAAGCTCGCCCAGTATTTTTACCCCCAGCGACAAACACAGGTCATGAATGAGGGCTGGGCGACCTTTTGGCACTACACACTGCTCACTGAACTGCACCGTCGCGGCCGGGTGACAGAAGGATTTATGCTGGAGTTCCTGCAGAGCCACACCAATGTCATCTTCCAGCCATCCTACGACACCCCGTATTACAGCGGCATCAACCCCTATGCGCTCGGATTCAATATGTTTTCCGACTTGCGCCGAATCTGTGAAAACCCGACTCAGGAAGACCGACACTGGTTTCCCGATATTGCAGGGAGCGACTGGAAAGAGACACTGCAGTTCGCCATGCGCGATTTCAAGGATGAGAGTTTCATCCTGCAGTTCCTCTCGCCCAAGGTGATGCGGGATATGAAACTGTTTTGCATCAGTGACGACGACCGCGAGAGCGAAATCGTGGTCAACGCCATTCACGATGAGGATGGGTACAGCCAGCTACGGGCAAACCTGGCAGGGCAGTACAATCTGGGTAATCGGGAGCCCAATATTCAGGTCTATTCCGTCGATACCCGGGGCGATCGCTCACTGACCCTGCACCACACACAACACCGCAGGCGCCCACTGGGTAAGGACACCAAGGAGGTTCTGCGGCACCTGCACCGCCTATGGGGTTTTGATGTCCACCTCCACAGCCTCAACGAGGACGAGATCACCTGCAGCTACCACTGCCCCGAAGCAGGCAGGGATCGCACCGAGAAGGACGATGAACACCTTCTCATTCCCAAACCTATTTAACGGGAGCGCGACAGGAACACCCCCAGGCCGGGGAAATACAGAGCCCGTGGCAGGCCACGGGCGGATGGAATAACGACGGGAAGAGGCCCTCGCGGGCCTCGTATCAGGTATCCAGTAACAAACGCGTCTTGGCTGACAACTCACCCGCTTCAGCCGCACCGCTCAGCAAGGCATCCGCACCCGCATCGAGCCAACGCTGTGGCGCAGTTTCACCCGCCGGCGTGATCAGCAGAATCCGCATACTCGCAAACTCACTCCGCGCACGCAGATGATCCAGAATCTGAAAGGCTTGCGCTCCGTCAAGATTGGCATCCAGGATCAAGAGCGCCGGCTTGCTACTGGCAACCATGGTGCCGGCAGAGAAGGCGTCACCGGCGACTTCCACTTCGCAACCGGCGTGTTGCAGCGCCTCCCGACCAGAAACCACCAGTTCCCGGCTTGCGGCCAGAATCAGCACCTTGCGACTTGCGCCGGCCAGTTCGGCAGGAATCGGCATCGCATTCTCACGCAGGAACTCGACAAAGTCCTCCACGCAAATGCGATGATCCCCCCGGCCAGGCAGCTTGTAGGCCTTGAGCTGCCCTCTTTCAATCCAGCGGATCACTGTGCGGAAGTTCACGCCGCAGTATTTGGCGGCCTCTCCCGTTGTGAGTACTTGTAAATCATTCATCTTATTATTTCCCCAAACATCGGCTGCGGCCCACTGGAAGCGGCCAAGGGAGCGTAAAGCTCCAAGCCGGCTAAAAATAACAGATTGGCGCGGTTATGTACTGCAAACAGCCGTCTTTTCGCGACTTTTGTTCTGCTCAAAAGCAATTTTTCAGCCCGAAACTCGGCCTTATAGATATGTGACGAGTGAGCGACGAAATCCCTCAACAAAATTCTGAATGCGATGGTTGACAGTTCTGACAGGTAAAATAGAATAGTCACCAAGTTCGACGCATGTGGCGCTTAAATCCACCTCTCGAACATCAGTCTTTGTAAGGCGGTCATTGCCGCCAGCGCGAATACCCTAAGACCTGGGCCCCCTTGTAATTTCGGGGCCTTTTTTTTATCTTCCAAAAGCTCACCCCAACCCGAAGTCCGTCGCCTCTCGCGTCGCCGCAGCACATGGATTGATGGCAGTGCACAGCGCATACCGGCATACCGCTCCCCACGCCCGACTTTGTTCAAGCAGGAACAGAATGTGAAGACCTATCTGGTAGGCGGCGCCGTTCGCGACCAACTGCTTGGCCGTCCCGTCCATGAGCGCGACTGGGTGGTCGTTGGCGGCAGTGAAGACGCAATGCGCGCCGAGGGCTATACCCCCGTCGGCAAGGACTTCCCGGTATTTCTTCACCCGGATACCGGAGAGGAATACGCCCTCGCCCGCACCGAGCGCAAGAGTGGCCACGGCTACGGTGGTTTCACCGTGCATGCGGCGCCCACGGTCTCCCTCGAAGAAGATTTGTTACGCCGCGATCTCACGATCAATGCCATGGCCCTCGATGACAGTGGCCAGGTGATCGACCCCTATGGGGGGCAGCAGGACCTGGCGTCACGCTTGCTCCGGCACGTCTCACCCGCATTTGCGGAAGACCCCCTGCGCATTCTTCGCGTGGCCCGTTTTGCGGCGCGCTATCATCACCTCGGCTTTTCCGTCGCCCCCGAAACCATGACACTGATGCGTGCAATGGTGGACGCGGGAGAAGTGCAGCATCTGGTAGCAGAACGTGTCTGGAAGGAAATCAGCCGGGCACTGACTGAGCCAGACCCCGATATTTTCATACGGGTACTCAGGGAGGCGGGCGCACTGGCGATTCTGCTACCCGAAGTGGACACGCTATTTGGCGTTCCGCAACCGCCCTTACACCATCCCGAAGTGGATACCGGGGAACATGTGCTGCTGGCCCTGCGCGCCGCACCTTCCCGGCTTGAAGTGCGCTTTGCCGTTCTGGTCCACGATCTCGGCAAAGGGCTGACTCCGGAAGAGATACTCCCCAGCCATCGAGGCCACGAGAAAGCAGGCATGCCACTGGTCCGCGATGTTTGCAAACGCTGGCGGGTGCCACGACAAATGACCGCACTGGCGCTGGGTGTCTGCGAATACCACCTGCATTGCCACCGGGCCTTCGAGCTCAAACCCCAAACCCTGATGAAGATGTTTCGCGCGCTCGACGCCCTGCGCCGCCCCGAACGTTTCGAAGACTTCCTCACTTCCTGTGAGGCGGACGCCCGCGGCCGCGAGGGTCTGGCTGATCGACAGTATCCACAGCGGGACTATTTGCGCCTGGTGCGCGACGCGGCTGCGGCGGTCGATGTAGCGCCCCTGATAGAGCAGGGCTTCGCCGGCGCGGAATTGGGGCAGGCCCTGGACCGGGCGAGAATCGACGCGATCGCGTCCATACAGCGACAGCATAAAGAGGGGAACAACAATGCGTAATGCCCTGATCACTGGCGCATCTGCACGCCTGGGACGCGCCATCGCCCGCGAACTGCATCGCGACCACAGAATCATCATTCATTACCGTAATTCAGCCGGTGCCGCCGCAACACTGGTGGACGAACTCAACCAGCTGCGCCCGGATTCCGCGGTTGCGATCCACAGCGCGCTGGGCACCGCGACAAACTGCCGCGCCCTTGCGGAATCGGCGGTAGCGCAATGGGGCGATCTCGCCGTCCTGGTCAATAATGCCTCTGCGTTCTACCCCACCCCGGTCGGCGAGGCAGACGAGGCGGCCTGGGACGAGCTGATCGGCAGCAACCTGAAGAATCCGTTTTTTCTGAGTCAGGCGCTTGCCCCACATCTGGCGGACCAGCAGGGTTGCATCATCAATATGGCGGACATTCACGCCGAGCGCCCCATGCCGAAACACACGATTTACTGTGCGGCCAAGGCTGGACTGGTGATGCTAACCAAAAGCCTGGCGCTGGAGCTGGCACCGGAAGTCCGCGTCAATGCGATTGCACCAGGTGCCATTCTCTGGCCCGACCAGGAATACGTGGACGCAGCTACCCGCGCCAACATCCTTTCCCGCATCCCGCTTGCGCGCACCGGCGTGGAGGGAGACATTGCACGCACGGCGCGCTTCCTGGTGAGCGATGCCGGCTACATCAATGGTCAGGTGATCGCCGTAGATGGCGGGCGCAATCTGAATATCTAGGCGGTCGCGCAAAAACCGCGACTCGAAAGCCCTGACGCTACCTCCTACCGGGTCAGGCCATTTCACTTCGATTTCACCCCATCAGGGCAAAAATGCGTTGCAGGTGGCCGCGGCTCTGGTTTGTACTGAGACGGTATCCGAAACTTCCAGGGGCATGGCAACAATGAAATTACTGCTGATTGAGGACAACATCACAATCGCTCAGCAGATTGCCAAACACCTGGAAGGCGAGCAATGGAGCCTCGATTTCGCCCACACCGGCACGCTGGGGCTACAACTCCTCGCGCAGCAGGACTATGACCTGCTGTTGCTGGATCTGAACCTGCCGGACATGGATGGTCTCGACGTTTGCCAGCAGATCCGCAGAAGTGCGCAAAGCCAGCTTCCTATCCTGATGCTGACTGCCCGCGACGCCATTGCCGACAAGGCCCACGGGTTCGACGCCGGGGCAGATGATTACCTCAGCAAACCCTTCGATTTGCGCGAACTGAGCATGCGTTGCCAGGCGCTGGTCCGCAGAAGCCAGTCGCTCCACACACAGGCAATCGAAATCGGCGAGTTATCCCTGGATCTGCGTACGCAGACCGCCAGTCGCGCCGGTGCTCCGCTGAACCTGACCCAGATCGGCTTTCGTATTCTCTCGGTACTCGGCCGCGCTTACCCCGATGCCGTCAGCCGCTCCCGGCTTGAGCGTGAAATATGGGGGGAGGAGCCGCCCGATAGCGACGCACTCAAATCTCATATCTACAGCCTGCGGCAAGCCCTCGACAAGCCTTACTCGACAGCCATGCTGCGCACCCTGATCAATGTGGGCTATCGACTGGAGGCCAGCAATGCCGATCAAAAGTAGCCTGCGTCGCGAGACAGTGACCACCTTCGGGCTTTTCACCTTACTGGTATCCCTGGCATTTGCCGGCCTATGCGTCATGGTGGCCTACGTCATCGAGGATCAGGTGATCGACAATTTGCTTAAGGATGAGGTCCAGCACTTGCAAGGCCAACACGACCAGGGGCATCCACTCACGCCACGGCTCCCCTTCGTCTCGGTTTTCACCAGCAAATCAGATGCCCCCGATCGATTTCAGCAAGCCATCGCGGGACGCGCGATAGCCAGCGAGCTCTTTACCGACGATGGCAGTCACTATCATCTGCGCAAACTCAGCCCGGGCACCGGCGATGGCCCTCTCATCGTCGCCGAAGTCAGTCGCCTGCTGACGGTATCGGGGCAATCTGGCAACTTGCTGACGCTGATTTTTACGGTGTTAGTGATCGCCATCGCACTGGCACTCTACCTGGCCACGCGTATTGCCGCCAAAACTACCAAGCCCATCATTTCCCTCGCACAGGAAGTACAACAACAGCTATTCCAGGCGTCTCCCGTGGGCCTCACGGAGACCTGTCGGTCCGACGAAATCGGTTATCTGGCAAGAGCGCTGCAAGACACCATCAACCAGCTAAAAATGGCACTGGAAAGGGAGAGTGCATTCACTCATGACGTAGGCCACGAATTGCGTACCAGCCTGACAATTCTGCAGAATGACCTGATGCTGATGGAGAACAGTCAGTTCGATGCAGGCGCGCGGACACAACTTCAACAGCGCGTCTCCGGCATGTCGGAAACCGTGGAGATTCTTCTCGCACTCGCGCGTGCAGAGTCCACACAAAAAGAATCTTTCGACCTGCGTGCACTGATCGAGGAAGCCCTGCTGGAACGTCGTCATCAATTTGAGGCGATTGATTTGACCGTCGACCTGCCTCGACGCCTGCCAGTATCCGGCAACAGAAACCTGGCCAGCCTGCTCTGTAGCAATCTGCTGGATAATGCGATCCAGCATGCCTCAACGCCCACCCTGCGTATCAGCGAAACCGACTCGCACACCGTCGTCTTTGCCAACCCTGCGAACGAACCCGATGCATTGTCCTCCTGGCAGGAACGCGGGATCAAAGGTGCGCACAGTGACGGGATCGGCCACGGCTTGTATCTCTGCCGAAGATTGCTCTCTGCATTAGGCTGGGAATCCGAATTGCGCTGGCTAAACGGCGAATATCAGTTTGCACTACGCCCGGCTTCAGCAGTATAGAGAGCCCATCAACGGGAAAGACGCCCCGTCGTTTCACCTCCATTTCACCCACCCTCCTGCACAGTGTCCCGGTAACATTCCAGAGGATACGATCATGCTAAAAATCATTGGCATCACCATCGCCGGCATCGCCGCCTTTCTTGCCACCACCCTGTTCTGGCTCAAAAGCTTGCTGCCGCCCCCGATAGACCAGGCAAAGCTGCAGGCCACGGAACCACACCACATTCCTTATATCACCCGTGCGCTACCGGAGAACCGCGGCAAGATCCTGATAGTCGTCTCCAGCGCGACACAAATGGGACAAACCGGAAAGCCCACCGGCTACGAACTGACGGAACTCGCACGCCCGTATTACGTGTTTACGACGAATGGATTTGAAGTGGACATTACCAGCCCCAAAGGGGGGCAACCACGCGCCGTACTGGATGATGATGATATGGCAGGGTTTGACTATGCCTTCCTGAATGACCCGATCGCCCAGGAAAAGATCAGTAACTCGCTACCGCTGGAGCAAGCGGCCAGTGGAGAGTACGCCGCCGTTTTCTTCGTCGGCGGCAAGGGTGCTATGTTCGACTTCCCGCAAAACCCCGACATCAACCGCCTGATCCGCGACATCCACAGCCGCGGCGGCGTCATTGCTGCGGTCTGCCACGGCCCCGCTGCTCTGACCGGTGTCCGGCTCGCGGATGGCACCCCACTGGTCGCGGGGAAAAAAGTGACCGGTTTCACCAATAGTGAAGAACTGCTCTTGATCCCGAACGCACGCGAGGTCTTTCCTTTTCTGCTCGAAGATGAGTTGCGCAGGCTAGGAGCCCAGTTTGAACCCGGGCCTGACTATCTTGAGCAGGTCTCACAGGACAATCGGATACTGACGGGACAAAACCCCTGGTCTGTCTGGCCGCTAGCAGATGCGGTGGTTGAGCAGCTGGGGTATCAGCCGGTTTCGCGACAGGTCACTGCGGAAGAAAACACCGTAGAGGTCCTGCTGGCATTTAAACAGGACGGGACCGACACGGCACTAGCCACACTCGAAGAAATCTATTTAAAGCGTCAAGAAAAACTGGATCGTCGACTGCTGGCAATGCACGGCCTGGTGGCAGTCATGCAGGGCAAACCCACTGACAGCGTTCGCATGATCCGCTTATTGCGCCATGCCAAACGCCTGGAAGAAAAGGCACAAAACCGAGGGGAAGCCCAGAAGGTGTCGAGCGGCGGCCACAGAAGTACACCTGACCGGATCATGGCTATTTAATTGGGGGCGCCCAGTCGAGAGGTACCGCCCAGAGTTTCTGCCGGCTCTTGTCGTATTCGTCCCACAGGGTCGCAAAGGTTTTATTGACGACGGGATGCAACTGGTCCGGGGAGAGCTCCGCCAGTGGCTGCAGGACAAAAGCGTTCTTCACGATTTCCGCGCGTGGCAGCTCGACCCCGTCGATGCTGCCCGCCAGATCGTCGTAGGTGAGGATATCGATATCCAGCGTACGCGCACTGAACTTCGGACCGCTGCGAACCCGGCCATTGTCATCTTCAATCGTACGCAAACGCTGGGCGAGCTGGCCGACGGAAAGATCGGTTTGAATCCCCACCACCAGGTTGTAAAAA
Source organism: Microbulbifer sp. ABF4_148 (assembly GCF_056158985.1). Classification (NCBI taxonomy): domain Bacteria; kingdom Pseudomonadati; phylum Pseudomonadota; class Gammaproteobacteria; order Cellvibrionales; family Microbulbiferaceae; genus Microbulbifer; species Microbulbifer sp. ABF4_148. The sequence continues at coordinate 76,232 of NZ_JBSWUI010000001.1, forward strand.
TTCTCACCCTCGAAGCCGACCGCTTCACTCTCGAAAATCCGGGAGATTTGCAATGGACCGAAATCTGCAAACAAAGCATCAAGACACGCGCGAATATGTTGTTCGCGATCGATATTGCTACCCAGGCTCAAGTACACCAATGCCATTCGTTACACCCTCGACGCGGCGCCTGCAGCCGGGCGCTCGCCACGCTCGATAACCACGCCAACATCGCGTGAACCGCGCACCGCTCCCGGCTTGGACAAACGCAGGCGCAGCCATGGCACAGAAAAATCATCGCGCACGATCCGCGCCACTTCCTCTGCCATCGACTCCACCAACAAAAACTCACTTTCTTCAATAAACTTGATAAGCCGTTTCGCCACCGCCTTGTAGTTCAGGGTGTGCGCGATGTCATCGGTGCGCCCAGCCTCAGAAATATCGAATGCCATCTCCAGATCCAAACTCACCGTCTGGCGAACTTCACGTTCCCAGTCGTAGATCCCGATAATGGTATTTACCTTCAGGTCGCGTATATAAACGATATCCATCAGTCCCCCAGACTCCCGGTCAATTCCGTAATGGGCCAGCGCGGCCTGACATCCACACCCAGTCCGGCTTCCTGACCCGCGCGCAAACGCAGGCAGCCGGCATAAGCGATCATCGCGCCATTGTCGGTACAAAATTCCTGGCGCGGATAGTAGACGCTGGCGCCATCCTCCGCCAGACGCCGCTCGAGGCGCGCTCGTAACAAGCGGTTCGCGGAAACCCCACCGGCAATCACCAGTGTCTTGCGCCCGGTAGCCTTCAGGGCACGGCGGCACTTGATCACCAGCGTATCGACCACCGCCTCCTGAAAGGCAGCGGCGATATCGGCACAGGTCTGCTCATCCGGCAGGCCATCCTCGAGAGCGTGTTCCCGCACGGTAGTCAGGGTAAAGGTCTTCAATCCGGAGAAGCTAAAGTCGAGGCCGGGCCGATCGGTCATCGGCCGCGGAAAGCGAAAGCGCCCCGCATCCCCCTTTTCTGCCAACGCTGCCAGTCGCGGGCCACCGGGGTAGTCCAGATCAAGCATCTTCGCGGCCTTATCAAACGCTTCGCCGGCGGCATCATCCAGGGACTCTCCCAACAACGCGTATTGCCCCAGATCCTGCACATCCACCAGCTGGGTGTGACCGCCGGACACCAGCAGCGCGACAAAAGGAAAGGCCGGCGGCTGCTCTTCCAGCATCGGCGCCAGCAAGTGGCCTTCCATGTGGTGCACCTCAACCGCAGGCACACCCCAGCCATAAGCCATGGCGCGCCCTGCGCAGGCGCCGACCATCAGCGCGCCGACCAGACCGGGGCCAGCGGTATAGGCCACACCGTCTAATGCCTTCGGGTCGGTCCCGGAGCGGTCCAGTACATCCCGCACCAGCGGCAACAGTTTGCGCACATGGTCGCGACTGGCCAGTTCCGGCACGACGCCACCGTAATCCGCATGCAACCCGACCTGACTGAACAGGGCATGGGCCAGCAGCCCCTGTTTACTGTCGTAAACAGCGACACCAGTTTCGTCACAGGAGGTCTCTATACCCAGAACTCGCACTGCTTCTCTCTTTTCGGGGTGGTCACGAAGGGGCGCTATCATACTCTATAGGGTAGGGAATCGCCGACTGCCTAACGCGGGGCCGTCAGCAGGCCCCAGAATCACTGGGCTTCACAGGGCGACTGGCGCGTCGCCAACAGTCGCAGGAAACCCTGCGCTGCAGGCTTGCGATCCCCACAGCAAGTGTTTAGAATTTGCGCCCTCGCTGTGAACCGGCCACCGGAAAGCAACTGCGAGAGCACTGCCGGAATGGCCGAGAGAAACGAATTACAGGTAAACCAATGCCATCAGTACGACTGAAAGACAACGAACCTTTTGATATCGCCCTGCGTCGCTTCAAGCGCTCCTGTGAGAAAGCCGGTGTACTGTCTGAAGTACGTCGCCGCGAGTTCTACGAGAAGCCGACTACCGTGCGCAAGCGCAAGGCTGCCGCTGCTGTTAAGCGTCACGCCAAAAAGATGCAGCGCGAAAACCGCAAGTTCCAGCGCCTCTACTAATAGCTTCGGCTAGGGGAAGCGGCTCGCTTCACCCTTCACAGAGAGGACTGCCAGACTGAGGTCCGGGCGGGTAAAGACGGCGTGCGAGGTACCTCGCGCGCCGTTTTGCGTTTTACCGCGGTGGTATTCTGCGCCTTCTGAAGGCGCTATGCTTGAGCCACACCGGCAAATACCTATTGGCAACAACAACTATCAACATCGGATGACCGCCATGAGCACCCTCAAGGAATCTCTTCAGCAAGCCACCAAGGAAGCCATGAAAGCGCGTAAAAAAGAGCGCCTGGCGACCCTCCGCCTGATCAATGCCGAAATCAAGCGCGTTGAGGTGGACGAGCGTATCGAGCTGGATGATGCCCGCATCCTCGCCCTGCTGGACAAAATGACCAAGCAGCGTCGCGATTCCATTGCGCAATACGAATCCGCCGGGCGCTCAGAGCTGGCCGATATTGAGAAAGCCGAAATTGCCGTGATCCAGCAGTTCCTGCCGGAGCAACTGAGCGAAGCGGAAATTGCCGGTATCGTGGGTGACGCCATTAAGGAAACCGGCGCCTCAGGCATGCCTGACATGGGCAAGGTCATGGCTCTGGTCAAACCCCAGGTTCAGGGCCGCGCCGATATGGGCCTGGTCAGCAAGCAGGTTAAATCCCTGCTCGCCTAAGGGGCAGCCTTCGCGTTATGGCCGGCAAGATACCCCAGCATTTTATCGATGACCTGCTCGCGCGGGCCGATATCGTTGAGGTGATTGATGGCCGGGTGAAGCTGCGTAAAACCGGCAAAAACTACTCCGCCTGCTGCCCGTTTCACGATGAGAAAACCCCGTCTTTTACCGTAAGCCCACAGAAGCAGTTCTATTACTGTTTTGGCTGCGGCGCCAGCGGCAATGCGGTCGGTTTCCTGATGGAATACGACCGCCTGCCCTTCCCCGAGGCGGTGGAAAAGCTTGCCGGCAGCTTGGGGCTGGAAGTTCCGCGGGAGCAGCTGGCCCCCGGCCAGGAGAAGCGCCAACGGGAAAGCCAATCCCTCTACCAGCTCACCGAAAAAACAGCCGACTTCTATCGCCAGCAGCTGCGCAGCCATCCCGCTGCCGGTCATGCCGTGGCCTACCTGAAGCAACGTGGACTATCGGGCGAAATTGCCCGGGACTTTGGCATTGGCCTGGCCCCGCCGGGCTGGGACAACCTGCTCAACCAGCTGGGCGACACCTCTGAAAAGGCTGACCAGCTCGAGCTTGCCGGCCTCGCCATCCGCCGCCAGGACAGTGACGGCAACACCCAACAGGGGCAGCGCCAGAGCAGACGCCATCATTACGATCGCTTCCGCAACCGCATTATGTTCCCCATCCGCGACCAGCGTGGACGCACCATCGCCTTTGGCGGCCGGGTACTGGGTGATGAAAAACCCAAATACCTGAATTCACCGGAAACCCCCATTTTCCACAAGAGCCGTGAACTCTATGGCTTGTGGGAGGCTCGCCAGTCCAACCGGAGCCTCGAGCGCCTGATGGTGGTCGAAGGTTATATGGACGTCGTAGCACTGGCGCAATTTGGCATTCGTTATGGCGTTGCCACCCTGGGTACCGCCTGCGGTGAGGAACATGTGCAACTCGCTTTCCGCCACGTTCCGGAACTGGTGTTTTGTTTCGATGGCGACCGCGCCGGGCGCTCTGCCGCCGCCCGGGCACTGGAGTCGGCACTGCCGCACATGCAGGATGGCCGCAGTGTGCGCTTTTTGTTGCTGCCCGAAGGGGAAGACCCGGACACACTGGTACGCCAGCTGGGCGGCGAACGCTTTGAAGAGCTGATTACCGAGCAAGCGCGCCCACTGGAAGACTTTCTGTTTGATCTGCTGGGCGAAGGGATCAACCTGCAGACTATGGACGGACGCGCCAAACTGTCGAAGCTCGCAGCGCCCCTGCTGGACAAACTGCCCGACGGCGTATTCCGCCAGCTGATGTTCCAGCAACTGGCGGCCCGCACCGGCCTCGACAAAGAGACCCTGCAGGAAGTGATCGCCGCGGAAAAGGCCCGGGGAGCGCAGGCATCCCTGCCGCAAGCGCGCGCAGCAGAGCGCGCCAAGGAAGCCAAGCCCACACAGAGCGCGCCTCCCCCGACCATGGCAATGCCTGCAGATGAGCCAGCGCACGGTCAACTCGGCGGGAGTGTCGAGCCCCAGCAGGACTTCCCCGGGGACAACTTGCCGGATTATCCCGACTATTCCTATAACACCGATGTCGTGCCCGCGCAGGAAGAGCCCCTCCCGGAAGCAAACGATGGTGCGCCCCGGCGCGGCCAGTACCGGCTGCCCACCGAGCGCATGCTGGTCGCATTGCTGGTCCACCACCCCCAGCTGGCCGAACTGATACAGGACATCGCGCCATTCCGCGACAGTCACAATGCGGACCTGCGCCTGTTCGCCGAAGTACTGGAGGTGATGCACCAGCGTCCCGGCTGCAACCAAAACCAGTTTTTTGGCTATTGGATGGCCCACAAGGACAAGCCGTCCCTGGAAACCCTGTCCAACCTGTCCGCCAGCCACCCGATTGCCGGGGCCCTCGGCCAAAAGGTTGCTTACGACCCGCAGGCCGAATTCAAGGACTGCCTGCAGCGCCTCTCCGATGCAGAGAACAAACAGCGAAATCGCGCCAAGCTGGATGAGTTGCGCGCCAGCGGCAGTGGAGAACTGACACCCGAGCAGCTGGCGATGCTGGCCAACTGGCGACGCCGCTGACCGCCCGGACAGCGAAAGAAATTTACCCTCCCCCCTTGAAAACACCGGGGCCAGCTCCATATCCTCAGACCGGGCCGAATCGGGGCAAGACCAATCTATACTTTGCACCCAGGCCCACTCCCGGAAAATTCCGGGCAAACCCGCCAAGCCGGGCCAATGCTTGACAGCCTAAGTGGTTATTGCTACGGCAAATGCGCTATACTCCCGCGTCTTTGTCCCGATATTTTTTTGTCCCGAATTTTCCCGTAATTAGGGTTGTGCATGACTGACAACACCCAACAACAAACTTCCCGCATCAAGGAACTGATCGCCCGTGGTAAAGAACAGGGCTATCTCACCTATGCAGAAGTAAATGACCACCTGCCCCAGGACATCTCCGACCCGGACCAGGTAGAAGACATCATTGGCATGATCAACGACATGGGTATCAAGGTGTTTGAACAAGCACCCGATGCCGAAGAGTTGTTGATGGCCGAAGGCGATAGCTCCGCCGACGAAATAGCCGCCGCCGAAGCAGCCGCCGCTCTGGCCGCAGTGGAATCCGACGTTGGCCGAACGACCGACCCGGTGCGCATGTATATGCGCGAGATGGGCACGGTGGAACTGCTGACCCGTGAAGGCGAGATAGCGATTGCCAAGCGCATCGAGGAAGGCCTGCGCGAGCTGATGGCGGCCCTGGCCTACTGGCCTGGCGCGGTTCAGCACGTCATCGACGAATACCTCCTGATCGAGAAGGAAGAGCGCCGCGTCCCCGACGTGATCGCCGGCTGGCTCGACCCGGCTGAAGAAGTCCCACCGGGTGCCCAGACTGGCCAGGCCGCCAAAGCGGAAGAAGGCGGAGATTCTGACGACGATTCCGACGAGGAAGAGGAAGAAGAGAACCCCGGCGGCATCGACCCCGAGGAACTCGCTGAGCGTTTCAAGGCCCTGATTGCCGCCCAGAAAAAGGCAGACGCCGCCATCAAGAAGCATGGCCGTGACTCCAAGGAAGCGGGCGTTGCGCTGGAAGCCGTGGGTGAAGTCTTCCGCTTCTTCAAACTGGCACCACGCCAGTTTGACCCGCTGTACAACGAAGTCCGCGATATCCTCGACTCCGTGCGCGCCCAGGAACGCCTGATCATGAATCTGTGCATTCGCCGCGCCAAGATGCCCCGCAAGACCTTTATCAAGGAATTCCCGGGCAACGAGACCAACGAGGAATGGATCCCCGCGATCATCAAGAAGAAGCGCGATTACTCTGATGCCCTGCGTCATGTGGCCGAGGACATCATCCGTGCCCAGCGCAAGCTGGCCCAGTGTCAGGAACGCGCCGGCCTGGAAGTGGGCCAGATCAAGGAGATCAACCGTCGCATGTCCATCGGCGAGGCCCGTTCTCGCCGCGCCAAGAAGGAAATGGTTGAGGCCAACCTGCGCCTGGTGATTTCTATTGCCAAGAAGTACACCAACCGCGGCCTGCAGTTCCTGGACCTGATCCAGGAAGGCAACATCGGTCTGATGAAAGCGGTCGACAAGTTTGAATACCGTCGCGGCTACAAGTTCTCGACTTACGCCACCTGGTGGATTCGTCAGGCCATTACCCGCTCCATTGCGGACCAAGCCCGAACCATCCGTATTCCGGTGCATATGATTGAGACCATTAACAAGCTCAATCGTATCAGCCGCCAGATGCTTCAGGAGATGGGACGCGAGCCCACCCCGGAAGAGCTGGGCGAGCGTATGGACATGCCGGAAGACAAGGTGCGCAAGGTACTGAAGATCGCCAAAGAGCCCATCTCCATGGAAACTCCGATTGGCGACGACGAAGACTCCCATCTGGGCGACTTCATCGAAGACCAGAACCAGTCTTCCCCGGTGGACACTGCCACCCAGACCGGCCTGCACGACGCCACCCGCTCCGTGCTCGGCGGCCTGACGGCACGCGAAGCCAAGGTACTGCGCATGCGCTTCGGTATCGACATGAACACCGACCACACCCTCGAGGAAGTGGGCAAGCAGTTCGATGTGACCCGCGAGCGTATTCGTCAGATTGAAGCCAAAGCACTGCGCAAGTTGCGACATCCGTCGCGCTCTGAGCATCTGCGGAGCTTCCTCGACGAGTAAGCAAGAAAAACCCGGCACCAGCCGGGTTTTTTTATGGCACATTGGTTACTGGGTTTAAGCTCGCGACAAGATGCCATACGATCCAGAAGGCCCGAAAAAACCTCAACCTCAGGAGACCGGTACGACCGGCCGATATCAGCAGGATATGCAGGAAGAATTTATCAACAAGCCCGGAAAAACTGGCATTGCCCGCCTCATCGATGCCACCCAGTACTCATGGCAGGGTTTACTCGCCACCTGGCGGAACGAAGCCGCCTTCCGCCAGGAAGTGTCCCTCGCGATCGTACTGATTCCGCTTGCATTCTGGCTGGGGGAGACGGGTGTCGAGCGCGCCATCCTGATCTGTGTCACGCTACTGGTCATGATCGTCGAGCTTCTCAACAGTGCGGTCGAAGCTGCTATCGACCGTATCGGTCCGGAGAAACACCCGCTGTCGAAGATTGCCAAGGATACCGGTTCTGCCGCCGTTTCCCTGTCCCTACTGATGTGGCTGTTCACCTGGGGCTGCATCCTCCTGCCCCGCTGGATGGGTTAAGGGAACCGGCGGAAGGCGCGATGCACGGCCTTGGCCAGGGCAGGTTGCGGGTTCGCCATCATTTTGCGCGTCACCTTACCACTGGTAGCGCCGGACCAGACCACGCGCCGCTGACGCATATCGAGCAAGTTGATGTGTAACTGACCCTCGGTGTACTCGTCGATTACCTCCGAGTGGCGGCCGTAATCGTTGTAGTGGTTCTCCAGGATCTGCACGTGGGCGGCGGCGAACCCGGTCGAGCGCACTTTGGCATGTACCCGCCGCTCCGTCTCTACCGAGATACTGACCAGTAAATCCGGGTTGGACGACTCGCGATAGCCCCGCGCCCGCATCTGCGCCGCAACCTCCGAGCGAATCATCGAGCTCACCCGACTGTCACGCGCGCCGCGCACCGGCGCAAATCCGAAGGTCTGGTAACTCGCCAGCGCAGTTCTATCTGACGAGGTGCCGCCGGTACCGCTGCACCCAACCAGCAACAGGCACGCCCACAGCCCCAAAATGATTCCATGCATTGCTCACCTCCGGCACGGAAACCTTGTAACCCGCTCTCCTAACCCGCTCTCCCGACTCGGCGAGATGAGCTTTTTAGCGACACTTTCCTCAGCATAGACAACTTTTCACGCCACCTCTGCGCTGTACCGCTCTCCCGCCCCCAGCGGTCTCGCCAGTCACAAAAATTGGCACTCTCCCCTGCAGCGATCCCCCACGGCTCTCTAGACTTTTTAACCGCCGAAGGACTTTCGCTCAGTACAGGGAAGATTTATGCCCCAGGGACAGTATCCGGCCCGACACCAAAAGCGCTCGCTTGCCCTCGCATGCATGCTTCTTTCAGCGACTCCCGGTGCGCTCGCGCAGACGCAAACAGAACACCCATTGCATGCGGAAGCGCCACTGCTGGCACTGATCAAACCGCTGGCGCAGCAGATATCCCTGCAGCAAATCGGCAATTTTCAGCAACGCCGGGGAAAGCCTCAGGGCAGCATGCCCCAAGGGGGGAGTCGCTGGTTTCATGTATCGCGCGACCGCGCTGAGCTGTTCTGGCCGGGCGATGCCGCCAGTGAGTTCGATGGTTCCATCACCGATTTTCAGGTGAATGGCAATTTTTACGCCGCACCCACGTGTCGCGGTACGCAATCTCTCGGCGCGTATCTCGGTACATCACTGGCGAGTGGCGAAGTACGCGGCCGACAGCCATCGCGCAGTTCTTATCGAGCCGGCAGCGACGAGATCCGCAGCTATTACTTTGGTGGTTACTTTACGGACTACCGCCATGACAGCCGCTATACGGACTTACAAGTGAAGTTCAGCTACCTCGACGCGGACATGAATTCACGTCGCGGATTTACCCTCTCCAGTCAGGCCATGCAGTTGAGCCTATCTGCGGAGAAGGGCTTCCTACCTGTTGATACCACCTACATTTCTTTCCAGCCCCAGCTTCAGGTCATCGCCAACTACACCAATTACAATGCGATACCAATCAATGACTTTGTATCCGACGTCGACGTCACTCCCGAACTCTCCCTGCGCGCGGGGCTACGCGCATTCGATACGACAGGCAAGCTCCCCTGGTACGGTTACGCAGATCTCTGGCATACCCTGGACGGCAATGACGAGCTCTACCTGGATGGCGAGACCGAGCTGGACAATGCCCGCGGAGCCACCTGGATCGCATTCGGGGTCGGGACAACGCTCGCCCAACAGCAACGCCACCGGCTGTTTTTTGACCTGGGCTACCGCACTTCACTGGACAACCTGAACTGGAATGGGGTCCGAGCCAGCCTTGGTTTCAACTGGGCCTGGTAGGCCCCAGGACGACCAGAACCAATTGATTTTACGGGTATATTCGGGTACTTTCTCCACCCGCTTGCCACTCTGGCAAGCGGGTGTGGGCCCTTAGCTCAGTTGGTTAGAGCATCCGACTCATAATCGGCAGGTCCTGGGTTCAAGTCCCGGAGGGCCCACCATTTCCCGCTACTCAAACCCCTACTCTGCCCACCCCAATGACCCACCCAGTGACTGACGAATCGCTCTGACCTGTTCCGCACCCGTCGCCACCACTCCCCTTTAAAACGTATTCGTAGGCTTGATAAGAATGTCGGGATGGCGCTTATTGAGTACCGAGGCATAAACTCGAATGATATAAATTCGGCGCTGGATCAGGCACCTCTGCCCGGCTGCAGGCTATCGGGATACGCACCCATATTTTCAATACTAGAAAATTTTCACCTGTCAGCAGACGAAGGCATTTGACGGCTGCAACAGCGTATAAACGCCATTTTTCACTACATCGTCATCATGCTTTGAGATACCTCGTCTATCTTTTTTGCGAGTCGATCGCCGCCTTGCCGTAGACCCGGAGCTTCTGAACATTCCATAAAGACATCGCAGAACGGAGATCGCATACCACACGAATAATGCGTTCGCGCACAAACACGCGAGATAATAATATGGCCTTGCTTACGCCTCTGGGACTGGCAGCAGCGCTTTCTGCCGACGTCACTCCCCATTCAACTTCAATCGAAGAAATTTCCGTCATCGGCCGCCGCCTCGATTTGACCGGCACCGCAATCTCAGCGTCCGAAGGTGAAATCGGTCCTGATGAAATCGGTGCCGGTCCGCTGCTACGCACCGGTGACCTGATGGAAATGGTGCCCGGGATGGTGGCAACCCAACATTCCGGCAGCGGCAAAGCCAACCAGTACTTTCTGCGTGGCTTTAATCTGGATCACGGTACTGACTTCGCCACCTTTGTCGATAGCATGCCGGTGAACATGCGGACGCATGGGCACGGACAGGGATATTCCGATCTCAACTTTGTCATTCCCGAAACTGTGGGCCGCTTGCGCTATCGCAAGGGTCCCTACTATGCAGATGTGGGTGACTTCTCGTCAGCAGGCACCGCGGCATTCACACTGGCGGATTCACTGCCCCGGGGGATCGCAGAGCTGAGCGTGGGCGAGTATGGCTGGCGCCGCGGAGTGATCGCGGATTCCCGCGAATTCGACACTGAGAATACAAACAAAACGTTTTTTTATGCGGCGGAATGGCAGACCTACGCCGGGCCATGGAGTGACATTGATGAGGACGTAAACAAGCTGAATCTGTTCGCGCGCCTGAGCGGGAAGGCGGGAGCGGGTAACGGCCGTCTCACCGCAATGCGCTATGACAATCAATGGAATTCACCGGATCAGATTCCCGCTCGTGCGGTATCGGGCGGAGTAATCGGCCGCTATGGCTCTATTGACTCAACGCCGGGTGGTGAAACGCAGCGGCGTAGCCTCTCCGCCAGTTGGGTAGCCCCGCTGCTTGGTGGCGAGTTTCGGTCCAGCGCTTACGCGATGAATTACCGATTGGAACTCTGGTCCAACTTCACTTACCGCCTCGACAATCCCGACGACGGGGACCAGTTCGAACAGTTCGACGATCGCGATATTTATGGCTTTGATGTGGCACAGCGTTGGCAAGGAGAAGTCGGCGACTGGCGACTGGGTATCCAGGGGCGCTTCGACAATATCGACCAGGTAGGCCTGTATCGAACCCACAAACGCACGCGACTATCGACGGTGCGCGAGGATTCTGTACAAGAGGACAGTCTCGCAATTTACGCTGACTGGCAGTTGCAGCTTACAGAATCTCTGCGCAGCTATCTCGGACTACGCTACGATCATTTCGAATTTGACGTGGCGGCGTCGCTGCCGCAAAACAGTGGCAAGCGTTCCGACGCGGCGAGCTCGCTCAAGGCAAGCCTCGCCTGGCGACCGCTGGCGTTCACGGAGTTCTATGCAAGCTATGGACAGGGATTGCATTCCAATGATGCCCGCGGCACCACCATCATGGTGGATCCGAACAGCGGCGACCTGGTTGAGCCGGTTGATCCCCTGGTGGACTCAAAAGGCGGCGAACTGGGCGTGCGGCTTTACCTGACCGACAAACTGCACAGTACCCTGGCCTTTTGGCAACTCGACCTCGAGTCGGAATTATTGTTTGTTGGGGATGCCGGCACCACCGAAGCGAGCCGACCCAGCGAGCGAAGTGGCGCTGAACTTGGCATCTACTGGTTCGCCAGTGAACAGCTGAACGCCGAGGTGGAACTGGCATACACCAAGGCAGGCTTTTCTGACCGAGATTTCGCTGGCAATGACATTCCCGGTGCGATACCACAGGTGGCCAGTGCGGCAGTCAACTACCGCGGTAACGACGGTTGGTTCGCAGCACTAAACCTGCGCCACTTTGGTCCCTACCCCCTGATTGAAGATGGCAGTGTGAAGTCAGACGGCTCTGCCATGGTCAATCTTCGTGTCGGCCGGGAATTACAACGCTGGCGCCTGCAGCTGGACCTGCTCAATCTGCTGGATTCAGACGATCACGATATCGACTATTTCTATGCCTCGCGTATGCCTGGAGAGGCGGCCAGTGGCGTAGAGGATATCCACTATCACATATTCGAACCGCGCTCGGTACGCGCCTCGGTGCGTTTCCATTTCTGACTAGCCGGGATGTATCAGCCCCGCTAGTGGCATCACGGGAACAGTCAGCACGAGGTCGCTGGCGAGGAGTGGAACAACAAGTCGAGACATCCTGTCCTCACAGAACCACTCAGTAGGTTGCGTTATAGAACCCACTTGCAGTTGAGCATTGCGGGGACAACCGCAGTAACCGATGTTCTCGCCGCCCACTGGCATCGGTGAACCAAGTGCGGTGAAAAACCTGCCACCCAACCTCAGTGAGCCCACTATTGCAGGCGCCTCTTCGAGTCTTTTCCAGGTCTCCCGTACCAATTCGACACAGCGGCACTCCCGATCACCTCCGATTGCCACCTCAACGTTACCAGACCACTACGCCCCTAATGCGAATAATTCTCGTTTACAATATAAGTGCAAACTATTATCATTCGCACTGCTGCCCAAAATCCACCAACAGGGAATTATTTTCATGAGTAGAAAGAATCAGGACAGGGACTACGTCGCGTTCGGCGCACAAGCACTGGTCGCCGCGCTGGCATTTGGCAGCGGGGGACTGCATGCCGCTGAGACAGGGGTTTCGCAATGCGAGGCGGGTGACAACCAATGCGATCGCACCCGGTCAGATGAAACACTGGAACGAATTCAGGTCCATGGTATTCGGCATTCCATTTATCGGTTCGATAAATCCGGGGACGCACGGCGCGTTGCTGATCTGGTTGATACGCCACAAACCATCACGGTTCTGACTCAGGATCAGATTCAGGAGTCCGGCAGCTCCGACCTCAAGGAAATCCTCTCCGCACAGGCGGGGGTTACCCTGGGCACCGGAGAAAACGGGAACGCCTTTGGCGACCGCTATATTATTCGCGGGCACGAGGCGCGCAGTGACGTGTTTGTTGATGGCCTGCGCGATCCGGGTATGACGACCCGCGAAAGTTTCGCCACCGAGCGTGTGGAAATCACCAAGGGCCCGAGCTCCACCTTTGCCGGCCGCGGCTCCTCCGGAGGCGCCGTCAACAGTATCACCAAGCAGGCTTCAACGGCGTACGACTTCAGCCGGATCGATGTCGGACTGGGTACCGACGACTATTCCCGTGTGACCGTGGACAGTAATTTCGCGATCAACGAGCGCGCTGGTATCCGAATCAACGCATTGAGCGCAGATGAGACGGTGCCTGATCGTGACGGCCTTAGCCGGGAGCGCAGCGGAGCCCAGGTTTCCGGTATTTTAGCGGCGACTGACAAACTGTCTTTCATTGCCGACGCTTACTATCTGAAGGCCGGCGATGTGCCCGACCTGGGAAGCTACTTCAACCAGGAAACACGTGCGCCCATTGCAAATATTCCGGCCTATGCGCAGGATTCCGATTTTATGGATTCAGAGGTCAGCACCCTGACGCTGCGTACCGAGTACGCATTCAATGACCATATGCGTTTCAGCAACGCAACCCGTTACGGCCAGACCGAGAATGGCTATATCACCACCGGCGTGCGCGGTACCTATCGCGACAGTACCGACCCGCTCGCCGCTGAAGTCTTCACATTGTCGCTCAGCACGCACCAGGGCTGGCAGGAAGTCGAGCATTTCTCCTCACAGTCCAATCTGTTCTGGGATCTGAATACCGCCGGAGTCGACCATCAGCTGGTGTTCGGCCTGGAGTACAGCGACGAGTCCGTCGACAATGGTGTTTACGACATCATGTATGGTAATGCCGGCAACTGTCTCGTCGCGGGACGGCGCGGTGTCTCCGAGGGCTACTGCATCCTCGGCGCCAACGGAGAGACGCTAACTGGTATACCCGGCCTCATGGACCGTGCCTATTCTCGAGGCAGCGCCGATGCGCTGTACGACATCGAAACATTGTCACTGTATGCCATGGACACCGTTGCACTCACCGAGCGCACCAGTGTTTTCTTCGGGCTGCGTCAGGACAGTTTCGACTACAGCAACGATACCATCGGCCGTTCCGGCGAGTTTCTCTACGCGTTTTCCGATGATATGTACAACGGGCATATTGGTATCGTCCACGACCTGAGCGAAGATCATAATATTTACCTGACTTACAGTACCGCAACCAATATCAATGGAGGGGAATCTGACCTGGGGGCAAACTGCGGTTACGGCGGTTTGTGCGGCGATCCAGACCAGGCGGCAGTTGCCGATCCGGAAACGGTCGAAAACATCGAGCTGGGTACCAAATTGATGCTGATGGACGACTCCCTGATGTTTTCCGCAGCGCTATTCCAGATGACCAAGGGTGACGTGATGGAAAGCGTCGGCGACAGCTACTCGACGCTCGGCAGCCTGAACACCGGCGAGAATCGCATTCAGGGAATCGAGGTGGGCCTGATCGGCGATATTACCGACAACTTAAGCGTGCAGTTCTCAGCGGCAACGATGGAGTCTGAAGTACTGGACTCGTTTAACCCGGATTACATTGGGCTCGCTCTGAGTAACTTTGCGGAGACCAGCGTTTTCCTGCAGCTACGCTACCAGTTCAAAGACAAACTGGCCATTGGTGGCAACTATACCTATCAGGACGAGATGTACGGCGGGCAGCCGGATAGTGCAGCAAGCTACGATGCTGACAATAATCGCTACTACATCGAGGTGCCGGATTACCAGGTGTTTAACTTGTTCGCCAGCTACAACGCCGCCGAGAAACTCAACTTCCTGCTGAATATCGGTAACGTCGCTGATGAGGAATACTGGACGGCCGCCTATCGCTCCGGCTCATTCATGTACCTCGGTGATGCGCGCAATATTCGCCTGACAGCCAACTACGAGTTCTAAACAGGAAAAAGCAGCATGGTGGTTATCGAACAGGTTCTGTCGCCGGCAGAAGTAATAGAGTTCCGCAGTATCCTGACCGAATCGCCCTGGAATGATGGGCGCGATACGGCAATGGGCATGGCAGCCACTGTAAAAAACAACCACCAGGCTGACGCCAATCACCCGGCGATTCGGACTCTGGCCAATCGCTTGCTGCGCCGCATCGGTGAAACACCGGGCATCCTATCCGCTGCGTTACCGCAGCGGATATTCCCTCCCTGCTTCAATCGCTACGGCAAGCAAGAAGAATACGGCTATCACGTGGACTCGGCCATTATGCGGTTACCCGACAGCCAGGATGTACTGCGCAGTGACGTTTCGATGACGGTGTTCCTGAATGAACCGGAAGAATATCAGGGCGGCGAACTCGTCATTGCAACCGAGTTTGGTGAGCAATCGGTGAAGCTGGCTGCCGGGCAGGCTGTGGTCTATCCATCCAGTAGCCTACATAAAGTGACAGCGGTTACCGAAGGCGAGCGAATTGCGGCAATCACCTGGATGCAAAGTATGATTGCGGATACCAGCCTGCGCCAGACGTTGCATCAATTGGACACCACCATCCAGCACTTGATCAGCAAGCAACAGGCCGACCGCGCCGAACTGGACCGACTGCACAACGTCTATCACAACCTGATCCGACAATTTTCCCAGGTGTAGGGGCCAGAGAGATCAGTGCCCCCAGGGTACCGGCGGAAGCTCGACTGGTTTCTGCAGGTCAAACTCCACCCGGAATTTGCGGCCACCGGGACGCGTAAGTTCGTAGGCAAACATCTTTTGTGGGTGTATTTCCATTGCCCAGGTATTCTCCACTGACGCCGCCAGCCCTTCTTTCTGGAACATCGCTATCGACTCCGCGTCGACCGGAAACTCCTGTCGGCTGCTGGTCCCCTTTGCAGCGGTATCGCCACCATACATGGTCACCGCATCAGGGCTGCCATCTTTATGACGATGGTCATGCTTTAAGCGCAGCCCTTCGTCGGTACGGGTAAGCACCCAGGTGCGAGAATGGTCATCCCCGACATGAAACGGTATTTTCAGCTCACGCGCCGGCGCCTCACAACCGCGCACATGCATGATCAAGGGCTTGCCTTCAAACGGATCCGGTTGCTCCGATTTCGGCTCATTGGCAACAATACGGCCGGCAAACGCCTTGCCACAATACGCAGCGATCTGCTGCAGAAAAGTATCCACTGGCTCTGCACTGGCAGATTCTTGTCCGCAGCCGCCGATGGCCAACATGCCCATCCCAGCCATCACGAGGGCCACACCAAAAGATTTCTTGCTGTTATTTCGGAAAAGCATGGATGACTCCGTAGCAAAATAATTGACGAGCGCACGCCGAAGTTAGTGCTCGCTGACGAGCATTCATTCGAGCAGCAATATCAGGTATCAATCACCCGCTCAATAGAGTCGACAGCGGGAAGACACCGATCAGTATCGAAATACTGCGTATCGTGCCTCACCGATCCCTGCGTTGCAGGCACTCGGTAATGCTCGAGAGTTTAGTTGATTTCAACACGACGGCAATCCCGGAATGTCGTAATGGCCAGATTTAATTCGCTCAGATTAGGGGAAATCCGCAAATTGCTCGTCCATCACTCTTCGTGCGCTTCCCATGAACGGGAAAGAGGACGAGGAGGAGACGATTCTGCCGGGCTATATAGGGGAAGAAACCCGGCTCAAAAAGTCATCCAGTAGACGATTGACTTCATCGGCATGGCTGACTGGCCCCATATGTCCCGCAGCGACCTCCTGTACCTGCACATCTGGCCACAGATCAGCCAGTACGTCGATCACCGCTTTCGACGCAGCAGGACTATGGCGCCCCCGAATGAGCATTTTCGGCATCCGCAACGTCATCAAGTCTGCCTGAGTAATAGCGGATCGGTGACTCGCGTCAAAATCCAGGGCCAGTTTACGCGCGCGTTGGGCCAATAAGCCCTGCATCCGGCGGGGCAGACGCGCATAGTCACCCTGGCCAGACCACACCTCCATAAAGGCTTTGACGGCTTGTTCGGGCGTCCCCCCGCCACTGACTCCCTCCTGAATTCGGGCTGCCATTGAAGCTATCGATTGCGACTCAGGACTTCCGTCATCCAACAGGTAAAAGGCAACGGGTTCATAGCAGGAAAGGGACAATACGCGCTGCGGATAACGATGCGCGAGATCGAGAGCCACCACCCCACCCACCGAATGACCAATAAGATGGAAGGGCGCATCACAAAATACCTCCCGCGCCAACTTTTCCACCCGTTCGGCCTCCTGATGAAAGGCAAAGTTTTCCGGGTCAGCAGGATACGCTGCACTGCCATACCCCATCAGATCAATCGCAAGACATCGATAGTCACTGCCAAGCCGCCGAATGAGCTTTGACCACTGGGCTTTTGACGATAACGAGCTATGCAATAAAACGAGAGGCTTTCCCTCACCGCGTACCAGAAAATCGTTCAAATGCATCGCGGCATACTATTTCGGGGGCAGACGGGCGCCGCCATCAAGACGAATGACTTCCGCATTGAGGTACGGGTTGGTGACGCACTCCATCACAGCAAACGCCAGCTCCTCACCAGTCCCAAGTCGCTTCGGAAACAGGACCGACTGACCTAATTGCGCTTTCCAGGCCTCTGCCTGTTCACCCGAGCCATAAATCGGCGTGTCGATTAGCCCCGGGGCTACCGTGTTCACTCGAATACCGACCGCACTCAAATCTCGTGCCACAGGCAATGTCATGCCCGCTACACCCGCCTTCGAGGCAGAATAGGAGGCCTGCCCAATCTGACCATCAAAGGCTGCACAAGAAGCCAGATTGACGATGACGCCGCGACTTCCATCGTCGTCCGTCGGCGCTGTCTTCGCCATCGCGGCGGCGGCGCGACTGAGCATATTGAAGGTACCAAGAAGATTGATTCTTATGACCAACTCAAACTGATCCAGCGGCATGGGGTTGTTTTCACGATCAATCGTACGTTTCGGCAGCCCGACTCCCGCCGAATTAACACAAACCCGCAGGACACCCAGCGCAAGCGCCGCGGCAACGACGGCATCAGCATCTTCTGGCTTTGTCACATCGCATTTTACAAACACACCACCAATATCGGAGGCCACTTGCTCGCCGCGCTCAGCATTGAGATCAGCGATGACCACTTTTGAGCCAGCTTCAGCCAACTGACGCGCTGTGGCCTCACCGATGCCAGAGGCACCGCCAGTAACAATAGAAGACGTGGCCTGTAGGTTGAGCCTGGGCATTCGACACTCCCGTTAGATCGTATTTAATGGATGGGGCTGACCAATGAAGCAACTGGTATAGCCTAGCGGTCTATTTTTCATCACCAACGCGACGATCAACATGACCTATCAGGTCATGTCTTGGCGCAGGTTTCAGGCTATTGGTACCAATATCGAATGACAGCTATCACTCATAAGCTGGGGAAAGCAGAGAGAGATGCCTCAAAAAAATTCCCATACAGGTGCCACCTCTGCGGCACTCCACTCGCGCTAAACAGCAGCACCAGTACCGAAAGCGACTCCATTGAAAACAGGACTCCAAGGATCAGTTCCCGGGGAGAGACTCCCCCCTAATGGCACCAAGCTTTGTAATGGTCAGCGTGAGGAGACAAGGAGACTGGCTCGTCAGATCGTCAATCCACCGTCAACAACCAGGCACTCACCGTTCGTATAACTCGCAGCGTCTGAAACCAGATACAGGATACTACCCGCCATCTCATCAGCGGTTGCGTGACGCTGCATAGGGATAACCTGGACAGCCTGTTTATAGATGTTTTCATCTTCGAACAAAGCACCGGCAAACTTGGTCTGCGTTAACCCAGGCAGCAGCGCATTACAACGAATATTCAGCGGCCCACACTCCTTGGCGAAGGCCCTGGTCATATTGATCACCGCCGCCTTGGTAATCGAGTAGATCCCCTGCATATGGCCTGGTTGCAGTCCATTCACAGAGGCGGTGTTAACGATCACACCGCCACCCTGGTCGCGCATTATTTTTCCCGCTTCTATCGACATGAAGAAATAGCCCCGGATATTCACATCGACCGTTTTGTCATAGGCAGCCAGCTCGGTATCGAGGATATGACCAAAGTAGGGATTGGCTGCAGCATTATTCACCAAAATATCAAGCCTGCCGTGCGCACTCTTGATATGCCTGAATATCGTCGCGATGTCCTCCATGCTACCAACATGACAGGGATACGCTTCAGCGCTATTCCCTTGCGCAACGATACTATCCGCAACCTGCTGACAGCCCTCAAGCTTTCGGCTGGAAACGATGACGTGCGCACCATAGTCCGCCAGCAACCTGGCGACGCCTTCCCCGATCCCGCGGCTCGCGCCGGAGACCAAGCAAACTTTACCCTGCAAATTAAAAATGTCTTTTTTCATGGTTATTCCGCCAGAAGAGTGGGCTTACTCGTTGAAAAATCACTTCCCTCTTCGAGCTGCTCGAGAATTTTTGCATGCTCGGCACGCGTCAAAGGATAGCGTTTCAAAATCATCAGGGTCAGGCACCACAGGCAAATCAAGGTGACTGCCACAGACGCTCCTAGTGAGTAAACAGCATCCGCAGAAATCTCGGAAACATCGACCTCGGTTGGGAAACGAATGATATCGAGGGCAATACCAGCAGTCAGGCCACCGAGCCCGGAGGTGGCTTTTAGGGAGAGCGTGTAGGCAGAGGTATAAATCGCTTCCTGTCGTCGACCGGTCAGCAGTTGGTTTAGATCAACAGTGTCAGCGATCATCGATACAAATAGCGTCATCATGGTGACCGCGGCAAAAACCGTGATCACCGAATTGACACACAGCAGGATCAGCAACGCGACGCTACCGTTCTCAGGCATCAAGCCCAGCAACCGTAATACAATCATCAGGGGGTACAGTGCCATCAAGACACAGACAGCAGCCATAGCAACAGGCCGCTTGTCGTACGCGCGAGATATTTTGGGAATCATTGCGAAAGCCAGGATGGTGCCGAACGCGGCGGGCATCACCAACAGTGCGAGTTCACTACTGGTCAGCCCCCAAAAGTAGGTGAACATGTACAGGCTGATAACTTCTGAAAAACCAAATGCGGCAGCCGCGGCAAAGATCATCGCTACCAATATCAGAAATGGCTTGTTCCCCAGAATATTCCTGAAGTCCTGTCGCAACCCAAGGGATTCGTGCGAACGTTCTGAAACGCGTTTGAGTTTCGGGATCAAGTGATGTGTGCCGACTGCACAGATGAGTATGGCGGCGACGATCATCACCGCCCCCATCAACGCGAAATTTTCATAGCCCGCAGGATTCAGTCTTCCGTCTTCAAAAGCCTCCGTGGGGGCAAAAAATACCGAGTAGGCGACGATAGCGAGGGTCAACCCACCAAACCATCCCATTAACACGCGAAAGCTGGACAGGGAGGTACGTTCATCATAGTTCGACGTCATCTCCGCGGTTAAGGCCCCGGATGGGACCGAAAAGAACGTCATAAAGAAACGCACCAATACCGCCCAGGTCAACATCCAAATGAACAGCATGCTCTCTTCGCTGCCATGCGGCGGGTTGAACAGAAAGTAGAAGGACACCCCCATTGGCAGTGCCGCGAAATAAATAAATGGGTGTCTCCGGCCCCAGCGGGACTTAAAGCGATCCGACCAGTATCCCACTAAAGGATCACTGAGTGCGTCGAGTATCAGCGCGGTAAATATCGCGGCGCCAGCCAGCGTACCGGATAAACCAACAACCTGGGTATAGAAGAACAGCAGGAATACATTGAAGGACGTATCCTTGACTCCACTGGAAACGGACCCTACTCCATACGCGAGCTTGGTCTGTAATGGAATTTTATTGGTCTCGTTCATCTTCGCACCTTTTATTTTTATAAATTTGCCGAATACTTAGGCGGCTTTTCACGATCATCATCAAAACAGGAGAGATCACGTCAGCTTGACAGTTTCCATGGATAATTAAATTGATTGAGCGCGTCGGCGACCAGGCTCCTGATAGCACCAATGGGCCGGCCATCACTGTCGATAAGCTTCAGGCTCACACTCATTCCTGTACTTCGATCCTCGACAACTTCCGCGGAAAATTGACACCCGGTAGCCGCTTCACAGGCGACCTGCTGATAGGTTCTGACGATTGCATCTTTCCGCAGTTCCGGCTTGAAGACCTTACCGACCGCTGTTAGCGGTACCTGATCCAATATAATGACTTCCTTGGGTGCGGCAGCGCGTTCAGCGCAATGCTCCCTGGCGAATGCCATTAATTCGTCCGCTGTGACGGTTGCCCCATCCTTGAGATCCACATAGACGATTGGTACTTCTCCGGCATAACTGTCAGGCTTACCGACCGCTGCGGCGGTCACGACCTCGGGATGGGGGGATACAGCATCTTCCGTGATCATCGGATCAATGTTGTGGCCACCGCGTATGATGAGATCTTTGGCCCGTCCGGTAAGCCAGAGAAAACCATCCTTGTCATATCGCCCCATATCACCGCTATTTAGCCAACCGGGCTCAGGCCAGGTGCCTTCATTCGCAAAGGCCTGCTTGTAGGCGGTGATCACCGTTGGGCCCTTATGGAGAATCACACCTATTTCGTCAGGTTCGCAGTCACGAACAATCTTGCCATTTTGGTCAAGAATCACTGTGCGGATTTGGTGGTAGGCCAGCCTCATGCCCACCGTGCCAATGGGTCTTGGGCCATGATAATAATGACTGGTGACGGCCGCCGTCAGTTCGGTCATACCGTACCCTTCGATAATGTCACTACCGGTACGGTTACGATATTCGTTGAGCAAATTCTTGGAAATGGGCGCAGAACCACTCGAGCAATACAGCAAACTCGAGGTGTCATGCTTGTGATCGTCGAGCAAGCTCAGCAGCGCCGCGTACACCGTCGGCACTGTCGAGAAAAATGAGATCCGGTACTTTTCGATCAGATGCCAGAAATACGCAAAAAGCGCTTCATTGCGGTAGCCCCGTTCGCCAGCCAGCACCAAGTGACCTCCGCCCATCAACGTTGCCAGGACAGATACATACATGGCATTACAGTGAAACAATGGCAGCGCGCTGAGGATCACGGATTCAGGCCAGTCCTCGCCCGGCTCAGGCACGGGCCCGGTAATGGACATCATGCAGACGTTGAGCACCGCGGCACGATGTTGGTGTTGCGCGAGTTTGGGGGTTCCGGTAGTACCACCGGTATGGAAATATGCAGAGACACTATCCCCGTCGACTGGACCGAAACTGATTGATTGATCCGCTCTGTGGGTAGCTATCAGGTCATCCCAGAACAGCAGGTCCTGTGCTCCAGTCGTCTCGCAATAACGTTCAAAGGCACTTCGGTTGCCGACCACAACGATATGTTCAAGGGTCGGGTTTTCTTGCTGAACCTGCAGTGCACGGGTGACAAGGGAGCTGTCGTTATCGTCCATCCACGTCACCAGTGCCCGCGCGTCTGCCTCCACACTGATCGCTGCAATCTGCTTCGGTTTCAAGTCGGGATTCACCGGGGTCGCGATGCCCACCAACTGTACCCCCCATATCCCAAACAGCATTTCTGGGATATTGGGGCACATAAATACCACCGACTCCCGGGGCTTAATGCCCAGCCCATGAAACATATTGCCCGCAGCCAGAACTTGCTCGCGGTACTGGTTGTAAGTCCACTGCCTGGGTGATGCGGTCAGCAAGTCATCAGAGGGCAGGAATGTGATAGCGACAGCCTCACCTCGCACAGTGCAAACGACATCGAATGCCTCGAACACAGAATTGCAGGGGAAGCGCTCTTCGTGAGGAATTTTTTCCAACTGCTCCACATCCTGGATGGTTACCAGGCGGTCTGGGTCCGAATCATAGATATTGACAAAATGCTGCCATACTGGGTGCTTTGATATGGTCGACATAAGAAATTCTCTATCATCTTTATTATGTGCACTCAGCCGCGTATCAATCCGCCACTGCTTCAATCTGTATCAATAGATCATCGGCTGCGACCTGGGTTCCGGCCCGCGCCATAACATCCGTGACCACTCCGCGACTCTCGGCCGTGATCTCATAGAACATTTTCATGGCCTCGAGAATTGCCAGAGTTTGTCCGGCCTCAACCTGGTCTCCCTGACTCACCCTGATCTCGAGTAGCTGGCCATGCATGGGGGCCACGATATTGCCACCGGAGACACCTTGATCTTGCTCACCGTCATACGGGATTTCATCGCGGTAAGCGCCGTATACCCCATCGATGGAGGTATACAACGTATCGCCCGACTGAAAATAGAAGCTATCGACTCGTTCATCGTCAATCAAGCAACGGGCTGACTCGTCAGTGAGCTTCTGTAGCTCGACAATGCAGGACTGAAGATCTCCAGTAACCTTGTAGCGGCTTTTGCTCAGTGGGTGTACCAACAGGTCCGCGATCGCGTCCCCATGCCGATATCGCTTGCGCGAACACAGCGGAGTGCCACCAGACCAATTCTTCAAAGCGGGGGAAACGCTCACACTGCGGTCATAGGCCTGCTGGTTCTGCAGCTCTACGCCGATCACGGCGGCAATGGCACTATCCCGGAAAGTCGGCGTCACCTCGGCGAGCTGCGCCGCAGAAAATTCCTGTTCAATAAATGCCGTGGTTGCCAATCCCTCGATAAAGGTGTCTCTCGTCAGGCATTCAATGAGGAAATCGCGATTCGTCTTGGTGCCGAAAAGGCGGGTCGCGCGCATGGCCTTGATCAGGCGCTGACGGGCAATATCCCGGCTGGCCCCATAAGCAATGATCTTGGCGACCATCGGATCGTAAAAGGGGGAAATATCCTGATCGCTCTCGATTCCAGCGTCGACACGTATCCCCTCCCCCTCCGGCGCGACCCAGAGTTTGATCGGGCCTGAGGTGGGCAGGAACCCCTGTGCTGTATCCTCTGCGTAAAGACGCACCTCAATAGCGTGACCGCTGAGGCAGATATCGTCCTGTGACAAGCCCAAAGGCTCACCCTGCGCGACTTGAATCTGCAATGCCACCAGATCGAGGCCGGTCACCAGCTCGGTGACCGGATGTTCGACCTGTAGCCGGGTATTCATTTCGAGAAAATAGAAAGCACCACGCGCATCGAGCAAAAACTCGACGGTACCGGCACCCTCGTAATTGATGCTTTTTGCGGCCGCAACCGCGGCAGCCCCCATTCTTTCTCGCAGCGTTTCAGTCATCACCGGGCACGGTGCTTCCTCTATCACCTTCTGGTGACGGCGCTGCACCGAGCAGTCGCGTTCACCCAGGTGAATGGTGTTGCCCAGTGCATCGGCAAAGACCTGCACCTCAACATGACGCGGCTCGATAATGGCCTGCTCCAGGATGAGCTCATCCGAACCAAACGCCGACAATGCTTCAGCACGTGCGAGTTGGATGGTATTCGCCAACTCCTCGCGATTATGTACCAGGCGCATGCCGCGGCCACCACCACCGGCAGCGGCCTTCACCATCAAGGGCAATGCAATGCGTTGTGCTTCGGCCAGCAGCTTTTCATCACTCTGGTCTTCACCTTCATAGCCAGGTACGCAGGGGACATCGGCGTCAATCATGCGACGCTTCGCTTCCGCCTTGTTACCCATCAGACGGATCGCATCGGGGCTTGGGCCAATAAATGTCAGACCAACGTCACTGCACGCGCGGGCAAAATCCGCATTTTCACTCAGGAAACCGTAGCCAGGGTGTATGGCTTGCGCACCGGTCTGAGCAGCGGCCTGAAGAATCTTGTCACCCATCAGGTAGGATTCATTGACCGGGCCTGCGCCAATACATACCGCTTCGTCGGCCAGCTTTACATGCACGGCGTTTTTGTCTACCTCTGAGTAAACGGCCACGGTTCGATAGCCAAGCGACCTGGCACTACGAATCACCCTGCAGGCAATTTCCCCACGATTCGCTATCAGAATACTGCTGAACTTTCTCATCGTTATCACTCCGAAATCACTCTACCGACCAGGCCGGTTCGCGTTTTTGGACAAACGCGGTAACACCTTCCTTACCCTCTTCACTCAATAAACAGGCTGCAAATCCTTCTGCAGCAAAATCAAGCGCGGCATTTTTTGGGCGACGTGTTGATTCAAAAATAATTTTCTTGGTCATCGCATTGGCACCAGGAGCACAACTGGCGATCTGTGCGAGCACCTCTCGACATATAGTTTCCATGTCTTCGGAATCCTCCGCGAGGATATGGGCCAGCCCCAGGTCAACTGCCTCGGCACCAGTGAACTTGGCGCCGGTTAACATCAGGCGCCGCGCCTGGGTGAGACCAATGCGCTCGGTCACAAATGGCGATATCTGCGCGGGGGGAATTCCCAAACTGGTTTCACTCAACCGGAATTTGGTATCGCGAGTGACAATGGATACGTCACTCAGGCAAGCGATACCCAAGCCCCCACCAATAGCGGCACCCTCGACCAGCGTAATCACTGTCTGCGGCTGTTCGTTCAGCTTGATCAGCAGCTCTCCGAACGTACGATTGCCCCTGGCAATGTGCGTAAATATTTCTTCGTCACTGAGCGTGGTCGCTTGGCCAGAATTGAAGTCCTTGAGATTACCTCCGGCGCAGAAATAGCCACCCTTGCCGCGAATGATGAGCGTGCGAATGGAACGTTCATCGCGTATTGCGTCGAGCGTCGCATGGATTTCTCTGGTCATTTGTTCACTCAGTGCATTGCGGGCCTGGGGCTGGTTTAGCCAAAGGGTCAGTACACTGCCGCAGCGCTCGAGTAGAATTTCAGATGTCTCAGGTAGGTTCGCCATATTCGAATTCTCTATTTTTTTCTTTTTCTGGCCTTCAGGCTGTTGTTTATTCAGTGGGGCGCTGGAGCATATTCTTCTGCCCCGATATCAACGACCCGTTGAAATGCGGGCCGTGCTTTCATCCGCTGCAAATAGTCATTCACGTGGGGCTCATAGTCGCTACTGAAACCGAGGTCTTCTCCCAGCAACAGCGCATAGGCAATGTCGATGTCTGCAATGGTGAAGCGGTCGCCCACCAGATAGTCACGCTTGAGTAAATGCATATTCAGTCGCTTCAGGCGTTTCAGGAACCAGTCCCGATAGCCTTCACCGGCTAACGCCAGACCACTCTCCGCTGGCTCCATCAGCACATAGCGGATATATACTGTCTGCGGAAAGGTCAGCGTGGCATCTGCGTGGAACTGCCAGTTCAGAAAGTCTGCATAGTCGGGATGACTGGAGGGCAAACTGAATTCATGCTTGCCATAGCGCTCGACAAGATACAGGGGAATCGCACAAGACTCGGTCAACGTGACATCGCCATCGACCAGGTAAGGAACGGTCCCTAGCACGTTCGTTTCCAGGTAATCGCGCTGAAAATAGCGTGGAGGAAATGGTAGCGATACGACCTCGAATTCGATGCCCATTTCCTCCATTGCCCAGAGCGCGCGGAGTGAGCGCGCCCGATGACAGTGCCAAATCTTGATTGCCATTGGCGCTATACCCCGTACTGGCGGGACGCCAGATCACGCATGATTTCTTCAGAGCCACCCCCGATCGCCTGAACACGGAC
Organism: Microbulbifer sp. ABF4_148; assembly: GCF_056158985.1. Classification (NCBI taxonomy): domain Bacteria; kingdom Pseudomonadati; phylum Pseudomonadota; class Gammaproteobacteria; order Cellvibrionales; family Microbulbiferaceae; genus Microbulbifer; species Microbulbifer sp. ABF4_148. The sequence continues at coordinate 102,496 of NZ_JBSWUI010000001.1, forward strand.
TTCGCGGTAGATGCGCTCGACGCGACTTTCTCGCATATATCCGATTCCGCCGAGAATCTGCATGGCTTCACGGGCGCAGAACTCCATGGTTTGACTGCACTGGACTTTCAGCAGCGCAATGTCGCCGGCGTTTGGCGTGCCCGCTATCAGCTCCCTGGTACAGTGATTAATGTACGCCTGGCAGTTATTGATACGCTGCTTCATTTCTGCAATTTTATGGCGGATCACCTGATGGTCCGCCAGTCGCTTGCCGAAGGTGCGACGCTGCTGGGCCCAGTCGACAGCCTCCTCCAGGCAGACCCGCGCGAAGGCTTCCATCTGCACAGCCATCCCCATCCGTTCTCCGTTGAAGTTATTGAGGATGACCAGAAAACCCTTGTTTTCCTCTCCGATGAGATAATCGACGGGCACTCTGACATTATCGAAGTAGATCGTCGCAGTATCAGAACACCACCAACCCTGCTTTTTATCCAATGCGGTACGACTCACACCCTCGGCATCCATCGGGATCAGTAGCATGGAAATGCCCCCCGCACCTTCGCCGCCAGTTCGCACCGCCGCCGACAGCCAGTTGGCATTCATACCGCCGGTAATAAAGGTCTTTGATCCATTGACGACATAATGGTCACCTTCTCGACGCGCGGTGGTTTGTAAGTTGGCCACATCCGAGCCAGCACCTGGCTCACTGATCCCGAGCGAGATGCGCTTTTGGCCACTCAATACCGCGGGCACGACCTCACCCCGGACTGCATCACGGGCAAAAGCAGCGACGGGCGGCAGCCCGATACCATGTACCATCAGGGTTGCCTGAATACCCCCCACTCCAGTGCGGGCCAGCTCTTCCGAGAGAATATTGTTGTACCAGAAGTCGATACCTTCGCTGGTCCCTCCCATGGCTTCCGGGTATCCCAGCCCGAGCAAACCCGCCTCACCGGCTTTGAGCCACAGGTCATCAGGCAGTTTGCCAGCCTCATCCCAGCCGGCCGCGAATGGCATGATTTCCCGGTCGATGAAGCGCCGCACGTGTGTACGGAACTCCTCATGCTCCGACGTGAGAAACGGGTTGCTTAAACGGGCACTGTCAAAATTCAGAGACACTGTGATTACTCCCTCAAAGCCTTGCTATGCCGAAGCTATTCGGACGTACAGTCCGATGCCTGGCTTCTCTTACGGTTTCCAGCAAGAAACCCAGCGTCTGACGCGTGTTACGCGGATCAATCATGCCGTCGTCCATCATGCGCCCGGAGGTGTAAAAGGCACTGGATTGAGAGTCAAACAGGTTCACAAGATGCGCTTCGAACTTCGCCAGGCCTTCCTCGTCCACCGGCTGGTCCTTTTCGGCGGCCTTGACACGCGCCACCATCGACATCGTCTTGCCAGCCTGCTCTCCCCCCATCACACCCGTTGAGGCATTGGGAAACGTGTACAGAAAGTCCGGGTTAAAACCGCGCCCGCACATACCGTAATTGCCTGCGCCGTAACTGGCGCCGGTCATCAGCGTAATGCGCGGCACATCGAGATTGGTCATTGCCTGAATCATCTTTGCACCGTGCTTGATCATGCCCGCCTGTTCAGACTTGGTGCCGACGATATAGCCAGTGGTGTTCTGCAAGAAGATGACCGGCACATTGGACTGGTCGCAAAGCTGGAGGAACTGTGCCGTCTTGGTGGCACCATCCGGGTCAATCGAGCCGTTGTTACCAATTACGCCACACGCCATACCCATGATGTCCGCCTGTATACAGACCGTTGCCGCACCGTAGCGCGGTTTGAAGTCCATGAAATTCGACCCGTCCACCACGCGCGCTACCAGCTCGCGCATATCGTAGGGAGTGCGGTAATCGCAGGGGATTACGCCGGCCAGTTCATCAGCGTCGTATATCGGGTCCAGGAACGCGCGACGTTTGGGGGTCAGGCAGTCCTTGTTCCACTCCAGACGATGCATGAGCTCGCGCACCATGTTGACGGCCTGACCATCGTTCTCCGCCAGATACTCCGCCAAACCCGAGGTGGTAGCATGCATTTCCGAACCGCCTAACTCTTCTTCCGTGGCGATTTCACCGGTAGCAGCCTTGAGCAGGGGCGGCCCTGCCAGAAAAGCGCGGCCGTTGTTCTTGACGGCAATCACATAATCACTCAGACCGGGCATATAGGCACCGCCGGCCGTCGACGAGCCATGCAAAATAGAGATGACGGGAATACCCGCTTTACTCAACTTTGCTAGATTACCGAACAGTGCACCGCCGCCGACAAAGCCCTCCACGGCATAGTTGACAAGATCACCACCCGCGCTTTCGACCAGATGTACGAACGGCAGTTTTTGCTCCAGTGCAATCTGCTCGGCACGCGCGATACGGAATCCTCCGGCGGTGGTCATCGCACCCGCCTGAATGCCACTGTCATCCACAACAATGACACTGCGCACGCCATTGACGAACCCGATTCCCGAAATAACCGTGCTTCCCGGTACCGACTTCTCTTCATCCTTGGTGTCAACCAGATAACCGGCCAGGTTGCCGATTTCCAGAAACGGCATGCCTGGATCTAACAGCCGCGCAAGCCGCTCCCGGGGAAGCAACTGGCCACGCGCGTCAAAGCGACTTTTACGCTTTGCCGAGATCGTCGCTCCGCGGCCATTCAGCTCCTGTAGCTTATTGACAAGGGTCAACATCTCGGCACGATTCTTCTTATAACCATCCGAGTTGGTATTGATTTTTGAATTAAAGACCGTCATTTCAATTTCTCGGCAAGAACAGTTGGAACAACAATTGGACAAGCCAATAGCAATTGGGCATAGCCTTTGCCCTGGGGATCGTTGCGAAGGCTGGCAATACCGCCGCCACCGAGAACGTCATGGAGGACAAAGTTGATAGCGTGTATGCCGGGCAGATGAAACTTCTCGACCCAGCCCTGGCCATCGGTAAAAAAGTGAGAGAATCGCGCAGCGACGAGGTCACTGGTCAATGTGGCATTGATATAGGGGAGGTATTCGGGTCTACGCGCAATGATACCAACGTTCGCATTATTCCCTTTGTCGCCGCTGCGGCCCCAGGCCAGCTTGATCAAAGGCACGGTGGTTTTTGCCTGAGGCGAATCCTCAAAAGCGAGGCGTGGAATGGTCTCGGCATCTAAAGGTATCACCGACGAAGAGTGCGAGGATGCTGCCTGCGACCCGTCGTATGCCATCGAGCGGTCATCAAAATGCAGCTTAATGCTGACCTGGCTCTTCGGTACCAATAGCGAAAATAGGCGTACCACCGGTGAGATTTTTGGGCTGTTTCCGCCAAATCCGGAAAGTCCGGGAGGTGTCGCCAGTGCCAGCTCGGCCAACTGCTTGAGCATGACGCCAACCCCGAGTCGGTCAGGGTGTTTAACCGCGATCTTCATCGCCAGCTCGTCGCAGCGCTCGCTGTGCCGGTACTGGCCAAATTGGCTGCCGGCACCGATCAACTCAATGGAGGTCTCACTGAAGTCCGGCAGCCCAAGGAAATTCAAAGCCTCGCGTGAGGCGCGGAGCACAGCATCCGCAAGCGCCGTTGCCCGCTTGTCCGCATCGAATCCATAGAAGCTAAGGTAGGTGCCACCTCGATATTGATCGGAATAGGTTGCACTCACTTTATAGTTTTCAGGTGCTGGCTTGCCCCTGGCGCCGGTAACGCGTACCCGATCGGCAGACAATTGCTTGATCTCAACGGCAGTAAAATCACACACGACATCAGGCAAAATATATTCCGATGGATCCCCTATCTCATACACCAACTGCTCTGCAACCGTGCCCACAGAAACCAGTCCACCGGTGCCATCAGGCTTGTCACAAATGAAACTGCCGTCATTTGCGATCTCTGCGACGGGATATCCGATATTGTGACGGTCTCTAACGTCTTGCCAGTCTGTGAAGTTACCGCCGGTAGCCTGCGCCCCGCACTCCAGGATATGACCCGCCAGCGAGGCACCCGCAAGCCAGTCAAGATCTTCGGCCGTCCAGTTAAATTGATAGATGCACGCCCCCAGGGTGACCGCACTGTCAACACATCGACCGGTAATGACGATGTCGGCCCCCTGCTTTAGCGCCTGCGCAATAGGGAAGGCACCGAGATAGGCATTAATACTTTGTACAGACTCTGGGTCTGGAAAATCGTCGCCGCTAAACATTTCATGGACGCCGACAAACGATTGCTTCTGCCCCGTCAAATCATCACCTTCGATCCAGGCGACTTTCAGGTCCAGGCCCTGCTCAGCGATAATCGCTTTCAGCGCTTCGGCGCAGGCATATGCATTGACGCCACCGGCATTCGAAACAATTTTGATTCCGCGTTCGGCGATGGTATTCAGATTGGGCCCCATCGCCTCAGTGAGGAAGCTCAGTGCATAACCTTTTGAGTCGTCTTTGGATCGCGCCCTTGCCAGCAAGGACATTGTCACCTCGGCAAGATAGTCGTAGACAATAAAGTCCAGGCGCTCGTCTTGTAGTAGTTGCGCTGTCGCTCGTGCGGAGTCGCCCCAGAAACCGCTGGCGCCGCCAATAAATACAGAGGTGTTGTTCATGGCTTACACCCGCTCCAGCAGAACCGACATGCCTTGACCGGCACCCAGGCAAAGAGACAACACTGCGTAGCGCCCACCACAGTCGAGCAAATGATCCATTGCGGTCAGTGCCATGCGGACACCAGTCGCACCTGGGGGATGTCCGATGGAGATACCGCCGCCGTAGAGATTGGTGCGCTCCCGGGGAATACCTAACTGCTGCTCCGCATGCAGATTCACAACGGCAAAGGCTTCATTGATTTCAAAATAATCAATATCTGCCACCGTGAGGCCGTGCTTTTTCAACAAGCGATCAATCGATGGAACTGGACCGCACCCCATAATGTGTGGTGGCACTCCAATCACATCCCAATCGACCAGCCTGGCTTTTGGGGTAAGCCCCTGTTGGCCGGCACTCTGTCGATCTGCGACCACAACAAATGCCGCACCATCGGTCATGCCGCTGGCATTACCTGCCGTCACTTTGCCGCCCTCGCGAAATACGGGTTTCAGTGACGACAACTTTTCCAGGGTCGTTTCGCGTGGATACTCATCCACCGCAAACAACCGGGAACGCTTTCTCTCCTGCACCTTGATCGGTGCAATCTGACGCGCGAGAAAGCCGGACTCAATCGCACTTGCGGCACGCTGCTGGCTGAGTAGCGCGTACTCATCCATCGCTTCACGCTGATAGCCAAATTGATCTGCAAGATTTTCTGCCGTCGTCCCCATCAAAGCGCGGTCAAAGGGATCCCGGTAGGCGTAATCAATGGCATCAACCACTTCGCTGCTACCTCGCCTGACTCCCCAGCGACTATCAGTCAAGACATAGGGTGCCCGAGAGGTATTTTCATAGCCGCCGGCTAGCGCAACCTTGCTGTGGCCAGTCATGATCTGTTCCGCGGCAGACACAATCGCCTGGATGCCCGACCCGCAGGCGCGGGACACGTTCAGGGCGCAACTGTCTTCGGCCATGCCGATATTCAGGGCCACGAGACGACTGGCAAAGTAGCCTCCCTGATCGACCGGGATTACATTGCCGCAAACGAGATGATCAACGGTGCTTGCCGCCAACCCAGCACTATCGAGGGTCGCTTTCGCGGCATGGGCAGCGAGATCCGTCCCCGCTATGTCCACGAGAGACGCTCCAAAATCGCCGAAGGGCGTGCGCTTACCGCCACACAAGACAACGTCGTTATTCATACAGACCAGGATGTTTGTTCTTATCGTCGTGGTTGCATCGTCATATCAGGCTGCCATAATGTCTAATACCTTTTTTTGCCGAACTATAAGAATAAGTTATGAGAGAGCGCCTGGATTTCCGCAAACTGAGATATGTCGTTGCCGTCGCGGAGGAAAAATCCTTCACTGCGGCGGCACAACTCCTGTCTATTTCCCAGCCCGCGCTGACCCGCTGCATCTCCGAAGTGGAAGATGATTTAGGTACACAGCTATTTCATCGCCTGGCCAGAGGCGTCTCCGTCACGGATGAAGGGGAGGAATTTGTACAGCGGGCAAAGACGCTGCTGGCGGATCTGAAGGCGTTGGGTCAGGACTTCCGACATGGCACAGGCCAGGTCCGCGGCCATCTGAGACTGGGCGTGACGCCGGGGCCGTTCCTTTCTGTGGCAGCGTCGGCAGTGGCGGAGTTTGCCGCCGACCACCCAGAGATTGATATCGTCACAACGGCAGGGCGACCCGGCGAGATCGTACCAAGACTGGAGACCGGTGAGCTGGATGTGGTACTGAGTACAACTGCCTATATGAAGCAATGGCCAGAAAACCCGATCGAGAACGTAGCGCCGCTTGAGTTCTCCTACATGATTCGCAAGGGCCACCCGGTTGAACACCAGGCTGGAATGACCGCAGACGATATTCTCAATTACCCGGCGATCCTACCGGCCACCAGTGACTGGATGCATCGTGATCTGGCAGCCCTGCATGAGCGATTGCGCCTGCCGCCGGCTAAAGCCACTTACCTGACCGACGACTTCACACTGGTCTTCTCGCTACTGAATAGAACGAACGCGTATTACCCTCTCGTTTCCGTAAAGAGCACACTCGAAGAACTCGGAAAGCAATTCAGTATGATGCCCGTCAGCCGTGCGATATCGAATCAACACCTGGTACTGGCTTTTGCCAAGACCAGAGCGTCCTCGCCTCTGGTAAAAATACTCGCGCCAATTCTGAGACAGATGCTCTCCGAGTGAGGGCCCGGGCCGGTCAATACGCAAAACACTGCTGGGCGACTGAATACAACTAATTTCTTACTGACGATTCAATTATGGAATAGCAGCGCTTGCGAAGCTGTGAGCCGACTTCATCAGCCAACGCACGTCTCGCAGGATAACGCCCGAAGACCAATAGGCAGCACAGATTGGACGCGGGCAAAAACAAACCGATACACTAACTGTCTGCCCTACAGGTCGAGAAAGGCGCCTCCGTGACCAATAAGAAAACATCGTCACGGACCGGATCAGCGTAAATCCCGATGAACTGAAAACGCGTTTTGAATCAATAGACTAGAAAAATTTTATGGCAGCGATACTGCCTTCTAGCACCGACAAAACAACAGGGTAGAAGCATTAGTAAATGTTATACCTCGGCCGTAAAAGGTATTGGACTTTATAGGTCACCAAACCGACCATCTCACTATGTCAGAAGCGACAAGAGCTCCTGCTCATCGCTGTCTGCCAAAAAAATCTGCCACTACAAAACAATAATGAGGGCTGGTTAAGTGAGCCAAAACACGCAGCGATTTACAAAAAATTTACTGGCGTTGGCGGTAGCAGCGCCACTCGCCACTTACGCTCAAGCACAACAGGATTCTCAAACGGCCATTGAGGAAGTTGTCGTGACGGCTGAGCGTCGTGCACAGAGCATCCAGGATGTCTCTATTTCAATGTCGGCCATCACCGGCGATGAATTAGATACTCTCAACAAGGTGTCAATGGAAGATTACATCACCGGCATCAGCGGCGTGGGCTTCACCCGTGAGGGTAACGGCTCCATCAAGCTGGGTCTTCGTGGTGTCAGCCCCATTGGCCAGGACGCCTATGGCCTGGCACGATCAGTCTCCACTGTGGGCATGTATCTGGATGATGTGGCCATTCAAGGCGGAGGCGGTTTACCGGACATCAATCTTTACGACCTGGATCGGGTCGAAGTGCTGAAAGGGCCGCAAGGCACCTTATATGGCGACGGCGCCATGGGCGGTGCCATTAAACTCATCACCAACAAGCCAGATCTTGAAGCATTCAGTGCGAAAGCGGAGGCCGTATTGATCGGCACCAAAGGTGCCGACCTCGGCCATAGAGTGCGCAGTGCGGTGAGCATTCCACTCATTGATGGCCAGCTCGCCACGCGCATCGTCGGTAGCACGGAAGCAAAGAAAGGCTGGATCGACAACGTCGCTACCGAAGAAGATGCCATCAATAGCGCTGACAACTGGTCATTGAGAGCTGCGACTTTATGGCAAGTCTCTGATGATTTTTCATTAGATCTTCTGCTAATGCATGACGATCAAGACTCGAATGCCTATGCTGAGGAAGTCATCGGGCTTGAGCGCAATCAGACTTCTTTGCTCGAAGACCAGTACAACCAGTCGCAAATTGATCTTTATGCGCTGACCGCCAAGTATGACTTTGGCTTTGCTGAACTCAGTTCCATTAGCTCGGTGTATGAACGCGAGCGGACCTATGCCACTCGCGTGAACTTCTCACTGGATGAGTTTTTTGTTCCCTTTGTACTGACCCAGATTGTCGGTGACCCGACACCCCTGTTCGCCCCACTGGGGCTCTCCGCACATTCTCTGCTGGGCGTGTACGATGAAGAGAAGACGGTGACTCAGGAGCTTCGCCTGGTCTCCAATGGCGATGAGTTCATCGACTGGACGGTAGGCCTGTTTTACCGAGATCGCGACCGGGATGTATGCACCACTTACGACAGCCAAGGCCTGCCAGCGCTCAATGCGTATTTGCCTGACTTCTTCATGCTCGATCTCCTTGCGGCCACATTTGACTGCGCAGTGACTCCGGCCTCAGGACTGGATGCCGTTGGCCGAAACGCGGCAGAAAAGTTCGAACAGCAAGCAGCCTATGCCGAGATGAATGTTGAACTGTCGGAAACGATCGAATTAACGGCCGGCTTCAGATACTTTGACGAAGAGGTAACCTTTAGCGACAGCACTGAGGCATACGGTGTTTTCGACTCTGTACTGATGTTCGGCATTGACAGCTCTAACAATAGCGTACGCGATGAGGATGTGTTGTTTAAGCTGGGATTGAGCTGGGCACCGAACGACAGTCAGCTCTACTATTTCAATGCCGCAGAAGGCTTCCGCTCTGGTGGTACCAACTTACAGGGTAACGACACCCTGGACCCTGAGCGCTTCGCGACTTACGCTTCTGACGACCTGATCAGTTATGAACTGGGCGCAAGGACCGTATGGAACAATGATCGACTCGTGTTAAATGGTGCGATCTTCCATACGGACTGGAGCGATGTGCAATCTGCACTTTCAGTACCAACCACCACCAATACGACCATTGTGCTGACGCCCGGGGGCGAAGTCGAAATCCAGGGTATAGAACTGGAAGCGATGTATCTCGCCGCCGACAATCTCACCCTTGGGGCAGCGATCACCAGCCAAAAAGCGGAGTACACCGATCCGCTGGCCGACTCAAATATCCTGGCCGGTTCGGCACTCCCCAATGCCCCTGAGCTGACGGGCTCCTTCTTTGCGGAGTACAACTATTCTTTGGGTGGCGGCGATATTTTTGCCAGAATCGAATATCGCTACGTCGATGACCAGCGTACGCTTACGGAACCGGAGGTGGAGCCGAGCCCAATCATCCCGCTCGCACCAACAGCACCGTACGATGATGATGCCGCAATTCTGCCTAGCTATGAACTGGTAAACCTGAATGCAGGTTTTATGACCGAGCGTTGGTATGTGACCGGCTACGTTCAGAACCTGTTTGATGAAAACTATTATACTGCTTACGGCTTCGGGCAATCCTTTGTTACCGACTCCCCTAACCCCACGTCGCGATATGTAGGCATGCCACGCACCGTTGGTGTTACGGTCGGCACAAGTTTCTAAGCGTGGTTTAAACGCAGTACAGAAAGCCTCGAGGCCTCGACGCCGAAAGGCCAGTGCGATATCGCACTGGCTTTTTTATTTCATTGCCAACTCAGTAGAACAAAAGCGGATGCTCGAGATTTCCCTCGGTAAGCTCAGACAAATCCAGGTCATCCTTTTCTGGATATAACGTATTGATCGTCAAATGCGGCTCTGAAACGTAGGCATTGGGGCCCATAGCGCCAACGGTCTGGCTGACGCTGAAAAATTTTCGCAGGCTTCCATCAATATCCACTTGCACGCGATAACTGGCCATGGGTTCCAATCTCGCACCACGTTGTTGCCAGTCTGCGGGTACGTTTGGCGATGCCTTTAGCCGCTCCAAAAGTTCTTGATTCTCCTGGCTGCCCGTCATCAGAACGACCTGCTGAATCGACATCAGAATGACCGACAATGTGTCCTCCCAGCCGCTCATCATATTGCCGGCACCCTGACGACTGAACAGGAAGTCAAAATGGTTGGAAACCTGCGCCAGCTTCTCCGGCGAGATACATGTCTGGAAAAAGCCGACCCAGCCCCGGTTTACCATCAGAATATTACTTGAACCATCCAGCAGAACCGCGGGGTAGGGGTCGAGTGCGCGCAAACTCAACGTCATGGCCTTGCGCAACCAGCGCATTTCGGGGTCGTGGAAACTGACTTTTTTAACACGCGGGTTGAATCCCGCTGAAATGAGCAAGTGATTGGTATCTCTTTCCCCCAGCGATAGTTCCCTGGCCACGCCGTCGACCATGGATTTACTGGGATAGACTCGTCCATTTTCCATTCGACTGATATGACGCGGCGAGGAATCCACTCTGAAGGCCAATTCTTCCTGACTCAGCCCATGCACACCGCGCCAGAATTTCAGCAGGCGGCCAAAAGCCAGGTCATTGACGATATTGTTGTCATCATGACGATCAGACATTCTTTAACTACCTCTCATCAAGATCTTGCTCGATCTCAATTGCGCAATTACTCACCCTGACACTCATCCTACCAGATTGGAGATTCATCAGTAATTGAGTCAACGCGGCCTCCCTGTCTCGGCATGGCAGACGAGCGAAGCCAGTCGTCAGTGGATGACAGGTCGAGTCTTGATGCAGGAATACGTCGTTCTGTAAGGCACTAGGCGGGTCGACGGGCGTCCGGGCGGAATTCATTCCACCGATCAGCTTCAAACTGATGTACCGCAGATTCGACGTGGGGCCGCTTTTCGACAATCAGGCATTCCTGCCGGTCGTTTGAGTATTGCGGCCACGCCGGCATACCCGCACCATTTGGGTTACCGGTTCTGGCAAACTGGATGATGGTATTAGACCAATCCTGAGCCAGGCGAATTGCGTCGGCGTCATAGCGGTCATACCAGAGGCCATCTTGTGCCAGGTCGTCTCGGGCAAAATTGTTGAAGGTAAACTCCATCTCGGCTGCATGGCAGGCGCCTAGTTTGTAGCCCAGCGGATTCTTCTGCACCGGTTCGTCAAAGCGGTACATCCAGACATCGCGCCCGGCGCTGCTCGCCCACTCCGCAGACAGGTAAGCGCTACTTTGGAAACTCTCTCCCCATACCCTGTCATGCAGTTGCTTCAGGCTGTCACCGGGGTGATCCTGCTTGAGCCTGGCAAGATATCCATCGGTATCATGCCCACCCGTTGTCAGCGCGGCGAAGACCGGAATGATTGATTTGAAGGCGATACGCGGGGTAATCAGGCTGAACAGGGTGCCCTCATCGTGATTGGACCCAATAATGAGAGGGACGCCATCTGCTCCCTGAGCTTGCACTGTGTCCCGGATACTGCGGGTCACCACGACACCATCGACAAAGCCTCCGGAGAAATACCCGGCCCTGGCCTGCACTTTCAGTATTTCTTCCGCCGGCAGATCCCGTAGCGCGTCCGGTATCGATTCCTTTTTGTCCAGCTTGAGATACTTTTGCAGGTCCGCAGTGTTGTCGATGGGGGGATTGAAAATATCCATTCCACTGTGCACTACGGCCCTATTGAACAGGCCACTTGCGGCGGGGGCACAGATCAATGATGACACCGATGAGCCGCCTGCAGACTGCCCGAAAATGGTGACATTGTTGGGGTCTCCACCATAGTCTGAAATATTGTCCCTGACCCACTCTAGGGCCAGGATCTGATCACGAATACCGTTGGCTGCGGATCCTGCATACTGTTCACCAAACATGGACAGATCGCAAAACCCGAGCAGGCCAAGGCGATAGTTGATCGATACCACGACCACATCACCCTGCGCCGCGAGTACGTGCCCCGGATAACCGTTTCCAGTGCCAAAAATATAGGCCCCGCCATGGATCCAGAACAGGACAGGGCGGCCGGCGCCCTCAGTGGACGGGGTGTATACACTGAGAAACAGACAATCCTCTGACTGATTCTGCATGTTGGGTTCTTGAGTGCTACGGTCAGCTTTGGGCTGAATCGACGAGGACGGAAAGCGCACGGCCTCGAAGAGGCCTTCCCAACCACTGGATGCCGTCGGGGGCATAAACCTCCTGTCGCCGATTGGTGGCTCTCCATAGCGAATACCGAGAAAGGCCATCACCCGGCCTTGTGCTGTCGATTTTTCCAGTCCGACGATCTGACCCTGCTTTGTATTGACTGGTCCGGTTTTTTGCCAAGTCTCGATATTGCTGAACCGATTTCGGTGCGGCCCAATCAGATCAGACAATTTATGGCCCAAGATGAACCATAAACCCAGTGTCAACGCCAAGATGGAAAGGCCAAGAGCAATCAGCATGGTGATTTTATCCGCATTAATCCTCAGGGCATCATCAACAAGGCACCCTATATTGTCCAATACCTTTTATCCTGTACGCATAACATTGAATTATGGGTTTTTAAAATATTAGCCTCACAAAAGCCTGGTGGCGTTCTGGCCCCGAAACCCGAATGTCTTTCCCCAACTCCCCAACGCTTGAGTGAACAACAATGCTCTTGTCGAGGCCGTCAGGGATAAGGTCTCCAGGAACCAACTCCCCTCATCGAGACAGGCCTCAGCCCTCACAAATGGCCGCCACCGGCAACTTCACTGACAGTCTTCCGAAACTTGACCTCTCAGGTCATGTCCATCCGTCAATCCGAGCTCGACAATAGATCTCAATCGATAGGTGGGCTCTCCTGCCGAAGTCGGCGGCGATCCCAGAACAATCCGTACAAGTAAAACAGGTGAAACCATGCCCGCACCCCTGATGAACGACCGCGATCTTGAGTTTATGTTGTATGAACTGTTTGACGCTGAAGGGCTAACGCGACGCCCACGGTACGCGGAACACAACCGCGAGACATTCGACGCGACATTGAAGACGGCCAAGGCCGTAGCGGAAAAACACTTTTTACCCTTCCGCAACAAGGCGGACAAAAATCAGCCTACCTTTGATGGCGAAAAGGTCCAAATGATCCCGGAGATCAAGCCCGCGATCGATGCGATGATCGAAGCCGGGCTCGCGTCCTCAACAGCGGACTTCGAACGTGGCGGCATGCAGCTGCCCGGTATTGTAGCGAGCGCCGCTGGCACCTATATCGGCGCGGCCGGTGGGGTCGCGACGGGCTATACCAGCCTGACCAGTGCGAATGCCAACCTGATTGAAGCGTATGGTTCACCGGAGCAGATTGAGAAGTGGGTCGTGCCCATGCGCGAAGGACGCTTTGCCGGGACCATGGCCATGACGGAGCCGGGCGCGGGTTCTGGCCTTGCCGACCTGACGACTTCCGCAGTCAAGGATAATGACGGTCTCTACCGCATCACCGGCAATAAGATCTTCATTTCTGGCGGCGACCATGAGCTGAACGAGAACATTGTCCACCTTGTTCTCGCGCGTATTAAGGGTGCCCCCAAGGGAGTAAAAGGCATCTCGCTGTTTATCGTCCCGAAATACCTTGTCAACGACGATGGCTCTCTGGGCCCACGTAATGAAGTTGCCCTGGCAGGTCTTTTTCACAAAATGGGTGGCCGAGCGCAAACATCAACGGCCTTGAATTTTGGGGAACAGGACGGTGCGGTTGGCTATCTGGTTGGCGAGGAAAACAAAGGTCTGATGTACATGTTCCACATGATGAATGAAGCACGCATCATGGTGGGGACCGGAGCAGCGATTACCGCTCTTGCAGGCTACCAATACTCTCTCGACTACGCCAAAGAGCGACCACAGGGTCGCCTGCTTTCCTCAAAAGACCCTCATGCGTCGCCGGTGAACATCATCGAGCATCCGGATGTCCGCCGCATGCTGCTGGCTCAAAAGGCTTACTCTGAGGGTGCCCTCGCGCTGTGCCTGTTAGGTACGCAACTCTCCGATGATGAACACACCGCTGAGACCGAAGAAGAGAAGCAGGCCGCCCATGAGCTGTTGGACTTTCTGACACCAATCATCAAAACCTGGCCATCGGAGTACGGGCCGAAAGCAAATTATCTCGCCATCCAGGTCTTGGGTGGCCATGGATACATCGACGAACACCCTGTCGAGATGTTCTACCGCGATAACCGTCTAAACCCAATTCATGAAGGTACCACCGGGATCCAGTCTCTGGATCTACTCGGCCGAAAAGTGCCCATGAATAATTTCGCTGGATACAAAGCCTGCCTGAGCGCAATTGCAGAAACCACCGAAACAGCAAAACAGGCTGCGAACCTCGGCCAGTATGCCGAAGAGCTCGAGCAAGCCGTTGCCACCCTGAAGACCACCACCGATGCCGTGATGGCGGCCACGCAAGCGCAAAACCTCGATGCGGTTTTCTCAAACTCCGTGAAGTATTTGGACATGTTCGGCCATATCGTTATCGCGTGGCTTTGGCTGAAACAGGGACTCGTCGCGGAAGCGGCCCTGAAAAAAGAGCCACACGAAGACGATGAACACTTCTATCGCGGAAAGCTCCAGGCAATGCAGTACTTTTATCGAATTGAGCTCCCCGAAGTATTCCACTGGGCAAAAGTCGTTGCCGAGATAGACACCACCAGTTATGACATGAAGGCCGAGTGGTTCTAGCCTGATCCATATATTGTTAATAAAAGAATAGAGATCGCGGAATGAAAGTTATATCCCGAGAACGCGCGTTGACCATGGTTGGTGAACAGCTGGAAACGACCGCTTGGTTTACCGTCACACAGGAACAAATCAACCAATTCGCCGATTGCACGCTGGACCACCAGTTTATTCACGTGGATCCAGAAAGGGCTGCGGAAACGCCGTTCGGCTCCACCATCGCCCATGGCTTTCTGAGCCTTTCAATGCTGTCTCACTTTGCCGAATCGTTTGGTGTCGTTATTGAAGGGATTTACACCGCCATCAACTATGGGTTTAACAAGGTGCGCTTTATCGCGCCGGTGCATGTCAACAAACGGATTCGTTGCCACGCGCAGGTGTCGGATGTTGTCGAAAAGAAACCCGGGCAGTTCATGATCACCTATGCGGTCGAAGTCGAGATCGAGGGGGGCGACAAACCCGCCTTTAAGGCTGAGTGGCTGACTATGCAAATGGTTAAGTGACGAAACAATCAAAAAGAGAAAAGACTATGAGTATTTCATTTGAAGGTCAGGTGGCCATCGTTACCGGTGCCGGGAATGGCCTGGGTAGATCCCATGCACTCGAACTCGCAAAACGCGGAGCCAAGGTGGTCGTTAACGATCTGGGCGGTGCCCGGGATGGTAGCGGCACCTCTTCGGAAGCGGCCAGACAAGTCGTGCAACTGATCGAAGAACGAGGTGGCGAGGCGTTTGCACATGGCGCCAACGTTGCCAACTACGATGAGGTACAGGACATGGTTCGACAAACCCTGGAAATATGGGGACGTGTCGACATTCTGATCAATAACGCCGGCATCCTAAGGGATAAGTCTTTCGGCAAAATGGATCTCTCCGATTTCCAGCTGGTGATGGACGTACACCTGATGGGATCCGTGAATTGCTGCAAGGCAGTCTGGGACATCATGCGGGAACAGAATTACGGCCGTATTGTGATGACCACCTCTTCCAGCGGCATGTATGGAAATTTTGGCCAATCGAACTATGGCGCCGCCAAAATGGCTGTCCTCGGACTAATGAATACCCTGGTGATTGAAGGTGCAAAAAACGATATTCGTATTAACGCACTCGCTCCGACAGCTGGCACCAGAATGACAGAGGACTTGATTCCGGAAGAAATTTACAAGCTGATGACGCCCGAGTCGGTAACGGCCGGTGCTCTGGCCCTGTGCCATAAAGACGCGCCCAACCGGCTGATTCTTTGCGCTGGCGCTGGCGGTTATGCCAGTACCCGCCTGTTCGAGACAGACGGCACATTCTTGCCTCCAGAACAGCAAACACCAGAAGCGGTTATTGAAAGTATGGCCGCCATCAATGACATCGCCAATCAGGAAGACCTCCAGTCTGGTGCAAAACAGACGGAGAAGTTCCTGACAAAAGCCATCACTTATTTCAAAGGCATTGAGTGAGTCACCGCTGACCCTTTACTAACGATACCCGTCGCCGCACCAGCCGGCGATCTATTTTAGATACGGAAAAACCTATGAAAGAAGCTGTCATTGTTTCGGTAGCGAGAACACCCATCGGCAAGGCCTATCGGGGCGCATTTAACGATACGGAGTCACCATCACTCTCCTCCTTCGCTGTCAAGGCGGCCGTCGAGCGTGCCGGGGTTGAGCCAGCGGAAATTGAGGACTGTATTTTTGGGGCTTCCATCCAGCAAGGCACACAGTTTGCGAATCTGGGCAGGCAGGTTGCGCTGGCTTCCGGGCTGCCGGCCAGTGTGGCGGGCATGACCATCGACCGGCAGTGCTCTTCCGGCCTGATGACGATTGCTACGGGTGCGAAGCAGATTATCCATGACGGTTCGCCGATGCTGATTGCAGGCGGCTGCGAATCCATTAGCCTCGTCCAGAATGAGCATATGAACCTGCATCGGGTGGTCGACCCGAAAGCTGTGGCCAACTCGCCGAGCATACATATGCCCATGCTGGATACCGCCGAGGTGGTTGCCAACCGCTATGCCATTTCCCGGAGCGCTCAGGATGAGTATGCCCTGGTTTCCCAGCAGCGCACCGCTGCGGCTCAGGCTGCCGGGAAGTTTGATGAGGAAATTATCCCGGTCACCACCGTAAAAGCGGTCCATGACAAAGCCACCGGTGAAGTCAGCAAGCAAGAAATCACATTGTCGCGCGATGAGGGCAATCGGCCTCAAACGACCTTCGATGATCTGGCAGCGCTCAACCCTGTCAGGGAGGGTGGCTGTATTACCGCGGGCAATGCCTCCCAGCTGTCCGATGGTGCAGCGGCGGTGTTAATGATGGACGGGAAACTGGCGGAACAACGGAATCATGAACCACTGGGTGCATACCGCGGTTTGGCGGTTGCCGGATGCGAGCCCGATGAAATGGGCATCGGTCCGGTATTCGCGATTCCCCGACTGCTCGAAAGGAACGGCCTGACGATCGATGACATCGGTTTGTGGGAACTGAACGAAGCATTTGCCTGCCAGGCAATTTACTGCCGTGACAAGCTTGGAATTGACCCGGAAAAATATAATGTGAATGGCGGTGCGATTTCCATCGGGCATCCGTATGGAATGAGCGGTGCACGAATGGTCATGCATGCGCTGCTCGAGGGCAAACGGCGCGGCGTGAAATACGTGGTAGTGACGATGTGCGTCGGTGGCGGAATGGGCGCTGCCGGCCTGTTTGAAGTCTTTTAAGACCAAGTAGCCATGGCGGTAATGCAATGGATATTCGCAAAGAATTGCTGCACGAAGATTTACAATCCAGCTACGCGGGCTTGATGGCGTTCACAGCCGCGTTCAAGGTCCGCCTTTTTAGAAGGATATTTGACTGGGTAACTAAACGGAATTTAGTTGGTAAAGATATAGACGACCTGCACTGCGACGAAGTCTATATACCGTGCGCACAGAGTGACCGTGAAATACGAGTAAGAATCTATCGACCTCTATCGGCGGCCACGGCATTGCCAGCCATGCTGTATCTCCATGGCGGCGGTTATATCGGCGGCGTACCCGAGGCATCGGCGGAGGCAATCCGCCAATTTATTCACAAGAAGTCCTGCGTGGTAATAGCGCCGGATTATCGAAAGGCGGGGGACCACCCCTATCCCGCTGCCCTTGATGACTGCCACCAAACACTGCGGTGGGCCAGTAGGTATGCAGAGGAACTCGGCATTCTTAACCGTAAGTTCATTATCGCGGGTCATAGCGCGGGCGGGGGTCTCACTGCCGCCCTTACTCTGAAGCTGAGAGAGTCGGACGATATCGATATCGCATTCCAGATGCCGATCTATCCGATGATCGATGACCGCCAACCGGAGGACCCCAACAGAGCGATCGCCTCTCCCGTCTGGGACACGGCGCTCAATCGTATTGGCTGGTCACAGTATCTGAAGGACCTGCACCTTGCCGGTGAGGATATTCCTGAGCACGCCGCTCCAGCCAGATGCACAGACTATAGGGGTCTGCCGCCAACCATTTCCTTTGTTGGTACCTGCGAGCCATTTTACTGGGAGGTGGTGGAATTCATGGAGAATCTCGAGCGCGCCGGCGGCACTATACGCTTCAAGGTTTTTGAGGGGTGCTTCCATGCATTTGAGCTTGTTCGATCGAAAGCCACCATTAGCCAGGAAGCATGGCGCTTTCTTCTAACGAGCTATGCGGAGTTCTATGACGCTTATGTGGCAGGGCAGCATTCATGAAGACGTACTCGGACCAGGTAGTTTACTTATTGGGAAAACACGCTGATGGTTTCGACTGCGTCAGTCTCGATCAGATCGTAAAAATCATGAAAACTTCCAGGACCACACTGACGCGACGACTGAAAGATGAAGGGACGACTTACCGGGAACTGAAAAACTTGTTTTTTGAGAAAAAAGGCAAAGACCTGCTGGCACGCTCCGAGCTATCCATCGAAGAGATTGCCTATGAGGTTGGCTACAAGGATGCAGCCAGCTATATGCGCGCGTTTAAGAAGAGAACCGGCGTAACCCCGTCGACCTTTCGACGTAGCCACAGCAGCCCAAGAAAATACGCATGAGTAGAGAACTTACCGACCTTATAGAGATTCTCAATGTCGATGAAATTGATTCAGGTTTATACAAGGGAAGAAGCCAGGATCTCGGCTTCCCAGCGCTATATGGTGGCCACGTGCTCGGCCAGGCCGTTGCCGCCGCTCAGAAGACAGTGAAGACTGAACAGCGCATCCACTCTCTCCATTCGTACTTTTTGCTACCCGGCGATTCACACAAACCCGTTATTTATCAGATCGATAATGTGCGCGACGGTAAAAGCTTCAGTACGCGCAGGGTGAAGGCGATACAGGGTGGACGCGAAATCTTTATTTTAATTGCGTCATTTCAGTATCCAGAGTCTGGCTTTGATCATCAGACACAAGCGCCGAAGGTACCCAAACCGGGAGAGAACAACTTTCCGACTGAACACTTGCGTCGCGCCAATAGTAGGCAAGAAGCAGCGTCCGCAAAAGGCATCGCGCCGAATGGCTTCGAATTCAGGCCCCTGGCAATCTATGACTGGGGCAACCCCACGCCCAGGGAGGGAAATTTTGCAGCGTGGATCAAAGCCAAAGGTGACTTGCCCGACATACCCCAGTTGCATAACAGTCTGCTCGCCTACGCATCAGACTACAACTTTCTAGCCACCTCGCTTATGCCCCACGGTGCAAGTTTCCTCAAAGGGAAATTGCAGATCGCCACCATTGATCATTCTGTATGGCTACACCGACCCATCAAATTCGACAGCTGGTTACTGTTTGATATCTCAAGCCCCTCTGCCAGCAATGGCCGTGGTCTGGTGAAAGGTCACCTTTATGATCAAGAAGGCACTCTGATTGCGACGATGGTGCAAGAAGGCGTCATCCGGCAACTAGCCAGCTAGCGCGAGACATGGGCGCGTAGCGCTGTATCCACGCCAGCGCAGGAAGGGCTGCCTCCCAGGTTTCGACGATGCATCAGCTGGGGTCGCGTTATCCCGGCGCCGAATTTTTGTCGACGATTTGCGCCAGCTGCCGCTCGAAAGTTGCGACTTCCTGTGCACCACTCAAGGCGGACTCGCCATCGAACACAAACAGTGGCACCCCTCTTACCCCCTGACCAAGCACCAGCTTTTCCAGCTGTCGCACAGCTTGTGCATAGGTTTGCTCCGCGAGGACCCTGCGCGCTTCCTGGCCATCCAGGCCGACTGCTTCTGCGGCTGCCGCCAGCACCTCGGTATCACTCACATCCTTGCGACTGGCGAAAAAGTCCTCAAACAGGCGCAAGCTCAGGGGATGCTGCTGGTCGTTTTCCGCGGCCCAGTGCAGCAGCTGGTGGGCGTTAAAGGTGTTGACCATACGCATGTCATCAAAATAATCGAAGGTAAAGCCGATATCCGCGCCCAGCGCCGTCAGCTTGCGGCGTGCCGCCTCACTTTCTCCCGGTCGGGTACCGTACTTTTCTGCGACATGCTCGCGCAAATTTTGCCCTTCCGCAGGCATATCCACGTTGAGCTCGAAAGGCATCCAGTAGATCGTCGGTTCTATCGCGTCGGCAAAGCGCTGCAGTGCCTGCTGTAAGCGATAATAACCAATCACACACCAGGGACAGACGACATCAGAAACAATGTCGATGCGAATAGGCAGCTTTTTCATTTGAACTCATTTCGTTCGTTGTGTGGCCGAGTGCCGGTAGGTGTCGGGAGTTTAGTCTATTTCGACCCACACCCCCATCGCGCGCCCACTCCATGCGCTAGCGGCCAGCAAAGCGTTGTATTAATGTGCCAGTTGATATACAAACCCCTCCTCCAATCATGACCTACTTCCAAAGGAACATCCTGATGCGCTATTTAACCGCATTGATGGCCCTGTTGGTTTCCCTGAGCGGCCATGCCGCGGATGCCCAGCGCCCCCAATTCACCTTCACCGCGATTCCCGACCAGAACGAAGCCGAACTGATTCGACGCTTTCAGCAAGTCGCTGATTACCTGTCCGAGTCACTCGATGTCGATGTCAATTACATCCCGGTGAAGAGCTACCCGGCCGCTATCACCGCGTTTCGCAATAATCAGGTGCAACTCGCCTGGTTTGGCGGACTGAGTGGGGTGCAGGCACGACGCGCAGTCTCTGGTTCGGAGGCGATTGCCCAGGGCCATGAGGACCAGTTCTTCAAAAGCTATGTGATTGCCCATCACAGTGCCGGTATCGAGGCGGAAGAAGTCGTTCCCACCTCCCTGGCAGGCAAGACGTTCACCTTTGGCTCAAAAGGCTCCACCTCCGGCCGGTTAATGCCGGAGTTCTATTTGCGTGGGGCATTCGGTCAGGCACCGGACAAAGTCTTTGCCCGCGTGGGCTTTAGCGGCGACCACAGCCGCACGATTGCCCTGGTACAGTCTGGCGCCTATCAGGCCGGTGCAGTGAACTACGCGGTATGGGACAAAGCGGTGGCGCGTGGCGAGGTGGACCCAAAACTGGTTTCGGTGGTATGGACTACGCCCACCTATGCGGATTACCAGTGGACGGTGCGTGGAGATATCGATGAACAATTTGGTTCAGGCTTTAAGAAGAAGCTAACCGAGGCCCTGCTGGCACTGGACGACCCGCAAATTCTGGCCAGTTTCCCGCGCTCCAAATTTGTGCCTGCGGACAATGATACTTACCGGGCGATCGAAGAGACTGCCCAGGGCATTGGTCTGCTCGACGCATTTTAAGCGCGCCATGAACCCGTTGCTGGATTTAATCGACTGCCGGATCTCCTATCCGGGCAGTCGACCATCCGAGCCGAAGTCTTTTGCACTGCAGATTGATCGCCTCACCATCCGGCCCGGCGATCGAATCGCGCTGCTCGGCAAGAGTGGCGCGGGTAAAAGCACATTGCTCGCAAAGCTGCGATCACAACTCGGGGCGCAATGTAGCTGGTGCCCGCAGCATGCGGCCCTGGTTCCGCAACTCAGGGTGTTTCACAACATCTATGCCGGGGCCCTGGCCAGGCACTCTACGCTGTCCAATCTCCGGACACTGTTGCTGCCTTCCGCACGGCATCGTGCCGAAATTGAGGAGATCGCCACCCCGCTCGGTATTGCGGACTTGCTCTGGCGTAAAGCGGACGAATTATCTGGCGGTCAGCAACAGCGTGTCGCCATCGCGCGGGCGCTGTATCAGCGACAACCGCTTCTACTGGCGGATGAACCGGTCGCCGCACTGGACAAGCATCAGGGACAACAGCTCCTGCGCCACTTGCTCGAACAACATCACACCAGTGTTGTTGCGCTGCACCATACGGAGCTGGCACTCGCCCTGTGCAATCGGGTAATCGGGCTCAAAGACCAGCGTATCGCATTCGACACCCCGGCGGACGAGCTCGACCCCGCATGTATCACGCCGCTCTATCAGTAGGCCGCTCACTCAGTCTGGCGGTCACCCGCCTGGTGGCGGAGCGGCGCAGCCTGCGCAAGCTCAGCGCGTACTTTATTGCCGCGGCAGTGGTGAGCCTGCTGTTTGCCGATATCCACATCAGCACTGGCGACCCTGCCGGGGAACTGTGGCGGATGACAACGGGACTGGCGACACCAACCATCGCGGAGTGGGGGCAGTGGTGGAATGCGGTGGCCAACACACTGGCGTTTGCCCTGCAGGGGGTCGGACTGGCCACGCTGGCGGGGTTCTGCCTGGCGCTCCTTTACCAGTATCGATGGGTGCGCGTTGTTGCCGCCATCTTGCGCTCGGTCCACGAGGTCTTCTGGGCACTGATCTTTATCCAGCTATTTGGTATATCCACGCTCGCCGGTGTACTGGCTATCGCACTACCGTTTTGCGGCACCATGGCCAAGGTCTTCGGTGAACAACTGGAAGAAGTGGACGGCACGGCGGCTGCCGCTGTCGATCGCGTGCACACCAATAGTGTCGTCCATCTGCTGTATACCCGGCTGCCGCAGGCGCGGCATCCGATCGGCAACTACGTCGCCTATCGACTCGAGTGCGCCATACGCTCGTCGGTCGTGCTGGGGTTTATCGGTCTTCCCACGCTGGGGTTTCATCTGGAAACCGCGTTGCGCACCGGAGAGTATTCCGACGCGGGCGGCTACCTGCTGACCCTGCTTGCCATGGTGTTCTCCCTGCGATTCTGGTTTCGCGCGCGCTGGCTTGCGGCTTTTGCAGCCATGGCCTTTGCGCTGCGACCACCGAGCGGACAGTGGCACAGCGTGGGCTTTCTCCAGTTTCTGCACGATTGCATCCCCGCACCGCTTCGCGAAGACTGGGATCTGGACAAGACCCAGCGCTGGTTTGTGTGGGTGGGCGACCAGGTGATTGTCGGTAGCTGGAATACCTTGCTGGTTGCACAAATCGTACTGGTGCTCACGGGCCTGTTCGCACTGCTGGGATCCACCCTGAATTCATCACACTTTTCCCGGGGCTGGCCACGCAAATGCGGCGATGGCCTGCTACTGGTGCTGCGCTCGCTGCCCGAATACTTGCTCAACTTCGTCGGGCTGATCCTGTTCGGACCCTCGATGCTGCCCGCCATCATCGCAATGACGCTGCACAACGGCGCGATCATCAGCCACCTGCTGGGCAAACACAGCGATACCGTGGAACCCTCGCCTGTGCCGGCAGACCGAATAAGTCGCTTCTTTTTCCACTATGTGCCAACGCTATACCAGCGCTTTCTGGCGTACTGCTTCTACCGCTGGGAAATCATCATCCGGGAGACCGCTATGCTCGGCGTGCTGGGCATACCCACCCTGGGTTTCTATATTGATTCGGCCTTCGAGTTCCTGCGTTTTGATGTCGCGCTGATCCTAATTGCCACCAGCGCCGCCCTGACCATACTCGCCGACAGTGTTGCGCGCGCCCTCCGCCAGCGCCTGCACAAACGCGCGCTCGACAGCACCCCGCCTTTACTCTGACGCTCGACAGGGCATCGACGTATTGCGCCAATATTGTTAACAATCTACCATAAAGCCCTCGTGTGAGCCTCGCGCGGGCGCGCACACGGCGTATCAACACTACAGAGCACCTGGGGACAGCCAGTATGGTGACGGCAGAATTAATCCATGTGGTTCCGACAGCCGATGGACTGGGAGAGAGTATTATCTGGCACCCGGTGCAGCAGGCCGCCTATTGGACCGACATGCCGGGGAATACCTTGCGACGCTATTTCCCAGCTCACCAACGACTGGAAAATTTCGCCACGCCAGAAAACCTCTGCTCGCTGGCATTTATCGAAGACAGCGACCAGTTACTCTGCGCCTTTCAAAGCGGCCTCGCCCATTTCCAGCCCGAGCGCAATGAGTTCGACTGGCTCTTCCGCTTGCCGAACGCAGACCGGGTACGCCTGAACGACGGACGTATGGATCGCCAGGGACGCTTCTGGGTTGGCTCACTCATCGACACGCCCGACAACCGCTGCGACGATCCCGAACACCAGGGCAAGCTCTACTGTTACGATCGCGGCGACCTGACCGAGCACATGGGCGACATCTGTATCAGCAACGGCATCGGCTGGTCTCCCGACAATCGCACCATGTATTTTGCAGACTCGCCACGCTACGAGCTGTATGCGATGGACTTTGATGCGGAAAAAGGCGAGATCAGTAATCGTCGTGTGATGGCGCGAACGGAAGCCGGTATCCATCCGGACGGCTCAACCGTCGATACCGACGGCTATGTGTGGAATGCGCAGTGGGGCAATGGCAAGGTGGTGCGATATACGCCGGACGGCCAGGTGGACTTCGAGATTCACCTGCCCGTCAAGCAGGTTACCTGTGTGACCTTCGGCGGCCCGGACCTGAGCCAATTATTTGTCACCACCGCCAACTGGGGGCTCGACAGCGCTGCGCAGGAACAGCAACCGCACGCCGGGCATTTGTTTATTTACCAGACCAACGTACAGGGCTTTCAGGAAACCTTTTATCCCGCCTGACCACTTTATCCCGCAGGCTGCTTTATCCATTCGGGCGCGGCTCCTGCCTAACGGAGCAGCCCGGCTGTATCCGCAATCGCGAACATCCCGGCGGCCGACAAGCCATCTCCCGGGTGGCACGCGCCCTCCAGGCCGAAATAGCCCAACGCGCGCTGGTAGCGATCCGCCAACAACGGATTGCAGATCAGGTGGACCTTGCCGGATTGGGCCGCGATTTCGCGCATCGCAACCACTTCACTCCCCAGCAACAAGCCCGACAGGAATGCGGCACTGTGCGCTGGCGCCTGCAAACCCAGCACTGCACGACTACGGGCGGCAAACAACTGAAAGATCAACGACTGATCTCCTGCACTGGCCTCCAGCCCTGCGGCAAATGCCGCCTCGTCTTCGGCCTGCTCGCCCTGCACCAAGACACTGTGGTCGCGCAACAGTGCATACAGCTCCCCGGTAAAGGCCGTACCGAATTCCCGTATTTCGCCGTCTACGACATGTACCCACTTGCTGTGGGTACCTGGCAGGCACAGCAGACTTTCCTGCCGCTCCTCATCACTCGCCCGCTGCAGCCAGCCCATGACCTGGGCCTCCTCGCCGCGCATCACATCCGCGGTGCCATCATTACGCCGGATCTGCACACCCGGCACACAAACGGCAGCGCGGCCGCAATCCGGCATCCGCGTCAGGCCACTCGCCAGCGCCGCCAGATCCGCCGGGCAGTCAACGTAGGGCACTTCAGACCAGCCGATACTGGAACCCACCATGCCACACAGGATCACCGGCAGATCCTGCCCCGGGGCCAGTGCTTCGCAGGCATCAGCAAGGTAGGGCGCAATTTCTCCCGGAGAAAGGTTTTTTATTCCGCGGTTTGAGGTTTTCTCGCTAACAATTTCCCCGGCCTCGTCGAGCCGCATCAGACGAAAGCTGCTGGTTCCCCAGTCACAAACCAAACTAGTCATGGAATTCCCCCAAAACACCGCCTGAAGGCGCCGGGCTATTCACCCCTGCGCCAATTACTGATAACGTTCCGCCTGTCGCCACGTGTTCTTTGTGGCAGTTTCCCGTCACTATTGTTAATTGTCTACAAATTAGCTAACCTAACCGTTGGCCTAAAAAAGGCCGGTTGAGGTGCGTCAATTTCATCGACCCATCGCTGACTGGCATCAGGCCGTGCCCGGTTGAGGATTCCCGGGTCATCCAGGACCAACACAGATTGAATTGAACCATGCGTGAAGCCACCAAAGTTATTCCCGTGCGCGAGCAGATTGCCGAGCAACTGCGCTCCGACATTATTTCCGGAGAACTCGCACCCACCACCAAGCTGAACGAGCAGGCACTGGCCAACCGCTTCGGCGTTTCTCGCGGTCCCGTTCGCGATGTTTTGCTGCAGCTCACCAAGGAAGGCCTCCTGGTTGCGAAAAACAACTGCGGCGTTTCCGTCAACAGCGTGCTGCAACCGGAAGTCCAGGAGCTGATGGTCGATATCCGTCGTCGCATCGAGGTCTTCGCGATCCAGCAACTCAAAGGCCAACTGACCGAAACCGACTTTGCCGAACTGGAAGACATCCTTGCCCGCCTGCAGGACGCTTTCGATGCGCAGGAGTTCAACGAGGTTACCAAGGCCGATATCGACTTCCACCTGTACCTGGTACGCGCCGCCGGCGGCGATGAACTGGTGAACCTGTGGTACCCGATCGTGCTGCGCATGCGGATGAACTACAAGCGCATCAGCAAGCCACAAGACTGTGTCGATGAGCATCGCGCAATCCTTGAAGCATTGCGCGATGGCAAGATCAACGTGGCCGTCACTGCCGTACGCGCCAACATCAAATAAGCGCGCTGATCTCGCTCCGGTGCGCCGCTCAGGCGCACCAGCCTCTTCCCTGTCTCTTCTCTTCCTCTACCGCTGTCCCTCGCTCACCACCATCCGCTACAAAACTCCCTTGGGTGGCCAAACGGGCAAGGCTGATTCACCGCGAAGCAAAAAAATGCGGCTGTCAGTGCAGCCGCAATCAAGTGCCATCCTGCGATGGGCGATTCCTTCTCTGGCCGGCCAAATCCGCTGTCAGGATTCCGCCAGGTAAATCGTCTTTTTGTCCAGATATTGCTCCAGGCCGTAGCGTCCGTCTTCGCCACCAATGCCGCTCAGCTTCCAGCCATTATGGAAACCCTGGTGCTGCTCGCCGATGCCCCGGTTCACATAGACCTCGCCCACTTCCATTTCATTCACGGCACGATTGATATAACCCAGGTTCTGGGTAAACAGGTAGGCAGACAACCCGTACTCGCTGTCATTGGTATAGGTAATCGCCTCATCGATGCTGGTAACCTTCACTACCGGCAGTACCGGGCCGAAAGTTTCCTCATGCACCAGGATATTGTCCTGCTGCACGTTCCCGAGCACGGTCGGCTGGTACCAGTTCCCCCCTTCATAGCCCGGCACCTCTGCACGATCGCCACCGCACAACAGTTCTGCCCCTTCGGCAATACCCTGCTGCACCAGTTCGTGAATATTTTCAATTTCGCGCGCATTAACCTTGGGGCCCATCTGGGTGTCCTCATCCAGCGGGTTGCCAACTTTCAGCGCCTGCACTCTGGGCAGGAATTTTTCCATAAAGGTGTCATACACTGACTCGTGCACATACAGGCGCTCTGCACAGGTGCATACCTGTCCACAATTGGCAAAGCGCGTCCAGAGTGCAGCTTCGACCGCGCGATCCAGGTCCGCATCTTCCATGATGATGAACGGTGCCTTGCCGCCGAGCTCCAGCATCACCGGAATCATGTGCTTGCCACTGGCCTGGTGGATAACCTGGCCAGCCTTGGTGCTTCCGGTCATTGTGATCATCGCAGCCAGGGGACTTTCGCACAGCGCCTGGCCGACGACAGAGCCGCGACCGTTGACGATATTCAGTACACCAGCAGGAATACCTACGTCATTGGCAATACGACCAAGTTCCATGGTCGTCAGCGGTGTTTCCTGCGTCGGCTTGATCACAATGGTGTTGCCGGTGACCAGTGCCGGGCCAATTTTTCGGCCCGCCAGTGCCAGCGGGAAATTCCATGCCGTAATTGCCACCACGACGCCACGCGGGACTTTGTGGATATAGATTTTTTCGCCAGTGTTATCAGACGGCAGAATATCGCCCTCAATAGTGAGCGCATTGTCACAGGCATATTCAATGAAAGTGGCTGTCGCGTTGACTTCATCCCGTGCCACGCCGATCAGCTTGCCCTGCTCCTTGACCAGCAGCTCTGCCAGCGTGTCAGTTTCTGCACGAATCGCTTGTGCAAAACGTCGCAACAGTGCGGCGCGTTCACGTGCTGTTTTACTCGCCCAGCCCGCTTGCGCTGCCTTGGCCGCGGACATCGCCGCCTCGGCGTCCTCCGCACAACCCGCAGGGATGGGACCCAGTAACGCTCCCGTGCTCGGGTTCAGCACCTCAATCGTGCCGGCAGCCAGAGAGCCAACGTACTCGCCAGCGATAAAATTCAGATTCTGCTTGAGATCCATGGGTTACCTCCCCATCCAGCCACCGTCCACCAGGACGATACTGCCATTCATATAGTCAGATGCGCGCGAGGCAAGAAAAACTACCGGCCCCTTGAAATCCTCCGGTTCACCCCAGCGCCCCTGCGGAATTCTCGCCAGGATGCTTTCCGCACGGGCGGGGTCGTTACGCAGCGCTTCGGTGTTATCCGTAGCGATATAGCCCGGGGCAATCGCATTCACATTCACGCCGGCACTGGCCCACTCATTGGCCAGGGCCTTGGCCAGCTGGCCGACGGCACCCTTGCTGGCCGCATATCCGGGCACAGTGATGCCCCCCTGGAAAGTGAGCAGTGATGCGGTAAAGATAATCTTGCCTCCGCCCTGTTCCACCATCCCTTTGCCGATTTCCCGGCTCAGGATGTACTGGGCATTGAGGTTGACCTCGATGACTTTGTCCCAGAGGTCATCATTATGTTCGACGGCGGGTGCACGCAGGATGGTGCCCGCGTTATTCACCAAAATATCAATCTGAGGGTGATCCTGTTTCACCTGCTCGATAAAGGCGTACAGCGAAGTGCGGTTGGAAAAATCACACTGGTAGGCATGGAATTTTCGTCCGCTGGCAGTCACTGCCTCACCGACTTCTGAGTTATTCAGATCGAGATTGGCGGAAACACCAATAACATCTGCGCCGGCTTCCGCCAGCGCCACCGCCATGCCTTTGCCGATGCCACGATTACAGCCGGTGACCAGCGCGGTTTTACCCGCGAGACTAAACAGTTCCAACATAATCAGTTACTCGCTACAGGAGACCAGCGCCTTCATACCGGACGGGTTACCGTCCATGCTGGCGAAGGCACTGCCAATATCATTCAGTTTTGACACGGAGCTGATAAATGGCCCCAGGTCGATTTTTCCGCTGGCGACCAGTTCGATGGCTTGATCGAAGTCCGCCGCTTCATAGACACGTGCACCGACTAACTCGAGCTCGCGCCAGAAAAACTTGAACAGGTCCAGCTGCGGTTTCTGCGAATGAATCGCCACCATGCAGATACGCCCGCGTACGGCGGCAATTTCTGTCATCACATCAACGGCGGGCTGCACACCGGAGACTTCGAACACCACATCCGCACCTTTGCCGCGGGTCCAGTCCTCCACCGCGGCAACCAGATCCTGCTCCAGCGGGTTGACTGACATCACACCATTCTCTTCAGCAAATGCACGGCGTTCCGGGCTGACCTCGGAGATCATCACATCGGCGCCCACACAGCGCAGCACCTGCGCCACCAGCTGGCCAATTGGGCCACCGCCGATCACCACGGCTTTTTCACCCGCCGTTACCCGAGCGCGAGAAATATCATGGCAGGCGACTGCCAGCGGCTCGATCAGGGCGCCCTGCTCCAGCGTGAGAGTTTCTGGCAGCTTGTGCAGGGTACGCGCCTTTACATTCCAGAAACTCTGGAAAGCGCCAACAGAATCGATACCCATAAATTTCAGGTTGTGACATACGTGACTGTGGCCCGCATCGCACGCGGGGCAGTTTCCACAGTAGTCCAGCGGGCGTACCACCACGCGATCACCCACCTGGTAATCGCCCACGTTTGCCCCCACCGCGTCGACGACACCAGACATTTCGTGGCCAATCACTTTCGGTGGTGCAACCCGTTGATCCATCACACCGTGGTAGATATGCATATCGGTACCGCAGATCCCCACATAACCGACCTTCAGGCGCACCTCGTCGTCGGCGGGCGCTGTGCAGCTACCTTCGACGACCTCAAAAGATTTATTCCCTACATACTGGGCAGCTTGAGCTTGCATAACAAAATTCCTGTCAGGTATTCATCACGAGGTGCGGACGCAGCAGCGCCTCGTCAAAGGCCACTCCGGTTCCCGGCGCATCGGAGGCCACTGCGCGGCCATTCTCGAGCACGATCGGACGGGTGGTGTATTGATCGATGGGGAAAGAGTGCACCTCCAGGTATCCGGCATGGGGCTGGGATGCCATAAGGGACACGTGCAATTCGTGCATACCGTGGCTGCACACCGGCAGGTTATGGGCGTAGGCCAGCTCGGCCACTTTCAGCCAACCGGTGATACCGCCAATATTGGAGGCGTCCGGCTGCAGAAAGCCGAGCTTTGCCTGGGCGATTGCGTAGGTAAACTCGTGCACCGTATGCAGGTTCTCGCCCATCGCCAGGGGGATATTGATGGCGTCAGCAATGCGCCCATAGCCCAGATAGTCGTCAGGGATGGTCGGCTCTTCGAACCAGGTAATGTCGCAATGATCAATTGCGCGACCGAACCGGATGGCCTGCTCAATGGTCATCGAATAATTGGCATCTACCATAAATATGGTGTCGCTGCCGATCAGCTCGCGAACCGCTTCTACCCGGGCGACATCCTCGCGGTAATCCTCTTTCCCGACCTTGATCTTGACTGCCTTGAAACCCTGCTTGCGGTAACCGCATATATTCTGCAAGAGCTTCTCCTGTGAGAAGTTCAGGTCTATGCCCCCGGCATAACAGCGCGTTGAATTGCTGGCTCCACCGGCCACCTTCCACAGCGGCAGTTCCAGGCGCTTGCAACGTAAATCCCATAGCGCGATATCCACAGCAGACTGGGCAAAGCTCAGCAGCCCGCCGCGTCCGACGTAGTGCAGGTGCGCATTGATGTCTTCCCAGATCGCGGCGATCTCCGAAGAGTCCCGACCCTCGAGCAGATGCTGGATATCGTGTTGCAGCAGGGAAAAGATTGCACGACCACCGCGACCGCCGGTGTAGGTGTAGCCGACGCCTTCCAGGCCATCGTGACAGCGCACACGCACCACAATCAATTCAAAGTGGGTGTGATCCCCATGCCGGGCATCGGCCAGCACTTCTTCCAGCGGCACCTGGTAATACTCAACCCGGGTATCAGCAATCGTGCTCGCGGAAAGCGCGTGAGACTCGCTGTCTTTCAAGTACGTCAGCATTGTTAGAACTCAATATTCTTGTATTTAGACCCCAATACGAACCATTGTAGATTGTTAACAATGTACGTCAATCAGTTTTTACTGTGGTTGCCGTCTGATGCTCAGACAGCTGGCCATAACGCCGCGGATACAACGTTGTGTGCAACTTTTGTGCAGCCTCAACGAGCGGCACATACGGCTCATCCGTGATACTGACAAACCCGACGTTGTAGTTTTCTCCATCCCAGGCCCTGCCCGAGGCAGGAGAATCGATATATTGAAACCAGTGCGCCCCGACGAACCAGGGACTGTTCAGCACGGTATCCATGTAAGCGCGGTACATCTCAGCGCGCTCGTGCTGATCCGCAGCCGAAACCAGCCCGGCGTGAAACAGGCCGGTATCCCGCGCACCAATGTGGAACTCGCCAATGATCGAGGGCTTGTCTACATCCGCCAGAAATGCCCACTGCCGGGGTTTGAGCCCCTCGGTGTACAGGTTGTAGCTCATCACATCCACATACGGCGCAGCCCCTCTGATCACTTCTGGCGTCATACCCCAGTCTGCGAAGCGTGCCCCCAAATACAGATGATCAGGCATCAGGGATTTCAGCTCAGCCTGCACAATCGAGAAATATCGCGCAGAAAGTGCCTCGAGAAGCGCAGCAAAATCCTCCTGCAGAGTGCCCTCGATTGGACCGGCCAGCTGGAAACCCTGCGCGAAGCCCTGCCAGGACGAAACCGGTACGCCCCATGCCGCTTGTAACGCTGCGGCGCTGCCATACTTGCGCTGCAACCACTCGGTGAATGCGGCTTTGGCCGGACTTTCGCTCGCAGGCCGCGACAATGTGTGGGACACGAGCCCATAGTGCAGCGCCGGAGATTTGGTATTTCCCCAGCTCAATTCATTGTCGATGAAAACCCCGATACACCAGGGATCGCCGGCGACTTCGGCAGCCACTTGTGCCACGGTACGACGCACAGAATGAACAAACTCCGGATCAAAGGGATCGTGCAAGGGCCCCCAGTAGTCATCGCCACTACTCACACGCTTGTGTGCACCGCGAATCCAGCCGTTGGCCACATAGGCAATCTCGCCGTTACGATACAGAGTGGGATCGGCCCAATTCCCCAGAGACGTAAACCCCCAGTTCAGCTGCCGGTCCACGGTCACCTGTCGCCAATACTGTAAGAATGCGTCACCGTATTTCCGCTGCAGATTCGCCGCATAGAAGCTGAACGCCTCTCCGCGCGGCAATACGCCGGTATGCACCTGCGGCCTGTAGCTGTAATGCTGGGCGAGTGGGTCATCACCGGGCGGCAACCACTGAAATAGCGCGCGGCGCGACGGCGCTGCCACCACCCTGCCTTCACCCGCATCTGGAGACGCATAGTCGATGCCGGTCATGGTGGCCGTGTTGTCCATGCGCATGTTGGCAATGCCGCTTGCAAAGAAGAGGTAACCCTCCGGATCGACCAGGGCCCATTGCCCCCCGATCTTTTCTGTGCGGAAATAACCGGTCGCCGTGCGGCGTGGTCCCGCACTCCACCCGCCAAAACGCGCGCGATCAGGGAGTCTGGGTGACGCAGCAAGCACACCGGCTTCCCTGTCGCGATTCGCTCGCAGCGCGCTATCGGTATGGACTTTGCCGGGGTGCTGCTCCGCATACTGGCCATACTGGTCGAACATACCCTCGAGACGCCCGGGGACGTAGTCGCCATTGGACACCAGTCGGATTTTCGCAATATCGAGCTCTCGCTCTGCCAGCAGGCTCTTCATATGCAGCTCTATGCGGTCGACCTCCTTCAGGTCCAAACGCTTGGATCCCCACATCCATGTCATGCCGGAAAAGTGATTCGCATAGGCTGATGGCGTATCCCGCATCCCGGTTTCTCTGGCAAGCGCCGGGCCGTTCAGGTCGAACAGGTAGTTTCCTGCAGTGCCGGCTGGAATATTGAACGAACGGGTCGCATAATCTCCACGCGCGGTGTGCACCGTGATGAATACCTGTGCAGATTGCGGCGAGCGATTTTCCAGGGCAATCAGCAGACCCAGGTTTTCCCCGAAAACAGACCAGTCCCAGCCGCCCGGCGAAGAAATTGACAGGGACGGCTCATAGACTTCGCTGGAAAATTTCGCAGACAACGTATCTTCCCCGTCACGCTGGATCGGAGACAGGAAAACACCATCTGCCTGCAGACGGTATCCATTCGCTGGCTGCCCTGCCAGTTTCGCCGGCGCAACCAAAGTAACCGGCAGCATGGGATTTTCAGCAAAATCTGCGGCCGATCGACGATCGCAGCCACCTGCTGCCAGCAGCACCATTATCAGAGAAACCACACAGCGACACTGTCGAGTGTGTACCTTCATAGCGATAAACCTCGCGAGCACGATGACACACCCGACGATCGCCGGGTGACAGACATTTGTCAGAGAATGATAAACAGGCCCCGATATGGGGCCCGATTCAGTGAAGAGGGACCGACCTGTTAGTCCGCCTCGATTTCTGCGCTGGCCAGGGAACCGAAACGGCGTTGATAAAGCGTACTGTGAACTTCCTTGGCGGCCTTTACCATTTCCGCGTACGGCACATCGGCGACAGACACAAAGCCATTCGCATAGTTCTCGCCATCATAAGCTCGTCCGGTAATCGGCGAGTCCATGTACTGGAACATATGCACACCGACAAACCAGGGGTTATCGATAAAAGAATGCATATAGTTCTTGAACATGCGCCCGCGATCTTTCTGATCCGCGGAAATGACGATACCCGGATGGAAGTGCCCCTGATCATCGGACCCGAAGCTGAATTCACCGATGAGACTGGGCTTGTCGATCTCGGCAAGAAACTCCCACTTGGATGGCACCAGCCCTTCTTCATAGAGGTTGTAGCTGATCACATCCACATGAATAGCTGCCGCCTTGACGATCTCTTCCGGCATGCCCCAGCTTGGCAGGCGCGAACCGAGGTACAGATGGTTGGGCAGTACCGACTTCATTGCCTTGTTAATCGTGCCGAAGTACTGCTTGCCATACTCGTGCAACAGCATGGAGTAATCCCGTTTCTGCGCCTCCGTGACGAAACTGGAATCGATACCTTTGGCGAAGGCCTCCCAGGAGGCAATATCTTTGCCCCATGCCGTGTTCAGGTCCTGGATACTGGCGTACTGCGCTTGCAGTTTTTTCGTGAATGCCGCTTTGGCCGGCGTATCTGCTGCATCCCGGGAGAGTGCATTCAGCACAATCCCGTAGTGCAGCTCATCCGTTTCCAGGCGACCAAAACTCTGCTCATTGTCGAAGAAAATCCCCATGCACCAGGGACTGCTTTCAATCTGTGCAGCCACGCCGTGTGCGGCGACGACTGCGCGCTCGTGAAACCGCGGATCATAGGGATCCGGCACCGGGTGCCAGAAATCGAAGCCGCTGGAAAGCGTACTGAATTCACCAATGATATCGGCAAATGCCACAAACGGAATGCGCTTCTGCTGGTAGAACGGGTCCGCCGCCCAGTTGCCCAACGAGGTAAAGCCCCAATCCAGCATGCGGTCCACGGTCACTTTTTGCCAGGTGTCCAGATAGGATTCCGGATAGGTCTCACCATAGCGACGTTCGAGGTTGGCGCTATAGAAGCTGTATGTCTCGCCGTGCTTCAGCGGACCCGACTGGGTCTCGCGACGATAGCCGTAGTGATTGCCCAGCGGATCATCGTAACCGGGCAGCCAGTTAAACATCTTGGCCCGCACATCAGAAATCAGTTCACGGGTTTCCCAGGCCTTGGCATCCACTCGATTCAATGGCTGGTCATCTTCTGCAATCAATTCTTCCGCACTGCGCTTGGGAATCAGCGCCTGATCGTAATCGTAACCTGTAATGGTGGAGGAGTTGGACAGGCGAATAATGTCGATACCCGTGGAGAAGTAGAGATAACCTTCCGGATCCACCAGCGCCCATTTGCCATTGACCTTTTCGGTGCGGAAAAAACCAGTCGCCTCGAGCTGCGGACCCTGTTTCCAGCCGCTGTATTGCGATCGGTCCTGCATCGGCTCGCCAGACAAACCGGCAAGTTCTTCCTCAACAATCTCGCGCAGGTGGTCATCAGAGTGCACCTTACCCGCGTAATCGACTTTGGCGTTCTGGCCATACTGGTCTAGCAGGCCCTCGAGGAAAGTTTTATCCATCTCCGGATTGGCACGCAGACGCAGGTTGTCAATCGTATATTCACGGTCACTCAAGCTGCCATCCGAGCCAAAAACAATCTTGGTTATGCCGCTCAGGTCGAGGCGTT
The DNA here is from genome assembly GCF_056158985.1 of Microbulbifer sp. ABF4_148. Lineage (NCBI taxonomy): Bacteria > Pseudomonadati > Pseudomonadota > Gammaproteobacteria > Cellvibrionales > Microbulbiferaceae > Microbulbifer > Microbulbifer sp. ABF4_148. The sequence continues at coordinate 137,784 of NZ_JBSWUI010000001.1, forward strand.
TCTTGCCCCAGAAAGAATGCAGCTGCTTGTCGTCGGAAACCCAGGTCACCGGGTTGGAACGCAGGCCCGAAGCGAAGTTGAATTCATTTTTCGCCGCAGCTTCCGGGTCAATCTGGTCATGGCCATCGAGTTTGGCATAGAACGTTTGCGCCGGCCCTACCGGCACGACCATACCACGGGTATAACTATCGCCATTCTTGTCGGTCATAGTGACATCAATCTGTACCGACTCTGTACCGTAATTGGCGACATCAAAAGCCAGGTTGAAATCAGACAGCTCACTCCAGTCCCAGGGCTCTGCCGGCTCAATCACCAGCCCGGCATCATTGTTGTCTTTCAGGTTAAGTTTGACGTTGAGCGCCTTGCCCGCTTCGCCGTGATCAACGAGCTCCGCGACACCATTATGGACCTGCACAGACGCCGGCATTTGATCACCATCAAAGCCTTCCAGTAACAGGTCGCCGGTCAGCAAGGCCGTGTTCCCCACAGACTGAGCGCCCGTCTCCGCCGAAACATTATCCTCGGGCTGACCACATCCATTTATGCCAAACATCGCCAGCGCGATGGCGAGACTCAATCCGCTACGGACAGCCAAATGGCCAGGTCGTTGGGAAGCTTTCTGATGCATTATTCTTTCCTGCGTATCTCATTGGCCGGCCAATCGTGCCGGCGTTCACTCAATGGTTATCGGCCAACCCTGCCCGGTACTGCGATTCCGTCGCGGGGCCCCTCCGGTTTTTCCGGAGTGATGCGGCTCTCGTGGTTTAAATGATTTACCAGTTGGTATAGGAACCATCTGGCTTGTGCAGGCGCGGAGCCTCCCAGAAACGGAAGCTCTGCTCCGCCAGCAATGCCTCGTTCACATCAATCCCCAGCCCCGGCGCGTCCCCAACCGGATACACGCGATTCACCTCGACAGGTCGGTTTATGAAAAACTTGTCATGGTCGGACGTGTCAGAATCATAGGGAGCAATCTCACACCAGGCCAGGTTAGGAATTGCGGCACACATTTGAATGGTGGCCGCAGTACATACCGGCCCGAGCGGGTCATGCGGCATCACATCGATGTAATGGGTTTCCGCGATGGCGGCGACTTTCATCGCTTCGGTCAGCCCCCCGACATTACACACATCGATGCGGGCAAAGTTGGTGAGACCGCTTTCGATATAGGGCATAAAATCCCACTTGCTTGCACACTCCTCACCGATGGCAAACGGTGCATTCACCATGCTGCGCAGGCTCTGGTAGGCTGCCGGCGTCTGATCGCGGATCGGCTCTTCCAGGAAATCCAGCACCCCATCACCGAGTTTGTGGCAAAAACTCGCAGCCTCTGCCACTGAAAGACGATGGTGATAGTCGATACCCAGCACAACTTCCTCACCGAGCTCCTGCCGAATCTCCTTCAAGCTGCCGGCGGCCGCAGCAATGGACTTACGCACGTCAAAGGTCGTCGGCTGTTGCGGAGATCCATGCTCTCCTGTGGTTGCACGAATGACTTGCCAGCCCTGCTCCCGCAGCGCGCGAAAATCGTCCAGCAGTGCTTGCCCCATCGGTTTGGTGGAAGTCACAAACAACGGGATTTCGTCGCGCTGGCGACCACCCAGTAACTGATAGACCGGCACTCCCAGCACCTTGCCGGCAATATCCCATAGCGCGATATCAATGGCGGAAATCGCCGCGGTCAGCACACGACCACCTTCAAAATACTGGCTGCGGTACATTTCCTGCCAGAGAGCGCCGATGTTGCGCGGATCTTTACCCAGCAAGAACTCCCGGTAGTGTTTTACCGCACCGACCACGGCAAGTTCACGACTGGACAGACCGGACTCCCCCCAACCGTAGATTCCCTCATCGGTCTCCACCTTGACCAGACACAGGTTGCGATGGCCAACCCAGACCGGATACACCTTGATGTCAGAAATTTTCATCGGCGACTCACTTGAGATCATCGGTGGGGCAAAGGCTGGCACTCAGACCGTGATCCGCAGTCAGGTCAGAACCGGTAAGCGCACCGGCATGATCCGACAACAGGAACGCGGCGATCTGTCCCACCTCTTCCACAGTGTTGTACTTGCCATCGGCATGCATCTTGCCGAAGGAAGCGGCCAGCAACGGGTTTTCCTGTGCGACTCTGGCAACGGCCTCGGTGTGGGTCAGCCCCGGGCTGAGACTATTGATGCGGATTCCCAGGGGCCCGAGGCTCCACGCCATCGCGCGTGTCATGGCAACGATACCGGCCTTGGTCGCGGCATACATTTCGTAACCGGCCACGCTGGCGCCCGCGTGATTGGAGGCAATATTGACGATGGCCGAACCCGGCTGCATTTTTCGCGCCGCCGCCTGGCATAACAAAAATACGGATCGCTGGTTAACCGCCCAAAGGCAGTCGAGTTTCTCGGGCGGAAAATCGAGAAAGTCACATTCCACTGTAATTCCGGCATTATTAATCAGCCCATCGAGCCGCCCATATTTATTGATCACACTGGCGATAAAGGGCTCGATAGCAGCGACGTCACTGACGTCTAACAGGAAACTCTCGCTCGCAAAGCCACGATCGCGCAATGCATCAGCCTTGTCACTGGCATCCTGGATATCCGCCAGTACAACAGTAGCTCCCGATGCCGCACAGACCTGGGCAATACCCCAGCCGATGCCTGCGGCAGCACCGGTAACAACCACAACTTTCTGTTCCAGCAAGGCGCTTGCGTTCAAATCTTCACTCTCCGGGTTTCAGTCAGCCAAAGTCTTTGAGCATTCAAGCTCGCACCAGTGCGGCCTCGATTTCTTCGATGGATTTGTTTTTGGTCTCCGGCAGCAGGCGGAACAAAACGCCCCAACCGATCGCAATCGACACAGCGTAGAAGGCGAAAATTTCTGCAGCTCCCATATTGTTGAGTTGCCAGGGGAAGAACTGCTGCACAAAGTAGCTCACCACACTGGTCACCAGGGCAAACGCCGGAATCGCGATACCGCGCACATTGATCGGGAAAATTTCCGAGAACAGCACCCACATAATCGGGCCTATGGAAAAGTTGAACGCGGCAATGAAGCACATGATCCCGAGCAGCACCAAAGTCGTATCAATCTGGATAGCAGCCTGAATCAGGGATCCCTCATTCGCACGGGCAACATCTGCACCCAATACGTTGTACAGTGCCTGCTTGAAAGCGACATCGCTCTCGTACACCACCCCGGCAATGGCCTGTAGTGCAGAGGCATCAAAATCCGTCAGCGCCACAATCGCGTCAGAGCTCAACTCGTAACTCGCCTGCGAAAAAGTCCAGGCGCAGACAAACAGGCTCAAGCCTCCCCAGGCAAGTCCGAACAGGACCAGCGGACGGCGCCCAAGACGGTCAATCAGCAGCAATGCCAATATCGTAAACATGACGCTGACCACGCCGACCACAACGGCCTGCAGGAAGGCCGCATCGGTACCGATGCCGACCTGCTCAAATACCGTTGGGGCATAAAACATAATGGCATTGATGCCGGTGATCGGCTGGACGATGGCGATGGCTAGACCCACCCATACCGCTGTGCGCAATCGTGGCTTGAACAGCTCCGTCAGTTGTTCGAGGAAGCTCCCCGCGGAGACACTGTTCGCCGCACTGGACTGAATTTCCGAAATCTGGGATTCGACCTGCCCGGCCGGCGTCAACCGCGCCAGCACACCGCGCGCCTCCTCAATGCGCCCCTTGAGCACCAGCCAGCGCGGACTCTCGGGAATTGTCATCAGCAGGATCAACCAGACCAGGGCGGGGAGCACTTCCACTCCCAGCATCCAGCGCCACGTATAGGTATCAATGCCCAGGCTTCCCACCCAACTTGCGTCATTGTTGGAGGCCATCAGAATCAGGTAGTTGGCAAAGTATGCCGCGGACAGACCGACCACAATCGTAATCTGGTTCATGGAGACCAGCTTGCCGCGCATATTCGCCGGGGCGATCTCACCGATATACATGGAAGCGAGCGATAGAGAGGTAAACGCCAGCCCACCGAGGAAGCGCGCCGCCACGAGGGATTCAAAATTGGGCGCGAGCACCGAAGCGATCGCCGACACAAGGTAGAGTGAGGCAATGATCAACAACGCCGCCTTGCGGCCGTAGGCGTCGCAGATTCGGCCGGTAATCATTAGTGCGAAGATAACGCCAAAGCCCGGCGCACTGACCACTGTGCCCACCTGCAGGTCGGACAGCGCAAACTCAGCAGTGATAAATCGCACCGTGCCGGAAATCAGCGCGGCATCGAGACCGAAGATAAACCCACCGAACGCAACAATGGCTGCAAACCGGAAGGCCGTCATTTGTAATGCTCTCATCGGGCGAACACCTCATTTATTGTTATACGGCCTCCAGCTCTGCGGCGGGACCGGTTCAGCAATCATCATACAACGCTGACACCATTTTGTTAACAATTAACTATATACAACTTTTGGCGTCGTCCATATAATCGTCGCAAATAGAGATAAACATGACGTTGGATGCCCCATGCTGACAGAGCAGTTTCACCAGGCCCTGGCTGAGTGCCCACTGGTTGCCATTATTCGTGGGGTGCAGCCCCACGAAGTGGAACGGGTTGGCGGCGCCCTGCTGGAGGCGGGCATCCGCGCCATAGAAGTCCCTTTAAACTCACCGGATCCGTTAACCAGTATTGAGCGACTCGCACGGCTCATGGATGGCCACGGTATCTGTGGGGCCGGCACTGTGCTGACCCCGGAACAGGTACAAGATGTACAAAATGCCGGCGGCCAGATCATCGTATCACCAAACTGTGATCAAGATGTCATCAATGCCACGCTGCAGCGGGGACTCGTTTCGACCCCCGGGTGCCTGACCCCCACAGAGGCGTTTGCCGCCCTCAAAGCCGGAACCAATTTCCTGAAACTGTTCCCCGTCGCGGACTTCAGCCCCGCCTACGTCAAATCACTGCACGCGGTTCTGCCAGAGAACGTCACCACTCTGGCAGTCGGCGGCATCGACCTCCACAATATGGCCGATTTCTGGGCCGCCGGCATACGCGGTTTCGGCCTGGGATCGAACCTCTATCGCGCCGGCGACACCGCCGCCACGGTAATGGCAAAAGCCTCCGCCCTGGTGGCCGCCAGCCAACAGCTTTCAGGCTAGCTTCTCCCTCATCATCACTGATTGTTATCAGTTTGCTTGCCTTGTTCCGCCCCTCTGGGGCGGCTTTTTTTGCCTACATCAACGCGCTCCTGCTCACCCCCCGGCGATCGCCCAATACCAGTGCATCTCGACGCCGCTCGCACCATATTGTTGACAATCTACAATTGCAGCGAGAGAATCAAGGCAGGATCACTTTCTCGCTACGACACAGGTGGGCCGCATGCGCCCCCGCTAATAATGATTGTTAGGAGTTCTCATGAAGTTTCTTCGCGTTGGCGCTGCGGGCGCCGAGATACCCTGCGTGCTGGACGCAGCGGGCCAGGCCCGGGACATTTCTTCCCTGGTAACGGACATCACCCCGGAAACCATCGCGAGCCTGACGGAGAAACTGGCAGACGTCGATCTCACAGCCCTGCCCGCAGTCCGCACCGAAGGGCAGCGTATCGGTGCACCGGTGAGCCAGCCGCGCAATATTCTCTGCATCGGACTGAACTTCAGCGATCACGCAGAAGAGGCCGGTATGGAGGCGCCATCTGAACCCATTCTGTTCAACAAGGCCTCCGGCACTTACTGCGGGCCACACGACGCCATCCCCTACTCCCCGAAAATGTCCAAGCTCGACTGGGAAGTGGAACTGGGCATCGTCATCGGCAAGCCCGCATTGAATGTTTCCGTTGAAGAAGCAGCGGATTACATCCTTGGCTACACGCTGGTGCACGATGTCTCCGAGCGCGCCTGGCAAATCGACCGCCTCGGCCAGTGGGCCAAAGGCAAGGGCTTCCCGAACTTTTGTCCCACCGGTCCGGTGATCGCTACGGGTGACGAAGTCGACGATGCCAAGGCACTGGATATGTGGCTCGACGTGAACGGCAAGCGCATGCAGACCGGCAATACCCGCACGATGATTTTTAACGCGGCGACCATTGTCAGCTACCTGTCTGAATTTATGCGCCTCGAGCCGGGCGACCTGATCTGCACCGGCACACCGCCCGGCGTTGGCTTCGGCATGAATCCGCCGCAGTACCTCAAGGTCGGTGACAAGGTCACTCTCGGAATCGAAGGGCTTGGTGAGCAGGCGCAGGAAATCATCGCGCTCGACGAGTTCCTCGCCGCCGCGCAGGACACGGCCGCACTGGCTGAAGCCTGAGGATCGCCACTATGAACCAGATCGATTTAAACGGGCGTGCGGCGGTAGTTACCGGCGCTGCCCGGGGCATGGGCTTTGCGGTGGCGAAGCGCTTTCTCGCTTCCGGAGCCAAAGTATCCCTTTGGGATGTGAGCGCAGAGGCCGTCAATGCGGCAGCGGCGAACCTTGCAGAAACTGCGCCCAGGGGGACCGTGGAAGCACGCGTGGTCGATGTAACAGATTACCGCAATGTAGAGACTGCAGCCGCCGCAACCGCCGACGCCTTTGGTGGTATCGACCTGCTGGTGAACTGTGCCGGCATCGCCGGTGTGAACACTCACCTGGTGGATTATCCACTGGACACCTGGCAACTGGTGCAGCGCGTAAACCTGGATGGCATTTTCCATACCTGCCGCGCGATCGTGCCGCACATGCAGAAAACTGGCTACGGACGCATCGTGAATGTCGCCTCTATGGCGGGCAAAGACGGCAATCCCAATGCATCAGCGTACTCGGTGTCCAAGGCCGGCGTTATTACCCTGACCAAAAGCCTCGGTAAAGAACTGGCACAGGAGAATATTCTCGCCAATGTGATCGTGCCGGCGGTGATCAGAACGGAAATGCTCGATGACGTTACCGAAGAACAGATCAATTACATGATCGGCAAGATCCCTATGGGGCGCATGGGCACCGTTGAGGAAATCGCCGCGATGTCTGCATGGATGTGTTCGGCAGAGTGTTCCTACAGTACCGGCGCAGTCTTCGATATGTCTGGCGGACGCGCGACCTATTAACCCATCTCATCACCACCGGGCCTGCCCGGGGAAAGCGCATCGGCCCCGCTCTTTGGGGCCACTTTTTTGCGCAAGTGGATCCGCTGCGTCGCTTGCTAGCGCGATCACCTCGAGCGACCCACTGTATTCGAGAGATTATTCATGAGCAGCTCCAAGATCGTTCTGCGTGGCATGACCTGGAACCACACCCGCGGTTTTACCCCGATGGTGGCCGCGTCACAACGCTATGAAGAACTGAATCCTGATGTCAGTATCCTGTGGGACAAGCGCTCACTACAGGCATTTGCCGACGAACCTATCGACCAGCTGGCGCAAACCTATGATTTGCTGGTGATTGACCATCCATGGACCGGCTTCGCGGCGCGCGAGCGGGTCATCCTGCCACTGGATGACTATCTACCCGCAAACTTCCTGCAGGACCAGGCAGAAAATGCCGTCGGTGCATCACACACTTCCTACCGCTACGACAACCAGCAGTGGGCGCTGGCATTGGATGCCGCAACACCCGTTGCCTCGCTGCGAGCCGATCTCCTGCAGGAAATGGAAATTGATGAACCGCAATCCTGGGACGACCTGATGTCCCTGGCGCAACGCGGGCTGGTGGCCGTACCGAGTATCCCTCAGGACACCCTGATGAACTTCTACATGCTCTGCTCCACATTGGGAGAAGACCCGTGTCAGGAGGAAGCGCAGGTGGTCAGCGAAGCCACTGGCATCGATGCGCTGGGAATGCTCAAGGCACTGTCTGACCAGCTCGACCGGCGCTGCTTCGACTGGAACCCAATTCAGGTCTACGAAGCCATGACCCGCAGTGATGCATTCGCCTACTGCCCGTTCGCTTACGGCTATGCGAACTACGCACAGCCCGGCTATGCGCGCAGAAAACTCGTGTTTCGTGACACCGTCAATCTCGCCAACGACCAGCGTCTGTGCACCACACTGGGAGGGACCGGGCTGGCGATCTCCGCACGCTCCACTGAGGCACGGATCGCTGCTGACTTTGTCCATTTTGTCGGTGATCCTGAATTCCAGAGCAGCTTCTACGTTCAGTACGGCGGCCAACCCGGACACCGCTCAGCCTGGACCAACAGCACAAACAACGCGCTCACCGATAGCTACTTCGCCAATACACTGCCAACACTGGACCGCGCGTTCCTGCGGCCGCGCTACCACGGCCATATGTTCTTTCAGGACAATGCCGGTGCGCCCATTCGCCACTACCTGATGGAAGGCGGTGATGCCCGAGCACTGCTTGCGCACCTCAACACGCTCTACGTGCGCTCCCGCCAGGACTGACAGCATGCAGCCAACACCCTCACAGCCCTTGCGCGGCATCACGGTACTGGAATTCAGCCAGTACCTGGCCGGCCCCTATGCGGGCCTGCGATTGGCTGACCTGGGCGCCCGGGTTATCAAGATTGAGCGACCCGGTAGTGGCGACGCCTGTCGACAGCTCGCCACCAAGGACCTGTATGTCGACGGTGACAGCCTGTTGTTCCATACCATCAATCGGAACAAAGAATCGTTTTGCGCGAACCTGAAAGAGGCCAACGATCTTGTCCGGGTAAGACAGCTCATCGGACAGGCCGACGTGCTGACCCATAATTTTCGCCCCGGCGTGATGGAAAAAATTGGGCTCGATTACCAAAGTGTGCGCAATCTGAACCCTGAGCTGGTGTATGGCGAGGTGAGCGGCTACGGCAATACCGGGCCGTGGGCGGCAAAGCCCGGCCAGGATCTACTGGCGCAGGCGGTATCGGGCATTACCTGGTTTTCCGGTAATGCCGATAGCGATCCGATTCCGCTGGGACTGGCGATTGCCGATATGCTGTGTGGCACCCATCTGGCCCAGGGCCTGCTGGCAGCCCTGCTACGCCGCCGGCGCAATGGCGGTGGCGGCCTGGTGCAGGTTAGCCTGCTGGAATCCATGATCGACTTCCAGTTTGAAGGGCTATCCACCTACCTCAATAATGGCCGAATTTTGCCGCGCCGCAGTGAGGTCGCCAATGCCCACGCCTTGCTGGGTGCGCCCTACGGTATCTATGCCACCCAAGACCACTGGATTGCGATTTCCATGTGCTCGTTAGCTGACCTGGCCACGGCACTGGACTGCCCCAGTATTGACGTACCCGACAGTGAATCATTTCGCCAGCGCGAGACAATCAAGCATGTCCTGGCCAACCACCTGGCCGGTAACACCACCGAATATTGGCTGACGCGACTGGAAAATGCCGACATCTGGGCATCGGAACTCATCGACTACGACAAGCTACTCGAACACCCGGCCATCAGGGCACTGGATATGTCACTGCCGGTCCGCCGGGCAACCGTTGATGGTACCGATGTCAGGGTCACGACAACCCGCTGTCCCCTGCGGATCAACGGTGAAACCCTGCGCAGTAGCCGCGGCGCGCCTGCTTTAGGCGCAGACACCCAGCGTATTCTTGGGGAGATGCAATGAAGCCTCTGGAAAACATGCTGGTGCTGGATTTCTCCCAGTTTCTGTCCGGCCCCTCCGCCGCCCTGAGACTCTCCGACCTTGGGGCACGTGTCATCAAAATTGAGCGTCCTCACCGTGGTGATGACTGTCGCCGACTCTATCTGTCCGACTGCATGCTCGATGGAGAGTCGAGTCTGTTTCAGGCAATCAACCGGGACAAGCAAAGCTACTGCGCAGACCTCAAGGATCCCACCCAGCGCAGAGCACTGAATGCCCTGATCGCACGAGCCGATATCCTCATCGCCAACTTTCGTCCCGGCGTGATGCAAAAGCTCGGCCTCGACTACGAAAAAGTACGCAGGATTAACCCGGGAATTATTTACGGAGAAATTTCCGGCTATGGTGAACGCGGCCCCTGGGCCAGGCGCCCGGGACAGGACCTGCTCCTGCAAGCGCTGTCCGGTCTGGCGTGGCTCTCCGGCAGCCGCGACGATGGCCCTGTTGCCATGGGGGTCCCGGTAGCCGACATCTTTACCGGAGCGCAACTGGTACAGGGAATCCTTGCCGCAGCGTTCGCGCGCGAATGGAGCGGGCAAGGCGCACATGTCCAGATCAGCATGCTGGAAGCGATGCTCGACTTTCAGTTTGAGCCCCTCACCATCCTGCTACAGGAACCCAGCCAGACCATTGAGCGCGCAAAGGTCAATGGTGCACATACACTGGTTGCCGGCGCGTATGGCCTGTACCGCACCGCTGACGGCTTTATCGCGCTATCGATGGGGCGTATCAGTGACCTCGCCAACCTGCTCGACTGCGAAGCGCTACTGACGTACAGCGATCCGGCCTGTGCGTTCTCCGAGCGCGACAATATCAAAGACATCCTCGCGGCACATTTACCCGGTAATACCACTGCACACTGGTTGTCACTGCTGGAGCCTGCCGATATCTGGTGTGCAGAAGTACTGGACTGGGAAGCGCTGCTGGCCCACGAAGGTTTCAAGAGCCTCGATATGTTGCAACAACTTCCCCTGAACGGCAGCAACTCGTTTATGACCAGCCGCTGCCCGATTCGACTCGATGGCGAGCGGTTATGGGGAAAACACAGCGCGCCGGCATTGGGCGAACAACAGGCAATCATCTCCCAAGAATTGTTAAACGGCGGTTAGTACGATGAACGATAGTGCCATCATTTCGTTTTGCGGAGAGGGTGTTGCCCGCATCACCCTGCAGCTCGGTCCGGCCAACGCCTATCACGCGGCGTTCCTTAGCCATATCGGTGCCCTGCTGGCCGAGCTGGAAAGCAATGACCGTATCCGTGTCGTTATTATCGATAGCGCCCTGTCAAAATTCTTCTGTGCAGGCGCCGATATCAGGGTTTTTGAAAAAAACTCGGTCGCACAGAATCTCGAACTGGTGCATCAGGCACGCCACAATGCTGAGACTATCGAGGGCAGCCGCAAAATTTATATCGCAGAGGTCGCCGGCCATTGTTTGGGTGGCGGCCTCGAACTGGCGATGGCCTGCGACTTTATTTTTGCCGCGGAGGGAAGTTTCCGCCTGGGACTTCCGGAAATCAAACTCGGCCTGATACCCGGTAACGGTGGCACCCAGCGTCTGGTACGGCGTGCCGGAAGTAAAGCGGCAATGAAACTCCTGTTGAGAGGTGACACCGTCGATGTTGCCGAATCTATGGCGCTGGGCCTGCTGGACGCCGTTTTCCCAGTAGCTACCCTCCGCGATTCGGTAACCGCATTTGCCAGCGAGATTGCCCAGGGGCCGGCACTCGCCCTGGCCGCGACCAAACGATGCCTGCGCGATGGCAGCAGTTTACCGCTTGCGCAGGGGCTGCAGCTGGAGGCGGGCCTGGCAGATGCACTCTACGAAACACCAGATGCCCGTGAAGGATTACTCGCCTTTACAGAAAAGAGGCCAGCGCAATTTAATCAATAAACTCCAGATCTAATAACAACATGCGGAGGCGATGATGCAACAGACCGACCAACACTACCCCTGCTATATCAATGGCGAGTGGATCGACAGTACGCAAAAACTTGCGGTAGAGAATCCGGCAACTGGCGAAGTGTTTGCCACCGTCCCGGACTGCACGATTGCGCAGGCAGATTTGGCGCTGGCGTCTGCACAGAGCGCGTTGCAGGGATGGAAACTACTCCCTGCCATAGAGCGCGGTCGCCACCTGAAGCAGCTGGCAGAGGTGCTGCAGGCGGAGCGGGACCTGTTTGCGCGGTTGCTGGTGGTTGAGCAGGGCAAAACACTCAATGAAGCCTACGGGGAATTTGACGATACGCTCAACTACCTGACGTACTCCGCCGAGGCCGCGCGTCGACTGGAAGGCAATATCTTTCCGTCCGATAGCGCCGGCGAGCAACTCTGGATCCAGAAGGTTCCCTATGGGGTGACCATCGGCCTGTGTGCATTCAATTATCCCCTCGCCCTGATCGGGCGCAAGGTTGGTCCCGCGCTGGTCACCGGTAATACCATCATTATCAAACCCCATGAGGCGACCCCGGTTACTGCGATGGTGTTCGCGCGCTGTGTTGAGCGCGCCGGAATTCCGGCCGGTGTCATCAATGTGATCAGCGGGAGTGGCATCGCGGTCGGCGAGCATCTGGTCAAGAGCCCGATTACCCAGCTGGTCACCCTCACCGGCAGTATTCGTGCTGGCCAGGCCATCTGTCGCTCGGTCGCTGACAATGTCACTGCGGTTTCCCTGGAACTGGGGGGCAAAGCCTCATTTATTGTGCTGGAAGATGCAGACATCGAGAAAGCCGCCGAGGCCGCGGTCATTTCCCGCTATGCAAATTGCGGCCAGGTGTGCATCTGTGCCGAACTGGTGCTCGTTCACGAAAATGTGGCCGATGCCTTTACCCAGAAAGTACTGGAGCGGGTTCGCGCAATCGATGTCGGTGACCCGATGGAGAACCCCGGTATGGGACCGTCAGTGACGGCACAGGGGCTGGACCGGGTGGAGACTATTGTCCATGACAGTATTGCCGCCGGTGCCACGCTCGCCGTGGGCGGCCGTCGTCCGGAAGGCGCGCAATTCGCGCATGGTAATTGGTACCAGCCAACCGTTTTGACAGACGTAACCCCGGATATGGCCGCTGCACGTGAAGAAATTTTTGGGCCCGTATTGCCTATCGTTAAGGTCGGCTCCTACGAAGAAGCCGTGGCCATCACCAATCGTCGCAATGATGGTCTCAGTGCTTATCTATTTACCAATAACTACCGCACGATTATGGACGCTATTGCTCGGCTGGAAGTCGGTACGGTGTTCGTGAACAAACAGATCGTCGGCTACATCCAGGGATACCACTCTGGACATAAGCGAAGCGGGATCGGCGGCGAGGATGGCATATACGGTATCGAGGGATATCTGCAGAAGCGCACGGTTTATCTCAATTGCAATGAATGAGCGCACACCGAGTATCCGCTGCACACAGTAGCGGGACCAGAAAAACACACTTCTTTGTCAGTATCTCGAAGGAGCTTTGCCATGGCGCAGCATATTATTATGAGCACACAGCCTAACGGCGGTAGCACACTGGCCCAGGCCGATACACCGCATTTCAGCGACGCGGAGCACCCTGACGGTTGGCGGGGCATGGCCCTGCAAGATGCCGGTATCCTGATGTTTACCTTTGACATCGCCGCCGATGCCACTGAATACCCCCTGCATGCTTCAGAAGATGCATGGCTGGCCTATGTCGCCAGCGGTGCTGGTACGCTATATGCTGCGGACGAGCATGGCCACAAGAGCGATGGTATGCGATACACAGAAGGGGACTACATCACGTTCCGACCCAATTGCCTGCATGGCTGGCAAAGCGACGGTAGCCCCAGTCGTATCGTCTTCACAAAGATCAGCCAATAGCCATTAACAATCCGCGCCTCTGCATTGGTCTGTTGTCGGATCGAGCAGCCGGGTTTCTTTCAATGCACCCTCGACGGAGCGCGCCGTCACTTCCAGCGGGCCGCTATCGGTTCGCCGCACGACAAATAGCGCGCGCCCTTCGTTAGTCAGCAGGCGCGCGGAACCGTAACCGGTCATCCGCGCGCTGTTGCCATTATCTGCCCCCAGCAACTCCAGGTTGGATCCGAACAGCAACTCGATCTCCCGATCATCGTGCTGGACCCGGTTACCGTCTTGGTCGTGCAGCTCAGCGATAATATGTGCAATGCTGTAGCCATCGAACGGCAGTTGCGTACGATCGATAGAAAGCTGGATACCTACGGGTGAGCCTGCGGACACGATCCGATCGCTTACTGCGCATCCCTCGAGCCCCCTGGCAACCAATTCACCTGCCGCAAATGGCAGCGCCCATTTCAGTTGACGATCAGGATTGTCTTCCAGTCGCCGAATACCGAGAGATACCCCATTCAATTGAAGCTCCACCGCAGGACAATTGGTTAGCACCTCAACGATCACTTGCTCGTCCTCAGGATAATTCCAATGGCGATTTACCTCGTGCCAGATCCACACCCGCTGCTGCCACTGACCGGGATCTTTTTCGACGACATCGCTCCCATCCAATCGATAAAGCGACTTTTCCGCGACCTGTGAACGAATATGAATATGCGGCTCAGGATTCCACAAGGACTTGAACAGGTGATAACTCGGGTTATCAAAACCGGCTGTATCCAACAGGCCACTGGTTAATGCCTTGCGAGGCCAGGCGCCGTGGCTTTCACCGAGGTAGTCAATGCCAGTCCACAGGAAAGTGCCCGGAATATAGGGTCGTTCCTCAATCGCTTTCCATTCATGCCACTGGGGCACATTCTCGGCACCATAGATCATTTTTTCCGGAAAGCGCCGATGGCCGTAGTCATAGATCACCCGACGGTAGCTGTAGCCGATCACGTCAAGCGCATCGGTGTAACCGCTGATATGGCTGACCGATGGCAAGATCAGATTGGCAGTGACCGGTCGGGTCGTATCGATATCACGCACCCACTCACGAAGTTTGTGCGCAGTCTTTGCCAACACGTGCTCACCCTCTGCGCTGCCATGGAAACGCTCGTGAATTTCCTCCGGGGCGATAAACGGTAAGTGATAAAAATAGTTTCCGGAGGCATTCATATCGAAGTAACCGCTCGCCGCCTTATAACGGGGATAGGTCCATTCGATTTCGTTACCGATACTCCACATGATCACAGAGGGGTGATTGCGATCGCGCTTGACCGCAAGCTTCAGGTCCGCTTCGGCCTCCTGTTGGAACCAATGCGCATAGCCACGGCTGATCTCGTCATTGTGACGCTCCCACTGGTTCAGGCGCTTGTCCTTCGGGCTGTCCCACTCATCGAAGATTTCGGCCTGCACCAACAAGCCAAGCTCGTCGCAAAGGCGCAACAGATTCGAAGAGGATGGGTTATGGGCCATACGCACGGCATTCACACCAGCCGCTTTCAGTTTGACTAAGCGCCGACGCCAAACGTCATCTGGCACGGCGGCACCTGCCAACCCCCCATCATGATGCAGGTTGACCCCCTTGATGGGGGTTGCCTTGCCATTGAGAAAGAATCCCAGTTTTGGATCGAAGCGCAGACTGCGGAAGCCAAAGGGGGTGGTCACCCGATCAACGACGCGCCCTCCCCGAAGGACTTCAGTATGAGCGACATACAGCGTCGGCGACGCCGGACTCCAGTTGTGCGGATTGTCGACCTGTAAGGCCTGCTGTACGAGCGCCGCTTTGCCCGCCTTAATATGGACCCGCGAAGACGTTAAGGCGACGCGGTTTCCCTGTGTATCGCGGATCTCCGTGCGAACCCGGGTATCGATAGGTACAGCAGTGCGATTATCCAGCTCAATGTCGAACTCCACCGCGCCCAAAGCGCCGTCTTTTAGCGGCGTGCGCACGTAGGTACCCCAGGGTGGAATATGCAGTGCGCCCGTACGTATCAGGCGGACATCGCGATAGATTCCGGAACCCGGGTACCAGCGGCTGTCAATGTAGCGGGAACGATCGACCCGTACCGCCAGTAGATTACCCTCGCGCTGTTCATTGAGCGCCTCGGTAATGTCGAGATAGAACGGCGTATATCCGTTTATCCGGCCACCGATACGCTGACCATTCAGCCAGATTTCACTGTGGTTATAGATACCATCAAACAACAGGTAGTAACGTTCGCCAGACTGCCGTTCTGCAAGAGAAAAATGCTTCCGGTACCAGCCAATGCCGCCGGGCAAGTAAGCCGTCGCCCCGTCGAGGTCGGGATCAAAAGGCGCTTCGATACTCCAGTCATGGGGCAGCCGCAGACTCCGCCAGTCTGAGTCATCGAACTCAGGATCGGAAAAACCGGAATTGTCCCCGAGCGTGAAGCGCCATCCGAAATTGAAATCCGCCTGGCGCTGTTGGGACGGTATCTCTACGGTGTTTACTGATGGCGCTGCCTGACCGCTCGCCAGGCAAGGCATCAACATCGTCATTACGTATAGTAGAGATGCAGGTACCGTCTTTTTATTGATTCGCATCGTATGCCCCGAAAGCTTGCCCTGGCGCCGCACCGAAAGCATGACTGCTTCTAAACTGGCCAAGAGGCCACAGTGGTTTTTTGATCGGCGCAGCACGGTTTTATTTGGAAAAAATGCGTTGGTACAACGCCCCGCCGACAAATTGTGCACGCGCTCCGAGGCTTCGCTGGATACGCAACACCTCATTCCACTTGACCATTCGCTCACTGCGCGCAAAAGAACCAACTTTTAACTGCCCCGCATTGGTCGCTACCGCGAGATGCGCAATGAAGGCATCTTCGGTTTCTCCCGAGCGGGCGGACACCACCGGCAACCAACCTGCATTCTGGGTGAGTTCGATGGCCGCGAGGGTTTCCGACACCGTGCCGATCTGATTGAGCTTGATCAGCACCGAGTTCGCCAGTCCATTCTCGATGCCCTGTTCAATACGCCGGATATTGGTCGTAAACAGATCATCACCGATGATCTGTACCCGATGGCCCACCGCCCCCATAAACCGTTTCCAGCTGTCAAAATCGGTATCTGCAAATGGGTCTTCAATGGAGATAATCGGATATTTCTCACACCATTCGATCATCAAGTCGCAGAATGACTCTCGACTGAAGCTGCGATTGTCTTTTTTCAAGTGATACTGACAACCGTCATACAGATCACTGGCTGCGATATCCAGCGAGATAGCGACATCGACGCCGGGCTCGTAACCGGCCCGACGGAATGCCTCCAGCATGATTTCGAAGGGCTCTTCATTGGAGTTGAAGTCGGGCCACCAACCGCCTTCATCTGCGATGCCAACACTACTGCCTCGCTCCCGCATCACCTGGCCGGCTGCATGATAGATGTTGAAGGTCATCTCCAGAGTTTCTTCATAACTCTTTGCACCGACCGCGATTACCAGGAAGTCCTGAATATCGATGGCCCAATCGGCGTGGGCACCGCCACCGAGAATCTGGATCTCATTGAGCGGCAATAACGTGCCCTGCCCTTGGCCCAGATATTCGAACAGCGGTAAGCCAGCCGCATTGGCCGCCGCATTGGCGCAGGCCATCGACACCCCCAGTGTCGCGTTGGCACCGAGCCGGGACTTGTTGTCGGTGCCGTCGAGCTCGATCATGCGACGGTCAATAGACTGCTGATCGTCAATGGGAAGGCCTCGCAGAGCCGGGCAAATTTTCTGGCGGACATTCTCTGCGGCCTGGTAAACCGACTTTCCTGCAAAGCGCCGCCCATCACCATCGCGTAACTCCAGTGCCTCGAATTGACCGGTAGATGCACCAGAGGGCACAAGCCCGTAGCCGCGCGTGCCATTATCGAGGGCAACCTCGACTTCCAGCGTGGGAAAACCACGTGAGTCATAGATCTGGTAGGCATCAATGGACTTAATGTGCATGGGCTGCAGGCTCCTTGGCGGATATCAAAACTTCGTGCCAGTCGCGCAGGAAGTCGTCTAATGAAGAGGGGGTAACGGGAATTCGTTGGTAGGCGAAACGCCGTACACACTGCTGCTCTCGCTCACCGAGGTATTCCACCGGCGACTTGCCGTCGACGCGCGCGAGCATCAGCATCGGCAACAGGTCTACCAGACGCGACGCGAAGCCAGGATCAACCACGATACCCGCGTACTCGGTATACGCACACCAAGCGATACGCGCCAATTGCAATAACCGGGCAGCATCTGGTGGGCAGCGTAAGGCTTTAAGAAGAAAGTGATTGAGGAAAAATGCGATATCAAATACCGGGTCACCGTACCAGGCGACCTCGCAATCCAGAATGACAAATCGATCGGGACTTACCAGCAGATTCTTGGGACTGAAATCTCCGTGGACCAGGCAGCGTGCCTCAGCCGCAATGCGCTCGGATTCACGATAGAAATAGTCTCGCAGCTCAGGATGTCGATCACCCGTACTGAGTAAGTAGGGAGAAAGTCTCAGCGCCTGAAAGTCGTCCAGTGTTGCGAATTCCGCACGGACAAACGCGTCATTATGGGAATGGCGATGGATGCGTCCGAGATACTCTCCAGCCCTCCTCGCCTGTTCCCCTTCGTAAACGCCATTCAACAAACGGCTTTTCCAGTTTTGCAGGTCACCATCGAGCATTTCCATGCAAAAGAAACAGCGCTCTGCATCGCTATGGAGAATTTGAGGTACAGCGCCAGGCAGGAAACCACCAACATAGCGAATATATTTCTGCTCGGTGACATTGCGGCGCACATCGGCAAACCAGTCTTCCCGGACCTTGAGCTTATCCAGCGCCCGCTTTACAACAAATCGCGTATCGGGTGTTTCCAGCAGGAAGATTTCACAAGACACGCCACCACTGAGGGGCGTAATTTGGACGTTGGTGGAGTTCAACAGCCCCAGCTCAACAATATGCTCTACCAATTCATTCTGGTTCACGGGCGGCCTCGCACCGGACGGCACCAGAGGGGCACCGCATTCTCGTTATGGTTATCACCAGGGTGATGCGACCCGTGCCCGGCCCCACAGCCCTGGTCGTCACAGACGCCCACGGGGTAGCCAATGCCAACGAGAGACCTCGCCCCAACGCAGGCCGATATGGCCCTGCCAATATTGTTGACAATCTACAATATTCGGTCGCAGGAGTAAACACATCGGGGTATTCCCATCCGGGACACCGCAAACGACAACCCTTATTGTCAACAATTAACTATTTACGATAATCGACCGCTTGGCTAGGATGGGGCGGAAACCAATAACAAATCTCCCCCAATAAGAAGAATCCAGCACCATGAAGAACCCCCGCCGCCTGTTACTCCTTGTCGCACTGCCACTGACATTAGCCCTGACCGCCTGCGGGGGCGGAGGCGGAGGCGGGGGCGGCGGAAATCCGCCCCCGGACGACGGCGGTACGGTACAAGCAGACACGACGCCTGACAGCTTCTCTTTTTCAGGGGTGAGCGACGCTGACCGCTCCACCATCTATGAGTCCAACTCCATCACCGTCACTGGCATCAATGCGGCCGCCGCCATCAGCATTAGTGGTGGCGAGTATGCGATTAATGGCAACAGCTTCCGCAGCGATACCGGTGAAGTCGTCGCAGGTGACCAGGTCATTGTCAGAGTCACCAGCACAGACACCTATGAATCCACCGCCAGAGCCACGCTCTCAATTGGTGGCGTCAGCGCCGACTTCACCGTAACCACTGGCTCCGCGCCAGTCGCGCTGGCGAGGGTTAAAGTCGATGTGGATCTGAACATGCGTCATACCGTTGGCGGCGTGGACCAATTTGACCGGCGCAAAGTAATTAATCTGCATGCCTCCAATACCGAAGCAGACTGGTTTGGCGGCAACAGCCAGAGCCTGAACGCTGCTAACGAAGATCCCGACCTGATGAGTAATTTTCTCGACGGCTATGACGTGTACCTAGGGCGCGATACCGGTGCCATGAAATGGCAATTGAGCCTGCTCGATGAACACCCCTCAAAACCTGGCTACGCCGACGATGGCCAGTCCTATGCAGACCCCAATACAGCGGCGGCCTCCAACGCGATCAAAAATGGCGGCGGCATGCGCTGGGTATACGCCACCGCGACCGATAGCAACACGACACTTAGCCGCACGCATCAGCATCGTGCAACTGACATGGTGGTCGGCGGACAACAGCACCCATACTGGCCCGATGGCAAGGACGTCGGTCAGGGCTGGAGCTTTTCACAAACCGACACCATGGAAGAGCCACTGGGCACCGCCGTAGGCCACTTCATGGCGACCTATCTCTATGAGTACTTTAATCGGGGGCCCGACGACGAGTTTGGGCAGCCCAAGCCCGTTTTCCTGGAAGTCATGAATGAGCCGCTGTATGAGCTGGTGGACTACGCGGCAACCCCCACAACGCCACAAGCTATTTTTGAGTTCCACAATACGGTCGCCGCTGAGGTCAAAAACTATGTCGATGTCTGGGGTACGAATGCTCATGAAAATGTACTGGTAGGCGGGTATACCGTCGCCTTCCCGGATTATGAAAAATCCGGCTTTGCAAACTGGGAGCAACGCGACAAGCTGTTTCTGGATATCGCCGGGGAAAATATGGATTTCGTCTCCATCCACCTCTACGACTTCCCTGATTTCAATGGTACCCGGCAGTTGCGGCGTGGAAGCAATGTCGAAGCCACATTCGATATGCTCGAACAGTACAGTGCGATGCGATTTGGCCAGCCGAAACCCTTCCTGGTATCCGAGGTTGGCGCCACGGTGCATTCCATGATGAACGACCCGTGGTCGGCCGAGCGCGACAGCTACAAACTGCGTGCATTAAACGGATTGACCATGAGTTTTCTCGAGCGCCCGGATCAAATTCTCAAGGTTATCCCCTTCATCACCATCAAAGCCGAATGGGGGCGCGAAGACGGCACCCCTTATACCAACCGCTTGATGCGCCAGAAAAAAGAAGCGAACGGGGAGAGCGGCGAAAAATGGGTTTACACAGAACTGGTAAAATACTTCCAGCTCTGGTCTGGCGTGGACGGTACCCGGGTCGATAGCTGGTCTGAAGATCTGGATGTTCAGGTCAACGCGTACGTGAAGCAAACCGGCGCTGCCATTGTACTGAACAGCCTGGAATTCACTGACACCGAAATCGATCTCAGCCTGCTCGGCGATGCCGGCAACAACGTGTCGGATGTCATACTGAAAGAACTTTATTTCGACGACAGCGGCAAACCGGTCCTGACAGAGCGCAGCCTGAATGAAGTACCCGCCACCCTGACACTCAAGGCGGAAGCCACCAGCGTTCTTCAGATCACGTATACCGATGCGCTGGATCCGGCGGCCACCAATAGCGAGACCAAGTACTACGCCGACACCTATAAGCAGGCCATCGAGGCGGACACCCCCATCAACTTCGCGATCAATGACGTAATCGCTGGTAGTACCGGTGAGGCGACTCTGCGCCTGGGCCTTGGTCGCCAACACGGCAAGTCCCTGACCCCGACGGTTTCCATCAACGGGGAGCGCGTGAGTGTACCGGCGGATTATCGGGGCTACGATCAATTTGACGGCGGGCGCGGCCGCAACGAATTTTACGGTGTCATCGAGGTGCCAGTGCCGCTGTCCCTGTTGCAGGCAGACAACCACATCGAGCTGACCTTCCCTGACACCGGCGGCTTCGTAGCAACCGCTACCCTGCAAGTATTCAACACTGACCAGCCTCTCAATCGCGGCGCACGCTAAGCACCACACACCACTGCCGACCTCGGCCGGCAGTGGTGGCGCCCGCCGGCACCTATCCGCGCCCCGCCTGAAGAACACGTCCCGACCGCTCAGATCTGGCCTGCAAGTACCGGCAACACGGCGACCACCATCCCGCTGTCCGCTGTGAAAGTGTGCGCTGACGCACAAATCGCCGCTGATTTTGGCCGCTTTGCTACGCATGGCGGGAAAGTCAATTGTCGATTGTTAACAGTTAACATATAAATATCGCAGCTGGCCCGGGCGCCTCACACCAGTATGTCTCTGTACGACCCGGGCTGGCGATCAGCGATCTGCCCTGCGACCCCCATGCCCACGCAGGCGCGAGGTGCAAACGGCAGAAGAAAAATAAAAACGACACCAGAGGTATCGTGTCTCCAATATTCCCGGAGAGAAAATGAAACGTCACCTTTCCCGGCGTACCCTGACCAGGAGTACGCTTGCTGCTGCTATTTCGTTGCAGGCTGCCGGTCTCGCGATGAGCTCTACAGCACACGCAGCCGATTACCGTCTCGAGGCCGAAGGCTTCTCCAGCGTCGGCGGCACCTATCCCGACGGACAGCCGCAACGCATCAGCGTTTATTCCGTGAATAGCGCTACCGCCATCAACTTCGTCAACCGTGACGACTATGCCGTATATCCCCTGACGGTCTCCCAGGCCGGGGATTACCGCATCAATTACCTGATCGGCACCAGCATGTCTTCGGGTGCCGAAATTGACTTCCAGATCGACGCCGGTAACGGCTGGACATCCCTGGCAAAAACCAGCGTGCCCGTCGGCCATTGGGACAACTTCCAACCCCTCGATGGCGGACTGGTGAGCTTACCGGCCGGCACCTACAACGTGAGGGTGTTTGGATCCGGCAGCAACGACTGGCAGTGGAATCTGGATGCACTGGAACTGACGCTCGCGACACCCACACCCACACCGACCCCAACTCCAACTCCAACTCCAACGCCGAGCGTGATTTCCACGGAAGCGGAAAATTTTGATGCGGTGGGAGGCACTTATCCCGATGGCCAGCCGCAGCGCATCAGCGTGTACAACGTCAACGGCGCAACCGTGATCAATTACGTCAACAGAGGTGACTACGCGGATTACACCGTGACGGTGCCTGAAGGTGGCGACTATGCCCTGACGCTGTATGCCGGAACTGCCGTCACCGGCGCCCGCATCGATTTCCAGCTGAATAGCGGCGGCAACTGGCAGACCCTGAGCCAGACAGATGTGCCCAATATTGGCTGGGACAACTTCCAGCCCCAGGACGGCGGCACTGTATCCCTGCCGGCAGGCACCCACACGATCCGCCTTTACGGCGGTGGAACCCATGACTGGCAGTGGAATCTGGATCGCTTTACGCTGACCAAAGTCTCTACGCCGACTCCGACACCTACACCGACTCCGACACCGACTCCGACACCTACACCGACTCCGACACCGACTCCGACACCGACTCCGACGCCAACACCGACACCGACACCGACACCGACACCGACACCGACACCGACACCGACGCCGACGCCGACGCCGACACCAACACCAACGCCGACACCGACACCAACACCGACGCCTTCCACGGGAAGCTTCACGTTGCAGGCCGAGGACTATGATGCGGTCGGTGGCGAAGTGGATGTCTACACGGTCGGCTCCATTACCGGGGTCAACTACTTTAACGCGGGCGACTACCTCGAGTATTACCTGACGTTGGATGAATCCGGTCTGTACCAGGTGAGTTATACCGTCGGTACCGGCAACACCTCCGGTGTCGCCGTCGGTTTGATGGCGACAGACCATAACGGCGACCTGGTGATCAAGAGCACGACACCGGTTACCAGTCAGGGCGACTGGGACGCGTTCTACACCCAGCCCGCCAGCAGTGATATCAACCTGTTCGCGGGTGACCTGACCCTGCGCATTTACGGCGCCGGTAGTGAAGATTTTCAGTTCAACTCGGACTACTTCACCTTTAACCGCATTGGCGATGCCGACCTGAATCTGGATGGCGATGGCGATGGCATTGCCGACGTCAATGATATCTGTGCATCGACACCCGCTGGCGAAGTTGCCAACAGTGAAGGCTGCGCACCCTCACAGCTCGATACCGATAACGACGGCATCACCGATGACCTGGATCAGTGTCCCACAAGCGCCGCTGATGCGTTTGTCGATGCGGTCGGCTGTGCCAGCAGCGGCGGTGACGACGACGACTTCGATGGTATCGCCAATAGCGCAGACCAGTGCGTGACGCCCTTCGGCCAGAATGTTGGGGCGAGCGGCTGCAGCGTGTCTTCTGACAGCGATCGCGACGGCGTAGAAGACGGTCTCGACCAGTGTGCCAGCACACCGGCTGGGGAATTTGCCAACGAAACTGGCTGCTCCGCCTCACAGGTTGGTAATAGCCACTCTGCCACCGTAACCGTCAATGCCAACATCAGCCACAGTGTGAATGGCGTATCCGACTTCGGCAGGAACCGCCATATCACAATGCACTCGGCCATTTACGAGAACGACTGGAAAGGCCATGCCGACAAACTCAACTACGTGCTGAATACCCTGGATGTCACCATGGGCCGTGACAATGGCACGGCGACCTGGAAGTTCAATGACACCAAGGAAGATCCCAACCGTCCGAACTGGCCGGACATGGATTACATGGTGAGCCGCGGACAGGAATTGCGTGAGAGCTACGAAGCCAATGCATTCTTCAAGCGCTTTGACCCGACCAAAACCGAGTTGATTGCCGGCACCAATCCGCACCCGACGTATCCGACGCTGAGCTGGAATGCCGATGGCCTGACCTGGCACAACTGGCAACCGAAGGACATTGAGACGTCCGCAGCCTGGGCCGGCCAGTACCTGCTGCACTACTATGCCAACGCCAGTAATGGCTATGTCGGCGACCCGATGCCCAAGTACTGGGAAGTGATCAATGAACCGGATATGAAAATGAAAACCGGTGCGTTTATGGTCACCAATCAGGAAGATATCTGGGAATACCACAATCTGGTTGCGCAGGAGATTCGCAACAAACTGGGAAATGACGCACCACTGATTGGGGGCATGACCTGGGGCCAGCATGACTTCTTCCGTCGCGATGGTATCTCCCGTTACGCCGATGATGCCTATGACCAGTGGATCACGCACGAAGATCCAGCCGTCGAAGCCGAAGCGGAAGCCTTCTACCAGAACGCCATGAGCACGACAGTAGACGATACCCGTGCACAGGACTGGTACCAGTGGGATGTGATGTGGAAGGGCTTCATGGATACCGCCGGCCACAACATGGACTTCTACGCAGTACACGTCTACGACTGGCCCGGGCTCGATAACGGCGAAACAGCTGTCATCCGTCGCGGCGGCCACCTGCATGCAATGCTCGACATGATGGAGTGGTACGACCAGGATCGCTTCGGTACGGGCAACATCAAGCCCGTCGTGTTGTCCGAGTATGGCACGGTGAATGGTGGCTGGGACTTCCGTACTCACGAAGAACGCTTCGATGTGGAAAACCTGAAATCGTTTAACGGCATGATCATGCAGATCCTCGATCGGCCGGCGCATGTCGTGAAGTCCATGCCGTTCACCCCGGCCAAACCCATCTGGGGCTATCAGCCCGGTGGTTGCGCCTATGAGGAAGTTCCAAATTGTACCTACCGCTATCACTACGCCATGATGATCGAATCACAACTCAACAGTGGCGACTGGCAGTGGTCGCCGATCATCAAGTTCTTCGAACTGTGGGCGGATATTGACGGGACACGCGTCGACGCGGTTTCCAGTGATGCGGACATTCAGGTTCAGTCCTACGTGGACGGTAACGACCTGTTTGTGGTCATCAACAATCTGGAAAGTACCGCGACCACCGTAAACCTGAATGTTGCGGGCCTGCCTGCGCAGGTGCAGAACGTGGAAATGCGTAACATGCACTTCCCGGGCAACACCCAGGTCTTGCTGGATCGCCACCATATGGCGCAACTGCCCAGCAACGTGACCGTCGATGGTGACGCAACCGTGGTACTGCGTTACACCATGGGAAGCAATATCGCCGTCAACGAGGCGATGGCCGAGATCAAGTACTTTGGTGACAGTGTCAGCGGTGGCAGCGAGCCACACCGTATCGATGTGGCCGGTGGGGCCAAGACCCTGCAGGTCAATGGCGTGGATGTACCAAGTGGTTACGCGGAAGCCATGCTACACCTGACCGTGGCCCTCTACCCGGATGAGGACGACAAGGTCGGCCACCTTTCCATTGACTCCCTGACCGTCAATGGCACCGCGGTCGCCGTGCCGCTCGATTGGCGCGGCCCCAGGGCCAACCGCAACGAGAAGTACTTCAACCGTCTGGAGATTCCAGTACCAGTCTCGGTGCTACAAGCCAACAACACCATCGCAGTGGATTTCCACCACAATGGTGAGCTGGCCGTCGCCAACCTGGTAGTGAAGCAATACACCACGACGCCGACCCGCTAAACGCGGTCAAAACAAAAGCCGCCGCAGGGAAACCCGCAGCGGCTTTTTTCTGCTTGAGTTTTGTACCTGAATTCCGGTGCGTATCCCGTCAACCCTCGAAGTCGCGAACTGGCTTTGACACCCCGTGTGGGCTTTCCCCTTTCAGGTAGGCCAGCATGGTATCCGCATCAGACACTTCGAACGGGTCGGTTGGGCAGTTATCACCAAAGTCCGGTTCGACGAATATTTTCTCGATCTTGCCGTCATTCACCAGCATGGAATAGCGCCACGAACGCATACCGAAGCCGAGATTGGACTTATCCACCAGCATGCCCATCTTGCGGGTAAATTCACCATTGCCGTCGGGCAACAGGAATACATGATTGGCGCCGACCTGCTTGCCCCACTGAAACATCACAAAGGCGTCATTCACGGAGACACAAACAATCTGATCGACACCCTGTGCCTGAAACTCGTCATGCAGTGCTTCGTAGCGGGGTAAGTGGTTGGAAGAACAGGTCGGCGTGAACGCACCGGGCAGGGAAAACACGACCACCTTCTTGCCGGCGAATATATCGGCGGTACTGGTATCTTCCCAGCGATAGGGGTTCGGCCCCTCGACGGATTCGTCCCGCACGCGGGTTTTGAAAATCACGCTGGGGACACGGTCATTCAATGGCATAGGGATCCCTCCGGGCCTTCTCTTTGGGTAGTGCGTTATGACAGCCCACGCTGCCAACCAGAGCAACTACACGACACATCAGCATGCAGCGCTACGGGGGTATAGCACGAAGAGGGAGGGAACGCTCTTCCTTAAGCGCTCCGCCATCGACAGTCTCAGGGAGGCTGATGGTCAGTCGGAGGAAAATCCTGCCAACACATCGCGATGCTTCGGGTGATTGAGTGCGCATCGATTGAAAAAGTCCCGGATATTCTCCGGATCGATACCCGCGCGCTCCTCACTGGTCGGCTCTTCCGCGGCAGGGCCCGGAGGATAGACCCCCATCCCTGCCAGAATATAGTGCCAGGAGTGAACGCTGTATGCCCCATCGATCTTCAGATGCCTGAGCAGGCCCGGTAAATCACCATTGTCGAACCAGCAATTGAATACCCGCTTCAGGTTATTGCTCACTGCGCCGGGAGACTCCCGGTTATCCACCCAATATTGGCTGTCGGTTCGACTGTTCGTCAGGAAATGCACCGCGATATAGTCGCGTACGTCATCGTAGCTCTTGTTCACTACCTGATTGAATTTCTCGACGAACTCGGGGCCAAGATTGCCGTCTTTAAAGGCATAAATAAAACGCGTCAAGGTTTGCTGGGTGAGAGCCAGGGAGGTCGCCTCGAGCGGCTCGATAAACCCCTGCGACAGCCCCACCGCAACGCAATTTTTTACCCAGTGTGCCTGGCGGCGCCCAACAGTCATCGACAAGTGTCGTGCTTCAACGGGGCTATCTGCGCCGGCATGTCGACGTAATTCTTCCTCGGCCTCTGCAGCAGAGCAATAGCGACTGCTGTAGACATAACCATAGCCAACCCGGCTCTGCAGCGGGATTCGCCATGCCCAGCCATTGCTCAGCGCGCTCGACACTGTCTCACAAGAGGGGTCCTCTTCCGGTGGCATTGCCAGAGTCACCGCGCTGTCATTCCAGAGAGTCTCTGCGTAACTTTCGAATGGTGTACCCAGGGCGCCACCAATCAGGAGTGCAGCAAATCCGGAACAATCCACAAACCAGTCGGCGCCATAGCGCTGACCATCTTCATCGATCACTTCTGCAATATCTCCATCGTCACCCAGGGAGACATCCGTAATCAACGCATCGACATGGGAGACACCGCGCTGCAGGGCCTTGCCCTTCAGGAATCCCGCGAGCAACCCGGCATTGAAGTGATAGCCATACTGCACTTCGAATGGAAAATGGTAGGGCGTGGTAGGAGCCAGCTTCTTTTCCGCCAGATAGTGATTGTAGGCAAACAGATTCGGGTGGGCATGCACCGCTTTGCCCGCGCGACGCAGATGGGAGTTGTGTATCAGTGCCTTGGCGTGATCGCGGTCGAAGTGGCTGTAAAAAGGATGAAAATAGCTTTCGTACCCTTCTTTCTCTGACCACTGGTCAAACGTAATACCGGTTTTGTAGGTCGCTTCGCAGGCTGGCATCCATTCATTTTCAGGGATATCAACCTCGTCAAAAAACGTCTTTAACGACGGTGTTGATCCCTCACCGACCCCGATGATACCGCGCTTGGAAGATTCAATGAGCTGTAGTTCCCATTGATCGCCAACCGCTTTTTGCAGCATTAACGCGGCCATCCAACCGGCTGTGCCACCACCTACAATAATTAATTTCTTTTTTTTCATAAGCAAAAAAGCCGCGCCTGAAATCAGGCGCGGCCACAAACATCACTAACTCATTGTGAGAGGACGATCAGAAGCGCGCCTGAATACCGAAGCGGTAGAACCTACCGGTTTTGTATTCCTGTGCGGTACGCCCGGTATAACCCCCATCCAGCGGATTGCCTTCGTCGAAGGGCACCAGATTACCTTCACTATCCGGCAGCATGATAAAGCGGCTAGTGTAGTAATGGCGAACACCTTCATCAGTCAAGTTAACCGCATTAAATGTCAGGTTAACATTGTCGGTCAGCGCATATGTCGCTGACAGGTCGAGGGTATTACGCCCTTCCTGCCAGAGAGACCCGTTGTCCCATACGCGCTGTGCCAACTGATCGGAAGTACCCTGATAAGCCAGGCGCAGCTGGTGACCGTTCCGCTCCCAGAAGAGCGTCGCGTTGTAGCTGTGCTCAGGTGTATAGGCCACCGGCAACTCCGGCAGGACGACGTTTGCGTCCAGCGAAGAAACTTCCTGATCGTAAGAGCTGTCCTGGTAGGTGTAGTTAAACATGGTACCAAGGCCTGAGAAAATACCTGGCAACATGTCATAAGTCTGGGTGTACTGCAGTTCCAGACCCTTGATTTCCGCACCCTTACCATTAGTGATCTGGGTAGTTTGGAACTTCGCACACAGATCCGTCAGGCTATCAGAGTGCAACCAATCTTCATCGTAGTCGGCAACACCTTCTACACGGCGAGGCATACAGCCTTCGAGATTGTCCGCAGTCTTCACCAGGTCGGCCGTATCGTAAGGGCCTTCACTCTCATCGAGGCCGAGCCCACGCAGATCGTCCATATAGGTAACGATCGTCTGCGACTCTTCGAAGTTGGTCATGTCCTTGTAGAACAGGCCAGCGGCAACCATGGAGTTCTCAGCGAAGTACCACTCGAAAGACAGATCCAGATTTTTCGACTCCAGGGGGTCCAACTTGGTGTTGAACAGCGTGATGGCATTGCCCGTACCATTCTCGTCAGTCCAGACCGTCTCCTGCACACGGAATCCCGGGCGGAGGGAATCGATCTGCGGACGGGACATGGTCTTCGACATTGCCAGACGCGCAACCATTTCGTCGTTCAGCGCATAGTTCAGGTTCAGGCTGGGCAGCAGCACATCGTATTCATGCTCACCGGTTACCGCGAATGAACGCTTGCTGCGATCTTCAACGATCGGGTTGCCGTTTTCGTCCCGCGCACCGTAGATGTAGTTCGACTCGGTGGACACATCGGAATGACGCCACAACATGAACTCGTTCATGTTGCCACGAACCGCAAACGCGTCGTAACAGGCACCCTGGTCGGCGATCGGCGTGTCATCGGAACGGTCCGCAGTACCCTGGGTGTCCCAGCCAAGACCATCGACACGGGACCAGCGTAGCTCTTCCTGATTCTGCGAATCACCGTCGATGGTATTCTCATCGATGTCCGGTGTGGACGGATCATCGAGCACAATCGGCGTTCCGTAATCAATCACCGGGTTACAGGCCGGGTTGGAAGCATCACGCAATTCCTGCAGCTTGAGCACATCCATCACACGACCAAGGTTGCCGGTACTGCTGTAGAAATTGACACCGGAGTAACCGGTGGTATCGACCGTGGTCTTGACGTAACGCAAGCCAACATCACCGGTGAGTGTTTCATCCAGGAAAGCGAAATCACCCTTGAAGTAAACCGCCTGGTTACCCAGATCGGCTGAACGGGTTTCCGTATCATCCGGGATGAATTCTGCGGCCGGGTTGGCCAGTGCAGTTTCAAAGGCAGCGCGGGCGGAAACAGTCTGCCAACCGTCAGTAATGTTATTGCGGTCGTAACCCAGAGAATCCATGAAATCACTGGCGTTCAGCGCACCACCAGGAACGAAGGTACCGTCAATATCGGTAATACCTTCTACGATGGTGTAGGCCTGGCCGGTGGCAGGATCAGTAACGATGACACCTTCGCCGATGGAGTTAAAGGTCCCGGTCTGGTGATCAACGTACTTTTCCCGGCTGGAAAACTTGGCACCGAATTCGAGCTGGTTGATCCCGGCGAAATCTACATCCCAATCCACATCAAAGTAGGCTGCTTTCTGGGTATCCTCGACTTCACGAACCGTACGCGCCAGATAGGAAACATGCTGTGCTGCGAGGTCATCCGGGTTAAAGCCCGTGGTACTGCTGTTGTCCCACAACGCATTGGGGTCAGGGTGCAGGACCGTGCCGTAATCGACAAAACCTTCACCGGCAACGAGATTACATTTGCCGGAGGTACAGTCGTAGCCAACGGGCTCAGCCTCTCCGGGGGGAGCGAAGCGCGTCAGCCAGGCGTTGACCCGACGGTAGTTCTGCATGTTCACATACAGGGCGCTGTCCGGAATCTCTTCCGCACTCGAGTAATTCAAACCACCATTCACAACGATCGCGTCGCCAATCTGGTGTTCAACATCCAGCGAGAAAATCTTGTTTTCGTTGGTGAAGATATTTTCCTGCTGGCTCAGGTCACCGAGAGAGCTTCGGTTGAGGTACTTGGTAAATGTGCGGGTCTCGGTATTGTAGGTGTGCCAGTCTTCCTGGGGATCGGTCCAGGCGGCCGGGCCGGTCCACAGATAGTCCTCGCCCTCAACCATGTTGGAATAGGTCCAGTAGTCCCCCGCGCGCGTCTTGACCTCATGCATGGAATTGGCAATGTCTTGCTTGTTCCAGGCGACATTCGCGTTCACTTCCGTGGTATCGGTGGCAAGCCACTGTACACCGACGTTCACACCCTGGCGATCGCGATCGTTGCGGTGCAGCTGCATCTTGGTGTCGTAGGGCACGATGCCTGTCACGTCATTGACGATATTCCCGTTCTGGTCGGTGGCACGCTGGGAAGTTCGTGCGATCCAGTTCTCCTGTGAAAACTGATCCTTACGTACTGAATTGGTCTCATCCGTGGCAGTGACAATGACA
Organism: Microbulbifer sp. ABF4_148; assembly: GCF_056158985.1. NCBI lineage: Bacteria > Pseudomonadati > Pseudomonadota > Gammaproteobacteria > Cellvibrionales > Microbulbiferaceae > Microbulbifer > Microbulbifer sp. ABF4_148. The sequence goes on from NZ_JBSWUI010000001.1 coordinate 168,728, forward strand.
CCCACCGTGTCGTTTAGGAATTTGCCAACGTAAGTCTGGGAGACCTTATGATTCTGGTCATCCGCCAGATCGTTGTAGCGTCCCTGCGCAGAGAGGTTGAAACCCTCTGTGACTTCCAGAGGCCGGGCAGTAACCAGATTGATGCTGGCACCCAATGAACCTTCGTCATGGTCCGCACTCGGGGTTTTCACAACTTCAATCTTGGACAGGATATCGGCGGAGTATGCAGAAAGGTCGACCGCCTGACTGTTATCGGTGGAGCCGAGCTGCACACCATTCAGGGTAATGTTGTTCTGCTGTGCGTTGGCACCGCGAACAGTAATGGTCGTACCCTCGCCATCCTGGGTCTGCGCAGAAACACCGGTTACACGAGACAGCGCTTCCGCAATATTCTGGTCGGTGGTTTTACCGATATCTTCCGCGTTAATGGTGTCCTTGATGTTGGTACCAAAACGCTTGTCGTCGATTGACTTCTCAATCGCACGACGAATACCCGTTACTTCGATTTCTTCAAGCGCGCTTTGCTCCGAAAGCTTCTCTTCGGCCGCAGAATCCTGGGCATACAGTTGGCCACTGCATACAGAAAGTATTGCTGCGGAAAGAGCCGTTAGTCGGAAACGCTGATGTGCGGTGGACATGATGTATCTCTCCATCGGATCGCATTTTTATTATTTGCTTCGGCTAGTCACCCAGAACTGCAGTGCGCCGCCCCATCGACAAACATGGCAAGCCGGTTTGTTGGTTATTGGCGGCTCGCTCTATCGACAAGGGAATCATCGTCCGCACCCCGAACATTGTCAACGGTAGATTGTTAACAATTTAAAAGCATGTTCTACTTTCCGCTCAACGAGGCGCCTGAGATGACAGCGAAATTTTGTTCCAAGAAATTTCTAACCTTTTGTTTTTATTTGCTTTTTTATTTCGCCACAGCACTTTTGCAGTGCTTTGTTGACAATTTACAAGCAACCGGAGAGTGAGTAAAGGTAAACCCCCGTATTCCGCCGCTTTCCGCGCAAAACACCGATCCCGACGCTGCCGATAACAGGGTAAACGAAGCATGAAATTGCAGGAATGTCTTAAATGTCACATCTAGTAGTTTTTGGTGAAAGCATGGTCGAGTTCAGTCAGGAGCAACCGGGCCTGTATCGACAGTCGTTCGCCGGTGACGTGCATAGCCTGGCGGTCTACTTCAAGCGAGCCGCCGGTGCCAATCAAAACGTCAGCCTGCTCAGTGCCGTCGGCCAGGATGCGGCCAGCGAGGGCTTGCTCGGAGCGCTGGCATCCGAAAACATCGACAGAGCACTAACCCTGCGCCACCCGACGCGACAGCTGGGACTGTATCTGGTGAACACCGATCACCGCGGCGAGCGCAGCTTCTCATACTGGCGCGGCGAGTCGGCGGCCCGCGAAACATTCACCCTGTTATTTACTGACGACAACGGTATCCGGCTGCGCAACGCCATACTCGAGCAACCGCCGGAGAGGTTTATGTTCAGCGGAATCTCGCTCGCCATCCTCGATGCTGCTGGCCGAGCCTACTTCTGGGAATTTGTGGATCGACTGCGCGAAACCGGCACAACGGTGATCTTTGATCCCAATTACCGTCCGCGCTTGTGGGCGAGCCCGGAAGAAACCCGTCGCGAATATGCCCGTGCCTTCCGCAGCTGCAACATCGTCCTGCCCGGCATCGAAGACCTGGAAGCGCTATATGGCGTGAAAGGCTTTGAAGCAGCACGGGATTTCCTTGCACCTTTTGACATTGACGAGATGGTGATCAAGGACGGGCCCAACGGGGTCTTTTATTGCGCAGGCGAGGCTCACTTCCTCCACGCCATTGAGCCAGTCGCCAATGTCGTCGACACCACGGCTGCCGGGGATTCCTTTAATGGCACCTATCTGGCAGCGCGAGCAAGCGGTGCCAGTCCACACGATGCTATCCAGCATGCCGCACAGGTCGCCGCACTGGTGATTCAACATCGCGGGGCACTGGTGGACCACGACATTTACCAGGACCTCGCGGTGGCAGCGGCAAGCTAACGGCAGGATTGGGAGCCAATTACTTATGCGCAGACGTCATTTCCTCAAACTCGGATCAGCCCTTGTCGGCAGCGGGCTTCTTCCCAGTGCCGCAGCGGTCGCCGCTTCCCGGCGACACGCAATCACTTCCGTCACAGCGGTTGAGAGCGCCGCGGCACAGTGTCGCCACCACTGGCTTGGCCCGGCCTTTTGGGGCAACCGGTTGCAAGACTGGCAGTGGAATCACAACCGGCTGGAGTGCCTGCGCGGTGATAAAGACTTTGAAGTGCGCACGGTTTCGCTCATTACACGGGCGCTCAACCAGCAACACCAGGCCGGTAGAGTACGCGCCCGCGTCGGCCAGATGGAAGTCGGCAAACCGGGCTTCTGCGGTTTCCTGCTCGGCGTCGGCGCCGGCGCACTCGACTATCGCGGCAGCGCACTGGCGCAGCGTGCCGGTGGCACCGCCGGAGGCCTGTTGGCAACCCTCGATCATCGGGGACACCTGAGTTTTCGCGATTTTTCGAATCCAGAAAAACCCGTCGCATTCGAAACATTCTCTCGCAGCCAGACAGCGTCCAACACAAACCCCATCGGTAAGCACGAGTGGGTTCTCGACTGCCATATTGACCCGGTCAGTGGTGGTCGCTTCGATATTCGCCTGGTTGCCAGCGACGCAGTTACTGGGGAGGAAACCGGATTTGCCGTGGTGACCGGCATTGCAGCGGAGCATCTCACCGGGGGCATCTCACTCGTCTCGTCTCCCCCGCCAGGGCAATCCGGCGGACGCTGGTGGTTCGCTGATATTGCCACTGGTGGCGCTAAAGTTGATGAAGACACCCAAAGGGGGCTCGGCCCGGTCATGGGCTGCATGCACAGCGTCAACGGCGATGTGTGCAAACTCAGCGCCCAGCTGATGCCGGTGGCAAGCGACTATGCCAGCGAAGCCTGGCTGCAACATCGGGTACGCGGCAGCAAAGCCTGGCAAGCAGGGGGCCGCGCCAATATTGAACAGGGCTATATCGCGGCCTTCCGCATCGAAAACTGGCAGGCGCAGCACGATCATGACTACCGGATTATTTTGCCCGGCCACGGCGAGGTGTTTCGCGGCAGTGTACAAAAGGATCCCGGTACAACGCGCGAGCTGCGCATAGCGCTGTACTCCTGTATGACCCCTACGGCAAAAAGCCTCGACGACCTGCACTATCGCGCGGCCATCCCTGAAGAAGTGATGCCCGGGCGATATACCCGAGACAATATCCTGTTTCCCCATCAGGAAATGGTCGGACACTGTGACAGCCTGCAACCGGACCTCTACGTCTTTTGCGGTGACCAGTATTACGAGACCTTCCCCACCCGCTATGGGCGCGACACGCCCGATGCCGAATTAGATACCCTTTACCGCTGGTACCTGTGGTACTGGACTTTCCGCGAGTCGTTGCGGCACCGTCCGGCTATCGTGCTGGCTGACGACCACGACATCTTGCAGGGTAACCTCTGGGGCAATGGTGGCGATGGCTCCCGTGGCCCCCGCGAGGAAGACGGCGGCTACAAATGGGACAAGGGCCTGGTGCGGATGATTCACCGGATCCAGAATGCGCATACCCCCGACCCGTATGATCCCACCCCCATTCAGCACGATATCCCCGTTGCCTACGCGCACTTCCGCTACGGCGGCGTGAGCTTCGCGATGGTGGAGGACCGCAAGTTCAAGTCGCCTCCGGATTATGCAGCCAATCCGCTGGAAACCCGCGGCGAACTGCTCGGGCAACGGCAGGAAGATTTCCTCGCGCACTGGGCGAAGATCGACCGCGGCATGCCGAAAATCTGCCTCACCGCCTCCATTTGGGGCTCCCCGCAAACCGATGAACAGTTGGCACCGCTACTGGATTACGATGCCAACGGCTACCCGCCGGACGGTCGTGATCGGGCTGTGCAACTGGTCACTGACGCCGGGGCGCTGGTGCTCGCCGGCGACCAGCACCTGGGTATGGTCGCCAGGCAGACTCTCGATGATTTTGAACAGGGTGCGCTGTTTTTTGCCGGCCCCGCCGCTGCCTCTTTCTGGCAGCGCTGGTTTGAGGGCGGAGGCAAACTGGAAAACCCCGTGGGCGACGACCCCAACACCGGCAACTTTATCGATAGCTTTGGCAACCGCATGCGGGTGCTCGCCGTCGCCAACCCCGCGATCAGCCACGCAGAATTCAGTGACGACAACACCACCTGGGGCAAGTTTGTCACCGACCGCCGCCTCAAGAGCGAAGGCTACGGGCTGGTTCGGGTCAATCATGCTCTGGGCCAGTACCAGCTCGAATGCTGGCCCTGGGACGCCAATCCCCAGCAGGACGCACAATTTCGCGGCTGGCCCCAGACGCACCCATTCCCCCTTCCCTCGCCAGACTGAGCCGTAACGCCCGGCCGCAGCCCCGCTGCCCTGCCGGGGCTGCGTGCCCCCAACGCAGCATCTCTCCTCACACTGCCAACGCGCCGCCCATCCCGGGCACCGTCGCGAAATTTGTGCTGGCACTCGGCGAGCAACTGCGGCACACTAGCCGAAACTGTAAACGTTTACATTTTGTAACCGCAATAGATAACAATGCCATGGATAAGCTCACTCAATTAAGTCGTATCACCAAGGTCGTCGCCGATACCGGTGATATGGCGGCTATCGCCCAGTTCAAGCCGGAAGAAGCCACTACCAATCCGTCCCTGTTACTGAAGGCTGCACAGCAAGAGGTTTATGCGTCGCAGATCGCTGATGCGGTGCAATGGGCGCAACAGCAAGATGTGGATTCCGCCACCCAGTTGAGCCTGTGTTGCGATCGCCTCGCAGCCAGTATCGGCACCGAGATTCTCAAATTGATCCCCGGCAGGGTCTCCACCGAGGTGGACGCCCGCCTGTCTTACAACACGCGGGAGACCATCGAGCGGGCACACCGACTGCTGGAATTCTATGAAGAGCAAGGCATAGCGCGGGAGCGCATCCTGATCAAGGTCGCTGCCACCTGGGAAGGCATTCGCGCAGCAGAAGTTCTCGAGCGCGAAGGCATCGGCTGCAACCTCACCCTGCTGTTTGGTATGGCGCAGGCCCAGGCCTGTGCCGATGCCGGCGTCACCCTGATTTCCCCGTTTGTGGGTCGCATCCTCGACTGGCACCTGCACACCGGCGACGGTCCTTTCACTGCGGAAGAAGATCCCGGCGTGCGGTCGGTTCGTGAGATTTACGCCTATTACAAGCGACACGGCTACTCCACCACTGTGATGGGTGCGAGCTTCCGCAACCAGGGCCAGATCGAAGCCCTGGCTGGCTGCGACAGCCTCACGATCAGTCCGGACCTGCTGGCCCAGCTTAAGGCCGACGAGGGCACACTGGAACGCAAGCTCAATCCCGCCACGTCGTCGAGCGATAATGCCCCTGCCATCTGCGAGGCGGATTTCCGCATTGCCCTCAACCAGAGCGCCATGGCCTATGAGAAGCTGGGAGAGGGCATTCGTCGCTTCGTCCAGGATCAACAGAAACTGGAATCTCAGCTCAACACTCGCAGTGCGCAGCCGGCGGAGGCCGTATGAGTGTTTTTCTAGGAATCGATGCCGGCACCCAGAGCCTGAAGGTCATTGCCTACGACACCGAACACAAGGAAATCCTGTTCAGCGAGTCTGCCACACTGCAGTTGATTAGCCGCAATGACGGCACCCGTGAACAGGAGGCCAGCTGGTGGATCGACGCCCTGCGCGACTGCATGACGGCGCTGCCCGCTGAACTCCGAGCGCGGGTGTGTGGCATCGGCGTTTCCGGACAGCAGCACGGCCTGGTCCCCCTCGATGGTGACGGCGAAGTGCTGGCACCCGTCAAGCTCTGGTGTGATACCGCTACCCTGAACGAGTGCGACGAAATCACCACTCGTTTTGGTGGTGAGGCGCGCGCAGTGGATATGCTGGGCAACCCAATTATGGCCGGCTATACCGCCCCCAAGATCACGTGGCTGAAAAACCATAACCCGCAGGCCTACGACCAGCTCGCACATATTCTGCTGCCCCACGACTACCTGAACTACTACCTGACCGGTGAAATCTTTACCGAGTATGGTGATGCGTCCGGCACCGGCTATCTCGACATCACCCGCCGTGAATACAGCCAGGAAATGCTGCGCGCACTCGACCCGGAGCGCGATCTATCCCAGCTGTTGCCGCGACTATTGTCGGCCGATGAGAGCATTCCGCTGAGCAAGGCCGCACAGGAGGAGTTCGGTCTGCCGGACGGCGTGATTGTCGCTACCGGCGGCGGTGACAATATGATGGCCGCCTGGGGTACCGGCTCCGTTTGTGAGGGGCGCCTGACCCTGAGTCTGGGCACCTCCGGAACCCTGTTCGCCCACAGTGACAAGCCGGCAATCGACCCGGAGGGCGAGCTCGCTGCTTTCTGTTCGTCAACTGGTGGCTGGCTGCCGCTGTTGTGCACCATGAACTGCACCGTTGCCACAGAAACCATCCGACAGCTCCTCGATAAAAGTCTCGACGAATGCGAACAGCTACTGGCAAACAGCCAGCCCGGTGCCGACGGCGTACTCACCCTGCCCTTTTTCAATGGGGAGCGGACCCCGAACCTTCCGGAGGCCACCGCCGCCGTGTTCGGACTGACACCCGGTAACACCACGTCCGCCAACCTGTATCGTTCCGCGATGGAGGGCGCGACTTTCACGCTGCGTCGCGGTCTGGAAGCCTTCGCTCGCGCCGGGCAATCATTTACCCGTATTCGTCTCACCGGTGGCGGCTCCCGCAGCCCACACTGGCGGCAAATGATTGCCGATATTTTCAATCTACCGGTCGAGGTATTGCAGCAACAGGAGGGTGCCGCACTCGGCGCTGCCCTGCAGGCAGCCTGGGTTTCCGAACCACGTAATGATACCCAGCTGGCAGACTGGCTCGACCAGCATCTGGTCGTCGACAACACCAATAGCTGTACTCCGAATCCGGATTCCGCAGAAAGATACCAACCGCATTACCAGGCATTCGGCGAGCTTCTCGCCCGACTGTCTCCCGTTTACGCAGGAGAATAATGATGAGCAGACAAGTAATTACCGGGGCAAAGGAATACTTCCCCGAAATCAGCGCAATCCAGTACGAAGGACGCGAGTCCGACAATCCGCTGGCATTCAAGTTTTATGACCCGAAAAAAGTCATCGGCGGCAAGACCATGGAAGAGCACCTGCGCTTCGCCGTCTGTTACTGGCATACCTTCTGTGGCGCGGGCGCTGACCCATTCGGTCCGGGCACCCAGGTATTTTCCTGGGACGATGCCGCTGATCCGATGACCGCCGCCAAGCAGCGTATCGATGCGGCGTTTGAATTTTTCACCAAGCTGGGCGTGCCTTACTACTGCTTCCATGACCGCGATATGGCACCGGAAGGTGACACCGTGGCGGAAAGCGAGCGTAACCTGCAGACCCTGGTGGAAATGGCCGCAGAGCGGCAGAAAGCCAGCGGTATGAAACTGCTGTGGGGCACCGCCAATGTATTCAGTAACCCGCGCTATATGAATGGCGCAGCCACCAATCCGAACTTCCAGGTGGTTGCCCACGCTGGCGCCCAGGTGAAGGCCGCACTCGATGCGACCGTGGCACTGGGTGGTGAAAACTATGTGTTCTGGGGTGGCCGCGAAGGCTATATCTCCCTGTTCAACAGCAGCACCAAGAAAGAGCTGGAAAACATGGGTCGCTTCCTCACCATGGCCCGTGACTATGGTCGCACCATTGGCTTCAAGGGAGATTTCCTGATTGAGCCGAAACCCATGGAACCCACCAAGCACCAGTACGATTTCGACGCCCAGACCGTGATCGGTTTCCTGCGCCAACATGGCCTGGAAAATGACTTCAAGCTCAACATCGAAGCCAACCATGCCACGCTTGCCGGCCACACCTTCGCACACGAACTGCAAATGTGTGCCGACGCTAATATGCTCGGCAGTATCGATGCCAACCGCGGTGACTATCAGAACGGCTGGGACACGGATCAGTTCCCCACCGATCTGTATGACACAGTGACCGCGATGCTGGTCGTCCTCGAAGATGGCGGCTTCAAGAATGGCGGCCTCAATTTCGATGCCAAGGTACGTCGCGAATCCGTCGATATGGAAGATATTTTTATCGGTCATATCGGCGGCATGGACGCGTTCGCGCGCGGACTGGAAGTGGCCCATCGCCTGCTGAATGACTCGCCCTACCTGAAGTGGCGCGAGGCCCGCTACGAAAGCTTCGCCAGCGGAGATGGTGCCGCATTCCGCGAGGGCAAGCTCGGACTCGCCGATCTGGCAAAGCTTGCCGGTGAATACGGTGAGCCGCGTTCAATCAGTGGCAAACAAGAGCTGTTCGAGAACCTGGTTAACCAGTATCTCTGCTCATAAGCTTTGCAACAGAAGAAACGAGAAGGGAAGCCAGTTGGCTTCCCTTTTTATATCCTGCGAAAACTCAGACTAATCTCAAAACAAGATCTGTAAATAATGTGTCACTGCAATCCAGTATCGCGATGGTCAAAATTGCATGGACACACTTGTGGAGAAATTGACAAGATAGAGCGACAGGTGACGCAGCATCAGAAAAGAAAAGGCCGGCAAAGCCGGCCCGAACTACTCACCCTGTGAGAGTTTTCCAGTTACTGCTTTAACTCGGAAAGTAAGTTTTTACTATCGTTCAGAAAGTATGGCTGGGAAATTTTCTCTCCCCAGTAGTCGGCAATGGTAGGCGCATCATTGAGTCGCGCATTAGAGTTGGCAAAGTAGCCAGGGCAGTTATGGTCCTGCTGCACACTCCACATGGGTGAGTAATCCGCATCGTTCCAGCGTGCATTGATGTAGGCGACCGCTCGCACCACATCACGATTCGCTTCCACGTGATCAAAAAAATTGTCAATCCACTCACGTGCCAAGGGTGCATTCGTCGAGATATCGATCTGGCGTGCGCAGTCGCCAGTGTGCGGCGTCACCTCCGCAATAAATGCCTTCATCCCGTGGTCCCGGGCAAACTTCAGTTCGTTGATACCCGGTGCCTGGGCGTCGTTCGTAAAGTATGAATAGCCAATCCAGTCGACATAAGACTCATACTGATCATCCGGGGCCGGATAGTATGCCTGCATGGTCTCGTAGCTGGCATAACCAAATGACTGCATCACATACGCCACATTGGTGACCCCCTTACCATCGAGGAAACGTCGGATGTACTTGAATGCTTCACGGTATTGCGCAGGGTCGTACCCGTTCCACGCACCATCAAATTCGTAGCCGATGCGTAAAAATACCGGTCGCTGCCCCAACCCCAGCAGCCAGTCTGCGAACGTATTGAGCTGGCTGTCGAGTTCGCCGCGTGCGATACGGGCAACATTACAGTGAGGCTGCGCGGTACAGACTTCGCCCTGCTCTCCCTGCGCCCCGAGCGGGCCCCCGATATACATACCAATGGCGATGGCGGCCTGCTCGTAGCCGGGCTCATGCAACAGGCAGTCGGTGCACTGCTCACCGCCGCCCCAATTGGTCGCTTCAAACAGGCCGTCATTGCCCTCGTAACTGGTCGGGAAATCCGGGGCAAACTCCGGGTACTGATTACCCAACTGGTAAGAAATATAGTCAGTAAAACCGGCAGGCTTGGGCACAGACTCCAAAGCATAATAGGCACGCGTAGCCGCCAGGTTTTGTCCGGCAAACACCAGCACACGGTTATTTTTTGGCTCAAAACGGGAGAAGCTTTGGGGCTCCGACACTTCTGTCTGACATCCAGCGAGCAAACTGGAAAGCAAAGCGGTACAGGCTATTGCTTTCATCGATTTCTTGAATTGCATTTCCAAGTCCTTCTAATGGAAAGGCGCCCGCCTAACTGGCGCTGATCATCTGTCCATTAACTGCATCATCATGACGATTGTCTTGCGTATGCAGTTTGGCCATGGTTCGGTTATCCAGCTGGTAGCGACCGATCAAAACCATAACCAACACCGCACAAACGACTGGAACCAATGCCATCGCCACGCGAATACCCGTCAGGGCAAATTCGGTTTGCGCCTGACTGGCGACATAACCGAAATAGTCGAGCAAGAATCCTGTCACGATGCCGCCCACCGCCAGGCCAGCCTTAATCGCGAGCAAATGTCCGGAGAATGCCATCGCCATATTCTTCCTGCCGGTATATTGAGCACCATAATCTACCGTATCCGGAATCATGGAAAACATCAGCGGTACCACGATCATCTGCGCGAAGTTGGCGAACATAAAGACGAGAAAGGCCATCTCAACCTGTCCGGCTGGAACAAAAAATAACAGCGCGTGGAACAAGATCACACCGACTATGCCGAGCTTGAACAGGTAAACTTTACACAGTCGACGCGCCAGGCGATTGGTCAGCAAAGCGCCGGCAACCGATGCCAGCATCCCTGCTGTCATAAACGCACTGACAAGATTTTCTTCGCCGAGGAAATAAATCACATAGTAAGGCGTAACCATTCCGCGGACCGCCACGAGTATCAGCAGGAAGAACGCAATACCCGCGACCAGTGCCCACTGCCGATTCTGGAACAGCGAGAAGAAGTCCCGCATAAATTGCCAGATCCCTTTGACACCTCTCTCACCTTGCTGCTCCACGGGTGGCTCGACCCTTTCCCGCGTGGAGACAAAGCAGATAACAAAGCACACCACTGCCAGCAGCGACAGAACTCCCATGGTCAACTGAAAGCCCAGCACCTGGTTCTCGCCACCAAAAAATTTCACCAGCGGCATGGTCGCAGCGGTGACAATGGCTCCACCGACCATGGCCATCGCAAAACGGTAGGATTGCACCGAGGCCCGCTCACCCGGGTCATCACTGATGACGCCACCCAGAGCGGAATAGGGAATATTGATCGCGGTGTAAACAGTCATCAGCGCCGCATAGGTAATGTAGGCGTAGATGAGCTTGCCGTTTTCAGACAGGTCCGGCGTGGTAAATGCCAGCACACCGAGGATACCGTAGGGAATACTGGCGTAGAGCAAATACGGACGATAGCGGCCCCAACGGGAGCGGGTACGATCGGCCAGCCCACCCATTAACGGGTCAGTCACCCCATCAAAGATCCGCAGGGCAAACATCAGGGTGCCCGCAGCCGCAGCCGATATCCCGAAGACGTCGGTATAGAAAAACATCATGAAGTTGACGACGACCTGGAAGACGATGTTACTCGCCGTATCTCCCAGGCCGTAGCCGAGCTTTTCCTTCACGGACAAGCTGCTACTACGCATTATCGCACCTGTTAGTTTCCCCCCTGACCGGTGACAGACCGCGGGCAGGGCCGGGGATTATCGTTATTCTGAGCCCCGTGACGTGCGCCAGTGCGCACAGGCTTACCCGAATATAGCTTCGGAAAAACAAAATGTAAACGTTTACAGAGCTAGCTCGAGGCGGTCAGCATCGTCCGCGACTCCATCAGGGCCTTCAGTGCCCGCGCACTGTCCTTGGGGGAACGCTGTTGTGTCTGATAATTCACATGAAAAATGCCAAATCGCTTGGCATAGCCTTCGGCCCACTCAAAGTTGTCCAGCAGGCTCCACACAAAGTATCCCCGTACATCTACCCCTGCAGCGATGGCGCGCTCGACCGCGAGCAGGTGACGCTGCAGGTAGTCAACCCGGACCGTATCGTGCACGCGCCCGTCGTGGAGGTGATCGTCAGCCGCCATGCCATTCTCGGTAATGTAGATTGGTGGCATCCGCGGATGGTGGGCCAGATCCTGCAGCACACGCGCTATGCCATCTGGATAGATTTCCCAGCCCATCTCGGTCATATCCGGGCCGGCATAGTCTACGCCCGTATAGCCATCACCCTCTGCTGCCTTGACGCGATTGCGGGTGTAATAGTTGACTCCAATAAAATCCAGATCCTGGCTGATCAATGCCATATCGCCTGACAGGACCAATGGCTGGCACTCCGGGTGCCGATCACGAATTGACTCCGGGTAGCTCGCTTCGAGCAATGGTTGCAGAAACCAGTCCCGGTTTTCCGCATCGGCAATTGCGCAGGCCGCACGATCCGCATAGGTTTCACGCTCAGGGTCGACCGGAGACAGGTTCAGCACGATACCGTGCTCCGCCAGTGGCGCGTTGCGACGCATAGGCTCCAGGGCGAGGCCGTGCGCCAGCAGGATATGGTGTGCGGCCTGATAGGCTTGCTTGCGATCACGCACACCCGGCGCATGAATGCCATGCAAGTAGCCGAGGAAGGCGCTGCACCAGGGTTCATTGAACGTGCAGTAGGACACCACCTGGTCGCCAAAGGCACTGGTCACAACATCTGCGTAGTGGGCAAACGCGTAGGCCGTCTCCCGATTCAGCCACCCGCCACGATCCTGCAAGTACTGCGGTAAGTCCCAGTGGTACAGCGTCAGAAACGGCTTGATTCCCCGGGCATTCAGGAAATTCAGCTGCCGACGATAGTGCCCGATGGCTTGGTCATTGACCCGACCATCTGGTGCAGGGATAACCCGCGACCAGGAAACGGAAAAGCGGTATGCATCCAGCCCCAGATCTTCCACCAAACTGAGATCACCTTCCCAGCGATGATAACTGTCGCAAGCCTGTGCACCAGTATCACCATTCACAACACGACCCGGCTCCGCGGAAAACGTATCCCAGATACTCGGCGTACGGCCGTCGATATCGACTGCGCCTTCAATCTGGTAAGCCGCCGTCGCCGCACCAAAAATAAAGCCGGGTTGAAGCAATGCGGAATTTTTGTCGAGAACCAGTCCGGGCGAAACAATCGCGTTCATGCTTTCCCTCTAACAGGAGTAGTGGTTGATTCGAATCGCATTTAAACCGCACTCACCGTAGCCTTGCGAAATTGCTGCGGCGTCACCGAGAAATTGCGTTTGAATTTGCTACAAAAATGCGCGCTGTCACTGAACTCGCACTGACAGGCGATATCGGCGATGCGCATGCTGGTATTCACCAGGAGGTAAACCGCTTGCTGTAGTTTTCGCTTGAGCAGGAAGTCCTGGTAGCGCAAATTCAATGTCTGGTGAAACAGACGCGAAAAATGGCTGCGCGAAATACCGCACAGACCGGCGGCATCATCCAGTGAGAGCGATAACTGCTTACTATCCTTAAAATGACGCAACACCGGTTCAAGCCTGCCGACGGCTGCCGAGCGTGGAGCAGCGGCGCGCTCATGACGATCCATCAATTGCGCGAGATTTTGTAACAGCAACAGCAACAGCCGGTTGCGCATCGCTTGCTGACTGGAAGAGTCATTAATTTCACAACACCAGTCCAGCAACATCTGTGTACGTTGCAGGGTGAGCGGGTCGACCTGATCGAGAAACGGCGCGAACTTTTGTAGATCAACGTCGGCATTGAAGCCCTCCAGCAATGTGGGCTCAAACTGGAGTAGAAAAAATTCCTGCTCTACGCCTTCAAGGTGTAACTCATGCACCGCCAATGAGGGCAAGAACAGCACGCTACCCGGGCCAATCTCAAAACGCTCACCGTCCAGCATGGCGTAGCCGCGAGCGCGAATGAAGACCATTACCTCCAGCAGCATATGAAAATGCGGTGCAATTTTCAGGGAATTCCCCGGCTCAAACTGATAACGGGCAACCTTAACGCCCTGACCAGCCGGGAGGTCTACGTTCTCATAGACCAATGCAGCGTGCATGTTCATAACCGATACCGATGATTTAGCAAAATATTTATATTTTTTGCGTATTTAATTACATATTTGCTGAATTTCTATCAATATCATACTGGATCAAAGTGATTTGTACACGGAGATTCCCATGGCTCCCGCCGAGCTCAGCAACGCACCCACAACCATCCGCAACCCCATTTTGCCGGGCTTCAATCCCGATCCCAGCATCGTGCGGGTAGGCGACGATTTTTATATCGCGACATCCACCTTCGAGTGGTTTCCCGGGGTGCGGATTCATCACTCGCGCGATCTGGTGAACTGGCGCTTTGTGGGCCATGTGCTGACGCGCCGCGAACAGCTGGACATGCGTGGCTTCAACAATTCTGATGGCGTCTGGGCTCCGGCGCTTTCCTACGCAGACGGCAAATTCTGGCTCACCTGTAGCATTACCCATAACAGTCGCGGCATGTCCTGGATGAGCACGCCCTGCTATGTCTTCACCGCCGACCAGATCGAGGGACCATGGAGCGATGGTGTCGCCATTGGTGGCGGAGGTTTCGACCCTTCCCTGTTCCACGATGATGACGGCCGCAAATGGGTTGTAAACATGACCTGGGACGGACGAGCCGAACGCAACAAGTTTGGCGATATCATGATTCAGGAATTCTGCATAGACACGAACAAACTGATTGGCGAGCGTCGGAGTATTTTTGCCGGGACAGAACTCGGCTGCACAGAGGGCCCGCAGATCCTGAAAAAGGATGGCTACTATTACCTGATTACCGCCGAAGGGGGTACAGAATGGAACCATGCGGTGACGGTATGCCGCTCGCGAAGCCTCTTCGGCCCCTATGAGCTCCACCCGCTCAAGTATATGCTCAGCTCCCGCTTCCAGGAATCCAGCCCATTGCAGCGTGCTGGCCACGGTTTTCTTGTGGATACACCTAACGGAGAATGGTATCTCACGCACCTGTGTGGTCGCCCCGTCTATGATCCCGAGGCCTACCAGTACTTGCCAAGGTATGCGAGTGGCTACTCCATCCTCGGCCGTGAAACGGCGATACAAAAAGTTGAGTGGCGCGATGGTTGGCCCTGGTTGTCGCTTGGCGGCAATGCACCCCAGCTGGAAGTGGAGGCACCCGACCTGCCACCCCACCCCTGGCCCGCGGACTCTCCGCGCGAATCTTTCGATACCCCGCTGCTCAGTCAACAGTGGCAGACGTTGCGCGAACCGGTGGAAGACGCCTGGTGCTCGCTCGAGAAGCGGCCCGGATTCCTGCGGCTGACCGGCCGCAACTATCTCTCATCCCGCTTCAACCAATCGCTGCTCGCGCGCCGTATCCAGTCGCACCATATGCGCGCAGAAACCCTGTTGGAATTCACTCCGCAGTCCCCCACGGATATGGCCGGCCTTACGGTGTACTACGACAACGAAGGGTATTATTTCGCCAAAGTGACGTGCAACGATGATGGCAAACGTGTACTGCAGGTGACGCAATCCATTGGTGGAGACTACGGAGAGAGGGGCGACGCTGTGGAGCTGGGAAATGCAAAGCAGATATATCTGCGTGTCTCCCTGGACGCACCGTGGTATCAGTTCAGCTACTCCACAGATGGCCGCCACTGGTCGGCGGTCGGACCAAAACTCAACGCCACACCTCTGTCAGATGAATATGGGGACAGCGTATTTCGCTTTACTGGCAGCATGGTGGGGATGTTTGCCTGTGACATCCTTGAACAGGGATGTACGGCCGATTTCGCCTATTTTGAATATCGCGACCTTTAGCCTGGCGGATGCTCTTTTTTCGGCGCACCTTCAAATTGTAAAAAACCGGCCAACCGCCGGTTTTTTATGAGGCTTAAACCTGAAGGTGCAATGCCGGTCAGAGTTCGACGGCGACATTCTCGTCCGCAACCACAAACTGCTCACGAACACGCTGCATGGTCTTCTGGAAGCTGAGACTGACATCATGCGGTACAAGCACCGACTGTTTGACACCGCTCAGGATTTCCGAGCTGACCGCCTCGATTTCAAAGTTGAAGCCAAGGCCTGCACGCTCATCCTCAAAATGGTCTATACGCTTATCCAGCTGGTACAGACTGCATGAGTCAGCCCGCCAGAAGTCTGGAATCGCGATGTAACCGGCTTCTCCAATAATGTACGCCCAGTTCTGCAGCTTGCACCGAAACGACGTCGCCAACGTAGCAAGGGCATCCCCATGTTCAGCGACGACCAATACATCGTCTTCAACGCCATTATCAGCGATATGGCTGTGTACCTGCAGCGTGTCAGGCTCACTACCAAAGAAATGCTGGGCGAACGCGACCGGATACACGCCCATCTCCAGCAAACAACCGCCGGCGAGACGATTATCATACTCTCTCCGCTTCGGATCGTAGGGCAACGGGTAACCAAAATCCGCTTTAATATGCCGAATCTTTCCGATACGCCCCTCAGCAACCCACCGCTTTGCTTGAATAACCGCAGGTAAGAAGAAAGTCCACATGCCTTCCATCAGATAGACATTTCTGTTCTGCGCATAGCGCGTTAACTCTCTACACTGATCCGGGTTAACCACCAATGGTTTTTCGCACAGCACCGCCTTGCCATGATTGATCGCATCGACTGCCTGCTCCAGATGCAGGTTATGCGGCGTAGCGATATAGACCGCGTCAATCTCCGGAGACGAAAACAAATCGGCATACCCCTCAAAGGATAGGGGCACCCCGTATTCCGCAGAAAAACTGCGCGCACTGTCTCCGTTGCGCGCCGCGACGCCGATCAGCTCTGCATTGGCCACGTACTGTATATCCCGGGCAAATGAATGTGCGATACGCCCCGCACCGATAATGCCCCAACGAACTTTAGCCATACCACCCCCTATTCACTAGATACGAGAACAAACGACTTAACCAGGCTGGATCGCCGAATGATTTACTGGCTGGGGGGCACCCCCCGATGCCCCCAAGTGCTCCTCCAGTTGCTCGAGCGACTTGCCTTTCGTCTCCGGCAGGAATCTGGCCACCAGAGCGAAACCGATCAGGGCAAACGCACCGTAAATCGAAAACGTCCACATGATGCCGAGATTCGCGAGTTCCCAGGGGAATACCAATTGGACGTTGAAACTGACCGCACTGTTAACGATACCCACAAATGAAATCGCAATGCCGCGCACCGCGTTGGGAAAGATCTCTGATAACAGCACCCACATGACGGGGCCAAGCGACATGGCAAAGGAGGCAACAAATCCAAGAATACCGATGAGCACCAATTTGGCATTTACCTTAGTGCCCACCTGTAATAGTGCGCCCTGATGTCGCAAGAATTCGGTGCGTCCAAGCCGCTGCTCGAGCTCGCGCTTGAAGCCTACATCGTCCGCATATTGACGGCCCAACATAGGCTGTAAATAGTCACCGCCAACCAGGGCCTGTATCTCCTCAGCTCGGTCAGAAGGAAGTTCATACCGGGCTTGATCAAAGGCGTACGCACACAGCATCATACTGAGCGCAACACCGGCAAGCCCGACCATCAGTAGCGGCTTCCTTCCCAACCGATCAATGAGCAGCATTGCCACGATAGTAAATACGACGTTAATAATGCCCACGAGTGTCGCCTGTGCAAAAGCCGCATCGGTCCCGACACCGCTTTGCTCAAAAATCGTTGGTGCATAGAAGTAGATTGCATTGACGCCGGTAATTTGCTGCGCGACACCAACGATGATGCCAAGTGCCAACACCATGCGTACACGTTTGCTAAATAGGACACCCAGCCGGTCTAGCAGGGGCGCCTGACCACCCTCTACAGATCCGGTTACCGCAGCGACTTCTGCATCGACATCTGTATCTGGCATCAACCTGGTAAGTACCGCCCTACCCTCAGCCTCCCGGCCATTGATGATCAACCAGCGCGGGCTTTCCGGAATCAGCTTGAGTGTCAGGAGATAGGCCAGTGCCGGTACCAGCTCGATACCCAACATCCAACGCCAGGTCATTTGATCGATGGCTAGCACCGATATCAACGACGATGCGCTGTTGCTCAGTTGTAGAATTAGGAAATTGGCAAAGTAAGCCGCAGAAAAGCCCAGAACGATGTTCAATTGATTGATGGATACCATCCGCCCGCGCAAATGAGACGGTGATATCTCTGCGATATACAGCGGGGCAATAATCAATGACGCAAAGGCAAAACCACCAATAAGTCGCGCGATTGCCAGTGCTTCATAGGTCGGTGCAATTGCCGAAAGCGCGGCGGATACTACGTAGAGTGCAGCGATGGTCATCAGCACATGCTTGCGGCCAAGCGAATCACTCATGGCGCCAGCAACCAGGGAGGCGACCATCGCGCCAAGCGTGGGCGCTCCAACGACCACCCCCTGCTGAAATTCCGTTAGACCAAATTCAACGGAGACGAACCCAATAACACCGGATATCACCGAGGCATCAAATCCGAAAATAAATCCACCCAGGGAAACAATCAAGGCACATCGTGTTACATAGGACATTGCGCGGCTACTCCCATGATCTTTTTTTATTGCTCAACAAAAAACGGCAGTCCAAACCATGGACTGCCGTTCTGTTTTTACACCACATTCATCCGTTCAAAAACTTCAGAAACTGGCTCGAACTCCAACACTGTATCGCGCACCAAATTCCTGTGCACTCACCAGCTGATTACTGAAGCGACCATGCTGACGGAAGTTCTCTTCTGTCAGATTCAGGCCTTCCAGGAAGATGGTGATATTGTCGTTGTAGTCATAGCTGGCACTCAGATCCCACTGACCATACTCTTCCGTGAAGACCGGCTCATCCGGCGCACGCAGCTGATCTGTTGAGGCGAGGAAGTTGTCACGCCAGTTATAGGCGAGACGTACCTGAACGCCGTTTTTATCGTAGAAACCGACCATGTTGTAGGAGTCGCTCAGCCCCTGCAGCGCCAACTGCTCGGTAGTTGAAAAGACATCATACTCAAGGTCGCCATCAACGAAGGTGGCGTTTGCCTGAACACCGAAGCCCGTCTCACCAAACATGTGCTGGATTGCCAGTTCGATACCGTCAACCGACGAATCCCCCTTGTTGACAGGCGTCGTCAGCAGCCAGTTCACGTCGGGGGAACCTGGCACTGCTGTGCCATCACAATCGGGAACGTTGGCGCCATTCGCAATACAGCTGGAGTTGGCGAGATCGCCCTGACTAGGATCGGTATAGGCAACGCCGTCGGCGTTGTACAACAGTCCGGAAGTCGTATCGTTGGACACGTAGTTGTCCACTGACTTGCTGAAGTAGTTAAACGCCGTGTAGCTACCCTCTGCGTAGTACCACTCCAACGAAAGGTCGAAGTTATCCGCCAAATACGGCAGTAGATCGGGGTTACCCTGATACGCAAGGTAAGGACCATTGGGGCGCGCGTTAGCAATGCTTACCGCAGGACGCAGCGCAGTCAGGTCTGTACGGGTGAGGGTGCGACCAACGGAGGCACGTGCCACCAGGTCGTCGGTAATGTCGAGACGAACGTCGAGGCTTGGCAGCCAGTAGTCGTAGCCACCCTCGAGGTTGGTGGTACCGTACACGGGCTCGTCATTGTATACGGGACGCAGTTCGGTAAGACCCATGTAACGCAGTGCGTAAGGGGTATCCTGGGTAGTTTCACCGGTGACATCGGTCGTTTCATAGCGCAAGCCGGCAACGATCGAGACTGGCATCTGTGCCAGTTCCGTTTCGAAGTTCAGCTGGGTGTAGGCAGACAGCGTCTCTTCCTGCACTGAGTTGTAAACTTCTGGCAGATAGTCCAGGCCACCGTCGCGACCTTCGGCAATTTGGGTCAACAGTCCCTCGACATCAAACTCGACGAAGTACGGGAACAGGGTATTACTGCCACTGAACTCACTGCCCGTGCCAGAGCTGCTGACCAGAGTAAGCTGATCTACACTAGGGCTGAGCGGGAATGGCGCATTACCAATAAAGGTCTGGGACATACGCCAGGTAGTGTCAAACTGGAAGTCGACATAACCCACACCGAACTGTGCAGACTTCAGAATAGATTCATCAAGATTTTCCCAGACGAAATCAAACTTGGCCTGGTTAATGGTGTTTTTAACTTCGTTGCCGCGCTCGATAACCTGGTTTGCACCGATACCATTCAGGTCGAATTGCTCAGCCTTGTAAGAACCATCATACAGGTAGCGAACCGCGCCGGTACCATCGAAACCAGCCGCCGCCATTTGTGCGGGATCGTTCAGAATCGGAAGGTCAGTGCCCTGTCCGTAGTCAAGGGTAAACTGGCCCGCGTAGCAAAGCTCATAAATGTAACAGGCAAAGTCAGCGTTCCAGAGCAGCGCGGTACGCTCGGACAGATTTCCGTCTGGCTGAGCGTGCGAGGTTGAAGAGTGGATATCGACGGTAGCCGACAACGAGTCACTGATATCCCACGCCAGGTTCAAGCCAAGCGAGTCATTTTCGGTCTCAAGCTCGTCGAAGTAACCGATAAAGTCCGTACCGCCGGCACCGTTCACGATACGGGTAATCGTACCATTCTCGTCAGTGGTGGCACTTACCCAGTTACCGAACCAGTGTGCGGTCTGGTAACGCTCGATCGTGTCGGCATACTTGGAATAGAAATAGTCGACAGTCGCAACCAGGTCATCGGAGACTTCGTACTGGACCACAAACTGACGGTTCTCACGCTCACGTTCGTGATGGCTCACGTCCATATTGTAGTTTTGCGGCAGCCAGATTGTGCCTTCAGGATTTTTGCTCGGATCGATCGCCGAATCATCGACAACATTTCCACCGCAACCCGGGTTGGCAGAAGTACCAAAGCCTAGCTCACAGCCATCAGCGGTCTGACGCAGCCAGCCATCAGAGGCAATAATTTCCTGGGAGCTGTCACGCTCAGAATATGACAGCGCAGCGAGTACACCCAGCTTTCCGTCGAGGAACTGATTGGAGAACATGCCGGACATTTCCGGCGTATAGTCATCCCCTTTCACATTGGTGGTGTCTGCGTTGGTCTTGACGCTGAACGCGGTCTTCATTCCGTCATAGTCGAAGGGCTTGGCAGTACGCACGTCAACGGTTGCACCGATACCACCGGAAGCCTGGTCTGCGCGGGCAGTCTTGTAAATATTTACTCCGGTAACCGACTCAGGGGCGATCTGCTCGAAGTTGAAGCTACGGTTCTGAGTACCGCCCGCACCTTCCTGCTTCGGCGAATCCGCAAATGGCATGCTGCGGCCATTCAGGGTCACCAGGTTAAAACTGGGACCGAAACCGCGAACGGTAATCTGGTTTCCTTCACCGTTTTTACGGTCGATGGAAACACCACTGATGCGCTGAAGGGACTCAGCCAGGTTCGTGTCGGGGAACTTACCGATGTCCTCAGAAGAGATTGCATCTACAACACCGCTCGCGTCGCGCTTGATATCTGCGGCCTTTTCCAGACTGCCTCGAATACCCGTTACCTGCACTTCTTCCAAAGCAGGTTCGATATCGGTGGCTTCTTGAGCAATCAAAGCGCCAGCATTGGCCATTGCGACCGAAATCACCAGCGGCTTCAGGACCAGGTTGGATTTCCTCATCATTATTTGCCTCCCTTGGGCATTTATTATTCAGTCAGCCTACCGGGTTATTTGTTATGGATGGTAGATCTAACCATAATGTAAACGTTTACAACTCAAGTTGTAAACACTCTCTCAAAAAACTCCTTCCAGAGTCTTCCATTTCGCTCAAACCGGACCCGCTGGATCGAACGAAATCACCACTATCCGGGGCCAGACCTGACCCCACCAAACAACGATAAAAATGTATGAAGCGCTTATGCAGTTAGTACGGCCAGTTCGCTTTGGTGAAGGTACCGCCATCGACCCAAAGAGTCTGCCCAGTCACAAATCCTGAGCGCGGCTCTGCCAGAAAGGCGACCGCGTGCGCTATATCTTCTGGCAGCCCCACCCGCCCCATGGGCGTAATCTTGCTCCAGACATCGGCGTATTCGGGAGACTCCGCCATCGTTCGCTCAACCAGCACTCCACCTGGGGCAACGCAATTGACCCGAATGGAATACTGACCGAGCTCGACCGCCGCAGCCTTCGTCAGCATCTCGATCCCGCCTTTGGAAGCTGCGTAATCCACAAGATTCGGAAAGGCCAGCTTGTTACAGCCGCTGCCAATATTGACGATACAACCGCTGACCTCATGCTCGACCATCAACCGTGCCGCGCACTGAATATTCAAAAATGCACCCTTAAGATTGGTCCGTATTACCCGATCCCAATCTTCCTCCTGCAATTCCAACAGGGGAGCCCAGGTCTGTACCCCGGCGTTATTGATCAACAAGTTGGGCACAGCACCAAAGTGCTGAACAACTGCACGGAAGAACGCCTGGACGCGTTCTTTGTCACCGACATCACAAGTTGAGAAAAAGAAGTCGTGGCCTTCGGCAAGCATTTCTCGCCTCAGGCTCGCCGAGAAGTCATCCTCGTGCAGGTTGTTAACGGCAACCGCCCACCCTTGACCAGCCAGATACAGGGCGATCTCACGCCCAATACCGGTAGTTCCCCCGGTGATCACCGCCAATTGCTTATTCTTAGTCATTGCTTCTCCATGCGGCACACATACTTCCTGCAGCGTTACAGGCGCCCCCCGCAATCGGGGCACCGGTGGGAAATCAGCCACTCTTTACAAATTATTGTAAACGTTTACATCTGTCAACCCGATTTCCCCATGGAAGCGCCTGGTAGGCAGCCACTGCGCAAGGAGCTATCATCGAGCGCCAAATTACTCCCAATTTCTCTAGCCCACGGATACTGACCGTTGTCGATCAAAAACGTAGCCAATCTGGCCGGGGTCTCCATTGCCACGGTATCCCGATACCTGAACAACCCGGAGCAGGTCCGCGAGAACACCCGCAAGAAGGTGCAGGCCGCTATCGAAAAAACCGGCTATGCGCCGAATGCGCTCGCACGGAATTTCCGCCGCGGTAAAACCAGCCTGATTGCAGTCGTGCTGCCGACGGTGGGCGACCCCTTCTTCGAAAGCGTGATGCGCGGTATCTGGCAGGTGGCCGACGAAGAGGGCTACAGCATCATGATCCGTGAGACCCAGTCGAATACGCATGAATTCGACGATTACACGAATATGGTGTTTTCCAAGGAAGCCGACGGGATTCTCCTGCTCGCCAGTACCTCGCCATTTTCCGAGGCAGAGAATGGGCCCCGCAATGGCTCCCACCCGCCGATTGTGCTGGGCTGCGAGAGCGTCACATCAGACCTCACGGCATTCCCCAGTGTACGTGTCGACAACACGGCAGCGGCAGCCGACGCGACCCATTACCTGATCCAGCTTGGTCATGAAAAGATCGGTTTTATTGCCGGCAAGCGCAGCTCGCTTCTCACCAAAGACCGCGAGCAGGGCTATCGCAGGACCATGCGTAAAGCCGGCCTGGAAGTGGCCAAAGGCTGGATTGTCGATGGCGAACAGACGCTCGAGGGCGCCCGCCGCGCCACCCGTAAGCTGCTCAGTCACCGCCAGCGCCCCACCGCAATTTTCTGTGCGAATGACGAAATGGCCATAGGCGCTGCCCACGAAATCAAACGCGCAGGGCTGAGAATCCCCCAGGATATCTCCATCATTGGCTTCGATGACATCCGTTACGCCGAAGTCATGGACCCTCCGCTCACTACCATCGCGCAGCCTGCCGAAGAGATTGGCGAGCGCACCATGCGCCGCCTGTGTCGCGCCATCGACGGCACGGAAACCAGCACCGAGCCGGAAATCGTGCCGCACAAGCTGATCATCCGGGAATCCACCGGGCGCGCACCCGAATAGCACCCACCGCACAACCCAACACAATTATCTCTGTGAGCATTTGCATAATGTAAACGTTTACATTAATCTCGACAGAAGATCAGATAACAACAACCGCGCAACAGCGGAGTTTGCGATGACCACTGCAACCGTATCTCCTGCGGTCTCCTGTGTCTGGGAGGCCTCTGCAACCCTGGGCGAGGGCCCGTGCTGGGCCGCTGGTGAACAGGCCATTTACTGGGTCGACATCATCGAACAACGGCTGTTCCGCTACGACACGCTCAGCAGCCAGCGCCAGATGTGGAAGCTCGATCAACAGCTGACGGCACTGGCACCGCGGGCGCAGGGCGGTTATGTCGGCACGCTGCGCCACGGCTTTGCCCTACTGGAACTGCCCGCGCTAGAAATCACTCCGCTCGACAATCCTCCGGAAGCGCACTTACCGGGCAACCGTTTCAACGATGGCAAGGTCGACAGCTTCGGCAACTTCTGGGCCGGCACCATGGACGATGGCGAAAGCGCAGAGAGTGGCGTCCTGTATCGGCTGAATCCGGACCTCAGCTGGGATCGCTGTGATGACGGCTACTGCATCACCAATGGACCAGCCTTTAGTCTCAACGGTGATCGGCTGTACCACACCGACACACTGGCGCGAAAGATCTACGTTTTTGATGTGGATGCACAGGGCTACATCGGCAACAAACGTTTGTTTATCGAACTACCTGAAGAAAGCGGATTTCCGGATGGAATGACTGTGGATGCCGAGGGCTGCCTGTGGGTTTGCCATTTCGCCGGCTGGGGGATCACTCGCTTTTCTCCCGAGGGGGAAAAGATCGGGCGTATTGATTTGCCCGTGGCCAATGTCACCAGCTGCACCTTTGCCGGGGAAAATCTGGATACGCTGTATATCACCACCGCCCGTAAAGGCCTGTCCGAACAGGAGCTCGAAGAGCAACCCCTGGCGGGTGGCCTATTCCGCTGCAAGCCTGGCATACAGGGCGTTGCCCCGAATGTTTTTGCCGGTTAATAATTTCTGGATTGTCTCATGTCACAACAAGTACTGGACCTCACCGCCCTACTACCGGAAGACGGCTGTGCCGGCACCCTTGTCGGTCGCGCATGGCTGCCCGCCGGGTTAAATGGGGATATCGCAGGGCCAAGCCCCGTCCTGATCAACGCCGATGGCGTTTTCGACCTGAGCAGGGTCGCACCAACCATGGCGCAATTGGTCAATGGAGAGTTCGATCGGTCCGAGCTACAGCCCCAGCACCTGACTTTCGTGGGCCAAACAGAGGAGCTGCTGGCCAATTCCCACAATGGCACACCTGAGACCGCGCACTTCCTGACACCTATTGATTTACAGGCGATCAAGGCCTGCGGTGTCACGTTCATGTGCAGCATGCTTGAGCGCATTATCGAGGAGCGTGCCGGGGGAGACAGCGATAGGGCCCAGGCCGTACGGGACCAGCTCAGCAGCAAAATCGAGGGCGACATCGCTGATATCAAACCAGGTTCCGCTGATGCCGAAGCCCTGAAAGCCGTACTGCAACAGGAAGGCCTGTGGTCCCAGTATCTGGAGGTGGGGATCGGCCCTTATGCAGAAGTCTTTACCAAATCACAGCCATTATCTGCCGTAGGCGTGGGCGCCGATGTCGGCATCCTGCCTTTCTCCAACTGGAATAATCCTGAACCGGAGATCGTACTCATCGTCAATGATCGCGGAACGGTGATCGGCGCAACGCTCGGCAACGATGTCAATCTGCGCGATATCGAGGGGCGCAGCGCGCTACTACTGGGTAAGGCAAAAGACAACAACGCATCTTGTGCAATTGGTCCGTTTATCCGCCTGTTCGATGACACCTTCTCGATTGAGGATGTGCGCGCGGAAGAAGTTACTCTGGACATTGAGGGCGAAGACGGGTTTCGCCTGAACGAAGTCAGTCCGATGACAGCGATTAGCCGCGATGTACTCGATCTCGTTAGCCAGACGATGAATGAAAATCATCAGTACCCGGATGGCATTGCACTGTTTACCGGTACCCTGTTCGCACCCACACAAGACCGCGACCATCCGGGCCAGGGTTTCACCCATAAGCTCGGAGACCGCGTCAGGATCTCCAGCCCGAAACTCGGTGCACTGGAAAATCGTGTCAACCACACCAACAAGGCACCCAGGTGGCAATTCGGTTTCTCCGCGTTGATGCAGAATCTGGCAAAGCGCGGCCTGCTGTAGGCAGACAGGAAAAACACATAGCTCTGCAGGAGAGGACAATGGCAACCAAGCAGCAGAAACAAGCTCACGTGCGGCGCAAATCCATCACCAAGCAGGCCGAAAGCAAAAAGCAATCCGGAACAAAACCGATTGTAAAAGTTGATGTTCTACCCCCGGCTGATCTCGAGCGCTGCTTTATTTTTGGATACAACTGAATCTCTCCCCAGTTGTTGCTTGCCCCGCTCCGGCGGGGACCTTTTCTCTGCAAAGGACGCACAAGGAAAGATTCAGGCGCATACCTCGGAGCGAAACAACGGGGCGCGCCTGAAAGAATGCAAAGGCATCATCATCACTCTCTGTAAGTGGTTTTGGCCCCGCTCCGCGGGGCGTTTTTTTCTCGATGCCGGAAATGGGAATTAGAAAAGAGCGAATGTGATGAACCTTACGAAAGCCAAAAAATTACGCAGCGCCCAGTGGTTCGATGATCGTAATCACCCCGATCACACTTCGATTTACCTGGAGCGCTACTTTAATTTCGGCCTTACCCGGGAAGAGTTACAGGCAGGCAAGCCGATTATCGGTATCGCACAGACTGGAAGTGACCTGACGCCCTGCAACCGTCACCATATGGAACTGGCACAGCGCCTCAAGGATGGAATCCGGGACGCCGGGGGCATCCCAATGGAATTTCCAGTACATCCTATTTTCGAACAGGGGCGGCGTCCAACTGCTGCGCTGGATCGGAATCTGGCCACCCTCGGCTTGATAGAAACCCTGCATGGCTACCCGATCGACGGTGTCATCCTGACCACCGGGTGCGACAAAACGACGCCGGCCACCATGATGGCGGCGCTGGCATTGGACTTGCCCTCCATTGTGTACTCCGGTGGCCCGATGCTGAATGGCTGGCGCAACCAACCGACCAGTTGCGAGGGGCACGAACAGCGCGTGGGTTCCGGAACCGCGATCTGGGAAAACCGGGAACGACATGCCCGGGGTGAGCTGGACTATGAGGGTTTTATGGATGCGGCCGCGGAATCTGTGCCCAGCGTGGGCCATTGCAATACGATGGGCACCGCACTGACCATGAACTGTCTGGCGGAGATACTCGGCATGTCGCTGCCCGGTTGTGCGGCAATTCCGGCAACCTATAAAGAGCGCCCACAAATGGGCTACCACACCGGCCGCCGCATTGTGGACATGGTGCATGAAGACCTGAAACCTTCGGACATCCTCACCCGTCAGTCTTTCCTGAATGCGGTGGCTGCATGTAGCGCTCTGGGGGGGTCCACCAACGCACCCGTCCACCTCATCGCCCTTGCCAAACAGATAAAAAATGTCGAATTCAGCACCCACGACTTTCAGGAATATGGTGAGCAAATCCCGCTGCTCGTAAACTGCATGCCTGCGGGGGAATATCTGGGTGAAGAATTCTATCGCGCGGGTGGCGTTCCGGCCCTGCTATCGGAGCTGCTCAAGGCGAAACTGATTGATGGCAGTGCAAAGACCGTCAGCGGTAGGAGCATCGCGGAAAATTGCCAAGGACAACAGAGTCGCAATCAAAAAGTGATTCTTCCCGTGGAGAAACCCCTGAAAGAAAATGCAGGGTTCGCGGTGATGAGCGGCAACCTCTTTTCTTCGGCACTCATGAAGAAATCTGTCATCAGCACAGAGTTCCGAGACGCATACCTCAATAACCCGAAGCACCCCAACTGCTTTATAGCCCGCGCCGTTGTCTTTGACGGTCCGGAGGACTACCACGCACGCATCAATGATCCTGCCCTGGACATCGACGAACAATGCATGCTGGTGATTCGCTATTGCGGTCCGGTCGGCTATCCGGGGTCAGCCGAAGTCGTCAACATGTTGCCACCGGACGCTCTGGTGAAGCGCGGCATCACCTGCCTGCCCACCATGGGCGATGGCCGGCAAAGTGGCACCTCGCCCAGCCCATCCATTCTGAATATTTCTCCGGAAGCAGCCGTGGGCGGCAACCTTGCGCTCCTGCGGAGTGGTGATCATATCCGGGTCGACCTGACGGCCCACCGTGTGGATGTCATGATTTCGGATGACGAACTGGCGGAGCGTCGAGCCGCCTTCCAGTTACCGCAGTTGCAGTCCCACACGCCCTGGCAAGAACTCTACCGTCGAACCGTTACCCAGCTGGAAACTGGTGCGACCATGGAATCAGACGAGCAATACATCCGGATTTTGGAAAAGAATCCCGTAGGGCGTCATTCCCACTGAAGAGGCGAGACCTGGTCATCGCATAGCGTTACTGCCGGGTCGACACCGACCAGAAAGAAAAGTGTACAAGCCTGCGTGCGGCAGGCAGGCTTTCCGATTCTACAGGGTTGCCAGTGCCGTTAGTGCGGTGAGCGACGTGGCAAACACCACCAGCACGCTATACACGATCCCGAGGCTCCAGAATTTCACCAGCGTGAGCGGCCAGCCCTGATCGTAGACACGTTTTTGCATCAACAGCAGATAAAC
The DNA here is from genome assembly GCF_056158985.1 of Microbulbifer sp. ABF4_148. NCBI lineage: Bacteria > Pseudomonadati > Pseudomonadota > Gammaproteobacteria > Cellvibrionales > Microbulbiferaceae > Microbulbifer > Microbulbifer sp. ABF4_148. The sequence goes on from NZ_JBSWUI010000001.1 coordinate 196,883, forward strand.
CGGCATCCATAGCAGTAATAGAATGCCAGTAAAACTCAGCAGTTGCTGCAGACGCGGCCAGCCCTCTCCCAACCAGTCGGCGAGTTCCCCCTGCCCTACAAACAGCAACAAAGCAAAGCAGAGGAATGCATGACTATGCAGGGCAACGATCAGGTGCTCCATATAAATACGCCGCTTCAGCAAGTACAAACACCAGAGCAACAGGGAAAACAGTGGTAGCAGCACCAGTAGCGTGGAGGGAATTCCCCGGAAGAACGCCTCTTTAAACAGGTTGGGATCTTCCTGCACCAGTTTGAAGTTGCGCTCCGCTTGCTCTGTCATGCCAGATAGCCAGGCATTCAATCCGGGCGCAAAATCAAAACCGCTGATGTTGAGTGCGTTCTGTCCCGACTGCTCGCATGCATCACCGGTGCACTCTTGTGGCTCGGTAATGGTCCAGTCTTTGAAGTCAGCCGCGCCGGTAGTCTGCTCTCCGGGCTTCGTCTCACCGTCCTGGCCAGGCAACGACAGTCCTTCACTGTTTATGCGTAATTCACCTATCCGGCGTCCCGCCTGACCACGGATCTGTCCCTGGGCGACACGCAGACTCGGCTCCACAACACCGCCCTGCGCCGCGTCGATTTCCCGATCGAGCTCGGCGATCATTTCATCGCGAATGCGCTCCACTTCCTCGACGGTTTCGGCATTGGCGAACTCTTCAATCAGCGGACCGTCATCCAGGATGGATTGTCCCCAGTCGGTGCTGAGTCGCAACACAAAAAACGTGGTCAGGCAGAGAAAAATAAACAACCGTACCGGACTGACATAGCGCATGCGGCGGCCAGCGAAGTACTCACGGGTGAGGAACCCGGGCTTGACCAGAAGCGGCCACAGGGTACGCCAGATACGAGAATCGAGGGCGAGCAGGGTATCGAAAAAGTCCCCGACGATATTGGAAAACGGCCGCACCAGGCCTTTGACTGGTTGCCCGCATTGATAGCAATGCGGGCCGAGCAGGTCGGTACCACAATTGGCACATGGAGTGGTGTCGGCCTCGGCGCTTTGCGCCCGCTGTTCAGGGTTTTCGTCAGGCGACGACAGAGCGGGCGAAGTCAACTCCGCTGAAGATTCATCGCAGCGCCCTTTGTCAGTGGCGCCCAGCGGTAATTCCGCATCCAGTGTGCTCACGGTGTCCCCCCAAACTCATTATTTTTTTCGAGATATGGATTAGCTGTCCTGCAGGAAGCGCGCAATTGTGCGCACGCCGTGTCCCTTGGCACCCTGCGCCCAGCGGTCATTCGCCGCCAACAGGTAGGACCCCGACAGGTCCATATGAATCCACCCACGACCGTTGTCCCGTACGAAGCGTGCGAGAAATGCCGCAGCGGTCGACGCGCCCGCAGAACCGGAAACGCCGATATTCGCGATATCCGCAAAACCGGAAGGGATCTGCTCCAGGTGGAAGGGCTCCAGCGGCAGACGCCAGGCCTTTTCCTGCTCGGCTGTTGCGGCATCCAGCACTTGCTGTGCCGCTTCATCTTCAAAGCTGAACACGGAATTGTAATCGCGGCCTACCGCCATTTTTGCCGCGCCGGTCAAGGTCGCCGCATCGAGAATCCACTTCGAATTCTGCTCCGATGCGGCGATCAATCCATCCGCAAGTACCAGGCGGCCTTCCGCATCGGTATTCAATACCTCGACCGTGACGCCATTTTTGTAGGTAATGATGTCCCCCAGCTTGAAGGCATGGCCGGATATCAGGTTTTCCGCACAACACAGGTAAAGTTTCACCCGCTTCTGCAGCCCCCGGGCCACTGCCAGCGCCAGGCCACCGGTCACCATCGCCGCACCACCCATATCGGATTTCATTGCGGCCATATTGTCCGAGGGCTTGATGCTGTAGCCACCGGAGTCAAACGTAATGCCCTTGCCCACCAGACAGGTATGCACCGGCGCGGATTCATCCCCCTGCGGGTTGTAGTCGAGCTCAAGTAGTGCGGGCTCCCGCACGCTGCCGCGACCAACGTTCCAGATACCGGTATAACCCTGTTGTACCAGTTCTTCACCGGCAACAATGCGATACGTCACCGCATTCGGGGCAAGCTTCTGCAGTAAGTCCGCCGCACTCTGTGCAAGCACCCGCGGGGAAATGTCCTCGGGAGTGCCATTGGTTACCTGCCGCACCCAGGTGGAGGCCAGTTCGCGCGCTTCCAGCTCTTTTAACGTGGCGGCATGTTCGGTGCCCCAGTCCAGCGTGCTCTGCTTGCGCGGATTGAAATAGCCGACACGAAACGCCCAGCGACTTTCCAGATCCCAGCCATCGCCGACCAGTGTGACAGCGGAGATCCCCATGCCATCGATGCGCCGCCCGGCCCGCTGTGCAGCCAGCGCAGGGGGCATCGCCTCCCCAACCGCATGCACGACCGCGCCTTTGCCGGAGAAACTCAATAGCGCCTTCTCGCCCCACTGTTCCCCGGCCGGTATACGTACCAATTCGACTTTCATCGCCTTACTCATGTGAACTCTCTCTATTTAGTTCCCGCTGTTGCATGGTATGCCACCAGGCCGCGGTAGATCATTGCCCTGCATTCTAACAAGTTAGCCGAACCATGCGGGTGATGTTTGCTGCGCCGCGCACTCACGCCGTACAATCAGGAAAAAGCGATTTAACACGCCAGGTGACAGTCACTCACACGGAGGGGATCCATGGCCGAGTCCTGTAAGTATCACGCAGAACAGGATGCTGCGTGGCATTGTCCGTCTTGCCAGACACACCTTTGCACACAGTGCCAGCCGGGTACCGCGGATAATTATCCACGCGGCGTCGCCACCTGCACGCGCTGCAACAAACCGGTCGTCAACATCAGCGCGAGTAACTCTGCCAAGCCTTTCTGGCAAATGGGAGCGTTCTTTTTCCGCTTTGCAGCGAGCGGAGGCCCGCTGCAAATGATCGGCCTTACCGCGCTAGTGGCGCTGCTGCTGACAATGCCATCCTTGTTTACCATTCTCGTGATGGTGGCAGTATTTGCACTGCTGACGCGCTATAACCTGCTGGTCATCCAGTCCCTGGCGCATGGACAACTGCGGGCCCCTTCCCTTGGGGAGGCAATGGATGGCAACAGTGCGGTACTGTTACTGAAGGTCATCGGGATGATCGTCGTTGCCGGCGGCGCGGCTACATTGATCGCCCCCCTGGGCGAAGGTGCGCTGCAACTCTATTCCATCCTCTTGTCACTACTCTCGCCTGCAGCAATGATCGTACTGGCACTGGAAGGTCGTCTCAGAGCCGCGATCAACCCGATTAAATTGCTGCATTTTATGCTGGTCATAGGCTGGCCCTACCTGCTGCTGTGGGTCGCCAGCAGTGCGGTATCCACCGCCCCCACCCTGCTGGTGGGTATCACAGCCACCAAACTGCCACTGTGGGCTGTTTTCATGCTCGGCGCGGCGGCCGTCAGCTATTTCTATATCGTCACCAGCGCGATGATGGGCTATCTGTGCCTGACCCGACAGCAGGCACTGGGCATCATTCCCGATACCGATGCGCGGCAGGAGCCGCTCGATGAGCGCGCATTTGAGCGCGCTCGGGCCCTGGCGCAATCCCACGTGTTGTCATGTGAAGCGGAATTCGACAGCGCGCGCAAAGTTCTGGTGGAGGCATTGCGCCGTGACAGTGAAGATGTCGAGCTAAACGAGCGCTATTACCGGCTGTTACTCGCAGCACAGGACAGCAAGGCCTTGCGTGAACTGGCGCCCTATCTGCTGGAGAAGTTTGTGCGCATGGACCGGGCGTACAAGGCGGCAGAGCTCTATCTGATCACGGAGCCAACCCCCGTGATCGACAAGTCGTTTTTGCGCCACCAGATCGCAGATGCGCTCTACCGTCAGCAGCGCTACCAGCCTGCAGCAAAACTTCTCACCAACCTGCACAAGGAAGACCGTGATTACCGCGAGCTGGATGCAGCCTATTTGTTACTCGCCAATATCTTTGTGGATGGATTCAATCGGACGGATCTTGCCAGCCAGCTGGTGGCTTTCCTGCGCAAACATTTCCCACAGAGCACACACAACGCCGATATCGTGAACCTGCAGAAGGTACTGGCGACCTCCTGACAATACCGCGTTAATCGGCCACTTGCAGCGCGCGCGTCATTTGCAGTAGCTCCCGCGCACGCAGCTCCTCCCCCATGCGGCGATGATGCTGGACCAGCGCCATCCCAAAGGAAGCCATCTGCGGGTGTCGCACCTGACGCTCGCTGAGTCGCTTGAACAGGGTCTCCAGCCAACGCCACTTGCCCGCCTGAACGGCCCTGCGCGCCAGCAGCAGACAGGCTTTGTCGGTCAGCGCCCGCGGCACCGGTGTGCGCTTCAGATACTGATCGAAACGCGCGGCGATAATGTCGATATCCACCTTGGGGTCCCGCGCCAGCGCGAACAGGGCCAGGTTGGCGCGGTGATACGCTTCACCAGCCGGGGCAATCGCATTGAGATCGATGGCCTTTACAACGATATCCACGGACTCGGGAAACTGGCGCAATGCATCAAAGGCGGCACGCCCCGCTTCTTGCAGGCGGCCAGCAGACTGCAACCGCTCAATCCGGGTCAGTGCTGCACTCTCTGCCGTCACCGGCTGTGGATCCGACTCCACCGGCATTGAGTGCCGCAGTCCACGGTGATACACCAGCCCCAAGGCACAGTAGAAACCCGCCAGCAATCCGCCGAAGTGGGCCCAGTAGGCAACATTTTCTGCACCATAGAGATAACCGAACACCTCTTTGGCCAGCCACAAGGGCAACACCAATAAGGCCGGCGCACTGAACTCACCAAACAAAAAGCCAACGGTATAGAAGAACCTGAGCTGACGGATACCGTAGACGGCGACGAACATCCCCATTACCGCAGACACCGCCCCCGATGCGCCGACCATCGGGACATAACTCCCCGCCTCGACATAGGCATGCAGGCCCGCTGCGGCCACGCCGCCCAGCAGGTACAGGCCGAGAAACCAGCGCCCCCCGAGCGCCAGCTCCACCGACAAGCCAAACAGCAGGAGAAAAATCATATTGCCGATCAGGTGGTCCCAGCTGCCGTGCAGGAACATGTGCCCCAGAACGCCGGCCAGGTCCAGCTCGGCGGGCTGCAGGCCAAAGGCAAAGCTGCTCACGCGATCACGCAGCGCACCAAACGCTTCGCGCTGGGCGCGCCATGTCGAATGCTCGGGCCCCTGCAGGCGCGGCATCAACCAGTGATGGAACTCGATATTCCAGAGGAGTTCGTTGTAGACGAAGTCCTCGCCGTCCCCATCGAGAGACAGGCGCCACTCCGGGTGCAGCTCGTCGATATATATCAGTAACTGCTGCTCTTCGTAGTCCGGCAGGTCACTGGAAAAATAATAGTTTTCCGCTGCCTCCCAGCGCCTGCCATCCTCGCTCTGGTAGAACGCGAAAACCAGCAAATTCACCAGAATCAGGGCAAAACACAATAGCGGTGGGCGGCGCCAGTCGGGCTTGTTGTCAATCGGGATAATGAGCAAGGTGCAGCCCGCTGGTTACCGGAAGTGGAGATCCAGAATACCCCCGCTCGCTGTGAGGGACAATCGCGTCAGCCGCGTTACTGATCCGCGCGGCGGGTCAGGGTTGGCAGGGACTGCCAGGTTCGCAGGTGCAGGTCCCGCTGCGGGTAGGGAATTTCAATGCCGCGAGACTTGAACTCGCGAAACAGTTCGAGGTTATACAGCGCATACGGGTCATCGAGCGGCGACACCATGTTGCTGTTGATCCACACGACGAGCTTGAAGTTCAGCGCGCTATCGCCGAATTCCATCAGCCAAACTGCCGTTTTCCGCTTCCAGTCGGTGTGGGTGATGGTTACCCGAGTCGCCGCTTCGAGCGCGGCCTCTCTGACTTCATCGGGGTCGGAGTCATAGGCCACACCAAACGGCACATGGATGCGGCGGACCGGGTCTTCTAACGTGTGGTTGGTCACCCGCCCCACGACGAATTCCGAGTTCGGAACGACGATGTCCACATTGTCACGCGTGGTGATGCGAGTCGAGCGCACATTGATATCCCGAATCCTGCCGAAGACGCCGGATTCCAGCTCGACCAGGTCGCCCACGCGCAGCGGCTGTTCAAAGAGCAGTATCAGGCCCGATATGAAGTTCGAGAAAATAGCCTGCAGACCAAAGCCAATGCCAACCGACAACGCACCGGCCACCAGCGCCAGTTTACCGGTATCCAGTAATCCGAGGATGCTCAACGACAGGAAAAATGCCAGCGCAATCAGGCTGTAGTGCAGCACCCGCCCGAGGGTGTACATGGAGGATTCACTGGCATGGCGCCTGGAGACCAGGCTCCCCAGCAGCCGACGGGACAGCAATGAGACTAGCCAGGCACCGACAAATACCAAAAAAATCTTGGCAATTTCCTTCAGCGTTACCGGCGTTTCGCTGATGGTGAACAGTTTGAAATTCGCCAAGCCTCTCCAGCTGGCCTTGAGCGTATTCATAAAGCGCTGCCCGCGCTCCATAGCCGTCGCCCACCACCCCTGCTGCTCTTTATAGACCTGAAGCTGCAGCGCTTCGTAGCGGTTAATGTCCGCAAGCTGTTCTTCGGCAGCGGTGATCCCGCTACTGATTTTCTCGAAACTGTGCCACCAGCGTGCCAGTGCCTTCTGGTCTTCCCCCAGCCACGCCACGACCTGCCGCTGTCGCAAGTCCAGTTTTTGCTGTGTATTTTCGATAAGCTTCTTTGCGCTGTCGGCAAGCTCTGCACTTTGCAGGTCCGGCAGTTTTTCCGGCTCGGGCTGCAGTGCTTCGTTAATGGCGAACAGCAGTTCCCGCTTGCGGCGATTCAGATGGGTTTGCAACAGCGCCACATCCAGTTCCATGAGACGTAACTCGCGGGAACCGCGTGTCTCGGGCTCAGGCGATTCCAACGTGGCCGCATTAAGTTGCGTGCGCTCACTGCTCAGCGTGGTAATTTCCTTATCGAGTTCAGATATTTCCTGCTCAAGCTCGCTCCCGGCGGCTGGATCGTAGCGCAGTTCCGCCTGCATGCGCTGCAGTTGCGATTCGGCCACTTGCAGCTGTTCCTGCCAGGCACGCTGATGCTGCAACAGTAAGCTCTTCTGCTCAATCACATTCAGGTGCTTTAACTGGCTGGCGAGCAGCTTCAAGCCGGCTACCTGCTCGGACTCAGTCACATCGCTATCGGTGTCCCGCGTCTTGAGCACATTCTGGCGCAGCTGAGCCAGCGATCGTTGCTGTACATTGGTAAGGTGTTGTGCCTCCAGGTCGACGCCTGTGAGACGTTGCTTGCCCTTGGCAATGGCCGCGTCAGCTGCCGCCCACTGTAATACATTGGGGTTCTTGGCAAACTCTACCTCTGGCAACAACTTGAGTTCCTGGTATTCGTCCGCGCGTGCCCAGCTCGCCTGGATATCCCGCAAAGCGACGTCAACATACGCAGTGGCCTGCCGTAATGGCTCACTGGCGGGCAAGCTTTTCTGCCATTCCACCCAGTCTGCCTCGAAGGTCGCCAACCACTCCTTGCGCTGCTCTGTCGGTACATTCGGCCAGCCGGTCCACCAGTCAGAAGACGGCCACGCGAAATCGGGAATCATTTGTTCGATTTCTTTGGGTTGGGTGAGCGGTGACTGCGCGAGGGAGAGGGTGGCGGGAAGAGTCAGCAGTACCAACAGTAACGGGATCAGAAGCACGCCAATACGGCATCCTAGTGAGTCGCGCGAATCCTCTGCGCCTGTTGCACTGCCGACTGCTGACATCTGGTCCGTTTCCAACAAAAAATTCCGCGCCAAACCGATAGTTCGTGACCGGTATCGCTTAGAAAATTGTAGCTAACAGACCGGGGCGCCCCGTTGCAGAAGCGCCCACTCAAGCAACGTACTTAACGACCGAGCACTACCGCCAGGCGCCGGAGCACCAGCCGGGTGTTGTCTTCAACGAGTTGGCCGCGACCATGCATCATGGCAATTAGCGAGCCCTGCTCCAGACGCATACTGAGCTCCGTAACGAATTCGGTAAAGTCGGAAAACGCGACCAGATTGCCCGACTCACTGATGACATAAATACCGCGATCCGTTGCTGGCACGAGCAGCGGTATGGCATCCAGCGCGAGCAGGTCGGTGCGAACCGCCCCCAAGCGCAGGTAATGCAGGGGCCCGAGCGCATCACTATCAAGATTCAGCGACAGGCCGCTGGCATCAAAAGCCGTCAATGCCGCGGCGGTGGAGGTTTCGGACCAGTTGACCAGTAATCGGGCATCGACATCGCTGTAGTTCACCACTGACAAGGCTTCGAAATCAGCCGGCGCGGATCCAAACGGTGTAACAAAGCCACGCAGCTGTAGCGCATCGCCCACTTCCAGTCCTGCATTCAGCCCCCCGGCATCCACCTCATAATTTTCCGGGTCTGCATCGGTGTCTGCCGCCGCGCCGGTACCCGCAAAACTAAACAGGGAAATGTCGCGACCACCAAACGCCAGCGCTTTGACCTGCATTTGCTCGTCGGAGTGACCAGCCAAAGTCGCCGCTACAGTACTGACGCGCAGTCGCACGGCACCCTCACCCAGATCCATCAGCGCTCTTTCCGCATCCCAGACTCCCAGTGCGTCGATTTTCTGTCCGACGGAAATCGCATCGATGGAAATGGGATCCGCGGGGGCTCGCGCCCGGCGCACACTGGTCAACGGATCCAGCTCAAGCAACAGTCCATCGTGAAAACTCACACTGCCGTCAGTGCGCAGGACGCGCGCGCCGCTCAGCATGACCAGGTCGCCATCCCGCGCCACGACGTAGCCTCGCACCGCATCCAGGGTGCCACCGGGCACGCTCTCGCCAATAGCAACGCGTTCCGCGAGAAACTGGCGGTTTTCCCGATCAAAAACGCCAAATGCCAGCGTCGCGGTACCGGCATCCAATTCCTCCAGAGCGCTCAGGCCGGCGGCACCGGTAAAAGCTTCACCGTGAATCTCCCAAACAGTCTCCGCGTCGGTATAGATATCGACACCACCAAAACGTCCCTCTCTGCGGCTAAAGGGTCTCAAAGCGATACGGTAGCTGTCCTCAGTGGCGTCAACCTCGAGCAAGGCCCCGCGCAAACGCATTTCCTTTTGCTCGAGCGGATCGATTTCCGCCGTCAGTACTGGCAACAGCTCCGCCTGCGCCGGCGACACATCAGTGGCAACGACGTGAGAGGCCGCAAGATCAAAGTCCAACGCCAACATGGCCGGGTTGCGGTGCGTGATCACCAGTCGATTGCGATGATCGAGCTCGAGGGCGAGGGTAATGGTCTCAACCGCGTTACCCTGTGCGTCGACCACGGCAGCGGCGACCGACTCGCCGGCGACCTCTACCTGAATATCGGCATCGCGGTAATCCAGGGTAATTTCACCACGCACATAGGTACCCACTGGCACCGCTGCGGCAGCGGCCAATTCGGTCAGATCAACATAGTCGGCAAAGTCGATGGAGGTCTGCGCGGGCAATGCTTCCACCAGGGCACCGCTGCTACTTTCCAGTGTCACGGAAACCACCTCCACCTGATAGCGGGTGAAGTCTCCATCGGCATCCGTCACCGTCAGCCACACCACACCACATTGGTCAGAGGCGGGGGCGGTGTCCGCGGTGACACATCCTGGGTCCGTTGATACCGGTGGCGGTGTCACCGCTTGCTGGGGATCGCTACTGCCACCGCCCCCGCAAGCGCTCAGGGCGAGTGTAATAACCGAGATAAAGAGTGCCCGCATCGAAGCGGGTGCGAATCGTTGGGTAGGCATGTTGTTCGTTCCCTGGTTGTTGGTAAACCTGGGAATCACAACGCCCTTGTATCAGCGTCGGTTGACGCGTGCGGGAATTTTTTAGCGGCGGCGGCGACTGGGGCTATCGATGCACTCCCGATAGGCATCCCGATATTGCGCCTGCTTTCGACTTGAAACACTGCCAGTGACGGTATCCCGCCGGGAAACATCAGAGGCGACTTGTCGACAGGTCGCCTCGCGCACCGCGCGACGGTCCGAAAATGGCCGGCCGTAGGCATCGGGATAGTAATTCGGATAACCCGGTGGATAGGCTTGCGGGTACACCTGCACCTGGGGTGCGAGTGGATCCCGATAGTAATTGCGCCAGTTATACGGGGGTCTGACCACTACATACACCCGGTGGCGCTGGTCAAACAGATAGAAAGTCCCGGTGCCGGTAAGGACATAGACATCGTTGCCGATGCTGAAACTGGTACCCGCCGGTACGGCGTTCACCCGCGCCCCAAGAGGTGGCTCGACTTTGATATAAATGTCGCGATCGGCACGGTAAAACACACCGGCGTAATAGTAATAGGAGGCACCGGCAACCCGGACTTCTGTTGTGCCCGCGGGCAACTGGGCAACCCGGTCCGCGCCCCAACTGTGCGAAGCACCCGCCGTACAGAGCAGACAGGCCAAACCAGCGGCGGCACAGCGCCATTTGGATGTGCGATGGGTACCCCAGAGTGAACGGCGAATGGCCATGCTGTGCCTCCCGTGCCGGCCATCTGCCGGCGTCGATACACGCGAAAAGTCGAATTATCCCGCTAGTGTATCGATTCGGGACGCCGATCCCAAATGGCAGTCAGAAAGGGCTCCGAACAAGTGCTCAGAGAAAGTGCTGCACTTTGCTCTTGTAGCTTCGACTCATTTTCAGGCGCTCGCCATTGTGCAGGATCAGGTAATACTCCCCATTGATATGCGCGCAAATCTCGCGCACCCGCTTCAGGTTAACAATCGTCGAGCGGTGGATGCGCTGAAAACGGCGCGGATCCAGCTGCTGCTCCAGCTCCTTCATGGTGATCCGCATGACATGGGTTTCGCCGGAGGCATGCACACACATGTAGTCACCCGCAGCATCAATCCAGTCGATATCGGCAGACGGTACCAGAGTGATCTTCCCGGCGTCCTTGATCGCCAGTTTTTCCGGATACTGACTGCCGGACAGCTCACCCGCAACCAGCTTTTCTTCGAGTACTTCCGGAGATTCCCGAGTCAGGTCAGCGACCGTTTCCAGTAACTGTTCGCGCTGGCTAGCCAGATCGGCAGAAGCAATACGCTCCCGCACCCGGTCCATGGCCACGGCGAGTCGGTCTTCCTCGATGGGCTTCAACACGTAGTCCACGGCGTTGATTTCAAAGGCCTCGATCGCGTATTGATCGTAAGCGGTTACAAACACCACCTGTGGCAATTTTTCCGAAGGGATCTGCTGCACCAGCTGCAGACCGCTCATGCCAGGCATCTGGATATCGACAAAAGCGACATCGACCGAACGCTCCTGCAGGCTCGCCAGAGCCTCGCGGCCATTGGCACACTCCGCCACCACATCGACTCCCCCGAGCGCCTCCAGGCGCAACCGCAACCCCCTGCGCGCCAGAGGTTCGTCGTCCACAACCATTGCGGTCAGCGTTTTTTGACTACCTGTCATCGTTCTCATTCCTGTTCAAAGGGAATCCGGATATGGATCGCGAGACCACCTTCCGGACGATTGCGGAAACGCACTTTCTGCTCCGGGCCGTACAGCGCCAGCAGGCGATCGCAGGTGTTACGGATACCGACACCACTGCCACCACCGCGACCGAGCGTGGCCAACTGGGTTTCAGATACGCCCGGACCATTGTCACTGACTTCCAGCAGCAATTCACCCGCGAACACCCGCGCGTTGATGGTGATCTCACCGCCCCACTCCAGCTGGGAGATACCGTATTTGATCGCGTTCTCCACCAGAGGTTGCAACAGCAAACTCGGCACCAGGGCCGTGGCAGAATCCCCCTCGAGATCGACCTGAACCGACAAACGATCGGCAAACCGGACTTTCTCAATATCCAGATACAGCATCAGCGCTTCCACTTCCTTGGCCAGCGTGACTTTCTGCATGGGATCGTTATCCAGGGAGTGACGCAGGAACTGCGACAATCGCGAGACCATGTCGTTGGCGGTACGGCCCTGGTTATCGAGAATCAGGGTGGAAATGGCGTTCAGGGTGTTGAAGAGAAAATGGGGGTTCAGCTGGTAACGCAACATTTTCAGCTGTGCCTGGTGCGCCATCGACTCCGCCTGCAGTGCCTTGGCCTGCTGGGCCTGGGACGTCCGGTAATACTTGATGCCGTAGTAAAGCGCTGTCCACGTCATCAGGATCATGAACGAATAGGAGAACCAGTACACCGCCTGAACAAACGGATGTTCTTTTTCATCGGTCCCGTACAGCCAGGCAGATCCGGCAAACTTGGCACCCGCCCACAGCGCCGCCGCGAGGATCACGACCAATAACGTGCCAAACAGGCGCGTGGCCGGGGGTCGGTTCCACAGGCGCTGGAAACAGCGGCGCATCCCCTCAGACAGCGCCGCGCCCGAAGCGGTCGCCGCTGCGATATAGCCGGTGTGCATCCAGTGGTTCTCGACCCAGAAAAAACTGCCGATAAAAATCAGCAGGGTGTAACCACCCCAGCCGGATAGCTGCAGTGCCCAGTACTGCCAGCGGGGCAGCGCCAGACGCTGGGTGAGCCAGTTAAATACGTTATGTCCCATAGTCTTATCGATTCACGTCACGCCGCGTTCCAGCGTGCTCTATTGACTTCTTTAATGCACAACATACTAATTGGCGCAGCCTGGAGGCGAAATACCACCGGGCGCAGCCAACTAACCGACTGCCGCAGGTATCCCCATGAATTACTGGCTATTCAAGTCAGAACCGGACGAATATAGCCTCGATGACCTGGCACGAGAACCCGCTGCCACCGGACGCTGGGACGGTATCCGCAATTACCAGGCTCGCAACTTCCTGCGCGACCAGGTAGCCGTAGGCGACCTGGTATTGTTTTACCACAGCGCTTGCAAGACCCCGGCCGTGGTCGGCACCGCCGAAGTCACGCGGGCGGCATACCCCGACCCGGCCCAGTTCAACCCGGAATCGGCCTACTTCGACCCCAAGGCACAGCAGGACAAGCCGCGCTGGTTTTGCGTTGATATTCGCTGGCGCAGCGTATTCCCACGACCGGTCACCCTGGCCGAAATCAAGCGCACCCCGCCGCTGGAGGAGATGGTGCTGGTCAAACAGGGACGCCTGTCTATTCAACCTGTGCGACCTGACGAATGGGACACAATTGTCAGGTTGGGAAGCGCAAGCTGAAGATGCCAGCCCACGGCTTTCCCGGGAGGGACCAACGCTTTCGGTGCGCGACATTGCGAAGACCGTCGGCGCCGGCACGGCGCCCGCGCCAGCGGTTCAGATAAAGTCCGCGATCTCTTCCAGAGGCTTCTTGTCGATTGCCGGCACCTCGGCACCTGCCGTCGGCAACCCTGTGACCAGAATCATATAGGGCTTCTCCGTCACCGGGCGTCCGAGAATCTCATTGAGAAACTTCATCGGGCTCGGCGTATGCGTCAGTGTCGCGACACCCGCATTGTGCAGAGCCGCGATCAGCATACCCGTGGCAATGCCGACAGACTCCGCCGTATAGTAGTTTTTGCGGCGCTCCCCACCCTCGTCGTCGGAAAACTTTTTCAAAAAGATCACAATCAGGTAGGGAGCGGTTTCCAGAAATGGCTTGTGTGCGTCGGTGCCCAGCGGTTCCAGCGCGTTTAACCATTCCTCGGAGGCACGGCGCTGATAGAACTCCCGCTCTTCTTCTTCCGCCGCTTCACGGATCTGCCGTTTGATTGCTGCGCTCTCAACCACCACGAAATGCCAGGGCTGCATATTGGCACCACTGGGTGCACTGCCCGCTGTACGCAAGGCGTTTTCGATCACTTCGCGTGGCACGGGTTGACTGGAAAAATCCCGGACGCTGCGTCGCTCGCGCATCTGCGCATAGAAATCCGCGGCCCGGCGGCACATCTCCGCGGGCTCGCGCTGCTCAAATGCCAGTGGCCTGAAGCCTTTCTCTTCTTTCAAGTTATCTCTCCTTCCGCGCTTAGACCACACCCTTGGTGCCGGCGATGAACAGGCTCAGCAGGGAGAGTAGCGTGAGCACCACCAAAATGATCCCCAGCAGCAACATCGGCCGAAACGGCTTGCGTTCAACGCGATTCACCCCGCGCTGCAGGTATGCATCGACTTTCGCCTGGTCTTCTTCGGAGAGTTTCTTGGGGGGAATCTGCTGCTGATCCTGCACGTTGGCCTCGACTGCCGCGGGCGGCACTAATTTTTATTGTGTCCCGAGTGTAGAAAAATCCCGGCGAGATAAAAAGCCCGGTGTCGGTGTTCGGCCCGGCGAACCAAACCGCACCCATAAAAAAGCCCCGCAGAGCGGGGCTGAATCTACCTGATCATCGCTGATCTTTACCGCCCGATTGGGCGGTCCGGTATTCAATCTGAGTCACTTTTTACAGCAATTCAGCGTCGATATCCATCAGCGCGGCACTACCGGCGTCGACTGCACCGGCGAGCGCGGCGGTCTGCGGCAGCAGACGTGCAAAGAAGAAGCGCGCAGTCTGCACCTGGCCGCGATAGAAGGCATCGGCCTCCTGTTGCGGCCCCGCCACGGCTGCGATCCTCGCCCACATAAAGGCGTAGGCCACGTAACCAAACAGATGCAGGTACTCCACGGAGGCGGCGCCCGGTGCATAGGGATCGCCATGAGCGGCCTCAATCAGGCCCGCAGTCACATCTTTCAGGCGCTGCAGCTCCGCCTGCAGCGGCTGGATGAACTCCGCCAGGGACTCGTCGTCACTGTGTGCGTCGATAAAGGACTGAACGTCCTCGGCAAACAGATTGAAGAAAGCACCGCCATTGGCCACGGTCTTGCGGCCGGCCAGGTCCAGCGCCTGGATACCGTTGGTGCCCTCATAGATCTGGGTAATACGCACATCGCGCACCAGCTGCTCCTGGCCCCACTCACGGATATAACCGTGACCACCAAAGACCTGCTGGCCGAGAATGGTGCACTCAAGGCCCTTGTCGGTAAAGAAGGCTTTCGCCACCGGCGTCAGCAATGCCACCAGCGCTTCTGCCTTCTTCTTCTCCTCGGCATCGCCAAATTTGGCGATATCCAACCACTGCGCCACATAGGTGGACAGGGCGCGGCCACCGCCGATCAGCGCCTTCTGGGTCAGCAGCATACGGCGCACGTCCGGGTGGACCACAATGGGATCGGCGGCCTTGTCGGCCTGCACCGGGCCGGACGGAGAGCGACTCTGGATACGATCGCGGGCATACTCGACGGCATTCTGGTAGGAGCGCTCGGAAGCCCCCAGCCCCTGGATACCCACACCCAGGCGCTCGTAATTCATCATGGTGAACATGGCGGCAAGACCCTTGTTGAGCTCGCCAACCAGCCAGCCCTTGGCCCCGTCAAAGTTCATCGCGCAGGTGGAAGACGCCTTGATGCCCATCTTGTGCTCGATGGAGCCACAGTTCACGGCGTTGCGCTCACCGATACTGCCATCCGCGTTCACGAGGAACTTGGGTACCAGGAACAGCGAGATCCCCCGCGGGCCAGCAGGCGCGTCCGGCAGCTTGGCCAGTACCAGATGGATAATATTCTCGGACAGGTCATGATCGCCGCCGGTAATGAAAATCTTGCTACCGGTAATGCTGTAACTGCCGTCTTCCTGCGGCACCGCCTTGGTGCGGATAATACCCAGGTCGGTGCCCGCGTGAGGTTCGGTCAGGTCCATGGCGCCGGACCAGGTACCCTCATACATTTTCGGCAGGTACTGCTCTTTCAGCGCTTCGCTGCCGTGGGCGTCAATCGCCAGACAGGCACCGGCAGTCAGCACCGGGTAGAGGGAGAAGGAAATATTGGCCGCATTGATCATTTCCTCGACCTGCGCGCCGAGCATTTTCGGCATCCCCATACCGCCGTATTCGGGGTTACCCAGCAGTGCGCCCCAGCCGCCTTCACAGTAGGTCGCATAAGCCTCGGGAAAGCCCTGCGGGGTGGTGACCACGCCGTCTTCCCAGCGACAGCCCTCTTCGTCGCCGCTGCGGTTGATGGGATCGAGGGTGTTGGCCGCCAGTTTGGCCATTTCTTCCAGGATCGCATCGGCGGTTTCCCGGTCCACGGCGCCGTCCAGGCCGGGCAGCCGTGCCCACAGTTTTTCCGCTTCAAATACTTCGTGCAGCAGGAAGTTCATCTTCCGCAGGGGTGCCTGATAGTCCGCCATAGCGCGTTCCTCAACCGATTCGTTCAAACGTTTGTTTGAAATTTAGATTCAGGCCCCCGCAATGTCAACCACCGGCTGCGCTGACGCGGTTCAGCCGGTGGGCAGAAGCGGCTCCAGATCCAGGCCGGCGGCGGACTTGCGGTAGTCCGGCTGCTCCGCATACGGCACCACACCGAGCAGCGGGGCGGGCAATATTGCGCGCAGGGTACCGACATTTTCCTCCGGACGGGCCATCCCATCCCGGGCAAAATTTGCCACCCAGCCGGCCAGCTGCAACCCATCGCGACGAATAGCCTCCGCCGTGAGCAGCGCGTGATTGATACATCCGAGCTGCATGCCAACCACCAGTACCACGGGGATATCCAGCTCCCTGGGGAGATCGGACAGGAAGCTGCGCGGCCCCAGCGGCGTGCGCCAGCCGCCGGCACCCTCGATCAGCACCAGATCCGCACCCGCCGACATCACCCCGCGACAGACACCCGCCATACGGCTCACATCCAGCCGCTTACCCGCCTCAAACGCGGCGATATGGGGCGCGATGGCCGGCTCCAGCGCAAAAGGATTGACCTGCTGATAGGGCAAATCCAGAGTCATGGCTTCCATCAGCAGCCGGGCATCCTCATTCCGCAGTCCATCGTGGGTGATTTCACAGCCTGACGCGACCGGTTTCACCGCCGCCGTGCGGTGTCCCAGTTCTGCGGCACGCGCCAGCAGCGCCGCAGAAACATAGGTCTTGCCCACTTCGGTATCCGTGCCCGCTACAAAATATGTCTTCGCCACAACTCCTCCCGTCTCAACTTAAGCGTCCTTGGCAGTTTTTTTCTTGACGCCTCTTTAAACATGGCCTAACTGATGATAAATTGACCAAATCGTGCAGTCATCGACCATTGTGACTGCCACTCTGAGGGACAATATTAGGATATCTGTCCCGAAATTCCCCCAGTCACGCACCAGTTGACTGGAAAGACGGCGAAGATGGACAACGCTGTCATCAAATTTTGCGCCGGGCGGTTCAATATGCCGCCCGCCGGCCCGGATGCCGCGCCACGAAACCCAAGTAGCTCATCAATTAACGTAGAGAGTACCGGCCAGCTTATGCGTATCCTGACCCTTGCCCTTCTGCTCATGGCTCCACTGCTGTCCCACGCGACGGTCAAGCCTGTGGACCATGTCGTGGTATACAAGTCCAAATCCCTGATGCAGCTCATGCGTAAGGGCAAAGTCGTGAAGAGCTACAAGGTCGTTTTCGGCAAGAATCCGGTGGGCCACAAGGTGCGCCAGGGCGACAACCGCACCCCTGAGGGTCGTTACACCCTCGACTGGAAAAACTCAAAGAGCAAATTCTATCGCTCGATTCATATCTCTTATCCGAACAAGGCTGACCGCGCCCGCGCCCGCAAACTGGGTGTCGATCCCGGTGGCGACATCATGATCCACGGCCAGAAGCCCCAGTGGAAAGGTATCGAGAAGTACCTGACCCGGGTTAACTGGACTGCCGGCTGCATCGCCGTGACCAACCGCGAGATGGATGAGATCTGGGCACTGGTCAAAACCCCGACGCCGATCACCATCTATCCCTGATCCGTGTCCGCCACCTGATTGTCAAAAAGCCCCGATCTGCGGGGCTTTTTTATGAGCAGCTTTTACGGGCAACCCGCGCCGGCGCGATGCGTGACCCCGGCGGCAGTGCCAGCGTCCGACGCCCGCATACTCAGGTAAAATAACTGGTAACTGGCGGGCAACCCCGTCTCCGAGCGCAGGGGCTCATAAGCTGCCGCCAGCTCCCGCAAGCGCCCGCGACTCATCAGGCCGCGCCCGGCACCCCGATTAATATTATGCGCTCCAATGCTCTTCAGTTCGCGCATCAGTTCAACGACTGTGGCGAAGTGCAGCACGCGCTCTTCCGCTGCCGTCTCTCCATGAAAGCCTGCCCCGGCGGCCGCCTCCTGCCACTGCTGGCAATTGAGAAACCGATTCACGTGCACATCACTGTCGACGCTGGCCCAGCTATGACGCAACTCCCGTAACGTGCCCGGCCCCAGGGTCGCCACCTGACAGAAGCCATCGGGCGCGGTGACCCGGCGTAATTCCTGAAACAGTTGCGGCAGTCGATAGCACCACTGCAGCGCCATACTCGAGAACACCAGGTCGATACATCCGTCCACGAGCGGCAGGCATTCCGCATCTCCGCTGATATAGAAGTCCGCAGCCGGCCGCTGGTCCCTGGCGAACTGCAGCATGCCTTCGGCGATATCGACCGCAATAATTTCCGCGTTGGGGAATCGCTGACGCAACAGCGCACTACCGTAGCCAGTACCACTGCCCAGATCGAGGATTCGTCGCGGCGCCGCATCGACGGGCAGGTTGGCCAGCAACTGACGACAGACCGCACGCTGCAAGTGCGCGGCCGCATCATAGGTCGCGGCGGCGCGACCAAAGGAGCGCGCAACGGCAGATTTGGCGAAGGGCGAATCCTCCCTGGCCGGACGGGCTTCCATCCCGGCAAGGAAAGCGCGCAGAGCACCGGCGACCACGTCCGGCTGTGACAGGTGCGGCACGTGACCACTGTCGGGCAACACTTTGACGGACACCCCCAGTTCTGCCAGCGGTTCTGCGGCGGCGACCGGCACCAGGGCATCTACAGCCCCGAGCAAGTGCAGCGATGGTACGGCCAGTGCTTTGAGCGCGCCGCGGTTATCCAGCGTACCGAGCGTCTCCAGCGAATCATTCCATGCGGGTGCGGACACCGCCGGCAGGCGCTCGCGCAACGCGCGAACCAGTGACTTTTGCGCACGATCTCCGCGAGCCTGCAGCCCGCAAAAACGCGCAGCCGTCACCGCAGGATTCCGGGAAAAGGCCGAACGAAAATCCGCAAACGTTGCGGGGTCCATCGCCGGCCAGTCTGCGGCCGCGGAAAAGATCGCGTTACTGGCGACGGTCACCACACCGCGAATTTTGCGCTGGTCAGGTCGCGATGCCAGTTGCACCGCCAGCATCCCGCCCAGGGAGTGGCCGACCAGTACAGTGTTTTCTGGCAGCGCCGCATACAGCGTCTCCAGTAGCGCCTCCTGATCCGGCCAGGATTCACCAGCCCGCTCGCCGAAACCGGGCAATTCCACGCATTCGAGACGGATTGCTACCGACGGTTTTTGCGCGCGCAGCGCATCGAGCAGCGCCTGCCAGATGTAGCGATCGCCAGCCCAACCGTGCAGGAATACCAGCGTCATGGGTGTATTCAGTTTACTCACGTGCGCGCCTCGCCGGACTGGGGCTGTGCTTGCGCATGGTGGGCGAGCGCAACGACAACCGCATCCAGCAATCGATCGATCTGCGCTTCGGTATGTGCGGCGCTCAGGGTGATCCGCAATCGCGCGGTGCCGGCCGGTACCGTCGGCGGACGAATGGCGCCAACAAGAAATCCACTTTCTTGCAACGCAGCTGCCACGTCCATTACCCGTCGCTCACAGCCGAGGGGCAACGGCTGGATCGCACTCGATGAATCCATCAGGGCTAGCGCGCGCGCAGCGGCGCCGCGACGAAAGTACTCAATCAGGGTTTTCAGTCGCTGCTGGTGCTGCGGCTCACCCTGCATCACATCCAGGGCTGCCCGCGCACCGGCGGCGACCGCCGGTGGCATTCCGGTGGTGTAAATATAGGGGCGGGCAAATTGCGTCAGGTAATCGATCAGCTCCTGTGACCCCGCCACAAAAGCGCCCGCATTGCCGGCCGCCTTGCCGAGGGTGCCCATTACCACCGGCACTTCTTCCTGCCCCAACCCGGCAGCCGCCACACTGCCGGCACAGGGTAATGCCTCGCTGCCCATCACGCCGAAGCCATGGGCTTCATCGACCATCAGCCAGGCGCCATAGTGTGCGCACAGCTCGGCCATCTCTGCCAGCGGCGCGCAGTCACCGTCCATGCTGTAGACGCCGTCGACCGCCAGAAGAATATTGCCGCTGGACCCGCTGGCGCGCTGCAGCTGTCGCTCCAGGGCCTGCAGGTCATTGTGAGCAAAGCGCAGGCTATCGGCACGACACAGACGTGCGCCGTCGATGAGAGAAGCATGGTTTAACTTGTCGGAGATGACACTATCGCCCCGGGCAACCAGCGCACAGATGGTGCCTACATTGGCCATATAGCCACTCGAGAACACCAGCGCAGCTTCACGGCCGGTCATTGCAGCAATACGCTGCTGGAGCACCTCATGGACCTGCAGGTGGCCATTGACGAGATGGGAGGCTGTGGCGCCCGCGCCCAGACAGGCACCGGCCTGCTGTGCGGCAATCACCGCGGGATGGGCGGCCAGGCCAAGATAATCGTTGCTACTGAAGGCCAGCAGGCGCCGTCCATCGACGACCGCTTCCGGTGACGGCACCGCCTCCAGGGTTTTTACCTGGCGATAGAGGTTATCCTGCCGGCGCTGCGCCAGCCGCGCCGACAGCGTCTCGCGCAGCGACGGTCTCGCAGTCATTTTGCCGCGTCATAGAAGAAGGGGTCATTCTGCTGCTCGGCCACCTGGGCATTGAGATCGGCCTCGATCGCCGTCTCATCCGCATACTGCTGGTATTCCTCAGGCTGGATGCCCAGGCGTTGGAACAGCTGCATATCTTTGTTTTCTTCCGGGTTGGCGGTCGTCAGTAGCTTTTCCCCATAAAAAATGGAGTTGGCACCGGCGAGGAAGGCCAGCGACTGCATCTCGTCACTCATCGCCTCACGGCCAGCGGACAGGCGCACGTGGGATTTCGGCATCATGATGCGGGCCACGGCGATACAGCGAATGAATTCAAATGGATCCAGGTCTTTTTCGTCTTCGAGCGGCGTGCCCGCCACCCGCACCAGCATATTGATCGGCACGGATTCCGGATGCTCCGGCAGGTTGGCCAGCTGCACCAGCAGGCCTGCGCGGTCCTGCTCGCCCTCACCCATACCAACAATACCGCCGGCGCAGACTTTCATACCGGCGGCGCGAACGCGGCCGAGGGTTTGCAGGCGGTCCTGATAAGTCCGGGTAGTGATGATCTCGCCATAGTACTCCGGCGAGGTATCCAGATTGTGGTTGTAATAGTCGAGGCCAGCTTCCGCCAGCTCCGAAGCCTGGTCATCGTTGAGCATGCCCAGGGTCATGCAGGTCTCGAGCCCCAGGGCTTTGACCTCCCGAACCATCTGGGTCACGTAAGGCATGTCTTTTTTCTTCGGGGAACGCCAGGCGGCACCCATGCAGAAGCGGGTGGCACCGCTGGCTTTGGCGGCGCGAGCCTCTTCCACCACCTTCTCGACCCGCATGAGCTTTTCACGCTCCAAACCGGTGTCGTAGCGGGCACTCTGGGGGCAGTAGGAACAGTCCTCGGGGCATGCACCGGTTTTGATCGAGCACAGTGTGCTCACCTGTACCCGATTCGCATCGAAATGCGTCCGGTGCACTTGCTGTGCGGTAAACAACAGGTCGTTGAAAGGCAGCGCAAACAGGTCGAGTACCTGCTGGCGAGTCCAGTCATGGCGAAGAGAAGCGGTCGGCATTTGCTGGGCGGCGGTCACAGGGTTAGTCTCCCCTAAATTCTTTTTTGACTGATCGGGCACACGCACCGGGATCACTCAGTGTAACGGTGGCCGAACCGCTGTCAACCGCAGGATTGATTCATGGTTTACAAGTTGCGACGCTGGCTATCTACACGCATGTCGGAACTCGTCACCAGTTGCGCCCTGTGCGGTGCCGATGGCGCCGACCGCTCCGGTACCTGCCAACAGTGCCGGCACACGCTGCCCACCCTGCAATTTGCCTGTCCGCTGTGCGCACTGCCCCTGGCCAGCAGCGCCCCCGGGTGTCCCTCCTGCCTCAAGTCCCCCCCGGCAATGGCCCGCACCCGCGTCGCGTGGCGATATGCCTATCCTGTCGCGCAAATGATCCAGCAATTCAAATACCAGGGCGACATGGCAATCGGTCGCGCGCTGGCCATCCAGTCGAGCGAGCGCCTGCAACCGGGCTCAGACCGTCCGGATCTACTGGTACCGATTCCTCTTCACTGGCGCCGTACGTTGCAGCGCGGCTTCAATCAGTCGCACCTGATCGCGCGTGTTTACAGCGAGCACTGGCAAATTCCCCTCGCCGGCAGGCTTCTCCGCAAACGTAGCGGCGGCAAGCGCCAGCAACTTTTGGATCGCCGCCAGCGCCTCAGCAATCTGGCGGGCAGCTTTCGCGTGCGCGGCGATTGCAGCGGACTGCACCTGGGGCTGGTGGATGATGTCATCACCACCGGCGCGACCCTGGAAGCCGCGGCGAGCGCACTCTTGCATGCGGGGGCGACAAAAGTCAGTGCATTTGCACTGGCACGCACGCCGTGACCACCCAGACACCGGTAGACCGTTTTTTACAATCCCGTCACAATGGCGCGCAACGAACGCGCGGAGCGCGGCGGCACAGTGCTAACGTTAAAATGTGCCCTGCATAAATTGCGCACCACAAGATCAGCAGTACCCGCTTCCAAGCAGTGCGGGATAGGGATTGAACGATGAGTGAGAACACGCTGCCGCGCCGTATTGTCATCAGCGGCACCGGGCTGTGGACGCCGCCAGACGCCATCAGCAATGAGGAACTGGTCGACGCCTTCAATAAACATGCCGAGCGCTACAATGCAGCCCATGCGGCGGAGATCGAGGCGGGTACCCTCGCGGCAAAACCTCTCTCATCCGCGGAGTTCATCGAGAAAGCCTCCGGGATTTGCAATCGCTACGTGGTTAGCCGCGACGGGATTCTCGATCCAGAGCGTATGCGCCCGGTCTTACCGGAGCGCGCCGACGACGAGCTTTGCCTGCAGGCGGAAATGGGCCTGGCTGCCGCGCGCATCGCACTGGAGCAAGCCAACAAATCCCCGGCAGACATCGATGCGGTGATCGTTGGTGCCTCTTATCTCCAGCGCGCCTATCCCGCGATCGCCATTGAGATTCAACAAGCGTTGGGCATTCACGGCTTCGCTTTCGATATGGAAGTCGCCTGTTCGTCCGCCACTTTCTCGATGCAGCGCGCAATCGATGCTCTGTGCTCCGGATCCGCTCGCACCGTGCTGGTGGTCAATCCGGAACTGGCCTCTCCGCAGATCGATTTTACCGACCGTGACAGCCACTTCATTTTCGGCGATGTGGCCGTCGCCAGTGTTCTGGAGCTGGAAGAGACCTGCACCACCGACGCGCCCTGGCGTGTGCTGTCGACGCGCGCGCAGACGGTGTTCTCCAACAACATCCGCTCCAACTTCAGCTACACCGCACGCGCGGCGGACGTTGACCCGTTCGGCCCCGGCAAGCTGTTCCGCCAAAATGGGCGCAAGGTCTTCAAGGAAGTGTGCCCGATGGCCGCCGAGCATATTGAGCAGCACGTCCGCGATGGTGGCAGTGAACCGGCTCAGGTCGCTCGCTACTGGTTGCATCAGGCCAACATCAACATGAACAACCTGATCGCCAAGAAGCTGATGGGCGCCGATACCAGTGCGGAACGCGCGCCGATCGTACTGGATCGCTATGCCAATACCGGCTGCGCCGGCTCCATGATCGCCTTCCACCTCCACCGCGCAGACTTGCAGCCGGGCGATCGCGGCGTGATCTGTTCGTTCGGCGCCGGCTACTCGATCGGCAGCCTGCTGGTAGAGCGGACCCCGGCCTAACCGGTTCCTATCCGTGTCGGGGCTGCGCAGCAGCCCCTGCACGACTCCGCCGCGACCCGCCTCACGCTCCAAAGCAAAACCCCTAGCAACAACACGCCAACTGCCTTTGCCCGGTGCCGCCCTGGAACATCGCGCGCGGGCACCCCGCCCCCCCGCGGAACTCCCCAAACGATTACTTTCTCACCAATTGACGCCCCCGCGTGGCATGACGTGCTATCCAAACAAGCCGCACCCAAAGATAACCGGGAAATAATTCTACTAATTATTGGTATATACAAGGATACCAAACCCAAAAAGATACTATTTAGGATAAATTAAACTAGATTAAAGCCGCTTCGTAGATATAATGGCCGCCCTCGGCGACCTGCGGGCGCTGAGTCGTTACTGACCGCGGACCCCCGCAAGAGAGCCAACCCAGATGCCGCCCACTGCAGTACCCAGCGCCGACACCTTCACGACACCCGAGAACCCCCTCCTACCGGCGCAGATTGAACAACACAGCGAATCAGGCACCCTGTGTCGCCGCCGCGAACTGGTGCTGGATATCTTCGCGATGAACAGCTTCTCCTGGGCAATTGCGGTGCCGATCGAGTTACTGCTGGCGGGGATGAGCCTGCAGGAACACCTGAAAGTCCGCTTGCTGGCCATTGTGTTCAATACCTTGATCGCACGGCCCTTCAGCCTGTACCGCAGCTGGGTGAACCGGCATCTGGGGGGCGGAGGCCCCGTCAACGCCTATCTCGTGGACACCTTTGTCTTCCTGAGCTTCCAGCTGCCACTCTATCTGGCCAACATGTTGCTGGGCGGCGCCAGCTGGGCAGAAATCACCACCGCCAGCCTGACGTTCTTGCTAATCGCCGGTGCGCTCGGACGTCCTTACGGGATATATCTCGACTGGCTCCGCCGTATATGGATAAATAAGCGCGAACGCAGCCTTTAACTCGCCGGGAGGTGCTCCATGTTGAGCAATGGCATTAATAACAGTAACCCGACGATCGGAGTGATCGCCGGGACCGCTACCGATACCCGTTTCGGCCTGGACTTCCTCGCTGCGCGCAAGGTAGCGGGCCTGGGCCTGTCTTTGTCACCCTCTCCTCAGGCGCAAACCCAGTTGCAGGCACTGGAGCGCGGTGCACTCACGAAATTGCTGATCGACGCCATCCAGCAGCTCCACCAGCGGGGCGCGGACGCGGTAATGATCTACTGCAATTCCCTCTCCGGGGCGGTAGACCTCGATGTGGTGCGCGGGGCGATCAGCATCCCGGTGGTATCCCCGCTGGATGTGTATGCGGAGCTCACTCAGCGCTATCGGAATTTTGGGCTGTTGGCAGCGAACTGCCAGAGTTGCGCCAACATCGAACGGGAGATCCTGCTGCGTAACCGGACCGCCAAAGTCATTGGCATCGGCAATCTGCAAATTGTGGAAGACATTGAAGACGGTGTTGCCGCTGATGAGATCGTGCGGCAACACGCACTCGATGACCTCGTCGCGGCGCTGGTAAAAAGTGGCGTGCAAATACTGATTCTGGGCTGCACCCACTTCGATTATTTCTACGATGAGCTGCTTGCCCATTGCGATGGCATCCAACTCTTCCTGCCCTCCGAGCGGATGCTGGCTCTACTGCAGGAACGAGCCACTCAGGCGGCGTGAATTTCCTTGTCCGCCGTCGCCGGACCGAAGACTGAGGCGCCAACGGTAAAAAACCGTAAGACGTTGTAATAAAAGGGAATATGCGCCGCATGCCGCGCCGTTGCTCAGCGGCATCCCTCCTTTCGTCGATCACACCGCATTGGTTACTTGTATAACCGGCTTTTTTGCAGTATCTAACTAATAAAAGTCGAATAACGTTTTCGCGTAAAACGATAACAACAGCCGGACCGAAGGAACTGGTCCGCCTCAACCCAACTGGTAACAAGGATGAATATTGCCATTGGTCGTCGCGGGATAAATCCCGTCGGCGCTTCGCGCCTGCTTCTCGCCGCTATAGCCTCTGCCGCAGCAACGCCTGCTGCAGCCAATGCGCTGGTGGACACTGCCAATATGTCGGTGCCCCTGTGGCTTCCGCTCAGCCTCACGATCGCACTGGTTGCCACCGCGCTCGCCTTTACACTCATGCACCGAAAACTGCAGCGTACCGCCGCCGAGAGTCAGTCGGCCGCCGCGGAACTCAAAGCGGACAACAACAAACTTTATCGCCAGCTGCAGTCTTATGGCTCCGAGCTCTCCACGCGCGAGCGGCAACTCGGCGAGACACGAGAAGCGCTGGAACTCCTACAGCAGGAGAAAAGCGATTTGCAGGCGATGGTGGGCCACCGCCTGCAACGTCCACTGGAAGCCCTGCGCAGCAGCCTCAGCCTGCTGGCACGCAGTACCAGCGAGGAATCTGCTGGCCTGGTGGAGATGGCACAACAACAGCTGCAAGCCACCAAGCTCACTGTCAGCCAGATTGCTGAAATTAGCCAGGAGGGCGCTTCCTCACCTCAAGCTGCCAATGAGGCGCACCCGACCGATGCCCCGCAGCTATCCATTCTGCTGATTGAAAATCACAGCCAGGAATCCGTCAGCGGCACCCTGGAGATGCTCGGCCATCGGGTTACCCGGTTAAATGAAGGCGAGGACGGTATCGAGGCGGCGGTGCACGGTAACTTTCAGCTGGTCATGATGGACTGCGACCTGCGCCACACGGACTGCGTCGAGGTCACCCGTAAAATCCGTCAGGAGCGCGGCCGGGACCTGCCCATATTTGCACTCGCCAACAACCTGCTGCCCGGCGAGAAGGAGCGATACCAGGCCGAGGGCCTGTCCGGTGTTCTGCCACGCCCTGTCAGTCAGGCAAACCTGCAACAACTCACCAGCTGGGTGAGCCGACGCACCAACAAGCAGAAAGCCAAGGGGGGGAAAGGCGCTCCCCCGCCGCGATTGTTGAACACCAATACCCTCTGTCGCCAGCGCGATACGCTCGGGCACTTACCGTTCGCCGAGCTGCTCAGCAGTCGTATTGCGGCTCTGCCAAAGCGCATCTCGGCCCTGACCTCTTCCCTGACCGGACGCCACTGGCTCGATGCCGAAGAGCAAGCGCGCGCTGCCGCGGCCAGTGCGGACGAGGTTGGTCTGGAAGCAATTGCGGCGCGCCTGCGCGAGCTGGCGAACAGCCTCGGTGTCGACAGCGAACGAGAATATTGCCGCCACCAGCGCACCGAGGTCCTCAACTTGATGCGCGCATCCGTGCAGCAACTGAAAGCCTGGCGGGAACAGAATGTCCACACCGCCTGGGCGCTGAAGTGAGTCAGGCAGGCGATGGCACGAGCGGCTATCGCGCTTGATTCACAGCTCCAGGACCCCAATATTATTTCCGGTATCAGGAACGTCTGTGGGTTTACCACACCTGCCTGAACAACCAGATAACAATGAGAGGATCCGATGCCGGAGCAATACCCCACAAAATCCAACGAGGCCCGCGAGCAATCCGGCCGCGACCTCGCCACCCTGGTGTACCTGATACAGGCGATCGCCATCTTCACAGCGATTCCGATTTTTATCGGCGTTTTGGTGAACTATTTCAAAATGGGCGACGTCCGCGGCACCATGGCGGAATCCCACTTCCGCTGGCAGATCCGCAGCTTCTGGTACTTTGTTCTGTGGCAGGTCATTGGCTGGCTGACCGTTTGGTTTTTGATCGGCTTCCTTTTCCTGGGTATCAGCTGGCTGTGGCTGGTGTATCGAGTGATTCGCGGCTGGCTGACCCTGGCCGACCATCGCCCCGCCTATTCCTGAATCGATCGTAACCGGCGCGGACAAGCCCCGTCCGCGCCTGCGACACTAGCGGCCGAAGCCGCCCAGCAATGCGGCCAGCAGCAGATCTGCAGGCAATAGCTGGCCATTGATGCGCAGCTCACCGCGGTCCACTTCCAGGTGCATCTGCAACTCATCCCCCTGCTCCAGTAACAGGCCGTATTGGCGCAGCGTCAGCGTCTGTCCCACCAACGGTGACTGCAGCAAAGCCTTTTCCGCTGCGGAAATGGTCATGCTGCCCTGCAGGGGCTTCAACCAGGGGCCTGCCCCCTGACGGACAGGACGCGCCCCTACGGGCATGCCGCTCCAGTCCGCATCGACATCCATCAAAATGGGACCATTGGCGGATTCGATGGCCAACTGCTGCTGCAGCTGCAGAGGACGCGACATGGTCAGGGGCCAGTTGCGACCGCTCTCCGCTGCCGGCGCCAGTTGACGCAGGTAGTGCACCAGGTCCGCAGGACGGATAGACGGCAGGGACAGTCGCTGCAGCACCGAGGTGATCGGGGTCGCAGACTGAACTTCCGGTGCGAGCAATTCGCTGTCCAGTTGCAGATTCCCCCCCGGAAGGAATTTTGTGTCGACTTGCAGACTGACATCGCGCAATTCCATCGGGCCCGAATCCGGCTCCGCGCGGAGAATTGGCAGATGCAAACTGAGCTTGGCATGACTGCTGGGCTGTACCTCGAAGGTGCCCTCGACCGGTTCGGTGGACAGCACCTCGAGTCCGGCACGCTGCTCCTGAATACGCCCGACGAATACCCTTCCAGTGAGCAGGGCACCGGTGTAGTCAGTGCGCATCTCCACGACGGCGCCCCCAAACTCCAGTTGCTCACCTCGACCCATCCGCTTGAAGGGCTTGAAACGCAGGCGATTCACAACCTGATTATCGGCGCCCACCAGAGATTCCAGCACCACCGGGCTCTCTGACAAGGCGCCGTCTGCACCAGCGTACAGGCTTTCCAGCTGACCCCGCAGCGACGGCGCCAGCTGTTCGAGTGACAGGCGGGTTTCACTGTAAATGAGCCCCACACGCGGCCCGGCGGGGGTAAACAACACCGGACCATGCTGGACACTGCTCACCAGGCTGGTGGGACCGTCCTCGCTCGATACCCGGGTTTCCACGGAGGCACCAAACCAGCTGCGTTCATAGCTGGTGTTCTCCGCACCCTGGAGCTGGGTAAACTGCTGCTGCCAAATCTCTTCTACCTTGGGGCCAATTAATCCAGGCGCAGCAAGGGCAGCCACAACGATCAGGCCAGTAAGAGCAAACAGGGTAAAACGCAGGAATTTCATGCTGTAGAACAGGGCTAGTGAATGACCAGCCCGATGTTAGCAGATTCTCTGTGACAGAGCGGCGGCCTGGTGGGCCGGGCACCGCTCAGTCAGACAATGCCCGCGCAACCCGCGAGTTACTGCTGCGCCCCAACGCCGCAGAGATGTAATTCCCTGCCGCGACCAGTTTTGCCAGGTCCACGCCGGTGTCGATCCCCAGCCCGTTGAGCATGTACAGCACATCCTCGCTGGCCACATTGCCCGACGCACCACGCGCATACGGGCAACCGCCGAGCCCTGCCACCGCAGAATCCACCACGCTCACGCCGGCCTGCAGTGCCGCATAGATATTTGCCAGGGCCTGCCCGTAGGTATCGTGGAAGTGTACGGCCAACTGCTCGATCGGCACGCGCCTGGATACCGTCTCAATCATCTGCCGTGCCGCGTCCGGGGTACCCACACCGATGGTGTCACCCAGGGAGATTTCATAGCACCCCATCTCCAGCAGCGCACCACTGACGTCCGCCACTCGGTCCGCTGCCACCGGCCCCTCGTACGGACAACCCAACACACACGAGACATAGCCGCGCACTCGAATACCATCTGCGAGCGCCTGTGCCACCAGCGGACGAAAACGCTCGAGACTCTCTTCGATGGAGCAGTTGATGTTTTTACGCGTAAATGACTCTGATGCAGCACCAAACACAGCGACCTCATCAGCGGCCGCCGTGCGCGCGCGCTCATAGCCCTGCATATTTGGTGTCAGCGCACTGTACACGGTACCGGGTCGGCGATGGATATTTGCCAAGACCTCTTCACTGGCCGCCATTTGCGGAACCCACTTGGGACTGACAAAACTACCCGCCTCAATCACTGATAGACCGGCATCGCTCAGCAAATCGATCAATGCTACCCGCGTCGCCACGGAAATTTCCTGCTTTTCATTTTGCAGCCCGTCCCGTGGACCGACCTCCACCATGGTCACTTTGCCTGGCAGTTCAGTAGCACCCATGATCACTCCTCCGCGGCAAAATCGATTAACAGGCTGCCGCCATCGACGAGCTCGCCGGCAGAGCAGAAGAACTGTTGCACCGTACCCGCAGCGGGCGCACGCAATGTATGCTCCATTTTCATGGCTTCCATGACCAGCAGCGGCTGCTCTGGCTCCACCTGCGTGCCCGGCTCTACCAACAACGCGATAATGGTGCCGTTCATCGGCGCTTCCAGCCCGTGCGCATGGTCGCCGGCATCGCCGAGGTCCGGCGGCAACAAGCGGTAATCCACCTGATTGCCATCGACAAACACGGACCCGCCTTCTGACGTCACGACACTCGTCAGCGGTACTCGCCTGCCATCGAGCACAATAAGCTCACCATCGCGCAGCAATTCAACGCTGCCACTGCGCTGCTCTGTACCGCCAATGCTGTCGGAAACAGCATCACAGCGCCAAGACAGTACACGGCCATCGGTGGAGAAGCTGAGGTGTGCATGCGCACCTGCGCAATCGAGCGTATGGGTCCGCTCGCCCACCAGGCAGCTGCGCCAGTTATCTCCGCTGTGCCAGGGAGAGTACAAGTCTGCAACCGGGGCATGTGAACGCATCTCATTGGTTTCCCGCCGATACAGGCTGACGGCAATCGCCGCACAATCCGTAGCGGTCAGTGAACGCCGGGACGGCAACAATTCATCCGCATGATCATCAATAAAATGTGTGGTCAGCAACCCCGCGGCAAAATCCCGCTGATTAATCACCCGACGCAAGAACGGTATATTGTGGCGTACGCCGGCAATCTGATATTCCGCCAGGGCCCGGTCGAGCCGCGCCAGTGCCTCACTCCGGGTTGCCCCGTGGCAAATGAGCTTTGCGATCATCGGGTCGTAGTGCACGCTGATCTCGTCGCCATCGCGTACCCCCGTATCCACGCGCACGCCACCGACAGGCCGCGGGGGACGATGCCGCAACAGGGTTCCCGTTGCCGGCAGGAAATCATTGTCCGGATCTTCCGCGTAAATCCGCACCTCCACCGCATGGCCATCAATTCGAAGCTGGTCCTGGGTGAGCGGCAGCGGTTCACCAGAGGCGACCTTCAATTGCCAGGCGACCAGGTCCTGCCCGGAGATCATTTCGGTCACCGGATGCTCCACCTGCAGACGGGTATTCATCTCCATAAAGAAGAAATCCCCGCTGGCGTCCAGCAGGAATTCGACAGTTCCTGCACCCACGTAACCAATCGCATGCGCTGCGCGCAGCGCGGCTTCGCCCATGCGCTGGCGCAGGTCTTCATCTAGCCCGGGCGCCGGCGCCTCTTCCACGACTTTCTGATGACGACGCTGTACCGAACAGTCCCGCTCGAACAGGTAAACACCATTGCCATGCTGGTCGCAAAAAACCTGAATTTCCACATGACGCGGGCTCAAAACGTAGCGTTCCAGCAACATCAGGTCATCACCAAACGCGTTGCGTGACTCCCGTTTGGCGGCATCCAATGCCTCGCTAAATTCGGCCGGGCTGTCCACGCGGCGCATTCCCTTGCCACCACCACCGGCAGCCGCTTTCAGCAGGATCGGGTAGCCAATGCGATCGGCTTCCTTCGCCAGCAACGCCGCATCTTGCTCGTCACCGTGGTACCCCGGAACCAGTGGCACGCCGGCATCCTCCATGATCCGCTTCGCAGCAGACTTGGAGCCCATCGCCTCGATCGCCGATGGCGGCGGCCCGACAAAAGTGATTTCCGCCTCCTCACAGCGCTGGCAGAACTGTGCATTTTCCGACAGAAAACCATAACCGGGATGCACGGCATCCGCACCGGTGCGGGCAGCGGCAGCCAGTACTTTATGAAAGTCGAGATAGGAGTCCCGCGCGGGTGCGGGTCCAAGGTGTACCGCCTCGTCGGCCATTTGCACATGCAAGGCATTGGCGTCGGCATCGGAGTAGACGGCGACCGTTGCCACTCCCAGACGACGTGCAGTTTTGATCACGCGGCAGGCAATTTCGCCGCGATTGGCAATCAATAGTTTGCGAATCATATGTTGCTTCCGTTATACGATCGGGCACCCATGCCGTTCAGTTATCTTCTCTTTTCATCCACCGGGGAACGCGCTTGTCCAGAAATGCAGCAAGACCCTCCTGCCCTTCTTCGGATACGCGCACCGCGGCAATCAATGCGCTTGTTTGCGCTTGCAGCTCGTCGTTTACAACGCGGTTGGCCATCGACATTGCCAGCTGCTTGGCAATTGCCACTGCGCGCGGGCCATTGTCGAGAATCGCATTCACCAACTGCTGTACGGACAGATCCAGCTCACCTTCCGGGCACACCTCAGAGACCAGCCCGATTTCCACCGCTCGTTGCGCGGAAAAACGCTCGGCGGTGACAAAGTAGCGCCGCGCATGGCGCGCACCGATCGCATTGATCACGTAGGGGCTGATGGTGGCGGGCACCAGGCCAATCTTCACTTCCGACAGGCAGAAACTCGCCCGTGCGCTTGCGACCGCCATATCACAGCAGCTCACCAGGCCAACGGCTCCACCGAAAGCCGCACCCTGGACTCTCGCGATCGTCGGCGCCGGGAAAGTGTCCAGCTGATGCAGCATGGTGGCGAGAGCGGCGGCATCGAGCTGATTATCCTGCTCGGAATAGCCGGCCATACGTTTCATCCAGTTCAGGTCAGCACCTGCAGAGAAACTTTTCCCGGTCGAGGCCAGTACCAGTACCCGCACATCGCCCCGTTGCGCCAACTGGCTAAAGGTCGCACTCAGCTCCTGAATCAAACCACCGTCGAAAGCGTTGTGAATTTCCGCCCGGTTTAGCGTGACGGTCGCAACACCTTCGTTGTCGACGTCGCACAACAGTTTTTCGCTCATGAAATTTCCTTGGCAGGTTTTGGAGTTACAGGATTTACATGCGGAACACGCCGAAACGTGTTTCCTGCGGCGGCTTATGGGTTGCGGCGGCGAGGCAGAGCCCCAGCACCCGGCGGGTATCTGCCGGATCAATCACACCGTCGTCCCACAGGCGCGCAGACGCGTAGTACGGATGCCCCTGGTGTTCATAGTTTTCAACGATCGGCTGGCGGAACTGCTGTTCGTCTTCGTCACTCCAGTTTTCGCCGCGCCCTTCCATTTGATCGCGTTTCACCTGAGCCAGAACACCCGCGGCCTGCTCTCCGCCCATCACCGAAATACGGGCATTCGGCCACATAAACAGGAAGTTGGGGTCGTATGCGCGACCACACATGCCGTAGTTACCGGCCCCGAAAGAGCCGCCGATCAGTATGGTGATCTTCGGCACATTGGCTGTCGCCACTGCAGTAACCATCTTCGCACCGTGCTTGGCAATGCCACCCGCTTCATACTGTTTACCCACCATAAACCCGGTGATGTTCTGCAGGAAAACCAGCGGAATCTTTCGCTGCGCGCACAGCTCGATAAAGTGCGCGCCCTTTTGCGCGCTCTCGGCGAACAGGATGCCGTTATTGGCCACAATCCCAACCGGGTAACCATGGATACGCGCGAAGCCGGTGACCAGAGTGGTGCCATAGAGCGCCTTGAATTCATCGAACTCGGAACCGTCGACAACCCGCGCGATGACTTCTCGCACATCGTAGGGCTGACGCGGGTCCGCAGGCACGACGCCATAGATTTCTTCCGGCGCATAAGCCGGTTCTCGCGGCTCAGTCAGATCCAACTGCGGCTGCTTCACCCGGTTGAGACGGCTGACGGAACGGCGTGCCAGATCCAGCGCATGCACATCGTTATTGGCATAGTGGTCTGCCACTCCGGAGGTGCGACAATGGACCTCCGCCCCACCGAGCTCTTCCGCAGATACCACTTCACCGGTAGCCGCTTTGACCAGTGGCGGCCCGGCAAGGAAAATCGTCGCCTGTTCCTTGACCATAATGGACTCGTCGGCCATGGCCGGCACATAGGCACCGCCGGCGGTGCAGCTACCCATGACCACGGCGATCTGCGGAATATTTTGCGCAGACAGATTGGCCTGATTAAAGAAAATCCGCCCGAAGTGTTCGCGATCCGGAAACACTTCATCCTGTCGCGGCAAATTCGCTCCCCCGGAGTCCACCAGATAAATACACGGCAGATTGTTCTGCTCGGCAATGGCCTGGGCGCGGAGATGCTTTTTTACGGTGAGCGGATAATAGGTGCCGCCCTTTACCGTCGCGTCATTGGCGACAATCACACAGGGCTGGCCGGACACGGTACCGATACCTGTGAGAATGCCCGCAGCCGGCACTTCCTCACCGTACACATCATGCGCAGCCAGCTGGGAAAATTCCAGAAAAGGACTGCCCGGATCCAGCAGTGCGTCAATCCGGTCGCGCGGTAGTAATTTGCCGCGATCGAGGTGTTTTTGCCGCGCGCGCTCGCCGCCGCCACGTGCAATCTTCTCAACTTTCGCACGCAGGTCGGCGACCAGCTCTCGCATCTGCTCGCGGTTATTTGCAAACGCGGCATCGCGGGTATTGATTTGGCTTTGAAGCTTGTTCATTACTCGAGTTCGTCCTGCTCGGTGTTGCCGTAACTGGGGGTTAGCGGGTTTCTGTAAACAATTCGCGGCCGATCAGCATGCGGCGGATCTCTGAAGTCCCGGCGCCAATCTCATACAGCTTCGCGTCCCGCAGGAGTCGGCCCGTGGCATATTCGTTGATATAGCCGTTGCCACCCAGTGTCTGAATCGCCTGCAGCGCCATTTGCGTGGCACGCTCTGCGGTAAACAGAATCACTGCGGCGGCATCTTTGCGGGAATCCTCGCCGCGGTCGCACGCCTGCGCCACCGCATAGAGATAGGCGCGGCTGGCATTCAAGTCGGCGTACATGTCCGCGAGCTTGCCCTGCATCAACTGAAACTCGCCGATAGCGCGACCAAACTGTTTGCGCTCATGGACGTAAGGCACAACCACATCGAGGCAGGCCTGCATAATGCCCACCGGCCCGCCGGCGAGAATCGTGCGTTCGTAATCGAGACCGCTCATCAGCACTCGCACGCCGCCGTTCAACTCCCCGAGAATATTTTCTTCGGGCACTTCGCAATCCTCGAACACCAGTTCGCAGGTGTTGGAGCCGCGCATTCCGAGCTTGTCGAGTTTCTGCGCCTGGCTGAATCCCGGAAAGTCCCGCTCGACAATAAACGCGGTGATGCCACCGGAGCTGACACCCGGTTCAGTCCGGGCATAGATCACATAGGTGTTGGCATCGGGACCGTTGGTGATCCACATCTTGTTGCCATTTAAGATAAAGCGATCACCTTTCTTCTCGGCGCGCAACTGCAGACTGACCACATCAGAACCCGAGTTCGGCTCACTCATAGCCAGTGCACCGATATGCTCGCCCGAACACAGCTTGGGCAGGTAGCGGGCTTTCTGCTCCGCGCTGCCATTTTTGTGAATCTGGTTCACACAAAGATTGGAGTGCGCGCCATAAGACAGGCCAACAGACGCCGAGGCACGGGAAATTTCCTCCATCGCAACCGCGTGGGCGAGGTACCCCATATTGGAACCGCCGTACTCTTCTGCCACGGTCATTCCCAGCAAGCCCAGCTCGCCAAACTTGCGCCACATATCGGCAGGGAACAGGTTGTCTTCATCGATCTGTGCCGCACGCGGGGCCAGCTCTGACTGACAGAACCGGTACACCATGTCGCGCAACATGTCGACGTCTTCCCCGAGGCCAAAATTCAGTGTGCGGTAAGCAGTGTTCATATTCACTTAGTCCTTCTTTTCAGTGCATGGAAATGTGCCTGAGCATTCATTCCGCGGATTCCATTACGGTGCGGGTACGTGCTTCGGCCTCATCCAGGTCACTCATCAGAGTTTGAATATCACGCAACTGCTGCTGCAGCTGTGCGCGCTTGTGTTCAATGCTCTGCAGCAAACGCTGCAGCTGTTCCCGGTTGCCGTGCTCCGGGTCATACAGTTCGATGATTTCCCGACTCTCGTCGAGAGAGAAACCCAGTCGCTTACCCCGCAGGATGAGTTTCAGGCGCACCCGGTCTTCCGGGCTATAGACCCGCGTTTGTCCGCGCCGCCTGGGGGCCAGCAGGCCCTTGTCTTCGTAAAAACGAATGGTGCGGGTGGTGATGTCAAATTCCCGGGCCAGATCAGAAATGCTGAATTCCTGCTGGGGGGATGGCGAACTGGTGTTACTCATATCGGCTCCTATCGACGGGTGAAGCCTAGCAATAGTTGACGTTAACGTAAACGTAAACTATCGCGTCACAGGTGACACTTTCGGACCAATGACGATTAAGGAGTCACAAGTGAGCGATGGGATTGTCGATTGAGGGACAGGCCGGCCACCAATCTCGGCGGCCTACCACATCGATGGGATCAGCCTGCCACCAACTGGCGGAACTGGTTGTCCAGCAGCGACTGATAGGGGTCCGCCAGACCGGTGACCTCGAGCCCCCAGCCAGCGTCGCGATAGAGGATGCGGCCGGCAAGGGCCGGATCCTGCTCGAGCGCGCGATCGACGGCGAGATCGCGCGTTTGCGCGAGCAACTGTTCACCCGAGAAGTCGACCGCCGAACTGCTTACCGGGACAACCGCAATCGCCAGTTGCAGGCCACTGGCCCGAGCGCCACTTTGCAGACGGCGGAGCAGCAAACCGCCACACACCGCGCGAAACACCGCATCGTCACCCGCAAACCCCAGCCCCTGTTGCGGGCCGGCATGCGCGAGAGGCTGGGCATCATAGATGCGCTGTAACAATTGCAGGCGCTCAGCCAACTCATCCTGCAGGCTCTGCAGGGCAGATCGGCTCAGCTGGTTGCCCAACTGGTTCCAGTTGACCGGGCGCAGGTAAATCCCCACGCGCAGCTCCGGTTTGGCTGGCGCCACCGGCTCCGGTGCTGCGACTGGCGCGGCCACCACGGGCAGCCCTCGAGCCGCGGGCAAGCCGGCAACGGCGAGCGCAACCGCGGCACTGATCGGCAGCGCAATCACCATCGCCAGCAGCCAACTTGCCCAGGGGAAGCCGGTACCATTCGTGTCCGCCAGATTGATAGTGACACTTCCCGCCATACTGTCATGCAACACGACCGGAGCAGAAAAGGTTTCCCCCCGCGCCGTCTCTCCGACTTCGGCCAGAACATTGGACTCCACATCCTGAACGGAGACTCCGACAACCGCCGGCAACGCAGCCACCTGCTGGCCGAGTAACTGCATGCTCAGCTGGTCGCCCGCGACGATGCCCTCCAGACTCTGGCCAGCCAGCAGAACCGCCGCCGCCTGGGCGGTCGCACGATCGCGCTGTCGCTGCTCGTCCAGCCGCGCACTATTCGAGTGGCTCAGTGCCAGTCCGCAAAACACGACGAGCAGCAGCCAGGTAACTGCCGCGACGAGGCGCTGGCTATCAGACTTGGATAGGCGGGACAGCAATTTGCGCAGATCCGCCCCGGGCAGGGTCTTCATCAGTAGGGTCCATCGGGCCGAGTAATCGTTATGGAGATGATTTTAGCGAATATCAGCGGCAACGCTATAATGCGCGACCGCACACTACCGGAAGGGACACCATGGATCCGCAGCACACCGTTCAAGTCTTTCACCTCCCAGTGACCCGCCTCAAACAGGCAGCGGGCAATGTCGCCGTGCACCACCTGCACAGCCGTGAAGGCAAAGCCGAGCTGGCGACCTCCGGAGACCTGAGCCATCTGTTTGGACAACCGGCGGCCAATCATCTGCCCGCGCTCCCGGAAATGGCCCCTGTGGCGGGTGATGGCTGGTGCCTCACCCTGCTGTCGCGACACCTGACGGTTACCCAGATCAACAGCCTGTTGGCGCGCCTGGCAGAGGTACAGTGGCCGGTCATGGCGATCGATACCCTGTCCCAGGACCCTCAGCGCACCGTAATCCGTTTCACCGTGCAGGGGGTCAAGGATTTTGAAAGCGCACGACGCACCTGTCTCGAATGGGCAGAGACACTGCAGGCAGACCTGACCCTGCAACCCGCTGCCAGCCAGACAGCACCAAAACTGGCAGGCTTTGACATGGACTCGACCCTGATCGATGCAGAAGTCATCGACGAACTGGCCAAGATTACCGGTATCGGCCAACAGGTAGCCGACATTACCGCCGCCGCCATGCGCGGTGAACTGGATTTCCAGCAGAGCTTCCGCAAACGCATGCACCTGCTGAAAGGCTTCTCCGAAACCCGCCTGGCGGAAATTGCCCGTGAACTGCCGATCAAGGAAGGTGCTGAACGCCTGCTGAGCGCCCTGCATGCGCTGGGCTGTAAAACCGCCATTCTCTCCGGCGGGTTTACCTACTTTGCCAACTTCCTCCAGCGGGAACGTCTCGCTATCGACTTTGTGCACGCCAATCAACTGGAGTTTGACGATGGCGCGCTAACAGGCGGCGTGATCGAGCCGATTGTGGATGGCGCGCGAAAAAGGGCACTACTGACGCAGATGGCTGAGGAACTGGGCCTTTCACTGGATCAGGTGATTGCCGTCGGCGACGGCGCCAACGATATCCCGATGCTGGCGCTCGGCGCACTGGGTATCGCTATCCACCCAAAACCCAAAGTCCGGGAAGTGGCCCCGCAGTCCATCCAGCATTTTGGCCTGGACGCCGCGCTCTACCTGTTCGGCCTGAATGACCGACAGATCCTGACACTGTTACAGAAGTAAAGCCCCCAGAAACGGAGCTCGGACAAAGACGAGAGAGTTTTCGGAGAGCGCGACAGGCAAGTGGCACCGGCACGCAACGCGTGCCGCGCCGGCAGGAAAGGGATCAGATAATCAAGCGACCTGCGTGGGGATAAGGGAAGCCGTTGGGGCCATTGCGATCCCCGCAGGCGCTGGAGCCAAAATCCAAGTCCGTGCAACTGGTCAGCAGCACGACCGACAGCACGGCGAACAGTTTCGCAATCCGCGAGACCTGCTTACGAGCAACGTTTTTCCGTACCATCCCTAAACCCCACATATTGTTACACCCACCCCATTTGCCGGCGAGAACCGGCTTTCGCAGGTCTCATCACCGACTGTAAACGAGATAGCACGCGCGCACTATCGCAGTGGCGCGATAATCATTACTTCAATCCACGGCCTGTCGATTTTGCGGCTCGCTTCACCGTTTAAGTGCATTCACTCCGTCGATCAGGCCCGAAAGGGGACTGCCCTCGGTTAGCGTGCCGCATTCTCTCGCGGCGCATCATATTCCGATTCCAGCGCCGCTACTTCCCGCGCGACCCGCCCTGGAGATCCGGTGCCCCTGGCAAACAGATCGTACGCAGCCGGCACGATGAACACGGTAAAGACGGTCGCCGCCAGCACACCGAACAACACCACCACGCCAATCACCGACCGAGTCTCCGATCCCGCACCGGAGGACAACAGCAGCGGCAGTGAACCTGCTGCAGTGGTAATACCCGTCATCAGGATCGGACGCAGACGCGTGGCCGAAGCCTCACGCAGCGCCTCGCTGAATGAGCGCCCGCGATCGCGTAGCTGGTTGGCGAACTCCACAATCAGAATGCCATTCTTGGCTGCGAGCCCCACCAGCATGATGAGTCCAACCTGGCTATAGATGTTCAGGGATTGGCCCGTCAACATCAGTCCGGCCAGTGCACCTGCCATCGCCAGCGGCACGGTCACCATAATCACCAGAGGGTGAATAAAGCTCTCGAACTGTGCCGCCAGCACCAGGAACACCACCAGGGCACCAAGCGCAATCGCAAACACAATCGTACTGCCCGACTCCTGGAAGTTCTTTGACTGGCCTTTGTAGTCGATCACTGGCGAGCCTTCGAGTTCCGTATCGACCAGCCCATTCAGGTAGTCAATTGCGTCGCCCAATACCAGGTGATCGGCCAGGTTGGCCTCCAGGGTAATTGCCCGTACCCGGTTATAGCGCTGCAGGTTCGGCGAGTCGGCGTAGTCACGCACGGTCACAAGGCTCTGCAGCGGGATCAGCTCTCCCGTGGTCGTCGAGCGTACATAGACATTTTCCACACTTGTCGGACTGCGCTGCAGTTCACGCTCTCCCTCCAGGATGACATCGTATTCCTCGCCATCAAACAGGAAGGTGGTCGCACGCAGTGACCCGAACAGCGTTTGCAGGGTGGTGCCAACCTCACTGACCTGGACACCCAGATCCGCCGCGCGCTCATAATTCGCGTCGATGCGCATCTGCGGCTGGGTTTCCTTATAGTCCCATTCCACGCCAATCAGACCGGGATTGCTCTCGGCAATCGCAGCATTCAGTTGATCACGCCACTCGGTGAGCTTTTCATAGCTCGGCCCACCCAAAACAAACTGTACGGGCTTGCCGAGGCCGCCGCCAAACCCCTGGCGCATGACGGGGAATGCTCGAACGCCACTCAAGTCGCTGACCTGCGCGCGTACCTGGTTCATTAATTCAAAGGCAGACGGCCGCTCCCCAAAGGGCGCCAGGGTAAAAATGACCATCCCCGTATTGAAGGTGGACGAGGTGCCGAACGAACGTGGCGAGCGCACCAGCAAGCGGCGCACATGCCCGGCCTCCACCATTGGCATCAAGCGCTGCTCGATAATATCCATGTATTCCTGCATATATTCGTAACTGGCACCCTCCGGGCCATTTACCAACAGGAAAAAGGATCCGCGGTCTTCGCGCGGGGCATACTCACTGGGGATCATTCGAACCGCCAGCACAGAAAACGCCAGCAGAGAGAAAAAGCCGGCGATGGCAATCCAGCGGCGTTGCAGCAGTCCGTCCAGCGCCCCCTGATATTTCCGTTGCAGCCAGCCAAGGAAGCGCTCCATTTGCCGAGTCAGGTGGCTGCCTTCCTCACCACTACGCAGCAGACGCGACGCCAGCATGGGCGACAGTGTCAGCGCAGTAATTGACGAGAAGATCACCGCTGCTGACATGGTCAGGGCAAACTCGGAAAACAGCCGACCAATGTCTCCCTCGAGGAAGGTGATGGGCACGAACACCGCA
Source organism: Microbulbifer sp. ABF4_148 (assembly GCF_056158985.1). Classification (NCBI taxonomy): domain Bacteria; kingdom Pseudomonadati; phylum Pseudomonadota; class Gammaproteobacteria; order Cellvibrionales; family Microbulbiferaceae; genus Microbulbifer; species Microbulbifer sp. ABF4_148. The sequence goes on from NZ_JBSWUI010000001.1 coordinate 237,661, forward strand.
ACCAGCACCAGAGTCGTGGCCACGACCGCAAAACCCACTTCCCGTGCGCCGCGATAAGCGGCCAACAGAGGCGGCTCGCCATACTCATCCATGCGGCGGAAAATATTTTCCAGCACCACAATGGCATCGTCGACCACCAGACCAATGGCCAGAACGAGGGCGAGTAGCGTCAGCAGGTTGATACTGAACCCGAACGCGTACAGCAAAATTGAGGTAGCGATCAGCGATACCGGCACCGTCACAGCGGGCACAATCGTGGCGCGCCAGTTGCCGAGAAACATATAGATCACCAGCACCACCAGGATCACCGCTATCGCCAGCGTGGTGTATACCTCGCTAATCGCCTCACTGACAAACACCGACGAGTCGTAACTCTGTGCCATCTGCATGCCGTCCGGCAGACTGGCATTGACCCTGGGCAACTCCGCCTTGGCAGCCTCTGCGACCGCGACAATATTGCCCGTGGACTGACGTGTAATGCCAATACCCACCATGGACTCGCCATTGCCGCGGAAAGTAGAACGCTCCTCCACCGAGCCAAGCTCGACCCGGGCCACGTCACCCAGACGCACAACATGGCGATTCTCACCCCGGGAAATCGCCAGGCGGGCAAAATCCTCCGCACTGGCGAACTGACGCTGCAGGCGCAGGGTGAACTGGCGATCATCAGATTCCAGATAGCCTGCCGGCAGCTCGCGGTTTTCTGCACGTAACGCCCGCTCGATGTCTCCGGCAGTCACGCCGTGCGCCGCCATCGCATTGCGATCAAGCCAGATGCGCATGGCATATTCCTTGCCGCCACCAACACGCACGCGGGCAACGCCATCGAGTACGGAGAAGCGATCGACAAGGTAGCGACGCGCATAGTCGGTCAACTGCTCGACCGTATGGCGGTCCGAGGACAAGTTGAGCCACAGCACTACATCGTCGCTGCTATCAACTTTCTCAATTTCGGGGGGATCTGCCTCTGCGGGCAAATTGTTGAGCACACCGGAAACCCGATCGCGAATGTCATTGGCCGCGGCGTCGACATCCCGATTGATATTGAATTCGATATTAATCGAGGAGCGGCCGTCGCGACTGGACGACGACAGGGTGCGGATGCCCTCGAGACCGGCAATCCGGTCCTCGATCAAGCGCGTGATGCGGGTCTCTACCACGCTGGCCGACGCACCCGGATAATTGGTCTGGATAGACACGATGGGCGGATCGATATCCGGATATTCGCGCAGGGACAAACGATCAAAGCTGATGACCCCAAACACCACCAGCAACAGGGAGAGCACCAGGGCGAAAACGGGACGTTTTACCGCAGTATCACTAATAATCATTGTGCTGCTCGCTCGCCTTCAAGTTCCACCGACTGGCCATCCCGCAATCGGATGGTGCCGCGGGTGACCACCTGCTCCCCGCCATTCAGGCCGCTGAGTACTTCGACCTTACCGGGGTAACGTTGCCCCAGCGTCACCTCGCGCTGGCGTGCGACCAGCCCTTTGTCCCCACGCTCAACCACATAGACCCAGCTGCGATCTGCACGTGGCACGATGGCCGCCTCTGGAATGGTGAGCGCATTGCGCGGCTGGCTTTGCACTTCCACCTCGAGCAGCATGCCTGGCTTTAGCAACTGCTCCGGATTATTGATGCGCGCGCGCACGGTCAGTGCACGGGTTTCCGGATCAATGCGCGGCTCCACCAGCATCACCTCGCCCTGGAACTCGCGACCGGAGTGGGCCTGGCTGCGCGCCGTCACCTTCATACCGGCCTTCAGCCTGGCGAGCTGACGTTCGGGTACCGTGAAATCCACTTTGATCCGCGACAGATCCTGCAGGGTGACGATCTCGGTGCTCGGCTGCACCAGGCTGCCCACACTGATGTTGCGCAAACCCAGCTGCCCGCCAAATGGCGCGCGAATAATACGGTCGTCAACGCGCGCCTGCAGCACATCGACCCGAGACTTGGTTTCAGCCACCTGAGTTTCTGCCGCATCCAGTTGTTCGCGGGTGGACAGCTTGCGGCTCACCAGCCCCTTCAGCCGGTCCACATCACGCTGATAACGCTCCAGGCTCGCGCGCGCCCCGGCCAGCTCTGCCTTCTCTTCCGCATGCCTCAGCTCGACCAGCACATCTCCTTCAGCGACAAGCTGGCCACTTTCAAAGGCGATGCGCGTTACCCGCTCGGTCGCATTGGAGCGCAGCGAAACAAATTCCCAGGCGCGCGCGGTACCCAGCGCTTCCACCGGTGAACTGACTAATTCCTCCTTGACCGCCGCAACCCGGACCGGGACCGGACCGGAGGGACCGCGACCCTGCGCCAGGGACTGGGAAGAAATCAGCAGCAGCGCGAGACTAAAAGCACCAAAAAATTTCATAGGCAGATTGTTGCACCAAAAGTGGCCAGAGCGCGTCATCCTCGGCGCGACACTCGCAAAAAACATCGGGAAAAATAGTGTGAATGCGGTCACGGCCGCATAATACAGATGCGCATCAGTCTACTGCATTCACAGAGGTTTGGGACAAATTTACAAAAATTAACCCCGATGACATACGGCCATCGGGGTTTACTGGATCAGGGAGATTTGTCCCCGTAAATAATGCGGCTATTTACCTTGACGGTCAGAGGATGGTAACCCGACTTGGCCTGCTCAAAAATCTGCGCAGCCAGTTCCTGCTTGTCATTCTCTACCAGGTTTCGATAGAGCGGACGCAGAAACTTGTTGCGACCGATACTGGTAAGAAAGTTCTCCAGCCGCGCAAAGGCCGGCTGGTAATCATTGCGCACCGCAATCATCAACCAGCTAAAGGCCACCTCGTTGTTGCGGGTATCGGTGAGATCAAAAGCATCGTCAAGTGCCTTGAGCTGTGCTGCAGACAGCTTTTCCGGCATGCCATCGAGGAAATATTTCCACTGGTGGTAGGTCCAGCCCTGGGTATCGATATCGGCGGCTTTGACATCACCATCGAGCCACTGCTGGCGCGCGGTATCGATTTTGGTAAAGGCGTCGGAAGTCGGACGGGGCGCCCCCTCTGGCAGGCCCGGCTCGAAGATCCACTCGCGAATACGCGCCTCATCCAGCTGATCCGGGTACTGCTTGAGCAAAGTCTGTTGCAGGTAGGTAAGGAAGTCTTCGGTGGTAATACTCTCGAAAGAGAAATTATTGAAGTAATCGAGCAGGAATTTGTCGAATGCCTCACGACCGATTTTCTGCTCAATTTCGTACAGGAACAGGGAACCTTTTTCATAAGGAATATTGGAAAACACCACGTCGGGATCCCGACCACGCAAGTCGATGGCCATGATTTCAGCATTGGAATCCAGATCCTTCAGATCCGCCTGCAAATCGTCATACCCCAGCGCCATCTCCATCCGGTAGCGATCATCTCCATAGATGTTCTGCATGATGCGATTGGTCAGATAGGTGGTAAAACCCTCGTTAAGCCACAGATCGCGCCAGCTGGCATTGGTCACCAGGTTACCGGACCAGGAATGCGCCAGCTCGTGGGCGATCAGCGCAACCAGGCTCTTGTCCCCGGCGATCACCGTCGGGGTAATGAAGCTCAGGCGCGGGTTCTCCATTCCACCAAACGGGAAACTCGGTGGCAGGATCAGCAGGTCGTAACGATCCCAGCGATAGGGTCCGTACACTTTCTCGGTGGATTCCAGCATCGACTCGGTATCTTCGAACTCCGCAACGGCGGCATCCAGTAACTCAGGTTCTGCATAAACCCCGGTGCGCTCCCCCATCGGCTTGAAATCCAGATTACCCACCGCCAGTGCGATCAGGTAGGACGGTATGGGTTGCGGCATGGAGAATTGGTACTCCCCATCTTTTTCCGTTTGTGGATCGTTGTTGGCGCTCATAACCGCGAGCAATTCCGGCGGCGTACGCACGGTCGCGTTGTAGGTCATGCGCACTTGCGGGGAATCCTGCAGCGGGACAAAACTCCGCGCGTGAATCGCCTGGGCCTGAGTAAACAGGAACGGATGCTTTTTACCCGCCGTCTGTTCGGGCTCCAGCCACTGCACACCAGAAGCTCCCGGTGAGGTTTCATAGCGCACCAGGACCGTGGTGGCATTCTTGGGAAGCTGGATGGTGAGCGGCGTTCCCAGATCTGGATCCGTCTTGCCGAGCGCAAATTTCACCGGTTTTAACTGGCTGCCATGTCCGGCTTCCACAGATTTGATGTCCAAATCCCGCGTATCCAGAATCAACAGCGGATTTTTTTTGGTCAGGCGATCGAGCTGCAGTCGCGCGGCACCCACCAGCACCTTGCGATCGAAATCTACGTCGAGCTCAAGATCCATATGCTTGACGCGATAATCGCCCGTGTTGGCGAATGAATGGTAGTCGACCCCGGATTCCGGCACATCAGCGTTATCCGCCGCTGTGGCTTGCTTGGGGGACGACTCCGCAGCGTCAGAGGCGGCTGGCGCCGCGTCGGGAGAGCGGGATTCGGTTTCAGGCTTAGAGCAGGCACTGGCCAGGGCAAGCAACCCCGACAGCAAGCCTATACAGATGAGGCGCGACGGCATGGTCAACTCCAACATTGTTCATCGGATGGGCGTTATCCGGCACAGCATAACTAACGAAAGGCGTTTCAGGAAAAATTATCACGCGTTTTTCCACTGGCCGATGACAATAAGTGCGCCAGACGCTCCTGCACTGATGCACTGATGACCAATGAAACAGCAGAGGGAAATTGGGCAGAGAGAGGAAAGGGGTCAGCGCGGAGAGAGACGGGGCGCATCGCGCCCCGCTCACCAGACCGAATCGAATCAGTCCAGGTTGAAGTCGAAGTCCATCGCCTCAGCAGGCGCCTGAACGTAATAGCCCTGAATATAGTCTGTGCCGGTCTGCCACAGGGTCGGCAACATACTCGCCTGCTCGACATGGGGCACGATCACTTTCTTGCCCGCGGCACCGAGATCGGTCACCAGCGTCGCCAGCGCCTCTGTGCTCTCGCCTTCGTCCTGTACTTCGCGCACGAAAGAAGGATCGACCTTCGCCACATCCACCGGCACGTGGTCCAGCATCTTGAAGGGATTCAGTCCGGAGCCAAACTGGCATACCGCCACGCTGCTGCCAAACTCCTGCACCTGGGTGACGAAATCGCGCGCTGCATGCAGGTTGCTGTTGATATCTTCCTGACGCAACTGGAAACACACCGATTTCGGCGGCACCCGTGCCGCCTTGAACGCCACCTTCAGCCAGGCGGGCAAGGATGCGTCGACCAACGATGCGGCGGACAGATGCAACAGCAGGGAAACCTCTTTGCCATCCGCCCGTTCCGCGGCCGCAGCCTTGATTGCGGTGAGAATCACCCAGCGGTCCAGCTTGATGGCGAGGGCGTCGTCGTGGAGGCCCTCGAGGAAGGTCACCGGAGACAGTTCGTTCTTGCCATCGACCAGGCGCGCCAGCACCTCGTACAGCTTTTCCCCGGTACCCTGCAGGCTGAGGATCGGCTGGTACAGCAACTTGAGATTACCGGCCTCGAGCGCCTGAACCAGCCGCGCACGATGATAAGTATCCACATCATCCTGCTGATTATCGCCCGGCTCGTAGAGCGCCAGCCCGCCGCCATCGGTCTTTTTCTGCAGCGCCTGATCGTGCGCCTTGAGCGCCTGGTCCAGCACCGCCTGCGCATTTCCGGACGCTTCGCTAAACAGGGAAATCCCGATCGATGCTGTGATCTGGACCGTTTTGCCGGCAACATCAAAAATGGTATCGGCAATTTTCCTGAGCAGTTCCCGCGCACGGTGCTCTGCGCTGTCAGGAGAGGTCTCTCCCATCATCAGGCAGAAGCACTCATCGGCATAGCGGGCGACCAGGTCGCCGCGGCGCACACTGGTTTGCAGCAGGTCGGCAAGCCGCTTGCTGAATTCATCGGCCCCGGCGACACCCACCACTTTCTGCACCGTTTCCTCAAAGCGGTCCACCTCGATGAACATCAGGCCGCCCGTGGTCTGGGAGCCGGCGACAGACTTGATTGCCGCATCCAGCGCCTTGAGGAAGTGTTGCCGGTTATACAGCCCCGTAATGGCATCGCGGCTTTTGAGGTCGCTGAGTTTGGCCTCCAGCTCTTCGGTGTCCCCCACACGCGCGGCGATGCGCACCTGCAAGCAGGGCTCTTCCTCGTAGCGAGTGGAGAGCACCTCGGCGCGCAGTGCTACCGGGCTACCCGAGGCCGACTGGGCGGTGAACGCCCATTCCGCTGCCTCGACCTCATTGGCATCAATGGCGCACTGCCGGAGGAAGCTGCGCGCATCCTCCTGCTCGCCATCGGCGATCATGTCGATCAGGGGCTGGTATTCGACGTCGTCCGTTTCTGAATGGCCGAAATACTCGGCGAACGACTGGTTGGCATAGACGATCAACCCATCGGAAATATACGCGATGCCGTCTTTTGAACTATCGAGCAGCTCCTGTGAGCGCTGCATCGCTGCATGGTAACGCCGATCATGCCGACGCGCGCTGCGGCGGTCCTGCAGCGCTTTGATTTCCCGCTGGATGACCAGCAGCAAGTGCTGGTCCTCATCGACCCGTATTACGTCTCGGGCGCCGAGCTTGAGGCCCTCGACCGCTGGCTGGGTGCCGTCGCGCTCGCTCAACAACAGTACCGGTATGTCTTTCTGCAACTTGCTGATGGTGCGCAGGGCAACCGCTGGAGGGAGCTGACGGCAGTCTTCGGCACCGATAAGGAGATCCCAGGTCCCATCCTGCAGCAATTTGGTCAGGGCCGCTTCATTCGCAACGTGCTGGGCACGATTGGGGCGACCGGCATTGTGCAGCATGCTCACCAGGCGCTGGGCCTCTGAAGGGACATCGTGGATCAGGAGGAGTCGGATGGTGTCGTTGCTGCTCATTAAATCTGCTCTTGTGCTACTGCTGAGGCTTCCGGGGCGCCAGGGACCTCGCCCCCGGCCGCCTGTACCGCGGCGACCATCCCTCCTGCCACTGCGGCGCACCGCCGCTCAGGCGGTGACGCGAAACGATTAGTGTATGGCGCCAGCGCCATCTCTTACAAGTGAGACACCATCCGGAGAGCGCGACCCAGCTCACACATATTCGAAGCGGGCGAAGTTGGCCGCGGTCATCGGCTGCTTTTGCAGGACGACCGAGCGGTTCATCCCGGCCACCTGCAACTCGATGTTATCGAAGCACTTGAACAGGGGCACCGGCAGCAACAGGGTATCAGGCCCCTCGCCTTCGGCCGGTAATTGCAGCGCAGGGATCGGTTCCGAGGAGCGTCCGGAGACGTTATGGCGACGCACCTGTACCGGCAGCGCCCGGTCCGACAGGACCTGCACCCCGACCTGGCAGTGATCCCTCTGGATACAGCGCCAGCGAATCACCGCCACTTTCCAACCCTCCTGCAATTGCACCCCCAGCAGCTCCCCGACTTTCAGACGCTGGCTGATATTGAGAGGCAGGCGAATGCCCAGTCCCTCGGCACTGCGATTCAACACCTGGCCCCGCTCGGTGAAGTAGTGCTGGGCTGCCCGTCCCGCCCGGGACAGCGACTCGCTGCGCGGGCGCGGCGCGCTGGGCAACGCCACATCATATTCATCCACAGCCCGGCCGGAGGCAAAATCGACCGCCCCCACTTCGAGGCACAGACGCTTCTCGCGCTGGTAGCTGTGCGCATGGGCACTGGAGCGGGCACCCGCTGAACGCAGGCGCGCGACACGGCCCTCACTGCCGAGATGGAACGCGGTGGCCGCCAGCCCGATACAGACTTCGCACTCCAGGCGCCACGGTTTGCGCTCGTCCGTGCGACCAGCGGCACTACCGAGACTCTTCAGTACATGCATGACCAATGGTTTGGGGCCGCGGGTTTTCTCGAGTTTCTCCAGCAAAGCACTCAGATCAACCTTCCAGCCGCTGGGCGCGCAGAACAAACCCGGGTTGAAGTCGGTTCCCTCGAGTCGTCGTGCCGGCAAAGGCGCCTGGTCCAGCGCGGAGCTGGCCAGTAGCGCGTCACCGGCATTCACATAGCTGGGCTCAACGGAAGTCTGGCGACTCCAACCCTCGGTGAGACCCCACAGGGACTCCTGCTCTTCCCCGGATAACTGCGCCGGCTCGACATTGGCAAACAGCGCCGCGTGCAGATAGGCCTCCATGGCACTGTCTTTACCGCGACTGTGTAGCGGATCTGCCGTGCGCTTCGTGGCCACCTGCTGGGTCATGCCAAACCTCAGCAATGAGTGGACCTTGCGCCAGCAGCCCTCCGGTAACGCCAGCCCGAACAACGCATTGATACGCAGGACCCGGCGGTAACTGTCGAGTGCTCGCTGCAGGGCGCGCGCACGACGCCGGCCAACAAACATCACAACGCCCGACACCCTCGCCAGCTGCAAAAAGATCGCGGCATACGCGTCGCCCAGGGCAAGCTGCAGGCGCAGGGCCTCGCCGACCGCGGCGCGCAATTGTTCCGTCTGCGTGGTGGCCAGCGCCATCCGCTGCAGTGCCATGGCGTCGACACAGGCAATCGCATATTCGCGCAACAGGTCGAGCATGGGCAGGCGGGTAGACGTGGGGGCGGTCCACTGACCCACTTCCTCGATAAGCGCCAGTAACATGGCGGCGAGGCGCTTCTGGTCATTCACCGCATAGGGCTGGAGTTCGTAGGCAGAGAGCCAGGAAAAGAGTTGGCGCTCATTGGCGCACCCGCAGCTGAGCGCTGGCAGCGCCGGCTCGGTCAGGCCCAACTCTTGTGCAAGCGCGGATACCGCACGCGGGCTCCCTGCCCCGGCGGAGGAATACTGGTCCTTCATTATTGCTGTCTTCCATCCATTGGAAATTCAGTATAAGGAGATGCCGACAACCCCAACAAGCGCCGAAAGATGATATTTACGCCAACCTTGCGACTTTTCTCACGACTAAACGATGAATTCGGCGCTTTTGAACCGGAACGATGTCACAACGGTGATTTCGAGGGCTCACCGGCAATCTCCCGCACCAGGCGCGGCACCAGATAACCAGGCAAGCGCTCGCGCAGTGCGGCAACCAGTGCACGCGCCCGTGTATCTGAGACTTCGAAATGCGCAGCACCGCGCACCCGGTCCAGCTGGTGCAGATAGTAGGGAAGCACCCCGCAGTCGAACAATGCCTCGCTGAGTTCGGCCAGGGCCGCGGCACTGTCATTCACCCCCCGCAGCAACACCGCCTGATTCAGCAGGGTCACGCCGGCTTTGCGCAGGCGCCCCAACGACGCCGCCACCTCCGTATCGAGCTCATTGGCATGATTCGAATGTAAAACCATCACCGGCTTCAGGCGCGAGCTGGTAAACCAATCAACCATCTCATCTGTGACCCGGCTGGGTACCACGATCGGCAAACGGGTATGGAGGCGCAGCTTGTCCAGATGCGGGATCTCGGCCAGCGCTTCCACCAGCCAGGACAACTGTCGATCTCCGAGGACCAGTGGATCACCGCCGCTCAGGATGACCTCGCGCAACTCTGTGCGCTGGCGAATATAGCTCAGCGCACCTTCCCACTGGCTGCGGCTCAGGTGGTTGTCGGCATAGGGAAACTCACGCCGAAAACAGTAGCGACAATTGACCGCACACTGACCCGCGGTAATCAATAGCAGGCGACCGTGGTACTTGTGCACGATGCCGGGACGCGGGTTGGCCTCAGCCTCGCCCAGCGGATCTGCGCCAAATCCCGGCGTCTCCTGCAGTTCCGATGCACCGGGCAGTACCTGCAATAGCAGTGGGTCGCGCGGATCGCCGGGGCGGATCCGACGCAAGTAGGGGCGGGGCACGCGCAGGGCAAAGCGCTCCGACGCTTGCAAGAGATGGGGAAGCTGGTTGGGGGCCAGCTGCAGGCATTGCAGCAACTCATCTGCATCGGTCACCAGGTCGGCGAGCTCGTCTTGCCAGCGCGGTGTGCGCTCCCGCGCAACCAGGCGGGAAGTCACCGCGTTTACCTGTGCCGTGTTACTCATAATGGCCCCGAATTGGCAAAGCGCGGATTGTAGCAAACCTGCGACTGCCTGACGCTTTTTTATACAACCCTCGAATACTGCCGGGGGTCGGCGTGACAAAGGGTTCGGCAGTTCTGCTTGCGGATTCGTTACCCTCCCGGCTGTACTGTATACTCCGCCCCCAATATCGATGACCAATTAGAGCGTTCTTAAGTTATGGCAAGTTACTCCACCAACGAATTCAGAGGCGGCCTCAAGGTAATGCTGGACGGCGACCCCTGCTCCATCGTGGACAACGAGTTCGTCAAGCCGGGCAAGGGCCAGGCTTTCAACCGCGTCAAGCTACGCAACCTGAAGACCGGTCGCGTTTGGGAGCGCACCTTCCGCTCCGGCGAGAGTCTCGAAGCGGCGGACGTAATGGACCGCGACATGGAGTACCTCTACAACGATGGAGAGTTTTTCCATTTCATGGAGCCGGAAACCTTTGAGCAGCACCAGGCCAGCAACGATGTGGTCGGTGATGCCGGCAAGTGGCTCAAAGAGCAGGACGTCTGCGTGGTAACCCTGTACAACGGCTCCCCGCTGGCGGTTACCCCGCCCAACCATGTTGTACTGGAAATCACGGACACCGACCCTGGTGTGCGTGGCGACACCGCCCAGGGCGGCACCAAGCCAGCCACCCTGATCACTGGCGCCGTGGTGAAGGTGCCGCTGTTCCTGGAAATTGGCGACCTGGTTAAAGTCGATACCCGCACTGCCGAATATCTCGGTCGCGCCAAGGAAGACTGACCCTGCCAGCCGCTCCGCAGCGCCGGAGCGGCCTTCCCCTGCCACCCTTTTTTCTCTCTGCCATGACCAACGACCCGTCTGCCTGGCAACCAACCGCCAGTACTGATGCGCTACATCAGCGCGCTGCCCTGCTGGCCAACATCCGCGCATTCTTCGCCCGGCGCTCGGTACTCGAGGTCGAGGTGCCCACCATCTCCCGCCGGGCCACCAGCGACCCGCATATCCAGTCAATCACGCTGGACTGTAACGGAGAGCCAGCCTGGCTCGCGACCAGCCCGGAATTTGGCCTCAAGCGCCTGCTCGCTGCCGGCCTGGGCGACTGCTATTACCTGGGCAAGGCGTACCGGCAGGGCGAAGCCGGCGGACGCCACAATCCCGAATTCACCATGCTGGAGTGGTATCGCTGCGGGTGGGACGACCGGCAGCTGATGCGCGAGGTGGGTGAACTGCTCACCGGGATACTGGGGCTTCCGGTCAGGCAGTCACTGAGTTACCGCGCGCTGTTTGACCAGCACCTGAAACTGGACCCCCATACCGCCAGTGACGATGCCCTGCGCCGCTGTGTAGAAGCGCACGTCGATCTGTCCTTCTCTCCGCAGGATCGCGATGAATGTCTCGATTTGTTGATGAGTCATTATGTCGAGCCGCGCATGGGTGATGGCATCACCCTGCTGTATGACTTTCCCGCCAGCCAGGCTGCCCTGGCGCGCATAGTGCCTGACGCACAGGGCACATCCGTCGCACGACGATTCGAGGCCTACGTTAACGGCATTGAACTGGCGAACGGCTACTGGGAGTTGACCGACGCCGCAGAACAGCAACGTCGGTTTGAAGCGGATTTACAGCGCCGGCAGCAGCTGCACTTGCCACAGGCACCCTTCGAGGACCGCCTGGTGCACGCCCTCGAGGCGGGCCTGCCCGACTGTGCGGGAGTCGCCCTGGGGGTTGACCGGCTACTGATGCTCGCCGGAGGGTTTGGGCGAATCGAGGACGTTCTGGCGTTCCCGATCAATCGCGCATAAAGCGGCATGCTCAACCGTTAAAACGAAACCGGCCCACCTCGCCGACCGCATAGAAACCCACATCCAGATAAGCCTGCTGACGACTCTCCGGGGTGAGCGCTACCACATGCTTATGGTGGCTGTGCTGCACCTGCTCGAACAGGTAATGCAAAAAGGCCAGGCCGACACCGCGACCGCGGAAATCTGGCAGGGTATACAGGTCATAGATACCCAGCGCTTCGGCGGACGCAAACAGACTGCCGCTGGCAACCGGCTGCCCGTCCATCAACGCCATAAAGTACTTCAGTCGACTGCGTTTCTGCTCGGGCAAGGTCACCAGCGTCTGGTAGAACTTGTGCACCTGTGCGGCCTCGCGCGCATCATCAAAACTGGCGACCTGCAATTCGCTGAACGCCTCAAGGTCCGCATCGGTGACCGCGCGAAACGATAACTTGCCATCCAGTGCCTCCGGCAACGTATCCTCGACAGCCAGCCTGGGCACCTCGGCCGCCATCGCCACCAAAGGGTCGCGCGGTGCCAGGGAGAGTTCCCCCATTTCGTCTACGTCGAGTGATTTGCTGCCACAGTGCCAGAGCGTAAAAGGACTGTGTCGCTCGGCGAAGTAATCCACCACAAAACGCTTGAGAATCTGGGCGGGCATTACCGCGTTGGTCACCACCTGATTGAAGGTGTAAGACAGCAGGCCACTGTCACTGCGAAGGATACTGGTAATTTCCTTGGTGTGGCCGGGATTGACCAGACCCGCACAATAGCTGGCGCGGGACTCGAGGTTTCGAGACACGAGATTCTTGGCGCTGAGACTGTATTTCATGCCTACAAGGATAGCCGTGATTGTCGCGCGGTCAGGAGGGTTGCAACGCCGTTGTCAGCCCTGCGAACACCCCGGCTGGGCGAGCGCCAACTGATCCATCGACAGGGCGGGCTGATCGCAACTGGCCTCACCCACCACCTTTGCGGGGACGCCGGCCACCAGCTTTTTCGACGGCACATCTTTGAGCACCACGCTGCCCGAGGCAATCTGTGAGCAGTGGCCAATTTCGATATTGCCCAGCACTTTGCTGCCGGCGCCAATCAGCACACCACAGCGCACTTTAGGGTGGCGATCGCCACTCTCCTTGCCCGTCCCCCCCAGGGTCACGGACTGCATGATCGAGACGTTATCTTCCACCACGGCCGTCTCGCCGATCACAATGCCAGTCGCGTGATCGAGCAATATCCCCTGCCCCAGCTGCGCGGCCGGATGGATGTCGACACCAAACACCACGGAAATACGATGCTGCAGGAACAACGCCAGTGAGCGGCGCTGTTGCTGCCACAGCCAGTGTGCGACTCGCCACGCCTGCAGGGCGTGGTACCCCTTGAAATACAGGAAAGGCTCACTCAGGGATTGGCAGGCCGAATCCCGTTGGCGCACGGCCACCAGATCCGCACGGGCCGCCTGCCCGAGTGCCGGATCAGAGACAAAGACTTCGTCAATCACCTCGCGAATCAGCAGCGCCGGAGCCACCGCACTGTCGAGTTTATTGGCGAGATGGAAACTGAGCGCCGACTCCAGTGAACTGTGGTTGAGAATGGTCGCATGGAGGAAACTGGCGAGGATCGGCTCACGCTCGGCCTGCCCAGTCACATCGGTACGAATCTGCTGCCACAGCGTGTCAGTGGTGCTATCGGACTTTACGGCTTCCATGTCGCGGGCTCCTGTGGATGGATAGGTGTCCATGGCGGACATTAAACGGCCCCCAGTGTCAGCGGTGGCTCCTGCAACGCTGACAACTGCTCGCGAAGCGCGAGTATGTGTTCGGCCCAGTAACGCGGCGTATTAAACCAGGGGAACGCCAGCGGGAAAGCGGGATCCTGCCAGCGCCGCGCCAGCCACGCGGCATGATGCATCTGGCGAAGGCATCGCAGCGGTTCGACCAACTGCAATTGCTGCGGATCAAACGGCGTAAACGTTTCGTAGCCCTCGATAATCGCATCGAGAAAGGCCGTCTGCTCGGCACGGCTGCCGGACAGCAGCATCCAGATATCCTGTATCGCCGGGCCGGTCAGACAATCATCCAGGTCGACAAACCAGGGAGTCTCATCCCGCCAGAGAAAGTTACCGCTGTGGCAATCACCGTGCAATCGCAGGGTTTTCCTCGGGCGCTCTACGATTGGCGCGACGCGCTCGATGAGGTGCTCCGTCACGGTTGCATAGGCCTCGCGATTTTCCCGCGGCAGGAAGTCTCCGGCCAGGATAAATTCTCGGCTGTCGATCGCGAAGCGCTGCAGCGTCAGCGTAGGACGATACTCAAAATCCCGCGCACCACCCACCGCGTGGATTCGCCCGAGCATGGTGCCCACCTGTTCCAGGTGATCGAAGTTATCCAGTTCCACCTGGCGACCACCGCGACGGGGAAACAGGGCAAATCGAAACCCGTGGGATGCCATCAGGGTCTGGCCTTCGAATTCGAGCGGCGCAACCACCGGGATTTCCGCCTCTGCCAATTCGGCCGTAAACGCGTGCTCCTCCAGAATTTGCGCATCACTCCAGCGCCCGGGGCGGTAGAACTTGGCAATGAGAGGCTCAGCGCCCTCGATACCAATCTGGTAGACCCGGTTTTCATAGCTGTTCAGCGGGAATATGCGCGCGTCTGAGAGCAACCCGACGCTCTCCACGCAGTCGATCACCACGTCCGGCGTGAGGGCTTCATAGGGGTGATGATTTTCGGACATGGTGCGAACCGACTGGCGATTGGCCGGCTATGCTAACGCCCTCCCCGATTCAGTACAAACTGCGGTTTGCCGGGCGTTCACGCGGCAGTCTTGGCCTTGCTCATCAGGTACCCGAGGATCACCGCCACCGCAAACAAGGCCGGTACATCGCCAAACAGGTTGGCATGCTCATGACGATCCACCAGTGCCTGCACCAGCATGATGCCGCCATGTACCACGCTCGACCAGACCGTAAACCAGATCAGGCTGGCATGCGCCTGGGGGTTGCGCGCGGCCAGTAACAGGAACACCCCCAGTGTGGCGTAGATGCCCACGATCATCTGCTCGTACTCCTGCTGGCGCGGCTCCCAGCCCCAGCCCTCCGGCCAGATCCAGGTCATCATCGGAAAGATACCGAAGATAAAAAACAGGCCGAACACGACCAGGGCGATTTTCAGGAAGCGATTGGCAGTAGCGGGGGTCACGATTTCCTCCCAGATGGTCGGTACATTCCCATTCAGTCAAAGACCGGCAAATGACACACAACTTCCACCGTGTTGCCATCCGGGTCCAGTACACTGGCAGCGTAGTAGTTCTCGTGCTGGTCCGGATGCAATTTGGGGGCTCCCGCGTCTTTCCCTCCGGCATCGATGGCTGTGCGGTAGAAGGCGTCCACGGTTTCCCGATCCTCCGCACGGAACGCCAGCAGCAATGCGGGCGCCATGCTAGTGCCCCCCCGGATCCACAACCCGGGTTTGTCTGCCCAACCAAAACCTGCCCAGTCGCCAAACTCCGTCACCAGCTCGTAGCCCAGCGGAGCGAGTGACAACCGGTAAAAGTCGCGGCTGCGTTCGTAGCTGTGAACGCTCATGCGAATATGGTCAAGCATCGGTATAGCCCCCGGCGAAAGACCCGCAGGATCGCGGGCGCAACTTAAGACTAACCGCTATCGCCGGCGAGCACTGGCAGTAGGCACACGAACTGGCGGGCATCGCCACCGCCGTGCGCCCTCGCCAGATGCCCGCAGTAAACCCTGCGAAGTCATCCGACGCTGGCGTTGGCAGTGGCAATATCAGTTCTCGGCGGTCTGTGGCCCGATCACGCCGCTCACTTGAACGATCTTGTCTGCCGGAAAACCACCAAGCTTGGCATGCTTCGCAATGATGTCCTTGTTGGGTGCCTCATAGACGCAATAGAACTTGTCCTCGGCGACATAACTCTGCTGCCACTGGATCTCCGGACCGAGTGATTCGAGGATCGCGCGTGACTTTTGTGATATCGACTTGAGCTCGGCTGCGCTCAGCTGGTCCGCACCGGGAATGGTACGCTCGATGATGTACTGGTTGCTGGCAGCCGCCAGAGAAGTCAGACCGGAAAGGGTCAGGGCGACAATGGTTTTGCTCAGGCGCATGGTAAAAGTCTCCTTGGGTTAAGCCTCCACAAGCACCCGCTTGCGGCTGGCATCACCATGGAAACAAGTACCCGCCGCGCTCTCAATGAACTGCAACTGAACCTTTACCTGAACTGGAAACTGTCATTAAATCAAACGCATAGCAACAACAATGAACTGGATAGTGGGGTACAGACCCCGCGCAGGGCTGGCGCATGGCGACACTGCAATTCGGCGAGTTCACCCTCAATACCGAATATCTCACTCTGTGCCGGCGCGGGCGCAAGGTAGTGGTACAGGAGCTCCCCCTCAGGCTGCTGGCACTGCTGGCCAGTCGCCCCGGTGAGCTGCTTGATCGCGACGAACTTTGCCGCCACTTTTGGCCGGATGACCAGAGTGGCATGCTCGACGACAACCTCAACACGCTGGTGCGCAAACTGCGCCAGGCTCTCGACGATTCCCCACGCAACCCGCGCTTTGTCGAGACACTACCGCGCAGGGGCTATCGGTTTATCGCTCCGGTAGTGGCGGAAACCCTCACTGCCAATCCCGACCCCACAGCTGCAGATACCGATAAAAATGCGCCCGATATGGACACCGGCACTGTCGCGCCACAACGGGCGGCAGGCAATACATTTTCGCGGCGCCGAAAAGCCGCTGGCGTCGCCGCAGTTTTGGCAGTCACCCTGGCGCTCGCGCTGATCGCAGGACTCAATTTTGCTGGCCGGGAAGCCCCCGGCGAACAACCCTTCCATTCAGTCGCGGTGCTGCCCTTCATGAATGCCGGCGAAAATAACCAGCGTGACTATTTCAGCGACGGTCTGGCGGACGAGCTCATAAACCGCCTTACCAGCTTCCCCGACCTGCGCGTGGTGGCGCGCACCTCCTCATTTTCAATGCAGGGTTCTGCACTGGACGCGCGGGCTATCGGCAAGGTCCTCGATACCGATGCGCTGGTGGAGGGCAGCGTCCACCGCAGCGATGACAAACTGCGTATTCATGTGCGTCTGGTGGACACACGCAGCGGCTACCAGCTTTGGGCGCAGAGCTTCCAGCGGGACGTCACCGATATTTTCGCCCTACAGGAGGAAGTTGCGCTGACGGTCGCGACTTCACTGGCCGGTAAACTACTGCCCGACAGCAGTAGCCGCAGCCCTGTAGCAATCAATCCGGCCGCTTATGACAACTACCTGAAAGGACGTTTCTACTGGCACAGACGCTCTGAGGCGGACCTGCGCCGCGCAGTGGAACATTTTGAGGCTGCCATTGGCCTAGCGCCGGACTATGCCCCGGCCTGGGCGGGGCTCGCCGACGCCTTTGCCGTGCTCGGGTTCTACGATTACTTGCCACCGGAAGAAGCCTTCGGCCGGGCCAAGGGAGCCGCCCGACGGGCACTGCAGCTCGACCCCGCCAATGCTTCCGCAGAGGCGACCCTCGGTTACGCCGCCCTATACTTTGATTGGGACTTCGAGGAGGCGGAGGCCCGTTTCTTACAGTCGATCGCCATCAATCCGGCGTACTCCAAGGCACACCAGTGGTATGCCAACCTGCTGGTCGCTGCGGGACGCTTCGACAAAGCGGAGCGCGAGATGCGGCGCGCCACCCAGCTCGACCCGCTGTCACTCATCGCCAATGCGGCACTGGGCTGGGTGCTGTACCACGCTGGGGAATACGAAGCGGCCCTGCAGCAGCTGGAGACGACACGGGAACTCGACCCGGAATTCCAGCTCGTCGACCTTTGGCGCGGCTGGACCCTTGAGGCCATGGGTGATTACGCCGGGGCCATCTCCGCGCTGCAGCGCAGCGTCGAGCAAGCGCCCGGCAGCGGCATCAGCGTGGCCTCACTGGCCCGCGTGCTCGCTTTGGCAGGCAGAGAAGACGAAGCCCGCACGCTACTCGATGCCTTGCAGGCATCCGACGGCTATGTACCCGCCTATGAGGTGGCCAAGGCCCATCTCGCCGCCGGGGATGGCGACGCCGCGGCACGCTGGCTCGAACGCGCCTATGAACAGCATTCCCATTCGCTGGTGTTCCTGCGCGTGGACCCGCAGCTCTCTGCGCATCGCCACACCGCGTCCTTTGAGCACGTGCTCGCACGGGTGTTCAAAACCGACTGAGATCTTCCCGCCCACACAGCCCTGCATTGGGTACTACATCTGCCATTCCAGTCACAGGCTATACGCCCCTCCGAAACTGGCGCGTATAGCCTTGCGAGGGAAATTGAGGCAGGATGGGCAATCACTGAAGCTCACAGATTCATTGGAGAACCCTGACCATGTCCCAACCCGCGAAATATTCCCTGCCCATGCGCGTGATGCACTGGGCGATGGCCGCCCTGATCCTGGGCCTGATTGCCGTTGGCTGGTATATGGTCGGGCTGGATCGCTCCGTCGAAGCCAAGTTCGCCGTGTTCTATCCCCTGCACAAGTCATTCGGCGCGCTGGTCCTGATTCTGGTGCTGGTGCGCGTGCTGGTGAAAGTATTCTCCAGCAAGCCGGCCCTGCCCGACTTTGTGAACGGCGCCGTGCGTAAGGCGTCCGTGGCCTCTCACCATTTACTGTACATGCTCATGCTGGCGATTCCGCTGTCCGGCTACCTCATGTCCAACGCCGGCGGCCGCGCAGTACAGATGTTCGGCATCACACTTCCGACCCTGGTCGAGAAGAACAAGGAACTGGGTTCGCTGATGCACGACATTCACGTCACCATTCCCTATGTGCTGCTGGGCCTGATTGCCCTGCACATTGGCGCCGCCATTAAGCATCACTGGTTTGACGACAGCGAGCGCGCGTACCTGAAGCGTATGGCCTGACACTGAGACCGCGCAGTCGCCCTCGCGGCTGCGCGCCTCCCTCCCTCCCCGCCCCTGTATTCATCGATATCATTCGCCCCCTCCTCCGCGATCGGCGACCCGGCAAAACCGGACCACTCTACACTGCGTATACGAACCCGATTGACTCAGGAAAAATCGCGGCAAGGTAATGTTTACGCTGTTTTACGATGGTCGCTGCCCTCTGTGCATGAAGGAAATCCGGCAATTGCGCCAGTGGAATACTGCAGGCGAAGTACGCTTTGTGAATATCCACGACGACGACTTTCCGCGGGACTTCCCCCATATCGATGCCGACGCCGCCCTGGCCATACTGCACGGCCAGTTGGATGACGGAAGGATAGTGACCGGTATCGACGCAACCGTTGCCGCGTGGGAAGGCGTTGGCCACGGCCACTGGGTGCGCTGGCTGCGCTGGCCGGGCATTCGCTGGATCAGTCCTGCGCTCTACCGCGGGTTTGCCCGTTACCGCCCGCAGATCGCTCGCCTGCTCACTGGCCGCAGCCAGTGCGATAATGACGACTGCCGCAACCAATAACAGGGAACACGGAATATGCCGCAATGACCGCTTTCCACACCTGGCTGTCCACTGACCTCGACGCGCTGGAACAGCGCTTCCGCGTCAACCTGATCAACAGCCTGTCCGGCTTCAAGAGCGCCAATCTGATCGGCACGGCGAATTTAAGCGGTGTTACCAACCTGGCGATTGTCAGCTCCCTGGTTCATCTGGGCGCCAACCCACCACTGATCGCGTTTATTAGCCGGCCGGATTCCACCGCGCGCCATACCCTGGAGAACCTGACGGCTTGCGGTTGGTTCACCGTCAACCAGGTCAACAGGGACATCTGGCAACGGGCACATCAGACTTCTGCGCGCTATCCGCGCGAGGTTTCTGAGTTTGACGAGGTCGGGCTAGCGCCGACATTCAGCGAGCGCTGTCCGGCCCCCTATGTGGAAGAAAGCCATTTGCGCTTTGCCTGCCAGGTGGTGGAGCAGCAACGCCTGGCGGTGAACGGTACCATCATGGTCATCGGACAGATCATGGAACTGCAGGTAAAAGCAGGTGCAGCCGGTGACGATGGCTATATCGATATTGAACAACTGGGCGCCATCGCCATTAGCGGACTGGACAGCTACCACGTAACGGAGCGCCTGGGCCGCCTGAGCTATGCCAAGCCCGAGCACCCACCAAGGCGCATCGACGAGTAGTTCGCCACCCTGGTTCTCGACTCACTGCCAACGATTCACTGCCAACATTGTCACGGCGCCTGCTATCTTCAACTAATGTGGAATCCCGCCGCCCGAATGCGCAGCACTGGTCAGTACAGTGAAAAATCTTTTTGACCGCTTTAGTCACTCGCGCAAAGTGCGCCGGGCCACCGGCTGGCTCGGCGTGCTAATCGTTGCCCCGCTCGCTTTCTGGTTGTTGATCGGAGTACTACCGGGGATACCGTCGATGGTGGAAGTCTTCGGTGTGCCTGGTTTACGTGTGCCAGCATCAGCGGCAATCACCGGATTACTGATTGCAGCCATTGGGTTCTGGGATTACGACCAGAACTGAACCATCACCTGAGGGGCTCTGGCATGTTCAAAGTTTCGGATCTGTTTATTCTGCTCGCCGTTGCGGTTTCCTTCATTCTGTCGGGCTACCTCTGGTTCAACGGCTATAAGGAACAGGGTATTTTTACCGCGCTATGGGTGCCCAGTATTTTATGTTTCGGCATATATTTTAAAGTGTCCGCCCTGCTCGCGCGGAGGAAGTAGCCATGTCCGAAGCACTGCTACTGAAAATTGCCGTTGGCGTTTTCGCGTTACTGGTGATCGGCATTGCCCTGACGATCTGGGAATTTCATCGCGCTGGCGCCGAGCCGGTTGACCCAAAACGTAAATCCGGCAATCCCCCCGGACGCTAGCCGTTTCCCCCTGTGCACAGCATGAAAACCACTGCAGGTGAAAGTCTTCATTTTCCCGTCCGCAACGATGCTGGAGGCCATCAGGGGGAGTGAATCCATTGCCAGATACCATAACTCGCCACACCAATCCCGAACAGGAATTGCGCCACGATCAATGCGCGGATCGCAAAGGAATATCGCACGATTGGCCCGCACTGCCGCGCATCGGCACAAAATATCCGTGCATTGAATGGCAACTGCTGCTCAAGACTCTGCAAGCCGGGCACCGCGAGATCCAGCAACTGCCGGCTGCGCATATCCACCAGCCAGAAAACTGAACACAGGATCAAGACGAACCCTCCCAGCAGGGCGAGGATCAACGGGTGAAACTGGTTCTCTACCGCAGTAAAGATCCCACCCTCGGCAAACATGGTGAGCACCACAAAAAAGTTGAACGCTTTAAGACGCTGATCGGCATTGAACCGGTAATGCTCCATCAGGTAGCTGGTCGTCTCTGTACTGGCAGGCGTGCCCAGAACATAGGCCTCCTGGCCCGCTCGTTGCGCGTCCGCCGCTCTACTATTCGTCAAGGTTTCATCATCTATCGTTGCTGTCACACCCTTCCCCCAACTGGATACCCGGAATTGCCGGCTTGGCGCCAGCGCGCCAGTCTGCCTCAGATGGAATAGTTTGCAAGGCACAAAAAAAGCCGGGCACTGCCCGGCTTTTTTATGGGTCGATGATTTGCTTATTGATTCGCGCGATGTTCAATCAATTCATCAACCACGGAAGGATCCGCCAGAGTGGAGGTATCGCCCAGTGTATCGAGCTCATTGCAGGCAATCTTGCGCAGGATACGCCGCATGATTTTTCCGGATCGGGTTTTCGGCAGACCCGGCGCCCACTGGATAATATCTGGTTTGGCGATCGGACCAATTTCCTTCACGCACAAATCGATCAACTCCTTGCGCAGTGCTTCCGAGGGCTGGTGACCCGCCTTGAGCGTGACATACGCATAGATACCCTGGCCCTTGATATCGTGTGGGTAACCAACCACGGCTGCCTCGGCCGTATCATCATGCAGGACGATCGCACTTTCGATTTCCGCCGTGCCCAGACGGTGGCCAGAGACATTGAGCACATCATCGATGCGGCCGGTGATCCAGTAGTAGCCATCTTCGTCGCGACGGGCACCGTCACCGGTAAAGTAATAACCGGGGAAAGTGGAGAAATAGGTGTCGATCATACGCTGATGGTCGCCATATACGCTGCGGATCATGCTCGGCCAGCTGGCCTTCATCACCAGCGCACCTTCCCCTTCCCCTTTGATTTCCACGCCCTTTTCGTCCAGTAGCGCAGGCTGCACACCGAAGAATGGACGTGTGGCAGAACCGGGCTTCATGTCCGTCGCACCGGGCAGGGGCGTAATCAGATGGGCACCGGTTTCGGTCTGCCACCAGGTATCGACAATCGGGCAGCGCTCATCGCCGACCACCTTGTAGTACCACTCCCAGGCTTCCGGGTTAATCGGCTCGCCCACGGTGCCCAGCAGTTTCAGGCTGCTGCGATCCGTGGACGTGACATATTCGTCACCAGCGCCCATCAGCGCGCGGATAGCGGTGGGGGCGGTGTAGAAGATATTGACCTTGTGCTTGTCCACAACCTGCCAGCAACGCGATGCATCCGGGTAGGTCGGCACCCCTTCAAACATCAGGGAAATTGCCCCGGCACTCAGCGGACCATATACGATATAGCTGTGCCCGGTGATCCAGCCCACATCGGCGGTACACCAGAACACCTCACCTTCTTTGTAATCGAAGGCATATTTGAAGGTCATGGTGGCCATCAGCAGATAGCCACCAGTGGTATGCAGCACCCCTTTGGGCTTACCGGTCGAGCCGGAGGTATAGAGAATAAACAGCGGATCTTCCGCGTTCATGACCTCGGGCGCACAGTCTGTGCTCATCTCGGCCACCGCTTCGGCGTACCAGATATCGCGACGGCTATCCCAATCCACATTGGCGCCAGTGCGCTTGACCACAACCGCCGTATGCACGTCCGGGCAGTGCCCCAGGGCCTTGTCGACATTCGCCTTGAGTGGCACCTTACGCCCACCGCGCACACCTTCGTCGGCAGTAATCACCACGCGGCAATCACTGTCGAGGATGCGATCTTTGAGGGATTCCGGCGAGAAGCCGCCGAACACGACCGAATGCACCGCACCAATGCGGGCGCAGGCCAGCATGGCGTATGCGGCTTCCGGGATCATCGGCATGTAGATACACACACGATCCCCCTTATCGACGCCACGCGCCTTGAGCAGGTTAGCCAGCCGGCATACCTGCTCATGCAATTCGCCGTAGGTGATGTGGCGACTGTCCGCGGGATCGTCCCCCTCCCAGATCAGCGCCGTCTGTTGTGCGCGCGCGGGCAGGTGACGATCAATGCAGTTGACCGTGACATTGAGCTCACCATCCGCAAACCAGGCCGCATGACCCCGTTGCAAATCCTCTTCACAGACTTTGGTGAAGGGCTTGTGCCACTGCAGAAAATCCTTGGCCTGCTGAGACCAGAAGGCCTCCGGCTGCTCCACCGACTGGCGGTAGAGGCGCTGGTAATCATCCGCGCGAATCAGGGCCTCGGCGGCAAACTCGGGGGGCACAGGGCGGGTGTGCACTTCGGACATCGCTTTCTCCGTTATTAGTATGCTGTTGGCCTCCGCGGCCATGGTTCCCCTAACCGGGGTACGGGCGCACGCCGGCAGTACCCGGCAAGTGCGACCATCTCGTCACCGTTATAACACTGCCGGCAGCAGGATGACAACGCTGTCAAGCGATGCCTCTCTTCATTTTAACGCGTCGAATTCCTGCCAATCCCCGTGTCGACGGCGATGCGAGGAAATTCGTGCCATTTTTCCGTACAGCGTGCACAATAGGAAAATGTGATCACAAATAAGCAGGACATCGAGATGAATAAGAAACTGTTACGTATCAGCGAGGGCAAAGGCGAGCGCGAGGCCAGTGCCGTCGCTGAGGAGAAGGTCATCACCGGGATGCCCCGGCAGCTCACCGAGCACTTTTTCACCAATGCGAAAGAGAATTTCTTCTGCGGTATCTGGTCTTCCGATGCGGGCAAATGGAAGCTCAGTTATAGCGAAGACGAGTTCTGCTACATCATCGACGGCACGGCGATCATCACCGATGCCGATGGGCTCAGCGAAATGGTGGTGGCCGGGGATGCCTTCTGTATTCCGGCAGGGTTTGAAGGCACCTGGGAAACCATCGACCGTGTGAAGAAGTTTTACGCCATTTACGAAGAATAAAACGAGGGGCGGTGTCAGGCCTGTTCGGGCAGCTGTACCGGGATGGTGTTGGTACTCCGCTCCACCCGGTTGTGCTGGTCGAGGTACACTAGCCGTGGATTGAATACATCGGCCTCCTGTTCGCTCATGGACGCATAGGAGGCGATGATAACCCTGTCGCCGACCTGCACCCGCCGCGCCGCCGCACCATTCATGGAAATAATGCCGGAACCGCGTTCAGCCAGAATCACATAGGTGTGAAAGCGTTCGCCATTACTGACGTTGTAGATGTCGATTTTCTCGAATTCGCGCAGACCCGCCAGCTCAACCAGGTCTTCGTCAATTGCGCAGGAGCCGTCATACCAGAGTTCAGCCTGGGTCACCGCGGCCATATGCAACTTGCACTTGAGCATCTCGATCTGCACGGAAATACCTCTTGTCTCAGGTCAGCGTCAGTGACACGTTGTCGATCAGGCGTGCGCCGCTGGTATACATGGCGCCGAGGAAAGTAATCTCGGTGTCGTCGTTGGCGGCGGGCTCAAGATTGCGACTATTGCAGATGGAGAAGTAGTCCACCCGGAAGCCAGCCTCCTCGATACGCGCACGGGCCTCTTCTGCGAGCGCGGCGAAATCCCGCCGCCCATCTGCCACCTCGCCCTTGGCCCAGTTCAGCGCCTGATTGAGCACCGCCACACGCGGACGCTCCGCCGCGGTGATATAACCATTGCGCGAACTCATCGCCAGGCCGTCCGCTTCGCGATGCACTGGCGCCGCGACGATCTTCACCGGAATACACAGGTCTTCCACCATGCGACGAATCACCGCCAGCTGCTGGAAGTCCTTGGCACCGAATACCGCCTGGTCAGGCTGAACGATATTGAATAGTTTGGTCACTACCGTGGTGACCCCTTCAAAGTGGCCTGGGCGGCTGGCACCGCACAGGACATCCGTCATAGCCGGGCAGATCACCTTGGTCTGCTGATCCATACCGTTGGGATAGATCTCCGCTTCATCGGGGTGGAACAGGAAGTCGCAATTGGCCCCACGCAGGCGCGCCATATCCGACTCCATGGTGCGGGGATACTTGTCCCAGTCTTCGTTCAGCCCAAATTGCAGGCGATTCACAAAGATCGATACGACCACCACATCGCATCGCTGCTGGGCGGCTTTTACCAGCTCGATGTGGGCGTCGTGCAAATTGCCCATGGTCGGCACAAAGCCGATGGTCTTGCCGACCCGGCGGGCTTCAGACAGCGCCTCGCGCAGGCTCGCAACGTGATGGAATACTTGCATAGCAATCATTTCTGCCACGGTTGATCAGCGCGGCATCATACTCTCGGCGCCCGCGGGCGACAACATTCCCACAGGGCCATTTACCAGAAAATACACCCAACTTCGGCGATCGTGAGGGTAATGAGCGAAAAAACAGGCAAAACAGAATAATCCCTCGGGTTTCTGTCCGACGCTTTCTTCAGGCAACGCGATCGGTTCAGGTTTGATTCAGTGACGCCCCGGCACACTGTGCGCACAGTGACAGAAATAGCCCGCCAGCCAATCAGGCCAGGCGGGCACCGGAGGAAGCCCATGCGCACACTCATCACAGCATTCGCCGCCGCCAGCCTGCTGCTGGCCGCGCCGGCCTTTGCAGATCGCGACAGCAAACACCAGTACCGCGGTGTGCCCAAGTCGGAACGGGCCGCGCACGCAGACCACAAGCCACGTCGTGGTGACAAGTACCGGGCCGAGAAAAAGCACAAACCACACCGCGGCGAGCAACATCGCCCGAATAAGAAGCGCAAGAAAGTCGTGGTTGAAAAGACAGTGCACAAGTCTGAGAAACATCGCCCCCGTAAAGGCGACCGCAAGACAGTAGTGCACAAGAAAGTGGTGCATAAAAAAGTCGTCCATCACGAACCGCGACGGGATCGCGACCGTCATCACAAGGGCAAGCATCGTCCTGCCTATGACGGCCACCGGCATAAAGATCAACACGATGGATATCGGAAAGACTGGAACCGTCGTGATTGGGAACGCCGTGACTGGTATCGCGAGGCAAACCACTATCATGACCGCCGCCGCCATGGTTACCGCCACAAGCCTCACCACTGGCCGCGTCGGGTGAAATGGAAGCGCGGACATCGTCACCATCATGGCTGCCACCACTGGCGCCCGACGCATTACCACTATGGCTATCACCTGCGTCGCCTGCCCACCAGCTTTATTAGCATCAACGTCGGCGGCCTGGGTTTCTACTACAACGATGGCGTGTTCTACCGCCCCTATAGCCACGGTTACACGGTCGTCCAGCCGCCCATGGGTGCAGTGGTCTACAGCCTGCCGGCGACCGCAGTGACCATCTCTTTCTCCGGACGGGACTATTACGTCGCCTATGACACTTACTACCAGTGGGACGACATTGCGGTGGGTTTCCGCGTCGTCGCCAACCCGGGATTTTACTGAACCCAACCCCTCCTTACTCCGACCCCAACTTGGCGGCCTCTGGCCGCCTTTTTTTATTCTCCCTGCTCGACCGTGCTCGCCGATTGACTAATCTTGTTACGGTTTAATGCCAGCAATCCCTGCTGTTGTGGCGAGCAAAAAGCCGAATAAGAATTTGATTGTTTCAGCGAAAAGACAGGTGCTTTTTGCAAAAACCGGCATATCGTATTTGCCATTCAGTGGCGCCAGGATTCCCGCCCGAAAAAATGTGCAGATGAGGATTCATGAAGCGACAGCAGATACAGCAATGGCGCTGCGAAGACTCCGCCGAGCTCTACGGCATTCGCAACTGGGGCGCAGGGTATTTCGACCTGAACGACGATGGTGAGGTGGTACTCAAACTGACTGGCGACAACACGGCCGGAACAGCGGTATCGCTGCTGGAAATTGCCCGTGGTGCGATGGACCGCGGTCTCGGCATGCCGTTGCTGCTCCGCATTGAAAACCTGCTGGATGCGCAAGTCACCAGACTGAATGAATCCTTTGCACGAGCCATTGCGCAGAGCCAGTACGGCAATGTTTTTCGCGGTGTATTCCCCATCAAGGTCAACCAGCAGAGTCAGGTGATCGAGGAAATCGCCAGCGCAGGCCGTCGCTTTCACCATGGTCTCGAGGCCGGCAGCAAGGCCGAACTCATCGCCGCGCTGTCGACTCTGGACGACACCGAGTCACTGATCGTCTGCAACGGGTATAAAGACGAGGAATTCATCAATCTGGGGCTACAGGCGCAGCGTCTGGGCGTTCAGGTTTTCTTTGTGGTGGAGACACCTTCTGAGGTTGATACCATCATCGCCTGTGCCGAACGGGAAGTGGTGCGCCCCAATATTGGGGCGCGGGTAAAACTGGCCTCCAAGGTCGGCGGCTACTGGAATGCCACCAGCGGCGACCGCAGTATTTTTGGCCTGGGCAGCAACGACCTGATTGCGATGGTCGACAAGCTGCGAGAGCACGATATGCTCGACTGCCTCAAGCTGCTGCACTATCACCTCGGCTCCCAGGTGCCGAATATTCGCGATATCCGGACCGGGGTACTGGAGGCGTGCCGCTACTACGCTGATCTTGTCGAAGAAGGCGCTGCCATGGGTTATCTCGACTTGGGCGGAGGCCTGGCAGTGGATTATGACGGCTCGAAAACCAACTACACCCATAGCAAAAATTATTCTCTCGATGAATATTGCGTGGATGTGGTCGAAGCCATCATGGATACGCTGGACAGTGAGGGGGTGTCGCATCCCGTGATCATCACCGAGT
Organism: Microbulbifer sp. ABF4_148; assembly: GCF_056158985.1. Taxonomy (NCBI): domain Bacteria; kingdom Pseudomonadati; phylum Pseudomonadota; class Gammaproteobacteria; order Cellvibrionales; family Microbulbiferaceae; genus Microbulbifer; species Microbulbifer sp. ABF4_148. Next base: position 265,255 of record NZ_JBSWUI010000001.1, read on the forward strand.
CTGGCCGCGCCACGGTGGCCTACTCGTCAATATTGCTGTTCGACATTCTCGATACCACCCGCTTCGAACCGGTGGAACTCGAATACACGAAAATTTCGCAAGACGATCACCCGATGCTGCGGAATCTACTCGAAGCCGTCCATGCCACCAGCGCCAACAATCTGCAGGAGAGCTACAACGACACCCTCTATTATCGCGATGAAGTGCGCGCCCTATACCTGCATGGCCAGGTGAGTTTGCGCGAACGTGCCAACGCGGAAAACCTGTTTCTCAAGGGCGCGCAAAAGATTCGCGCGCTGCTCGATGAAGTCGACGAAATCCCCACAGACCTGAAGGCACTGCCGGAAGTGCTGTCCGACATCTACTATGCCAACGTCAGCGTGTTCCAGTCGCTGCCGGACATGTGGGCCATCGACCAGGTTTTCCCGCTGATGCCGATTCATCGGCTGGACGAGGCGCCGACGCGCTCCGCCATCATCGCTGATATCACCTGTGATTGTGATGGGAAAATTGACCGCTTTATCGGTGAGCGCAATGAAAACAACACATTGCCGCTCCATCCTCTGCGCGACGGTGAGGACTATATTCTCGGTACCTTTCTGGTGGGCGCGTATCAGGAAACCCTGGGTGACCTTCACAACCTGTTCGGTGATACCAATGTCGTCAGTGTCCGCATCCATGAGGACGGCAGCTTTGACTACAGTCGGGAAATCCATGGCGACAGTATTTCTGACGTACTCAGTTACGTTGAATTTCGACCACAGGATATGTTCGAGCGCTTTCGCAACCTGGCAGAGCGCGCGGTCAAACAGGGACGCATCTCGGCCCAGCAGCGCAAACAGATTTTGCATACCTATACCGTAAGCATGAGTGGGTATACGTATTTCGAGAAGTAGCGGCGAGCCACTTGTCGCGGTTTGATAAACACCATCAGGCTTGGGGAGAAATTCCATGGCTAATGTTTTGATCATCGGCGCCGGCGGCGTCGGCCAGGTTGTCGCGCATAAGTGCGCTCAGGTGCCGGAGGTTTTCGAACACATTACGCTGGCCAGCCGCACCAAGGCCAAGTGCGACAAGATTGCCGACATGATTGACCGCCCGATCCAAACCGCGGAAGTCGACGCCGACAACGTCGGCGAAACCGTGGCACTGATTGAAAAAATAAAGCCGGACATGGTGATCAATGTGGCCCTGCCCTATCAGGACCTGCATATCATGGATGCCTGCCTCGAGACCGGCGTGCATTATCTGGACACCGCCAACTATGAACCCCCCGAAGAAGCCAAGTTTGAATACAAGTGGCAATGGGCCTATCAGGAGCGCTTTGAAAAAGCCGGATTGATGGCACTGCTCGGCAGCGGCTTTGATCCGGGTGTCACCAGTGTGTTTACCGCCCATGCCAAGAAACACCATTTCGACCGGATCCGCACACTGGATATTCTCGATTGCAATGCCGGCGATCACGGCCTGCCATTTGCAACCAACTTCAATCCGGAGATCAATATTCGCGAGATCACTGCCAATGGCCGTTACTGGGAAAACGGTCAATGGGTAACGACTAAGCCGATGGAAGAAAAGCGCGTATTCGATTTCCCGGCGGGCATTGGCGAGAAGGACATCTACCTGCTGTATCACGAGGAGCTGGAGTCACTCAGCAAGCATCTGCCGGAAATCGAGCGCGCGCGCTTCTGGATGACCTTCGGCGCCAGCTATCTGAAACATCTGGAAGTATTGCAAAACGTCGGCATGACCAGCATTGAGCCGGTGGAGTTCCAGGGACAGGAGATCGTGCCGATTCAGTTTCTCAAGGCGTTGTTACCCGACCCGGCCAGCCTGGGACCGCTGACCAAGGGCAAGACCTGTATTGGCAATATCATTTGCGGCACCGCCAAAGGCGATACCAGCGGGCAGGAAAAAGTGTATTACGTCTATAACATCTGTGATCACCAGGCGTGTTACAAGGAGGTGCAGTCTCAGGCTATTTCCTACACCACGGGGGTGCCCGCGATGATCGGGGCGAAGATGATGCTCGAAGGAAAATGGATGAAGCCCGGGGTGTGGAATATGGAACAACTGGACCCGGATCCGTTTATGGCAGATCTCAACCAGTACGGCCTGCCCTGGCAGGAAGTCTGGTTGGACAAGCCTTTCCAGTAACGGCACAAGCCGAGCCAGGACACCGCTATGGACCTGACCCCGCGCAAGGATTATTTCGGTAATTTTGATCCCACCCGGGTGCCGACCCCGAGCTTCGTCGTGGATGAGATTGCGCTGCGTGACAATCTTGCCGTGCTGGCGGATGTGCAACGCCGCAGTGGCGCCAAGGTCCTTGCCGCACTCAAGGCGTTTTCCATGTTTCGTATTGGTCCGGTGGTGGCGGAATACCTGACCGGGACCTGTGCGAGCGGCCTGCATGAAGCCCGGCTCGGCTATGAGGAATACGGTGGGCGCGACCAGGGCAAGGAGGTCCATGTATTCAGTGCCGGCTACAAGGACGCCGAGCTCGAAGAAATTCTCACGTTCGCCCACCACATCATTTTCAATTCTTTCTCCCAGTGGCGACATTTTCGCGAGCGCTGCCTGGCCGCACAACAAAAACGACCCCAACTGAGTTTTGGCCTGCGGATCAACCCCGAGCACTCGGAGGGCCACATCGCCCTGTACGACCCCTGCGCGCCCTGTTCGCGCCTCGGCATTGTGCGCTCGCTGTTTGACGGGGAAGACCTGTCGGGCATCAGCGGCCTGCACTTTCATACCCTGTGCGAGCAAGACTTCGCGCCACTGCAGCGTACCCTGGCCGCAGTGGAAGAAAAGTTCGGCGACCTGTTGGCACAAATGGAGTGGGTCAACTTCGGCGGTGGCCACCACATTACCCGGCAGGACTACCAGATAGACGCTTTGGTAGACGCTGTACGTGATTTTTCCAGCCGGCACCAGGTGCAGGTGTACCTCGAGCCCGGCGAAGCCATCTCCCTGTTCGCGGGCATCCTGGTCGGAGAAGTGGTGGACCTCACCTGGAACGGTAGTCAGCAGGCGATTCTCGACGTCTCCGCGACCTGCCATGTGCCCGATGTCCTGGAAATGCCGTATCGTCCCGAGATCACCGGTGCGTCACGCCCCGGAGAACTGCCACACGACTACCGCCTCGGTGGGCAAAGCTGTCTCGCCGGCGACAGCATTGGTGAATACAGTTTTGCCGAACCGCTCAAGATCGGCGACCGACTGGTATTCGAGGAAATGGCCTACTACACCATGGTCAAAACCAATACGTTCAACGGCATTCCGCTGCCTGCGATTGTCCTGTGGAACTCCGAAACCGATGCCCTCGAAGTGGTACGCGAATTCGATTACTCGGACTTCCGCAACCGACTGTCATAACCTCTCAACCGGAACCCTCACGGCATGCGTTCAGACGACGACTATCCGATCTTTCTCGGTTCTGAAATCGAACAGCCACGGCCCGAAGATGCGTTATTTCATATCCTGCCGATCCCCTATGAGGAGAGCGTTTCCTACGGAGGTGGCACCGCCAGCGGTCCCGCATCGATTCTCGAAGCCTCCTGGCAGCTGGAAACCTTTGATAACTTTTCCAACCCATCGGAGCTCGGCATCTACACCCGCACTGCGGTGAACGTGAACGGCAGCGCAGAGCAGGTCATGGACAACATTGCCGCCGCGACTGGTGAGGTTCTGGCGCTGGGCAAGATGCCGGTGGGGATCGGTGGCGAACACTCGGTTACCTGGGGCGTGATCAAGGGTTATCTCGACGCGGGCATGCGCGATTTCGGTGTGGTGCAGATCGACGCCCATGCGGACCTCAGGGATCGCTACGAAGGCCAGCGACACAGTCACGCCAGCGTGATGCGACTGGTGGTGGAGGCCGGGATCCCACTGTTCCAACTGGGAATTCGCGCCTACTGTGAAGAGGAGCGTGAAACCCGCCGCCAGTTCGGCGTCCACCACCTGGACGCCCACGAGCTGGTGCCAACCAACGTGCAGGCATTCACGCTGCCAGAGGATTTCCCCCAAAACGTCTTTTTTACGCTCGACGTGGACGGTATTGACCCATCGGTCTTTCCCTCGACCGGCACCCCGGTACCCGGCGGACTGGGCTGGTACCAGACCCTGAACCTGTTTGAATCGGTGGCCCGCCAGCGCCAGATCATCGGCTTCGACCTGCTCGAATTCGCGCCCATCGAGGGCTTTCACGCCTATGATTTCGCCGCCGCACAGCTGCTCTATCGTCTGATGGGGATTATCCAGCGCAACCATTCTTAACACTTTTTCGACCCACAATTGACCGCCGGGACTGGAAGATGTCAGCTTAGACAGGTTAAAATTCAACCTATAGTAAGTAGTTACTTCCGCTGGAGGTCAGATGAATTCGCTGAAGATACCCCTGGGCAGTGCCGCCTTGGCCCTGTTACTGGCCCTGGCCTTTACGCCCTCGGCAGATGCCCGCACGCCGACCCTCGAGCGCAGCGGTTCAGCCCACTTCCACCATCGTCCGGGCTATGGTCACTGGCCTGGCCACGGTCCGCGCTATTACCGCGGCCCCCGACACCGTGGTCCGCGTATCTCTATCGGTTTTATTGCCCCGGTTCTACCGGTCGGCTACGTGCGGATGGCCGTGGGTGGGCATCCTTACTATTACCATGGCGGCTATTACTACCGCCCGACGCCAGGCGGTTATGTGGTGGTCGACGCACCGCTCGGCGCACAGGTGCTGACCTTGCCCGCGAGTGCGGTGCGCGTTGAAATTGGTGGCTTCACCTACTATCGCTACGACAACGCCTATTACCAGTGGCAGCCCGCGCGCAATGCCTACGTCGTCGTACCTGCGCCCGCACCCGCCGCCGTACAGCATCGTTACAAAGCGGGTGACGTCGTGGAAACCCTGCCGACCGGCTACTCGGCGGAAGTCATCAATGGCGTCCAGTACTACCGTTTCGGCAGCGATTACTTTATGCCGACGCAGCGCGATGGTCGTGAAGTGTTTGTGGTCGTGCGCCTCTGATCATTCGGGTCATTACAAAATCCTGCCTGAAACGGGCCCGCTTGGCGGGCCCGTTTTCGTCTGCGCCAGCAAAAAAGCCAGCGGCACAGCTTTTGCCTGTCCTGCGCCAATTGATCTTAACTAGATATAAGGGGATATCGAGAAGGGCGTAGTCACAGGGAGACACAGATGCGAACAGTAACCGGGTTGGTCATCGCGCTCTTCAGCTGTGCACTGGTCAGCAGTGTCACAGCCCAGAACCGCGACGGCCCGGATCTCAAACTGCAAAGTGTCGAGTCCAAGAAAATCAAACGGGAGTTCAAGAACGCGCCACAAGTCCCCTCGATCCCCGGCGGGCGAAAGCGAGGCGCCGACGAAACCGGGGTGTTGCCAGACGTCCCCCCCGGCTTCGACCTGGGACGCTTTATCGTCTTTGGCCCCTGCGCCAGCAATACCATGCGACAGCGCCGCGTCCCTTTCCTCGATACCTACACCGGCTGCAAGCACCAGTATTTCGAGTCTGTGCTCGAGATGTGCGAGAAAGCGCGCTGGATCGAACAATCGCGAAACCGAATCAGCTCTTACTTTACCTGCGGCCTGTTGCGTGCGGCGTTTTCTGTCGACTGTTCGTTAACGACGGTGGATAAAACGCTGGCGGCCAGATGCACAGTGGAGTTTTCGCCGGCCAATGACCTGGACGGCACTTATGTCTGCCCCGTAGAGATACTGGAAACACCCTGGGATCTGGTGATGACGCAAAATATCAACGCACTTTGCCAGCGCCAGGAGTGACCCCTTCGCGGCGTCACAGCCCCTGCAGCACGGCCTGACCGGGCCCGCTCAGCCTCTCCCTTCCGGCACAACCGGGCGGTTAACACCACATACACTTCACACAGCGCGGTTCGTCGCGCGCGTAGCACAGTTTTCGATAAAGCGAATGAAAACTGACGCTGACTTCTACGCTAACAACACCACCCCTCGGTTTTTGGCCTATGTTGATGACGTTGTTTCCACTGCATCGCAGGATCGGGGCGACACGCATGATGTGACTCGCGCCTGCGCACAAAGATAACAAAAGAGGACATCACGATGATCTATGCCAACCCCGGATCACCGGGCGCACTATTCGAGTTCAAGTCACGTTATGAAAATTTTATCGGCGGCGAGTGGGTGGCGCCGCTCAGCGAACGCTACTTTGAAAACGTCTCACCGGTAAATGGCGAGGCGTTCTGCGAGGTGCCCCGCTCGGACGACGCCGACCTGGAGCGGGCGCTGGATGCCGCCCACAGCGCCGCCACCAGCTGGGGCAAAACCTCGGTGGCCGAGCGCTCCAACCTGCTGCTGAAAATCGCTGATCGCATCGAAGCAAACCTGGAAACACTGGCTTATGTAGAGACCTGGGAGAACGGCAAGGGCATTCGCGAAACGCTCAACGCCGACATTCCCTTGCTGGTGGATCATTTCCGTTATTTCGCCGGTTGTCTGCGTGCGCAGGAAGGTGCCAGCGCAGATCTGGACGCCAATACCGTTTCCTATCACTTCCACGAACCATTGGGCGTAGTCGGGCAAATCATTCCGTGGAACTTTCCCCTGCTTATGGCGGGCTGGAAACTGGCGCCGGCATTGGCAGCGGGTAATTGCGTGATACTCAAACCCGCCGAACAGACACCCACATCGGTGCTGGTCATGATGGAACTGATCCAGGACCTGCTGCCGCCGGGCACCGTGAATATCCTCAATGGATATGGCAACGAGATTGGCGCAGCGCTGGCCAGTTCAGACCGCATCGCAAAAATTGCATTTACCGGTTCCACCGCCACCGGCCATCGTATTCTCGAGGAAGCCGCGCGTAGCCTGATCCCATCGACTGTCGAGCTCGGCGGCAAGTCTCCCAATATTTATTTTGAGGATATCCTGCAGCAGGAAACCGACTATATCGACAAGTGTGCCGAGGGCCTGTTGCTCGGTTTCTTCAACCAGGGCGAGGTATGCACTTGCCCGTCCCGGGCGCTGATACAGGAAAGTATCTATGGGGACTTTATGGCCCGGGTACTGGAGCGTGCCAAGGGCATCACGCAGGGGAATCCACTCGACACGAACACCATGGTCGGTGCCCAGGCGTCACAGCAACAGCTCGACAAAATCATGACCTATATGGATATCGCCGCCAACGAAGGGGCGGAGTTCCTGATGGGGGGCAGCGTCGCATCCGTGAGCTCGGAGATTGCCGGTGGCTTCTACGTCGAACCCACCCTGCTCAAAGGCGACAACAGTATGCGCGTCTTCCGCGACGAAATTTTCGGCCCGACACTCGCGGTGACCACCTTCAAGGACGAAGCCGAGGCGCTGGCGATTGCCAACGACACCGATTACGGCCTCGGTGCCGGCATCTGGACCCGCGACAGCAACCGGATCTTCCGCATGTCGCGGGGTATCCAGGCTGGCCGGGTGTGGGTGAACTGCTACCACGCCTACCCGGCCCACGCGGCGTTTGGCGGCTACAAAAAGTCCGGCATCGGCCGCGAGACCCACAAAGCAGCGCTGGAACAATATCAGCAAACCAAGAATGTACTGGTTAGCCATGATATTCACCCGCTGGGTTTCTTCTGACGCTCTCTCTGCCACAAACAGCAACAGGGCCCGCGGGCCCTGTTTTTTCTACGGCTTGGGTGCGCGCTATTCGTGGTCCTGGTAGTACTCTGGCGCCAGGTCGTCGAAGCGCGTGTACTTGCCCACGAAGGCAGCGCGACAGGTGCCGATCTCACCGTTACGCTGCTTGCCGATAATCAGCTCGGCGAGCCCCTTGTCCGGGCTGTCCTCGTTGTAATACTCGTCGCGATAAATAAACAGGATCACGTCCGCATCCTGCTCGATCGCTCCGGATTCCCGCAGATCCGAGTTCATCGGGCGCTTGTTGGGGCGCTGTTCCACGCCCCGGTTCAGCTGTGACAGGGCGATGACAGGACAATCGTATTCTTTCGCCAGCGCCTTGAGAGAGCGGGAAATCTCGGAGATTTCCTGGGTTCGCCCCTCGGTACTGCCCTTGACCTGCATCAGCTGCAGGTAGTCCACCATGATGACGGATGGCATGGCGGCGGCTTCGGCGGCTTCGCGGGACAACTGCTTGTTCTCGCGCATCAATTTGTTGGTGTGGTCACGCACCGTGCGCTTGACCCGCGCACGCACCTCACTGGGGGACAGCGCCGGGGTATCGTCGATATACAGCCCCTTGCCCTTCATCTTCTGCACGGCGCTGGATAGCTTGGGCCAATCCTCTTCCTGCAGCTTGCCGTTACGAATCCGCCCCTGGTCGATGCGACCGATGGAGGACAGCATCCGCATCACCAGGCTATCGGAGGGCATTTCCATACTGAACACCAGCGTGGGCTTGTCCTGCTTGAGCATCGCGCTCTCGATAAAGTTCAGCGCCAGTGCAGTCTTACCCATGGAAGGACGGGCGGCCAGGATAATCAGTTCGCCGGGCTGCCAACCGGAGGTGCGCTGGTCGAGCTCAGTCAGGCCGGTACTGAGGCCGGTGATATCCCCTTCACTCTTGAACAGCTGGTCAATGCGTTCGACCGTCTGCTTGAGCAGGTCATCCACACCGACGAAGCCACCCTCCTTGGCTCGCCCCTCGGCGATCTCGGACACGCGGCGCTCGGCCATTTGCAAGAGGTCTTCGGAGGCCAGGCCGCCGGGATTGAAGCTGGTACGGCTGATCTCACCCGCCGCCGCAATCAGCTGGCGCAGCATAGAGCGCTCACGCACGATCTTGGCGTAGGCGACGATATTTGCCGCAGAGGGTGTGTTCTCGGCGAGTTCTGCGAGGTAGGCAGCACCGCCCACTTCCGCCAGCAGCTCTCGGCTGGCGAGTGCTTCGGCAAGGGTGACAATATCCAGCGGCTGCTCGCCGGTGGATAGTTCGGTCATAACCGTAAAGATCTGGCGGTGACTGGCGACAAAGAAGTCTTGCTCGGCGAGCTGCTCCGCGACGCCGTCGAGACGGCTGGAATCCAGCATCAGGCCGCCCAGCACCGACTGCTCCGCTTCCACCGAGTGGGGCAGAGGCGACTGAGCCTCAGTCTGCAGTTCTTCCTCTGGCGAGGTCAGAAATTCGTTCATGGCTTGGTATGACCGACAAAAACAAAACGGGCGCTGATCCCATAAGGGGAAATCAGCGCCCGATTGTAACGCGACTGACAGATAAGCGCCCGCCCTGTTCCCGACTCGGGGGGCAGTGCCCATTCTGCGGCGGAACTGGCCCGCACGCGCGCGAAGGCTGGCCCGGCCGCAGCCGGACCCGGTCGGGCTTACTCAGCCTCGACAACTACCTTAACAGCAGTCACTACGTCAGCGTGCAGCTGTACGTCTACGTCGTACTCGCCCACTTCACGCAGAGCGCCTTCCGGCAGCTTCACTTCCGCCTTGACCACTTCAACGCCAGCCGCAGTGATCGCCTCAGCGATGTCGCGGGTGCCGATGGAGCCAAACAGCTTGCCTTCGTCACCGGCATTGGCAGCGATGGTCACTACCAGCTCAGCCAGTTTCTCGGCGCGAGCTTCAGCTGCGGAAACCTTGGCAGCTGCAGCAGCTTCCAGGTCAGCGCGCTTGGCTTCGAACTCGGCGATGTTGGCTTCAGTCGCCGGAACAGCCTTACCAGTCGGCAGCAGGAAGTTGCGGCCAAAGCCCGCTTTCACATCAACGCGGTCGCCCACGTTGCCCAGCTTGCCTACTTTATCGAGCAGAATAACTTCCATTTCGGAATCCTCTGTTTCAGTTCTTGTGCAGTCGTCGCTCAGGCGGCGGTACGACTGCGAATATCTATCCAGCTATCTATCAGCGCCAGTCCACACAGGAAGCCAGCCAGCGGCAATGCAGCAATTACCAGCGCCACATACATGCCAACCAGGGGACCACGTCCCCAGCCCTTCAGGGCCACCAGCCAATGGATCAGGCCAATACCTGCGACCACCATCGGGAACGCCAGTACCGCGCCCCAGAACACGTAGTCTTCGCTCATCAGGCAGTAGACCCACAGCAGCATCGCCACAGCGGCTGCCGGCAACGGCATCCGCAGTTGGTGGAACTCCTTACGGAATCCGCCGGGGTTGTACAGCGCCCCCTGCCACCAGCGTCCCAATACCAACGCCAGAGTGGCGGTTATCGCCGATACCAGCGCCAGGTAACCACTGGCCAGCGGCTCGCTGCCAAACACCTGTTGCAGCTGGTCTGACTGGACTGTGCTACCGGATTCCTCCGCGGCCACCAGCAGGGTCTGCAACAGACCGCCACTGAAGTGTGACGTCAACAGCATGCCCACTGCAGCCACTGCGGTCAGTGCCAACAACGCGGCACTCCATGAGCGACTGCTGCGCAGCACTGCCGATCCGACAAACACTGCGACCAGGTGACAGACCGCAAGCCCGGTCATCAGCGGCGAGGTCCAGCCATTCGCCGCAAACAGCACCACAGGCAGTAACGCCCAGGCCAGTATGACCAGACCTTCGCCAGTTCCCTTGCGGAGACTGACCAATGCCAGTGTCGCAGGGCTGATCAGCGGGATACCCAGCATCGTGATGAGTATCGCGCGAATGCGCCCGCGCATGATGAATTCGGCCAGGGCGCGCACTTCTAGATAACTTCTCTAATTACTCGTACAAACAGACCGAGTGCCTATCAGGCCTCGTGGCTGTCCGTGTACGGCAGCAGGGCCAGGTAGCGCGCGCGCTTGACCGCAGTGGCCAGCTGACGCTGATACTTGGCTTTGGTGCCGGTGATACGGCTCGGTACGATCTTGCCGGTTTCAGAAACGTAGGCTTTCAGGGTATCGAGATCTTTGTAGTCGATACGCTTTACACCTTCGGCGGTGAAACGACAGAATTTACGACGACGGAAAAAACGTGCCATCTGATAATCCCCTTACTCTTCGCTTGCGGCGTTATCGGAAGACTGCTCTTCCTTGGACTCGGCAGGAGCTTCAGAACGCTCGGAACGCTCACGGCGCTCACCACGCTCGGCGCGGGCAGCTTTACGCTCGCGGCTCTCTTTCTCCGCCTTCATGATCGGGCTCTCTTCACTGATGGCTTCGTCTTCGCGAATCACCAGGTTACGCAGCACCGCGTCGTTGTAACGGAAGTTGGTGGTCAGCTCTTCCAGAGCCTGCTCGGAACACTCAACGTTCATCAGAACGTAGTGAGCCTTGTGGATCTTGTTGATCGGGTAAGCCAGACGGCGACGGCCCCAGTCTTCCAGACGGTGAACTTGACCACCGCTGTCTTTGATGGAAGCGGTGTAACGCTCCACCATGCCAGGTACCTGCTCGCTCTGATCCGGGTGGACCAGGAATACAATTTCGTAATGACGCATTTTTGCTCCTTACGGGTTAAACAGCCTCCCGGATATCCGGTGAGGCAAGGAGTACAACAGAAACCACGCACAAACGGGTCCCATTGCGGGCGGCGTATTCTATGCACTTGCGTAACTGGTTGCAAGTTGATCGATTTGGGACGGAAGGGCCCACAGTCAGAAACATGACCGAAGAGAACAGAAGGGTCATAAAAGCGCAGAATCGCGGGGGGCCGAGCCTCGATACCGGGGTACTGCGGGGCGGGGTCCCGAGGGTCAGCCGTCGAAGGAGGGGCTGCGTGGTCACGCAGCCCCTGTGGGATCAGAAGGTATAGCTGACACCGAGGCTGAGCTCGGATTTGTCATAGGAGTAGACGTCATAGTTGTCGTCGTTGTTGAGATACAGCCACTTGCCGTCGATACGCAACCGGGGGGACAGGTGTACCTGTGAGCCTAGCCACGTTCGCCAGCGGTCGCCGGCTCGCTGCTGGGTTTTTACGGTGCCGTCAATGTCGGTGAGCCGGTTGGTACCGTCGTATACGCTGCGACGATACTCAGCGCCCAGCGACATCGACCAACCCGGCATGAATCCCCAGTCGAGCTCGCCGCCGAAGCTGTGCCGGGTCGGCGAATAGCTGTAGTAGTCCCCCGCGGTACTGGCGAGGTCGGCGCGGTTATTCAGGTCAAAGCGGTAATAGGTATTGATATCCACCCCCCACAACGGCTGCTCCCAGCGGGTTTCAATCCGCTGCCGCCAGCCATCCAGATAGGCGTAATTGTCGGCGCCACTGTAATAGGCGGGGATATATGACAGCGATAGCCGGCCGCTGCCAAAATCCTGGCGCAGGCGCCCCACCAGCTGCCACTGGCGGCTCAGGTTGTCACCCCCAAGGAAGGCGGTTTCTGCGGCACCGCCGAGTTCGATACGCCAGGCTCGCCAGGTCAGGTCGCGGGACAGGGCAATACTGCCGCTGGTGAGATTCAGGCTGTCGAGATCACTGTAGCGCCGGCCGAAACCGTAGCCGTGAATTCTCCAGCCGTCATCGGCATCACCGCTCAACTGGTACTGGCCCCACCCGAACAGTTCGGTGAACGTATCCGCCCCGGCCGAATCATCAACCTGTAGCTCACTCTGCAAGGAGTAAGCGTTGTCGTCGTATCCTGCCGCCAGGCTCGCGACAGCCAGCCAGGGCTTGGTGTCGACCTGAGCTTCACTGCGCGCCAGGGTAAGTAGCCGGCGGTCCGCCAGCGCGCGCAACTTGTCCGGTGCAGCCTCCTCTCGCACCATGCGATAGTGTCCAATCGCGACCTGCTGGCGACCGTCCTTCTCTGCAATATTGCCCAGATTCAACAGGGCCAGATGTCGCCACTCCGGCTCTTTCAGCAATCGCCGGAATTCGCGTTCCGCGGCCGCATAACGCCCCAGCTTGTGTAACGTAACCCCGATGTTGTAGGTCAGGCGCGCACTGCTGTTGTCGCGACGCTGCTCGCGATAGAGCAGCAGCGCCTGCTCATAATCCCCCTGTTTGAATGCGCGGGCCGCATCACCCGCTCCGGCATCGACTGTGGCAGATCCCATTGCCACAACAACGGCCATGACTGAAGCCATTCCCTTGACTGTACTACGCACTGCACTTTCCTCTAAACCACCATGACGACCACTGCTGCAGGGTTACCCTGCGAGGAACAACGCACTAGCTCTCACCGGGCTCTTTGCGTGCGTTGAGGGCTTCCTCAATCAATGCGTCGAAGTTGTCCGGTAGTTCGTCGAGTACATCCTGGGGCAGGTTCTCGAGAATATCGCGCGTCATATCCTCTACGATGCCCTCTATTTCCGCACCGGAAAGTGCGTTTTTCAGGGCATCTTCCACCGCCTCACGGGCGATGGTGGCGGCTTCCTGCGCCGATGCATTGGCGGTGTCCATTTCCGCCAGTGCATTCATCGCCGCCTCATTGCTGCGGGTCACAATCTCTTTTACGTAGGCTTCGACCTCCTCGCGGGATTCAAATCTGCCAGTTTCCATGGCGTCCGCCATCACGCTCTCAAAAGCGGCACTGTTCTCTATCAGGTCCCTCACGTCCTGGGGCAGTTCGATATTATTCAGGAGCTCACTGACATCCTGCCCCTCTTCCACGACCGTCATGGTGATATCCAGGTCGCTCGCCTCCACCTGCGCGAGGCAGTTACTGCCGACGGTGGCAATCAATAAACCCAGCGCAATCCCGTTGATCTTCGACTTCATTGCAAATACCTCTCTCGAATGTCGAACCAAGCAAAACAGTTCCAGACGCGACGGGAACACGACAGCTCCCGACACCTTGTTAAAAACGCATTAAATTTTCTGCAAACGCTCGCCGTGCGCCTTCTCGATGACTTCCGGCGGAGGCGGCTGCGGCACAGGCAGGCGCAAGCGTTTGCTGTCGCCCTGATGTTCAATCTCTATCAGGATTTCACCGCCATGCGCGCCAGGCTGTCGACGCAATGGCAGTTCGAGTCGATTGGATCCCGCCACGATATCCGCCTGCCACTCAAGCGCGCGCCGGCCGCCGTAACCGTCTAATAAAAGGTGCGGTGGCAGCTCGATACGAATGGTCGCGCCTTCGAGCGCCCTGGCACTTTCGAGTACCACACTGACAGTCTGGGAGACTTCCCGCGGCCCACTCTCCGCCAATGGTGCACCCATTCCAGCAGACTGTCCGGGCTGCACCGGCACGGAGGCCGACACCGGGACTTCGCGTGTCTCTTGGGAAAACGGCAGCATGACAAGCACGGTCAGCAGCACAGCGGCGGCGGTTGCGAGCGGCCATAGCGCAGGGCCTGCGGAGATCTCTGTCGGTCGACTGCTATTCAACGCCCGCTGCAGGATTCTCTCTTCCCGTGTGGGATCCGCGGCGGGCCCGGGCGAGCTTTGCAACAGTGTGATCAACTGCTGATCGCTGGCGAAGGTACGGCAACGCTCACAACCCGCCAGGTGGGCGCGCAGTAATGCATTTCTGCGCAGCGGCCTGGCCTGCAGTAATTGCTGTGCCTGCTCACAATCCATCGCTCTGCCCATCGTGTTACTCCATACCCTTTAACACGCCCGCGATTCGGAAACGGTTCCCGCTTCAAGCACTTTTTTCAGCTGTTTTCGCGCCCGGTGCAGGCGGGATTTCACCGTGCCCACATTGATATCGAGAATTTCTGCCACCTCGAGCACCGTATACCCCTCCACATCGTGCAGCAGCACGGCGTCACGCCATCGATCATCCAGCTGCAGCAGCGCCCGTTCCAACGCGTGACGCAACTCCATCTGGCCCGAGCTGCCTTCCATCACATCATGGTCATGCTCGATGCAATAAAGCTGTTCGTCCCATTCCAGACTGGTATCGATCGGGGAACGACGGTCTTTGCGATAGAGATCGACATAGCGGTGGTAGAGCACCTTTACCAGCCACGGGCCAAGCCGATCGACACTCTGGACTTCATCGAGACGGGGCACCAACCGGGCCAGGACATCCTGAACCAGATCTTCTGACTCACTCGCGTCCCCGGTCCATCGAAAGGCCATTCGAAAAAGGGAATGAATATGCGGCCGCACCAGACGCGCGAATTGATCTTCGCGCGCAGCGGGCCCGTGAAACAATCGAGATAGCCAAGCACTCATTTCGCGCTTCCTCTGCATCATCCGGGCGCGAGCATCGCAGATTGCGCTCACGAAGCGAGCGCGGCGATGAAAGGACCTGCAGACCAAACGCGCGGCCTGCGGGCATCGCATGTCCGATTTAATTTAGCAGTCGCGCGGCGACACGAAGGAGAATGGCGCAGCCGACTTTGGCAAACTGCGATCTGGTGCCAACCGCGTCGCGCAAAGGGTCCGAGCGGAGCGTGTTGAAGGGAATTGGAGAGCGACGGAGAGTCGTCGGGAATTGAGAGCGGGACCCCAGGCAATGCGCTTGCCGGGTCCCGTCATCAGGTTCAGGTGGAACGCTGGCGTACCGCCTCGAACAGGCACACACCGGTGGCAACCGAAACGTTCAGGGAACTCACCTCGCCCGCCATGGGAATCTTGATCAGGTGATCGCAATGTTCACGGGTGAGGCGACGCAAACCACTGCCTTCGGCGCCCATGACCAGCGCCATCGGACCCGTCAACTGGCTCTGGTAGACATCTTGCTCGGCCTCTCCGGCCGCACCGTAGATCCACACACCCGCGTGCTGCAATTGCTGCAGCGTACGGGCGAGATTGGTCACCGTCACAAACGGCAAGACTTCTGCCGCACCGCAAGCCACCTTGCGCGCGGTGGGCGTCAACCCGGCGGATTTGTCCTTGGGTGCAATCACCGCATGCACGCCGGCGGCTTCTGCGGAACGCAAACAGGCGCCAAGATTATGGGGATCGGTCACGCCATCCAGCACCAGCAAAAACGGCGCGTCGCCGCGCTGCTCCAGCTCACCCAGCAGCCCCTTGAGAAAGCTTTCATCGTAAACCCGGGTATCCCCGACACACAGGGCCAGGACACCCTGGTGATTCCCTTCATCACCGACCTTTTCATCCAGTGCACGCCGGTCCACATAGCGTACCGCAATCGCATTTTTTTCCGCCTGACGCAGGATTTTCTGCAAGCGCTGGTCTTTGCGGCCGCGCAACAGGAGCAGCTGTTGCACCTGTTGCGGAGAACTTTTCAACAGCGCCTGCACTGCGTGCAGACCGTAAACAAGTTGTTCAGTCACGATTTATTTCTTCTTCCTGCCCTTGGCGGCGGTGTGCTTTTTGCGCGCCTTGCTCTTGGGCTTGGCACTCTTGGCTTTTGCCTTTGCCGCCTTGTGTGCCGCCTTGCGCGCTGCTACGGCAGGTCGCTTGCCGCCCTTGCGCGTTGGTGTGCGGCGCGGGCCACGCTTGCGTTGCGGCGCTTCCTCGGTCGACGCCTCCTGACGTCGCTCCGTCTCAATCTCGCGCTCAGAGGCATCAATCTCTACCTCAACTGTCTCACCACTGGTGACATTGCGCTTGCGAATAGGGCGCGGTTGCGGCGTTATCTCCCCCCGCTGCTGCCAAGGATTCTTGGCGGCACGACCACTCTTCTTCTCTGGCGCATCGGTTTCGCTGTCGCCGCGCCGGTTTTTACCGCGACGCTCGCGCTCCTGCTGATGCTCCACCGCCAGCTCCATGGCCCGCGGACTCACAGAAGTCACCGCCGGCCGCGGCTGCAAAGATTCCAGGGTGAAGTCCACCTTGCGCTCTTCCAGGTCGACACGCGCCACCTGGACCTGCACCGAATCTCCCATGTGATAGCGCTTGCCGGAGCGCTCACCGACCAGTCGCTGGTGCGCCTGTTCGAAGTGGTAGTAGTCCTTCGGTAACGCCGTCACATGTACCAGACCCTCGACATAGAGGTCATCCAGCTCGACGAATAGCCCGAAACCGGTCACCGCACTAATGACGCCGGGGTAAACCTCGCCGACGTGATCCTGCAGGTATTCACACTTGAGCCAGCTCACGACGTCCCGGGTCGCGTCGTCAGCGCGACGCTCGGTCATCGAGCAATGCTCGCCGAGCTGCACCATCGCCGGCATGTCGTAGGGCAGGATGGCCTCGCGCGGGATAGCACGGGCGCCGGCCACACTGTGCACATGCGGCATGACAACTCTTTCATTGGCGCTGCCATTGCGCACCAGCCAGCGCAATGCACGATGCAATAACAGGTCCGGGTAACGGCGAATCGGTGAAGTGAAGTGCGCGTAGGCGTCGTAATCGAGACCAAAATGGCCGCGATTTTCCGGCTGATATACCGCCTGATTCATCGAGCGCAGCAGCATCATCTGGATGATGTGGGCATCCGCACGCCCCTCTACCTGCTCCAGCAACAGTTGGAAATCTTTCGGCTGTGGCTCACTGCCCCCCGCCAGGCGCAAGCCCAGCTCACCGAGATATTCGCGCAGGTTGGAAAGCTTTTCTTCTTTCGGCGTGTCGTGAACGCGGTAGAGGGCAGGCAACTCCGACTTTTCCATCATTCGGGCTGCACACACGTTGGCGGCCAGCATGCACTCTTCAATCAGTTTGTGCGCGTCATTGCGTTGCACCGGCACAATGCGTTCAATTTTGCGCGCGGCATCAAACAGAATACGGGTCTCTGTGGTTTCAAAGTCGATGGCGCCGCGGCGATCGCGCGCACCGCGCAACGCTTGATACAGATCGTGCAGATTGTCGAGATGGGGCACCAGTGCCGCATGCTGTTTACGCGACCCGCTGTCCCGGTTGTCCCGCTCCGCCAGCATCTCGCCAACCTGGGTATAGGTCAGGCGCGCATGACTGCGCATGACACCCTCGAAAAAACGAAAGTCGCGGATCTGACCCTGGGGATCGATGTGCATCTCACACACCATACACAGGCGATCCACCTCCGGGTTCAGGGAGCAGAGCCCGTTGGACAGTTTTTCCGGCAGCATCGGCACAACAAAGTCCGGGAAGTACACGGAGTTGCCGCGACTATGGGCTTCCTCATCCAGTGCCGTACCCGGGCGCACATAGTGGGATACATCAGCGATCGCAACCAGCAGCCTCCAGTCGCCATCCGGCGTCAGCTCGCAGTAAACCGCATCGTCAAAGTCACGCGCATCTTCCCCGTCGATGGTCACCAGAGGCAGGGGGCGCAGATCGACACGGGCAAGCTTGTCCTCTTCCTCCACCTCTTCAGCGATGGCGTCCACTTCTGATTGCAGCGCTGCCGGCCAGATATGGGGAATACCGTAATTGCGGATGGCGACATCAATTTCCATCCCCGGCGCCAGGTGATCACCGAGCACCTCGCTCACCTCACCTTTCGGCAAGCTGTCGCGGCTGGGCTGGGTGACGATATCCACTACCACGTATTGGCCATGGGCCGCGTCGCCGGTCTTGTCTTCCGGCACCATGATATCGACATTGATGCGGGGGTTATCGGGACGGACAAAGCAAATTCCGCTCTCGCGGTACAACCTGCCGGCCAACTGCTGAGTATTGTGCTTGAGTACGCGCACGACAGCGCCTTCGCGCTTGCCACGATAACCGCCGGGGGTCTCGCGCACCAGCACTTCATCCCCGTCAAAGACTTTGCGCATCTGGCGGTGGGACAGGAACAGGTCGTCACTGCCGTCGCCCGGGGAGACGAAGCCAAAACCATCGCGATGGCCGATGACACGACCACGCACCAGGTGCATTTTCTCCAGCACACCGAAGTCGCCGGCCCGGTTGCTGGCAATCTGGCCATCCCGGGACATGGCAATCAGGCGGCGGCGAACACCCTCGCGCCGGTCGTCATCGTCAATGGCGAGGAGATCCGCCACCGTTTCCCAGGCGACAGGTTCGCCCTGCTGTTCCAGCAGCTGCAACAGGTACTCGCGGCTGGGTACAGGTTTTTCATATTTTTCCGCCTCGCGCGCGGCATGAGGGTCGGCAGCGTGGCTGGCGGGTATCTTTTGGGTCAAAACAGCATCCGTTGTCGAAAGGGCCGCCTATTGGCCGGCGGCGTCCGGGGCGGGCCCGGGAAAATGATTCTGCGACGCGGGTCGGTGAATACCGGCGTGACAATTACCGGCGGTTTGGTCGCATCTGACAGGCAGTATAAGCGATTTCCGCGCATTTCCCGACTGGCAAAGGCAAAGTGGAAAAAAGCGGCAGGAGCCCGTTGACACCCCCCGACCAAATCTCTATAGTTCGCGACCTCAACGGCACACGCTGTTGAATGCCCAGGTGGCGGAATTGGTAGACGCGCTAGCTTCAGGTGCTAGTGACCGCAAGGTCGTGGAAGTTCAAGTCTTCTCCTGGGCACCATATTCCGAAAGGCCGACTCGCAAGAGTCGGCCTTTTTTCGTTCTGGGACCCTCAGCTTCTTTAATCTCCCCGTCCCGGCCGGGCAGCCAGTCACAAACAACAATTGACTCTGACACGGATTTCTCTATAGTGCGCCACCTCAGCGGCACACCGTGTTGCTTTGCCCAGGTGGCGGAATTGGTAGACGCGCTAGCTTCAGGTGCTAGTGGCCGCAAGGCCGTGGAAGTTCAAGTCTTCTCCTGGGCACCATCTTTATAAAAAAGGCCGACTCTCGAGAGTCGGCCTTTTTTGTTTTATCGCCGCGACCGCGATTTACTTGTGCTTGCGCAACTTGTCCAACACTTCCTTACTGGGGAAAGCCTGCACCTCCAGTCCGGCTTTCTTTTCAAATGCCGCAATCGCCTTGCGTGTTGCCGGGCCAGCCTTGCCGTCAACCTCCCCGTCATAGAAGCCCTTCTGCTTCAGCAACCGCTGCAGCTCTTCGACCTGCTTGCCACTAATCGGGGTAAACGGACGATACCAGTCTTTCACCAACCCGCTACCACCACCAATCTGATCCGCCAGCAGTCCCACTGCGGTCGCATAGCGGTCGGAGTTGTTGTAGCGCTTGATCACAAAAAAGTTCTTCAACATCAGGAAGGCAGGGCCGTTGCGACCATCAGGTAGTTTCAGCTCGGCCTTATCGCTGGTGCGCGGGAAAGGTTTGCCATTGGCGCGTTTCACCCCGAGCTTTTCCCACTCGGCGATACTCAGTTTGCCGCCGGGCAACTTGCGATCGGGAATCGTCACTTCATAGCCCCAGGTTTCACCGGTACGCCAGCCATTCTGCTTGAGGAGGTTAGCGGCGGTAGCGAGTGCGTCGGGCACGGAGTTCCAAATATCCCGCTTGCCGTCTCCATCCATATCCACCGCATAAGCCTGATAACTGGTGGGGATAAATTGTGTGTGACCCATTGCCCCGGCCCAGGAACCAGTCAAGTGCCCCTCGTCGATATCACCGCTTTGCAGAATTTTCAGTGCCGCGAGCAACTGCTGGCGACCGAACTTGGCGCGCTTGGGATCAGCATAAGCGAGGGTTGCGAGTGAGCGGACCACACTGCGCATAACTTTGTCGTTATCCAGAATGGCGCCAAAACTGGATTCAATCGACCAGATGGCCAGCAGGATATTGCGATCTACACCAAAGCGCTGCTCGATTCGGTCGAGCCAGGTATGCAACTCTTTCTTCTTTGCCTGACCTCGCTGCACTGCGCGCTTCTGCACCCGGTTGTCGAAATACTGCCAGACCGGTGCCTTGAACTCTGGCTGGTAGTTCGCCTTGTCGAGCACCCACTGATCAGGCGAATCCACCCCTTTAAATGCCTTGTCGAAAACCTCCGGGGAAATCCCCTGCTTCAATGCGGTCTGGCGAAAGTCTTTTTTCCAGCGCTCAAAGCCGGGGTCGGGCGTGTCTGCAACCGATAGTACCGGTGCGCAGACGGCGAGCAGTGGGATCATCAAAATGGGAATCAGGCGCGACAACAGCGGCAAGCCAAACATGGCAACTCCTGGAACTCTGGGATGCTCGCACAAGGGTAGAGCCAGTTGCGGCAAACGGAAAGCCCGATTGCCGGGAGTGTGCGCCACTGCCAACCCGAATTGTGGACCAGGCCGTCAGCGGCCATCACCCGGTTCAGGGAATGACGTATAGCAATACCGCGAAGTAGTGAAGGATCGCGCCGGCAAGTACAAAGACATGCCAAATGGCATGATGAAAGGGCATGCTGCGCCAGAGGTAGAACACGATCCCGCCGGTATAACAGAGACCGCCAGCCAGCAGCAGCCACAGGCCACCCGTAGGCAAGTTCTCCAGCAGGGGACGGGTTGCCAATACGACCACCCAGCCCATCAGTGCACTCAGGGTGATCGACAGGGCGCGGTACTTTTTCAGGGAGGTAAACTGGATCGCCAGTCCCAACACCGCCAACCCCCAGATCAAACCGAACAGCCACCAACCCCAGGAGCCTAGCGCAAAACTCGCATCGCGCAGGGTAACCAGCGTGTAAGGCGTGTAGCTGCCGGCAATCAGCAGGAAGATCGACGAATGGTCCAGCGTCCGCAATGCCTGTTTGGCACGGGGCTCGCTGATACTGTGGTACAGGGTCGAGGCACCAAAACAGAGAATCAGCGTCGCCGCGTAAATGGCACAGCTGACGATATGCCAGGCATCGCCCCGCAGGGCGGCAAAACCGCACAACACACCCAGCCCCGCGATGGCCAGCACCGCACCAATGCCATGGGTGACGCTGTTGGCAATTTCCTCGGCAAAGCTATAGCGCGGCTGGCGCGCCTCAACAGTCTCGGACGGAGTAGCCGACATGATGACCTCGAGCAGGGGTTTTCGGTGAACAACCACAAAATTGTGACTGAATGAGTTAATTCAGTCCTATCATGCAGTGCTCAAAAACTGAGCGCAATGAACATTTGCGACCAACAATCCACTCCCCGAGAGGACGGGTCATAAATGAAATCGTCAACCGTAGACAACGCGATCTACCGTTCGCCGGAAAAACCTATAGAGAGGAAGAGAGAAGGGAGAGACGAGTGGAGAGAGGCGACCGACGGGTGCCGGCCGCCCACCAGGCATTACACGCTGGGGTTATGGATACCCATCTCACACAATGCAGATGAGGCGCGTACGATGGTCTCGTTGCGGTCGGGGCCCGTCGAGACAATATCGATTGGCGCCCCCACCAGCTCTTCGATACGTGCAATGTAAGCGCGCGCGTTCGCCGGCAAGTCTTCCTCGCGGCGCACACCAAAGGTGTTGTCGCTCCAGCCAGGGACACTTTCGTACACCGGCTCGACACCTTCCCAGCCCGCCGCATCGAACGGCACCGGTACTTCTTCACCGGCACTATTGCGGTAACCCACGCAGATTTTCACTTCCTCGAGACCGTCGAGTACGTCCAGCTTGGTCAGGCACAGGCCCGAGATACTGTTGATGCGAATGGCGTGGCGCACTGCCACGGCATCGAACCAACCGGTACGACGCTGGCGACCGGTGGTCGCGCCAAACTCGTGACCCTTTTCGCCGAGGTGACGGCCGACTTCGCAGTCGAGCTCGGTCGGGAAGGGACCGCCACCCACGCGGGTGGTGTAGGCCTTGGTAATTCCCAAAACATAATCCAGGTAAAGGGGGCCAAAACCAGAACCGGTCGCCGTGCCGCCGGCGGTGGTGTTGGAAGAGGTCACAAACGGGTAGGTACCGTGATCGATATCCAGCAGAGACCCCTGGGCGCCTTCGAACAGGATGTGGTCGCCGCGCTCACGCGCGCAGTGCAGGATGTCTGCCACATCGGCGATCATCGGTACCAGCTGTTCGCGCCAGACTTCTGCTTCCTTGAGCGTCTCTTCATAGCTGACCGGATCTACCTTGTAGTACTCGGTCAGAGCGAAGTTGTGATATTCGAGCAGCTCTTTCAGCTGGGCGCAGAAGCTGTCCCAGTTGCACAGGTCACCCAGACGCAATCCGCGACGAGCAACCTTGTCTTCATAGGCAGGGCCGATGCCACGGCCGGTAGTGCCAATGGCTTTCGAGCCGCGGGCTTTTTCGCGCGCCTGATCCAGGGCCACGTGCACCGGCAGGATCAGCGGGCAGGCCGGAGACAGTCGCAGGCGATCGCGCACCGGGACATTCTTTTCAGCGAGATCACCCATTTCCTTCAGCAGCGCTTCCGGGGAGAGCACCACACCATTGCCGATCAGGCAGGTCACCGAAGGACGCAGGATACCGGAGGGAATCAGGTGCAGGACGGTTTTTTCGCCGTCAATGACCAGGGTATGACCGGCGTTGTGGCCGCCCTGAAAACGCACTACCAGAGAAACCTTCTCGGTCAGCAGGTCGACGATTTTGCCTTTGCCTTCGTCGCCCCACTGGGTGCCCAGCACCACTACATTCTTGCCCATTTGCGCAATTCTCGCTGTTAACTCAGTAAATCTTAGCTATTGAGGAACCGCTCAGGAGAGCGGACGTAAAATCCAGTCGTCACCCTGGCGCACCAACTCGCGATCACAGCGATCGCGCAGCTCCTGTGAGGTGTCTCCACTCAGGTCAAACACCACCACCTCGCCTCTGTTGCGCAATTCGCTGACCTTTTGCCAGAGCGCATCGTCTTCCTGGGCGGGCGCCAGCACCGCACCGGGCTCGGGCCGGATACCGCGCCCCAGAGTGTTCAGCGCCACCAGGTCGCTACTGAAACCGGTGGCAGCTCGATCTCGGCCGAACACTGCGCCAATACCGTTATAGCGACCGCCGTTGGCCAGCGCCTGGCCGTGTCCGGGGGTATAGGCGGCAAAGACGAGCCCTGTTTCGTAGTCGTAACCGCGCACCTCGCTGAGGTCGAAA
Organism: Microbulbifer sp. ABF4_148; assembly: GCF_056158985.1. Lineage (NCBI taxonomy): Bacteria > Pseudomonadati > Pseudomonadota > Gammaproteobacteria > Cellvibrionales > Microbulbiferaceae > Microbulbifer > Microbulbifer sp. ABF4_148. Next base: position 288,776 of record NZ_JBSWUI010000001.1, read on the forward strand.
AAGAGCTCAACCGCAGGATAACGGCGGGAGAGTGCCGCGGCGACACGCTGCAGGTCATCGAGTGCCTGCAACAGGGGCGCGGGAGCACCACTAAAGGCTTCGCGAGCGTGCTGGAGACAGGCCTCATCGCCAGCCAGTTTTGGCAGCGCGCGCAGCCAGGTGGCTGCAGCCTCATTCTCGACATTGCATTCGACCCAGCGGCTGACATCGGCACTGGCCTTGCTCTGCAACAACGCGAACAGCTCCTGCTGCTGGTCACTGTCGAGGCCAGCGGCTTCAGCCAGGCTGCGATAAATGGCTACATGGCCGAGGTCCAGGTGAATGTGCTTTACGCCAGCGCAATCCAGGCTCTCCAGCATCAGGGAGATGACTTCGATGTCGGCTTCCAGGCCGGGCACACCGTATAGCTCGGCACCCACCTGGATCGGCGCGCGGGACCCCATCGCTGTACGTGGCCGGGTGTGCAGAACCTGTCCGGCATAGCACAGGCGGTTGGCACCGGAACGGGGGAAACTGTGGGCATCGATGCGCGCGGTCTGCGGCGTGATATCCGCGCGGATACCCAGGGTGCGACCACTCAACTGGTCGGTAACCTTAAAGGTGCTCAGCTCGATATCCCGGCCCATGCCAATCAGGAGAGAATCGGTAAATTCCACCATTGGCGGTATCACCAGCTCATAGCCCCAGTGATGGTACAGGTCCAGAAGGTCTCGGCGCAGGGTTTCTATCTGCTTGGCATCGGCGGGAAGGATTTCCGCAATGCCCTCGGGCAGCATCCAGCGATCGGCTCGGCTCATGGTTAAATCAGGTGCTTTCCAGGACAGTAACCGCCCGGATGAACCCGGATGCGGTCGCACAAAAAAACCGGGCGGCGCCCGGTTTGCGTGATTTTACCACTAAGTGGCCGCGCAGCGGTAGGGGCCGCTCACGCGGCCCGCCAATCGCGCGACCCGGCCTTACTGGCCCTTGGGATCTTTCAGGTAACGGAAGAACTCGCTGTCCGGGTCGACCACCAGCATCGACTGGTCCTGGAAGCTCTCGCGATAGGCCTGCAGACTCCGGGTAAAGCTGTAGAACTCCGGGTTCTTGTTGAAGGCATTGGCATAGATCGCCGCTGCTTCCGCATCACCGGAACCGCGCAGCTCTTCGGCTTTACGATAGGCTTCGGCCTCAATCACCACTTTCTGGCGATCGGCGTTGGCACGAATCCGCTCACTGGCTTCCTGGCCCTTGGCGCGATGGTCACGTGCCTCCAGCTCTCGGCCGGCACGCATCCGCTGGAACACCGATTCGGATACTTCCGGTGGCAGATCGATCCGCTTGACGCGGACGTCAATCACATCCACCCCCAGGCTTTTTTGCGCAGCCTCGTTCAGGTTCTTGGTGATCTCGGCCATCAACTCATCGCGCTGGCCACTGACCACCTCGTGCAGATCGCGCACACCAAACTGGTTCCGCAGGCGGTTATTGACCTGTTCCGACAACAGTCGCACCGCATTGCGCTCGTCACCACGGGTGGCGATGTAGTAGCGGCTGACATCGGAAATACGGAACTTGGCGAAAGAGTCCACCATCATGAACTTGTTTTCGCTGTTCAGCATCCGTACCGGCTGTGAGTCCACGGTCTGGATACGCGCATCGAATTTACGCAGTTCATGCACCAGCGGAATCTTGAAATACAGCCCCGGCGTATAGTCGGCGCGCACCAGCTCACCAAAGCGCAGCAAGACTGCTTTCTCGGTTTCCTTGACCACAAAGGCACTGGAGGCAAAGACCAGCACACCCAGTACAGCGGCCGCAACGATAATCATGGATTTGTTATTCATGCTTCACCTCCCTCAGCGTACTTCGCGGGCGCGACGGTTATTGGCGGCTTCCTGGCGCAGGCGGTCGACCACGCGCTGGTACACCTCATCCACGACATTCGAACCGGCTTCAACACTCGGTGCCGCGCGCTGGGTACTTTGCTGGGTCATCCGATCCAGCGGCAGATACATCATGTTATTGCCGCCCTCGACGTCGAGCATGACCTTGGAGGAGTTGGACATCACATCCTGTACAGCATCGAGGTACAGGCGCTCGCGGGTCACTTCCGGCGCACGCTCGTACTCGGCCAGCAGCTTATCGAAGCGAGCCGCCTCACCGCGGGCACTTTCGACGACGCGGGACTTGTAAGCTTCCGCCTCTTCCAGCATGCGCTGCGCCTGACCGCGGGCCACCGGGATCACCTGGTTGGAGTATGCCTGTGCTTCATTCTGCAAACGCACCTCATCTTCCCGAGCTCGCACCACGTCATCAAACGCGTCCTGCACTTCGCGCGGGGCCTTGGCATCAGTGAGGTTCACCACATCAACCCGGATACCGGTCTGATAGAGGTCGAGGTACTCCTGCAGGCGCTCCTGCGTATCTGCGGATACCTGGGTACGATTCTGCGAGATAACGCCATTCAAACTGGTGGAACCCACCACATGGCGCAGGGCGCTGTCCGTGGCCTGTTGCAGGCTCTTGAGCGGGTCGCGTACACGCAATACGTAGGACTCTGCATCGTCCACATGCCACTGAACCTGCAGTACCACATCCACAATGCTCGCGTCTTCGGTCAGCATCTGCCCGGTGGTACGCTCAGTCCGTACCTCGGTCATGTTGACGATATCTTTGCTATCGATAAACAACGGGCGCCAGTGCAGACCGGCCATCTTGGTGTCGTGATACTTACCGAGGCGCATGATCACCGCGGATTCGTTGGCATTGACCTGATAGAAGCCAAGCAAACCATACAGTACGGCAGCGACCACCAGCACCACTGTCCAGGGGAAACTACCGCCAGACTGCCCGGCGCTGGCACCACCACCCGAACCACCAAACAAACCGCTCAGCTTTGCCTGAAGCTTGCGTAAAAGCTCATCCAGGTCCGGCGGGCCATCATTGTTGCGGTTACCACCGCCCCAGGGATCTTTGTTATTACCACCCGGTTCGTTCCAGGCCATCGATCTACTCCAACTGTCTGCGTGAATTTGGGAACTGTTATCTGCGGCACTTCGCTCGACGGGCGAAAAGCGCTTCCCCGAGGCGGGATTTTAGCACTCTTCTGCCCCCGACTGCCGTCACTCTGTCACTTGCCACTGCGGCCTGTCGTCTCCTTCCCCGAACGGTGCCAGCAAACGCTGGAAATCACTCCGGGGTAACAACAGCTGCAGTGTGCAGTCGCCATTGTCAGCATATGCTTCCTGCTGCACGGCATTAATTTCGTACAACTGCGCGCGCAAGCGCGCCTGGGCGGGCTTCAATGTCAGGAACCCCCGCACCATCTGCTCTCCGAGGCGCTCAGCAATGGCCTCGATCAACAGGTCACAACCGGCACCCGTCGCAGCAGACAACCACACGCCAACCGGCACGCCGTCGGCATTGCGGTCAATCCCCGGCTCGCGATCCTGCAACAGGTCAATCTTGTTATACACCATCAGCTGGGGCAACTCGGCGGCACCGATCTCTTCCAGCACCAACTGCACTTCTTCCTGTAAATGCAGCCGATCGTCTGCCGCAGCGTCAACCACATGCAACAACAAGGTGGCATTGGCCGCCTCTTCCAGGGTTGCACGGAACGCCTCCACCAGGCGGTGTGGCAAGTGGGAGACGAACCCCACCGTATCGGCCAACACCATTGCGCCGACACTCGGCAGCTCTACCCGGCGCATGGTCGGATCCAGTGTGGCGAACAACTGGTCCCTGACATATACGCCGGCATCGGTGATCCGGTTGAATAAAGTGGACTTACCAGCGTTCGTGTAGCCCACCAGCGACACCGTCGCGACCTCTGCGCGGGAGCGCGCGCGGCGCCCCTGCTCTCGCTGGCGCCGTACTTTATCCAATCGTTTTTCGATCGAATCAATACGCGCCCGCAGCAATCGACGGTCCGTTTCCAGCTGGGTCTCACCGGGGCCGCGCAGGCCGATACCGCCCTTCTGGCGCTCCAGGTGGGTCCATCCCCTTACGAGGCGTGTGGACATATGACGCAGCTGTGCCAACTCAACCTGCAGCTTACCCTCATGGGTCCTGGCCCGCTGGGCAAAGATATCCAGGATCAGACCGGTGCGATCCAGCACCCGACAGTGCAGTTCGCGCTCGACATTGCGCTCCTGGCTGGGGGAGAGGGTATGGTCAAAAATGACCAGTTCAGCGCCATGCTCTTTGACCTGCCCCTGGATTTCCTCAAGCTTGCCGCGTCCCACGAAGGTCTTTGGATCTGGCGTGGCGCGTTGGCCAAATACAAACGCTACCGGATCGGCACCAGCAGAGAGGGCCAATTCTTCAAACTCTCGGGGATCCTCAGGGCTATCGATGGCAGATAGTTCAAGGTGCACCAGCACTGCCAGCTCACCGGACTCGGGTCGATCAAAAAACAAAGGGATTTCTCATGCGTAGCTGGGGGTACCGAAGCAGCCCCGCAAAGACGTGTACAGCAACCCGGGGTATATCGCCCCCAGGGCAAAAGCCCCGGTAAACCGGGGCTTTGAATTTGCGATCCGCGCGATCTTCCTCAGGAGAAGCTTTCGCCTTCGCCACCTTCACCGCCAGCGCCCTGTTGCGCAGCCGGGTTTAGCAGCGGCACGCGCACCGCCCGGGAAGGCACAACGGTGGAAATGGCGTGCTTGTATACCATCTGGCTTACGGTGTTTTTCAGTAACACCACGAACTGGTCAAAAGACTCGATCTGTCCCTGGAGCTTGATGCCATTTACGAGATAGATAGAAACCGGGATTCGCTCTTTGCGCAAAACGTTGAGGTAAGGGTCTTGTAAGCTGTGCCCTTTTGACATCTTTTTTCTCCTTGTCAAAAGCTGAAAGCCGTATGCAGGCCGCCACCGCGCTCGCGAACTCCGCGGGCTAAAAGACGATAACGGTTGAATACGCGTTATAAAGTTGGGACGAAAATCCGTACCCAGTAAAAACTGACTGAATGGGCCCCCTTTGGTTACCCACAGACGTTATGGCTGCTCAAGGCAGAAATTTCAAGGCTTCAGCCAATAAATCGTCAATTTTGCGCGGCGTGCCGCGTGAATCCTGCGTGCAAATACGCGTCAGCCCGGCCCAGCGGCGCAGCCAGGTCAACTGCCGCTTGGCCAGCTGGCGGGTCGCGGCAACGCCCGCCTCCACCATCGCATCGTAGTCCAGCTCTCCCTCGAGGTACTGCCAGACCTGGCGATAGCCGACCGCACGGATCGCCGGCAGGTCCTCGTGGAGGTCGCCACGGGCACGCAGCCCGCGCACCTCCTCGATAAAGCCCTGCTCCAGCATGCGCTGAAAGCGCAAAGCAATTCGCTCGTGCAACAGTTGCCGGTCGGCTGGCACCAGTGCCAGCTGGATGACGTCATAGTGATCGCGCACAGACTCGCCACCCTGCTCCTGGCGCAGCGCCGACAGGGGGCGCCCGGTAATCCGGTAGACCTCCAGACCCCGTTCAATACGGGCCGAGTGGTTCGGATGGAGCTCGGCAGCCAGCTCGGGATCCACGCGCGCCAACTCCCGATGCAATGTCGGCCAACCCTCCCGTTGCGCGCGCGCTTCAATCTCGGCGCGTATTTGCGGATCTGCCGAGGGCAAATCAGCCATTCCCTCCAGCAGCGTGCGGAAGTACAGCATGGTCCCTCCCACCAGCAGCGGGATCCGGCCAGCGGCCGAGATCTCGGCCATCGCCGCGAGCGCATCGCGGCGAAACTGCCCGGCGGAATACGCTTCCGCAGGATCGCAGATATCAATAAGACGGTGGGGATAGCGTGCAAGTTCCGCGGGACTGGGCTTGGCGGAACCGATATCGAGCCCTCGGTACACCAGCGCGGAATCGACGCTGACCAGCTCCACGGGCAGATGGTCGGCGATCGCCATCGCGAGGTCAGTCTTTCCCGAGGCCGTGGGGCCCATCAGGAAAATCGCGTGCGGCTTGCTCTCTGTCGACGCGGCCGGCCCGGCGCCATCAGCTGACTGGTTCAAACTTGGATATCCTCGGGTGGCCTGCTCACTGGCCCCGCATAAACCACTTATCCATATCGGCGAGGGTGACCTGGGTCCAGGTCGGGCGGCCGTGGTTACACTGGCCACTGCGCTCGGTCCGCTCCATGTCGCGGAGTAGCGCGTTCATTTCGGGAACGGTGAGTTTGCGATTCGCCCGCACCGACCCATGACAGGCCATGGTACCCAGCACCTCGTTGATGCGCTCGCCAATCCGGTCACTGCCGCCCTGCGCCAGCAGGTCAGCGAGGACATCGCGCACCAGCTGCTCGACCTCGGCACCGTGAAGCATCGTCGGCACCTGTCGTACCAGTAAAGTTTCCGGGCCCGCCCGCTGCAATACAAAACCCAGCGCCGTAAACACTTCACTGCGCTCCTCAAAGCAGTCCGCTTCGCGCTGGCTCACCGCCAGGCTCACCGGTACCAGCAACGGCTGCGCCTGGATACCGCCCGCCGCATGGGCGGCTTTCATCTGCTCATAGACAATGCGCTCGTGGGCCGCGTGCATGTCGACCACGATCAGGCCATGACTATTCTGCGCCAGAATATAAATACCGTGCAGCTGCGCCATCGCATATCCCAATGGAGGGGCATCCCCTTCAGCAGGCTTGTCGTCCAGCGCGCCGGCCATCGCCGCTGACTCGGCGACACCAGGCGCCGCCGCCGGCTGGTGCAGCTGCCCGTAGCCGGCCATTTGTGCGGGCACATTGAGAGAAGGCACCGACGGCTGGTACCCCCCCGGGGAAGCCGCGGGCTCCCGCGTCGGCGCAAGGGGTATGCTGCCCTGGCCGCCGAATTCGCCCGCCTGCACACCGCTCACCTGCGGCGCCGGCGTCGGCTCCAGAGGCGCGCCCTCCTCGGACCCGGAGCGGTCGCCGGGGCGAACCGATGCCAGGGCCCGATGCAAACTGCCGAACAGGAAGTCGTGCACCAGCCGGCCATCCCGAAAACGCACTTCATGCTTGGTCGGGTGCACGTTCACATCGACTGAAGCCGGATCCAGTTCCAGATAGAGCACGAATGCCGGGTGGCGGCCGTGGTAAAGCACGTCGGCGAAGGCCCGCCGCACAGCGTGGCTCACCACCTTGTCGCGAATCGCACGGCCGTTGACATAAAAGAATTGCAGGTCCGCCTGGGAACGGGAGAAGGCCGGCTCAGCCACCCACCCCCACAGACGCAAGCCGCTGCGCTCCACATCGATATGCAGGGCGTTTTGCATAAATGCCGGGCCGCAGACCTGTGCGACGCGCCGCTCCATTTCCACCCGACTGCTACCGGCACGCAGGTTGTGCACACTCTTGCCGTTGTGTCGCAAGCTGATCGAAACCTCGAAATGGGAGAGCGCCAGCCGCTTGATGGTTTCATCGACACGATTGAATTCGGTCTTTTCCGTGCGCAGGAACTTGCGCCGTGCCGGCGTGTTGAAGAACAGGTCACGCACGTCCACCGTCGTGCCACGCGGGTGTGCCGCCGGCACAACCTGCGCCTGCATATCCCGGCCTTCGGCGCTCACCTGCCAGCCCTTGCCAGATTCGTCGCGACTACTGGTCAGTGCCAGCCGCGCAACGGAGGAAATACTCGCCAGTGCCTCGCCGCGAAAACCGAGCGTGGCGACTGCCTCGAGGTCCTCCAGCGCATGGATCTTCGAGGTGGCATGGCGGGCCAGCGCCAGTGGCAAATCCTCCTGGCTTATGCCCTTGCCGTTATCGCGCACCTTGATGCGCTTGATGCCGCCATTGTCGATATCCACTTCCAGCCGCGTTGCACCCGCATCGAGACTGTTTTCCAGCAACTCCTTGATCACGGATGCCGGGCGCTCGACCACCTCACCGGCCGCGATCTGGTTGGCCAGCCTGGGGGACAATTGCTGGATTTTATCGTGCATAGCTTTACAACTCGCCGGCCCGTGCCGGCCCTGAAAAATGGATTCAGCCGGATGGAATGGTCAGCGTCTGGCCGACACGGATCACGGAATTACGCATACCATTGACCGCCTTCAGTTTGGCGACGGATACGTTATAGCGCGCGGCAATCGCCGACAGGGTGTCGCCGCGAACAATGGTGTAGTTCTGGGGCGCGCGATCGCGATTGGCGGCGAGCCAGGTACCGGCGGGAGGGCGGCTGTTGAAATGCGCCACAATGCCGTCACTGATCTGCTGCGCCATCTTGCGCTGGAAAGCGGGATCGCGCAGGCGCCGCGCTTCCTGCGGATTGGTAATAAACCCGGTTTCCACCAGGATGGAGGGGACATCCGGCGAACGCAGCACCGAGAAGTTGGCCTGTTCCACCTGCTTCTTATGCAGATGGGTCACTTTGCCGATGGCATTGAGGACATTTGCCCCGACCTCCAGACTGTCATTCATGGTCGCCGTCATCGACAGATCCAGCAACACACCAGCCAGGGTATCGTCTTTGTCATCCAGGCTGAGGCCACCGTCACCCCCGATCAAGTCGGACTCATTTTCCCGCTGGGCGAGGAATCGTGCAGTTTCACTGGTCGCACCGCGGGAGGAAACCGCATACACACCGGCGCCCCGGGCATCCTTGCGGGTAAACGCGTCTGCATGGACAGACACAAACAGGTCGGCGCGCATGGCACGGCTCTTTTTGACGCGCCCACGCAGGGGGATGTAATAGTCCCCGGTGCGGACCAGTTTGGCGGTGAAGCCGCGACGTGCGTCGATACTTTTTTTCAGCTGGCGACTGATGGCCAACACCACGTCTTTCTCGCGCAGGCCACCCGGACCGAGCGCCCCAGGATCTTCCCCGCCATGCCCGGCGTCGATGGCAATGACCACATCGCGCTCACGACTGACCGTCTGCAGTGTTTTTTCCTGGGTCTCGACCTTGTCGTAGAGGTCGATCACCAGGCGATCGGGCAACTCCTGGTGGTGCTTCAGGGCAAAACTGCGCGGATTCACCTGCTGTTTGAGATCCAGCACCACGCGCAGGTCATCTTTGTTCTGGCGCGCATAGCGCACCTGGCGAATCGGGGTATTTTCCAGCACCAGTTGGTCCAGGCTGGCGGCCAGGCGCGCGTCACTCACATCAATGACAACACGATGTGGCTGACTGAGGGTAAACAGCTTGTGCTCCGCCGGCCCACTCAGGTCAAACACCAGGCGGGTATGATCCGGCGCACGCCACAACCGCACGCTCTCGACGTCCGTCGCCAGCGCCGGAACACCCGGCAGCGCGAGCACAAGGCAGAGAAACAGTCGCCAGTAGCGATTCATAAACATGCCCCGTCCGTTGTTATTGTTCACGCGTAGCCCGCCCATTGTGCCCTACTGTTGCAACTGCCGAAATGCATCCAGCACCGCCTCACCCCGTTCCGAGCCAGCCTCGACGTGCAACACGCGACCGGCCAATGGCACCTCCAAACGAACCTGGAGGTCCGCCACCGGCAGGACGCCGTCACCGCGCTCGGGCCACTCGACCAGGCTCAGGCAACCCGGGGCGAAGTAATCCCGGACGCCCATAAATTCCAGTTCTTCTGGGTCACCCAGCCGATACAGGTCAAAGTGATAGACGCTGTATGCACCCATCTCATAGGGCTCCACTAGCGTATAGGTCGGACTTTTGACCGCCCCCTGATGACCAAAGGCGCGCAGCACACCGCGACAGAAGGTCGTCTTGCCTGCACCGAGTTGTCCGTCCAGGTACACCGTGAAACCGCGTGTCAGACCACTCGCCAGCGCCGCACGACCGAGGGTCTCCCCCGCTGCCACGGTGGCCTGCTCATCAGCGAGTTCCAGTTGCCAGTGTTTCATTCACCCACGACCATCAACGTTTCAATCTACCAGTTTGCGTACCCAGGGCAGCAAATCCGTCGCCAGCAACCCGCGCTGGCCATCCGCCGCTGCGCGATCCGCCGCAGTCCCATGCAGCCAGACCGCCAGTCGCGCCGCCTTTATCGGGGACAAGCCCTGCGCCAACAATCCCGCCAGAACACCGGTGAGCAGATCCCCCATGCCACCGGAGGCCATGCCCGGATTACCGGCGTTGATCAGGTCAACACCACTGTCCGAAGCAATCAGGGTGCCGACACCTTTGAGTATCACCACCCCGCTGAATTTAGCCTGAATAGCCTGCGCGGCCGCGCGCGGGTCGGCTTTCACATCTTCAATATCGCATTGCAGCAAGCGGGCAGCCTCACCGATGTGTGGCGTCATCACCCAGTCCGGACGCTGCATCCCCGCGAGGACACGCCCCCCGGCGAGAATATTCAGCGCATCGGCGTCGAGTACTACCGGCACCTCGGCACGCGCAGCGCGCGCCAGCAACTGTTCCCCCCAGGGATCACGGCCGAGCCCCGGACCCACTGCGATCACACTCGGTCCTTCCACCAGCGGCTCCAGCTCCTGACCGGAGATCACTGGATGCGCCATCACCTCGGGACAACGGGTCAGCACCGCCGGCAGGTGCTCGGGACGGGTCGCCAGGGAAACCAAACCGGCACCGGTGCGCGCGGCTGCCTCGGCGGCCATCATTGCCGCACCGCCAAACCCCCGGTCGCCACCGACCACCAGCACGTGGCCAAACTGGGTCTTGTAGCTGTCAGCCGCACGTTGCGGCAGGCGTTCGATACTATCGCCGCAGTAACGCTGGGCCAACGGTGTCTCTTCGAGGTACACCGATTCCGGCGCGCCAAGCCCGTCAAACACAACCTCCCCCGACAGTGCCCCGCCGCGCCCGGCATACAGGCCGAGCTTGCGGCCGATAAAGGTGACTGTGACATCCGCATCCACGGCCTGATCCGCCGCGCCGGTATCCGCATGTACCCCCGAGGGAATATCCACCGCCAGCACCGGACCGCTGGTTTTGTTGATGCGCTCAATGGCCGGCGCAATCGGGTCGCGCAGCTCGCCACTAAAACCGGTGCCGAGCAGCGCATCCACCGTCACGGTGGCCGCGTCCGCAGCGTCCATCGCGGCGAGCGAGGTCACAATCTGGGCGCCCTCGCGCTCCGCATAGCGATAGGCCTCCAGCGCATCACCGCTGAGCTTGCCCGGATCAATGCAGGCATAGACCGTCACGGGAATTTGCCGCTGCGCCGCAAGGCCGGCAATCACGTAACCGTCCCCGCCGTTGTTACCACCACCGCAGAACACCTGTAGACGACTCACTTCCGGCCAGCGCTGCTGCAGCTGAACAAAAGCTGCGCGGCCAGCACGTTTCATCAGGGCCAGCGACGGGATTTTGAGAGCGGCGATGGTGTGCTGATCCAGCGCGCGCACACTGGCGGCGCTATACAGAGGCTGGGGGATTTCCATTCGGCTTCCGTGTATGGTCATTTTTTAAACTGTGGCAAAATAGCCGCGCCTACCTGCGCGCGATGATCGATATCGCTGCGCGCAAGTATACCCGCGCAGGCGCGCAATTTGTTGCCGGCTCTCCAGACAAGCCTGGCCACGCTTCTGGCATTGGAACAGACAATTGGTATCCCGCAATCCCCACAATCCGCCCAACGATCCACTGCAGGCGCTCGCAGACCTCATTAAGGTCTGGGGACGGGAGCTCGGCTTCCAGCAAGTGGGCATCACCGACTGCAACCTGGAGGAACACGGGGCCCACCTGCAGAAATGGCTGACGGCCGGTTACAACGGCGAAATGGCCTGGATGGGCACCCACGGCGCCAAGCGCTGGACACCGGCACTGCTGGAACCCGGCACCCTCAGGGTGATCAGCGTCCGCCTCGACTACCTGCCGCCGGATACCGAACCTGTGCGCGTGCTCAAGGATTCCTCCAGAGCCTACGTTTCTCGCTATGCCACAGGACGCGACTACCACAAACTCATTCGCAAGCGCCTGGCACGGCTCGCCGCGCAGATTGAAGGCTACTGCGACGAACACAACCTGGCCGCGCAGGGGCGCGCCTTTACCGACAGCGCCCCGGTCATGGAGCGCGCCCTGGCAGAAAAAGCCGGGCTCGGCTGGATCGGGAAAAACTGCATGCTGCTGAACAGCACCGCCGGCTCCTGGTTTTTCCTCGGGGAAATCTATACCAATTTAGCGCTGCCTGTGGATCACAGCGAACAGTCCAACCAGTGCGGCGAGTGCACCGCTTGCCTCAAGGTCTGCCCCACCGACGCGTTTGTCGGCCCCTATCAGCTCGACGCGCGACGCTGCATCTCTTACCTGACCATCGAGAACCCGGGACCGATTCCGGAGGAATTTCGCGAGGCAATGGGTAATCGGGTGTTTGGCTGCGACGATTGCCAGGTGATTTGTCCCTGGAACAAATTTGCCAGCCCCACCGCGGAGGATGACTTTCGCCCACGGCACCAACTCGACGACAGCGCATTACTCACACTGTTCGGCTGGAGCGAAGAGGAGTTTTTGCGGAAGACCGCCGGCTCTGCAATCCGCCGCATTGGCTACGAGCGCTGGCAGCGCAATCTGGCCGTAGCCCTGGGCAATGCCGATTTGCCAGCGGCGCAAACCGAAGAACTGATACATGCGCTCAACCAGCGCCTGAGCGGCGCATCGGCGATGCTGGCCGAGCATATCCACTGGGCCATCGCGCGACTGCAGAGTGGCCGGCGACGCCGGCGCAAGATCAAGCGGCCTGCGCGCGACCCGGATCAGTAGCGCACTTACTCCATACGGAAAAAGTGTTCGCGGTAGTGGCACAGCTCATTGATGGAATCACGAATGTCATCGAGGGCCAGATGGCTGCTGTGCTTTTTCACACCTTCGAGCACATCGGGCCGCCAGCGTCGCGCCAATTCCTTGACTGAACTGACATCGAGATTGCGATAGTGGAAGTAAGCCTCCAATTGCGGCATGTACTTCACCAGAAAACGGCGATCCTGCCCGATGGAGTTACCACACATCGGGGAAGCCCCCTCCGGCACCCACTGACGGAGGAAATCAATGGTCTCGCGCTCCGCCTGGCGCTCGCTCACATTGGATTCACGCACGCGCTTAACCAGACCGGAACCGCCATGCTGCTCGGTATTCCAGTCATCCATGGCGGCCAGCAACGCATCACTCTGGTGCACCGCCATGGTCGGCCCCTCGGCAAGAATATTCAGCCGCGAGTCGGTAACAATTGTGGCGATCTCAATGATGCGCTCTTTTTCCGGATCCAGACCAGTCATTTCCAGGTCGATCCAGATCAGGTTGTTCTGGTCCACGATGTGCCTCCAAGCTTTAGCCGCAAAGTACCGTATCGACGCAGCGATGCAAGCCCCACGCACCGATGATCCGGCAAAAATTCGATGAATAAGGCGTAGCGCCCGCTGAGCGGGCTATAATCCGCGGCGAATCGCCCACCGATCGGACCCGATGAGTAAACGCAAACTGAACCGGCGCCAGCAATGGCGAATTGCCAAAATCCAGCAGGAACGCGAGGCGCGTGCGCGCAAGCGCGCGGACAAGGCCGAACACTCCCTGGAAGAGGGGGATCTGGGCCCCGAGCAAACCGGGCTGGTCATCGCAAACTACGGCACTCAGGTTTTGGTGGAGAGCCTCGCCGACGAGGAACTTCGACAACGTTGTCACCTCCGCGCCAATATCGACACCCTCGTCACCGGTGACCGGGTCGCGTGGCGCCCGTCCATCAGCGAAAGTACGGGTGGCTATGGCGTGGTAGGTGCGCGCCTGGCGCGCCATTCGGAACTGCAAAGACCGGACCGCTATGGCGACCTCAAGACCGTCGCCGCCAATATCGACCGCGTTGTCGTGGTTATTGCGCCTTACCCGGAGCCCTTCGCCAATGCGATTGACCGCTATCTGGTCGCCGCCGAATGCACCGGCATTGCTCCGCTGTTATTACTCAATAAAACTGACCTGATTAACGACGACAACCGGCAAGCACTGGAAGAGCTGCTCGCGCCCTATCCCGGGCTCGGCTACCCGGTACTGCACCTCTCCACCAAAACCGGAGACGGCCTGCCGGAATTACTGGCCACACTCGCGCAGGGCGCGAGCGTATTTGTCGGGCAATCCGGTGTGGGGAAATCATCGCTGGTCAACGCGCTGCTGCCAGAAGCCGGCGCTCGCACCGGCGCACTTTCGGAGGCAACGGGCAAAGGCACGCACACCACTACTGCTGCCGAGTTGTTTCACCTGCCCGGCGGCGGAGATCTGATAGACTCGCCAGGCATTCGAGAATTCGGTATCTGGCACATGAGCGAGGATCAGTTGCTGGAAGGCTATGTTGAGTTCCGCCCGTTTATCGGACACTGCCGTTTTCGCGATTGCCGACACCAGCAGGAACCGGGCTGCGCCATCAACGCAGCACTGGCCAGAGGCGATATCAGTCAGCGGCGCATGGATAGCTTCCTGCACCTGCGCAATAGCCTCGAAAACGAATAACAACCTGCATCCGTCCAGATTTTTCGGGAGAGCCCCTTGTCTGACAATCTGCCCCTGATTCTTGAGCCAGAGCAACTCGCCTCCATGCTCGAGCACGAAGAGCTGCTGATCGTGGATCTCAGCTCGCCGGAAAACTACGCAGCGGGACACATACCCGGTGCGATCCACCTGCCGTTTCGTGCATTGATGGCCGGCACACCGCCCGCAGCGGGAAAGCTGCCGTCCAAAGAACAGTTAACCCAGGTATTCCGTGTGATCGGACTCGGCCCCGATAAACATGTGGTCGCGATGGACGATGAGGGCGGCGGCTGGGCCGGACGCCTGCTGTGGACGCTGGAAGTGGTTGGCCACACGCGCTATAGCTATTTAAACGGCGGCCAGCACGCGTGGCGAGGCGCGGGACTCCCCGTTACCCAACAAGCCGGCACGGCAACGCCCAGCGATATCGACATTACACTCCACCCAAATGTCATGGTGGATGCGCAGGATATTTTGGCCCAGCTCGACGACCCCCAATTCTGTATCTGGGATGCGCGATCGCCGCAGGAGTATCGCGGCGAACGGGTGGTGGCTCTGAGAGGCGGGCATATCCCGGGGGCGATCAATTGTGAATGGACCCAGTTAATGGATCCGCAGCGGGACCTGCGCATCCGCGAAGACGCGCGGGAGCTTCTCGCGGCGATAGGCATCGATGGCGCCCGGCCGATTGTGACGCACTGCCAGAGCCATCACCGCTCCGGGTTCACCTGGCTGGTCGGACGCTCGCTTGGCTTTGATATCCGCGCTTATCCGGGATCCTGGAGCGAATGGGGCAACCTGCCCGATACACCGGTCGCCCAGTAAATACACAGCAAACAGCAACAAGAACGCATCTAATGAACCCTAAACTGTTTACCACACTGCAATACCTCACTCCCCAGCATGCGCTGTCGCGCGCAGCGGGCTGGCTCGCCGAGACCCGAATCAAATCCATCAAGGATCCCTTCACCCGCTGGTTCGTGGATCACTTCGATGTCGACATGGAGGAGGCAGTGGAAACCGACTGCACGGCCTACCCCTGCTTTAACGACTTTTTTACCCGCGCATTGAAAGACGGTGCCCGCCCAATCGTAGCCGATGACGAGGCAATCGCCTGCCCCGCTGATGGTGCCATTAGCCAACTGGGGGAGATCCACAACGGGCGTATTTTCCAGGCCAAAGGCCACGATTACAGCCTGCTGGAACTGGTGGGCGGAGATCCGCAAATCGCCGCACAGTTTACCGGTGGTGACTTCGCCACCGTCTACCTGTCCCCAAAGGATTACCATCGCGTGCACATGCCTGTCACCGGCACCCTGCAAAGCATGACCTACGTGCCGGGACAGCTGTTTTCTGTGAACACGGTAACTGCGGAAAATGTACCGCGCCTGTTCGCGCGCAATGAACGCGTGGTCTGCGTGTTTGATACAGAAGCCGGGCCCATGGCAATGATCCTGGTGGGCGCCATGATTGTCGCCAGTATTGAAACCGTGTGGGCAGGTCAGGTTGCGCCACTGAAGCGGCGGGTACAGACCACTCAGTACACGGACAACAAGCCCATCACCCTGGAAAAAGGTGCCGAGATGGGGCGTTTTAAACTGGGCTCGACCGTCATCATGCTGTTCGGCGCAGACAAGGTGAAATGGCTGGATAACCTGCGCGCGGATAGCCCGGTGCGCATGGGTGAGCACTTCGGCGACCTGCAAGACTGACGCAGCGCCTTAACGCCTGTGCCGCCACGTCGACGCACGACGGCGCGGCACAGGTCAACGCGCACAGAGCAGGCGCAGAAACGCCGGCGATGCACGGAAAGAAACAATAAGGAAAATGCCCGGATTTAAGCGGGCAACAATTTCGACACCAGGCCGCTCAGCCCGGTTTTGGAAAAGAGGTAGTGATCCCGCACCGCGGCGACATCCACGTCCGGGTAACGGCTCGGCTCCAGATCCTGAACAATCGTAATCTTGTCCGACGCGGTCAGCTTGCCCCGCTCGATCAACCGCTGCTTGCGATCATCATCCGCAGCAAGGTCCAGAAGACGGGGTTTGGGCAACAGTTTTTTGTTGTGGTCGGTCACTACCATCACCTTGGGACGCAGGCGATGGCCATAGCTCTGCTCAACCACAACCGCCACTTCCCCGGTAGACAATTCCACTTCTGTACCCGTTGGGTACAGGCCAATCGCCTGAATGAATTCGACTACCAACTGCTCATGGAAGGAGATTCCACGCTGGTCGTACAGTTGCGCGACCGCCCTGGAAGGCGCCACCGGAAACTCGGTTCCCCGGGGATTGGTGGATTCATCGTAGAAACTGACAATACCGCACATGCGCGCCAGCACCGGAATCTTGTCGCCGCGCAAGCCACGCGGGTAGCCGCTGCCATCGTGCCTTTCACAATGGCACTGCACGATATTGAGCACCTGCGGATCGATACCGGATTCGGCCGATAATAATCGCACGCTGTGGTCAACGAACTTGCGATATTCCAGCTCACTGCGGGCATCGCGTTTTTCTGCACGCAGCACTTCGTCAGGCAGCATGATCTTGCCGACATCTTTAAGCAGTGCGGCGGTGCCGAGCTGCATCAGCTCATGACGGCGCAGGCCAATATGGCGGCCGAACAAGACCGCCCAGATACTCGCGCGCAGCGCATGGCTGTGGGTATGCTCATCCTTCTCGCGCACCCGCGCGAGCCAGGCCAGCGCATCGGGGCTACGCAGCACATTCTCAACCAGCTCATCGACGACCCGCTGTACCTGTTTCATCGGCAGCGGGGCCTTTGAATCCAGCTGCGCCATGACTTCACCCATGCATTGCTGCAGCCGCACATTGAGCTTGCGGGCAGTGCGGGCAACCGATCTTGCAGGCGCGGGGTTCGAGTAGGTCGAGTGGGAAATCTGCACGGGCCGACAGGGAATGACCGGGGGTACCCGGCGGCGGACCTGTGTACTGGAGGACGTTTTGTTGGTGAAGTCCTTGCCGGCCGCCTGGGACATGCGGCGCAAATTTACGCCGACATCACCCACCGTCTTGGTGACATCGATATAAACGTAGCGACAAAACTTCTGCAGCTGGCGAATCTCTTCGAGATCACGGATGTAAAATCCCTGCAGGGCGAAAGGTGTATGCGTCCACGGTCGATCCAAGCGCGACACAAACATGCCCCGCTGCAACTCCTCGACAAAGACTTTTACTTGCTCGATCGCCACGTGATTACGCGTTCCCGCCAGCCCAATATTGTTCTTTTTAGTAATTTACTGCCCAAAAGTGTGCAGCAACCCGCTTTTATAGCACGAAATTCCACCTAATAGCACGACCTTTTCGCCACGCCATTGGCACCTAATGCTTTTTCAAAATCCCGGGGCACCGAGCACCGGCGCGCCACCCGGCGCGATTAGTGATACTCGGGGGAGAGCTCAACCACGGCCTCGATCATCGCGCCGGCATGCGCCGGATCTACCTTGGGCGTAATCCCGTGACCCAGATTAAACACATGTCCACTGCCCTGGCCGAATGCCGCCAGGATACGTGCCACTTCATCGCGAATGCGCGCTGGCGACGCATACAGGATGGCCGGATCCAGATTGCCTTGCAGGGCGACACGATCGCCCACCCGCGCGCGCGCGGCGCCAATGTCCGTCGCCCAATCAAGTCCGAGGCCCGTAGCACCGGTTTCGGCCATTGCTTCAAGCCACTGCCCGCCGCCCTTGGTAAACAGGATCGCCGGCACGGCGCGGCCGTCATGCTCCTTGATCAACCCTTGCAGAATACGCGCCATATATTGCAAAGAGAATTCACGGTATGCCTCGTGACTGAGCACACCGCCCCAGGTATCGAAGATCTGCACTGCCTGTGCACCCGCACGAATCTGCGCGTTCAGATAATCGATCACTGAATCCGCCAGCACCGTCAGCAGCTGATGCATCAACTCGGGCTGGGTGTAGAGCATCTCCTTGGTCCGGGCGAAATCGCGGCTGGAGCCGCCTTCCACCATGTAGGTCGCCAGGGTCCAGGGGCTACCGGAGAAACCGATCAACGGCACCCGGCCATTCAGTTCTCGGCGGATCATTGTCACGGCATCCGTCACATAGGTGAGCTGGCTGGCGGTATCGACCACCTGCAGGGCCTCGATATCCGCAGCAGACCGCAGGGGCTTGTGGAACTTTGGCCCCTCCCCTTCAGCGAAGTAAAGCCCCAAACCCATGGCATCCGGGATGGTGAGAATGTCGGAAAACAGAATGGCAGCATCCAGCGGATAGCGCTCGAGCGGCTGCAGGGTGACCTCACAGGCCAGCGCGGTGTTCTTGCACAGGTCCATAAAACTGCCAGCTTCCGCACGCGAAGCGCGGTACTCCGGCAGGTAGCGTCCCGCCTGGCGCATCATCCACACCGGGGTACGATCTACCGGTTGGCGCAGCAGGGCGCGCAGGAAACGGTCGTTCTTCAGCTCGGGAAAGGTAGTATCAGACATGTGCACAATAGCCGTATTCAGGAGGGCGGCTATTGTACGGGCGCGCGGCCAAGGGTTCCAGCCAGCCCGGCGGCGAGACCACCGGGCTGTGCAGTTCGAGTCGACTCTGGTGTCAACTCGCGGGCGGAATCAAACGTCCAGATAGTCGAGGATACCCTCGGCCGCCTGACGACCTTCCCAGATGGCAGTCACCACCAGGTCGGAGCCACGCACCATATCGCCGCCGGCAAACACCTTGGCATTGGAGGTCTGGAACTTATATTCCTGCTCCTCGGGTGCGACCACACCGCCCCAGTCGGCAACCTCGATATTGTGGTCACCGAACCACTCGGCCGGGCTCGGACGGAAACCGAAGGCCACCAGTACGATATCGGCGGGAATCACCTGCTCAGAGCCAGGCACCACTTCCGGGCGGCGGCGACCATTCTCATCGGGCTCACCCAACTGCGTGGTAACAACTTTAACGCCAGTGACCTGGTCGTCCCCGACAATCTCCACCGGCTGGCGGTTAAACAGGAATTTAACCCCTTCTTCCTTGGCGTTGGCCACCTCGCGGCGGGAGCCGGGCATGTTTTCCTCGTCACGACGGTAGGCACAGGTCACACTCGCCGCATGCTGGCGAATGGAGGTTCGATTACAGTCCATCGCGGTATCACCGCCGCCGAGTACCACAACCCGCTTACCTTCGACCGAGATAAATTCTTCCGCAGACTTTTCCCAGCCCATATTGCGATTCACATTGGCCACCAGGAACGGCAGTGCATCAAAAACGCCGAGCAGATCCTCGCCGGGGAAACCACCCTTCATGTAGTTGTAGGTGCCCATGCCAAGGAATACCGCATCGTAATCCTGCATGATCTGCTCGAAGCTGATGTCCTTGCCCACTTCCGTGTTAAGGCAGAACTCGACCCCCATCTCGGTGAAAATCTCACGACGCTGCTGCATCACGGATTTCTCCAGCTTGAACTCGGGAATACCAAAGGTCAGCAGGCCACCGATTTCGGGATACTTGTCGAACACCACCGGCTGCACGCCATTGCGCACCAGGACATCCGCACAGGCGAGGCCTGCGGGGCCGGCACCAATCACAGCGACACGCTTGTCGGTTTTCTTGACGTTGCTCAGGTCCGGGCGCCAGCCCAGGGCAAACGCGGTATCGGTAATGTACTTTTCCGCATTACCAATGGTCACCGCACCAAAACCATCGTTCAGGGTACAGGCACCTTCACACAGGCGATCCTGTGGACAAACACGGCCACAGACTTCCGGCAGCGAGTTGGTCTGATGGCTCAGCTCCGCGGCTTCCATGACATTGCCCTCGGAAATCAGGCGCAGCCAATTGGGAATGTAGTTGTGCACCGGACACTTCCATTCACAATACGGGTTGCCGCAATCCAGGCAACGGTGTGCCTGGCTGGCCACCTGACGTTCGGTGAACGGTTTGTAGATCTCTACAAACTGATTGGTCCGGGTAATGATGTCTTTCTTCGCAGGATCCGCACGGCCCACGTCGACAAACTGAAAATCGTTGTTGAGTCGTTGAGTCATAATCGGTTCCCCTTATTCACCGCGCTTGCGCACGTCGGACAGCAGCCCTGCAAGGCTCGCAGCCTTGGGCTTCACCAGCCAGAAGCGGCTCAGGTAGTCGTCGAAATTATCCAGCAGTTCCGCACCCCAGGCACTGCCGGTCTCGGCCGCGTATTCTTCAATGACGCTGCGCAGATGGCTCTGGTATTCCTCCAGCGCTTCCGCACTGATCCGACGCAGCTCGATCAACTCGTGGTTACACTTGTCGAAGAAGTTGCGCTCCATATCCAGCACGTAAGCGAAGCCTCCGGTCATACCGGCACCGAAGTTCACTCCGGTCTTACCGAGGACCGCGACCATGCCGCCGGTCATATATTCACAGCAGTGATCACCTGCGCCTTCGACAACCGCAAAGGCACCGGAGTTACGCACAGCAAAACGCTCACCGGCACGACCTGCGGCAAACAGTTTGCCGCCGGTGGCACCGTACAGACAGGTGTTGCCCACGATACTCGTATCCTGCGAGGCAAACACGCTGCCCTCGGGCGGACGGATCACCAGCTTGCCGCCAGCCATGCCCTTGCCCACATAGTCGTTGGCATCACCCTCGAGATACATCTCCAGGCCACCGGCATTCCAGACACCGAAGGACTGGCCGGCAACACCTTTGAGGCGCAACTTGATCGGTGCATCAGCCATGCCCTGATTACCGTGACGCTTGGCGATCTCACCAGACAGGCGCGCACCGATGGAACGGTCGCAGTTGCCCACTTTAAATTCGAACTCGCCACCGGACAGGCTCTCGATCGACGGCAGCACTTCGGCCACCATGCGCTCGGCCAGCTCGCCCTTGTCCCACGGATCATTCTGCGGCAGCTGACAGGTTTGCGGCTTGCTCTCCAGCAGTTCATCCGTGTGCAGTAGCGGCGACAGGTCCAGCTTCTGCTGCTTGGTGGTTTTACCCTCAAGCACCTGCAACAGGTCTACCCGGCCCACCAGTTCATCCATACTGCGCACGCCCAGACGAGCCATCCATTCGCGGGTCTCTTCCGCCACAAAGCGGAAGAAATTCATCGCCATCTCGACGGTGCCGATGTAATGCTCGTCACGCAGGTCTTTGTTCTGGGTGGCAACACCGGTGGCACAGTTGTTCAGGTGACAGATACGCAAGTACTTACAACCCAGCGCCACCATCGGCGCAGTACCGAAGCCGAAACTCTCGGCGCCCAGCATGGCCGCCTTGACCACGTCGAGGCCGGACTTCAGGCCACCATCGGTCTGCACGCGCACATTGCCGCGCAGGTCATTGGCACGCAGGGTCTGATGGGTTTCTGCCAGGCCCAACTCCCACGGGGAGCCGGCGTAGCGGATGGAGGTAATCGGGCTTGCCGCTGTACCGCCGTCGTAACCGGAGATGGTGATCAGGTCAGCATAAGCCTTGGCCACACCAGCAGCGATGGTGCCGACGCCCGGACGGGACACCAGCTTCACAGACACCAGCGCATCCGGATTGACCTGCTTGAGGTCGAAGATCAGCTGGGCCAGATCCTCAATGGAGTAGATATCGTGGTGCGGCGGCGGCGAGATCAGGGTCACACCGGGCACGGAGTAGCGCAGGCGCGCGATCAGTTCGTTCACCTTGCCACCGGGCAGCTGGCCACCCTCACCGGGCTTGGCACCCTGGGCCACCTTGATCTGCAGCACTTCCGCATTCACCAGGTAGTGCGGGGTTACCCCGAAGCGGCCAGAGGCCACCTGCTTGATCTTGGAAACCTTGTCGGTACCAAAGCGGGCAGGATCTTCACCACCCTCGCCACTGTTGGAGCGGCCACCGAGGCGGTTCATGGCCTGCGCCAGGGCCTCGTGCGCTTCCGGTGACAGTGCACCCAGTGACATCGCCGCAGAGTCAAAGCGACGCAGAATATTTTCTGCTGGCTCCACTTCTTCCAGTGGAATCGGCGTCAGGTCATCGCGTAAACCGATCAGGTCGCGCAAGGTGGCGACCGGACGCTCATTGACCAGCTCGGCATAGTCGCGCCACGCCGAGTAGTCGCCGGTGCGTACCGCGTCCTGCAGTGCCTTCACCACATCCGGGTTGAACGCATGGTATTCCTGACCGTATACAAACTTGTGCAGGCCACCGGGAGAGACCGCTTTGCGAGGTTTCCACGCGATCTTCGCGCGCGCGGCCATATCGTCTTCCAGGTCGGCAAAACCGGCACCTTCAATACGGCTCGGCGTACCGGGGAAGCACAGTTCAACGACCTCTTTGGACAGACCAACCAGCTCGAACAGCAGCGCACCGCGGTAGGAAGCGATGGTAGAAATCCCCATCTTCGACAGGATCTTTAACAATCCCTTGATGATGCCGTTGCGATAATTTTTTTGCGCCTCGGCGGCATCCAGTTGCAGCTCGCCGGTTTCAATCAGGTGATTGATGATGCTGTAAGAGAAATACGGGTGCACGGCCGTCGCACCCACACCCAGCAGGCACGCCAGCTGGTGCGAGTCGCGCGCACTGGCAGTGTCCACCACCACGTTTGAGTCGCAGCGCAAGCCAGCGTGTACCAGATGGTGGTGCACCGCCCCCGTAGCCAGCAGTGCATCGATTGGCAGCATGCCCTCGCGAATTTCGCGGTCAGACAGAACCACCAGCACCACACCGTTATCGCGCACTTCCGCCTCGACATCCGCACACAGCTTGCGGATCGCACCCTGCAGATCGGTTGTGGACGGGTCGTAATTCAGGTCGAAAATTTTCGATTCGAAACCGACCCGCTTCACGTCCAGCAGCGCGGTGTACTTCATATGTGAAAGTACCGGCGAAGACAGGATCACGCGATCGGCGTGCTCGGGCGTTTCTTCAAATACGGACTTCTCTCGCCCCAACAGGGTCTCGAGAGACATCACCACGGTTTCACGCAGCGGGTCAATCGGCGGGTTGGTGACCTGGGCAAACTGCTGACGGAAAAAATCGTACAGGGAGCGGTTGCCACGGGACAACACCGCCATCGGGGTATCGTCACCCATGGAACCCACGGCTTCCTGGCCGGCTTCCGCCATCGGGCGGATCACCTGGTCGCGCTCTTCCATCGAGGAGCTGAACAGTTTCTGGTACACCTTGAACTGTTCGTAGGAGAAGTTGTTGTCCACCGGTGCCGTCACCAGAGTGGAACGGATACGCCGCGCCTTGCCTTTCAACCAGCTTTTATAGGGCTGGGATTTTTTCAGCATATTGTCGATATCGGCGGTGTGGTGCAGCTTGCCTTCTTTGGTATCGACGGACAGCATCTGGCCCGGACCAAGGCGCCCCTTGGCAACCACATTTTCCGGCTGGTAGTCGTAAGTGCCCACTTCCGAGGCAACGGTAATCAGATCGTCGTCGGTAATCACCCAGCGGGAGGGTCGCAACCCGTTGCGGTCGAGGGTACAGACGGCATAACGGCCATCGGTCATTACCAGGCCGGCAGGGCCGTCCCACGGCTCCATGTGCATGGACGTGTATTCGTAAAATGCGCGCAGATCGGCGTCCATGCTCTCGACATTCTGCCACGCCGGCGGCACCAGCATGCGCAGCGCGCGGTGCAACTCCATACCGCCCGCAGACAGCATCTCCAGCATGTTATCGAGGCTGGAGGAGTCAGAACCTTCACGGTTCACCAACGGTGCCAGCTCCGCGAGCTCGGGCAACAACTCACTGGCGAACTTTGGCGTACGCGCAACAGACCAGTTGCGGTTACCGGTAATCGTATTGATCTCGCCGTTGTGTGCGAGCATGCGGAACGGCTGCGCCAGCGGCCAACGGGGCATGGTGTTGGTGGAGAAGCGCTGATGGAATACACAGATGGCGGATTCCAGACGCTCGTCAGCGAGCTCAGGGAAAAATTTCGGCAGGTCCGCCGGCATCATCAGGCCTTTATAGGAAACGACCTGGTCGGACAGGCTGGCGATATAGACATCCGCATGACCGCCGGCCAGCAAACGCTGCTCAGCGCGGCGACGCGCCACAAACAAACGCGCATTGAACCGGGACTCTCCCATCGCGGTTTCGGCGTCGTTGATCAGCAGGTGCTCGAAACGCGGCAGGGACTCACGGGCAATTGGGCCCAGGCAGTCCGGGTTGGTTGGCACCGGACGCCAACCAGCAACGCGAAAACCTTCTTCTTCCAGCGCTCCGCGCAATACGTCGCGCGCCGACTGCGCTGCGGCCTCATCCAATGGAAGCATGATGACACCAACCGCATACGTATCGGTCAGTTCTGCACCGCACACAGCACGCGCCTCGGCACGCAGGAACGCATCAGGCTTCTGCAGCAACAGGCCACATCCGTCACCGGTTTTCCCGTCCGCGGCAATACCACCACGGTGCGTCATACAGGTAAGGGACTCGATGGCCGTACGGACGAGCTTGTGGCTGGTCTTACCCTTCAGGTGGGCAATCAGGCCAAAGCCACAGTTGTCCTTGAACTCATCCAGCCGATACAGAGCGCTACCCATACGATTCCTCACACATTCTCTTCCAGTCAGCCCAGACAAAAAAAGCCCTCACGTAGGGGCTTTTTCGTCGGCTTTTATTGCCGCTTTTCTTTTTTAGGGCGCGCAATATTACTTGCGGCCACCTGAAATTGCAAGATTTGCCAGATTTATCCACTAATGAATCAACAATAAGCCGATTTATCTGCTTTCAAGTGAAACTATTGTGAAACGCTCCTCACAAGCGTGAATAAGTCGAGCGATCCGTCACCCGGCACCGCAGCGGCTCAAGGCCTCGCGCACCTGCGCTTCGGTGGAGTCCCCAAGCACCACGGCATGCCCCAGACGCTCCAGCAATACCAGCCGCAGCTGGCCGTCGATCACTTTCTTATCCACCGCCATCGCGTCCCAAAACTGATCCATTGTCATGTCTTTGGGGGCGGCCAGTGGCAGGCCGGCGCGCTCCAATACCTTGCGCAGGCGCGAGACCACATCAGCATCAATGAACCCGCGCAAATACGAAAGTTCCGCTCCCATGACCATACCGGCGGCAACCGCCTCACCATGCAGCCAGTTGCCATAGCCCTGCACGGACTCAATCGCATGGCCAAACGTATGGCCGAAATTCAGGATAGCCCGGCGGCCCGACTCCCGCTCATCCTCCGCGACGACGGCCGCCTTATCGGCACAGCTGCGCTCGACAGCGTAAGCCAGCGCCTCAGGATCACAGGCCATCAAACGGTCGAGATTTTGCTCGATCCAGTCGAAGAACGGGGCATCACAGATCATCCCGTACTTGATGACCTCCGCAATGCCGGCAGCGAGCTCGCGGGCGGGCAATGTTTCGAGGGATGCCATATCGGCAAGCACCAGCCGGGGCTGATAGAAGGCACCGATCATATTCTTGCCAAGGGGATGGTTGACGCCGGTCTTGCCGCCAACAGAAGAGTCCACCTGCGACAACAGGGTCGTTGGCATCTGGATAAAATCGACGCCACGTTGATAACTGGCAGCGGCAAACCCGGTCATATCTCCCACCACGCCACCACCCAGCGCGATCAGGGTAGTACTGCGGTTGTGACGACGCTCCAGTAACGCGTCAAAGATGCGATTCAACGTATCCAGGTTCTTGAATGCCTCGCCATCCGGCAAGATTACCGAATCTACCCGATCGAACCCCTGCAGTGCAGCCAACACCCGCTCGAGGTAGAGCGGCGCGATGGTCTCGTTGGTCACCACACATACCTGCCGACCACGAATGTACGGTGTCAGCGCCCCGGCATCACCCACCAGGCCCGAGCCGATCACAATCGGATAGCTGCGCTCTCCCAGATCAACAACAAGTTTCGACATGCGGCCCTCCAGATGGCACGACAAGAATGAAGCAGAATGGCAAGAATGCTCAAAGACCGGTCGCTTGCCGATAGCACTTCGGCGCGAGCGAGCGCGCACTTTACCACGACATGGATCAATCGCGAGGGAATCGGCGGGGTCAGGACACCGGAGCGCTCGAGTCGGCAGTGCCGACTAGCTTCTCGACAACCAGGTCGGCAGCTTGACGGGGTGAGCAGTCATCCGTATCACAAATGATATCGGCAACCTCCAGATACAGGGGCTCCCGTTCGGCGAGGATCTCGACAATCTTTGCCCTAGGATCATCCACCTGCAGCAAAGGGCGGTTATTGTTCTTACCCGTGCGCTCAACCAGCTGGTCGACGGAGGCCTGCAGGTAAACAACCAGGCCACGCTCGCGCAGCTGGTCGCGATTCTCTTCCGCCAGGACGATGCCGCCGCCGGTAGCCACCACCTGAACGGGACCATCACAGAGATCGTGCAGGACTTCGCTTTCGCGGCGGCGGAAACCGGCTTCCCCCTCCACGTCAAAAATCCACGGAATGTCCGCGCCAGTGCGCTCTTCCAGCACCTTGTCAGAATCGGCAAAAGGCAGCTGAAGCTCAGCCGCCAAAAGCTTTCCGATGGTTGACTTGCCGGCCCCCATGGGGCCGACAAGGAAGATGACACGATCGATCATCGATCACTTAGAAAAGAACAGTTCGTCTTCGAGGATACGCGGCGTGATGAAAATCAGGAGCTCGCGCTTGTCATCACTGCGTACAGTCGTCTTGAACAGGTGACCCAGGTAGGGAATGTCACCCAACAGCGGGATCTTGGTCTCACCCTCAATCAGGGTACTTTCGAAAATACCGCCGAGGACAATGGTCTCACCATTGCGCACCAACACTTTGGTCTGCAGGGAGTTCACATTGATGGTCGGGATACCGGTATTACCTGCCAGCTGACCAATACTGTCCTGGTTGATATCCAGATCCATGATGATGTTGTCGTCCGGCGTAATCAGCGGGGTGACATTCAACTGCAATACCGCTTCACGGAAGGTCACCGACGCAGCACCCGAAGACGTCGCCTCGAGGTATGGGATTTCCACACCAGACTGGATGTTGGCTTCCTGCTTGTCACCGGTCACAACTTTCGGCTGGGAGACGATTTCCGCCTTGCCCACATCCTCCAGCGCGGACAGCTCCAGACCCACGAAGAAATTGTTCTTCAGGATGGAGTAGGCAATGTTACCCGCAGGATTGGCCACGCCGAGGTCCACCAGCAGGGTATCGGCAAGATCCGGTGTCCAGAAGTCGACATCCACTTCCTCGGTAACGAAGGTGTTGGTGGCCGGGTCAACGATCGGGTTGCCGTTGATGTCACGCACCAGGCGCGTGACCTGCTCTTCTGTGCGGTTATCTTCCAGGAAGAAGGATCCGTCGAGGTTACCCACACCCTCACCGATACCGCCCTTGTCATTGACGCTGTGGTGCTCACCGTAGTTCCAGCGGACCCCAACTTCTTTCAGGAAGTCGGTGTTGGCGTTGACGATACGCGCCTCGATCATCACCTGGCGAATGGGAATGTCCACTGCAGCGATCAAGTCGCGGAACTGGGCAATTTTCTCTTCGGTATCCGTCAGGATGATGGTGTTGGTCCGCTCATCGACAATGGCACTACCGCGCGCGGACAGGATACTGCGCTGCTCTTCCTGGTCGGTGCGACCGCCAGCGAAGTTGCCCTGATTGAAACCACCGCCGCCAGTCTGGCCGGAGAACAGGGTAAACAGCTCACGGGCATCGGCGTAGCGAACCTGAATATACTCGGTACGCAGCGGCGCCAGCTCTTCAAGTTGTCTGCGGGTTTCCAGCTCCTGGCGCTCACGCTCGGCAATCTCGGCAGCGGGCGCCACCATAATCACGTTGCCTTCCTGACGCTTGTCGAGGCCTTTCGCCTTGAGGATCAGTTCGAGCGCCTGATCCCAGGGCACACCGTCGAGACGCAGGGTAATGCGACCTTCTACGGTGTCACTGGCCACCAGGTTCAGATCGGTAAAATCGGCAATCAACTGCAGGACAGAGCGTACTTCGATGTCCTGGAAGTTCAGAGAAAGTTTTTCGCCACTGAACTGGAACTCTTTCGCCTTTTCCTTGATCTCAGCAACGCTCAGCGGCTTGACGCTCAGCACATACTCGCGATCCGCCTGATAGGCGAGGTAATCGTATTCGGTACCGCTCGGATCAACAGTAATGACCGTGTTGCGTCCATCATAATCCACGGTAATCGCTTTCACCGGGGTGGCGAAGTCGGTCACGTCGAGACGCTGGCGCAGTGACTCGGGCAGTTCCGCGCCGAGGAAGGTCAGCTGGATACGACCCTTGGTGCGCTCGACATCGATATTCACGGCCGGGTTGCTAAGGCTGACAATAACCTTGCCTTCGCCCGCTTCTCCGCGACGGAAATCCACGTTATCGATCGCCACGCCGCTGGCGGCGCGGAAGCGCTGCTCGCCGCCGAGATTGGCAGAGCGAACCGGCTCAACCTTTGGCGCTGCAGCCACAGTCGCGGCGGTCGTCGCGGAATCCGCACCAATGTCCATGATGATCTGGTTGCCCTGGCGCTGGGTGGTGTAGACCGGCAGCTGGTCCAGGTTCACGATCAGGCGAGTGCGGTCTTCACCGGACACAATCACCGCGCTGCGGGCAGAACCCACACCGAGAGAGTACTTTTTCTGGGGCAGGCCACTCTTTACACCAGCAAAGTCCATCACAATACGTGCGGGCTGCTCGATGGTGTAGCCCGTGGGCTCCGGTGGGAGCTCACGGAATGACAGGCGCAGCTGCAACCGGTTTCCGGGCAGTTCAGAGAACTGAATATCATTCAGCTCGTTGACCTGCGCGTGACCAGCCAGCGGCAATAACAGCAGGCCCAGCAACAGCACCTTGATGGGAGCCAATACTTTGGCGAGTTGCTTGTGAATCATTAGTTATTGTCCTTCTCTTCCAAAGTCAGCGCCCGCGGCCGTTCGATCCAACCACCAGTGCCATCAGGTACGATTTCCAAAATATCCAGTTGCCCGGGAGTCGCATTCACAACACGACCATGATTCTTACCGAGGAAGTTACCCACGGTAATGCGATGGATACCACCGCTACCATCGTTGACCAGCGCCCACAGCTGTCCACCACGGGACAGGGTGCCGACCATCGACAGGGCGTCAAAATTAAAGCTTTCCAGCAACTCGGGCTGGCGATTCTCATCGGGCGCTACATCCAGGCGGCGCCCAACCAGGCGCTGCTCCGACTCGAGCACCGGGCGGGTAAACGGGCTGCGCAGCGCAGCGGCGCTATACACATACGGGCTGTATGGCGTAAAGGTCGGGATTGGCTCGATCTGGCCGGCCGGCTTGGCCTTGATAGCCGCCATACGCTGATGCAAGTCATTGTGGCCGCCATCCAGGCTACAGCCCGCGAGCGACACGACCGCCATCAGGGGAATCAACTTTTTCATCAGCTTTCATCCCCCTGCTCTTTGTAGCGGTAGGTCTTGCCGTTGATCACCATGCTCAGCAGACTGCCACCCTTTTTGTCCGACGTGATCTGAAAATCATGCAGAGTCACGATTCGCGGCATACCCGCGATACCGCTGACGAAAGCGCCGAATTCATGGTAACCACCCTGCACCTCGATGCGAATCGGGAGCTCCACATAAAATTCACCGGCCTGCTCGTTCTGAACCGCAATTTTTTGAATGGTCAGGCCGCTTCCACGTCCATATTCATCGATATCTTCCAGCAAGTCGGGCACTTCGGTTTTTTTCGGCAACTGTTTCAACAGCGCTCCGAAGGTTTCATCCATTTCTGCCAGCTGCTCACGATACGCTTCGAGGTTAGCGGCCTCGAACGATTTGCGCTCGAACTGGACAAACAGGTCCTGCTCTTTCTTCTGGGCAAATTCCAGCGTCTGGTAACGGTCGCTGATCATCAGGTAATAAGCGAGACCAACAATCGCCAGGGAGATCACTGCCAACAGGGCGATACGCCCCGGCAGCGGCCACACACCGACGCGGGAGAAATCGATATCGTTGATATCGATTTCATTGAGTTTCTTGAGCGAATCCTCCAGTGCCATCACCAGATTCCTTTAGTTTGCCGCTGCGGCTTGTTCTTCATCTTCTTCTGTTTTGCGTTCGCTGACGCGAACTGTCATCTGGAACGCGCTGGACTGCTCGCCAAATTCTGGCTTGGCAGTAACACCCGTCAGGTTCGGCGCCTCATACCAATCAGAGCGGTCGAGGTTACGCATAAAGGACGACACGCGGTTGTTGGACTCTGCAACACCCTCGACTTCCATCGTCCGGCCGACGCGCTTAATCCCGGTCAGCCACAGTCCTTCCGGGGCTGCACGCACCATTTCGTCGAAGTAGCGCACCGTCAACGGACGGTTACCCTGCAACTCCTGAATCACGCGCATCTGGTCAATCAGCTCCTGACGACGCTTCTTCAGATCCTTAATTTCCTTCACTTTTTTGTTCAGGACATTGATCTGCCCCTGCAGTATCTGGTTGCGCTCATTCTGTGCAGAAACCTGGGCATCCACCGATTTCATCCACAGGAACGACGACAGGCAGGCCGCAATGACAACGAGCACAGCAACTTGCTGAAACTCTTTCTGCTTCTGTGCACGGTATTCCTGACGCCAGGGAAGGAGGTTAATCTTCGCCATGATTAGAACTCCTTCTCGCGCATCGCCAATCCGGCGGCAATCATCAGTGACGGCGCCTCAGCCGCCAGTGCCTGCCGGTTTACCCGGGAAGCAACGGTCATATCGTGGAACGGGTTGGCCAGGATTACCGGCTTGTTCAGCTTCTCACCGATCAACTCGGCAAGACCTTCCATCGCGGCAACACCGCCTGCCAACATGATGTAGTCCACATCGCTGTAGGAGCTGGAGGAGTAGAAAAACTGGAGGGAACGAGTTACCTGCTGGATCACCGCATCCTTGAAGGGCTCCAGCACTTCCAGGTGATAGTCATCCGGCAATCCGCCACCGCCCTGGCGCTTGGCCAGACCCGCTTCCTCGGCAGAGAGGCCATATCGGCGCTGAATCTCGTCGGTCAGCTGGCGCCCGCCGAACAACTGCTCGCGGGTATACACGGTCTTGCCGTCCACCAGAACGGACAGGGCGCTCATGGTGGCGCCAATATCCATCACGGCCACAACGAGCTGCTCCTGCGGCGGGAACTGGCGCTCCAGCAAGGTGTAAGCACGCTCGGTTGCATAGGCCTCAACATCGACGACTGTGGCCTGCAGGCCCGCCTCTTCGAGGGTCGCAACCCGCTGGTCAATGTTCTCGCTGCGGCAGGCGGCCAGCAATACTTCCATCTGGCCTTCGCCTTTTTCAGAGGGCCCCTGTACTTCAAAGTCCAGGTTTACCTCGTCCAGCGGGTAAGGGATGTACTGGTCGGCCTCGAGGGCGATCGCCGCTTCGAGCGCATCTTCGTTCAGGTCAGCGGCCATCTCCAGCGTCTTGGTGATGACTGCAGAGCCGGATACAGCCACAGCAGCCTGGCGCAGGCGCGTCTTGGAGCGGCGTACCACTTTGCGAATCGCCTCGGCGGTCGCAGACACATCATTGATGTTCTTGTCCACAACGGCATTGGGCGGCAAAGGCTCCACTGCGTAGCATTCGACCCGATATTTCGCACCATTGCGACTTAGCTCCAGCAACTTGACGGCTGTAGAGCTAATATCGAGACCCAGCATGGCCTTCGGGCCTTTGTTGAGAAAAGGGAGCATCCCCATTTTTCTTATCTTTTCCGTGGGTTATGAGGGTTTGATGTTATAGCACTTTAAATTACAGCTGCAACCGGCTTTTGCATAGGTAATAGCGCACAATCTTCGTATAATTGTTAACCTGACCCTGTAAGATCAGCACCTGACGTTAGTTAGTAGTTACTTCATGACCGATAAAGTCCGAAATCGTCTCCTGTCACTGCTAGGGCTGGCCCTCGCCGGCGCTGCAGGGGCCACCATGGTGCTGTCGAGCATCTTTCTGTATCTCAAGCCCGGCCTGCCGTCGGTTGAGAGCCTGCGGGACATTCGCCTGCAGACGCCGCTGCGGGTCTATTCCCGGGACATGAAGCTGATTGGTGAGTTCGGCGAAAAGCGCCGCAACCCCATCACCATCGAGCAGACGCCGGATATGTTCATCAAGGCGGTACTGGCAGCCGAGGACGCGGGATTTTACTCCCACGGCGGGGTTTCCATTAAGGGCCTGATGCGCGCTGCGTCACAAATCGTGCAAACCGGGTCCATTCAGTCCGGCGGCAGCACCCTGACCATGCAGGTCGCGCGGAACTTCTTCCTCAGCCGCGAGCAGCGCTTCGTGCGCAAATTCAATGAAATCCTGCTGTCCCTGCAGATTGAGCAGGAATTGAGCAAGGACGAGATCCTTGCGCTCTATATCAACAAGATCTTCCTCGGCAACCGCGCCTACGGCTTCCAGGCCGCAGCCCAGGTGTACTACGGCCGCGATATCGGCGAACTGAACCTGGCCCAGTGGGCGATGCTGGCCGGCCTGCCCAAGGCACCATCGACCTTCAACCCGATTGCCAATCCATCGCGCGCACTGGTGCGCCGTAACTGGATCCTCAAGCGCATGCTGGATCTGGGGTATATCGACCAGGCCGACTATAAGAACTCCATTACCGCGCCGGTGAGCGCGCGCTACCACGGCCGCGACCTCGATATGCATGCGCCGTACATTGCGGAAATGGCTCGGAAGGAAGCCGTCGAACTGTTCGGTGACAGCGCCTATACCGAGGGCTACCAGATCATTACCACCGTCGACAGCCGATTGCAGGAAGCGGCCCGCGAGGCCCTGCAGCGCGGCCTCGAGACCTACGATGGTCGCCACGGTTACCGCGGCCCCGAGCAGCAGATTGAGGCGACCCTGCTGCAGGACAACGACCAGCTGGTCGACATGCTCAATGAGATTCCGATCCTGGGTGGCCTGGAGCCCGCCGTGGTCACAGAAGTGGAAGCGCAGCAGTTGCAGGTACAATTGCGTGACCGTCGTGTCGTTACTGTCCACTGGGAGCATGGTCTCGACGGTATCAGACCGTTTGTCACAGAGAATTCCCGTGGGCCGCGCCTGAAATCGGCGGAAGAGATGTTCGCGCCCGGCGATGTGATTCGCCTGCGTCGGATCGAGATCACCCCCGATGGCACCGCCACCGCGGACCCATCCGCGGGCAATGGTGATGCGGTGGAAACCCTCGCGGCCGACCCCTTCGCAGACCCCGGCGAGCCCGCGGAGTCGCTCGAAGAGCCGACCGTGCGCGAGGAATGGCACCTGGCCCAGGTCCCTGCGGCACAGGGCACGCTGGTCTCTCTGGCCCCCGAGGACGGCGCGATTCGCGCGTTGGTGGGCGGTTACGATTTCCGCCAGAGTCACTTCAACCGCGCCACCCAGGCCGCGCGCCAGCCCGGTTCCAATTTCAAGCCGTTTATCTATGCCGCGGCGATTGAGCGGGGCTACACCGCCGCCAGCGTTATCAATGATGCTCCGATCATGTTCGAAGAGTCGAATGTGCAGGACGTCTGGCGCCCGGAAAACTCCACCGGGACCTTCCTGGGACCGACCCGCCTGCGCAAAGCCCTGTATATGTCGCGCAACCTGGTTTCGATCCGCCTGCTGCAGGCACTGGGTATCGATAGCGCCCTCGATTTCACCGAGCGCTTCGGCTTCGAACGCAGCAAGCTGGCGCGCAACCTGACCATTGCACTGGGTAGCTCGGCGCTCACCCCCCTGGAAGTGGCGCGTGGCTACGCTGCCTTCGCCAACGGGGGCTATCGCGTCGAACCCTATCTGGTCGATCAGGTGCTAGACGTGAACGGCAAGAGTATCTACCAGGCGCTGCCATTGACGGTTTGCCATAACTGCCTGGACGACGGCGTGGCCATGAACGGCGAAGAGCCGGTCGACCTGGCCGAGCTCGCCGTGCCCGCATCGGCGCCAGCAAACGATGAAGAACCGCTGGAATTGCGCAACCTGAGCGTGAACCCCATCGAGGCCGGCGATAGCGAAACCGCGCGTCCCCGCGCACCGCGTATCATGTCGCCGCAGACCGCCTACATCATGGACTCGATGCTGAAAGATGTGATTCGTCGCGGTACCGGTCGCAAGGCACTTGCCATGAAGCGCGGCGACCTTGCCGGCAAGACCGGAACGACCAATGGCCCGCGGGACGCATGGTTCTCCGGCTATAGCCCGCACCTGGCCACCAGCGCCTGGGTCGGCTTCGACTCCAACGACGAGCTGGGCAAGAATGAATACGGTGGTTCTGCGGCGCTGCCGATCTGGATCGACTTTATGACCACCGCACTGGAGGGCCTGCCCGAGCGCCACTTGCCGCAGCCCGATGACATGGTGACCGTGCGGATTGATCCCGCCACCGGATTGCGCACCTCCCGCGGCGGTATTTTCGAGACTTTCCGCGCGGAACACCTGCCCCCGCAGGGCGGTTATCGCCGCTTCGACACCGGCTTTGACCGCGGCTACGACAGCCGGGATTTGAGCGATGAGCAGCCGGAAGAGCGCGAGCCACTGCCGGAAGAACTGTTCTGATCGCCGGGTGGATGATGCAAATAAAAAAAACGGGGCTGAGGCCCCGTTTTTTTATGTCGATCGCGCGCGATACTCGCGCCCTTCAACTCTTCACCATCGGCCCGTCACGGACCCATCAGCATCCCTAATTGCGCGCCCGATAGGCGACACACTCGCGCTCGATGGCCTCGAAATCAGGCAACACCGCCTCTTCCCCGGCCAGCGATACATGCATCAGTTCACCCATGGCACAGGGGGCATCTCGACCCGCGAGCTGATCCCTGGTTACCCGCGCCAGCCTGGGTGTCCCTTGCAGCAACATCGCGAAGAAAGGCAACTCATCAGCACCGGTCGCCAACACGGCAATACGCGCATTGCCATCCATCGACGCCAGGGATTTACCGCGCATCACTTCGAACGACAACAGCGGCAAACGCAGCTCACGCCAGACAATCTCACCCAGGTACCAGTCAGGTGCGTCGTAGGCAGAAACCGGCGTCTGCACGGCAATCACCTCGGACAGCACATCAACGGGGACCAGTACCTGGCCATCGGCGAGCGGCAGCAGCAGGCTACTCACTTCGTCGGGGATATCTGTCGGCAGCGCATTCATATTGCTCATTGCCAACCTCTCACTTTGTAACTTTCATCATTTCTACAGCGACCACAGCGGCACGTCAGTGCTCAGCGGAAACTTCGGTGTAGTCGCGAATCGCCTCAAGCAGCACTTCTTCCTGATAGGGCTTACCAAGATAGTGGTTAACCCCCAGTGACATGGCGTGCTCGCGGTGTTTTTGACCGGTACGCGAGGTAATCATAATGATCGGGATATCCCGCAGTCGATCACTGGCCCGAATGTGGCGCGCCACTTCAAAACCATCCATACGCGGCATTTCGATATCGAGCAAGATCATGTCAGGCACAAAGTCCTGCAGCTGGATAACCGCATCCTGGCCATCTTTCGCCGTGGTTACCTGGTATCCCTCACGCTCCAGGAAGCGCGTGGTTACCTTGCGTACGGTTACGGAATCATCCACCACCATGACATGCAGCTGCTCTTCCTCGGGCTCCGGCGCTGCCTGAACCACCGGTTCCAGCAATGACGGCACCGTCTCCGGACGGGCCAACAGCGCCGCGTGCTGACGCAGCATCGCGTGCGCATCGAGAATCACAACAACCTGGCCATCACCAGTGACCGTCGCACCGGAAACCCCCTGCACCGCGGCAAACTGCGGTCCAAGACTTTTCACCACGATCTCCCGGCTGCCGAGCACTGCATCGACCTGCAATGCCATGGCGGTGCCTTCGGAACGCACCAGCAACACCGGCAACTGACTGTCATCCACGCTCAGTTTTGGCTGTGCTTCGGAGCCCAGCAGATTGCCGAAATAGCGCACCTGGTAGGGTTCACCAGCATATTCAAAGCGTGCGTCTTTAGACTGGTAGTAGTGCTCCAGCTCGAACGGGCTCAGACGCACAATACCCTCAATGGTATTGAGTGGCATTGCGTACATATCGTCGCCAATGCGCACCATCAGCGCTCGGTTCACAGACACCGTAAACGGCAGGCGTATGACGAACTCGGTACCCGCACCCAGGTTGGAGCTGATGTCGACAGATCCACCGATCTGCTTGATCTCCGCGGAAACCACGTCCATACCCACACCGCGACCGGAAATCTGGGTAACCTTGTCGGCGGTACTGAAGCCCGCATGCAGAATAAACTGCAGAATCTCGTTGTTCGACAGCTCCGCGTCCGGGCGCATCAGCCCGCGCTCGACGGCTTTTTCGCGGACTTTCAACAGGTTGATACCCGCACCGTCGTCGCTGATGGTGAGTACTACCTCACTACCCTCACGGGCGAGCGCAACGCTGATACGACCGCGCTCCGCCTTGCCGGCTGCAGCACGCTCATCGGGCATTTCGATACCGTGGTCCACCGCATTCCGCAGCATATGCTCCAGCGGGGCGACCATACGTTCGAGCATGGAACGATCCAGCTCGCCCTCAACGTTGGAGAAGACCAGGTCAACCTGCTTACCGAGCTCCGAGCTCACCTGCCGGACAATTCGCCGCAAACGCGGCACCAGGCGAGAGAACGGTACCATGCGGCTGCGCATGAGGCCTTCCTGCAGTTCGGTGTTTACCCGAGACTGCTGAAGCAACAGCGTTTCCGTGTCGCGTGCCTTATTGCCCAGGTTACTGCGTAGCTCGAGCAAGTCGGAAGTCGACTCCAACAGGGAGCGCGACAACTGCTGAATGGACGAGTAGCGGTCCATCTCCAGCGGATCAAAGCTGTCATCCTGCTCAGCCAGCTGCTCCTGGCGGAACAGAATCTGTGCTTCCGTCTCCGTGTCGAGGCGGCGCAGCTGTTCATTGAGTCGGTGCAACGTGGAGTCCATTTCGTCGAGAACGAAACCAAATTCACTGACCTGCTCTTCCAGTCGACCACGTGAAATCGACGTCTCACCGGCGAGGTTTACCAGCTCCTCGAGCAATTCCGCCGCGACACGTACCATTTCCTGGGGCTGCCCACGGTTCGGCCCCTGGGTCTCTCCCTCGCGCAGGCGATCCTTGCGGCTTACGAAGGGCAGTACATTCCCGGCACCAGCCTGCTCTGCAGCAGCCGGCGCTGCGACAGCCGTGGAGGCAACCTCCTGAGGCATATCGACGGCAGGTTCAGTGGTAGTGGGCAGGTTCGCCAACACCTCTTCCAGCTCACGCGCCAGCTCGGCTTCTTCGCTGCCCGACAACGACTTCGCAGAGGCAGACGTGCCTGCCGCTTTCTCTGGCTGGGACTCGGCGACCTCAACCGTTGTCGCAGACTCTGCGGTTGCGCCGGTATCGGCCCAGCGGGTATCGAGCAGGTCTGCAAACGCTTGCAGTTGCTCGCCACCCATCCACGCGCGGACCGTATCGACACCGGCCGCAATGCGATCGTAAATAGCGTGCGAGTCAGCAAAGAAGTCCGCCGACGGTGCCGATCCGGAAGGCATCCGCTCAATCACACTTTCAAACCGGTGCGCCACTTCACCCAGGCCCATCAGGCCCGCCATGCGCGCACCACCTTTAAAGGTGTGCAACACACGCTTGAGTGCTTCGGCCTGGCTGACGTCGGCCGGCTCCTGCTCCCAGTTCTGGATCAGCTCTTCCAGCTCTTCAACCAGGTCGAGAGCCTCTTCCATAAAGACTTCGACTACGTCGGGGTCGATATCGGAAAGAATTTCGGACAGCGCGGCATCATCGACGGGTGCAGGCGGTGCGCCTGCAACAACCGGCGCTTCATCAACCACGGGCTCCTGGTGCCCGACGGTGGGCGCGGGAGTAACGGGCGCGTCTTCGACAAATACAGAGCTCAGATCGAGGTCAAAATCGTCGGGCTTGTCAGCCGACTCAATAACGATGGCTTCTTCTTCACTATTGAGCTGGTTGAATGCCTCAAGCTCAACATCGGTATCGCTGACAGGCTCGGAATCGGGCAGCAATGACAGTTCCTGCAGGTACTCATCAGAGGGCGCGACCAGTTCACCGGCATCTGCGACCATCGCGGCCTGCTGCAGCTCATCGTGCACTTCTTCGAGGCTCGAGGGATCATCCTCGCCCGCCAGGCGATAGGCCTCACTGCCATCACCTGAAGTCGTAGGCAGATCTGCACTATCGATGCCGAGCTCAGCGAGATCATAATCCTCTTCGTCGTCCGGCGCAGAGGCATCCTGCACCAGTGCCTGCAACGCGGCACCGACGGCTTCGCTGACTTCCGGAAGGTCCTGGGCGGCGGCGACCGCATCCACCAGGTCCAGCAATTCATTGTGGCCCTGCTCCAGTGACGCCCACAGCGCAGGCTCAGCCTCCAGGCCACCGGCAACCACCTTGTTGTAGACCTGCAACAGCAGTCCGGACAATTCGGCCAGCGTCGGCAACTGGGCGCGATTCGCGGCCTCCTGGAGAATAGCCAGCTCTTCCACGACCGGGCCGAGCATGGCGATATCGGTCGGGGCCTGGCGCCACTGCGCCAGCATCTGGTCGGCATCGAGCAGCACCTTCATGCCGTCAGCCATGATCACAGCCAGTAACTGCGGATCGACGGTCTTCGGCTCGTTAGCCTCACGCTCGCGAATCAGGTGGCCGACGGACCGCTCCTGCAATTCGGCGGTCCGCGCGAGGAACTGCTCAGACTTGGATATTGCAACGGCCTCACCCGCACGAATCTGGGCTAGTGCACCGCGCACGTACAGCACCAGATCCTGGATCAGATCGAAAATATCCGCATCGATATGAACCTGGTAGGTACGCAATTCTTTGGCGAAGCGCTCCATCGGCGCTACCAGCTCTGCGACCGCGGTGATATCTGCCATGTGCGCAGAACCCTTCAGGGTATGCAGTGCGCGATGCAGAGGATCGGAGGGCGCCGCGTAAATTGGCGCAGCGAGGCGCATGTCATCGAGGAAACCATCGACTACCGCCAGGTGGGATTCTGCTTCCTGGGCAAAAATTTCCCACAGCTGGTCACGATCTTCTTCTGCCTCAACAGCGGCGTCTGGCATCGATACCGGCGCGGCGGGTTCAGGCGCTGCGCCCATATCTGCGGGGATATCACCACGAGCAAGCTGCTCACCCCAGGACTCCAGCTGTGCAGTCAGGGCAGGATCGGGATCACCACTGCCGGTACGGAAGCCCTCGATCATGGAGGGTAATTTATCGATGACACGCTGAATCAGGTCGACATGAGGCCGCGCTGGCTTCACGCTGCCATCGATCACGCGGTTGAGCATGTTTTCCACTGCCCACGACAATTCGCCGATATCCAGTGCCTCGACCATGCGGCCAGACCCTTTCAGGGTGTGGAAGCCGCGGCGGAATTCCGTCAGCGCTTCATCATCTTTACTATCGGCCGCCCAACGCGGGAAGTACTCGCCGATAGTTTCGAGAACCTCGGCCGCCTCCTCGAGGAAGATCTCCAGGATCTCGTCATCGATCAGGCTCTCTTCTTCTGCCACAGCGGCGGGCGCCACTGGTTCGGCTGGCGCGGGTGTCTCGACCTTCGGCGCTTCGACCACTTTAACCGTTTCAGGCTCAGCAACCGGTGCAGCGAGTGTCTCTTCGACAGGCATCGCCGGCGCTTCTTCGGTCGCCGTTTCCGCGGGTGGCTCGGGCACAACCGCCTTTTCAACCACCAGTTCGCGCGGCTCACTGCGCTCACCTGCCGGCACTTCGAAGCCGAGGGCGGCGACACTGTCTTCGGCGAGCGCGAGCAACATGTCCGCGTCTTCCACGCCTTCCGCGCGGCGCTCCAGATAGTAGTCAACGCTGGTGATGGCATCCGCCAGCGTATCGAGGACTTTCCAGTCGGGCTGTTCCGCAGCATCAATCAGCTGCTCGCGGATGTAGCGATTGCAGGCACCAATAATCCGCGCCGCGCGCTGGTAACCAACCATCTCCAGGCCACCGCCGACGCCCTGCAAGGCATCCGGCACTTTAATCAGGTAGCTCACATCCCAGTGACTGGCGATAAATTCGACCACGGATTCCTTGACGCCTTCCAGTCCGGCGCGCGCTTCACGCACCACGGTATCGGTGGCGTCTCCCATCAACGGGGAAGTAGGCTGGGAAGGGCTCTGGCGACTGACCGCCTGCTCCAGTGAGGAATCGAGTTCCAGAATGCGTCCCGCAACCTCCATCAGAAGGTCTTGCGGCTCGGCGCTGCGCGAGGCATCGCGCAGCAATTCGTAAACTTCTCGGGCACGGGTGCGCTGGTCTTCAAGGCCGAGCACACCGATGGTGTCGGCAAGGCGCTTGGCTACCGTGGCAGTCTCACCAAGCGGCTGCTGCTCGACACCGGCACTGCCGGGTTCCAGCGCATCGCGGACCGACTGCAGCTCTTCGCGCAAAGCCGCAACAGCCGTTCCCATCGCTTCCGGGCCCATCGCCAGTGCGTCATCGGTATCCGGGCGCGGCGTGCCTGGTACGGCCTGATCCAGCGCGAAGGTCTGGTAAAGGGCTTTGCAACGCGGTCCATTTGGACCCGCGAGATACACGTAAAACAGCAGGTTGCTGACCAGGCCGCGATCGAGCGGCGCATCAAGAACCGCCGCTCCGCGCCCCTGCAGCAGGCGAAATTCCACATCAATACGGCGCAACAGCTGTCGCAGGGCCGGCAGAACATGGATGCGGCTCTCGGAAATGGCTTCGAAAATACCCTGTAATACCTGCCACAGTGGCTGGCGCAAGCTGCCGCTATACAGCAGGGACATTTTCTCGCTGACCTTGAGCAGGTAGGTGATGCTGTCGCCGCTGTTGACGTCGCGAATCAGCCCGGCGGCAGCGACGTGGTACATCTTGCGTAACTTGCCGACCAGGTCCTGCAGGCGCGCATTATCCTGCAGCAGTTGCTGGCGCGAACCAGTGACCAGTTCGAGCACGGAGAGATTGGGCGAGAACAGCGCACCTTCACTGATCAGACGCTCGCGGCGCACCGCGCGCAGGTCGTTCAGCAAGGGCAGCAGAAGCACCGCATTGTCACGGCGCTGATAGGCGACTTTTTCCAGGTAGAGTGGCAGCTCGAGGAGCGCGCGCATCAGGAATTCGCGCGTTTCGTCGCTGTTTTCGACCTCTCCCGCAGAGAGAGCGTGCAACAGCTGCTCCATTTCCTCGGCCAACATGGCCGCACCGGTCAGCTCGGCCATGTGCAGGCTGCCGTGCACCTGGTGAATTTGGTCCAGGCAATGATGCAGCAGAGCTGGATCGGCCCCACTGCCATCGGCGGCGAAAGTTTCCAGGTACTGTCGGGCTTGCGAAAGACTCTCGTTGATTTCGCCGGTGAGCCAGTCCAGGGCCTGGAAGTTGGGATTGTCGTGACTCACGCCAAGTCCTCAGTAATTCTTTCTGTGCTCCGGCACGAGCGCTTTACCACTCGGCCGGGAGGGATTCCGCGTGTCCATACCGGTGGGAATGCTCGTCCCCGAAAGGACGACATCACCCGCGCCGGATATCAGGCCAGCGCTCGATCTTCGCGAGAGGCTTCCTCTGCGCCTTCACCGTCGAGCAGCGGGAAGTCTTCTTCGCTCATCTCAGGCAGATCAACGTCGAACAGCTCGTCGGCATCGTCTGCAATATTTTCCTCAGTGCTCGGCAGCTTGAAGCCCGCAACCGAATCGCGCAGCGCGGTGGCGGTCAGGGCCAGGTTACCAATGGACTGGGCGGTAGCCTGGGTACCGGCAGAGGTTTGTGAAGTAATCTCCTGAATCACGTTCATCGTGTTGGAGATGTGGCCGGCAGAGGATGCCTGCTGGCGGGCAGCGTTAGAAATGTTCTGAATCAACGCAGCCAGGTTGGTCGATACGCTTTCGATCTCACCCAGGGCAACACCCGCATCCTGTGCCAGACGAGCACCGCGCACCACCTCGGTAGTGGTTTGCTCCATCGAGGTTACGGCTTCGTTGGTATCGCTCTGAATCGCTTTTACCAGGCCCTCAATCTGCTTGGTTGCAGCCGCGGAACGTTCTGCAAGGCGCTGAACTTCGTCCGCTACCACCGCAAAGCCTCGACCTGCGTCACCGGCCATAGAGGCCTGAATCGCGGCGTTCAATGCGAGGATGTTCGTCTGGTCCGCAATGTCGTTAATCAGAGATACGATATCGCCAATTTCCTGGGAAGATTCACCCAGACGCTTGATTCGCTTGGAAGTGTCCTGGATCTGCTCACGGATGTTATCCATGCCCTTGATGGTGTTCTGTACCACCTTGGCGCCATTGCCGGCGATCTGTACCGAGCGCTCTGCTACCTGGGCCGATTCGGCGGCGTTCGCAGATACCTGGTCAATCGTCACCGCCATCTCGTTCACAGCGGCAGAAGCCCCGGCAATTTCCTGCGCCTGGTGCTCAGAGGCCTCGGCGAGGTGCAGTGCAGTCTGCTGGGTATCCTGGGACAGTCCGGATACTTCCTGTGCCGCGCCATTGATTCGCGACACCAGTACACGCAGCTGGTCAATGGTGTAGTTGATAGAGTCAGCAATCGCACCGGTAAAGGCCTCGGTCACGGTCGCGGATGTGGTCAAGTCACCGTCAGCGAGGTCAGCCAGTTCGTCCAGCAACTGCATAATCGCCTGCTGGTTACGCTCGTTGGTGTCAGATTCTTCACGCAGGCTGCGGCGGGTACCGGAGAATGCGGCAATCATCATGAAGAAGATCAACAGTACGAACACACCGGCCACAATCATGATGGTCTGGTTGTTCGGCTGACGCTCATCAGACAGGCCGCCGATGCGGTCATTCAGACCGTTGAGCGCCTGCAGCAACTGCGGGGAAGAAGCCAGGATGCCGTCAGAGGCCTGACGCGTAGCAAACAGGGCCGGGGTCGCTTCGAAGATTTCCCGTACGGACGAGCTTACAAATTCGAACAGCTCACTAATCTCATCGAGAGACTGGCGGGCTTCGTCATCAGTAACGC
Organism: Microbulbifer sp. ABF4_148; assembly: GCF_056158985.1. Lineage (NCBI taxonomy): Bacteria > Pseudomonadati > Pseudomonadota > Gammaproteobacteria > Cellvibrionales > Microbulbiferaceae > Microbulbifer > Microbulbifer sp. ABF4_148. Next base: position 331,989 of record NZ_JBSWUI010000001.1, read on the forward strand.
GGGAAATACCCATCACCACGTCACCGCCTTTCATGCCCTCAACCACTTTACCGAACAGGCTTGCGTCGGTATTGAACTGGTCGGCAGCTGATTCGGAGTCAACACCACCGCGCAGCATCTTGTCGATGTTTCGACCAATTCGCTCAGCACGCCATACCTGCAGCTGCGCTTGCTCAATCTGGTTGGCCGGTGCGTTGTTCGCCAGCAGGATCTCTACGATGTTGTTGTGCTCAGCCTGAAGTTCCGGCAGGGAGTCGTTCAGGGTGCTGGCAACATCGTTCAGGAAGATGATGGTGTCTTTGTTGCTCAGGATGGTATCGGCCTGCTCGCGGGTCTGCTGCCACAACTGGCGGTATACCGCGAGTTCGCGATCGAGCATCTGCCGGGTCTGCAAATCAGCCTGATTGAGCTGGCTCCAGGTGGTGGACATCTGACGAACAACTTCTTCGAGCTCATCGAAGGCTTCTTCGTCGCCGGATGTTGCCGCCGGTGCGTAGGTCACAAGCTGGTAGGCCAATGCACGCATCTCGGACACCTGCTGCAGGTAGTCTCTATCGCGGTCACCCTGGGTCTGTACCAGGTAGATACTCACGATCAGGCCCGCCAGGGTGGCGAGCACCAGCAGACCCATTACCAGCGCTACCGGGTTTCGGCGCATTGCGGAAAAGGAACTCTGGGAGCCTGTTTTCATAGTTTACTCCTGCCAGGCCGGGAACACCGGCCAACGCTTATTTTCACCACTTGTTATTTACTAACCCAGGATTCCAACCACTCGGAACCCCACCCCCCAAAATGGGAAACTTCTTAATGCACAAAAGCCGCGGACCTCAGCGGACCGCGGCATCCATAAACTGGCTGTCGTTAATCAGCGTCAACATGTCAAAGACAAGCCACCGCTGATCCTCCCCGACAAACTGGCCGCTCACCATGGGGGCAAACGGCTCCAGCAAATCTCCCGGCGCGTGGCGTGCATCCTCCACTGCCAGGTGCTGCATCCCATGCAGCTCATCAACGATGAGGCCTGCATACGTCTTTTCGTGTTCGATCACCACGACACGGCGTCGCTGGCGCGCACCGCTCAGGTGGCCACCGAAAAACATGGCCAGGTCGAATAGCGGCAGCAGGCGACCCCGCACATTGGCGACGCCACGCGCCCACGGCTGAACGCCCGGCACAAACGTGAAGGGCGGCACTTCGAGCAGTTCGACCACCTCATCCATTGGCGCAACAAAACGATGCCCCAACAGGGAAAAACCGATACCACTCCAGAAAGGCTTTACCTCACCCCGGGCCGGCAGGGCCGCGGCCTTGCTTTTCGCACGCCGGGCTATTTCCACCAGCGCAAGGTAAGGGGTCTTGTTTGACTGCACGCTACTATCGCCTGATCAACAGCGCTGGCTTAAGCCAACACCTCCTCAATAACACCGAGCAGCTTGGTTTCTGCAACCGGCTTGGTGAGGTAGGCACGCGCGCCCTGGCGCATCGCCCAAACGCGATCGGTTTCCTGATCTTTGGTGGTTACCATAATGATCGGAATCTCAGAGGTATTGCCATCTTTGCTCAGCTGGCGGGTTGCCTGGAAGCCGTTCAGCCCCGGCATGACCACGTCCATCAAGATGACGTCGGGCATTTCTTCGCGCGCGACATCCACACCGGATTCGCCACTGACGGCAGTCAGCACCGCGTGGCCATTCTTTTCCAAGATGGTGGTGAGCTTGTGAGTTTCTGTCGGCGAGTCGTCAACAATCAGTACTCTAGCCATGGTCTCCCCGTGAATGCGTAGCCGCTCCTGAAAGCCTCCCCAGGCCAGTCAGGCGGCAGTTTGTTGTAATGTTGCGGGCTGACACCCGGAGGGCCTTCCCTTCCCGCAATTATCGCTGTTGCCTTGGTGAGCCGTAACTCACCTCCCTACTCTACATCGACGCGCGAACAAAATCACACGCCAAATGCGAAAGCGATCAAGCGGCGTGCGTCGGCTTGGCGTGCGCAGAGATCGCGCCCATCAATTCGCTTTTGCTAAACGGCTTGGTCAAATATTGATCACAACCGACGACCCGCCCTTTGGCGCGATCGAACAATCCGTCCTTACTCGACAGCATCACAACCGGAGTAGAGCGGAATTCGCTGTTGTTTTTGATCAGCGCACAGGTCTGATAACCATCCAGGCGCGGCATCATGATATCGACGAAGATGATATCCGGACGGGAATCCGCAATCTTGGCCAGTGCATCGAAGCCATCAGTGGCCGTGACAACGGTACAGCCCGCTTTTTGCAGCAGGGTCTCCGCGGTGCGACGGATAGTCTTACTATCGTCGATCACCATCACGGTCAGGCTTTCCAAGTTGAGTTCCATAATAGTGTTGGTTCCCCTGATTTATTTATTGCCGGCCGCAAGCCTATCGCAGCTAACGCCTGATTGTTGTGAACCTCAGCAGGGTCGGGGCACCCGACCGCAAAAAACAGCAGTCTGGCACCAAAGCGATCTTTTATCACAGAACACCCGGTGAATCTACAAACGCCAGAGAATCAGGGGCCCAGACTGCGAACTGGACCCGCGCCGATGCGTCCTGCGAAAACGCTGATGGTTGCACGCTCGGGCTGCAACTTTTACTTTAGGCAGCTACTGAAAACCTCTCAAACCGCTTGTGCCGGACGGATTTCCCCATGAGTTATTCCCTGGGCGTGGTAATGGATCCCATTGCCGACATCAATTTCAAGAAAGACACCACACTGGCGATGCTGCTTGCTGCCAAGCATCGCGGATTCTCCCTCGTGTACTTTGAACAGGGCGATCTGTACCTGGACACAGGCAAAGCCATGGGGCGCGCCCGCCCCCTGGAAGTGTTTGATGACCCCAACAAGTGGTACGAACTCGGGCCCGCCGAGGAGATCGAGCTCTCCAGCGTCGACACCATCCTGATGCGCGTGGATCCGCCGTTCGATAACGAGTACATTTATTCCACCTATATCCTCGAAGCGGCAGAACGCGAGGGCTGTCTGGTCGTCAATCGCCCGCAGGCCCTGCGCGACTGCAACGAGAAGATCTTCGCGACCCAGTTCCCGCAGTGCTGCCCGCCGCTGGTGGTCAGCCGCAGCATGGAACGGCTGCGCGCTTTCCACGCTGAGCATAAAGACGTGATTTTCAAACCTCTCGACGGCATGGGTGGCACCGGTGTATTTCACTGCAAGCCCGACGGCTCCAATCTCGGTGCGATCCTCGAGATCCTCACCGGGCACGGCACCCAGCAGATCATGGGACAACGCTTTATTCCCGAGATCAAACAGGGCGACAAGCGTATCCTGGTGGTGGATGGAGAAGCCGTACCCTATTGCCTGGCCCGCATCCCCGAAGCCGGCGAAACCCGCGGCAACCTGGCAGCCGGCGGTCGCGGCGAGGCGCGCCCGCTGACAGAGAGGGACCGCTGGATCGTGTCCCAGGTAGCGCCCAGCCTGCGCGAAAAGGGCCTACTGTTTGTCGGTCTCGATGTGATTGGCGATTATTTAACCGAAATCAATGTGACCAGCCCGACCTGCGTGCGCGAGATTGACGCCGCCTTCGGCACCGACATCGCCGGCCAGCTGATGGACGCCATCACAGACCGGCTATCACAAAAAGGGTAAACTTCTGGCATATTAATCCTCCGATCCGCCCCCGACGGCTGGATCGGGAAGAACCGGTAAGGCAAAAACAAGAAGTAACCACAGCCGACCATGACAGCACTCGCAAGCCCCAGTCAGCCCCAAGCCGCGCAACAGGACCGCTTTGCGTTCGCGCTGTTTCTCGCCTGTGCATTTCATGCAGTGCTGATCTTTGGTATCGCCTTTACCTCACCCGAGGGGCGCCAGGCGCCCCCGACGCTGGAAGTCACCCTGGCCCAGCACCACACCGCCCAGGCACCGGAAGACGCCGACTATCTCGCCCAGCACAACCAGCAGGCGAGCGGTACCGCCGAAACCCCGAAAGAACTGTCCACTGATCGCCATGCGGAAATCGCCGACACCAGCATCCGCGAGGTCAACCCACTGCCACAGGTCCAGGTCGCGCGACCGGTGGAACAGCGCCGCCAGCTGGTCACCACCATTGGCGAAAGCCCGGCGTTGGCGCCAGAGCTACCCGCGGAGGACAAGCGCTCCGAAGAACGTCGCGGCGATGCGCCCAGTGATATTCCCCAGGTGAGCGCCGAAATTGCCAGCCTGCAGGCACGCCTCGACAAGATTCGCCAGACGATCGCCCAGCGCCCGCGCGTACGCCGCCTCACATCCGTAGCAACCAAGGCCTCGATTGACGCGGCCTACCTGCACAGCTGGCGGCAGAAGGTGGAAGAAGTGGGCAATGACAACTTCCCCGAAGAGGCACTGCAAAAGCAGATTACCGGCAGCCTGCGCATGATGGTGCGCCTGTTGCCAACCGGTGCGGTGGAAGAGGTGGTGATTCTGAACTCTTCCGGCGAGCGCGTGCTCGACGATGCGGCGCAGCAGATCGTGCGCCTCGCCGCGCCTTTCGCACCCTTCCCCGCCGAGATCCGCCAGAATGCCGACCGACTGGAAATCATCCGTACCTGGCGCTTCGAGATGACCGGATTCTCCACGGCTGCCGCAAGCTCGCCGAGCCGGGGCTGACCGGGCGCAGTTAATCCCCCTCTCATCGGGTGGGAAACACTGTCGAAATCCGGCACAACAACCCCTAGACTGAACCTATGCAGCAATCCAATATCGATAGCGATCTCACGCACTCCAGCTTGCGCGGCCAGTTCCTGCTGGCCATGCCCGGCATGGAGGACCCGCGCTTCAAGCAGACGATTGCTTTCGTGTGCGACCACAGCACCGAGGGCGCCATGGCGATCGTGATCAACACCCCCAGCAAAGTGCACTGGAAAGAAGTCTTTGACCAGCTGTCGCTGGAGGACGCGAGCTTGCGCGGGGATGAAACCGTGCTGCTGGGCGGCCCGGTGGCACCGGAGCAGGGTTTTGTGCTGCACGGCTCCGGCGCGGTGTTTGATTCCACCCTGGAAGTGAATCGTGATATCAGCGTCACCGCGTCTCGCGACATCCTCGAATCCCTCGCCGCTGGCCGCGGTCCCGACGATGTTTTGATCGCCCTCGGGTATGCCGGCTGGGGCGGTGGTCAGCTTGAACAGGAGCTGGCCGAAAATGCCTGGCTCACCCTGCCAGCGGAACCGGAGATTCTCTTCGCCACCCCCTGTGAGCGTCGCTGGCAAACTGCCGCGGCCCGCCACGGTATCGATGTCGCGGGGATCGGCTCGCAAACTGGCCACGCCTGAGCCGGAGCACCGCACCATGCCTTCGACACGCCCCCTTACCGCGCTGGCATTTGATTTTGGCACGCGATCCATCGGTCTCGCCTACGGCCAGACCCTGACCGGCAGCGCTCGCGAGCTCGCACCCATACCTGCCAGAGACGGCATCCCCAACTGGGATAACGTGATGAAGCTGCTCGCCGAATGGCAACCCGCCCGGCTGATTGTCGGCCTGCCGCTGAATATGGATGGTACTGAGAGCGACTTCTGTGCCCGCGCGCGGAAATTCGGTAACCGCCTGCACGGCCGCAGCGGCCTGCCCGTGGACTTTGTCGACGAGCGGCTCAGTACCCGCGCAGCCAAGGAGGAAGCCGCCGAGCGGGGCCATCGCGGCAGCTATGCCGACAACCCGGTGGACTCGATCGCCGCGCGAATCTTCCTTGAAGACTGGCTGCGCAGCCAGGCAGACGGGTAGCCCCGCGACATTCTGGTAATATGCCGGCCCGAGTTCCGCAAACTGCCGAGGCCCCATGCCCATCGACCGCATCCGAATCGCCACCCGCGAAAGCGCCCTCGCCCTGTGGCAAGCCCACTTCGTCAAGCGCGAGCTGGAGCGATTTCACCCAGGACTCACCGTCGAGCTGCTGCCGATGACAAGCCGCGGCGACCAGGTGCTCGACATCCCGCTGCAAAAAGTCGGCGGCAAGGGCCTGTTCGTGAAGGAGCTGGAAAAGGCCATGCTCGAGGGGCGCGCTGATATCGCCGTCCACTCCATGAAAGATGTACCAATGGACTTCCCCGCAGGGCTGCACCTGCCGGTCATCTGCGAACGCGAAGACCCGCGCGATGCCTTCGTCAGCAATCGCTTCGATAGCCTCGACGCCCTCCCCGAGGGCGCCGTGGTGGGTACGTCCAGCCTGCGTCGCCAGTGCCAGCTGATGGAACAGCGCCCTGATTTGCAGGTGAAATTCCTGCGCGGCAACGTCAACACCCGCCTGGCGAAACTGGATGCCGGCGACTACGACGCCATTATTCTGGCCGCCGCCGGGCTGATCCGGCTCGAGATGCCGGAGCGCATCCGCGCGTTTCTCAGCACCGATATCCTGCTGCCCGCTGGTGGACAGGGCGCCGTTGGTATCGAGAGTCGCCGCGACGCCGAGCTCGAAGCCCTGCTGCAGCCACTGCATCACCGCAACACCGCCGACCGACTTGCGGCTGAACGCGCACTGGTCAAACGTCTCAATGGGGGGTGTCAGGTACCCATCGGCGGTTTCGCCGAGCTCGACGGCGAACAGATGCGCCTGCGCGCCCTGGTCGGCAGTCCGGATGGCGCCAGCATGATCCGCGCGGAAGGCTCAGACTCCCGCGACAATGCCGCGGCACTCGGCACCGCCCTGGCCGAAGAGTTACTCGCCAGGGGCGCCGACAAAATCCTGGCAGCGATCTAAGCCACCCCCGATGAGTAAGGCACTGCAAGGACGCCGTATCCTCGTCACCCGCCCCGCCCATCAGGCACAGGGCTGGTGTGCCTGCCTTGCCGATCTCGGCGCCACCGTCGACAGCATTCCCATGTTGGCCATTGAGCCGGTGGTGGACAGTGCGGCGCGCCAGCGCATCAAGGACCTGATACTCGACTTCGATCAGTTCGAGCATGCCATCTTTGTTTCCCAGAACGCCGTCCGCCAGGGTTTCACCTGGCTGGAAGACTACTGGCCTCAACTGCCCCAGGGTCCGCGCTATTACGGGATCGGGGCCGCCACCGCGGCTGCGCTGGGCGACTACGATGTCGACAGCACCTGTGCTGGCGGCGCCATGGACTCCGAGGCTTTGCTCGCCCTGCCGGCGCTCCAGCAGGTGAAGGACGCGCGCGTACTGATTTTTCGCGGCGAAGGTGGCCGCACCAAGCTAGGCGATACGCTCTCCTCGAGAGGCGCACGTGTAGACTACTGCGAACTGTATCGCCGCACCCTGCCCGAACAGGCGCAGCAACAGCTTGCCGAGTATGCACATACACCCGATGCCATCAGCGTGCACAGTGGTGAAACCCTCAGCAACCTCGCCCGCAGCATCGACGCAACCGGTCGTGCCGATCTGCTGCAGTCGGCCCTGATATGCCCGAGTCAGCGAGTGGCGACCATCGGCCGTCAGCTGGGGTTTGCCCATCCCGTCGCCGCCCTCAATGCCGGTGACAGCGCCATGCTCGATTGCCTGCACGCCCTGTTCGGGCAGAACACCTGAACACACTTCGCTGACCGCGGCAGCAAGATGCCGATGAGGGCGCCGATCTGGCAAAATATTTCAAATGCGCGCCACTCGGCGTATAAAGCGTGGCGTGACTCGCTATAATTCCACGACAATTTTCACCGCACCCCCAGCCCATGACCGACAAGAAGAAATCCGACCCCGCTGCACCCGCCAATGCCGACAAGCCCGAAAAGGCGGCACAGGCTCCCGCTGCGCAGACGCAATCCGGCGGCAAAAGCAATTTCGCCAAAGCGGCAGCAGATGGTAAGAGCGCGAAAGGCGGCAAGGGCAAACCCAACAAAGCCGCGACGTCTTCTTCCGGCGGATCGGGCTGGACCTGGTTACTGGTACTGTTGATCTTGCTGGCAGGTGGTGCCGCGGCTGCCTGGTACCAGTGGCCACCCTTCCGCACCTGGGTTTCGGATCAGGTCGCCAACCTGCGGGGGGACAAACCGCCGGCCAGCCCGGCAACCGATACCGCAGCCGAGCGTGATCGCCCCAGCGCAGAAGTATCCCGCGCCGCACCTGCTGCGCGACCAGAAGCACCCAGTGCTGCGCCCGCGCCCATCGCCGCGCCGGCCGAAGCGCCCACCACAAGCGAGACGGCACCGGCAAACCCTGTCGCTGAGCAGAGCGCACAAAATTCTTCTCCCGATACCTCACCTGTTACGCCCGCAGCCCCCCAGCCCGATCCGGCCGCCGCACTGGACAGCACGGTCAACCAGCTGCAACAGGCTCTGCAGGTCACCCTGCAACAAGTGAACCGCCAGCAACAGACCATCCAGCAATTGCAACAGCAGCTGGCAGCGATGCAGCGTGACGTCACCGCCCAGGGCAGCCGTATCGGCGAGCTCGGCAATATCAGTCGGGACGACTGGCAACTGGCAGAAGCCGACTACTTGCTGCGTCTCGCCAACCAGCGCCTGCTGATGGATCGCGACAGCCGCACGGCACTTGGTTTACTGGAAGAAGTCGATCAGATTCTGCAGCGCGTGGACAATCCGGATCTCTATGGCGTGCGTCAACAACTTGCGCGGGATATCACGGCACTGAAATTGGTGGACAATATTGACCGCGAAGGCCTTTACCTGCGTCTGCGCGCACTTGAGGAGCAGATGCTGCGCGCCAGCATCCAGCCAGAGTTCGATATCGCCAAAACAGCCACCGAAGTGCAGACCGACGCTGACACCTCTGCGAACCCGTCCGACTGGCGCCGCAGCTGGGACAATTTCGTCAGCTTTCTGAAAGATTCCGTGCGCATCCGCGATGGCGATATCGATCCTGTTTTGCTGTCGCCGCAGAGCGAAGCCCGATTCCGCCAGAGTCTGCGCCTGAACATGGAACAGGCGGAACTGGCGGTGCTGCGTGAAGACGCAACCGTGTACAAGGACGCCCTCAACCGCGCGAAACAACTGCTACTGGATTACGCCATCGCCAACAATCAGCGCGACGTCCTGGTCAGCGAGCTCGAAGCGCTGGCGAATGAAAATATCCGCTCGGAGCTACCACCGCTGAATGCTTCACAAAAAGCCCTGCGCGACTACATCGACCGCCTGCACAGCACCGGCACCAGCGGGGAGAACGCATCGTGAAGCGCTTCCTGTTCTCCGCCCTCGCTTTTCTACTCTTCGGCGCCTTTCTCGCGGAGATGATCCGCAGCTACCCCGGCTATATGCTGGTGGCGATCGCGGGTAAACGCATCGAGATGAACATCTGGGTGGCCATCGGGGCAGTGACCGCGGCGGTGCTGGGTATTCTGCTGGTGATCTGGCTGCTGCGCAGCCTGTTCCGCGCCTTTACCGGCAGTATCAGCCGGGTGCGCTTTGGCCGCACTCGTGTCGCGCGCCGCCGGATGACCAGCGGCCTGGTGGAATTTATGGAAGGCAACTGGGCGCGGGCGCGGCGTCAGCTGCTGAAAAGCGCCCCCCGCTCGGACGCGCCGCTAATCAATTATCTGGCCGCGGCACGCAGCGCCTTCGAGCTCGGTTACCGTGACGAGGCCAACGAACTACTGGCCAAAGCCGAATCGGTCGAGGGCGACAGCCATCTCGCCGTTGCCCTGGCCCAGGCGCGCATGCAACTCCTCGACAAGCATTATGAGCAGTGTATCGCCAGCCTTGAGCGCGCCCGCCAGCTCGAGCCCCACCACCCCGCCATCCTGCAACTGCTCCAGCAGGCCTATTATCAGCTGGGCGATTGGGAGCGACTGCGCAAGCTGCTGCCGGAACTGGATAAGCACGGCAATATGCGTGAAGAGCAACTGCAAAAACTCGAGCTGGAAGTCTATGAACAGCAATTAAAGGCCGCCGCGCAGCGCAAGGACCTCGATCAGCTCCACAGCGCCTGGAATGCGCTCAGTGGCCGCTGGCAACGCAACATGCAGCTGCGCGGACAATATGCCGGCCAACTGCACCTGCTTAATGATGACGAGGGAGCAGAGAAAAACCTGCGCTGGGTACTGAACCGCGAGTGGCGCGCCGAGCTGGCCGAACTGTACGGTCGCCTGACCGGCGCGGATGCCGCCGCCCAGCTCACCGTCGCCGAGGGCTGGCTGAAAGAATACGGGCAAAACCCCGACCTGCTGACCTGCCTCGGTCGCCTGTGCCTGCGCAATGAACTCTGGGGCAAAGCCCGGCAGTATTTCGAGAAGAGCCTGCTCCTGCGCTCCGAGCCGACGGCCGCGGCGGAACTGGCGCGCCTGTGCAATGCCCTCGGAGAAAAATCTGAGGCCGATCGCCTGTATCGGGATGGCCTGATGAGTGCTGTGCGCACCCTGCCAGACCTGCCCCTCCCCAGCGACGACAAACCCGCACTGGAAGCGCACGGCTGATCTCGCCAGCATCAGCCGTCCGCTCTCTTCTCCCCCTGCCGCCTGGTGAACCTGACTCAACTGCCATTGTTCGACAAAACTTGTCGATCTTCGCCTGTTGACCGGAGAGTTGCGCAACTCGCTTGCACCCCCCGGTGGATTGCAGTAAAACCTGAGACATGCATTACCAGCTCATCTCCGACACCATCATCGAGATCGCAACAGGCCGGCCCCTGCGCCGTCGCTCTTGCGACTTCCATCTCAGCGAGTGGTTTAACAATTAAGTGACTGCTATCGCGGTGCGATAGCGGGTTGCCGGTAACAAATTTCCGCCTGCCCACAGAAGAAGTATTCAACCAGCGGCGGACTCCCGTGTTTTTCCTTTGTAGCAATAACAAACCTCCCTTCCCCCAGGTATCTGGCTCAGGTCTTGCATGGCTGCAAGCCTTCGCGCCGTGGCGACCAGCGGTCTCAGCCGCCCGGCCCTTGCGCGGTTACCCATGGGGCGTTTGGGGAAACAAACCTTTCCAACGCTTACATTAACGAGAAGTCAAAAGGTAGCCTTATGACCCACTACAACAAGAAGCTCATCGCGCTTGCGATTGCCGCCACCACCGCGGCGCCCCTGGCCCTGCAGGCCCAGGAAAGCGAGCAGCCCTCCGCAACCCTGGAAGAAGTGGTGGTTACCGCTAGCCGCCGCGCCGAATCCATTCAGGAGATTCCCTACAACATCACCGCCGTCACCGGCGAAGCCATTAAGAACATTGGCGCCGACGACCTGAGCAAGATGTCCCAGTTCATCCCGGGCATGCAGATGATTGATTCCGGTGCCCGCAGCACTGGCCTCGTTACCCTGCGTGGCATGAACGTGGGCGGCCTGCAGGCGGCAGAAAACCAGGGCGGCAGTGACATCATCTCCCGCTACGTCAACGACACGCCGCTGCTGATCGACTTCAAGCTGGTCGATATCGAGCGCGTTGAAGTCCTGCGTGGCCCGCAGGGCACCCTGTACGGCCGCGGCGCCATGGGCGGCACCCTGCGCTACATCCTCAACAAGCCGAGCACCGAAGCCGTTGAAGGCTCCGTTACCACTGAGCTGTACCAGAACAGTGAAAGCGACAGCCTGTCTTCCGACATTACCGGCATCCTCAACCTGCCGCTGTCCGACACCCTGGCGCTGCGCGTTTCCGCCAACATGGTCGACGATGCGGGCTTCGTGGACTATGTGAACGTACTGACCGAACCTGGCGTCAGCAATGACAGCCGCGTGGTCAAAGACAGCAACACCGAAGAGACCACGTCTGTACGCGCCGCGCTGCGCTGGGAGCCGACCGACAATTTCCACGCACAGTTCAGCTACTACCTGCAGGACCAGCAGGCCGGTGGCCGTAACGCCGTCAACCTGGGCTACACCGGTGACGAGTACAGCTCCCCGCTGCGTTATCTGGAAGTCCGCGATAACCGCGATGACCTGTACAACGTCGAGCTCGGTTGGAACACCGACGCGGTCGAGATCTTCTCCACCACCTCGATCGCCCAGTACGAGGGCGAGGGCAACCGCGACCAGACCGACCTGCTGTGCGTCGACATCTGGCCGGGCTACTGTGACTTCCCCGAGTTCTCTGCCTACACCCTGGAAGAAGACGAAGAAGAAGCCTTCGTACACGAGACCCGCTTCCTGTCCACCGACGCCAACTCCCCCGAGTGGCTCGACTGGATCGCTGGTGTGTACTATGAGGAAAACGAAGGCACCGGCTCCTCCCGCGAGTTCACACCGGGCTACCAGGACTGGGCCGGCATCGATACCGGTTACGGCGAAGTCGAATACTGGGCCTATAGCGACAGCACCTTTGAAGAGCGTGCAGTGTTCGGTGAAGCCACTTTCCACCCGAGCGAGCAGCTCCAGGTAACCGTGGGTGCGCGCTACTTCGAACAAACCGAGGACATCGCCTACGACTGTACTGTGCTGCCGGTGTACTGGTACTGGACCCGCGACGAAGTCGTGCCCGAGTGTGATTCCGGCAAATCCGAAATCGACGACACCGTGTTCAAGCTGAATGCCGCCTACAACTTCACCGACGACGTGATGCTGTACGCTACTGCAGCCGAGGGCTTCCGCCGCGGCGGCACCAATATCGGCCCGCAGCTGCTCGACAGCGAGAAGGCCTTCACCTCCGACTCCGCAGTGAACTACGAGCTGGGCTGGCACACCACGCTGGCAGATGGCCGCGTGATCTTCAACGGCGCCATCTTCCGCATCGACTGGAACGACCTGCAGGTACCGGCCAAGTCCGAGCTGGCAGCCATCAACATCACCGGCAATGCCCGTCAGGGCCAGATTGACGGTATCGAACTGTCTACCCAGGCCGCCGTTACCGACAGCCTTGGTGTGAACGCGTGGGTGACCTACTACGACCATGGCCTGAAAGGCGACGCGCCGGAAATCGGCGGTTTCGACGGCGATGCGTTCCCCGGTGTACCGAATCTGCAGGCCAATGTGGCGGTGGATTACGCCGTCGAAGTACCGGTGGGTGAGCTGACCCTGCGCGGCAACGCCTACTTTAAGGATGAGATCCAGACACGCCTGAACAGCCTCGGCAGCTTCAACGACAACGAACAGCTGGACAGCTACACCCTGTTCAACCTGTCCGCGGACTACCGTCTCGACCAGTGGCGCGCGTCGCTGTTCGCCGACAACCTCACCAACGAGTACTACTACGTGGGTGGCCGCAGTGCACGCCGTTACGGTGAGCGCGGTCAATTCCACTACGTCGGCCTGCCGCGCACCATCGGTGCCAGCGTGTCCTACGAGTTCTAACCTGTCTCCTTCACAGGATGGTTAAGCGGGGCTTCGGCCCCGCTTTTTTATGCCCGATAATAAAGTGATCCCAGACCAGACCGGCATGTGCCGGTAACCCCGAGGCGTCCGATGACCCGTACCGAAATCGCACCCATGCTGCAAACCGTGCGCAAAGCCATGGCCAAACGCGACTGGCGCACCGCCACCGCGCTGTGCATCGAGATCCTCAAGCGCGACCGCAACCAGCCCGATGCCCATCTGGTGCTCGGGCTCGCCGCCGCCGAAGGTGGCAAACTGGACATTGCCTTGCGCGCCTTCGAGACCGTGCTCAAGATCGATGCCGGCCGCGCAGACGCCCGCATCCAGCGCGCGCGTTGCCTGGTGCAGGCCGGCCGACACGCCGACGCAGAACAGGAAGCAGACCTGTCCAATGCGACGTCACTGGACAATCCCAAACTGCTCGACCTGCTCGCCACCGTCTACAGCCATATCGGCAAGCAGGAAAAGGCGGAGCCATTGGTGCGCCGGGCCGCCAAACTGGCGCCCACCGACATCAACATCCTGTCCAACGCCGCCGCCATCCAACTGTTCGTGGGCGAAGAGGAACGTGCGGCCGACAATCTGGAGCGGGCCCTCGAATTGAACCCCGCCCATAGCCGCAGCCACTGGCAGCTTTCCAAAGCCAGGAAAGCCAGTGATGAGCAACACTGCGGCGCGATGAAAACCCAGCTGTTAGATAGCGCTACCAGAGACAGTGATCGTATCTACCTGCACTATGCGCTGGGCAAAGAATATGAAGACCTGCAACAGTGGGATAACGCCTGGCACCACTACCGCAAAGGCGCCGCGTTACAACGCCAGCGTATCCCGTACGCCGCTAGCGACGACAAAGCGCTGTTCGACTCGCTCACGACACACTTCGATCAACAGTGGTTCGACCGCATTCCGGCGGCAGACGCCAGCCAAGCAGATGCCCCAATCTTTATCCTCGGGATGCCGCGTTCAGGCAGCACCCTGGTGGAACGCATTATTGGCAGCCATTCACAGGTGCAGTCCCTCGGTGAACTCGCGCAATGGCCACTGGCGGTCAAGCGTCAAACCGGCGTACGCGCCACCGGACTGTTCCGTGCGGATATTGCCGCACAGGCAGCGTCCGTATCGCCCCAGGTACTCGCCGACAGCTATCGCCAGGAGATCGCCTACCTGCGCGACCCGCACCCTCGCTTTACCGACAAACTGCCCAACAACTTTGTCTACCTGCCCCTGCTGGCCAAAGCATTTCCCGACGCGAGCCTGGTGCATGTCTACCGCGATCCGATGGACAGCTGCTTCGCCATGTTCAAGCAACTGTTCGCCGATGCACACCCCTTCTCCTACGATCTCGACGAACTCGCGACCTACTACATCGGTTACCATCGCCTGATGGAACACTGGCGGGCGCTACTGGGTGAGCGCCTGATCGAAGTGCATTACGACACGCTGGTGCAACAGCAGGAGCAGCAGACCCGGGCACTCCTCGACAAACTCGACCTACCATTCGAAGCAGCCTGCCTCGAGTTTCATCGCGGTACAGCCGCTGCCGCTACCGCGAGCGCCTCCCAGGTTCGCCAGCCTATGCACAGCCGCTCTGTAGGCCGCTGGCATCACTTCGCCAGCCATCTGGAGCCACTTCAGCACGCACTACGCTCTGCGGGCATTGACTTGAACTGAGTTTATACGGGGCGCTCCCGCTTGTTGGCGCGCCCACACAACCCGAAACCCATTCGCGCTGCCCGCTTGATCTGGATCAATCTTCCTCTGCCGCCGCCCCGTATGATCGCGCCTTTTCCACGGAAGAATGACGCTTCCCACTCAAGGATTTCAAGGGCGCAGTGCGATGAGCCAACAGATCATAAAACTATACGATAACAACGATCATATTTGCCTGTTCGTGACTGGACTGGTGGAGGGAGAAGCGATACCGAGTAATCAGGTCGTCATTATCGATCACGGAGAAGCAGCCCTGTTTGATCCCGGCGGTGACCTTACGTACAGTGCGCTGTCCTTCGAGCTCTCCAAGCTCATCGACTTGAAATCCCTGCGCTACGTCTGCGCGTCGCACCAGGACCCGGATATCATTGCGTCCCTGCCACGCTGGCTGATGCATACCGACTGCAGGGTTGTGACCTCCAAATTGTGGGCACGGTTTTTACCGCATCTGGTTTCCGGCTTCGTCGCGGGCCAGATGAACGCGTCGCTGAACCATCGTATGATTGAGCTGCCTGATGAGGGTGGGCGAATTGCCCTGGGCAATACCAGCTTCGAAGCCATACCGGCGCACTTTCTCCACTCAGTGGGCAACTTCCACTTTTACGACCCGATCAGCAAAGCACTGTTTTCCGGCGACGTGGGGGCGGCAATCACCCCGGGACAGGATCACCTGCCAGTGGAGGATATGGCCGCGCATATTCCCCGCATGGAAAAGTTCCATCGACGCTACATGGCTGGCAACCGGGCCTGCCGTGAGTGGGTCAACCGTATCCGCGTACTGGATGTGGACATGATTCTGCCGCAACACGGAAAGCCATTTATTGGCAAGGACAAGGTGGCAGAATTTCTGGACTGGTTCGAAAGCCTGGAGTGCGGGGTGGACCTGCTATAACCACATGGTCTTTTAGGAGGGCGCCGCATGATTGACGGCGCCCGGACAGCGTCATACCTTACTGACCGACCAACAGCACGGTTGGTATACCGGCCCTAGACGTCGATCACCAAATTGTACAAAGTGATCAGTTGTACACCGTGAACGAGCTTATCGCGGCTTGCCACCAGGGAGCCGGCTGATCCTTTTATTATCGGCGTGTGGCAGTAGAACGCACAGCTGCTGCCGGCAAATCTGCAGACAAGATCTCCTGTATGACATCCATCGCGCGAATCTCATTGTTCGCCCGTGATACAAGTTTCCTGATATTTCTATCAAGATAAGGCAGCGGCGATTTCGGATCCAACCCTTTTAGCGCGCAAAAAACTGCCAGAGCATAGGCGTACTCTGCTTCTGACAAATAGCCATTGCGCTGTGTCTGCCAACCGATGGCGCCCGCACTCTGATACTGCCGAAAAGAGAACGCACTATTGGCCATAAAAATGCCAAACCCCATAAATACTGCGGCGATATCCGTGGCAAACTCCCAATTCTCCCATCCACCCGGGGGTGGATCCTCGCAGCCACCCGTCAGGTAATGGGCCAACTCATGCGCAAAGGTTGCCACCAGGTTGGTCGGATTACGCACGATATCTGGATGATAGGAGATGATGACATCGTTACTGTCATTCATGGAGAATGTGCCAAGAGGTTCTGCAGGGACATTTTGAATCGTCAGGAACTCTGCCACACGAGGGTCCGGCCCCACCTCCTGGCGTTCCAGAAGACAGTTCCATTCTGACATCCCCGCATAGTCTTTGACGCGCGCAAACGTGGATTCAACCGCCTCTTGCTCGGAGGTTACACTATCGGGGAAGTGCGCTTTGGTTGGCAGCACCAGGATCGTTTCCTGATAGAAGTCATCACCACCGAAATGGGTCAACAGCCACTTAAACGTATCAACCTGAAATTGCCGATCTTCATCGGAAATCAACGGCTTTGACTTGAACAGTCCAAACATGTCCCCGTTCCCCTAAGAGAAATGGCAGCTTCGATAGCGCGCTTCCCTAGACATTCACTTTAGTGAGTCAGCGTTCGAATGACTTTGCTGCTGACGGCACCTTGATGTCGAACAAGTAGAGCCGGGTCGGTTTGCCATTGATCGGAATCCATAGATCGCGCATGCCTGTCAGCGCCAGAACCAGGTCGGCATTTTCCAGTACGGCGAGACCGGGATCTGAGTCAACGCCAACAACCCCGCCACAGGCAAATATCATCGGAGGTGCTTCTCGACGACCTGCAAATTCGAATGAGACTTTGGCAGACGGCAAATCCACTTCCCCCCCAAACTCCTGCCTATCCATATGCACAATGTTCTCGCCCTCGACAGGCAATATGACGGGAAGCTCAACAGCATATTTGTGCGTGGCACACCCAGTGAGCAAGAACGCAGCAAACGCAAAAGCACACAATTTCACGGTATCGTCATCCCTATCAATGTACTCGCCTGTGCGGAATCGGCACTGCAGGCGATCTCAGTCCCTATAGTGTGGGGGCACATATCGATAGTGCCCGGTAATGTCATAGGCGAACAACATATCTTCCAGCACCGGCCCTGCGCCGATATTGTGGACAATCATCGGATTACCGCTGGCAGGCGAAATTTTGTCAGTTACGATGCCGATATGTGGCAGATTCCCGGGTAATCTCCAGGTCACGATATCACCGGGGCGGTAATCTTGCTGTCGACGGGAGATCGGCAGGACTTTCCCGTGTCGCGAAAAAAATTCCTGTAGGTTGGGCACGCGACGATGATCGATATTCCGGTCGGTGGACGTCAGCCCCCAGATTCTCTTCGACGGGTAGAGCGCGAAGTTATCCCGCATATCCTCATGGACCAGCACCTGAAGGTCAGCGCCAATCGCCCGATAGGAGCGGATGACCACATCGGTACAGACGCCAATATGCGCCGGGACATCACCACCGGGATACTCAATCGAAAAGTAGGCTCCGTCATAGGTAACCTCACTCTGGGTCCTGTCTATAGCCGCGTCAACCAGATCGGACTCAAATTCGCCGGCAATGCCACTCAGTGAAACCCAATACAACACTAAAGCCAGTAGTTTTTTCATGTGTACACGCCCTCGCTACGGGTCTCGACGGGCACCCTTGACTGTATTGCTGTGATGCGATTTGACGCCTCTTAATTTCGGCCTTCGAAGTAGACCCAGAGATAGAAGAACCCGACCATAGTGCCGAACGGAAAGTTGATCAAACAATACACCGAATAGGGAATGGCGAGAGAATGCGGCCCACTGCTATCCTGTATGAGGCCGATACCCGCAGCGAGACCAATACTGTTAATGAGTATTAGCGCCCCCATAAAGCCAACAAACACCCAGACCATGAAATCTGGAAGGCCGCTGTGAAAGAAAAGGTAGAACACCACAAATGCGATGGAAACAGCGGCGAGGGATATAGCAGCATGGATCGCCAGCCCCCAGCCCGCCAATTTTTCTTTACTATCCACTGTAATTTCTCCCTGTATCTAGACCCACCACGCAAAGTGCCCCACACGCTTCTTGTTGATCAGGCGACCTGGTCTTATCGCGTTACGGTGCGACCCACGGTATTGCGCAGCTGCGGATCATTGCTACGTTGCCAACGCTCGTCGCTTTTCCTTGACCGAGCGGAGTGACTGTAAACTTTATTCAGCTAGATGCCTGCTCTTCTCTATCGCGGCAAGAATTCAGCACCCAGATGAAGAATAGCGCGATCAAATCGATTCCCACCCCGAAGCCTCCGAGATCCTCGCCAAAATACAGCCGAAAATCGGGATTGATCACTGATAAATTAAAAAATATTTGACCCTGTACGCCAACCAGCAGACTGCCGAGGCCAGTATAGGAATAGAACATGGCCCCCGTATTCAATGTAACCAGCTGCAGAACCTGATTGATATAGGATATTTCGAAGCCTAAAGACTTTCGCTTCATGAGCATATAACCGGCAACGCCATTGAATAGGGCAATTGCCAGATAAATGGCTACTCCAATCGAGTCGCTACCGCGAAAAACAAATAGAAGAGCGACGATAAGGAACGCTGCACATGTTGCCATCTGCAGCCAGCTCAATAGATTTAGTCGCTGATCAATCGAAATAGAAAACGCTTCCTGTTCTTCTTTTCTCAGCGATTCGATTTCGGGACGCCTTATTTCGAGTTCGGCGAGTAGCGCCTGGTAGTTTTCCGGATAGGCATCTTTATCGATACTTCTTAAACTCTCATTCAGCTCCTGAATGCTATATTTCGAATAGTCCACGACTTCCCCGTTAAATGCTCGGACATTAAGCAGGCAGCCGCCTGTTAAGACCTCAATTGCGACCCTTATGTTTTTTTGTGGTCGCCATGGCGACCGTTGGCTACCTGTTCAGGGACGATCGACGCAGTGCACCGGCCTGTATAAAAAGCGTTCACCGCAGATGACACAAAACCGGTGTTTAGCTTCGAAAGCCCCTGTCACGGTAGTGATGTGCTACCAGATTTCGTAGCGGTCCCCCGCCCGAATGATATTAGCAATACCATAAGCGATGACCATCATCCACAATGGTCCGATGAACGCTTCGAGCTTGTATTCACCCTGGACGACCATTGCCGCGAACAGGCCCAATGCAAATATCAGGGAAAGGAGCACGACCTGCTTTTCTCCTTTTACCCAATCTTCCCGCTTGGACAGTCCGAGCCAACCAAACTCGGAGCCGATAAAGTTCATACGGAATAACAGCGGCAATTGCTTCCATTCTTTTGTTGTTTTGTCTATCACACCTATCTCCTGTTCCAATGTTGATATTTCAACCTCAAACACTGAAGCAAGGGATTTCAGGGACTCAAGACCAGGTTTCTTGCCGCTCTCGATTCGCTGAATGGTACGAACATTCAGCCCGCTGAGCGCGGCGAGCTGCTCTTGTGTCCACTTTCGACGTTTTCTTAATTGTTTAAGATACACAGTTCTATCTCTTGCTATCAGTCGAACCGGATTCTGACGTTCAAGACGAAATGTCGGCCACGTCATTCACCCGAAATCGACCCGACAGCACACTTTTTGACCAATTCGACGCCCGACTCCTCTCGCTCGTACGTCGACCTTCCCCGACTGACACGAAATTCTGGCAGCAGCATTACAACCCGAGCTTGCCCCACATCTCATCGACCTTTTTCACCACGTCGGCATCGCGCTCGATGGGCTCACCCCACTCGCGGTCAGTCTCGCCTTCCCACTTGTTGGTGGCATCAAAGCCGATCTTGGAGCCGAGACCTGAGACCGGCGAGGCGAAATCGAGGTAATCGATAGGCGTGTTTTCCACCATGGTGGTATCGCGGGCCGGGTCCATCCGGGTGGTCATGGCCCAGATCACGTCTTTCCAGTCCCGCGCATTCACGTCGTCATCGGTAACAATGACGAACTTGGTGTACATGAACTGCCGCAGGAAAGACCAGACGCCCATCATCACGCGCTTGGCGTGGCCGGGATACTGTTTCTTCATGGTCACCACCGCCAGGCGGTAGGAGCAGCCCTCGGGCGGCAGGTAGAAATCGGCAATCTCCGGGAACTGCTTTTTCAGGATGGGCACGAAGACTTCGTTGAGGGCCTCACCGAGAATGGCGGGCTCGTCCGGTGGACGGCCGGTATAGGTGCTGTGGTAGATCGGGTCTTTGCGGTGGGTGATTTTCTCCACGGTGAATACCGGGAAACGATCTACTTCGTTGTAGTAGCCGGTATGGTCGCCGTAGGGACCTTCATCGGCCATATCATCAGGATAGATAAAGCCCTCCAGTACATATTCCGCACTGGCCGGCACCTGCAGGTCACTGAGCTTGGCTTCCGCCACCTCGGTCTTGTCACCGCGCAGCAGCCCAGCAAAGCCGTATTCTGACAGCGTATCGGGTACCGGCGTGACCGCACCAAGAATGGTGGCCGGATCCGCCCCCAGGGCGACAGCCACCGGGTAGGGCTTACCCGGATTACGCTTGCACCATTCGCGGAAATCCAGCGCGCCGCCACGGTGGGACAGCCAGCGCATGATGAGCCGATTCGGGCCGAGCAACTGCATACGATAGATGCCCAGGTTCTGGCGCTTCTTCTCCGGACCACGGGTAATCACCAGCGGCCAGGTCACCAATGGCGCGGCATCGCCGGGCCAGCAGGTCTGGATCGGTAATTGGGTGAGGTCGACCTCATCCCCGCTGAGCTCAATTTCCTGGCAGGGAGCGCCCTTGACCACCTTGGGGGCCATGTTCAGCACCTGCTTGAATACCGGCAGCTTTTCCCACGCGTCACGGAGGTTTTCCGGGGGCTGCGGCTCCTTGAGGAAGGCGAGCAGCTCGCCCACTTCGCGCAACTCGCTGACATGCTCGCGCCCCATGCCCAGCGCCACGCGTTCAGCAGTGCCGAACAGATTGGCCAGTACCGGGGTATCGAAACCCACTGGATTTTCGAACAGCAGGGCCGGGCCACCAGCGCGGAGCACACGGTCGGCGATTTCTGTCATTTCGAGATTAGGGTCTACGGGGTGCTTGATGCGCTTTAGCTCGCCGCGCTTTTCCAGCAGCTTGATAAAGTCGCGCAGGTCTTTGTATTTCATTCCAGCTCAGCAGTTGCAGGGGGATTTTGGTGCAACGCGCAGTGTAAAGCAGGAACGACAAAATGGGGAACGCTACGTATCCGTCAGCCGGATAAGCGTTGACAAGGGGCGGGATGGAGAAACGGCCCGCAACCAAGGCTACGGGCCGTTGAAGATCGAACGCTCAGCGAGCGACCGTCTTAGTAACGCGGACGACGCGGACGATCTTCGCGCGGCTTGGCTTCATTCACACGAATGTTGCGGCCAGACAGCGGTTGGTCGTTCATTTCTTCGATCGCCTTACGTGCTTCATCGTCGTTAGGCATCTCGACGAAACCGAAGCCTTTAGAGCGGCCAGTCTCACGGTCGGTAATGACAGTAGCCCGAGAGATCTCTCCGAACGCACCAAATGCATCCTGCAGGTCGTCGGAAGTTACCGCGTAGGCCAGGTTTCCAATATAAATATTCACAAAAAGTTCTCACTAACGTTGTGGGCTGTCGTTCAATTCACAGTTGGAGGCCCAGCACCACGAGGCTCTCCAGCTGAGACTAACCCCTGTTACCAGCAGTCACCTGCGGGCTTGGGCCAATCCGGGTCGGGCGTATCACATATCAGCGCCACGCTGTGGAACTTTATATGCCGGCGATATCGCCTTTTCAACTATATCCGGTCGAAATCATCGTCAGATTCAACCCGAATATGACTCGGGCGCCTGATACAGCGCCCGAGGATAAATCAAAATTATTTTCGTTTCATGGACAGGAAGAACTCATCATTGGTCTTGAAGTCCTTCAACTTGTCAATCAGGAACTCGGTTGCGGCCAAGTCTTCCATATCGTGCAGCAACTTGCGCAGGATCCAGACGCGCTGGAGCTCGCCCTCAGGCATCAGCAGCTCTTCGCGACGGGTACCGGAACGGCGTACATTGATGGCCGGGTAAACGCGCTTCTCGGCGATCTTGCGATCCAGTTGCAGCTCCATGTTACCGGTGCCCTTGAATTCCTCAAAGATCACTTCGTCCATCTTTGAACCGGTATCAACCAGGGCTGTGGCGATAATCGACAGGCTACCGCCCTCTTCGATATTACGCGCAGCACCGAAGAAACGCTTCGGGCGTTCCAGTGCATGGGCATCGACACCACCGGTCAGTACCTTACCAGAGCTCGGCACCGTGGTGTTGTAGGCTCGCGCCAGACGCGTGATGGAGTCCAGCAGGATGACCACGTCTTTTTTGTGTTCTACGAGACGCTTGGCTTTCTCGATCACCATCTCGGCGACCTGCACGTGGCGCGCTGGCGGCTCGTCGAAGGTAGACGCGACCACTTCACCGCGAACGGAACGCTGCATCTCGGTCACTTCTTCCGGACGCTCATCGATCAACAGAACAATCAGATGGCACTCGGGGTTGTTGCGGGTAATGGCTTGCGCCATGTTCTGCAACATGATGGTTTTACCCGCCTTGGGCGGGGCAACGATAAGGCCACGCTGCCCTTTGCCGATCGGCGCCACCAGGTCGATGATCCGGCCAATCAGGTCCTCGGAAGAACCGTTGCCGCACTCCAGGGTAAGGCGATCATTGGGAAACAGCGGCGTAAGGTTTTCGAACAAAATCTTGTTGCGCGCGTTTTCCGGCTTATCAAAGTTGATTTCGCTGACCTTGAGCAGCGCAAAATAGCGCTCGCCCTCTTTGGGCGGGCGGATCTTGCCGGAAATGGAATCACCGGTACGCAGGTTGAAACGGCGAATCTGGCTGGGGGAAACGTAGATGTCATCCGGGCCCGCCAGGTAGGAAGAATCGGCGGAGCGCAAAAAACCAAAACCATCCTGAAGGATTTCGAGAACACCATCACCGTAGATGTCCTCACCGCTTTTCGCGTGGCGCTTGAGGATATTGAAAATAATATCCTGCTTGCGCGAGCGGGCGACATTCTCGAGGCCCATGCCCTTGGCGATTTCAATCAATTCTTCAATAGGTTTTGTTTTTAATTCGGATAGATTCATACCAATTGCTTTATTGAGGTTGCTTTTTCCAGCTTGCGCGGACGCGCCGGGAGTATTGGGAGGGACTTAAAAATCGAAAAGCTCGCTTTTAACCGAGTCATGCCCGTGTATAACCGGGTGCGCGAATAATCCGGAACTCTGATACTGCCTGCAACAAACTACTTACTGTAAGGATGTCACGGAAAAGTTCGACGAAATGAGTTAGCGCGCCGGGAGTTGCCTGGAACCAGGCGGGGCGACTTGATTTAGGTCAATCCGGGGGTTTATTACTTGCTCTTAATAGAGCGGTTTAAAAGATTCTGTTGCCAGTATAACGGCACTTCACCATCCTGCAAGGGGGAATTTATTCCCCCCGCAGGTACACCGGATTACAGCTGGCTGTCGATAAACTCGGCCAGCTGGGCGCGGGACAGCGCACCAACCTTCGTGCCTTCCACATTGCCGCCTTTGAACAGCAGCAGAGTGGGGATACCACGCACGTTGTATTTGGCCGGGGATTCCTTGTTGGCATCCACGTCGACCTTAACGATCTTCAGCTTGTCGCCGTAGTGACCAGCCAGATCTTCCAGTACCGGCGCGATCATCTTGCACGGACCGCACCACTGGGCCCAGAAGTCCACCAGCACGGGGCCTTCAGCCTGGAGTACTTCCTGCTCAAACTCGGCGTCGGTCACATTGACGATTGCAGCGCTCATATTCTTTTCCTGTCGTTGTGGTTAGTCGGCGCGGCACCCATGCAGGTGCCCGCACATGATAAGGACAGCCGGAGCCCGGTCGCAAGCGCAAACCGGATGCCCGGAACCCTTCCGGGCCGGCGATTCCCCCCTATCTGGGGGTCACCGGCCGCCATTTCAAGCCCCAGACCGCCGCGGCGACCTAGGGCTGCTCGAGAAATCGCTGGAGGATTTCGTCGAGGTAATCAAAGCCAAAGGTGCTGGCCGCGATCCGCGGCCCCAGTGGTTGCACCAGCTGCAGGCGCTCCAGTGAAGACCATTGTCGGGCCAGCCGCGCCAGGGGCAGACCGGTGCGTTCGGTAAAGTCCGCGACCAGAACGCCGTCAGTCAGGCGCAGGGCATTCATCAGAAACTCCAGCGGCAGCTCCTCGATCGCGACCTCTTCCGTGATCGGCAGGGCCAGCTCACCCGACGCTGCCTGCGGGATATCCAGGTAGTGACGCGGCGCTCGGGTGCGCCGGCTGCGCAACACCTGCCCTATCTCCGGCAGGGTAATCTTACCGTGGGCCCCGGCACCGACGCCGAGATAGTCACCGAAGGTCCAGTAATTGATGTTATGCCGCGACTGCCGTCCAGACTGGCTGTACGCCGACACCTCATAGCGGGCAAACCCCTGCATGGCCAGGTATTCACGGCCACTACCCTGCATGGACACAATATGGGCGGGCCCGGGGACCACCGGCGGTGCGCTGTAAAAGGCGGTATTCGGCTCAATTGTCAGCTGGTACCAGGAGAGGTGCTCTGGCTCCAGGGCCACCGCCCGGCGCAGGTCCGCCAGGGCCTCCTCTTCACTCTGTTCGGGCAACCCGTGCATCAGGTCGAGATTGATATTGTCGAAGCCCGCGCGGCGGGCCATCCCCACCGCCGCGGAGGCCTCATCACCGGAGTGGATACGCCCCAGATTATCCAACTGGCGGGCGTCGAAGCTCTGGATGCCGATAGACAGCCGATTGACCCCGGCAGCGCGAAACCCGGAAAATTTCTGCTGTTCGAACGTGCCCGGATTGGCCTCCAGGGTGATTTCGATATCCGGCTCGAAGCCGACAATGCGCTCGGCCGCCGAGAGAATTTCGCCAATCGCACTGGCGGAAAACAGACTCGGCGTACCGCCACCGAAAAAGATCGACCCCAGTCGACGCCCCTGGGCCCAGGCCGACTGACTACCCAGATCCCGAGCCAACTGAGCCACGTAGTCCGCTTCCGGCAGAGACTCGCCGGCCGCATGGGAGTTGAAATCACAGTAGGGGCATTTGCGCACACACCAGGGGATGTGCACATACAGGCTCAGCGGCGGCAACTGCAAGGCAAGGGAATCAGCCAAGTGCGGCCCCCGTACCGATCTGGGCCTGCCAGAGCCTGGAAAATTCGACCACGGCCAGGGCACGATGGCTCAGCTGGTTCTTGCGTTCGCGCGGCAACTGCGCCGAGGTCATGCCTTCCGATTCGACAAAAAACAGCGGATCGTAGCCAAAACCCTGCTCGCCGGCAGGCTCAGCCAGAATGCGCCCGCGCCACTGGGCAGTGCACACCAGCGGAATCGGGTCATCGGCACTGCGCACAAACGCTAGCGCGCAGTAAAAGCTCGCCCCACGCTGCGTCTCCGCAACACCCTCGAGCGCACGCAATAGCTTTGCGTTGTTGTCGGCGTCGGAGGCACCCGGACCCGAATAGCGCGCGGAATAAATACCCGGCGCACCATCCAGCGCATCGACCGCCAGGCCCGAGTCATCCGCCAGCGCTGGCAGTCCACTGATGCGGCTCGCGTGGCGCGCCTTGAGCAGGGCGTTCTCAATAAAACTCAGCCCGGTCTCGTCAGCATCGCTGACATTAAATTCAGATTGGGGCACTACCTGGATCCCCCAATCGGCAAAGATTTGGGAAAACTCACGCAGTTTGCCGGCGTTGCCACTGGCCAGGACAATTTTATCGATCATCAGAGGTCGGGTTCTTTCAATGCTGTGTGACGGGGAGGGACAGATGCGCACGAAAAAAGCGAGCGCAGGCGCTCGCTTTCGCTGATCATCGCGCGACGGTCGCGCCGCTATCGATCCAACTTGCGGCGGAACGTGAGCCGCTCGGAGCGGCCATCGGGAAGCACCACGTCGATATTGAACGTCAGCGTTTCCTCGTCTTCAAAACGCAGCGGCGCCAGGTAATAGACGGCATCGCCCTCACGAATTTCCTGGAAATCCAGGGAGCGGGACTGCTGGATCAGGTTGGTCGCGGTACCGGCCAGCTCCGCGCTGAGCCCGTGCTGCCCACCATCCTTTTTCACCACCGCAATATTCACGAAGGCACGATCATTGGCACGCACCAGCTGATAGGTTTTGGCGATATCCGGATTGATAAATTCACTATCAAATACGGAATACATTACGCGGTAATCACCAAAATCTTTGTGACTCTTGATGACTTTGGCTTCCTGCGCGGTAGCACTGGCGGCCGCCCACAGCAGTGTGGCTGCGGCGACGAAGGCAGTCAGGATGCGTTTCACGGTGCACCTCCTCGGTGGCGACGATGATTTTGTCGTGTGCAGCCCTGCCGCCCGGTCCGGGCCCACGGCAATTTGGCGCACATTTATTCGTGCTCTTTTCAGTTTAGCCAGTTTAGCGAGTCAGGTGGTAAATTGCTGTCTCACCAAACAGATTGGGAGAAAAGTCCTGCAACAGTTTGCTGCCGGTGGATTCTGACACTACCTGCCGGTGCAGAACAGTCCAGCCGTTCTCCTTACACAGCATGTCGAAATCCCTGAAGGTACAAAAGTGAATATTGGGCGTGTTGTACCACTCGTAAGGTAATAAATCGGATACCGGCATCCGCCCGGAAAACGTAAGGTGCCAGCGGGCCCGCCACTGACCGAAATTGGGGAACGTAATAATACATTCGCGCCCGACCCGCAGCATTTCCCTGACCACCCGATGTGGCTGGCGCAGCGTCTGCAGCGCCTGGGTCATGACAACGGTATCAAAGCTGTCATCGGCGAAATTCCCCAGCCCATCGTCCAGGTTTTGCTCGATCACATTGACCCCGCGCTGAATGCAGCGCTCAATCTCGTGCGGGTCAATTTCCAGGCCGTAACCGGTCACCTGCTTGTGGCTGGCGAGCCGCTCGAGCAGCGCGCCATCGCCGCAACCCAGGTCGAGCACGCGGCTCTGCTGGGCAATCCACGGCTGGATAATATTGAGATCAATACGCATCGTCGCCCTCCGACTTTTTGCACTCACTGGCGACCCGCAACATATAGCTGCGGAAGACACGCTGATAGCGATCATTGGGCAAAAGGAAGGCGTCGTGGCCCATTGGCGACTCCACCTCGGCATAACTGACGGCTTTGTTGGCATGCATCAGTGCATCGGCAATTTCGCGCGAACGCTCCGGCGCAAAGCGCCAGTCTGAGGTAAATGAGACCAGCAGGAATTGGCACTGCGCGTGGCGAAAGGCCGCCACCGGGTCGTCGCCATACTCTCGGGCCAGATCAAAGTAATCGAGCGCACGGGTCATCAGGATATACGTATTGGGATCGAAACTGCCGGAGAAGGAGTCACCCTGGTAACGCAGGTAGCTCTGCACCTGAAATTCCACCTGCTCCTCAACGCCGATGTCGAAAGTACCCGAGCGCAACTCGCGGCCGAATTTTTTCCCCAGGCCATCATCCGACAGGTAGGTAATGTGGCCGATCATACGCGCCACCGCGAGTCCGCGCCGGGGCAGGGTACCCTCTTCCAGATAGCGGCCATGGCGGAAATCCGGATCGGAGGTAATCGCCTGGCGCGCCGTCTCATTGAACGCAATATTCTGTGCGGAGAGCTTCATCGCGGAGGCAATCACCACGCAATGACGCAGCCGGTCGGGATATTCCAGGGCCCAGCGCATCGCCTGCATGCCACCGAGACTGCCGCCGATCACTGCAGCCCACTGCTGAATTCCCAAAAGGTCGGCGAGGCGCGCCTGACTGTTCACCCAGTCGCGTGCACGCAGCATGGGGAAGTCGGGCCCCCAGGGCTTACCGGTTTGCGGGTTGGTGGAAGCGGGTCCGGTCGAACCGTGGCAGCCGCCCAGATTATTGAGGGCAACCACAAAAAATCGATCGGTATCGATGGGTTTGCCGGGGCCGATGTAGTTGTCCCACCAGCCCGGTCGCTTGTCGTCCTCGCTATGCCGGCCAGCGGCATGATGATGACCAGACAGCGCGTGGCAAATCAGCACCGCGTTGCTGTGATCGGCGTTCAGTTCACCATAGGTCTCATAGACCAGGGTGTACTCTTCGAGGGTGCGGCCACAGGCGAGTTCCAGCGGCTCGGTAAAGGTATGACTTTGCGGCTTGACGATGCCGACGGAGCCAGGGTCCGTGGCAGGTCGCTCGGTGGCACTTGGCACTAAAAATTTTCCGTTCGGTTTGCGTTTTCCTTCGCGGCGCGCCGCAGGCGGCGCCCTGCCTTCAGGCAGCGGCCAAGTGTACGGACCGGCTTGGTGGAATACAAATGGTGCACCCGGCAGCCAATGGCCGCCGGGCTGGCGTCGTTAACCCGCTGCGCTTGCCTTGAGCGGGGTGACATTATCGGCGACCGGAGCCGGCGCCACGGGATGCGGCGCGGCCCCACCACTCAACAGCAGCTCTTCGAGGGACTCCAGAGCGCGACCATTGCGTAGAATTTCCTCTTCGAGCACGCGCAGATCAGTGCG
Organism: Microbulbifer sp. ABF4_148; assembly: GCF_056158985.1. Lineage (NCBI taxonomy): Bacteria > Pseudomonadati > Pseudomonadota > Gammaproteobacteria > Cellvibrionales > Microbulbiferaceae > Microbulbifer > Microbulbifer sp. ABF4_148. The sequence continues at coordinate 360,759 of NZ_JBSWUI010000001.1, forward strand.
CTGCACCTGGGTCTTCTGCTTCAGCTCAGTCAGCTTGATCATGTGCCGGTTGAGCAGATGCTTCTGGTACTGGGCATGCTGCTTGAGCGGCTCCAGTGCCTGATCCAGCCATCCGTCGGCAGCAGAAATCAACTGGCTGTACATACGGCCCACCTCACTGGCGAGCGTATCGAGGAAACGCTCGGTGAGACGGTCGCGGCGAGCCAACAGCAATTGTGGCGAGCGACGTAACTGCGCCGCCTGACGATGCAGGCCCCGCAGCGCCAGGCGGAAACCACCGATATCGAAATGCTGCTCCTGCGCCTCGGCAATATCCAGCGATGAACGCTCGAAAATGGCATCGAGTACCCGATTCGATTGCTCCACTTCGCCTTCGAGGGCGCCCATCTGCTGGTCCACACCCAGCATGAAGTCATCGATTGCGCGGGCGAGACCGAGTGGTGTCCAGCGCTCATTCAGCGCCTGACGGGTGTCATCGATCAGGCGCTGCAGCTGCTGGCTGGACACTGGATTCATCAAGGCCATGCGCTGTCGGCCCAGAACCTTCTGGCTGGACTTGAGCATCAGCAATTCCTGATGCAGGACGCGATGCTGCGCTGTGGCCGTCTGCTGCAGCTGTTCCAGCTCCTGCAGCTGTCCGGCATCAGTGCCCCCACTCTGCTGCAGGTGCTCTAGCGCTGCGCGGCCACTGTTGAGGCGACGCTTGAGCATGTCGCGGGTATCGGCCATCAGAGTCAGGGCCTGATGCACCGCACGATGCTCGCTGATTTTCTGGCGGTGCTCCATCAGGCGCTGCACCAGCATTTCTTCGAAGTCGGCAAAGTGGCTATCGGCCAGTAGCGCTTCGTCCTGCTGCTGACGCGCCAACAAAGCCTGTTTGGCAGAGACACCGACAACACTTTCCATCGGCAGCTCGAGTAATTTGGCCACCTGCGCACGCATGCCCCGCAGCAGCTCCTCAGAATCCTCATCAGGATCACCCCAGAGACTGTCGATCTTGTTGAGCAACGCCATCACCGCAGTACCGCGATGCTCGCGCAGCGGCACCAGATGGGTCTCCCACATGTTCAGGTCGGTCCCGGTCACACCGGCATCGGCAGACAGCAGGAACGCCACCGCTTGTGCACTGGGCAGGGTGCTGAGTGTCAGCTCGGGCTCGTTGCCGAGCGCGTTGAGTCCAGGCGTATCGAGGATGCGCAAGCCCTGGGCAAGCAGTGGATGCGGCAACGCAATCAGCGCATAGCGCCATGCGGGGATTTCCACCAGACTGCCCTTGCTGTCCAGGTGGCGACGATCAAAACCAAAACGGGCCGCCTCTTCCGGCGTCACCGACTTGGTCTCCGCCACCCGCATCAACGCCTCACGGGTAGCATTGGCATCATCGGCGTCAAATTCGTGAGTGACCCACTTCTGCGGGATCTTGCGAAAGCTTTCCAGCGTGGTGTTGGTGCCGAGCGTCTCGATAGGCAGCAGTCGCAAACTGGCCTGCGTCCGGCCATCGCTGTAAATCTCGGTCGGGCACATGGTGGTGCGTCCGGGGCGGGATGGCAGCAGGCGCTTGCCGTAGGTATGGGACAACAAGGCATTAATCAGCTCGGTCTTGCCCCGAGAAAACTCCCCCACCAGCGCCAATGTGAACTGATCTTCCTGTAACAGGCTTCGGGCCTGGGCGACTACCTGGCGAGCACCCGCAGAATTGGGGAAATGCTCCTGCAGCCAGGTACTGAACGCGGCAAACTGGCCATCGAGGCCCTTTTTCCAGCGGTCATAGTTAGCAATATGCTGTCGCAAAATAGCGTCTTCCATGTAGCAGTGTTCTTATCATTGGTCTTGTGGGGAACCCAACATTTTCAACCAAAACACGCCCGCAGGAAAGCGCTCCAATGCGCAATTTTCAACAAAACTGCATGGATAACACCCAAAAATCGGCAGTTTGCAGGGCACTACAGGTGATGGGCCCGAGGCAAAGCACAAGTAATGACAAAGCCGGTCGGCGGCGGTACGCCGCGGGAGGCGGCGCACCACGATTGTGCGGTCAGTGGATTGCTTAGAACGGGATATGCCAGAAGAGGCTCTGGGCAAATGGCGGCATATTTGCGGCCAGCGCAAACCCTTGCAGCAAGCGGTCGATCACTCCCAGCAGGATAAACACGAAGATCGGGCTGATATCGATCACTCCCAGAGACGGAATCAGCTTGCGCACCGGGCCGCACACTGGCTCCAACAACTGATGCAGCAGCACCAGCGCCGGATGATGGCTCTGCGGTGCGATCCAGCTGAAGACAATCGAAATCAGCATGCCCACGAACAGCATCGCCACCAATGTCTTCATGCAGCCGATCAGCGACCACAACAGGGCACTCAGTGGATTCACCAGGCCGGCGCCAATCATCAGGCCACACACGAGGATCATCGCCGTCCCCACCAGCAGTGCCAGCACCAGCGAAGCCATATCCAGCCCAAACAGACCGGGCACCACCTTGCGCAGCGGCAACAATAGCGGGTTGGTCACCTTGACCACGCCCTGCGAAATCGGATTATAAAAATCGGCGCGCGCCAGCTGCAGCAGGAAGCGCAGCAGCACCGCGAACAGGAACAGGATGCCAATGGTAGCGACCAGGAAGACGCCGATATTGCTGAAGGTATTACCCATGAATGATCCTTATTGGGTGATTTATGCTTTGCCGGTACCGTCTACTGATCGAGCTCACGCGCCATTTCGGCTGCGCGCGCAGCGCAATCCGCCATCGCCTGCTCGACCAGTTCGGGCAGTCCGCCCTGCTGGAAGCGGGACACTGCGCGCTCGGTGGTACCGTTGGGGGACATGACATTGCGCTTCAACTGCGCCACATCCACATCGCTTGCCACCGCAAGTTTCGCCGCCCCCAGAGCGGTTTGCAAGGTGAGCCGCTCGGCGTCAGCACGCTTCATGCCCGCCTTTTCGGCAGCGTCGATCATCGATTCCATAAACTGGAAATAATAGGCAGGCCCCGATCCTGACACAGCAATGACCTGATCGATACCGGACTCCTCATCGACCCACAGGGCGATGCCCACCGCCTCTGCCATCCGCGTGGCGATCTGGATATGTGCATCGCTCACGCCCGCTCCCGCATACAGACCGGTGACGCCGGTACCTACTAACGCCGGCGTATTGGGCATGGCTCGCACAATCGGCACATCGGCGCCCAGCCAGCGCTGGTACGCGGAAAGCGGAATACCGGCCGCCAGGGTAATCACCAGCGGCTTGCGCGCGCGCACCTGCGGCGCAATGCCGGCACACAGTTCCTTCATGCCCTGCGGTTTGACCGACAGCACCAGTACGTCGGCCTGTGCTACGGCGGTTTCATTGTCAGAGGTGACCTGCACCCCGGTTTGATGGGCAAAATCAGCCAGTTTCTGCTCATCGCGACCCGTCGCCACAATGTTGTCGGCCGGATAGCCACTGGCGATCAGCCCCCCAACGACCGCGCCCGCCATATTGCCGGCACCGCCAATAAACACCATGTTTTCCACAGACATCCGCTTTCCTGTTTCTTGTATCAAAGTTTGCCGCACCAGCGATCACGCTGGCTCGGACGGATAGGCACGCCGGCCAAAAATATCGGTACCGACACGAACTATGGTCGCACCGCTGGCGATCGCAGCTTCCAGATCGCCGGACATCCCCATCGACAGGGTATCCAGCGACTGTCCCGGCAAAGACTCGCGCAGGGAGGCCAGCAGGCCCGCGAGCTGCGCGAACGGTGCGCACTGCGCGGCAAACCCCTCACGCTTCGCCGGGATCGCCATCAATCCACGCAGACGCAGACCCGGCAGTGCTGCCACCGCCCTGGCCAATTCCAGCACCGCGCCGGGGGCAACGCCCGATTTGCTGTCCTCGCCATCGACATTGACCTGGAGACACACATTGAGAGGTGCCATCCCGGGCGGGCGCTGCGCAGACAAGCGCCGGGCGATTTTTGCCCGGTCGAGGGTATGCATCCAGTGAAACTGTTCTGCCACGGTGCGCGATTTGTTCGACTGCAGCGGCCCGATGAAGTGCCAGATGATGTCGAGATCCGCCAGCGCCGCCTGCTTCTCCTGGGCTTCCTGCAGGTAGTTTTCGCCAAAGTGACGCTGGCCCGCCTCGTACGCGACCCGCAGGTCTGCTGCCGGCCGGGTTTTGGAGACCGCCAACAGGGTCACAGAGCCCGGTTCGCGTGCGCTTTTCGTGCAACTTGTGACAATCCGCTCACCCACGCGATTCAGGTTTTCGATGATCTCGGCTTTGCGCATATACTAACTCCCTCTGTCCGGGGGATGGCCCAACCGCGTGTTCGGCCGGCCTGACAATCAGGGCGCAAAGTTTACCCGAGGCCCAACAGAACAATAAGGTAGCAGTATGGACATTACAGAACTCCTCGCTTTCAGTGCCAAGCAGAACGCCTCCGACTTACACCTTTCCGCCGGTCTTCCACCGATGATCCGTGTGGATGGCGATGTGCGCCGTATCAACCTGCCGCCCATGGAGCACAAAGAAGTCCACGCGCTGATCTACGAGATCATGAACGACAAGCAGCGCAAGGACTACGAGGAGTTCCTCGAGACCGACTTCTCCTTCGAGGTGCCCGGTGTTGCCCGCTTCCGTGTGAATGCGTTCAACCACAACCGCGGTGCCGGTGCCGTGTTCCGGACCATTCCATCCAAGGTACTGACCATGGATGACCTGGGCATGGGCCAGGTATTCCGCCAGATTTCCGATACCCCGCGCGGCCTGGTATTGGTGACCGGCCCCACCGGTTCGGGCAAGTCCACCACGCTGGCGGCGATGATGGACTACATCAACGACAACAAATACGAGCACATCCTCACCATTGAGGACCCGATTGAATTCGTCCACGAATCCAAGAAATGCCTGGTCAACCAGCGGGAAGTACACCGCGACACCCACGGCTTTGCCGAGGCCCTGCGCTCTGCGCTGCGTGAAGACCCGGATATCATTCTGGTGGGTGAGATGCGGGACCTGGAGACTATCCGCCTCGCCCTGACTGCGGCGGAAACCGGCCACCTGGTGTTCGGCACCCTGCACACCACTTCAGCCGCCAAGACCATCGACCGTGTGGTGGACGTATTCCCCGCGGAAGAAAAGGCCATGGTGCGTTCGATGCTGTCGGAATCCCTGCAGGCAGTTATCTCGCAGACACTAATGAAGAAAAGTGGCGGCGGCCGTGTGGCGGCCCACGAGATCATGCGCGGTACCCCTGCGATCCGAAACCTGATCCGCGAGGACAAGATTGCGCAGATGTACTCGGCCATCCAGACCGGCGCCAGCGTGGGCATGCAGACCATGGACCAGTGCCTGCAGGACCTGGTTGAGCGCCGCATCATCGCCCGCGAGGTTGCACGCGAGAAGGCCAAGATGCCCGAGAACTTCTAACCGGCTGCGACAACACGCAGCCCGCGGCACCTGCCGCCGGCACATGTCGTGCCCACACAACAGAATAATTTGCGGTGACAACGATGGATATAGAACGACTTTTACAGCTGGTAGTAGAGAAAGGGGCATCGGACCTGTTTATTACCGCCGGTGTACCACCCTCCGCCAAGATCCACGGTAAAGTCGTGCCCCTGAGCAGCACGCCACTGCCACCGGAAAAAGCCCGCGAGCTGGTGGTCGGCACCATGAGCGAGAAGCAGCGCCGCGAGTTCGCCGAGCACAAGGAGCTGAACTTCGCCATCGCGGTGCGCAACGTGGGCCGCTTCCGGGTATCTGCGTTTTTCCAGCGCAATCTGGTGGGCATGGTCCTACGTCGCATCGAAACCAAGATTCCCACCATTGATGGGCTGGGGCTGCCCGAGATCATCAAGGATCTCTCCATGACCAAGCGCGGCCTGATTATTTTTGTGGGCGCCACCGGTACGGGTAAGTCCACCTCGCTGGCGTCGATGGTCGGTCATCGCAACGAGCACTCCCGCGGCCATATCATCTCCATCGAGGACCCGATCGAATTCGTGCATCAGCACCGCGGCTGTATCGTCACACAGCGGGAGGTGGGCCTCGATACGGAATCCTTCGAGGTCGCCCTGAAGAACACCCTCCGTCAGGCCCCCGACGTCATTCTGATTGGTGAGGTGCGGACCCGCGAAACCATGGAGCACGCGATCGCGTTCGCCGAAACCGGTCACCTGTGCCTGTGCACCCTACACGCCAACAACGCCAACCAGGCGCTCGACCGGATCATCCACTTCTTCCCGGCGGACCGCCACCAGCAGCTGTGGATGGACCTGTCCCTCAACCTGAAGGCAATGGTCGCGCAGCAACTGGTGCCCACGCCCGATGGTGAGGGACGTCGCGCGTGTCTGGAAATTCTGCTCAATACCCCGCTGGCCTCCGACCTGATCCGCAAGGCCGAGGTGCACAAGCTCAAGGAACTGATGAAGCGTTCCAATGAGCAGGGCATGCAGACCTTCGACCAGGCCCTGTACGAGCTGTATGACCGCGGCGAGATCACCTATGAAGATGCGCTCGCACACGCCGATTCTGCCAACGACCTGCGCCTGATGATCAAGCTCAAGTCCGAGTCCGACGCAGAATACCTGAACGATGCCGCCGGCGAGCTGAGCCTGCAGGGCGAATCGGACGAGTACAGCGGGCCGAAGCTCTACTAACGCCCCCAACGGAAGACAAGGATGTCCACTACCGCCCTGTTTGCCCTGTTTGGTGCAATGCTGCTACTCGCTGTGGTGCCGGGTCCCGGCGTACTGGCGGTAACCAGCCGCGCAGTCAGCGGGGGCTTCGCCCATGGCGCATCTACAACTCTGGGGGTAGTCCTTGGGGACTATGTATTTGTGCTGCTGTCCATTGCCGGGCTGGCGCTGGTAGCGGAGACAATGGCAAGCGTGTTTCTGGTGATCAAATACCTGGGCGCTGGCTACCTGATCTGGCTCGGTATCAGCCTGATACGCACGAAGCCAACTGCCGCCGAGGCACCACACACTCGCTCGCCCTCCCATCACAGCAGCATTCTACTGGGGCTGACCACCACACTGGGCAATCCCAAGGCAATACTGTTCTACGCCAGTTTCTTTCCCGCGTTTGTGGACCTGGGCACCCTGCAGGGGAGCGATATTCTGGCCATTCTGGCAGTGATCACCCTCGCGCTGGGCTGCGTCAAACTGACCTATGCCTGGCTGGCGATCAGCGCCAGCAGCCATCTCCGCGCGCGCTTCAATGAGAATCCACAGGCATCGCGAATGCTGAACCTGGTGGCCGGTGGGGTACTCGTCGGAGGGGGGGCCTATATCGCGGCACGCAGCTAGCAGCGCACTGCACAGCGTCCGTCAATCTTGCTAGCTGAATTCCAGCAGTGCGGACTTCACCCCGGCGAGCATGCGACGGCTGACCAGAGGCTCCTCCTCGGTGCCCTCGAGCTGCACCCGGTAGTGATTGCCGTCGCGACGCAAACCGGATACGTGCTCGACGGACACCAGCGCATTGCGATGCACACGCAGGAATTGTGTCGGGTAGAGGGTCTCGAGCTCTTTCAGGGTCTGATCGAGAATGGTCTCACCCCCATCGTGGTGAGCGACCACATACTTGCTGTCGGCAACAAAACAGCGAATTCGCGCGGGCTCCAGCAATTCTACCCCGCGACGACTGACAGCACGGATTCGCGCCGTGTTGACTCCAGAAGTGACACGGGCCGATTCAGTCTGCGCGCCGGCTTCCGCCAGCAAGCGATGCTGGGCACGGGTCAGGCGTTGTGCCTTGTGAATCGCCGCGGACAACTGCTCGAGGGTGACCGGCTTTAACAGGTAGCCCACTGCCGCGGTGGCGAACGCGGGCAGTGCAAATTCGTCATGGGCCGTACAGAAGATAATGGCGGGAGGGTACTCAAGCGCACTCAGTTGCTGCGCCAGCTCCAGCCCATTGTCGCCGGGCATTTCAATATCCAGCAGCACCAGATCGGGATCGAGGCGCTCCACTGCCAGCAGCGCTGACTCGGCGTCTTCGGCCACACCGAGCAACTCGACGTGATCGACAGAGCTCAACTGACGCGCCAGACGGGCGCGCGCGAGCGGCTCGTCATCGACGATCAGGACGCCAAGATCCGTCAAAGTCTGTACCGCTGGCGATGTCATCTCTGCATTCTACCCCTCGGGCCGCAGCGGCGCAGTTGCCGTCGGCAGCGGTTCTTCTGTCAGCGGTTCGGCCTTGCCGCTCGCAATCGGCTGCGCTGGCAGCACAATGTGCACACGATAGCGACCCGCACCTGCAACCGCCTCAAATTTGGCGCCCTGTGCGTAGTGGGCAGCGAGACGCTGGCGAATATTCTCCAAGGCTATGCCATTTCCGCGAACGGAATCCGTGGTCTCGTTCACGGGCGCCGCTTCGGGAAGTGGATTTTCCACCACAATCGAGACGGCGTTGCCGACCACCTCAATACTCACCCGGATGGTTCCGCCTCCACGCAAGCGCGCCACGCCGTGTAAAACGGCATTCTCCAGTAAGGGCTGCAGCAACATTGAGGGCACTGCCATACGGCCTACCTCCGCTTCCACCTGCCAGTCCTGCTGGAGTCGTGCCCCCAGGCGCAGGGCCTCAATCTGCAGGTAGCGCTGGGCCAGCGCCACTTCCTGCTCGAGCGGGACCAGACGCGCATCCGCCAGGCTCGCGCGGAACAGGGCGCACAGGTCTTCCACCAAACGCTCGGCGCGCTCCGGATCGACAGAAATCAGGCTCGCCACGCTGTTCATACTATTGAAGAGAAAATGCGGCCGAATCCGCGATTGCAAGGCATCAATGCGCGCACCCAGCTCAGCGCGCTGCTGGTTGCGCAGCTGCTGCTGTACATACGCATAACGCAGCACCACCCCGGCACAGATGGCCCCCAACAGGAAGTTGCCACCCAGACGCCACAGATCCAGGGAAACCTGGGCGACATAGGCCAGCCAGGCCTGTTCGAGTGCGGTCACGCCCAGCAGCACCGCCAGCACGACCGTATAACTCAGGGCGCCCGCCGCGCGCACTGGCATACGCGCCAGGCGCGGGCGCAGTCGACACAAAATGGCCGCTGAGGGGAGGATTGCCCACTGCACCGTCAGGGAAATCAGGCCGAGACGCTGCCAGCTGAAATCCCGCAGGCCATCCACAGCCAGCACCAGCACCAGCGCGAGCAGCTCACCCATGAGCACCAGCACGGCCAGCGAGGTGACGCTGCAGAGGTCAGGGATAAAGGGCTCTCGGTTCGTCGGCGCGGCAGAAGACGCAGAATCTTTGCCATCAGGGGCAGTTTCGCGAATTTGCTGCGCTATAATGCCCGCCGGCCCAGCGGGCCCTGGGATAGTCATACCACGTTATTCTTGCTTGATCGGTTGCTGTTATTGTCGGTCGTCACAGCGACTTCCCGAAGATACCGCCATCCACCGGTCACTTCCACCACTGCGATGCTGACTGGCAATATCGGACCCGCGACCAGAACACCGTTACGCGCAACAGAGGCACCATGAGTAAAGAAGACCAGTCCACCCCAGCCAATCCGTCCGCCAACCCCGCCGCCAAACTCTGGGGGGGCCGCTTCAGCGAGGCGACCGATGCCTTTGTGGAACGCTTTACTGCCTCAGTGATGTTCGACCAGCGTATGGCGCTGGAGGATATCCAGGGGTCTCTGGCCCATGCACAGATGCTGTCGGAAGTGGGTGTGTTGACCGGCGATGAATACCAGCAGATTGCCGATGGCCTCAAGGCGATCGCCGGCGAAATTGAAGCCGGCGAGTTCCCCTGGTCAGTGCAACTCGAAGACGTGCACATGAACATCGAGGCACGCCTCACTGACCGCATCGGTGCCACCGGCAAAAAACTGCATACCGGACGCTCGCGCAACGACCAGGTCGCGACCGATATCCGCCTTTGGCTGCGCAACCGCATCGATGCGATCGCGGCAGAACTGACCCGTCTGCAGACCGGTCTGGTCGACCTTGCCGAGCGCGAGGCCGACACCATCATGCCCGGATTCACCCATCTGCAGTCTGCCCAGCCGGTGACCTTTGGCCACCACCTGCTGGCCTGGAACGAGATGCTGACGCGCGACTATGAGCGCCTGCAGGACTGCCGCAAGCGCGTCAATCGCTCGCCGCTCGGCGCTGCCGCACTGGCGGGCACCAGCTACCCGATCAATCGGGCCCGCACCGCGGAGCTACTCGGCTTTGACGCACCCACCGAGAACTCCCTCGATTCCGTGAGCGACCGTGACTTCGCCATCGAATTCTGCAGCTTCGCCGCACTGCTGCTCACGCACCTGAGCCGTGCCAGCGAAGAACTGGTGCTGTGGACCTCCAGCCAGTTCGACTTTATCGACCTGCCGGACCGTTTTTGTACCGGCTCATCCATCATGCCGCAGAAGAAAAATCCCGATGTGCCGGAACTGGTACGTGGCAAAACCGGCCGTGTTAATGGACACCTGATCGCCCTGCTGACCCTGATGAAAAGCCAGCCGCTGGCGTACAACAAAGACAATCAGGAAGACAAAGAGCCGCTGTTCGATGCGGCCGATACGGCACTCGATTGCCTGCGCGCCTTCGCCGACATGGCGCCGGCACTTCAGGCCAAAAAGGACAATATGCTCGCGGCCGCGGCCAAAGGGTTTTCCACAGCCACCGACCTGGCCGACTACCTGGTACGCAAGGGCGTCGCCTTCCGTGATGCCCACGAGATTGTCGGCCAGTCAGTGGCGTTTGCGATCGAGCAGGACAAGGACCTGTCTGAGTTGAGCCTGGAACAACTGCAGCAATTTTCCGGCGACATTGGCGACGATGTCTTCGAGGTGCTGACCCTGGAAGGTTCGGTCGCCGCCCGCGACCACATTGGCGGTACCGCGCCCAACCAGGTCCGCGCTGCCTGTGCCCGTGCGCGCGCGCTGATCGAGGCCCGCTAAATTACCCGCAGGGCCGGCGCGATGCCGGCCCTGCCATAATTCGCCACAATTCATCCTGCGCCCGCCCGAAACTCCTGTCGCACAAGCCGTAAACTGTTTTCCACACTGAAGGGAAGCAGAAAATGAAAAGGAAGTTTCGCCTCATCCTGCTGGTCAACCTGGCCGCACTGATTGCCATTTACCTGACCAACGCCTCCTGGCTCGCGCCTCTGGCGACCGACGGTCCCACGCTCGTATCCCACCGGGGCGTCTACCAGACCTATCACCGGGAAAACCTGGAGCGGGATACCTGCACGGCGATCCGTATCGACCCGCCCGAACACCCTTATCTCGAAAATACGCAGCCCTCGATGGAGGCCGCGTTTACTGCCGGTGCCGATATTGTCGAGATCGACATTCATCCCACCATCGATGGAGAGTTCGCCGTGTTTCACGACTGGACGCTGGATTGCCGCACAGAGGGCAGCGGCACCACCCGTGAACAGACGATGAACTACCTGCGCAGCCTCGATCTGGGCTATGGCTACACCCACGACGGAGGCCAGACGTATCCGTTTCGCGGCCAGGCCCGGGGACAAATGATGACCCTCGAGGAGGTCTACCGGGCTTTTCCGAGCAAGGCGTTTTTGCTCAATATCAAAAGTCAGAATGCGAACGAAGCGAACCTGCTACACGACTACCTGCAAGCGCGTAACCTGCCCATTGACTCGCGCCTGATGGCCTACGGACACCACCTGCCGATGGAACGCCTGCGCCAGCTGGAACCTGACGCACTGTTGTTTAGCCGGCAGAGCGTCAAGCTGTGTTTGATCCGCTACCTGCTTGTGGGGTGGAGTGGTTATGTACCGGAGGCCTGCCGCGACGGTGCGGCTATCGTTCCGGATTCACTTGCCTGGGCCGCCTGGGGTTGGCCCAATCGGCTCCAGCAACGCCTGCATGATGCAGGTAGCCTGGTATTTTCCATCAAGGATCACCACAACGGCCTGACCGGTGTTTACCGTCCGGAGCAGCTGGATTACCTGCCGGCAGACTTCCGCGGGGCGTTGTGGGTGGAGAAAATCGAGGAGATCGGGCCTTATGCACAGGCCAAGTTTAGCGGCGATCGGGCAGCGCTAGCGGAATCTAACAACCAACCGGCCGCCCGGCCACATCAATAGGCCCGGACTTAACCGAGCCCCAGTGTCACCGGCGCGCCCTGCTGCTCGGTCAAGACCCGATCGAGCAGGGTGGAAAAGTCCTCCCCTGTGGTGGTGCAGTGCCAGCCGGGGTTCTGGAATTTCAGGTGAAAGCCGCCAGAGCGCGCCGCCACCCAGAGCTCCTGATTTGCACCCTGGCGCGACAAAATGACCTGGCTTCCATTGTCTTCCAGTGTCAGGGTCAACACCGCATCGGCGCGTTCGTAGTCGATATCCCACTCGCATTCGTCCAGTGCATCTTCGACCTGGATCAGGGTCCGCTCAATGGCTGCATCAAATTCAGTCTGGCTCATGAAACAATACTTCTACTATCGGGTTGGCCGGGGTGTTCTGGCAGTGTAGTTCTGCACCGCAGCTGGCTATACTAGCAGGCTTTCGCCTATTCGCCGCAGGATGCAGCTTATGTCCTCGAGACTGCCCCCGAGAATCCCTTTCTTTCTTGCGATCTCCCTCGCATTGGCAACCAGTGCCTGTGGCCAGAAGGGGCCGCTCTATCTCCCCCAGGAAACACTTCCGCCTGCGCCCGTGTCCACCGGGGTCGTCACGGCACCGACGGCCGTTAGCCCGTCTACCGCAAACGATGGCGAAGAAGAGCAACAATCCGAATCGAGCAGTGCAGAGCAAGAAGTAGAAAAATGACCGACTTTCACTATCGCGATGGCAGCCTCTGGGCTGAGGACGTATCGCTGGAGTCCATCGCCGAGCAACACGGCACCCCGACCTATGTGTACAGCCGCGCACATCTGGAGCGCCAGTACCGCAGCTATGCCGAAGCGCTGGGTGATCACCCGGGCTTGATCTGCTATGCGGTGAAGGCCAACAGTAATCTGGGTGTGCTGTCAGTACTCGCGCAACTCGGTTCCGGCTTCGATATCGTCTCCGGCGGGGAACTCGAACGGGTCCTCGCCGCGGGCGGTGATCCGGCCAGGGTGGTGTTTTCCGGCGTCGGCAAAACCGCGGCGGAAATGCGTCGTGCGCTGGAAGTCGGCGTGCACTGTTTTAACGTTGAGTCCGGTGCCGAGCTGGATCGGCTCGCGGGTGTCGCAGAGGCAATGGGCGTGGTCGCGCCGGTCTCTTTGCGGGTCAATCCCGATGTGGATGCCAAGACCCACCCCTACATTTCCACCGGACTGAAAGAAAATAAATTCGGTATCGCGATCGAGGATGCGCCCGCGGTGTATCGACGCGCTGCAAAATCCCAGCACCTTGAAGTGGTCGGTGTGGACTGCCATATCGGATCGCAACTCACCGACCTGGCGCCCTTCCTCGATGCGCTGGACCGCCTGCTTAAACTGATCGACAGCTTGGCGGCAGATGGTATTGCGCTCAAGCATCTCGATCTCGGTGGTGGTTTGGGCGTCCGTTATCGTGGAGAGGCGCCACCGCCGGTCAGCGACTATATTGGCGCGGTCAAGTCGCGCCTGGAAGGCCGCAATCTGGCCATCGTACTCGAGCCCGGTCGTTCCATCGCCGCCAATGCAGGCCTGCTGCTGACGCGGGTGGAATTTCTCAAGCGGACCGCCGACCACAACTTTGCGATTGTTGATGCGGCGATGAACGACAACCTGCGCCCGGCGCTCTACCAGGCATGGCAGGATATCGTACCGGTGAAACCCAATTCGGCAGCGGGTGGCGGTAACGAAGAACTGTGGGATATCGTCGGCCCGGTTTGCGAAACCGCCGACTTCCTCGGCAAGCGTCGTGAACTGTCCCCGGAGCCCGGGCAACTGCTGGCGATGCTGTCCGCCGGCGCCTACGGTTTTACCATGAGTTCCAACTACAATAGTCGCCCGCGCGCCGCGGAAATACTGGTCGACGGTGATCAGGTAAACCTGCTTCGCGCCCGTGAAACCCAGGCAGACCTGGTGCGCGGCGAACACCTGGCTCCCCGACGTACTGAAGCCTCCGAACACAAGGACTGAACCAGAGAATGCGCCTGAAGTTCAGCAAAATGCACGGCCTCGGCAATGACTTTGTCATGCTCGATGGCATCAGCCAGCGGGTTCGCCTGTCCCCGGAAAAAGTCCGCCGACTGGCGGATCGCCACCTGGGTATTGGCTGTGACCAATTGCTGCTGGTGGAAGCGCCGCGCAATCCCGAGGCGGATTTCCGCTATCGCATTTTCAATGCGGATGGCTCCGAGGTGGAGAACTGCGGTAACGGCGCGCGCTGTTTTGCCCGCTTCGTACGCGAGCGCCGGCTGACCGGCAAGAACAGCCTGCTGGTGGAAACCGCTGGCGGGCTGCTGCGGCTCGACTTGCTCGAAGGTGACCAGGTGAGTGTCGATATGGGCGCCCCTGTCCTGGAGCCAGCCGCGATTCCCTTTAACGCCGATCGTGAGGCGGAGTCCTATCCCCTCGAGGTCAATGGCGAGACCTTCAATATCGGCGCCGTCTCCATGGGCAACCCACACGCCGTATTGCTGGTCGAGGACGTGCTCAATGCACCGGTGGAATCCCTCGGCCCGCGCATCGAGTCTCACGCGCGCTTCCCCGCCAACGTCAATGTCGGCTTTATGCAGCTGGAATCCCGCGAGAGCATTCGCCTGCGGGTGTTCGAACGCGGCGTGGGCGAGACACGAGCGTGCGGCACTGGCGCCTGTGCGGCCATGGTCGCGGCACACCTGCGTGGACTGGTCGATGACGAGGTTAGAGTCCACCTGCCCGGTGGCACCCTGACAATTCACTGGAGTGGTCCCGGTACCCCGGTTACCATGACGGGGCCTGCCACGTCGGTATACCACGGGCAGATCAATCTCTGACAGACGAGCCACAGCAGCATGACCGAGCACAGCGACGCAATCGAGTCCGGCCCGAGCGCAGCGGAATCCACCTCGCCCCGTGACCGCAAGTCACTGGCGCGGCAGGTGGCACGCTACCTGATGCAGAACCCGGACTTTTTCGCCGACCACCTGGAGCTGCTCGAGAATATGCGTTTGCCGCGACAAAATGGCAAAACCGTCTCGCTGATGACTCACCAGACCAACCTGCTGCGAGAGCGCAACATCGAGATGCGGCAACGGCTCGATCAGTTGCTGAACGCCGCACGCGAAAACGATGCGCTTTTCCTGCACACCCGGAGACTGGTACTGGCACTGCTGGAAGCCGCTGAGCTCTCGGAGGCCGCAAACGCGTTGCAGCGCAGTTTCGAAAAGGACTTTGGTGTTGAGTTCACCGCACTGACCCTGTTCGAACCCGTCCCCAGCAGCCAGCGATGCGACGCCCTCAACGTGCGTTCACGTACCAGTGGCGAAGCCGCTATTGGTGCCCTGTTGCGCAATGGCCGCACCGTCTGCGGGGTTTTGCGTGGGTCAGAAAAACAGTTCCTGTTTGGGGACCAGGCCGATCATGTCGCCTCCGCGGCGGTTGTACCGCTGGCAAACCAGCTGGGTGTGCTCGCCGTGGGTTCCGGGGATGCACAGCACTATAGTTCCAGCCTGGACACCATGTTCCTCTCCTATATCGGCGAAGTACTCGAACGGGTATTGCCGGACCTGATGAATCGGGGCTAGGCCCGTTGGACCTGTCGCTCGCCATCGAGCAATTCCTCCATCACCTGCGCCACATCAAGCGCCTGTCGCCGCACACGTGTGATGGCTACGAGCGCGACCTGCGCCAGTTACTGCGTCTCACCGAGAGCAGTCAGGGCTCGCAGCTCGCCGATTTAACCGAAATGACCTTGCGCCAGCACCTGGCACAACTGCATCGCGGTGGACTCGGTCCGCGCAGTCTGCAGCGATGGCTATCCGCGGTTCGCAATCTGTTCAAGCATGCGCTGACGCAGGGTTGGGTCGCCGCGAACCCGGCGGCGGGTCTGCGCGCTCCCAAAGGGGAAAAGAAACTGCCGCGACCACTGGATGTGGATGCCGCCGGTGAGTTTGTTGAGAGCCCCGCGCACATTGCCACTGGCGACGACGCCCTGGCGCTTCGCGATCGCGCCATACTCGAGCTGTTTTACAGCAGCGGGTTGCGCCTGAGCGAATTGACCGCACTGAACTGGCACGATATCGACGCACAGGCAGCGGAAATCAGGGTAACAGGCAAAGGTGGCAAGAGCCGACTGCTCCCCATCGGCCGTACCGCGCTGGAGGCCCTGGCCACGTGGCGCAAGCAAGCACCGGCGTCTGAAGATGCGGCGGTGTTCGTATCCATGAAGGGAAAGCGGCTTGGCAACCGGGCGGTGCAGGCACGCCTCGCACACTGGTCCAGAGCCAGCGGCGCCGAACAGCGCGTCCACCCGCATATGCTGCGGCACTCGTTCGCCAGCCATATGCTCGAATCCAGCGGAGACCTGCGCGCCGTGCAGGAACTACTGGGCCATGCCGATATCGGCACCACCCAAATCTATACGCACCTGGATTTCCAGCACCTGGCCAAGGTGTACGACAAAGCCCACCCGCGCGCACGCGCGGGGGGGACAAATGGCGATTCGGAAGAGTAGAACAGCCTTCAGATAGGCCTGCTGCCGTATTTCGGTTGCGGCTTACGCGGCGGGTCCGCGGTGACATCGGGATCTATTTCCGCAATAGCGCCGCCGCTGGCGAGAAATTCCTCAACGTCATCACATAACTGGGTTCTCGCTCGCTGGCGAGAAGTAATACTGCGCTCCTCAGCAAAGTCCTCATTGTCCTTGCTGTTGCGCGCGTTGCTGGTTTGCTCTTCATTTCCATCGGTTTTCATAACTCTAACCCTGTAACTGAAACTCCTGTTACAGAGGACGTACCCCTGTGCCGCCGCCCCTCAATGTCGTAACCGGGGTCCGCAAGATAATGCGGAATCCTGCCAGCACTGACACCACGCGGCGGCGAGTAATATATAGGCACTCGGTTGCCGTCCCGCCAGCAAAGCGGCGCGGGAAAGATAGAGTTTTTTGTCAGGCAAGTTACAGCGGATATTGCGCTTGGTTATGCAGAAAAAAGCGCCGTTTGAGCGAGGTGGGCAACACCGAGGAAAAGCCCGCAAAGCGAAGTGACCACCAATTTTGCCTTTCGCAAAGCAATAAAAAAGGCCCCGGAGGGGCCTTTTTGAATTTGGCGCAAATTGCTTCGCGCCGGGCAAAATCCTGCGGAGACCTTAAACGGCCTCGCTACCGGTTTCGCCAGTACGGATGCGGATCACTTCTTCCAGAGCGGTAATGAAGATTTTTCCGTCACCGATTTTACCGGTCTGAGCGGCTTTGGTGATCGCTTCAACAGCGCTATCCACCATGCTGTCATCAACGGCCAGCTCAAGCTTTACCTTGGGCAGGAAGTCCACGACATACTCAGCACCGCGATACAGTTCGGTATGGCCCTTCTGGCGGCCAAAACCTTTTACTTCAGTTACGGTCATACCCTGAACGCCCACTTCAGACAATGCAGTACGCACGTCGTCGAGCTTGAAGGGTTTAACCACTGCGGTAATCAATTTCATCTGAGCTATTCCCTTGGTCTTGGGCCCTGTTACGAGGCCCGTTGGTTATTCTGCGGGAGTCGGGTCGCGGGACCCTTCCGCGAAAGCAATCCCAGGGCAGCGACCGCCAGGCAGTCACTGCACCTGTTCAGAGCAATTACTTGCTCATGAACTCGGGGTAAGCTTCCATTCCGCACTCAGCCAAGTCAACACCTTCTTGCTCCTCGTCTTCAGAGACGCGGATACCGGTGATGACCTTGAGCAGGAACCAGACTGCGAAGGAGGCTGCAAATACCCAACCGAAGATGGTCGCAGCGCCGATCAGCTGACCGCTGAAGGTAGAGCCGTCGTTCGTCAGCGGTACCAGCAACAGGCCCAGCAGACCAACAACACCGTGCACGGAGATTGCACCAACCGGATCGTCGATCTTCAGCTTGTCCAGGCCAACGATGGAGAAGACAACCAGAACACCGCCGAGGGCGCCGAACAGGGTTGCCTGCAGGGCAGTCGGGGTGGAAGGCTCAGCGGTAATCGCTACCAGACCAGCCAGAGCACCGTTCAGCAGCATGGTCAGGTCGGCCTTGCCGAACAGGACGCGTGCAGTGATCAGGGCGGCAATTGCACCGCCCGCAGCAGCGGTGTTGGTGTTCAGGAATACCATGGCAACAGAGTGCGCGTTTGCAGCATCGCCCAGCTTCAGTACGGAACCGCCGTTGAAGCCGAACCAGCCCATCCACAGGATGAAGGTACCGAGGGTTGCCAGCGGCAGGTTGGCACCCGGAATGGCGTAAACTTCGCCGTTCGGGCCGTACTTGCCTTTACGAGCGCCCAGCAGCAGAACGCCAGCCAGAGCAGCGGCAGCACCAGCCATGTGCACGATGCCGGAACCGGCAAAGTCAGAGAAGCCCAGATCGCCCAGGTTGTACAGGCCGAATACTTCCTTGCCACCCCAGGTCCAGGAACCTTCCAGCGGGTAGATGAAGCCGGTCAGGACAACGGCGAAGATCAGGAAGCTCCACAGCTTCATACGCTCTGCAACCGCACCGGAAACGATGGACATGGCAGTAGCAACGAAGACTACCTGGAAGAAGAAGTCAGAAGCACCGGAGTAAACCGAGCCACCTTCGAAGCCAGCGTCAGCCGAATCGGCCAGCACGCCTTCGAGGTCAAATGCTTCGATACCGGACAGCAGGATGCCGCCGTCATACATGATCGCGTAGCCGCTGATCAGGTACATGATACAAGCGATGGCAAACAGCGCCACGTTCTTGGTGAGAATTTCGGTGGTGTTCTTAGAACGTACCAGACCTGCTTCCAACATAGAGAAGCCCGCTGCCATCCACATGACCAGCGCGCCGCACACGAGGAAGTAAAACGTATCCATTGCATACTGCAACTGGAAAATTTGATTTTCCATTTTTCGCTCCGTTTAATCCCGAGAGTTATAAAAAAGTTGTTTAATTTTTTTTTGGCTATTCGGTTGCGTTACCCGCGCAGTTGTTACAGCGCTTCTGTGCCGGTTTCGCCGGTGCGAATACGCACAACCTGTTCCAGGTTGGCAACAAAGATCTTGCCATCGCCAATTTTGCCACTGTGCGCACCGGAGCCAATGGCTTCGAGTACGGCGTCCAGCTGGCTGTCCTCCACTGCAATTTGCAGCATGGTTTTAGGCAGGAAATCCACAACGTACTCCGCTCCGCGGTAAAGTTCGGTGTGGCCTTTCTGCCGACCAAATCCTTTAACCTCGCTCACGGTAATACCAGAAACGCCAGCTTCCGCCAGCGCATCGCGAACCGCGTCGAGCTTAAAGGGTTTGATTATTGCGGTTACCAGTTTCATGGTTCCCCCTAAAAAGTAGAGGCCCACCGATGAGGGCGGGCCGAGATCACTTACCAGCTGTAAGTAGCGCCAGCAACGAGGCCTGCTTCACACCAATCCAGGTCGAAGCACTCAGCATCGCTGATGTCAGTGCCGATAAGAGAGGCGCTCAGAGCCAGGCTGCCAAATTCTTTGCTCAGGGTTACTGAGTAATCAATGTAAGAGTCGGACTCGAACAGGAAAGACTCTTCGTCAAACAGGTTGATACCCGCGCTCAGATCGAGAGCGATATCGTTCGGCAGGGCGAAAGAGTAAGCGGCGTTCAGGTAAACGAACTCGCCGGTAGCAGCCCAGTAGTCGTCGGAGTAAGCAGCGCCGAGGCTCAGGTCGCCAACGCTCAGGCTACCGTACACTTCCTGGTAATCTTCATCCTGATCGCTACCGTGGTAGGCGTAGTAGATGTAGCCAACGTCGTAGCTCACGTTGTCGTCCAGGTCGCCGGCGAAGCCGAAGTAAACGTCCTGCTCAGCCTTGGTTTCGTCACTGCCGTAAGCGAAGTCAACCTGGGAAGCCCAGGTACCTGCGTACAGGCCGTTACCGAAGTCCAGGTCTACACCGCCCTGAACCGCCGGTGCACGATCGCTCTGGCTGATGCCACGGAAGCGATAGTCACTGACAACACCAACATTCGCGCTAGCGGAAATACCAGACTCTTCTGCGTTCACGGCAGAAGAAACACTCAGCGCCAGGGCACTAGCAGTAAATACAGCAGCAATTTTGTTCAATTTGATTCCCACCTTGGTTCTCCTTGGTATCTGTGAATATGTCTATTCATTTGTTATGTGGTGCAGCCTGTATCAGTTCGGGTCACGAGCCGCTGAAGATGTCTCAGTGGTCGCCAGTCGGTGCCTCGTGAGCCTGTCCCTGCCCGGCGTCTGAAAATGATCTGCAGTGGTGCAATTGCAGACATGATGCCAAGTTTGCAATTTCGTTTAATTTCAAGGGGTTATGATGCAAAACGGGGCGTTTGGCAGGTGGCGCGCGAAAACGGGGCGCACCAGAATATTGCGCCGAAGCGGTGCACGCACAGTTTTGGGGACATTTTGGTGCGCGCGAACCATGACAGAGCATAAATTGCCGGATTCGCGCAGATTGTGAACCAGGTTGGCGAAACCTGTGGCTGGGTTACAATCGAAAACTATTCTCGGGCAGTATATTAGTGAGGAATTGCGGATGAGTAGCGACAAACTGCAACAACTTTTGCAGGAGCTGCAACAACAGGGTGCAGTCATCGGCAGCGACCTGCGCGATGCACTCAGTGTCGCGCTGGCCAAGCTGCCGCTGGTCACACAACAGGAGTTTGATACCCAGGCCGCCATCCTGCAGCGCACGCGGGAGAAGCTCGCCGCACTCGAAGCGCAAATGGCAGATTTGGAAAACAGGCTGGAAGAACGCGACCAGACGTAACCCAGCCCACTCCAAACACTCCCAACCGTTCAGGCCAGTTCAAGGAAGACAGACGCCGTGAACCTATCGGTTACCTATTCCCGTGCCCAACTGGGCATCGATGCCCCGCCAGTGGTGGTTGAAGTTCATCTCGCCAACGGCTTGCCCGCCTTCAATATTGTCGGGCTGCCCGAGGCGGCGGTCCGCGAGAGCCGCGACCGTGTGCGCAGTGCGCTGGTGAACAGCCACTTTGAATTCCCGCAACGGCGTATCACCGTCAATCTGGCACCGGCCGACCTGCCGAAGGAGGGCGGCCGCTACGATCTGGCCATTGCCCTCGGCATCCTCGCGGCGTCCGGGCAGGTTCCCGGCGACAGGCTGGGAGACTATGAGTTTATTGGTGAGCTGGCACTGACAGGCGCGCTGCGAGAGATACCGGGCACCCTGCCGGCAGCTATCGCCTGCGGTGCCGCCGGACGTACCCTGGTGGTACCCGAGGGGTGCAGCGAAGAAGCCGGGCTCGCCGGCGTGCCCGCCCGGGTGGCCGACAGCCTGCTACAAGTTTGCGCCCACTTACACCAACGGCAGGCCTTACCAGAAGCCTCTCCTCCTGCGAGCGACGCCCTGCTCGACGTACCCGACCTCGCAGATGTACGGGGACAGCTGCGCGCGCGTCGCGCACTCGAAGTGGCTGCGGCGGGCGGCCACAACCTGCTGTTTTACGGCCCCCCGGGAACGGGCAAGACCATGCTGGCGAGCCGCCTGGCAGGCGTGCTGCCCCCGCTCGCCCGTGCAGAGCAGCTGGAGGTCGCAGCGGTGTATTCCAGCGCCGGCCTGCCGCGACAGCTGCAGCGCCCGTTTCGCGCGCCGCACCACAGTGCCTCTCCCACCGCGCTGGTCGGGGGCGGCAGTTCACCGCGTCCGGGGGAAATCTCGCTGGCCCATCGAGGAGTACTGTTTCTGGATGAATTGCCGGAGTTTCCGCGCCATGCGCTGGAAATTTTGCGCGAACCTCTCGAGAGCGGTGAGGTGCGTATTGCCCGCGCCCGCGCACAGGTCACCTTTCCGGCGGGATTTCAGCTGGTGGCGGCCATGAACCCCTGCCCCTGCGGTTATCTCGGTGAGCCGCGTTGCCGCTGTACGCCGGACCAGATCCAGCGCTATCGCGGCAAACTTTCCGGCCCACTGCTGGATCGGATTGATATGCAGGTCGAAGTGGCAACGCTTCCGGCGTCAGCCCTACATGAAACCCCACCCGGGGAGTCCTCGGCAGCGGTGCGCCGGCGTGTGACGCAAGCTCGTGAACGCCAACTGCAAAGACAGTCTACAATTAACGCGCAATTGACAGGACGTGCACTGGATCAGCACTGTGCGCTCGGCAGCGCAGAAGCGCAGTTGCTGCACCGGTCGGTCGAAAAACTTGGACTTTCGGCCAGAAGTTACCACCGCATTCTGAGGGTTGCCCGTACGCTGGCCGATCTCGACGATAAGCCGCAAATCAGTGCGGCGGAAATTGCCGAGGCATTGGCCTACCGCAACCTCGATCGCCCTGTCGCCGAAACAGCCGGCGTGTGATTGGTACAACCCCGCCAGTTGAGACATCAGGGATGGGCGTCAGTATTGGCCCCGCATCCCAGCCAACCGTAGTCGCCCACAAGGATAGTTTTGGTATGGCAAATGCTTCCGGTGTACCCGCCGCGATGGATACACAGGACCGCCCACAGGTCGTGATCCTGCCATCGCTGCTTTACGCAATCGGGTTTATTGCCGTCTTGCTGTTGGACTGGCTGCATCCGCTACTGGTCCTGCAAACGGAAACACTGCTCTGGCGACCCGCCATGGCACTGCTGGTACCCGGGTTGATACTGCTCGCATGGAGCGCGGCAACCCTGCGCCAGAATGGCACCAGCAGTAATCCCGGCGAGGCCGCCAACCGACTGGTCTGCGAGGGCCCCTACCGCTTGTCCCGGAATCCGATGTATCTCGCGCTGGCGCTGGTTTTTCTCGGCGGCACCCTGCTGATCAATTCCTGGTGGGGCCCCCTGATCTCGGCCCCGTTGATTGCGATTACGCATTACGGGGTCATCCGCCGCGAAGAGACCTATCTCTCCGCGCGCTTCGGCGCCGCCTACAGTACCTACCGCAGGCGCGTGCGTCGCTATTTCTAGTACGGGTTCACTCGGCCGGTGCGGAGACGCGATAGAGCAGATGGCGCCGCAGTCGATGTCCCGAAGCCAGGCCCGGGTGATCAAACGTGCCCTCTTGCTGCATGCCCAGCTTGTGCATGACCCGCTCCGAGCGAGTGTTTTGGCAGGGCGTAAATGCCACGACGGACGAGAGTGAGAGCTCGTCAAACGCAAACGTCAGTGCACGCCGTGCAGCCTCCACCGCATAGCCGCGCCCCCAGTTCTGGCGGGCCAGTCGCCAACCGATTTCCACGCCGGGCGCAAATGGCATTTCAGGCTTCAGGGTTTGCAACCCGGTAAAGCCGACCAGTATTCCGGAATCCCGCTCTTCCAGCGCCCAGAAACCCCAGCCATACCGTTCGAAGTGATCGCACAATCGCTGATGACCCGCATCGCTCTCGACGCGGTTGAGGACAGACGGGAAAAATTCCATAACCCGCGGATCCGCATTGATGGCGGCCAGAGCGGCTTTGTCATCGTCCCGCCACGGTCGCATGCGCAGGCGCTCGGTGCACATCGTGACGGGTGTCATAACGGCAGTGCCTCCGGTCCGGCCTGAACGCTCGCCAATGAAGCGACCAGATATTCGCATTTGTCCAGATCTTCCATCGGCTGTGGATAAACGGCGGATGAAAAACCCAGGCGGCGGTACAGTTGAACGGCGGGGACATTGTCAGCCAGGACGAACAGCGAGCACTCGCTCACCTGCAGCTCGCGACATCCCTCCTCCGCCAGGCGCCGGACCAGCTCGCCGCCGAGCCCACGTCCACGCCGGCCGGGCGCAATGATCAGGTGGCCGAGATGGCAGCGCCCCGCGCGCAGGTAATACTGCCCGAAACCCAGCATGTTCCCCGTGGGTCCGACAAGCGCCCGATTCGGCAGGGCATCCCAGCGACTGTCCTCGCGGAAGGTCTGCGCATCAAATGGGAAGCGCAGCCAGGGACCCCCCCAGTCCATCGCCTGTGCAGCCGTCTGCAGCCAACTCGCCAGCTCCTCACGCTGCCCCTCACTGGCCGGTACCAGTTGGCAAGTACGCACCGCGTCGTTCACGGCGAGCTCCTGCTGCTCATACTCAGGCCCCGCGCTGGCGAGACAGCCAGCGGTCGAGCTGGTCGGCAAAAGCCTTGCGCTCGGTCTGCCCCAGGGCCGGCGGCCCACCGGTATGCATGCCACTGGCACGCATGGTGTCCATAAAGTCGCGCATATTGAGTCGTGCACGGATGTTCGCCGCGGTATGACGTTCTCCCCGCGGACTGAGTGCGGTCGCCCCTTTCTCAATGACCTCTGCAGCCAGGGGGATGTCACTGGTGATCACCAGGTCTCCGGCCGCGCAGCGACGCACGATCTCGTTATCCGCGACATCAAATCCGGAAGTCACCTGCACCGATCGGATCACCTGCGAGGGCGGTACCCGCATGTATTGATTGGCCACCAGCGTCGTCTCAGTACCGGTGCGCTCCGCCGCACGGAACAGGATCTCGCGAATCACCACCGGGCAGGCATCCGCGTCCACCCAAATTTTCGCCCCCATGGGCACCTCCTCCCAACACATGTCATATGCCCGCTGGGCGCGGGCAGGCCTCTTTATAGCCAATCCCTGCGGTGCTGGCTATGAACACAATCCGGCGCCGCAGTCGCAAATGAATCCATGGTCTGCCGATTGCAGGTCAACGGAACCCGCGCCCCCTGATAGAATGCGGAGCCTGAATGCTCCACGTGGGGCTCAATCACCCGGAAGTCGCGTTACCCATGACCCAGCTCAACCCCCGCCAGGCGGAGGCAGTGAAATATGTAGACGGCCCCTGCCTGGTTCTGGCGGGTGCCGGCTCCGGCAAGACCAGTGTAATCACCCGCAAGATTGCCTACCTGATCGAAGAGTGTGGATTCGCTGCGCGCAACATTGCCGCCCTGACCTTCACCAACAAGGCGGCGCGGGAAATGAAGGAGCGGGTGAGCAAGCTACTGCGCGGCGCCGACGGCAAGAGCAGCAAGGCCTCGCATGGACTGACCGTCTCTACGTTCCATAACCTGGGCCTGAACATCCTCCGCAAGGAATACCGCACCGCCGGCTTCAAACCCGGATTTTCGATCTTCGATGCGGAAGATGCACGCGCACTCATCAAGGAGCTGATGCTACGCGATGGTGACCTGGACACCGACCTGCTGGACCGGGTACAGAACCAGATTTCCAACTGGAAAAACGACATGCTCATGCCGCGCGACGCCATGGCGCAGGCGCAAAGTGCGGGAGAACAGGCCATCGCGGTGGCCTATGGTCGCTATTGTGATGCCCTCAAGGCGTACAACGCGGTGGACTTCGATGACCTGATTCTACTGCCGGTGCAACTGTTCGACAGCGATCCGGAACTGCTGCAACGCTGGCGCAAAAAGATCCGCTACCTGCTGGTGGATGAGTACCAGGACACCAACAACTCCCAGTACCTGCTGGTGAAAATGCTGGTGGGCGGCCGCGGCGGCCTGACCGTGGTAGGCGACGACGACCAGTCGATTTACGCCTGGCGCGGCGCACGCCCGGAAAACATGAGCCAGCTGCAAGTCGACTTTCCCAACCTGCGCCTGATCAAGCTGGAACAAAACTATCGCTCCACCAGCCGCATCCTGCGCGTCGCCAACCACCTGATTGCGCACAACCCCCACGACTTCGACAAGGCACTCTGGTCCGACCGCGGCCTCGGCGAGGAAATCCGGGTAGTGAAAGTGCCGAATGAAAACGAAGAGGCGGAGCGGGTTGCCAATGAGATCTTCCTGCAGCGCGCCCGGCGCGGTGCGAAATTCATGGACTTCGCGGTGCTCTACCGCGGCAACCATCAGGCGCGCCTGATCGAAATGAAATTGCAGGAGAACCAGATTCCCTACCAGATGTCCGGTGGCACCTCGTTTTTTGCCCGTGCGGAGATCAAGGACGTGATGGCCTACCTGCGTCTGCTGGTGAACCCGGATGACGACAACGCCTTCCTGCGCATCATCAATACCCCGCGCCGCCAGATCGGTACCAGCTCCCTCGAGGCGCTGGGCAATTATGCCAAGGGCCGCGAGATTTCCATGTTCGCCGCCTGTAGCGAGCTCGGCTTTCGCGAGCACATCAACGAACAGGGCTACGAGCGCCTGAACCGGTTTGCCCTGTGGCTCGAAGGCGTGCAGCGCAATTGCCGCGAAAATACCGCCGAAACCGCACTGCGCGAAATGCTCGACGATATCGATTACCAGGGTTGGTTGTCGCAGAACGCCAGTAGCGAGAAAGTGGCCGAGAAGCGCATGGAAAATGTGTACTGGCTGCTGGAAAGCCTGAACAAAATCATGGAAGGCACCGACGACGAACTGGAACAGGATATCCGCCTCGAGCAGGCCATTTCCAAGTTGATCCTGCGCGACATGCTCGACCGTCAGGAAGAAGAGGAAGCGACCGACAAGGTCAGCCTGATGACCCTGCACGCCGCCAAGGGTCTGGAATTCCCCCACGTGTTTATGATCGGCATGGAAGAAAACCTGCTGCCGCACCGCAACAGCATCGAAGACGACAATATCGAGGAAGAGCGCCGCCTGACCTATGTCGGCATTACCCGTGCGCAACGCACGCTGATGATGACCCTGGCCGGCAAGCGCAAGCAGTTCGGAGAAACCCAGGACACCACCCCCAGCCGCTTTATCGAAGAGCTGCCGGAGGAAGACATTATTCTGGAAGGTTTCGGCCAGGCCACGCCGGAGCAAAATCAGGCAAAGGGTGAGGAGACGCTGGGGTCGCTGCTGAGTATGTTCGACTAACCTTTCACACTTTTGCCTATGCAGGCGTATTTGCCCGCGGCTGGGCATCCTGGATCATTTGATACACCACGGACAGTGCAATCATTTCCGCAGCGAGCGCCACGTTGACGAAGATACTGATAAAAATATCAGAGTAGGGAAGCAGGCTCGCGACCAATACCGGAATTGAAAAGATGGCAGGTACGACCAAAACCACCAGCAGCATCAAGAGCTGATGATTTGCGGTGGCCTGCCACGCTTGCCGCAACGTCATCGGCTTGTCCGCCGCCGCGGCAGGTAACACGAGACACAAACGGCCGACACCCCAGCCGATCAAGAGCACACCGACTAACGTTGCCGCGATCGAATCCGCTGTCAGCATCGTCAGCGCGAGGATCGCCATGCCAAACCCCAGAAACTTCAACAGAAAGCGGGTTTCTCGCCATGTCCACGCCCTCAGTCCCCAGGCGGGCATCGACCCTGCGGGCATCAGGACAATGCGTATTGCGGTAATCGCGACAACGATCTGGAGGCACAGGGTAACTATCGCCACCACGATCGCGGCAATCGAAGTAGCGCGCTGAGACAGGACATCGATCAGTAGAAGGGCGAGAAACGGCCACGCCAATGCCTGCAGCAACGCTGTTGCGTGCCGCGTGATCGCTTGAAAAGTTCCAATCAATACTTTGCCGAACCCCATTACGGATGCTCCCGCTCCTTGTGCCGTGTACTGATGTCATGTGCACTGCTTCGATGGATTATATGAGGACCGCATCCGCCAATACCACCTTACCCTGTCCTGCCGTCGCGCTTCGCACCGGTCACGCCCGGGCAGTCATTATCGGGTTTGTACCGAAGACGCCCATGCTGTATAAAAACACAGCTATATCTTACGCAAGCAATTGAACCCCTCATCTGCAGCTCAATAAAGAATGACTCCTCGCCATGGAATCTCCTGTCGAACTGGCACCCGACTATTACCTGGAAAACTTCCAGGCCCTGATGCAGTTTGTCGCCGACCGCTATATGGACCTCCTGTCGGCGGAAGAGCAACGGTTTTACGACGCCTTTCGCGCCCAGGGTGTTGATGCTCAGCGCCTTTACGTACGCCTGCTATCGCGCAAGGGCGTACCTTCCGGGGCGGGCGCCCTGTTCCGCCTCGGCAAGCTGAAGTATGAAGAGATTACCGATCTCTCCACAGCAGTGGACCAGCTGCATGCGGACGGCCTTCTGCGAATAGATCCCGAGCAGGGGGCAGGCGCACTGCTCCCCCTGTTCACCAAGCCCGAGCTCGTTGCCCGCGCACCTGTCCCGCAAGCAAAAAATCTCAAGCGCGATGCTTTGGAACAGGCGCTGCTCGAGCATCATGACGATCGTATGCTGAGAACCCGGTTAACTCGGGATGAGACCATTTTGGCAGTACAGTCGGCAGAGCATTTCGATACCTTCCGGTTGCTGTTTTTTGGCAACCTGCATCAGGATCTGACCGATTATGTGCTCCGCGACCTGGGGCTGTACCGCTATGAACGTTATCCGCTGGATCGGAACAACCTGCCGTTTCGCTCGCGCGACCAGCTGGACCTCCATCGGCAGTACTATCGCTGTCTGGAAGATCTCGACAGCGCACTGGAAACCGGTACCGATGCCATCCTCATGCTGGCAGAGGCGCTGCCCGATTCTCATCCCGAGGATGCGACCCTGGACCGCCGGCTGGATCGACTGCGCCTGACGCTGGCGCGACAGCTGGAACGACTCGATGCGCTCGCAGAGGCCGATCAACTCTACCGGCACTGTGGTCGGCCACCCGCGCGTGAACGACGCGCCCGTATCGCCGTGACCCGGGGCGACGGTGACGCCGGGCTGGCTCTGTGCCGGCAAATTCTGCAGCAGCCCGCCAACGAGGCGGAGCAATTATTTGCAGAAAGTTTCGGCCATCGCACCGCCAAAAAACTTGGACAGCAAGCGCACTGGCCCGCTCCCCGGCGCTATACCGCACCGACCGAAACGGTGAGATTGGCGCAGACCGATGAACGCGTGGAGCTGGTCGCCGCCGAGTATCTGGAAGGAGAAGCGTCCGGAAGCGGAGACTGTTTCTGGGTCGAGAATATGCTGTTCAATGGCATGCTGGGTCTGTACTTATGGGACCAGGTCTTCGCGCCGGTTCCCGGTGCCTTTTTCAATCCCTTCCAGATCGCGCCCAGCGATTTCCGCACCAGCGACTTTTATCCACAGCGGCGCGCGGCCATCGACGCACACCTGACGGCACTGGACCGGGAAACCCTGCAAGAACGCATTCTGCAGACCTACCGCGACAAGCAGGATATTGCCAATCCGCTGGTCGCCTGGGATGGCCTATCGGAAACCCTGCTGGAATTTGCAATCGAGCGTATTCCCGCCGACCACTGGCGGGCGATTTTCCAGCGTCTGGTCAGTGATATACCCCAGCATCGCAACGGCATGCCGGACCTGATCCTGTTCCCTGAGCACTGCGGCTATGAACTGGTCGAAGTAAAAGGTCCCGGCGACCGGCTGCAACAAAATCAACAACGCTGGCTGCGCTACTTTGCCGAGCACCAGATACCCCATCGCGTGCTCCATGTGGAATGGCAGCCCTAAGGGAAATGCCAGGCCCGCAAACGCCGCCACCCCCTGACCAAACAGTCAGCGCATCGTGTGGAAAAACGCAGGTTTTTTTAGGCTTTTTGCCGCCTGGCGACGTACAGCCACACGACGGCGGCGGGGAAAAAGTGGTGATATGATCACCGCCGCACATCATTAATAATCGGGTTTCAACATGCCAAGTTGGTTGAAGCGGCTCGCTGCTGCAGTATGTATTTTGGTGCTGGTTATCGGTGCCTACCTCACTTTAACCCTGCGCGCGAGCCTGCCGACGCTGGACGGTGAAATCACGGTGACTTCTGGCCTCAGCGCCCCCGCCACACTGGCGCGCGACGACAAGGGTATTGCCGTGATCACCGCCGCCAGCCGGCTGGATGCCGCCTACGCGATGGGCTTTGCCCACGGACAGGACCGTTTCTTCCAGATGGACCTGGCATCCCGGCTCGCGAGCGGCGAACTCGCGGAACTGTTCGGCAACATGGCACTGGAGGCCGATAAGAAATATCGCGTACACCAGCTGCGCCGCCGGGCCAACGAAGCGCTCGCGGCTATCCCGGCAGCGGATCGCGCCATTCTCGAGATCTACGCGAAAGGCGTCAATGCGGGTCTCGCCAGCCTCGGCAGCAAGCCTTTCGAATATCACCTGTTGCGCGCCGAACCCAAACCGTGGTCGCCCACCGAATCCCTGCTGGTGTCCATGTCCATGTTCATCCAGATGACCGGCAAGCTGGCGCAAAGTGACTATGCCCGCGACCTGCTGCTGCGCGCGGGTGGTGAAACCCTGCTGGAGTTTATCCAACCCCAGGGCACGCACTGGGATACCGCCATTGACGGCACCCGGTATGCAACGCCGACAATCCCGTCGGAGGCCATCTTCGCGCTGAATAGCGGGAGTGCGTCCGACGAGGCCGCCGAACTGGCCGCTGTCTCACCCGAGCCCGGTCCGATGAATGGCTCCAACAGTTGGGCCATCAGTGGTGCCAAAACCAGCCATGGCGGTGCACTGTTGTCCAATGACCCGCACCTCGGCATGGCCATTCCCCACATCTGGTACCGCGTCCAACTCAATTACACCAATGCGGCCGGCAATGCCGTGCATATGAATGGGGTGAGTTTCCCCGGCATGCCAGCCATGGCGATCGGAACCAATGGCAATGTCGCGTGGAGTATGACCAACTCGGCCGGTGACTGGGCCGATTACATCGTGCTGGAACACGACGGGACCCACTATCAAACCCCTCAGGGTCAACAAGCGTTTGATCGCCAGGTTGAGACCATCGTCGTCAAAGGTGAAGCGCCGGTGACACTGGAAATCGACAACACCATTTGGGGGCCCGCGGTCACGCTGGAAGATGGCCAACGCGCTGCCTATCGCTGGCTGGTCCACCATGCGGAAGCGCTGAACCCGTTGCCATTCCTCGATATGGACGACGCGGCAACCGCTGCGGAAGCCGCCGAGATTGCCCATCGCTCCGGTATCAGCCCGTTCAACTTTGTGGTCGCGGACAGCGCGGGCGATATCCTGTGGACGATCCTCGGCCGCATTCCTGAGCGCGGTAGCGTGCTGACCGAGCGACTGGTGCCGTGGCAGCAAGTCGAAAATACCTGGCGCGGCTGGCTGCAACCGGCTGACTATCCAATGATCACCAGTGAGCAACTGGATTACATCTGGACCGCCAACAACCGTATCGTCGGCGGCGATATGCGCGACCAGATCGGACGCGGCACCTATGCCCTGGGCACCCGCGGCTGGCTGATCGAGCAGGACCTGACCGCCACCGAGCGCTTCGATGAACTGCGCATGACCGAAATGCTGCAGAACAATCGGGCGGAAACCGTTGCCGGCTGGCGCGACCACCTGCTGAGCTGGATGGACCCGCTCGAAGATCTCTCCGCAGACGAGTACAGCGCGCTGACAGCACTCACAGACTGGTCCGCGCGTGCCGCTGAGGATGATGTCGGCTACACCGTCGCACGGGAATACCAGCGGGAATTCACCCGCGCGATGAACCGTGCCCTGCAGGAAACCCTGGTGAATAACACGGTGATCTCTGCCGAGCACAAAGAGGTATGGCTGTTCAACAGTAACAGTGAGGGCGCCCTGGCGAAGATTCGTGACCAGCAGCCGACACACTGGCTACCCGCGGGCTTCCAGACCTGGCTGGATTTCCAGCGCTCCGTGTTGCAAACCGTACTCGCCGATCTGGTCGAGCGGCATGGCGACATCGACGCGGCAAACTGGGGCAAGCACAATGCGCTGCAAATGCACCATCCGCTGGCCTCGGCCTTGCCCGGATTCCTGGCCGACCATTTGAATATGCCTGCCAGCGAGCAGGCCGGTGACAGCTACATGCCGCTGGCGCAGCGGCCCAAGCATGGCCAGTCCATGCGCTTTGTAGTGAGTCCCGGTAAAGAGCAGGATGGCTTCCTGATTATGCCCGGAGGACAGAGTGGCCACCCGCTTTCCGACTTTTATACCGCGGGCCATGCCGACTGGGTGAATGCAGAAAACACCCCGCTGCTGCCAGGTTCCGTGATCCACACGCTGACGCTTGCACCCCAATAAGGAGTCACCGCGCTGGAGGACAGTGGCACACCCCCCGCTAACCCAAATCCAGCTCCCGTCCGCCTGTCGGTGGGGGAGCTGGTGGCCTTTGCCTGTCGCAGCGGAGACCTGACAGGCAGTCGCTCGGGCCCGACGGCGCAGGAGGGCATCCGCGCGCACCAGAAACTGCAGAAAAAGCGCCCCAAAGGCAGCGAAGCGGAATACGCCCTGGAGGCGGAATGGCGCTGCGATGGCAGCGTGGTGCAGCTGAATGGCCGGGTAGACATACTGCATCCCCAGGCCGACCTCCACACCATCGCCCGACTGGACGAAATCAAGACTACCTACTGCCCACCTGACCAACTGCCAGAGTCCGTGCGCGCGCTGCACTGGGCGCAATTGAAGATCTATGGGTTCTGTTATCTTCTGGTGCAAAACGCCGGGCAACCCCAGCCCCTCGACCGCGTCGAACTGCGAATGCTGTGGCACAACCTCAAGGAGAAGAAGACCTACAACGAGGAGCGGCAGTTTGATTTCCGCGAACTGGAGCAATTCTCGCGCGAAGCCGTAACAACTTATCTGCGCTGGCACCGACGCTGGCAGCAGCATCGCAGCGCGCTGCAGGCTTCCGCCCGTGCGCTCGAGTTTCCTTTCGCCGATTACCGTGCGGGCCAGCGCCAGCTCGCAGTGGCCACTTACCGCAGCCTGCGCGATGGCCAACCGCTGGTGGCAGAAGCCCCCACCGGAATTGGCAAGACGGTCAGCACCCTGTTTCCGGCGATCAAGGCGGTGGGGGAACAGGCGGTCGATCAGCTGATATACCTGACGGCCAAGAACTCCGGTCGGCAAGTGGTGAGGGAAACCTGCGGGCGACTGCAACAGAGCGGCTTGCAACTCTCGGTACTGGAGATCCAGGCCAGGGAAAAAACCTGTGCCTGCACCCAGGGCCTGTGCAGTCGCGATGCCGACGGCATTTGCCCGCGTACCCGCGGCTTCTTCGACCGGCTACCCGATGCGCGCGCCGAGCTACTGGGCCAGCCCGCGCTGACTACCGATACCATAGCGAAAGTCGCCGACGCCTATCAGCTGTGTCCCTTCGAACTCTCCCTGCAGATGGTGCCCTGGGCAGATCTGGTGGTCTGTGACTTCAATTATGTGTTCGACCCGCTGACCAGTCTCGGCAGCCTGTATGACACCGCACGACGGCGTGCATTGCTGGTGGACGAGGCCCACAATTTGCCCGACCGCGCACGAGAAATGTATAGCGCAGTGCTCAGCCGAGGCGACAGTCGTCGCGCCGCCAATGAGTGCAAGGGCAGCCACCCCGGCCTGCGCCGTGCAATTCTGGGGCTGGTTCGCGCTCTGGATCAGTGGATAGGCGCCCAGCGGGAAGAAACCCCGGGGCACGCGGCTGTATCAGCCAAAACCAGCCACAAGGACGAAGAAATCTGGGTGGGCCCAGCGGCGCGCAGCGAGGGCGCCGACACAACAGGCGAGCCCACCAGTATCATTCGCGCAGCACAAAAAGTTATCACCCTGGTCGGCCAGCTGTGGGAACAGTCCCGTACGCCACCGGAGACAATCAACGACTGGCTGCGCAGCGTGTTTCGCTTTCTTGTGATTGAGGAACAGCGATCGGCGCAACATCGCTGGCTTACGCGCTGTACCGACCGTAACGCGCCCTGGCAGGAACAGAAAATCAAACTGTTGTGCCTCAGTGCAGCGGATTATCTGCAGCGCTGCTACCAGCAGTTTCATGGTGTGGTACTGTTTTCGGCAACCCTGCGACCGGCAGAATTTTTCTGCGAGCAATTGGGCGTGGGGCAGCAGGCATCCTATGTGTCGCTGCCATCGCCCTTCCAGCCAGAACAGAGCGGTATTCTCCTGTGTCCTTTTATCGATACCCGCTATCATTCGCGCGAATCCTCCATCGATGGGCTGGTGGCCCTGATCCATCAAACGACGGCGATGCGTCCCGGTAACTATCTGGTATTTTTCCCTTCCTACCGGTTTATGCAGCAGGTAGCCGAACGCTACACCGCGGAATTCCCTCACACCGGCATTCTTTTGCAGCAGTCGAATGCCGATGAGAAAACTCGGGCGGAGTTTCGCGCGCATTTTAGCCAGGGCAGGAATACCCTGGGCTTTGCCATCATGGGCGGTATTTTTGGTGAAGGTGTCGACTATGTTGGCGAGCAACTCATCGGTACCATCATCGTTGGTGTAGGTCTGCCGCAGATCAATGTAGAGCAGGAGCTGTTGCGGGAGGGCGCCACTGCCGAGGGAAACCACGGCTTCGATATCGCCTACCGCTATCCGGGACTCACCCGTGTTTTGCAGACCGCTGGCCGGGTAATTCGCACCGAGAGCGATCGTGGCGTGATCGTACTGGCAGATTGCCGTTTTACTGAGCCGTTTTATCGCGGGCTGTTTCCCGCGCACTGGGACGTCCGCACTTGTCACAACGTCGATCGCCTTAAAGACGCATTGAATGCATTCTGGCAATCCGGGCATAACCTTCTGGAAGAATTCCCCGCCCCATGAAGCAACTAAAGATTTCTACCGTTCCCGGGAGTTGATGGCGTGTTGACTCGAGACTTCTACCGCAGTCGCAGAACCCGCACAGCGGATGAAACGATTTCGTTTACCGATGTGCGTAAGCGCTTTGGGTTTCGCTCGATCAGCATTGGCCGCTGGGTGACACAGGCCGAAAGGGATCGTGCGGCAGGCCTGTTTTATGATGCGCTCGACGATCTGATGGCCATTCTGCGCGGACCGGAAGCACTGGTTTCGTTGCGCGGGACACTCTCGTTCCAATATGGCATCGGCGGGCGCCCGGGCATTTCCGCATTTTATGACCCGAATGTGCGGAGCTTCTCTCTGGCCAAAAATGCCGGACCGGGGTCCATCGCGCATGAATGGTTCCATGCCCTGGATCATTACCTGGCCGACAAAGCCTTTTCCGATGCACCCGAAACCATGTATGCATCCCAGGCCTGGCTCAAGGATGCAACCCCAGTGGTCCACCCAATCAATGACCACCTACTGGCAGTATTTCGCGCAATCATGCTGGACGATAATGGTGACAATCCCAGCGCAATGTTCCTCAGCTCCAAGAAAGCAGATGAGGCAGCCGGCTGCTTATACTACGCTGATCCGGTAGAGATGTGCGCGCGTGCCTTTGAGGCCTACGTGCAGGATTCCGTTATCAAGAACAACTTCCTGGTGGCGGGCACCAAAGCGACTGACGAGGCCCGCCTGGGGCTCTATCCATCCGGACAGCAACGCCAGCGCGTCAATGACGCCTTTGCGGAATATTTTGGCGCTCTCGGGCAAGCACTTCTATCTTCAGCTTAATACTTTCTTGCTGAAGTCTTCCTTCAAAATTGATCTGGGGACTTCACAATCTGTCGCGCGCGGGCACGAACCTTTTCCAACTCTTCCGCGTCCATCCGGTCCAGCAGGCTCAACATCATGGTCATGCGCGGATTATGTTCGAAGTGTTCCCTCTTTTCGGCCAGGAAGTGCCAATACAGGCTATTAAACGGACAGGCGGTATCACCCGTGCGCTCTTTCACGTTGTAGTGGCAGCCCTCACAGTAGTTACTCATTTTATGGATATAGCTGCCACTACTGATATAGGGCTTGGTCGCCACCAGGCCGCCGTCGGCAAACTGGCTCATGCCTCGGGTATTGGTGATCTCGACCCATTCGATTGCGTCGATGTAGATTCCGAGATACCACGCATCGACTTGGTCCGGATGCACCTGCGTCAGTAAAGCAAAATTTCCGGTAATCATCAGGCGCTGTATGTGGTGCGCGTATGCATGTTCCAGACTGTTGTGTATCGCATGATGGAGGCAGTTCATCTGCGTCTCGCCGGTCCAGTAGAACTTCGGCAGCTTTTTCTGATTGTCGAGCCGGTTGCATCGTCGGTAACCGGGCATTTCTTTCCAGTAAACACCCCGCATGTACTCTCGCCAGCCGAGAATCTGCCTGATAAAGCCCTCGACCTGGCTGATCGCAATCGAATCCTGATGATCTTGCCAGTTCAGCACAACCGCCTGTATCACTTCCATCGGGTGCAGCAGCTTACTGTTCAGTACAAAGCTCAGACGGCTGTGAAAAAGATAGACCTGATCGGGATCCATCGCATCCTGATAATCCCCGAAGTGCACCAGCAGATGCTCACAAAAGTATCGCAATACTTTCAGTCCATCCTCCCGGCTCGTCGGCCAGCTAAACCGTTCAGCATCGATATAACCAATCGTACGGACACCGGCATCCTGGATACGTGCCAGTGTGGATTGCACCGTTTTACGAAAACCCCGCTCATGCGGGATATCGGGTTTGCCTTTCCACTTCTTCCGGTTACTCTGGTCAAAGTTCCACTTGCCACCAACTGGCTTGCCATCGGATTCCATCAGGACCTGGTGCTTGCGCCGCATATATCGATAGAAGCTTTCCATCAACAGGGTTTGTTTGCCCTGAAAGAACTCCGCCAGTTCCTCCCGGTGCGTGAGGAAATGCTCCGTGTCATACCCCTGGCTCTCTATACCGATATCCGCAGCGATTTGCCGCAGTTGACCGTCGAGGCGAAATTCATCCGGCAGCTGATATTCAAATTTTTCGAAGCCATATTGTTGCACTAAGTGCTTGATGTTCTGCCCCAGATCCTGCCGGTTGTCTGGATGGTCCAGCGGATAGTGCAGCACCTGCTTCCCTTTCGACCTGAGCCAATCGGCAAACTCCGCCATCGCCTCAAAGAAGGCGACCACTTTCTGGATATGGTGCACGGTGTAATCGGTTTCCTGCCGCATCTCTGCAATAAAGTAAACCGTGTCCGCATCGTCGTTGCGATACCAGCTGTGTACATGATTCAGCTGATCCCCAAGCACCAGTCGCAATGTCTTCAAACGTAGTCCCCCGCCTCGTTAACCCGACGTACCCAACCACAAACGGCGATAATGTCCATCAGCGTCGTAACGCTCTGCCTGCGACGCGATGTTGAAGCGTCGATCACGTGGATCATTGCCGACACCACTGCAATACATCCAGTTGCCATAATTGCTGTGCACGTCATAGTCGACCAACAGACTTTCAAAATAGGCTGCCCCAACGCGCCAGTCCTGCCCAAGCTCACGGGCCCAATAACTTGCCACGTTCTGACGGCCCCGATTACTCATCCAGCCGGTAGCGGCGATTTCGCGCATATTGGCGTTGACGAAATCATAGGGGGTCTCGCCGTTAATCCAGCGATCAAATGCGTCGTCATCTCGATGCCATTCATAGTCTCTGCCGAGAATGCCGCCCAGCGCAAAAATCCGGTCGCCATACCGCTGGCTTACATACTTGAAAAAGTCGCGCCACAGTAACTCGAAGACCATCCAATAAGTATCCTCATTGGCCAGTACATCCCGCTCAAATTTCTGTACCTGCCAGTAAATCTGCCGCGGTGAAATACAGCCATTGGCAAGCCACGGAGAAAGCTTGGAACTATACTCGGTGCCGAGCAAACCATTGCGTGTTTGCTTATAGCAGGCCAGCCCCTGGGTATCCCAGAAATACGTTTGTATCCGATGCCAAGCCGCAGTCTCACCACCAGCAAATGGAAAAGCACTCCGCGCATCAATCGGTGGCGACGACAGCCCCAGCGTTTCCATGGGGGGCACCGTGGTGCTTATCGTCATTAGTTCCTGGGCAACCAGATTCTCACGAGGTAGCGGCGCTGGCGCGGGCAATTCTGCACGGACAGCCCACTGTCGTTCACAGGTCTTCCGGAATGCCGTAAACATTCGCGGTAATTCGGGCAGGGAAAATGGCAAGTCTTCCGGATGGATCAGGAACTGTGCAAAATATTCATGCACCTCTACACCCAATTTACTCGCCTGTCCACGCACGCGATCCATCGTCTGGCGCTCGTCCCGCGTCCATTCTTTCTGCAGGTAAAGACCAGTGACGTCACCCCTTGACAGGAGATCTGACAGGAACTGTGCAGGCTCGGCCAGCGCAAAATACAGGGGTATATTGAGTGTCAGCAATTGCTGCTGAAGATCTGCCAGGGATTCCAACAGAAACCTGGCCCGGTACTTCCCGATACGCGGCAAGCCGTACGCGCCTGACCTGAACTGTTCGGGATCAACACAGTAGAGTGCCATCACCCGTGTATTTTGCCGGCGCGCGGCGTCACAGGCTGCGAGCAGTGGATCGTTATCTCGAATACGCAGATTATTCTGCAGCCAGATGACCTTCATTGCCCAATGGACTCCGCATCGCCATCAGCGGCGGGCTGCTCTGGCAACCGCTTGCGGCGACAGCGCTCACTGCAATACTTCACGCTGTCCCAGCAATGCGCCCACTTCCGTCGCCATTTAAACGGCCGTCGGCAGACAGGGCATATCTTCTCGGGCAAATGGTTTTTTTGATGGGGCATAACACAATCACGATCTCGTTGCGTCGGAATACGATCTGAACGCGCATCCGGACGACAATCGCAGGGCTCGCGATTAATTTAGTGCAGTCCCATCCAGAGAAAAGGATCTTTATGCCATTCTCTGCGGTACTCCGTCATTGGACGACTTCAGGTCTCGGGCAGCGCGTCGAATTCGGCACGCTTCTCTTCGTACCACTGGCGCATGGATTCCTCGGACTGCATCAATGTCTGCATTTTCTTCATGGCCTCCAGATGCGCAGGTTCCTGCTGCCGATACATTTCCACACCGTGCTGCTTACTGAGTTCTGCCATTTCTTCAAAGGTGTGCGCGTGGAAAACCTCCTCGCAGGCGCCACCCAGCTGGGCACAAGTCATGCTTTTCATTGTGATGTCTCACCATTTCGTTATTTCAGATCGAATTCAAATCCAGCGCCGTACATGCCGGCAATACGCTTCGAATGCGGCGCCAAACAACTGCTGCAACATGCGCTCTTCGGGGCGAATCTGGAAACGCTGTATATAGAGTACAAACAGGGCAACACCCACCAGGCTCCAGAGGGAGGCCAGATAGACCGACCAACCAATGAGCACAACAGCGAGCCCCAGGTACATTGGGTTGCGGCTAAAGCGATAAACGCCGCTCGTGACCAGTGCGCTCGTTTCCGCAGGGTCCAGCGGACTGATGGTGGTTTTCGCGCGGCGAAAGGAGATTACGCCGGCGATCGCGATGCAGAATCCACAGACAGCCAACAATAGGGCCACCCAACCACGGATGCTACTCGGTAGCGACACCACGGGCAGCCAATGCGCCAGCGCCCACATCAGTGCCCCACTCAATAGTCCGATGATTGGCGGCGGAACTTTTGTTTCCAGAAACGCCATCGTGATTTCCTCTATTACCTTGTCGCTTCTGGTGGCGCCGTGACAAGCAATTCACGTCACACCACAGGCCCATCAGGCGCCAAATACGTCAGCATTCCGTGAGAGCTGTCATTTCTGGAAGCGAGAAATGACGTCTACTGTACTAACATGCGAACACAAAGCGAAACAAGGCCTGGTGAAAGCGGTCCCCAGCACCAGGCCAGATCAAGGAGAGAGACGCGATGAAGTGCATAAGGAGAGTGCTCGGCTTGCTCGCGATGGTCGCTGCGCTGTGTGCCGGTACCGCGACAGCGGAACCCCCTGAGCGGCTATACGTGTTTGGTGACAGCCTGTCTGATACCGGCAACCTGGTCGGTGCCACTGGCAGTCCCTTCCCCCCACCATTTTTTCAGGGGTCGCGGGTGAGTAATGGGCCGGTGGCCGCGGAGCTCCTCGCCGAACAGCTGGGCCTTCCCCTGAATCCGGCGCGGTTTCTGGAGCTGGTACCGGAGCAAGGGACGAATTATGCAGTGGCAGGTGCACGCGCGGGCCGCAATGAACCGGGCGACTTGCGTAGCCAGGTGGGCGCTTTCCTGGTGAACAATGCCGGCGCGGTACCCGACGACAGCCTGGTCGTCATGTTTATCGGCGGGAACGATCTGTTCGATGCACGCGACGAGACCAATTTCTTCAAATCCCTGCAAATCATTGATCGCGCCGTCAACACGATCGAGGAACAGCTGGCTGCCCTCCTCGCCGCCGGTGCGGACTCGATCATGGTGCTCAATGCGCCCGACGTTGGATTTACCCCTTCAACCAGTCTCGTGGCCGAAGCCATAGGCGTGCCCTATCTGGGGAAAATCACCGCGGTGCAGGCCACGGAATTCAGCCGGAAACTCCATCGCGCAGTTCGCCGACTGGAACGGGCGAGTGGCGTCGACATTATCGAGGTCGACGTCAACACCCTGTTTTCCAGTGTGCTCAGGAATGGCCGCGGACTGGGTTACATCAATACGCAAGATGCCTGCTTTGAGACGCGCAACCTGGCATTTAACCCGGAGTGCGAGAACGGGGTACTTTTCGATGGTTTCTTTTTCTTCGATGAAGTGCACCCAACAGCGGTGACACATCAGCGGCTGTTCAGGGCGCTGTACGCCGTCACCCCAATGTAGGTTGTGTAGATACCCTCTTGTGCGGGCGGCAGTGCAAGCCGCCCGTGCCACTCGTCTTATTCTGCCTGCAGCTCACTGGACGCTGCGGTACCCATCCACCGCTGATTCAGTGCCAACAAATTCTGCAGATACTCATCTCGTGTTCGACTGCTGAGCAGTGCGGCGGCCCATTGCATCTGCAAGGCAAGCAGTTCGGATTCCGACTGAGCCTGTACGCGGTACAAGCGATCGTCTAAAAATTTGGCCCATTGCTCGCGCTCTGCCGGACTCAGATCTTCTGGATTCAGCTGTACCGCTTCTGCCAGGGATAACTGTTGGTACAGTACTTTGTCTTGGGGTATTCGCACAAACTGCAGCAGTTCTGGCTCCAGCGCTATTAGCCGGTCTTTGAATTGGCTCTGGGAGTTATCCATGGCGGGGTGAGCCATTGCAGCAGCACATAAAAGTTGCCATTCCGGTATGTCACATGTCGATCCCGCCGAAGGCTGCCCGGCATCGGTTGCGGATGTCTCCACACGTTCGCTGCTGAGCAGAGCGAAGTGGCGCGTCCAACCCTTAGAAGGATCGTCTTTTTGCCCCGCCCACAGCAATACGACCAGAGGAATGGTTATCGCGCTCGCTGTAGCGATGAACAGGACTTTCCGCATCCAAACTATTCCTTCTGCAGCTGGTCTCAGTATGGCCACACAGGGCCCGTGAATGTTCGATTCGCAGTCGCGATTTACGTTTCCGGTTGGATTTCGGTTCGATAGCCGCCCTTATTTGGCACGTAATTTGGTTTACCAGAAGGAAAATTCGACGGGCTGACCCCCTGTGTTAGCATCGGTGATGTTCCGCTCAAACCACGGAGTCTAAAAATAAAATGCTTCGCAATAGAATTGCTTTGATACTTGCCGCCGCACTGTTGTCGGCCTGTGGCCAGGATGCCGGTAACTCCGGCACCGAGGCTTCCGCCGAGTCCACTACCGCATCCGCTGCCGCGCTACCCGCTGGTGTCAGCCTGGTCGAATCCTTTGACGGAGATGGCGCCGAAATTGCCATTCCCTATACCAAGTACACGCTCGACAACGGCCTGACCGTGGTACTGCACGAGGATAAGTCAGACCCACTGGTGCATGTCGACGTCACCTACCATGTCGGCTCCAATCGCGAAGATCCGGGCCGCTCCGGTTTTGCCCATTTCTTCGAACACATGATGTTCCAGGGTTCCGTCAATGTGGGCGACGAGCAGCATTTCAAAATTATCCAGGAAGGCGGGGGCACCTTAAACGGGACCACCAATTCCGACCGTACCAATTACTATGAGACGGTTCCCGCCAACCAGCTGGAAACCGTATTGTGGCTCGAGTCCGACCGCATGGGCGTTTTCCTCGACGCGGTGACGCAGGAGAAGTTTGAAGTCCAGCGTGAAACCGTGAAGAACGAACGCGGCCAACGCGTTGACAACCGCCCCTATGGACGCGCACTGGAAACCCTGAACGCGTCCATGTATCCCGACGGCCACCCCTATTCCTGGCCGGTGATCGGCTGGCTCGAGGACCTGAACCGGGCAGATCTTAACGACCTGAAGCGTTTCTTCCTCCGCTGGTACGGCCCCAACAATGCCGTACTCACTATCGGTGGTGATATTGACACCGTACAGACACTCGAATGGGTCGTTAAGTACTTCGGTCCGATTCCCGCGGGTCCCGAAGTGGACAATCTGCCCAAGCAGCCCGCCAAGCTGAAATCCGATCGCTATGTGACGCTCGAGGATAATATCCACCTGCCGGCGCTGGCGATGATGATCCCCACGGTATATCGGCACCACCCTGATGAGCCGGCACTGGATGCCGCGGCGGAAATCCTCGGCCAGGGCCAGGACTCCATGCTCTACCAGCGTCTGGTGCAGACCGGGCGCGCCGTACAGGCCAGTGTTTCTCATTCCTGCCGGGAGCTTGCCTGCGAGATGTGGTTCATCGTGATCCAGAATCCCGCCTCCGGTGAATCGCTGGCAGAAATGGAAGTCGCCGTTCGCGAAACCCTGAAGGAATTCGCCGAGCGCGGCGTCACCGAAGATGACTTGGTCAAGTTCAAGGCAGGCTATGAGTCCGGTCGCGTCTTCGGCCTGCAGTCGGTTGCCGGCAAGGTATCTTCCCTTGCCGCCTTTGAAACTTTTAAAGGCAGCCCGAAGGGTATCGATGAGGAAATTCGCGCTTACCTCGCCGTGGAAACCCCGGATGTGACCCGCGTATTCGAGCAGTATGTCGCCGGTAAACCCTCTGTGCTGCTGAGCGTGGTACCGAACGGCAAGCCGGAACTGGCCGCTGCCGAGCAGAACTATGAATGGCAGCGCACCATCCCGGACACCTATGGTGATGACGGTCAGGAGCTGGCGTTGCGTCCGGTCAAAGACAACTTTGATCGCAGCGTCCAACCCACCCCGGGCATCAACCCGCAAGTGGAGCTGCCCGCCATCCAGGACGGCAAGCTCAAAAATGGCGTGCGCCTGCTGACGGTAGAAAACACGGAGACCCCCACCGTGACAGTGCGTGCGGTCTTTGATGTGGGCCAGCTGGACGAGCCGCAGGGCAAAGCCGGCCTGACCTCATTGATGGCCTCCCTGATGTCCGAGGCCACCACCGAGCGCAGCGCCGCCGAGTTCTCCGAAGCGCTGAGCCGCCTCGGCGCTTCTGTCAGCATCGCACCGGGCCAGTATCAGACCACAGTGACCCTGAACGTGCTGGCGAAGCATCTCGATGCCGCCATGCCATTGATGCTCGAGCGCATGCTGAAGCCAGACTTCAACGAAGCAGACTTCGCCCGGATCAAGCAGCAAACTATCGAGGGACTGCAACAAGCACGTAAAACGCCGCAAGGCTTGGCAACGCGGGCAGTGGGCGCGGTTATGCGCGGCCCGGAGCATCCGCTGAGCTACCCCACTGGCGGCCTGCCGGGAACTGTTGCGGAGATCAGCCTGGAAGACATCAAAGCTCACTATAAGGCGCACTTCCCGGTGCATCTGAGTGGCGTAACCGTCAGTACCAGTCTCGACCAGGACACCACGATCAAGGCGCTCGACGGCCTGTCGAAGCTCGAGGTCAAGCCGGCGATGCGCGCCGAGCTTGCGTTCGAGAAACCGGTAATCGATTCCCGCACCGTATACCTGGTCAACAAAGAAGGCGCGGCGCAATCCAGCGTACGTACCAGCCAGGCAGGCTTGCCGTACGATGCCCTCGGCGATTACTTCCTGGCTTACCTGGGCAACTTCCCGCTGGGTGGTAATTTCAACAGCCGGATTAACCTGAACCTGCGTGAGGATAAAGGCTTCACCTATGGCGCCCGCACCTACCTGATCGGTGAGCCGGAAGAAGGGACTTATTCCTTCAGCTCCGAAATCAAGAAGGATGCGACCGCTGAGGCGATCACCGAAGTCCTCAATGAAATTGAGGCCTATGACCGCGATGGCATGACCCCGGACGAGTTTTCTTAT
Organism: Microbulbifer sp. ABF4_148; assembly: GCF_056158985.1. Lineage (NCBI taxonomy): Bacteria > Pseudomonadati > Pseudomonadota > Gammaproteobacteria > Cellvibrionales > Microbulbiferaceae > Microbulbifer > Microbulbifer sp. ABF4_148. The sequence goes on from NZ_JBSWUI010000001.1 coordinate 404,575, forward strand.
CTCCGTTCCGCGATCGGCCAGAAGGAAGCACGCAGCTATGAAACACCGGGCGCCAAACTCGGACTGCTGAGCAATATCCTGCGCTATGACCTGCCGCTGGACTACCGCACCCAGCAGAATGCCCTGTTGCAGGAAGTCGATCGCGACGCCCTCAACAAGGTGATTACCGGCGTACTGGAACCGGAGAAGATGGCCATCGTGGTGGTCGGCGATGAAGCCAGTATCCGCGAAAACCTGGAAGCACTGGGTATGCCCATCGTCACCCTGGATGAAGATGGCTATATCAAACAGGCAGAAGCCTCCGAAGAAGCCGCGGACTCCGCAGCGCTGTAAAGGCCCTCGCACAGTCGGAAAAAGCCCGCCATCTGGCGGGCTTTTTTTTGCCCACGGTATCTGCCCGACCGCCTGTCGTTAAGCTCGACAGCAGGATCCTGCCACTGAAGACCCGTCCGCTATATTGAACCGATGTGCTTCCTGTAAGGTGCCGGTTCCCATGAACACTCGTCGAACGTCTTCCTCAAGGAAACTCTTCATCCCCGCGCAGGCGATCTTTATTGCCCTGCTGGGGATAACTGCCCTGATCTTCGCCGGGCAACTGACGGCCGATAACGCGCAGAGCACGCCGAAACTTTCGCCGGTCAAGCCGGTGGAAGACCGCGATGCTTACTTCCCCGGTACCGAAAGCCTGGCCCCGGATGAAATGCGCGTGACTGCGTGTGGGACCGGTATGCCCAACGCACGACCCAAGCAGGCCGCGGCCTGCTGGCTGGTTGAGCTCGGCAATGGCGATAAATTTATTTTTGATATTGGCAGCGGTTCTTTTGAGCGACTCTCGGCCCTGTCGATCCCGTTCGACTTTCTCGACAAGGTCTTTATCGGTCACCTGCACTCCGATCACTTTGGCGACCTCGGTGATTTGTGGGTAGGCGGTGTGATCAGCAATCGCCAGCGGCCACTGCGCATCTGGGGGCCCAGCGGTACCAAGACCGAGTACGGCACCAAATATGCGGTAGAGAAAATGCAGGAAATGCTGACCTGGGATGCGGCCTCCCGTCTCGGCAACGTCAATACCCAGGGACAAAAACTCGAAATCAATGAGTTTGACTATCGCGGCATCAATCAGGTGATTTACCAGGAGAACGGCGTCACCATCCGTTCCATTCCTGCGGTACATGCACTGGATGGGCCAGTGAGTTTTATCCTCGACTGGAATGGGCTCAAATTCGCATTCAGCAGCGATACCTACCCCAACAAGTGGTGGCTGGAGCATACGAAAAATGCCGACCTCGCCATTCACGAGTGCTTCCTGCCGCCGGCCCTGATGGTCACCAAACAGAAATTCCCGGTGGCGGATGCACTCAATGTCGGCACACAGGTACACACCTCGCCGGCCATGTTTGGCAAGGTAATGAGTATGACCAAACCGCGTATGGCCGTGGGGTATCACTTCTTCAATGACTTCGATACCCAGCCGGAGGTCGAGCGACTGGTGCGCATGACCTACGATGGTCCATTGACCCTCGCCGTGGACTATATGGTGTTCAACGTCACCAAGGACGATATCAAGGTACGCATGGCGGTGGTCAACGAAGATGCCTGGCCACTGCCGTCGGTCACCAAGAAACTACCGGCAGATCCGAGCGAACGCGTCGGCTTTACCGAATTTATCGAGAGCGGCCGCGAAGTATTCTCCGATATCATCCAGAAAGCCTACGACGAAACCAACGAAGAGTTCGGCACTGACGTGCCGGTGCCAAAAGATTGACCCGGATTGCGCGCCTATTACATGCGAAGCAATAACCTGCTTGCACGGGCAATAAAAAAGGCGGTGTGAGTCACTCACACCGCCTTTTGTTTATCCGGATCGACCGGGTTTAGAAGTTGTAGCGCAGATCGATACCGTAAGTACGCGGTGCGGAGATATCCACATAACCCGTACCGAACACATCCAGTGTACGGCCGCTCACAGAACCGGTTACTTCATTCTCCAGCAGGTTCTTGCCCCACAATGCCATTTGATACTTGGCATCTGTGCTCACCCAGGACAGGCGCGCATTCAACAGGCTGGTATCTTCACCGAAACCGGGAATGGGCGTATCCACACCATTGATGACGATGGACGAGATTGCCGCGGGATCATTCTCCGCATTATTTTCTGCGTACACATAATCCGCATGCAGGTTGATCTCACCAAAGCTCACTGCCGGTGACCAATCAAAGGTCAGGGTGTAAGCCGTATCTGCCGAGCCGCTTTGTGTATCCTCAACCAGCTCACCGAATACATCGTAGAAAGGTTCCCACTTGGATTCGGTATCGCGCACGGTAGTCACTACGCCCAGGCGCAGGTCGTCCATCGGCAGCCAATCGGCGGTGAGTTCAAATCCATTGATGGACTGGTCACCGTTAATGACCCGCGGCAAAGCATTGGTTTGCCCCGGCGGCTTGCTCTCGACACTGCGCTGGCGGTTGTCGACGGTCATATCAAAGTACGACAGCTGCACCCGCGCGCGGCCATCGAGCAAGTCGCCTTTCAGGCCCAGCTCGATGTTGTCGATTTCCTCGGGCTTGACCGGTGTATTGGCCGACGCCTGATCCAGGCTATCGAAACCGCCGGACTTGTAGCCAGTAGCGTACGACAGGAACACCATGGCATCGTCGGTAATATCGTACTGCCCCACCATACGACCGGTCACTTTGCTCCAGTCTTCCTTGGCGGTCAGCAGTTCGCTGCCGATCGTGTAGCCATCGTCGGTCCGGAACACCACCGCTTCAATCGGCAATGTGCCCGGTACAGTGGCGCGATCAAACTGGATGCCAGGTACCAGCCAGCTAAATTCTTTTTCGTCGTAGCTGTAACGCAGGCCCGCGAGCATGCGGAATTTGTCGGTGATAGCATATTCGCCATCGGCGTAGAAGCCATAGTTCACGAACTCGCCATCATTAATGACGGACTCGGTCCATTCACTACCGGCGTAAGAGGTACCAAACAGCATGCTGGTGCCGAGCTGCTGCGCGACGCCATCGTAAAACATGTCGTCCTGGGGCAGTGCATTGCCTGTCAGCACGGTGGTGAAGGTGGCCCAGTCATTCGGATCCCACAGATGGTCAACACTGGCCAGCGCTGCCAGTGACTGCTGCGCGGCACCTTCAGCGATGGCATCGGCCTCGGCCTGTGTCATCAGCCCGGCAGCAACCGCCGGTGCAGTCTGCTGGTTTGCGGCTGCCACGGTGCCCTGATAGATGGCGCCCTGCAGACCGGCGTCATTCACCAGGTTTGCGGTGGTCAGTCGGGTAATCGAATCACCCAGCGCAGTGACAATGGTTTCCTGATGGATCGTCTCCTGGGAGTAGTTGGCTCCCATCACCATATTGAAGCGGTCACCGTTGTAGTTCAGCTGCAACTCTTCATACAGGATGTCATTGTCAAAAATATTGTTGGTATCAAGGTAGACGGTGGGATCTGCGGTACCGTCCTCCTCCTCGCGGTTCGAGGTTTCGTAGGCGCGGTAACTGTTCACCCACTTCAGGCTCAGGCTGTCACTGAAGTCATGGAACAGCTTGGTGCTGACCGCGTACATATCCCGGGTCTCTTCCGCGTTGCGCACATCATTGGCCGTTTTGCGCGAGAACGGATCCGCGTTGAGGGCAGAGCCGCTAAAGCCAATGGCATTGCGCGGCGAGTTATCCACCGAGTCCCAGTCATAGGAAATCTGCAGCGCAGTGCTGTCGGCCGCATCCCACCACAGGGACAGGCGTCCGGTGACATTATCCTGCTCGCCACTATCACGGCCGGCCACGTTCTCGATGTAGCCGTCGCGCTGGTTGGTCATTACATTCGCGCGCACAAATACGCTGTCAGAGAGCGCGGTGTTGACCATCGCCTCGTTGCGCACCAGGCCATAGTTGCCCACCTTGGTGGACACAAACGCTTCAAATTCTTCTACCGGGCGGTGCGGTACCAGCAACACCGCACCCGCCGCTGCGTTGCGACCGAACAGAGTTCCCTGCGGTCCTTTCAGTACTTCGACCCGCTCCATGTCCGAAAACGCCAGCGTGGCTGCCGCCGATGGCAGATAGGCATCGTCATAGAAGGTCGCAACAGACGGGTCACCGCCAGCACTGATGTTCGGGCTGGAGATCCCGCGAATGCTCAGCGAAGACTGGGTCAGGCCATCCCCCGCGTCGAAGCCCGGAATGTACGCATCCATGTCGGAAATATTGAGTGCGCCGGTTTCTTCAATGTCCTTCATCGAGAAGGTATCGACAGTGACCGGCACATCCATCGCATTCTGTTCACGTTTCTGCGCGGTAACGACCACTTCCTCGAGCATGGACTCCTGCGCTATTAACGGAGTACTGGCGAGCGGTGTCAGTAACGCGATCGCTACAGACAGATGCGCTTTGGGAAATTTGAAAAGGGGCTTCATGGCAACTCCTTACGTTATTGTTATTTTTCGCTGAATAAGCCGGTACGTATGCCGCGATCACACAACCCCTGTCAGCTGCGTTTTGGCGAACTCGTAACATTGCACGAAAGTACCATAACGGGCCTGACATCAACTACTCATCGAGTCACGCAAATACACTGAATGACACGTAAGACATAAAGTTTTTTTCACTATTTGAGTTCAATGCCTTTCAGTGAAGTTTTGAACACTCCGAAGATTTGCCCAATTCACCAAATAAGATTTAGTCACGCAAAATTTAGACCGGCCATTCACAGCGTTCCGGCCGGCCCCCGAATGCACTGCGGTTAAAGGAGAAATGAAAAACGACCCTATATCCCTGGGTATTTCACCCACCTTTGTGACACAGGTCACACTTTAGTCGCCGCAAAACACGTCACCCGCCTGGCCCCGCTTAATATCCGCATCGAAAAAGATAAATGAGTTCTTCCAGATGCCGCTCTCAATAAATAACAGATACTTTATTTCTATCGTCTTAACCTCTTCAATGTTGACGGCCTGCGGAGGAGGCGGCTCTGGCAGCAGTTCAGGGGGAACCCCACCACCTCCTACCGACAACACACCTCCGGTACTCGCGGAAGTGACCACGGTAACTACACCCAGCATCAATGACAGTCCGAATTACACATTTAGCAGTAGTGAAGCAGGCAGCATTACTTACACGGGCAGCTGCCAGTCAACAGATACCACGGCAGCCAGTGGAGACAACACCATCACATTCTCCCCGCTCAACCCTGGGACATATAGTGATTGCGAAGTTGTGGTTACCGATAACGCGGGCAATGCTTCCGATCCACTATCGGTTTCCGAATTTACGATTCTCGTCCCAGAGGCGAGCAAACACAGTAACCGGATTATTTTCCCACTTCCCAATACTAATTTTGACGGCAGTCGCGAGATTACCGTGCGCGGCAAACTGTCACGTACTGATGGCAACCTGATCCAACAAAATGAAGTTGTGGATATTTCTGTGAACGGCGTGTCCGCAAGTTTCGATGCCGATAGTGGCGCCTGGTCCCTGGTAGCCCCAACACCTGTGGGACAAAATAGCCTTCCGGTAGTTTTCGACTTTTCCGATGGCAGCCAGCTCATGGATACCATGCCATACAGGAATGATCCGGTACTACTCGGTGGCGGAGCAATTGCCCATGATGCGACGAACCAGATTCTTTACGTACAGGGATACGATGACCGCCGCCTGCATGGAATCGATATGCCCACAGGACACCGGTATCTAGTATCGAGCGTACTCGATGGTGAGATGCTATACGGTATGCGTGGCCTGGAGTTCGACGGCACCGGTAATCGCCTGATTACCTTCAGCCGCAGCGTCAACGCGCTAATCGCGGTGGATATCGCCACGGGTGTTCAAAGCATCATTTCCGGGACAGGCGTTGGTGTTGGCCCGATGTTCGAATCCGGTACTGATATCGGGGTAACTGCCAGCCTGACCCATGCCTATGTCATCGATGAAAGTCTCAACGCACTGTTGCGGGTAAACCTGACTACTGGCGATCGGGAAATCGTCTCTGATGCGAGCACCGGAACCGGCGACCCGCTGGGTTTCTCTACCGACGGCCCGGGCATGGATTTGGATGAAGACAATAATCGGGCTGTCATCTATCAGGGCACGAAATTTGTACTGGTAGATCTGACAAGTGGTGACCGGACCTCTTTCATACCCGATCGTTCTGGCCCGCAAAATACTGCGGGATCCTCGCTTGTCGATTCGGCCAACAACCGCATCCTCTACACACATAGTGAAAGAATTTATCAGATAGACCTGACTACCCAAACAAAAAGTGTCTATGTCGAAACCGACGATAACGGCAACCCGTACTACTGGGAAGCACTCAACGGTTTGACATTACTGGCGGATGGCAGACTAGTAATGACTCGCAAAGCCGGCGGGGAAGTACTGATTCTCAGTAGCGATGGCGTCAGCCTTTCTACAGAAGTCGAAGATATAAGGATCGGAAGTGGTAATCCTTTCCCGACCTCCAAAGGCACCCTGGCACTGGACAAGCAGAACCACCGTTTATTTACCGCAAATTCCAACCTGATGGAAATTGATATCGCCACAGGCGCACGCACAGTGATAAGCGACTGGGAACCGTTCTGCTGCGCCGATGTAATGGGCGAGATAAATGACCTGGTTTTTGACAGTACCAATAATCGCCTGCTCTCCATCGGCAGGGAATTGAGTATTATTGACCCGAACACAGGCGCCATTACAACAGTGTTTAGTCCACAACTCGGCTATGGGCTGGACATTAGCGAAGATGGGAGCACCGCTTATGTCAGCGCGGGTTCTGCCGATGAAATTTCCCATATTGATATCGCAACGGGCACCAAGACCATTATCTCAGATGGCACCACTGGCAGTGGTGAACTCATCGACTATCCCAAAGGTGTCGCTTTGGATTCAGAAAACCAGCAGCTTTATGTTGTACCAAACACGCAACAAGAGATCTTTCGCGTGGATATAGCAACTGGTGCCAGAACCGTATTAAGCGACCCGGATGCGGGCAGCGTCGTTGATTTCAGTTCTCCTTGGGAGGTACTTTATGATGCAGAAGCCGGCGAATTATTAGTGGTTGACAGCAACCTGCGCAGTATCATCACTGTGGATGGTACTACCGGTGTCCGTTCAGTGCTCGCCAGTGAAGCCGTAGGCCATGGTGCACAGCCCCATGGCACTGGCTATGGTGGCAGCCTGGCTTTCGATCGCGAGGACAAGCTGCTTTACCTGTTCGATACAGGCACCAAAGCCATCCTTGCAATCGACCGCAACAGCGGCGACCGGATAATGCTGAGCCGCTAACCCCCTTTTATAGCCAGAGGGCCCTTGCGGGCCTTCTGGCTATCTCATCTTCCCCCGTCATTTCTTTTCTCCATCTAGCAGCTTTTCATGCCATCTGGCGGGATATCACACAATCGATAGCGGCAAACCTCCTAGGCTTAATACAACAGGTGGTTGTTTGAATACCTGGCCGAAAGGAGCTTCGCTGTATGAAAGTGCCTTCGAAGAAGCCGGCGGTCTTATTCGCCGCATTTTGGATTTCGCTCAGTGCCAGTGCCGACAGTTTTCCCGGCTGGGAAAAACCCTGGCTGCTCCCCTTCGATCTCAATCACCCGCACTACCCTGCCGACCCCGACAATTACCAGACCCCGCCGGTGCAGCAGAAGGATACCTACGACTTCGCCTGGCAATCGTTTATTGCACTGAACTGGCCCTGGCAACCGGGCGGGCCCGGTGGCAAGCCGGATAAGGCCGCGCAGCTCGCCGGTATTGAAAACACCACAACGCCGCATGCGATCGTGGTGTGGGAATCCTATATGTCTCCGGAAACGGCGTTCACGCCGCCACAATACTGGCCGGTGGACTGGGGCAACCCGGAATTTGTGAATCTGCAACGGGAAGCATCGCCCCCCTGCTATTCCAACAATTATCCCTACGGACGTCCGTTCGCACCGGGTATCAACCAGCCCTATACCAATGCGAATGTACCTACCGGGCCACTGGTGGATCAGAACAAGGAGTTTGTGCGGGTCGAAGTGACCCTCAGCCAGCCCTATTTCCGCTATATCAAGGAATTCAAATACTACGACGCGGATAACCAGGTCACCGCGGTAAAGAAATTCATCGACTACGCCAACCAGCATGACGCTGCACCGCCGCCCGCCGATAGTCCCTACGACGACAGCAGCAAATTCCAACCGCTGCCCACCGGACTCGAATACTATATCCGCGACCTGCCCAAATATGCCCGGCAGGGGATTACCGAGGTCAAGGCGGCCTGGAAAGTCCTGAAAACGGCAGGGCCGGATGCCGATATTCCCGGCCGTTACTTTCGCCGCGTCATGCAATTCCCCATGCCCGATGGCTCCCTCAGTGAACCAACACTGATGGGGTTGATCGGCTTTCATATTCATCGCGTCACACCCTTCGGCCACCTGCCGTCGACGTTCGAGCACGTGGACAATGTGCAGTTGGAAAAGCGCTTCCACGATCCACTACCGCTGCCGGCACACCCGGCACTCAACCCCGGCAAGCAGAATGAGCTGCCGTTTGCTGGTGCACCGCAATATCCGAATGGCTATGAAGTGGGCGGGGAATCGGGTGTCGCCGGCCTGATCCCGACACCCTTCAAGGATGGTGACAGCATTCCGCCAAAATCAGACATCAAGCAGGTCAATGTCTCCCGTGAATTTCCAATTCCGGTAGCGGTTCAGGTCGCCAACAAGAAATATCAATGGTTGCTACGGGACACGGTGTGGTCCTACTACCAGCTAATTGGCACCCAGAACAAAAACCTGCAAGATCCCAATCCAAATCTGGGCCCGGGCATTCCCGGTCCGCAACATTCCAGCGTTCAGAACTTGGTCAATACCACGCTGGAGACCTACACCCAGAAGGGCTTCAGCTGCAGCCGCTGTCACCTGAATGCATTTCCCCATGGCGTTACCGTATATCCACCCTACGAGAAACGCTTTGAGGACCTGCATGTCATGAGTTTTCTACTGCTCAATGCAAAGTCCGGCCAGGATGACAATCCGCAGTTAGGCTGCAATAAACCGTAGCGCCGCCTACTCTACATGGTCGGCAGGTTGCGGACAGGCGCTGGGCATGCCGTTGAGCCCCTGCTTGTCCACTTCCATTTGCATCTGACCACTACCGGGCTCGCCTGAAAGCCGAAATACAAAGACCGTGTCGTAATCCGAGTTTGGCCAATCGGGGACTTTCCTATCGACCTTGAAGCGGCGCAGCAAAATCTCGGCCAGCAGCACGATATTCATATGCTCCCACGCCACATAGATGGTCGACCCGCGGTAGCGCTCTGACATCAGCGCATCGGCCAGCAAGCCGGGATCGTTGAAGGGAATCTGTGTGTTAACTGGTATCTGGAAGTTCACCGCCGTGGGACCGATGGTCAGCAGCGGACGCACGTAATCATGGCGCAATCCATCGCCATGAATTTCAGTGGCCTTCACCGACGGGTTGGGCGCAAAAATAAAATCCGGCTTGGGAAATTTCTCACGGAAATATTCCGGCAATCGCGCTGCGCGGTTCAGCCCCTGACAGTCGAGCAAGCCGAGACCTGCTGGCGGCTTTTCCGCATGGCGCACCACCACAATCAAGGTTTCCCTGTCTTCCTGCGCGACGGCAGCTGGAAGCCATAGACACTGGATCAACAGCAGCAAATACCATCCCTGTATCCGTTGCATCCTTTTTCTCCGATTTTTTACATCCGGTTATGGCGCCAACTGTTTAGATGGCCTTGGCCCGTGCTGCATGCAGTTTTTTATAACTGTCGATCAGACGCAGGTGCTTGTCGAGCCCTTCCAGTTGCATATTGGTCGGCGTCAGGCCATGGAAACGTACACTGCCATCGACAGAGCCCACCACCGCGTCCATGGTGGCATCGCCGAACATGCGGCGGAAGTTGGCGATGAAGTCACCGAGTGACAACTCCTCATCCAGGGTCACTTCAAGTACTGCCTGCACCGCCTGGTAAAAGAGCCCGCGCTCGACGGTATTGTCGTTGTACTGCAGGAAGGTCTCCACCAGTTCCAGCGCCTCTTCATGGCGCTGCAGGGCCAAATAGATCAGCAGCTTCAGTTCGAGGATGGTGAGCTGTCCCCACCCCGTATTCTCATCAAACTCGACACCGATCAGATTGATAATGGTTTCGTACTGGTCCTGCTGGCTTTCTTCCAGACGATCCACCAGCGCAGTGAGCTGTTCTTCACTGAGGCTATGCAGGTTGAGGATATCCTCGCGGTAATCCAGCGACTTGTTGGTGTTGTCCCAGATCAGGTCTTCCACCGGGTAGACTTCGGAAAAGCCCGGCACCAGAATCCGGCAGGCCGGCGCACCCAGGTCATCGTACACTGCGACATACACTTCCTTGCCGAGCTCTTCGAGAATCTTGAACAGGTGGGTGGCTTCCTGGGCATTGGTTTCCGAATGGTCACTGGTGAAGTCCCATTCGCAAAATTCATAGTCGGACCTGGCACTGAAGAAGCGCCACGACACCACACCGGTGGAGTCGATAAAGTGTTCGACGAAATTGTTCGGCTCCTGCACCGCCAGGCTATTGAAGGTGGGAGGCGGCACATCGTTGAGCCCCTCGAAGCTACGGCCCTGCATCAGTTCGGTGAGGCTGCGCTCCAGCGCCACCTCAAAACTCGGATGGGCGCCGAAGGAGGCGAAGACGCCGCCGGTGCGCGGGTTCATCAGGGTCACACACATCACCGGGAACTGGCCGCCGAGAGAGGCATCCTTCACCAGGATGGGAAAGCCCTGTTGTTCCAGCGCATCGATACCCTCGACAATATGCGGGTACTTTTCCAGTACCGCACGCGGTACCTCCGGCAGCGCGATCTCTTCCTCGAGGATATGCTTCTTCACCGCGCGCTCGAAGATTTCCGACAGGCACTGTACCTGCGCTTCATACAGGGTATTACCGGCACTCATGCCGTTACTGAGATACAGGTTCTCGATCAGGTTGGAGGGGAAATACACCACCTCATCATCAGACTTGCGCACAAACGGCAGTGTGCAAATCCCGCGCGCGACATTGCCGGAATTGGTATCGATCAGGTTGCGCCCGCGCAGCTCGCCGTCCGGGTTGTAAATTTCCAGGCAGTAGTCATCGAGGATACCGTCCGGCAGCGCATCGTCTGTACCGGGCTTGAACCAGCGCTCGTTGGGATAGTGCACGAACGGCGCATTGGCGATCTCCTCACCAAAGTACTGGTCGTTGTAAAAGAAGTTACAGTTCAGCCGCTCGATAAATTCGCCCAGTGCTGAACACAGGGCGGCTTCCTTGGTGGCACCCTTGCCGTTGGTGAAGCACATTGGAGACGCTGCGTCGCGAATATGCAGTGACCACACATGCGGCACGATGTTACGCCAGGAGGCGATCTCGATTTTCATCCCCAAGTCGGCGAGGATGCCGGTCATATTGGCGATGGTCTGCTCCAGCGGCAGGTCCTTGCCTTCGATGTAGGTGGTGTGCTCGCTGTCCGGTTCCACCATCAGCAGGGCCTGGGCATCTTCGGCGAGGTTTTCCACCGCGTCGATCTGGAAGTCAGGGCCGGTCTGGATCACCTTCTTCACGGTGCAGCGGTCAATGGAGCGCAAGATGCCGGCGCGGTCCTTGTCGGAGAGGTCTTCCGGTAGCTCAACCTGGATTTTGAAAATCTGGTTGTAACGGTCTTCCGGGTCCACGATGTTGTTCTGCGACAGGCGGATATTGTGCGTGGGGATATCCCGCGCCAGGCAGTAGACGCGTACAAAGTAGGCCGCGCACAGTGCCGACGATGCAAGGAAGTAATCGAACGGGCTCGGCGCCGAGCCATCCCCCTTGTAGCGGATCGGCTGATCGGTGATGACGGTGAAGTCATCAAACTTGGCTTCGAGCCGCAAATTGTCGAGGAAGTTAACGTTGATTTCCATGGAAATACCGGAGCTGGATGGTGCCTCTGGCGACAGGGTGCCGGGCAGGGAATTGAAGCGCGGCATTATGCAGAATTTAGGGTAGCTCGTCTCCCGTCGGGGCGACGACAACCGCCCTGCTTTCGAGCCAACCACCGGGGCTGACACCTGAATCTCTGAGCTGTGACAGGCAGACGCCAACTGGCTGGGATCACCCAGGGGTTGAGGTCCCGGGCAGATCTCCGATAATCGACCGACACGACATTCCTCCACCACACCGTTTGCCCCCTGACGCCATGACAAAAAGTATCAAACCCTATCTGCCCGTGATGATCAGCGCCTGTTTGCTGCTGTTACTGTCTTTTGGCTATCGCGCCGGGTTTGGCCTGTTTCTGGCACCGATGTCGGAAGCCAATGGCTGGGGACGGGATGTCTTCTCGCTGGCACTGGCGATCCAGAATCTGTCGTGGGGAATATTCGCGGTATTCGCCGGCGGGCTGGCCGATCGGCACGGCATTCTCAAGGTATTGCTGGCCGGGGTAGCCTGTTACGCACTGGGCATGTGGCTGATGGCCGATGCCACCACCCCCATGGCCATCACCTCCACTGCTGGCCTGCTGGTCGGCGCCGGTGTGGCGGGCACCGCCTTCGGTATCGTGCTGCCGGCAATGGCCCGTGCCGTTCCGGAAGAGCGTCGCGCGATGGCGCTGGGGATCGGCACGGCGGCGGGTAGCCTCGGACAATTTCTGGTAGTGCCGTTTATGCAGCAGCTGATCGACTGGGCAGGCTGGTACCAGGCATTGCATATTCTCGGGTTATCGGCACTGCTGATGGCACTCTGTGCCATCCCGCTGGCACGCTACAGTAGCCACCATACGGAACAGGCCGCGGAACCCTCACTGGATAACATTGGCCTGCCGGAGCTGGCACGGCGCGCATTGCGGGTGCCTTCGTACACCCTGTTGGTGTTTGGCTTTTTTGTCTGTGGTTTCCACGTCGCCTTTATCACCGTGCATATGCCCGGCTATCTGGTCGACCTCGGCTTTGATCCCAAGGTCGGGGCCTGGAGCATCAGCCTGATCGGCCTGTGCAACGTGGTCGGCGCGTTTATGGCCGGTGTTTTCAGCAGCCAGTACCCCATGCACAAACTGCTGTCGGGGATCTATCTGGGTCGGGTGATCGCCATTAGCGCGTTTTTGCTGATTCCCATTTCCCTCACCAGCGTGCTGGTGTTCAGCGCACTAATGGGTTTCCTGTGGCTGGCGACAGTGCCCCCCACCTCGGGGTTGGTGGCGCGGTTTTTCGGCACACGCTACATGACCTTCCTCTACGGTATCGTCTTTTTCAGCCACCAGCTGGGCAGCTTCAGTGGCGTCTGGCTGGGGGGCTACCTGTATGAGGTATTCGGGAATTACAACGGAATCTGGTATGCGGGTGTCGTTCTCGGGCTGCTCGCGGCCATCCTGCACTGGCCCATCGATGAACGGGATCATACCGACCGGCTGAAGCCCGTGGCTGTTGCGGGCTGAATGCTACTCGCGGCGATGCTTGCTGGCACTGGCAGCCTGTAATGCCACCATCCGCTCAAACGGTTGGAGTAACGGCTGAAAATCCTGCGCCGGCTCCAGCTGTTGCAGTGCCAGCGCAATACTCTCCACCGTCGACAGGCTGTCGGGTAACGACGAACGTCGCACCTGGTAATTCGAGTGCAGGCCACCGGCGAGGCTGACCCGGGGTAACCTTTGCAGCGCCGGATTGAGATGCAACATACGTTTCGACTTGCGCCAGGTCCCATCGAGGACCACCAGTTGCTGCAGCGCTTGTGCGGCCTCGGTGTCTGGCACGATTTCCTCTACCGGCGGCAGCCAGTCCAGCGATGGATACAGCAGCGCCGATGGCACCGACAGAATCCGGGCGCATAGCGCCTCGTCCGAAGCTTCCGCAATCACCAGTTCACTGTTGGGGAGGCAGAGGTGCGCCATGCGCCCGGTATTGAATGGATGCTTCTGCTCCAGCGGGTGCTGTATGATCAGCACTCGCAGACGGGACGCCACACGCACCAACGCGCTGCAGTAACACAGCGATGGGGGACGGTGGCATGTGGGGCAGGTCAGGCGCGGCATAAATGACAAAAACTTCTGCAAACGTTGGCAACAGGACAAACGGCTATACCGCCCAGTGGCTATCCGACGCAGAGATCCCGCTGGCCAACAAATTTTACCGCACCCACAAATTCCGCGGCAAAGCGAAGCGCCACGATCCGTGCCTGGTGATTCGCCACCACAGTGAGATCATCGCCTGCGGTTGCCTGCGCCAGCTCACCGACAGCCAGCTACTGACCGGAGTCGCGGTGGCCGAAACCCACCGCGGCCAGGGCGTGTCACGATTGCTGGTGACACAGATGCGCGAAAAGTTCGGGGACAACACCTTTACCTTTCCCTACCGGCACCTCGTCGCTTTCTACCAGTCGCTGGGTTTTGTCGAGGAACCGCCCGGTGCACAGCCCAGCGCCGTGCTCGACCGGTTCCAGACCTACGTCAAACAGGGGCGCGACATCCTGATCATGCGCTTTGTCGCAGAGTAAACGGCAGTCGCGGGTTGAATTCCGCCACGGCGCCTCGATAACTGTATTCCAACGCCGCCCCAAAAGGGCTACCTGAAGACCTGTTTAGAAGCTTTCATGTCCAATACCGCTGCACCGTCCCCCGCCGGCAATCCCGACGACACTCCCCAACGCTCCGCCTCCAGCATGCCGTTTAGCGAGATGATGCTGGCTCTGTGGCAGTACATGAAGCCGTATAAGCTGGTACTGATCGCCGCCGGTATCGCGCTGGTCTTCACTGCCGGTATCAGCCTGTCGATCGGCCAGGGCGTAAAGCTGCTGGTGGACGAGGGCTTCGTGGCCAACTCGAGTGAGGCCCTCGGTCGCGCGGTAGTGATCCTGATCGGCCTCGCATTCCTGATGGCCATTGGCACCTATACCCGTTTCTACCTGGTGTCCTGGTTGGGCGAGCGCGTGGTCGCCGACCTGCGCAAGGCCGTGTTCTCCCACATCATCACCCTGCACCCCAGTTACTTCGAAACCAATCGCAGCGGCGAGATTATGTCTCGCCTCACCACCGATACCACCCTGCTGCAAAACATTATTGGCTCGTCGTTTTCCATGGCGCTGCGCAGCGCGCTGACCTTTGTGGGGGCGCTGATCCTGCTGGTGGTCACCAATCTCAAACTCAGCCTGATCGTGCTGATCGGTGTGCCCGCGGTGTTGCTGCCGATTGTGTTGTACGGGCGCAAGGTACGAAAGCTGTCCAAGGCCAGCCAGGATTCCATCGCGGACGTGGGCAGTTACGCCGGTGAAATTATCCAGCACATCAAAACAGTACAGAGCTACACCCGCGAGAAGCACGAGAAACAGGCCTTTGACGCCGAAGTCGAAACCGCATTCCGCATTGCCAAGAAGCGTGTGCGCCAGCGCGCGCTGCTGATTGCCGTGGTGATCTTGCTGATGTTTGGCGCCATCAGCGGCCTGCTGTGGGTCGGCGGCAACGATATGATTTCCGGCCGCATGACCGGTGGTGACCTCGCGGCGTTTGTGTTCTATGCGGTGATGATGGGCTCTGCGGTCGCCACCATTTCCGAAGTCTACGGAGAGTTACAACGGGCCACCGGCGCCACTGAGCGTCTGGTGGACCTGCTCAATGTGCAGTCACAGATTCCTGCGAGCCGCGCGGATACCGCGGAAGCTTGCGATGCGCAAAACGGGACACCAGGCACTGCCCAGGTGTCGTTCAATAGGATCGAATTCAGTTATCCATCACGCCCGGACCATCCTGCAATTCGTGACCTGAGTCTGGACGTTGCTCCCGGCAAGAGTCTCGCGCTGGTGGGGCCGTCCGGCGCCGGCAAGTCAACGCTGCTGGAATTGCTGCAGCGCTTTTATGACCCACAAGGCGGCAGTATTACCCTGGACGGAACCGACATCCGCGAGCTTGATACCGAAACCCTGCGCAGACAGATTGCCGTGGTGCCGCAGCAACCGGCGCTGTTCACCAACGATGTCTGGTACAACATCCGCTACGGCAAGCCCGATGCCAGCGACGCAGAAGTGATTGCGGCAGCCAAAGCGGCGCACGCACATGAGTTTATCGAGAAGTTGCCAGACGGCTACGACAGCCATCTGGGCGAACAGGGCACGCGCCTGTCCGGCGGACAGAAACAGCGCCTGGCCATTGCCCGCGCTATTCTCAAGGATCCGAAAATCCTGTTGCTGGATGAAGCCACCAGTGCGCTGGACGCGGAGAGCGAGTACCACGTGCAACAGGCGCTGGAAACGCTGATGCAAAATCGCACCACCATTATCATCGCCCATCGCCTGGCAACTATCCTGCACGCCGACAGCATTGCAGTACTGGAGCACGGCCAGCTGGTGGCACAGGGCAGCCACACCGAGCTGCTGGAGATCTCCCCCCTGTACAAGCGTCTCGCGGACCTGCAATTCCAGGAAGCCACCGCCTGATTCGGCCCAAACCAGAAAAAATGGCAGCCCGGTCACCGCACTATGGCGTCGCCCAGACGCCATAGGACATACCGTGCCCGCATTTACCGGCAATAGTCATAGATCACAGCCGCAAATTGGCAGCGCTCAAATACTCATTAACCCAACAGGGTTAGAACGATAGTGATGCGTACGCAAGAAACCGACAACGGGCCCTGCAGGGGAACCTTTCTTTATCGCTTTGCAGTCTTAAAAGATCTCTCTTAAGCAAGGGAACTTCCATTGACGGTCATTGGGACCACCCAATGGTTTGAGTAGACTTGAGGCCACATTGGAGGAAGGAGAAAACATCATGCGTTATGTACTTTCTGTACTGCTGCTTTGCTCTCTTGCCGGTTTCAGTATTGCGCAAGAGCGCCTGAGTCAGCTGCCGTCGGGTGCTCAGCCCGTTCAGCATTTAGGTACGACCTACTATAAGAGTGGTGACCAGTTCTATCGCTTTAACGAGCAAGGTCAGTACTTTTATCAGGTACAGCCCCCGAGCTCTCTGCCGCAACATCAGCAGTCTCCTGACATGTCTGTTCGTGGTAGCCAGTCTCCTGAAGTTGGCCTGACACCGGACCAGGTAGAAGGTTGTCGTAATGCTGCGGCTGATAAATCTAATGCCAACCCTGCTATGGGCGGTAAGATTTATATCCGCGAATACAACAACTGTATCAGTAATCTGCGTCAATAATGACAACACGATAATTGCTTCACTCTCCTGAAGCATTTAGAAAAGGGGCCAGCCGGCCCCTTCTCTTTTTCAGCCGGAACTCAAAATCACTATCGTTCCGCCTCGATAATTTCCCGCGCCGCCCGATTCGCCGATAGCGCTGCCGGACAACCACAGTAGGCAGCGGAATGCAGGATCACTTCGCGAATTTCCTGTTCCGAACAGCCATTCCGTAACGCACCGCGCACATGGCCTTTCAGCTCTTCAGTTGCACGCAATGCGATGAGCATGGACAGGGTCATCAGGCTGCGGGTTTTACGGTCGATGACGGCCTCATCCCGGTTCCACACACTGCCCCAGGCGACCTCCATTACGAAGTCCTGCAATTCGCGATCAAAGTCGGTCACATTATCCAATGCGCGATCCACAAACGGATCACTCATTACTTCGCGGCGAATCACCTCACCACGGTCACGTTTACTTTCCGTCATTAACTTGTTCACCCGTATGCATTGTCTGGCAAAAATTATGCGCGCTGACGCTGCCCAGGCCCATGCAGGATTGGCGATAGTCGCTATTCACTGATTCAATACGCCGTGGAATTTGGAGATAACCTACGAGGCTAGTCCGCGCGATTGCCGTAACCGGTCATTTCCAGATAGCCCTCACCAGATGCGCTGCCGCTGACACGTACCGGCCCCTCCCAGTAGCGCAACGAACCCGGGTTCCAGAAATCCCCGGGCCAGGATGCAATCTCCAGCGCGATGCCCTCAGCGGGAATCGTCAGTTGCCAGTTGACCGGCACTGATCCGAAGCGACTGTCACGAAACGTCTGCGGTTGTAACGAGAACTCGGACGGATTCAGGCTGCGGGCAGTGCCGTCGGCCGCGACCAGGGTGCCTGCGTAGAAGTCTTCTGCACCGCGCACACGAAACACCATAATACGGCGACCATCATCCAGATGCAGGGCCATCCAGTCCCAGCCCTGCTGGTCGGCTTTGAGATACTGGCTGCTCCATTCCCGATCGAACCAGCCCTGCCCCTGCACAGGAATGGTCCGGTCCTGCACCGTAACTTCACCGGTAATTTGTGGCATGGGGAAACTAAAGTACATCGAACCACCACCGCCGGCAGACTTGGCACTGAACCCCTGCACGCCGTTGAACACCGGCTGCTCGCCGGGATTGAGTTTCAACCGATAAGAAAAGTCATCAGCCTTCACACTGAGTAACCAGTGGTCCGCCTGCTCCCTCAATGCCCAATCATCCATCCAGGCACTGAACGGTTGCGCCGTCACGCCCGCCTGCCCGGTGCCGCCGCGTGCACTGCGCGCAGCAAACTGATGATTCTCCGGTTGGCTGAGTGCAGCATGTGCCAGCCAGATTTCATCCAGCGGCCAGTCCTGTGCCTGGGCGGTATAGGGGCCGGGTTTTACACCGGTGCGAAACAGCGTCCACTGCACACCAAACTGTTCCCCGCTCTCACTGTGTAGATTGGCGGTCAGGTACCACCATTCCAATCGGTAGCGCGGGTGCGCGCCGAGGTCTTGCGGCAGGGTGACCGACATCCCCGGCTGCGCCTGCTCGAAGCCCTCCGGTGGTTCACGCATTGTTTCGATTGCACCGAGCTCGGATCCGCCCTCCTCGGGCTCGCTGCACGCCGTCAGCGCCAGAACAAAAGCCCACAGAAGGACACCGGACAATCTAGTCATTTTTCAGGGCCCCCAGACGTACCGGACTGCCAGCGAGCAGACCGACTAGCGCACCGATCGCCGCCGAGGCAATCCAGACCTGCAGCCAGAACAGCGGATAGAGTTTCAGTGGCAGGGCCCAGCCAAATGCGGCCGGGTTGACCTGTGCCACCAACACCCAACCGAGGAACACACCCAACGGTGTCGCCAGTAATGCCAACAAGCCGGTAATTAGCAGGCTGTGGGTCACCAGGCGTTTACGCAGTGCGTTGGCCGGTACACCACACGCATGCAAAAGTGTGTAGGGGGCCTGGCGCAGCCGGAAAATCACCAGCCCCATCAGGCCAAGGGCAACACCGGCCAGCGCGAGCGTCAGGGTATTCAGCACGCGGGTCATCTGGAAAGTGCGCGCAAAGGCCGCATTCGCCAGCCCTTTGAGTTCTTGCTGATCACGTATGCGACTGGCCGCCAACCAGGGATGGCGTTCCGGCCATGCCCGCCAGGGCAGCGTATCGATGTCCTCGGCGCCCAGCACAAAGGTGGTGTAACTTTGCGGAGGTGCTTCCCACAACGCCGACTGTGCCAGCATCAACTCGCCCTGGGGGCGGCCATAGTCTGCATAGATCCCCACTACATCGCGGGTGATCTTTGCGTCGCCAACCTGAAAACTCAGGCGATCGCCTACGCCGACACCATGGCGGCGCGCCAGCTGCTCATTCACCAGCACTCCGCGGGCAATCAGGGCCTCCCACACATCAGACTCTGCCGCAATAAAGGGCCATGCCTGCACCAGCGGCGATGTCGCATCGATAGTCATGACGTCTACCGGCCCGGAGGCGAGCAAGCCGCGCCCCCGTACCATCGGCAATACCGCGCTGACGCCGGGCAAGTTTTGCAGTTTGCGCTGCCAATCAGCTGCCTCGATCGGACCACCCGGGTCCAGATACAAGTCACCACGCAAACGCTGGTCCAGCCAGCGGTCAAAAGTATTCTCGAACCCGTTCACCATCGCGTGCACGCCAATCACGGTAGCGATCGCGAAGGCGAGTGCCGTCAGAGGCAAGTGCAGTACCCGGCACAGGGCCCGCATTTCTGAACAGGACCACTCCAACAGCGGTCGCACGGTGCGATGCTGCACCAGCGCCAACAGGCCATTGAGGATCTCCGGCAACAACAGGCCGACGCCCAACAGACAACCCGCCGCCGCCAGGAAAACCAGCCACAACTGCTGGGTAAACAACAACATCACCAGCGACACCAGAAATACGCCGGCCCACAACCACCAGCGCTTCATCTGGCCCGCCCACTTCGGAAGACGGCTTTGCACAGTCTGGTAAGGCTGTGTCTCGGCGCGCTGCACCAGTAAATCCAGCCCCGCCCAGCCGACGATCAGCACCAGTATCAACACCATACTGAGCCATGTGCCGACTCTGGGCGCAGGGGCAACGGCGCCACTGACGCCAAACAGTCCGCTCAGTGTGCCCTGAAAACCATCAGCCATGGCAGCCGCCAGCCAGCCACCCAGCCACATCCCGAGGGTACCGCCGACCAGCGCAATCAGTACGATTTCGACAATCAGGGCAAGGCGCAACTGCAGGGGACGCACACCAAAGCGCACCAGCAAGTCCAGGCTGCGCCGCCGTTGCTCCAGTGCAAAGCGATACACACTGCGCACCAGTAACGCAGCCACCAACAGTGCCAGCACGCTCAGGGCATTCAGGCTCAGCAAGAAGGCATCCACCAAGGGCGCCGGCGTCACCCCATAGTCCTCAACCTGAGTCCGGTAACCCGCCGGTAATGTCTGCTTCTCGAGTTCAGATTCCGGCAACAAGAGCTCCAGGGTGCCGTGACCGCGCGCAGCCAGCTCGGCGGCGACGGCGATGTCGGTCAGCAGTTGGCGGCGTGGCAATCCGTCGACGGGTTCCAGCGCATAACGGGCACTGCCGGCTGGCGCCAGTACTTGCCACCGCTTGAGGTCTGCGGGTGCACCCAGTAACGCCGGTTTGTCGAGGTTGGCAAACAGGGAGTTCATGGCTGGCGCCCCACCGCGATACTGGCGCAGGCACGCCGCAGTGAGCGGATCGATACCGACCACCATCGGCGCACCGGTATCGGCGAACCGGACTTCCAGCCGTGGCGACACACACAGCCCGCTGCGCCGCAACGTGGCAAAGTCATCCACCGTTATTGCACGACCGTCTTCTCGCAGGACCAGCGTGAGGGGTTCCAGAGCCTCCTGGGAACGCGTGACTGACTTTTCGGCCGCAGCTGTCAATGTCCGCACCCCGCTCCACAGCATCGCCGCGCACACCAGTATCAGCAGCAAACCGATCAGCTGCGTCGGGTGGCGACGGTAGTGGCTCAGGAAGACGCTACTGAGTCCCATGGATGCAGGACGCCCTGGCGAAGTTCGAGAATACGGTCGCAGCGATGCGCGAGTTCAAGATTGTGAGTAACGATGAGCGCACCGACATTGCGCTCGCGAATGGCCTCAAAAAACAGCGGGGTGACACGTTCGGCGGTGGCCTGGTCCAGACTGCCCGTCGGCTCATCCGCAAGGATCAATTCCGGCTGCATGGCAAACGCGCAGGCCAGCGCAGCGCGCTGACGCTGCCCGCCGGAGATCTGGTCCGCAAAGCGATGGACGGTATCACTGATCTCGAGGCGCTCGAGCAATGCCGCGTTATCAGACACCTCGATGCCTGCGAGCGCCGCACGAAAGATGATATTGCGCCCGACCGACAGCGTGGGTATCAGGTTGCCGTCCTGGAATAAGGTGGCAATCCGGGTACGGCGCATTTCGGACCAACCCTCGTCACCAAGCGATGACGCCTCTCGACCGAAAATCCGCACCTCGCCGGAATCTGGCGTCAACAGTCCATTCAGGATATTCAGCAAAGTGCTTTTACCCGAACCAGAAGGACCAATGACCGCTACCGACTCGCCGCGCTGTAACTCCATAGATGCGCCCATCAATACGGATACATCTTCTCGTCCGTTATGGTACGAACGATGGAGATCACATGCGTCGATAAGGAGATCTTCCATTGTCTATTAATCTACGAATGTCTGATTTTCGTTTTTATGTATCTGCACCGAAACTCCATCGGCCCGCAATGCTTCTCAGCAATATAATTTTGGGCGATCACGTTGACATATTTACTATGCCCAAATACCGCTTTTACTTCTCGTGATTTTCCAGTCTTCTACCCAGCGGAAACCACTTCAGATACAACGACAAAGCCACGAGTAATATCGCCGCACTCAAAATCACTGCAACCGCAATGTAGATACGGTCGTAGGCCTGCTCTGTATTATATTTCAGAATCAGAATCAGCCCTTCTAGGGCTACCGCACAGATAATCGTGCCGATGAAGCGCGGCAAATCGCTTTGCAGAATTTCGGTAATGCTGGGTTCAGCTCCCGGCGGCACAGCGAGTTCTGCATCGATTAAGTAGGCTAATTCGAAGATAGTCAGCGCGACCACAAGATTGGTTGCCGTATTCACGAGTATGTAAGCGATATTAGTGGCGCTGGATACCCCCTCTCCTTCAAAAATATTACCGATGGCACCAATCACTGTAGATACCACAATCCCCAGTGATACCAACGCGAATACCAGCGCAAACAGGTGTCCGAAGACCCGTCGCCAGGTTTTATAGAGGTATTTCTTTTGCATATAGGCTCATCATTCTTGGCGCGCTATAGATCTTCGACCTGCCAATTGAGGTGCTTTTAGATGCACAGTGTAGGCAAGTGTCGCTTTTCAGTGCAGCGCTCACGTCGGCTGTATCATCTATCACTCATCAAATGGCTTCGCAGATTTTCTGGGAAGCGGCCGAAGCCGATCCCCAAGGCATTGCTATAGTTTCCGGCATCTGGATTCATCCAGAATTGGCAAGATACTGGCGGAAAATAATTCCATGAGGCTACTGGCAACTAACTGGCACGATGGTCCCTTACAAAGCTGGTATGACGTGCATGAGGCCATCCTCAGGGATATGTCGCGGTTAAGGGATGCAGCCGATTCGCTATCGTTGGACACTCTTTCGGACTTCACCCGGCAGTTTCAATTCTTCTTTGATGTGCTGCAGACGCATTCCCTGCATGAAGACGGTGTCGCTTTTCCCTATATGGTCAACCACGGTATCGACGTACCGGAGTGTATTCGCAAGGAACATCACCGGGAGCTGAATCTTCTCTATGACATCCGCACGGAGCTGGCTGCGCTACATGCATTGTCAGACGAACAAGATATACACGCGACTATTGGGCGAATTCACACACAGCTTGCGGCGCTGGAAGAACAGCTGCGTCAGCATATCGAATATGAAGACACTCAGCTGATCCCGGCATTTGAAGCGCACCTGGATACCGAGCAACAAAAAGACATGGTCACCCGCCTGGTGGGTGAGACGCCAGCATGGATCGCTCCGGCGATCATGGGCTGGATGTTCTCCAATATCAGTGAGGAGCACGGAATACATCTGCTCAAGGCATGGCAAACGTTCTTGCCCGCCGACGTTTTTGCTCACAAGGTAGACGGCATCAAGGACGGCGTGAGCGCAGAGCGATGGCGAGCCCTGTCTGCTGGCTTGTCTGCACGTCCATAGTTCGATAGTCGCTTACCGCCAGAAAGCCCCACGAGCATCGATACCGGCAACTCTCCCTGTGATCCGCTGAAATCTGTCAGCGCTTGTTCTTCTCTCTACCGAATGGTAGCTTGCCAAGTCACGCCGCTGCGGTCCTCGCGGCATTGCCAGCGCCAACCGTCGTCGTTTTTCGAGCGACAAGACTTTTCCCGGCTGGTTATCAATACTATTCAAATAATGTTCAAGGAGGAGTGATGGCAAGCTTTGATGAAATGCTGGATAAAGTCCTGCGCCGTGAAGGGGGCTATGTAAACCACCCTGCAGATCGCGGTGGCCCCACTAAATACGGTATTACCCAGAAAACCCTGTCGCGCTTTCTCGGGCGCGCAGTGCGCGAAGACGAAGTCCGCGGTCTATCGGTCGATCTCGCCAAGGATATCTACGAACGCAACTACTTCCTCGCTCCGGGTATCGATCGCCTGCCGACCGAAATCCAGGGCTTTATTTTTGATTGTGCGGTAAACCATGGCCCTCGCCGGGCGCTGAAATTCGTACAGAGCGTATGCAATCAGGCCGGCTACAGTTCCTATCTCGATGAAGACGGTGCGATGGGGCCACAAACGCGTTCTGCAGCCGTCTGGGCACAACAGGAAATGGGCGAGGTCTTCATAAAGGCACTTATTGAAGAACGCCGCAACTTTTACCGACTCATCGTCGACAACGATGCCTCCCAGGAGGTATTCCTCAAGGGATGGATGAATCGGGTAGACGAATTTGAGCAGGAGCTAGCGTAATGGCCTGGTGGAACGTAATTACCAATGTCTTCAAAAGCGGCAAGGATGTTGCCGAGGTCTTTGTCGAGAACAAAGAGAACCGTGGCCAGCGCAAGCACGATGAAACCATGGCCGATATCGGCCGCGACATGGCTTCACTGACCCAGTACTCGGCGGAGTTCCATACGCGCAAAACCCGCATCTGGTGGGACTCCTTTGCCGATGGCCTCAATCGCCTGCCACGTCCACTGATGGCGATTGCGATCCTCAGCTTTTTCGTGCTCGCTCCGCTGGATCCAGCGCGCTTTCTGGAAATTGCCAAGGCCTATGAACTGATGCCGCCGGGCTACTGGACGCTGGTTAGCGTTGTCATTGGGTTTTATTTTGGCGGCCGTATGCAGCTGAAGTCGCAGGATATGCATGTACGCAAGGACGCCGTGAAAGCGGCCAAAGAATTGATGGCGATGAAGGCAGAGTTCCGCAAGCTGGAAGAGGAAGATGAATCCGTCGAGTCCAAATCATTTGATCGTGCCGTCAGCTCCGGGAATAGAAAGATCCCGAATAAAGTGGTTGCTCAGTGGTTACGGGACAAAGCTGAACAGACGGCATAAAACATAATTGATCGCATGCAATTGTGGTAGGAAGCGATCCACAGTCAAAACTGGATCGCTTCTTGTCAAAATTCAGGCAATCACAACAGCAGTTTTTCTGCTGACGGCTTTGCCGCCTCTGCCTGCTGCTCTTCCGAATGTGCAAAAACGAGCTTCAGATTATTTACCGATGTAGACGCTTTTGCTTTTCCGCCCTTGACCGTCATACCGACCAGCTCAACCTCAATACCACCCGCCTCATTTCGCACGACTTCGAGACCAGCCTCTACGGTGAGTGAATTCAGCACCAGAAAACCATTGCTATCGACTGCACGGACGGCTGCCAGTACATATTCAGCAATCTTATAGCCCTGGGAGCTGACATTGGATTTGGTCTGGAATGCGCCGGGAACGAGCTCCAGCGTTAACACGTTAGAATCGATACGAGAGCTGCTACTTTCACCGGCAACAACCAGTGAGGCACTGCCAGAAGTCGTCAACTCCGCCTTGGTCGAGAGAGTCACCTCGGCACTCTGGAAAGGAGGAAGGCTCGAATCGTCCTGGGTGTTTCGATTGATTTCATTGATCGCGATTTGGATCTCATCCAGAAGGGAGCCCACTGCGATATTGGTGTCAGCCGGTGTGTACATGCTCGAACAGCCAGAGACCAGCACTATCATGATGGCAGAGACGAGGTATTTCATACTATTCCCCTGATCTTTTAATTATGTGTTTGTACTTTTACGAAATCTTATTGTGCCGTCTTTTCCGTAAGGGACTGCATTTGCTGCTCGAGCATTTCCATCGGCAAAGCGCCGTTTGCCAGCACTGCATCGTGAAATGCTCGAACATCAAATTGATCACCAAGCGTTTTTTCTGCGCGATCTCTTAGTTCTCGGATTTTAATTTCGCCCATCTTGTATGACAGGGCCTGGCCCGGCCAGGAGATGTAGCGGTCGACTTCTGCGCGGACATTGGCCTCAGACAGGGAGGTGTTCTCCGACAGGAAATCCAGTGCCTGCTGCCTTGTCCAACCCTGGGAATGGATACCGGTATCGAGTACCAGACGCGCCGCACGCCACATTTCATAGCTCAGGCGGCCGAAATGCTCATAGGGAGTGGTATACAGGCCCATTTCTTTACCCAGGCGCTCGGAATAAAGACCCCACCCTTCTCCGAAGGCGCTGAGATATAAATTGCGACGAAAGTTCGGGACGTTTTCCAGCTCCTGAGAAAGCGCACCCTGCAGATGGTGGCCGGGCACACCTTCGTGGAGGCTCAGGGCAACCAGCTCGTACAATGGTCTCTGGCCCAGGGCATGGGTGTTGAGCCAGTAGGCACCACCGCGAATCCCGCCAATAGCGGCAGGGTTGTAGGACGCCGTGGTGTAGTTGGGGGCAATCTCCGCAGGCACCGGGACCACGCCATAGGGCATACGCGGCAGCTTGCCGAAAAACTCCGGCAGCACGTAGTCGGTTTTCTTGGCGATGTACGCAGCTTCTTTCAACAGCGCTTCAGGCGTCTTGGCATAAAACTGGGGATCGGTACGCAGGAATTCGGTGAACTCATCAAAGCTGCCGTCAAACCCGGACTCTTCGATCAGCGCTTCCATCTCCTCCCGTATACGTTTGACCTCGGCGAGTCCGATCTTGTGAATTTCAGCCGGGTCACGGTCTTCGGTCACGTAGGTTTTGATACCGTGACGATAGTAGTCCTTGCCGCCCGGTAGTTGCTCCGCGCCGATCGTATCGGTAGCGGCCTGCATGTACTCACCTTCCAGGAAGTCTGCCACGCGACCAAATGCAGGCGTAGCGACGGTGTCGATTGCCTGCTTACCCGCCGCGCGAAGCCGCTTTTGCTCCTTGGCCGAAATGTTATCGGGCATTTTCTCGAATGGCTTGTACAACCGGCTTTTGCTGGGGTCGTCATAGACCTGCGCTCGTACCGTGGGCGCCACGCCCTGCACGACGATTTTCGGCTGGACGAATCCGTCTTTGATGCCCTGACGCATATTGGCCAGATTTTCGTCAAAGTAGCGGCCGAAATCCTTGATCCGGGCGATATAGTCCTCGTAGTCCTGCACCGAGTTCATCGCCAGACCTTCACTCGCGGTAGTGGCGCCACTATAAAAGCTGGAGAAGGTATTGAACGGAATACGATCGAGGAACAGTTCATTGTGCTCGACGGAGTTTTCCAGTACCCAGATCAGGAGGTCGCGGTTCACCCGCTCGGACTGGTTGAGCTTATCCACAGGGATCTTTTTGAGACGCTGGATAAATCCCTGTTCCGCTGCCAGGCGACGGGCGCGGTCTTCGGCCGTCACGCCGGGCAGGCGATCATTGTAGTCCTTCACCCCCATACGCCCGGCCATGATCGGATCTTCTTTCAGGCTGTACTGCCAGTGCTCGTCAATAATAGCTTGCAGGTCTTCACCGGGCGCTGCCGCCGCAAAAGTAGAGAAAATAGCGAGCAACACAAACAGGCAAGAGGCCAGCGAAATGGGCTCTT
Source organism: Microbulbifer sp. ABF4_148 (assembly GCF_056158985.1). Taxonomy (NCBI): domain Bacteria; kingdom Pseudomonadati; phylum Pseudomonadota; class Gammaproteobacteria; order Cellvibrionales; family Microbulbiferaceae; genus Microbulbifer; species Microbulbifer sp. ABF4_148. The sequence goes on from NZ_JBSWUI010000001.1 coordinate 431,848, forward strand.
TGGATTCCGCGCAGTTGGCGACAGGCATTGTGATCTACCCCTTGATGGAAACATGAAACCACCAACCATAACACGGACCCAAATTGGCGTGTCTGTTTCACGACTCCAAAGCGAGTTACGACGTTTGACTCACCTTGCTTACCCACAGCTGTCAGACACAGCAAATATCTCGGCTAGGCCCAGAGGCGCAGGCCGATCAGTCCATAGTTCAGCAGTAGAATCGCAACCGCGGCATTCAGCACCAACCATGCCGCACCATGCCAGCGGGCAAAGCTTCGCTGGGAACCGAACCCGGTATACAGCACGCGCATACCCCAGATCGCCATTGCAAAGAACAAGAGTGAACCAGCAAATACCAGTCCGCCCGGTAGAGACAGATCAGCTGCTCGCACATACGGTTCCGCTGTACTCAGGGCAATTTTTGCCGAGGCCAACATAACGATGCCCACCGCAAAGGTCGCCAGCGGCCATCCCCAATAGCGACGGCTAGCGGTACTGCGCCTACCAAACACCCACAGCACCGATCGCCCGCCAGCGGCTAATACCCCCACCACACTCACCAGCGCCCAGAGAATCACCAGCGCTGGCGGTCCAATGGCCTGCAGTGCGCTGATAGGCTTAAAGGTCATAGGCCCATAATGAATCACATTGCCAGCCAGCGGATTCTGCTGATGCACAAGTACCACGAGGCCGCTGTCGGGCTGAATCCCCTGGCCGCGCTGATTGCGTGCGAGGGTTCGCTGAGGGCCACCGAATATGGGGGAAAGCTTGATCATGTCATTATCCAGCTGAAGCTGCCATGGCATCAGACCGGAAAGAATCTCGACGCGCTTGGCCACCGGGCTTATATTGCGGTAATACCCAGGCTGGAAAGCGACAGTATCAACCTCGCTGATGGCGCCGTGGTCTACCTGCTCCTTCACCGGTTCAGTGTGGCTGGCTGCTGAAAATGCCTGCAAGCGCTGATGGATCTGAGCAACGGCCGGGCCATCCTGGTTGGCCAGCACAATATGGGCATGTTCGCCCGCGGGCTCATAGGCGAGCAGCGCACCGGCACCGGGCAGGCTGCCTTCGTGCCCCGCCCATACGAGTCCCTTGTGGTGAAAGCTGGTTAACCCCAGGCTCCAGCCGATTTCGAGCCCAGCCGCTGCAGCGCGCGTCCCCTGAAGCCGCTCCATGGCGCGCACGGATGCCGGAGTGAGCACTGGCTCGCTCTCGAGCGCAGGTTGCTGCAGGAACTGCGCTAATGCGAGCAGATCTTTTACGTTTGCATGCAGTCCGCCCGCTGCACGGTTGCCCAGGTGCCAATAGGGCACCGGACCTTGTTGCCGATACTGGGTAACTGCCAATCGGCGATAGCGGTCATCATAAAAGTAGCCACTGTTGACCATGCCCAGCGGGGCAAAGAAATTGGCCTGTACATACTCCTCAAAGGTCTGGTTACTGACCTTTTCCACGATATGGGCGGCGACCAATGGGCCGGTATTGTTGTAGGCGGTGCGGGTACCCGGCACCCAACGGCTGGTACGCGAATGGGGATGCAGCGCCAGCTGATCGACAATGCCAATAGGACTCCCTGCCCTGCCAACCAGCTCGGGGAAATGGGGCGCATCCCAACCGCTGCTGTGGTTAAGCAGGTGTACCAGAAGCAGTGGATCCGTGGCCTCCCAGGGGTTGTGAAAAGTAACCTCTGGGGCGAGCTCCACGACGCGATCATTCAGGCTAAGCCGCCCTTCTTCCACCAGCTTCATGATCGACATACTCACCAGAATCTTCGCAACCGAGCCAGTGCGGAATATGGCATTGGCAGTGACAGGCTTTCGGGCATTCAGATCGGCAAACCCGCTGGTATAGATCCAGGGTTCTCTCCCCGGCTCCATCAGGGCCACGGCAACACCGGGTGTGTCGGTACGGGCCAAGATCTGGTCAATATCTTGCGCCAGTTCCGTATACCGATCGGCAACGGCGTTGCCAGAGGCATGATTGAACGGCGCACCCGCAATGAGCAGGGCCACGAGTAAGCAAGTTCGAATTGTGTTGAGCACAGGCTGCCTTCCTTGTGTTTACCATCTGCCATCTCTCGACGACGACCATGGCTGTGATTTAATACGTGAAACTTGCCGGGCGCAGTGCTGGCCCACAAAGGAAGAATTGTGAACTTATGTGAATACGGCGCATTCACAGCGATTCACAACGCAGAATGGACAGACTGGATAAGTACCATGCGTGACCAGGAGCCAACTTCCAGCCTTTACCAAATTGGCGATTACCTATGCGCCCCTGCACGTTGCACGCTCAGTCGCCATGGCGACCAGCGCAAGCTTGAGCCCCAGGTGAACAGCCTGCTACAGCTACTGGTGGAACAGGCCGGCCTCACCGTTAGCCGCGATACCATCAATACCCATATTTGGGCGGACCGCGTGGTAACCGATGATGCGCTGCGGGCAATGATCCGCAAGCTGCGGGACTGCCTGGGTGACGATGCGCGCAACCCGACGTATATCCGTACCGTGCCGTTAAAGGGCTACGCGTTGATTGCTCCCGTCGAAATACAACGCGCTACTCCCTCCTTCTTTCGGAGACGCAAGTTGTGGGGGGCTGCCAGTCTGGCAACAGCCCTCATCGTCAGCGCCGTGCTGCTACGCATGAATACACAACCCGAGCCAGTGATTGAAATCACCCGTCTGACCCAAATGCCTGGCTCAGAGCTCAACCCGGACTACAGCGCTGCCACCGATAGACTGGTGTTCTCCCATCGTGCGAACAAAAACGACTATCTGCAGCTGTATGTAAAAGACCTGCGAACCGATAACGCACAGCGGCTAACCTGGGAAGCCGCCAACTATGCCAATGCCCTCTGGTCCCCGGACGGCCGCCAGCTGGCCTATACCCGAAGTGACGCCGGCACCGAGCTAACTCACTTTGTGGCGGACTACGAGGCCGGGCAGGGCCTGATCAATGTCCGGACAATTTCCTTACCCGATGGGGAGCGCCGCTATCTTTCCAGCTGGAGTCACGATGGCAGTGCCCTGTACTTAAAGGCGGGGCCCACATCGAACACGCCTGGAATTGCCCGGTTAGGACTGGAAGACCATACCCTTGAGCCGGTAACCGAACCCGGTCAGGGCGGTATGTTCGACTTTTTTGTGCGTGAATCTCCCGATGGCAGCAAGCTTGCGGTACTGCGCGCCCTGAGTCGTGAAAAGCAGGAACTCCTGGTGCTGGATGTTGCCATGGGCACGCTGCTACACACACGCAACCTTGCCAGGCTGTTTCAGCGACTGGTATGGTCCGAGGACAATCGTGTCGTGGCGCTCTCCGGTTTCACAGGAGAGCTAGCCAAGTACGAGCTGGCAACTGACCAACTGACGCCCTACCCAGGTATTGATGGCAATACCAACCATGTATTCCATCACTGCGGCACCGACTGCTTTTTTATGCGGAGGCACAACGGCAACTTTCTGGATCTCCAACAACAGCCACTGCCATTCCACGATAGACCGTTAATGGCTGCAACCGACCTGAGTTTGCCAAACGCAGAAGACTTCCCGCTGTTCCATCCACTGGGTGGCGGGCTATTTTTTGTCTCGCACCATAGCCAGCAACAATCCATACAGCTCCACCCCAACCAGGGACCCAGCGAAACGCTGGCAGAACTCCCCGGAACAGCGTCCATTCAATCGCTACAGGTCAGTCCGGATGGCAACTATCTGGCTGGACTGCTCGATGGACGGGTATTCGTGCTAACTGTGAAGAGTGGCGAGTTCCACTTTTTCGGCAATGGCGCAGACGCATTGGGCCACCCCACCTGGAGCTTGGATAGCAACAGTATTTATTTCAGCAAACACTCAGGCGGAGTACCCAGCCTGTACCAAGCGACATGGGGCAGCGAACCGCAACTGCTATACCGGAACGCTATCGGGATTCGAATCCTGAGGAGTGAAAGGTTTGTGCTCTTGGATACAAACCGTATCGCGTGGCTGCACGAAGTTGACAGTGCGCCGAGAAAACTTGCCCAGCTGCCCGACGCGAGCCCGAATCGCTGGACTATTCGTGACGGCTGGCTGTACTACACCGACCGGTCTGGCACCGATGCACAACTACATCGTATACATCTGGCGTCGGGCTTACACGACCAGCGCTCGCTAGCACGTAATCGCTTTCGACTGAATTTTGACTTGAGTGAGGATGGCGAGCAGATGCTTGCGGTGAAATCGTTACTTGCCGAGAGTGATCTCGTTAAAGTCTTGATGAAGCTCGACTCGGAATAACTATACGCTGCAGGAACAAACTTTCGGGATATGCCACTGAGAAAATCTAATTAAATTCATACAGCGTAAAACAGATCATCATCTTCAGCTTGCGAACGGGTGTTTGACGCACTTCTGGAATCGCATGAAACTAATCTCAAGAATAAAGATCAGGACCTTTTCGTGAAACCTCAGATAACAGCATTGTTTGAAAACGCACTCAGTAAAGGCACCTCCATGCCCAGACGCGTCCCAATCCTTCGCCGAGGCATCAAAGGCGCAATCTCTCTTGTGATTGCTTCAGCGATATCGGTGAGTAGCGTCGCTTATGACCGGGTGAATGGGGAAGGGTTCGCCAGCCGCTCGCCGGTACTAGCTACGCAGGGCATGGCTGCTACCAGTCATCCGCTGGCCACGCAGATCGCACTGGATGTCCTCAAACAGGGTGGCAGTGCGGTAGATGCCGCCATTGCGGCCAACGCCGCGCAGGGGCTGATGGAACCCACAGGCAACGGGATTGGCGGGGACCTGTTTGCCATTGTCTGGAGTGCCGAGGAGCAAAAACTCTATGGTCTCAATGCCAGTGGCCGGTCACCCAAGTCGCTACCGTTCAGCTACTTTGCCGAAAATGAGCTGAACAAAATCCCGTCCCACGGGCCACTGCCGGTTTCGGTACCAGGCGCGGTGGATGGCTGGTTCGAACTGCATAACAAGTTTGGCAAACTGCCGATGCAAGACCTGCTGGCACCCACCATTGAATATGCCAACAAGGGCTTTCCTGTTACCCAGCTGGTGGCTCATTACTGGAACCGCTCGGTACCGAGCTTGGAGAAGTTCCCGGGTTTCCGAGCAACCTATATGCCGGACGGTAAGGCCCCACAAGAAGGCGAACTGTTCCGCAACCCGCGCCTGGCTAAGACTCTGCAACAGATTGCCGAGGGTGGCCGCGATGCATTCTACAAGGGTGAGATTGCCCGTGAAATCGGCCGTTATATGAAGGCCAATGGTGGTTTCTTGTCATACGAAGATCTCGCCACGCATACCTCTGACTGGATCGAACCCGTATCCACCAACTATCGCGGCTACGACGTGTGGGAGTTACCCCCCAATGGCCAGGGCATTGCAGCGCTGCAGATACTCAATATTCTCGAAGCTTACGACCTGAAAAAGCTCGGTCGCCTGAGCCCCGAGTATATCCACCTTTTTGCCGAAGCAAAAAAACTCGCCTTTGAAGACCGCGCCAAGTATTACGCCGATCCGGACTTCAACAAGCTGCCGGTTAAAGAGCTGATCTCCAAATCTTACGCTGAGAAGCGCCGAGCACTTATTAATCCGAACAAGGCAGCCAAGCGCTATGAAGCCGGCACCGTAGCGCTGCGCCATGGCGATACGATTTACCTGACCACCGCCGACAAAGACGGCAATATGGTTTCCTTAATCCAGAGTAATTATCGTGGGATGGGCTCCGGTATGACACCAGGCGAGCTCGGCTTTATTTTGCAGGATCGCGGAGAAATGTTCAGCCTGACCGAGGGACACTTTAACCAGTACCAGCCCGGCAAGCGTCCATTCCACACCATTATTCCAGCATTCGTAACCAAGGATGGAAAGCCCTGGTTGAGCTTTGGCGTGATGGGTGGTGCCACCCAGCCGCAAATGCATGCGCAGATCGTGATCAACATGCTCGACTTCGGTATGAACGTACAGGAGGCCGGTGACGCGCCGCGTATTCTGCACAGCGGGTCCAGCCAACCCACCGACGAGTTGATGGAGGACGGCGGCTACCTCAGCCTGGAGGATGGCTTTCCCATGGAAACCCGACGCAAGCTGGTGCAGATGGGGCATCAGGTACGCTTTGAAAGTGGACCTTACGGTGGCTATCAGGCCATACAGAAGACCGCAAATGGCGTCTATCACGGTGCATCAGAAAGCCGGAAAGACGGCCAAGCCGCGGGCTACTAACTGAATTCGAACAGTAATTTATGTGTCTACTCAGCCAGTGAGCTCTGCTGGCAATTCGCGTAGGCGTCCTGCCTACGCGGTACTTCCTCTCCAATGCCACCAAGTGCGCAGAATGCCCAGACTGCCTGGCGCTAGGTCATCATCCAATAGACAAAAACACCGTTGAACGTTGCATGGGCAAGAATTGGTACCAGGAGACCCTCATATTCCTTTTTAAGCAGGCCCAGCATGCCCCCAACAACAAAGATATATGCCGAAGCAGATATCGACTCAACCGCATGTAGGCTTGCAAAGAGCAACGCCTGGATCAGGTTAGCCCATCCGAAGGTCAGGTAACGCCGGAGCCCTCCGAGGATGGCGCCGCGGAAGACAAATTCTTCAACGACGGGGGCGGCGATCACTACCATCCATACAGTGGCGGGCCACCCATAGGTCTCGGTAACCGCACTGATGGCAATGCCCTGTTCAGTAAACCGAGAAAAATACTCAGTGATCTCCGGCAACATCTCCGCTTTCAGGAACCCCGGCAGACGCATCGCAAAACCAAATGCCACACCGGCCATGATCGACGGGACCAACGGATGCCTGTCAGCGAGCCAACCCCCGCCAAGCCGGTTCCAGCGTTTTGTCAGCGGCAACAGCAGGCCGATGGACAGTAGAGAACCCAGCAACGTTGCGTCGGCGAGATATCGCCTGTCGACACCCGCTCCATCGCTAAACCACAAATCCTCGCCCACGAAATCCGTCGGACTCAGAATGGCAAATGGAATCATCAATCCAAGGACACAGTAGGAAAACGCGAGCCAGGAATATCTCAGCCCCAGACCACCAGGCTGGGGTACCAACTTGCCACGCTGCGCTCTTGCGAGTGCAATGTAGTGGATAATGGTAAACGGAATCCCCAGCAATAAGACAACCGCGAAGATCGCCGGTATGGAGAGAAAAATCGTGCCGAAGTCTCGCAATGACCAGGGCAAGTCCGGGTGCTTTACGAAGAGAGCGATTCGGTTAGTGCCAAGCGGGTCGGCCGCCAGTCCCGCATCACGCATATCGACATACGCCGAATAGGCGGCGTCTTTTGATCCATTCTGGAACTCAAATTTAAAGCGTTCGAACTGTAGTCGCTCCGCACCGTAAATCGTACTCCCCTGTGAAGCAAATTCTCTGGATGCCAGTTCATAGTGGCCCGCCGTGGCGAGGTCCTTGGCAATCTGGATACCGCCGTGCTCACCTCTATCCTGCAGGATTTGGTAGACAGACAGCGCCAATACTTTCTGCTCAGTATCCGCATAGATCGATAGTAAGTTCTGGAGCTCAGGAGCCGATAGGCTCTCCCGCTGAAGGAACGCATACTCGGCGATCTCGACCGCCCGTGCACTGGCGCCCGTCTGCGCATGCAGACTTGCCAGTGTTAGCCTGAAAGCTGAGTGCGCATCGAGGGCAAGCGCTTTTTCACCATATCTAATCGCCTGAGGGGCGTTATCATAGGCAGATCGGCTGGCCAACATTTCATACAAGCGCGCCTTTTGTGCACTGGTCCAGATCACATCCGCGATTTGCCGCTCTGTGGCTCGCGCCTGCCGGAAAAACTCTTCTCCATACTCATATTCGAGCAGACGTAAGATGACCTCTGGATGATATGCATATTTATCTTCGAGATGGCCTTCGCACGCCGCACTATCTTCCTCAAGAAAGCCGAAGCCCTCGCTATATTCCCACTGATACATCAGGTCACGGATAAAATCGCACTTGGCGATCTTCAACATTATGTTGTGGGGGTTGCCGTCGATGCGGACATCTACCAGACGGATGCGTTCGTTGTACTCCCGCCGTATCTGATCAACCGAAAATGTCTGGGAAAGATCCAGGCCGAATTCCTGCAGAATCAACCCACCCGGCTCTTCGAGAGTTTCAGCGTAAGTCTGCGCACTCGACAGGATGATGCTCAGGAATAGCGATAAGCGTAGTAATTGATATAGTCGCTTCATTGGATATAGCGTTGTTCGCTCTTATATAGTTCGAGGCGCTCGATAAACCCGTCTTCGACAGGTTCATCGCTTCTTTTCTGAATTTCGGTGATTGCCCTCTGCTGGGTTGTAACTGCAGCGGCATAATCTCCTGCCGTGGCCTGCGCAGCAGCGAGGGTGTCTATAAACGGGATACTGTCCGCCACTTCACCGACCAGGACCTCTTGCATGATCTCGATAGCAAAATCCCCATCGACCAGCGGTTCGTAGGAGAGCGTCGCGAGATCCCAGGCGAAATCATTCCGAAACCTGTTACTGGATTTCTGATAGATCTCTCGCTGCTGTTTGCGGATTTCACCTTTTTCGTCCGGCGTGGTCGCACGATGATAGGCGAGTTGCAGCACCCGGATTTTAGCGGCGGTGTTACCGTGTTCTGCGGAGCGGCTCAGCCACAGCTCAGCCACCCCGGCGTCATAGCGGACTTTCTGGCCATCCAGATATAGCTGCGCCATCATATATTCCGCGGGATGATGGCCGTCTTCCGCGAGGCCAGTTAGATAGTGGAGGCCCAGTTGTAGATTGGCGCCCTCTCCACGCGTCCAGATCAGCTTTCTCGCATATTGAAACGCGGCATACTGGTCCCCTAACTCGGCTGCTCGGGTTAGGTAGATAAACGCTTTATCTACATCTCTTTCAATATGATCACCATATTGATGCATACCACCCAAAATTCTCAGCGCATGTGGTGACTCCTGTTGAGCCGCTGCTCGATACCAATACAGCGCCTTCTCGATATCCCGATCAATCAGTTTGTCGAATAAATAGAGATCTCCAAGCATTTCCTGGGCGCGTGCGAAACCATAGTTGGCAGCCTCCTCGAGATAGAAGATCGCCGTCTCGATATCCTCTGGGCTGCGATTCCAGCGAATGTAGTTATCACCCAGATAGATAGACGCGGCCAAATCCCCACCATTTCGGCGGTTCTTCAGATCCATAATCAAGGTTTCAAATTGTTGATCCCGTGTAGGTTCGCTTTGACTAGGAGTGTCCTTAGCTTTTTCTATTTGTTGTGTAAAAGCGGCACCAGAGTAGAGGCCAATAAGCAGGAATATGGCGGCACATATGATTGACCCTATCCAGGCACGGCGCCCGATACGGTTATATGGCGTGTAATTCATTATTATTTTGCGTTTATCGATATAAAAATAAGGTGCCTTTTGAAATAGTCTAATGTGATATATCTGTCAAATAACAACTCATATATCGACCAAATAATAGATTGTTTGCCGTGAGGGGTATTGGTTACCGGAGCGGCCGCATGCACGACTATTCTCGATAGGCTCAAACGCGACGCCCAAGATATACAGCCGTCTTGCCAATACTCGGCAATATATTTATCGGCCAAAAGACTACCCTTTGCCGCATGGACAAAAAACGGCCTAACCTATCCTGGAGGTCAGGTAGCAGGTAGGACTTGGTAATTCAGTGCTCGCGACCAAGCCCCGGTCATCAGCGCGTGCTACTCCGCCACTGATTTCTGTTGCTGCTTCTGCTGCTGATCACCCAGCCAGTTCTGCTGCAATTTTACCGTACCCAACTGCTTCTGAATCTGCTGTTGCTGCATCGCGTAAACCTGACCTTGCAACTTATCTTTTTCTTCGACCGGTAGTTTTTGTTCATAATTGGTGAACTTGCTGATTCTGGCTGTATTGAGCTGACTCAGGTTCTCTAAAGCCGTCTGCCGCGATTTATTTTCACTTTCCAGTTGGGAAAATAGGGCGACCTTTTCCTCTTCCGCCAGCTGGGCCTTCTCGGTCAAGTCAGCAATCGTGCTCTGCAGTGAAGATATTTGGCGATTCAGATCGTCAATGGTATTGAGTGACTCACCATAGGCTTCCTCTGTCGCACCATTGATGATACTTGCATACGAATCAATCTTTTCGCCATCCAACGTATGGCCCAAAAATCCGATTGTGAGGCAGACGAACAGTACACTGGCCATTCCCTGCCAGGTGGTGGGGTAACTCATCTTTTGGCCGAGAATTTCAATCGAGTGATTCATTGTAGTTTCCTCCCTTTCTCTTAGAATCTTTTATCCGCTGCTATGAGCCGATGCCAGTTCGTAACAGCCCGGCCATAGCAGAAGGTTAATCGCTAAGTTATTTAGGTGCTTATACTTCTTCGATCCGTACCGACACATAGTTACGATTTTCTTTATACGAACCCCACGCGTCATTTGCGAAGCAATAGAGATATCCGGATTCGGTGACTTCAACTATCTCATCGCTACCAATCTCGAAGATGTGGTGCTGCTCCGGCGTTCCATCAATGCGCGTGACCCGCTCATTAGCGACGCAGCCCATAAGCATCAGCCATGGTGAGCCACCATGCCTGCGGCTGAAGGCAATATCTAAATCTTCGTTTCCGGTGATTCGCTTTGCCAGCGTTTCCAATCCATCGGCAAAGCTTCCGAAGACATGCTTGATTTCAGCCAGCTGGAACTTGCCATCCCGACTGCCTTTTGGCCCGGCCACGACTGACCCACTATTCCACATCCCTTTCGCAGTGAATTTATAAGACTTACCTTTTTCGAGATAGATCCCCGTCCAGTTCCACGGATGCTTCGCATAGACATCAATTTCGGAAACGCCATCTTTGAATTTCGAATGCCTTCTGTACGGAAAGCTAGGATGTAATACCTCTTCTGAGATTGCCTTAATCGAAGCGACATGCACCTTGGTGCTGTCACTGAGATTCGGGATTGCCCTCGGCCGCGGCAGCAACGCCTTCATAAGCCCAGTATGGGAGTCATGTAGCTCTCCCAGCGGGTCCGCTGTGGAATTCACTTTGTCAATGAACCCGTCTTCGAAAATCAGCGCCTTAGCATCAGGTTCAGTCGGCAAAGCCTGTATTTCTTCCAGCATCCATTTCAGCGTACAAAGTGCTAAACGGGCATCTTTGTATCCGCCACCAATATCAGAGTGCACGCCCGGGAACCATATTTGCTTGACTCTCGCGTCAAAATCACTCTGTTTTTCAGTGTCTTTTTTCTTCCACAGCGTTGGCGTAAAGCTGCTGCGCATCTCATCGATCGCCAGTGCATGTCTTCCATAACGAATCTTGGAGGAAAGGGTTACATCATGAAATTGATACTTCGTGGGGTTATCGAAAGCGTCCAGGACTGCTTTATCGTCAGGTATCCCCAACGCGCCGACGGTATCCCACACACCGACAAAATGTACTGCGCGATCTGAGTCGCCATGAAACTCGACCGGAATAACGCGCTGCAGTTCTACGGATGATAAGCTCCTACGGTAGCCCCTATCGTAGATATCATCGATGAGTTGGGACTTATCATGTTCTGTTGCACCTGAGTGGAATTGGACAATCCCGTATTTGGTTATCAGCCCGCCAAGACTTCGTGCCGAAAAGGCGCCCCGACTAAAGCCGAACAGGTGAATCTGGTCACCTGGACGATATTTGTCACAGAGCCAGTAATAGCAATCTTTGATATCTTCGGTAATGCCCGATCCCACCAAGCCACCAAGTGCTTTATCGATGAGCCCACCGGTTCCTACACCGGCTTGATATCGGGTCAGCTGTTCCACGCCATCGTCTACGAGTGATTGAAAGAGCCGTCTGACGTTTGTCGGCGCAGCTTTTCCCTCGTCAGTATTGTTTTCATCATTCCATGTACCATCACAGCAGACTATCAAATTCCGCATTTTTTCATCTTCCTTGATTTGTTATTTTCCTTTGACTGGATTTATCCGATTGACCCTTTCACCGGTCAAACAGCACCCCTTCATCCCATATACGCCGGGCGATTGGGCTCATGACGCCTGCATAGACGTTGTGCACGTCGCTATGTCTTTTCTCCGGCATGCTGTATTTGCCATACCCTTTGGTCATTAGCGTCCACATCGCCTCTGCCAACGTCAGGTTGACCTCTTCGAATGTCTTTTGAAACGTGCTGTCGATGTCATGGCGGTGGAATTCCCAGTCGTGGATGATATAAGCGGGCCCGCACTCCCAGGGCTCCAGGCCGGTGATCGCCTGTACAAATAGCGGAATACTGCCACCATCGGTTGTCATGGGGCCGGGCTCAATCGTTTCAGAGGTACCATCACCTAAATTGCGGATATATTTGAAAGGATCGTCCTTATCCGGGTGATAATGAAATTCGTTTGGCCCTATCCATTCCAGTGTAAATCGACCGGAGAACTCACCGGTATTCAGGCTCTCGACGAATTTCTTTTTCCGGTCTCTGAGGCGTCTCGTCATAAAGTCTCTTGGCGGCATCATTCATTTCCTTTGGAATATTCTTTGACGACAAGACTTCTGGTACAGCGACACCTCTGACTTTACATGTCGGATTTAAGTAATTATTGGTATAGAAATAGGTGCATGGAGCAGTGGCAACCCAGCTCCATTAGCTATTTAGAAGTGCTTTTCCAATTTACTGCTTTTTCAAGCGGTAAACTATTGCTTCGCGATTACATCGGGTTACGAGATAGATAATATCTACGCCATTTCACGCGATGTATTTGTTATCGTTACGATATGATTCGCTTCTAGTGATGCATTAATCGATTCCGAGGTCGTCCAAAAGCTGGGCTTAACGTGCAGGCGTCAACTTTCGCAAATGCCGCGTCCCACGATTGAAGTGACGCCGGCGGAGTTGAAGTACTGAGTGCGAATTTTGCCCGTGTGAGCTTTTCTCCGCGTTCAGTCAGTCTTTCCAAACAGGCCCAACTGCCCATCCACCAGACTATCAAAATCCAGATCAATAAACGGCAAGATGGCATCGGCAACTGGTTTGAGCTGCCGGTCGATGTAGGACTGATAGTCGATGGGTGACTGCCGGTAGTCCACCGGCTCGGGGCCGTTGAGGGTAATGACGTAACGGATCCAGCCCTTGTTCTGGTATTTGGGACTCAGGCCCTGCTGGCGGCGCTGTTCATCGGCCATTCGGGCAGCACGTACGTGGGGCGGTACGTTTTTGATGTATTGCTCGAGCTTACGGCGGAGGCGTTTGCGGTACACCAGCTGCTCGTCCAGCTCGCCGGCCTGGGTTTTCTGCACCGTCTCGCGGATAAAGTCGGACGGGTCTTCGCCGTGAAATACCATTTGGTAGAGCTGGGTCTGGAATTGCTTGGCCAGTTCGGTCCAGTCGCTACGCACGGTTTCTAGGCCCTTGAACACCAGCTTTTCTTTATCACCGTGTACCACCAAGCCGGCGTAGCGCTTTTTCGAGCCGGCCTCGGAGCCGCGGATGGTGGGCATCAGGAAGCGCTGGTAGTGGGTTTCGAATTCCAGCTCCAGTTCGCATTCCAACTGCAGCTCTTGTTTCAGTTTGTTCTGCCAGCGCGTGTTCATCTCTTCGGCGAGATTCTTACCGATCGTGTCCGCCTCTGCCGAGCTGGGTTGGCCACTTAACCAGACAAAGGTGGAATCGGTATCGCCGTAAATCACCTGATGGCCGAGCTCCTCAATCCAGCGGGCGGTTTGCTGCATGATCTCGTGGCCGCGCAGGGTAATGGAGCTGGCCAGGCGCGTGTCGTAAAAGCGGCAGCCGCCGGAACCCAGCACTCCGTAGAAGGAGTTCATGATGATCTTAATAGCCTGCGAGCGGGCGGCGTCCTGCTCCTGCTTGGCGATATCGCGCTGGGCCCAGAGGTTGGTAATGATGTCCGGCAGGAAATGCTTGTCACGGGAAAAGCGCGCACCGCGAAAACCGGGGATACTCTGCTCATCCGCCTCGTCTTCCGCCAGGTCCCCACCGGCTTCTCCTGCCTCTCCATGAGCCAACCCTTCAATCAGGCCCATGGGGTCGATCTTGAAAGTACGGATAATGCTCGGGTACAGGCTCTTGAAGTCCAGCACCAGTACGTTGTCATACAGGCCCGGCCGGGAATCCATGACATAGCCACCGGGGCTGGCGAGGCCACCGTCGGCTGGTAGGTTGGGCGCGACATAGTGGCTGCGGTGCAGTTTGGGCAGGTAGAGGTTGGTAAACGCCGCTACCGAGCCGCCGCTGCGGTCGAGCTCCAGTCCGGTGAGCTGGGCGCGCAGGCGCAGGTAATCGAGCAGGCGGGTGTGTTCATAGATGTCCCACACCAGCCGGCAGTCTTCCAGGTTGTAGGCAGCCAGTTTGGGTTTGTTATGGCGGAAGTCGTGTTCAATCGCCGCCAGGCGGTTATCCACATCTTCGGTGTCCTTGCCCCGGTCCAGTAGCGTTTGGGCCACAAACTCCAGGCTGAAGCTTTCAAAGTTGTAGGTGGCGCTCTTGAGTCCGTCGATGCCGTCCAGCACTACCCGGCCCGGCAGCGTCACAAAGCCCTGGCTGCCTTCGCGACCATCCCGCCAGCGGGCCTCGGTGCCACCGCGCCCCAGCTTCAGGCGCAGTCCATAGCGACCAGCCCGCTTTAGCAGCAGGCGGAAATCAAAATCCACCACCGCCCAGCCGATGATGATGTCCGGGTCCAGGGACTGGATTCTGGCCTCCAGCGCCTGCAGCAGTGCCCGCTCGTTCTCTACCCAGTGGATAGTCGTATCGGCGTCTTCCGACTCGCCGACCATCAACACCTCTTCCACCCCATGCCCGTAGAGCCCGACGGAATACAGCTCGCCTTTCCCGGAGCATTCCACATCGAGGGAAACCACCCTGAAATCCGGCTGCACCTCGGCGCCCTTGAGACGCACCTGACGGTATTCCGTATAGCCGTCTCTGGCCCGGGCCACGCCTTCAAAGTAGAGGCCACCACGGGCAAAGCGCTCCATCAGGTAGCGGTCGTGGAGACGGAAGTCCGCCTCAAACACTTCAATGCCGCGGTCTTTCAACAGGGTCTGCGCGCGGCGGTGGGCGTCGATGGTGAGGAAATACAGCATGGCCGCCTCTTCGCGGCCAAAAGTCTGAAAGCCCAGCTGCTGCCAATCGTGGGGCACGTCGGCCAGAAGCTCTGCCACCTGGTTGCGATCCGCCACCCGCACCATAAACACCGGGCGCTCGCCCTCAATCAACAGCTTGGCCGAGCCCTCTGGTGTAGCCAGCCAGTAGTGGATGCAGGTGCTGCCGCGCTGATCAAAGCTGTGGCGGGTGAGGAGGAATCCTTGGGGCAAGGGGCGGCTCTGGGTTGCGGCGTGGATTACACTGTTGTGCCAGTTTACTGGATAAATAGCCAGATATCAGCACCGTGCAAACCACGTCAGTGCATCGGCCCAGGTTGCCGCTTTAGTGCCCGACACCTCCGATTGATGCGTGTGGTATTCGGGAATAACATGGCTCTTTTCTCTGCTTCTGAAATTGTGTTCTCGATATGGGCGTCAATGTAGTCCCTACAGTGATCTACTCAAGCATGTTGGGTATGACGGTGTTTGCGTTGCTGGAGTGCCTGAGCAAGCCACGACAGCGCCAAACGGTCTACCTGATTGCCCTGTTCTCGTTATTGCTGGTACATATCCTGGGCGAGCTGCATATCTATTCCGGCTTTTACCGGTATGCGCCGGCATTGGCGGGGTTACAGTTCCCGGTACGCATGTTGTTGGGGCCTGCGCTCTATTTCTATGCGTTTGCGACCATGTCACCGGATAAGAAGCTGCCACCCAAAGCCTATGCGCTGGCGATGACCGGCCCCTTACTGGTGATACTGGTCATGATGCCGTTTGTGTTTGGCATCTCTTCGCAAGACAAGCTGGCCCTGGCGGACCCGGCAACGCGCGATCCCGCACAGTGGAAGATTGCCGTTGTCACCTGCGTGTCGTCTACGCTGGTCTTCATCCTGTTCACCGGCGCCTATTTGGTGGCCACCCTGAGGCTCCATGCCAGGCACCGACGCCAGTTGATGGACCGGTTCGCCTCCATCGAGGGGCGTTCGATGGACTGGTTCCGGGTTGTGTTGTTGTTATGGGGCGCGGCCTGGCTGCTGTTCTCGATGGAATACATCCTCGGTTTCCTGGGGCAACGCTGGTTTGGCTCCGGTATTGTGCTGCCCACCATTGAAGCGGTGATCTTGCTGGTATTTGCCCACCTGGCCATCAACCAGCCGGTGCTGACCGATTCCGAGAAAGGCAAAGACAGCGCGACCCCCTCGAGACCCGCCAGTCTCAAACCCGAGCGGATGGAGCAGATTGCGCAAACGCTCAACCAGGTAATGGCGAAAGACCAGCTTTATATGGAATCAGACCTGTCGCTGAACAAGCTTTCTGATGCCACTGCCGTGAGTGAAAACCATATCTCAGAGACGTTATCACAGTTTCTGGAAACCAACTTTTTCCAGTTTGTGAACGGATATCGCGTCGAGGCCGCCAAGGCATTGGTAAAGGATTCCGACAAGCAAATCGCCACCATTGCCTACGAAGTGGGGTTTAACTCCAAGTCCACCTTTAATGCGGCGTTCAAGAAGGCCGTCGGCGAGACCCCGACCGCCTATCGCCGACAGCAAACCCACTAAGTTAGAGGCAAAAAGTTGTCCTAATCCGTCCGGATGGGCCCGTCCGGACGAAAACCGCCCTTCCCGACCGTATTCTCAGCCTGAAAATTCAACAACAGGCAGACGTTTTATGTTGGGCAGATATCTCGAACGCACACCCTTATCTGGCGCAACCGGCGCGCCGATCACACTGGAGCCTCGCGGTTTTCTCAAAGGGGCCTCCATCTTCTGGTTTTGTTCGCTCATGGTGGGGCAGTGGCTATTCCTGTACTACATCATCGCGTTTTACGGGTTTTCCGTGCTGTCCGGGAACCTGGAAATCTGGAACCGCTTTGAGCCCCTTGGCAGCACCCCCTACGTGGCCGGGGACTTCGGTGGCAACCTGGCCTTTGCCGCACATGCATTAGGCGCCGGCATCGTCGCCTTTGGTGGTGCGCTACAGCTTATCCCGCAAGTGCGGAACCGCTTTCCGCGCTTCCACCGGATCAACGGTTACATTTACCTGACCACGGTATTGGGCCTCGCCTTATCCGGGTTTTACCTGGTGCTGATCAGGGGCACCAGCCCGGATATGCTCTCGGCCATTGGCACCAGTATTAATGGGGTGTTTATCCTGTGGTTTGTCTATATGGCGCTGCGCCGTATCAGGGAGCGGGATATCGGCAATCACCGGAAATGGGCATTGCGTTTGTTTCTGGTTTCAAACGCCCAGTGGTTTCTGCGAGTGGGGGTATTTAGCTACCTGATTACCGGTACGCTACTGGGGCTTGAACCGGGGTTTGGCGACCCGTTCTTCCCCATGTGGACCTTCGGCTGCTACCTGCTGCCGTTACTGACTGCACAGTTATATTTCTACGCGTCCGAGCGCGGTAGCCCGTCAGTGCAGTATGCCACCAGTGGGGTACTGATCCTGCTGACCGTCGCCCTGATCATTGGCGTGGTGGGGTATACGCCCTTCCTGCAATCGCTTATTACCGGGGAAGCGATTTCACTTTGATCTTCTAGCCAGCGAACTCTCAGAAAGCATCACGGACGCATCACGGGACATCCATCAAAGAGGCAGCGCCATTCGCTGAGCGCTTTGATGGGTGTCCTTTATTCAGGACGTACCTTGTCGATCACATCGCTACTCACCCAATAGAGGTTCGAAATACCGCCCTCTTCATCATAGCGACTGAAAAACAGGTATTTGCCGTCTGGGGTGACGCTCGGCACGGTCTCGCTATGGGTTGAGTTGACCTCGCTACCCAAGCTCACCGGCCTGGACCAAGTGCCATCCGGCTGCCTGAAGTACACGTAGATATCGCTGTCTTTACGGTCAGCGTCCGCCGCCTTGGCATCCACCAGGAGATAGTCTTGCTGTGGCGAGATAAACCCGTGTATCCCGAACTCGATGCCCGCTTTTTCTACCCTGGAATATTTACCGTCCTTAAGCGGCGAATGGTAGACGGTAGATTCCATGATATTGGTGAAGAACAGATCGCCATTGCCCGCCAGGGTCGAATAGAACACTTCGCTGTCATTGACCGGTGATGCAAGCTTCTTCGCAGCACCCCAGCCATCGCCAACGCGATCGGCCGTCCAGAATTTGGTATCGGTAAAGTCTGCGTTATAGGCGGTGAAGAAGAGCTGCTGGCCATCCGCACTCAAAAACGGCTGCATCTCGCCCGCTTTCTGGCCCTGGGTAAACGCCTCCTTTTGGATGGGCTGCCACACGCCGTTAACCAGTCTGGACGAATAGATTGCCGCAGGCTGACCGTCTTGCTGGCTCGAGAAGTACATCTCGTCCAGATCTTTGGAAAAGGTGATGCCGTATTCATAACGGCCGGTAACCGACACGGCATCTTTGGCAAAGAGTTTGGCCTTTGCCCCCGGGGCCTCCTGACCAAAATAGGGGCTATCGCCAAGGACCAGCGGGCTGAAAGACAACAGGGAAAGGGCAAGTGCGGTAGGCTTCATGGTCGTCGCGACTCTTAATATTTTATAAGAGCACCATAGTATCGACCTGCAGGGTGCGTTACAGCATTGGCTCGTTAGCTTGCAATATTAACGGGGCGAGTTGATAAACAGAATCAATCAATCCGGCGGCGCGGTTCGTTGGACCGACGGGTATGCGGCTCCCGCACCAGAAGAACCTGATCGCGCTTATCTATTTTCTTTTTGGGCTTCTTTCTCTTTTCCTTGTTCTTTTCCCTGTTCTTTTCTTTTAGCTTTGGGTGCTTGATCTTTGTTTGTTCCCGTTCCTGGCGCGGCGCTGGCTTCGCGGCAGTTTTGCGCGGATCATTTGCCGCTTTGCGCTCGCGCCGGGGCTGGCTGCGCTGGGTTTGTGCTTTGGGCCTGTCACGCACCGTGCGGCGATCGGTTGCCTTGCGCTCTACTGCAGGGACAATGCGTGGGTCGCGAATGCCGGCCGGTCTGCCCGCAGGTTTCACTGCCCGCTCATCCCGACCAAATTTGTGCTGTGGCTTACGGCGTGCTTCAACGTTTTCATTACGGCGATTTCCGCCCCGGTTATCTACCTGCACCGCCCGCCGCTTTGGCTCGGCTACGCCCGTAAACCCATGCTTGGCACCTCGGCCACGATTCTGGTGCGCCTCACGACGATCCTGGCGCTCCTCCCGACGATCCTTAGCCTTGTCACGACGATCATGCCGGTATGGGTAGCTCTCATGCCGATCCCGCCGCTTGTAACTGTCGTCATATCCGTGCCGGCGCGGCGGTCTGTGATGGCGCCCTCCGGCATAGTGATGGCCATGGCGGCGCAAGCGCGTATGCCAGCGGTCATTGAAGTTGACCGAGATCGTCAGGTTCGGGGCGGGAATCCAGGGGCCACGCCAGTGATTGGCACTGATCCAGTGATCACGATGCCAACGGTAGTAACGCCCCTGTCGATAGAAAACGTCGCTGCGGTCGTAGAACACGTAAACGCCGAGGGTATCGTCGTAGAAGCGATAGCCGGGATCGGTGATCACCGAATAGGCATAAACCGGATGTGCCTTACGGACATAGGTTTTCTCGACGACCACCGGCGTAGCGGGATAAGTGACACAACCACCGAGCGTGAAAGCGACGGCGAGCACGGCGAGTAATCGGTAGGGGACCTGGCGCATGGTGCGTTTTCCTTGGATTCACACCTGCTTTTTAACCCTCCGCAACTGAATCGTTGCTGAATTTACGCGTCAATAGAAGAGAAAACAGATTCGGAGCAATGCGTGCAAGCACTTAAGATAAGCTACGCTCGAGACAGCTCGATTCTTATGCGCTCATCTTCATTGGTAATCAATGGCAACATGCGACTGGCGGTGAGCCAGGCAACACCAAATGCCATCAACCCCGCCGCCTCAACATAGTAGGTCAGGCGGTGAGTAATACCGCTGAAATCCACCCAGCCGAGCATATCGAGCAACTGTACGCCCATCGCGCCAAGCATCACCACTGCGCAGGCTCTGTAGATCAGCCCCCTAACCTTCGCCTGCTTAGAATCCTTACCCCTGGCTCTCAGGTAAAACAGCCAACAAAAAATCGCGAGGATAATAAACATGGAAATTGCCGACGCGGTATGGATAACTCCAGTCAGGGTCGCCTCTCCAGCTGACCCGTCAACAACCCGGCCCGCATGGCAATCGCACGGAAAGAATGCCACTGCTACAACAGCAACGGCTGCGACTTTACTTAAGACCGCCTGAAACAAGGAGTAGCCGTTATACGACCAGAGAAAAGCCGATATGACACAGAGAGCCCCTACGAATACATTGCGGGCATTATCGGTTAAATGGTATGACAGGCTAATCGAGCTAATACTGACCCCAGGCGTCAGGATGTCAGTCAATATCGCAAGCGACAAGGCGATCAATCCCACGATGAATTTAGCAGTGTGGTGATCAATTTCTGTATTTAGTGGCTTCCTATCCATGGAATCAACCTCATACCGTTGGCGTTACCAGCAGGATGACATTTTAAGTCATTAACACTCATTCATGGAGCCGAATAAAAAACCTCCACTTCCCTCGTGGTTATAGCCATAGACTAATAGATGGAAAACCCGGTGGGTGTTCATGGGTGTCATAATTTTGATCTGACCCCACTAACTATTATGATCTGACCCCACTAACTATTAATTACTTGTTTTTTGATGTCTGATTCCATTAAATTAGGTATTTGGCCAAATAGTGGCCAGATTAAAACAATAAAACTTCTTAAAGGACTCTTTCCGAATGGATTTTATTAAGGCCATACGGGGCGATTTCGCGCTCCGCAGTATCAGAAAACTGCTTCTCACCCTGTTCGCGGTAATCTACCTAAGTGGTTGTGCCACTTCCAATCACGTATCCAAAATCGACGAATTGAGTACCATTGACGGTAATTCTGAAATCGTACTCATGCCGCTGGATGTGGAACTCAGCATTCTTACCGCGGCCGGCCTCACCGAACCGCAGGCAGAATGGACCCAGAATGCCATCCAACATATCAAGACTTCCGCCAGAGCAGAATTTGCCCGGCGCAACTCCGATCTTCTGTTATTTGATGCTAGTGGCCTCAATGCCGAATCCACCCTAGTGCAACTGCAGAGGCTACATGAAGCCGTTGGCCTTAGCATCCGCCTGCATCACTATGGTCCACTCAAACTTCCAACCAAGAACAGTCAGATTGACTGGACTCTTGGCAACGACATCGCGGAACTTAAGGAACACACAGGTGCGGACTACGCGATGTTCGTATTCGTGCGCGACAGCTATGCAAGCGCGGGCCGCAAAGCTGTGCAATTTCTTGGTGCTGTAGCCGGTATCGGCGTAGCTGGTGGCACTCAGTACGGCTTCGCCTCCCTGGTTGACCTCAACAGTGGAGAAATTGTCTGGTTCAACCAGTTGATCCGTAGTTCCGGTGACCTCCGCACCGAAAAAGCCGCACAAAAAACGGTGACTGCGCTGTTCCAGACACTGCCTTCTGCAGGGTAAGTCGATTCCATGGGCATATTTACTCGCGCACTACTCGGCTTAGCTATGGTCTCACTAGCAAGCAACTCCTTTGCAGCAAGTGCAACCTATCCACCGGTTTTTGCCCCGGGTTACCAGCCGGACCCCTCCTCTGATGACGGTGGTTTTTGGTACAAGGTCGATAAGCTGGAGAGAGATATTCAACACTCTCCTTTCGTAGTCACTGATCCTGAGCTTAACGACTACGTCGGTAATATGGTGTGCCAACTAGCCGCCGACTACTGTGATGATATCCGGGTCTACATTATCGAGAACCCGCATTTCAACGCGTCAATGTTTCCAAATGGCATGATGCATGTTCACACCGGCCTGTTGCTGCGGGTGGAAAACGAATCCCAACTCGCGGCTGTACTTGGACACGAGATAGGCCACTATCTTCGTGCCCACCACATCAAACAGTGGCGTAGCCTGCGCGACGGCGCCGCCGTGTCGGTGGTTTTCGACATGTTGCTGACTGGCGGACTAATGACTTGGGCCGTGATGGCTGGTAACAGTTCATTTGGACGCGATCAGGAGATCGAGGCCGATGTGATTGGTGCCAATCTGATGCATGAAAGCGGATACGCTCCGGTTGAGGCTGCAAACCTATGGCGCTATGTACAAGCGGAGCAGAAGGCAGACAGCAGCAAGATGTCTTCCAGTACATTTTTCTCGACGCATCCGCAGCCAAAGCAGCGAATCGCGAAACTGGAAATGCACATTAGCAAGTTGCAACAGGGAGACGCTCCCCCCGTAAAAAACGGTCTAATTCAAAAAATCATTCCGCATTATCGAGCGTTTATGGCTAACCATCTGGAAATGCAGGAGTATGAACAATCGGAATTGTTACTTGCCAAGCATGAACAGATGGGCTTCCCAGTTGCGGAAGTAAGCTTCTTTCGCGGGGAACTATATAGGTTGAGAAATCACCCAGGTGACCAGGCGCTCGCTGTCAACGCCTATACAGCTTCCCTTGAACTGGAAAGTCCGATCCCTGATGCGCATAAACACCTGGGATATATCCAGTTACGCAACAAGAAAAACACTGAGGCCGTTTCGCATTTTCGCAATTATCTTGCGCTTTCGCCCGACGCTTCAGACAAACAGATGATTGAATTTTATATAAATTCTTTGGAGTCAAATAAATGATCAATCTAATGAAAAGACTCGCAGTATTGAGCTTGGTATCTGCTATGGCGGGCTGCGTACAGTACAGCCTAGTTACAGCAGGATCTGCAGTCGCCGCCAAAGGCATCACTGTTACCCCGCCCATGGACTGGAACAAGTCTCCAGCGAGCATTGGTAAGAAAGTTGAGGTTTGGACTCACGATGGTGATTTCCTCGATCAGCTGATTTTCATTGGTGGGGTCAGCGAAGGGGAAACGCTATTCACACCCCAAAACAAGGCTTTGCCAATGCCCACATTTAATGCGGCCATGCTACCCAATGATGTGGAAGATCTGGTAAAGACCTCACTAAAAAACCTGGCGGGCGGTGAAATCCAAATCGACACCAGCAATCTGAAACCAACCGAGTTCGGCAGCGCCTTCGGTTTTGAGTTTGAGCTGGATTACTTTGATAAGGGTGGCCTGAAAAAACGCGGCAGCGCATTTGCGGCGATCAAGGACGAGAAGTTGTACATGATTTTATTCACTGCCGCGGATCTACATTACTTCGGGGAACACCTTCCGGAGGTACGCAAGCTATTTGAATCCGCTGTGATCTAGGTGTAGCGTGAAATCGAAATAAAATCCTATCAAGGGCCGCCATGCGGCCCTTTTCATTTCCGTTGTAATCCCCCCGAAAATTAATCGAGTTTTTGAGTAGAGACTTTTACAATGATCTCCTAAGGAGCGAATAATGAAGAAGTCTCGATTTTCCGACAGCCAGATTATGGCGATTCTGAAGCAGCATGAAGCCGGGGTTCCAGTCGCAGAGCTTTCCCGTGAACACAATGTCAGCACGGCGCTGATTTACCAGTGGCGGTCCAAGTTCGGCGGCATGGATGCTTCACTCATGAAGCGTCTCAAGGAGCTGGAGGCTGAGAATGCCCGTCTCAAGAAGATGTATGCGGAGGAGCGGCTTAAATCCGAGCTGCGCCAAGAGGCACTCGAGGGAAAGCTGTAAGGCCGTCTCAGCGTCGGGAGATGGCCAGGAAAGGCGTCGCCAAGCACGGTATCAGCATTCGGCTGGCTTGTGAGACCTACGGTATAAGCGAGACTTGTTATCGTTACCAGGCAAAGCTCAATGGTGAGAACGCCGTCATCGCCGAGTGGTTGCTGAAGCTGACACAGACCCACAAGCGTTGGGGGTTTGGGCTGTGCTTCCTGTATCTACGCAACGTAAAAGGCT
This sequence comes from Microbulbifer sp. ABF4_148, assembly GCF_056158985.1. Lineage (NCBI taxonomy): Bacteria > Pseudomonadati > Pseudomonadota > Gammaproteobacteria > Cellvibrionales > Microbulbiferaceae > Microbulbifer > Microbulbifer sp. ABF4_148. Next base: position 455,784 of record NZ_JBSWUI010000001.1, read on the forward strand.
TTGGCTGGAACCACAAACGCGTATACCGCCTCTATCGAGAGCTGGAGTTAAACCTTCGTATCCAGCCGAGACGACGGATCAAGCGAGATTATCCTGGCGAGCTGGATGTACCGACAGCGCCGAATCAGGTCTGGTCAATGGACTTTATGAGCGACCAGCTCGCCAGCGGAAAATCGCTTCGTACGTTCAATGTCATCGATGACTATAACCGCGAGGGGCTGGGCATCGAAGTCGACTTGTCACTGCCATCGACACGGGTGATACGGGCGCTGAATCAAATCATTGAATGGCGCGGTAAGCCAGCGGCTCTTCGCTGTGATAATGGACCTGAGTACATCTCCCAAGCACTGGTGGAGTGGGCAAACGAAAATCGAATAACCCTAATCTACATCCAGCCCGGGAAGCCGACCCAGAACGCTTACATTGAACGATTCAATCGGACGGCCAGACACGAATGGCTTGATCTGCACGAGTTCACCAGCGTTGCCCATGCCCAGCTATTAGCTACTCAGTGGCTATGGCAATACAATAACGAGCGGCCGAACTCAGCTATCGGTGGCGTACCTCCAACACAACTACTACAGGTTGGTTAGCTCTCTACTCATTAGGGCGGTTAAAAATGGGGGGATTACACATCACAGTCGCTTGTTAGGGGGATAACTTTGGCACTTCTGAAAAGCAACTTTCAATATTTGAAAGCTTACAGATTTCACCCGATTCATAACCCGGCTTTTCTACATCACCTCTAAAACTGACCTCGAAATAACCCCAACAATTATGATGGTTTGGAGTATTTGCATACGTCCATGCATTGCATGAGAAGGTATTATCCAAGCATTTTTTTTGACATTGCTCAGAACTGGCAACCGACCATCTTAAATTAGATTTTGCATTCGAGTCTTCATTAGAACCATCGGCTTTTACCCATTTGTGCCCTCCCGGATTGACAGGTATTCCCTTAAATGAAACCCATAAGACAGTACAAAGTGCAAATACTATAAGAATGGCAGTATGAAACTTCTCTATTTTCATTTCTTCCCTGGTCTTACCCACAAAAAGTAGACATTCTAACTATGCGCATTTGCGCTCATACTCTGCCGGGCTCACATAGCCCAAGGCGGAGTGCCTACGGATCCTATTGTAGAAAACCTCGATGTATTCAAACACTTCGGATTTCGCCTGTTCTTCACTTTGGAACGGGTCTGCGTAGACCAATTCAACTTTTAGTCGACTAAAGAAGGACTCCATTGCGGCATTATCCCAACAGTTGGCCTGACGGCTCATGCTGGGCTTACACTTATTCTCAGACAATAGATCCTGATACTTCTGCGACCGATATTGGACCCCCCTGTCAGAGTGAACAATCAATCCAGGCCTCGATTGTCGCTGCGCCAAAGCCATCTTCAACGCCCGCCGCGTCAATTCATCGCTCATCTGGGAATCGAACGCCCAGCCGATGATACGCCGAGAGTAGAGATCCATCACTACGGCCAGGTACAACCAGCGATCTCGCACCCAGATGTATGTAATATCACTAGTCCAACGGCGATTTGGCTGATCCACATTGAAACAGCGCTTAAGCAAGTTGGCCGCGACGTTGATATTGGCTTCAGCCGGTTTGCTGTATCGAAAGCCTTTGCCGTTTCTCGCTCTTATATGTTCCTTTCGCATAAGCGCAGCGATATAGTTCTTTGAGCATGGCTCACCCGCCTCTTGAAGCTCCCGAGTGATTCTGGGCGCTCCATAGCGGCCTCTAAACTCTGCAAAGGTCTCCCTCACCTTCTCGGCTATCCGAACCCTTCTCAGAGCTCTAGGGGACACCAAGCGGCCGAGCCAACGATAATATCCCGATCTTGAGACTTCCAAACACCGACACATCAAGCCTATCGGGAATAGTCCCACATGCTCCTGTATCAGTGCGTACTTTACTCTTGGTGGTTCGCAAAGTACGCAGCTGCCTTTTTTAGGAACTCGACCTCCTGCCGAGCCTCATGCAGTTCCTTCTTCAGCCTGCGAACTTCCGCACTTTCCTGTTTGGAATAGTCAACGCCATCCAGGCTATTGAACTGCTTTTCGGACAGTCGCCGAAACTGTCGACGCCAGTTATAGATCTGCTGGGCACTGACACCAAGCTCCCGAGCAACTGATGCGGTTGTCGCACCGGGCCTCTCTGCCCTCTTAACCGCTTCTCTGCGGAACTCTTCCGTATACGCCTGAGTTCTTTTCTTACCCATGGTACACCTCCGTGTTAGGCCGAAACCTAACTATACAGGGTGTCTACTAAACGTGGGTAAGTCTTTCCCCTAACGCCCGCAGCTTGGACAAAATTGAAGCGCAGCGGAAATTTTGTCCCAGTGTCTGCGCTTGTTACATTTTTTAATGCGGGACAGCCATATGCACCTCCATATGGCGCATTTTCATTACGTTGAGCTTATCTGTTTTGTATTTTTCCTGGAGATAGCTCAATACTTCACTTGGTTTGCTACGATCAACCTCGCCATCGACTATAAACGCACAGCCTTCCCCTTCTTCATGTAAAGGGTCTCTTACACCAACTGGCATAGATTGCACTAATACAGAAGCCATGAAAGTTTCATATCGAGGGGAATGGTTGTTTACGCAGAGAGTAGCCTCGCCTTTACGGCCTGTGACCATTACAGCGTCTATTGAGTCCCGATACTTAAAGAACTGACTAAAGCCGAAGTAATAGCAGGTTCCCTCAAAAGCATCATCAGAGCTAAAGTCTACAACCGTTTCACTACCATAAAGCCCAGCAATTATCTGCTCTAGCGTTGCGTCATACGCCAACCCTGTACAGTGAACCCAAACTATTCTGAAAGTTGATTCGTCAGTAACGTGTGCTTTGATTTGTCTGCGGCCGTCTCTTACTACATTTTGAAGTACACTTTTCGCTGCAAGAGATTCAGAAATTTCGAAAATTTCACCTCTCGAGAATGCTTCCTCTCTAGCTTCACCAAGCTCTGGATTTGCCTCTTTCTCTTTGACTTCTACCAAATATTCGCTAGTGCCATCGCGCACAAGAAAATCGGGTGTACGCTTGTCCGACTCGGGAATTTTTTCCACTTGTAGACTAAAGTGCTCTTCCAATGTTCGCTTTACCAAAGCTTCAATGTCCATCGGTACCTTTTGAAATGTAACAGTTTATTAAAGAGCCAGCGGCTCATTATCCATTTGACTACTGCTTCTGGAAGACTCCGCCATAAGCTCAGATAAAAGCCATTATTTGTAATAGGGTATAGATTTTTGTTCATTTGGCAACCAGTGATAGTGACTCAATGGCTCAATTCGCTTGATTTCAGATTTGGCTGTTAAACACATTCCCCTCCTAATGAAATCAACTAGTTAGGGGAGATTTTCCGTGGATGTCAGCCATGCCTCATTAATTCGGGCCTTCATTCGCTCGGTTCGCTGGCACGGTACCGTGGATATTTGGCAAATGAGACCTTTGAGAGATGTCTTTCGTCAGCGGCTTTTCGAAAATTCGAATAAGGCTATCGCGACGGATTATCGGTACGGTGGGTTATTAATATGGATATCGCCAGCCGGAAAGTGTTGATTCGGCAACTATGGCATTGTGGAAAGATACAGTAGCAAGAATTGAATAGGCCACCTTGCGGTGGCCTATTTTGGTGCAGATATTTTTATTGTTATGTCGAGACCGTTCGAGTGGGATACGGACGCTCTCGTTACAGCGTTGCGGTTATACCTGCTGCTCCACCACCTGCTCAATCCTTCCAAAGATCGACTGTCCATTACCATCAAACATCTCAATGGCAATGTTGTCACCAAACTGCATAAACGGCGTGGTGGGCTTGCCGTTCTGGATGGTTTCGATCATGCGGATCTCGGCGATGCAGCTGTAGCCTACACCGCCTTCTTTTACCGGCTTGCCGGGGCCGCCGTCGAGTTTGTTGGACACGGTACCGGAGCCGATGATGGTGCCGGCGCCCAGCGGGCGAGTCTTCGCCGCATGGGCGATAAGCTGGCCGAAGTGGAAGGTCATATCCACACCGGCATTGGGCTCACCGAACTTGTCGCCGTTCAGGTGGGAGACCAGCGGCAGGTGCAGTTTGCCCTGCTGCCAGGCATCGCCCAGCTGTTCCGGGGTGACACACACCGGGGAGAACGCGCTGGAAGGTTTGGACTGGTAGAATCCGAAGCCCTTGCCCAATTCATTGGGGATCAGGCCGCGCAGGGAGACGTCGTTTACCAGCATCACCAGTTTGATGTGCTTGAGTGCGTCTTCCGGGGACACCCCCATGGGGACATCGTCAGTAATGACGGCGATCTCGGCTTCAAAGTCGATACCGAAGCCTTCGCTCTGCGGCATGACCACCGGCGCACGCGGGGCGAGGAAGGTATCGGAGCCGCCCTGGTACATAAGCGGGTCGGTCCAGAAGCTCTCGGGCATTTCGGCGTTGCGCGCTTTGCGCACCAGCTCTACGTGGTTGACGTAGGCACTGCCATCGGCCCAGTGGTAGGCGCGCGGCAGCGGGGAGTGGCACTGGGCCTGGTCGAAGGGCTGGCCTGCCTCTTCGCCGCTGTTGAGCTGGCCCTGCAGGGCTTCGAGCTTTGCAGCAACGCTGTCCCAGTTATCCAGGGCGTTTTGCAGGGTGGGTGCGATTGCGCTGGCATCCGCCATGCGGGTTAAATCGTCACTGACTACGACGAGCTTGCCGTCGCGGCCACTGTTCAGGCTGGCTAACTTCACTGTGCCGTCCTCTTGGTAATGAATTGATTAGGGGTCGAGTGCCTTGAACTCGGCTTCGCCGTGCATCCAGGCCGCGTGCCGCGGGGCCTTCTTGGTGCGCGACCACTCTTCCAGCATGTCTTCCGCCACGCGCTTCAACTCTTTGTGCATACCGGGCTCGGCGGTATTGGCGGCAAGCTCGATGCGGTGCCCATTGGGGTCGAAGAAGTAGATGGACTTGAAGATGGTGTGGTCGGTGGGGCCGAGCACATCAATGCCAGCCTCTTCGAGTTTCTGCTTCATGGACAGCAGTTCGTCCATGCTTTCCACTTCCATCGCGATGTGCTGTACCCACTGGGGGGTATTTTCATCGCGGCCCATGTCGGGGGAATTGGGCAGCTCGAAGAACGCCAGTACATTGCCCTGCCCTGCATCGAGGAACACGTGCATGTAGGGGTCGGGCGCCCCGGTAGAGGGCACCTTGTCTTCGGCGATGGCGAGCTGGAATTCCATGCCGAGGAGATCGCGGTAAAACTCCACGGTCTCCTTGGCATCGTTACAGCGGTAGGCCACGTGGTGGATGCGTTGAATCGCCATAGGTCTGTATTCCGTTGCTATCCCGTTGTTATCCCACTAGTTCGAGGGCCGGGGCTTACGCCGCCGGCTTGTCTTCTTTACCGATCACACCACGCTCGAGCTGGTCGCGCTCGATGGATTCGAACAGGGCCTTGAAGTTACCTTCACCAAAGCCTTCGTCTTCTTTGCGCTGGATAAACTCGAAGAATACCGGGCCGAGCATATTGGCAGAGAAGATCTGCAGCAGCAGGCGCGGCTGTCCGCCTTCGGTGGTGCCGTCGAGCAGAATGCCGCGGGACTTGAACTCTTCGGTGGGCTCGCCGTGGCCCGGCAGGCGCTCTTCCAGCATGTCGTAGTAGGTGTTGGGCGGCGCGGTCATGAACTCCATGCCCTGGGCCTTGAGGCGGTCCCAACAGGCGATGAGGTCATCACAGGCAAAAGCAATGTGCTGGATGCCTTCACCGTTGTACTTCATCAGGAATTCTTCGATCTGGCCGCCGCCACCGGCGGCTTCTTCGTTCAGCGGGATGCGGATCTTGCCGTCCGGCGCAGTCATGGCCTTGGACAGCAGGCCGGTGTACTCGCCCTTGATGTCGAAGTAGCGGATCTCGCGGAAGTTGAACAGGTCTTCGTAGTACTTGGCCCAGTAGTCCATGCGGCCGCGGTACACGTTGTGGGTCAGGTGGTCGAGGGTGTGGAAGCCACAGCCTTCCGGATGACGGTCGACGCCTTCGAGCCAGTTGAAGTCGATATCGTAGATGGACTCGCCTTCTTTATAACGGTCGATCAGGTACAGGGTGGCACCGCCGATCCCCTTGATGGCCGGCAGGCGCAGTTCCATCGGGCCGGTTTCAATGCTGACCGGCTGGGCACCTTTCTTCAGCGCTTCGTTGTAGGCAAAGGTGGCATCCTTCACGCGGAACGCCAGGCCGCAGGCAGACGGGCCGTGCTCCTGGGCGTAGTAGTCAGCGTGGCTACCCGGCTCGTAGTTGGTAATAAAGTTGATGTCGCCCTGGCGCCACAGCTCAACGTCTTTGGTGCGGTGGCGGGCTACCTTGGTGAAGCCCATGGCGGTGAATACCGTCTCGAGGACGCCCTTCTCCGGCGCGGTGAACTCAACAAACTCAAAGCCGTCGAGGCCCATGGGGTTTTCAAACAGGTCAGACATACCTCTCTCCCTCTATCTTGCTATTCGCCAACTGGCACCGGTGGCTCGCAGTGCGGCTACCGGCATATTAGTTTCAGGCGCAACAAAATAGTTACAGGTGTAACCAATGTCAAGCACCGCGCAAATGCACCCGGCGCCAGACTGCGGGAAGGCCAGGGCTGCCGGTGGGTACAGGATAGTGAGAGAGGGAGAGGACTGGTTGGCCGCAGGCGGATTCTCGCGGCCATTTCCGACGGGCACAAAAAAAGGCCGCTGTAATAGCGGCCTTTCGAGGCGAAGCGAGTACTTACTGGCTGCCTTCAGTCATGTACTCAACTGCAGCGCGGATCTCGTCATCGCTACAGTTTGCGCACAGGCCGCGCGCCGGCATGGCGTTGATACCGTTGATGGCGTTGGATACCAGGGTATCCATGCCCTTGGCGATACGGCTGGACCACTGGCCCGCGTCGCCAAACTTGGGCGCGCCGGCAATACCCGCAGTGTGGCAGGTGCCGCAGGAAGCGTTGTATACCGCTTCACCGCTACGCGCGCCGCCGGCCGATGCCGCAGCGGCCGGTGCTGCTGCCGCGCACTCTTCACCCTGCATGCAGACCTTGTCTACCGGCGCAATGCGGTCGGCAATCTGTTCATCTACTGACTGAGCTACAGCTACGGCCGCACCCAGGAACAGGCCTGACACAATGCTCACAATCGCTTTCATTCCGGATCCCCCTTGAGGCTTGAAGCACCCAACCTTTTTGCGGAGTTCGGCGCCCTTTATGACTGGCGGGCATTATAGTCATTCTGCCCCCCGCAGTGAAAGGTGCCAGCGACCGATTCCGCAAATCCCTGCTTTGCCCACCCCACCCCCTTCTGTATAATCCGCCCCCGCGCCGGCCACATCCGACGCAATCCGCCCGTAGCTCAGCTGGATAGAGCGTCGCCCTCCGGAGGCGAAGGTCAGAGGTTCGAATCCTCTCGGGCGGGCCATATACAAAAAAGGCCACCCAAATGGGTGGCCTTTTTTGTATATCGTCCAAGCCTGAGGACTTCGACCAATTCCCAGGTTCGACCCGAAGGCGCACTGCGCCGTAGGGCAACGAGCCGCAGCGCGGCGAAGCCCGCAGGGGCAGAACAGCCCAAAGGCTGTTCTGCTTCATCCTCTCCTTCCAACCTACTCTGTACCAACCTTCAATCACCCAACGGGTAGCCTTTTTTGTATATCGCCCAAGCCTGAGGACTTCGACCAATTCCCAGGTTCGACCCGAAGGCGCACTGCGCCGCAGGGCAACGAGCCGCACCGCGGCGAAGCCCGCAGGGGCAGAACAGCCCATAGGCTGTTCTGATTCATCCTCTACTACCAGCCCACTCTGTACCAACCCTCAATCACCCAACGCCCACCAACCGCCTAGTGCGGGTTTCTTTATAGCTGGCCCTCCCGAAGCACCAGAGTCGAACCCCCATTCAACAAAACCCACCGCACTTTAAAACAAGCCGCACCGCAACAAAGTTAACCCTCCCCCTCCAACCCGCACCGAACTACCCCACGCATCTATATATAGATGCCGCACCACCAAACCACATTTCTCTACGATTGCCTCACAGAACCCCCCCGAATCCTTACTAAAATGCATGCACCTGCAGCTGAGGATCATCGCCGTGTACCAGTCTCGCTTCCGCCGTCTCGTCGCCCCGCCTGTGGGACTCGCTGTTCTCTTACTAGCGGCCGCCCCCCAGTTGCTCGCCAACTCATCCGACTGCCGCACCCCCAACCACTGCCTGGCCCTGAAACTCCATAACCAGGTACGCAAAGACCTGAACGCCGGCCACCTGCCCAACAGCCCGGTACCCAAGCCTCCTGTGAGTATGCTGGCCTACGACCAGGCACTCGCTCGCACGGCCTATAACTGGTCTGCCGCGCAGTGCAATGCGCGCATGGCCCACAACAGCCAGCGACGCGCGGACTTTATCGCCAATGGCGGCAATGCCGCATACCCATGGGTGGGAGAGAACATCTATTACTACAGCGCACCGCTGCCCGATGCGGAGGCCCTGACCCGCGCGGTGGCCGCCTGGGTGGGCGAGGCCAAAGACTATCGCTACCAGCCGTTCAAGGTGATGAAGACCGGCCACTACAGCCAGCTGATCTGGAATACCCACGATACGATCGTGAACGGCAAACCCCTGCCGCGGGCCGTCGGCTGTGGTGTCGCCCGCTGCGAGCGCGGCAAGTTCCGCACGATTGTCACCTGCAACTATGCCCCCGGGGGCAACGTGCGCGGCGAGTTGCCGTACCGGACCAAATAACCCACCCCGCGCGCTGAGCACTCACAGTCGGCAGGTTATTTGCAGCGCTTGTTCGTCTCCTGGACTCTGGGGCGCCCGCGTTGACGGCGTCCGTACATGGGATCCAACCGCACAAATACCGCGCCTGCACGATGCGATTTGCCTCGCAGTCAGGCATCATGGATCTTTGGTCTTTTACTGTCCTGAATTGCACAGATCACCACTATGAAAAAACTCAGCTTCCTGGCCGCCACGGCCCTTCTGGTTTCCGCCTGTGGACCCAAGGACTCTCCGGGTACCGAGACGCCCGCTGTTGCCGCGCACTCGGCCATGGTGGTTACCGCAAACCCGATTGCGACGGAAGCGGGCAAACAGATTCTGGCGCAGGGCGGCTCCGCGGTAGATGCCGCGGTCGCGATTGCTTCAACCCTGTCGCTGGTGGAGCCGCAGAGTTCCGGCCTGGGTGGTGGTGCTTTCCTGGTCCATTACGATGCGGCGACCAAGGCGGTCACCGCTTATGACGGGCGTGAAGTGGCACCGGCGGGCGCCACCAGCGATATGTTCCTGCAGGCGATCACTACCAAAGACCGACGCCAGGGATACTTCCAGGCCAAGAACAGCGGCCTGTCGGTGGGCGTGCCCGGACTTGTCGCCATGCTGAATATGGCCCATGGCGATCACGGCAAACTGGCCTGGGGGGCTTTGTTTGACGGTGCGATTGAAACCGCGGAACAGGGCTTCCCGATTTCGCCGCGCCTGCACTATATGTACAGCGACCTCAGCTGGATCTACCCGTCCAAGCCCGAGCAGGGCGTTACCGACGCGTTCGACTATTTCCACGATGACGCCGGCAAGCCCTACCCGGTGGGCCACATCCTGAAGAACCCGGAATATGCGCAGACCTTGCGGTTGATTGCCGCGGACTACCGCAATTTTTATGAAGGCGAACTGGCACAGACCATTGCCGGCAAGGTGCAGGCTGCACCCCGCGCGGGCAGCATGACCACCGCCGATCTGGCTGCCTACCAGCCGAAAAAGTTTGACGCCCTGTGCGCACCCTACCGGGTTAACCAGGTCTGTGGGCCGCCCCCGGCCTCTTCCTGGCTGGCGGTGGCGATGACGCTGGGCATTCTCGATCAGGGGCCGGCGTTCTCGGAAGCCGGCGTCGACGATATGACAAACTGGGCGCTGTTTATCGACGCACAGCGGCTCGCTTACGCAGACCGCGACCACTATGTGGCGGACCCGGCCTTTGTGGATGTGCCGGTCGAGGGCATGCTGAACCAGCAGTACCTGCAACAGCGCGCGGCACTGCTGCAGAGAGGCAAGGCGATCGAGGTGTCGGTCAAAGGCGACCCCTGGCAGTTCGATCAGCAGGTGGCGAGCCGCTATGGCAAGGACCTGACCAATGACCTGCCCAGCACCACGCATTTTGTGGTGCGCGACCAACAGGGCAACGTGGTGTCGATGACAGCCAGTGTGGAAAGCATCTTTGGCTCCAGCCGCATGGCCGGCGGCATGTTCCTGAATAACCAGCTCACCGACTTTTCGTTCCGCCCGGTCGACGATGAAGGCAAGCCGGTTGCCAATGCCATTGCACCCGGCAAGCGCCCGCGTTCTTCCATGTCACCGACCATCGTGCTGGACGGCAATGGCGACTTCCTGATGGCAACCGGCTCACCCGGCGGCAACTCGATTATTGCGTACACCGCCAAGAGCCTGGTGGGTGTGCTCGACTGGGGTCTCACCCCCCAGGAAGCGGTGGCGTTGCCCAATGTGGTCGCACGGGGTGACCAGGTGAAAGTGGAACTGTCGGAAGCGCCGGAAGGCATGATCGATGCACTGCGCGAAATGGGCTTCACGATAAAAGAATCGTCGGGAGAGAACTCCGGCCTGAGCGTGATTTACCGCAATGCCGAAGGCAAGCTGGTGGGCGGTGTCGATCCGCGCCGCGAGGGCACCATCGCCGGCCTGTAATGGCGATCGAACATTAGAGGAAACTGGCGGATTGTCGCGGGACGTTAGGCTGCGCCGCCAGTGGATACTGCATTTGCTGTGAAATGATCTTGCCGGGGTTGGTCGAAACCAGATCCCACGAACGGCTGCTACCCACCAGTTTTTCTGCTGCTGCACGGCCTTCGGCCAGCACCGGCGGGCGTCGGGTGAGGTGGTGCGTATCGGTCGCCAGCACGGTAACCAAACCGGCCTTAAGCAATTGCCGCGCACGCACTTCCGCCTGCTCCCCGAAACTACCGATGAGCGAACCCGCCGTTACCTGAAACAGACAACCGGCGCGTGCCAGCGGCGCGACGTTTTCATAATCTCGCAGGATGTCGCGGTTCCGCTCAGGGTGCGCAATCAACACGCGAATATTGCGCTTCTCCAGCCACTTGATCACCCGGACTGTGCCCGGCGGAATATGGCTGTGCGGCAATTCCAGCAGCAGTATCCGGTCAGATTGCCAGCTGCCGAGAAACGGCAATTCACCGCGCTCTACCTGCCCGTGAATTTCCCCGGACAAGCGCACCTCGGCAGCCAGACCCAGCTGCAGGGGCACACGCATTTTTTTCAACACACCGGAGAAATGTCGAAAGACGGCGGTTAACCCATGGATGTCATTCTCGTAGCGACCCACATGAATATGCGGCGTGGCCATGGCAAAGCCAATGCCGTTATCCACCGCGGCCCGGGCGAGCGCCAGAGCCTGTATCACATCTTTTGCGCCGTCATCCACGCCGGGCAAAATGTGACAATGTAGATCGACCATACGTTCCGAATGCACTTAGGTACTCGCCTCCGGGTCAGGACCGTAATAATTGTTGTAATACTCGTAGGAGTCTGAAGACAAGCGGCCGGTATCCACCTGGTTCAGCACTACCCCTTCAATTCTCACGCCAACTTCGCGTAAACGCTTGATCCCTTTGCGTATCACTCTCGCGCTGGTGCCCTCGGCTTTCACCACGTAGAGCACAGAGTCACACAGTTTGGAGACGACCATACCATCACTGACCGCCTGTACCGGCGGGGTATCGAGAATCACGACATCGTAACGCTCGGACAGCTCCTCGAGCACACGCCGAAATTCGCTGACGGCAAGCAGGCGCAGCGGATCCACCGGGACCTTGCCCACCGGAATCACATCCAGTCCGGTATCCGGGTCGGTGTAGGTGCATTCTTCCAGGGCGAAATTCCCCATCAACAGGTCCGCCAGGCCAGGACGGCTGGGTGACAAACCGAAGCGCTTGCTCACCGACGCGCGGCGCAGGTCTGAGTCGACCAGCACCACCTTGCCCACCTGGTTGAGCGCGAATGACAGATTCTCTGCCACCGTGGTTTTACCCTCGCTGGGTACCGACGAGGTAATGCTGATCAGCTTGGACGGGGTTCCATCGCCCATTAACAACAGGCCGGTACGCAGAGTACGGACCGCCTCGGCAAACTCGGGCGTTTGCTTGTTGTAGAACAGCCGCGTGCTGTCCTTGCCGGTATCGGTGTCTGCAACACTCGGCAGCAAGCCGAGAATACGCTGGTGCAGCTTTCTCTCCACATCGTCTGAACTGCGCACATTTGCCTTGAGCAGATCGATCAACAACACAATGCCGGCGACCAGGCCGCCGCTGAACATCATGGCGATCAGGACGATCAGACGTTTCTTCGAACTGAGCGGATACTTGGGTGCCGTCGCCGGTTCGATCAGGCGTGCGGCGGGATACTGGAAGCCGGTGGCTTCACTGGCTTCTTTGAAGCGCGTCAGGAAGGAGTTGTACAGCTGGGTATTCACTTCCACTTCGCGCTTCAGCTCATCGTAGCGAATCTCTTTAAACGCGACCTGCTGCACATCGCCTTTGTTGTCGGCCAGATCCTTCTCCAGTGTGCGGACCTGGCTTTGCGCGAATTCATAATTGGCCTTGATACTGCTGATCAGGTTCAGCACCTCATTGCGCAACTGGATATGCGTGTTTTGCTGCTCCTCGCGTGCGGCAATCATACGTGGATGCTTGGGGCCATAGCGCTGCGACAGCTCGGAAACCCGCTGCGCCGCGGTCACTTCCAGGCCTTTTACACTCTGGATCAGCGGATGGTTGAGAATCTCCGGAAGGTTTGCCACCGCGTCGACATTCTCGCCGAATAGCGAGATCTGACGGTAAATGCCGGAAAGCTCCTTGACCTTCCGTCGCGCTTCGAGCAACTGCATCATGCTGTCATTCAACTGCTGCTCTGCCAGACCGCGAACACCCTGAATGTCTACCAGCCCTTCCGATTTTTGGAAGGTCTGCAGCGCGCGTTCGGACTGTTCCAGCTCACTGCGCAGCCCCTGCAGGCGCTCATTCAGCCAGGAGGTGGCGCGCTGCGTGGCGGCGAGCCGCGCATCCATCTGGATCTCTACGTACGCATCGGCGACGGCGTTCGGAACCGCTGCCGCCAGCCGGGGAGACAGTGACTCGAAGGAGATATCGACCAACTGGGTATTGCGAATGGGGCGGACGTTGATCCCGGAGCGAATCGCATCGATCAGCCGCTCGCGGACCTCTTCCGGTGAGGGCTGGTCCTCTTCCGAGGCCTCTGATTCAAACAGTCCGGATAGCCATGGGAACATGGGCTCGCTTTTGGGCGGGCGCATCGCGTCGTTGTTGACGAGGTCCAGCTTGTCGACGACCTTCTCGACAATCGCACGGGACTGCAGGATTTGCGCCTGCGTCATCAGGAACTCGCGACGCTGTGTACCGACATCGAATACATCGCGGACCGGAGCCACGTTACCCTGATTGGTTTCGAGAATAATCCGTGCGGTCGCACTGTATTTGGCAGGAATCGTGGTGGCGTAATAAACAGCGATGGCAGTACCGATCACCGTCGCCAGGATGATTTTCCATGCATTCGCCAACAGCAAGCGAATGTAATACAGGATATCGATCGTCGGCTGGTTTTCGACTTCGTGAGGACTTGAGGTATCTAGCATATTCCTAAAAGAATCCCTGCTCGACCGTGATCATGTCACCTGGTTGCAACAGGGTATTCAGATCTGCGCGCAACTTGTTATTCGTAGTACTGCCTTCGCGTACAACATAGATCTTGCTTTTTGAAGCACGTTCCGTAAAACCCTGGGCAATGGCTGCAGCCTTGCCCACGGTCAAACCGGGCTGGTACGGATAACCACCCGGCACCTGCACCTCGCCGTAAATAAAGAAGGGTCGATACTCCACCACAGAGGCGTGCACACTCGGATTGATGAGATAATCACCTTTCAATCCGGAAGTGATTTTCTGCTCAAGCTCAGACAGCGTCAGTCCGCTGACAGAAATCTGGCCAAGAAAGGGATAATTAATCGTGCCGCTGTCGCCCAGCGAAAAACTCAGGCTCAGGTCCGCTTCGCCGTATACCTGCACCTGAATCCGATCACCCGCACCAAGACGATACTGGTCCCCCTCAAAAGCGAAGCCGCAGAGCGGCATTACCGCTAGCAGCAATACCAGCAGGGTGCGCCGACCGATTATGTCCATTGAATGCGTGCGTTGCTTCATAACTCTCTCTGCGCCGTATCGCTTACAACGACAGGGTGATACCCAGCGTTGCCTGTGTACGTTCTATGGAATCAATCCCCGTGATTGCATCGGTCTCCAATGTGGAGACGGCAAACGCAATCCGCGTTTGCGGACTCCAGCGATAACTGACCTGTGCGCTGGTTCTGGTATTTGAGCCAGAGGTGCCCTCGCCCACAAATTCACTGTCTGACAGGCTGTAGGCCACGGAGCTCTGCAGCGCGCTAGTCCAGTCCTGCGTCCAGGCGACGGTGTGCATGGTCTGCTCTATAAAGGAACCGGTATCGCTGGTGATGGTTTCCCGCGGTGTGCGCGAACTAAACAACGAGAAGCGGCTATAACTTTTTGGCGACCAGCTCAGTGCCACTTCCCACTGGGTGCCCTCATAATCGGAGCCCGGTTGATCGCCAAAGTCTTTGTCGAGCCGGCCAGCCTTGATCGAAGCGCGGGTTTTGGCACCCTCCCATTCGTACCCCAGCAGCAGTACCGTTTCGGTACTGTCGACACCGCGCGACAGCGCGGACTGCTCGCGATATTCGATGTCGTTATTGCGCGCTTCGAGCAATATCGACTTACGCGCGCCAACGCGAAAGTCGAGCAACGCACTGTAGCCCGTCCATTCCACGTCCCTGAAATCATCGGCAAAATCATCGTCCTGCTGGCTGACCGCGAGTTCGAGCTGCAGCGGTGATGCATTACTGCCAAGGCGAACGTCGCCCCCCATGCTGCGATGCTTGGACGGCGCGGTCTCGACGAGACCCACGCTGCCAGGCGCGCGATCACCGTCGCGGATCGCGGCAAAACCGAGATCCTCATGTAAATCCTGATAACCCGCACTGACACCGGCACTCAGGTAACTGACCGGTGACCAACGCGCAGCCGCGAGCAGGTCGTGGTCGGTGTACTCCGGCAGATCAATATCCAGATACTCACCGTGAAACATCTGGTAAGAGAGCTCCGCACTGGTCTGCTCGCCCTCTGAGCGCAACGCCACAGAAGGCGACACCACTGCCAACCAGGCACTTTCGAGACTGGTGGAGCGGCTGAAAATATTGCTGTCGTAGACGGTGTCGATCGAAACATCCGATGCCAGCACCAGGTCCCCACCCAGATTGATTTCGGCGACCGCCGGGAGGCTCACCGAGAGGGAGCCCGCAGCAGCGAGTCGTATTGCGTTCGAAAGCTTGTTGTTCATCGTCTTATACGTCACGGCTCTTTGTTGTTATGGACTGACCTGGAGCTTGACCCCTGCTCTGGTTCAGTAGGCATTCTTGCCGGTGAATCCTCGAAAAATCGTCATAAATACAATGCGCAGATCCAGCAACACAGACCAGCGGCGGATATAGTCGAGATCGTGCTCGACCCTTTTGCTCATCTTATCCACGGTATCGGTCTCGCCGCGCCAGCCGTTTACCTGCGCCCAGCCAGTGATCCCCGGCTTGACCTTGTGGCGCAACATATAGCCGTTCACCAGCGAGCGATATTCCTCGTTGTGAGCAACCGCATGAGGTCGCGGCCCAACGATAGACATATGCCCCTGCATGACATTGAAGAACTGCGGCAGCTCATCGAGCGACGTACGCCGCAGGAAGGCGCCGACCGGTGTAATGCGCTTGTCATTGGACTTGGCCTGCACCACTTTGTCGCCATCATCCTGCGTGGTCATCGAGCGGAATTTCCACACATAGATTGTCCGGCCATCCAGGCCATAACGACGCTGTTTGAAAATGATCGGACCTTCGGAGGTCAGTTTGACCGCCGCAGCGATGACAACCAGCAGTGGAGAGATCAGCGTAAGAATCACCGAGGCAAGCACCAGGTCTTCCATCCGCTTGATCCAGCCGTTGATGCCCTGGATCGGCGTGTCATACACACTCAGGAGGTTGCTGCTGCCCACGCTGTGGAAGCGCGCATGCAACATGTTGGACACGAAGAAGTTCGGCACCAGATGAACAGTCGCGGTGCTGTCACCGAGCTGCGCCAGGATTTCCGCGATCTTCTTTTCTTCCTGCATCGGCAGGGCGATGTAGACCAGGTCGCATTCGCCTTTGCGCGCTTCCTCGACGGCGTCCTCAACGTTACCCAGCACTTCAGATTCGCGGATATCCCCTTCAATCAGGGCCAACTCGTCTGTATCGGGTACCCGATAAAAGCCGTTGCAGCGAATGCCGAGATGCGGGTTGGTCAACAAGTCGCGACGCAAGGCGGCACCGGCCCGGTTTGCACCGATGATCACCGCTGAACGTGTATTCCTGTTGCGACTGCGAATGGCAAACAGCAGCTGTCTCAGCACAAAGCGCCAGCTGGCCAGTAGCACCAGTGTGGCAAGAAACCACAACAGGACAATCTCACGCGGGAAACCACCGTAGTCTTTGATCAGGTAGTCGACCGCGAGTAGGAAAATACAGACTGAAACCCAGGCCACGACGGTGGTGCCCAGAATTTTGAGGTAGGTCTCGCCCCGCCACGAGCGATACAGTTCCACCGACTCCGACATAAAGGCGAAGCCAAGTACTGCCGCCAGAAGCGCGATCAGCCAGTCTTTGGATAAGTCCGCACCGAACCATGCAAGAACTGCAAGCAGTGCGCCCAGAATCAATAGCAAATCAAGAAGCCGATACAGCGTGGTAATACCCCGCTGATGGCTTCGAATCCATCCCTGTTCCACTTTGCCCCCCTTGGAATCCCCAAGGTATACGCGTCCAAATTGCGTTGATTTTTATGACAGTCCAGAACTTTTGTGCAGGGAAATCCCGTACCCTGCGTGAAGCCTGGGGCGCGATATTGCGCTATTTATGTGCGCTAAATCAACTGTTTTCCGTACCCACTCCACAATTTCGTCGTCGAAATTATCGTATCGAATGTTTACGCGCCGGCATGTCGAATCACGTGCCCAGCGGTCTTTGAAAAACATTTACGCCAATAGCCGCATCCTATTCATCGAGTCTTGTTCCTGCGACTCGAACTAGATCACGCACAAATTGTGCCAGACATTTTTTGAAGGACTGAGAAAAATCGACTTACGTTCTGTTACACCGCGACCGGGTTGAAAATTGCGCCGTCCAGGGAAAAAATCTTGGCGTGGCGCTTAAAACATTTCTCCTGTCATTACGCGAAGATTACAAAGTCATACAGTTTAAAAACATAGAATTGCTCGATTGACGCTGTGGAATCTGCATGGTATTTCTAAAAAAGGCGCAATTTTTTTGCGTTAAAAAGTGAAATGGAATTTTCTTTTTTTGGGGGATAGATAGGGATGTCCAAGGTTAATCGTGTCGATCATATTGCTTATGCCGTTGCCTCCGGCATGATCGAAAAATGGGGCTGGTACCACATCGAGATTGAGGGTGGTCGTCTGACAAAAAGAATTGACGACGTCCGTCCGGAAGATCCGGAAAGCAGCATGAAGCTGTGGTGTATCGACTTTTCTTCATTCGGTATCGTTTTGGTCGAAGGCATTGATCGCACCAAAAAGAGCCAGGTCACTGCGTTTGTCGATCGACATGGTGATCACAGCGTTCAGCACATTGCGTTCGATACCGATAATCTGGTGAATTTCGTCACGCGCGCTACGTCAATGGGCGTAAATCTGCGTGGCCGCGAATTGGTCAGCAACGATGGATTCGGCGTGCTCAAGCAGCTGTTTGGCAAAGGCTACGCGGAGCAAGATGCGGCCGAAATGTCATTCCCCGAGTATGTCGAACGTCCGCGCAGCGGTAGCGATAATCGCGCAGTTAACACCGATGTGCCGCAAAATACCGGGAAAAACTTCTATCAGCGTATCGAGGATGCCCGTAATTCCGGGGACACCTCGACCCTCACTGACTTCTCCCATATGCCACAGGATTGGGCGCCCGTTGTGCAGCCGCTACCCAAAGAACAGGGGACACCGGCCGAGCATGAAGGCGAAGCTCGCGAAGAGGCTCTGGTTGCCAACTAATCACCCGCTGAACGCATAGTTTTGATGGCACGCGTCCTGTTTGACGGGTGCCGTGTTGCTATCTGCTCTTGTCGGCAGCTGATCAACCTCAACCTTTATGCGCCTGTGGTTGCAACCGCATTGGATAGTATTCCCCTGCGGCTGCGCAGGCTTTCATGGCCAATAAATGACTTCCTTTGACGATACTGAAACCATCGCCGGTGACGCATCCGACACGACCAGCAACCGCGCCAACGCAGTTGATGCGCGTTCTGGCGAGCAAGAGACCGTCCGTGTACCGGGTCAGCCCTGCGCACTGATTGCGGCGGATCTCGACCGATTATTCACGCAACGCACCGAGCCAAGTCGTGACGTGGCCGAGTATGTGGCGCTGGCCAGTATCGCAACACTGCGGCTATTTAACCTGTCGAGTCTGATGGTGCGATGTCAGTTTGCCGGGAATCCAACACGCCATGAATCCGTTGGGTCTGTTGAGGCGCTAACGGTTTCAGCAGAGCCGGGTGGATTTAGTGCGGCCGCGGAAGCGATTCGGACGGCCTGTGAACGCGGCAAAGGGAACAGCGATTCTGCTGAAAACCTGCATACCCTGCCCGGTCTGCGCCTGATTATTGATACCGGTCCTGACCTGGCGACGTGGATCGCGGGCGCAACGGCGGACCTGTCTCCCAATGATCATGCCTGCCTTTACTGGAATTCGTTTTCTAAGGAGCTGTCCTGGATAGCGCTTGATGCCAATTCAACAGATAAAACACAACATCCAGTATCGCGGTATACCCATGAGCTTATTCGCCAGTGGGAAGCCTCTGGCAGACAGCCGGATCCTTTTACCGTGCCGATGGTGCCGCAGGGCGAAGTCGAGCGGCAGATCCAGTGGGGACAGCCGCACTCTCGGTTTCAGATCGACAAACCCGCCTATCGCTATGTCGAGGAACATGCCGAAACGCAGGGTGACCGACCGGCAATTCGTTGCGTCGACGCAGCATATACGTTCGCACAGCTGAACAACCTGGCCAATGGAATTGCTCACCAGTTGATCGACAAGGGCCTCACACCCGGTGATTTCGTCGGCGTGTTGCTGGAACCTTCCGTTGGCGTCATTGCATCATTGATCGCCATCCACAAGGCCGGCGGTATCTATGTACCTCTGGATCCGGGGTTCCCGGGTGCAAGATTGGCGTCAATGGCGGGACAGGTGTCGATGCGGTTTACGCTGGTGGATGCTCAGACCCGGCCAATCGCGTCTGAAATTGACACCGCTTTGCTCGAAGTCGATGGCATTATCAGCCTCGCCGAGACGCACACCTTTGAGAACCCGGAATTCTGTTCGACAATTGATATCCCTTCCCATGTCTTCTTTACCTCCGGTACAACCGGAGTGCCGAAGGGCATCCTCGCCAAACACCAGAACTTTACCCAGAGTGTATTCGCTGCCGTACACCGCTATGGATATACCGGCGATGATCGTTTCGTGGCGATAGCCCGCAATACGTTCAGCATCAGTATGTATGAATTTATGGCGGCGTTGGTTCTGGGCGGGTCGGTGCGTTTGATGACCAAGCCCGAAATCATGGCACTCGATCCATTGATTGATGCGCTGCAGTCATCAACGGTACTGCACTGTGTGCCCACCTTGTTACGCGCCCTGATTGATCGCATGGCAGCGAGTGATCGTGGTTCCGCAACCGCTCAGATTCGGGTACTGCTGACCGGCGGCGACATGGTGCCACCGGAGGTACTGGAAGCTGCCAAGGCGGCGTTTCCAATCGCAGAGATTTATGTGAACTATGGTTCCAGCGAAATCAGCTGCATGGGGTGTACCTTCCCAGTAAAGCGTGAGCAACCGGTAGGGCGCACCAAAGTCGGCAAGCCCCATCCAAATATGGAAGTGCGGATACTGGATGCACACCGCAACCCGGTCCCCTCTGGCACTTCCGGCGAGCTGTACTTTTCCGGCGAAGGACTGGTCATCGGCTATATTGGCAACGAAAAAGCCAATCGGGAAAAATTTCATCAGATTGATGGAAAACGGTTTTTTGCCATCGGCGATATCGGCCGCTTTGATGCCCAGGGCAATATCGAGCTCCTTGGCAGGAATGATTTTCAGGTGCAGATCGATGGTATTCGTATCGAGCTCACCGAGATTGAATCCACGGTGAAGGCGCTGCCCGGCGTTAAAGACTGTGTCGTGGTAGGAGACTGCAAGGAAGGCCAAAACCATAGTCAGTTAATCGCCTACCTGGTGTTCTCCGGGGAAACACTCGATCCTTCCGAGATCCAATCTGCCCTACAGAAAACCTTGCCGGATTATATGGTGCCGTCTGTTTTGGTTGGGCTGGACCGAATGCCGCTGAACCACAATGGCAAGGTAGACCGGAAAAATCTCCCGCAGCCGTCGGAGGAAAACCGGCTACGCCGTACAGCCGCGTCTGTGGGACCCGAGACGGAAACAGAAGCGCTATTGCACACGCTTTGGTGCGAGCTATTTCAACTGTCCGACATTTCTGTACTCGACGACTTTTTTGACCTCGGTGGTAACTCCCTCAAAGCGGTGCGGTCCATGGCGGCTGCGAGCGAAATACTGGGTCGCACGTTGCCGATCACCTTGTTGTTGAACAATCGCAACATTAGGGCGCTCGCACGCGCCATTGATGCTCTGGAAGATAGCGATGAGTCCGAAGTGACGATCATCAAAGACGGTTCGGTCGGTGCACCAACGCTATTCTGCTGCAATGGCGTGCTCCAGTATCGGGACCTTGCCGCCAAGATGCCAGCGCATCGTGCGGTAGCCGGGGTCACGCTGCCGGAGGAGAGCGCCATTATTACCGGCGATTCAAATGACCCGGCACATTCGACCATCACATCGATGGCGCACATCGTAAAACGGTATACCGCTGCCATCCGGGAGGCACAGCCTTTCGGACCCTACTACCTCTGTGGCGCCTCATTTGGGGGAATCATTGCCATCGAAGTGGCCCGCACACTGATGCAGGAGGGTGAGGCGGTACCGTTCGTTGCTCTATTTGATACCTGGGCACCCGGCTATCGAAGCAACCTGTCACTACCACGGCGTATTCTGCGGAAGGCGCTCGCATTGACGGGGAAACAAGCGGCGCGACAGCAAAATATTGACGTGGCGAACCCGGACTTGATCGACGACATGGCACCCGCAGCTGTACCAGACCCGCGGGCATCAGTCCGGGAAAAAGCCCTGGCGGCATACCACTGCTCTTATTTCGAAGGGAAAATTATCCTGTTCAACGCCAGGGACAGGAAGCGGGAAATTTTCGAGCGCAATGACCGTCACCTAGGCTGGGCCAGTATCTGCCAGGAGCTCGCAATTCACAGCATCCCTGGCACCCACACGGGCATTCTGCTTGATGGCAATGTGGAAGAGATCGTCGAGGTTCTTTCGAGAGAAATGCTGTAACTATAACAATAATGCACTCTGCCGCGCATAGACGGGCAAAGGATAGCGATCGTGAACGCAAAATCGGGTTTTATTACTCAGCTGGAGGGCATCCGCGGTGTCGCCATCTTGCTGGTGCTGATGAGCCATTTCGGCCTCGGCGCACAACTGGCAGTCATTGCGGATAATTTTCCATGGCGCGGGGTGGGCGTACGCACATTCTTCGTGATTTCCGGATTTTTAATCACAGGAATGATGCTCAAAGCGCAGGCCAAAATCATCGACAATAAGTCGACAGTATGGGAATCCTTTTCGTCATTCTTTGTGCGCAAAAGTATCCGACTCTATCCGGTCTATTTCTTTGCCCTTGGCCTTGTACTGCTGTTTGATTTTGATAACTTCTCCGATGTCTGGGCGTGGCATGCACTCTTCGTGTCGAACTTTGATGCCGTGCGATTCGCAGATATTGGTAGCGACTCTGGCCTGCGCTATGCACCTACCGCCCACTTGTGGTCACTGTCTTTACAGGAACAGTTCTATCTCCTGTTCCCGTTTGTGGTTTTTCTGATACGCGGCAAACCGCTGGTAATCACGGTGACGGCTCTGGCCCTGGTAGCACCACTTTGGCGCTGCTATTGGCTTTACATTGGGGACCCAACCTATCCACACCAGAACCTGTTTGTACTGCCGGCCAATCTGGACACCCTGATGGCCGGCTCCCTATTGGCCATGTACAAGCATCGCTACGCAGGATCTGATCGTGTGCCGACATGGTTCATCAAGTCCGCAGTGATTGCTTCCATTACATTTATGGGTATTTTTGCTGCCTTCTTCTATGCAGGCGTGGGCCAGCGGATTACCCTCGCGCTATTTGATTTGCCATTTGCCATTTGCATTTGCTATCTGTTGTTCAATGCGTCTCTTAACAAACAGAACCTTCCTGGCAGACTCTTTGATCTCACTTTCCTGCGTTTCGTGGGAAAAATCAGCTATAGCGTTTATCTCTACCACGCGTTTACGCCGCACATCCTGCGTTATCTTGCCAATTATTTTGGTTTTACACCGGATTACGGCTCGACAGCCTGGGCAATAGGCTTGTTTGGCGGCTCACTATTGATGGGGTATTTGTCCTGGCGGCTGCTCGAAGTGCCGATCATCCATTACCGGAACCAGCGCAGCAAAAAGACAAGCGGCGAGGTCGGCCAGGCACCCGCGATACAGAACTCGTAACGATGGTGTTTACTGTGAGAAGACTGTAGATAGTTATGATTGGACAAGTTACCCGTTACGCGAGCGAGCTCTCTTTCGAGCGCATTGCGCATACGCTGAGGAAACCCGAGCTCTCGGGCCTTCTCTTTGTACTTGCCAACCATGGTGGACAGATTGCTATTCGAATTCTGTCGACCATTATCCTGACGCGCTTGCTCGCGCCCGAGGCGTTTGGACAAATTCTGATTGTGACCACCATTGCTGCATTGGTGACCCTATGCTCGGAAGTTGGCCTTCGCGGTAGCGTCATCAATCACATCCGCGGTAAGGCGGACAGCGCCTACGTCAATACGGTTTGGACGCTGATGATTTTGCAGCATGTATTGATTGCGGGGATCATTGCGGGCAGCTCGCTGTTTATTGAAACGCTGTATCCAGGTAATCATGAGCTGCGCGAAGCACTGTGGATTGCGGCTCTCATTTCACTGGTTTCCGGCTTTAGTTCGACCAAAATTTACCAGATGGAGAAAGAATTAAAACTGTTTCTCCCGTCGCTGCTCCTGCTCCTGAAGCGCTTTAGTGCACTGATTTTTTCTGTCATTTTTTGCTATTTGTGGCCGAGCGCGTTGTCAATTCTCTGGGCAGATGTCGTCGCGGCATTGCTATTTGTTGGGTGCAGTCATTTGTTTGGCAAGGGCATCGCCAACCGGCTTACCCTCGATCGAACAGCGGTGCGCACCGTCTTCTCCTACGGCAAATGGATACTTCCTGCGACCATACTTACCTGGGCAACTCGGGAGGGGCACAAATTGGCAACCAGCTTTGTGCTTGTTGCTTCTACACTCGGCTTCTTTGCGATCGCGTCCAACGTGGGGCTACTGGTATCCGGCGTGTGTGCGACGCTCGGTGAGAAGTGGCTATTCCCGGTATTGGCAAAACACCGCTCCCACCAGGCGCTGAACGTCCTGGCACTAAAGATTCGCGTGGTAATCCTGCTTGCTGCAGTAACCGGACTCTCGGTACTGATTACCGCAGCCGACTTTCTTGTTGCATTGATCTATACCGACACCTATTCGGCGGTGGCTCCGCTATTGGCGGTGGTCGCGGCAGGATCCATGGGGATCGTTGTGGCCAACTGTTATATGCCCATATTCAAGGCCAAAGCGGATTCTAGAGGCTTGTTTCGGGTTCGCGCCATCCAGTCGGTTGCGCTGGCAGTGGGGATCGCCGTGGGTTATACCGCGGGAGATGCCGCCGGCATGCTGCTGGGCATTGGCTATGCGCAGCTCCTCGGTGGCATCCTGACCGCGCTGAGCACCTATCGGCATTTTCCGCAGCGGCTGTACTTGCTGGATTCGATCGCGTTCACTGCGCCAATGGCGATCTGGCTGTACTTCTTATACGAACCATTACAGCGAGTGATTGGCCAGTAATGGTGTCTCCCTTGAGGTTGTCGTCCAACGAGAAACACCAGTTGCGCAGCTAGTAGCTAGCAGCTAGCAGCTAGCCAATGCCTAGTAATGCCACTCTTCCGGTAACCGGCGGCCGAGAAATTTCGCCAGCTCTTCATTATAGGGTTCGAAGTAATCGAGGAGCTGCCGGCGCATGTCGGCGTCCATTCTCTGGTTAATTTCCGCCTTTCTGGTGAAGAGTGAAATGACTGAACGGAACCACTCGGCGCCAAGGATCTTTTGTCGGATAAACGACTTCAATGCACCAGGTAACGCCTTGCTTAACACGCGAACAAAGCGATTACCTTCCAGTCGCTTGGTCATGCGATTGACTTTTCTTCTGACCGAGAGATCCCCCGACGGGTTTTCCCTGGTAAAGCTGCGGTCAGCTTGAGGCTCGAGATCGAGAAACGCATCTATCTCGTCGGATGTACTCTCCGCATCTCTTAACATTTCGTCGAGGATAATGATCTTCAGCTGGGACCGATCGAAATAGCGCAGGTATTCCTTGATATATTCAGAGTACTTGCTCGCTTCCAGGATGTCCGGCATATCCTTCACGGCTTCGTAGAAGGGTAGCGGTGCGTTGCCTTCTGCGGCCCATTCATTCATCCGATGGCGGTAGTGTGACCAGGCGCGGTCTACCGGATGACGCAGGAGATACAGGATTTTTGCGTGTGGGATATCCGTGGCAATGCGCCTGGCGACGCTCCCAGAGTCAAAGTTCCTCGAATATCCGGTCGAACAATCTCCGCATAGCTGACCGTCTTTAGCATCCGCAAACAGGGAGAGATACCAGTTCTTTTCCTCATCGTTACCATAGTGATGAGAAAAATATTCGGGCTCCTTGGGATTTGACAGATGGATTGCCGGGTGTTGCTCGAGAAATCGATACAGGCTCGAAGAGCCGGCCTTCATCGCACCGATTAGAAAAAAGTCCGGGAGACGGTAATCCTGTGCCGCATACGCCGGTTTCGGACGACTAACATGATTGATATTGTGTTTCTTATCCGCCTGAACATCGGATAGGGCATACTCATCCATAAGTGTGCATTCAATCCTTGAAGATGCTTTTGTTATCGAATGGCTATTTTCCAATATTCAATCATTTTTTACTACAAAACCTGAGTGGCTATTTGATAAAAATTTTCCTCAGGGCTTCTTATCCTTTATGCACCAAATAAGTTGGCACAACGCGGTCAGTTTGGCGCCCAATTCTGCACAGCCGAAATACGAAATTTGGTAGTCTTTCATGTCAGCCCAGTGATTCGGCTATGCCGCTATTTGCGGCAACTGAAGCACATACAAGCCGCAACCCTATTTCAGATTAAGCCTGGATTTTCTGCTCATGTCTGGCATACCGATTTTGTTTCGGCAGACACAGTGTCTATCGAGGTTTATGCAAACGCCGATGTACTTTCACGGTCTCCGCCTGTTCATTGCACTGATGTTTTGCGCAGCCAGTCTCGCAAAGGCCGACGCCCTGCCATGGCCACAGGGCAGTGCTGTACTGGACATGAATCACAAGCCGGCGGGGAAATATGGCTTCGTGCGGGCCGAAGGCAGTAATCTGACATTTTCGGATGGCTCACCCGCACGCTTCTGGGGTATTAATCTCCAGGCAAGAGCGGTATTTCAGTCTTCCGATGAGACCATCGCACGTCACGCGCACCGTCTTGCATCGCTGGGCTTCAATTTGGTGCGGCTGCATCATCTCGATTCGGAGTGGGTAGCGCCCAACATCTTCGCTTCACCCGAAGTCGATACCGTAAGGTTGAATCCGGATTCCCTCAAGAAACTCGACTACTGGATTTATCAGCTGAAAAAGCAGGGTATCTATGTCTGGCTCGACCTGAATGTTGGCCATACCTTTGCAGAAGGGGATTCAATCCCCTTGTTCGATGAGACCCTGAATAAACGGGGCCGCGGTCAGCTAAAGGGCTTTAATTATTTCAATCCAGCGATTCAAGCCAGAATGCTGGACTTGTCGAAAAAGCTGCTTCTGCGAACCAATCCTTTTACCGGATTGCGCTACGCCGATGATCCCGCCATCGCATTTTTGTTACTCACCAATGAAAATGATGTG
Source organism: Microbulbifer sp. ABF4_148 (assembly GCF_056158985.1). NCBI lineage: Bacteria > Pseudomonadati > Pseudomonadota > Gammaproteobacteria > Cellvibrionales > Microbulbiferaceae > Microbulbifer > Microbulbifer sp. ABF4_148. The sequence continues at coordinate 482,136 of NZ_JBSWUI010000001.1, forward strand.
ACCCACCATTTCGGCAATGCGCTACTGAAAGACCGAAACCGGCCGCAGTATTTCCAGAAACTCCGATCATCAGCACAAGCTCTGTCACCGCCATTGGATATAGAGCCCGCACGAGCGATTCAGACCTGGCGCTGGGGCGATTCGAAGATATTCCTGAACCAGGTGGAGCACGAGTTTAACCAGTATATGATCACGGCGCTGCGAAAGAGCGGGGTAAAAGCGCTGATCGCGACCACTAACTATTGGGGCAAAATGAGCCTCGCCGGGCTGCCATCTCTCACGGATGGCGATGTGGTCGATGTACACACCTACGGGGACACTAGTGGCCTGCGTAGCAATCCCGCCAAAGATCATGCGTTTGTCCACTGGATTGGTGCAGCACAAGTGACTGGCAAACCCGTCACCGTTTCTGAATGGAATATGCAGAAGCCCGGTACGCCAGATCGAGCGGCATCGGCGTTGTGGATCGCAAGTCTTGGCGCCTTGCACAGTTGGGACGCGGTGATGCTCTATGGCTATTCGCAGGTGAATCTGGATGCACCCTTTCGGGCGAACCAATGGTCATCGTTCAATGACCCGATCATGATGGGTGTAATGCCAGCCGCCGCGCGCATTTTTCGCGCGCAGCAAGTGCGCTCTGCGGAACCGCCAGTCCGTGTATCACTCGACCCGGAGACTTTTTTTGGTCAGAAAGTAACGCCGGCGTCAGCGCCGCTCTTGCGAGAGCTGACAGAATCCCGTCCATTCTCCGTTGACCTGCCCTATCAGGAGATATTGCCCTGGCTGGGGCAACGCTTTACCTCGGTGGCGGCGGCCGACACGATTCAGGCGGATGATCTGGACCTTGCCACCGCTACTAACTTCCGCCGCTCGGCATCCCACTGTTCGCAGGGCAATAGGATTTGCCGAAACTGGCAGAAAGGCCAGTTGACGCTTCACGCGCCAAACGTTGTCGCGATCGGCGGCGATCTATCGACCTCTGACGGTGTGACTAGCGGGCCTCTTCAGGTGACGCAGACAGATAGTCACGGTGCGGTCATCTTACAAAGCCTTGACGGCAGCGGCCTGGAACATTCGCGACATCTCCTATTGAGTTTTGTTGGGGATGCCGCGTTTCGTCCAGGCAAGCGCAGTCACTATGACTACCAGGTGCCACGCGGAACCATTGGCATTAATGGCGTCACGAATTTCAGGGCTTTTTATCCTCCGTCAGACACTCGCGCCACGGTGCCGGTGACGATGGAGGGCGAGACGATGCGAATCGACTTGTCGGTATTTGAACATTCTCCCTGGCTGCTGCTGCGTAAGGAGTAGCTTGAAGAAGTAGCGCCCGCCCATCCCATACCCTTCTACGGAAATTATCGTTTCGCACTGTGTTTTGCGAAACACGTCTCCGTTTTATCAGAAGGTTGGCTTGCCAATTGCTTGGGGTGGTTGGAACGCAAGTTTGCAAAGCAAGTCGACCGGTTCTCATGCCGCCTCATTCAGGTGCATTGCTGCCGCGACGCAGTTTGTTACGTAATGGGAGAGGAATTTATCCGACGATGCGCCTCCTATCGTACCGGGCAGTCGTTCTGTTTCGACAAGCATTTGCATGTCGGAAATGTGATTTGGTTGTTAGGGATTGGAATATTTTCCGGCCCCCTGTTGTCAGCCGCGGGAAGCAATTCTTGAATTGAATAAGCCTATTTTCGTCGATGAGATTCCTGTCACTAAGTCGACAGGTCTGAACGTTAAAATGGATGCCGATTTCAACTACAGACGTATCAGGGTTTGAGGATGTCTAAATTAGTTTACGTTGTTGTATTCGCCATGTTGCTCGCAGGATGCGGCGGTGGCGGTGGTAGCTCCGGTGGCGCGGATATCGACCCGCCCGGCAATGGCGGCGGTGACGATGGCGGTAGTGGTGGCGGAGGTGGCGACGATGGCGGTGGCGGCACCACGAATACCGCACCAGTCATTACGCTGGTCGGCAGCAGCGTCGTTGAGATCATGGAGGGCGATAGCTATCAGGACCAGGGCGCCACAGCGACGGATGCCGAAGATGGCAATCTCACCAACCAGATACAAGTGAGCGGAGCGAATTTCGATACGAATGTGCCCGGACGCTACACCATTACCTATCGGGTCACGGACTCGGGTGGTGCGGGCGCGTCGGCGACGCGTGACGTAGTGGTGATCGGTGATGCGGCCCCGACCATTAGCCTCCTCGGCGATAATCCCGTAGTCGTCCCGGTCGACTCCGTGTTCAACGATCCTGGCGCGACTGCAGAGGATGCCGAAGATGGCACTTTGACAGACCAGATCCAGAGCAGCTCCAACGTCGATACCACAATCATCGGCACGTACACGATCAATTACTCCGTAACAGACTCAGGCGGAAAGTCGGCAGCCGCCTCACGAGAGGTTCGAGTAACTGATCCCGGCATGGCAGCGTCTTCCGTGGTAGCGCGCTTGCGCTCATTAACACGGGTATCCGGTGTTTCGCCCGAGACGGTCTACTTTTCAGCGCAGGACTCCACCGACGAAAACTGCGTAGATTTTTCGGATGGCAATGACGCGACCGCTTGTGCCACCGGCCAATGGCTCGCGTATCACTTCGATTTTGATGATCCAGACTCCGGCAACTTCGCAACCACAGGGTTGAGTCGCAACAAGCAGGTAGGCCCATCACCACGTGCCATCCATACCTTTACCTGCACGCCTGAGAGCAGTCGATACCAGAATGGCACCTGCGTTTACAACGTCGGTGTGCGCGCGATGAATCCGGACGGCGAATTCAGCGATGCCTTTTTGGAAATCACAATCCAGGCTCAGGAAACGGCATACGACCTCGCGGATACAATTTGTGTCTCGCCGGCGGGCAACTTTGACGGTTGTCCCGCAGGAGCGGAACAACGGCAGCAGACCCCGGATGTCGGCGGATATTCCGGCAAGCGAATTTTGCTCCACGCTGGCGAGCGCCACTCCAACATCTGTATCGGCTATGGCGAGAAAAATGTCACTGTGGATACCTACGGTGTCGGTACGCGACCACTGGTGCCAGATGTCCGCGTTGGCGTAGACACGGGATGTGGCGATACCGCACCAAATACCAGCCGCGCCCGTGGCTATGACATGCTCGCAAAGGATGGCGCCGGCCATATCACTCAGGGCTGGGCATATGACATTACGGTTACCGGGATTCGTGCCGGGTTCGTGGGAACAGGCATGTCCTCTACCCTTGTCACTGCCCATGACCTCGATATCGACTGGTCAAATGACAGTGAGTTTCCCGGCGGCTTTGCGTTTATCAGCGCCGGAAGTTACTGCACCAATACTCCGGAAGAGCTTGACTGCGATGTGGTCCCGTCTCCCTATGGCGTGTTCTTTACGGACTCCGTCGTCAAGGCCAACGGCAACAACCTTCCCAACATCAACATCGGTTGCATGAATGATTGCCTGATGATCAACGGCGGAATGGCTGGTATTGAAGCCAAGCATGCGATTGAACACAACGCACGCTTTATGGGTGTCTGGGGATTTGTTGCTTCCAATCTGCGCCTGCGCGGCGATCACGTTGGCGGGCGCGGCGGCAAGCATCGGATTACCCTGCGCCAAACCAGCGATACGGACAATGTCAGAACGGATAAAGATGCGGAAGATTTTGCGGCAGGTAACCATATACGAACGCGCGATATCAGCGAACATTGGTCACCAACCTTCAACTTTATCTTTGACAGCATCTTTAATGATACCGAGATGTTACCCGCGCACGAGTCGGCCGCGTTCGTAGATATTCGTGGTGGCCACTTTTATACCGGGGTTTTTAACAACGAATTCCTGCTCGACGAGGTGGATCAGTCGGCTTCGCAATTGAGCCTCGGTGGCATTAACGTTGTCGAGCAGGGGAATGTCTTCAATCCAGTAAACCGGGAATGCCGGATCGTCTCGGGCGTCATTGAGGGACCCTATCTGGATACCAATAAGATATTTACCAGCATCCCCGGCTGTGGCCAACTGGCGCCGCGCGAGCTCGTCGTGCCGCTAGCGCCGGCTCGCTAAACTGGCGAGATCAGGCGGGGCAACGCCTGTGCGTTGCTCCGCCTGGGTCTGCATAGCAGGCCTCCTGGCCAGCTGCCTGGCGAGATGGAATGATGGCCCTGCAGCGCAGCCAATCAGGAACCAGAGCCATGAGTACATAGAGGAATTCGGTAACTGGTTCATCATCAGCAGGGTGACAAATACTGCACTGCCCAACAGGACGTAAGCGCCTTTGTCCGCGCCCATCCGCTTGATCATTTTCAGGTTGCGCAAGATGGCGCCCAACATCAGCCCAAAGAGGCCCAGGTAGGTAAAAATCCCCCAGGAACTCAACTTGATAATCCAGTAACCATCAGTGACCGAATCTGCAAAACGGTTCCTCCCCCATTCGCCCCAGCCAAACAACAGCTTCTCTCGCGCATGCTCGAGCAAGTGGCTTTCATGGAAAAAACGAAAATCCAGCGATTGCGCGCGATCTTCACCGAAGGCACTGGCAATCAACTCAACGATGCCGGCATGGGGAAAGATGGCGAGTATGCAGAGCAATGGATAGGAAATAATGGTGAATGCGAGTGTCCGAATGCCCATTACTGAGAGCATTTTGGGCAATACGACAATCAGCAACAGTGCCATCGTGCTCAACAACCAGGCACCCACCGATTTACACAATATAATCACCATAGCCAGATACAGAATCACCAGCATGTTCGGCACGGGGGCGAGCTTGACTCCGGAGCGATTTAGCGCGAGCGCAAACATAAACACGACCGCGTAGAATGCTGCAACCAAGAGGCCATGCCCCACAAAAACCACAGGACGGAAGCCATCGAGACGCACCTGCTGTGAGAATTCATGAGGAAAGAAGCCATACAACATACTGTGTAGCTGTGGGCTCATCCGTACCTCGTACAGCACCAGAGGCGAATAGAGTAATCCGGCCAGCACGACCATTTTCCCTACCCAGGCCATGTCTTCGACATTCTTCACCAGGGTGAGCCCCAGGATAAACGGTAATAGTGTCAGATAGATCCCGACCATGGCGGAGATCGAATCTTTCGGTGCGATACCAGGAACGGCAACTGCACCATTAAAAAACGGTTCTGAATTGGTCAACACCGTTAAGACCGGTATGACCACCAATGCGATAACGGCAATACGCTCGAAACCATGATCGGGAAGACCGCGGAACCGTACATTCTTGATTAACGCACAGGCAATCGCCGCGGTGATGACAGGAATGGTCTGCTGATCAAGGGGCGGAATCAGGGGTGGGTCAAACTCTACCTTTACTGGTAGTAGCAGATAGCCACCAACAATCGTGATAAACGTTGCCGTCAACGGTCGCATGCGCTGATAGAGTACGATGGCAACAACGGGCCATAAACAGAGAACCGCAAAGGCTATTGCATTTGGCATTGTGGGTTACTTTTCCTGCATCATCCTTGCACCGTATCACCGGGTCCGCGTTCATCCGCTGCTGCTTCAGTCTGTATTACGATGGCGTCGCGCAGTTTTTTGGCATTCAGATCCAGATCAAACTCTCGCAATACCTGTTGCCGCGCAGCGTTGACGTATATATCGAGCTGCGCATTCTCACATTGCAATGCCGCTGCCAGCGCGTCCGCCAGCTTTTCCGCAGAGGGTTTCGCAACGAATCCCGTGACACCATTGATCACCAATTCCGGCAGCCCCGAAATATCGGTACTGACCACGGGAATTCCCCTCAGCATGGCTTCCATCAACGCTACCGGTATGCCGTCCATATCGCCATTGCGATCCTGCTGGCATGGAAGGGCAAAAATATCCAACGTTTGCAGCCAGTTGGCCACGTCCCGGTTTGGCTTCGAACCCAGAAACTCGACTACATCATCGAGCTTGGCGTCCGCAATCTGTTCGGTTAATACGTCGCGCAACGGGCCATCACCGACAATCTGTAACCGAAACGGTATATTGCTCTGGCGCAAACGTGACGCAGCATCGATCAGAAGGTCGAAGCCTTTTTTCTCCACCAGACGACCCAGTGCACCAATGACTTTCGGCGTGTTATCCGGGGCAATGTCTCTGGCTGGAAACTCTTCAGCGCTAACGCCACAGCGGATAACACAAATATTTTCTGTGGGAACACCCTGCGCTTGTAGCCATTGCACATTGAATTGCGAAATGGTGGCAAAGAATTTTGCGCGCTGTACTTTCTGCGTCAGCAGATAGCCTCTTTCAAACAGATCATTGGCATGCGCGGTCACCGAGTAGGAAATACCGGCGATGCGCGCAGCATACATGCCAATATCCGAAGGGACATGGGCAAAGTGTATATGCAGGTGTTCAACTTGGCCCGCAACAAGTTTTTTGGCCAGCGTCGCCGCCATTAAAAAACGAAAAGCCAACCCCAGACTCCCGCGGAACCCGAGGTTAGCCTTCGGCATATCGGACAGCAGAAGCCACAATGTGCTGAAGTAATATGCCGGTCGGTTAACCACACACCAGAGACAGTTAACCAATAACTGCAAGAATGGCGTTTGATAGAGAACCTGGGTACGCCCGGACAACGCCCGAAGTTTCTCGTCTTGCTCATGCCCATTCGGACGATGAACGGAAACCGGCAGAATGGAGAAACCCAGCTTCTCTAACGCAAAGATTTCCTTGTAAACGAAGGTCGCGGAGAGTCCAGGTAGTTCGGGCGCGAGATAGGCAAGCCGCAGTTTTGTCATTCGTTGCGGTCCTCAGGCCGGGTTCACATCGGCCGGCGCGTTTTCGCTAAGCCAGCGATGCCTCGCCATTTCCTCGAACTGATCAATTGCCTGTTCGCGCCCGCGAATCAAAGTGCTCCACTGGAAGTCGTTGATAAACGCGCGCAGTTCCGGCTCCGGATATCGTCTCTGCCCCATCAGCCAGCTTCGCAAGTAGCCCCATACGACCGCCATACTGCCAATTACCTGCGGATACTCGAGCATACGGAACATCGCGCTTGCCAAAATATAGATAAAGCCGGTCCCCATAAAGTACTGACCATAACCGTGTCGCATGCGACCCGTCAGCACCCCTTTCTGGCTGGATCCCATTGTGCGCAGGTGAATAAACTGCAGATTCTGCTCGTCCCAGCTGCGCGCCTTCCACCCCAGGTGCCTCGCTTTATGGCAGTCAATCGCATCCCACATGACTTCATGCACGATACCGCCAATTTGTTTGAAGCATTCGGTCCGGTAGAATTTGCTCATCCCCACAGACATATCGTCGCTGCGCCGCTCACTGATCAACTTGCCGTCACGCAGGTTGTACGGCTTGCCGCTACAGGTCCCCAGCCGCGGATCCTGCTCCATGCGATCGAGCAATGTCTCAAAATATTTGTGGGGCAGCTCAACATCCAGATCCAGCTTGCAGAGAAATTCAAACGACTCCCAGTCCACCTGCTCCAGGCCTGCATAAAATGCCTCTACGACGCCCGGCCCCACGTTACGAAAGCCACGATTCTTCCGTGTATAGATCTGGATGAATGGATACTGTTCGGCATAGCGCTGGAGGATCTCTGGCGTCTCGTCGGTCGAGCCATCATCGACAATCAACCACAAGTCAGGTGTTACCGTCTGATTGATGACGCTATGTAGCGTGTGCTCGATGAACTCGGCTTCATCCCGACAAGGGGAGACGATCAGATATTTTTTGAGGCTTTTTTCCGCTGACATTGTGAATTCCATTTCGCTTGCGGGGCTGAATAAATATTAGTTTCTCGCCGGAATCGAACGATAGATCCTCGGCAAACTTCTAAAGTTCGAGAAATATCGTGCCGCCAGGCGTGCGGGGTTCTGCATCAATCGATAGAGCCACTCAAGGTTCAACGTCTGCATCCACTTAGGTGCGCGCTGTTCCTGGCCAACCAAAAACAATAGTGACGCACCGACGCAGAGACCAACCCCGGTAGCTCGGCTCGCTGCCAACCGTGCCGCCAGAATCTCCTGCTGGGGAGATCCGACGGCGAGAAACGTATAATTTGGCGATATCTCCTCCACGAAGGATACGACTTGATCAATCTCAGGCGGCTGTTTGATAAAACCCATGGGCGGGTTGCGGTGATGGAGGTTCAGCTGGGGATAACGCGCCCTCAACGTCTCGATGACATCGTCATCCCCACCGATTACGACGATCTTGTCGTTTGCAGTCAATATCTCTGCAAATAAATGGGCGGTCATGCCGCTTCCAGTAATCACTTCCTCGACCTTCAGTCTCTTCAAGCGAAGAATCTTTTGCAGAATTCGACTGTCGCAGAGAGTCAAACTGGCCTGGTGATAGGCTTGCCGATAAGCCGAGGTATACGCATCGGAGGCATCGCTCGACAAACGCTGGACATGGTCGATATTAGGAGTCACCACATACTTAAACTGTGCAGACCGGGACAGAGCACCGATCGCATCGACCGCTGCCCGGAACGGCAGCGCGTTGATCTGACAGGTGCCAATATCAATCGGCGCGATGTTCATGTCCATATGTCATTCCCTGATGGGTACAAGCCTACTTGTACTCAATGAGTTCCAACTGGCGATTGGCAACTTTTTTCTTGATGAATTCCCATACGCCGCTGAGCTGGGCAAATTTGCCGAGGATGACAAAGCGGGCATAGAGATTCGCGTTCTGTCGCGCTGTACCCCTGGACATTTCAGCGCGCTGGATCTTAACGAGCAAGAGGCCATACACCGTGGCCAGGACAAGAAGAAATACTGGCGAAACTACGATGGCCGCACCAACTAACGCCACGGGAAGCGCCAGCGCATAAAGCGCGATGCTCATCAATTCGCGTACCTTGAACTTTTCCTGCCCCCGCCCATAGAGACTCGCACACTGGGCATAGGCATGCCCAGAGCGCTTGGCGCGCTTCCAGAACTGGCCAAACCGATGCATGTCGGCATCGTGGTATGTCATGGGGTGATCAATTTTCTCCAGCGACCAGCCGGCCTGTCGGAGGCGATAACACATCTCTGGCTCTTCACCGGCAATCATCTCGTTGCGAAATCCGGAGATCTCTACGAATGCGGCGACGCGGATCAGAAAGTCGCCACCGCAGGATTCAATTTTTCCGTTCGGGCGATCCCATTCCATATCACAGAGCTGGTTGTAGACAGAGGCTTCAGGTCTGGTTTCCTTGCGGCGCCCACAGACCACGGCGACGTCGGGATGATTTTCGAGATGTGCTATTGCGACGGGCAGCCATTCCTGATCGAGCATACAGTCACCGTCAATAAACTGTAGATGCGTCAATGAGGCTTGTTGCTGCAGGAGTGCCCCTGCCCCCGCGTTGCGCGCTCGCGCTGCCGTAAATGGAATACTCGTATCCAGCGTAATGATTGTGTCGGTGTAGGTCCTGGCGAGCTCGAGTGAGCCATCCGTGGAACCGGAGTCAACGTAGGCAATCGCACAGTTGTATCGGGCAATGCTGTCGAGGCATCGGCGCAGGCGCTCGCCCTCATTTCTTGCAATGATGACAATGCCGAGGGTGGCATAGGACGGCTCGTTCACAGCGCGGCCTCCGGATGCAATGGACTCGATGTTGCTATCCAGTCCAGGGGTTGCCGGGATACGATGCTCGAGAAGTTATCGCAGTTCAGGCTGACGCCGAGCATGTTCCCAAGGATCGCGAGGTCCGCATCGATTTTACGACAGGCATACTGGTAGGCGGCCTCTGATAGCACCGGCCGCTCTGACATAGTTAGCGAGTTCTTGATGCGAGCCCGGACACTTTTGGGTACCAGCATTCGACGCACCCAAGTCATCGGCCTGGATTCAATCAGTGCGCCGTACAGAGGAAACTTGCGGATGCGCTCTTTCGAGATATTGGTCTGCTGATTGTCACTGGACCAGCGTACGCTGCCACGATAGCCAATATGTCGTGCCACGCGCTCGAGCTCATCTTCAGACTGTTCTTTGAGCCTCTCGAAAAAGACCGGCAAAATACTGTCAGACCCGAAGCGCTCGATATAGGGCGCCAGCTGGTTGGCATAGAGACTGTAATCAATCAGCTCGGGATGGCGAAATATTGCCTGGTTGATATCTTCCCGAATGTTATTTTGACTCCATTCGTGCATGTACTGGGAAATCAATCGATCGATCGGGTGACGCATGACATACACCAGGCGTGGCTTGGGAAGCGCACTCGCCATCCGCTCGACGGTTTTTGGATAGGTCGGCAGCTTCGTGTAATGGGTACTCGCCTCGCCCAGGAGGTCCCCTGACTTGGCTGCGTCAAATAAGGAGCGGTACCAGGCAGTTCCCCGCCGGTAAACTTCATCATCACTGAAAAAATTGGGCTCCTTGGGATCCGGCATAAAGATCCCAGGCTGCTGGCAGAGCTGTGCGAATAATGTGGTCGTCGCACATTTCATCGCACCGATAATAATGAAGTGCGGGTAGTTGTCTTCCATGTTCTCTTCCAGTACCTGATCCGTCACCCGAATGCACCTATCCAGATATCCCGCCACTGAGACTCGATCGCGCCTTTATCTCGTTTGCCGATCAGCCGCTTGAGTGTTGCGATAATACGTCCGCTATACCAGGCGCAGTTTGCCAGTAACAAATAGGCCCAACCGCCTTTTTTGATGAAGTAGCGGGATCTCGCGGCGTAATAGTAAGCTGGCAGGCGTTTTTGCAGGGCGGTCTGGCTTTTTACGCTCGAGCTACCACCGCGGAAATGGATAAACCGGGATTCTGGGCACGGGATTATTTTCCAGCCATAGGCGCGTGCCCGCCGGCAAAAATCGGCATCTTCGAAATACATGAAGTAGCCGTCATCGAGCAAACCAATATCATCCAGCACTTCGCGGCGGATCAGAATGCTGGCGAAACTGGCCCACTCCACTTCGGCATCGCGATCACCGATTGGGATTGCGACTTTGTGCCGGTGGAATATGCGCTCCAGCAGTTTGAGCGATGCACCACGCATCAGCTCACTCGCGATACCATGTAATCGAAAGCGGCTGATCTGCGGCCGGCCATCGTCATACTCAAGCTGGGGTGCAAACAGCCCAGCACCGCTTGTCTCCTCGACCTTGTTTAATAACGCAGCAATTGCACCGGGCCGCGCGATGGTATCGCTATTCATGAGCAGATAGTTTTGGGCAGGCAACGCGCGGATTCCGACGTTGTTGCCATAAGAGAACCCACCATTTCGATGGCTGGCGATGACGTGGTATTGCTTCGCATCCTCCTCAGCCAGAGTCGCATGCCACTGCTGCAGTTTTTCCAGGGAGCCATCAGCGGAATCATTATCAACAAGCGCGACTGCGATATCGCCTTTGCGGCCAATTTCCGACAGCAGACTTTCGGCACAGGCAATCGCGAGTTCCGGCGTGCGATAGTTAAGAATGATAATCGCGAGTCGAAGTCCATTGGGCCCCATCTGGGCATCATGATCCATGTAATGGTGTCTCACTATTTGAGCAGCAAGGTATCCTTGGCATTGGTTTTCAGGCGAACCGATGCCTGCCATGTTTTATGTCCGAGTAAGTTCGCCAGTACATGCTGTGTCCAGAGCGTCACACCCCACTTTTTGATGCTGAATCGCGCCCGTGCAAGCCGGGATTGCAGGCGCAGATAGCCTCTTTCGATGGTGCCCACTTTAGCCGCAGGTGCAATCGTTGTCTCATAGCCCTGTGTGCGCATAAGTGCGCCGCATCGTGCTTCGACCCAGCGAATTTCTTCGGGCCGCAGACGCGATTGCCACTGATTGGCAAACGCCGCACTCGGGTAGGAGTAGGTCGTGTCATGGCCGATCTCGAGCATATTCGCTTCGTAGGTGACGCCGAGGAACTCACACAGCGCTTGCATGTGATTCTCAGGTTCTGTCACCAGCTCTTCATAGTGAATATGGAAGTGCCTGGCGTTCGGCGCTCCAGCGATCAGGTGTTTGCGACGCTGCTCGACATCAATCCAGTATTGAGAGCCTTCATAGGTATTGCCCACCCAGCCCATACCAATACAGGACTTGGCGACATCACGGGGATCGCGATACAGATGGATATAGGTGGCAGCGGGGAACAGGCGTGGCAAAAGATCGATGCGAGAATGGATCGAAGCACCCATACGCGGCTTGGATGAGCGCCGATCCAGCTGCCGCAGCATATCGAAGACCTGTTCGCGGTATCCAGCCTGCGTTGTCAGTGTGAGGTTGTAGGCCAGCGTCTGACGATGCGTGGCCAAATGCTCGCGATACGCTGTTTCTGATGGCCACGCATTACCGCGCGCAAAACACACGGCGGCTTCGAACTCGCCGAACATATTGAGCGCGGAGTGATGGTCGAGGATCAGTCGCAGTAGCGTGGATCCAGAACGAAGAGGGCCGACCACGAAAATCAGGCCTTCTCCATCATTGCCGAACGCGGCTTTTTCAACGGCCTTTTCAGCGGCTTCGTTCATGCCTGTACCTTGCTATCGCGACCGGAGAACCATTTCTTTATAGTGCGCATGACTTTTGCGGCGAAGGTGCGTATCGGGTTCTTGCGGGTGAGATCCTCGACTTTGCCATCTTTACCGAGGAATAGCGTGCTGTGCAGCTTTTTCTTCTGGTCGCCGCGCTCGCCGGCCGTATAGTAGTAGAGCGCAAGGGACACTCGATCACGATCTTCGGGACATTCGAGTGGATCCGGATGACCGTGGTAACTGTTGGCGGTGGTAGAAAAGATGGCCATCCGGTTGAACAGCGGCGGTATGGATTGCTTGCACACTTTTTCTTGGTCACACCACAGCTCAAAGTTGCCGCCCCAGGCCTCCTGCCAGTCTTTGTTGAGATAGATCAACACGTTAATCCGGCGGTAGACATTCATCCGGCGATGGCCATTGAAGTCGACATGGATACCCAGCTTGCCACCGCGCTGGGTCTTGTGCAGACCCGCTCCATGTAAATAGGGATCGGGTATCAGGCCATTGATCCCGGTGAGCTTTTCAAGAAATTCGAGAAAGGGCGCGGAATTGAGATTGTGGATGAGTATCCGGGTGACGGGCCCCATACTCATATCGGAGCTCATCTGGAGCTTGCGCTCATATTTTGATTCGAATTCCCGCCAGTATTTTTTTCCCTTGTAAAACTCGTCGATGACCTCTTCAAGCAGCGCTGCCGGAAAAATATTGTCATAGACGCCATGGGCGAAAGGCGCGGCGGATTGATACTTGGTGCTTTCCTGATCCGCGATAGCGCGCAGCTTTTCTATTGGCAGGTAGTCTTGATAGCGATAGGACATGTCTTAAAACCTGGTTTCCGTGGAAATAAGATCTGTACAGGCATGCCGATTGACATGCACTGAGATATTGTTGGGCAAGATCCGTGCCCGACTGAACGTGTGTGTGCTTTGGAATACGGCAAGCGTGGCCTGAGCACCACGTAATATGCTCAGCGTTTTACTCAGGTGGCTAAATGCACTGGAGAACGTAACAAGACCGCGAGGTGTCGAGAAAAGTTGCGCGGGACCATTTTCGGGAAGGAAGCCCACCCGGAAAAAGTTTCGAAAGGAAAAACAGGTACCTGTACCCATAGATTGACGCGCTCCCTGCGCAGCTTGCGAATAGACGCACAGCACCATGCCGTACTTCACACGCGGGGAAGCTCCCAATCCTTTGAAAAGCAAAAGGCCCTGTCACAAGAATCATCTTCGTGATTCTTATATTCCGAACTTTCCTCTCGATGCGGCCGGAGCCGGCGGGAAATTCATCGTGTTTGGTGTGCCTCTTCAAGCCGTCATGGCTTGCCCCATGCCGGTTATTATTGAAAATTGCGGCGCCTGTGTAAACACACGGGCGCCGCAGCTTTCCGATTGTCTGGCGCGTAAAACCCTATTTGTAAGCTTCTGTCATATCAGCGCCTTTCGTTCAGCAAGAATGCTCAGCGGGTTCATGCGGCCATCTGCATATGCGCACGCTCATCAATCATATGGGCGACTTTCATGTCGATACCCAACTTCTCGGCGAGCTGGTCCATGTAGGCATGTTCCCGCGCATTGTCTTCGCGGATCGTCATGGCAGAAACGAGGTAAAGGTTTAGCGCCGTCACCGGGTCCTCGACGTCATCCACCAGCTGATCGATATCAACGGGTTGACGCAACATGCGCACTAACTCTTCGCGATCGCTGTCAGTCATACCGTCAGGCAGCCTGGACAGTATGTTCTGCTGTTCTTCCGCCTGAATGGCACCATCGGCCTGCGCAGCGGCAATCATGGCACGCAGCATCAGTTCTGCCTGGGCCTCGCCCTGCATACCGCTGGTTTCTCCAGCGAAATGGAACATGCCATTGCCGCCTCGTGCAGCATCGGAGGGCCACACGCCCGGATTCGCATTTTGTCCGTGAGGGCCCTGCGGGGAGAACTTTCCCGCGCCGCCGCGGAATATCTGTCCGAGGATATCCATCAGGCCGCCCCCGCCAGCGCCGCCACCCGGAATCGGGACGACTTTGCCACTGACGGCGCCACCGCTTTGTCGCTGCAGTTCTTCCAGCACTCGCCGCGCGATATCCGCGAATACTGCGCCGCCACTGCCCGCGGCGGCACCGGGTGCGGCACCGCCAAAGATATCGCCGCCGGCGGGGCGACCACCGGCAGACGCACCGGCCGCCGACGTACCGGGCAGGTCAATCGGATCCGGCGACGGGACCTGACTGAAGTCCGGGCGGGGCACGCCGCGCGCTACGGATGGGGACTGCTGGCGCTTCTTTTTGTTGAGCAGGGACATCCCGGCTCCGATCAGGGCACCTAAGAGAAGCTTCTTGTTCATGCCCAATACCTCCGGCTTGGCCGCTTGAATTAGCACTACTCTAGTGTCGGGCCCCGAGGATGCGTCGCGGGCCGCCGGGACAGTTGCGACCCCATGGTTCTCCAGCCCGAGTTGCGAACCTCGTTATCGACCTGTCGTGAGGCCAGAAAACCGCTACAATCGCGTCCCGATCTGATCAGCGACTGAATTACAGGATTTCCTATGCTGCTTGCCGCCCTCGCCATCGTTGTTGGCTTTGCCCTGCTGGTCTGGAGTGCCGACCGTTTCGTCGAGGGCGCCGCGGCCACAGCCCAGCACGCCGGCATGCCGACTCTACTCATCGGTATGGTCATTCTTGGGTTTGGCACCTCAGCGCCGGAAATGGTTGTCTCAGCGATGGCGGCGCTGGATGGCAGTCCGGGCCTGGCGCTGGGTAATGCCTATGGCTCCAATATTGCCAACACGGGCCTGATTCTCGGCATTACCGCCCTGGTGATCCCGCTCACGGTCAATTCCCGTATCGTCCGCAAGGAACTGCCTTTGCTGCTGCTGATCACCGTGATTACCGGTGCGTTCCTGTGGAATGACGCCCTGTCACGCTGGGAAGCCGCCTTGCTACTGGCCGGCTTCTTCGCGCTGATCGGCTGGTCGATCTGGTCCGCTATGCGGGGCAAGGGCGACAAGCTGGAAGGGGAAATGGCTGGCGAACTGGAGGTGCATAGTATGCCCCTGAGCCGCGCATTGTTCTGGGTGGTAGCCGGCTTACTGGTCTTGGTAGCCAGCTCGCGCCTGTTGGTTTGGGGTGCGGTCACCGTCGCGGAATCGCTCGGTGTCAGCGAACTGGTTATCGGCCTGACCATCGTCGCACTCGGCACTTCCCTGCCGGAGCTTGCCGCCACGGTCATCGCCGCACGCAAGGGGGAGCACGACCTGGCAATCGGCAATGTGGTCGGTTCGAATATGTTCAATTTGCTGGCGGTGATTGGTATCGCCGGTACGATCGCGCCCATGTCTTCGGTGCCCCCGGAGGTCATGTATCGCGACTGGCCGATGGTGCTGGGCCTGACCATTGCCCTGTTTGTTTTTGGTTATGGGTTCCGTGGCCGGCAGGGTCGCATCAATCGTTTTGAGGGGGCCGCGCTGCTGCTCGCCTATGTCGCATATAACGCCTATTTAGCGATGACGATTACCCGAGCCGCGACCGCCTGATATGCCTGCCGCGATCGCCCGCAGCGATCAGCTGGGGCGATCAGTTATGGGATTTAGTCCCGCCGGTTCTCCAGGCGCGCCAGCCGCGCCTGCAACCGCTCAACCTCTTCCAGTAAATCCAGCGCCAGGGCGGCGCCGGCCAGGTTGACGCCAAGATCGCGCTCGAGCCGGCTGACCTTGCGCACACGCCGTACACAAATACCGCTAAAGCGCCAACGCGTGCGGGCCCCTCGCGGCTCAATGATGCCCTCTTCGACCAGTGCCAATATCCGCTCTGCCGGCATACCACACGCTCGGCACAACTCAGCCAGGCTTAACTCACTCTCTTCATCCAGTATCACACCGGTGATTTCGCGGTAGTGTTTTGTGCCCATAGCTAGCCTCCCAGACGACTGCGCGGATCGAATTTAAAGGCCTGGCTGAACTGCTGGTAAGCCTCTTTTTCCGCCTCGGTATTCGCCGGCGGCGCAACCACATTCAGGACCACGTACAGGTCACCGGCTTCTTTGGCGGGTATCCCGCGGCCTTTCAGGCGGAGCTTGCTGCCATCCTTGCTGTTGGCCGGGATGGTCAAATTCACAGGGCCATCCGGCGTGGGTGCCTGCACCTTGGCGCCGAGCGCGGCCTCCCAGGGCGCAAGCGGCAGGTCCAGATACACCGTCTTGCCTTCTGCTTTATAGATGGAATGCGGGTTGAAGAGAATTTCCAGATAGAGATCACCGGGCTTGCCGTGGCCAATCCCCGGCTCGCCCTGCCCAGCCAGACGAATCTGCTGACCCTCGGTGATACCCTTGGGGATCTTCACATTGAGCTTGCGCTCCTTGATCTCGGGCCGGCCATCGGATCCGAGCACCGAATGCTTGAGCCCAATCTGCCGAGTGGTACCGCGATAACTGTCTTCCAGATCGATGGCGATTTTGGCGTAGGTATTCTCTCCCTCGGCATGGAAATGCCGGCGCTGTGCCCCACCATATGCACCGTCATAGCCGTGAGCAAATCCCCCGGCGCGGCCAAACAGGCTCTCGAAGAAATCGCTGAAGGCTTCCGGATCCGCTTCGGTATATCCACCGCCATGGAATTCGAAACCCGCATCCCACCCCGGTGGCGGGCTGAACTCCTCACCGGAATGGTAACCACTGCCAACCTGGTCGTAGGCGGCCCGCTTCTCCGGATCCTTGAGCACTTCGTAAGCCTCGCTGACTTCCTTGAAGCGCTCCTCAGCCTCATCCTCCTTGCTGACATCGGGATGATATTTACGCGCCAGCTTGCGGTAGGCGCGCTTAATCTCAGCCTGATCCGCATCGCGTTCCAGGCCGAGAATGTTGTAGTAGTCCTTGTATTCCATCGTTCTATAAAAGCCCAAAAGTACCGGGCTCGCCACGATGGAGGCGCCATAAAAAAAGCCACCTTGCGGTGGCTTTTTTTTGATTGAGGAATTATTCCGTTTCTGTTTCCAGTCCCTGGGCGAATTCCTTGACGCCTGCCTCTTTCAATAGAGAGTCGACCAGCGGCGCCATGGCGCGATGCTTCAACGCGCTGCCAACCAGTGCCTCCGGCAGGCTCTGCCCTGCGCTGTCGGAATCGCCCTGCAGGATTCCGCCGCCAGTGCGCTCGCCAACACCACTCAGGCCATCGACAGAGACAATCTTCATGCCTTCAATGCTTTCCAGCGGTTTGACGCTTTCGCGAATGATATTCGGCAGGCTCTCGTGCAGGCTGAGCACTTTCTTCAGGGCCACCTGCGCTTCGTTTAGGCTGTTAAAGGCCTCGTTCATCAGGCGCTGGCCTTCGGCATCCACCGCATACTTTTCGCGATCCGCTTCGACTTTGATACGAATCGCTTCTGCTTCCGCACTGGCCTGCAGGCGCAGCGCTTCTGCCCGGTCGTCGGCGGCCGTCTTTTCTGCCTCAGCCGCGACGGTGATCGCTGTCGCCTGGCGCTCAGCTTCTTTCTGCGCTTCGATGATCTCGATATGCTTATCCCGTTCAGCCACCTCTACTTCCTTGGCCGTACGCACCTGCTCTTCCGCTTTTACCGCTTCGGCGAGGGCGACGTTGGCATGCTGGTCCGCAACAGACTGTTCCTTGGATTTTTCTGCGACGGCAATGGCGCGCTCCTGCTCGGCGATCTCGACAGACTTTTGCTTCGCGATGCGCTGCTCCTGCAGAATCCGCTCGCGCTCGATTTCCTGCTCCTGCAAGCGCTTCTCTTTTTCAATCTCCAGCAAGCGTGTCGCCTGTTGCGCAGAGATGCGCGCCTGATCTACCTCACGTTCAGCCTCGATCTCAGCCTGGCGTGCGGCACGATCGTGGTCCGCGTGTTCCTTGGCAATGTCTGACTTCTGTGCCGCTTCGCGGTTTTCGACTTCGCGCTGCTGTTCCAATTGGGCGTAGCGCTTTTCACGCTCGATTTCGAGCTTCTGGCGTTCGGCCTCGAGATTCTTTTTCTCGATCTGGACCATGGTCTCCTGCTCGACGTCATTGACCTCTTTACGTCGCGCTTCAATCGAGCGGGTCATGCTCGCCAGACCTTCCGCATCGAATACGTTGTCCTGGTTGAAAAATTCCTTGTGGGTCTGGTCGAGGCCGGTCAGGGAAACGGATTCGAGTTCGAGGCCGTTTTTCAGCAGATCCTCGGAAACCACCTGCTGTACTTTTTGCACAAACTGACTGCGCTGTTCGTGCAGTTCTGCCATTTCCATCTCGGCTGCAACGGAACGCAGGGCATCAACGAACTTACCCTCGATCATTTCCTTGAGCGCATCCGGATCCAGTGTACGCAGGCCGAGGGTCTGGGCGGCATTGGCAATGGCGTCAACGTCAGGCTTAACGCGCAGGTAGAACTCTGCCAGCACATCAACACGCATACGGTCTTTGGTGATCAACGCGTGCTGTTCCTTGCGGGACACGGCCAGACGCAGGGTATTCATATTGACCGGGATAATCTCATGCAACACCGGCAGTACCAGTGCGCCACCGTTCATAATGACTTTCTGGCCCCCCATACCGGTTCGTACAAACGAGCGCTCTTTTGAAGCGCGGGTATACAGCCGTGCGAAGACCGTACCGATAACCAGCAGGCCAACCAAAACGGCGCCCGCCATAAAAATAATGCTGGAAAAGTTCTCAATCACTGCTCGAATCTCCGTTTTAGTGTTCTTCCATGAGATGTTGGCTGGTGGGTCGGATTACCTTGAAATTTGCCCCAAGACCTTCCACCAACAATACCGCTTCCCCCTGCTGGAAAGCTTCACTGCCTTCCGGCTCCACCATGACATAGTGGGTGGTTCCAAACTCGTCGCGGAAGCGGGCTTCCGCCGGACTGCCGGCCCTGGCCTCGCCGAGGGTAATCGTCGCTACCCGACCGATAAAGGAGTCCCTGCCAACCGCTTCTGTTTCATCGCCGACGGCAAACCGGCGCAATACATTGCCGACCATACGCACCTGCGGTAGCGCCAGCAGGAAGACTGGAATCACCACCAGCCAGCCGGGCAACAAAAACCCGAAGACGGCCTCTACGGTCATCTGGATCAGCAGACCGGTCACGCCGAACGCGACGAGGAAAGCCACCAGCAGGATCAGTGCAGGCACCTCGCCAAAGCGCAGCCAGCCCAACAGCTTGGTCATTCCGCCGCTCAGACCGCTGTCCGGAACATCAATGTCGACATCGACATCCGGCAACATATTGTCGAGCAGGTCGGAAATACCGACGCCGATTAATGTCATCACACCCTCCAGACAGGCGATCAGAAACATCAATACCAGTGCGCCGGTAAAAAGGACGTTGCCGTCCTCAAGCAAGAATGCCATCAGGCCTCCTGTTGTGATTTTATTTTCGCCAACCGTTCTTTAATGCGGTTGCTTCTGGTGAGCTCTTCGAGCTCTGCGAGCTTGGTCGCGTCGGCGGTGGATTTCACGGTGGTGACCCCCGCATTTTCCAGCACGCGATCAAATGCGTCGTTCGCCTGCTCGACCTTATTGGCGGTCGAGCGGCTGCTGCCCTGCGCCTCTGAGGTAACGCCATTACTGACATGCTCGTTGGCCTTGTTAAATTCCAGCAGCTGCTCACGCATTTCGCGCTTTTTCCCCTGCAGCGCGCTGATATAGGAATTCAGCTCGGAGATTTCGGCATCTGCGTCAGTCACGGCTTTTTCAAGAATCGGCAATTGCACTTCGATGTCCATTTGCTTGGCAATTGCGACTTCGGCCAGATCGTCGCGGCCGGACTGGACCGCTACATCAATCTGCTCGGCAAGGCTGGCATGTCGGCTGTTTTCGTCGTTCAGCGTTTTGCTGGTGAGATACTTTGCCGCTTCTGCTTTGCCCAGCTGATCTTTTACCTCACCGATCGCGTCCTCAACTTCGCGGATCGCCTGCTCCATCACCATACCCGGAGTGGCGTTTTCAATCGAGTCCACCAGCGCATTGGCCGATGCTGCGATTATCCGGGAAACACGCTTCACTAATCCTTCTCTCATAACGATCTCCTTTGCTTAGGACTCAATTTGTTCTTTTTCCAGATCACTCTGGCAAATACCTGACAGCTGCTGCCGGATCGCTTTGCGGGTCTCCGGTTCCGCGACGCTGACCTGTTCCTGGGTGGCGAGCAACAATAGTTGCTCGAGCAGCGACTGAACCGCGGGCAGAATGCGCGTCTCGAGGTTAGCGGTCGCCTGTTCACTTCCCGCATTCGACTGGACGGCTGCGGCGCCCTCGGAAAGGAAATCAAACAAGGCTTCGACCAGTACGCTGCGCGGCCCATCTTCGAGGTAACGCGCGCGCATCGGCAAAATTGCTTCCGCTGCACTCACGTAGGCCCGGGCGAATGATTCGGTGCCCACCGCCTCGCGCGTCATTGCGATTAACTCGCGCACCTTCTCGCTTTGCGTGACCGCACCATTGCGGTCAATGGACATCAGGTACGCGTAATCCTCCGGCGAGAGGCGAGCAGAAATTGATTGGGATTTTGTCAGCATAACCGTCCCTGTCTTAACTTGTATACAAAAGTACACACGGATGTATACAAGTGTCAACATTTTTCCGGTCACAGCGGATAACGGGATTGTTAGCATCGAAATGACGCCGCTGACCGCGCCGATGCGTCGCACTGTGCTATTCGTTCAGGCACCAGTCCGCCACGCTTCGTGACCATGGCCAACGTCATTCTCAACGTCGACAGCTACAAAGCCAGCCACTATCTGCAGTACCCGCCCGGGGCGACAAAGGTAAGCAGCTACATCGAGTGCCGTGGCGGCGTATTCGACGAAGTCGTGTTCTTTGGTTTGCAGGCCTTCGTCATGGACTACCTGCTAGACGCGGTGACCGAGGCCGATATCGAGGAAGCGGAGTCACTACTGCAACCCCACGGCTTACCGTTTAACCGCGCCGGATGGCAGCACATCCTCTCGGCCCACGGGGGGCGCCTGCCGCTCGAAATTAGCGCGGTTGAGGAAGGCACAGTGCTGCCGCTGCGCAATGTCATGCTGCAGGTGGTCAATACCTGCCCACACTGCTGCTGGCTGACCAGCTATGTGGAAACTGCGCTGGTGCGGGCCATCTGGTATCCCTCAACCGTTGCAACCCAGAGCCGGGAGATTAAAAGAATCATCGCGCGCTATCTGGCCCTGACGGCGGACAGCCAGGAGGGGCTGGCCTTCAAGCTGCACGACTTTGGCGCACGGGGCGCCAGCAGCCTGGAATCGGCGATGCTCGGGGGCATGGCGCACCTGATCAATTTTTCCGGAACCGACACCGTTTCGGGGCTGGTCGCCGCACGAAAGTACTATGGCGCTGATATGCCTGGATTCTCGATTCCCGCGGCCGAGCACAGCACCATCACCGCATGGGGGCGCGATCGCGAGCTCGATGCCTATGCCAACATGCTCGATCAGTTTGCCGGAAGGGGTCGTACGGTTGCTGTCGTGAGTGACAGTTATGACCTATGGCATGCGGTGGATAAGCTCTGGGGTGGACGCCTGAAGCAGCGGGTTATCCACAGCGGTGGGACATTGGTGATCCGGCCAGACTCGGGAGAGCCGGTGCAGATTGTGACCGAATGCATCGACCGGCTGATGCGGCTGTTCGGTGCCACCACCAATCGCAAGGGATATCGGGTGTTGCCGCCATTTGTCCGGGTCATCCAGGGTGACGGCATCTCCAGCCATTCCATCCCACGCATCCTCGAGGCGATGAAACAGCGGCGCCAGAGTGCGGACAACATCAGCTTTGGCATGGGGGGCGAGCTCCTGCAGAAAATCGACCGTGACACCCTGAGCTTTGCCATGAAAGCCAGCGCGATCGAGATCGATGGGCGCTGGCACGATGTCTACAAGGATCCTGTGACCGGCCCGGAGAAAACCTCCAAGCGCGGACGGCTGGCGCTGGTCGACGATGCGGGGACGCTCGCTACGGTACGGCTCGAGGCGGTGGACGAACAGGCCAATCTGCTACGCCCGGTCTACCGCGATGGCGCACTGTTGCGGACTGTAAACTTCGACACAATACGCGCGAACGCGGCACTCCCCCGCGACTAAATTGATCGAAACCCCTTCGCCCGGCGTATTGTCACTCTATCCCCGCTCAGATTCGTTTCGGCGTCATGCCCTTTACAGCGACGCCAAAACCAAATATTGGTAGGTGTTGGGTTTCAGCGACCGTCCGATGTGATAGCGTGGGAACCGACCGCCGGAATACCATCCGGATATAACAACAAATCCAGGATGCCGCGGAGCGCCACAAGCGCCCGGGTGTCCACCCGGCACGGGCTTTGCACCCGTGGCTGCACCATCGGGGAGGAACATGCACAATTCACTTCACAGAAGACAGTTTCTGAAACTTGCCGGCGTCGGCGCTTCAGGAATCTTGCTACCCGTCGTCGGCGTACCCGTTTCCGCAGAACAACTGGCCAGCAATGGTATGGATGTCGGGCGCAAGAAGAAGCTTGCCGATGTCGTCCTGAATACGGCACGTCAGGTAGGCGCCAGTTACGCCGACGTCCGCATCGGCCGTTACCTCAACCAGTTCGTTATTACCCGCGAGACCAACGTCGAGAATATCGTCAATACCGAGTCGTTCGGCGCAGGTATCCGGGTGATCGCCAACGGCACCTGGGGCTTTGCTGCCACCAATGACCTGACGGAAGATGGCCTCGCGAATGCCGCTCGCCAGGCGGTCGCCGTCGCCAAGGCCAATTCCAAGTACCAGACCGAACCGGTGCAGCTGGCGCCCGTCAAGGGTGTGGGCGAAGTCGCCTGGAAGACACCCATCGTCAAGAATGCCTTTGAGGTGCCCATCAGCGAGAAGGTGGACTACCTGATGGAGGTCAACAATGGTGCGCTGGAAGCCGGGGCGAGCTTTATCAACTCTTCGCTTTATCTGGTGAACGAGCAAAAGTATTTTGCCTCCACCGACGGCTCCTACATTGACCAGGACGTGCACCGCCTGTGGGCGCCGATGCAGGTGACCGCGGTCGACAAAAAGACAGGCGCTTTCAAAACGCGCAACGGCCTGAGCGATCCGGTCGGGCGTGGCTACGAATATCTCGATGGCCGCGAGGAAGACAAGATCCACGGCCAGACCGTGCTGTACAAGAACTCCTACGATATGGCGGAGGATGCACGCCTGGCCGCAGAGCAGGCCCAGGTCAAACTAACCGCCCCCTCTATCGATCCGGGCAAGTACGACCTGGTGCTGGAACCCTCGCACCTGATGCTGACCATTCACGAATCTGTCGGCCACCCGCTGGAGCTGGACCGCGTACTGGGCTACGAAGCCAACTACGCCGGCACCTCCTTCGCCACGCTGGACAAGTGGCGCAGCAAGGAATTCCAGTACGGCAGTGACAAGGTCAACCTGTTTGCCGACAAGGTCCAGCCGGGTTCACTCGGTGCCGTCGGCTTTGACGACGAAGGGGTAAAAACCAAGCAGTGGGACCTGGTCAAAGACGGCGTGCTGGTGAACTACCAGGCAACCCGGGACCAGGTACATATGATCGACCAGGACGAGTCCCATGGCTGCAGCTATGCCGATAGCTGGTCCAGTGTGCAGTTCCAGCGCATGCCCAATGTGTCGCTGGCACCGGGGCAAAACAAGTACTCGGCCAAAGACATGATCAAGGATGTGGAGAAAGGTATCTACATTCTCGGCCGCGGCTCCTACTCCATCGACCAGCAGCGTTACAACTTCCAGTTTGGCGGTCAGCTGTTCTTCGAGATCAAGGACGGTGAGATCGTCGGGCAGGTCGAAGATGTGGCCTACCAGTCCAACACCCAGGAATTCTGGAACTCCTGTTCCGCAATTTGTGACAAGAGCGATTACCGCCTCGGTGGGACGTTCTTCGATGGCAAAGGTCAGCCGAGCCAGGTCAGCGCCGTTTCCCACGGTTGTTCGACCACCCGTTTTGACCAGATCAATGTGATCAACACTAAGCGCAAACTTTCGTAAGGCCCCACAAGGGCAACCCACGTACAAAAATAATTGAATGGAGAAAATGTAATGGCAATTTTATCCAGGAGTGAAGCGAAGCAGATCCTCGACAAGGTGCTCAAGTACAGCACTGCAGAAGAGGCGAGTGCGCAGCTGAGCGGCAGTGAGGAAGGTAATATCCGCTACGCGCGTAACAGTGTTTCCACCAGCGGTATCGTCAACAATATCGAGCTGGCTGTCGAAGCGCGCTTCGGCAAGAAATCCGGTGTAGCCACCATCAACGAATTTACCGATGCAGCTTTGGAAAAAGTCATGCGTCGCGCCGAAGAGCTGGCCAAGCTGTCGCCAGACAATCCGGAAGCCATGCCACTGTTAGGCCCGCAGAAATACCTGCCGGTCGATGGCTTTGCCAAAAACACCGCGAGCATTACCCCGGACCAGCGCGCCAAAGCCGCAGCCGACTCAATCATGGCGGCCAAGGAAGACAAGGTTGTTGCCGCAGGCTTCCTGCAGGACGATCGTTCTTTTGCGGCGGTCGCCAATACCCGCGGCCTGTTCGGTTACCACGTTTCCACCTCGGCCAACTTCACCGTCACCATGCGTACGGAAAACGGCCTCGGTTCCGGTTGGGCGCAAAGCGATGTGACTGACATTAGCGACATGAGCACCGCTGCCACTTCTGCGGTGGCCATCGACAAGGCGGTCAGCTCACAGGAAGCGCGCGCACTGGAGCCCGGCAAGTACACCGTTATTCTGGAACCGGCCGCGGTCTCCGGGCTGGTGGGCTACATGCTGTTCAACATGAATGCGCGTTCTGCCGACGAAGGCCGCAGCTTTATGAGCAAGCAGGGTGGCGGCAACCGCATCGGCGAGAAGATGTTCGACAAGCGTGTAAACCTGTATTCCGATCCGGCCGATCCCAGCCTGCCATCCACGCCCTGGGCAGACGATGACTTTATGGCGCTGTCGCGCACCGACTGGATCAAGGACGGTGTGGTGCAGAACCTGCCCCGCAGCCGCTTCTGGGCGGATAAAACCGAGTCCGAGGCAGTACCCCAGGGCAGTAACATCCTGATGGTGGGCGGTGACAAATCGACTGAAGAGCTGATTAAAAATACCCGCCGCGGCATCCTGGTGAGCCGCACCTGGTATATCCGTATGGTTGACCCGCAGTCCCTGCTGCTGACCGGCCTGACCCGCGACGGTACCTTCTATATCGAAAACGGCAAAATCAAATACCCGGTGAAGAACTTCCGCTTCAATGAAAGCCCGGTGATCATGCTCAACAATATTGAAGACATGGGTCGTCCCGAGCGTGTAGGTATGTGGGGTTTCTCGGGCATGATTCCCGCACTGAAAGTGCGCGACTTTACCTTCAGCAGCCTGTCTGACGCAGTCTGATCCACATCGGTAGAAAAGAATAAGGAGCTAACATGGACCGAAGAAAATTTCTCCAGTTAAGCGGTGCCGGTGTCGGTATGTCTATGCTGCCGCTTTCCGGTAGCGTAGTCGCAGAAAGCAAACTGACCATGAGCGGTATCGATGTCGCCGTAAAAAAAGAGCTGGCCGATGCCGCGCTCAATACCGCGACCCGACTCGGCGCCAGCTACGCTGACGTACGGATTGGCCGTTACCTGAACCAGTACGTGGTAACCCGTGAGCTGAAACTGCAGAACGTGGTCAACACCGAGTCAATTGGCATGGGTGTACGCGTGATCGCCAACGGCACCTGGGGTTTCGCCGCCACCAACGATATGACGGTTGATGGCATCGCTCGGGCAACCACACAAGCGGTAGAAACCGCCAAGGCCAACTCCAAGTACCAGTCCGAACCGGTGCAGCTGGCCAAACAGAAAGGTTTTGGCGAAGTCAGCTGGAAAACGCCGATCCAGAAAAACGCCATGGAAATTCCGCTGGCAGAAAAAGTGGATCTGCTGATGGAGGTCAACCAGTCCGCACTGGATGCCGGTGCGAGCTTCATCAACTCCATGCTGTACCTGGTGAACGAGCAAAAATACTTTGCTTCCACCGATGGATCCTATATCGACCAGGACGTACACCGCTTGTGGGCACCGATGCAGGTCACCGCAGTGGACAAGAAGAGCGGCAGCTTCCGTACCCGCAACGGCCTGAGCCAGCCCGTGGGTCGCGGCTTCGAATACCTGGACGGCCGTGAAGAAGACAAGATCCAGTCGCAAACCGTGCTCTACCGCGACTCCTACGACATGGTCGAGGACGCAAAACTGGCCGCACAGCAGGCCCAGGAAAAGCTTACCGCCAAGTCTGTCAAACCGGGTAAGTATGATCTGGTTCTGGACCCGAGCCACCTGTGGCTCACCATCCACGAGTCGGTCGGTCACCCGCTGGAACTCGACCGGGTTCTGGGTTACGAGGCGAACTTTGCCGGTACCTCTTTTGCGACCATCGACAAATGGGAGAGCGGCAAATTCCAGTACGGCAGCGACAAGGTCAACCTGTTTGCCGACAAGGTGCAGCCGGGCTCACTGGGCGCGGTCGGCTACGACGACGAAGGCGTGCAGACCGGCAGCTGGGATCTGGTGAAAGACGGTGTGCTGGTGAACTACCAGGCCGTGCGTGACCAGGTACATATGCTCGATCAGGATAAGTCCCATGGCTGTTGCTATGCCGATAGCTGGTCGAGTGTGCAGTTCCAGCGTATGCCCAACGTTTCCTTGCTGCCCGGCGAGGAAGAACTGAGCCTCGACGACATGATCAAGGACGTCGAGAAAGGCATCTACATTGTCGGTGCCGGTTCCTTCTCCATCGACCAGCAACGCTACAACTTCCAGTTCGGCGGACAGCTGTTCTATGAGATCGAGGAAGGTGAAGTTGTCGGCATGCTGGAAGACGTTGCTTACCAGTCGAACACCCAGGAGTTCTGGAATGCCTGTTCACAGATTTGTGACAAGCGGGACTACCGTCTGGGCGGCTCCTTCTTCGACGGTAAAGGACAGCCGTCGCAGGTGAGCGCTGTTTCCCATGGTAGTTCCACAGCGCGCTTCGATGGTGTGAATGTGATTAATACCAAACGCAACATTGGCTAAACGCCCCCGGGGCCATGCCGGTATTCGCCGGCATGGCCCGCTGGTGCCCACTCCCAGAGCTGTAACCGTGTCGACTTCCCGCAGACAGTTTCTTCGCAATGTGTTGCTCGGCAGCAGTGCCCTGGCATTGCCAACGTCCTTGCAGGCGCAGTCTTCCCGAGAGCCATACGATTTTTATTTTACCCGCCTGATGTACGAGTCCGGCGACTGGGACGTCGACCAGCGGATGCCTTCCAACGTGCTGAATTCGCTGATCGAATATACCAATCTGCGCGTCGACCCCAATGAACGCATCGTGCCACTGGCCGATCGCAAAATGTTGCAGGCACCGTTCTGCTATCTCGCTGGCCACAAGCTGGTGGAATTCACCCCGGCAGAGCGCCAGAATTTTAGAGACTACGTCAACCGCGGTGGCTTCGTGTTTGTCGACGACTGCAACCACGATATCGATGGCCTGTTTGCGAAATCATTCGAAGCACAAATGGTTGCCCTGTTTGGCGAAGACTGCCTGCAAAAGCTGCCCGATGATCACCCGCTGTATCACTGTTTTTTCCAGTTCGACGAACTCCCAGTAACCAGTTTCGAGCTGAATGGATGGGGGGATGATCTGGTGCACGATTATCTCAAGGCCATCGTCGTCGACGGGCGCATCGCCGTTCTGTATAGCAATAAAGATTTTGGTTGTGAGTGGGACTATGACTACCGCAACAAACGCTGGCTGGCGGTGGACAATACCCGCTTCGCCGTCAATATCGTAATTTACGCACTCACGAGTTAAATAACCGATGCATGCCGATCTAGAACAGCAACTCGATTCCGCCGCTAACGACCTGGCACAGCTACGTGCGGAAATTGGCAAAGTCATTGTCGGCCAGTCAGCGGTCGTCGAGCAGATGCTGATCTGCCTGCTGGCGGGTGGCCATGCCTTGCTGGAGGGGGTGCCCGGCCTGGGCAAGACCCTGCTGGTCAAAACCCTTGCAACGGGTACCGGCCTGGACTTCAAGCGTGTGCAATTTACCCCCGACCTGATGCCCAGTGATTTGCTCGGCACAGAAATTCTTGAAGAAGACCACGGCACCGGCAAGCGCTTTTTTAAATTTCAGAAGGGCCCGGTCTTCACCAATATCCTTCTTGCGGATGAAATCAACCGCACCCCGCCGAAGACCCAGGCCGCGTTGCTCGAGTCGATGCAGGAAGGACGCGTTACTGTCGCCGGCGAAACCATGCCGCTACCGCAACCCTATTTTGTGCTGGCCACCCAGAACCCCATCGAACAGGCGGGCACCTATCCCCTGCCGGAGGCCCAGCTGGATCGCTTCCTGTTAAACATCGTTATCGATTACCCGACCGAGTCGGAAGAGGTCGATATTCTGCGCAGCACCACCGGCGACACACCGGCGGATACTCGCCCGGCGCTGGAGGGGAAAGCGCTGAAAGAAATGCAGTCGCTGGTGCGACAGCTGCATATCAGCGATGAGTTGCTGGGCTGGGTCGCGCGGCTCGTTCGCACTACCCGTCCAGATCCCGAAAGCGGCAGCGAGCTGTCGCAGTGGATTCAGTGGGGAGCCGGGCCCCGAGCGGGCCAGGCGCTGGTGCTTGCCGCCAAGGCACGTGCCTTCTTGCATGGACGGCTCGCGGCAACTCGCGACGATGTACGCGCCCTGCTGGCTCCGGTACTGCGTCATCGCCTGCTACTCAGTTTTCATGCGGAGGCAGAAGGTATCGGCATGCAGCGCGTCATTGAAGCGCTGCTGGAACGCTGCCCGGAGCCCGGCCGGGACTGAGTTTTGATCCAGCTAGATCCCCGTACGATAGCGGATACCCGCGACCTGGTGTGGCTGTCACGACAGCTGGCATTGCAGGCGACGGCGGGTCTCCAGCAAAGCCGGCGTCGTGGCGCCGGTCTGGAATTCCAGCAATACCGCAGTTACGAGCCGGGCGATTCCATCCGCCAGATCGACTGGAAGTTGTATGCGCGCAGCGATCGCTACTATGTGCGGGAATCGGAGCAAGACAGCCAGATGCATATTGGGTTCGTGCTGGATACCAGCGCGTCGATGGGGCAGGTTAGCTTCGCCCAGCCAGCACTGGACAAATTGCAGTACGCACGCGCCTGGATTGCGACGCTATCATGGATCCTCAACCGACAGGGCGATCACTATTCCCTGATGGCACTGAACGGCGAGCAAATGCAGTACATTCCTGCGGGCCACGGTGAGCAACACCATCGCAACCTGTGTCTGGCATTGGCACGTCTCGAGGCAAGGGGAGATTGGCCCGGTGCCTCACAGCTGGACCGCTACTGGGGCCAACCGGATGCGCCCTCCGTGGTTGTACTGCTCAGTGATTTCTTCGAAGAAAAAGCGGAAGTCAGCGCACTGGCGGGGCGTCTGCAGGCAGCGGGCAGGCAGTGCCTACCGGTACAACTGCTGGTAGAGGCGGAATCGAGTTTTCCCTTTGGCGGGGACCTGCGGGTGCGAGATCCCGAGCGACCGAACACGCTCGAGATTGACGCCGGCGCACAGCGACACGAATACCTGCAGGCGTTTTCTGCGGCACAACAGGCATTGGGCCAGCGGTTGGCCAAAGCTGGTGCACCGCTGACCACCCTGGATATTGAACAACCGATGGCACCGGCGCTGCGCCAGTTCGTGCGTACACACGGCAGGGTTGCCTGATGGAATTTGTCTCCGCATCTTGGCTATGGCTGGGGCTCGCTGCGGCAATCCCGCTGGCGCTGCACTGGCTGCAGCGCGGCAGCAGTCGGGAAATTACCTTTGCGGCTTCACGATGGCTCGGGCAACACCCCCAGCAACGCTGGCGCCGACTGCAGCTGCGCGAAAAGTTACTGCTGCTGTTACGACTGCTGATTATCGCACTACTGGCAATAATTCTGGCCCGTCCCATGCCTGCGGCTGACGATAGTGGCCATCAACGCATTCTCGTGGATCCGGCCCTGTCCCCCGAAGCCATCGAGGTTTTTGTTGAAACCGAGCTGGCAATCGACCGCGAACCGGACAGTGCCTATACCTTGTACTGGCTGGACGTGCCGCCCAGACCTTTTTCAGATCCCGCGCCACACACCTGGACGGATGATCGGCGATGGCAAACACTGCGGGCGCTTGCCGGGCATCCCGCACTGCGCAATGCACAGATCCTGTTACCCGCTGCCGCAGGACATGCGCGTGACGAGGGTTTGAAAGCGAGTCCCGGTTGGCGCTGGCACCAACTCGAAAACCCTGCAGCAACCATCGACTCCGCACCCAGCGTCACCGTGGCCGGAGACCAACCGCTGTGGTTGGCGCCCATGCTGGCGCAGCTTGGGTACGACGGTGAGACGGTCCCTGCTGTCGCGCAACTCGATGATCCTGCGCGGATTCCCGCCGATTTCACCGGTTGGCTCATCTATGCCATGCCCGGCGACTTACCAGCGGATGTGCAAACGTTCGTGCGCAATGGCGGCCTGCTGATCACCGATCGCCGCGTAGAACTCGAGACGCGAGATGCGTCGGCAAGTGCGCTCCCGGTGTCTGGTCGGGGTAACGCCTACCGATTGCACGCGATAGGGCGCGGCAGCTGGCTGCAGTATTCCGCCAACTGGGATGCGAACGATTTTATCCAGGATCCCAATTTCCCACAGGATACGTGGGCACAATGGCGCTCCGCAGACTGGCAAACACAGCGCGCACAGCGTGTGCGCTGGAGCCCCAAGCGGGTACCGGTGCAGGAAGTCGCCATTGACGCTGAAACACCGGGCAGCTTGCCGATGGCACTGTGGCCCCTGCTGGTGGTCCTGATCACACTGCTGGCGGCCGAGCGCACTCTGGCGCTTTATGGCGGTCGCAATGAGCAGATTCAGGGAGGTGCGGCGTGAAGGGCATGGCTCCTGCCGATCGCTTTCCGGCACTGAGACGCGCAGCAAAGCACTGGCGCCGCGGCGCACTGACACCCTTTGCCTGGATATCAGCAACCGTTGTACCCGCGGCTTTGCTGGTGGACTGGTGGCTGGGTTCGACGCCGTGGCTGCTCGTGGTGAGTGCCAGCTTCATTGCCGTGGCTGTCGTGTGTGATCGCCAATGGCGGCCACAGCCAGCAGCGCTGTGCCAGCGATTGAACGCGCGCTATCCCACGTTACAGGACAGTACGGAACTGCTGCTTAACACGGGCGCCGATGGGGGCAACGTGTTGGCCTTGCAACGTCAACGCATTGCCGATGAACTGGCGGCACTCGAGCAACATCCCGCATTCCGGCATTTTCACCCCGACTGGCGGCGCTGGCCAGTGGCCTGCGCGGCGCTGCTACCCACCCTGTTGCTCATGCTGGTGTGCGCACAACAGATGCTGCCGTCACGCGGGATAGCGGACAGGCCCGGGAACATTGGGGCTGCGGATTCCATCAGCGCCGTGAATCCCACATTGCAAGCAGCACAGGTCACGGTGACGCCCCCTGTTTATACAGGGCTGGCGCCGGCCACGCACGGGCTGGATCTGCGCGTGCCGCAGGGCTCACGGGTCAAATGGGAGATCGAAGTATCCGAACCGATTACTGCACTGGAGATGCACAGTGCAGACAAGGTGCTGGCCTTTGCGCCAACAGGCGAGCCACCGGCAACCCACTGGACAATGACGCGCACCCTTTTCGAGAACGATGCATACCTGTTGCAGGCAACAGCGCAAAAGCGTGGCACTGCCGGTGAGGAATCCTTCCCGCTGGGAGAGATCCACAACCAGGAAGTGATCCCGGATACGGCCCCCACCTTCGAGTTTAATTTCCCACGGGATCCGGTCACCGTGTTGGCGGATGCGACGTCCCGCGACGCGGGCACGATTGACGTGCTGGTGCGCGATGATTACGGCTTTGTCGACCGCAACAACGCACCGGCGGTCGAGCTGTCGATAACGCTGGCCAGCGGTACCGGGGAGAACGTGCGCTTCCGCAACAAGCGTTATCCGCTATCTGCCGAGCAAGCGGACAACAATCAACGGCGCTATCGTTTCCAGTTACCGCTGCAGAACTACGCCATTGAGCCAGGCGATGAGGTGTACTGGCAACTGATCGCCACCGACAATCGCCAGCCACAGGCAAACACCGGCAAGAGCGCGAGCTTTATCGTGCGCTGGCCCCAGGATGAGATCTTCGGCCTGAGTGATGCCGAGGGGATGGCGATTCGGGTGATGCCGGAGTATTTCCGCAGCCAGCGACAACTGATTATCGATACAGAAGCGCTACTGGCCGAAGCGGCGAACATCGATGCCGACCAATTCCGTGCGCGCTCAGAAACCCTGGCCTACGAACAGAATTTGTTGCGGATGCGCTATGGTCGTTTTCTCGGCGAAGAAGACTCCGCGTTGGAGGCACATGACGAGGCCAAGCCGGAAACCCCTGGCGAGCCGAAGCATGAACACGATGAGCACGACGGCCACGACGGCCACGACGGCCACGACGGCCACGATGAGCATGACGGCCACGAGCAGCACGGACCTGGCCATCAGACTCATTCCTCGCACAACCACGCCCACGAACCGGGCCAAAGTGCCCCCAACCAACAGTTTGGCGATGCGACCGGTGTGGTGGAATCTGCCGGACACTCGCATGACACCAGTGAACACGCGACCCTGTTCGACCCCCAGACCAAAGAGCTGCTGCGCTCCGCCCTGAATGCAATGTGGTCGTCCTGGCGCGAACTCTCGATCATCGAACCCCGCGCTTCCTTACCCCACCAGCACGAAGCCCTGCGCTATATCAAGGAGGTGCAGCAGGCCTCGCGCATTTATCTACAGCGGGTCGGATTCGAAACCCCGCCACTCGATGAACAGCGCAGGCTCACCGGTGATCGCGAGGAAACCATCGCGCAATCGGTAGAGGAAACCCGTCAGGAAACCGACCGGGAGCGCGTCCTGTCGCTACTCGCGCTCACCGCACAGGGTGCATCACTGCCCGAGTCACTGCTGCAGCCATTGCGCGCCCAGCCGCGGTTCTCGGCCGGGGACAATGCCGTAGCGTTTAACCGGGCGCTGCTCGCCTATCGCCAGCAACCGGATAACGTCGATGCGCGTCAGGCCCTGCGCAGCGTGCTCAACCGACTGTTGCCGCAACCTGATGCGCGCCCCACCCTGCCGCGACAACAGCAGACCCAGGGACCTTTTCATCAGTGGCTGCTCGACAAGCCGGCGATGGATGTCCCGGCGGCGGAAGCAAACCCACAGGGGGACGCACCGTGATCTCGTTAAGCTTGCTGGCACTGATCCTTATCGGCGTGTCACTCTCGCTGTGGGCATTGCTGCGTCGGGCCCGCTTGCAGCAAGCGGGGCTTTTGCGGGTGGGGCTGCAGGCCATGCTGCAGTTCGCCATCTGGCTATGTGTTTGGTGGCTCTGGCAGCCACCACACTGGCTGCCCGCGGCGCAGGAGGCGTCGATCCCCTTCACTGCCGACCAGCCCATGTTTCGGCGCGCGCTGATCGATCACGCTCCCCAGCGTCTGACACTATCGTCTGCGGATGACAATCCGAGTTGGCAAGTGGACTGGCCACGCCAGCTGACACTCGGGGATTCCCTCAACCTCTCCCTGAGCAATCTGGACAGCCTCCCAGCTGAGACCCGCCTTACGTTGATCGGCCCGGACGGCAATACCGTCGACGCGCACAACCTGGATGGCGACGCGCTTGCGCGGATCGCTGCGGCGGACAACCGCATCACCCTCCGCCATGTACCGGCGCAGGCCGGCGCGCAGCTTTTCCAACTGGAAATTGACACCGGCGCATCGCGCCGACGCGAACCGGTGCCGGTACAGGTACTGGAGCCAAGCGCCCCACAAACCTTGTTGTGGACAGCCGGCCCGACGTTTGAAACCGCCGCCCTGCAGCGATGGCTGCGCCAATCCGGCACGCCTGCAACCGTGGTGACCCAGCTTGCGCCGGGTCTGGCGCGCAGGCTGAAACTGAATGACGGGCGTGCAGCCGGTGAGAATCCCCTTGCCGGAGAACCCTTCGACCAGGTGATCCTCGACAGCCGCCTTTGGCCAACACTCGACGCGCAGCAGAAAGCGGCACTGGCGCGGCAACCGGCAGTACTGTGGCTGGTGGATCGCGATACCCCCGAATCTTTCCTGCAGGCGCAGGCTACAAACGGGTTGGCGCTCGCGCCCCTGGCGAAGCCATCCGTAGTTGAGATGGACGTTGAGCAAAACCTGCCACCGCTCATATCACGGGGCTTCCAGCCTCGCAGTACACGCGCTGCGGATGCGCAGATTCGCGCGAGCTCCGGCGATGTCCTCTACTGGGGTAGAGCACTCGAAGACGGTACCCGCGGCTTTGTGCTGTTTGATCGCAGCTACCGCTGGATCACCGCCGGGGGCGGCCCGGAGTACGCCGCACTGTGGAAGCGGGTGTCCGACCTGCAACTCGCGCAGCAGGGGGCCGCACCACCGCTGCGCGCCGACACACCCCTCGCGCGCACCGGCCACGCGCTCACCCTGTGTTCGCCCGCACTGCTACAGGCATCGGCACTGCAGGTGGCAGAACTGGCTCGTCCGGACGCGCCGCTGTCGCTACTGACTGCAGCGGATCGCCCCTGTGCAACCACATGGCCGCTCGCCGCCGGCTGGCACCGTCTTGAGGGTACCAAGACGCCAGGGGACTTTTACGTGTTTGAGGAAAGTGCTTGGCCATGGTGGCAACAGGCCCTGCGCGAACGGGATACCGCTCAGATGGCAATGGCTCGCCTTGGCCCCTCTGTGCAGACGCAGGACCGAACCGCCCTGCCGCGCGCCTGGATCGCCGTCATGCTCTTACTGCTGCTGACCGCGAGCTGGCTGATGGAGCGCCGCACGGCGCACTAGGCCGTTGACAGCAGCCGATCCGCGTCAGGTGTCAGGGTAGCGGCGACTGATCGACGAATATCAGTTGGTCGGTATCAAAGCCCAATTCAGCCGCACGGGCGACCAGTCGCTTCAGCACCTCTTCCGGCAGACGGGGTTCACGCGCGAGTATCCACAGGTAGGAGCGGTTGTAGCCACTGACCAGCGCATAGCGGTACTGCGGATCCAGTTCGAAGATGACGTAGGAAGAGTAAAAGGGCCCGAAGAACGACACTTCCAGATGGCCGGTATCGGCGCCACGGGCAAACCTGGCGCGACCCTCAGCCTCTTTCCAGCGGCCACTGGCGGCATCATAGCCGCGGTTCAGGACATGCACCGAACCATCCGGGTTCAAGCGGTAACGGGCGGTCACCCTGCTCAAGCCCCTTTCGAAGCGGTGATCAAGGCGTGCAATCTCATACCATTCGCCGAGAAAGCGCTGCAGTTCAAAATTACCGACCGGCTCAACCCTTTCCGGTAAGCCGGTACATCCGCCAACGATTAGCAGGAGCAGCACCATACTGGCGGCACTTTTCCAACGTCGCAGGACGGACAAGATGGGCAAAGGCTGCGAGGGGCGTATTTTAACCATGCGTAGTGATAGCGCAGGGCCGACAGAAATCCAAGTGCAGGCCCTGGCGCGACCGCCGGGCTTTCGGGAAAAGTGCTGGGGTCTGTATTTCGCTTCGCGTGAACATCCCTGACGCGCTTCCTTTCTCAGGCTTCCTTGCACAGTGCCTCCGGCACCCTGACCCACTGGCGAACGTCCCTGCGTGGGCTCCCTGTCGCGATCTTCCTGACGGAAAACGGCAACACCGGGCAAGTCCCTCTTCCCGGTGCAGCGAAATACAGACCGCAGCACTTCCCCGGGGGAAGGCTACGAAGTGAGCGATTACTTCTCTACGAATGCCCGCTCAATCACATACTCGCGCGGTACACCCGCACGGGTTTCACTGAA
This sequence comes from Microbulbifer sp. ABF4_148, assembly GCF_056158985.1. Classification (NCBI taxonomy): domain Bacteria; kingdom Pseudomonadati; phylum Pseudomonadota; class Gammaproteobacteria; order Cellvibrionales; family Microbulbiferaceae; genus Microbulbifer; species Microbulbifer sp. ABF4_148. The sequence continues at coordinate 518,391 of NZ_JBSWUI010000001.1, forward strand.
GCCCCAGCCATCGAGAATGGTAGTGAGGTCCTTGAGCATGGCCGGGCTGCCACACAGCATGAAGCGGTCTTCCTCTACATTCGGCTGCGGCACGTTCAGGTCGCTGAACAGCTTGCCCGACGTCATCAGATCGGTCAGACGGCCGTTGTTGCGGTAGGGTTCGCGGGTGACGGTGGGGTAATACAGCAACTGCTCGCGCACCATCTCACCGAAGAACTCATGCTCCGGCAATTCGCGTTCGATGTGATCCTGGTAGGCCAGCTCGGAAACGAAGCGCACACCATGGGTCAGGATGATCTGGTCAAAGCGCTCGTATACGCTCGGATCCTTGATGATGCTCATAAAGGGTGCCAGGCCTGTCCCGGTCGACAACAGCCACAGGCGCTTGCCCGGCAGCAGGTGGTCGGCAACCAGTGTGCCCGTCGGCTTGCGGCTGACGAAGATTTCATCACCGGGTTGGATCTTCTGCAATTTAGAGGTCAGCGGGCCATCCTGTACCTTGATGCTGAAGAACTCCAGCTCATCTTCATAGTTGGCACTGGCGATCGAGTAGGCGCGCAGCAACGGGCGGCCGTTGTCCTGCGGCAGGCCGATCATGGTGAAATGGCCGTTCTCGAAGCGGAACGAGGGGTCTCGGCTGGTTTTGAAACTGAACAGGGTGTCGTTCCAGTGATGAACCTCCAGCACCTTTTCGATATTCAAATTAGACATAGCAATATAACCGATCTATTCCTGTTCGTTTGATGCGGCAATTTTAGGGATGGAAAACCTATCGGTAAAATGGGATATTTCGATATCTGTTATCGATTTTTCTTCTATTAGAATCTCATGCGCTACTCGCTCCGCCAACTGCAGGTATTTCTCGCCTGTGCGCACTTCGAAAATGTCAGCCGTGCCGCCGCGAGCCTGAATATGTCACAGTCCGCGGCTTCCGCAGCGCTCAAGGAGTTCGAGCAGCAATTCGACCTGCGACTGTTCGAGCGCACCGGCAAACGCCTGCGCCTGAACGAACTGGGCAGGCAACTGTGGCCGCAGGCGGAGGCCCTGCTGGAACAGGCCCAGGCGCTGGAGGAATCACTCGCCGGTCATTCGGATCTTGGGCGGCTGAAAATTGGCGCCACGCTGACCATCGGCAACTACCTCGCGGCCGGCATTATGGCGCGCTATATGGCCGAACAACCGGACGCACGGGTGGAACTGGAGGTGGCCAATACCGCAGCTATTGCGGAACGGGTCCTGAACTTCGAGCTGGATCTGGGTTTGGTAGAGGGCGAACTCAATCATCCCGACCTGGAGATTTTGCCCTGGCGCGATGATGAACTGGTCGTGTTCTGCGCACCGGATCACCCACTGGCAGGGCGCAAGAAACTGTCGGACAAGGACCTGTGTGACGCGACCTGGATACTACGCGAACCGGGCTCGGGAACGCGGCAGTCCTTCGAGCGTGCACTGGCTGGCCTGATGCCCCAACTGCAGATATTGCTGGAGCTACAACATACCGAAGCGATCAAGCGCGCGGTAGAGGCCGGGTTGGGGATCAGCTGCCTGTCCCGGGTATCCCTGGCGGACGCGCTGAAACGCGGCTCGCTGGTAGAGCTGCCGGTACCCCAGCGGGATTTTCGCCGTGAATTTTATTTCACCCTGCACCGGCAAAAATATCGCAGTGCCGGTATCGAGCGCTGGCTCGAACTCTGCCGACAGACATAAAAAAGGCCTCCAATGGAGGCCTTTCGTCACGTCACTCACAGTAGCGCAGATTTAATAACCGCGCGGCCATGCTGACGTAACAACACAAACACAGCCCGTGCAGTCTATCACCGTTTGCTCGCAAACAACTCACCGAAGAAATCACCCTGCACCCAACGCGGACGTCGCTTGCTATCGGCCACCTCCCGCAGGATGACGTAATTCACCGCGGCAAACTGCTCGGCAGCCACATAATTAATCTGCGCATCCGCCTCGTCAGTATGCTGGTGGTAGCGCTCGGCAAAAAACTGCTGTTGCATGGCTGTTCCGTCAACATCCGGATCAGCAGAATCGCGGCCGGTAATCAGGAAGACCGCGGGAACACCCTGGCGGACAAAACTGTAGTGGTCGCTGCGCACAAAAATCGCGGCTTCCGGCATTGGGTCGGGACTCAAACGCAGCCCGACACGGGCCGCCGCCCGTCGTACCGTTGGCCCCAGCGAGGAGTGTTCGGCCCCGAAGGCGATAATGTCGCGAAAGGGGTAGAGCAACATGGGCATATCAAGATTGATATTGGCGACCATCGCACTGGCCGGAATCGGCGGGTACTGGGCAAAATAATCGGAGCCGAGCAAGCCCTCTTCCTCACCGGTCACAGCAACAAACAGCAGTGAGCGCCGCGGTGCTTTACCACTGGCTTTTACCAGTCGCGCCGTTTCCAGCAACATAGCCACACCGGCCGCATTGTCCTGGGCACCATTGCGAATACGCCCCTCAGTGTCTGTACCAATATGATCCAGGTGCGCGCTCAGTATGACAAACTCATCGCGCAAACGCGGATCACTGCCGGGTATCATCGCGACGACATTCGGGCTGTCGACGCTACGGTGGGTTGCCGCGCGCCGCATCATCGCCCGGTATGGCAACGCAAACCCCTGCGGCACGAGGCCATTGGAAATTTCGGTAAAAATGGTTTCCAGACTGCGTTCGGCGCCGATAAACAATTGGCGTGCGGCGGGAATGTCGAGGTAGGCCGAGCCGCGCAATCCGCGAATGGCATTGCCGGGATGTCCGTCCGGGGCCAGCCAGTCAAAGCTTGCGTCCATGCGTCCGGAGCGAAGACGCTCGAATGGGGAAACCTTTTCCCGCTCGGGGGTATTGAGGGAGATTATCCCGATCGCTCCGTGACGTCTTGCGGTTGCGCCCTTGGTGCGTCCGGATCCGTAATAGGCACCCTCCTCGCTGGGCAAGCGCGAGGGGCGCCCACCGAGCACCACCACAATCTTGTCGCGCACATCGAGGCCGGCATAATCATCGATGCCAAATTCCGGCGCTTCTACGCCGAACCCGGCAAACACCAGCGGAGCCGACACTTCCTGATTGACTGCCGCCGTCGGCGGGCGACTGATAAAGTCCTCTCCAAAAGAGAAGTGGATATCGCCGGCAGGCCCCTGCAATACCAGCGAAGGTAGCGTATCGTCCCAGCTCGCATTGCGAAAAGGGACTTCCTGTAAATAGCCATTCATGCCGGGCGCGGGCTGCAAACCCAGCATCGCAAACTGATCCGCGACATAGTTGGCCGCGCGACGGTAGGTCTCGCTTCCGGTTTCGCGGCCGGCGAACTCATCTCCGGCAAGATATTCCAGGTGCGTACGAATGTTCGCGGTATCGACCGCGGGGACTTTCGCAGTTGGCTGCACTGTACAGGCGGCCAGGCCAAGCAGGACCAGGCATACGATCGCCATGGTATTTTTCTTTGAAAACAGGGATTTCATTGCTGCCTTGGCGCTTATCGCGCGTTTTTAAAATCAGGAGATGCCCAAATAAGTTTCAGGAGGATTGCCCCCTGCTGATCAGGCAAGCCAGCTTACCATGAACCAAACAGTGGGTATTGCAAGGATGTTCAGCATCAATCCTGCACGGATCATTGTCCGCTGCGGCACCTCGCCACTGCCATAAACCAGGGCGTTGGGTGGGGTTGCCACCGGCAGCATAAATGCACAGGTTGCCGCGATACCCACCCCCAGCACCATGGCGTAAGCCATATGCGGACTGAACTCCTGACCGAGCGCGAGGAAGACCGGCACCAGTATGGCGGCACTGCCTGTATTCGATGCCAGCTCCGTGAGGAAAATCATCAGGGCGATACAGGCCATCAACAGCAGCCAGTCGGGCGCGCCGCCCAGCCCACCCAGCATGCTTTGCGCCAGCCATACCGAAGCACCGGTTTGTTGCAGCACCGCGGACAGGCAGAGTCCGCCACCAAACATCAGCAGAATGCCCCAATTGATTTTCTCCTGCAGTGCAGGCCAGCGAATCAGGCCACACAGCGGAGCAAGCGCAGTAATTGCCAGCCCGACCATCGCATCGAAGCCGCGGCCGACACCCAACCATTGACTCAGGGGGGAAGAGAAAGTCCAGCCAAACACAGCCAGCAAAAACAGCGCGACCGCGCCAATCGCGCCGGGCGTCCATGACAGCGAATGATCGAGGGGCGGGCGTACCTCAGCGGTTTCTCGATCCGGCCGCAGCACCAGCCACAAACAGCCCAGCACCAGCGGAAACATTGCCAACGTCGTCGGCAGCCCAACGCGCAGCCAGTCGGCAAACTCCAGATCCAGTGCCCGCGCGGCGATGGCATTGGGCGGGCTGCCGATCATCGTCGCGATTCCACCAATATTGGCAGCGTAGGCGGTCCCCAGTAATAGCAAGATCCGCGTGCGTGGATGCTGTTCATCCACCAGTGACAGCGCGATCGGTAACATCATCGCCGTCGTCGCCGTGTTACTCATCCACATGGACAGGAAACACACCACCGCGAGGAATCCGATCAGCGTTGGCCACAGGCGACCCCGCCCCATACGCAACACCGATGCCGCCAGGCGGCGATCGATTCCATGGGCCTGCAACACGGCAGCGAGGGCAAAGCCCCCCATAAACAGAAAAATTATCGTACTGGAGAACGGGGCCAACGCCTCGCGCGCTGGCATCAGTCCACTGATATAGGCAACGAGCGGCACCAGTAAGGCGGTCACCGGCAGCGGGATGATTTCACTCATCCAGAGTCCGGCGGCAGCCAGCAATACGAACAATCCAAATTGCTCACTTCCCTCACCGGCAGCCTGGGATAACAGCCAGGCGACCGCAAGCCACGCCAGCACAGCCAGCAAACGCAGGGGTATCGGTAGATCAGACAAAGGAAGGCTTCCCGTTTTTTTTCGGCACATTCGCGCCATTATTTTTTATACGGCAGTTGGTGCTGCGTGACTATCGGGGACTACGATATCAAATCAGTGGCGGTGCCGCTGAAAACGCTGGGCCACCGCACGCTCCACCTGCTCATGCGCGCTATCCGGGCAGAAGTCGCCGTGAGCTGCCATCAAGTGAAGGAAGGGGAGCGCCAGCACGCGCTGAAAATCCTCATACAGCATGGTCTCGCCGTCGACGGTCTCGGCACACATCTGTCGGCACCAACTCGGGGCAACCTGCATCCCTCGTCGGAAGCCCTGCAGCCGCAGCAGATTCTTGCCACACCAACTGCAGCCGCACCAACTCATCCAGTACTGCAGCGCATCACAGGTGAGCAGCAGGCCACCGCAGCGCGGCAACCAGAGCACCGCCTCCGGGAATCGACCGTGGCTGAATTCGACGAATTTGCCTTCGTGAAGTGGGCAGGCACCGTTCTCGCGAATTTCGGCATCGCCACCCGGCAGGGGATAAATCGCGGAATGGCGCTGACACCAGAATGTCAGCTGAAAACGATCACGATAATAGAGGTCATCGGACCCGTGACAAAAACCGAGCCGAACAGCATGGCGTATGTTGCCAAGGTCCTGCAATTTTTCTTCCTGCTGCGCGCGCAAACGGATCGGGTTTACCAGGGTAAGGTCATCCCCCTCCCGGATGATCACCATATTGCGATTGACCGTCGCTGCCGGGGCAATCTGCACCGTGCCAGGCAGATAGAACACATCGGGCATCAGCTGGCGAATTTCGCCATGAGGCCTCGGCAATGGATAGTCGACGCGCATGGTCGCTCGGGCAACCTTGAGGGTTCAGGATCCTTAGAGATACTGTGCCCGATTTCCCAACCCGCGCAGGACCTGCATGGCCCGCTGAGCCAGCTCTTCGGCGACAAAAATGTGCTGCCCCTCTGGCGTCGACAGGAAATCAGCGGCGATCCCCCGTGCGAGAAACTCCTCGGATACCAGTGCCAGTAGTCCGCCACCATCACCATTGGCGCGAGCACGCAGGGAAATTTCCCGCACAGGATCTGCCACTTCCAGTCCGGCGCGCTCTGCGAGGTCTCGCGGCAGTATGGCCGCGTAATCATCGCCTTCGCGCACCAGGCAGCGACAATACGGCGCGAGCACGGAAAGTTGCACCGACGGCAGCGTGCAATACACGCAATCGCCGTCATGAAGTTTTGGGTTCAGGTCGCGGAGTATCTGCTGCAAACGGATTTCTGCATTCATAGCGTTGCCGTTACCTTTTTCGTTTCGTTGTCGATTTTTTCGCGCCGGTTCTTGTCCGCGCGGGTGTGTCTGAGAATTCTTCCCCTTCGAACTCGGGCTCGTCCGGGGCTGGCGTGGTGTCCAGGTCTTTTTCATTTTCCGCGCGCAGGGCTTCACTTTCCTCGCGTCGCGCCTGTTCCTGCCAGCGATCCAGGGTGCGATCGAGATCCTGCTCCAGCGCGATACTTGGGAACTCGGGACACGGCGCATCTTTTTCCGGGTTGTGCCACCCAGAGAGCGGTGCGACAAATACAACGAGAGACTTGTGCAGCCGATTCTCGCCGATATTGGCTTCCGTCCAGGTGGTTTGCCAGGCAAACCGGCCGCGCACCGCGTAATCACTCTCGTAGGATTTCAGCGTCAGGAAGTAGGGGTATACCCTCCCGCCGCGACACACGATGCGTCGTTCCGTTTTGATATTGGCCATCTGCGTGTAGGGATCGAAATACCAGCGGATGTCGTAGCCATAGGCAAACCGCATCTCCTCACCGTTTTTTGAAAACGCATAGGATCTGCCGCTGCCATCGGCATTGAGGCTCCAGACATGATGGGCGTCGCCATCACGGGAGATAAGCCAGGAACCCACCCATTGCTGAGGGTCGAGACGGGATTCGGTGTGCCAGCCCTGGTTGGAAGCCCCGGCCTCCTGTGAAGGTTGCTGCGGCTCTGATCCAGCATCGGTGTCCTGGGCCTGCGCTGCGGCAATGAGGCCGCCGCCAGCAATGCCGGCGCATACAAGCAGTGTGTGAACAATCCGCTGCTGCCTCACGCTATCGCTCCCAGTGCACTGCGCCTCGTCCTGAGAACTGCTTCCTATCCGTGTGAGCCCTGATTGTCGGGGAACGCGGCCACCGACGTGGCCGCAGGTCATTGGTAATTTCACTGACGTGCTCCAGCGCAGGCGATTAGCCTGACAAGCGGGGGCATTCAGCTCCAGCGCGGGGGGTTTCCCAGCTGTCCAGTCGACGCTGGAAAGCCAGAAGACCGCCGCCATGCTGGCGCCAATGACGACCATCCAGTATTGCGAAGTTTAAGGTGACCGGGCTCCACCCGGTAAAGGCGACAGCGACGACACCGCCATTACAGCGCACCGAGGCCCCGGTGCGGATACGCACCCGATTGCCCTGTACCGACCAATTGATGGCAAAGCCATGGGAAAGGTGACCACTTGGAAGGAATCCGTACGCATAGCCGGAGCCGTCGGAATTTAGCTGCCACACCAGCTGTTCATCTCCCTCGCCCACAACCAGCCAGTCACCCGACCAACCGCGTTTTTGGTCATCGGCCAGTGCCAGTGGCACCAGCAGGAAAATCAGAACAATGGCGAGGTGGGCCTGGAAGAAAGCCGCCAAAACCCGACGGGAAGCAAGTTGGAATGAGAGGGGGGCGAATATTGGACGCAAATACTTCATGCGCTTCTCTACTGCTGCTGACCACAGGATGGCGACACTGCGGTGACGCCGGTTTTCCTGGCCGATCCCTCCTGCGATGGGGAAGAATCGGCGTGAAAAAGAGCTTGTGCGCGCTTTTTCACGTCCCTTCTCATTCAAGGCTAGACGCAAAAACGCACACTGGCAGACGAAACGTCAAAAATATTCAATCGCCCGCCAGCGGACACCGGCGAGACGGATGGGGCGAGGATGCCTGACCGTGGACGGGCGCAGGGCAACGGATTGTCGGCGCGCCACTTGAAACACAGACTACCCATGGATCCCTGTGCCACCCGATGCATTGACAGCGGACGGCGGGCAACAGTTATAGGGCGAGAGCAATCCATTGCCCAGCACGCGGATATCACAGATGCGCCAGGATACCTTCGAGCATAAAAAAACCCCGCCAGGGCGGGGTTTTCAGCAACGCTGCGGACAGATCAGCCGCCAGTGCGCTCTTTCTCTACGAGGTAGTCAACAACGTCCAGCATCATGTCCTGGCCATTGGTTTTCCCCTTGAAGCCGGGCAGCGAAGTCGATACGCGATACTTGCCAGCCACTACCATTTCCGGGGTTCCGGACAGCTTGTAGGCACGCTGGTTGGCCATGCCCTGCTTCACTTTGCTGTTGATGGCGAACGAGTTCATCAGCTTGGCCGCCTTGGCGCCATCGGTACCGTTCTTGTTGAACAGTTCCTCAATGGCAGCGAGATCGGTTTTCCATTCGCGGCCATCTTTGGTGGCAAACATTTTGCGCTGGTTATTGATCGCATTGAAGATCGGTGCGTGCATCTGGTCGAGAACACCCATCGCATCGGCGACGTAATACATGCGTGCATGGATCTCCATGACCGGCTGCCAGATAGCCGGAATCTTGGTCAGGGCCACGTCGGTCGCCACGCCCTTCTTCCACTTATCCAGTTTCGGCTCGAAGTGATAGCAGTGGCCACAGCCGTACCAGAACAGCTCAGTCACCACAATTTTGTCAGCATTCTTTTGCGGTACCGCCTGGGGCAGCACCTGGTAATGCTGGCCCGCCTTGAACTGGCCGGGCTCCTGCGCACAGGCGGCAAGGCTGAACAGCATGGTCAGCGCCATGGCGAATTTGGTGACTACAGCTCTCATGAGATTCTCCGTTGTTATGTCCGGCGGCGTGGCGCCGGATACGCAATTCGTATTCCAGGCCGATTATTTAAGGAAGCTCTGGATAAGTCCATAGACTTGTCCACAGGGAGAAAGGTTCCTCAGTCAGAAACCCCGGATGCCAGACAGTAAAAAGGCCGGCAGAGCCGGCCTTTTGCAGGGACTGTCCCGGCAGTCGCCGGGTGTCGGATCAGTTCAGACCGGCAATATAGTCCGCGACAGCTTTGATCTCGGCGTCGGAGAGCTGCTTGGCGACGCTGCGCATGACACGGGTTTCGCCGTCGTTGGTGCGATCACCAGCGCGGAACGCCTTCAGCTGCTTCTCGATATAGTCGGCATACTGACCGGACAGACGCGGATAACCGGCCGGGGCATTACCCAATCCAGTCGGGGAGTGGCAACCCATACAGGCCGGCACATTGCTTTCGCTGTTACCCGCGCGGTAGATATCACGGCCCAGCAGCAGCGCATCAACGCTTTCGCCGCTGTTCAGCTTGACGGACATCGGCTGCGAACCGGACAGCTGCATGGCCTGGGAAGCATAGAACGCAGCGATGTCGGCGAGGTCCTGCTCGTTGAAGTTATCCAACTGGCCAGTCATCTCGATGATTTCACGATCACCGCTCTTCACATCTTTCAGCTGCTTGAGCAGGTACTTCTCGCCCAGGCCGGCAATTTTCGGGAAGGCCGGTGCCGGGCTATTGCCGTCCGGTCCGTGGCAAGCTGCACAGGCTGTGGCCTTCGCCTGGCCCGCCGCGGCGTCCCCGGCCGCCATTGCGAACGGCGCGGCCAATACCAGGCCGGCTACCAGAGCGGTTTTCTGTAACATGCTGATCATTCGTGTTCCCACCATAGCGCGCTGAAAAAAATAGCGGTCCATTAAGCTTTCTTACTGCAAACTGCAGCCCCTAGCGCCGCCCCCAAAGCTCTCCAGCGACGCTTAAACGGCGGCATTATATACTTGCACGCCAAGTGAGTGTACCGAATCTGGCAGAACTACCATGTCTGAAGCTTTTCCCGCGAAACTGAACTACCGTCGCGTTCAATTTTTAACCAGCGCCCCGACCCTGGCGGAGTGCCCGCCTGACGAAGGTGCCGAGGTCGCCTTCGCCGGCCGCTCTAATGCCGGCAAGTCGAGTGCGATCAATGCCCTGACAGAAAATACCAAGCTGGCACGCACCTCCAAGACACCGGGGCGTACCCAGCTGATCAATTTCTTCAGTGTCAGTGACCAACAGAGACTGGTGGACCTGCCCGGCTACGGCTATGCCAAGGTCGCCCGTTCCATGAAGGATGAGTGGCAGAAGCACCTGGCGTTCTACCTGGAACAGCGCCATTGCCTGAAGGGGTTGATCCTGTTGATGGATATTCGCCAACCGCTGAAGGAATTCGACCAGCATATGCTGAGCTGGGCGGTCGAGTCCGGCCTGCCCGTGCATATCCTGCTGACCAAAGCAGACAAAATGAAGAATGGCCCGGCCAATAATACGCGCTTCGCCGTGGAAAAAGAGCTCAAGGAGCTCGGCCTGGACCGCGGCGTCTCGGTGCAGGTGTTTTCCTCTACCAAGGGCAAGGGGCTCGACAAGCTGGAACGCCAGCTCAATGCGTGGCTTGAAATCAAGGATGCGGACGCCGCGGAGTAACTGCGGCCTCCTCTCTTGCGGCACCAGGCACTAGCCCCGCTCGGCAGTGCACACCGGTTAATCCCCCTCGACCTCCAGAGACTCCAGCAGCAATTGTCGCAGTTGTTGCCTGGTATCCGGGCCCAGCGCGCACAGCTCTTCCACACAGAGCTGTCGACTGGCAAGTAGACGCAGCAATGTGTCCGGTTCCATCAGCAGGGCAAGAGGCTGTCGCCGACAGCGCCTTGCTGATAGCGTATGGAACTGGGCTTCAGTGCCGTATCGGCGCATCGCTGTCCTCCCTCTCCAGGCATTGCCACTGACGCCGCAGGCGATTTCGTGTGGCGGTAATCAACTGCTGACACCGCGCTCGTTCCGCCGTATCGCAGGCCGTCGCCAGCAACAGGCTGGCACATTGACTGAAGCGCCTGACTGCCACCGCGGGGTCCGGCCACTGCACCTCCAGCAAGTGATCGGCGAGCTCATAGGCACATCCCCCATAGCACCGTGCCGCCTGCCGTTGTCCGGCAGCAAAATGCAGGCGGCCCTGGTCGAGCCAGCTGAGCATCATCCGTTCGGCACGTTCGGTATTGGCCAACAGCCACTGCCGATGGTTGGGGCATAGAAAAGTTGCTTTCACCGGGTACTCCTTTTTGCTCGCGGCGGCTTTTGATCGGCGCGCTCACGATCGACGCCCTTAAAGTTAATGCGAATCATTCGCAATTGGCAAGGGTGTGAGGATGAATTGGGCGTCTATGTTGCCGGCGTCAGGGACGACCAGTACAACGCGCCATCAGGGGCTGCGGGGCGCAACAGGGAAATTCAGATAAAAAAAAGCCGGCAGATGGGGGACTGCCGGCTCAGGGGGGCAGTGCCCTTGGGGATGGGCACTTAACAAGACGCGTCCAGGGGGAGGACACGCCTTTGGGTTCTTACAGCAGCATCAACAATGCCGCTTCCTTACCTCTCTACGATAAGGTCGCTCGGGTGGATTCCCAACGTGGCGTTTAGACCCACCTCTAACGTTTGCGCACCATTGTATTAATGACTACGGGGTTTTCCAGAAGTTATTCCCACCGAACCGCAAAGGCGAGAACCACGTCATAAAAAGGCAAAAAAAACCCCGGAGTGGGAACACTATCCGGGGGTGGGGTAGGAATTCAGCCAAATCTAATGATGAGAGGAACCAACTGCTTATTTAGTCACGGGCAACTCAGGAAGGTTCCAAACAACGGTAAATTTTTTCCCGTCGATGCCGCAATCCTGAGGAACTGGCGCGCAATTGGTCTTGCGACCCACTGGAGGCACCTCAACGCATCAAGGGTGTCAGGTCTTCGTGGCGATAGAGGGCGCGTATCAACTGGGCCACGAGCGGCGCGCAATCCAGCACCATCAGACTATGAGCATCCGCTTGTGGCAGAGAGTTCGTCACGACAACACTATCCACCGGCAGCGCGGCCACTTTGGACAATGCATCACCGCAAAACTGCCCGTGGCTGGCCATCAGATGGACCCTTGCGGCGCCGGCATCCCGCAGCTGGCGCACGGCGCGGGTCATGGTGCCGCCACCAGCGATCAGGTCATCGACCAGTATCACTTGAGCGCCGCTGACATCACCGATGACAGCCCCACCATGCAGGGTTTCGTCATCGCGATACTTCTCGATAAAGACCTTACCCAATGGCACACCGAGCTTTGCCGACAGGAGGGCACGCAGTGCCTCTGCACGCTTGATCCCGCCGATATCGGGCGAGCCAACCACCAGCGGCTGTGTTGTATTGCCCTGACGCGAGATCCAATGCGCGGCGAACAGTGCGTGTGCCGGCAAATGGACAGTGCGACACCGAAAGACGTTTTCGAACGCCGCCTGATTGTGCGCTTCGAGTGTTACTGCACAGTCGAGTCCGGCCAGCTCAAGGTGTGCGGCCAGGTAGCGTAACGGCAGTGCATCATGGGCCTTGGTGCGGCGGTCCTTGCGCCCATAGGCGAGAAAGGGCGCAGACCAGGGTCACCCGGTCTGCGCCCGCATCCTTGAGGCTGTGGATAAAAAACAGCAGGCGCAGCAGAAGCGCGTCGACCTCCTCGCCACCCTGTTGTCGGTCGGCATCAGAGAAGACCGACTGGACGATGTACACATCCGCACCCGCCACCGTGCTCATGGGCCGCAACCGGTATTCACCATCGGCAAACCGCCGCTCCTCATGCGCAGCGGGCGTCACCCCCAGATGTGTGGCGACGGTCCGTGCAAAATGACTGCCCGAATCGAGGCTGAAAACCATCAAGGGCCGCTGGCCTTTGCCCAACAGCGACATCTAGTTCGCCTCACCATCCGGCCGGTTCGCGGCAGGATCACCGCCCAGCGCGTCGAGTACTTCTTCATCGGACAACTGGTCAAAGCGCTGGTACCAGGCGCCAATGGCCCAGAATTCGGTGGGGAGTTCCAGGCACACAAAGCGATCGGCCAGTGGCGTGAACCGGGCAACGACATCGGGTGGTGCCACGGGTACTGCGACGATCAGCTCGGCGGGCGCTTCGGCGCGCACGGCGCGGGCGGCAGCTTCCATCGTGGCGCCGGTGGCGATGCCGTCATCCACCAGTATCACCCGGCGTCCATGCAAATCGGGCCAGGGCTTGTCACCACGATAACGCAGCGCGCGGCGATCCAGTTCAGCGCGTTCCGCAGCGGTTTCCGCCGCGAGATCCTCATCGGTCACCGCGTATCGCCGCAGCACATCTTCATTGAGAATTCGCGCGCGCGCGGTAATGGCACCCATGGCCAGTTCCTTGTATCCCGGGACCCCCAGCTTACGCACCAACAGGAGGTCGAGGGGCACTCCGAGCGCGTTGGCAACCTCCTGTGCGACCGGCACACCGCCGCGGGGCAGCGCGAGCACAATCGTTTCCGTATCATCGCGCTCGATCGTCTCGGAAAGCTCACGAGCCAGTGCCTGTCCGGCTGCGCGGCGGTCTTTGAAGGGGATGGTCACGGTGGTCTATCCGCTGCAGTAATAGAAGCAGACTAGCAGAGGCGCAGGGGTATTCAGGGCAAGGCTCAGCGGGCGAGCATCCGGCCCTTATCCGGGCGGGAGGGGCGAAATCGCGGACAAAAAAAACCCCGGTCTTGGGGGAGTACCGGGGTGAGCAACATCTGACTTCCTTTTGGGGGATGATGACGCAATCCAACGATCTTGCTTAGTTAGAGGGGGGGTTGGCAGCACAGTTCCCCAAATGGGCAAAAAAAATGAATTTTTATTGGCCAGATATTGCCGGGCCCCGATTTACGGGGCCTCCGGGGTTGCCGGCACGGGTCAGTGCGCCTCGTCCCAACTGGCTCCCACACCAACATCAACGATCAGCGGCACGTCCAGCTGGGCGGCGTCTTCCATCAGCCGGGTCAAGCCCTCCCTGACCTGCTCCAGCTCATCGCCGGGGACTTCCAGCACCAGTTCATCGTGGACCTGCATGATCAGGCGGGTCTGCAGCTGCTGCTCTCGCAGCCATTCATCCACGCGGATCATTGCCATCTTGATGATATCGGCAGCGGTGCCCTGCATCGGCGCGTTGATCGCGGTGCGCTCCGCGGCCTGTCGCAGGGCGCCATTGCGGGCATTGATCTGCGGCAGGTAGAGGCGGCGCCCGAACAGGGTCTCCACATAACCCTTGTCGGCAGCGTGCTTGCGGGTGTTGTCCATATAGGCCAGCACACCCGGATAGCGCTCGAAGTATCGATCAATATATTGCTGCGCATCCGCCCGCGGGATATCCAGCTGACGTGCCAGGCCGAAGGCCGACATACCATAGATCAGGCCGAAGTTGATGGCCTTGGCGCGGCGGCGTTGCTCATCGCTGACCTCGTCCAGCGGGACCTCGAACACCTCCGCGGCGGTGGCGCGGTGGATATCAGCGCCCTGGGCAAAGGCATCGACCAGCCCCTTGTCGCCGGACAGGTGCGCCATGATGCGCAGCTCGATCTGCGAGTAGTCCGCCGCCATGATCACGCTGCCACCATTGATGCGCGGGTCTGCGACGAATGCCTGGCGGATACGGCGGCCCTCTTCGCTGCGAATGGGAATGTTCTGCAGGTTCGGGTCACTGGATGACAGTCGCCCGGTGGCTGTGACCGCCTGATGGTAGGAGGTGTGCACCCGCCCGGTGGCGGGGTCGATCATCTGCGGCAGTTTGTCGGTGTACGTGTTCTTCAGCTTGGCCAGGCCGCGGTATTCCATAATCAGCGCCGGCAACGCGTGGCTCAGGGCCAGCTCCTGCAGTACCGGTTCGGCGGTCGAGGGGGCACCCTTGGGGGTTTTCTTGATCACCGGGATCTGCAGCTTCTCGAACAGGATGGCACCCAGCTGTTTGGTGGACCCGAGATTGAACTCCTCGCCGGCTTCGGCAAACGCCTTTTGCTCGGTCTCGCGCATCTTCTTTTCGAGTTCGGCGCTCTGTGCAGCCAGCATGGCCGCATCAATATAGGCGCCATTGCGCTCGATACGCGCGAGGATGGGCATCAGCGGCATTTCGATGGTATCGAGTACTTTTTCGAGGGTCGGCTCCGCGGACAGGCGGCCGCTCAGCTCATGGTGCAGGCGCAGGGTGATGTCCGCATCCTCCGCCGCGTAAGGGCCCGCCTTGTCGAGTTCGATCTGGTTGAAGGTCAGCTGTTTGGCACCTTTACCGGCAATATCCTCGAAATGCACCGTATTTTCGTTGAGGTATTTCAGCGCCAGGCTATCCATATCGTGGCGGCTGCCGGTGCTGTCGAGCACATAGGACTCGAGCATGGTATCGCGGGCCACGCCGGCCAGCTCGATGCCATAGTTGGCAAGAATGTGGCTGTCGTACTTAAGGTTCTGCCCCACTTTTTTCTGCGCCGGATCCTCCAGCAGCGGCTTCAGCGCCGCGAGCACGTCGTCAAAGGGTAACTGCGCCGGCGCACCCATATAGTCGTGCGCCATCGGCACGTAGGCGGCTTCGCCGGGCTCCACCGCAAAACTCACGCCAACCAGCTTGGCCTGCATATAGTTGAGGCTGGTGGTCTCGGTATCAAACGCGAAGATCTCGGCCTCTTTCAGGCGCGCCAGCCAGGCCGCAAACTCCGCGGGATCGGTGACCACCTGGTAATTGCGCTCGACGGCCTCGGCCATGGCTTCCGCCGCCTCTTCGCCCCCATCCAGCTCTTCCAGCCAGCCGCGGAACTCGAGTTCACCAAACAGTTCGGCCAGGCGGGATTTGTCCGGCTCCGCATTGTGCAATTCTGCCGGCGCGTAGGGCATTTCCACATCGGTCTTGATGGTGGCCAACAGGTAGGACAGGTCCGCCGCCTCGCGATGCGCTTCCATTTTCTTGGCCAGCGTCTTGCTGCCCCGAAAACCGAGCGGCGCAATCGCTTCCAGATCGGCATAAATATCCTTCAGGCTGCCCAATCCCTGAAGCAGCGCCAGGGCAGTTTTTTCACCCACCCCGGGCACGCCGGGAATGTTATCCGCCTTGTCGCCCATCAACGCCAGGAAGTCGATGATCAGCTCGGGGCCTACGCCGAACTTCTCCTTGACGCCGTCGGTGTCCAGCTCCGTGTTGGACATGGTATTGACCAGGGTGACCCCCGGGCCCACCAGTTGCGCCATGTCTTTGTCACCGGTCGAGATAATCACCGGTAACCCCTGTTCCTGCGCCTGGATGGCCAGCGTGCCAATGACGTCGTCCGCCTCTACCCCGTCAATGACGATGCGCGGCAAGCCCATGGCATCGATTACGTCGTGGATCGGCTGAATCTGCGCGCGCAGGTCGTCCGGCATCGGCGGGCGGTGGGATTTGTAATCGGCAAACAGTTCGTCGCGGAACGTCTTGCCCTTGGCATCGAATACGACAGCGACGGTGCTGTCCGGATGATCTTTGAGGTGACGCCTCAGCATACTGATCACGCCGCGTACCGCTCCGGTGGGCTGGCCCTTGCTGGTCTCCAGGGGCGGCAGCGCGTGGAAAGCGCGGTAGAGATAAGAAGATCCATCGACCAGGATCAGTGGGGCGGCACTGGATTGACTGTTACTCATAACTTCCGGAAGTGAAGAATTTCAGGGTTATTTAATTTCGGTCGACAGGATAACCGCGATCGTCTTTTTTCGCTCGTCCCGACCGCCGTTTATTGGCAGTCATCGCAGTCACGCTTCGGAGCCAGTCCCAACCTCTAGGCTTTCATTGGAACGACGCAGGATATTCACCAAATCGTCCACGAGTCGTTACTCGCCGGCAACGACGGCGCAGTGCAATAGCCGCCCGGCCATTATCCGGGACGGCAAGCGCAATCGGTCAACGAGGGATTTACCATGACACGTGTAATTTTGTCCGCTCTGCTCCTCTCATCCACTTGTTTCACTTTTCCTGTGTTCGCCGCGTCGGTGGTGAACCCACCACCAATGGTACTGGCGGACCTGGAAGAGCAGGAGGAACAGCCCAATGCGGAGCCGGAAACAGTGGATCCACTGCAAAAACTCCTGCAGGAAAGCCGCCGCGAACAAAAAAAGCTGCTCGAGGAGCGCCAGCGACGTCAGCTCGAGTTACTGCGACAACAGCAGGAGCAGGAACGCGTTCGCGTTGAGAAATTGCGGGAAAGTGACGAGGCAACCTGACTCGCCCCGACGCAGGACGGTTACTCGGCCTGCGTGACATTCTCAGCGAGGCAGGACTGTACCTGGGCAAGCAGACGCTCGATCAGATCCGGGTAAGTGGCATCGGCCGCGAGCCCGGCGCCCATCAGGTCGAGCCCTGCATAGCGCAGTCCGAGATGTTCCGCGGTCTGGCGGTCGCGGTCATTCTCTGGCCATTCGCCAAACAGACAGCCACCATCAGCTTGCTGTAATTCCAGCATCGCCCGTGCGCCGTGCCCGGCATGGGCGCCACCGAGCGCCTGGGTCTGCAGGCCTGCGGGGCCAAGCAAATGTCCGAACGCATCGTGACCAACCACAATCGGCACCTCGCGAAATGGCTGCAACTGGCGCTGCACCTGAGCCTGCAGCCCCGCCATACTACGGGAGAATTCCGCGGCCCGCTTGCGGTAGCCGTCCGCCTCGGCGGGATCCAGTTGTGCCAGTCGCTCAGCCAGTTGTCCGGCCGCTCGCGCCGCATTCACGGGGCGCAACCAGATATGTCCATCGTCCGCGCGCGCAGCGCTGAACTCAAATTCGCCGTCTTCTAACAGGGTGAGCTGCCGCTGCGCCGGCACCTGCGCCAGTTGTCGGGCCAGTACGCTCTCCATCTGCGGGCCGAGCCACACGACCAGCGCAGACTGTTCGATGGCAGAACGATCAGCCATCCCCGGGGCATACCGATGCGGATCAGTATTTTCTGCCAGCACATGTATCGACCAGGGTTGCGGCGCCCCGGCAACCACCTCCTGCGCGATCAGGGCGAGCGGACGCACACTCACGACGATCGTCGGCTCGCCGCGCTGCGGCGCCTCGCCGCAGGCTGCGAGGCAAGCCGCGGTGACGAGCAGGAAGACAGTCAATCGTTTCTTGAGGTACTGCAGAGGGGACATCTGGGTCACAGGTCAGGAGTTAAAGTGCGATATAATAGCATCCAGCCGGCCAAACCCATGAATGGAAACAGATGGATCACACGCTTGGCGATCAATTGCGCCCGTCTCGCCGCCGACCTTTGGAGATCCCACCCTGAGCCAGCCGCCCCCCCTGATCAAAGCCGACGACCTGAGCCTGGTCGCCAACGGCAGACAAATCCTGAGCGGCATTTCCCTGGCGCTGGTGCCCGGTGAAATTGTCACCATCATTGGCCCCAATGGTGCCGGCAAGACTTCCCTATTAAGGCTGCTGCTGCGGTTGCGCCGCCCGACCAGCGGCAGTGTCGAACATGCTGCCAAGCTCAGGCTCGCCTACATGCCCCAACGGATGCATGTTGACGCCTCCATGCCCATGTCGGTGTCTCGCTTCCTGCAGCTGGGCAATACCGATGTTGACCGCACCGCAGCCGATGAAGCCCTGCAGATGGTGGGCGCCGCGCAACTGGCGGACGCCGATTTGGCCGCACTGTCTGGCGGAGAGATGCAACGGGTCTTGCTTGCCCGGGCAGCTGCACGCAAGCCGCAATTGATGGTGCTCGATGAACCCACCCAGGGCGTCGACCTGCGTGGCCAGGCCGAGGTTTACCAACTGATTGCCGCCCTGCGAGATCAGCTCGGTTGTGGCGTGTTGCTGGTTTCCCACGATCTGCACCTGGTCATGGCCGCAACCGACAAGGTGTTGTGCATCAATCAGCATGTCTGTTGTAGCGGCCATCCGGACCAGGTCAGCAAGGACCCCGCCTACCTGGCTTTATTTGGTGACAAGCTTGCACCGTATACCCATCACCACAATCACGAGCACGACTTTAGTGGCCATATCGTTGGCAACCAGTGTCGGCATGACCACGGGCGGGGGGACGATTAAATGGAAGCCCTGAGCCAGATCCTGGCGAGCCCGTTCCTGTGGATGGCACTGGCAGCCGGCTTGTTGGTTGCCATCGTGAGTGGGCCGCTCGGCTGTTTTGCGGTGTGGCGGCGCATGGCCTATTTCGGCGATACGCTCGCGCATTCCGCTCTGCTGGGTGTGACGCTCGGTTTCCTGCTGCACGTGCAGCCGACGCTGGCAGTGGGCTTTACCAGCTGTGTACTGGCTTTCCTGCTGGTCTATCTGCAACGCAACCAGCGCCTTTCAGTGGATACGCTGCTCGGTATCCTGTCGCATTCGATGCTGGCCCTCGGCATTGTGACCGTCAGTGTGTTTGGTATCAATGTGGACCTGCTGTCGCTGTTGCTCGGCGACCTGCTCGCAGTGAGCCTCGAGGATATCGGGCTGATGCTGGCCGCTGTAGCGATCATCGCAGTGCTGCTCTTTATGCAGTGGGAGCACTTGTTGGAGTTTACGCTCAATGAAGAGTTGGCTGCGGCCGAGGGGGTTCCCGTCGAGAGGGTCCGGCTGACCCTCATGTTGATGCTGGCCTTGCTGATTGCGATCGCGATGAAAGTGGTGGGCGTATTGCTGATTACCGCACTGTTGATTATCCCGGCCGCTGCCGCACGGCGTCTGTCGCGCACCCCGGAGCAAATGGCATTGGGCGCCGCGCTGATCGGCAGTGCCGCCGTGGTGCTGGGCCTGCTGGCATCCGTCTTGTGGAACACCCCTGCCGGACCATCGATCGTACTCGCGGCAGCGATGGTTTTCTTGCTGGTTCAGCTGCGCAGCAAGCCCAGCTGAACCCGGTCAATACACTAACGCTCAACCATTGTAGGTTGCGCGTATGGAGCGATAGGTGAGCTTGAGCTTGGCGGGATCCAGTGGGGCCTTGAAGAATGCATGGTAGTGCCCGCGTGGATTGATCAATACCACCTGCGAGCCGTGATCCACCGTGTAGTCTCCATTCTCCAGCGGAACCTTGTTGAACGGAACATTGAGCTGGTTGGCAAATCTTTTTATATCGAGAAATTCACCGGTGACACCACTGAATTGCTTGTTGAAATAATCCACATACGGGGCCAGCTTGTCGGTGGTATCCCGCCGCGGATCGACCGAAATCAGTACCACACTCGTATCGCTCCGCGTTTCCTCATCCAGTGTCTGGTAAAATTGATTCAACAGCCCCATGGTGGTTGGACAAATATCGGGGCAGTGGGTAAAGCCAAAAAACATCAATGTCCACTGACCTTCCAGCGCCGCCTGGGTGAATGGCTGGTTGTCGTCAGATAGCAGGGTGAACTCGCTGAGCATTCTGGGACGCTCCAGCTCTACGGCTCCGTTTGCATGTAGCTCACTGGCCGTGAGTACGCGGGGCTTGCTCAGCTTATTCAGGAATCCCGCGAGCACCGCCAGCATAAACAGCACCAGTACCACGACGGTGACCATAATCCCGCGTTGTTGCGCCGGGTCACGATCCGCGCGGTGTTGAGACGTCAAAACCTCATTCACAATTACACCTCTATCAGGTAGTGATCCAGCAGCATAATGCTGAACAGGGCCATCAGATAAACGATGGAATATTTAAAGGTTTCCATTCCCGCATTGGGATTTTTATCCCGCAACATTTCTATTGCCCAGTACAGGAAGCCCAGGCCGAGCACAACCGCGCCCAGCAAGTAGAGCCAGCCGAGCATTGCAGTCGCGAACGGCAACAGTGTCACCGCGATCAGGATCAGGGTATACAGCAAAATGTGCAGCTTGGTGTATCCCACACCGTGCGTCACCGGCAGCATCGGAATGTCCGCCTTGGCGTAATCGTCCCGGCGATGCACGGCGAGCGCCCAGAAGTGCGGCGGCGTCCAGGCAAAAATGATCAACACCAGCAAAAGCGCATGACCGTGGATTTCACCGGTAACGGCGATCCAGCCGAGCAACGGCGGTGCCGCACCGGCAATACCGCCAATCACAATATTCTGTGGCGTGGCCCGTTTGAGGAACATGGTGTAAACCACCGCATATCCCAATAGCGACCCGAGCGTTAGCCAGGCAGTCAACGCGTTGACGTACACCAGCAAGATTGCCATGCCCGCGCAACCCAGCACCAGCGCGAACACCAGGGCTTTCTGCGGCTCCACCCGGCCTTTGGCAACCGGCCGATTGTGGGTCCGAGCCATCTTGATATCGATATGGCGGTCCACCAGATGATTCACCGCGGCGGCGCTGCCGGCGCAGAGCGCAATACCCAGATTACCGAGCACCAGGATATCCAGCGGCACCATGCCCGGCACGGCAAGTAACATACCGATGACCGAGGTGAGAATCATCAACATGACCACCCGCGGCTTGGTCAGTTCGTAGTAGTCGCGCCAATCGGGGCGTTCCGTCGCGATACTTTGTGTGGTCATTTTCTCACCTCTGCTTTACAGCTTTTTATTCGTTGTAGGTTGAGCTCATACGCGGCTGCACGGTGCGTATTCGATAACAGAATGTCAGTAATCCGAGCAACAGGAAGGCGGCACCCGCGTTATGCGCGACGGCAATGGGCAGTGGCAGCGACATCACCACGTTGGCAATGCCGAGGCAGACCTGCAGCAGCAATGCCAGAGACAAACCCACCGCCCAGCGGCGTGAACCCGCTCGCCAGGCCAGTATCGCGACCCACAGCACCAGAATACTGACCACGATGGCGCCGATCCTGTGTGTCATATGAATTGCGGTCCGGGCATCGCTTTCCAATGCACCGCCCAGATAGTTCGGCCCGATTTGCTGGGCGATATTGAAGCCCTCGCGGAAATCCATCGCCGGCCACCACTCTCCATGACAAGTGGGGAAGTCTGCGCAAGCCAGTGCCGCATAGTTGGAACTGGTCCACCCACCCAGGGCAATCTGCAGCGCGACGGCGACCGTCGCCACCACAGCCAGTGGGCGTAATTTCTGCAGGGCACGGAATTCATGCACCGGCACGAGTCGTTTTCGGTAGCGTAATCGCTCCACTAGCAGCCAGAGCATCGACAGGGTCGCCATGCCACCGAGCAGGTGCAACGTGACAACCTGCGGCCACAACTTCAGGGTGACCGTCCACATGCCAAACAAAGCCTGCACAATCACCAGGGCGAGCAATACATGGGTCTGGACAAAGCCGCGCTGACCGCGTCGGCGCCACGCCATAACGGTAAGCCCCAAAATCAACAACATCAGGGTCCCGGCGAAATACCGGTGAACCATTTCCGGCCAGGTTTTATCCAGCTCTACCGGCGCGTCGGGGTAGGCACGATTCGCCGCTTCGATTTCATGGGTCTCATCGGGCCATAACAGATGGCCATAGCAACCGGGCCAATCCGGGCACCCAAGCCCGGCATCGGCCAGTCGGGTAAATGCGCCAAGGACAACGACCACCACGGCCAGCAGCGTGCCGCCAATCGCGACGCGCTTACGCCAGTCATTGCGCGGGTTGGTATCGTCGTCGAGGTAATTTCTCATTACGTATCCTGGTTACTGCTCGTAGGAATATTTCAAAAGTCGCTTGATGTCTTTCAGCATCTGATTGCCGCTGTGGTCGTTGTTGTACACCATCATGGCGAAACCTTGCTGGTCCACAAGTAAACCGCCCGGAAGTGGCAATTGCTGGTGGCTGGTATTTTCCAGCAACGTCGACAGCGCGTCCGGGGCAAGCGTCATAAATCGCAGCCGCGGATGCAGCTTTTCCAACTCCGCCCGGCGAGATTCAGACAGTGGCGCGGAGCTGACCAGCATGCGTTCCACCCGCGTCGCCTTATCACCGAGACGCACGTGCACCTGGCGACTGGTATACAGCATCTGCTCGCAGTCCATCGAGCAGGCATCATCTGCAACGATCAAGAATCGCCACTTGGCCTCTTCGCGCTGCCATTGCAACTGGCCCTCGCCTTCCTCCAGCATCGGCAACTGGGTGATGTTTTGGGGTGGTTGTAACAAGTCCCCCTGGTTGGCCGTACCGTCCGGCATTCCAATACCGGTGTAGTAGACCGTATAGGCGGCGAGAATGGGGAGCACCACTGAGGCGACCACGGAAAACGCCTGCATGCGGCTGCGCCCTGTGGTTGGTGTCGATTCATTTTCGGAAGGACTCACGACGAGGCACCTCTCTCTTTTTGTTGTAGTTGTCGTCTTCGCGTCACGAGTGGGTGGCGCGGCAATGAGGTGGCCGCGATGATCCACAATACCACCAGTGCACCGGCCATGGCGAACCACTGTACGGAATAGGCGTAATGGCGATCGGGTGGACTGTTATAAAACTGCCAATCGGTGTAGAGCGCGCTGGGAGAATCGGCGCTCAGGCGAAGCCCCCATTGGGGATCGCGAATCGTAAGTGCGCGCTGCAGTGACTGTGACAGTTGTTGCTGTCGGCTGCCGCTGGCGATCATCGGCGTTGCCGGCGCCTCAATCACGGGGACCGTAAAAGCGGTAATCGTTATGGGTTGATCGGGCCATTCGACGGTGGGCAACTCCGCGCGACTTGGTCCCGCGGCAATCCATCCGCGGTTGACCAGCCAACGTTCTCCGGCAGACGCAAATACCTGCAATACTTCATACCCGACCCGGCCCTCGCGAGTACGATTGTCGAGGAAGAAAAATTCACTCGTGTAGCGCCCCTGCAGACGCACCGGGGTAAACGCGGTGATTTGGTCCAGTTCAGCGGGCGAAACAGGCTGGGCAGACAGTTGGCGGTCAATCTGGGCAAGCAGGATTTCCTTATCGAGCCCACGGGACTTTTGCCAGAAGCCGAGAGAAATCAGAACTGGCAGAAGCAAGACGCAGAACAAGGTCAACGGCCAGTTGGTGATCAGTGCTACACTGGCTGCTCTGGTTTGCACCGGCTCCTGTTGAGGAGAACCTGGTTGCGCCGTTCGGGTATGTGTTGTCATGCCGATTTTCGCCTGCTAGCAGGCGCCTACATCAAATGGCGAATTACAAATGTGGCTGAAAATAATTATTGTTTTGCTGTTTCTCGCGGTACTGGCCAGCCTTACCAGTGCAATCTTTTTCCTGTTACGCGATATGGGCGCACCAGAATCCAAGCGTACCCTTTATGCCCTCGGCATCCGCGTTTCTCTTGCCGCTTTTTTACTGCTGGCCATCTGGTATGGCTTTGACAGCGGCATCCTGCACAACACGGCGCCCTGGGCCAATCGTTACTGATCTTTAACGAAGTCTGTAACTTGGCAGTGGGGGCGCAGTAAACACTGCGCCCTCTCCCTTTAGCTGCGGGTCATCAGGACCCCAGCACATACACAAAGATAAACAGTCCCACCCACACGACATCGACAAAGTGCCAGTACCAGCTCGATGCTTCAAAACCAAAATGGTCATCGGGCTTGAAGTGCTGTGCGATCACGGAGCGTAACAGCATGATCAGCAGCATGATCGTACCCAGCGTCACATGCGCACCGTGGAAGCCGGTGAGCATAAAGAAGGTTGTACCGTAAATTCCGGATTCCAGTGTGAGCCCCAGCTGGGTATAGGCTACGTAGTATTCCTCTACCTGCAGGATCAGGAAGGCAATACCCAGTAAAACGGTTGCGCCCAGCCAAATATTGAACCCTTTGCGGTTGTTCTTTTTCAGATAAACGTGGGCAATGTGTACGGTCACGCTGGAGAGCAAAAGAATGATGGTGTTGAAGAGCGGCAGGTGCCACGGGTCAATAATGTCATCCGGGCCGACGACCTTGGCTGCATCGCCATGGACAGCGGCATCGGGGGTGACCATCAGCGGCCAGGTATTTTCAAAACCTTCCCACAGCATGTTGGACACGCCGCGCTCGCCTTCACCACCCAGCCAGGGCAGCGAGAAGGTGCGGATGTAGTACAACGCTCCAAAAAAAGCGGCAAAGAACATGACTTCGGAGAAGATAAACCAGCCCATTCCCCAGACATAAGAGCGCTTGAGCTGATCGCTGTTCAGTCCGGCCATATTTTCGCGAATAACCGCGGCAAACCAGAACCAGAGTACTGCCGCCATTGCGAAAGCGCCGGCAAAGAAAATGTAGGAGCTTCCGCCGTTAATCCAGTTGGCCGCACCAAAGGCCACAAGGAAAAGGCCGATGGTCGCTAATATCGGCAGCTTGGACTGCTCGGGCACGTAGTAAGTGCTTTCACTGGACATATCGTTTATCCCTCTCGCTCGGAGTCGGTATCTTTGTTATTCGTAATGTTCGTCATTCTTTCCGTGACATCGAACAGCGTGTAGGAAAGCGTAATTGTTGTGACAGTCGCGGGTAGATCAGGATCGACAATAAAGCGCAGCGGTAACTCCGCGCTTTCTCCCGCAGCCAGCTCCTGCTGGTTGAAGCAGAAACATTCGGTCTTGTGAAAATAGTTGGCGGCCTTGAAGGGTACGAGACTCGGAATGGCCTGCCCTATCATGAAACGATCGGTGGGATTCTCGGCAAGAAATACCGTATCGATCACTTCGCCGGGATGCACTTGCATGGAAACGACTTGCGGACCAAAGCGCCACGGCATGGTCTCGTTGTTGTTTGCCACAAACTGTACCGTGACCAGTCGATCCGAAACCACCGCGGCGGGCACCGCCTCATAGCGTCCACCGGTCTTGCCATTCAGTCCGGTGATTTCACAAAACGCATCGTACAGGGGCGGCATGATGAAAATCGCAAACACCAGCATGCTGGCGGCAAGCGCCAGCAGCTTTGCGGTGAGCTTTGCGTTTTCATTCAGGCCCATCTAAGCGTACTCCTCAACGAACCGCCGGAGGCGTGCTGAAGGTGTGGTAAGGCGCAGGCGAAGCAACGGTCCACTCCAGACCTTCGGGATTTTCCCAAACTTCATCAGACGCCTTCTTGCCACCCTGCACACAACGCACCACGTTGAACAGGAACACAATCTGCGCGGCGCCGAACAGGAAGGCACCGACACTGGCGATCTGGTTAAAGTCGGCAAACTGCAGCGCATAATCCGGAATCCGTCGGGGCATGCCGGCGAGACCAACAAAATGCATCGGGAAGAAAGTCACATTCAGGCCGATAAAGGCGAGCCAGAAATGCACTTTACCCATGGTCTCGTTGTACATATTGCCGGTCCACTTGGGTAACCAGTAGTACACACCTGCGGTAATCGAGAAGATCGCCCCAGGCACCAGCACATAGTGGAAGTGGGCTACCACAAAGTAGGTATCGTGGTACTGGAAGTCCGCCGGGGCGATTGCCAGCATCAAGCCGGAGAAGCCACCAATGGTGAACAAAATCACGAATGCGATGGAAAACAGCATCGGGGTTTCGAAGGTCATTGAGCCCCGGAACATCGTGGTGACCCAGTTAAATACCTTCACCCCGGTCGGTACCGCAATCAGCATCGTCGCATACATGAAGAAGAGTTCACCGGCGATGGGCATACCCACGGTAAACATGTGGTGCGCCCACACGATGAAGCTCAGGAAGGCAATCGATGCGGTCGCATACACCATCGAGCTATAACCGAACAGCGGTTTGCGTGCGAAGGTCGGGATGATTGCAGACACGATGCCGAATGCCGGCAAAATCATGATGTACACCTCGGGGTGCCCGAAGAACCAGAACACATGCTGGAACAGTACCGGGTCACCACCACCAGCGGCACTGAAGAAGCTGGTACCGAAGTGGATATCCATCAGCATCATGGTCACAACACCCGCCAGTACCGGCATTACGGCAATCAGCAGGTAGGCGGTGATCAGCCAGGTCCACACGAACAGCGGCATCTTCATCAGGGTCATACCCGGGGCACGCATATTCAGGATGGTGGCAATGATATTGATGGCGCCCATGATGGAAGACGCACCCATGATGTGCACCGAGAAGATAAAGAAGGTCACGCTCGGGGGCGCATACTCGGTGGACAGCGGAGCGTAGAAGGTCCAGCCAAAGTTCGGCGCACCGCCCTCCATAAACAGGGTGGAGGCCAGCATCGCGAAGGCGAAGGGCAGGATCCAGAAGCTCCAGTTGTTCATGCGTGGCAACGCCATGTCCGGAGCGCCGATCATCATCGGGATCATCCAGTTGGCAAGGCCGACAAATGCCGGCATCACGGCCCCGAAGACCATGATCAGACCATGCATGGTGGTCATCTGGTTAAAGAATTCTGGGTCGACAATTTGCAGACCGGGCTCAAACAATTCAGCGCGAATCACCAGCGCCATGCAGCCGCCCAGCAGGAACATGGCAAAGCTGAACCATAGGTACATGCTGCCGATGTCTTTGTGGTTGGTGGTATACAGCCACCGGGAGAATCCGGGTTTTGGACCGTGTGCCATTCTCTTACTCCTCGCGGCGCTTACTGCTGGTTATTCTTGAAATTCAGGATGTCGATGGGCTGCACGGTATCGCCCATATCATTGCCGAAGGCACTGCGCTGGTAGGTAATTACCGCAGCCAGGTCCGCCTCGGACAATTGCGGGCCAAACGCCTGCATCGCCGGGTTGGTTTCTGAACCGTTTACCACGATGCCCAGATGCCCGGTCAGCGGTCCCGTCGCGATCGCAGAGCCGGCAATGGCCGGGAAGGTGGGCGGTACGCCCTGGCCATTCGGCTGGTGACAGGCGGCGCAGTATTGCCCGTAGACTTTCTCGCCCTGGGCAAAGAGCTCATCGAAGCTGAACGTCTTGTTGGTCAGCTCACGTACACGTGCGGCAGCCTCGGCGCGCTCGGCCAGCCAGGTCTCGTATTCCGCCTGGGGCACAGCCTTGACCACAATCGGCATAAAGCCATGGTCCTTGCCACACAGTTCGGCGCACTGGCCACGGTAAATACCCGGCTCTTCGATACGGGTCCAGGAATCATTGATGAAGCCCGGGATCGCGTCTTTTTTGACCGCGAGATCCGGTACCCACCACGCGTGGATCACATCATTGGCAGTGAAGAGGAAGCGGATCTTCTTGTTGATCGGCACAACTACGGGCTCGTCGACTTCGAGCAGGTAGTTGTCGCCCTTGGGAAGATCATTGTTGATCTCGGCAAGCGGTGTGGCGAGATTGGAGAAGAACTGGACATCGGTACCGAGGTAGTCGTACTTCCACTTCCACTGGTAGCCGGTCACCATGATATCGATATCGGCTTCTTCGGTATCGTAGATATCGTAGAGGGTCTTGGTGGCGGGGATCGCCATCAGGATCAGAATGATGGTGGGGATAATGGTCCAGACCAGCTCGACCGCGGTGCTCTCATGGAACTGCGCCGCCTTGTAGCCCTTGCTCTTGCGGTGCCGCCACATGCTGTAAAACATGACCCCGAACACCACCACACCGATCGCCACACAGATCCAGAAGATCAGCATGTGCAGATCGTAGGTAGTCCGCGAAACCTCTGTCACCCCCTGGGTCATATTGACCCCCCAGCGCTCAACACCCGCCTCTTCCTGTGCCAGAACGGCAGCAGTGGGCAGTGAAGTGGCCAGTAAGGCGAACAGCCGTTTGAAGCCTTTCAACATCGCCTACAGATCTCCGTGTATTGCGGAGCCCACCAAACTGGTGAACAACCACATTTTTATCATCAGCCATTGGCTGTCACGGATGACCGAAACTATCCCCCCACCCCCGGCAGAGAGACAATTCCACACAATTTATGTGGACATACTGTAGTAATACAAGACTACATACACTGAGCGAATTCCTGACGCGCAGGCTTCGCAATACTGCAACAGTGCAACTTGTTATTCTTTTCGCAAAGATTAGTTACTTCAGATGTCGTCGTCCGGGAGGTACAACCAACAACCTGCGTGTTACTTCTCTAAAAATTCGTTGCAACTTCTTTTTTGTTCGTGCGAGCTGTTTATCATCGCTTGTCGCACGACTCCAACAGGAACATATCGGCGCGATAATGTCAATGAATCCGCCTACTTAAGTCTTATGTCTCAGAAGCAGTCACAAGCCAATCCCGCCCATCTTCGCGTGTGGCAACTCGCCTGGCCAATGATCGTCAGTAACATTTCAGTGCCGTTACTGGGTGCGGTCGATACGGCGATTCTCGGACACCTGCCATCGCCGGTTTACCTGTCGGGCGTGGCGATTGGTGCGAGTGTCATGTCGATGCTGCTGTGGGCGTTCGGCTTCCTGCGTATGGGCACCACTGGCCTGGTGGCCCGCAGTGGGGATGATCTCAATCTTTGTACCGAGTGGCTGCTGCGCGCACTGGGGCTGGGATTCGCCCTGGGGGTCGCCCTGCTGCTGATCGCCAGCCCGCTGCTACCGACAATCGTCGGCTGGATGAACGCGAGTGCGGAGGCCACCCCAAAAGCGCAGGACTACCTGCAGATCCGGCTACTCAGTGCGCCCCTGGCGCTGGCGAACTTTGCCCTGCTCGGGTTTTTTATCGGTCGCCAGGACAGCAAGGCGCCGCTGTACATCCTGGTCGCCGCCAATCTCCTCAATATCGTGCTCGATCTGCTGTTCATCCTCGGAATGGGTCTCGGTGCTCGTGGCGCGGCCATGGCGACTGTTTGTGCCGACATAACGGCGTTTGCACTGGGTATCTGGCTGCTGCAACGTACCGATGGCAAGATTTTGCAACGCCTCGGTGACGGCCTGCGCAAACCGGAATTCCGCCCCTGGCGCGCGGCAGCGCCCTGGCTCGAGTTGTTACGAATCAACCGGGATCTGTTTGTCCGAACCTGCCTGCTGCTGGCGACGCTGACCTTTTTCACCGCGCAAGGCGCCGCACAGGGGGATGCGGTGCTCGCTGCCAATGCCATCTTGCTACAGCTGTTGATGATGACTTCCTATGCGCTGGATGGTTTTGCCCATGCCTGTGAGTCACTCGTAGGCCGGTCCATTGCCGAACGCTCGAGGAGCCATTTTCACAGCACGGTGCGCGCCGCCACTATCTGGGCCCTGGCAAGTGCAACGGCGCTGACCGTCGTACTGGCGCTCGGCCGGGACCAGATTTTGCCGCTGTTTTCTGACCTTGTGACGGTGCAGGAAGCCGCTATCCAGGTTTACCCCTGGCTGGTGGCGCTACCGCTCATCGCAGTGTGGTGCTATTTGCTGGATGGAGTATTCATCGGCGCGGGGCGCAGTCGGGCCATGCGGGATACGATGCTCATCGCCACGCTGTGCGTATTTTTTCCCACTTGGTGGTTCACCCGCGATTGGGGGAATCATGGCGTTTGGTTTAGCCTGTTATTGTGGATTAGCGCACGATCTGTAGGGCTATTGCTGGTCTATCGTTACTACTCCCACACCAATTCATGGATCGAAGCCCGCGCAACCCCCACCTCCGGCTGATCTTTGCTGACGAATTGCAAAAATAACAATTCTTATCAGGCAGCATTGCCGCTTTGTTGCTATATAACTATTAGCTACCTCAGCCAGCGTTTTAATCCGTTCAGCAAGCGTTGGGGTTATATAGCGATCATTGAACCCCGTGAGCCGTTCAAAATCGTCATCAGAAGTGAGAGAAGCTGTGCAAGCCGATGTATAACCAATACCGGATAATGCAGAAGGTCATTGATTTGGCAGTGACGCGCGAGAGGCAGGAAGGCCATTTTTGTCTCAACCTGCGCGAGCTGGCACCCACTCTGCACCACAGCATTCGCGTACCCGCCGGCGACGGCGCCCTGCACCTGACCTGCTTCGCTATCCGCTATATCCGGCTCGTGCCACCCTGGATGCAATTGCTTGAGCGGCTGTTCGAATCGGCATGCATCAGTTTTACGCCCCTGGCCCAGATGCGCGGACAGCATCTGCAACACCTGACGGGGCATGGCGACTCAGAGCCCAACTTACAACAATTGCTACAGGAAGCTTATCGCGCCCATCGCGCGATGGAGGAAGTCAATGATCGGCTGTATCCCCGTTGCAGCCGTCCGTTACTGCCAATGGACCCACTCACAGCGAACCTGATCATTGGCGAGATGCTGGAAGAATCGACACGCATCCAGATTGACCGTCAATGTGCCCAGCTTGGCGAGGAGTTTGCCGGGCTGGCACTCGATAGTGACGATATCGTCGCGTTGATACTGTGTCGACAGAGGCTATATACCACGATTGGAGAGTGGCCCGACCTGGCCGACGAGATGGATTTTTCGCTCGGCTCGGTGGAAGTAAACGCCACTCCCGACCCGGTGCACTAACGCAATGCCCTGGCGCACCAGGCCATCACCAGATAACAATCAGGATGGGAACTTTGGGCGGGAATCCGCGGTACCCGCTCGCTATTTTTCCGCTGATGCCATGTCCGCAAAAAACCGGTCGAACCCTGCCAACCCATCGATGACGAACTAACGGGCCTGCTGGTAGCTCACGAGCTGATGCCAGCTCTGTTCAAAGGCGGTGCTGTCCTGCATCACGGCATTCGCTAACCCCTCAACTTTCCGGTGCAGCTGCGCGCTGGTAAACAGTAGAGTTCCCCCTCGCACGCGATAACCTTCAGGGTTATTGGCGAGCAACTCATAATAGGCTTTCTGGCGAATCAAAAAGGTTTCGGCCTGCTGCGCAGAAAACCTGCCGCGCCGATAGTAATCGAGTACTTCGCTGTTAATCGCGGCTGTCGCCAGCGCACGACTTTCCGCGCTCAACCCGGACAATGCGAGCTCCGTACCGATCTGCTCCCGCAAAAGGCTCAGGTAAGAGCGCGCCGGTTCGACCACATCACGTACAACCTGCCAATGCTGCAGATAGATTTGCAGGGTACCGTCCTCCTGCAACTGGTGAGGTCGCGGCGCTTGCTGCAGGAAGTTGGCCAGCGCCGCAAAAATCTCATGGTGGTTCTCCGCACTCTGTGCGGTCAGATTCCGGCACACGGCGGTAGCCTCCACCATCGGCTGCGGCAACGCCTGTGCAAACCGGCCGTGACGCTCTTCCAGCAAGCCGTCGATCTCTTTTTGATAACGCGCAGCTTCCGCATCGTAAAACGTCGGCTGCGCACGCCAGTCATTGGCCTGCAAACGAAACAGCGACAGCAATCCCTGGTTCACACAGCTGGCCAGCAGGCTGGCCGCTTCCTCGCGCTCCAGCTGACGTGCTTGCTGCCAGCGCTCATGCATCAGGAACCCGACGACCAGAGCGATAACGACGGCGGCGCCGCCCGCCCCGAGAGAAATACTCTTTTTATTCACTGCCTACTACCGCGACTTCGTACCATTATTATTTTTTGCCCGGCTGAAGAATTTTCACCGGGGTTTCTTCTACTTGCTGTTCTTCGGTCTGATTGACACGTGTATCGAGCTCTCGTTGCGCACCTTGCAATCGGATTTCATCCTTGAAGCCACAGGACACGCACTCTCTAAAGTTTTTGCCGTCTTCGTGATAATTCACGATCCGGTCCATCTCCCCACAACGCGGACAAACCGCTCCGGCGATAAAACGTTTTTTCACAGGCTTTTGCTTTGCATCACTCATAACGCTAACCACTCGCTATCCTTCAATACCTGAATGACGCAACAGCGCATCGATTTCGGGCGGGCGTCCGCGAAACTCGACAAACAAGTCGAGGGCATCGCGACTGCCTCCCTGCTCCAACACACTATGCAAAAACCGTTCACCGGTCTCCCGATCAAATACGCCCTGCTCTTCAAACAGCGAGAATGCATCCGCAGACAATACTTCTGCCCATTTATAGCTGTAATAACCCGCGGCGTAGCCGCCGGCAAAAATATGGCTGAAGCTATTCTGAAAACGATTTTCTTTCACAACGGGCACTACAGCAACCTGACTGCGCACCTTGTCGAGCACATACTGGATATCCGCAGCATTCACGCCCTTGCCGAGACTATGCAGCTCAAAATCAAACAGCGCGAATTCCAGCTGGCGCACCGTAAACATGGCGGACTGGAAATTGCGCGCGGCGAGCATTTTCTCCAGTAAGACACCGGGTAGCGCCTCTCCGGTTTTATAGTGGCCGGAGATCAGCGCTATCGCCTCTGGCTCCCAGCACCAGTTTTCCAAAAACTGGCTGGGCAACTCTACCGCATCCCAGGCTACGCCATTGATGCCAGAAACCGCCGCCACATCGACCCGAGTGAGCATATGATGCAGGCCGTGGCCAAATTCATGGAACAAAGTCGTGACTTCGTAGTGCGTCAGCAGCGAGGGTGTATCTCCGGTCGCTGGGCTGAAATTACACACCAGGTAGGCAATGGGTAATTGCAGACCATCGGGGGTATGGCGCCGGGTACTGACCGTATCCATCCACGCCCCACCGCGTTTGCGCTCCCGCGCGAACGGATCCAGATAGAAACCCGCAAATCGCTCTCCCTCGCGCTTCAGCCAGAAAAATTGCACGTCCGGGTGCCAGACGGCCACGGAGGGATCCTCTTCCACAGTGATGCCGTACAGACGTTCGACAACCGCAAACAGGCCCTGCACCACTTTCGGATACGGAAAATAGGGTCGCAGCTCTTCCTGGCTCACCGCATAGCGACTTTGCTTGAGTTTTTCCGACGCCCAGGGAATATCCCAGGGCTGCAGGTCATCGAGCGAGAGGGTATCTGTAGCGAAGGCGGCCAGCGCTTCAAACTCGCGCCGGGCTGCGGGACGGGCTCGTGCAGCAAGGTCTCGCAGGAACTCGAGCACCTCGTCGGTATTGCGCGCCATCTTGCTGGCAACGGACAGCTCGGCAAAGCTCGTCATGCCCAGCAGGTGCGCCTGCTCCGCGCGCAGCGCGAGAATTTCCTCCATGACCCGCGAATTGTCATATGTGCCAGCCTGCGGCCCGATATCCGAAGCACGGCTGACAAAGGCAAGGTAAACCTGCTCGCGCAACGCGCGATTATCTGCATGCGTCATCACGGCGAGGTAACTGGGCCCCTCGAGCGTGATCACCCAACCGTCGAGCTCGCGACTCCGCGCAGCGTCTTCTGCCGATGCCAGCGCCGTGGCGGGCAGGCCCGCCAGCTCCTCCACATCCTGGGTGTGGTAGGTCCAGGCATTGGTGGCATCCAGCACATTGTTGGCAAATTGGCTCGATAGCTCGGACAGTCGCCGACTGTTGGCTGCAAATTGCTCCCGCTGGGCACCTTCGAGGGCGACACCGCCAAGACGAAAATCCCGCAGGCCCAGTTCAATCATTTGACGGCGGGCCTGGGGCCATTGGGCGAAGTCCGGCGACGCGGCGATCTGCTGATAAACCGCGTGCAGTGCCTGATTCTGTCCCAGCTCGGTCCAGTAAGCCGTCACTTTTGCCAGCGCCTCTTCATAGGGCGCCCGCCAATCTCCGCTGAGCACGCTGTTGAGATGACTCACCGGGGAAAAGCGCTTGCTCAGCTGGTCCTGCGCCTCTTCTAACGGCGCAATCGTGGTATCCCAACCCGGTGCCTGCAGCCCCGCTTGCAGTATCGTGTTGCAATTCGCGATTGCCTCATCGATCGACGGCGCGACCTGATCTGGCTGTAAACGGTCAAAAGGGGGCAGCAGGGAAAATTCTGACAGGGGATTGGACATGGAAAACTCGGTTGCTCCGCGATGATGCGAGTATGATAGAAGAACGATTATACAGCGGTCGGCGGTTGATACCGGAATTGCCGTCGGCCACCCCCAGTATTGCGCGCAGTGTACAGCGTTCATCAGCAGTTCCGCAGAGGCACACCATGTCCCCATTGAGACCCCATTCCACAGAAGAAGGCACCGCCAATCCCCAACTCGGTAGCAGCGTATACATCGACCCCCAATCCTGCGTGATCGGCGATGTGGTTCTGGGTGACGACAGTTCGGTGTGGCCCATGGCCGTGGTACGCGGCGACATGCACCGGGTTCGAATCGGCGCGCGCACCAGCGTGCAGGATGGCGCGGTGCTGCATATTACCCATGCCGGACCATTCAACGCGGACGGTTGGCCACTGACGATTGGGGATGACGTCACGATTGGCCACAAAGCCTGTCTGCACGGCTGCACCATTGGCAGCCGCGTGCTGATCGGAATTGGCGCCATTGTGCTGGACGGCGCCGAAATCGCGGACGACGTGGTACTGGCGGCGGGCGCCCTGGTGCCGCCCGGCAAAAAGCTGGAAAGCGGCTACCTGTATGTGGGCGCACCCTGCAAGCAATCCCGCCCGCTGTCCGACAAGGAAAAAGCGTTTTTCGAATACTCCGCGAAGAATTATGTGAACCTGAAGAACCAGTATCTGGCCGGGGAAGAACAGCCCTGATCCAGCCGCTAATTTCGTCGATGCGCGGCGAGTTTGTTACCATCGGATAACGCTCCGCGTAGAGGACGCCCCGCTGTATGTCTCCAGAAATTTCCAGCCAATGGCATCAAGCCGTTGCCGGTATGCTCGAAAGCCGATCGGCGGATGACGCGGTGAGGGAATTGTTACGCGCGACTGAGCTGCTGGTGAATGGCAACAGCAGCATGGCGATCCTCTATCCGCGCAACGCCCAGCCGCTGGTTTGTCACCACCGCTTGCTGGCCAATGAAACGGCGGATACGCAGGTCGGGAAGTATGTGGCCGGCGCCTACCTGCTGGATCCGTTTTTTCGTATCGCTGTTCACAACGAAGCAGAAGGACTTTTCACGCTGCGCCAGGTCGCACCGGATGCATTCGAGGAGACCGAATATTTTCGGGTCTACTATCGCGGCGCCAACCTCGGTGACGAAGCCTGTTTCCTGGTTCAGGGCGGAAATGGCACCGTTGCCAGCCTGTCAATTGGCCGCGCGGAAACCATGCGCGGCGGCAGGTTTTCCGAAAGCGAAGTCGCGCAGTTGACCGAAGTCTTCCCGGTGGTGCGGGCCGTTTTGAATCGCTGGCTTGATGAGAATGAGGCGCCTGCCGCATCTTTTGGCGAGAAGCTGGACGACGCACTGGAGAAGTTTGGCAGCTCGGTGCTCACCAATCGGGAGTGCGAAGTGTTGCACATGAGCATGCACGGCCACTCGATCAAATCCATCGCTGAGCGCCTCGGCGCCAGCGTGGATACCATCAAGACCCACCGCAAACATATCTACGCGAAGCTCGACGTATCTTCGCAGTCGGAACTGTTCTACCTGTTTATCAGCGCACTGCGACAAAACCCGCACAGTGGTGAAGATCCGCTGCGCGGGCTGGGTGAAACCCGCTGACCCTGCCGCGCAGCATGTGAAACGATTAAACCGGAATGGCTATTTCTGGGTAATCGGGAAACCCATTTTCTCCACCATGCGAACCCAGGGCACACGCCAACCACCCTTTTCATCGAGGGTATCCAGGGCATACATAGTGATCTGGGCACCGATCCAGCGAAACGGCTCGGGCGGGATATAAGCGGGCTTGGTTTGGGCAAATAGCAACCGGCTTTCGGGGGTATCACGCTGGTCCAGAATCGCCAGGCCTACGCGCGCCCCAAAGCGGGTGGCAGTGACCCCAAACCCGGAGTATCCGCCCGCGTAGACCATGCGCCCGCCATGGTAGCGCTGGTAGTGCACCGCCATCCGGGTGGTCAGTGCGATCGGTCCGCTCCAGGCATGGCTGAAAGTAATATCCGCGAGCATGGGGAAGGTACGGTAGAAATTCTCGATCAGGCGCAAGTAGGGCGCTGCCTGCTTGTCATCTGCCGGATCGGTATCGTTGCCAAAGAAGTACGCCAGACGTCCACCAAACAGGATGCGATTATCCGCAGTGAGGCGCATGTAGTTGAGCTGCGTACGGGTATCGTAAATGCCCTGCCGGTTGTGCCAGCCCACGGCCTCCATCTGAGCTTGGGTGAGCGGTTCGGTCACGACGATACGATCGCGGATGGCAGCCACGCGCTGGCGAATTTTGCGATGGCCTGCCGCAAATGCGTTGGTGGCCAGTAATACCCGAGTCGCCGTTACCTTGCCGTCCGGAGTCGTCACCTGGACCGCATCGCGCACCTTGCGGTTTTTCAGCATGGGCGTGTTTTCATAGATCGCCACCCCCAGTTGCTGTGCGACCCGTTTTAGGCCCCAGGCGAGCTTTGCGGGATGGACGGTACCGCTGCGCTGTTTCGACCAGAGACCGCCATCGAAGATTGGCGACTTGATCTCCGCATACACTTCGTCTTTGTTCAGCAGGTGCGCGTCGTGGCCATATTGGCGGTAGAGTGCATATTCCTTTTCGATATCCGGAATACCTTCGTCACCAACGGCAACGGTCAACTCACCGCCCCACTCGAGATCGCAATCAATCACATAACGCTCGATGGTTTCGCGAAATTGATCGAGGTTTTCCTTACCGAGACGTTCGAGCTCGTCCATATCCTCGGGGTACAGCCGCTGGGCGTTCGCGAGGCCATGCATAACAGAGGTAGAGAGGATCGCTGCGGGTCTTCCCGATGCACCAATCGCAATGCTGTTGGCCTCAATCAGGATCACATTGCGCGCCGGCTCAGCTTCCTTCGCCTGCACGGCGGCCCACAGACCGGTAAACCCCCCGCCCACGATCAGCAGATCGCACTGGTGTTCTCCCGAGAGGGAAGGCTCTTCCTCCGGCCGCGCCGGGTTGTCCAACCAGTATGGTGAAAAGCGTGTGGTCGACAGCGCTTGCAACAGCTTGTCCTTGTCGATTTCGGCGGTGCGCGTCATGAGATCCCCCAAATTTGTCGTTATTCTGACTATTGGGTTCACTATAAAAAACCGAATGATGTTTCGGTATCACCTGAAGGGGTGAAGCGGCCACCCGTCCGGTGCGATCAGGCAGACGCAGTGCGACAGGCGCCGCGCCTGACAGAGTCGGGCGCGGGTCGACACAAACGGGGCATCGGCCAGGTCAGCTCACTGCGGGCTGGAGCGCGCGACGCGGGTGCTTTTCGGCCCAGAGAATGGCGATCTCGCCCAGCAGCAGGGTCACCAGCGCACCGACAAACACCGGCCATTGGATGCCTTCGCCAGGGGTGTAGACGAACAACACGATACTCAACAGCAAAATACCGACACAGATTACCGTCAGCAGCAGGCTGGTGGCGAAACCACCTGGGACTTTGAACGGGCGCGGGTGCTCAGCATCGGCGATGCGCATTTTCAGGAACGCCAGGAACATGCCGATATACGGCAACAGGAAGATCACGCCACTAAAGGCAAACAGGGACCAGAACAGGTCTTCATTGCTATCAACCAGGAATCCATACAGCACCAGCACCGCAGTGCTGAAGATACCCATCAGGACGGCAGCACCCACAGGCGTGCCACGCTTGGCACTGTGAATGGCAAACACCCGTGGCAACTCGCCCTCCTCTGCGGCTTCGGCAGCGGCGCGGTTGCCCCCGATCGCCCAGGTCACACCATTTGAGTAGAAGGTATACAGTGCAGCCAGACCCAGCGCAGTGACGATCACCCCGCCCAGTGGCAATCCGCCAAAGAACAACGCCAAGGTATCCACCAGACCCTCGACCAGGTCAATGTCGCCAACCGGGATCGCGGCGAGAATCGCGGCCGTCCCCAGGGTATACAGCGTAATGATCAACAGGCCGGAAATCAGGATGGACGCGGGCACGTCGCGACGCGGATTGCGCATTTCTTCACTGCTCGCGCTGACCAGCTCAAAACCCAACATGCCGTAAATAATCGCCGGGATATATTCGAGGCTATCTCCCCACGTGGGGCGAATCGATTCAAAGTTGATGGGGTTGGCAAGGCCATGTTCGGCGGCATACACACCCCCACCGAGGATGATGGCCGCAAAGATAATGACCTTGAACACGGCACCGACATTTGGCACCCACTTGCCCACGTCCAATGTGACGATGTTTGCCGCCACAGCAATCCAGGTCAGCGCAATGCCGATGCCGATCTGTACCGCGATTGTCATATCGGGAAAGAACAGCTGCTTGGCGATTCCCGCAAACAGGATGTGCAGGGCCGGCATCCAGATGGCGATGTTGACCCAGTAGCTCCAGCTTACTCGCGAGCCCCAGCGTCCGCCAAAGGCATCGCGCACCCAGGCATAAATTCCCCCCTGCTCCGGGTAGGCACACCCCAGTTCCGCCGAGACCAATGCAAACGGGAGAAAGAAGATCACCCCGAGAAAGAGCCACCAGAAAATACTTGAGGTACCGATGGCAGCACTGGCCGCCAGGGTATCCACCAGCAGGATCGCCGATACCGAAAACAGCACCATATCGCGGCGGCCAAGGATTTTTTTGGATGCGGTAGCTTCCGTCACTGCGAAACTCCCAGTTGATATCTTTATTGTTAGGTTCAGGCGGCCAGCGCCATCCCGGACGTTATCGGATCCACTGCACTAACCGCCCCAGAATCTACTGTGGTCGACCCGGTTACCGCGGGGTGCGCTGGCGTCCGGCTGATAACGAATGGACACCCCGTATCATCCCGGCACGTGCCCATAGAGAGTGAAGATTGGCAGTATGGCGGCCGGCGCGAAATCGTGGCTATCACCCTTTCAGGTGATCGCCGGAAACCGGCTCCATTTCCCGGGCAAGCAGGGTGGCATCACGATGCAGATCCGCGCCGCGCACCCGCAACCATTCCAGCAGGACACCGAGCACCACCCGGGTGCGCGCGTTCAAGTTCGCCGTCTGGTCCGTAATCAGGCACAGCGGTTCACCAATGGTGAACGCCTGCGGCAGTATGGCGGCCAGCCGTCCCGCGCGCAGGTCATCGCTCACCTCCAGCCGGTCCGCGAGCGCAATGCCCATGCCCAGGCGCGCCGCCTCGATGGCCTGGTAGGCATAGTCGAAGTGCATCGCCTGTGCGGCCGGAGCAAAGTCGATGCCCTGCTCGGTGAACCATACCGGCCACTGCTGCAATCGATCATGCAATAACGGGTACTGCAGCAGGTCGACTGGTCGCTGCAGCTGGCGCGACTGCAACAGCTCGGGACTGCACACTGGAAGGTAGTGTTCCTCGAACAGATGGGTCAGCTGGCGGCTGCCCGCGTCGGGCTGGCCCAGGCAGATGGCGATATCACTGTCCCCCTCCAGACGACGTACCAGCGGCTCCTGTGTCACGACACGCACGCCAATTTCCGGGTAGCGCTGCTGGACTTCGCGCACAACCCGCAGCAACCAGCTCATACTCACGGTGGGCGTCCCGGCGATCACCACTTCGCCGGCAACGCTGTCCGGGTCCAGATACAGCAGCCCGCTTGCCAGCTGTTCAAACGCCTCGGATACCACCCCGTGCAGCCGGGCACCCGCCGCAGTCAGGGTCAAGCGATTGCCATCGCGGCTGAACAATGCCACGCCCAGACGATCCTCCAGCTGGCGGATCTGTCGGCTGAGCGCGGGGTGCGAAACATGCATCTCCTCTGCCGCGCGGCGCAGGTGGCAGTGACGCCCCACCACGTGGAAGGTGCGCAGGGAGGCCAGGGACAGATTCTTGAGCTGGGGTGTCATTGGAGGCATTTGAATTTGGTACCTATTTGGCACCAGACTGGCAATTTTTTGTTAATTGCGCAAACAAAAACAAACCATAGACTGTGAATAAATCGGAGTAACGACTGGAGAAAGCGAACCGTGGCAGACCACAGCAACGTGCGTATCGATGGCGACCGCCTCTGGCAGAGCCTGATGGAAATGGCCAGGATCGGCGCCACCGACAAGGGCGGCTGTAATCGCCAGGCCCTGACGGATCTCGATAAAGAAGGCCGCGACCTGTTTGTGCAGTGGTGTCGCGACGCCGGCTGCAGCATCGACGTCGACACCATGGGCAATATCTTCGCGCGCCGGCCCGGTCGCAACAATGCCCTGCCCGCAGTGCTGACCGGCTCCCACCTGGATACCCAGCCGACCGGTGGCAAGTTCGATGGTGTTTATGGGGTGCTTGCCGGCCTTGAAGTGGTCCGCGCCCTGAACGATTCAGGTATCGAAACCGAAGCACCGCTGGAAGTGGCGGTGTGGACCAATGAAGAGGGCGCACGCTTTTCGCCCGCGATGATTGGCTCCGGCGTCTGGGCGGGCGAGTTCGACCTGGACTACGGCCATAGCCGCGCCGACAAGGCGGGCCGCACCATCGGCGAGGAACTGGAACGCATCGGCTACCGCGGCGATACACCGGCGAGCGCCCGCCCGCTCAAAGGGGCATTTGAAGTGCACATCGAGCAGGGTCCGATCCTTGAGGACGAGGGCCAGCAAATCGGCGTACTCACCGGCGTGCAGGGTATGAACTGGTATGACCTGACCCTCACCGGCCAGCCCTGCCACGCGGGCCCGAGCCCCATGACCAGCCGCCGCGACCCGTTTATGGCCTTGCACCCGATCCTGCGCGATCTCTACGCACTGGCCGATGAATTTGCCCCCTGGGCGCGGGTGACCTTTGGCGATATCCGCGTCGAACCCGGCAGCCGTAACACCGTACCGGAGAAGCTGGTGCTGGCGGTCGACTTGCGCCACCCGGATCAGGACATCCTGGACACGATGGATCGCCGCTTCCGGGAAATTGCCGCGCGTTACTCTGAAGAAACCGGCGTAGTCGCCGACATTCGCGACGAATGGCGCTCCCCCGCCGTGGCCTTCGCACCCCAGTGTGTGGACGCGGTACGCAGCGCGGTCGATGCGCTCGGCTACAGCAACAAGGAGATGGTGTCCGGTGCCGGGCACGACTCCGTGTACATCTCCCGGGTAGCGCCGACCAGCATGATCTTTGTACCGTGCGAAAAGGGCCTCTCCCACAACGAGGCGGAAAATGCGGAGCCGGCAGACCTGGAGGCCGGCGCGAATGTGCTGCTGCACGCAATGCTGAAGATGGCCAACAGCTGACCGCAACTTTAGTGGTTGGCGCAGCAACTGGGATCCCTTTACCGGAGTCGCCGTGGACCCATCCCTGGGGGCTCTGCCGCGACATCCCTGTCGCGGAAGGTCCGGCAAAGGGATCCCAGTAGCAGCGCTGGCACCCGCAACGCCAATCGCACCACGAACATGCAACGGCATAGGACATAAACAGATGCCGCCACCCAAGTCACTACGGGCAATACAAGCCTCGTAAAAATTTGAGGACACTATGACTGACTTCACTTTCAAGCACCGCAAAGAGGGCGGCAGTACCGCGCCGCTGGGCCGTTGGGGTATCGACTCCGAATACGGTGTG
Organism: Microbulbifer sp. ABF4_148; assembly: GCF_056158985.1. Taxonomy (NCBI): domain Bacteria; kingdom Pseudomonadati; phylum Pseudomonadota; class Gammaproteobacteria; order Cellvibrionales; family Microbulbiferaceae; genus Microbulbifer; species Microbulbifer sp. ABF4_148. Next base: position 560,166 of record NZ_JBSWUI010000001.1, read on the forward strand.
CTGACAGATCTGCTGGTAGGCCCCATCGATCACTACACGTGGCAGATGGGTAATGCGGCCTCCCGCCGCTCCGTGCGCCTCGGCCGCCAGTTCGACGCAGCTGTGGCCAAGGCCCAGCATGCAGAAATGCTCGATGCCTATCGTCAGGCCGGGGTAACCACTCACTTACTGCGTGCGGACGAGAACCTGCCGTACCAGCTGTACGCGCGTGACTCCAGCGTGATGACTCCCTGGGGCCCGATCGTGACTCAGATGTACAGCCCCTGGCGTCGTGGCGAATGGAAAGATGTGGTGCTGGGCTACCAGAATCTGGATATCCCCATTTACGACATCATCACCGCCGGCAGCCTCGAGGGCGGCGACTTTATGGTGCTCGAACCCGGTGTCATCCTGTGCGGCTACAGTGGTGAGCGCACTTCACCGGAAGGCTTTAACCAGATGAAAAACTGGATCGAGGCTGAGGGCTGGGAAGTGAAGGGCTACCAGTTTGATCCCTACTTCCTGCACCTGGATGTGCTGGTCGCAGCGCTGGCAGAAAAGCTGGTGGCGGTGTGCGTAGACGCGGTGGAGCCGGAGCTGGTGCAGTGGTTCAAAGCCCGCAATTTCGAGATTATCGATATCTCTTACCCGCAGGTAATGGAGCTTGGCGTCAACGTCGTAGCGCTCGGTAACGATCGCGTAATGCTGCCTGCCGACAACACCGAACTGAAAGAAAAATGCCGTGCCCACGGCCTGCAGGTCATCGACCCGGATATCTCCATGATTACCGCCGGTGGCGGTGGCGTGCACTGCATGTGTCAGCCGTTGGCGAGAAAGCCCGCATAAGCAGGCTGGCAAAAAAAGGTCGGCCATAGGCCGACCTTTTTACTGCAGGAAAATTTCTCTTTCCACACTAAGGCTCGCGGCCGAATCAGCGCGCCGCCTTGATTTCCTCTTCACTCACCAACAGCACCTCATCACCCCAGGTATTGGTGATAAATGCGATAATTGCGGCGATTTCGCGGTCCGTCAGAAACTCCAGCGGCGGCATCAGATCCTCCTCACCGCCATTGCGGCGCGGTGCCGAGCGCCCGTGTAACACGGTGTCGATCAACAGCGGTTTATTTGCCAGCAACGCGGGGTCGCGCAGCGAGGGATACAGCGCCTCCTCACCATAGCCATCTATCTTGTGACATTTCATGCAATTGTCGGCAAAGGTCAGTGCACCCACTCCGATCAGGTCGCGGGTCTCCTGCTCTGAAGCGACCGCCCCCAGAGCGAGCGTCGTAAACAGTGTTCCGATGAATAGCGTACGTTTCATTCAGTGCATCCTGTTGCCAGAAATTGATACGAGCTCACTTTCCCTGCGCGCGCAGCCAGCCAGAACCCGCGATGCCTCCCAAAGCACAGGCCAGGATGATCACCAGCGGAGTCAGTGTCCCCAGCGCCAGCGCACCCACACCAAAACCGCGCATCGGCAGAAGGACCAGCAAAAGAATGCCCGCGGGTATCAGGGATAGCAGAAATCCACGGGTAATCCAGCTTTTGCGCCACGGCAACATGAAAATCAACCCGCAGATGCCACCCCACACCACGCGCTGATACAGGTAAGCATTGGACAGATGCGGTGCGATATCCACAGACAGCGCGCGGGTAATCCCGTAGTGGCCCAGCGCCCAAAGTCCCAGCGCGTAGCCCAGTCCAGCCATACAACCTGCAGCAAAACAAATAGACAGTTCCCTGGTAAATTCGCGCACTGTGTTTCTCCCCAATCAATCCCTATCGCAAAAAAACGGTACTGCGATATTTCTACGATGCAGTATGCCAGACACGCTCAAATCAACCGTATACGGGGTTCAATTTTTTGTAGTAGCCACTAATCACGAGTCGGGACGACCTTGGGGCTTCTGACGGTGAGTTGGGTTTGGTCAGGGGATAAGTGGAGCGGGCAGGAAGTGAAAGAGAAAACCGCCGGGCAATCGGACCATCACCCGGCTTCTATTAACAGGCTGCTATCAGGCGGGCCTTTTGGTGGGGCCGTAAAGTGCTTCGAGCATTTCCTCAATGCGAACGGCCAGCGCTTCCTGAGAATCATCCAGCAGGATCACATGGCCCATCTTGCGGCCAGGGCGCAATTCCTTGCCATAAGACCAGACTCCGTCGTTCGCCAGCGCAGGCTTCTCGTCGACGCCGAGCATATTGATCATCACCGCGATGCGGTCGCAGCCGGTTTCACCCAGGGGCATGCCGAGAATGGCACGCACGTGGTTGGCAAACTGACTGGTCTTGGCGCCGGCCAGCGTCCAGTGGCCGCTGTTGTGCACCCGCGGCGCCAGCTCATTGATGATCAGGCCGTCATCACTGACGAAGCATTCCATCGCGAGTACGCCGACGTAGTCCCACGCATCCATCAGCTTGGCAAGATAGTTTTCCGCCGTCTTCTGCAGCGCGTCACTGACCTCTGGCGCCGGCGCAATGGAGACCAGCAGCGTGCCGTTGTAGTGGTCATTCTCCGCCAGCGGGTAGGTCACAACCTTGCCGTCGGCGGTGCGTGCACCGATCAGGGAAACTTCGCGGGAAAAGTTGATGCCCTTTTCCACCACGTATTCCTGCGGCGGCACCTGGTCGGCAATTGCAGCGAGGTCTTCGTCGCTGTTCACCCGCCACTGGTTCTTGCCATCGTAGCCGTGCTCGCAGCTCTTGATAAAAGACGGGTAACCCAGCTCGCTGACTGCCGCACAAATCTCGTCGTAATTATTGGCGGCGCGGAACGGCGCCACCGGCAGACCGGCGTCATTGATCGCGGTTTTTTCACGGACGCGGTGCTGGGTTTTTTCGAAGGCATCGGGACGCGGGTAAACCGGACAGAATTTTTCCAGTGCGCGCAGCAGACTGACATCGACGCTTTCGCGCTCGGCGGTAATGACTTCCGGGGAGCCCATGGCTTTGTAAAGAGATTCGATATCCGCGCCGTCGGCGGCATGCACGATGGTGCCTAGCCCCTCGACACAGGTGGTGTTTTCACCCCCCTCGGCCAGGAAACTGAACTCGATACCCAGCGGACGTGCCTCCTGGGCCATCATTTGTGCCAGCTGGCCGCAGCCAACAATTCCTACTCGCCTGACTGTCATCTCTACTACACCTCACTCTTTCCCGACGTCTTGCCCGCAGAAGTTATTCCACTTCCATGGGTACGCTGGCGGTCTGGTTTTCACGCCAGGCTATCAAACGCTGCTGCAGCTCCGCGTCGGTCAGGGACAGCATCTGTGCGGCGATCAGGCCCGCGTTGTACGCGCCGGAAGCGCCCACCGCCTGGGTGGCAACGGCGACACCCTTGGGCATTTGTACGATGGACAGCAGGCTGTCCATACCGGTCATAAATTTGCTCTGAACCGGTACACCAACCACGGGCAATGGTGTCATGGCGGCAATCATGCCGGGCAAATGGGCGGAGCCGCCGGCGCCGGCAATAATCACCTGGGTGCCGCGTTCGTGGGCATGCGTGGCGAACTCCACCAGACGCTGTGGGGTACGGTGGGCAGAGACCACGGCCGTGGCAAAGGGGACGCCCAGCTCGGTGAGCGGCACAGTAGCCCTTTCCATGGTCGGCCAGTCGGACTGGGATCCCATTACGATGGTGACTTTTTCGAAGGGAATCTCTTTCACTTGCGGTTAACTCCAGTGTTTCACGCGCGCCGCAGCCAATCTCGCCGCCGCACCGGGGAGGACTGGGTCGCGCCACTGGAGCCTGACCCGGCCCAAATTAAGGGGCGAGAGGATACCAAAACTCAGCGAGAAAGCACGCCATTGGTTGCTGTCCGGGGAATATCTATCAGTTTGACTGCGCATTCAGGCCTATCCCGGCAGAGGATCCACTCACTGAAACTGAAAGATAGTGTGGCGTGCCGGTCACGGCACGCATTTGTGACTGCAGAGAGGTGGGCAGTTTTGCCCGTGATCAGGTATCGGCGGCGAGCTTTTGCCGCAATTCCTCACGCAATAGAGCCAACACTGGCTCCACCGCCGGGCGCACGCCGCGCCAGAGGTGAAAAGATTCTGCCGCCTGGCCCACCAGCATGCCGAGGCCATCGGCTGTGTCGGCGCCACGCTCGGCAGCCCAACGCATAAAAGGCGTGGGTTCCGCGCCGTAAACCATATCGTAGGCGTGGCTACCCGAATGAATGATCACATCAGGCAAATCGGGCATCTCGCCACTCAAGCCTGCGGAAGAAGCATTGATCACCAGGTCAAAAGGTTCTTCCAGGGAATCCAGCCCGGCACCGGTTACCAGTCCCTGTTCAGCGAATGCCACGGCGAGGTCTGCGGCCTTGGCGCCCGTGCGGTTGGCGATATGCACCAGCGCCGGTCCCTGCTCCAGTAGCGGCAGCAATACACCGCGCGCGGCCCCACCTGCACCCAGCAGCAAAACGCGACGGCCGGCAATCGGCCAGCCCAGGCGCTGGATATCGGCCACCAGCCCCGGTCCATCAGTTGTCTCCCCGATGATCTTGCCATCGGCACGGCGCAGCAGGGTGTTTACCGCACCCGCAGCGCGCGCGCCAGGCGTCAGTTCGTCGGCAAAATCGCAGGCATCCAGTTTGAAGGGCGCGGTGACATTCAGCCCGGCACCCCCTCCCGCGAAAAACGCGCTGGCAAATGCCGCAAAGCCCTCGGGTTCGACCAAATGGCGTCCGTAGTGAATGTCCTCACCGGTTTCTGTGGCGAAGGCACTGTGGATGACGGGAGAAAGGGATTGGGCAATGGGGTTGCCGACAACAGCGTATTTTTCGGTCACGTCATGTCCTTGAAGTTCGGTGGCCGATCGGGCCTTTTTTATTCTCGATACGCAGCGGCAATGCAGTTTGCGGGGCTATTTCATTGCCCGCCAGGCAGCGCGCACCTTGCGCGCCTCATCCACAGCGATCAACCCATCGATCAACCAACCCTCGCTGGAGTGACCCAGCAAATAACGGGTTGAGGCAGCGTAGACCTGCTCGGGCTTGCCGGCGCTATCCCGCAGCAGTATCCAATTGACGGTGGCGAGATTGCAGCCCGCATTGAGTGGCTCGCTGGATGCCAGGGTACCAACGATCTGCTGGACACCAAGGCGCTGGTAGACCTGCAGGAGTTTCTGCACATGGCTCTCAAACGCCGCACGCGTCATCACTTCCTTGCTGCCATCTTCGCGATAGTAATGCAGCGGAAAGCGATAGAAGTTCGCGACCTGCGCCGCATCACCACTTTCAAACGTTCGACGGTACTCAAGAAAGAATTTGTTAATGGTCTGTTTCAGTTGCTGATCACTGTCCACGACGAACTCCTCAGGATGTTTCTCAGCGCAGGGGCACCCATTCGCGGGCGGGCAGGAAATCCGTATAGAGTGCCGCTTCGGCACTGCCGGGCTCCGGCTGCCAGTCATATTGCCAACGTACCAATGCCGGTAGCGACATCAAAATCGATTCAGTGCGGCCGCCACTCTGCAAGCCAAATAGAGTGCCGCGGTCAAAAACCAGATTGAACTCCACATAGCGACCGCGACGGTAAAGCTGGAAGTCCCGCTCGCGCTCACCATATTGCGTGTCTTTATGCTTGGTCAGGATCGGCAAGTAAGCTTCCAGATAACTGTCACCTACTGCACGCATCAGGCCAAATGCGTTGGTAAAGCCGCCCTCATGGAAATCATCAAAAAACAGACCGCCGACGCCGCGCGCTTCATCGCGGTGCTTGAGATAAAAATAATCGTCGCACCACTTTTTAAAACGCGGATAAATCTCGTCGCCAAAGGGCGCACAGGCATCCTTGGCGGTCTGGTGCCAGTGCACCACGTCCTCTTCAAAACCATAGTAAGGCGTCAGGTCGTAACCGCCACCAAACCACCAGACGGGCTCGGCGCCGGGCTTTTCCGCCACAAAAAAGCGGACGTTGGCGTGGCTGGTGGGCGCGTAAGGATTGCGCGGGTGGATCACCAGAGAGACGCCCATCGCCTGGAACGAGCGGCCGGCCAGTTCAGGGCGGCTCGCCGTCGCCGAGGGGGGCAGGTTGTCCCCATAGACATGGGAAAAATTCACCCCACCCTTTTCAATCACTGAACCATTTTCGAGGACGCGCGTGCGGCCACCGCCACCGCCCTCACGGTCCCAGGCATCTTCATAGAACTTGCCACCATCGACGGCTTCCAGCGCGGCACAGATACGATCCTGCAGATCGAGCAAATAATCTTTAACAGCCTGGATATTGATGTCACTCATGCAAAACTCACGATTCGATTGGGGTGCATAGCCGCAGGGACTTTCGTCCGGCAACAAGGGCCACTAGCCAGCGCGCAACACACGGCCACTGGCGGCATCGCGGATTTCACTGGGCGCCGCGCGGCCACCCGTGCTACCGCCACCGACAAAATCCAGCGCATCGCCAAAATAGCGCAGCACCTGGAACTTGTGCCGCGCCGGCTGACAACCACCCGGATTAGCCGAGGTGGACACTATGGGACCGCCGAAGGCGCGCGACAAAGCCGCGGTAAAGTCGTGCGCAGTATGACGCAAGGCAACGCTGTGGTGTACACCGCTGACCCAGGCGGGCACCTGGTCAAAATGTGGCACCAGCCAGGTAACCGGCCCCGGCCAGGTCGCGTCAATGCGCGCGCGCTGGTCGCCACTCAGATTCCGCAACAGCCCGGAAAAATGATCCGCTTCACCGGAAACCAGGATAAGCCCCTTTTCCAGCGGGCGATTTTTGAGGCGCAGCAATCGGGCCACCGCCTCTTGATTATACGGATCGCAGGCAAGCCCCCAGACCGATTCTGTGGGGTGTGCAATCACGCCGCCGGCGTGCAAAGCGCGCACGGCTGCCGCCAATTGCAGTCCGCTATTGTGTGGATTCAGGCGTTTGATTTCTGACAAGGAAAGGCGCTCTATCAGTCTGTTGGATGCTTTAGATCATAGTGCAGCGACGCACGCTACAGTGGATGCCGGCCGCGCCAAAGGCGTTGGCCAGTGAGCGATGATCGCAGCGTGCGTGTATGCAGAGCGCCGCAATTTAGCCCATCAACCAGGCAGGAACAAGGTGCGGGCTATACCGGTAGCGCCTGCAATAGTTGAGCGCCCTTGCCAGTGAGCTGGTAGCCCCCGGGCAGCTGCTCGACCAATCCTTCCAGCTCCAGGCTCAACAAACTCGCCATCAGTGTGCCGGTTTCATCGCCGGTTTCTGCAGCGAGCTGCTCCAGGCTGCGCGGGGCGGCAGCCAGCGCGCCCATGAGCCGCTGGTGCAAAGTTTCCAGCCCAGCGAATTGCTGTCTCAGGCGATCCGGCAGTTCTGAGGTAGTCGTTGGCGCCTGCGTGGCACCGGGCGCGGCCAGATGCGTCAGCAAGCCACCCAGCTGCGCGACAATGTCCGCACTCGTCTCGACGAGATGGGCGCCCTGCTTGATCATCTGGTGACAACCCCGCGACAACGGATGATGGATCGGGCCCGGAATGGCAAACACCTCGCGGTTTTGCTCGGCGGCCAGCCGCGCAGTAATCAGTGATCCGGATTTAACGGCGGCTTCGACCAGAAGAACGCCTAAAGAGAGCCCGCTGATAATGCGGTTGCGGCGTGGAAAATTACTCGCCTCCGGTCCACGTCCCAGGGGCAACTCACTCACCAGCGCGCCATCAGCGGCCAGGATTTGCTCGGCCAGCGCCTGATTTCGCCGCGGATACACCCGATCGATGCCGGTGCCCATCACCGCCAGCGTGACACCCCGCGCCTCGAGTGCGCCGCTGTGCGCGGCTGCATCGATGCCGAGCGCCAGACCGGACGTCACCGCGAATCCAGAACCCGCCAGGTCTGTGGCGAACGCCCGTGCATTTTCCAGCGCGGCGGTGGTGGCCCGCCGCGCACCAACAATCGCAATCTGTGGCAGGTGCAGGGCATCCGCATTGCCGCGCACGTAGAGCAGGGGTGGAGGACGCTCCACCTCCGCCAGCAACGCGGGATACGCATCATCGGCGTGGTGCAGTATGTGGATACCGAGCGCCGCACACCGAGCGCGCTCCTGTTCTGCCCAGTCCAGCAGTTCACCGCTTGCAGGGTGTTTGAGGTATGCACGCCATTGCGCTTGAGCACGCGAAGGCAATTGTTGGAGCAGGCGTTGAGGAGGATCCTGCAGTGCAGAAACCGGCGAGCCGTAATGCTCGATCAGGGACCAGTAGCGGGCGGTGCCCAGGCCTTCCAGGCGCAACAGGGCCAGGGTGGCAATCAGCGCTTCCATGCGATTTCCGTGAACTCGGTTGGGAGAGACAGACACCCGGCATCCGTGCCGGGCGATAACATCCGTGGATCAGGACATCAGGGGTTGCGAACGATATCCATGACCTCGAGCGCGCGATCGGCCTCGAGCACCAGGCCCAGGCTCATTTTCTCGAAGGAACGGAATACCATCAGCAGGCCGGCGCGTTCGTCCGGCAACTTGACGGAATCCCGCTCAATGCGGTCGCGCACTACGGCACCACGCTTGTAAATCGCCAGCACATGGCCGGGATTCAGGCCGTCCCGCAGGCCCTGGTTGATCGCAACGATGTCGTATTTGGCAATCTGGGTGACGCCCTCTTCCACACCCAGGATCACACCCTCGATCTGGTCGATGGGGGAACCCGGCTGGAACAGCGCCGCAATAGAACGCTCTTCCACCGGCAACAGGCGGTCTTCGAGGCGAATTTCGCGGGAGGTACGTGTGACCTCCATAGTGGCAACCGCCAGGTTAGGACGCGTATCGGGGTCCAGCTGGTACAGGTCAACATCGCCCACATCCAGCGCCTTCATGCCGAGCACTTCACCGGTATAGGGGTCGGCATACACTTCACCCGGACGGTAAATACCGTAGGACGGCAGCGGCTCGGAAAAGTCGCCGCGCGCATACAGGCGCATGCCCGCACCCATCAACAGGCGCTGGTCTTCCCCGGAAACTACATAAGGCGTGCCCTGGAAAGCGCCCGGCTCAACGATACGGGTACGGGACAGGAACGCATCAATGGCATCCAGCGGAATGGCAGGAATCGCGTCCTCCATGGCCTCGCGGCGCACCTGCGGCTGCAGGCGGTTGTCAGACGGGGACAGGCGATACGGGCGCGGGCCTCGCTCCAGTTCCAGGCGGGGCTCACCATTGACGTAAACCAGACGCAGACGGTCACCCGGGTAAATCAGGTGAGGATTCTCTACCTGCGGGTTGACCTGCCAAATCTCGGGCCAGTACCAGGGCTGCTGCAGGAAAGTCCCGGAAATATCCCAAAGGGTATCGCCACGCTGGACCACATAGGTGTCCGGACGATCCGGGTTGAGCGCCACGTCGGCGGCGTGAATGCCAAAGGTCGTCGCCATCAACGCAGCGGCGGCCAGAATAATTTTCTTCATGGAAGCATTCCTATGCTCTTTATCGCTATAATTCTCAGCGCCGCACCACAGCCCCCCGGGGCTCCACAACCAGACTCGTTTTTCGGGTCCAGTGGCCAGGCTTTGTGAACCAGTTCCCCTTTGTCGTTAAAGAGGGAACGGCGAGCAGCCCGCGCGGCAAATATTGAGCGCGATCATTATGTTATCAGCGCAAGTTCCACGATTACTAGAAGTTTGTCACAGGTGTTATGGCCAAACTTGAGATACTAGAGTTTCCCGATCCCCGCCTGCGCCAGGTCGCCAAACCTGTCGCCGAGGTCACCGATGAGCTGCGCCAGCTGATCGACGATATGTTCGAGACCATGTACGACGCCCCGGGTGTCGGACTGGCCGCCACCCAGGTCAATGTGCACAAGCGCATTGTGGTCATCGACGTTTCTGAAGATCAAAATGAACCGCTGGTGTTCATTAACCCCGAAATCGAAGTGCTGGACGAGGATATCCACCAGTACGACGAGGGTTGCCTGTCGGTACCGGGCTTCTATGAGACGGTAGAACGCCCACGGCAGGTGCGTATCAAGGCGCTCGACCGGGAAGGAGAGACCTTCGCCATGGAGGCCGAAGGTCTGCTGGCAGTCTGTATCCAGCACGAAGTGGACCATCTCGACGGCAAGCTGTTCGTCGACTACATCTCTCCCCTGAAGCGCAACCGCATCCGCTCCAAACTGGAGAAGGCCCACCGCCAGCGCGCCTGATCGCCAGCGCCAGCTGCCCACCGGTCGCTGGCGTCCCGAATTTTCGCTGCCGGCGCCCGGCGGCCTTGCCACAGCATTGTTATGACCAATCCACTCAAGATTGTATTTGCCGGCACCCCGGACTTCGCCGCTATGCACCTGCAGACGCTGCTCGACAGCGAGCACCAGGTGATTGGCGTCTATACCCAGCCAGATCGCCCCGCCGGACGCGGCAAGAAATTACTCGCGAGCCCGGTAAAGCAACTGGCGGAACAGCACCAGCTGCCGGTCTACCAGCCGCAAACCCTGCGTGACGCCGACGCCCAGGCGGAATTGGCCGCGCTCGGTGCAGATTTGATGGTGGTGGTGGCCTATGGGCTGATCCTGCCGCAAGTGGTACTCGATACCCCCCGGCTGGGTTGCGTCAATGTGCACGCCTCCCTGCTGCCGCGCTGGCGCGGCGCGGCGCCAATCCAGCGCGCAATCGAGGCCGGTGATGCCGAGAGTGGTGTAGCCATCATGCAGATGGAGGCGGGCCTGGATACCGGCCCGGTACTGGTGGAAGCCCGCTGCCCGATTACCGCGCGTGACACCGGTGGCAGCCTGCATGACAAGCTGGCGGAACTCGGCGGGCCGGCACTGCTGGAGGCACTGGCGCAACTGGCTGCGGGCACCGCGACACCGCAAGTCCAGAATGATGATCTGGCCAACTACGCCGGCAAGATCTCCAAAGACGAAGCGCGCCTCGACTGGCAGCGCCCGGCAGAAGAACTCGAGCGGCAGATTCGCGCGTTCAACCCGTTCCCGGTGTGCTGGACCACCCTGCCCGCGGAGGCCGGCAAAGGCGAGCAACGCCTGCGTATTTACAGTGCGACCTGGGAGCGCGGCTGTCACAGTGACACTCCGGGCACCATTCTTGGCGCTGATGCCGAGGGTATCCTGGTGGCCTGCGGCCGCGAGGCCCTGCGACTGCAACAACTTCAGATGCCGGGCAAGAAGGTGCTGTCGGCGGAAGAGCTGCTACGCGGCTACGCCGGTGTATTCACCACTGGCCAGCAACTGGGTAGCGCCATATAGATGAACAACGACAAAATGATCGATAGCCGCGCGGCCGCGGCCTCCGTCGTCGACGATTTGCTCACCGGGGATGGCTCATTGGCGCGCCTGCTGCCTCGCGCCGAGGCGCGCGTGGCTGAGCGGGATCGTGGGCTGCTGCGGGAGCTCTGTTACGGTACCGCGCGCACCGCACCACGCCTGCAACTGCTCGCCAACAAGCTACTGCGCAAGCCCGCGGCCGATTCGCTGGTCGAAGCGCTGCTGCTCGTGGGGTTGTACCAGCTGGAATACACCCGCATACCCGATCACGCCGCTATTTCCGCCACGGTTAATGCCGCGCGCGAGCTGGGGCTCGACCGCGCCACCGGGGTAATCAATGGCGTGTTGCGCAATGCACTGCGCAACCGCGAACAACTGCAGCGCAAGCTGTCCGGCAATCCGCAATTCAGCTCCATGCATCCTGCCTGGCTGCAACAGGCCCTCAAGAGCGCCTGGGGCAGTCGCGCGGCCGACGTGTTCCGGGCCAACAATGCGAATCCGCCGATGACGTTGCGGGTCAACAGCGCCCAGACCAACCGCGAGGATTATCTGGCCAGGCTGGCGGAAGCGGGTATCGAAGCGAACCCCTGCCGGGTTTCTCCGGTGGGCATCACCCTGACTGAAGCCCGCAGCGTTGCCGAACTGCCCGGCTTCGACACGGGTGCAGTCAGCGTTCAGGACGAGTCGGCCCAGCTGGCCGCCCTGTTGCTGGACCCGCAAGCCGACGAGCGCGTGCTCGACGCCTGCGCGGCACCGGGTGGCAAAACCTGCCATTTGCTCGAACAGCAACCTTCTATAAATGCCGTGGCGCTCGATATCGACGAAGACCGCCTGATTCGTGTCGAGGAAAATCTCGAACGCGTGGGGATCAGTGCCGAATTGATCTGTGCCGATGCGATCGCGACCGGCGACTGGTGGGACCAGCAACCGTTCGACCGTATCCTGCTGGACGCGCCCTGTTCGGCGACCGGCGTGATTCGCCGCAACCCGGATATCAAACTGCTGCGACGCGCATCCGACATTGAGGAACTGGCACAACTGCAGGCACAAATCCTGCGTGCCCAATGGCGGTTACTGCGGCCCGGCGGCACCCTGTTATACGCCACCTGTTCCGTGCTGCCGGCAGAAAACAGTGCGGTAGTCGCCGCCTTCGTTGCGGAGACGGGGGATGCGAGCGACAATACCCCCGCGCTACTGGCCGGTCAGCCCTGGGGGGAACCGCAGGCAGTGGGTATGCAAATACTACCCAGCCCTGACGGCGGTGACGGCTTCTACTACGCTCTGTTGCAAAAGAGCGAGTAAGTTTGCCGCACGGAGCGGTTGATAACGGTTGTCCGGTGAGCGAACAGGCGCCCAGCTATTGATGGCAGGGCGTAATAACAACAGAAACGGCGGCTCTAGCCGCGCGCCAATCCTGTTATGAAAATTGTCATTCTCGGCGCTGGCCAGGTAGGCGGGTCGCTGGCAGAAAGCCTCGCATCCGAGCGCAACGATATTGTGCTGGTGGACAGCGACGAGGAAACCCTGCGCGAGCTGCGCGACCGCATTGATATCGGTGTGGTGCACGGCCATGCCTCCCACCCCGACAGCCTGCAGCAGGCGGGCATCGAAGACGCCGATATTCTGGTGGCGGTCACCAATAACGATGAGACCAATATGGCAGCCTGCCAGATTGCGCACTCGTTGTTTCGTGTTCCGACCAAAATCGCACGTGTGCGCGCCGCCTCTTATTTGCAGTACCCGGAACTGTTCGATCCCTCTGCGATTCCCATCGACGTACTGATCAGCCCGGAACAGCTGGTTTCCGCCTACATTGCCCGGCTGATCGAACACCCCGGCGCGTTGCAGGTACTCGACTTTGCCGACGGCCGCGTGCAGCTGGTCGCCGTGCGCGCCATTCAGGGCGGGCCCCTGGTGGGCCAGCAGCTGCGCTTCCTGCGCCAGCACATGCCCAAGGTGGATACCCGTGTAGCGGCGATCTACCGACGCAACAGCCCCATCATTCCCCAGGGGGATACCGTAATTGAGGCCGGCGATGAAGTGTTCTTTATTGCCGCGCGTGCGGATATCCGCGCGGTCATGAGCGAGCTGCGTCGCCTCGAACAGGGCTACAAGCGCGTGACCATCGCCGGCGGCGGCAACATCGGCCTGCGCCTGGCACTGCAGCTTGAGAATCGCTATACGGTAAAGATCATCGAGCGCAATCACGACCGCTGTGTGTTCCTGTCAGAGGAACTGTCCAACACCATTATTCTGCACGGCAGTGCGTCCGACCAGGACCTGCTGCTGGAAGAAAGCATCGAAGACACCGATGTGTTCCTCGCCCTGACCAATGACGATGAAGCCAACATCATGTCATCACTGCTGGCCAAGCGGCTTGGCGCACGCAAGGTGATGACACTGATCAACAACCGCGCCTACGTCGACCTGGTGCAGGGCGGTGAAATCGACATTGCGATCTCACCACAACAGACCACCATCGGCAGTTTGCTCACCCATGTGCGTCGCGGTGACATGGTAAACGTGCACTCGCTGCGCCGCGGCGCCGCCGAGGCCATCGAAGTGATTGCCCATGGCGACAAGCGCACGTCCAAAGTGGTGGGGCGGAAAATAGAAGACATTGATCTGCCCGAAGGTGCCTCGATCGGCGCCATCGTGCGGGAGACAGAAAATGGCAGCGAGGTACTGATCGCGCACGACGACGTGGTGGTGCAAACCGATGATCACGTGATCGTCTTCCTGGTAGACCGCCGCCACACCCGACACGTGGAGCGGCTGTTCCAGGTCGGATTCTCGTTCTTCTAATGCTTTTTTCATTCACCTGGGGCTGAGCAACACCGATGCGCATTGCAGTCATAGCACGGGTTTTCGGGATTCTCCTGATGCTGTTCAGCCTCACGCTGCTGCCGCCGATTGGAGTGTCGCTGTGGTACGACGACGGCACCCATACGGCGTTTATCGGCGGCTTTGCGATCACGCTGGTGACCGGCCTGCTGATGTGGCTTCCGGTGCACGACCTGCATCAGGACCTGCGCACCCGCGACGGCTTCGTGGTGACCTCCCTGTTCTGGCTGGTACTCGGCAGTTTCGGTTCACTGCCGCTGATCATCAGCCCTCTGCCCGACCTGAGCATCACCGATTCGCTGTTTGAATCCCTGTCCGGGCTCACCACCACCGGAGCCACGGTGATTACCGGGCTCGACAACCTGCCTCCGGCAATTCTGTATTACCGCCAGCAATTACAGTGGGTCGGTGGCATCGGTGTGGTTGTGATTGCCCTGGCGATCCTGCCGATGCTGGGTATTGGTGGTATGCAGCTATACAAGGCGGAAACCCCCGGCCCGGTCAAGGACACGAAACTCACCCCGCGTATTGCCGAAACCGCGCGCGCTTTGTTTGTGATTTACATTACCCTGACCATTTTGTGCGGTCTGGGTTACTGGTGGGCCGGCATGTCTCCCTTCGATGCGGTCGGTCATGCTTTTTCGACCGTCGCCAACGGGGGATTCTCCACCCATGATGCGAGTATGGGCTTCTATGCCAACAACAGCGCAATCATGGCGATCTGTATCCTGTTTATGTTTACCGCGGCGATTAACTTCGGCCTGCACTTCTTTGCGTTCCGCAATAAAAGCCTGAGCCACTACTGGAAAGACTCCGAGTTCCGCTTCTGGGTCATGCTTACCGTATTCTCTGCGCTGTTGGTTAGCCTGTATCTGTGGTGGCAGGGTATCTTTTCCGCGAGCGAAAGCTTCCTGCACGGCCTCTTCCAGGTGGTGTCCATCGGTACCACGGCCGGCTTCGCCTCGGAAAATTTCTCCGCGTGGCCTGCCTTCCTGCCTTACGTATTGTTAATGCTGGGCATACTCGGTGCCTGTGCTGGTTCCACCTCCGGTGGAATCAAGGCAGTACGCGGCATGCTGATCATGAAATCTGGTGTGCGCGAACTGAACCGCCTGGTGCACTCCAATGCGGTGTTGCCGATCAAGGTCAACCGGAAAATTGTGCCCGAGAAAGTGACCGATGCGGTGTGGGGCTTTTTTGCGGTCTATATCCTGTCGTTTATTGTGCTGACGATTGTGGTGATGGCCACCGGGGAAACGTTTGTCACCTCATTCTCAACCGTGGCCGCCTGCCTGAGCAATATTGGCCCGGCGCTCGGTGACGCCGCTGCACATTACGGATCGGTGAATGATGTGGCAAAGTGGTTTTTGATTCTGGCGATGCTGATGGGGCGCCTGGAAATCTTCACGCTGCTGGTACTGTTCACGCCGGCTTTCTGGCGTCGCTAGAATTTGTCATCCTGGCCACGCAGCACGCGCCAGTACTGCACGATAAACCGGTAAATCACCACCAGTTCCGTCACGCACCCCGCCGCCACGAAAAGAATCAAACTGCGCTGGAACAGCGTCGACGCGCGAGAAACCTCAGGCAATACTTCAATCGCAATCTGATGCCCCAGACCCAGCGCGATGACCAGATAAACGATGGTGATTGCGGTTTTGGAGGCGACTGTAGAGCGCACTCGAAACGGCCGCTTCATTCCGTACCAGATCACCGGAAAAATGCTGAGCTGTATCAGGCAGCGAACCAACACCAACGTAAAGTACACCGGTCCAGTCGTACCCAGGTGCCACAATAAATAAAGCAGCGCGAGCACGAAAATCCGGTCGATAATTGGATCGAGTAATTCACCAACGCGCGACTGCCAGCCGTAGCGATGCGCAATAAAACCATCCAGCACATCCGTGAGTACCGCGATACCAAATACCACCAGTGCCAGTACCGGCCGCCGCTCCAGCGTCCAGTAAATAATTAGCGCACCGAGCAGCAGCCGCGATAACGTCAGTGCATTTGGCAGGCGGCGCCAGGGCGAAGGCTCCGGTGGTTCGCCTTCAGACATCTCATTATTTGTCATCGTGTCTGCCGTCGGCGCAACCGGATTTTATAAAAGCCGAGCAGGGCGATTGGGATAGGCAGCAGGACCGTGAGTAGCTGGTAGATGATTAGGTGCCACTGTGTATGCGCGATTAAAAAAGGCCAGTTAACAAATACCAGTGCGGGAGCCACGGACAAGCCCACAAGCGTTCCGCTACGCACGTTTCCTGCGGCGCTCACCAGCAGCCAGGCGAAAGGCACGGCGATTACAGCATTGATCGCAAGGTCATGCACAATGAGTGCAGGCCACAGGGCGGCGGTGTCCGCCAATTGCGTCACCAGCAATGGTCCCAGTGACAGGATGTCTGCGAGATGTCCCCAATACAGCGCCAGCAGGAAAAAATAAATCAGCCCCAGACCCGCAATCATAATAGGCGTGGTCACTTGGCGTGTTTTCTCAGGGCACGGCGTTCCGTAAGGCATGGGCGATCCGTCGGGATTGGTCTTCCTTGTATATAGCACCAAGGCACCAACTCCGCGGTCCACGCACGTTCGCAGGCGCCTTTTTTCGCAAGAACATGCGCCGCCGAAACGGCTGGCACGCAAATCCTTTTATCATCTTCCTTGTTGGCGCTATTTGATGGTCACGCAGAGCTTTATCTGTCACAGTGATTGATCAAGCAGTGAAGCTCAGTTCTATGGAAAGAAATACCAGTGAGCTGCTCAACCAGCTCAAAATTGATCGGGATGCCCCCGTCGAGTCACGACCTTTTTCCCCACTCGTGCTGGCATCCGCTATCGCAGTCACCTTTGCTATCGGCCTGACCGCAGGCGCGCTGATTTTCTCCGGCGACGATGCGACAGAAAGCGCCGTACCACCCTCGCTGACGGCCGTAGAGCGCAACGCCGATCCCGTCCTGGATCAACCACCAATTGAAGCAACAACGTCCGGCGCGCCCGCAGACCTCGAAACTCCGGTGTCCGCTGCAATTCCCGGCGAGTCGATACTGAGTGGCTCCGGTTATATCACTGCGCGCCGGATGGCGACGGTGTCGGCCGAAGTCATGGGCCTGATCCGCAGTGTCGATGTGGAAGAGGGTATGTCAGTAAAACCTGGCCAGGTACTGGCAACACTGGACGCTTCCAAAGCGCAGGTGAATCTCGATCTGGCGCTCGCACGTGTAAAGGTCCTGCAAGCACGGGAAAGCAGCGTGCGTGCCAATCTGGCCGAAGCTCAACGTCAGGAAAAACGTTTTCGCGGTTTGATCGATCGAGATTTTTCCAGCAAGGCGCAACTGTCTCAGACCCGCGCCAATGTCGAAAGCCTCACGGCAAACCTGGCGAGTGCGCAGGCAGATATCGAAGTAGCGCGACTGGATGCGCAGCGCGCCCGCGAGATTCTCGATGACCACACCATTCGTGCACCCTTCTCGGGGGTCGTCACGCAAAAGAATGCGCAGCCTGGCGAAATCGTAGCGCCGAGTTCGGCCGGGGGCGGATTCACCCGCACCGGTATCTGTACCATCGTTGATATGGCATCACTGGAAATCGAAGTCGATGTGAACGAAGCCTATATCGGTCGGGTCACCGCCGGGCAACCGGTGCGGGCCAATCTGGATGCCTACCCGGATTGGGATATCCCCGCGCGGGTCATCGCCATTATTCCCACTGCAGACCGTGCGCGCGCTACGGTGCGCGTGCGGATCGGTCTTGAAACGAAGGATACGCGGATCCTGCCAGACATGGGCGTCAAGGTTGCCTTCCTGAAAAATGTGACGATCTGACAACCCGAAAAATTTTTATTCGCGAAGGACATAACAACATCGCGCATATCAGCATGGAGAAAGGCCAATGGCACAGGATGTACTGTTTGATCTCAAGGGTGTTAGCAAACAATTTATCAAGGGCAAGGAGTCCATCGATATTTTCACCTCGCTGGATATGACGATCGAGCGCGGTGACTTCATGGCGATCATGGGCCCCTCCGGTTCCGGAAAGACCACCCTGCTGAATATGCTCGGCGGCGTTGACCGACCCACCGGCGGGGAGATTACCTTTGATGGCGAGCGCATCGATAACCTGAGCGAGGCGGCCCTGACGCGCTGGCGCGCCGCCAACATCGGATTTATTTTCCAGTTCTATAACCTGATGCCCATGCTGAATGCCGCGCGCAATGTCGAGTTGCCGTTGCTGTTGACGAACCTGACCCGCGCACAGCGACGCAAAAGTGTGGAAACCGCACTGACCCTGGTCGGGCTCAGTGACCGTGCCAAGCATATGCCCAGCGAAATGTCCGGTGGTCAGCAGCAACGGGTCGCCATCGCGCGAGCAATTGTCACCGATCCCAAGCTATTGCTGTGTGACGAGCCGACCGGTGACTTGGATCGCCAGACAGCTGATGAAGTGCTGGAAATGCTGCAGCTTCTCAATCGTGAACATGGCAAGACCATCGTAATGGTGACCCATGACCCGGCAGCTGCCGGCTACGCACGCCAGACCGTGCGCCTCGACAAGGGACAGTTCGTGCGGGAGGAACAACCCGCATGAGTGATCTCTACCTGATCTGGAAAAACATGACGCGCAAACCCTTGCGTCTGTTTCTGACCTGTTTTTCAATTTTTATCGCCTTTCTGATTTTCAGTGCGATTGCGACCTTTCGCGGTGCCTTGAACTCGGGTGTTGAGCTGGCGGCAGACGATCGACTGGTGGTGGTCAACCGCATCAACTTCACCAGTCCGCTGCCGCAGTCATATGTTGAAAAAGTCAGAGCACTAGAAGGCGTGAAGGACGTCACGCATATGAACTGGTACGGCGGCTATTACCAGGACGCCAAACAACAGGTCGTCATTATGGCCGTGGATCCGGCCTCCTATCTGCGCGTCTATCCAGAGATTGTCATCGATCCGGCGCAACGCCAGGCCTGGCTGCAGGACAGGCAGGGTATCCTGATCGGCAAGCGCCTCGCGGAAACCTATGGCTGGAAGATTGGTGATCGTGTGCCGATCCCATCGAATATCTTCCCGCATAAAGAGGGCGATGACGGCTGGAGTTTTGTGGTCAAGGGAATCTTTACCGGTGCAACCGAAGAGTACGATACCCGCGGCGCCGCGATTCATTACGAGTATTTTCGCCAGTCCGCCAGTTTCGGTGGTAACACGCACGGATGGCTGACACTTACCACCGCGGACCCCGGCCTGAACCAGCAGGTGGCAGAACGCATCGACGAGATGTTTGCCAACTCACAGTACGAAACCGAGACCAGCACAGAGAAGGCGTTCAACCAGAGTTTTATCGAGCAGGTCGGCAATATCGGACTGATTATTTTCGGTGTCGTGTTTGCCGCTTTCTTCACCATTCTGGTGATTGTCGGCAATACCATGGCACTGGCGGTGCGCGAACGCACCAGCGAGATCGCGGTGCTGAAAACTCTCGGCTTCCAGTCCGGGCGCATCTTTCGCATGGTGCTGGCGGAATCACTGTTGATCGCACTGCTGGGCGGATTGCTTGGTCTGGGTGCCGGCTGGTTGCTGGTGGAGGGCCTGCAACAAACACTGGGACAGTTCCTGCCAAATCTGTCGCTCGACGGGCAAATCGCCGGTGAGGCGGTGCTGTATATGGTCGGTCTCGGACTGGTTACCGGGTTACTGCCTGCGTTCAGCGCGCTGCGTCTGAACATTGTCACTGCATTTAATCGGGGGTAATGGCCATGGGATCTTTCTTCCGTCAGTTTTCCACAGTGGTGTTGATGAACCTGCGCAGTCTGCCGCGACGCCTGTGGATGTCGCTGGCCATGGTGCTGGCATCCGCCGTAGTAGTTGCCATTCTGTTGGCGTTTCTCGCCATGGACCGCGGCTTTTCTGCAACCATGACCGGCGCCGGCTCAGATCGGGTGGCGATCTTTATGCGCGATGGGTCCGCCTCGGAAATCAACAGTGTGGTGACACGTGACCAGCTCAATCTGCTGGCTGAGGCACCCGGCGTGGCGCGCAACAGTGAGGGGCAGGCGCTGGTCTCTGGCGAGCTCTACGTGATTGTGGATGGCATCAAGAAGTCCACACAAAAGGAAGCCAATATCCCCTTGCGCGGGATCGGCGCCAGGGGTCCGGAACTGCGTCCCACCTTCCAGCTCACCCAGGGTCGTATGTTCACTCCGGGGACCAACGAGCTGATCGTGGGTGAATCGATCCTGCGGGAGTTTGACGGGTTCGATCTCGGCGACACCATGCGCTTCGGCAAAAATGAATGGACCGTAGTTGGTGCCTTCTCCACTGGCGGCAATGTGTTCGAGAGTGAATTGTGGGCCGATGCTCAGCTGTTGCAGACGCTCTACAACCGGGGCTCCAGCTATCAATCGATCCGTGCGGTGCTGGCCACACCCAGGGACATCGCCCCGCTGGAACAGGCGGTGGCCGACGACCCGCAGCTCAACCTGTCGGTGCAAACCGAAACCGCTTTCTTCGTGGATCAGGGCAAACAGCTGGGTTATATGGCGCAGTTTGGCCGGGTAATCAGCTTTGTCATGGCGCTGGGCGCGCTGGCCGGCGCACTGAACACCATGTACAACTCGGTGGCGGACCGCGCCAAGGAGATGGCGACGTTACGGGCGCTGGGCTTCAGCAACCTGTCGGCGTTCAGCGGCACAATGGTGGAGGCGCTGTTCCTGTCTGTGCTGGGTGGACTGCTCGGCTCGGCGGCGGCCTACCTGTTCTTCGACGGGTTGACGACCTCGACGCTGGGGGGAAGCTTTACGCAGGTAGTGTTTACCTTCCAGCTGGAGCCGGACCTGTTCTGGCAGGGTACCAAACTGGCACTACTGATCGGTGCAGTCAGCGGTTTCTTCCCCGCCTGGCGCGCAGCGCGGGTACCGGTGGCGCTGGCATTCACCGCCAACGCTTAACCACGCAACAGGAAGACGCACCTCCTGCCGGCAACCCTTACATATTGCGGTAGAGGTGTGTCTTGCCTTCCGGTGAACGTCGGAAGCGCTTGTATTCCCACTGGTACTGCTCCGGCGCTTCCGCGATGCAGGCTTCCACGCCGCGGTTCATTGCCGCCAGGGAAACCTTGGTATCCTCACTGTAAATCGCCTGTTCTGCGGGCAAAAACACCAGCTCGAAGCCACTGTCCACACGCTTGCCGAAACCAAACACCACCTTACAACCGGTGCGCTGCTGCAGGTTGTGCGCCAGCGTCATGGTCAGAGCCGGCTTGCCGAAGAAAGGCGCAAACTCGCCACCAGAGGTGTCCGGCTCCTGATCGGGCAAAACCGCCACAATACCACCGGCCTTGAGCGCCTTGAGCAAGGAGCGCACGCCACGCACATTGGTCGGCACCAAAGTGCCACTGGTCGCCTCGCGGGCACCGCGGATCACAGGATCCAGCGCTTCAATCTTGGGCGGGGCATAGAGCGCCGTCATCGGCCCCAACGTGCCGATATACATGCCAAACGCCTCCCAGTTGCCCAGGTGCGGAATCAACAACAGCACGCCGCGGTTCTCATTGACTTCGTCGGTGAGCAACTGCTGGTTGCGCACCCGCATAATCGCATCTTCGGTGCGCGGCCACGGCTGGCACCAGACGGAGGCGACTTCAAAGCCGGTGATTGCGGTATTCACCACGCTGCGCCGCGCGAGGGTTTCGCGCTCGGCAGGATCCATGGCGGGGTAACACTGGGCCAGGTTGACGCGGGTCACACGCAGGCTGTCCGCACGGCGCAGTACCGCCAGATGGCCGACCAGGCTGCCGAGCCGACGCGACCAGCGCAGCGGTAGCAGCCCGATAAGTTTGATCATGCCCAGCGCAAAGCGCCCTTTAATATCCAAAACTACAACTTCCTATCTGTAACATCTTTCTGGTGATTGCCATCGCCAGCGACACAATCACCGCAATGCGGGCAACGCAGGACGCCATCGCCGGTTTCCGGCGCTTTAGCACGCGTCCCGCTACCGCTATAATTGCGACCCTTTGCCCGGGCCACATGCCCGGACCCGATGCGGCGCTGGCCGCACTTTACACATGCGGAGAAAGCGGTGTCCAAGCAATACGACCTCAGCACATTCCAGGGACTGATTTTTGCCCTGCAGGATTACTGGGCGCGCCAAGGGTGCGTCATTCTACAGCCTCTGGATATGGAAGTGGGCGCCGGTACCTTCCACCCGGCTACCTTCCTGCGCGCTGTGGGTCCGGAAACCTGGAACGCCGCCTATGTGCAACCCTGCCGTCGCCCGACCGACGGTCGCTATGGGGAAAACCCCAACCGCCTGCAGCACTACTATCAGTATCAGGTCGTAATGAAGCCTTCGCCGGACAACATCCAGGAGCTCTACCTGGACAGCCTGCGCGCCATGGGCGTGGATCCGGCCATCCACGATATCCGCTTCGTTGAGGACAACTGGGAATCTCCCACCCTGGGCGCCTGGGGCCTCGGCTGGGAAGTGTGGCTGAACGGCATGGAGGTGACCCAGTTCACCTACTTCCAGCAAGTGGGTGGCATCGAGTGTTTCCCAGTGACTGGCGAAATTACCTACGGCCTCGAGCGAATCGCCATGTACCTGCAGGGTGTTGAATCTATCTACGACCTGGTCTGGACCCGCAATCCCGATGGCAGCCCGGTGACCTACGGCGACGTGTTCCACCAGAACGAAGTGGAAATGTCCCATTACAACTTCGAACACGCCGATGTGGAGTTCCTGTTCAGCACCTTCGATCACTGTGAGCGCGAGAGCCAGCGCCTGATCGAGCTGGGTCTGCCGCTGCCAGCCTATGAGCAGGTCATGAAAGCCTCTCACGCCTTCAATATGCTGGACGCCCGCCACGCGATCTCGGTCACCGAGCGCCAGCGTTATATTTTGCGCGTGCGCACCCTCGCCCGTGCGGTGGCACAAGCCTACTACGACGCCCGCCGTGCGCTGGGCTTCCCGCTGGCTGCGGAAGACATTCGTAAAGAAATTTTGGCAGAGGACACTGCCCAAGAGGAGAAGCAGTAATGGCGCAGGATTTTCTCGTAGAGCTGGGCACCGAAGAACTGCCCCCGAAAGCACTGCGCAAGCTGATGGACGCCTTTGCCGCCGGCATTGAGCAGGGCCTGAAGAAACAAGAACTGCCGTTCGGCGAGGTGCGTGCCTACGCGGCGCCGCGCCGTCTTGCGGTGGTGGTCACCGAACTGGCCGAACAGACCCCGACCAAGACCCTGTCCGTTTGGGGTCCACCCGCCAAGGTCGCCTTCAAGGACGGCGCACCCACGCGCGCAGCGGAAGCCTTCGCGCAGAAAAATGGCATCGCCATCGATACGCTAGCCGACTGTGTCGCCAACGACGGCAAACAGGACAAGCTGTTCTGTGAAAAAACCGTGGGTGGCGAAAACACCACCGCATTGCTCGGCGACATCGTGTCTGCCTCCCTCGACGCCCTGCCCATTCCAAAGCGCATGCGCTGGGGTGCGCGCCGCGAAGAGTTTGTGCGTCCGGCGCAGTGGTTACTGATGCTGTTCGGCAACCAGGTAGTCGACGCGGAGATTCTCGGGCTCAAGTCCGGCAACACCACCCGTGGCCACCGCTTCCACTGCAACCGCGAACTGGAAGTACATTCCGCCAGCGATTACCTGCAGCAGCTGGAAAAGCCCGGTTATGTGCTGGTGGACTTCGCCAAACGTCGCGACATGATCCGCGCTCAAGTATCTGCTGAGGCGGAAAATGTGAATGGCGTGGCGGTGATCGACGACGACCTGCTCGACGAAGTGACTGCTCTGGTGGAATGGCCAGTGGCACTCACCGGCCGCTTCGAGGAACGCTTCCTCGAGGTGCCTGCCGAGGCCCTGATTTCTTCCATGAAGGAACACCAGAAGTATTTCCATGTGGTGGATGAAGACGGCCAGCTGCTGCCTTTCTTTATTACCGTGGCCAATATCGAGAGCCAGGACCCCGCCCAGGTGATCCACGGCAACGAGCGCGTCATTCGCCCGCGCCTGGCCGATGCCGCCTTCTTCTTCGAAACGGATAAAAAGACCAGTCTCGAGGCACGTCGCGAGAAGCTCAAGCAGATCGTATTCCAGCAGAAGCTGGGTACCGTCTATGACAAGACCGAGCGCCTGGCCAAGCTGGCCAGCGGTATCGCCACGGCGATTACTGCCAACACCGGTTGGGCCGAACGTGCCGCCACCCTGTGTAAATCTGACCTGGTCACCGAGATGGTGTTCGAGTTTGCCGACATGCAGGGCATCGCCGGTTACTACTACGCCGAGAATGACGGCGAGCCGCTGGAAGTCGCCAAGGCCATGTACGAGCAGTACATGCCCAAGTTTGCCGGTGACGAGCTGCCGCAGACCGATACCGGTACGGTGCTGGCTCTGGCAGATCGACTCGACACGCTCGTGGGTATTTTCGGTATCGGCCAGCCGCCCAGCGGCTCACGCGATCCGTTCGCCCTGCGCCGCGCCAGCCTCGGTGTGATTCGCCTGCTGGTAGAAAAGAATCTGGATCTCGACCTGCACACACTGCTGGAAATGGCCCGCGACAACTTCCCGCGCACGGCGCTGGGGGAATACAACACCGTGGTCGACCAGACCCTCGCCTACGTGCTCGAGCGCTTCCGCGCCCGCTACGAGGACCAGGGCATTCCCGCCGAAGTGTTTATGTCCGTGGCCGCGCGCAAACTGTCGCGTCCGCTGGACATCGACAACCGCGTGCATGCGGTACATGCGTTCAGCCAGCTGCCGGAAGCGCAGGCCCTGGCTGCGGCCAACAAGCGCGTCTCCAATATCCTCGCCAAGCTGGATGGCCCGGCGCCGACCAGCGTCAACGAGCACCTGCTGCAGGAAGATGCCGAAAAGGCCCTGTTTGCGGTGATCAAGGATGCCCAGGCGCAAGTCGCGCCGCTCTACGCGGAAGCCCGCTACACCGAGGGCCTGGCAGGTCTCGCCGGATTGCGCGAGACCGTCGACACCTTCTTTGACGACGTAATGGTCATGGCAGACGATGAAGCCCTGCGCAACAACCGCCTGGCCCTGTTATCGCAACTTCGTGCCCTGTTCCTCGAAGTTGCCGACATTTCACTGCTGGCACCTGCCAAGTAAGACGGTACTACCGGGGCCTGACGGCCCCGGTGTTGTCTCTGGAGTAGACCACCACCATGTCCCTGATCCTGCTAGATCGCGACGGAGTGATTAACGCTGAAGTCGAAGGCGGAGTGCGCTGCGCCGACGACTGGCAGCCCCTGCCCGGCAGTATCGAAGCCATGGCGGCCCTCAGCCAGGCCGGCTTCCAGCTCGTGATCGTCACCAACCAGCCGGGGCTCGCCCGCGGCGACTTCGAACTGGACGACCTGGAATCCATCCACGCCAAGCTGCGCGCTGCGGTCGAAGACGCCGGTGGCGAAGTCGCCGCCATCTTCTACTGTCCCCACGGCCCCGACGACAATTGCCGCTGCCGCAAACCCGGCACCGGAATGCTCGATGCCATCGAAGCCGAATTCGATACCAGTGTGCACGACTGTTATATGGTGGGAGATCGGGTGCAGGATTTGCAGGCTGCGGTGGCGAAGGGATGCAGGCCGGTACTGGTGCGGACCGGCCGCGGGGAGGAGACGCTCGCCAGCCTGATCAGCGCTCCGCAGGAAAACCTAGCCTCGGCAATGTTTTTCGAGGACCTTTATACCTTTTCTGAATTTTTGCTTTCCTCGATGCAAAATTAATCATAGGACGATGCGTCCGTGTGAAGATCTGATCACTTCGGGTTGGGCGGGGAAACTCTCTGATGCGTATTGTTTCGTTCATCCTCTGAGTATCATGGAATCTGGACCATCAACCTGGTGCCATTCGCTATCTGGGTAGTAGCTCTGCAATATTTCTATGATGACGTCCAGATTTAAAACCTCGTTTTCAGGAAAATCTCCCTCAATAGTTGTTATACCGTTACTCCAGCGATACCGTTCAATTTGCGCCGTTGGAACATCGAAAGTCTTATGTATCAGTATGAGACTCCAGAACTCGCCCGGTATGCGAAAAGTGCCTTCAAAAAAGGGCAAATTATCATTGAGCTCGCAATCAGAACTCACTTCGTAGGTCGAACCGAGGAATTGTGTCTCCTTCCCATAGCAGCCAAGAGACACTAGATCACTCTCAAGACAATTGACAAACTTCAGCTCCGACTCGCCATCGTGTATGGCATGGTCCAGTTCGATCGAATGCACCCAGTCAGCGCGCGGATTGTCTCCGTTGATGACATGATGGTCGGACCAGATTATCGTGCCGGTTTTGTCAATGACAGACTTGATGTGGCGGTCATGCTGGATGGACACACGTTCAAAGCGCGCCAGCTTCTGGGGGAAGGGTTTGACAATTTTCTTCGTGCGAAAATGCTGCTTGATATGATCAAGCAGTTTTTGCTCATCGATTTCCATGGTATGGGCGACTTTTCTGTCACCGGGATGGGGAAGGACGGCCAATCTAATCGGTACACCATGCCAGATCAAGGGACACAGGCGCCAGATTTCGTTTAGTTGCAGGGCTTTGCGCTTGGATCGCTCGATTGCGTGCAGGGAGTGCAAGGGTAACAGGCAGCGGAACGACGCGCCTCGAACAGCCCTATCTAGCCTCTGTATCTGGAAAAGCCTGAAAATGATCAGTACACAAAAAAGCGCCCCCAGAATGGGGGCGTTTTATTGGGCAACGGCAAATTGCGGTATTTACTGGATAAACGTGCGTTCGCCGGTGGCCATATTGAGGTACCAAAAGCCATTTTTGTCGTCGTCACCGATGACCAGCTCGCCTTCCCCCATCGCAGCAATGCCCGTCAGCTCACCGAATTTTGCTGAGCCATCCTGCTCGGAAAACAACAGTTCAGGGGTGGCGGTAGCTAGATCGAAACGCATGAGTTGTTCACTAACTGTGAAGAGGATGTGGGAGCCATCGCTGCCGAGGAGGAATCCCTCACCAAAGAAACCATCGATGCCAGTATCCGGGTTCAGCAGCGAGCGAGCACCGGTCTCAAGGTCGATGGCAACAAAATAGAACAGGTCATTGATTTCACTATTGGTGATTAGGCGGTTGCCCGCTTCGTCAATCACCATGTCGTCATCCCGCCAGATTTCAATGCCGTCGGTCAGGGCCCCGGACAACAGCGTCACTTCCAGTGTATCGGCTGCAACCCGGTAGACGACGTCCCCATCGAGGAAGTAAAGGGTGCCGTCCGAGTGCTGGGCCAGTGCCTCTATGTCATACGGACCCCCGGGCGCTAGCAACTGGGTATATTCCCCTGAAGCAAGGTCATGCATACCCAGTTCCCCGCTTTCGTCCCCCACGTAGAGCACGCCATTGGCAGAGTCGAGATACAGGCCGGCAATATCATCACTCAACGTAGCCAGTACTTCGGTTTCGGCAGAGACCGGGCTGTGTGCGACCAGGGTGTTTTCGAAAGTGGTAAAAATCGTACTGGTTGCCGTGTCGACGGCCACCCGCAAGGGCTCCTCAAACAGGTAATGCTGCTCGGCAAACCCTTTCGGCTCCACATAGCTAAACAATTCAGTAACCTGATTGTATTTCGCCGCACCAGAAAAATAACCCAGGTAGATTTCCTGATTGACCGGATCATAATCGATGCCCTGCAGTGACTCACTGTTGGGATAATCAGCATCGGATATTTGCAGGACGCTGGCGATGCAACCCGTAGCGGCATCCAGTTTCAGGACACTACCGCTGGATTCGGCCAGGTACCAGCTCCCATCGTAAATCCGTGGGGCGGCATAAAACCAGGAATCATTAATGTCCGTCAGGCAGCCGGTTTCGCTTGACAGATCAATACGCTGGAATAATCCCGCATTGGCCCCTTCTAGGTCGACAGAAATAAATTTGTTGACCTGCTGGAATTGAGGATCATAAATGTACTCAACCGTACTGATCAGGATTTTCCCAGACGTATTATCCGCAACCATTGCCTGTGCATAGCTAAACTCCTCGTCAAGGCCGCTTGCGTCCGCACTGGCGATTTCATTCAGGGCACCGGTTGCCAATTCCAGCCCAAACAGGATGGACTCACCAAAGAAGTACAGGGTTGCACCATCATCACTCAATGCGAACGCATCGGTATTGAAATAGGGTTGTTGCGGATCGAACAACGTTTCGAAGCTGTAGGTACTGGTATCCAGGCGATAAATCTTGTCGGTCTCAGCGACTTCATCCCAGGCCGAAAAATAAACGTCATTACCCCGGGCCGCAAAGCTACCGAAAGATTCCGGGAAACCTTCTACAGAAGCGGGCTCAAAGGCCTCGACGAACGGCGTGTCGATGGAGTAGCGCACCAGCGCATCGCGCCGGTAATCGTCAACCACCAGGCCACCATTGTCTGTGAGTGCTGCGCCGGCGCTGCCATGGGGAATAATGCCCTGGTAGCGTACTGTCACCGAACGTTCCGTGTACTCGGTACCGGCCTGTAGATAGAAATCAAAGATATTATCACCGGGCGTCAGTTCAAACGCTGCCATCCAGCTGTTGCCGTCCTCCAGCACCTGGTCTTCACCATTGATACGCAATACTTCAATGCTCTGCCCCGAACTCATGGACAGGGTGGTCTGGTCGTCTTCCGATACCACATTAAATCCGGGGTAAATCCGCATGCCCGGAAAGCCGTCTACCAAGGTTAGGGAAGGTTCCGGGGGGGAACCCGCTCCCGTTGAGGAATTATTTCCGCCACATGCCGCCAGCGTCAGGATAACCGCCAGCATTCCTATCTGAAATCTCGCTTTCATTCCGTCCCCCACAGTTCTGGCGACACGATACAAGTCTCTCGCGTGCCAGTAATTTTTGGATAATCCTGCGGCTTATACCGCCACTTTTGTGAACCATGTCACGACGCTAATTTTACCCAGCGGTTCTTTTTTTATCTGCCCTAAATGAGGCTGCAAGGCAGAAAACTTGAGAGGTACGCAACGGCATAGACGCCTGGCAGTTCTGGTGGTTCTGGCAGTTCTGACGGTTCCGGCTCTCCCGTCACGGCACAAGCGGGAGATATCTATTTCTCTGAACGCACCACTGCAAGCGCCTCGATGGCCCATCAGTTGTGCAAGCATCAAAGCAAGAAGATGCATCGCCAAGCTAGTATTGGCTCTCTTCCAGTTGAGACAAGATCCAGCCTCCCTCAGGAGGAGGTCGATCGGCAATTTGGCAGCAGCACCCTGAAATTGACAAAACTCATAGCGATTGAATGAGCCTAATGGCTTGATAGTGTTATCAAAACCCTGGCATCCAGTCGCTCCCGGGAACGCACACCGCCAGAGAACCAATATAGAAAGCTGACCAATTCGAGGTTGTTATGAGCGAGTCCGAAATCAAGTGGGATATGGCTGCCGAGCTGTCGATGGACTTTGTTCCGGCGTTCGTACGCGGTACCGTCAAGAAGAAAGTCGAGGCCGCCGCCCGTGAGCGGGGAATCGAAGAGATTACCGTCGAATTTATCAACGAAATTCGTGAGGAAAAGGGCCGGTAAGTTCGGCCTCTGGTGCTGTTGAGCCTTCGGGCCCGAAGTTCATATCGGGCCCCATTGCAACGGCACTCCCCAACGCCGCTATTTCGTCCCCGCCGTCTGTCGATCGGCAATATCGGCCAATATCCAGCCCAGCTGCACGTCATCAGCATTGCGATAGTCGTCCCAGCCCAAGGGCACAATAACATCCGGTTCAATCCCCTCGCTGGCGACGTCCTGGAAGCGGTAGTTTCGCTTTGAATAGGTAACGGTGTATCCGCTGTTGGGTAGCTTGAAGCTGTCCATGTCCTGATAACCCACCGGGTTAGCCCCCGTGGGTTCACCCACCAATTTGGCATTAAGGATCTGGCGGTACTGGGCGGCATTGCTCATGGCAGCGGAGAATGTCTTGTTGCCAATCAATGTATAGACGCCGTTGTCCCAGTCCAACCCGTCTGTGAGCACGAGGCCCCAGGCCAATCCCAGGCCGACAAAAAAGTCTCCGCCGCCGTTATCGCGCAAATCAATAATCAGGTTTCGTATTTGGTGCTGATCAAGGTGTTGTTTCACCTTCATCGCGAAGGCTTCCATATCCGGAAAACTCGGATAGTCGCGAAAGTAAAGGTACGCCGTTTGGCTTTCCTGATCCGTAGAGAGCCAGAGTCCTTGCGATGCTTCAATGGCTTTATTACCGAACGGTATCTGTTCGGGCAACAATTGATGGGTCAATTCGTCGTGCAGGTCTTGCCTATCGATGGCTTCCACCAGCACGGTCTCACTCTGGTTGTCATCGCTGGTAAATGTCAGCGCGGCGCGCTCCAATTGCTCGGCAATCCCCAGGCCATAGAGCAGCTGCGCAAGCTTCACCTGGCTGGATACGCGCTCTTTTAACGAGTGAGTATTTTCGACGCCCTGCACGACAGGCTGGATTTGCTTGATAACGCTGGCGATCTGAACTCCGTCAATCGCACTGAGCCTTGTACCAAGCAGGTGCTTGAGGTTCTCGCCCGCTGCGACCAGTCGCAAATCTCCGGAGATCATCTCCACATGAATGGGATACCACAGGCTGTCACCGCTCCAATAACCGAACTGGGTGTGGCCATCGCCAATGGTGCGCGTGATACGCATCATTTCCGCGATTATCTGGGATTCATTGTATTCCGGTAGCTGCTCCACCAGTGCGTCGAGGTCAGCAGTCAGAGCAACCTTACTGGTAGTGTGGTACAGGTTGATATGCTTCTCGGCCAGCTTTTGCTGGTAGTAAGCGATATCCTCTGCCCAGCGTTCCGCGGATTGTTCATTCGTGTATGCACTACTCACTCCCACAACGAATGAGACTGCGACAGCACACACGACAGATATATACGCTTTTTTTCGCATCTTTTTATTTCCAGTAGATCAGTAGGTAAAGATTACCATGAGGTCGAGTCTGGATTGGGTGCTGTAAGCCGTTGTGTACTTCTCTCTGGTGGTGATTCCCTATTCCTGTTTCGTACTGTCGCCTTCTGATTACTTCGAACCTTTACGCAAAAGCGCCTGCGGGATTGGTTGCGAGGTTATTGCGCGTCCAAGGCCGCATGCTCACTATGGCTGTACTGGCTTAGGCGCTGACGAATCACAGGGTAAAACTGTGCAAAAGTGCCATCAAATAATGTGTGCTCCCTATGGCATCGGACACAACTGTTTCCTTCCGGCAACATAGCTGCTGTGTTGCTGTCGGTGGCAAACAGATAAAACGCCCGCTGGTCAGGAAACAGTTCCTTGTCGATAAGATGGATTTCAAAACTGGCGAGCTCCCCCTGCACCAAGCCATCGATAGCGGGCTTAGGGGATTCCTGCGGCCGATAGAAAGCGAGGGACATCATGGTGCCATCGGCGTATTCGCCGTACTCAATGAAGTAGTCGTAGGCAGCAGGTTCCATCTGCACCACCTGCAAGAGACCCGGGCTTTCCTTACTAAATCCACCCGCAGCTTCTTGTGGGTAGCCATGGCCGACCGAGGCCCCGAGAAATACCCATTGGTCCACATTGTCCGGCATCAATAGTTTTCCGTCTTCGGTAAACTGCGCTTCGCTTATCTCTTTTTTATCGCCATCACTTTCAAGTTGGACTTGTGCAAAAACTTTGACAGGAAGTAGTAGTGCAGCCCCGATAGTGAGGTGTGATATCCATGTTTTCATCTTGTTGTTCCTTTTTTTAGGCGAGTGGATCCCTCCAGAGCAAATTTATCGATCCGGGGTGCGAGGGTTAGTAGGTTGGGATTTGGGTTTAGCTAAACCGCTTACAGTAATCCGTTGGCGAAACACCAAGGTGGCGCTTGAAAGCGCGGCGCATCTGCTCGCTGGAGGTAAAGCCGCAGTGGCCGGGTATTTTCGCAAGCGCGACGGAATCCACTCCGGCGCTTACTAACAGTTGTCGGGCTTTTTCCACACGCAACCGTTCAACAAAACGGACCGGTGTCTCCTGCATTTCTTCCTTGAACCGCCGGGCGAAATGTCGGCTGCTCATATTTGCCTGTGCTGCCATGCGCTCGACATCCAAAACTTCCCCCAGGTTGGCGCGCACCCAAGTGAGCAGACCAGAAAACCGGGGACTACGGGACTGGGCGTCTAAGTGTGTACTGTATTGGTTCTGGCCACCGTCACGTTTCAGGTACAACACCAGCCTGCGTGCGAGCGACAGGGCGAGTTCACGTCCACAGTCCTCTTCGGCCATGGCCAGCGCGAGGTCGATGCCGGCTGTGATTCCCGCCGAAGTAAAGACATTGCCGTCACGGATATAGATTGCATCAGCGTTCACATCGACATCGGCATAGGTCTGTAGCGCAGGCACGTCCATCCAGTGTGTGGTCGCCTTGCGCTGGTCGAGCAGGCCGGCCTCTGCCAACAGCAGCGCACCATTGCAGATAGAGCCCAGTCGGCGCACCTGCCGGCTGGTGGTTTGCAGCCATTCGATCACGGCACTATCGGCACGCAGCCGGGCCAGGCTTTGATCGTCGCCACCGCAAACCAGCAAAGTGTCGATGTTTCGTGCATCGCGATATGCCATATCGGCCACTATACGAATACCCGAAGACATAATGACCGGGCCGGCTTCTTCCGCTAACAGCTGGATTTTGTATTCCGGTGTGACTGGCTCGCCGTGATCCAGGCGCTGACGGTTGGCAAGGGAAAACACTTCCAGCGGTCCGGTAACGTCCAGGCATTGTGCACCGGGGTACACCAGCATCGCGACGGTGGCCGGTGTCGCTTGTAGCGCGGTATCGGAATTGGCGGATTGGGTGTCTTTCATGGGGATAGAGTGACACGGACATCCGGTGGCGGGAATGCCTTTTGGCGTGCAATTTCTGCCAAATCGAATGGATGGTGGCAGGCGCCGCTGTCTTCCTCAGCATCATACACAGTAACGTAATACTGACGGTGGCTAATATTGCTGGATGGGCAGGGAGTTTTGCGTGCTTATGCAGTGAAAACTGTGTACATTGCGCCCGCTTTTTGCACAACGATATATCCCCAAGTGAGAGGAATCCGCAGTGCCAGAGATTATCCTGAACCGTGGCGCCGAGCGCCGCCTGAAGCGCGGCCATTTGTGGATTTACAGCAATGAGGTGGACACCAAGAAGACCCCGCTGAAAGGTATCGAGCCGGGGACCCAACTGGAAGTCCGCGACAGCGGTGGCAAATCTCTGGGTTATGCCTTTGTTAATCCGAGCCAGTTGATCTGTGGCCGGCTCGTGTCGCGCAAAGGTCCTCTGGACAAATCGCTGCTGGAGCAGCGCATCAAGTCAGCGCTGGCGAAACGCGAACGCTACTTCACGGATAGTGGCTACCGTCTCGTATACGGCGATTCGGACCTGCTGCCCGGTCTCGTGGTTGAGCGATTCGGCGACTACCTGGTGGTGCAGGTGTCCAACTGGGGCATGGAGCAGCTACTTGATGAAGTGGTCTCTATCCTGATTGCACTATTGCAACCCAAGGGCATCTTGCTGCGCAACGATCACCAGGGTCGCGGCGTCGAGGACCTGCCACCGGTGAATGAAGTGGTGCATGGCGAGGTACCGGAATTTGTGCCGTTTACCGAAAACGGCGTGGCGCTGCTCGCCCCCGTGCACCAGGGACAGAAAACGGGCTGGTTCTTCGACCACCGTGACAATCGGGCGCGGTTGAATCAATGGGTCAGTGGTCAGCGCGTGCTGGACTTGTTTTCCTACGCCGGCGGCTGGGGCGTACAAGCCCTGGCGAACGGCGCGACATCCGCGACCTGTGTGGATGCATCACAACAGGCGCTCGACTGGTGCGAGGTCAACGCGGACAACATCGGAAAAGCGTCGGTATTCAGCACGGTTCGTGGCAAGGCACTGGATGTGCTCAAGGATATGGTCGCCAACGGCGAGCGCTTCGATGTCGTGGTGCTGGATCCGCCCGCGTTCATCAAGCGACGCAAGGATCATAAATCCGGACTGGCGGCGTATCGCCATACCAATGAGCTGGCGATGCGATTGGTGGCGCCCGGTGGCCTGTTAGTAAGCGCTTCCTGCTCCATGCATCTGGCGGAAGAGGAGTTACTCGAATGTATCCGCGGTGCGGCACACAAACTCGGCCGTCCCGCTTCGCTGCTGACCAGCGGCTATCAGGGTCCCGACCATCCGGTGCACCCGGCAATTCCGGAAACCCGTTATCTGAAAGCCCATTTTGTGCATCTCGATTAAGTCTCTCACTACACCAGCGTAGTTACCTCCTGATTCCTCTGCGTTATTCAACGCCGGCCATTAATGGTGGCTGGCGCGGCATTACCAGAGGTTGGCTATTCTCAATGCTCGATGTCCATTTTTTGACTCGGGCCCTGGCATGGCACAGCGTACGCTTCCACGTTCTTCCATTTACATTTTTCTGTTCGGTGCACTTTTTGGCGGATCGATTTTCTGGTTCAGCAGAATCTATTCGGTAGCGCCAATACCGTTCGCCGAAGCGGCCGGCGGGCAAGTGACTTCTCCCGAGGGCACGGCACCGGATCGGTATGTCTATTATCCCGGCACAGAGGCACTGGCCAAGAACGAGATTCGTGTCGTGGCTTGCGGGACCGGCATGCCCGCATCACGCCGCGGACAGGCAGCGAGTTGTTTCCTGATTGAGGTCGGTAACGGAGACAAGTTCCTGTTTGATATCGGCACCGGTTCCATGGCCAATGTCGCCAGCTTGATGATTCCCTATCAGTATCTCGACAAAGTGTTTCTGTCCCATCTACATACCGATCATATGGGCGATTTACTGAGCTTGTGGGCCGGTGGCTGGACTGCCGGGCGGCCCAATCCGCTGCGGATCTGGGGGCCCAGTGGCGCAACCAGGGAAATGGGCACGGCCTATGCGATTGAGCATTTCCTCAAGTTCGTGAACTGGGACAAGGTCACACGGGAATACAAAATTAGCCCGATACCGGGGCAGCTGGACGTTACGGAGTTCGATTATGCCGTAGCGGATCAGGTGGTTTATCAGGACAATGGCGTCACTATTCGTTCCTATCCCGCTGTGCATATCGGTGATGGCCCAGTGAGCTACAAGTTGGAGTATGCCGGGCTAACGGTCTTCTTTAGCGGGGACACTGTGCCCAATCAATGGTTCGTAAAATATGGTCGCGATGTGGATCTGGCGATTCACGAAGCCATGCACACACCCGAGCAGTTTGCGGCCCTTTATAACCAACCTAAACAGCTCGCGTGGCGAACCTGCTGTGAATTTCATACCTCCCCGCAGGCGTTTGGCAAAATCATGAGTACCATTCAGCCGCGCCATGCAGTGGCTTTTCACTTCTTTAACGAGCCGGATACGCGCTATCAGATTTATCAGGGCATTCGCGAAACCTATGACGGCCCGCTTTCAATGGCAACCGACATGATGGTTTGGAATGTCACCAAAGATAAAATTTTAGAGAGAATGGGCGTTTCCACTGACGATGCCTGGTCAGTGCCCGGTACGGCAGAACAACCTCCGCCGGAGAAAGGTATGCCTGACCCAATGAGTCCGGAGATTGAGGCTGGCCGTTGGAGACCGGCGTTTGAGGCACAGGACCCGGCCCTCGATCGGTACATGGAGCAAAACAATCTGGAGAAGCAAGACTGGCGTCCGAAGATGTACGAGGAGATGGAAAAGCAGAGTAGCGATTAATTTTCGCGCTCAGGAATAAAAAAGGCCGCGCAATGCGCGGCCTTTTTGTATACGTCTTTGTTTAATCAAAAGACGTACTTGATACCCACCGTCGCGGTGCGCGGCTTGTTGGCGCGGGCACCATCGGGGCTGCGGTTGATAATGGCCTGCTCGTCGAGGAGGTTATCAAACTTCAGATAACCGCTCAGGTTCGCGTCGAAGTCGTAGTGCGCAGCCGCATCCATCACCCACAGGGACTCGGTGCGATCGAACTGGTCTGTACCGCCGCGGTTACAGCTGGTATTTACACACATGTCGTCCTGGTAAGCCGCAGTCACGTTTACGCGCCAGGCCGCACCACTGTCGATACCAGTGGTCAGGGCAAACACATTTTCGGGCAGGTAGGCGAGGTTATCGCCAGCGAGGAGGTTACCCGCATCACTGTCCTTGCTGATTTCCGCGTCGGTGTAGGTGTAGTTGGCACGCACTGGAATCGACCAGCCGTTGGCCAGTATCCAGTCGCGCTGAACACTCAGCTCGACACCGCTAATTTCAGACGCGCCCAACTGGTAAGTGCCACTATCGGCACCGTCCGGACAGGGGATCGCCACGGAACAGTTCTGTACGGTGTTTTCATAGTCAGAGTAAAACGCAATCGCTTCCGCGGTAATCGCGTCGGTGGTGTAGCGAGCACCCCACTCGTAGTTGGTGGAGAGCTCCGGATCAACACCGTCTCTGGAGCTGGCGCCAGGAGGGGCAAAGCCGCGATGCACACCGGCGAGCAGGCTCCATTCTTCATTGAAGGCGTAAACAACACCGACACCCGGCAGCCACTCGGAAACAGAGTTAGCGCGATAGCTACCATCCACATTGCGTTCAACATCGTCGTAGCGCTGCTGGCTGGTGTCGATATCTTCGTAACGCAGCGCGGCGGTCAGCGCCAGTTTTTCTGCCAACTGAATTTCGTCGTAGATAAACAGTGAGGTGGCTTCCGCGGTTTCAACGCGGTTGTTGCTGCCTGTCGGCAGTTCTTTCTCAACGAAGACCAGATTGCCGTCGACCTGATCAAAGACTTCTACCGGCTGGAAACGATCCACTTCGTCTTCATGGCGACGCACGCCGAAGCTCAGGTCATGTGTCATGGCCGCGGTGGCGAACTGCCAGTTAGCGCTTACTTGCACGCCGCGGGAATCGTATTTGCGGTTGTTGTGCTTGATATCGATGCCGGCAAAGTCGGTGTCACCATCGAGGATTGACTGGGCACCGGCGTCACCCGCATTCGCGGCATCGAGCAGATCACCGACATTATTGACCTTGAACCAGTCGCGCTTGAACTTGTTGTAGTAAGCCTGGGTATGCAGGCTAAAACCTTCGGACAGCTCGATGCTGTGGTTCAGCTGCAGGGTGCTGTGGCGGTTCTGCATTTCGTCCAGCTCGGTCAGGCCGTAGCGACGATTGGGATCGGCATCGAAGTCTGCATCGGTAAGGCCGAGATAGCTCATGCCGGACAGTTCTTCGGAGTACTGCAGTTTCACGTCCAGCTGCTGCTGGTAAGTGGCATTGGCGTCAGACTTCAAACGGCCCTTCACCAGGTAATCTTCTTTCTGGATATCGGCAGAGCCGGCGCGGTCAATCTCGCGGAAACCGTCGGCAAACTGCTGGTGGGTTTCCACCAGCCAACCGGTGGTCTCGGTGCTGTCGCCATAGGTGGCGTGCACACGCTGCTCACCATTCTGGCCCGCTTCGACCTGTACGCTGCCCTGTGCGTCCGTGGGGATTGGGGTGCTCAGCAGATTGACGGCACCACCGACAGTGAACGGGCCGTATTTCAATGTGGACGGGCCTTTCAGCACTTCGATCGCATCCAGTCGGCCGGCTGTGGGGAAGTAGTACGCAGACGGATCGGCGTAGGGGGTTGGCGCGATCAGGACGCCGTCTTCCATCAGGGAAATCTTGCCGGAACGGCCAGTGGCTGCGCCGCGGATACCGATATTCGGTCGTAGGCCATAACCGTCTTCTTCACGCAGGTAGACGCCGGGGACGGCGCGCATCATGCGGTTGATATCGGCAAATTCAAACTTGGCCAGTTCTTCCGGATCCACATAGTGGGCGGAACCCGGCAGCTGGTGCAGATCTTCCTGATCTCCCAGTACGGAAACGGTTTCAAGGCGCTTGGTAGTGTCTTCTGCCAAAGCGGGTGCCGCCACCAGAGTGGTAAAAGCAGGGGCCAACATCAGGGCCAATGGCGACAGGGCAAAGCGTTTCATCAATCCTCCGTGAACACTCGGCGTGTTTGTATCAAGTATGAAAATGAGAATGATTGTATTTTACGTCGAGATTTAGGATTAAGCCACACCGAATATGGCCTGAAGGCGTTTTTTTATGCACTTGTGATCGGGACAGGATCAAAGGTGGGAGTCGCGGCTGACCAAACTACTATTCTCCCGTCATTCTCGACGACGGGGGCTAACATGATCCGACCCGTTCTGGTTTCTGACGCCGATCGACTGTTGCGGTTGTGGCAGGACACGGCCTTCCTGGCACATCCATCACTGTCGCCAGATTTCTGGTCCAACCGCCAGGGGCTGGCACTGCGCTGGTTTAACGATCCGGTGTGTGGACTCGTCTATTGCGATGGCACGCCAAATCGTCCCGACGGGTTTATCCTGGTCGAACGTAACGGGAATTTACCCTGCCTGTTCGTGGGCCGGGCGTTACAGGGGTTTGGTATTGGCCGCGCGCTGGTCGACGCGGCGCGGGAGCGGTCAGCTGACCTGCGGGTATCGGTTTTGGAGGAAAATCTCGGCGCGAGATATTTTCTGCAGCAATGCGGTTTTATCGAAGAAAACCGTTACTTTCGCATCGAGGCCAACCAGCAGATGCTGACCATGGTGAGTGACGAGCGCATCCAGTATTACTGACCGAGGCGATTTCGTTATCCGGCTTTTTCCGGGTAGCGCCCGGTACAGGTGGCAAAGAATCCCTTCAGGATCGCGAGATCCTTGTGGTGGTCGCCACTGGTGTCGAACAGATCACCAATCAAGAAGGTTTTTGACGGATAGTCGATGCCAATCGGCAGCACGGGTACCTGTGCTTCGTGCGCCATACGCAGAAACCCGGTTTTCCATTTCTCGACCCGCGAACGCGTCCCTTCCGGTGCCAGGCCAATGATGGTTTGGGGGTAGCTCTTCATTCGCGCAACGGCCTGTTCAACCATGCCCTGGGCGGCCTGTCGATTCACCGGTATGCCGCCGAGGGCAAACAACAGTGTGCGAAATGGGCGAACAAAGATCGTGTGCTTACCCATCCAGTTCACCTTGATGCCCATCGCCAGAACCGCCGCCATGGCGAACACGAAATCCCAGTTCGAAGTGTGGGGAGCACCGGCAATCACCAGCGGGGTCTTTTGTGGCAGCTCGCCTTTAATACGCCAACCGTACAGGCGCAATACGACGCGGCCAAACCAGCGGGTAAAGCGGTTACCCAAACGGGGCCAGTTTGCGGGGATAGAGGGAATAATCTCAGACATCGACAGCAGACTTTCTTGATAGGCCGTTATTGTTAGTGTTGTGGCGCTGGCCAGGACGGTGTCTATTTTAGTGCCAGTATTGCCGTGGGTTTTGGTGTAATTGGGACGGACTCACCGTTGCGGTGACGGTTTTTATGGTCGTGGCCTGCCACTTCCTCGCTGCACTGGCGTATTATTCTCCGGCGGATAATTCGTCGCGCAAATGATAACAGCATAAGGAAATTAGCAGTGACTGCAGCGAACCCCTACGAAACACCCAGCAGCGATCTCGCAGAAGCGAAAACGTCTTTTTATGATCCGGCGTTTTTCTCCCTGAGCGGACGTATCGGACGCCTGCGTTATTTTGGTTATAACGCCGGAGCCTACCTACTCTTCATCCTCGCGGTTGGGGTCTTTTCCGTTTTGCTGGGGGCAATCGGCGCGGGGTCCGGCGTGGCGTTCGGGCTGATCGTCGCCATCCCGACGATCGCATTCGTGGTGTTGTCACTCGGCTATACCCGACGCCGTTTGAACGATCTGGAAAAAAATGGCTGGCTCATGCTGCTGATGTTTGTGCCCGTGGTAAATATTTTCTTTAGCCTGTATCTGCTGTTTTGGCCGGGCTCCAAGACTGAGAACCAGTACGGTCCGGCTCCGCGTGGCAGTGGCTCCTGGTGGCTGGCGGTGATTGCAGGTCTGGTCATGGTGGCCGGTATCCTGGCAGCGGTCGCAATTCCCGCCTATCAGGATTACGTCACTCGCGCACAAATCCAGTCGCAGTAAACGCCCCTCTGCCGGTACCCCGCCCGCCGGGGTACCCCATTCATATATCGAAAAGTTCTACATTGCTTCATTATTAGTATTTTTCAGATATATCCTGCGGGAGTAGCATTCAGCCTCTATTGGTTTAGTTTGCAGGCTGTCAGTCCATGGGACTCTCTCTCGAATCACCACAATTGTCGCGCACTTTCCACCACGGCGCCGACCTCGATGCGTTGAATGCCCAGTTCAAAGGGGCGTTGCCCAGCGAGATCATGCGGTTTACCGTGGAGAACGCCGTTAACCCGGTGGTGTTTACCAATTTCCGTCCCCTGGCGATCGCGTTTTTGCACCTGGTTACGCGTGCCAAGCCCGATATCCCGGTGATCTGGGTCGACCATGGTTTCAATACGCCCGAGACCTACCGGCATATTGAACGGGTGATTAAGCTGCTGGACCTGAACCTGCACACCTATTCCCCCAAGATGTCTGCGGCCCACTACACCGCGGTATATGGTGATATTCCGCCGCTGGATACACCGGAGCACGATTTCTTTTCCCGTACAGTGAAGCTCGAACCATTTAACCGCGCGATGCAGGATCTGAAGCCCGATGTCTGGCTGAACGGCATTCGCCACGATCAGAATGCCCATCGCAAAAATTTGGATGTGTTTACCAAGGGCAACCACGAGACCATTCGTGTCGCCCCCATGTTCCACCTGAATGAGTTGGATGTGGAAGAGTATGTTTATGAAAACGAGCTGCCGGATAACGATGTGTATTTCGACCCCACCAAGGGCGAAGAGCACCGTGAATGTGGTTTGCTGCTTCAGAAGTAAGCGTGGTCACTCGGAGTAATCGGTAGATTCAGGGGCGCATCGGCGCCCTTTTTATTGCGTGGGATTGGGCGCGCACGGTTTGTTAGCCCTTACTCACCACTGAGATTAATTGATTTCATCGGGGCGTGAGCCGCACATAAGCCCCGCTAATTTCGGCGTCCACGCCAGTGGCATGTGCGAGTTCCGCCAGCACCTGATCCCAGGGCGTATTCTGGACATCCAGATCGACGACCGTCCCTTCCAGTAAGTCTAAGCCCTCTATTTTGAGGCCACCAAACTCCGCCAACAGCCGCATCGCAGTTGGCCCATCAATTTGTGCAAGGGTGAGTGTGATCGCCTGATGCTCCGGGGCGCGTTGCGGACTTGGTGACGTGATGAGTATGGCGCTCATTAAGATCGCGGCAGCGAAGCCTACGCCCGCACCAAGCGCAGTTCGCTTGCGCACAGCGCGGCGCTGGCTTTCTTTCAGATACGCATGCGCTTTGGGTTGCCGGCGAAGTTCATGCTCACTTACCGATTCCAGTATCGTTATCAGGGACGCCTGGTACACCTGAGCCAACTTGACCAGCGTCTCTACGGAACCCGCAGCACGCCCGGCTTCGAGCTTTGACAGATACGACTGCTGAATCCCAACTTTTTTTGCGGCTTCCTGTTGGCTTAGTTGATGGTTGAGCCTGCGCTGTTTCAGCGCGTCGCCAATCGTTGCTTCAATGATGGTTATTCCCTCTCGTTGGTATGATCGTGGCCATCGACTTAGTCGGTCGAAAGTGCACGGTCATTTTCCCCACCAGTTACGTAGTCTGTTAAAAGCGCGATCGCGTCATTAC
The DNA here is from genome assembly GCF_056158985.1 of Microbulbifer sp. ABF4_148. NCBI lineage: Bacteria > Pseudomonadati > Pseudomonadota > Gammaproteobacteria > Cellvibrionales > Microbulbiferaceae > Microbulbifer > Microbulbifer sp. ABF4_148. Next base: position 601,745 of record NZ_JBSWUI010000001.1, read on the forward strand.
AGCTGACATCCTGCCATGTCACATTGAGTGTTTGCTGCGGGAATGGAATAGCGAGTGTCTTTGCGTCAACGCCGCAGTAATCCGTCACTAACGCCCATATTTTCCCCACGGGTTCATTGTGTGCCGTTAGGCTTAGCAGCGCGTCGGACGAATCACTGGTTGCACTCGCCAGCTTGGCGACCAGTAGCATACACGCCAACACCATCGTCATTTGTTTTCTCATCGAAGGACCTTGTTGCTTGTTCAGGCGCTACGCTAATTCGATCGACGGGTGGTGGTCGAGGAATATTTTGGAATACGCCCAAAAGTCATCGGCTTCTATGGGGGCATAAAAAAAGGCCGCGATTGCGGCCTTTTTTAAGGGTGGAAACGGGCTTAGACGTCCAGGTTTTCTACCGCCAGCGCATTGCTCTCGATAAAGTCGCGGCGTGGCTCTACCTGATCCCCCATCAGGGTGGTAAAGATCTGGTCCGCGGCGATGGCATCTTCAATGGTCACCAGTAGCATGCGACGGGTTTCCGGGTTCATGGTGGTTTCCCACAACTGCTCCGGGTTCATCTCACCCAGTCCCTTGTAGCGCTGGATGCCGTAGCCACGACGGCTCTCGTTCATGAGCCAGTCCAGCGCCTCTGGGAAGCTGCTTACCGGTTGTTGTTTCTCACCGCGCTGAATGTACGCGCCCTCTTCCAGGAGCCCGTCGAGCTTCTCGCCCAGGGCCTTGATGGCATTGTAATCGGCGGACTCGAAAAACTCGTGGCTGATCGCGTAATCAGTGCCAACACCGTGGGCGACGATGTGGATATGCGGCAAAAACAGGCCACGTTCAGTGTTTTCCTGAACGGTTACCTGGTGTCGACGGCTACCGCCTTCACCCTCTTCCTCCAGCTTCTGCTGAAGGCTTGCGCACCAGTCTTCCATCTTTTGCTGGGACTGCAGGTCTTCCGGGGTCAGCGCGGGCAGGTAAACCATGCTGCGCAGGACCTCTTCCGGATAGAGACGCGAGAGTCGATCGATGGTGGACATTACCGAGCGGTATTCTCCCACCAGATTCTCCAGCGAAGCGCCGGACAGACCCGGCGCTTCCGGGTTGACGAACAGGCTCGCGCTTTCCAGAGCGGCATTGGTGAGGAATTGCGTGAGTGCGGCCTCATCCTTCAGATACTGCTCCTGCTTGCCCTTACTCATCTTGTACAGCGGCGGCTGAGCAATATAAATATGACCGCGTTCAATCAGCTCCGGCATCTGACGGAAGAAGAAGGTCAGCAGCAGGGTGCGGATGTGGGCACCATCCACGTCGGCATCGGTCATGATGATAATGCTGTGGTAACGCAGCTTATCCGGATCGAACTCGGTTTTGCCGATACCACAACCCAGTGCGGTGATCAGGGTGCCAACTTCCGCGCTGGACAGCATTTTGTCAAAGCGCGCCTTCTCGACGTTGAGGATCTTACCTTTCAGCGGCAAAATCGCCTGGGTACGACGGTCCCGCCCCTGCTTGGCAGAACCACCGGCGGAGTCACCCTCCACCAGGTAGATTTCGGAGAGTGCCGGGTCTTTCTGCTGGCAGTCTGCCAGTTTTCCGGGGAGGCCGGCGATATCCAGGGCGCCCTTGCGTCGGGTCATTTCACGGGCCTTACGCGCGGCCTCACGGGCCTTGGCGGCGTCGATCATCTTGGTGACGACGGCTTTGGCTTCCTGCGGGTTTTCCAACAGATAGTCGCTGAAGTGCTGGCCCATTTCCTGCTCGACAGCAGGCTTCACCTCGGAAGACACCAACTTGTCTTTGGTCTGGGATGAGAACTTCGGATCAGGCACTTTCACCGAGATAATCGCGGTGAGACCTTCACGGGCGTCATCACCTGTGGTGCTCACCTTGTCTTTTTTACCGATACCCTCGCGCTCGATATAGCCATTCAGGCCGCGCGTCAGTGCCGCACGGAAGCCCGCCAGGTGGGTACCGCCGTCACGCTGGGGGATATTGTTGGTGTAGCAGTAGATGTTTTCCTGGAAACTGTCATTCCACTGCAGTGCGACTTCGACACCAATGCCATCTTCACGCTGACTCTGGAAATGCAGGACTTTGTTGATCGGGGTCTTGTTCTGATTGAGAAACTCAACGAACGCCTGCAATCCGCCTTCATATTCGTAGATTTCCTCTTTACCGCTGCGTTCGTCCTTGAGCACGATCCGTACGCCGGAGTTGAGGAAGGACAGTTCGCGCAGACGCTTGGCCAGCTGGTCGAAGTGGAATTCGATATTGGTGAAGGTGTCAGCCGAAGGCTTGAAGTGCACCATCGTGCCGGATGTTTCAGAATCGCCAACCACGGACAGCGGAGCATCCGGAACGCCGTGACGGTAAACCTGTTCGTGGATTTTGCCACCGCGGCGGATCGTCAGTTTGAGCTCTTCGGACAGCGCATTTACAACGGAGACGCCCACACCATGCAGTCCGCCAGACACTTTATAGGTGTTGTCATCGAACTTACCGCCCGCATGCAGGACGGTCATGATTACCTCGGCCGCAGAAACACCCTCTTCCGGGTGAATCTCGGTGGGAATACCACGTCCATTGTCGGAGATAGAGACGGACTCATCGGGATGAATGACCACCCGGATCTCATCGCAGTGGCCCGCCAGGGCTTCATCGATGGAGTTGTCCACGACTTCAAACACCATGTGGTGCAGGCCGGTTCCGTCATCGGTATCACCGATGTACATACCAGGGCGCTTACGCACCGCATCCAGGCCTTTCAGGACTTTAATACTGCTGGAGTCATAGCTGTTCTGCTCTGACATTGATTCACTCCATCTTCGTTATTAGTCCAGGGCAGACGCTGGAGTGACCGTTCCATGTTCCACGTGGAACATCTTCGGCTGATTCCAGGGCTCACCCAGGGTTCGCCACGGCAATGCCAGGGCGTTTTCATCAATTCCGGTCACCAGGACCTGACTGGCACACCGGCTCACCCAGTGGGCGAACCGTTGCTGATTGTTTGTATCCAGCTCTGCCGGCAAGTCATCGATCAGAAAAACCGGTGCTTCCGACTGCCCGGCAGAGACCAACTCCGCCATTGCGACCCGCAGCGCGCAGACAACCATCTTTTGTTGCCCGCGTGACAGTATGTGCTGTGCCGCGTCGCTACCCACCGTAAAACGCAGGTCACCGCGATGCGGCCCGAGTCGAGTGTGGCCCTGTGCAAGATCCGACTCTCGCGCGCCTGACAGCGCCGCCAACAGCTCCGTATCTTTCTTCCAGCCGCTCCGGTAGTTCAGATCAACCCGGCAGAGCAGTGCATCATCCAGTTCCTCGAGATGACGAAGAAAGTGCTCACGTAATGGGGCAAAAACGGATCGACGCAATACATCGACCTGCTCTCCACTTTGGGCGAGCCGTTGCTCCCAAATGTCGAAGCTTTCGGGGTCAATTTTACCACGTCGCAACAACGCATTTCGCTGTTTGAGGGCAATTTCGTAGCCCTTCCAGCAGGAAAGAAACTGATGTTCCACGTGGAACACTGTCCAGTCCAGCAAGCGCCGCCGCACCCCCGGGCCACCATCCAGAGCGCTGAAGCTATCTGCATTGATCACCTGTAGCGGCAACAGCGCAGCGAGCTGAGAACTGGATTCCACATTGTGCTGATTGAGCCGCACCCTTCCCCCGCCAGCCCGCTGGCGCTGAACGCCGAGCGTATCCCCCTTTGCCAACTGACCAAAAACAGCGAGAGACTCCACCCCTTCCCGAATCACAGACTGGTGTTGGCGCGAACGGAAAGAGCGGCCGAAAGCGAGCATATGCACCGCCTCCAGCAGAGAAGTCTTGCCGGATCCGTTATCTCCGGAAAAAAGGTTAACACCAGCCTCCAGGTTGATATCCACCTGCTGCAGGTTACGAAAGTTGGAGACTGCAAGACGCTTCAGGGACACAGAACAGATACGAAGCAGTCCGAGCCGAACGGCTCGGAGAGAGGCAGTATCGCCACCCGCTGCGAGTGGCGATATCGAGTCACAGAGAAACCCAGGCTATTGATAAATCAGGCCCGGCTTACAGACGCATCGGCATGATAACGTACACAGCGTCCCCGCCCTCTGGCTGCTGGATCAGTGCACTACTATTCGCGTCTGCGAGACCAATACGGATCTGGTCACTATTAAGCGCAGCGGTCACATCCAACAAATAGCTGACGTTGAAGCCAATTTCGAGCGGTTCGCCTACATAGTCGACCACGAGCTGTTCTTCAGCTTCTTCCTGCTCCGGATTGTTTGCGACGATCTGCAGCAATCCTTCAGAGATCTGCAGGCGAACACCGCGGTATTTCTCGTTAGAAAGAATCGCCGCGCGGGAAAACGCCTGACGCAAAGCGAGGCGATCTGCATAGATCTCGTTACCGGCTGCGCGAGGAAGAACACGCTCATAATCGGGGAATTTCCCGTCTACAAGCTTCGAAGTGAAGGTGAACGGACCACATTCAACACAAATATGGTTATTGCCCAGTACCACTTCTGCCGGTACATCGGAATCTTCCAGCAGACGACCGAGCTCCATTACCCCTTTGCGCGGCACAATTGCCTGAATCGGCGCGCTTACGTTCAAGCCGGGCGCATCGCGATCGCACAGCGCCAGGCGATGGCCATCGGTTGCTACCGCGCGAAGCTGCTGCGGACGACATTCCAGCAGCAGGCCATTGAGGTAATAGCGCACATCCTGCTGGGCCATAGCGAAACTGGTGGCTTCGATCAGGCGGCGAACTTCACGCTGCGAAATGCTGAAACGGGTCTGCGCCGCGTCCTCATCCAGTGTGGAGAAGTCTGATGCAGGCAAAGTCGACAGCGTAAAGCGGCTGCGCCCACTGCGGACAATCAGGCGCTCACCGTCGCGTTCAATCTTTACTTCGGCACCGTCAGGCAGGGAGCGCACAATATCCAGCAGCTTACGTGCCGGTACCGTCACCTCGCCTTCCATCTCGACGCCCTCGACACCAAGGCGAGCGACAATCTCAACTTCCAAATCCGTACCGGTCATGGACAGCTCGTTACCCTGCAGCTGCAGCATGACGTTTGCGAGGATCGGCAATGTCTGGCGTTTCTCGACAACACCGGCAACCAACTGCAGAGGCTTGAGAATGGCGTCCCGGCTCACATTAAATTTCATGGATGTCTGGCCTTGTTATGTCTTATGGGAAAAATCAAAAATCTAAATCAGGTCGTCAGCGAGCGAGTCAGCAATTTAACATCTTCGCGAATATCCGCATCTGACTCCTGTAACTCGCGGATCTTGCGACAGGCATGCAGCACCGTCGTGTGATCCCTGCCACCAAAGGCATCGCCAATCTCGGGCAGACTGTGATTTGTCAGCTCTTTGGCTAGCGACATCGCCACCTGGCGGGGGCGTGCTACCGAGCGACTGCGGCGCTTCGACAGCAAGTCGGCAACCTTAATCTTGTAGTATTCCGCGACCACGCGCTGGATATTATCAACACTCACCAGGCGATCCTGCAGTGCCAGTAGATCCTTGAGCGCCTCGCGTACGAGCAAATCGTCAATCGGACGACCGGTAAACTGGGCATTTGCCACGACACGACGCAACGCGCCCTCGAGCTCACGGACGTTAGAACGGATTCGCTGGGCAATAAAGAACGCCGAATCCGGTGGCAGCTCGACCCCGACCTGCTCCGCCTTCTTCATCAGAATGGCTACCCGGGTTTCAAGCTCGGGCGGCTCAACGGCAACCGTGAGTCCCCAACCGAAGCGGGATTTAAGCCGCTCTTCCAGGCCATCAATCTCTTTGGGGTAACGGTCACAGGTAAGAATGATCTGCTGGCCGCCCTCGAGCAGCGCATTGAAGGTGTGGAAAAACTCCTCCTGCGAACGCTCTTTACCGGCGAAGAACTGAATATCATCGATCAACAGCGCATCCACAGAACGGTAATAGCGCTTGAAGTCGGAGATCGCATTGAGCTGCAGCGCCTTCACCATGTCGGCGACAAAGCGCTCTGAGTGGAGGTACACCACTTTGGCGTTGGGGTTACGCTCGAGCAGCGCGTTGCCGACCGCATGCATCAAGTGCGTCTTGCCGAGGCCGACGCCACCGTAAATAAACAGCGGGTTATACGCACCACCTGGGTTGTCCGCGATCTGCTGTGCAGCCGCGAGACCAAGCTGGTTACTTTTACCTTCCACAAAAGACTTGAAGGTGAAGTTACGGTTGAGGGAACTGCCATGCTTGATCGCGCCCTCCACTTCCACCGTCCGCGGCGTTTCCGGCACGGCGCGTTGCGGTGCCCCACCGCGAAGATCGGTTAGGGCAAACTCACCGGTGCTGACCTGATCAACCTTGGCCGCTTCATCCACTACCGCAGGAGAAGCCTGCGCTACCGGCGGCACGCTGGAGGCGGCGCTCGGCGCAGAAAACAGACCAGGTTGCGCACCCGGCTGGGGCGCCATCGAAGCCGGCACCGGTTCTGGCGCCGTGGAAGCGGGCGTGCCGCGATAAAAATTGCCGCGGGGCTCACCCGCCGCGGAACGACCACGGGTAAAGCGCGCGGCAGGGCGCGCCGGCACCTCAAGCACCACCTCAAGCGGCTGCCCTTCAGAGAACTGCGCGGTGAGTTCACGAATGCGGTTCAGGAATTTACCGTTCACCCAGTCGAGAACGAAGCGATTCGGCGCCAGCAAGATCAGCTGGCCCGGCGCACCGGTGTTGTTCACCCGCAACGGCCTGATCCAGGTATTGAACTGCTGAGACGGCAGCTCATCCTGCAAGCAGGCGGCGCACTGCTTCCAAATGGACTCTGACAAGGAACCCCCCGATACCCCAAAAACAGAAATTGGCGCTGGTCCCCAAAAGCCCTGAAGGGCACTCACCATCGCCGAGAATAGCCGCAAAGTATATCAGTTAGCATCGCCGGTTATCCACAACCCCCTGCCTTTTTATTAACGAGCGATGGCAAAAAAACATTGCTATATCAACCACTTGAGCACTTTTTAACCAGCGGCGCGGGACCCGGGGGACCTAGTTATCCACAGTAATCTGTGAATATCTTGGTGAGAAGCGGTGGGTACCTGGGACCCGGTTCCAAACGGCAAAAATCCCTCCGCGGAAGCGCCATCCATCCGCCTTAAAATGCTGCCATAGAATCTGCAAAAAAGCGGCGCAAGCGCTCCCCAACTCATTGATTTAACTGATGCCTTTCTATACAATCCGCCGCCTTTGCAGCACTCACTGCGCCCAACGGGACCGAGCACTGCAGACGGAGCAACAGCTCCAAGAATTTATGAATCCATAGTCTAGGTAGCAAGACAATGAAACGCACATTTCAACCCAGTAACTTGAAGCGCAAGCGCACCCACGGTTTCCGTGCACGCATGGCCACCAAGAACGGCCGTAAGGTCCTGGCCCGTCGCCGCGCTAAAGGTCGCAAAGTACTGTCTGCATAAGCGCTACGGATACTATCCAGAGCCTCTTCTATATATATGCAACAGTCACGCAGCGACTTCGGGTTCGCCAAGCCGCTGCGACTGCTGACCGCGGCGCAGTATCGTACTGTCTTTAATGGCAGTCAGGTACGCGCCGCACACCCCAACCTCCTGATCCTCGCCTGCCCCAACCAACTTGGGCATCCTCGCCTTGGTCTGGTGATCGCCAAGAAACACGTACGCCATGCTTATGACCGTAATCAGGTAAAGCGCATCGCACGTGAAACTTTCCGCCTGCAGCAAACCGACCTGCCTGCACTGGATGCCGTGGTTCTCGCACGGCCGGGTCTCGACAAGCTCGACAAGGCTGCCCAGGCAAAGTTGATGAACAAGCTCTGGCGCAAGCTCACCAAGCGCGCCAAAGAGGCGGGACAATGAGCTGGTTGGCCATAAAACTGATCCACCTCTATCGCTACCTACTCAGTCCCTGGATCGGCAATCAGTGCCGCTTCTACCCGACCTGCTCCCACTACTCGGAAGAGGCGATTAAGCAGCACGGGTTCTTCAAAGGGGGTTATTTAACCGCACGGCGCCTTATAAAATGCCACCCTTGGCATCCCGGCGGCATGGACCCGGTTCCCCCCGTCAGTCACTCAAATAAACACCAGCCCCCTAGGAATTAGAATGGATTGGCAACGCTATACGCTGCTGGGCGGAATCGCCGCAGTAATCCTCGCCCTCATCTTCCAGTGGAACGAATTCCAGCAACGCAATGCGCCGGAAGTCGACCGGGAGATCGTTATGGATGGTGGCACCACTGCCGTGGTCCCATCGAGCAACAACGCTGGTGATGTACCGCAACTGGAAAGCACGACCGAGACGCCCGCCGCCCCGGTACAACCCCAGAGCCTGGTGAGCGTCACCACCGACGTATTTGACCTGCTGATCGATCCACACGGTGGCGATATCGTCAAAGTGGCACTGCGCGAGTTTGCCGAACAAATCGACACTCCGGAACAGCCGCTGCTGCTGCTCAAGCGCACCCGCGACGAAACCTATATCGCCCAAAGCGGCCTGATTGGTCCAAACGGTACCGATACCAACGAAGGACGCCCGCGCTTCACCGTGGCCGAGACCGCATACGCGCTGGAAGAGGGCGCCGACACACTGGTGGTGGACCTGACCCTGCAGCAAGCCGGTGCCAATATCACCAAGCGCTTTACCTTTAAGCGCGGCGACTACCTGATCGACGTCACCTATCTGGTGGACAACACCAGTGGCACGCCCTGGACCGCCAACCTCTATGGCCAGATCAAGCGCGATAGCCACCAACCGCCTACCGACGCCGGCATTGGTGTTTCTCCTTTCCTTGGGGCGGCAATGCGCACCAACGACGAGAACTACTTCAAGCAGGACTTCGAAGAGATTGCGGAAGCGCCAACCAGGGAAAAAGTAGAAGGAGGCTGGGTTGCGATGGTGCAGCACTACTTCCTCAGCGCCTGGATCCCGCCTCAGGATCGACGCAACACCTTCCAGTTGCGCCAGACTTCCGATGACATGTTCCTGATGGGTTTCTACGCCCCGGCAGAAACCGTGGCCGCTGGAACCCAGGGCACCTTGAGTGCTTCTTTCTATGCGGGCCCGAAAGATGTGTATCGCCTGGAAGAAATCTCACCTTACCTGGACCTGACCGTCGACTACGGCTGGCTGTGGTGGATCGCCAAGCCGCTGTTCCGCGTGCTGCACTTTATCCACGAGAACATCGTCAGCAACTGGGGCTGGGCCATCATCCTGCTGACCGTCTTTATCAAGGCACTGCTCTACCCGCTGTCTGCGGCCGGCCTGCGTTCCATGGCCAACATGCGCAAGTTTGCCCCGCAGATGAAGCGTCTGCAGGAACAGTACAAGGACAACCGCCAGAAACTCGCCGAAGAGACCATGAAGCTCTACCGCCGCGAGAAGATCAATCCGATGGGCGGCTGTTTCCCGATCCTGCTGCAGATGCCGGTCTTTATCGGCCTCTACTGGATGCTGATGGAAACCGTCGAATTGCGCCATGCTCCCTGGATCGGCTGGATTCACGATTTGTCCGTCAAGGACCCGTTCTTCATCCTGCCGGTGATCATGGGCGCCAGTATGTGGTTGATGCAGAAACTGCAGCCACAGCCCACCGATCCGACCCAGGCGCGTATCATGCAGCTGATGCCGGTGATGATGACGTTCTTCTTCCTGTGGTTCCCGGCTGGCCTGGTCCTGTACTGGATTGCGAACAACATCATCTCAATTGCCCAGAGCTGGTACATCAACAAGCAGGTTGAAGCGGAAGGCAAATAAGCCCGTCGCCAACCGACCACTCCGATCAGGGCCGCCGCGAGCGGCCCTGTTTCGTTTTGGCCACCCCACGTCGCACCAGCCTCGGATACACTTGCCCCATGTCCAACCTGAATAGTGAAAGAGATACGATTGCTGCTGTCGCCACGGCACCCGGCCGCGGCGGCATCGGCGTCATCCGCCTGTCCGGCCCCAACGCACGCGAGATCGCCCAGGCCCTGTGTGGGGCCCTTCCGCTACAACCGCGTCAGGCGCATTACCGCAATTTTTGCCATCACGGCGAGACCATTGACCAGGGCATCGCACTCAGCTTCCCGGGGCCAAACTCGTTTACCGGCGAAGACGTGGTTGAACTGCAGGGACACGGCGGCCCGGTTATTCTGGATCGGTTACTACAGGCCTGTATCAGCCAGGGTGCGCGACAGGCGCGTCCGGGCGAGTTTTCCGAGCGGGCTTTCCTCAATGACAAGATCGATCTGGCGCAAGCCGAGGCGATTGCCGACCTGATTGAAGCGGGTAGCGAGCAGGCCGCACGTAACGCCATGCACTCCCTGCAGGGTGTTTTTTCCGAAAAAATCGAAGAATTAGTCACTTCATTGACTCATTTGCGCATCTACGTCGAAGCATCGATCGATTTTCCTGAAGAAGAAATCGATTTCCTCGCCGATGGCAAAGTTGCTGCCGATATCGACACCCTCCTCGATCAGGTCGACCGGGTTACCGAGCAGGCACGCCAGGGCACCCTGGTGCGCGAGGGTATGCGCGTCGCCATCGCAGGCAGACCTAACGCCGGCAAGTCGAGCCTGCTCAACGCACTGGCAGGAAGAGAGGCGGCGATCGTCACGGACCTCGCCGGCACAACACGGGACATCTTGCGCGAGCAAATCCACATTGATGGCATGCCCCTGCAGTTTGCCGACACGGCCGGGTTACGCGACGCCACGGACAAAGTCGAACAAATCGGTATCGAGCGTGCCTGGGAAGAGATCCACCAGGCTGACCGGGTACTGCTGGTCGTTGATGCCAACCAAGCCCATTCCCTTGACCCGGAGCATGTCTGGCCGGAGTTTACCGATCGACTGAGTGATCCCGAAAAGCTCACTCTGGTGCTCAACAAAAGCGACCTCACCGACTACACCCCCGGCCTGCAGGCCCACTCCGACGGCATACCGGTCCTCGCCCTGAGTGCCCATACCGGTGCCGGTATCGATGACCTGCGGCAACACCTCAAACAATGCATGGGCTACAGCGGCGCCGGTGAAGGCACCTTCAGTGCCCGACGACGGCACCTGGAGGCACTCGAACGTGCGCGCGCCTTTATCGACAACGGGGCCGCCCAATTGCGAAGTGCCGGTGCGGGTGAACTCCTCGCCGAGGACTTGCGGCAGGCTCAGCAGGCATTGGGTGAAATCACCGGCGCCGTCACCGCCGATGAACTGCTGGGGAAAATCTTCGGCAGTTTCTGTATCGGCAAATAATTTCTCCCCTTTTTCCCGGCGGCCTCACCCGCATTTTTGGGGTCGCTCCCCCCGGCCAGCGCGCCCCGCCTAAAAATGGATACTCGACGGTCACTTCAGCGACCCAACCCGTTCCACAAGAAAATCCACGCGCCAACCACAGAAGTTGCCCACAGCTACCCACAGGCTTATCCAGGGGGCGCAACTTACCCACAGCTGCTACACCGCTAATACCACCAAACTTACACAAATGATCTCTTTTGGTGCGGGGGTGTGGAGAAATCGGGGGAAAACTTACCGTAGAACGTGAGAATCAACCGGGAATAACTGATGAGCGCCGTCAAAAGGGCGAAAGTTATCCCGTTCGTCCACAGCGCCGCCCCAAGCTTACTCTGTGCTTCGAACAGGGTTTTCCGGGGTACTTATACTTCACGTAAACCTATGTTTTATATAAGTTTTTTGGAGTTAAACACCGAAAAACGACGCCTAAATAAATTAAATAAACATAGATAAACAATACATATGAGATATGTATAACTTTATTTCTTTATTCATAAGAGAGGCTTCTTCAAAAAACCAACAGGAACCTTCTGACGATTCTGAATAACTTCATCCTAGAATCTCTGATGCGCGCACTCTGGTGGCAGCGGCAACGGGAAATTGATCGACAGATACATTTGCCGTCACAAGAAGCTGGCTATAAAATGTGCGCCCTTTTCCAACCCCTGCCTGCAGTTGCTATGGACTTTCCCACTCGTTATGACGTCATCGTGATCGGTGGCGGTCACGCCGGTACCGAAGCCGCTCTCGCCGCCGCGAGAATGGGCGCCGTGACCTTGTTGCTGACCCATAACATCGAGACCCTGGGCCAGATGTCGTGCAACCCGGCCATCGGCGGAATCGGCAAGAGTCACCTGGTGAAAGAAGTCGATGCCCTGGGCGGCGCCATGGCCGAGGCCACGGATCGTGCCGGGATACAGTTCCGCGTGCTCAATGCCCGCAAGGGCCCCGCGGTGCGCGCTACCCGGGCACAAGCTGACCGAGCGCTCTATCGCAGCGCTATTCGCGCGACTCTGGAGTCCCAAGAAAATCTACACATTTTCCAGCAGGCCGCAGATGACCTGATCGTCGAGGCGGATCGGGCCGTCGGTGTCATCACCAACGCCGGTGTGCGCTTTCATGGCAAGACGGTAGTCCTGACCACCGGTACTTTCCTCGGCGGACGGATCCATATCGGCCTGGACAGCCACTCTGGTGGCCGTGCCGGCGATCCCCCCTCCATCGCGCTGGCAGATCGTTTGCGTGCCCTGCCGTTCCGGGTGGAGCGTCTGAAGACCGGCACGCCCCCGCGCATTGATGCCCGCTCTGTCGATTTCTCCGTGATGGAAGAGCAATGGGGCGATGCGCCCACACCGGTCATGTCCTACCTCGGCAGCCGCGACCAGCATCCGCAGCAGGTGTGCTGCTGGATAACCCACACCAATGCGCGTACCCACGAGATCATCCAGGGCGGCCTGGACCGCTCCCCCATGTATTCCGGGGTGATTGAGGGGGTCGGACCGCGCTATTGCCCTTCCATCGAGGACAAGGTGCACCGTTTTGCCGACAAGGACAGCCATCAGATCTTTGTCGAGCCGGAGGGGCTGACCACCAACGAGCTCTACCCGAATGGTATTTCCACCAGCCTGCCGTTTGATGTGCAGGTGAACCTGGTGCACTCGATCCGCGGGTTTGAAAATGCGCATATCACCCGACCGGGTTATGCCATCGAATACGATTTCTTTGACCCCCGCGACCTGCAGCCCACCCTGCAGAGCAAGTTCATCGAGGGCCTCTATTTTGCCGGCCAGATCAATGGCACCACCGGTTACGAGGAGGCCGCTGCACAGGGTTTGCTGGCCGGTGCCAATGCGGCCCTGCAGGCACAGGAGCGGGAAGCGTGGTCTCCCCGTCGCGACGAGGCTTACCTGGGCGTGTTGGTGGACGACCTGATCACCAGCGGCACCAAAGAGCCCTATCGCATGTTCACCAGCCGGGCGGAATACCGGCTGCTGCTGCGCGAAGACAATGCCGATCTGCGCCTGACCGAAATCGGTCGCCGCCTGGGCCTGGTGTCGGATACCCGCTGGGCGGCGTTCTGCGAAAAGCGTGAGGCCATCGAGCTCGAGCAGCAGCGTCTCAGGGAAACCTGGGTGCACCCGAAGACGCCGGAAGCCGAAACGGTTGAGGCCAAGCTGCCCCAGGCACTCGGCCGCGAGTACAGCCTGATGGACCTGTTGCGTCGCCCGGAACTGGCGTATGCCGACGTTGCCGACCTGAAAGGGGCGGCCGTCACCGATGAGCAGGTCGCCGAACAGGTTGAGATTACAGCCAAGTACGCCGGTTACATCGATCGCCAGCGCGAGGAAATCGAGCGTGTGCAGGCCTATGAGCACACCCCGATTCCGGTCGATTTTGATTACGACGGCGTCTCGGGCCTGTCCAGTGAGATCAAGCAGAAGCTCGGCGACGCTCGCCCGGATACCCTCGCCCGCGCGTCGCGGGTGCCCGGTGTCACCCCCGCCGCCATTTCCCTGCTGTTGATCCAGTTGAAAAAACGCGGCCTGCTGGCGCGCAAGAAAGCCATTTGAGCCCGTCGCCAGGAGTTGTATCGCTGTGACCGATTTCCAGCAATTTCGCCCGCGCCTGTGCGCCGCAGCCGCGCAAATGAATCTCGACCTGACGGACAAGCAGGTCGATCAGTTGCTGCAGTACCTGGCGCTGTTTGCCCGCTGGAATGCCGCCTACAACCTGTCTGCGATCCGCGATCCCGAACAGATGCTGGAGCGTCACCTGATTGACAGCCTGAGTGTGATGAATCTGTGTGGTGCGGCGGATGAGCCAATCATCGATGTGGGCAGTGGTGGCGGACTGCCGGGAATTCCGCTGGCCATTGTCTACCCCGATCGCCCGGTGACCCTGCTCGACAGCAACGGTAAGAAAACCCGGTTTACCTTCCAGGTGGCGAGCCAGTTGCCACTGCCGAATGTGACGGTCGTGAACGAACGCGTCGAGGCGTTCGAGCCCGAGCGAAGATTTGCCGGCGTCGTCTCTAGAGCCTTTGCCTCTCTGGCTGATATGATAGCGGGGAGTGAGCACTTGCTCACATCCAGCGGTAAGTTTTACGCGATGAAGGGCAAGTACCCGGAAGATGAGTTGAGCGCACTGCCCAAAGGGGTTAAGGTCGAACGGGTGCACACCCTATCGGTACCGGGTTGCGACGCGGATCGCCACCTCATCGTTCTCTGTCGCGAACAGGAAAGCGACGATCAGGCGTAACAGGCTCACTCGGCAACGCTTGCCGGAATCGACTGATCGACAAGATCCTGACGGTCAAAAGCCCCCGCTGACAAGTATTCCAAATGACAAGACCTGCCCGCACCTGGCACTGCCGGCGCGGGCCTGAAAGCCGGCACTTGCCGGCCCCGCCAGTACCCGGGAGAGGTGCCTGCGGGAAACCATAGGACCTGAACCGTGAGCAAGATATTTGCGGTCGCCAACCAGAAAGGCGGCGTAGGCAAGACCACCACTTGTGTAAACCTGGCGGCGTCGCTTGTTGCCAGTCGGCGCAGCGTGCTGTTGATTGATCTGGACCCCCAGGGCAACGCCACCATGGGCAGTGGCATCGACAAAAGTGAGCTGCCGCTGTCCAGTTACGACGTGCTCGCCGATGACAAGCCTGCCCGTGACGCGATCGTGAAAACCCCGAGTGGTTTTGACCTGTTACCGGCCAACGGCGACCTGTCCGCGGCGGAAGTTGAGCTGCTGGAAATGGATGGTCGGGAATCCCGCCTGCGTCGCGCCCTGCGTGATATCCGCGAAGACTATGACTACATCGTGATCGACTGCCCGCCGTCACTGAACATGCTCACCGTGAACGCCCTGTGTGCGGCCAACGGCGTGCTGATCCCGATGCAGTGTGAATACTACGCCCTCGAGGGGCTGTCTGCCCTGATCGATACCATCACCCAGATCCAGCGTGCGGCCAATCCTGAGCTCAAGATCGAGGGAATCCTGCGCACGATGTACGATCCACGGAACAGCCTCACCAGTGATGTGTCCGAGCAACTGTCGGAATTCTTCGGTGAGCGCCTGTATCGCACGTGCATTCCCCGCAACGTCCGCCTGGCAGAGGCCCCCAGCTTCGGCAAGCCTGCGCTGGACTATGACAAGCACTCCAAGGGTGCGATCGCCTATCTGGCATTGGCTGGCGAAATGACCCGTCGCCACGCCGCCAACCAGAGCCGCCCTGTGGCGGAAGCCGTTTAAATCTGAGGTAAAGACTATGGCTAGCCGCCGCAAGGGTTTGGGCAAGGGCCTGAACCACCTGATTAGTGGTGAGGCCTCCCAGGCCATCGCCATGGCTACCGGTAACTCCGACAGCGCTGCCGCTGACGGTGAGTTACGCGAGTTGCCGATTGAATTCCTACAGCGCGGCCGCTACCAGCCGCGCCGCGATTTCCCGCAGGAATCCCTGCAGGAACTGGCCGACTCCATTCGCGCCCAGGGCATTATGCAGCCCATCGTGGTGCGCCCCGTCAGTGACCAGAAATTTGAGATCATTGCCGGCGAGCGCCGCTGGCGTGCCGCCCAGTTGGCGGAGCTCGACCGCGTACCGGCGCTGGTGCGCGAAGTCCCGGATGAAGCAGCCATCGCCATGGCGCTCATCGAGAATATCCAGCGTGAAGACCTCAACCCGGTCGAAGAAGCCGTCGCCCTGAAGCGCCTGCAGGATGAGTTCGAGCTCACCCAGCAGCAGGTTGCCGATGCCGTGGGCAAATCCCGTAGCGCGGTGACCAATCTGCTGCGACTGCTCAGCCTGCATGACGAAGTGCGCACTTTCCTCGAGCGTGGCGATCTCGAACTCGGGCATGCCAAGGCCCTGCTCGGGCTCTCCGGCGAAGCGCAGCGCAGCGCCGCCCGCCAGGTGGTTGAGCGCGGCCTGACCGTGCGTCAGACCGAGGCGCTGGTCCGCCGTCTGCAGCATCAGGCGGAAAATCCGGCTCCCGCAAAACCCAAGCAAGATCCCAATATTCGCCGGTTAAGTGAACGACTGTCAGAAAAGGTCGGTGTGCCGGTGGCGATTGACCACAACGACAAAGGGGCCGGCCGGCTGGTGCTGAAATACAGCAGCCTCGACGAGCTGGATGGCATCCTCGCCCATCTGGGATATCGCGAAGACGCCTAGGTTGAACGGCGCGCCCCAAAACGGGGCGCTCGGCACCGAACCATGCCCCGGTTACGCCGCCTAACCGGCGGGGAAAAAATACCGAACGCCAATAAACTTGCGGGAAATTCGGTTGAACCGGGGCGCCCCTTCCACCTATAATTCGCACGCCCAAATTTTGGGCGCACAGCGCGAATTTGGTCGGTTTAACCCGCCTATGTACAGACCCCCGGTATTGCGAATTGCCACGGTCCAGCTGCTGCTGGTATCGCTGATTGGAGCAGCCCTGCATTTCACCGGTAAGCCGGTCACCGCGCTGTCAGTTTTTCTGGGGGGAGCCCTGTGTGCTCTGCCCAATGCGTATTTCGGCTTGCGCGCCTTTCGCCATCGCGGCGCCCGGGAAGCACAGCGGGTGGTAGCGTCTTTCTACCGGGCCGAAACCGGCAAGTTTGTCCTGACCCTGGTGGGGTTCGCAGCGATCTTCGCTGTGGTGAGGCCGCTCAATCCGGCGGCCTTGTTTGCCAGCTACGGTGCCTGTGTAGTGGTGCAATGGCTGATGGTGGCGCGACTGGTCCGTTAACACGTCGACCGGCGCTGCAGGAAGGAAAAGAATTCTACTTTACTGATTGCTGAGGAATTATGGCTGGTACCCCAACGGAGTATATCCAACACCACCTGCAGAACATGACCTATGGCAAGTTGCCGGCTGGTTATACCCGCACCGATGGCACCGTTCTGACTGAGGGCACCTGGACCCTGGCGCACTCCTCTCAGGAAGCGTCCGATATGGGCTTCTGGGCTCTGCACCTCGACAGCCTGGGCTGGTCCATCGGTCTCGGCCTGTTGTTCGCTTTCCTGTTCTCCCGTGCGGCCAAAAGGGCCACCGTAGACGTTCCG
The DNA here is from genome assembly GCF_056158985.1 of Microbulbifer sp. ABF4_148. Lineage (NCBI taxonomy): Bacteria > Pseudomonadati > Pseudomonadota > Gammaproteobacteria > Cellvibrionales > Microbulbiferaceae > Microbulbifer > Microbulbifer sp. ABF4_148. Next base: position 619,049 of record NZ_JBSWUI010000001.1, read on the forward strand.
ACGGGTTTCCAGAGCTTTGTCGAGTTGACCGTCGATTTCATCGACAAGCTGGTCAAGGATACTTTCCCTCACCGCAACAGCATGGTTGCCCCGATGGCCTTGACCATCTTTGTGTGGGTATTCCTGATGAACCTGATGGACCTGGTGCCCGTCGACTGGATTCCAATGGCGGTTGCCCACGGTACTGCGGCCCTGACCGGCGCTGATCCGAACCACGTTTACTTCAAGGTTGTACCGACTACCGACCTGAACATCACCCTGGGTATGGCGCTGGCCGTATTCGCACTGATGATCTTCTTCAGTATTCGTGAAAAAGGTGCGCTCGGCTTTATCAAGGAGCTGACCCTGCACCCGTTCCACACCGGCAAGTGGTTCATCGATATTTTCCTCATTCCGTTCAACTTCCTGCTGGAAGCGGTTGCCCTGATCGCCAAGCCGATCTCCCTGGGCCTGCGACTGTTCGGAAACCTCTACGCCGGTGAAATGATCTTTATCCTGATCGCCATCGTGTTTGGCGTTGGTGTACTGGGCTTTATTGGTGCCGGCTTCCTGCAGATGGGCTGGGCCATTTTCCACATCCTGGTGATTACCCTGCAGGCCTTTGTATTTATGGTGTTGACCACTGTATACATGGCCATGGCGCATGACCGGGAAGAAGAACACGCGCACGACCAGTAATTGGTCGCGCGCAAAGACGACGATTAACCCTTTAATTTACTTTTCAACAACTCTTGATTTTGGAGAAAACAATGGAAGCACTTGGTCTGGTTTACATCGCGAGCGCACTTCTGATCGGCCTGGGCGCACTGGGTACTGCAATCGGCTTCGGCACCCTGGGTGGCAAGCTGCTGGAAGGTTCTGCTCGTCAGCCGGAACAGGCTCCTGCCCTGCAGGGTAAAATGTTCCTGATGGCCGGTCTGCTCGACGCCGTTCCGATGATCGGTGTTGGTATCGCCATGTACCTGATCTTCGCCGTTGCGCCCGGTTTGGTTTGATTACATCGTTCCAATTGCCCTTTAACCACCTGTTCTTATTAGTTAAGAGCAAAGAGCAAGAGGTGTCGGTGTGAATATCAACCTGACTCTAATTGGCCAGTCCATTACGTTTCTGGCTTTCGTATGGTTCTGCTGGAAATTTGTATGGCCCGCTCTGATCGGTGTCATGCAGGAACGCGAGCAGAAGATTGCTACCGGTCTCGAAGAGGCCGAGCGTGCAGGCAAAGACCTTGAACTGGCACAGCGCAAAGCCGCTGACCAGCTGAAGGAAGCCAAAGAGCAGGCTGCGGAAATCATCGATGGCGCGAACAAGCGCGCCAACCAAATTATCGATGAAGCCAAGCAGTCCGCCCACGCGGAAGGCGATCGTCTGAAGGCGGCAGCCAAAGCGGAGATCGAACAGGAAGTGAATCGTGCTAAAGAACAGCTGCGCAGCCGTGTTGCGGCGCTGTCTGTTGCCGGTGCGGAGAAGATCCTGTCCGTGAATATCGACGCTAAGGCCCACGAGGACCTGATCGATCAACTGGCAGCCGAGCTGTAAGCGAGGAACCCATGGCGGAACTCAGCACACTGGCCCGGCCCTACGCCAAAGCGGCATTTGCCTACGCCCAGCAAGCCTCTGACCTCGCAGGTTGGAGCAAGGCGTTGGCAACCGCGGCCGCGGTCAGCCTTAGCGAAAAAGTTGGTGAGCTGCTGGATAACCCGCAGCTGACCAGCGACGAGCGCGCGGACCAATTCCTAGCGATCTGTGAAGGCGACCTCAGCATCGCGGGCAAGAACTTTATCCGGTTGTTGGCGGAAAACCACCGCCTGCGCCTGCTGCCCGAAATTTTCGAACTGTTTGAAGAACTGAAGGCTGATGCCGAATCCACTCTCGAAGTTGAAGTGGTTTCTGCCAAAGCGCTTTCAGATGCCCAGGCTCAGAAACTGACCCAGGCACTCAGCAAGAAATTCGAGCGCGAAGTTCACCTGCACAGCAGCGTCGATGAAAGCCTGCTCGGCGGTGCGGTTATCCGTGCCGGCGATACAGTGATCGATGGCACCGTGCGCGGCCGCTTGGCAAAACTCGCCGAGGCGATGAACTCCTAAATAACATTCCCAGGCAGCCACCTAACTGTGATGAGGCGCCCGGGAACTTGAGGAACAGAGCATGCAGCAACTGAATCCCTCTGAGATCAGTGAAATTATCAAGAGCCGCATCGACAGTCTCGATGTGGACACCCAGGCCCAGAATGAGGGCACCATTGTCTCCGTATCGGACGGTATTATCCGCATCCACGGCCTTGCCGACGTGATGTATGGTGAAATGATCGAGTTCGACGGCGGCGTTTACGGTATGGCGCTGAACCTGGAGCGCGATTCTGTTGGTGCCATCGTACTGGGTGACTACAAGTCCCTGGCAGAAGGCCAGAAGTGTCGTTGTACCGGCCGCATCCTCGAGGCCCCGGTTGGCCCCGAGCTGCTCGGTCGCGTAGTAGACGCACTGGGCAACCCGATTGATGGTAAAGGCCCGCTGGGCACTTCCCTGACAGACGCGGTTGAAAAGGTTGCACCGGGCGTTATTGATCGCCAGTCCGTAGACCAGCCGGTACAGACCGGTCTGAAGTCTATCGACACCATGGTGCCGATCGGCCGCGGCCAGCGTGAGCTGATCATTGGTGACCGCCAGATCGGTAAGACCGCTGTTGCGATCGACGCCATCATCAACCAGAAAGGCACCGGCATTAAGTGTGTCTACGTTGCGATTGGCCAGAAGCAGTCTTCTATTGCCAACGTTGTACGCAAGCTGGAAGAGCACGGCGCAATGGATCACACCATTGTGGTTGCTGCTGGCGCTGCCGACCCGGCCGCTATGCAGTTCCTGGCTCCGTACGTCGGTTGCACCATGGGTGAGTACTTCCGCGATCGCGGTGAAGACGCCCTGATTATTTATGATGACCTCACCAAGCAGGCGTGGGCTTACCGCCAGATCTCCCTGCTGCTGAAGCGCCCGCCGGGCCGTGAAGCCTACCCGGGTGACGTTTTCTACTTGCACTCCCGCCTGCTGGAGCGCGCTTCCCGTGTGAACGCCAACTACGTTGAGAAGTTCACCAACGGTGAAGTAAAAGGCCAGACTGGCTCCCTGACCGCACTGCCGATCATTGAGACCCAGGCCGGTGACGTATCTGCGTTCGTACCGACCAACGTAATTTCTATTACCGATGGTCAGATCTTCCTGGAAACCGACCTGTTTAACGCAGGCGTGCGTCCGGCAATCAACCCGGGTATCTCCGTATCCCGTGTAGGTGGTGCCGCGCAGACCAAGGTGATCAAGAAGCTGTCCGGTGGTATTCGTACCGCTCTGGCTCAGTACCGCGAACTTGCGGCGTTCTCCCAGTTCGCTTCCGACCTGGACGAAGCCACCAAGGCCCAGCTGGACCACGGTGAGCGCGTTACCGAGCTGATGAAGCAGAAGCAGTACTCTCCGCTGTCTATCGCGGACATGGCTGTCTCTGTTTACGCTGCCGACAAGGGTTACCTGAACGACGTAGAAGTAGCCAAGGTACTGGACTTCGAAGCTGCCCTGCTCGCTTACATGAACAGCGAACACGCAGAGCTGATGGCGAAGGTGAACAGCACTGGCGACTACAACAGCGAAATCGATGCTGCCTTCAAGGCCGCTATCGAGAAGTTTGTCGCTACCGGTAGCTGGTAATTCAGGACTAACGGCGCCGTGGCTCCCTCGCGGGAATCCGGCGCCCTGGCAGGGTAACAACTATGGCAGGCGGAAAAGAAGTACGCACAAAAATTGCCAGCATCAAGAGCACGCAGAAAATTACCTCCGCGATGGAAATGGTTGCGGCGAGTAAGATGCGTAAAGCTCAGGATCGCATGGCACTGGGGCGTCCCTACGCCCAGCGCATTCGCGCGGTGATCGGCCACGTCGCCAACGCCTCTGCGGAATACCAGCACATTTACCTGCAGGAGCGCGAAGCGCAGCGTGTGGGTTACATCCTGGTATCCACAGATCGCGGCCTGTGTGGTGGTCTGAACGTCAACCTGTTCAAGGCAGCCATTCGAGATATGCAGGCATGGTCTGAAAAAGGTGTGGATGTCGAGATCTGCGCGGTAGGCAACAAGGCGGCCGGTTTCTTCAACGCCATCGGCGGCAAGGTTGTCGCTGCCGTGCGCGACCTGGGCGACCAGCCCCAGGCGAACCAGCTGATTGGCTCCGTCAAGGTAATGATGGACCGCTTCGCTTCTGGCGATATCGATCGCCTGTTCCTGGTGTCCAACGAGTTCGTGAACACCATGACGCAGAAGCCACGCGTTGATCAGCTACTGCCGCTGCCCAAGGACGACGACGATCAGCTCAAGCACGACTGGGATTACCTGTACGAGCCTGAGCCGGTAGAACTGCTGGATGGACTGCTCGAGCGGTACATCGAGTCGCAGGTTTACCAGGCCGTTGTTGAGAATAAAGCCTGTGAGCAGGCTGCGCGCATGATTGCAATGAAGAGCGCCACCGATAATGCCGGTGACCTGATTGATTCATTGCAGCTGGTATACAACAAGGCGCGCCAGGCGGCGATTACCCAGGAGCTGTCCGAAATTGTGGGCGGTGCCGCAGCGGTCTGACGCCCCGAAGTTTGGGCGAGTGGTTTGCAGGCAAGCACGCGGCAGAAAGAATTTTGATTTGAGGATCCGGAAATGAGTAACGGGCAAATTGTGCAAGTTATCGGCGCGGTCATCGACGTGGAATTCCCACGTGACTCCGTACCGAAGGTATACGACGCACTCGTGGTTGAGGGTAAAGACCTCACCATGGAAGTGCAGCAGCAGCTGGGTGACGGCGTAGTACGCGCCATCGCCATGGGTTCTTCCGAGGGTATTTCCCGCGGTCTGCCGGTTGTAAACACCGGCGCGCCGGTTTCTGTACCGGTTGGTACCGAGACCCTGGGACGTATCATGGACGTACTGGGCAACCCGATCGACGAATGTGGCCCCATCGGTGAGAAAGAGCGCGCCTCTATCCACCGCGCGGCACCTTCCTACGAAGAGCAGTCCAGCTCTACCGACCTGCTGGAAACCGGCATCAAGGTAATCGACCTGGTTTGCCCGTTCGCCAAGGGTGGTAAGGTTGGCCTGTTCGGTGGTGCCGGTGTAGGTAAAACCGTAAACATGATGGAGCTGATCAACAACATCGCCACCGAGCACAGCGGTCTGTCCGTGTTCGCGGGTGTTGGTGAGCGTACTCGTGAAGGTAACGACTTCTACTTCGAGATGCAGGAAGCGGGCGTTGTAAACGTCGAAAACTTCTCTGACTCCAAGGTAGCGATGGTTTACGGCCAGATGAATGAGCCGCCCGGTAACCGTCTGCGTGTTGCCCTGACCGGCCTGACCATGGCCGAGAAGTTCCGTGACGAAGGTCGTGACGTACTGCTGTTCGTCGACAACATCTACCGTTACACCCTGGCCGGTACTGAAGTATCTGCACTGCTCGGCCGTATGCCGTCTGCGGTAGGTTACCAGCCGACTCTGGCGGAAGAGATGGGCGTTCTGCAGGAGCGTATTACTTCTACCAAGACAGGTTCTATTACCTCTATCCAGGCGGTATACGTACCGGCGGATGACTTGACTGACCCGTCTCCGGCAACCACCTTTGCCCACCTGGACTCCACTGTAGTACTGAGCCGTGACATCGCCGCCAAGGGTATCTACCCGGCTGTTGACCCGCTCGACTCCACCTCCCGCCAGCTCGACCCGCTGGTTATCGGTCAGGAGCACTACGAAGTAGCCCGTGGCGTGCAGTCCGTACTGCAGCGCTACAAGGAGCTGAAGGACATCATCGCGATCCTGGGTATGGACGAACTGTCCGAGGAAGATAAGCAGATCGTAGCGCGCGCGCGTAAGATCGAGCGCTTCCTGTCCCAGCCTTTCCACGTTGCGGAAGTATTTACCGGTGCACCGGGCAAATACGTTTCCCTGAAAGAAACCATCCGTGGTTTCCAGGGCATCCTCAACGGCGACTACGACGATATGCCTGAGCAAGCGTTCTACATGGTTGGCACCATCGACGAAGCTGTCGAGAAAGCCAATAAGGCCTAGTAAGCGCGACTGGCACCGCACCGGAAGTGATTCTGGTGCGCGCCGGTACTGGCAAACACCAGAGAACGAGGTAGCCTAGATGGCTATGACTGTACACTGCGACATTGTAAGTGCTGAAGAATCCCTCTTCTCCGGACTGGTTGAGATGGTGATCGTAAACGGTGTGGAAGGGGAACTTGGTCTTTCCTATGGCCACGCCCAGCTGCTGACCAAGCTAAAGCCTGGTCCAGTGCGCATCATCAAGGCCGACGGCGAAGAAGAAGTTCTTTACGTCAGCGGCGGTTACGCCGAAGTGCAGCCGAGCATGGTAACCATCCTCGCCGATATCGCCGAGCGCGAAATTGACGAGGAAGCGGCGCAAAAAGCCCGCGAGGAAGCCGAGCACGCCCTGCACCAGGCGCCGTCCGAGATCGACTACGCGCGCATTTCTGCGCAACTGGCCGAAGCTGAAGCGCGTCTGCGTACCCTGCAGGCGATCCGCAAGGCGGCTGGCAAGTAACAGCTCGCCCTTCAGCGATCGAGAAAAGCAGCTTCGGCTGCTTTTTTTGTGTCTGTTAATTCCAACCTGTCAGCGCTGTATGACAATTCAGGATCTTCCTGAAAGCCCCGCCCTACAGCGCTTCCGCATTAGCAAAAGAGCCCAGGCGCTAACGTTTTGCCTCGATAATCAGGTTGGCCATTGAACGGGTGGCGACGCGGACCTGACTGAATCCGGCACTTTCCAACACCTGCGACAGCCGCGCCGGCCCAGCCTGGGCGCCGAGCGCAAGTCCCACTTCCTGCGACTTGGAACAAGGCGTACAGAGGAACGTAGAGGCCGCGTAATACAGTGCGCTGAGCGGATTGATATTGTCTTCCAGCCGGTCTTCCGCGAGTGGCTCGACCAGCAGGATTCTGCCTTCTGGCTTGAGGTGTCCGTAAGCGGCGGTCGCCGCGCCAACCGGATCTCCCATATCGTGCAAACAATCGAAATAGCAGATCAAGTCAAACTCACCTGCTGGTAGATCGCGCGCCGGCGCCACCGAGAACGACACCCGGTCGGCCACGCCCGCTTCACGCGCCGCAGTTTCTGCAGCGGCGATCGAATCGGCATGGTAATCGACACCGACAAAACGTGAATTGGGGAATGCCCTGGCGAGAACAATGGTCGATGCACCGTGACCACAACCCACATCGAGCACGTCGGCCCCCTGCTGCAACTGCTCGGTTAAGCCGGGTAATTGCTTGAGCCAGTCATCTACCAGAAACGTCCGGTAGCCGGGTCGGAAAAATCGTTCGGTGCCATTGAACAGGCACTGGTGATGTTCGTGCCAGCCGAAGCCGGCGCCAGACTTGAACACCCCAGCAATATCGTCCGCAGAGTGGTACATCGTGCGCACCACTGAGCTGGCGGCTGCCATAAAGGCCGGTGAGGCCTCTTCGGCGAGTACCGCTGCGCGTTCCGGTGGCAGCGCAAATTCCTCTGTTGCGGGGTCGTAATCGAGATAACCAATAGCGGCCAGTCCGCTTGCCCATTCCCGTACATATCTTGCATCGAGGCCCTGTGATTGCGCGAGTCGTGCGGCAGTTGTCGGGGCTGCGGCCAGCGCCTTGAAAAGGCCCAGTTGGTCGCCGACATACACCAGCGCATGTGCGCCGGCGGCCGCCAGATCGCCGATTACTCGCCCGGCAAACGCTTCGACCTTGGCCATGTCCAAATCGGGGCCCGATGTGGCTGCTCCGGTTTCTGGTGTGAGTGTTTCCATGAGGGATAACCTTTATTGAAGTTGTTAGGTATACCGCTACGAAGAAACCAGGAGCCTGCTGGGCTTCGATAACCCATGAGCATAGTTCAGTGGAAAAGAACTCCCGCGCCAATACCGAAAAATTGACGCGCATGTCACCGACACAGGCAGTTGGTCAGAAAGCGGAAACAAACCCCGCAGCGGGCTGTGGATAAATCTTCACGCCCAAACGATCTACTCTGCAGGAAACCGTCGCGCGCTTGAGTGCGCGTCTGTGAAGGGCCACAATGCCGCCCCTGACCGATTCCGGAATACCAAAAAGACGTGATTAAGGACCCAACATGACCATCGACGTCGTCATCCTCGCTGCGGGCAAAGGCACCCGTATGCGTTCCGACCTCCCCAAGGTGCTCCATCCGATTGGTGGGGTGCCGATGCTCGGGCGGGTTATCGACGCGGCCAAGCGCCTGGAAAATGCGGCGATTACGGTCGTCGTCGGTCATGGTGCAGAAACGGTGCGGGAACAATTTGCCGACAGCGGCGTCCAGTTTGTGGATCAGACCGAGCAACTCGGTACCGGCCATGCTGTGGCGCAGGCGATCCCAAATTTTCGTGCGGGCGCGACGGTGCTGGTCCTCTATGGTGATGTGCCGCTGGTAAAGACCGGCACCTTGCAGTCGCTGCTCAACGCTTCCGCGAATGCCGTTGCGTTGTTGTCTGTGGAGATGGCCAATCCCGCCGGCTACGGTCGCATCGTGCGCGACGATACCGGCAGCGTGCAGGCCATCGTCGAAGAGAAAGATGCCGATGCCGATACCCTGGCGATTCGCGAGGTGAACACCGGTATCCTGGCCGGCCCCGCCGACCGGTTCGCCACCTGGTTGCCTGAACTCTCCAATGACAACGCCCAGGGCGAGTATTACCTCACGGATTTGATTGCGCGTGCTGTCAGTGAAAACGTGCCGGTTACCGGCGTGCGCTGTTCAGATCCTGTCGAAGTGGCCGGGGTGAACAGTCGCGCGCAACAGGCGCAGCTGGAGCGGGCTCTGCAGCACAGCCGCGCACTCAGCTTGATGAATGAGGGCGTCACCCTGCTGGACCCGGCGCGCGTGGATGTTCGCGGGACGTTAACCTGCGGCACCGATGTTTCCATCGATATTAACTGTGTCTTTGAGGGCGAGGTTGAACTCGGTGATGGCGTTCACATCGGTCCCAATTGTGTGTTGAAAAACTGTCGCCTGGCATCGGGTACACGGGTTGAAGCCAATAGCCTGATCGAAGATGCGGTTGTCGGCGAAGCCTGCAATATCGGCCCGTATGCACGCCTGCGTCCCGGTACCGAACTATTGGATGGCGCCAAGGTAGGAAATTTCGTCGAAACCAAAAAGTCCCGGATTGGCCGCGGCAGCAAAGTGAACCATTTGTCCTATGTCGGCGATGCGGATGTCGGCGAAGGGGTCAATATCGGCGCTGGTACGATCACCTGTAACTACGACGGGGTGAACAAATTCAAAACGGAAATTGGTGATGGCGCATTTATTGGCTCCAACTCTTCGCTGGTTGCACCGGTCAAAGTGGGCAAAAAGGCCACAGTGGGCGCCGGCTCCACGGTGACGCGCGAAGTGGGTGATGAAGAGTTGGCCGTTGCCCGAGGCAAACAGCGCAACGTCTCTGGCTGGCAGCGACCCACCAAAAAGTCCTGACCTGGCCGCCAGGCGCCATCGAACGCCAGGCCCCGATCCTCGGGGCCCCGCCTTCTTTTCAGCCGGCTGCCATGACTGGCGGATAACACTTCTTCACTAAACTTTTGTATCGGGGCAAACAGGAAATACCCGATGCACAAACCACGTATGCACCTGGTGGCGTCTTTCGATATCGCCCATCTGCGATATCTGGATGAGCAGGGTGATCTCACCCAGACCCTGCCGGCATTCGCAACGCCGGATACCCTGCTGCATTTGTACCGGCAAATGCACCTCGCTCGTCAGGTGGATGATCGCGCAGTGAAGCTCCAGCGCACCGGCCAGCTGGGCACCTACCCTTCTTCACTGGGGCAGGAAGCCGTCGGAGTGGGCGTTGCCAGCGCAATCCCCACGACGGATGTCTATATCCCGTATTACCGCGAGACCGGCGCATTGCTCGAACGCGGCGTCGAGATTGGCGAAATCCTCGCGATCTGGGGCGGCGAGGAACGGGGGCAATGTTTCCGTCGCGTCGAACAAGACCTGCCACTGTGTATCCCGATTGCCACCCAGTTGCTGCACGCGGCTGGTGTCGCCTGCGCGCTGCAGTATCGACACCAGCAACTCGGTGCGCCGCCCAAAGTGGCGGTCACGTGCAGTGGCGAGGGCGCGTCATCCAAGGGGGATTTCTACGAGGCACTCAACCTCGCCGGCGTCTGGCGGCTGCCGTTGGTCGCCGTGGTCAACAACAATCAATGGGCTATCTCGGTACCACGCCAGTCACAGACACATGCGCAGACCATCGCGCAAAAGGCAATCGCCGCCGGAATCCCGTCGCTGCAACTGGATGGCAATGACGTGATCGCGGTCCGCGCGGCCGTGGGGGATGCGATTGAACGGGCGCGCGCCGGTGAGGGACCCATGTTGATTGAGGCGGTGACCTACCGCCTGTGTGACCACACGACCGCCGACGACGCGCATCGTTACCGCAGCCAGGAGGACCTGCAGCGGGCGGAAGCCGCGGAACCCCTGGTGCGCCTGCGCCGCTATCTGGAGTCCGTGGGATTGTGGGATGAGCATCGTCAGGCCGAGATGGAGCGAGAACAGGCCGAGTTGATGGAAAAAGCCCTACAGGCCTACCGGGCGCGTCAACCGGAACCGCCAACAGCGATGTTCGATCATTTGTATGACGTGTTGCCGGACGCACTGCTCGAACAGTACGCCGAGCTGCTGCGCATGGGCGAGCTCCCGGAACGGAGGGCACCGTGATGGCGGAGATCACACTGGTCGAAGCGGTCAATCAGGCGCTGGCCCACGCGCTGGCCCAGGATGATCAGGTCGTGCTATTTGGTCAGGATATTGGCGCGAACGGTGGCGTATTTCGGGCAACAGACGGCCTCCAGGCAAGATTCGGTGCGGCGCGGGTTCGGGATACACCGCTGGCGGAAAACATGATTGCCGGGATTGCCGTGGGAATGGCCGCACAGGGGCTGCGTCCTGTGGCAGAGTTCCAGTTTATGGGGTTTATCTACCCCGGGCTGGACCACATCCTCAGCCATGCGAGCCGCTTGCGCAATCGTACCCGTGGGCGCCTGTCATGCCCGGTGGTTTACCGGGCCCCGTACGGCGGTGGTATCCATGCCCCGGAACACCATTCGGAGAGTACCGAGGCAATATTCGCCCACATCCCGGGTTTGCGAGTCGTCGTGCCCTCCACGCCCGCCCGCGCCTACGGCTTGTTGCTCGCGGCAATTCGCGATCCCGACCCGGTGATTTTCCTCGAGCCCAAACGTATTTATCGCGCATGGCGTCAGGAGGTGCCGGATACCGGTACTGCGCTGCCGCTGGATCGCGCGTTTGTGGTGCGTGACGGTAGTGACGTAACCCTCGTGGCGTGGGGGGCGGCCCTGAAAGAGACACTGGAGGCGGCTGAGGCGCTGGCGCTGCGCGGGATCTCTGCTGCCGTGATCGATCCCGCCACACTCAAGCCCCTCGATACCAATACCATCATTGATTCTGTCGAGCAGACAGGCCGCTGTGTGGTTGTGCATGAGGCGGCGCGCTTTGGCGGCCTGGGCGCGGAGATCGCGGCGCAGCTGAATGAATATGCTTTCGATCTGCTGAAAGCGCCAGTCCAACGCGTGACCGGGTTTGATACGGTAATGCCTTACTATCGCCTCGAAAATCAGTATTTACCCGACGTTCGCCGCATAATCGCTGCTGTTGAGCAGGTTATGGAGTATCGCCGATGAAACTCTTTCACCTGCCGGATCTGGGCGAGGGCTTGCCCGACGCGGTCGTACGCGAGTGGCATGTAGCAGCCGGAGACACGGTGGCTACCGATGCAATCCTCGCGACCGTTGAGACCGCCAAGGCACTGGTGGATGTGCCTTCGCCCTGGGCGGGTACGGTGGAGAAACTGTTCGCCGATACCGGCCAGGCAGTCACCGTGGGGGAACCCTTAGTAGGATTCGTCGACCATGCCGCCGCTGGCGCTGACGAACCGGCGTCATCCAGTCCTGCCGATGCGGCTACTGTTGTCGGGCGGATTGCGACCGCCGAGGGCCGTCTCGCGGCAGAAACTGCAATTCACCCACCCGCGCGCCACCAAGCCACGCCGGCTGCGCGTGCACTCGCCCGTCGGCTGGGTATTGATCTGGCGAGCATCGCGACCCGACATCGACAAATCACCAGCGCAGAGGTCGAAGCGCATATCGCTACCGGTGTCACACCACCGAGCTCTGCCCCGGCATCGTCCCCGGCGGGCAGCCCCGCCGAATCATCCACGGACAATGGCACCCTGGCTCGCCGCGCCATGGCAGAAGCCATGGCAAACGCACGGGATCAGGTGATGCCCATGACCTTGCAGGACGCGGTCGATGTCTCTGCGTGGTGGGGCCGGGGCGACCCCACCATCCGCTTGTTGCGCGCGGTGGTGAGTGCGGCTTTGGCTGTCCCCGAAGTGAACGCCCACTTCGTCGATGGACGGCTAATTCCGGCGCATGGTGTGCATATCGGGCTCGCAGTGGATTCTCCCCGAGGGTTGTATGTCCCGGTCTTGCGGGACCTGGCGGCGTGCACGGATGCGGAACTGCGACAGCAGATCGAATCGTTCAAACAGCAGGCTGCGACGACCGGGTTGCGTCGTGAAGATTTGCTGGGTGCCACTCTGCTGGTCTCCAACTTTGGATCGTTGGGCGGGCGCTATGCCACTCCGGTGGTCGTGCCTCCGTGTGTTGCCATTGTGGGCGTGGGCCGAGCCTATCAGGCGGTTGTGCCCGGTAATGACGGACCAACAACAGCCCGCCTGTTGCCGCTCTCGGTCAGTGCTGACCATCGCGCGATTACCGGGGCGGAGTTGGCGCGGTTCCTGACCGCCATAAAAGAGGCCCTGCTGGCCGTTTAACGCGGCACAGTACACAAATTGGCAAAATATTCGCCAACTTACCTTTCAGATTGCTACACTTAACTTTCGAAACGAAACTTATATCGATCGAATCGAAATTAAAGTTATGTCCAAGCGCAACACGCAGCAGCGCCGTCACCAGATCCTGTCCCTGCTGAACACTCGCGGTGAAGTCAGCGTCGAGCAGATGGCGCGGGAGTTTGATACCTCCGAAGTCACCATTCGCAAGGATCTGTCGGCGATGGAGGCGCATGGACTGTTGCTGCGTCGCCGCGGCGGCGCCATTCCCCTGCCCCGCGAGTTGGTGCACGAAGCAGTGCCCGACGAAGTAAAGCGCGCGATCGGCGTTGCCGCCGCGCGGTTGATCCCCGACCACCATCGTATAGTGATCGATTATGGGCGGACAACGGCGGCGATCATCCCCGAACTGAACCAAAAACGCGGTTTAGTGGTGATGACCAATTCCCTGCATGTGGCCAATGCACTGCGCGAGCTGGAAAACGAGCCCACCTTACTGATGAGCGGTGGTACCTGGGATCCGCACTTCGAGGCGTTTCAGGGGCAGGTCGCCGAGCAGGCACTGCGCGGCTATGACTTTGACCAGGCGTTTATTGGCGCCGATGGCATCGATCTGGATCGTGGCACTTGCACCTTCAACGAACAGATCGGGCTTTCCCGGGTCATGGCAGAGGTCGCCCGTGAAGTCATTGTGCTGGCGGAATCGAGCAAGGTGGGCCGTCGGATCCCCAACCAGGAATTACCGTGGGAGCAGATCAATACGCTGGTTACCGACAGCGGTCTGGATCCTCATATTTGTCAACAGATCGAGCAGAAAGGCGTACGCGTCGTCTGCGCCGAAGTTAGTGCTCACGCACTGGCTGAATAAGAGTTTGCAAGGAGAAACACAAGATGTGTGGCATTGTCGGGGCGCTGGCCCAACGCAACGTGACGGAAATATTGCTGGAAGGCCTGCGGCGTCTGGAATATCGCGGTTACGATTCCGCCGGTGTGTGCCTGCTGGACGACGCCGGTCACCTGCAGTTGCGCAAAACCCAGGGTAAGGTCGCTGATCTGGAGCAATTGCTCGCGGCCAATCGTGCTGCGGGTCGGCTCGGGATTGCCCACACCCGTTGGGCCACCCACGGCGAGCCGTCCGATACCAATTCCCATCCGCATGTGTCCGGCAACTTTGCCCTGGTGCACAACGGCATCATTGAAAACTACCAGAGCCTGCGCGAACAGCTGCGCGCAAAAGGTTATGAATTCCAGTCCGACACCGACACAGAAGTTGTGGTCCATCTGATTCACGATCTGGCCAATGCCGGCCGCACCCTGCTGGATGCCGTCACCGAGGCCACCCACCAGCTGGAGGGGGCCTATGCCCTCGGTGTCATTAGTGCGGCGGAGCCAGAAGTGCTGGTGTGCGCGCGATCCGGCAGTCCGCTGGTAGTTGGGGTCGGTATCGAGGAAAACTTTATTGCCTCTGACCCGATGGCGCTGCGTCAGGTAACGGATCGCTTTATTTTCCTCGAGGAAGGTGATGTTGCCGAGATTACCGCCGGCGGTATTGCGGTGTTTGATCGCCAGGGTGACGAAGTCAGCCGGCCGGTGCACAAACTCGAAGGCGGCCACGACGCGGCGGACAAGGGGCGTTACCGCCACTATATGCAGAAAGAGATTTTCGAGCAGCCGGAAGTGGTGCAGGCGACCCTAGCCGGTCGAATTGGCACGGAGTCGGTGTTGGCGGAAGCCCTGGGTACGCGCGCGCATCAGATTCTGCCGCAGGTACAGCAGGTACAGATTGTCGCCTGTGGCACCAGTTACCATGCCGGCCTGGTCGCCCGTTACTGGCTGGAAGATTGGGCGGGAGTCCCCTGCGCTGTCGAAGTCGCCAGCGAAATTCGCTATCGCAAAACCGCGGTCCGCCCCGGTACCCTGTTTGTCACCATTTCCCAGTCCGGCGAGACTGCCGACACGCTTGCCGCCCTGCGTCAGGCCAAGGAGCTCGGCTACCTAGCCTCCATGACCATCTGCAACGTCCCCAACAGCTCACTGGTACGGGAATCGGAACTGTCCCTGATGACCGAGGCGGGTCCGGAAATTGGCGTGGCCTCCACCAAGGCCTTTACCACTCAGCTGGTAGCACTGCAGCTATTCTGTATGGCCCTCGCCAAGGCCAACGGTATGAGCGCCGAACGGGAGGCGGAGCTGGTACGCGCGCTGCACCAGTTGCCGGCGCTGATGGAGGAGTTCACGGCACTGGATCGTCTGGTGCAGCGCACCAGCGAGGCGTTTGCGGAAAAACACCACGCACTGTTTCTCGGTCGCGGTGTGGAGTACCCGATTGCCCTCGAGGGTGCGCTCAAGCTGAAGGAAATCTCCTATATCCATGCCGAAGCCTATCCGGCGGGCGAATTGAAGCATGGCCCTCTCGCGCTGGTGGACTCTGACATGCCGGTGGTTGTGGTCGCCCCGAATGACGAGTTACTGGAAAAGCTGAAATCCAATTTGCAGGAGGTGCGCGCCCGCGGTGGTGAACTGTTTGTGTTCGCCAGCCCCAGTGCGGGCTTCACCAGTGAGCCGGGTGTCACGGTCGTCGAAGTCCCGGATGCGCCAAAGAGCTTGTCCCCGATTCTCTACACGGTGCCGTTGCAACTGCTCTCTTACCACGTCGCCCTGTTGAAAGGCACCGATGTGGATCAGCCGCGTAACCTGGCCAAGTCGGTCACCGTGGAGTAACGGTACACCCGCCCGGAGATTCGCGAGGACGGATCTCCCGGGCGTATATTTTCGCGGTTGATCGCATCTATATTGACCGCACTCGCGTCTAATTGGCACTTTTCACCCAAAGACGCGTTAAGAGAAGAACAATCGATGAAATTCAAAGCCGTAATTGTGGCCGCCGCACTCACCAGCCTCGGTGGCTGTGTTTCCATCAACGTGACCGAAACCGGCGAGGATGGGTATTCCAGCGACTGCAATCGCACCGCCTACCTGGTCCAAACCGGCTCCCTGCGCAATGCCGATGCGCTGGTGGATTATCGGGAGGCGCATGCCTATCAGGCCGACCACTTTGATGGCCGCGTGCTCACGCAGCAACGTCCCACAGAAGTATTAGATGGCGCGATGTCTGGCAGCGAAGTGATGATGCTGACCAAGTTCCCCTGTTTGCGCAAGGCGCGTGAATTCTGGGCAAGCAGCCAAAACTCCGGACTGGCAGAGGTCCGCGAGCAAGCTGGAGACCTCACTGTCGCCATCTATGAGCGCGGCCTGTATGTGAACTTCTAGAGCCTAGCGCTACCTTTCACTGCATTTCCTCCCGGGGGTAACGTAATGGCGAGTGCTGTTCCGTTACCCTGCTCGCTCCGACTACGCGGGTTCCCGCAAGACACTCTTTCTACATGACGATCTCATCAACAGAGGTCACGTTGCCTGTGCCGGCATGCGGTCGGTGCTAACCGAATTAGGGTACAAATCCCCGGCGAGTGCGTTACCATCAAGTTGCAATAACGATAAGAAAAGCATCGCAATAAATTACAAAAATATCGCAATATGTTGCTGGAAATATTGTCTGGTGACGGACGATAGTTTCTGGAGCGGTCGTTGATGAGTGAAATCCTGGTTGCGTTGGGCGCGCAGATTTTCAATAGCTACGACATTCTGATCACCGTCATTTTTGTCGAATCGCTGCTGTTTTCCATTTTTTACTATTACCAGAGTCGAGTGATCACCCATGTACTCACGGAGACTCGTGCGGATCACAACGAACAAAAGGAAAACCGGGCGTATAACGCAAAACTGCTGTCGCTGTTTATGCTGCTGGTCGGCTGCACCGAGCTGGTCTTCCTGCTCACCTACAATCCGATTGTCTACCGCGTTATTTTCGAGAATTTGGGTGCGTTCACTTTCTCGGTACTGGCACTGCTGTTCTATTACCCCGGTGTGTTTCTTTATCGCTATGTGACCTCACTGGTCTATCCGGGCAGGCGTGACAACCGCCTGTTTCTGTTGCCACTGGTGGTGTTTGCCGGGGCGATTTTGTTTGTGCAGCTGGGCGGCTTCGGGCCAGGACTGGCCAAGTTATTCTGGCGCCCGCATATCTTTGTTGCGACCGTGGGATTCACGCTGAATACGGTATTTGCGGCTCTGGCAATGGTGCAAATTCATCGCTACCAACAGCAGCTGCTGCATTACTTTGGCAATATCGATCCGGTAGATATCTTTTGGCTGAGAATGGTCACTGGTGGTTTCGGCATGATCTGGTTTATGGCACTGGTGCCGCCATTCCTGCCGATCGATATGTCCGATATTGTGCGGCAGATCATCATTCACGTGCCCAGCGTGATCGAGATTGTCCTCCTGACCTTTGCAGTACTGTTTGGCCTCTCCCAGAGTGTACGTATCGTCAACGTGTTACCAGCCCTCGAGGAACTGGACGAGGTGCCGGAGACAGGCGAGGGAGATAATAGGAAAGAAACTCGGATTACCCGGGAAGATCTGGCAGCTATTGAAAACCTGATGGAAAACGAAAAGCTCTACCGCAACTCCAACCTCACGGTAGAACAATTTGCTGAGGGGCTGGCCATGCCAGTCAAACAGGTTTCATTCGCGATTAATCGCCATTTTGAAAAAAACTTCTACGAATTCGTCAATCATTATCGCATTCAGGAAGCCAAACATCTGTTGCGCTACAACCGTGAGAATCGCAAATCGATTCAGGATATTTATGAAGCGGTGGGTTTCCGCAGTAAATCTTCCTTCAATACCCTGTTCAAGCGCTGGGTAGGAATGACCCCTTCCCAGTACCGCGAAAAATATGGGGACGTCGCGGTGGCGGTGTGACCTACGGGGCGCTGTCCTAACGTGGCGCCGCATATTTTTTCAATTCGAGCCTGCTTTTTCGGTCTGGACCAAGTCCTCTATCTTCCGACGCACATCATGTTCTATTGATTGCTTCAGCGACCAAATAACGAGCGCCAAGAGCAAACAGCCAATTGCCACCAATTGCAATTTGTTCTGATGTATCAATTCATTAGCCAGAGCACTTTACGCTCCCGGACTGATTGACGAATGCCGCCTTGTGAATAAAGTCGGTATCGCATGTCAATAAGGCACCGGTCAGGTACGAATAATGGTTTTTTCGCGCATGAAATTAATCGAACCTGGCCCGGACCGCTATCTGAACCAGACATTATCCACCAGTGGCAGAACAGCCACGGCGCATACCTGCTCAACGACTGCGCGTAATTGTCACCTTCGGTAACCGCCCTATCTTTCTGAAATTAAATAGTTTTCGGGTGTTTTGCAGCGGAATGAGTCACCCCGGGTAACAGCGTGTTGATTGTTGTCTGGCAGAACGACAGGTTCGAATCTTACTCGAACGGTGCCGTCTCAGTGCCATGGATCATTTCTGGTGCACGCTTTCTCGAACCCGCCTAAAAAGTACCTTTTCGATGCTTGCACGGCCAAAAAAAACTGATTGGATGAGAAATGGGAAGGGCCTGAATCCGGATTTTTTGCTGTGCGTTTGTGGCTGTCAACAGCAAAAAATTTGCGCTTGCGTTTGCCAGCAATACCGACACAAAAAAGTAGTAGCAGCCGAAAATATGAAAAAGTTGCGCTTTTTTATTACGGCAATTGGTAGCGCACAACGTCCGGATAACAGGCGACATTCTGCAAAGTGTCTAAAGAGAGAAGCGTGCGAGCGCGAGATCAACAACTCAATAAAAAGGTGTGCGATGAAACACTTTCACAAGGCAAGGCATCAACAGTGGTCCACTGTCGATGCGATGCCCAAAAATAAGTCCTGGAGACTGAGAAAAGCAGTGATGGCAGCGGGTTTTGCCTCTTTCGTCTCAGCCCCGGCATTTGCCGCGTCGGTGTGTACCGAAGATGGCAACCTGGTATTCACCGATGAAGCGATCACCGGAAACGGTGGCGTCTGGGTTGGTGGGTTTAACAATGGCAGCTGGATGTGGACCTCCGAGCTGAGCTGTTCTGTCGGGCAATGTGCAAGCACTATTGCCTACACTGGCGGCGAAGTTGAGTTTCGCCTGGAAGGTCCGGGAGTGGAAGGCTATTACTCACCACCTCAATACGGCGATATGAATCCGGCCGTGGTACCGGCAGGCTGTGCTGGCACGCCAACGCCAACGCCAACGCCAACGCCAACGCCAACGCCAACGCCAACGCCAACGCCAACGCCAACGCCAACGCCAACACCAACGCCAACTCCGACGCCAACTCCAACACCCAGTACCACGCTGCGAGAAGCGGAAGCTGCGGTACTGTCTGGTGATGCGGCCATTTACGACGATGGAGCGGCATCCGGTGGTCAGGGTGTCGCCTACATCTACACCGACGGTTCTGGTTTCAGCCTGGCCAATGTGCCGGCTTCCGGCACGATCACGGTTTACTACGCATCCGAAAACTCCGGAGTCCTGTCCCTCAAGGTTAACGGCGCGGATGCCGGCGACTTTACCTTTAGCTCCACCGGTACCTGGGTCGGCAGCTACGCCAGCACTTCGCTGGATACCGCCATTCCTGACGGGGCGACTGTAGAGATCGTGTTCGAAAATGGCGATGCCGCCATGAATGTCGACTATGTCGTGTTCAGTGGCGATGCGACGCCAACGCCGACGCCAACACCGACACCAACGCCGACACCGACGCCAACACCGACACCGACGCCAACACCGACGCCAACGCCGACACCGACACCGACGCCGACACCAACGCCGACACCAACGCCGACACCAACGCCGAGCTGTGAAGCGCCGTCCGGCGATCCGGCGGCGGAAACCGGTGAAGGGTATGAGGCCGGTCTCACGACGTCCGGCATTGCTTACCACTCGGAGCAAACCGGCGCGAGCCGCGGCTTTGCCATCTGGGGCCTGCAGGGCGATGCGCCCAACCAGGCCGGCAATCAAGTGCTGTTTACCGACTCTCAGGGCAACAGCTACTACCGCTATGAAACGGATCTGGGGTCGGTGGATGTGAACACCAGTTACACCCTGGAAATGCGCCTGCAGGGCAATGAGTTCCCCGGCGGTCAGTGTATTGCCCAGATCACCGTGCAGCCCGGTGAAGGTGTGACTGACGCGGTGTGTTACACCCCGTCAACCGGTGGTGGCGAAGCGCCGGCGCCAGCCGCACCCAAGCCGACAGTCGGCATGGTGGTGACCGATGGTGCCGCGGGTCTCGCACGCCTGGTCGGTGGAGAAGCTACTGGCAAGCAGGGTTATGCCCTGTATACGTTCGATCTCGACAGCGCTAACGTCAGTAATTGTTCCGGTGGTTGTGAAGACAACTGGCCCAAAGTGATCGTCGACGATCCTGCCGATGTGGTGGGCGCCGGTGGTGTCACCGGCAACTTCGGTACGATTGCGCGTACCTATGAAACCACCAATGAGTGCGGCGATATGGTCGAAGTCACCGATTACCAGGTGACCTATGAAGACCAGCCGCTGTACTTCTATGCCGGTGATACTTCCGCGGACACCACCGCCGGTGCAGCCCTCAACAATTGGCGTCTCGCGCAAGCGTCGCTGATTCCGCAGTTGCCGCTGGTGAAGCATCCGGCTCCTGCGCTGAAGAGCACCATCAACGGCCTGGTGCCGCGGGAAATGGGCATGGCCATCGACATTGAAGGCCGCACCCTCACCTGGCGACCCGGTTCCAATTCCAGCATGACCGGTGGTCTGATCGCGCAGTTCTCTCCCTATGGTGGTGAAGGCGCACCGCGCTCTGCCAAGGATCCGAATCTGGAGCTGTGGTGTTCCAACAACCAGATCCAGTTCCACAAGGCGGATCTGCCGGGCACCTTAACCGGTCCTTACTCTGCGGAAATCCCGGGCGCCTGCTACGGCACCTTCTACTACTTCCTGCGTTACCGCATCTACGGTACGGTGAATAACGAGCCGGAAGATAACTGGGTTTACACCGCGTTGTTCGAGTATGACGAGAACAACCCGGATGACCGTATCGACCCACGTGATCGCCCGACCGTGACTTACACCAGCGCCAACTGGCAGCGCCATGGTCACCCGCATTCCCGTGACCGTCCGGAAGAGTTCGTCTCGTTTGATGCGGCTCCGTACAACAACTCTCTGACCTCCGGTCTCGAGCGTTACACCACCACCTTTATCGACGGTGAAGGCCAGTTTGCCATTCAGCCCAACGCGAGCACTGGCCCGCTGCGGATTGAAGCCTTCGAATGGGGTGCAGGTAACTGTCAGGGGCCGCAGTACATTATCAACAGCTACCCGCTGCCGGCGAATGCGTTCGACTACGGCCAGATCATCAGTTGGGAAGCCACCTTCCCCACGGCCCAGAACAACTTCCCGGGCGGAACCTCCATCAGTTCTCAGGTGTATAACACCATGCAGAACACCACACTTGGCCAGGGCTTTACCACGGCCACCGGTGACCCGCGCCTGAATCTGGCCGGACCTGCCGGCGTGCGTATGGTCCACTCCAATGGCTGTAACCCGGTCGAGGATGAAGAACGCAACGCGCGCTTCACCCAGCAGCTGACCACGGTGCAGACTGCCGAGCAGGTGGACGAGTTCATCTGGGGCCACCATGCGTTCCACGGTCTGCCGCAGGTTTCCGGCGGTCGCCCGAATCAGACTGGCTTTGACGGCGCGGTTGCCATCACCGATGTAAACGGCACCGTGATCAAAGATGCCGGCCAGGGCTCCTGTGGAGACTGTCACTTCCGCGACGGTCGTTCGGACTTTGTGGTGAATACCGCAAAAGGTCCACTACTGGCACCGCCCACCTTCGGTGTTGGCCTGCTGCAATGGATCGAGGGTGCCGAAACCGGACTGACCTGGGATGGTTCTGTGGATACGGTGCGTGCGCAGGCAGAGTCTGCCCTGCAGGCTGACCTGGGCCTGACCCCGGTCGACATTGGTGAAACCGTGTTCGACCAGATCGTGACCTACACCGAGACCCTGCACGTACCGGTGCGGGATTACGACACCTACGTGGATCCGCAAGTGGCCGACGGTGAAGTGGCGTTCTTCGAAGCAGGTTGTGCCGGTTGTCACCAGCCGACCCAAAAAACCCGCAGCGACGCGCCGGACTGGGCCCGAGATCTCGCGATCCGCCCCTATACCGATATGAAGCTGTGGGACGTAGGTACCGGTGGTGATTTCCGTACCCCGGCGCTGTGGGCAATTGGCCAGAACGTTGAGCTGCTGGAGCGTAACGGCAAGGCCACCCTGTTCATGCATGACGGTCGCGCTACCTCTCTCGAGGGGGCCATAGATGCCCATGGCAATAGCTCCGTGCCCAGCCTGAGCAGTGAAGACAAAGCGCTAATCGTGAAGTTCCTGCGCTCTCTGTAATGCAGTACGGGTTTCTCTCCTTCGCCTCTCACAGGGTGACTTGAGAGGGAGCCGGTGTCTCGCCTTGGGCGGGATGCCGGCTTCCGGGGCGAATACTGCGGGTCCTCCCCGCAGCCCAAACCGGGAGAGATCGACAAGCACTTTGCCGATCCCGATTTTCAATAAGCCTGTCCCTGTCCGGAATGCCTCACGGCATTTCGCGGGGACCTGCACACAAAAAACTTTCAGGAAGAACCAACACGCTTGGAAAGGACTAATAACAATGAATAAAGACACAACAGCGATGCACTCAAATCACCGACGGGTGTCGTCCCCCGCCAGACGTTATCGGCGCCGCTTGCTCGCCGCGGGTATCACCTCAGTCATGGCCGGCCCTGCTTTTGGTACTTCGGTCTGCACCGACAGCGGCAACCTGGTATTTAATGACCCCAATATCACCGGCAACGGCACCATCTGGGTTGCCGGTTACAACGATGGCCAGTGGATGTGGAACGCCGACAGTAGCTGCAGTGCGGGTCAATGCGTCAGCAATATGGCGTATAGCGGTGGCCAGGTGGAATGGCGCCTTGAAGGGCCGGGTGTGGACGGCTATTACTCGCCGGCGGGCTACGGCAATATGCATCCTGCGAGCACCCCGATCGACTGTACGGTAACGCCGACCCCGACCCCGACCCCGACCCCGACCCCGACCCCGACTCCGACCCCGACCCCGACCCCGACTCCGACCCCGACCCCGACTCCAACGCCGACTCCAACGCCGACTCCAACGCCGACTCCAACGCCGACTCCAACGCCGACTCCAACGCCGACTCCGACTCCGACTCCGACGCCAACCGTCACCAAGGTCGAGGCGGAATCCGGCAGTCCCTATGGCGAAGCGCGGACTTATAACGACGGGGCCGCGTCCGGCGGTGCCGGCGTGGCCTGGATCTACACGGACGGTGCCGGTTTTGCCCTGAGCAATGTGCCGGCGTCCGATAGCCTGACGGTCACTTATGCCTCGGAGCAGTCCGGCTCCCTGTCGGTAAAAGTGAATGGTAACGATGCGGGTGATATCAACTTTACTGCCACCGGTGGCTGGACTGGAAGTTACCGCACCGCCAGTCTGTCCGCGACGATTCCCGCAGGTGCCACCGTGGACCTGCTCTGGGAAACCGGCGACAGCGCGATGAATGTCGACTTTGTCGAGTTCAGCGGTAGCGTGACTCCGACTCCGACGCCCACCCCGAGTGCCGGCAAGCCGGCGATTCCCGCCGATGGCCAGCGGTACTTTATCGTCGGGCAGGACAAGGCATCGATCGAGGGATATATGGCCCAGTCGGACCTGCCGCGCCCCAGTGGCTTCACCATGTACACCACTCTGTCCCGCGGTGAGGTGAATTATGACGGCAGCTACTGCTTCAAAGGGCTGGACGGCCTCAAGGATGTGGGTAATTTCAATTCCAGCAGTGCCAACGGATGTTTTGACAATGGCTATCGCCAGAACCACTGGGGTTCCGGTGAAATGAACATCCAGTGGTTGATCGATACCTACAGCCCAGCAGTGGTGGCGATTGGTTTGTGGTGCCCGAGCAACGACCGTATGCCATCGCTATACAACAGCGGCGCCTACGATGATCTGCTCACGGAACTGGCGGACTTCTTCAAGGCTAACGATGCGACTAGCTTCTTCCTACGTACCTGTTATGAGTTCAATGGCGATGCGGGTGGCTGGTCAGATGTGAACTTCCGCGAAACGTTCAAATACGTGCGGACTTTCCTCGACGGGCAGAACGTCACCAATGTCGCACACGTGTGGCAGTCCGATTCCTACCACGGTACCGGACGCACCACGGGCACTCTGGGTGACACTGAGCAGGGCTACTGGCCCGGCAGGCAATATGTGGATTGGGTGGGTTCGTCGCAATTCGACTCCGATGTCGGCGAAGAGGCGCAAATAGCCGAATCTGAAGGCCTGCCGCACTTTATTGCCGAGGCGACTCCGCATGGCGCGCTGTTCCATCAGTACGACTTCAAGCTGCCGTTCAACAGTACCGGCAGCAGCCCCGATGGCAGCGTCACCCTGCATAACGACCTCAACTGGTTCAACAACAAAAATGCCGAGATCCAGCGCGCTTCCACCAAGGCCTGGCATTACATCAATGCCAACTGGAGCTCGCAGCCCCAGTGGGCGAATGCGGCTGACCAGGCCGGCCAGAACTACTTCAAGTACTCCGACACCCGCGTCCAGCTGGACTCAACGGTAAAAGAGCATTTCAAGTCCATGGTCACCGAGGACAACGGCTACGTTCTCGACCAGTAAAGGGTTGTGGCGGCCCCCACTTCATGACTCGCAGGGGGTCGCGCGCCCGACTGTTTACCCCCCAGCCGTCGGCCGTCTTGGTATCGCTTGGCCGGCGGCCCCATTACAATGATGTGCAGCGCTCCCGGACAGGCCGGGAGCGTATTGTTCAGCGGCGATCTGCTGTCCTGCCGTGCCGACCCCAATAACAATAACGGCGAACCTGCGAGGTATTCCCGCGATGAAAACGGCTTTTGATGAGAGCTGGATGGCGTGGATCCAGACCAACATCCAGCGTGGCTGTGACAAGGAAGGCATGCGCCAGATTTTGCTGGAACACGAATTTTGCCCCGAGCTGGTGGCCAGCCAACTGCAGCTTCCGCCGCTTACTTCCCCACGCCAGCAAGCTGCTCCGGTGACGGTTGCCCGCCGCACCGCTGTGACTCCGGAAGCCATGGCTGAACGAGAACGTCTCAGCACCGAACTCACCGAAACGGAAGACCGGGTATGCATCCCCAATGGCGACGTCATCGATACCGATGGCAAGCTCGAGATGATCGTGCTGGATGACTTTCTCAACGCCCAGGAATGTATCGACCTGGTCAGCATTATTCGCAGCAACCTGCGCAAGTCCACGCTGACCAATGATGAAAGTGGTAGCAATACCTACCGCACCAGTCAGACGTGCGACCTTGGCCTGATCAATGATCCGTTGATCGCCGATATTGACCGTCGACTGTGCGAGGTCATCGGGATTGATGCCAGTTACTCGGAAAGCATTCAGGCGCAGTGGTATGACGTCGGGCAGCAATTCAAGGCGCATACCGATTATTTCGAACCCAATACCGAAGAGTTCGAACGCCATGCCCGCGATCGTGGCCAGCGCACCTGGACGTTTATGATTTACCTGAACAGCACCCGTGCGGGTGGCGAAACCCGCTTTGTGAATGTGGGCCGCGAATTCGCCCCAAAGCGCGGTCGCGCGGTGATCTGGAACAGCCTGCATCCGGACGGGCGCCCCAACGTCGACAGCATGCACTGGGGCATGCCCGTGCAAGACGGCTATAAGGTGATCATTACCAAGTGGTTCCGCGCCAAGGGCCAGGGACCCCAGTTCACCAAAACGCCCAACGAATATTTACCGGCGTTTACCCGCGAGGGTTTCCTCAAAAGCCAGTTGCCCACAGAACTGTTTGCGCGCATCCAGGATTTCTACCTGACCAACCGCGACCGTGCCGAGCGCGAAGCGGTGCCGGGCTTTATCGATGGTAATGGCGCAACCCATCAGGCCCCGAGTGAATTGATCCAGTTGCCGCAAGCCCTGCGTGCCGATATTCACTCCACACTGCAACCGCTCGTGGAAGCTTGGATTGGCCACTTTCTCGAGCCTACCCATGTGTTCGGTATCCGTCGCTACAACCGCGGCGCGGCCCTCAAAAATCACCGCGATCGCGGCAAGACCCATGTGGCCAGTGTCATCATCAATGTGGATCAACAGGTCGACCAGCCCTGGCCACTCACCATTGAAGACCACGACTACCGCCGCCACAAAGTATTGTTACAACCCGGTGAGATGATTTTCTACGAAGGAGCGCGCCTAACCCATGGGCGTGAAGAGCCCTTAGATGGTGAGCAGTTCTGTAATATTTTTGTGCACTTCAAGCTGCCGGAGAAATAGAAGCCACTGCGTAACATTCCCATTCTCCCGAAGTAGCCAAGCTGTGACAGTAAACGCCAGAATAAGACAGAATATCGCCGTGCATCAATGTAACACCTCCGTGGTAAGGCGCCTATACCGAGGGCGAGGGTCGCAACCCCAAGATTGGTGTTGGTTGCCCTTGCCGGCATTGTTCACAAATTGGCAAAAAATCAGCACATCGCGCATCCACATTATGACGGCGTTTGCAAGAAGGTTTGGAGAAAAGAGAGCTTGGCTGTAATACATCAATGGGAAGAAAGAGGGCTGTATACCCGCTACGTTGGCAAGACCTCTGGGCAAGAGCTTGTTTCCTCTGTCATGAGGCTCAGTTCTGATCCGAGGTTCGATAATCTGCGGTATATCATCGGTGACTGGTCCGAATCCGAGAAAAGCGGCATTACCCCGAAGGAGATTGAAGACCTATCCCACTTTATTTACGCCCTCAGCCTGACGAACCCTTATATTCTGAATCCATCTGTGCTTCCAGCAGAAGATGAGGGGAGGAAAGCACTGGTCGATATCTACGTGAAAGCAACCGAGCATTTACCATGGAAAACGATCTGGTTCGGAACTTTGGCAGAAGCCAGGCAATGGATTGATGACGAATATGGGTGGTAGTCCATTATCTCGCCATAACCAGCGTATCGATAATGTGTAGCATGTGTTGAACGCCTAACCAGTTTGTCGATCGAGCTGTGAGTTATGATCTCGGGCATAGCGACAAGAAAGTGCTCAATTTACGTGACAAAAACGCTAGCAGATTCGCTGATCCTTAACTGATCTCGTTGATAAAGAGGCGTTTTGCAATGGCCGCAATCAAAAGGCCCGTGAACTTACATAAGGCCTATCATGCCCATATTTACTTCGATGAAGCATCGAAGATGGTGGCGAAGAAATTATGTGAGGATGTTGCGGATACGTTTGGCCTGGCAGTAGGTCGCTTTCACGAGAAGCTGGTTGGTCCTCATCCTTGCTGGAGCTGCCAAATCACATTTGGTGCTAAAGACTTTGACGGCTTTATTCCCTGGTTGGAAGCAAACAGGCATGACCTAACCGTATTGGTCCACGCCGTCACCGGCAATGATTGGCAAGACCACACAGAGTTTGCGTATTGGTTAGGGCAGCCCAAGCCGCTGAACCTGAGAATCTTCCGAGAATCCTAGTGCTGTGGATAACTGGACGTATATGGCAGTGTTCCGATAGACCATAACACCGCCGGATAATCGGGATGCGAGCGCAAACCAGAATTACGAACGTACAACAGGCGATGAAGACGACTTTTCACAACTATCAGCCCCAAAACCGCGACGCATGCCTCGCACTGTTTGATGCGAATTGCCCGGACTACTTTGCCCCTAATGAGCGGGTGGATTACCTGGCTTTTCTCGACGCGGATTTGCCTGGCTACACGGTTTGTGTCTTTGGTGGCCAGGTCGTCGGTGCCTATGGGCTATTTCCGCAAGCACCAAATACGGCAGAACTTAACTGGATACTGCTGCGGCCCGATGTGCAGGGCCACGGGCTGGGTTCCATCATTCTGCAACGGGTCATTACCGATGCCCGCAGTCTTGGCGCGGTTCATATCAAGATTGCCACCAGCCACAAGGCGAGTATTTTCTTTGCAAAGCATGGCGCGCGCCAGATCTCGGAAACCCCGGATGGCTGGGGACCGGGAATGCATCGTATCGACATGCTTCTGCCGGTCAGCCGTGGATGCAAGCAGCTGAAGGCTGTCGGGAACAATGATGTCATCAAATAGCGCTGCCGCTATTGTCGGAGCGACTCGCTGCAGGTGGATGGACTGATGTGGTACAAGCGCTATGGGTATAAGCATCCAGCCAGAAGTGACGGAATAGGCTGTTTCGGCGCACTCGCCTCGGTCATCGCGGGTTTTGTTGTTGCCCTCCCGATCGCGTTTGAATTCCAAAATCTGTGGCTACTGTTTCCGGGCATTCCTATAACCTTTTTCGGTTTCTGGATCGCCGAGAAAAAATTCAGCAAGGAGCCGGGCCTGATCAGGGAACGTCGATTCCAGTATCATTTGAGAAAAGCGAAAAAATATCTGGCCGCTAATGATTTGCCGAAAGCCGGCGAGTCCCTGAGGAGAGCCAAGATGTATGGCAATTTACCGACTGAATTGCAGAAAGTAGAAAAAGATCTCGTCGATAATCGGTAACGTTGGGGCTTAGCACTCACCACCCTGGATAGTTCTTACCGACCACGGAGAATGCTTGACGGCGATTCGTTGTGGGGCGACTTGCCAACCTTGATGTCAGCATACGCAGCGAAGAAAATTCATCGAAGCAGCCAACAGGATATTGGCAAGGGGCTTAGGAATGTCCACACACACGGGGTTTCACCCAGTGCATCATCAATGGATCTCAATTACGGTACGCAGGGAGCGGAAACCGTGGCGCTCCGCGTATCGTGCTGTTTTGTTTACGGTTTTGGCTCTGATGTCGCCCTTAGCTGTTCAGGCATACGATGAATCTGTGCCGCGCTATGCACTCGTGATCGGCAACAGCGAGTATGACTTTGCCCCACTGAAAAATCCCGCCAATGATGCAAAGGATGTCGCGCGCGCCCTGCGTAAACTGCGCTACCGCACTACCTTGGCGACGGACCTGAATCCGCAAACCTTCCGCGACACCGTGGCCGAATTTTATCGTTCGATTGAAGAAGAGAATGCGGTGAGTGTGTTTTATTACGCGGGCCATGGCATTCAGTTACAGAACACCAACTACCTGATACCCGTGGATGTGCCGATCCGCGATCCTAAAGAGCTGGTCGCCAGTGCCTACTCCATTAATGATCTGCTCAGTGAGATGGAGCAATCGCTCAGTGCGCAAAATGTGATTATCCTGGATGCCTGCCGAAACAATCCGTTTAGCAAAACGCGATCCGTCACTGCGCAGCTCAAGGAAATCCAGGCGGGGCTGGCAATGGTAGAGGCTCCACCGAGTACATTGATTGCCTATGCCACCGAGCCCGGCAATGTGGCAGAGGACGGGCGCGGTCGCAACGGTACCTATACCCGCGCGTTACTGCGGCACTTTACCCGCTCGGAAACCGCAGAAGCGCTATTCAAGAAAGTGCGGAAGGATGTGCTCAAGGCCACTGACAATCGGCAGACCCCCTGGGAGCACTCTTCTCTTCTGGAGACCTTTTACTTTGCCCCACCGAAGAACAAGAAAATCCCCAATGTGGTGGGGTTTTAGCGTTGGCTGCTCGGTAGCAATCCGGATTCAGAAAACGCCGATAATACCGACCAGCAACATGGTGGAGTTTTCCCGAATGCCGCTAAAGCGCTGGTCATTAAAGCGGATTTCCTGCTCGTAGCTGTTATGCCGCAGCTTGGTGCGAAACAGCAGGTTGCCTGACATAGGTACCGTCCAGCCCAGGTTGACCGAAAAACCGCTGCTACGGCCGCTGTTTTTATCGTCGATATCGTCCACCTCGAAAGTCTCGCCGGCTTCTACCCCGTCGCCATCACTGACAAACCGGTTGTCGCCGTCGAGTGCTGCGTAGGCGATGGACAGGTCGAGCTTGCCAGCGTTCTCGAAACTGCGGCCCACATTGAAACCGGCAAATGGGCCCGTCTGGCGGAAGTACTCCTTGCTTGCCGCTGGCGGCTCTTCGCGGCTCAGACGATCCAAACTCGTCTTGCCGGCCTTGTATCCGGCAAACACGCTCAGGTAATCATTGACCTGATAGCCGGCGGTCAGGTCGAAGTCGCGCCGTGCCGCATTGCCAACAAACTCTTCTTCCGAAACCTCGGCATCCTGCATTGAGCCGGACAGGTTGAGTGCGGCATTGAACCGCTGATAGGCAAGGCCGGCAGTCAGGTTGGTGACAGGAAACACCACGGTCTGATCCAGTTTCTGTTCAAACGAGTAGGTGCCATAACCCATTTCCACACCTGTAAACAGATGGACTTCCGGACCTTCCTGCGCATGCGTGGAAGCTATGCCAATCATCAGGCTAGTGCATGCGAGGTTACGCATCCATTGGTGGCGGGTTCGCATCGCGTGATCTCCATTCACAAGTGCAAGAGTCAGGTGGCGGCTGCCACTTCGTCGGTTGTGGGTTCAGGACGACCGGAGATCAGGGCAAATCCGGCCGAGAGTAATGAAAAACTCAGAATAAACAGCGCGTTGAGTTGAATCTGGTTGCTGCGGATAGATTCCTGCGTCCAGATCTTGCCGGGGTCAAACGCATAATCGAGCAGCAGTTCGGCGGGGGTACTGTCGCGCGTGTCGACGCTAGAGCGATATTCGTCGCCGATGGTCAGGCGTACGGTGCGCACCCCTTCTGCGGTGGGGATCGGTTGCGACACCACCACAGAAAAATAAGTCAGCAAGTAGAAAGCCAGCGCCGGGATACCGAGCAGTAGCGTAATGCTCGCAAATATCCCCCGCGTGCGCTGGTTGATATTGCGCCCCCAGAGCCATACCAGGGCGACGCAGATGCAGCAGAACGGGATGGCAATTTTTACGGCCAGTCCGGCTGGATCGGGCGGATCCAGTTCACCGATCCACACACCCAGCGGGCCGGCGACGACCGCCGCCACAATCGCGGCCCACAGTCCCCCGAATCTTTGCAGCACAGTGTTGAGGCGCATGGTGTTTCCCTGTGTGTTGGTCAGAGGGGCTGGATAACGTGGACAAACGGATCCTGGAGAATGGTCACTTTCTGGTTGAACACCTCGCCTTCAACCGAGACCCGGAAGCGATAGTTGCCGATTTTAATTTTGCTGCCTGCTGTGTAGCTTACCCAGTCCTCACCGCCGCTGCGGAAGGTGCCCTCGGGCATATAGTGCAAAGTACTTGGCTCGTTGGCGGATTTGATCTGTGTTCTGCAGTACAGGCTGTTGGGCATGGCTTTCTGCAATACGTCACGCACCGAATTTATATTGTCCTGTGCCGAGGCGAGATGCTCGGTTGGCGACCCCCATGAGCGGCCATTGGCGAGTTTCCAGGCCTCCTGTAACTCGGTCGCGGCATCAGCACGGTTCTCCTGCATGACGGCCAAGACACTGTGCAGAATCTCCGCTTCTTGCTTGCCGGCGTGCGGGGTATGCGACTTCAGCCCGCTCGAGGTTTGGCCGTTTTCCGCCGAGCGGGCCTGATCGGCCAGCGCCTGCCACTGGCGGATGTCCTGGTCAAGCGCGTCCAGTGCATTGCCAAGCGAGTACAGGCGCTGCCCGGTTTCCGTGCCGTCATCTTCGAGTCGCAGCGATGTTTTCTCGTCGATCTGTACAGAAATACTGGGGAGTTCATCTGACGGCGGCGGTGCAGCCAGGCAGAGAGAGGAAAACGCGAGTAGCAGGGCGAGTAGTCGGGGAGAACGTGGCACTGAAGATCCTCTGGGTCAATGGCCATTGCCCACCGGCAGAAATGGCTCAGGTTACATCCATGTTTAACCACCGCAGTCACACGATGTTATTGCAGCGGCGGCGCAATGTACAACTGACCGCGCTACAGGAGTGAATCGCGCGCGGACGACACAGGAGACATAGTGGGCGCCACAATGTCGGCAGCGGCTATCCTTTGGCAATACATTCACTATGCGTATTCACTATGCATCGACTGCGTAAGAATACTTTCGATTATGCCGGGTTTTATGTCGCACTATTTGCCCTGCTGGTCGCCGTGTTTGCCCCGCCATTCTGGTCGTGGCGATTGCACCTGTTGTATGAAGTCCTGTCGTATCTGTTGTTCTGTGTGCTGTATCTGGGCTCCATCACGATCATCATGGTGCGGCTGGTTGGCTTCAATCGCTACACCCAATCGGTCAATAGCCTGCTGGTCCTCTACTTCGAGCTGTTGGCCATCTTCGCCAGCATCTACATGTGGCTGTACCTGCTGCACGGTGCGGAGGCATTTCGCGGTTTTGGTCCGCTGGACCGATCGTTATTTGATACCCGTGACGGATTCGATTTCTTCGCCTACCTGCCGGAACTGGGACAGGTACTGGTGGATGCAGTGCACTTTTCTATCGTGACGGGCACGACGCTGGGATACGGGGATATGGTGCCGGTGCACTGGACGGTGAAGTTACTGGTCGATGTTCAGGTGTTGCTGACCGTAGGTGTGGTGGTGCTGGGCTATGGACACGCGGGTAAGTCGAAAGGCGCGCCGCCGGAAACGACCAATAAAGAGTAAGGTTTGGCTACCCGTTAGAGAGCGCCAGGCTCACGGCTTCCTGTGTGTGGATAGCGGTGGTATCGAATAGCGGCACCGGCGTGTCGCTCTGCTTTACCAACAGCCCGATCTCGGTACACCCCAGGATCACACCCTCGGCTCCGCGCGCCTGCAGTTGCTGAATGATTTCGAGATACTGCCTGCGTGAGGCGTCGCATACCTCGCCAAGGCAAAGCTCTTCGTAGATGACCCGATTGACCAGCCGCCGTTCGTCGGCTTCGGGTACCAGTACCTCGATATCAAACTTGTCCTGGATACGCCCGCGGTAGAAATCTTCCTCCATGGTAAAGCGGGTGCCGAGCAATCCGATCTTGCGAATGCCGCGATCGCGCAAGCGCTGCGCGGTGGCGTCGGCGATATGCAGTAACGGGATCTCCAGCTGCGCGGTGATCTGGTCGGCCACCTTGTGCATGGTGTTGGTACAGATCAGCAGAAACTCCGCACCACCCGCCTGCACTTTGCGGGCCGCCTGTGCCAGCAATTCACCGGCATGCTGCCAGTCGCCCTGTGCCTGGCACTGTTCGATAGCGGCGAAGTCAACGCTGTACAGGCTAATCTTCGCGGAGTGCAGTCCACCGAGGGCATCTTTAATGCCCTCGTTAATGGCGCGGTAGTAGGCCGCCGTCGATTCCCAGCTCATGCCGCCCAGCAGGCCGATGGTTTTCATCCGTGAATCCTCTTGCTGTGTGGCGTTTGCCTACAGGCCCGGTTTACTGTGTGCCGCTTCATCACCCCAGTGGTGGTCCAGGTGCAGGTCCGGATCGCGGCGGTCCTCGCGCAGGGCCTGTAGCAGCTGCTCCCGGTAGACCTTGGTTTGCGCCACATGCTGCGCCTCATCGCGCCAGTAGGGGAACAACGCCTCGAGCATGCGCTGGTCGTGCAGCTTGAATTTCTCCGCGGCGTCGCGCGCCTGTTCTTCGGTGAGCCCCAGTAGTTCCAGTGCACAGCGGCCGATCTCGATCGCGCTATCCACCGTCTCGCGGAAAATGTACTGCACCCCCGCTTCCATCAGTGCGTAGTGGTGCATGCGGTTGCGCGCGCGGGCGAGAATCTTGATATGCGGGAAGTGCTTGCGCAGCTGCGCCACGATTTCCAGCGAGGCGGCCTGGTCGCTCAGGGTCAGGATTACCAGCTTGGCGTTCTTGGCACCGGCGGCGCGCAACAGGTCCTCGCGCGAGGCATCGCCGTAATAGGCCTTGATGCCATAGCGGCGCACCATATCCAGCTGGTCGGCGCTGCGTTCGAGCAGTGTGGTATCAAATCCGCAGGCGTTGAGCAGGCGTCCGGCAATCTGCCCGAAGCGGCCATAGCCGACGATAATCACCGGCGAGCCCTCGTCCTGCGGCGCTTCCTCTTCTCCCTCGCGATCATTGGACCCACGGATATAGCGGGGTTGAATCACCTGCTCGTAAATTAACAGCAGCACTGGCGTGATGGCCATCGACAGGGCGATGGTCGCAACCAGCAGGTTCCCCACGGAGGAATCGATCACCCGGTTCTGGGTGGCGAACGAGGTGAGTACAAAGCCGAACTCCCCCGCCTGTGCCAGGGACAGGGCAAACAGCCAGTCCTCCCCTTTGGACATTTTGCCGAAGCGCGCGATCAGAAACAGCACAGTAAACTTCACTGCTACCAGTGCGACGACGAGACCCAGCAACAACAGCGGGTATTCGGCGATGAACGTGAAGTTCAGGGTGGCGCCCACGGCAATAAAGAACAGGCCGAGCAACAGACCCTTGAACGGCTCGATATCCGCTTCCAGTTCATGGCGGAATTCGCTCTCGGCGAGGATCACCCCGGCGAGGAACGTGCCCAGTGCCGGCGACAGCTCCAGCCATTGCATCACGGCCGCGGAAGCCATCACGATCAGCAGTGAGGTCACGGTAAACATTTCGCGCAACTGGCTACCGGCCACCAGCCGCAGCAGTGGGCCGAGTAAATAGCGCCCGGCCAGTAGGAAAGCCACCATGGTGCCGATGACCACGGCAGCGTAACGCCAGCCAGTGAGGCCTTCGTGCGCGGTTTCCGGTGGCGCGACCGAGAGCAGCGGCAGCAAGGCAAGAATCGGAATGACCGCAATATCCTGGAACAGCAGCACCGAAAACGCGCTGCGCCCGCCCTCGGTGCGCAGCAGCTTTTTCTCACTGAGGGACTGCAACACAATGGCGGTGGAGGACAGGGCCAGGATCAGGCCAATGGCCACGCCACTGCGGATACTGATCCCAAAAATCATGATCACCAGAAGCGCGACTACCACCGCCGTGAGCCCGAGCTGGGCACTACCGGTGCCGAAAATCGAACCGCGCATCTGCCACAGTTTTCTGGGTTGCAGCTCGAGACCGATCAGGAACAGCATCAGCGCGACACCGAACTCGGCGATATGCATTTCGTCGGTGGCGTCGCCCACCAGACCCAGCGCATGCGGGCCGATCGCGACGCCCGCGAGCAGATAGCCCAGTACGGAGCCCAGTCCGAGTCGGGTGGCAATAGGTACGGCAATGGCTGCCGCACCGAGGTAAATAACGGCCTCAAGCAAGAAAGAAGAGTGTTCCATGATCCCCAAAAACAACAGTCGTTGGTGTTATGGGGGAGTGGTCTGCCCTCCCCCGGTTTCGCTATTGTCGCTATCGCCGCTGTTGATCTCACTCTCGCGGCTGCGACGAATTAATGGCCCGATGGTGGACCCCTGCACGACGATGGAAAAGAGTACCACGCCGTAGGTCATCACCACCCACAAGTGGCGCAGGTCCTGATCGCCGATTTGCAATGTGTTGGCCGGCAATGACATCGCCAGAGCCAGTGCCAGTCCACCCCGCAGTCCCCCCCAGATCAGGATCCGCTCGGTATAGGGGTGGTAGTGCCGGCGCAATTTGAGCAGCGAAAACGGCACGTTGACCGCCGCAATGCGGCCGAGCAACACAATTACAATCCCGACGGCTATCAGGACATAGTCAAACGGCCCCATATCGATGGTGATCAGGAACAGACCCACCAGCAGGAACAGGATGCCGTTCATAAATTCTTCTGTGATATTCCAGAAGTTATCCAGCTCGTGCTGGCTGACCCGCGAGAAGCCCTTTTCGCGGGTCAGGTTGCCGATGATGATGCCGCTCACCACCATGGCCAGGGCCCCGGACACGCCGAGGATATTCGCTAGCGCAAACCCCGCCGTGGGAATGCACAGGGTCAGCAACAGCTCCAGGCTGTGCTCGTTGGTGGCGCAGATCAGCCAGTGGAACAGGAAGCCAATGGCCAGCC
Organism: Microbulbifer sp. ABF4_148; assembly: GCF_056158985.1. Classification (NCBI taxonomy): domain Bacteria; kingdom Pseudomonadati; phylum Pseudomonadota; class Gammaproteobacteria; order Cellvibrionales; family Microbulbiferaceae; genus Microbulbifer; species Microbulbifer sp. ABF4_148. The sequence continues at coordinate 654,738 of NZ_JBSWUI010000001.1, forward strand.
CCAGGGCGATACCGCCGAATGCCTCCACGGCAAACAGGTGTGCCACCGAGCCCACAGTGGGTTCGCTCCCGCCAAAAGCCAGCGCGAACAACACGGTAAACAGCACCATGCCAAAGCCATCATTGAACAGGGATTCGCCTTCCACCTGGATGGCGACCTGCTCCGGCGCACGCAGGTTGCGCAGGATGGCCAGTACGGCGATCGGGTCGGTGGGGGAAATCAGGGCGCCGAATAACAGGCAGTAGATGAACCCCACCGGCATGCCGACAAACAGCAGGAACCAGTACAACAGCGAAGCCACGACAAACGTCGAAATCAGGGTGCCGACAATCGCCAGCAAGCCAATTTCCAGACGCTGGTTGCGCAACATCAACAGGTCGATGTGCAGGCTGCCGGCAAATAGAAGGAAACCGAGCATGCCTTTCAGCAACAGGTCCTCGAGATTCATTAGCGGCAGCAGCTGGTCTACGTAGGTGCGCAGGTCCAGCCAACCCAGTTTGCCGAGGCCCGTCACCAGCATCGACAGCGCCAGGGCGCCGGCGGTAATGGCGATGGTGCTCTGCGCGCGCAGCACGTATTGGTTCAGGAACCCGAGGAAAACCGACGCCGCCGCCAGAAAACAAAAGGTGTAATAGACTTCCATGCGGTGTGCTGACTCGCTGCCGGCTGAAGGGAGTGGAAAACCCTGACAGGCGGAGCGCGAACTCAGCTCACCAGGGTGCCGTTATTGTAGTCCTGCAACGCCTGTTCGATTTGTTCGCGGCTGTTCATTACGAAGGGGCCGTAGTGCACCACCGGCTCTCCCAATGGTCGTCCATGCAGGCACAGGATCCCGGCACCCTCGGCGCCGGCGCGCAATTGTAGCGACTCACCGGTCCCAAACAACAGCATATTGCCGCGTTGTAGCTCGCCCCGTTCCGTTTCCACCGAACCGCGGTAGATATACGCCAGCACCGTGTGATCCGCGGGCATTGCCAGGTGCGCTGAATCATTATCCACCAGGCGTGCATCAGCCACTGCCGCTGCGGCCGCCGCCTCGGTCAGCGGTGCAGAATAGGTTTGCGCACCGACGGTCCAATCGCCGGCGATCAGTCGCACTTGCGAGCCGTTTTCGCCTACTTCCACTTCCTTGATTTCCTGGCTGTGGATATCTCGCCAGGTCGGCGCGTCCATCTTGTCCGCCGCCGCCATATTGATCCACAGCTGGAAACCGTGCATGCCGCCCTCGGCCTGGGCGGGCATTTCCGAATGAATGATGCCGCGTCCGGCGCGCATCCACTGGGCACCACCAGAGGTCACTGCGCCCTTGTTGCCCAGGTGGTCCTGGTGCTCGAATTCGCCATTCAGCATGTAAGTGAGCGTCTCGATACCCCGATGCGGGTGCGGCGGAAAGCCGGCGATGTAGTCATCGGCGTCATCCGCGCGAATTTCGTCGAGCATCAGGAACGGGCTGAACTCCGGACTCTGGAAACCCGCAACCCGCTGAATCTTGACGCCGGCGCCGTCGGCTGAGGCGTGGCTCGGCACAATGCGCAACAGCGCCCGGGTGCCGGTGGTGGTGTCGTGATCGGCCATGGTGACCTCCTGCGAGTAGTGGCATGGTTTGCCGTGAATGTGGTGTAGCTCGCAGTATACGTTCAATAAATTTGGAAAAAATGGCAAAAAATCGCCTTATATGTTCGAATTCATCGATTAGTTAACCGGTCGCATGGCACAGGGAAAGACAGGGAGAGAGTGATGGCGAAGGTGACGCTTGAGCAGTGGCGCATGTTCCAGTCGGTGGTGGAGCACGGTGGATTCGCGCAGGCCGCCAAGGCGGTACACAAGAGCCAGTCGTCCATTAACCATGCCGTGCACAAGATGCAGGAGAGCCTGGGTATCCCGTTGCTCGAGGTGCGCGGGCGCAAGGCCGAGCTGACCGACGCAGGTCGCATCCTGTTGGCGCGCGCCGGTGGCTTGTTGCATGAGGCCGACGCGATTGAATCGGTGGCCAACAGTCTCGCCAGCGGTGAGGAGGCCTCGGTGTCTCTCGCCGTGGACGTCATTTTTGACTACGAATGCCTGTTCAATGCCATCGACCAGTTCAGTGCGGCGTTTCCGCATACCCGGCTCGAGGTGCGGGAGACAGTGCTCTCCGGCGCGGAGGAATTGCTGTTGCAGCAGGAAGCGGACTTTATCCTGTCAGCGCGAGTCCCCCAGGGCTTTGTCGGTGAGCCGGTCGCCAAGGTGAGTTTTATCCCCGTGGCGCACCCGGATCATCCCCTGCACCAGCTCGGCCGGCCGGTGGAGCGCAAGGACCTGAAGGCGCACCGGCAGATAGTGCTGCGTGATAGCGCCAGCAAAAACCGCAAGGATTCCGGCTGGCTCGGTTCCGACCAGCGCATCACTGTCACCAATGTGCAAACGTCGATCGATTTGATCGAGCGCGGGCTGGGGTTTGCCTGGCTGCCGGAAACCCGCCTGCGGGAGTCCCTGTGTGCCGATCGCCTGTTGCCGCTGCAGACCGACGAGCTGTTCGGACGCGAGGTGGTGGTCTATTTGATCTATGCCGACCGCGATGGGGTTGGCCCCGCTGCCAGCTTCCTCATCGACGCGTTGCGCAACGGTCTGAACATACCCGAATGATCTGAAACGCCTGAGTTTCTAAAAAAACGATTATAAGCCGCGATAATTTGCGATTTTATTCGACGCGGCGCGCACTAAACTCCGGGGTGTTGTGAAACACAAGACCAAGGAGCCTTCCTATGAACAACCCAATGTTCTGTGATCTGGGCAAATTGCTCGGTCGCATCCTACTGTCGATGATTTTCATCTCCGCCGGCTGGAGCAAAATCGGCGGCTATGCCGGTACCCAGGCCTATATGGAATCCGCCGGTGTGCCCGGGATCCTGCTGCCGCTGGTGATTATTGTCGAGCTGGGTGGTGGTCTCGCGATCCTCACTGGCCTGCTGACGCGCTGGGCGTCGCTGGCGCTGGCGGTGTTCTGCCTGCTTTCCGCGTGGTTATTCCACAACGTGCCGGGTGACCAGATGCAGCAGATCATGTTCGCGAAAAACCTCGCCATTGCGGGTGGCTTCTTTGTGCTCGCCTGTGCAGGCGCCGGACGTATCAGTCTCGATCACCTGCTCGCCAGTCGACGCAGCTGATACACCGATTACTTTTCTTATTGAGCGCCGTCGATTTGCGGCGGCGCTATCTGTAACGCATTCGCGGGGGAACCCATGGGATTACTGGTAAATGGCCAGTGGCAGGACCGCTGGTACGACACGAAAAAGAGTGGTGGCAAGTTTGTGCGTGAGGATGCGCAGCTGCGCAGCTGGATAACGGCGGATGGCAGCCCCGGCCCCTCTGGCGAGGGCGGCTTTGCCGCGGAGCCCGACCGCTATCACCTGTATGTTTCGCTGGCGTGCCCGTGGGCACACCGGACGCTGATTTTTCGCGCGCTCAAGGGGCTTGAAGATTACATTACGGTTTCGGTAGTCAGCCCTTACATGTATGAGCATGGCTGGACCTTCGCCCAGGACGAGGGCAGTACCGGTGATCCGCTGTTTGGCTCCGAATTCCTGTATCAGGTGTATACCCGCAACAAAAAGGATTACACCGGGCGCGTCACCGTGCCGGTGCTATGGGACCGGCGGCAGGAGCGCATTGTCAGCAACGAATCCTCGGAAATTATCCGCATGTTTAACAGCGCGTTTAACGGGCTGACGGGCAATACCGACGATTATTATCCCGAAGCGCTGCGCAGTGAGATCGATGAAATCAACAGCGTTGTGTATGACACCGTCAACAACGGCGTATACCGCGCCGGCTTCGCTACGACGCAGGAAGCCTACGATGTGGCTTACACGGAGTTATTTGCGACACTCGATCATCTGGAACAACGTCTGTCAGAAAACCGCTACCTGTGTGGAGACCAGATTACCGAGGCCGACTGGCGTCTGTTTACCACCCTGGTGCGCTTCGACCCGGTGTACCACGGGCACTTCAAGTGCAACCGCCAACGCCTAGCGGATTTCCCCAATCTGTGGGGCTTCGTGCGCGAGCTTTACCAGTGGCCCGGTGTGGCGGAGACGGTGGATTTCCACCATATCAAAACCCACTACTATGCCAGTCACGCCACCATCAACCCGACCGGTATTGTGCCGCTGGGCCCGGATCTCGACTATTCAGCACCCCATAACCGCGGGTAACCTGACCCCTCGATACTTTTGTGGCCGCCGCATTTGGCGGCCTGAACAGTTTTGGGGAGGCCTGATTTGAAATCGCATCGCAAGGAACTCTGGTTCGATACCCGCGAGCGCACCGAATTTATCAACATTACGCCGGACGTGGAGGTGGAGCTCCGCGCGAGTGGTATCCGCGAAGGCTTGTGCCTGGTGAACGCCATGCACATTTCCGCATCGGTATTTATCAACGACGACGAATCCGGGCTGCACCAGGACTTTCGCCACTTCCTCGACGAATTAGTGCCCTACGGCCCCATCGAGCGCTACCGGCATAACGATACCGGTGAAGATAACGCCGACTCGCATATCAAACGCCAGCTGTTCGGGCGCGAGGTGGTGGTTGCGGTGACCGATGGCCAACTGGACTTTGGCCCCTGGGAGCAAATTTTTTACGGCGAATTTGACGGGCGCCGGCGCAAGCGTGTGTTGGTAAAAATTATCGGTGCATAACACACCTTTGGTCAGCGACGCCTGAGATGCAGTTTTTATACTGGGCCTAGCCTAAGCACGCGAATTGATTGATGGAGACTACGCGATGAAGCTTTATTACTCCCCTGGCGCCTGTTCCCTTTCGCCGCATATCGTTGCCCGTGAAGCCGGCATCGACCTGGAAATTCAGCGGGTGGATATTCGCAAGAAACTTGTCGATGGCGAGGACTACCGCGCGATCAACCCGAAAGGTTATGTGCCGTTGCTGGTGACTGATTCCGGGGACAAGCTCACCGAAGGTCCGGCGATCGTGCAGTATCTGGCCGACCTGAAACCGGAATCCGGGCTGGCGCCCCCCAACGGTGAAATGGCCCGCTACCACGTACAGGAATGGCTGAACTATATCTCCACCGAATTGCACAAAGCGTTTGTGCCGCTGTTCTGGCAGGGGCCGGAAGATTCGCAGGAACTCGCGCGCAAATTACTGCGGCAGCGTTTTTCCTATGTCGATAGCGTGCTCACTGAAGCCTATCTGTTCGGCGATCAGTTTTCGGTGGCCGATGCGTATCTGTTCACCGTGATCAACTGGCTGGGCATGGTCAAGATTGATACCAGCGAGTGGCCGAATCTGGAGGCCTACCAGCAGCGTGTTGCCAGCCGTCCGGCGGTACGCGCGGCGATGCTGGCAGAAGGGCTGATCAAGGAAGGCTAACCGGTTCTGACGCGTCAGCCGGCAACAAAACGCTTCGGGGGAGTTTTTCCCTGGGGCGGAATCGGCAGCCGTGCTCGTGCGACAAATATCGCCAGCAGCAGCGCGGTGCAGGCGCAGGCAAACATCGTCATCGCAATGGGCGTCAGCGTACCGGTATGCAGCGAGGTGACCAGCCCGCCGAGCACGCCGCCGGAGATAAACAGGGTGGCACCATAGAGGGCATTGGCACTACCACTGATGCGCGGGAAAAATTCCAGATAGCAGGCCGCGGCATTGGGGCCGGTAATACCGATGCAGCCCATGCTCAGGATGAGCGGGGTTATCCATAGGGCGAGCTCTTTGGTCCCGGTCAGGGTACCCAGTACCAGCATGCCATTGCCCATCACCTGCAGCCCGATCCCCACCAGCAGGATATTGCGCGGCTCGAACACCTTCAGCAGGCGGATGTTCAACTGCACCATCACAAATACGGCGAGCACACAGGCGCCGAATAGCAGCGGGAAGTTGCCCGCCGATACACCGAAGTAATCCATAAATACGAAGGGTGCGGTGGTGATGTAGATAAACATCGAACCGCTCACCATCGCCTGTGCGCCAAGGAAGCCCAGTGCGCGCCGATTGCTCAGCACCTCAAGATAATTACTGATCAGTGTCCGCTTGGGCTGCAGGCTGCGCCGGGCGCGCCGGAAGCGCGAGACGGTCTCGGGCAGGCGACGGCGCACCAGGAACAGCATGGCCAGGCCATAGCCAATAAGGAACACAAAGATCCCACGCCAGCCGGTCAGGCCGAGCAGGATCGAGCCAATGACCGGGGCCACCAGCGGCGCCACCAGCATAATGGTGCTGATAATTGAGATCGCCTTGGCAGCGTCACGCCCACTGTACAGGTCGCGCACAATGGCCGCGCAGATCACTGTGGCAAAACCACCACCGAAGGCCTGCAGCAGGCGCAGGCCGATCAGCATTTCCACATTGGGCACAAACACGATTGTCAGGGTCGTGGCCAGATAGATGGACAGACCAATGGACGCGACGGTAATCCGTCCCCAGCGATCCGACAGCGGCCCGCCCACCAGCTGGCCCAGGGCAAAACCGAGCAGGTAGCTAGATACCGACTGCTGCACGCGATCGATACTCGCCCCGAGGCTGTCGGCCATCGCCGGGATGGCCGGCAGGTAGGTATCCAGGGAAAACGGGGTGAGCGCCACCAGGGTCGCCAGCCAGATGGCGAGCGAACGATGGGAAATATTCAGGGCGGCGGGCAGCGGCGGCATGGAAATCTCTAGGGTGTGCAGGGCGGCGGCATGGTAACCGCGCAGCCCGTGCGTCACCAGAGAAATCCGTGACCGTCAGGGGCCGGGAGTCAGCCCCCGGAAAACCCCGGCTTAGCTGTCTTCCTCGCGCAGGGTATGCAGGCCCTGCTTCAGCTTGAGCAGGTGATCCTGCAGTTGCGGACCCTTGCGCTGGGCAACGCCAATCGCGATCACATCGGTGACCACCAGGTGGGCGATGCGTGAGTACAGCGGGGTATAGATCTCGATGTCTTCCTCGACATCCACTTCCAGCGGGATGGTGGCGCGCTGCGCCACTGGCGAGCCGCTCGGTGCCAGGCCGATTACCGTGCCGCCCTGCTGTTTCACCATTTCCATGGAGTGCAGCAACGCCTTGGTGCGGCCGCTCTGTGAGATGGCCACCACCACATCGCCGGGTGACATGGACATGGCGGACATGTTCTGCATGTGGTGGTCGGAGTGCGCAGCGGTCGCCAGCTGCAGGCGGAAGAACTTGTGCTGGGCGTCTGTGGCCACGGCCCCGGAGGCACCGAAACCGAAGAACTCCACCCGCTTGGCGGCGGCAATGGCGCTCACGGCGGCTTCCAGTGCGCGCGCGTCGAGCTTGTCGCGCACGTTCAGCAGGGTATCGACGGTGGAGTCGAATACCTTGCGCTTGAATTCGGAGATGGTGTCGGTGTCAGTTACCGCGATCTGGCCGAAACTGGGGCTGGAAGCGAGCTGCTGGGCCAGGTTGAGCTTGAACTCCTGGAAACCGGAACAGCCGACCGCACGGCAGAATCGCACCACGGTGGGTTCGCTCACCTGCGCCTCGGTGGCCAGGTCGACGATGCGCATATGGATGATTTCGTCGGGGTTGGCGAGGATATATTCCGCCACCTTGCGCTCGGATTTGCGCATGGACGACAACTGTTCACTGATTTTCTGCGTGACTTCCGCCGGTTTCACGGGACTTCCTTCCTTTCGTGCTGGCGTGCAGTGTAGCGGCTGCTCAACGCCGTGGCGAGCTTCAAATCCCCCGAGGCGGCATGAGCGCTGAGTTTGCGCCGGTCGGGGGTGCCGGGAGACTGCCCGGCCGAGAGGTGCTTGCGGTCAAAAACCTGTTTATTTACACAGGTCTCACCCGCCAGCTCTGGTACAATCGCCGCCCATGGACGTATCCCAAATTCTAGACCCCCTTAATGACGCGCAGCGCGAGGCTGTCGCCGCGCCCCCCGGCAACCAACTGGTACTGGCAGGCGCCGGCTCCGGCAAGACCCGTGTGCTGGTACACCGCATCGCCTGGCTGATGCAGGTCGAGGGCGCCTCGACCTATTCCATTCTCGCGGTGACGTTTACCAACAAGGCCGCCAAGGAGATGCGCGCGCGTATCGAAGAGCTGCTCGGGGTGAATACCTTCGGCATGTGGGTGGGGACTTTCCACGGTCTGGCGCATCGGTTGCTCAAGGCGCACTACAAAGAAGCCAATCTGCCGCAGAACTTCCAGATTCTCGACAGCGATGACCAGCTGCGCCTGATCAAGCGGGTGCAGAATGACCTGGGCCTGGACGAGTCCAAGTGGCCGCCGCGGGAGACCCAGTGGTGGATCGGCGCCCAGAAAGACGAGGGCCTGCGCCCCCAGTACATCCAGCCCGGCGGCGATCCCTGGTTGCAGACCATGGTGCGCATTTACTTTGCCTACGAGGAGGCCTGCCAGCGCGCCGGCCTGGTCGACTTCGGCGAGCTGCTGCTGCGGGCGCACGAACTGTGGCTGAACAACGAAGCCATCCTGGCCCACTACCGCCAGCGGTTCCCGTTTATCCTGGTGGACGAATTCCAGGATACCAACACCATCCAATACGCCTGGCTGCGGTTGCTCACCGGTGAGCAGTGCAATATCACCGCGGTGGGGGATGACGACCAGTCGATTTATGGCTGGCGCGGCGCCAAGATCGAGAATATCCAGCACTTCGCCAAAGACCTGCGCGACGTGCAGACCGTGCGCCTTGAACAGAATTACCGTTCCACCAGCACCATCCTCAAGGCCGCGAATGCGGTGATCGAGCACAATGCCGATCGCCTCGGCAAGGAACTGTGGACCGACGGTGAAGAAGGCGAACCGATTTCCCTCTACGCCGCCTACAACGAGCAGGATGAGGCGCGCTTTATTGTCGAGCGTATCGAGCAGTGGGTGAAAGACGGCAACCGCCGTGACAGTGTCGCCCTGCTGTATCGCTCCAATGCCCAGTCGCGGGTGCTGGAAGAAGCACTGTTGCGCGAACAGGTACCCTATCGCATCTACGGTGGTCAGCGATTCTACGAACGCCTCGAGATCAAGAATGCGCTGTCTTACATGCGCCTGATCAGCAACCCCCAGGATGACACCGCCTTCGAGCGGGTAGTGAATACGCCCACGCGTGGCATCGGCGCGCGCAGCGTCGAAGCGGTGCGCGCCTATGCGCGCGAGCACGGCAGTTCCCTGTGGGCGGCGGCCGAGCAGATGGTTGCGCAAAAAGTGATGGCGGCCCGTGCCAGCAATGCACTCAATGGCTTCCTCGAGCTGATGAAACAGCTCGCCGCCAACGCCGAAGACAAACAGCTGGATGCAATTGCCGAAGACGTAATCGAGACCAGTGGCCTGCTGGAATTCCACGGCAAGGAAAAAGGCGAGAAGGGCCAGACCCGCGTGGAAAACTTGCGTGAACTGGTCAGTGCCTGTCGCGCCTTCGACGGCCTCGATATGACCGAGGGTGAAGATGGCCAGGAAGTAGAAGAGCTGCCGCTACTGGATCAGTTCCTCGACAGCGCCGCGCTGGATGCCGGTGAGGGCCAGGCCGATGAATTCGAGGATGCGGTGCAGCTGATGACGCTGCACTCCGCCAAGGGACTCGAGTTCCCGCTGGTGTTTATGGCCGGTGTGGAGGAAAACCTGTTCCCCCACAAGATGTCGGCGCAGGAACCCGGCCGTATGGAGGAAGAGCGGCGCCTGTGTTACGTGGGCATCACCCGCGCCATGCAGAAGCTCTACATCACCTACGCGGAAAACCGCCGCCTGTTCGGCAACGAGACCTACAACAGCCCGTCGCGCTTTATTAATGAGATCCCGCCGGAGCTGATTAACGAGGTGCGCCTCAAGACCGAGATCAGCCGGCCCATGTTCAATGCCAACTACGGCAGCCTCGGCAGCGCTCCCGGCGCCTTCTCCGATCCGGCTCCGGAATTCGATGACGACCTGCCGCCGCTGGCGCTGGGTGGTCGGGTAGAACACCAGAAGTTCGGTGAAGGCACCGTGATGCAGTTCGAGGGCAGCGGCCCGCGCACGCGGGTGCAGGTCAACTTTGATGATGCCGGCAGCAAGTGGCTGGTGGCGGCCATGGCGAAGTTGCGGCCGCTTTAACCCTGGAGCAGGAGTCGATAGACAGGGATGTTGTTAAAACTGCCGTTTATTGTGATCTGGGTGATGCTCGCCGCGTTGGGACTGCTGCAGACGCTGGTCTTCTGGCGTTTTACGCGGACATTCTCCCGGTGGCCTACGGTCCGGGCCGAGATTACGCACTCGCGACTGCTTAACCAGCTGATCGATGGCAAAAACGCGGTCGAGGCAATTATCGCCTTCAAGTACGAGATCGGTGGACGCGAATACGTATCGAAAACACCGGTCTTGCGCGGGTACAATTTATTTCCCAATCTAAAGTTTGAATCTCGGCTTGTTCGGCAATATCGCCCCGGCGATATTGTGCTGGCGCGTTTCCACCCCCTCTCGCCTTCCGTTGCTTACCTGGAAAAAGCGCCCATCAGTTGGAGCAGTACCATCTTGCTGCCGGCCTGGATAGCACTTGGCATTGGGGTGGTGTATGCGTTTGAAGCTGGATATTTCGCCGAGCTTTGGGATTGCCTCGTGCTCCAGAACGATTTGCTCCTCATGGAATCTGAAGCGCGTCGCCAGTAACATGAGGCTAATCTGGCTGACCATTCACTCACTAATTATGGTCATCGCCAAAATAACAAAAACTGAATGGCCGTGATGAAAAACATAAATTGGTACCCTCCCGTTATCCTGACCCTGCTCGCACTGCTGGTGGTCACCTTTGGCGCGCTGGTGGTGTCCACCTCCCAGCAGGGCGCCGGCACCCGGCATCTCGTGCAAAGCGGCGAGAAGGAAACCTTCGAGTGGAAGCTGGTTACCACCTGGCCGAAAAACTTCCCCGGTCTCGGCAGCGCCCCCGAGCGCTTTGCCAAAAATGTCGAGGCCATGTCTGACGGTCGCCTGAAGGTCAAAGTGTATGGCGCGGGCGAACTGGTGCCGGCGTTGGGTGTTTTCGGTGCGGTGTCCGAGGGCGCTGCGCAAATGGGCCACGGCGCCGCCTATTACTGGAAGGGCAAGCTGCCCGCAGCCCAGTTTTTCACCGCGGTCCCGTTCGGCCTCAATGCCCAGGAAATGAATGGCTGGCTGCACTATGGCGGCGGCCTGGAGCTGTGGAAAGAACTCTATGCACCGTTCAACCTGATCCCAATGGCCGGCGGTTCCACTGGCGTGCAGATGGCGGGCTGGTTCAACAAACCCATCAATACGGTGGATGACCTCAAGGGTTTGAAGATGCGCATCCCCGGCCTGGGCGGCGAAGTGCTGACCCGCGCCGGCGGTACCGCGGTCACTATCCCCGGCGGTGAGCTGTATACCGCCCTGCAGACTGGCGTCATCGACGCGACTGAATGGGTTGGTCCCTACAATGACCTCGCGTTCGGCTTCCACCAGATTGCCGAGTACTACTATTACCCGGGTTGGCACGAGCCCGGTTCCATCCTTGAATTTATTATCAACAAAACAGCATTCGAACAGTTACCCAAAGACCTGCAGGCGATTGTGCGCACGGCCGCCCGCGACGCCAACCAGGATATGCTCGACGAATACACGGCGCGCAATAACCGCGCGCTGAAAGAGCTGGTAGAGGAGCATGGGGTACAGCTCAAGCGCCTGCCGGCTGAAGTGATCGCTCACCTCAAAACCATCAACCGCGAGATCCTCGAAGAGACCGCAGCGGAAGATCCGCAGTTTGCGCAGGTGTACGAGGCCTTCCGCGAGTTCGAATCCCAGGTCGCGCCCTATCACCAGATCAGTGAAGAGGCGTACTACCAGGCGCGGGCACTGGGCGAAGAGTAACCGGGTCATACGGGGGGTGTGCGATGACGTACACCCCACAACTCCTTCCGTTAAGACGCAAATGTCGCTGATCGCGAACTTGTCAGGCTATTTCCTCCCCCTCCAGAATATGACGCAATATTTTTCCTTTCGTATCTCATATGATAGATTTTATTTCCAAATAGCTGTCGCGAAATACATTTCATGGTCTCCAGAACCTTCGTTATTGCCGTACTTGGGTTCCTCCCCTCCACCTTAATCGCCCAGCCAACGGTTGGCCTTGAACCGCGCCTCACTGTCAATGAGCATCCAATCTGTGCGGGCCTTCTGGACAGGGTCAAGAAAGCCCGGTTCGTGTCGAATACAAATCACTTTGATCGCGAGCAGGGCTTTGCGGACTTATTAGTGCCCGCACAGGTGGGCGAACTGCGCTTCGACAGTAGCCGCAAGATCAAAGTCGATGGGGCAGATATCCCGATTTCACTCAGGGTAAATGGAGGCTGTGGTGGGGCGTGTGAGACGTACTCCCTGACTACACAAAAAGGGCGGACGCAGGGTACTGTGCAGCGCAGTATATTGGTGCAATCAGCAGACGGTGAATTTTTCGGTCTCGATGAAGATCAAAAGTTTTTGCTGTTACAGAAGCTCACCAAAGATGGTTCCTGGGAAAAGACATGCCGGGTCCAGTTTTTCCCCGATTCAGTAGAAGAGATAGAAGGGTTATCGCCCGGGCTGGTAAACGCGATCGCCGAATTCAAAGAGCTACGTCACGCCATCGCCGGTAGTGCCGGCCAATGTGGGACGATGGTGACTGCAGAGCGCTGGAGCAGATCTTTTGATGAGCAGCTCCCAATGTTAGTAACCCGGCCCTGGATGCTCCATAGACAGTACCAGCGGTACGAGAAATCCTACCGCGATGGCTTCGCCTCTGACCTTACTGGTATTCAAAACTGGTCAGTACGGGGCATTGAAAATTTCAGCCGATATCAAATGCTCGAGGATAAGCTGAAAACCTTACAAGAGCATCTGGAGGGTTTCTACAAATCGGAATATGGATATACGGCCGAACAATCTAGAGATTTTGCAAAAGCGTCGATCACCATCGTATTTGGTAGTTCGATCAGGTTTCATGATTACTACGATTACAACAAATGGATGGCTAACGAGGTAAATCTACGCGAAGCGATACTTGCTGGTGCAGATACCACAATACTAGAGCTAATAGATTTTGATTTTCCAGCCTACAACCAAAAACTTGCGACAAGTCGAGGCATCGACGAAAGCCTGGCAACCATTGCTGTGGACAGTCCGCAAGCCCTTAAATTTTTGATAGACCGCGGTATCGACATCCACAAAGAAAATGGCTTTGGCAAAACCGCGCTTATGTACGCCGCCCAGTTCGATAATCTGGAATCTATTCAGCATCTGGTAGAGGCCGGAGCGGACTTGAATGCAGAAACCTTTATTCCATGGGAGCCATGTAAGTATACGCTCGCTACTTCAGGCTACAGTCCGCTGCATTATGCTGCCCGGTATGCGTCAAAGGAAGTTATTGAGTATCTGATTGATGCGGGCGCTTCGCCCTTTCATAGAACCGTTGCCGCCAGATATGGGGGCTATGAAAAATTCCCCGTGGACTGGCTTGAGGATAATCCAAAGTTAAGTACCGAAGAATTAGCTGAACTGCATGCGGTTCTGAAATTACCGGATGATGCAGAGAAAACCGAATTATCAAAAAGACTCAATCTGGAAGCTGAAGCGGATTATCGTGCAGGTCGAGTACAGCAAGCCTACCAAAAGCTGAATATGGCATTGCAGCTCGATGAGCACAATGCAAAAGCCCTGGCAAACATGTCCCTTGTCGGACTTCGGGTGGGCAAGCACAGAAAGGCCCTGGAGGCAGCTCTCAAGGTGATCCGCTCAGACCTGCCGAACAAAACAAAGGCCGCGACATATTTTAATGCAGCACTTGTGATAGACGACTATCTGCAGCAAGGGAAAGAGCGCAATATCTCTCGATTAGATATGACCGATCGTAGCTTCAGGAAAGAAGATGCCTATGAGGGTTACCTTTCCGCAGCGGTACTGGCCCCGCGGCAAGATCGAGCAAATAAGCTGGTTGAAGTTTTTCTAGACCAGCGGAATTACACCTGCTCGAACATTCCCGGAATTAATATGCGCCTTGATATAGGACCGCGTACTGCTTTGGTGGGTAGACGGTATTCCGGCAAGCCCGGATTCGATGTGTTGAGTGAGCAAAAAGTGACTGTCGAGGAGATTTGCTGGGAAGGTCATTCTCGCAATGGTTTAAAACGAACCTGTGCAAAAGCCAAGCAACAACATGAATTTGACAGCATTACACTGAGCCGTTTCGAAGACGCCTACTTATTGCATGATGCGAGGGCCATTGAAATCGGAGGGAAGCAATGTGGCACATTGGCGCTGAGCAGCGCCGTCGGAAATTAAGTATAACGCTTAAACATTTTGTTTATTCGGGCAGTAACCACTGGAAATGGTCTTATCTATCTAGGATGTCCTTATGTTGTTAAGAAGGCTTGCAGTTTCTGCATATGGAGCTCTCTCCCTCTCCTTAATCTCCCAATCGGCAGTTGCCTTGGATCCCCTTCTCACGATCAGTGAACACAATATCTGTGCGGAGCTTTTGGAAAAAGTTAAAGAAACGCGGTTCGAAACACGAAGAAATCACTTTGATCGTCAAGCAGGGTTTAAGGGGATTCTTGAACCGACAGGTATAAGCTACTCACCTGGGCTAGAAGTAGACGGCCAGCTTGTAGCGATCAACCCAAGAACGAATCCCGGTTGCGGTGGGGCGTGCGAAACCTATTCCCTCGAAGCGAAGAGTGTCTCTTTCAATGAGCAACCTGGCGTGAGAACGATGGGGGCGGAGCAACAGTCAATTCTCGTTCGTTCAGGTAATGGAGAATACTTTGGACTTTCTGAGACTCCACGATTTTTACGCTTAGAAAAACTAGAGAAATCGGCGAAATGGTCAACAGCCTGTAATATCGAGTTTTACCCACAGAGCATTGACTTAGTAAATGGCGCTCCGGAGCGGTTGAAGGTTGCTCTTAGCGAACTTCAGTCCGTCAGGCATCTGGTGGCAGGTAATGCGCGTGGCCATATGTGTGGCAGTATGCAGACAGATGCTCGTTGGGCCACAAGATTCGATAATTATTTTCCTCTGTTACTTACAAGACCATGGGCTATGGAAGAGCAGCATGGAGGATACTACCATCGTGAAATTAAACATGACCTCGAAGGATTCAAGCGATGGTCCCTTCGTGGGATAAACAACTATGCGCAGTACCATAGACTATTTGACCTACGTGAAACTGTTCTGAGCGAACTTGCCACGTTTTATCAAACGCAATATCAGCTGTCTCAGCAAGAATCTGAAGATTTGGCTTTGCGAGCACTGGATTTTGTGTTTGACATCTCATTTCGATTCTCCGGCTATAACGACTTTGTTCACGGTGAAGAAGCTCTAAGAGAGGCCATTCTTAGCGGTGCAGGTATGAGTGCACTCGAGGCAATTGAGGTGGATTTTGACTCATACAAAGAGAAAATGAATAAATCCTATTTCGGCGAAAATTTGCTGACGATTGCTGTCGGCAATGCACATGCAACAAAGTTCTTGTTAGGACAAGGCTTGAGAGCGGATAGGGAAAATGGGTTTGGAAAGACACCTTTGATGTATGCGGCTCAGTATGATGATGCTCAGTCTGTGCGATTTTTATTAGAAAAAGGCGCTAGCGTGCATGCTGAAACATATATTCCCCGGGATAAATGCAATTATCAATTGAAGACCTCAGGATATACAGCTTTGCACTACGCAGCGCGATATGCTTCGAAGGAGGTTATTGATGTCCTTCTCGAAGCCGGTTCTTCTCCATATAAAAGAACGGATGCAGTTTCACCAGAGGGATATGAAAAATACGCTATCGACTGGTTGGAAGAGAACAAAAATCTGAGTGATACAGACGTCTCGCAACTAAAAATAGCCCTTAAATTGCCGGACGATATTACGATCGCTAGAAAAATGTCTAAACGACTGAATCGTCAGGCGGAAATGTCATATTCAAAAGGAGATGTGCTGTCGGCCTATCAAGATTTGAATCTCGCTATTCAGCTGAACAAAAGTAATCTTAAGGCCCTTAGCAACTTATCCTTAGTGGGGCTTCGGGCGGGGAAGCACCGTGAAGCACTGGCGGCTTCAGTAGCTGTCATTAGGTCGAGTGCTTCTGATAAGGTGAAGGCCTCAGCTTATTTTAACGCCGCTCTAACTATTCAAGATTTTTTTGAGAAGAATGGGGAAAAGAGAGTTCGTTCGTTAGAGATAACGGAAGGCGATTTTGACGAAAAAGCTATCTATGAGGGCTTTCTTTTCTCTGCCGTTCTGGCTCCAAGGCAAGACCGAGAAAGTGAATTCATCAGATGGTTTAAAGAACATCTGAATGTTTCATGTACGGGAATACCCGGGATATATGGGAGGTCTGGCTATCCGGTATTGAATGGCCTTGATGGAAGTCGCCGAAGATACGAAAGGGGCGTTGATTTTCTGACGGAGGGAGATGTAAAAGTCGAGCGCCTTTGCTGGATAGCGCAATACCGGAGTGGACGAAAACATCACTGCGCGAAAGTATCTGAACAACATACGATCGGCAAATACACACTTAATCGTTTTGTGGACGCTGACTTAAGCAGCTACTCTGGAGCGATCGAAATAGATGGTCAAAGGTGCGATGCACCCTAGCATGGAGAGAGTCCCGGATCAGACGGGACTCTCTTTATGCTGATGGGGATTCAGGGTATCGGCCGCGTACGCCCCTGATTGTCGATGGCAACAAATACAAACTCGCCTTCGGTCACTTTGACCTGCTCACCGGTATCCACACGCGTGAGCCAAACTTCAACCAGTGTTTTGATCGAAGAGCGACCGACTTCCACGGGTTCCGCATAGCAGCTGACGGTGGAACCAACGGGCACCGGGCGCAGGAACACCATGCTGCCGGTCGCTACCGTCGTGACCCGGCCGCGGGCAATGCTCTGGGCGAGGATGGCACCGGCGAGGTCCATCTGGGACATCAACCAGCCTGCAAAGACGTCGCCCTGCGGATTGGTATCCGCTGGCATGGCCAGGGTTTGCAGGGTCAGGGTACCGCTGGGAAGCGGCTCTTCATCAAGTGCGGACATCGACAGCTCACTGATTGTTAGATTTATTCAGACTTGTTGGCGCCGTGCCGGCCTGTGCGGGCATCGGGGTTGCGCAGTTTACCACAGGGTTGGTGACAAATTAATCAATTTGGTCAGCAGGCCTGTGAGACTGGTCTCGCTTTGCGTATTTGTGTGGCCCCCCAGTCACTTGCCCCCCGGCCGGTGGGCTCATAGAATCAGCACATGCGTTTTCTCACCGTCCTTACTTTGTGTCTGTTCTTCTGCGCCCAGAGCCTGGCTCTGTCGGTGGGGCAGGCCTGTCTGGGCGAAATGGATCACACCGGCCACCATGACATGCGGAGCATGCCGTCGATGGACGGCCATCACGATATGGATGACATGGCGGGCCATGGCGACATGCCCTGTTGTGAGGACAACGACGCCACCTCAATGGATGCCCTGTGCGAGCTGACTTGCGCAGCCAGCGCCTGTTCATCCGGTGTCGCTATCGCGGCCCAGTCACTCGACCGGCTCGACTGGATCGGCGTGGCGTTTACGCCACCGGATCTGTCGGTTTCCGTTCCCTCTTCCCTGCCCGGCGCCCTGTATCGCCCACCTATTGCTGTCTGATTGCCTCGTTTGAGGGTGGCTAGTAAGCGCCCAACTGAGTTCAACCAGACAGGATTACCCCATGTTTACCCCGTTTCGGGCTCTGTGCCTGAATGCGTTGCTGTCTTTTGCAGCGCCCCTCGCCCTGGCCGGGCCAGACGCCGTCTCGGCAACGGTAGCGACCAGCCTTGAGCATGCCGTTGCACTGGCACTGGTGGAAGACCCCGGTACCCGCAGTGCTCGCCAAAGCGCGCTGGCCCAGCAGCAGAACGCCATTGCCGATGGCCAGTGGGCCGACCCCACCCTGCAGGTGGGGGTCGCCAATCTGCCGACCGACAGCTTTGCCTTTGACGAGCAGCCGATGACCCAGAAGGTGATCGGTATCCGCCAGAATTTGCCCCGCGGGGATTCCGCGGCACTCGCCGGCGCGCGCGGTGAGTGGCTGGCCGAAGCGGGCTTTGCCGGCGCGGCGGGGCTGGAGCTGGCACTGGAGCGGGATGTCAGCCTGGCCTTCCTGACATTGTCTGAGCAGCTGCGCACGCGCGAGTTGCTGTCGGAAAACCGGCGCTGGATGCAGGAACTGGTGGGTTATAACCGCGCGCGTCTGGCCAGCGCCCAGATTCAGTCGCAGCAGCTGCTGCAATCCCAGCTGGCGCTGGCGCGGCTGGACGATCGCATCGCGGCCGTGGACGGCGAAGTGCGCCGCGCCCGCGGTCTGCTGGGTCGCTGGATTGGCGGGGCTGCCTGGGGCCCGATTGACCGGACCCTGCCCGGCTGGGAGGACACCCGGCGCTGGTCGTCAGACCAGGCCCTGCCGGTGCCCATGGCGGTGATCGAGGCGCATCCGATGATCGCTGCCAGCAATGCGCAGGTTGAGGCGGAGCGGGTCAATGTGGCGCTGGCACGCGAAGCGTACAAACCGCAGCTTGGTATCGACCTGAAATACGGCCAGCGCCAGCCCACCCCGATGAGCGATGGAGCCGACTTTGCCAGTGTGATGTTCTCGGTGGAGATGCCACTGTTCCGCAAGAACCGGCAGGATCGCCGCCTCGCGGCCAGTCACGCGCGGGAAAGCGCCGGCATCCTGCAGCGCCAGGAGCAGTTGCAGCAATTGCATGCCGCTCTCAATGCGGCCGTGGCTGATGCGCAGGCACTGCAAAGCCGCGAAGCGGATTACCGAACCGACCTGCTCGCCCAGGCCGATGCCACTGCCGACGCGGTGTTAAAGGGGTACGCCAGCAACACCGCCGACCTGGAAGCGGTGATCGATGCGCGGCTGGATGCCATTGAGGCGCAGATCAGCGCGGCGCAAATCACCTTTGGCTACTACCGCGCGCTAGCGCGCATCCGCTATTTCCTGGCGGCTGGCAGGGAGGGCGACCGCAAATGAATCGCGCTCAGAACACTTCCGCCGACAACCGCCCCATGAACGAAAGCGATGGAAAGACTTCCATGAACCGAATGTTATTGGCCGCCCTGATTCTGGCGGCACTGGTGGCCGGCGCTTTGCTCGGCCAGTTTTTCTCGCGGGACAGCGAGCAGGCCGCGGGCGGTGACAGTGATGCGCGCAAGATCCTTTACTGGGTCGCGCCCATGGATCCCAATTTCCGCCGCGATGGACCGGGCAAGTCGCCCATGGGGATGGACCTGGTGCCGGTCTACGAGGGAGATGACACCGGCAGCAACAAGGCTGCGCCGGGCACGGTCACGATCAGTCCCCAGGTGGAGAACAACCTCGGCGTGCGTACGGCCGTTGCCGAGCGTGCGCCGCTGGCGACCAGTGTAGAGACGGTCGGTCTTGTCCAGCTGGATGAGGACAAACTGCACCATGTACACACGCGCCTGAACGGCTGGGTGCACCGCACCTGGGTCAAGGCGGTTGGCGACCGGGTCGAGCGCGGCCAGCCGCTGCTGGAGATTTACTCGCCGGAACTGGTCAAGGCACAGAGTGAGCTGGTGGCGGCGCTCGAAAGTGGAAACCCGACCCTGATCGCGGCGACCCGCGAGCGCCTGCGCAGTCTGGGGATTCCCGCGGCCCATGTGCGCCAGGTGGAGCGCAGTCGCAAGGTCAGTGAAAACATCACCCTGCATGCGGAGACCGGCGGTTACGTGAATGTCCTCGGTGCACGGGATGGCATGTATGTGACCCCGGCCACCACGCTGATGAGTATCGGCCCGCTGGATACCGTGTGGGTGGAGGGCGAGCTGTTCCCCCGCCAGGGCGGGCAGGTGCGTGTGGGGGAAACCGCCACCGTGCGCGGCGACTTCGCGCCCGGCCGCAGCTGGACCGGCAAACTGGTGCACGTGTTGCCCGACCTCGATGCCAAGACCCGCACCCTGCGCGTGCGCGTGGCTGTGGATAACCGGGACAAACTGTTGCGCCCCGGCATGTTTGTACGCCTCGACCTGCTGGGCCCCGAAGTCAATGTGCTCACCGTGCCACGCGGTGCACTGATCCGCACCGGCGACATGGATCGACTGGTCATTGCCGAAGGGGATGGCCGCTATCGCTCGGTGCGGGTGCAGGCGGGTCGTGAAATCGGCGATCGGGTGGAGATCCTGGATGGCATCGAGCCGGGTACGCGGGTGGTCACCTCGGCGCAGTTCCTGCTCGATTCCGAGTCGAGCATCAGCGCCGATCTGGACCGGGTTGGCGGCGCCGCGACCGACAGCGCCGATGGCGAACCCGTCGGCGACGCGCCCTGGGCGGATGCCACGGTGCTGAGCATGCCCGATGACAATCATTATGCCCGCCTGGAACACGGTCCGGTGCCGGCGTGGGACTGGCCCGGCATGGTCATGGGGTTCTATGTGGCGGACTCTGCGCAGGCGGGCCTGCGTCAGGCGCTCGAGAGTGGCGCGCGGGTGCAGGTGCAAATACGCAAACGCAGCGATGGCAAGTTTGAGGTGATTGCCATGCGTGGCATCACGGGGGACCTGGCGCCGCCAGCGAACCCTGCCGACCGCCCCGAACAGGAAAAATCCGATCACGACAGGATGGATCACGAGGGAATGGATCACAGCGAAATGCATCCGGCAGGGAGCGATGCACAGGAGCGTGAGAAATGATCGCGCGCATTATTCGCTGGTCGCTGCACAACCGCGCACTGGTATTGATTGCCGCGCTGGCGCTCGCGGTTGGCGGTCTGTACAGCCTGCGCCACACACCGGTGGATGCCCTGCCGGACCTGTCCGATGTGCAGGTGATTGTGAAAACCAGTTATCCCGGCCAGGCACCGCAGGTGGTGGAAGACCAGGTGACCTACCCGCTGACCACCGCCATGCTGAGTGTGCCCGGTGCGCGCACGGTGCGCGGTTACTCGTTCTTCGGCGACTCCTATGTGTACGTCATTTTTGATGATGACGTGGACCTGTACTGGGCCCGCTCACGGGTACTGGAATACCTCAGCCAGGTGGCACCGCGGCTGCCGGCGGGTGCGCGCTCGGAGCTGGGGCCGGATGCCACCGGTGTTGGCTGGATCTACAGCTACACGCTGGTGGACCGCAGCGGCCGCCACGACCTGGCGCAGCTGCGCTCCCTGCAGGACTGGTTTCTCAAATATGAATTGCAGACGCTGCCGGGTGTTTCCGAAGTGGCCACTGTGGGCGGTATGGTGCGGCAATACCAGGTGCAGGTGGATCCGCTGCGCCTGCGCGCCTACAACCTGACTCTGGCGCAAATCCAGGATGCCATCGAGCGCGGCAATCGCGAGTCCGGTGCCTCGGTGGTGGAAATGGCCGAGGCCGAGTACATGGTGCGCGCCAGTGGCTATATCCAGGGTGTCGAAGACCTGCGCCAGCTGCCGCTGGCGGTGAATGAGAGCGGCACGCCGCTGTTGTTGCAGGACGTGGCCGACGTGCACATCGGCCCGCAGATGCGTCGCGGCCTGTCGGAACTCGATGGCGAGGGCGAGGCGGTTGGTGCCGTGGTGGTGATGCGCTTCGGCGAGAATGCGCGCGCGGTCATCGATGGCGTGCGTAGCCGGCTGGAAGAGCTGCAGCGCAGCCTGCCGGCGGGCGTCGAGATTGTGCCTACCTATGACCGCAGTGAGCTGATCGACAGCGCGGTGGAAAACCTGTGGCAGAAGTTGCTGGAGGAATTCATCGTGGTGGCGCTGGTGTGCGCGCTGTTCCTGTTCCACCTGCGGTCCTCGCTGGTGATTGCCATCAGCTTGCCGCTGGGTATCGTCGGCGCGTTTGTGGTGATGCACCTGCAGGGCATCAACGCCAACATCATGAGCCTCGGCGGTATCGCCATTGCCATCGGTGCCATGGTGGACGGCGCCATCGTGATGATTGAAAACCTGCACAAGCACATGGAGCGCAACCCGCTGCCCAAGGATGCATCCGAGCAGGCGCGCTGGCAGCTGGTGGCGCGCGCGGCGGAAGAAGTCGGCCCACCCCTGTTTTTCAGCCTGCTGATTATTACCCTGAGCTTCCTGCCAGTATTTGCCCTGCAGGGCCAGGAGGGTCGCCTGTTTGCGCCGCTGGCCTACACGAAGACCTACGCCATGGCCGTAGCGGCGGGCCTCGCCATTACGCTGGTGCCGGTGTTGATGGGCTACCTGGTGCGCGGGCCGATAAAACCGGAGCGGGCCAATCCCATTAACCGCGCGCTGGCGGCTGGCTACCGCCCGCTATTGGAACTCGCCATCCGTCACCCGCTGCCGGTGATTGGCATGGCGATGGTGCTGCTGGCCAGCAGCCTCTACCCACTGGCGAAGACCGGCACTGAATTTATGCCGCCGCTGGATGAGGGGGACCTGATGTATATGCCGAGCACCCATCCCGGTATTTCCATCGGCAAGGCACGCGAGCTGCTGCAGCAAACCGACAAGCTGATCATGCAGGTGCCGGAAGTGGCACAGGTGTGGGGCAAGATGGGCCGCGCCGAGACCGCTACGGACCCGGCGCCGCTCACCATGGTGGAAACCATTATTCGATTCAAACCGCGCGACCAGTGGCGCCCGGGCATGACGCCGGAAAAAATCCGCGATGCGCTCGACGCCGCCGTGCAATTGCCGGGTGTGACCAATGCCTGGGTAATGCCGATCAAGACCCGTATCGATATGCTCGCCACCGGAATCAAGACTCCGGTGGGTATCAAGGTGGCTGGTGCCGACCTGCACCAGATCGAAAAGATCGGTACCGCGCTGGAAAAACTCCTGCCGCAGGTGCCCGGCACCGCCTCGGTATTTGCCGAGCGGGTGGAGGGTGGCCGTTATATCGATATCCAGATCGATCGCGCTGCGGCCGCGCGCTACGGCCTCAATATCAGTGACGTGCAGAGCGTGATCGACACGGCAGTGGGCGGCAAAAAAATGGGCGAGACCGTTGAGGGGCTCGAGCGCTACCCGATCAACCTGCGTTATCCACAGGCATGGCGCGACTCGCCCGCGCAGATGCGCCAGTTGCCCCTGGTCGCGCCGAACGGTACCCACCTGAGTCTCGGCGACGTGGCGCGTATCGAGGTACAGGGCGGTCCGCCGATGATCAAGACCGAAAACGCGCGCCCCAACGGCTGGGTGTATATCGATATTCGCGATCGCGACCTGGGTTCCTGGGTGGCCGATGCGCAGCGTCTGGTGCGCGACCAGCTCGAGCTGCCGCCGGGTTATTCCCTGTCCTGGTCGGGCCAGTACGAATATATGCAGCGCGCGCGCGAGCGCCTCGGCCTGCTGCTCCCCGTGACGCTCGGCATCATCATGCTGCTGCTGTATGCCAGCTTCCGCCACTGGGGCGAAGTGCTGGTGATTATGGGCACCCTGCCACTGGCGCTGATCGGCGGCCTGTGGCTGGTGTACGGGCTCGGCTACAACCTGTCGGTGGCGGTGGGCGTGGGCTTTATTGCGCTGGCCGGCGTGGCAGTAGAGATCGGTGTGATCATGCTGGTGTATCTCAACCAGGCGTGGCAACAGCGCCAGGATGAGCGTGCGGCGGCAGGGCAATCGCTGTCTGCACAGGATCTGGACGATGCGATTCGCGCGGGGGCTGGCCAGCGTATGCGCCCGGTGGTGATGACCACCGCCACGGTATTTATCGGGCTGGTGCCGGTGATGCTGGGCAGCGGTGTGGGTTCCGAGGTGATGCAACGCATCGCCGCGCCGATGGTGGGCGGCATGATCAGCGCCATGTTACTGACGTTGATGGTATTGCCGGCGGTATATCGCCTGTGGAAGGGGCGCGCGTTGCGCGTTTCCGCTAACGGTCAAATGGTTACTCGTCCTCCTGCAACACCGGATGCGCAGCATCCGTTGTGATGGCGGTGTCCTGATCCAGCAGCGTGAAGATACCCTCTTCGTGCAGCACGCGCATGCCCAGCCGCTGGTCGGAAATGCCGGAACGCAACAGATAGTCGAAGTGCAGCCGCTCGCCGCTCTCGATCGCCTCGAAGTAACGGCAGTCCACCTGGTTGTCGAGGCGCTGCAGATGTTCGCTGAGCTCGATCAGGTGGGAAGAAAACATAAACAGGCAATTCTGCCGTTTGGAGAAGCGTTCGAGGATGGCCAGTGACGCCTCGAACGCGTCCTTTACATTGGTGCCCTTGAAGGGCTCATCCATCAGCGCCATTACTCGTTCGCCCCGCGCTACGGCTTCGGCCACGGCTTTGACCCGCAGCGCCTCGGCGCGGAAGTAACTCACCCCGCGACGCAGGTCGTCGGTGAGAGAGATGGAACTGAACAGCCATTGTACCGGCACAAACTGGAAGCTCTGTGCGGGCACACCCATGCCCAGGTGCGCAAGATACAGGGCAGTGGCAAAGGCGCGCAGGTACGTGGTCTTGCCGGCCATGTTGGGGCCGGTGAGAAACAGAATGCGCTGTTGCTGGCTGAGGGTAACCGGGTTGGCAACGGGGTTGTCGAGATACGGGTGATAGAGGCCGTCGGCGTACACCTGCATCTCGCCGGTGCAGATTTCCGGCAGCACAAAACCGTGCTCGCTATTGGCGTCGGCCATCGACACCAGGGCATCCAGCTCATAATTCACTTCCAGCAGCTGTGCAAGGGACGCCTTCTCTTTCACCCGCAGGATCTGGTCGAGCTTGAGCATCCGCCAGGTGCCCCAGCCGCCCACATCATAATCCGGTACCTTGCGAAAATTCGGGCGCGCCAGCAGTGTGCGGATGCGTTGCAGCAGCGGTGCCAGTTCGCCGGTGGCGTCCTGTAATGGCGCGAGGCCGACAAAAGTACGCAGGGCGCGGATCAGGCGACAGGCAGACTGGGCACCACGCACAATGCTGAAAAAATGGTTGTCCTGGTTGGCCCAGACCTGAAAGGCGCCGAGCATAAATTCGAGGCTGTTACGAAAGTCCAGGCTGGGCAGAATTTCCTGCAGGTAGGTTTGCGTCCCCTCGACCGCATACACCGAAGGCATTTTATCGAAGAGCTTGCGCCGTTCCGCAATAAAGCGGATCGCCTGCTGGGTTGCATCGATATGCTGGGCGCTCGCCCAGGGCTTTTGCATACGCCGCCGCAGTACCGCTGCGCCTCCGACCGACCGCGTCCGATTACAGAAATCGAACAGGCTGGCGTCGCCGGTATCGGATTCAAATATTTCCAGGTCTTTGAACGTATGGGCATCGATACCCAGCACAGCGGAGTCGTTACGGCTTTGCGACATAGGCGGATCCCCGTTGGGCAAATCGAACTCGCTGCAGAATACTGTTCTCTGATATTTCGATTTGAGAGTTATTGTTATTCGCGTTTTCTATTTAAGCAGAAGCTGGAGTGAATTCAATCCGGGACCTTAGACGCGGCTAAATCGCTACAGCAATACCGGTGGAATTCGCGCACAATAGAGATTGGGAACCTTCAATCACGGCCGGGCCGGAATGGCGAGCCTATGAGCAAACATCAATCAGTGCGTGTCGGCAGTACCAAGGAAGCGATGCGCCCCACACTGACCCGACGGCTGCGCCAGTGGCACCGCGGCTTGCTGCTTGTTGCCGGTGTGCAGTTGCTCGCGTGGGCATTGAGTGGTTTTTATATGGTGGTGGTCGATCTGGACTTTATCCACGGCGATCACTTGGTGAGAAACACCACAGAACCCCTGCCCAATGTGCCGTTGGCCAATCCGGACCTGCAGGGTTTCGAGCGCATTGATGCGCTGACATTGAAATCCATCGCCGGCACGCCGGTATT
The DNA here is from genome assembly GCF_056158985.1 of Microbulbifer sp. ABF4_148. Classification (NCBI taxonomy): domain Bacteria; kingdom Pseudomonadati; phylum Pseudomonadota; class Gammaproteobacteria; order Cellvibrionales; family Microbulbiferaceae; genus Microbulbifer; species Microbulbifer sp. ABF4_148. Next base: position 680,444 of record NZ_JBSWUI010000001.1, read on the forward strand.
TCTGGTGCAGGCCGATGGAGATCGCCATCGTTTTGATGCCAGCAGCGGCGCGTTGCTGCCAAGGCTCGACGAGTACGCCGTGCTGGACCTGGCACGCCACTACTATCAGCCTGCCCAACCTGAATTCCCTGCGGCCAGCGCCAGTCTGTTAATCAGTAACCCACCATCGGAGATACCCCCGCGTATCCTGCCGGTTTGGCGGGTCGATCTGCAGGATCGCTTCGGCACCAGTTTATATATCCACCCGGTCAGCGGTGAGCTGCTCACCCGCCGCCATGATTACTGGCGGGTGTTCGACTTCCTGTGGATGTTACACATCATGGATTACGAGGCGCGCGAAGATATCCACAACCTGACCCTGCGCGGCTTCGCGCTGCTGGCCCTGGCCGCAACTCTCGCCGGGCTCGGCCTGCTGTATTTTCGTCTGCTACACCTGCGCCTGCGACAGTTTCGGTTGCGGCGGTCCCAGGAGGTCAATGCATGACCCCCTGGCTGAAGAAACTGCACAAATGGCTGGCCTTGCTGGTGGGCGTGCAGCTGTTGATTTGGGTAATCACTGGCCTGCTGTTCAGTCTGCTGGACCCGGGTCTCGTCAGTGGCCGCGCGCTGAAAGCTTCCAGTGCGGCAGAAACGCCCCGTTTTGCAGCAGAAGCCACGGCAGAGACTGCGGCGGCAATGCAGCGGGTACTCGCGCGTTACCCGGCCGGTACGGTTACCGAGGTCCAACTCGGCAATCACCTGTCCCATGCGCGCATTGAAAACGTGGATCGCCCGCTATTGCGGGTTGTCACCGAAGAAGGCGTAACGCTGCATAGACTGGACGGCAGCGTGGTAACCATCGACGGTGCGCTGGCCCTGCACATCGCTCGCGCCGATTATGCCGGTGATACGAACCTGTTGGGCACGCCGGAGAAAATACCCGCGCCCAACATGGCAACCCGGCGTCACAGCGGTTCCAGCTGGCAGATCCCGGTAGCGGATGCGCATAACACCACCCTGTATATCTCCGCTGAGGATGGCCGTGTACTGGAACGCCGCACCGATACCTGGCGGCTGTTCGATATCCTATGGATGTTGCACATCATGGATTACACCGAGCGCACGGACTTCAATAATCCCGTGGTCATCGCGTTCGGCTTTATCGCGCTGTGGCTGAGTGCCAGCGGCTTCTGGTTGCTGCTTAATGGTCTGCGTCGCGAAGAGCTCGCGCGTTTGCGCCAGTGGTGGTCTGTATTTTCGCAGAGGTCGTCGCGGGTACCGGTGGTGTTAAAGAACAAGCGTGATGGTGAGCAGACTTATCAGTTGGTGGAAGGCGCTTCGCTGTATGAGGCGCTGGCAGAGGCCGGACTTACCTTGCCGTCCGAGTGCGGCGGCGGCGGCAGCTGCGGCCAGTGCGTGGTGCAACTGAATGCAAAGACTCCGGTGAATGCTATCGAGAGAGATCGTTTTAACGATCAGCAGCTCGCGTGTGGTTATCGCCTGGCCTGTCAGCAATTGGTTGGTGCCAGTGTCACGGCATAATAACTATTGATCTGCCGTGCCTGGTCGTGAATTCCTTTATTGTTACTCCGTTTTCTTTACATCCACTTTGGTCATCGCCGGCAATTTGTAGTCGCCAGACCGAACACGTTTGCCTGGACGATAAACTCTCATCAAGATATTCCAGCCTTCTGCGGTATCAAGACGGTTAGGTACATCGCCACATACCGCTTTTGAACCATAGTACGCGGTGAATGTACCGTCATCATTCATCTTGGTGTTGGAGTCATTGAGTGCCGCATTTTCGTTGAACATATAGCCTTCGCCGTTGTACATCGTAATTGACCAGAACGCCTGGTTTTCAGGAACCTGATACGTGGCCTGGTAACAATGATCGGTAGCGCCGGATGCCCTGTCGGCGATATAAACCGTTTCATAATCAGGAAAAAGGCCCCACGAACTGGCAACTGCGATGCGATGTTCTTCCGGATCGATTTTTCCCGATTTGCGCGTGTCCTGAAATGAAGGAGGATACTGGCTATACTTGCTGAGCTTGCGATCATAAAGGCTTCTTAACCGCAGCATTTCATCCCAGTTCCAGTTCGCCTTTTTGGGCACCTTGCTGCCTGAATCAACCTTTACATTGGCAAGAATCTGGCGTGCTGTCTCAATATCGGCTTCGTCGGTTGCATCGAATATTTGAACCCGTGGAATGGCCACAATATAGCGGGTATCCTGAGCGCCAAATTCATAGGTGCCAGGCTTTCTCAAAATATCAATAGTGTAGTGATCGTTATCCAGCAAATAGACCGAAAAATAGCGATTGGCCGGCGACTCAGGGATCTCGATACGGAAGCCGTCTTTCGTATCGATCGGTATGCCAGCATAGAGTGTATCGCGATTCATGCGTGGCACTGCCTGGTTGTCAAGCGGTGTTGGCTCCGAGTAAACCAGGCCCTGATTCAGGCCACCTGCTTCCTGGAAGCGGAGTATACGTGCATCCACCTCAGCTCGGATAAAACTCTCTTCTGTGACTGGATCCGGCGCATCCTGAGCGACACATAGTGATACAGCCCCGGGCAAAACCAGTGCAGTGATAAAGACAGGTATGCCATTCCGCATATTCATCTTTCTCTTGTGGCCATATCTCAAGGGTAGAAAAATACGTGCCTCTGTCCAAGTATAGGGGATTAATTAGTGGGTTGATAAAATCAACCTTATGCCAGGGCAATCAATCAAGCGCTGGTCCAAGGTCGTGTACAGAAGAAAAAAATGGGCGTCATAATGTTGATCTCACCTCATTTTTCACAATGAAACTATTCCTAGTTAATTTTTAAAATAGGTATGGAAATGCCTTTGTATATAGAATTTGGTGACCTCTCTTGGGGCAGTCAGCGTTTGGGTCAGGATATACATTTGATTAAGCCTGAAGAGGAGCCTGAATGTGAGGACCGATTCTTCGAAGAAATATCGAAAAATTCATCAGCTAATGAAGTTAAGTACTTGACCGTTGATTTTGGCGTGGATGCTTCATTTGAAAAGATTGCCAAGGCGCTACCAGCCATTGAGGGCGTGAGTATAAACAGCAACGCGGTGAAGTCATTGGCAGGTGTTGAGAATCTTAAGTCTTTAAGGGTTATCCTGCTGCAGATGGACAGGAGGTCGAAAGAATTCGATTTTTCTGCCATATCTTGTCTTGAATTGGATCTGCTTCTAATTACAGGGATTATTGAGTCTGAAGTCTCGTTGTCATCATTGCCTAGAAAGATGAAGTCTTTGGTCTTAGAGCGGCCAAAGATTTCTGATTTTTCATTTCTAAGTGCTTATGAGGTAAGCAGCCTGCAGGTGTTGTCTTGTTCTTCAGAAAGAATGTCAGGGTTTGGCAAAATCAAATTGAATGAGCTAAAAATAGCAAGTTGTCGGAATCTTGAAGATATAGAGTTTTCTTCTGCGCGCCTTAATTCTTTGGTTGTCGAAGGATGTAAAAAAATAAATTTCTCTCGGCTAAAAAGTATTGGAGCGTGTAGAGAGATTTATATCAATAAATGCAGTCAGGGTGTCGACGTAAATTATATTTTTGATGTGCCGGGATTGCGGGCCGTAAAGCTAATAAACTCTCCGATTGATTTTTCGAGTCTAATTTCAATTGGTCTGAAAGGAGTCGATTCGTTGAGTATCTTCCCAATAAACAAAGAAAACCAAGCGCGCATTGTTTCTTTATTTGGGAGTGACAAACTAAAGTTTCTTTGATGTTTTGAGCATATGGGTCCAGATCAACTTTATGACTTTCAATTTCCTGCCGTGCAAATAGGCAGAAATATACTGGCCCCAAATTGAATCCCCGGCACTTAGCCGGGGATTCTTGTTCTGGCCGAGCCAGCGCGGTCGTTACCCCGCCATATACGCCGGCAACCACGTCGCCAGTGACGGCCACAAGGCCAGTACACACATCAACGCCAACTGGATCATGATAAATGGCACCACCCCTTTATAGATGGCTCCGGTTGCCACCGTTTCCGGTGCCACCCCGCGCAGGTAGAACAGGGCAAATCCGAATGGTGGCGTCAGGAAGGAAGTCTGCAGGTTGATGGCGATCATAATGCCGAGCCACACCGGGTCGACACCCATGGCCAGCAACACCGGCCCCACAATCGGCACTACCACAAAGGTGATCTCGATAAAGTCGAGGATAAAGCCGAGTACAAAGATCACCAGCATCACCAGCAGGGTAGCTCCCACCACGCCGCCGGGCAGGCTGTTGAAGAAGCTGGTGACCATCTCCTCGCCGTTGTAACCGCGGAACACCAGTGAGAACAGCGAGGCGCCGATCAGGATGGCGAAGACCATCGCGGTGACCTTGAGGGTGCTCTGCCCTACTTCGCCGGCACGCTCCCAGTTCAGAGCGCCGCGACTCAGTGCCAGCAGGCCCGCACCCAGCGCGCCAACCGCAGCGGCCTCGGTTGGGGTGGCGGCGCCGGTCATGATCGAGCCGAGCACCAGTAGCATCAGCGCAATGGGTGGCAGCAGACTTTTGACGGTCTCAAGCGTATCGAAGTCTTCGGCTTCCACGCGCGCGGCAGCGGGCTCGCGCCGGGCAATAAACAGCAGGTAGATGATGTAGGCCGCGACCAGCAGCATCCCGGGAATAATGGCACCGACAAACAGGTCGCCGACACTCACCGGCTTGGGATTGAAGATGCCGGCGGACAGCTGTGCCTGCTGGTAGGCGTTGGACAGGGTATCGCCGAGCAATACCAGCGCGATGGAGGGCGGGATGATCTGGCCGAGGGTACCGGTGGCACAGATGGTACCGGTGGCCAGCTGCGAGGAGTAACCGCGGTTCAGCATCGTGGGCAGGGACATCAGGCCCATGGTCACGACGGTTGCGCCCACGATCCCGGTACTGGCGGCCAGCAGTGCGCCGACCACCACCACGGACACGGCCATGCCGGCAGGCACCCGCGAGAAGACCTTGGCCAGGTTAACCAGCAGTTCTTCGGCAATGCGCGCCCGTTCGAGCATCACGCCCATCAGTACGAATAAGGGCACCGCCATCAGGGTGCCGTTCTGCATGATGCCGTAGAGGCGGTCGGGGAAGGCCTTGAGCAGGTCCGGGTCGAAAATACCGGTGACAATGCCGAGGCCGGCGGCCAGCAGTGCGGTGCCGCCCAGGGTAAAGGCCACCGGGTAGCCAAACATCAGCGCCGCGCAGATGGCGACGAACATCAACAGGGGAATCAGTTCGATCATGCGCCCATCTCCTCCAGTTGCGGAGACTGGGGGGTTCGGGTCTGCGCTTGTGGCTGACTGGGGGTTTCCACCCGCATCAGTTGCTCCAGCGCCCGCGCCAGCTGGGCGATACCCTGCAGGGCCAGGGTGGTGGCGGCCAGCGGGATCACGCTTTTCAGTAGATAGACCCCGGCGAGGCCGCCGGCGTTGGCGCTGCTCTCGCGCACGGCCCAGCTGGCGGCGGCGAACTGCCAGCTGCCCACCAAAGTGAAGGCACACAGGGGCAACAGGAACAGGATGGTGCCGGTGGCGTTCACCCACGCCTTGCGCCGCGGTGACATCTGCCGGTAGAGCACGTCGACCCGCACATGGGCGTCGGTCTGCAGGGCATAGGCGAGCCCGAGCATCAGGGCCGCCCCGTGCAGGTAGACCGCCGAGTCCTGCAGGGCCACCGAGCCGCCGCGCAGGAATTCACCGGCGCTGCCAAGCGCCATGCCATCGTCTCCGAGCCCGTAGCGCAGCAGCACGACGGCACTCTGCAGCAACACCATGGCCAGGGTAAACCAGCCGAGCAGGCGGCCGCTGGCAGTGGACAATCGGTCAATATTGTTCGCGCAGCTGCTGAGCAGATGCATTGGGAGTACCTCTCTCACCGTCTTATTGTTGTTAGTCGGGTGTTCCCGGGCGCGACCGGGCCGTCGCCACAGCCTACCGCGGGCGATCTTCCGGCGCCAGAGGCCACCTAAGTGGCAATGTAACCATTTTGTAATATTCCATTCATAGAATCGTCACCCGTTCGCCATAGCATCGCCGCGTAAACCAAACAGAACTCACTTGGAGTGAAACATGAGCAAGCGCATTCTCGCTTCTTCCCTGGCGGTACTGACCATCGCAGCCTCCCAGGCAGCACTGGCGGCCCGCGATCATATCAGCATCGTCGGCTCGTCCACGGTCTACCCGTTCAGCACCACCGTAGCGGAGCGTTTCAGCCGTTCTACCCAGTTCAAGACCCCGGTTGTCGAATCCACCGGTACCGGCGGCGGCATGAAGCTGTTCTGTCAGGGCGTTGGTGAAAGCACTGCCGATATCACCGGTGCTTCCCGTCGCATCAAGCAGTCCGAGCTGGACATGTGTAACGATAACGGCGTAGACGTGGTTGAAGTTCAGGTTGGCTACGACGGCATCGTGCTGGCAAACGCCAAGACCGCCAAGCCGTATGCGCTTTCGCGTAAGGACATCTTCCTGGCCCTGGCCAAAGAAGTACCGAACCCGGACGGTTCCGAGACCCTGGTCGAGAACCCCTACAAGACCTGGAAGGATGTGAACCCGGCGCTGCCGAATGCCAAGATCGAAGTGCTGGGCCCGCCCCCGACTTCCGGTACCCGTGACGCCTTCGCTGAGCTGGCAATGGAAGGTGGCTGCAAGAAGTTTGACTGGATTGCGGCCAAGAAGAAATCCGACAAGAGCGCTTACAAGGCGATCTGTCACACCGTTCGTGAAGACGGCGCTTATGTAGAGGCCGGTGAGAACGACAACCTGATCGTGAACAAGCTGGTTGCCAACCCGAATGCCCTCGGCATCTTCGGCTTCAGCTTCCTGGACCAGAACGCTGACAAGGTGCAGGGTTCCACCATCGAAGGCCAGGAGCCGACCTTTGAGTCCATCGCTGACCAGAGCTACCCGGTTTCCCGTCCGCTGTTCATCTACGCCAAGAAAGCCCATGCCGACGTGATTCCCGGTATGAAGCAGTTCCTGGCTGAGTTCACCAGCGAGCGCGCCTGGGGTGAGGAAGGTTACCTGGCAGACAAGGGCATGATCCCGCTGCCCACCGAGAAGCGTCAGCAGGTCGCTACTGACGTGCGCAAGCTGAATGCCCTGAGCAACCTGGCTGTAAAATAAAAAGTCAGGACGACCAGAGGTAGAGGGATTTACCGGCCAAGCCCGCAAGGGCTTGGCCTTTTGCTGTCTATAGACCCGGTTTTTTTGTCCCGGGAGCATGGTATGCCATGCAAACGTCGTAAAAAGTCCGGATAATGCCCGGCTGAAATTTTGAGTGCATGGTAGATCGATGCAGACCCCAACCCTCTTTGCTCTGTTATTGCTGCTGATCCTGGTGGCCTACGGAACCGGTTTTACCCGTGCGGTAACCGTCGCCCGTGGCCAGGGCGGCATGCGCAACCTGGCCTCCCTGCCCAGCTATTACGGCCTGCATATGGCCCTGTGGTGCGGCTTGCCCGCGCTGATACTGCTGGGCGCCTGGCTGATCTTTGATGATGCGATCATTCGCGCGATGGTAATGGGCAGCATAGCCGACAAGCCGGATACCATCGCCGGGCAAAACCTGCTGTATGCGCAAATCCAGAATGTCGCCAAGGGCAGCACCCTCGGTACGCCCGGGCCGGAAGTCGCCGCTGCCGCTGAACGGCTGGCCAGCCTGCGCAGCTCGGCGCAGTGGTTGCAGACGGCGATCATACTGATCCTGTCGGTTGGCCTCGCCAGTTTCGCCATGCTGCGTTTTTCGCCGGAGCTGCGCGCACGGGAAAAGGTCGAGAAAGTATTGCGCATCGTGCTGCTGGCCTGCGCCTGTGCGGCCATCTTCACCACCGTCGGCATTCTGCTGTCGGTGCTGTTTGAATCCCTGCGCTTCTTCCAGTCGGTGCCGGTTACCGAATTCCTGTTTGGCTTGCAGTGGAGCCCGCAGATGGCCCTGCGTGCGGACCAGGTAGGTTCCAGTGGCGCCTTCGGTGCGGTACCGCTGTTTACCGGTACCCTGCTGGTGTCTGCCATTGCCATGTTTGTGGCAGTACCTGTCGGTTTGATGTCAGCAATCTACCTGGCCGAGTACGCCAGCAAGCGCGTGCGTGCGATCGCCAAGCCGCTGCTCGAGATCCTCGCCGGTGTACCGACCGTGGTATACGGCTTCTTCGCTGCGCTGACCGTGGCCCCCTGGGTGCGAGACACCGCCGCGGCCATGGGCCTGCAGGCGTCAAGCGAAAGTGCCCTCGCCGCCGGCCTGGTGATGGGTGTGATGATTATTCCGTTCGTGTCGTCCCTGTCGGACGATGTGATCAATGCCGTACCGCAGTCCCTCCGTGACGGTGCCCTTGGACTGGGCTCCACCCGGTCGGAAACCGTGCGCAAGGTTGTGATCCCTGCGGCCCTGCCCGGCATTGTCGGTGGTGTGCTGCTGGCGGTCTCCCGCGCGATCGGTGAAACCATGATTGTGGTGATGGCCGCGGGCCTCGCCGCCAACCTCACCGCCAACCCGCTCGAATCGGTCACCACCGTGACGGTGCAGATTGTGACCCTGCTGGTGGGTGACCAGGAATTTGACAGTCCCAAGACCCTGGCGGCATTTGCCCTCGGCCTGATGCTGTTCGTCAGCACCCTGGTACTGAACTTTATTGCCTTGCACGTTGTGAAGAAATATCGGGAACAGTATGACTGATCTAACCAAATCCCAGGCCGAGGTGCGCGAGCGTATCGAAGCGCGCCTGGCCAGCCGTCACCGCAAGGAAAAGCTGTTCCGCGGCCTCGGTATTTTCAGTATCGCGCTGGGCATCCTGGCAGTGGTCGTACTGTTTACCGACATTATCAGCAAGGGCAGTGGCGCCTTTGCCGAGACGGCCATTGAACTGGAGCTCAACTATGACCCGGCGGTGCTGGGTATCGACGAGGTCAATGCCGAGACGCTGGCCTACGCCAATTTTACCGGTGTGATCCGCAAGGCATTGCTCGAGCGCTTCCCGGAGGTGTCCGGCCGCCGCGACAAGCGGGAGCTGTACTCGCTGATTTCTTCCGGTGAGCCCTATGACCTGCGCGATCGCATGGCCAAGCACCCGGAGCTGCTCGGCCAGACCGAAAGCCGCTGGCTCACCGCCGACGATGATGTGGATACCTTCGTCAAAAGCCTGAAAGACAGTGAAGAGGGCTTCCGCGGGCGGACTTCCGAGCAGAAGGTCGGTTGGATCAAGTCGCTGATGGACAGCGATGAGCTGAAGAAACGTTTCAATACCACGTTTTTCACCAACGGTGATTCCCGAGAGCCGGAACAGGCCGGTATCCGCGCAGCCCTGATGGGCTCGCTGTTTACCCTGCTGGTGACCCTGGTGCTGTCGTTTCCGATTGGTGTGGCCGCGGCCATTTACCTGGAAGAATTTGCGCCGAAGAATCGCTGGACCGACCTGATCGAGGTGAACATTAATAACCTCGCGGCGGTGCCGTCGATTGTGTTCGGTCTGCTGGGCCTGGCAATTTTCATCAACTTCTTCGAGCTGCCCCGCTCCGCCCCGCTGGTGGGTGGTCTGGTACTGACGTTGATGACCCTGCCGACCATCATTATTTCCAGCCGCGCAGCGCTGAAGGCGGTTCCGCCTTCCATCCGCGAGGCGGCGCTGGGTATGGGCGCATCGCGTATGCAGACGGTCTTTCACCATGTGCTGCCGCTGGCCATGCCCGGCATGCTCACTGGCGCGATTATCGGCATGGCGCAGGCCCTCGGTGAAACCGCGCCGCTGCTGATGATTGGTATGGTCGCGTTTATCGTCGATGTCCCGCACGGTATCACCGACCCGTCGACCGTGCTGCCGGTACAGATTTTCCTATGGGCCGACAGCCCCGAGCGCGCCTTTGTGGAGCGGACTTCCGCCGCCATTATGGTGCTGCTCAGCGTCCTGATTTTGATGAATACCGCCGCGGTACTGCTGCGCAAGAAACTGGAGCGTCGTTGGTAGTGGGCGGTATCCCGTTCGCTGCTAAGATAACCAACCGATAGAATCGCTATGAACACTATGACCCTGGATGCCGGCCAGATCCCGGCGGAAGCAACTGAAACCGTGGAACAACCGACTGTGGATACCAATACCAAGGTAAGAGAGACCGTAGGCCAGCCGCTGTGTGACAACGCCAAGCTGCGCATGCGCGATGTGAATGTCTTTTACGGCGAAGCGCAGGCGATCCACAATGTGAGCCTGGATATCGGCCGCAATGAAGTGGTTGCCATGATTGGCCCGTCGGGTTGTGGTAAATCCACCTTCCTGCGTTGCCTGAACCGCATGAATGACACCATCGAAGGGTGTCGTGTGGAAGGTGACCTCACCCTGGATGGCGACCCCATCTACGGCCCCAAGGTGGATGTTGTGCCCCTGCGCGCGCGCGTGGGCATGGTGTTCCAGAAGCCGAACCCGTTCCCCAAGTCCATTTACGACAATGTGGCCTACGGCCCGAAGATCCACGGTATTGCCAGCCGTCGCGCCGAGCTCGACGAGATTGTCGAGAACAGCCTGCGCCGCGCCGGCCTGTGGAATGAAGTCAAAGATCGCCTCGACAAGCCCGGCACCGGCTTGTCTGGCGGCCAGCAGCAGCGCCTGTGTATTGCCCGTGCGATTGCTGTCAGCCCCGAAGTGATCCTGATGGACGAACCCTGCTCGGCACTGGACCCGATCGCCACCGCGCGTATCGAGGAGCTCATCGATGAGCTGCGCCAGAACTATACTATTGCCATCGTAACCCACTCGATGCAGCAGGCAGCGCGGGTGAGCCAGCGTACGGCGTACTTCCACCTGGGCCACCTGGTCGAGGTGAACGATACCGAAACCGTGTTTACCAACCCGCAGCACGAGCTGACGGAAGCCTATATTACCGGCCGTTTCGGTTAATTATTTCAATAGCGATTATCGGGGTTGCCCCCCTCAAGCTCTGCAGAAAACACGACACATTATGGAAATGCACTTCGATCAACATATCTCCCGCCAGTTCAACGAAGACCTGGAGGGCCTCAAAACCGAAATGCTGGAAATGGGCGGCATGGTGACCCAGCAGGTCGCCGACGCGGTCGAATCCCTGGCCAGCGCGGACAGTGAGCTGGCAGAGAAAGTACTCGGTGTTGAGCAGGAGATCGACAAGTGCGAGATGGCGATCGACGAGCACGCCACACTGATTATTGCCAAGCGCCAGCCCACCGCGTCTGACCTGCGCATGGTCCTGTCGATCACCCGCATTGCCCGCGATCTGGAGCGGGTTGGGGATGAGGCGAGCAAGGTCGCCAAGATGGCGATTGCACTGACCGATGAGGGCACCTCCCCGCGCGGCTACACCGAGATCCGCCACATCGCCCAGGCGGTGCGCAAGATGCTCAACGACGCGCTCGATGCCTATACCCGCTTCGACGTACAGGCAGCGCTGGCTACCATGGCCGAAGACGAGCAGGTGGACATGGACTACCGTTCCGCGATCCGCGAAATGATCACCTACATGATGGAAGACCCGCGCAGCATTTCCCGCGGCATCAACGTACTGTGGGTACTGCGCTCACTGGAGCGTATCGGCGATCATGCCAAGAATATCTGTGAGCAGGTGGTGTATCTGGTCGAAGGCACCGACATTCGCCATGGCCACGAGAGCAACCTGAAAAAAAGCTGATGGGCACCCACTGGCTTGGCCGGTGAAGCACCCAAATAAAGGCCCGCAAAGCGGGCCTTTTTTATTGCGCTATCCCAACCAGCCCGCGCCTCATCGAGTGAGCGTGGCCTGTACCCAGCTGCATGATTCCCTTCCCCCGGTACGACCGTGCCGATCCTTCAAAAACCAAAAAGTAGAAAATTTGAGCAATTTGCGGATATCTATCGGTCATTCGATGCGATCTGAAACATAGATTAGAAATAAAATTCTAAAAATTAAGTTCAAATCTGAAACAAAATTGCCATTCTCCGGTCCGATGCATGCGCCTGCTTTGCCTGGGCGGTTGGACAAACTGGGTCTGACCAGCGACGCGGGCCCGAAGAATAATTGCAATAAGTACAAGGAGTTCTGAATGCATCCGAAGTTTGTTTTACCGCTCGCACTGTTGTTGTCCGTCAATGTTGCGGAGGCATACCAGTCGTTTTCGAGCGGTGGCTATTCCTATGAGAAAGACGTCGCTTTGTGGCGCTACTGGGATCCTGAGACCGGTCTGTTGAATACCTCCCTACGGGATCAGGTCGGTGAAACCCTCACCATTGCCAGCCGCTACTATTTATCGGATCGCCAGGCCCGGGGTCCCCTGAAGGAATTTGATTACATCAACCGCATCAGCAATTTCTATGGCGCCTACGGCTATAGCGATGATGAATACCACAATGCCCGCAACGGTGTGTTGGGCGGTGAATATTTCACAGGCAACCTGAAATTGGGGGCCAGCGTACAGGATCTGGATGGAGAGCAGGTGTTTGGCGGCGCGCTGGGATATTTTTTCACCCCTTCCCTGCAGGCCACTGTTGATATCGAGTACCACGAAGGCGACAGTCGCGTTCTGCTGGGTGGGCAGTACGTATATCAACTGGGAGACACCGATTATCTGGGCGTTACCCTGCAAACCAATGACGGCTTTTCCGGGGCCGTGGTTTCGACGCGCTATTTCCGCGCCCTGAGCAATGACCGCTATCTGCGCCTCGGCCTTAAATACGCTGATACTGGCGGTCTGTCCACCGAGTTCCTGCTGTCCGATTCTGACATCGCGCCTGTGCGCAATATCTGGGAGCTCCAAGGCGAATTCTATTTCTCCGAGTCGACTTCCTTGAAAGCGGAGGTTGGAGATTTGGGCCACTATCGCCTGGGGGCAACCCATTTCTTCAACAGAAATATCTCCCTCTCACTGGGTTACACCAACAAGTCGGATGAGTTTGGAGGGTGGACGCTGGACAATGAGTCCTATTCCCTGAGCGCGTCTGTGCAATTCTAAAGATCAGGCCGCGGCACTTTCTAGGTGCCGTGTACCCGTACGTCTCGCGCTGGCTCGCGCCTCGGCAACAGTCGGCAAAATATTGCCCAGGGACAAAAGCGGATTGGGACGCAGTCTGCAATTTCGCGAATTGCCGCTGCACACCCATGCGCTTTTGCTACACTCCGCGCGACTCGGCCTGTACCAGGCAATGTTGTGACTAAAGGATGAGACCTATGAAATTCAAGCACCTGCTTCCACTGACTCTCGCATTCGCTGCGGCTACCGCCACTGCAGAGCAGTACACATCGCTGTCTTCTGCCGAATACGCTGATATCGACACGCCTTTTGGTTCTGCCGATACCTTCAGCATTGGCAGTACCTATTACTTTTCTCCAAAGCAGTCTCTCGGTCCGCTGAAAGAGTTCGAATACATCAATCACGCCAGTAATGTATTTGGCGGATTCGTTAGTACGGACTCGGAGTTCGGTGACTTCGACAGTACCGTGATCGGCGGCGAGTACTTCACCGGTGCGTTGAAATTTGGTGGCGCCTTCGAGAATAGCGATTTCTCTGACGTGTTCCGTGTCTCTGCCGGTTACTTTGTCGACCCGAACCTGCTGCTCGAAGTCGAGGCAGTGTCTGTCGAGGATGGGGACAACAGCTTCTTCTTCAGTGGCCAGTACAACCACCAGCTGGTGGGCAATGACTACGTTGGCGTCACTGTTTCCGTAGACGACGAGCTGGACAACAGTACGCTGTCGGCGCGCTATTTCACTGAACTGACCGGTGGACGTTACTTTGCCGCGGGTATCGCGCTGCTGGATACTGAATTCGGCAATGATGCCGTACTGGAGGCCGATTACTACTTTAACCAGCACACTGGTGTCAGCGCCTCGCTGAATGATGAGGGTGGCTTTGGTTTGGGCGTATCGCACTTCTTCAACCGCAACATCGCCGGTGAACTCGCATTCTCCAGCGATGATCAGGACGGCGTCGATGTGGATGTACTGACCCTGGGATTGGTGGTACAGCTGTAACTTTGTCGGGTTGCATTGCTCCATCAAAAAGGCGGCCAAATTAGGCCGCCTTTTTTGTTTGCCGGCATCCCTGATACCACAGGTACCGGACCTTTCGTTCGAGTTTTATCCCTGGTTCCCCAGAGCCTGCATACGCTGTTGCGCGCGGGTACCGATATCACCACCGGCCTTGGACGCGGTCTGATAGTGGTTGATGGCCTTACTGCGATTGCCCTGGTTTTCGTACACCTCACCCAGGTAGTAGTGCGCGTGTGGTGTTTCCAGGTAGCGCAGTGAACGGGTCAGGTCGCGCTCCGCGTCGATGTAGTTTTTCAGTTCGGCACTGGCAAGGCCGCGCTTGAGCCAGTTGGAGAACAGCCCCGGATTCTTCTGCACGGCGTTGTTGTACGCGCTATACGCTTGCCGATACTGCTTGCGCTGGGCCAGCAGATCACCTTCCAGCTGGAAGAAGGCGGCTTCGCGCGGCTGCCGGCGTTGGGCGTCACGTACCAGCGTCAGCGCGCGATCGTATTGCTTGTCGCCTGCGGCTGCCATGGCCTCATCGAATTGTTTGTACGCGTCGGCGTCACGCTTGAGCTGGGCGATGGCTCGCTGGTAGCCGTCGCGATTGGTGACACCACCGCCGAGCTGCTTCGCGTGGGCAATATTGGCATCAACCCGCGACTGCGAAGGTGGGTGGCTGGCAAACAGGGCGTCGAGGCCGCCGGCGTTGCGCCCCTTGGACAGCGCGACAAATTTGCGCTGCAGCCGCACGGCGCCCTGGGGGTCATAGCCCGCGGCCACCATATATTTCATGCCGTACTCGTCCGCTTCCAGTTCATTCTGGCGTCCGTAGCGGGCGATATACGCGGAGCCACCCAGCTGGCCACCCAGAGCGACAAGGTCTCCGTATTCGGTGTTCTGGGTAGCCGCACCGAGCACGGCCAGCCCGGCCCCCAGCACCTGCGCCTGGGACATGCGCGAGGCAGAGTGACGCGCCGCCGCGTGGACGATCTCGTGCCCGAGCACTGCGGCCAGCTCGGCTTCATCTTCCAGCAATACCAGCAAGCCCCGGTTGATGGCAATTTTGCCGCCGGGCAGGGCCCAGGCGTTGGGCGTGGAATTATTGAGCACGACAAATTCATAGGGGAGTTGCGGCTGGTCGGATACCCGTGCGAGCTTCTGCCCCACACGGTTCACGTAGTCCTGTAGCGCCGGGTCGACATTGTACTGGCCGCCCTGCTGTTGCTGGTTGGCGGGATACTGCTCTTCACCAATGGCCACTTCCTGTGCCTGGGACATCAGGGACAACTCCTTGGCACCGGTCACCGGGTTCACGGCACAGCCACTGAGTAAAAGCCCGGATAGGGCGGAGAGAATTGAGAAGCGGGCGAGTTTACGCGAGATCATGCTGGCTCCCTGTATACTATGCGTCATCTTTGACGGCTGTCGGGGCATCGGTTTTGACATCACCGATACCGTGATGGGTCGGATATTTTACACAGTCCGCTGGGAGAGGTTATGACTGCGTTACAGGTTATTGAGTTGTTTGCCGGAACGGGCCCCGATGGGGCGCCGGTGGTCGAGCGGCTCCAGGTAAAGGTCAACGAGGATGACAGTTGCCAGCTGGTGCGCTCACCGGCGTTTATCAAGGGCATTGCCAGCGGCGACTCCATCAAGGTGAACAAAGACGACCAGCAGTTCGAACTGGTAAAGCGCTCCGGCAACCTGGCGATACGGGTATTTTGTCGGGGCGACAGCGCGGCCATATCCGACCAGTTAACGCCGCAGCTGGAGAAGCTCGGGGGAGAGCTGGATATGGAGAGTCAGCGCATGCTGATCTACAGCATCCACGTGAGCTGCGGATTTACCAATATCGAGAAAATTCTCGACAGCGTGTGCGATGGAGCCAACAGTACCTGGTACTACGGCAACGTCTATGACCCGCAGGACGGGCAGACACCACTGAACTGGTGGCAGGACATCCTCAAGCCGGAATAATCCGTATAACGCACCACAAGTATTTACTGGAACAGAACTGAACGCCCTATGTTGATCGTGATCTCTCCGGCAAAAACGCTGGACTACGAGAGTGACATTCCCTCACTGGACACCACCCAGCCGGATTATCTGGATGATTCCGCGGCCCTGATCAAGGAGCTGCGCGCCCTGAGCCCGCAGGATATCTCCGCACTGATGAAGGTGTCGGACAAACTGGGCGTCCTGAATTACGACCGTTTCCAGTCCTGGAAGCGGCCGTTCAAGCCCACCAATGCACGCCCCGCCCTGCTCGCCTTCAAGGGCGATGTGTACACCGGGTTGGAGGCGGAGACCATGGGCAAGCGTGACTTTGCCTATGCCCAGAAACACTTGCGTATGCTCTCCGGCCTGTATGGATTGCTGCGTCCACTGGACCTGATGCAGCCGTACCGCCTCGAAATGGGCACCAGGTTTGCCAATGCCCGCGGCAAGAACCTGTATGAATTCTGGGGCGAAAAACTGACGGACGGTCTCAATACCCAGCTTGCGACGGTGAAAAGCCGGGAGTTGGTAAACCTGGCCTCCAACGAGTACTTCAAAGCGGTCAAGCCGAAGCAACTGGAGGCGGAGATCATCACGCCCCACTTCAAGGACCTGAAGAACGGCCAGTACAAGATGATCAGCTTTTTTGCCAAGAAAGCACGCGGCATGATGAGCCGCTGGGCCATCGACCAGCGGGTGAAGAAGGCGGAAGAGCTCAAGCAGTTCGATGTGGCAGGCTACGCATTCAATCCCGAGTTGTCGAAAGACAACGACTGGGTCTTTACCCGCGATGAGCCGGTGTGAGTAAGGCGCGGTCGTCCTCCATGCACGGATCTGCCGAACAGGAACTGCCGGATGCCCCCGCTTGCGCACGCAATCGGGAACCGATCCTCGCGCACCTGCAGCGCCTGCTGGGCAACAGCCGGCAGCTGCTGGAAATCGGCAGTGGTACCGGGCAGCACGCCGTTTATTTCGCGCCGCATTTCCCGCAGCTCGTCTGGCAAACCTCGGATGTGGCCGCGCGCCTGAAGGATATCCGCCAGTGGCTCGCCGCCGAGCCGGCCCCCAATCTGCCCCAGCCAATCGAGCTGGATGTCACGCTGCCCTGGCCGGCAGACCTGCACGCGGACACGGTATTCACGGCGAATACCCTGCATATCGTCTCAGAGGTGGCGGTGCGGGCGCTGTTTGAGCGAGTGGCCGCGCTGCTTCAGGGCGGTGGCCAGTTTATTGCCTATGGGCCGGTGAAGATGGATGGGCAGTTTGTCGGTTCGGGCAATGCGGACTTCGATGTCTGGCTGCGCGAGCGGGACCCGCGCAGCGGCGTTCGCGACCTGGAGTGGCTCGATGAGCTGGCAACAGAAGTGGGTCTGCGGCGTGCCGAGCTGCACGAGATGCCCGCAAATAACCATTTGTTGGTTTGGCGGTGGCCGCAGGGCAGCCGCTGAATCTGGAAAGCCTGGAATTGAGGGGGAATTACTATGCCGGGTTGGTTTGAAAATATGGTGATTGCCGGCTTTGCGCTGGCAGCGGTGTTCTTTTTAGCGAAATACCGTGAAGTGGCAGCCGCGCTACACGAAAGCGAACGCATGAAAAAGCGTCTGTCCAACGACCTGGATCGCTACCGGGATATTGGTGCGCTGCGCACCCTGCGTGACGCGCTGACCGGTGCGCGCCAGCTGCCGGTCGACGACGAGGGCCGCGAGCACGCCCTGCTGCGTGATGCGGAACAGCAGCTGCATCATCTGGTGTTGCAGCGCGAGAGTACTCCGGTCGCAGAGGGCGAGCGCGTGACCATCACCGCGGGGGGTAAGGAGATTACCCTGGAAGAGCTCAAGGGCTGACACCACCCCTGAGCATGAACGATCAGGCGGTCGCCGTAGAAGAGAGCTTTTGCGGCGGGAAGTGCAGTGTGAAAGTACTGCCCCGCCCGGGCGAACTATTGACGGTCATGTCTGCGCTGTGACGCAGCAGGACATGCTTGACGATGGCCAGTCCCAAACCGGTGCCGCCACTCTCCCGTGAGCGGCCCGCATCCACACGGTAAAAGCGTTCGGTCAGGCGGGGGATGTGCATCGGGTCGATACCGAGCCCATTGTCGGTCACCGCGTAGTGGCCGCCGCGACTGTCTTCCCACCAGCGCAGTTTGATCGGCCCGCCATCCGGGCTGTACTTCACCGCGTTCTGAACCAGGTTGGCAAAGGCACTGTGCAGCTCCGTGGCATCGCCGGTCAACACGGCGTCCTTGTCGCATTCCACAGAGATATCGTGGCGATCGCCGCTGAAATCGCGGGCTTCCTGGGCCACCCGCTCCATCAGTTCAGACACGGAAATCTTGTCGCGGCCGCGGTGGCGCTCGGAGGTTTCCAGGCGCGCGAGCAACAACAGGTCGTTAACCAGCGTGGTCATGCGGGCGGTCTGCTCACTCATCTGGGTGAGTGGCCGTTGCCACGCCTGTGGTGCCATGCCGCTCGCTTCGAGCGTTTCAAGATAACCGGCAATTACGGTGAGCGGCGTGCGTAATTCGTGAGACACGTTGGCAACGAAGTCGCGACGCATCTGTTCGAGGTTATGCAGGCGGGTGATATCGCGCACGACCACTAATGCCTCGTCCTGACCGTAGTGGGTGACTTCGACCTGAAGTATGCGGGTTTCATCGCCTGGGGCCGTCATGGTGATCGGCCCGGAGTTACTGTCGGTCTGGTGCATATGGTGCACGAACACCGGATCGCGGACGAAGTTGACCAGTGGCTGGCCAGCGTCACCGGATTGCAGGTTGAGCAGTTCCCCCGCCGTGGGGTTCCACCACGCCAGGTTGCCGTCACCCTCCAGGGCCACAATACCTTCACGTAACGCGCTGGTGCTGTCCTGCACCCGGCGCAGCATGGCATGCAGTTTCTGCTTTTCGCGGCGGTGGCGGCGCTGCATGCGGTAGAAATCGTCGGAAATTTCGCCCCAAATACCGAATGCGGTGGGCGCCGGGCCACGGCGGCCATTTGCCAGCCAGCGGTTGAAGCGGCTCTGTTGGGTGAGGATCCAGATCAGGTAGATGCCCAGGCCCAGGCTCAGGCTGAGATGCCAGTAGCCTGTGGCAAAGCCAAAGATAGTGCAGCCGAGGGCGATCACAATCAGGCGAGAGAACTCGCCAATACTGCGTTCCAGCATGGTCGTTGGCGTTCCAGTTTGAGCCGCCTGGAAAAGGCGGTCCCATTACCGTGGAATCGGGGCGAAGACTGCCATCGCAGCGACGCCTCCAATGGTCTGTTCAGGCGGGGGCAATTGCGAGCAAAGGGTCGTGTGCCCCGGCTATCGGCGCGGGGCCGAACCTGTGCGGATTGTCACACTTTTTCCGGAGTTTGCACAGAAAAGCGGTAGCCGGTGCCGCGCACGGTCTGGATATAGCGGTCGTGGCCTTCCAGACTGAGCGCCTTGCGCAGGCGACGGATATGTACGTCGACGGTGCGCTCCTCGACATACACGTTGCCTCCCCAGACGTGGTCCAGCAGCTGGGCACGGGTATAGGCACGCTCCTGGTGAGACAGGAAGAACGTGAGCAGTCGGAATTCGGTGGGGCCCATCTCGACGGCCTGGCCGTCGATGGAAACGCGGTGGCTCAGGGGGTCCAAAACCAGCTTGCCGGCACGCAATGGTTCTTCTGGCGCATTGGGGCCAGCGCGGCGCAGTACGGCTTTGAGCCGGGCAACGAGTTCCCGGGGGGAGAACGGTTTGGTGATGTAATCATCCGCACCGGTCTCGAGTCCCTTGATCTTGTGGTCTTCTTCACCCTTGGCGGTGAGCATGATGATGGGCAGGCTGGAGGTGAGTTCGTCGCGCTTCAGGCGTCGCGCGAGCTCGACACCGGAAACATCCGGCAGCATCCAGTCGAGCAGGATCAGATCCGGTTTCTCATCGATAATGAGAGCGTGGGCTGTCTGTGCGTTTTCCGCCTCGAGACAGCGGTAATCCGCCATTTCCAGCGCCACCCGCAGCATGTCGCGCACGGGGGCTTCATCGTCGACGATCAGAATAGTCTTGCTGTGCATCGTTCCTGTCATACCTTACCTGTCCAACGGACGCTGCCCATTTAACGGCAATACAATGACAAATATATGACAGCCGGGGGAGAGTCCCCATAGTACTCACTTGTCAGCGAGTGTTGAGAACAGAATTCCCGCAAATACCGCAAGACCTACCCAGTTGTTGTTCAAAAAGGCCCTGAAACAGTCATCGCGCGCCCGGTCGCGGATCAGCCATTGCTGATAAAGAAACAAACCGGCGGCGACACCGAGCCCAATAGTGAAGGGCCAGCCCAGTTCAAAGCGCTGGCCGACCAGCATCAGCGCGAAAATGACCATGCCCTGCAGTGAGGCGGTCATGGCCCGGTCCAGTTCGCCAAACAGGATGGCCGTGGACTTCACGCCGATGCGCAGATCGTCGTCCCGGTCCACCATGGCGTAAAAAGTGTCGTAGGCGACGGTCCACAGCAAATTGGCGGTGTATAGCAGCCAGGCTTCCGGTGGCACGCTGTCATTCACTGCGGCAAAGGCCATCGGAATGCCCATGCTGAAAGCGGCGCCCAGCACGACCTGGGGCATATGGGTGAAGCGTTTGGCAAACGGATAGCAGAATGCCAGTACCACCGCGACCAGCGACAGTTGGATGGTGAGGGTGTTGGTCGTCAGTACCAGCAGGAACGCCAGCAGGCACAGCCCCGCAAACAGCAGCAGCGCATCGCGCGGCTTGATCGCGCCGGTGGCCAGAGGCCGCGTCGCGGTCCGCTCCACACTGCCATCGATATGGCGATCCGCATAATCGTTAATGGCGCAGCCGGCCGCACGCATCAGGATGACGCCCAGGGTAAAGACCGCGAACAGGTGCCAGCCCGGCCAGCCGTCCGCCGCGAGCCATAGCGCCCACCAGGTCGGCCACAGCAGCAACAGTGTGCCAATGGGCTTGTCCATACGCATCAGTCGCCAGTAGGGCATGAGCGCCGGCCAGCGTTGGGCAATTCGTGCGGTGATCACTGACAGAGATCCTCGTCTTTAGTGCCGGCATCGGCAGCGTTGGTCTGTGTAGAAAGCGGCGGCCCACTCGGTCGGAACGCGGTCAGGAATGTCTCCGCGACCAGCAGCGGTTTGTCCCGCAGCCAGAAAATCGAACGGCGCCCCCAGGCGCGCTCCTGTTCATCGCCCAGCACCTCGAGAGAACAGTCGCGGTTTCGTCGCAACTGGTTGAGGGTGATCGGCCCACGGCGAATACCGGGTTCGCTGAACAGCAATTCGCCGAGAGGGCGGCTGTCGAGACTGCGCAGGTAGCGCGACTTGCCCTGCAGGCAGCGCTGCGGCAGCACACTGCGGGCATAGACCCAGGGCTTGCCCCGGCCAAACAGCAAGACTTCGCGTACCAGTGCCAGTTGCCGGTCCCGCAGCCCGAGCGCGCGGCGTTCTTCCAGGCCGGGCTGTTGCCAGCGCTGATTGAGCACCTGCACATGAAATTGGCCACCGCTCTGGTGTTTGAGCGCTGCGGTCAGGGATCCCGGGTGCAGTAGCCAGGGCTGGAGATCCGCCGGCAGAGTGTGCTGCAACGACTCGAGCGAGGACTGCAGCCACTGGCCTTCGGGCAGAAAAGGAGACTGGTACAACGCGCACTCCGCGAACAGGACAAAGGCCCCCATTGTACCGATTCGGCCCGCCGGGAAAACCGGCGTTGGCCGATCACCGGCTGCGTATCGGCAGTGCCGGTTTTTTGCCCGCGGCGCCGGTGCCCGATATAGTGACCGTTTGCTCGATCCTCACAGGGCCTTATCAGAGAGAAATAATCACTATGGGTCTCACTACCAAAATCCTGATTGCGATGGGGGCCGGACTACTGGTCGGCATCGTGTTTAACCTGCTGGGCTCCAGCGGCGCACTGGGGGCGGCGGCCACCCAGTTTATTGACCACTACCTGATTAACGGTCTGTTCGATATCGTCGGCCGCATTTTTATCGCTTCATTGAAGCTGATGGTGGTGCCCCTGGTGCTGGTTTCCCTGGTGTGCGGTGCCTGTGCGCTGTCCGAGGGCAGTCGAGTGGGCGTCCTCGCGGGCAAGACCGTCGGCCTGTATCTGCTGACGACCGCGGTCGCCATCAGCCTGGCCCTGTTTCTCGCGACCCTGTTCCAGCCCGGCGCCGGAGTCGAAGAGGCCGTGGTGGCCGGCACCGCGACGTTCGACCCGAAACCCTCACCGCCGCTGTCGGAAGTGCTGGTGAATATCTTCCCCACCAACCCCATTGACGCGATGGCCAAGGGCAACATGCTGCAGATCATCGTGTTTGCCCTGCTGATGGGTTACGCCATTGCCCGCGCCGGTGAGCCCGGCCGACGGGTTGCTGCCTTCTTCAATGACCTCAATGAAGTCATTCTGAAAATGGTGGGCGTGCTCATGGTGTTTGCGCCGTATGGGGTTTTTGCCCTGCTGGCCAAGAGCATCTCGCAGCTGGGTCTCGATGCGATCATGTCGTTGCTGGCCTACTTCATGGTGGTGCTCGGTGCCCTGCTGTTGCACGCACTGGGCGTCTACCCGCTGTTGCTCAAGCTGCTGTCGGGCCTGAACCCCCTGCAGCTGCTCAAGAAGATGCGTCCGGCGATGGTGTTTGCGTTCAGCACCGCCTCTTCCGCGGCCACGATTCCGGTCACCCTGGCTTCCGTCGAGAAGCGCCTGGGTGTGGATAACAAGGTTGCCGCGTTTACCGTACCGCTGGGTGCCACCATCAATATGGACGGTACCGCCATCATGCAGGGCGTGGCGACCGCGTTTATCGCCCAGCTGTATGGTATTGAGATCGGTGTCGCCGGTTACCTGACGGTGGTCCTCACTGCCACCCTCGCCTCTATCGGCACCGCCGGTGTGCCGGGTGTGGGTTTGATCATGCTGGCGATGGTGTTGCAGCAGGTGGGTCTGCCGCTGGAGGGCATTGCTATCGTGATGGGTGTTGACCGTCTGCTCGACATGGTGCGCACCGCGGTGAATATCACTGGTGATGCGGTTGTGAGCTCTGTGGTGGCCAAGAGCGAAGGCGCGCTGTCGGAAGAGATTTTCTACGATAACAATTTCAATGGCGTGGTAGCGGAAGGGTCCGTCGGTGAGTCTGAACCGGCTGGGGAGTCTGTGCCGGCTAAGTGATGCGGCCTCTGCAATCAAAAAAGCCCCGCCAGTGCGGGGCTTTTTTTGTGCGGCAAAGAGTGAATTATCCTTCGACCAGATCCCGCAGGTTGTCCGCCTCGAGATCATCTTCGGTCTCGTCGACGATGCGCGCGATCAGTTTGGAGAGCGCGCGGTTGATGGCCTCTTCGGTCGTGTCCAGCGGCTCGACGCCACTGCCCGGCACCGGTGTGCGCACTTCGTAATTTTCGCGGATCCTCAGCTTGTCGATATCCACTTCGCCGGCGTGCAGGACTTTGCTGCTGGCATCGCGCAGATGGAAAAAATAGTTGCCGGACAGTGTCACCGTGCCGCGCTCGCGATCGAAACCAGCTTCGCCTTTCAGGTCACCAATGCCCTTGGTCGCCTCCAGATTAAATTCACTGTGCAGCAACAACATGCCTTCGCGGCCAACGAGCGCGACGTCTTCATCTGAAAAGAATTCAGCGAGTTTGCGCTCCAGTTCAGACTCGAGGTGTTGCTGGTGCTTGTCGATCGCGTCCTGTTTGAGATTGACGAGAAAATTGATATCGCCATTCGCCGCTGTCAGGGCGGCCTCGAGGTCGGCGATCACGGGCATGGGGATATCGAGTTGGATATCGGTGCGGTCGATCGACACGGTGGGGTTCTGGCCGCTATCACCGCCGAACCCGAGAAAACCTTCCTGTGCCATTGCCTGGGTTGCCAACACAGCAGAACCCGCCCCGAGAAAAGCGCATAGCAGCGCACGGCCGCAAAATCGCCTCATCATCACTTTCTCCGCGTACGTAAATTATTTTTGTTCTACGTGACGAAATTTGTATTTTTAGTTCTGTCAGGCTCAATGCCCGATAGTTTTGTCACTATTGACGTTGATAACAAAATTCGTGAACTGTTGCCAGCTTTGCGCGGTGAGGGGACGCTGCCAGCATGGCGGGTGGAGTGCAGGGATTGGGGTAGCGCTACTGGCCGCATGGTAGCGGTGATCTGCGCGGTCGGCATAATGACCGACCGCCAGTATCTGAGTCAGCTTAGAGGTAGATTAGCCGCGCAGTAGATCGCGCAGCGCATCCTCCTCGATATCGTTGTCGATGCGGTCGACGATACGTTCGGCGAGTTTTTCCAGTATCTCGCCGATGGCTTCTTTAGCACCGTTCTCACTGTCGCCACCGGTCAGCGACGTCTTGTTGCGGTAGCGCGCTTTCACACGCAAATTTTCCAGCGGCAACTCGTGTGGCGCGGCCATGGGATCGAGGCCGGGTACGCTGAACCAGTAGCGCAGATTACCGGTCGCTTTCATTTCACCGGTTTCAATTTCGAAGTCACCGCTCTCCTTCACGCGCTGGATCTGTTGTGCCACATCCAGATCCAATACGAAATGCAGGGTCAGCGGGCTCTCTGCCGTAATCTGCACATCCTCGTCGTCGAAAAATTCGCTCAGTTGTGCGCGCATCGCCTGACGCAACCTTGAGGCAAACTGTTCATTGCTCGCGCGTTTCAACTCTGCCAGATCGATGCCCTGGGACAGGGCCAGCATCAAGTCCGCATTGTTGGTTCCCGGCGCATCAACGGAAATATTGAGCGGGGCCAGCGTCAGGCGAACGGGGGCGTCATCGGATCCCATGCCGAGCCAGCCAGAGGAATCCTGGGCGCTGGTCGCGAGAGAGAGCACCATCAATGGTGCGAACAACAAACGGGGGCAGATGCTGATTTTCAAGCTCACAGTCCTTTTGCTCTTATCGTTGTATTGTTATGTCCATGCCGCCCCTGTCCGGTTGCCCCCAAAGTGGAGCGGCTGACAGAAGCGGCTAGGCTTCGGCGAAGCGCGGCTTTTCCTGCAGCCAGCGCTCGACCAGCGCCTCCCGCGTCTCCGGAGAGAGCTGTGGTGACGCAGCGATCCGCTGCACCAGTGGCAGCAGCTCGGCATCTCGCTGAAGGTCGGCGATGCGGTATTGCACATCTCCGGTCTGGCGCGTGCCAAGAATCTCGCCGGGCCCGCGTAAACGCAGGTCCTCTTCCGCAATGGCGAAGCCATCACTGTGTTGTCGCAGCGCCTGCAGCCGCGCCTTGCCGTTTTTTGACAGCGGCGTGCCGTACAGCAGTACGCAATGACTGGCCACGCTGCCGCGTCCGACACGACCGCGCAGCTGGTGCAGCTGGGCGAGACCCAGCCGCTCCGGGTTCTCGATAATCATCAGGCTGGCATTGGGTACATCCACACCGACCTCGATTACCGTGGTAGCCACCAACAGGTCCAGTTCGCCCGCCTTGAACGCCGTCATGACCCGTTCTTTCTGCTCGGGTTTCAGGCGCCCATGCACCAGGCCGATACGGACCCCTGCCAGGGTTTCCGCCAGCTCCGAAGCGGTCGATTCGGCCGCTTGTGCGGACAGCGTCTCGGACTCCTCGATCAGGGTGCAGACCCAGTAAGCCTGGCGTCCAGCGCGCACTGATTCGTGAACCCGATCAATCACCTGGTCACGTCGATCGTTGGCGATGGCGACGGTACTGATCGGCTGCCGGCCCGGTGGTAACTCGTCTATGACTGAGCAGTCTAAATCCGCGAAAACCGACATTGCAAGTGTTCTCGGAATTGGCGTTGCCGTCATGATCAATTGGTGAGGGTGCACCTCGACACTCTCGCCGGCCGCACTGCCCTTATTGCGCAGGGCGAGACGCTGGCGCACACCGAAGCGATGCTGTTCGTCGATGATGACCAGGGCGAGGTTGTGGAATTGCACTTCGGCCTGAAACAGCGCGTGGGTACCGACGATGACCTGGGCACTGCCGCCCGCAATGGCTTCGAGCTGGCTGCGGCGTTCGGCGGTGCGCTGGCTCCCGGTGAGCATGGCGACACCGATATTCAGGGGGTCCAGCCACTGCTCGAAGTTACGCCGGTGTTGCTCGGCGAGGATTTCGGTCGGTGCCATGACGGCGACCTGTGCGCCACTGCCGATGGCCTTGAGCGCGGCGATGGCGGCGACCAGGGTTTTGCCCGCGCCGACGTCGCCCTGCAGCAGGCGCATCATCGGCTGCGGGCGGCCCAGGTCGGCCGCGATCTCCGCGCAGACGCGCTGTTGCGCACCGGTCAGGGTAAACGGCAGTCGAGAGAAAAAGGCCTGTTCCAGCGCTTTGTTGGTGGCCAGCACCGGTGCCGAGTGGGCGCCGCCCTGACGTCGCAGGGCCAGCAGGCTCAGGTGGTGGGCCAGCAGCTCTTCGACCGCGAGACGCTGTTGCGCCGGGTGTATGCCGGCACTCAGCGTTGCCAGGTCCGCTTCTGCCGGCGGGGTATGCAGGTAATCGAGCGCGGCCTTCAATGGGTAGTGCATGGCCCCGGGCAGCAATTCCTCGGGTACGAGCTCGGTGATCTGTGCGGTGGCAAGATGGTCGAGGGCCTGCGCCACCAGTCCGCGCATGCGGCCCTGGCTGACGCCATCGGTCAGCGGATACACAGGCGTCAGTGTACTGGGCAGGGGCGAGGTGCTCGTCTCTACCAGTTCTGTCTCGGGATGGTACAGCTCGAGCCCGGCGCTGCCGCGGCGTGCCTCTCCGTAGCAGCGCACGCGTGTGCCCGGCGCAAACCGCGCTTTCTGCGCTGCGGAAAAGTGGAAAAAGCGCAGCGTGATGGTGCCGCTGCCATCTTGCAGGCGCACCGCCAGGCTGCGGCGGCGTCCAAAGGCGACGTCGGCCACGCGCACTTCGCCTTCAATGACGGCGTCCACACCCGGCAGCAGCGCGGCGATGGGCGTCACGCGGGTGCGGTCCTGGTAGCGCAGGGGCAAGTGAAACAGCAGGTCGCCGAGGGTCGAAATATGCAGTTTGGCCAGTACCTGCGCGAACTTTTCCCCTACGCCGCGCAATTTGGTGACCGGTTGTTCCGCGAGGTTGCTCACGATGGCACAAGCTGGCACTGGTTAATGGCGTCGCGCAGGATATCGATCGCGCGATGCCGTGGAAAACTTGCACGCCAGGCCAGGGCCACGGTGCGCTGTGGTGCGGGCGAGGAGAATGGCCGGGTTACCAGCACACCACTCGCATACTGTGAAGCGGTGGCGGCGGACAGCGGCAGTACAGTGATACCGAGGCCGGAAGCCACCATGTGGCGCAGGGTTTCGAGCGAGCTGCCGTCGGCGGCCGTGCGAATACTGCCGCGCCCGACTTCCTGTTCGATGGAGTGCTGTAGCTGGGGGCAGGCCTCCAGTACCTGGTCGCGGAAGCAATGGCCTTCGCCCAGGAGCAGGATATTCTCGCGGACCAGCTGATCCTGCTCGATGGTTTGTTGTTCGGCGAGCGGATGGTCCGCGGGCATCAGTACCACAAAGGGTTCATCGTAGAGCGGCTGGGTGACAACGTCCGGCTCGGTAAATGGCAGGGCGATAATGATGGCATCCAGCTCTCCCTTGCGCAGCCGCTGGCGCAGGGTCGAGGTATAGCCCTCTTCCACATACAGAGGCATATCCGGTGCAAGTTGCTGCAGCTGTGGAATAAAGTGCGGAAACAGGTAGGGCCCGATCGTGAAGATCGCGCCCACCGACAGCGGGCTGGCGAGCTGGTCCTTGCCGGCGCTGGCGATATCGCGAATGGCGGCGGACTGTTCCAGTACCAGATGTGCCTGGGCGACGATGCGCTCCCCCAGCGGAGTCGCCTGAACCCGCGTCTTGGAGCGCTCGAACAGGGATACACCGAGCTCTTTCTCAAGCTTTTTCACAGCGATGGACAGGGTTGGCTGGCTCACAAAGCAGCGCTCGGCCGCGCGGCCAAAATGCTGTTCCTGGGCGAGGGTGACGATATAGCGCAGTTCGTTGAGGGTCATGATTTCAGCAATCAGAAAGCCACATGTGATAAATATTATTCATGTATGCCCCGGAGGATGCAAAGGGCGAATGTGACCAGTTGGGCCCAAATTGTTCGCAAAAAACATGGTCGACCGGATGGGCATCCGCGTCATGGCGGAAAAATTTGCTATATGTTTAGGGAAGCACGAACTGGAGAACCGCTATGGGCATATTTTCGTGGATTATCCTCGGCCTGATCGCCGGCGCACTGGCTAAGTGGATTATGCCCGGGCCGGATCCGGGTGGCTGGATTGTGACTATGGTGATCGGTATCGTCGGCGCCTTTATTGGTGGCTGGCTCGGCTCACTGGTGGGCATCGGCGGCCCGGTGACGGGATTTGGCCTGGGCGATATCGTGACCGCGACCATCGGTGCCATCATCTTCCTGCTGATCTTCCGTCAGTTGCGCGGACGCGGCGGTTGAGTCGAAGAGGCTTTGCACGTATTCGGTACGGTCGTACCTTGCTCGACCGTACCAATTAGTGTGACCAAACCCCCCATTGTTGGTAGCCCATCACAAAAACGACGCCTAATTAACGCTAAAGTGATCCAGCGCATTGCGTGACCACGTGGTGCTGTCAAAATAAAGGCTGTGGTTAGCCTTATCGCGCCTGCGGGCGATTTCTTCTCTCACGGCCAGGTGTGTCTTCGGCGTCGTGAACACGGATAAAGCTGGAATCTACAACCATACTGCAAATCTATTCTTGGGTGCTGTGTGCGGCGGGTTGATCCTGTTGCACGGGTTGGGAAATCGTGAAAGAAAAGCTGTGGATAATCGGTTGCGGCGATCTTGGCGCGCGTCTCGCGCTGAGGTTGGACCGGCAGTCGTACGAGGTGTTTGGCGTACGACGCAACCCGCTGGTAGCGCTGGCTACCAAGCGGCGTGCCGATGCCGTGAAATGGCGTCGCGGCGATGCCACGCGCAGCGAAGACCTGCAGCAATTGTTCTCGGAAGGGGCCGATGTGGTGATCGCCACCCTGACACCCGACGAGTACACACCCAATGGTTATCACCGTGCCTATGTCGATACCGCCACGGCGCTGGCGGATGCCCTTACCCATCTGGATAAACCGCCGCGGCTGGTGATCTGGGTGTCGTCGACGCGCGTCTACGGCCAGGGCGGTGATCAGTTTCTCGATGAGCGCACCGCGCCCGTGCCTTCCGGGTTTCAGGGAGACATCCTGCTGGCGGCGGAAGAAATCATCAGCAATGCCGTCTCCAATACCTGTGTTGTGAGGTTCGCGGGCATTTATGGACCGGGTCGCGACCGACTGCTGTCCCAGGTGCGGGCCGGTTACTGTGCGTCCTCCACACCACCGCAGTACAGCAATCGTATCCACGTGGACGATTGCATCGGTTTCCTGTTACACCTGATGAAAAAACAGAGAGACGACTGGTCTCCGGATCCGCTGTATATCGCTACGGATTCCAAGCCGGTACCCATGCATGAAGTCCAGCACTGGCTCGCGCGGGCGATGGGATATACCTCGGCGCACTTGCGCGAGAAAGTGGAGACGAGCCAGCGGCGCTCGAAGAAACTCAGTAATCAGCGCATGCTGGAGACGGGTTACCAACTGGAGTACCCGGATTATCGCAGCGGCTACACCGCCCTGCTCGAACTCGAGTGACAGCGCTCTCCTGACGGCCAGGGCTGATGCACCCGGCCCGCCAGTCCCGCAATTTTCCCGCGCCCTTTGCCGGTATTCGCACGAGTGAACGGGCCGATGCCATTATTCAGTGCCGCTTGCGCGGCACTGTCGTGGATCAGACGACCATCACCCCTTCCGCTTCAAACAGCGCGCCTTTCGGCAGTTCCTTGACGCCCACCGCTGCACGTGCCGGATAGGGCTCGTCGAAAAACTCCGCCATCACACTGTTAACGGTGGCAAAGTTGCTGAGATCGGTGAGGTACAGGTTCAGTTTGACGAGATGGTTCAAGCTGCCATCCGCGGCCTCGCAAACGGCGCGCAGGTTGGAGAACACCTGGCGTGCCTGTGCGGCAAAGTCCCCGGGAACCAGCTCCATGGTTTGCGGGTCCAGCGGGATCTGTCCAGACAGGTAGACGGTGCTGTTCACTTTCACCGCCTGGGAATAGCTGCCAATAGCTGCGGGTGCCTTATCGGTTTTTATTACCGCTCGATTCGGCATGGGATGCTCCAGTGCTTTCGAAAAAAGAAAGCGGGAGACTATAGCGCGCTTGATGGAAAATTTGGAAGGCTTGTCCCCGCGTCGATACAGAAAGCACGGCTTTTGCGGGCAAATACGGCGAAAGCAGACAGGTATTGCACAATCAGCCGGGGCGGGCGATACGGATCACCGCAGGCAGGTTACGCAGCCGCTTCATGACCCGGGCCAGGTGCACGCGATTGGTCACCTCGAGGGTCAGCGAGATCACACTGTTGTGTGCATCTTTCTCGTCCACGTTGATCTGTTCGATACTGGCGCCGTCTTCGGTAATTCGGGTGGCGAGCCGCGCAATAATGCCGCGCTCACTCTCCACCTCGACGCGCACATCCGCGAGGAACTCACCGGTGACGTCCGGGGACCAGTTCACCAGCATGATATTTTCCGGGTGCTCGCGAAACTCGATGGTATTGCGGCAGGCATCCCGGTGGACCACCACCCCCTTGCCAGAGCTGATGTGGCCGATGATGGTGTCGCCGGGAATCGGGCGGCAGCAGCGGGCAAAACTGATCATCATGCCCTCCTGGGCGTCGATGTTCAGCGGTGAGGAGATATTGCTCGCCTCGCCCTCGTCGCTGCCAGTCGGCGCGAGGAGTTTTGCCACAGAAAACGCCACCTTGTTGCCGAGGCCGATCTCTTCCAGCAGGTTATCCAGCGTCGCGCACTTGGCCTCGTTCAGGCCGCGGGACAGTTGTTCTTCGCTCAGGTCGTCGAGACGCGTGTTGAACTTGAGCAGCGCCTTGTCGAGCAGGCGACGGCCGAGGCTGATCGAGTCGTGGTGGCGCTGGTGCTTGAGGAAGTGGCGAATGGCACTGCGGGCTTTGGCGGTGACGACAAAATTGAGCCAGTTGGGGTTCGGCTGGGCGCTCTTGCGCGTGAGGATCTCGACTTTCTGGCCGCTCTCCAGCGGTTGTGAAAGCGGGGCCAGGCGCTGGTTGATACGCACCGCTACACAGGAGTTGCCGATGTCGGTATGCACCGAGTAGGCGAAGTCCACCGCAGTGGCGCCCGCCGGCAGGTCGACGATCTGCCCCTTGGGGGTGAACACGTACACCTCGTCCGGGAACAGGTCGATCTTCACGTTCTCGATAAATTCTAGGGAGTCGCCGGCACGCTGCTGCATCTCCAGCAGGCCCTGCACCCAGCGTCTTGCCCGCACCTGGCTGGTGCCGCCGGTATTGAGTACCTCATCCCCGGACGCCTTGTACAGCCAGTGGGCAGCGATGCCGCTATTGGCCATTTCGTCCATTTCCTTGGTGCGGATCTGTACCTCGATGGGCACACCATGCATCCCCAGCAGGACGGTGTGGAGGGACTGGTAGCCATTGGATTTGGGAATGGCGATATAGTCCTTGAACTCGCTGATCACCGGCTTGTACAGGTTGTGGATAACCCCGAGTACGCGGTAGCAGTTGTCCACACTGTCGACGATGATGCGGAAGGCGTAGACGTCCATGATTTCCTTGAACGACTTCTTCTTCGCGCGCATCTTCTGGTAGATGCTGTACAGGTGCTTCTCGCGGCCAATCACCAGCGCATCGATATCCTCGCGCTGCAGGCGCACCTCGATGGCATTCTGGATCTTCTCCAGCAATTCCTTGCGGTTGCCGCGCGCGGCAACCAGTGCAGCGCGCAGGCGACTGGCGCGCAGCGGATGGATGGCAAAGAAAGAGCGGTCCTCGAACTCGATACGCACGTCATTCATGCCCAGGCGATGGGCAATGGGGGCATAGATTTCGAGGGTTTCGCGGGCGATGCGCGCGCGTTTCTGGGGCTTCAGTGCGCCCAGTGTACGCATGTTGTGTAGCCGGTCGGCCAGTTTCACCAGGATGACGCGCAGATCGCGGGCCATGGCCAGCGCCATCTTCTGGAAGTTCTCGGCCTGCTTCTCTGCCGGGCTGTCGGTCTCGAACTGGGTCAGTTTGGAGACGCCATCCACCAGATCGGCGACCTCGCCACCGAACTGTTCGGACAGGGCCGCCTTGGGAATCCCGGTATCCTCGATCACGTCATGCAGCATGGCCGCGGCCAGGCTCTCATGATCCATGTGCATGCCAGCCAGGATGGTCGCGACAGCGAGGGGATGGGTTACGTAAGGTTCGCCGGATCGGCGCTGCTGACCTTCGTGGGCCTGTTCCGCATAGAAATAGGCACGACGGACGGTCTGGATCTGCTCGGGTGGCAGGTAGGAAGAGAGGCGGTGGGCCAGACTATCGATGGTATGCAAAACCGCACCCGCCTCAGTATCGTGCGCTAACTGCGCCGGGAATCAGGGTTGCAGGTCCTGTTCGGACAGGTACGCCGGCGCTGCGACCGGGCTCATTTCCTGCGGATCTTCTTCCGGCTCGTCGAGAATGCTGGCGTCGACCAGGCCTTCTTCGATTTCACGCAGGGCGATGACAGTGGGCTTGTCGTTTTCTTCAGCGACCATGGGATCCCGGCCGCCGGTAGCGATCTGGCGAGCGCGCTTGCTGCCCACAATCACCAGTTCAAAGCGGTTGTCGACGTGCTCGAGGCAATCTTCAACAGTAATGCGTGCCATAAACTCTCGTATCCATTGCTGTGCCCACGGTGGGCGAATTCGGTTGACGGCTTGTGAGCCACAGAACCGGCGATTTTACCTCAGTGAGAGGTGTACGTAAATCAACCAGTCGTGACGCGCGCCGCGGGAGCGGGTTAATGCCCGCTTTCAGTATGGTTCGGGATCAATCCTGACGCAGCAGCGCCTGCAACAGGTCGGCGTGTTCCTCTTGCT
Organism: Microbulbifer sp. ABF4_148; assembly: GCF_056158985.1. Lineage (NCBI taxonomy): Bacteria > Pseudomonadati > Pseudomonadota > Gammaproteobacteria > Cellvibrionales > Microbulbiferaceae > Microbulbifer > Microbulbifer sp. ABF4_148. The sequence continues at coordinate 713,325 of NZ_JBSWUI010000001.1, forward strand.
GTCGTTCCAGCCGCTGGCGCTGGCCCAGCAGAATCGCGCGGAGCTCAGCCAGGGCCGTATCAAAATCGTCGTTGATGATCAGGAAGTCGGCGGCGACGTAATGCGACATTTCATCGATAGCCTGCGCCATGCGGCGGTCGATGACCTCCTGATCATCCTGTCCGCGGCCGGTCAGGCGCTCGCGCAGGGCCTCCCGTGATGGCGGCAGAATGAAAATGCCCTTGGTTTCGGGCAGCAGGCGTCGCACCTGCTCAGCGCCCTGCCAGTCGATTTCGAGGATGACATCACGACCACTGCGCAGGGTGTCCTCCACCCATTGCCGCGAGGTGCCGTAGAAGTTGTCGAATACCTGCGCGTGTTCGAGGAAGGCGTTCTCTTCCAGCATGGCGACGAAGCGCGCTTTGTCGATGAAATGATAATTGACCCCGTCAGTCTCGCCAGGGCGCATATCCCGGGTGGTATGGGAGACCGACACAGTAATCTGTGGATCGCCTTCTACCAGGGCTTTGACCAGGCTGGTTTTGCCTGCGCCGGAGGGGGCTGAAACGGTATAGAGGGTTCCTGTTTGCACAACGGTTCCTGTAGCCGGGGACAAAAACGGCATTATACCTGCGGGCGCCGCGCAAGGCAGGGTGAGAAAACATTACAGCGGGAATCGAGGTAGAACTGGGCAAAATCCCGGCCGGGATTGGGGGATACTGTTGGGAGCTCCAACGATGCGTTACTGCCTTGCACCGCCGGACCCGACCGGAACCGCCCAGTGAGAGCCTAGCCGCGCGCCCCAAACTACCTGCGCCCGCCGTCGAACGGCTCTCTGTTGCTAATCGCTAACGGCAACGACTGTAACGGCTTTGTTACGAAAAGCCAACCACCACCAGGTGATCGCCGAAATAACGATGTAGGTCAGCAGCACCATTCCAACCATCTCCGGCAGGAACGGGATCACCACCAGAGTGGCCGCCAGTCGCCCGAGCTCAACACGGCTCGCCAGCGGATGGCCATCGAGAATGCGGCCATTGGCCACCATGCCGAGGGTAAGCAGCCCAACCAGGCCAGCCAGCAGCCCGAACTCGAGCGACTGGTTTGTCCACAACAGCGCTACGGTCGCCACCAGGTAACAGAGGTGCTGTACCAGCGCATAGGCTTTGTGGGTCCGTGGGATCTGTGGATCAAAGGGCTGGAAACCTTCCAGTTCGGTAGACGGAACCGGCATCGCTGCCTCCGCATCGGCGGGGCGATAGCCGGTGCGGCGGAACCACAATGTCAACTTGTCCCACCAGCTGCGCGTGTACCAGGCGTCCAGCACCATGCGTTTGTAGTGCTGCAGGTTGGCGGCGACGGGATCAAAGCTGTTGAGGGGTTTGCGCACGCCATAAATGCACGGTTCGTTCTCGAGCTCTTCTTGATAACTGCCAAACAGGCGATCCCAGATGATAAACATCCCGCCGTAATTGCGATCCACATACACCTTGTTTTGCGCATGGTGCACGCGGTGGTTCGAAGGGGTAACAAAGATCCACTCGGTCCAGCGTACCTTGGGGACTTTCTGCGTATGCACCCAGAACTGGTAGATCAGGTCGACCGCGCCGACGGTCACCAGCATTTCTGCCGGCACCCCGATCAGCAACATCGGCATGTAGAAGATCCAGCCCAGGGGCAGCCCACCGGTGGCCTGGCGCAGGGCTGTGGTGAGGTTGTAGTCCTCACTCTGGTGATGCACGACATGATCTGCCCAGAAGATATTGAGCTCGTGCATATACCGGTGCTTCCAGTAGTAGCAGAAGTCGTAGGCCACCAGAGCCAGGAACAGGTGCCAGAGATTGTCCATGGACCAGGCAAAGCCCATCTGGTCATAGAAGGGCTGCAGTTTCTCGTGCAGGGGAATGTAAATCACCAGCAGCAGGCCGGTGCGCAGCAGGCCAATGATCCGGCTCAGCACGCCCGCACTGAGACTGCCAATGGCGTCATTCAGGCGGTAGACGCCCCAGCCACGCCAGCGGTCCAGTGCCAGCTCGACGAGGATGGAGAGAAGAAAAAACGGGATCGCGAGGGTTACCAGGCTCACATCGACCTCATCATCATTATTGATCTTTCTATGAGCGTCACTTTGCCATAGCCGGCGCCCGCCAGAAATGTCCCAGCCGGCCGGATTTTGGAATTCGTTAGGTTTTGACCGGAAGGTGGCGGGTGGTTGGCGCGGTCCGCGGCAAATCGCTGCCGGCGATACCTAGTGACTGTGGCGCCCACCGCCACCGCCTTAGTATCCCGCCAAACATACGGGGATCCTTATGCGCACGAAAAAACTCACCCTCCACGGTCTATTGGTCATTGTATTCGCGAGTCTATTGGTTGCGGGCCTGGTGGCCTGTGGCGGCGGTGGCAGCTCAGGCGATGCGCCTCAGCAACCTCCGGAATCCGATGCTGGCGATACCGGGAGCGGCGGCGCTGGCACAAGTCCTGCCCCTATTGAAGTGGGTGAAAACCGCTTCGGTGCATGGATTTTCTATATTGACGAGGCGGGCCTGGTCCACAACGACCATGCCAGCATGGCAACGTATCTGGCGAACCTCGGTGTCAAACGGGTGTTCATCAAAATCAGCGATATCAATTATCGCTGGGACAGTAACCAGATCACGTTCACCGGTGGCGAGGTGCAGTGCGGGGAATGGCAGGATGCCTGCGAGCCGGCCAATCTGCAGCATTACCGCGACAACGGTATCGAGCCCTGGGCGTGGACCTATAACGACGCGCATTCCTATGAGGCGCAGGCGGATATGCTCGAGGCTGCGGTACGGGTTGGTTATGCCGGCTTTGTTCTGGACATTGAAGCGGAGTTCGATGGCGCGACGACCACACTGGAGTCGTTGTTGCAGGCGCACCGGGATCGCCTCGACCAGCTTGGCACGCTGGTGCCGGATACATTTTTGTTGGCAGCGACGTCATGGGGAAACCCGCGGGATCATGGCATGCGCATCGATATCATCGACGAATTTGTCGATGCCCATATGCCCCAAACCTATATCGAAAAGTGGGGCAGCAGCTACATCGATGATATTGCCGGCACGATTCAGCGAGGAGACTGTGAGTATCTCGACCTGGGGGCGACCAAGCCAATCTGGCATATCGTTTCCCATGAGGACAAGTTGCTGAGTGCGGAGAATATCTCTGATTTCTTCCGCCATGCAGGCCCTCATGCCTCACTGTGGCGGATCTCCAACAGCACGCTGGCCGAGGAGGTTGAGCGGGTGGATTGGGCACAGACCGAGTTCCAGCCCAATGCATGCAGCAGCGGCAATTTCGCGCTGTAAATTACCCGGTCAGGGCTGGCCGACCATAAAAAAGGGCTGGCAACCTGGTGCCAGCCCATCAAGCGACATCAAAAAAGCGATATCAACAGAGCGACATCAGGGCGATGCATTGGCTTCCAGCGTGACGCCGGAATAGCTGCTGTAGCCGCGAATACTGATGTACCACTGGCCCGCCTGCGGGTTGCTGATATTGCAGGTCTCGGCGTTACCCCAGCGATACGGACGGCAGTCATAGGCACTGGTGGTCGGCTCGCTGCCGAAGCGCACATACATGTCGCCATCACCGCTGCCGCCGGACATCACCGCCTGCAAGGTGGACATGCCCTCATTCACTGTCAGGGTGAAGTGCTGCCAGCTGCCAGAATTACCGGACAGGTTGGTTTCGGTAAAGCTGGTGGGGCCACCGCCGCCGCCACTACCGGACTCGCTATAGCTGCCGGTCAGGGAAACCCCGGAGAAGGTGCTGTAGGCACGCACCATTACGTGGTAGGTGCCCGCCTGCACATTGCTGATGGAGCAGGTTTCGTTGTTGCCGTTCAGGTAGGGGCGACAGTCATAGGTACTGGTAGTCGGTGCACTGCCAAAGCGAACGTACAGGTCTGCATCACCAGTGCCGCCGGTCATGGCAAAGCTCAGGTCGCTCGCGCCAGCGGGCACTTCGAGGGTAAAGAACTGCTCACTTCCGGTGCTGCCGGAGAGCCCTGTCTCTGCCACTCCATTTTCCAGAACACCATCCGCCGGGGGTGGATTGCCGCCACCACCGCCGTTCACTTCCGCCACCGCTGCTGCCGCATCGATGATGCCTGAGCCACACTGGCTACACCCGGCCGGGAAGCTGCGCGCGGTATTCACCAGTGCAGATTCCACTTCGGTGGGGGTGATGTTGCTGTCGATGGCATAGAGCAGTGCCGCCGCACCGGCGACATGTGGCGCGGCCATACTGGTGCCCTGGTAGAACGCATAGTTGTCAGAGCCCGGGCCCTGGCTACCGCTGTTCAGCGTCGACAAAACCCCGTTGCTGTTCACGGAAGTGTCGCCACCAGGTGCGGCAACATCCACGACGGAACCGTAGTTGGAATACCAGGCGCGGCCTCCACTGCGATCCACGGAAGCCACCGAGATCACACCAGAGCAGCTTGCCGGGGTGTAGTTGCCCGCATTGGCGTTCGAGTTACCCGCCGCGACGACCACGGTCGCTCCCAGGCTGCGCGCCGTATTGATCGCGTTTTGCGTGGTGCTGGAGCAGCTGCCACCGCCACCCAGGCTCAGGTTGAGTACCTGGGCAGGATTGGCATTGGCGGGGACGCCGCTGACGGAACCGCCGGCTCCCCAGATGATGCCGTCGGCAATATCCGACGTGTATCCACCACAGCGACCCAGCACACGGATCGGTACGATCTTGGCTTTATAGGCGACACCGGCAACACCGGTATTGTTGTTGGACACCGCGGCGACCGTGCCGGCCACATGGGTACCGTGCCAGCTGCTGTTGCGTGCGGGTTCACCCGGCCCACAGGCGCCGGCCGGGGACCAGTCGCCCGGATCGGTGGCGTCGCTGTCGCGGCCATTGCCATCCTGCGCCACGGTGGTGTCCGAGATCATGTCGTAACCGGGTAGCAGGTTATCGGCCAGGTCCACATGGTTGCGGTAGCCGGTATCGATGACGGCGACGACCACCCCTTCGCCCTGAGTGGTGTCCCAGGCGGTGGGCAGATTGATACCCGCGGTGGCTTCAAAGTAGTGCCACTGCTGGTTGTAGCTCGGATCGTTGGGCGTCGCCATTGGCTGCAGCAGCACATCGGCCTCGACATATTCGATGTTGGGATCCTGTTGCAGGCGCTGGATGACGGCAGCCAGGTCTGCCCCTTTGCGGCGCTTGCCCATCTTCATGAGCTGGGCGCCCGTGGCCAGTCGACGCATGTGTCGCATCGATGCACCCGAGCGACGTGACAGCGCGTCGACCGCGTTTTGCGACATGGCGGCCGAGCTGGCAATGCCCGCGCTGGCCTTGTACTTGATGATGATGCGATCGGTCTCGACCTCTGACAGCTGGGGCGCTGCGCCGGGCAGATTGCGTTCAACCGCGTGAGTGGGGAGGGCGGCGCACAGGGTCAACAGTGCCGCGCCCGCCCAAGCACCCAGACGGGTGCCGGTGAGGGATTGTGATTTCATAACGATGAATATCTCCGGGAATTATTGTTGTTGGTGTCGCAGGCCGGCGTGTAGCACTAACTCAACTACCCAACCCGCGCTCCTCTCGATGCGTGCAACCCTGGTGTCCCGACTTCGCGACACTGCCCTACCTCGCCGCACGGACCCGATCCTCCTGTAGAGGGATAAATATCCGCACACAATAGGTATAACGAAAATAAAATTCCTCTCCTCAGTGCCAGAGAAGGACAATATTTGGAAATAGGTGCCAATATTGAGGTTAAGTTGGTACGTTCGTGTCCAGTTCGGACATATTTAAGGAAAAATGTGCCAGAAGAGCGATGTGCGCAGTCGTCACAGTGACGAGAAGTAAACAATCACGGATGGGTAACTTGAACGAGAGGCCGGAACGAAAAAGATGGGAGGTTGGGCGGCACGCTCTGGAGTCGGCCACCCGGCAGGAGGGCCGTTATTCGATGTTCTGGATCTGTTCGCGCATCTGTTCGATCAGTACTTTCAGCTCAACGGCCGCCTGGGTGGTATCGGAGACTACGGATTTTGACGAGAGGGTATTGGCCTCGCGGTTGAATTCCTGCATCAGGAAATCGAGGCGTCGGCCAATAGCGCCACCGCCATTGAGCACGCGGCGGGTTTCGCGCACATGGGCATCGAGGCGATCGAGCTCTTCGTCGACATCGGCCTTTTGTGCGAGCAGCGCGATCTCCTGCTCGATGCGTTCCTGATCGACTTCACTGAGGAGTTCCTCAAGCCGCGTACGGAGTTTTTCCCGCTGTGCGGTGAGAATCTCGGGCAGCAGCGCGCGCACATTTTCCACCTGGGCACTGATGCCTTCGAGGCGTTGTTCAATAAAATTTTTCAGTTCCGCACCCTCGCGCTCGCGATTGGCAACGAGCTGGTCGAGTGCCTGCGCCAGTGCTTCGGTGATGGCCTTGGCCTGCTCGTCGGCATTCGCGCCAGAGTCGGCGATGACGCCGGGCCACTGCAAAACCTGCAACGGATTAATCGGTGCGGGCGGAGAAAGTTGGGCGGCAACGGTTTCGGCGGCAGTGACAACACTGCGCAGCATATCCTGATCCACTTCCAGGGCAGACGTCTCACCGCCGACGGCCTTGAGCGTCAGCGTCAATTCCACTTTGCCGCGGTTGAGGCGCTGGCGCAGGGTTTCTCTAAATTGCGACTCGAGTGGGCGCCCGGCCTCGGGCAGGCGGAAGTGCGGTTCCAGGTAGCGATGGTTGACCGAACGCAGTTCCCATACCGCGGTGCCGCCGGAAAAATTGGACTCGGCGCGCGCAAACGCGGTCATGCTGCGAACGGTTTTTTTAGCCATGCCTGGCTCCTGAAGATGAAAGTGGGGCCGCGAATCATAGCATGGGTATCGCTCCGCCGTGCGTAGCGCAGGCATGTATACTGCGAACTTAAATTAATGACAGAGGTGCACCTATGCAGCGTCCCAGTGGCCGCCAACCCCATGATCTTCGCCAGGTAAAAATCACGCGTAATTATACCCGCCATGCGGAAGGTTCCGTTTTGGTAGAGTTTGGCGACACCAAGGTGCTTTGTACCGCTTCGGTGGCAGAAGAAGTACCGCGTTTCCTTCGCGGCCAGGGCAGCGGCTGGGTAACGGCAGAATATGGCATGTTGCCGCGTTCCACCGGGACGCGCATGGCGCGTGAAGCCGCACGTGGAAAACAGAGTGGCCGCACCGTGGAAATCCAGCGCCTGATCGGGCGCTCGCTGCGTGCTGCGGTAGATCTCGAGTTGCTCGGCGAAAACCAGATTACCGTGGATTGCGATGTGATTCAGGCGGACGGCGGTACGCGTACGGCCTCCATTACCGGCGCCTGCGTTGCGCTCGTCGATGCATTGCGAGTGATGCAGCGGGAAAAAATGATTGCGACAGATCCTCTCAGAAATCTTGTTGCCGCGGTTTCCGTTGGTATCTATGAGGGTATGCCGGTACTGGATCTGGACTATCCGGAAGACAGCAATGCCGACACCGATATGAATCTCGTGATGGCGGCGGATGGCGGCATGATCGAGGTGCAGGGAACCGCAGAAGGGGCGCCTTTTACCGAGCATGAGTTTGCCCAGATGCTGGCACTGGGCAAAGCCGGTATTGATGAAATCATCGCGTTGCAGAAACGCGCGCTGGAAGATTAACCCTGATCGAAAGGCCGGATACACTAACGGGTGTATCCGGCCCGGGTTTTCATTCGGGGTGATTACGCCGGATCGTCCAGTGTCTTGCCGAAGGGCGAGAAGACTGGCGCCCCCGTCTCTTCGTCTTTGGCGGTGAGCTTGCGGCTGGACAGATACAGCACCGCGGTTCCCGCCAGCGCCGACAGCAGCGACCCCAGCAGCACGCCCACTTTCACGTTCTCCTGGTAGGCAGCAGGATAGCCCTCGAAGGCCAGGCTGCCGATAAACAGGCTCATCGTAAAGCCAACACCACACAGCAACGCCACGCCATACACATGGGCCCAGCCAGCGCCCACCGGCAAGCGCGCAAGGCCACTCTTCACCGCCAGCCAGGTTACGCCAAAAATACCCAACTGATTGCCGAGGAACAGGCCCAGCGCAATGCCCAGCGTGGTTGGATTAAACAGGCGCTCGGCGGAGAACCCGGCCAGTGATACCCCGGCGTTGGCAAATGCGAACACCGGAAGAATCAGCAGGGTGACCCAGGGCAGCAAGCCCTGCTCCATACGATGCAGCGGCGCCAGCGGCTTGACCATGTTGACCTTCAGCGGGATAAACCAGGCCGTCAGGAATCCGGCCAGGGTCGCGTGTACTCCCGACTTGAGCACGGCAACCCAGATGATGGTGCCCAGTATCACATACGGTGCGAGATTGGTGATGCGCGCCCTATTGAGCAGGAGTAATCCTGCGAACCCGACAGAGGCGACCGCGAGTGACACCAGCGAGAGGTCGCTGCTGTAGAACAGTGCAATGATCAGGATTGCGCCGATGTCGTCGAAGATTGCCACGGACAGCAGGAACAGTTTCAGGCTGATCGGCAGGCGCTTGCCGAACAGGGTAAAAATTCCGATCGCGAAGGCAATATCGGTGGCAGAGGGGATTGCCCAGCCACGCTGGGTATCGGGGCTGTCCAGGTTGATCATTGCATAGATGATTGCCGGGACTGCCATGCCGGCAATGGCCGCCAAACCTGGCAGGATCACCTGGTCTTTCGATGACAGGTGCCCTTCGATGACCTCGCGTTTGATCTCCAGACCCACGACCAGGAAGAACAGGGCCATTAGCCCGTCGTTGACCCAGAGCAGCAGCGGCTTCTGGATGGCGAAGTCACCAAAAGAAAACACCACGCTGGTGTTCAGTCCATCAAAGTAGAATCCCTGCAGGGCAGAATTTGCCAGCAGCATCGCGAGCAGCGCGGCAGAGACCAGCAGTACCCCTCCGAATGATTCGTGTTCAATTATTTTTTTAACCGCAGTCATTGCCGTGTTTCCTCCGTGACGGCGCCCTGCCGTTAAGGCAGTTGGTGCCGTTTCATCAAATTGTATGCCCCGGCGCGCTGACCTGATCAGTTGCCGGGGTGCGTCTTGCGCGTTGGTATCGGGTAACTTGTTCGCGGCATTTGCCATGGCGATACGCCGCTTTGAATGACCCGATCACTGTGTCAGGCGAAGACTCCGTTCAGGTATGTCGCCACTGCCAGGTAAATTGGAATGCCCACCAGCACATTGAATGGGAAAGTGATGGCCAGTGATGCCGTCAGCGGGAGGCTCAGGTTCGCTTTGGGCAGGGCTGCCCCCAGCGCTGCCGGCGCCGCGATATAGGAGGCACTGGCACCGAGCGTTGCCATCAGCGCGATGCCGCCGGTAGAGAAATCCATCGCCGTCGCCATCACGCCACCGATGGTGGCGCCGATCAATGGCATGGTGATTGCGAAACTCGTGAGGAAAGCGCCGTTGCGTACCACTTCAGGAAAGTAGCGCGCTGCCTGGCAGCCCATATGCAACAGGAACAGGGCCAGTGCGCCATGGAACGCGGGTCCAAACAGGCCCATGACTTTCGCGCTGCCATCCACACCAGCGATCCAGCCGATGACCAGGCCGCCCATGAGCAGCACGCAGCCCTGGTTCAGCAGCAAGCTGCGCCAGTCCAGGGAAGCTGTCTGCTCACTGCCGCGTGAGGCCAGATAAATCCCGATCGCAATGGCGGGGACCTCGAGCAGTACGACAAACAGCGGGAAGTACGCCTCGTACTCGACACCACGGCTCTCCAGCAAAGCGACAGCGACCGCGAATGTGCCAACGCTGACTGAACCATAGTGCGCCGCCGTCGCAGCGGCGTCAGTCCTGCCCCACTGCCCGAACCGGCGCAGAATGGGATAGGCGATAAAGGGCAGGGCTAGCCCCAGTGACAATACCAGTAGCGCGCGCGGCACCAGATGTGCGCTGGCGTGCTCACTCAGGGCGACCCCGCCCTTTAAGCCGATCGCCAGGAGCAGAAACAGCGTCAGGCCCTGGTACAGTCCCCGGGGAAACTCAATGCGGCTGCCGATGAGTGTGGCAGCCATGCCAAACAGGAAAAAGGCGACGACAATATCGATCCCCATTTATCGTACGCTCCCGTTTGCCGGTGCAGGAGTGGGGAAGTGCGGCAACAGGCGTTTGATCGCCCGCGGGCGTTTGCCGGAAGCGCTCACCCAGCCGACGACATTGAGCAGGCAGAGGCCAATACCGGTCATGGCCAGGGCCCAGCCGGCGATGCCCTGCAGGGCAAGCAGGGCCCCAATACCAGCGATGGTGATGCTGCTGCCAATGCCGAAGATCAGTGGTTTCGTATGCATAACTCGCGCCTCTGTTGATGAATTGGCTGCGGATTATGCGGGGCGAGTTGTATAAATAATAATAGATATTATTTAAGATAATATTAGATATATATCTATATATGGAGATGGCCCGATGAGTCGACTGCATGCCCGGGTAGGGACGATTCGCCAGCTGGAGATCCTCTGTGCGCTGAAAGACCATGGCAGTGTGATCGCGGCCGCCAAGGCATTGCATCTCACCCAGCCGACGGTGTCGATGCAGCTGCGTAAGCTGGCAGAGGCGGTGGAAATGCCGCTCTATTTCCAAGTTGGGCGCCGTATCCAGTTCACCGACGCGGGGCTGGCAATGGTGAGCAGTGCCCGGGAGATCCTGTCGTGCTTCGAGCGCCTGGATATGAACCTGACCAAGATGCGCGGACTCACCGCCGGTACTCTGCGTATCGCCGTGGTGACCACCGCCAAGTACTTCATTCCGCACCTGATCGGGGATTTTTGCCAGTTGTACCCGGAGATCACCGTAGAGCTGAAGGTGGGTAACCGCGAACAGATTAGCCAGCGGATGGCGGAGGGTATCGATGATTTCTGTGTGTTCAGTCATCCGCCGAAAAAGGAGGAGTACCTGTTAACGGAATTCCTGCCAAACTACCTGGTAGCCATCGCTCCGCGGGATCACGCGCTGAATCGCGGTGAACGGATTCCGTTGCGGGAGTTTGCCGATGCGCCATTTCTGATGCGCGAGCAGGGGTCGGGCACGCGCTACGCCATCGAGCGACAGATGGAGCGGTTGGGTTGCGAGCTGAATCAGCGCATGACCATCGAAAGTAACGAGGCGATCAAGCACATGGTCATGTCCGGCATGGGCGTGTCGATCCTGTCCGAGCACGCGCTCAATGTGGGGGACTCTTCGGGGCTGGTGGTGCTGGATGTGGAGCACCTGCCGATCAAGACCAACTGGTTCCTGGTGCGTTCCAGAAGCCGCCCGATCAGCCCGGTGGCGGAGGCGTTACTCGAGTTTGTGAAACAGGATGATCGCCTCGGCCAGCTGAACGACATGCATCTCTGAGTGTCGCGCTGGCCGCTGCAGGAGGGATACGCCTGACGACGGCAGACCTTTGAGGACGTTGCCGCGCTGCGCTTACACTTCCAGGTCGTAGTCCATGATCACGGGCAGGTGGCTGGAGAAATCCACATTCTTGTTGACCGCGCCATACTCAATTCGGTTGCGCAGGGAGTGCGAGGTCACCTGGTAGTCGATGCGCCAGCCGTCACCCTCACCCACTTTCCCGCTCGGCCACCAGGTAAACTCATCCGGGTCTTTGACCACTTTGCGGAACGCGTCGATATAGCCGATGTCGTTGAAGATCTGATCCAGCCAGCGCTGCTCGTGGCGCATGAAACCTGGGGTGTCCTGATGGTCCTGCCAGTTTTCCACATCGGCGCGGCGATGTGCCATGCCCCAGTTGCCACAGAAGATAAAGTCGCGACGCTTGCGGCTGATCTTGTTCAGGTGCGCCTGCATGTCATCGAAGAATTGCACCTTTTTTTCCAGTGCTGGCTCATCCCCGGGTACCGCTGCCGGTGCCAGTAGCGAGCCGACGCTCAGGCGTTCAAAATCGGCCTGCAGGTAACGTCCGTACATGTCTTCGCCATTGGCGAAGCCCATGCCGAAAATAATGGCTTTGGGCTGGTTGCGGGTATAGATGGCCACGCCGTTTTCGTGGGGCGTACCGGAATCGAAGAAATAGCTGTAATAGCCATCTGGATGAAAAACTGGATGATCCAGCTCGGGCTCCAGGGAACGTAGATCCTGCAGGCAGATGATGTCGGCGTCCTGATCTGCCAACCAATCGTAAAGACCGCGCTGCGCGGCCTGGTGAACGCCGTCTACCGACAGACTCACTATTCGCATTATTTAGCCCCTTACCAGCGGACTGGTGCACTGTGACGGGAGTTTGAACCGGACTGTCGCCAATTGTTCGCAGGGCGCGGAAAGCTTGCCGGTCGGCACGCTGCGCTGGATACGTCTGACGATCTTGTCCTCTCCGATCGCGGATGGAACCGGTGCAGATGGGCAGCCCCCAATAGCGCCATTTCCCGAGAAACAGTACACTTTCATTACTAACATTATCTTGACTGCGTCGTCCTATCCGGGCCGAGCAGCTTCCCTTCACCTTAGCTAATAGTTATCAAATTTCCATGCAGCAGTATCAGCGCGATTTCATCCAGTTGGCTCTTGATCACCAGGTTCTTTGTTTTGGTGATTTCACCCTCAAGTCGGGTCGCCAGAGCCCCTATTTTTTCAACGCGGGGCGCTTCCACACCGGAGCCGCGCTGGCGGCACTGGGCGACGCTTACGCGGAGGCAATTCTGGCTTCGGGAGTGGAGTTTGATGTCATCTTCGGGCCCGCCTACAAGGGGATTCCCCTCGGGGCCGTGACTGCCGTCGCCCTGGCCCAACGGGGGGTGGACAAACCCTTTTGCTACAACCGGAAAGAGGCCAAGGGTCACGGCGAGGGCGGAACCTTAGTGGGTGCGCCGCTAAATGGCAAGGTTTTGATCATTGATGATGTGATTACCGCGGGCACAGCGGTCCGTGAGGTGATGCAGATCATCGACGCTGAGGGCGCCGAAGCGGCCGGGGTTGTGATCGGTCTTAACCGGCAGGAGCGTGCCAATGAGGAGACCGCACTCTCGGCGATTCAGCTGGTTGAGCAGGAATATGACATTCCGGTAGTGAGTATTGTTCAACTGGACCATATAATCAGTTACCTTGAGGAAGGGTCGCAGGATCGCGACACTGTACAAAAAATAATCAGCTATCGGCAGCGTTACGGCGTTTCCGGCTCCTGATAACCGCGCTTATTGCCAGTTTGGGATGGTCCAAGGATTTGGTCCCCGGTTGGTGCACAAACGAGGGTGGTCAGGTTTGCCGGGGTAGAGCGCTCCGAAAGTGAGGAGTTCGATGAGTTTTTCCAGGGTTGTCATTGCGTTAGCTGCGACGGCATTTGCCGTTCTGGCGAGTGCTGCCCCGGATTCGCCCCAGCATGGCAATGTCTTGTATCGCTATACCAACGAGCATGGTGTGCAGGTCATCGATGACGTGGTGCCTCCGCGCTATGTAAGCAACGGCTATGAGGTCATCAGTCCCACCGGCCGTGTGATCAGGGTCGTGGCTGCGCAGCTGACTGAAGCGGAGCGAGCGGAGAAAGCCGAGCGCGAGGCGCAGTTGAATGCTGACCTGCAGTTGCTGCGCCGCTATTCCAGTGTGGATGACATTGAGAGCGCCAGAAAGCGCAAACTGGCCAAGGTCGAGCGTGACCTGGCGCTGGCGCGCTCCAATATCACCAGTCTCAAGTCCCAGATTCAGCGCGAGGAGTCCGCAGCGGCCCGAACCGAGCGCAATGGTGGCGAGATTTCCCAGGAGTTGTTGTCACGCATTGATAACCTCCGGGAAGAGGTCAAAGTGATGCAGGAGCGGCTCTTGTTGCGCGAACAGGAAGCGGTGCAAATCAACGCCGAGTTCGATCGCCACAAGGTGCGGTTTACCGAAATCTCCGGCAAATAACCTGTGGCGACGCCCGTCGCCCATATTCCTTCCTACCCGTGTCTTTCCCGTGCCGTCGCGATCAGCGAGCGGTTGCTATGGCGGTCTCGCGGAAAAATCCGGCGATCAGCACTGGCCACTGCTCGACCCAGTACTCGGTGGGCTTGCGTTTGAAACCGCTGCGAACGTACTGAACGATTCGGCCTTCCACGCTGGCCATCAGCAGATTGGCGGCAGCGCCCAGGGGGATGGCGGGGCGCAATTGCTCGCGCAGCTCGGCTTCCCGCAAAATCTGTTTGATCTGGGTTTCCAGCCGGTCGAACAACTGCAGGATGCGCCCGTGCAGGCGCTCGGTTTCGCCGGTCAGGGCATCGCCGGTCAGCAACCGGGTGATACCCGGGTTGCGCTCACAGAACGCCAGCAGCAGGTGGAGGATTTTCTGGCAACGCAGTGCCGCGGAGGGTTCTTCTGCAAGAATCAGCGAGACGCGGCTGAAGATGGTCTCTTCGATAAACTCAATGAGCCCCTCGAACATTTTCGACTTGCTCGGGAAGTGGCGGTACAGCGCCGCTTCGGAGAACCCGACCTCTTTGGCCAGCGCCGCGGTGGTGATACGTGCGCCGGGGCTGGCCTCCAGCATATGGGCCAGGGCCTGCAGAATCTGTTGACGGCGGTTGACTTTCTCGCTGCTCATTCTGTGCCTTTGTCGATGCCTTTCTCGCCCGGGCCAATACTGTCTGGGCTTTTCTTGATGGTTATTATGCCGTTATTTTGCGGCGCGCCGTATGGCTTTCGGTCTGCCAGAGCCGTGGCAATGGCCGGCATCCTAACCATTCGCCCGGCGCGCTTCAATTGTTAACGCGGTTACTCGCTGCGGCCGTTGGTGATCAGTGTGCCTACGCCGGAGTCGGTAAAGATTTCCAGCAGTACCGCGTGGGGTACTCGCCCATCGATAATATGTGCCGAAGTCACGCCTGACTTGACCGCTTCCAGGGCGCAGGCAATTTTTGGCAGCATACCGCCATAGATGGTGCCGTCGGCGATCAATTCATCGACCTGTTTGGTGGAGAGGCCGGTCAATACCTGCCCCTCCTTATCCTGCAGGCCTGCCACATTGGTGAGCAGCATCAACTTTTCCGCCTGCAGGTATTCCGCCACTTTGCCAGCCACCAGGTCGGCGTTGATGTTGTACGAAGCACCATCTTCACCAACCCCGATTGGGGCGATTACGGGGATAAAGTCGCCGCGGATCAACATATCGATCACATCGGTATTCACTTTTTCGACCTCGCCGACATGGCCGATATCGATAATCTCGGAGGCATGCAAACCGGCAGATTCATTTTGGATCTTGAGTTTGCGCGCGCGGATCAACAGCCCGTCTTTGCCGGTGACACCCACGGCACGGCCGCCATTCTTGTTGATCAGGTTGACGATTTGTTTGTTCACGGTGCCACCGAGGACCATCTCCACGACGTCCATGGTCTCGCTATCCGTCACCCGCATGCCATCCACAAAGCGCGATTCAATGCTCAGCTTGCCGAGCAGCTCGCCGATCTGCGGACCACCGCCATGGACTACCACTGGATTCATTCCCACCAGCTTCATGAGGATGATGTCTCTGGCAAAACTGTTCTGCAGCTCCTCATCCACCATGGCATTGCCACCGAACTTGACCACGATGGTCTTGCCGGTGAAGCGCTGAATGTACGGCAGGGCCTCGTTGAGTACCTGCGCTACACGCAACGCAGATTTGCTGTCCAGTGACATAACTTCGTCTTCCTAACTCTATGGGTCCGTCCGGCAGTGATGGCTGCCGATTGAATGCTGATTTATCAGATCGCTGTCTGGGGCGGCAGCACCGTCTTGAGTTGTGTTTCCACACGCTCGCGGATGGTTTCCAGTGCCTGCTCCGTCTCGGCCTCAAACCGCAGTGTCAGCGCTGCGGTGGTGTTGGATGCGCGCACGAGGCCCCAGCCTTCCGGGTATTCGATGCGGATGCCGTCGAGGGTGATCAGTTCGCCGTCGCCGAACTGGCCTTCGTCACGGAGCTTCTCGACCAGCGCAAATTTATCTTCCTCCGCCACCGGCACCAGTATTTCGGGTGTGCTGACCAGCTGCGGCAAGGAATCCAGCAGCTCGTCCAGGCTCTGTTCACGCAGCGCCATGATCTCGAGGATACGCGCTGCCGCATACATGCCGTCGTCAAAGCCGAACCAGCGATCGCGGATAAAGATGTGCCCGGATAGCTCGCCACCCAGAATTGCATTGGTTTCGCGCATCTTCGCCTTCATCGGGGCGTGCCCGGTTTTCCACATGACCGGACGACCGCCGTATTGGGTGATCAGCTCGGCCAGTGCCCGCGAACTCTTCACGTCAAACACCACGTCTTCACCGGGTTCGCGTGCAAGGATGTCGCGCGCCAGCAGCATGACCAGCTGATCCGCCCAGGCGATGCGACCGCTCGACGAGACCAGGGTTACCCGATCCCCGTCGCCATCGAGTGCAATACCGAGATCTGCACCCGTCTCCAGCACGCGATCGCGCAGGGCGCGCAGGTTTTCCGGTCGCGAGGGATCCGGTGCGTGGTTGGGGAAATTGCCATCCACCTGGCAGAAGAGCTGCGTGACATCGCAACCCAGCTGCTCAAACAGTTGCGGCGCCAGCTCTGAGGTTGCGCCGTTGCCGGCGTCGATCACAAGGTTCGGCTGCCCGGCCAGGGCGACATCGTTGAATACTTCATCGATATAGTTTTCGACCAAGCTCTGTTCGGCATTGCTGCCCTCGCCGGTTTTGAACGGCCCGTCCTGCATCAGCTGGTGCAGGCGCTGCAGTTTGTTTTCGGCAAGGGATTGTCCTTTGAGCAGTATCTTGAAGCCGTTGTATTCCGCCGGATTATGGCTCGCGGTAACGACGACACCACTACTGGTATTGCGTCCCTTGGCGCAGGCGTAATACACCAGCGGTGAGGGCACCAGGCCCAGGTCTACGGTGTCGCAGCCAGTGTCGAGAATGCCCTGGGTCAGGCACTCGGCCAGCAAGGGGCTGGAGTTGCGCCCGTCGCGGCCCACGAGCAGCATGGTCTCGCCAGCGTGCAGTGCCAGGGTGCCGAGCGCGCGGCCGAGCTGATAGGCAAAGGGCTCGTCGATCTCCTTGCCGGCCAGGCCGCGAATATCGTAGGCGCGGAAAACCTGCGGGGGGTAATTGCTCGGCAACTTGGGAGCCGGGCGGCGCGCCGGTTTACTGTCGCTGTCGCCGTTCTCCCACACTTCGCTGTGGCTACCTGTTTTCTTGAATTCGGGGTAATCGGAGCTTGGGCGGGGCTCGGTATTGCGTCCCTTGCGCTCCCAGGGTGCCGCCTCCTCGCGCGGGTTCAGCATGGGCAGGAACCACAGCGTTGCCAGCAGGCCGATGATGGCCGGCAGATAGAGCCACAGCGAAGAAATATCGTTGGCACCGACAAAGGTTTTACTCGGTACCAGCTCGAGTCGCAGGTGGGAGCCTGGTACCGGCGCCTGCACCCGGGGTGCGCCAGGCATACCATTGCCGCCCTGCCACAGTGCGCGCGGTGGTCCGCCCTGGAATTGCTGGATCAGGCTCAGGCGCCCAGCGCCGTTGTCCAGTTTTGCCAGCTCGCGTTCCAGTCGCGAGAAGGGCTCGCTGGCCAATACCACGCCATTATTATCGGATAACGTCGTGCGATAGATATGCCACTGCTGCTGGTCAGTATCCTGGAGGATTTCGGTAGGCTGGCGGGATTTGCTGGCCGTGCGCTTGATCAAATCAACGGTGGCGAAACTGAGCGGCGGGTTGCCCGCGCCGGCCCGAACGGTATCCGGTTGAAACAGTTGCGCGCGCAGGGCGCCTTTCTTGGCAGACCCCTGCTCTCCGGCTTGTTTCACCAGCCCTTGCAGTTGTTGGTCGCCGCGTTGCAGGAATTGCCGTACCTGCTGGGCGGTCTGCGCCGCTTGTGCCTGCGCGGCCTGCTCCACACTGGCCGTACTGGCCGGGGCGAGAAAATTGGCGTTTATCAGATGAGCGCCGGCGATCCAGGCGACCACGGCCAGCAATGCCGGCAAAATAAGCCCGCGGTGGTACTGCGCTTTTACTTGCGTAATTCGTGAAAAATCCACACCGAATCCCTGTCTAATTATTCTTCTGTGTTACGGAATGCCCTGTCGGCGATGATCTGTACCAGCTGGTCGGCCAGATCCGATTTCAACGTCAGCGGGAGTGTCTGGCAGGTTTCCCCGTCAATCACTGACACCGCGTTGCGATCGCTGTTAAAGCCGGCGTCGGTGCTGCTGACATCGTTGGCAATAATCATATCGAGATTCTTGCGCGCGAGTTTTGCCCGCGCATGCTCGATGACTTTTTCAGTTTCCGCCGCGAATCCCACGGTAAACGGACGTTTCGCGGTGCGCCCGGCGATGCCCGCGACGATATCCGGGTTCTTCACCAGTGCGAGGGCATCGCGATCACTGCCGTCTTTTTTCTTGATCTTCTGCTCCGCGACCTGCTCCGGGCGAAAATCGGCCACTGCCGCTGCGCCAATAAACAGGTCGCTCAAATCTGCCGCTCGCTCCGCGGCGGTCTGCATGTCGAGTGCACCGATCACGTCGACGCGGTTGACGCCGGCGGGGGTGGGCAATGACACCGGGCCGGCAATCAGGGTGACCTGGGCGCCGGCGCGCTGCGCTGCTGCTGCCAGTGCAAAGCCCATTTTGCCGGAGCTGTGATTACTCAGGTAACGCACAGGATCCAGTGCCTCGCGGGTCGGGCCAGCCGTGACAACGACGTGCTTCCCGCTGAGCGATTGCTCTGGCGTTATCCAGCGTGCGGTTGCCTCTGCCAGTTGCTCCGGTTCGAGCATGCGGCCGGGGCCGACATCACCACAGGCCTGGCTGCCTTCCGCAGGTCCATAAAATACCACGCCGCGCTGGCGCAGGGTTTCCACATTGTCCGTGGTGGCGGGGTGGCTCCACATGGCCTGGTTCATGGCCGGCGCCAGCGCCAGTGGCGCCGTGCTGGCCAGACACAGGGTGCTCAGCAGGTCGTCGGCAAATCCCCCGGCGAGCCGCGCCAGTGTATTGGTACTGGCCGGGGCAATCAGGATCAGGTCCGCCCACTTGGCCAATTCGATATGGCCCATGGCCGCTTCGGCCGCCGGATCCAGCAAATCGGTATGCACCGGATTGCCCGACAGGGCCTGGAAAGTCAGCGGCCGCACAAACTCCTGGGCCCCGCTGGTCATGACCACGCGCACATCGGCGCCGCGGTCTTTCAGGCGGCGCACCAGGTCTGCACTCTTGTAGGCGGCGATCCCGCCACTCACGCCTAGCAGGATGCGTTTGTTTGCCAGCGGTGACATAGGTCCGGCTCCGGGAATGAATCAACGGGTAAGATTACCATTTATGCGCCGTTGAGTTGATAAACCAATGTGATTTCAGGGAGGAATCCATGGCGATCAAGGACTGGCCCGCGACCGAGCGTCCGCGGGAAAAATTACTGATGCGGGGCGCGCCCGCATTGACCGATGCCGAATTACTGGCGATTTTCCTGCGAACCGGGGTAAAAGGCGCGTCTGCCGTGGAGGTGTCGCGGCAACTGCTGGCAGATTTCGGCAGCCTGCGAGCGCTACTTGAGGCGCCGTCTGAGGAGTTTTGCCGCGGTAAAGGGCTTGGACAGGCAAAATACGTGCAGTTACAGGCGGTGCTGGAAATGGCCCGGCGCCATCTGGCCGAGACCCTGGCGCGCGGTGATGCCATGGGCAGTCCGCAGGCGGTGCGTGATTTTCTGGCGGCAAACCTGCGACATCGCCGCCGCGAAGTGTTCTGCTGCCTGTTCCTGGATAGCCAGAACCGGGTGGTCGCATTTGAAGAGCTGTTCGAGGGGACCCTGAACGCTGCCGCGGTCTACCCGCGAGAGGTGGTTCAGGCCGCGCTTCGTCACAGCGCGGCAGCGGTCATCCTCGCCCACAATCATCCATCGGGCGTTTGCGAGCCCAGTGAGGCGGATCGCTGGATCACCCGGCGCCTCGAAGATGCCCTGGCGCTTGTGGATATCCGGGTGCTGGACCATATGATCGTGGGCGATGGCCAGGCGCTTTCCTTTGCCGAGCGGGGTTTACTGCAGGCCCCGTGACACGGTTGCTGCCGCTCTCTCCGCAGGCATTGGGGCGACCTGTCCCGGACAGTTACGACCGGTCACGATTGGGGGCTGGTTAAAACTTGCCCTGCAGGGGGGCTTCTGGTATAAATCGCCGCTCTTTGCGGCCGGGCCAGATTCTGGACAGTATCCGCCGCCGCCCAGGATTAGAATTCCGAGTTGACGTCCCGCCCCTTCAGCGCGCGGGTCCAAGTGTTTTGAAGAGGCCAACAGATGTCCAAGGTATGTCAGGTAACCGGTAAGCGCCCGGTCACTGGTAACAATGTATCCCACGCTAAGAACCGCACCAAGCGTCGCTTCGTGCCGAATCTGCACAGCCACCGTTTCTGGGTTGAGTCCGAGAAGCGTTTCGTGAAGCTGCGCGTTTCTGCCAAAGGCATGCGTGTCATCGATAAGAAAGGTATCGAGACCGTACTGGCTGAGCTGCGTGCTCGCGGCGAAAAAGTTTAATTGCGGTTCCCCGCTGAGAGATTGGAGACAGAACAATGCGTGACAAGATTCGTCTGAACAGCAGCGCCGGTACTGGTCACTTCTACACCACTACCAAGAACAAGCGCACCATGCCTGAGAAAATGGAGATCAAAAAATACGATCCCGTTGTTCGCAAGCACGTGATGTACAAGGAAGGCAAAATCAAGTAATTGGTTTTCCTTACGCGAAAAAGCCCGGCTAGCCCGGGCTTTTTTGTGCCTGCTGGTTTGGCCGATAGCGCAGACTCCAGATGATTTGACGGAGCAACTCGCACTGGCACTGGCCGCCACGACGCCTGTTCTGTGGCAAACCCCTGTTACCGAAAAGATCGAGCGTTATGCCAGAACTACCCGAAGTAGAAACGACCCGCCGCGGATTGGCTCCGCATCTGGAGGGCCAGCAGATTGAAGCGGTGACCGTGCGTCAGCGCAAACTGCGCTGGCCGGTGCCGCAGGGTATTGAGGGGCATCTGCAGGGGGCGCGGATCCAGCGGCTTGAACGCCGCGCCAAATACCTGCTGGTCCAGACGGATCGCGGTTGCGCCATCTGGCACCTGGGTATGTCCGGCAGTCTGCGTATGGTGCAGCCAGGTGAGGCGCCCGCCAAACACGATCATATCGACTGGCAGATCAGTAACGGACTCACCCTGCGATATCACGATCCCCGTCGTTTTGGTGCACTGCTGTGGTCCGACGACGATCTGGCCGGGCATGAGCTGCTGGTGCATCTGGGTCCTGAACCGTTGTCCGATGCCTTCAATGGTGATTACCTGTTTAAAATCTCGCGCGGGCGCAAGCAGGCGGTAAAGACGCTGATCATGGACGGCCGCGTGGTGGTGGGCGTTGGCAATATCTACGCCAGCGAGTCTCTGTTTCTCGCCGGCATCCTGCCGGACCGTACCGCGGGCGGTATTTCCCGAGCGCGCTACCAGCGCCTCGCGGAAACCATCAAGCAGGTACTGGCGAATGCGATTGCCCAGGGAGGGACCACGCTGCGGGATTTTGTTGGCGGCGATGGCAAGCCCGGTTATTTCGCCCAGCAGCTGAATGTCTACGGCCGAGCCGGAGAGCGTTGTCGGCAGTGCGGCGGACCTGTGCGTGACATGGTGCTGGGACAGCGCAACACGTTTTTCTGCCGCACCTGCCAGCGCTAGCGGCCGATCGCCACACCTTCGCGGCGCGGGTCGGCACCGCCGTGCAGTACGCCGTCAATGATCGCGATCGCGTGAATGCCGCTATTCAGTGGGCGACGCACGACGCGATGCCCCATGTCCTCCAGCTGCGTCATAACGGAGTCGGGAAATGCGTCCGGTTCCAGTTCTACATTCCGGCCAATGGCAGCGATATTACCCGCGGCAATGGCCTCCTCAATCGGCATGTCCAGCGCCAGATGGTACAGGGCAGTGCGCGCGGTGTAGTCAATGATGCGCGAGCCTCCCGGTGACCCCACCAGCAGGCGCATGCTGCCGTCCGGATGAAACACGATGGTCGGCGACATGGATGAACGGGGTCGTTTGCCCGGTTGAACGCGATTGGCGACGAGCGCACCACTGGCATTGGTGGGCACGAAGGAGAAGTCCGTGAGCTGGTTGTTGAGCAGGAAGCCTTTTACCAGCAGTCGCGAGCCAAAAGCCGTTTCGATACTGCTGGTCATACTCACGCCATTGCCGTATCGATCGACAATCGACAGATGCGTCGTACTGGGTATCTCGCCGCTCACAGCGGAGGTCCGGCTCTGATCAAAGCCCGGCGGCTTGCCCGCCGCGGCAGGTGTCGCGCGATCCGGCGAGATGAGCCTGGCGCGTTCTTTTAGATAGGCGGGCGACACCAGTCCCTGATTCGGCACGGCGACAAAGTCCGGGTCCCCCGCATAGGTGTTGCGATCGGCAAATGCCAGCTCGGAGGCCTCGGCGAACAGGTGGGTGAGCTCCGTGCTGCCGGCCTGCAACCGGCCCAGCGGAAAGTGTGCCAGCACCCCGAGGATTTCAGCGACTGCCGCGCCGCCCGATGACGGTGCATTGGCCCCGCACAGGCGGTATTGCAGAAAGGCGCTACACAGCGGCGCACGTACCTTTGCCTGGTAGCCTGCCATGTCCTCGAGGGTCATGCGGCCCGGGTTATGCGGGTCATTGCGCACGCTATCGACGATCGCCGCAGCGATCTCGCCTGAGTAAAAAGACTCCGCCCCTTCTGTCGCCAGTGTCCGCAAAGTAGTGGCATAGGCGGGGTTTTTCAGTCGGTGCCCGACGGGCAGCGGCTGTCCGTGAGGGTCGAAGAAATAGGCGGCGATGGCCGGTCGCACGTTGACCTTCGGCATCTTGACCAGTAGCTGGTGCAATCGGGGGGAAACGTCGAAGCCTTGCTCAGCGAGTTGTATCGCTGGCGCAAACAGATCGGCCCAGGGCAGTTTGCCATCGCGCTGGTGTGCGAGCTCCAGCAGGCGCATTACACCGGGTACGCCAACCGAATAGCCTCCGATGACCGCCTCCAGAAACGGACGCGGCTTGTCATCGCGCATAAAGTACTGTGCATCCACCGCCATGGGCGCAGTTTCGCGCCCGTCATAGAAGTGCAATTTCTGTTGGTCGGCACGGTAGCTCAGGATAAAAGCGCCACCACCGATTCCGGAGGACTGTGGCTCCACCAGAGTGAGCACCAGTTGCGCGGCAATTGCCGCATCCACGGCGGTGCCCCCGCGGGCGAGAATTTCTGCCGCGGCGCGGCTGGCATGGGGATTGGCGGTTACCGCCATATATTCGCGTCCGGAAACCGATTGTGTCTTGCCCCGCCCGGTGGCGGCTTCGGGCGGCGCATCCTGATGAGCGCCTGCGGTTTCCGCGGGGGGCGGCTGCTGCGGCTGTGGCGTTGTCGGCGGCGTGGGCTCCGCGCAGGCGGCTACCAGGCTGAGCAGAACAGCGATGCTAAACAGGCGGCGCACGGCAGACTCCCGGAGCGATGGGTGTAGCCGCAGTATATGAAATGGGGTTGGCGCTACCGGGGCAGGCAGCGCCAGACGCACGAACTAGCGGAATTTTTCCTGCAGGGCAGCCTGCACGGCGGGCGGTACAAACTTGGTAACGTCACCGTTGAGCGACGCAATTTCGCGTACCAACGAGGAGGAAATGTACGAGAGATGCTCCGCAGGCGTCAGGAACAGGCTTTCCATATTGGGCGCCAGTTGGCGATTCATATTGGCCAGCTGGAATTCGTACTCGAAGTCCGATACGGCGCGCAGTCCGCGCAAGACGCCGTAGGCGTCCACCTGCCGCACCAGGTCGGCGAGCAGGATATCGAAGCCAATGACCTCGATATTGGGCAGGTGCGACAGCACCTGCTGGGACAGCTCAACGCGCTCATCGAGGGTGAAGAGCGGGTTTTTCCGGGTGCTGGCGGCTACAGCCACGATCACATGGTCAAACAGGCGCGCCGCCCGCTCTACGAGGTCCATGTGTCCATTGGTGATGGGATCGAAAGTACCGGGATATACGACTTTTTTCATGGGTCTGCATTCGCTGCGGGCCAACAGGGAGGCGCATGTTAAACAATTTGTGCCAACTGCTCAAAATCCCGGCGCGGCCGCAGGGCCTTGCCCGGTCATCCTGCGGCCCGAAGCAGGCGCATACACACTTGTCCGGAGCGCTTTTCCTTGGCGATCTCCCAATCACCGGAGAGCGCCAGCGCGGTGTCGCGGGGCGTTTCCACGTACACCAGTCCGTCCCTGGCGAGGAGTGGGTGTAACTGCGCCAGGATGGGTTGCCACAGGTCACCGGCAAAGGGCGGGTCGAGGAAGATCAGGTCGTAGGTGCCATTGGCATGCAGGGCCAGAAACTGTTCCGCGGGCAGCGGATGTACCTGCGCATTGCCAGCATTGAGGATCTGCAGTTGCCGGCGCAGCAGGTCTGCGGCGGTACGATTGAGCTCGACAAAATCTACCGACTGGGCACCACGGGACAGGGCCTCGAGGCCCAGCGCACCGGATCCGGCGAATAAATCCAGACAGCGGGCACCCACCACATCAAACTGCAGCCAGTTAAACAGCGTTTCCCGCAGCCGGTCCCCGGTCGGGCGCAGACCTTCCAGTGCGGCAAATTGTACCTTTCGGCCGCGCCACTCGCCGCCAATGATACGCAGCTGGGATACCGGCGGAGCGGACTTGTTGGGGCGACTTCTGGGCAATGGGGAATCCTGACACTGGGTTTCTGAATGGATGACCGCGCGGAGCGCGGTATGGGGCACAGCGGCGTGCTAAGATTAGCGCCTTTCCAGCAGCGGTACATCCGGACAGCCACATGATTTTCGACTTTCTGCGCAAGAAGAAGCCCTCCGAAGACGAGGTCTCCAAGCCCGAGGTAGAGGCCCCAGCGGAGGAGCAGCAGCGGAAGGATGACGAAGGTGCGGCCGAGCCGGCCCCGCGCGAGGCTGACGCTGAGGTTGAAGCAGAGACCGCAGCGGCCGCGGAACCGGCGCCGGCAACCCCGCCAGCAGAGGAGCCGCCGGCGTCGCCAGCGCCAAAACCCGCCGGGGAAAAGCTCGGTTTCTTTGCCCGTATTCGCCGCGGCCTGTCGCGCACCAGCAGCCAGTTTGCCGAGGGCATGGGCAACCTGTTCCTGGGGGCCAAGGAAATCGACGATGAGTTGCTGGAAGATCTCGAGAGCCACCTGCTGATGGCCGACGTGGGGATGGAGGCAACCGACGAAATTATCCAGCGCCTGACCGAACGGGTGTCGCGCCGCGAATTGACCGATGGTGCGGCCCTGTACCAGGCCCTGCAGGACGAGCTGACCGATCTCCTCGGAGCGGTGGATGCGCCTCTGCAAATTGATACCAGCAAGAAACCGTTTGTGATCCTGGTGGTGGGCGTGAATGGCGTCGGCAAGACCACCACGATTGGTAAACTGGCACACCGCTACCTGGCTGAAGGTAAGTCGGTGATGCTGGCCGCCGGCGATACGTTCCGCGCGGCAGCGGTGGAGCAGCTGCAGGTGTGGGGCGAGCGCAATCATGTGCCGGTGGTGGCACAGCATACCGGCGCTGACAGCGCCTCGGTCATTTTTGATGCCGTGCAGTCGGCCCAGTCCCGCGGAACCGATGTGGTGATCGCCGATACCGCCGGCCGCCTGCATACCAAGTCAAACCTGATGGAAGAGCTCGCCAAGGTACGGCGGGTAATGGGCAAGCTGGATGCGAGCGCGCCACACGAGGTGTTGCTGGTGCTGGATGCTGGCACCGGCCAGAACGCCATCAGCCAGGCCGGGCAGTTCCGCGATGCTGCGGGTGTGACCGGTCTGGTGCTGACCAAGCTGGATGGCACGGCCAAAGGCGGTGTGATCTTTGCACTGGCGAAGCGTTTTGGAATTCCGGTACGCTTTATCGGTGTGGGGGAGCAGGCCGAAGACCTGCAGCCGTTCAGGGCTCGCGAATTTGTCGGGGCCCTGTTTGATCGCGGTGACAGCAGTCGGTGAGCCTTGCCGGCCCGGCCGGAAACGCGACCAGGAAAGAACAATAACAGCAGCGCCGCATGATCACTTTCGACAACGTCAATAAACGCTATGCCTCCGGACAGGATGCGCTGGTGCGTATCAGCCTGGAGCTCGACCGTGGAGAGCTGGTTTTCCTGACCGGCCACTCTGGGGCCGGTAAAAGTACCCTGTTGAAATTGCTTACGGCCATCGAGCGCCCTACTCGCGGCAGCATTATTGTGGCCGGACAGAATCTCAATCGCCTGCGCAATGGCCAGGTCCCCTACTACCGCCGCAACCTCGGCATCGTGTTCCAGAATCACCAGCTGCTGTTCGACCGCAGTGTTTTCGACAACGTGGCCCTGCCGCTGTCGGTGGCCGGCTGCAGCAAGCGCGATGTTGGACGTCGTGTGCGCGCCGCGCTGGACAAGGTCGGACTGCTGCACAAAGAGCGGCAGAATCCCATCATGCTGTCCGGCGGTGAACAGCAGCGGGTGGGTATTGCGCGTGCTGTGGTCAACAAGCCGGCGATCCTCGTGGCCGATGAGCCGACCGGTAACCTCGATCCGCAGTTGTCGGCGGAAATCATGCAGTTATTTGCCGACTTTAATGCGGTGGGGGTGACCGTATTGATTGCCAGCCACGATCTGGAATTAATCGCGCGTCAGCAACGTCGGGTACTGACCCTGCAGGCGGGTGAATTGATCTATGACGGAGTCCCCGGTCGTGAGCCAGCCTACTCGTAACCCGCGCGGCGCCGGACGCCGTCCCGCCCCAGCCGAGACACGCAGCCGCAGTGCGGGTGCCGTTGCCGCACGTACCAGTGTGGGAGATCGCTGGCACAGCTGGCTTGGTCACCATCGGGAAATGGCGGCGGAGGCACTGCGCCGTTTTTTTGCCGCGCCCATGGCCAGTGCCATGACCGCGCTGGTCATCGCCATCGCGCTGGCCCTGCCGGCCGCGCTGCAGATTGGCCTGGTCAATTTCCAAAAGGCCATCGCCGGCTGGGATGGCCAGCCGCAATTGTCCGTGTTCCTGCACAAGAGTGCGCGGGAGCATGCCGTGAATGGATTTATCGAGCGGTTGCAGAGCGATCCATTGGTGGGTGCGGTGACGTATATCTCGCCGGAACAGGCGCTGGCGGAATTCCAGCAGGCATCCGGCCTGGGCGATGCACTCGCGGGCCTCGATGCCAACCCTTTGCCGGCGGTTTTGCTGGTCCGGCCGGCCGCCACTGAGGCGGCGCAGCTGGAAGCACTGGCGCAGCGACTCAGGGACAGTGCACTGACCGATGCGGTCGTACTGGATTTGGCCTGGGTCGAGCGGCTGGCCCAGCTGACGCAACTGGGGCGGCGTATTGCGGTGGGGCTCGGTTTGCTGCTGGCACTTGGGGTCATACTGGTGGTGGTGAATACCATCCGCCTGCATATCGAGAGTCGCCGCGAGGAAATTCTGGTGGTGAAGCTGGTCGGTGCGACCAATGCGTTCGTGCGGCGGCCCTTTCTCTACTCCGGGCTCTGGTACGGGGTATTTGGTGGATTCATCGCCTGGTTACTGGTGGCCGGGGGTGCCCTGCTGCTGTCATCGCCGGTTGCGGGACTGGCTTCGTCCTACGGCAGTGGTTACAGCCTGGATGGTCCGGGTCTGCAATATTTGCTGGCACTCACCGCCGGTGCGGCGCTGCTTGGCCTGATTGGCGCGTGGCTCGCGGTTGCACGCCACATTCGCGCGATCGAGCCGTCCTGACCGGTCGGTTCTGGGATGCCCGCGCGTCGTCCGGGGCGGGGAACTTTCCCTGTGGATAACTGCCTAAGAACCTCGAAATACAACGGGTGTGGCACGGTTTGAGGACGGCGCCCCTTAGCTTTTGCTTCGGCGCGGGCTAGTGCTACACTGGGACACAATTTTTGTCACGCGGACTCAACTGTTCGCGCGGGGCCCCAGCCACCGCTGGCGGCTATTTGACTGGAGAAACCTGAATGGGAACGAGCCTGCAGCCAGCCTATACGCTGTCTCCGGGAGCCAATCTGGGCGCATACATCCAAACGGTTAGCGGCTTTAATGTGCTGTCGGCCGAGGAAGAGAAGCGCCTGGCTGAAGATCTCTACTATCGCGAAGACCTTGATGCTGCCCGTCAGCTGGTTATGTCGCACCTGCGTTTTGTTGTGCATATCGCCAAATCCTACTCTGGCTACGGCCTCAATCAGGGTGACCTGATCCAGGAGGGCAACGTTGGCCTGATGAAAGCGGTCAAGCGCTTCAACCCTGAAAAGGGTGTGCGCCTGGTGTCGTTTGCGGTGCACTGGATCAAGGCCGAGATTCACGAGTACATCCTGCGCAACTGGCGCATCGTCAAGATCGCCACCACCAAGGCACAGCGCAAGCTGTTCTTTAACCTGCGCGGTCAGAAGAAGAAGCTGGCCTGGCTGACCAATGACGAGGCCAAGGCTGTTGCTGCGGACCTCAATGTCGATGTGGCCCAGGTGCATGAGATGGAAGGCCGCCTGGCCGCCCACGATGCTGCCTTTGATGCCGGTGTCGATGACGACGAAGATTCGGCCTGGCAGGCGCCGGCGCACTACCTCGAGGACCGTCGCTTTGATCCGGCCGCCCAGGTAGAGCAGGAGAACCTGCAGGAGACCAATCTCAGCAGCCTGGCATCCGCGTTGGAGCAGCTCGATGATCGCAGCCGTGACATCATTCAGGCGCGCTGGCTGGGGGAGGAAAAGTCCACCCTGCACGAACTGGCCGACAAGTACGGCGTCTCCGCTGAGCGTATTCGCCAGCTGGAGAAAAATGCCATGAAGAAGGTTCGTGTGGCGATGGAAGCCTGATCCTTCCCGATGGCAGAAAAACCGCGCTCCGGCGCGGTTTTTTTATGGCTGTCGCAAGACGGCCAGTAACAGAGATTCCAAACCCGATTGGATAAGGGACACACATGACCAAGACTTTCCTCGTACTGGCCGCACTTTTCGGCGGCAGCGGCGTTATGCTCGGTGCCTTTGGCGCCCATGGCCTGCGTGGTCGCGTGGCGGAAAACCTGCTGGAGGCGTTCAAGACGGGTGTGCACTACCAGATGGTGCATGCGCTGGCGCTGATCGGGATTGCAGTGCTGATCAAGGTGTGGGGCGACAAAACCGCATTCACCACCGCGGGGTCCCTGTTCTGTGTGGGGATCCTGTTGTTCAGTGGCAGTCTCTATTGGTTGGCTTTGGGCGGACCGCGCTGGCTGGGCCCTGTCACACCGCTGGGTGGACTCTGCCTGATTGCGGGCTGGGTCGCCCTGCTGGTTGCCGCCCTGTCGCTGCCTCGTTAGTATCCCCGCCCCGACGGCGTCCATGGTGGCGCCGGCCTACACTGATTGCATCGACATGCGCAGCCGAGGTCCAGCCCATGCATGAAGAGTCCGCGGAAGACTTTCCCTACCGCACCGAGTACAAGAAGAAGTCCATTCGCAGTTATGTGATCCGCGCCGGGCGCATGACCGAAGGCCAGCGCCGCGCGTTTGACAACTACTGGGGGCCTTTTGGCCTGTCGTTGTTTGGCGGCAAGCTGGACCCTGTCGAAGCGTTTGGCCGCGAGGCGCCGCTGGTCCTGGAGATCGGTTTCGGCATGGGCGACTCCCTGTTGGCCATGGTCGAGGCAGAGCAGGACAAGAACTTTATCGGCATCGAAGTGCATCCACCGGGTGTCGGCCGCCTGATCAATAATGCGGGCAAGGCTGAACTCAGTAACCTGCGCGTCTATATGGCGGATGCCGTGGATGTGCTGACTGACTGCATCGAAGATGCTTCGCTGGATCGTTTCCAGTTGTACTTCCCCGATCCCTGGCACAAAAAGAAGCACCACAAGCGGCGTATCGTGCAGCCCGAGTTTGTGCGCTTGTTGTGCAGCAAGCTCAAGCCGGGCGGCTTGATGCATATGGCGACGGACTGGGAGAACTACGCCGAGCAGATGCAGGAAGTCCTCGACGCCGAGCCGATGCTGCAGAACACGCAGCCTGACGGCGGCTTTTCCCCGCGCCCGGAATTCCGCCCGGAAACCAAATTCGAGCGTCGTGGACAGCGCCTTGGTCATGGGGTCTGGGATCTGCTCTATCGCAGGGTCTGAGGCGTAGCTCGACAGTGCGCGGGCAATGCCTGCTGCGTCTGCTATCTTCAAGTGCGGAGGACTGCGCGGTGACCCAGCCAGTCCGATGCTGCCGGCAAAAGGATTTCCGGAGACAACAATGCATAAAAGACGTCAGCGCGCAGTCTGGCTGCTGCCTCTGTTCGCCCTGCTGATCATTCCCACCGCTCCGGCACTGGCCGATCGGTCAACCACGCTCAATCTGTATCTCAAGGGCTCGAGATCCTGGTTCGACAATGACCGTCTCGACGGCACTCCCCTGGAGGGCTTCGAGCTGGAAGATGCATCCGGCGGTGGCGCGGGTTTTGGCTATAGCATTGACGATCGATGGGCTCTGGAAGGCGTGCTCGATTACTACAGTGCCGATGCCAGCACCTTCGACGAATTCGGTTTTAAAATCTCCGAAGATGTGGAGATCTACAACTACCATTTCGACCTCTTTTACCACTTCCTCGGCCGTTTCTGCGGCAACTATTGCTGGCAGCCCTATGTGGCGTTTGGTGCAGGTGAAATTCGCATCGAGCAGGACAACGATTACGGGTTTTCCGAATACTGGTACGACCGCCAGACCATGGTCAATCTGGGCCTGGGGGTCAAATACCAACTGGGGCCGCGCTGGCAGGTACGCGCCGACGGTCGGGCCTATCAGGGTGTCGAAAACGGCGGCCTGGATGGCATGCTGGCGGTTACCATTGGCTACCAGTGGAGTGAATATACGGTGGTCGTGCGGGACACCGACGGCGATGGCTTTCTCGATGGCGATGATGAATGCCCACAGACGCCACCCGGTGTCGATGTAGACAATACCGGCTGCCCCATCGATAGCGACCGCGATGGCGTGCCGGATTACCTCGACCAGTGTCCCGGTACCCCGCAGGGTACCGCTGTGGACGAGAACGGCTGCCCGCGTTAACGGCAGTTAACCGACGCTAGCTGCGGGCAGCTTCGAGCTGCTCGCTGATCTCCAGCCACTCGGCTTCCAGCTCATCCAGTTTTCCGCGCTGTTCAGACTGCGTGCGATTCAGTTTGGCGATCTCATCCTGTTGGCCACCGCTGTAGAGGCTTTCATCGGCGAGTTGTTCCTCGACTTTCGCGAGACGTTCCTCACACTGCGCCATTTCGCGCTCCACCTTTTTCAGGCGATTGGTCAGTGGCTTGAGTTGCTCGCGCAGGGCAGCGGCGGCCCGACGCTGGGCGCGCTTGTCTTCGCTGGGTGCGCCGTCCGCCCTGGCGGTTTCGCTGCGCTCCTCGCGACGGAACTGCAGTAGCCAGTGTTTGTAATCTTCCAGGTCGCCGTCAAACGGCTCTGCCTTACCGCCGGCAACCAGGATAAATTCGTCGGCAGTACTGGAGAGCAGGTGGCGGTCGTGCGAGACCAGCACGACCGCACCCGGAAACTCCGCCAGTGCCAGTGTCAGCGCATGGCGCATCTCCAGGTCGAGGTGGTTGGTCGGTTCGTCGAGCAGCAGCAGATTGGGTTTTTGCCAGGCGAGGATTGCCAGCGCCAGGCGCGCTTTCTCACCGCCCGAAAATCCAGCGACGGGCTCAAACACCCGGTCGCCAATAAATCCATAGCCACCGAGAAAATCCCGCAGCGCCTGTTCACTGGCATCCGGCGACAGGCGCTGCAGATGGAGCAGGCCGGACGCATGGCCGTCCAGTGCCTCGAGCTGATGCTGGGCGAAATAGCCGATCTGCAGATGCTCGCCACAGAGGCGCTCACCGGACAGGGGCGGCAACAACCCCGCAAGGGTTTTAATCAGGGTGGACTTGCCGGCGCCGTTGGGGCCGAGCAGTCCAATGCGACGTCCCGGCTGGATACCCAGCTGGACGTTGTGCACGACGGTCGTGTCGCCATAACCCAGGTCCACCTCGCGCAGGTCAATCAGCGGGTCTGATACCTTGTCGGCGGCGGGCAGTTGAAAGCGAAACGGTGAGTCGACATGCGCCGGCGCAATCACGGCCATGCGATCCAGCGCTTTCAGGCGGCTCTGTGCCTGCCGGGCCTTGGTTGCCTTGGCGCGAAAACGCCGCACAAAGTCTTCCATGTGCGCACGTTCCGCTTGCTGCTTTTCATATTGGGCTTGTTGCTGGGCCAGTCGCTCTGCGCGGGCCCGTTCAAAACTGCTGTAATTGCCGCTGTACAGCTGCAGCCGCTGGTTTTCGAAACTGACAATCCCGTCTACAACCGCGTCGAGGAAATCCCGGTCATGGGAAATGATCAGCAGTGTGCCCGGGTAGCGTTGCAGCCATTGCTCCAGCCACAGGGTTGCATCCAGGTCCAGGTGGTTGGTGGGCTCATCGAGCAGCATCAGGTCGGCGGGGCACATCAGGGCGCGGGCCAGGTTCAGGCGAATGCGCCAGCCACCAGAGAAGCTGTTCACCGGGCGCTGCTGATCGGCGTGGGAAAATCCCAGTCCGTCGAGCAGCTGTGCCGCCCGTGCCGGACCGCTATAGCCGTCGATGGCCGCCATGCGCTCGTGAAGCTCAGCCAGCTCGCGTGCGTCGCTGCCAGCGCCATTTTCCAGCTGTGCCAGTCGCTGCTGGAGCTGGCGCAGCTCACCATCGCCGTCGAGCACATAGTCGAGCGCTGACGCATCGCTGTGCGCGACTTCCTGTGCCATGTGGGCAAAGCGCCAGCCAGAGGGCACCTCGACGCTACCCGTATCACTTTCGGTCTGGCCCAAAAGTAACTTGAACAGGGTAGACTTGCCGCAACCGTTGGCACCAATGATGCCCACCTTGTGGCCGGGGAAAATGCGGCAATCCGCGTTGTTGAGCAGTTCGCGGCCGCCCCTTTGCAGGGAGACCCCTTGCAGATTGATCAAGGAAAACCTCTTATACGGGAAAAGTGGCTAGTGTTTAGGAGCCAATCGAAAAAACGGTCGGAATTCTAACGTGACAAAATCCGCACCTCCATCTTCGTCTCTGCA
Organism: Microbulbifer sp. ABF4_148; assembly: GCF_056158985.1. Classification (NCBI taxonomy): domain Bacteria; kingdom Pseudomonadati; phylum Pseudomonadota; class Gammaproteobacteria; order Cellvibrionales; family Microbulbiferaceae; genus Microbulbifer; species Microbulbifer sp. ABF4_148. The sequence continues at coordinate 746,305 of NZ_JBSWUI010000001.1, forward strand.
AAACCCCCTGTGGGACTTCAGTATCGACTTCTATGGCCACGACGGGGTGAAATCGTTCTTGTTGGATTGCCAGGATACGCGTGGGGCCGATGTATGCCTGTTGCTATGGGCGAGCTATGTGGAAGCGAGCGGTCGCCAGTTGAGTGAGGAGAGCTGGCGCATAGCGGATCGCGGCCTGGCGCCCCGACGGCGGATTATTGGCAGCGTACGCGGTGTGCGACGGTGGCTCAAGAAGCTGGGGCCACGTGCCAGTAATCTGTATCGCCGCTGCCTGCGCTGGGAGTTGCAGTTGGAGCAGCGCCAGCTCGCCGCGCTATGGCAGCTGCAGCAGGAGGCGTGGCCGGAAGATCGCGACGCGCTCGCGCTCGCAGGTCAGCAGTATGGGTTACCGCAAAAAGAACAGGCCCGCTGGGCGGGCCTGATCGAGGGGTTTACGGCGGGTCGGGACATCGTACCGATTTGAGTACTGGCGCAGCTGCGCCGCCCTACCGCGCGTCCGCCGCAGATTAGTTGTCGCTGGACGGCTCGCTGGCAAACAGGCTGTTCGCCGGTGTTGCCGGCGTGATGCTCGGTGCTGCGGGCTTGGGTGCCTCTGGCTGGGCGGCAGGTTTCGCCTCCGGAGCTTTGCTCACCACTGGCGCCGCCGGTGCTTCCGCGGGCTTGCTCTCAGCGGGTGCTGCGGGCTTGGCCTCTGCCGGCTTGGCGGCCGGTTTTGCCGGCGCCTTGGCGACCGCTTTCTTCACCGGTGCTTTCTTTGCCGGCTTGGCTTCCGCCTTTTTCGCAGTCGGCTTGGCCGCGGCTTTCTTGGGGGTCGCTTTCTTTGCAGCGGCTTTCTTGGGGGCTGCTTTCTTCGGAGCGGCCTTTTTAGCTACTGCCTTCTTGGCAGCGGCTTTCTTCGGGGCGGCTTTCTTGGCGTCAGCCTTCTTCGCCGTGGACTTGGCAGCCGTTTTGCTGGTTGCTTTCTTTGCCGGGGCTTTTTTCTTTTTGGTCTTGCTGCCAACCGCTTTTTCCGCTTTGGCTGCTGCCTTGGCAACGGTGGCGGCTACCTTGGCGTCCAGCTTGGCAGCTGCTTCCGCCTGCTTTGCGGTCGCGCTGGCTTTGGCAGCGGCGGTCGCTTCAGTCACCAGCTTGGCAACGGCTGCCTTGGCAGTGGCGATACGCTTGGTGGCAGCGGCGGTTTTGCTTTTCTTGCCTGCGGCCTGCGCGGCTGAAAGTTTTTCCTTCGCCTTGGCCAGCTTGGTCTTGGCAGACGCCTGTGCTTTTACGGCTTTCTGTAGCGCCTTGCTGGCATCGGAGACTTGTTTGGCACGGGCCTTGTCGAGTTTGGTGGTGAGCTTGGCAATTTGTGCCTCCAGTTCTACGACCGGGTTAGCAACTTTCTTTCTGGCAGCCATGAGTAAATGTCCTGAGGTGATTATCGATCCGGAGCAGATCGGTACCCTAAGTATCCGATCCAGTTGCGGTGGTAGCCGCACCCTCTAAAAATACATGTACTGACGATTTCTCCGATCCCGCGAGACCAACCAGTGTTGAGCCGGAGCAACGACAGGTCGCCAGATAATAGCGCTGTTTTTTGAAAAGTTGTATGCCGCCGGGGATGAATTCATCCGGAATACAAAAAATTTTTGCCGGCAAAGAAACTTTTTGACCGCTTCCGCACTCTCACCGCTCATCGAAGGCCGCCAAGACCAATGCAGGTGCAGAAAATCCACGATTCGCTCCCGATAGGGATTTTCCGTCGGCAGTGTGAACCAGGTTGATATGCATCCCCGTACACCATGGGTTAGACTTGCGAACAATGGTGGTTTCCGCCGATATGGGTTTAACCGGTTCCGTTTGCCAGGGTTCCGATCACGTTTCTCTGATCAGGTCATCGGGCACCCATCTACAGGAAGCGCCTGGCTGTAATTCGCTTGGGGTCAGCTATGGCGCTTTTGTGCATCAAGCAGACACAGATAAATAATCACGACACTGAGATCCTTCCAATATGAAAAAGTATCCTTTGGCCGCTGCCGTTGCTCTGGGCCTCGCACTGACCGGCTGTAACAAGCAAGATTCCGGCCAGAATACTGAGGTCGCTCTCGACACTCACGAGCAGAAAGTCAGCTATATCATTGCCGAAGATATGGCACGTCGCCTGGCTTCCCAGGAAGTCCAGCTCGATCCGCAGGTTGTGATGATGGCGCTGAGTGATGTGGCGGCAGAGCGGGACTCCCGTCTCTCCGATGAAGAGAAGCAAGAAGTCATCGCGGTATTCCAGGAAAAGATGCAGGCCAAGCAGCAAGAGATGCTGGCCAAGCAGGAAGAAGACTTTAAAGCCAAGGCTGAGCAAAACCTGGCTGACGGCAAAGCATTCCTTGAGGCCAACGCCAAGAAAGAGGGCGTGGTAACCACAGACTCCGGCCTGCAGTACAAGATTATTACTGCCGGCAGCGGTGATACCCCCGCGGCAGACAGCACGGTCGAAGTGGACTACAAAGGCACGCTGATCGATGGCACCGAGTTTGACAGCTCCTACGCGCGCGGCGAACCGGTTCAGTTCCCGGTGAATGGCGTGATCAAGGGCTGGACCGAAGCGCTGCAGCTGATGAAGGAAGGCGCCAAGTGGGAGCTCTACATTCCTTCAGACCTGGCCTACGGCCCGGGCGGTGCGGGTGGCCTGATTGGTCCTAATGCCACGCTGATCTTTGAGGTGGAACTGCACAAGGCCAATGTTTCCAACGAGCCGGCGGCTCCGGCAGAAAGCGACAGCGGAGAGTGATACCCCTCTTCTGCTGACGTACCGCGCTGGATGTTTCCGGTGCCAATAAAAAAGGGGCCGTCAGGCCCCTTTTTTTGTTTGTTGTCTGTGCGCGTGCTGCGTATCAATGCTTGATGACAGTGCTAGGCGAGCTGGTTTTTGTGCGCCGTATGCAAGACCGCGATCATTTTGTCTTCCGAAGTAAAGCGGGTCTCGAGTGCTTCCCCCAGCTGGGAAAGGTCGCTGACCAGGCTCGATAGATCGTCCGTTTCCTGATACTTATCATTAAAATCGACGGTAATGTCCGTTGTTCCATCGATCTCGCGATAAATATCGCGGGACTTTTCCAGGCCCTCGGTATCCCCGAACGCCTTGCCTTCAAGAATCAGCTGTTCGTAGACCTCAAAGTGCCCGGCAGAGACATAGTCCATCAGGTGCTGGCACAGCTCGCGCACATTGGCTTCTGTTTCGGAGTCGCCTTCGCGGATTTCTTTCTTTTCCGAGAGGGCGCAAAAGGATACGAGCAGGGACTGTCGTGACTGTAGCCAACGATCAATGATGTCGCTGACGCCCCCCCAGCGCTCGCGCGCGGATTTACAATTTTCCAACATCGCCAAAACTTCCTTGTGTCATCTTTTGCTTCAGGCGCGAACACCCCTAAGACCACGCGCGTGGCTTAGTCCAAGATAGGAGATTCACCCGCCGGCGGCAAGGAAGCGGACGCTTTAGGTGCCATAACTGACGTGAGGGGAAATGGCCGTCTGGGGGCGGTATTCAGCCGCCGGTCAGCAGAGGCAGCGCGAGTGCGGTCACGGCACCGCAAAGTCCCATTGCGAGTCCCGCAAAGGCCCCGCACAGCGTGCTGATTTCCAGTGCCCGCGCCGTGCCAATGGCATGCGCATTGATGCCCAGTACAAACCCGATAATGCGCTCATCTCCGGCGCCGATTCGCTGCAGCAGTGGTGGCCCGAGCAGCGCCCCGACAACGCCACTGATCATCACGGCACCAATGGTCAGTGATTCTGCGGCGCCTACCTGCTGTGCCACGGCCATCGCTACCGGCGTGGTCACGGACCTGCCGGTGAGCGCCAGCATGATCGGTTCGCCCGCACCAAGCAGCAGCGCCAGCAGGACAGCGACCAGCGGCGCGATCAGCGCGCCCACGACCACAGTGACGGTCAGGGGCACAGCTGCCTGGCGCACCACGGCCAGGTTTTGTCGCAACGGGATAGCCAGTGCCACCACTGCCGGGCCCAGCAATGCATAGTGCAATGCGCTGCCCTGGCGATATTCCTCGTAGGGAATGCCCAGCGCGATGAGTGTGACCGCCACCAGGGCGCTGGCACCGACGATCGGATGCAGCAGCGGGGTGCGTGCACGGCGATAAAGCCATACCCCGAACAGAAACGCGCAGACATTCAGCGGCAGTACAAAGACAGGGCTGGATAGCGCCAGCGCGATATCACTCATTGACCATCTCGCCGCTTGTCTGACCGGGCGAGCAGCGCGCGCATCAACAGTCCGCACACTGCGACGGAGATGAGCGTGCCGACGACAGCGGCAGCGATCAGGCCGAACCAGTCAGCGGCCGACAGGTCGCGTAGAAAATAGATACCGGTGGCGGCGGGCAGGAAGACCAGAACCAGAATGCGCAACAACGCGCTACTCACTTCCGCCAACCCGTTGGGCACGTGGCCCAGCAGCATCAGGCCAAACAGCAGGATTAACATTCCGATCACGGCGCCGGGTACGGCGATTCCCAGTTGCTGCTGCAACCAGCTGCCAGCAAAACTGAAAATCACCAGCGCCAGTGCGCCCAGGGCCCTTGCGCCCCAGCGTTGAAGAGAAGCCGGCTTGTGACTCAACAATCTAGATCAGCCGCGGCGAAATGCCTGCCAGATACCCAGCACAATCAGGCCCACAAAGCCGACGGCGGCCCAGCCGGGAATGCTCAGCCCGAGGAAAGTCCAGGCGACTTCTGCGCAATTGCCATCACCGGTGAGCAGGCCCTTGATGACGTCCCCCATCGGGAAGGCGTCGAGCATGTAGGTAATGCCCGGGCCACATGCCGGCACCTGATCTTCGGGCAGGCTTTGCAGCCACAACTGGCGCCCGGAAAAATACAGGCCGCCCAGGGCCCAAAGGGCAACCAGCAAGCCGTAGATGCGGCGGCCAGTCGAACCGGGGTTATGCAGGAAAGCGATCAGCGATACCAGCCCGGCCCCAAGGAACATGATCCGCTGGGTGATACACAGCAGGCAGGGCTCCAGACCCTCGACATACTCGAGGTAGAAAGCGGCACACAACATAAATGCGACGCCGAGGAACACCACCAGAAAAATGGTGCGGGGATTGGGCAAAGTCATCAGATACTATTTTCCAGTTTCAGTCTTATTGTTTACGGCTGGTCGAACTGCCGGCGAAATTCGCTCGCCCGTCGACTCAGCTCAAGAAACAGCGCATCGAACAGGGGCACCAGCTTTTCATCCGCGGCGACCAGCGCGGGCATGGTCTCCTCGAGGCTGACCGGGCGGCGCAGCCGCTGCCCGACTCGAGCCAGGCTGCGCTCAATCACGGCGAGCTCAGTGTAACCCTGCAGGAGTCTATATTGCTCTGCACGTGCCATGAAGCGCTGTGCGTTGGGCGGGATGTGATCGCGACGCTGGCGAAAATCCTCCCAGCATTGGTCGCAAAATTGGCCCAATGGTTCCCCGCTCCAGCGACTCCAGTTTTTACTGAGTAAGTGGTCAAACCAGATATCCAGGGCAATACCGCCGTAACGGCGCCATTCGGGACCCAGTTCGGCAAGTGCTGCACGATAGGCGGGGTGTTGATCGACGACCGCATCAATTTTCCGATGCAGCCGGATACCGGCCTCGATGGCCTCGGGACGCTCACCTTTCAGCGGGCCTTTGACAAAATCGCCTAGAAGCCCGCCCAGTCGCCAGTCTGGTTCGGGCCCGGAGAGTAGCAGGTGGGCGAGGTAGTTCACCGTTGGTGTCGCTCAGGCCGCCCTACTGCTGGCAGAACGTGTACTGGGCATAGTACTGGCCGAGGAAATCCTCAAACGAGCCGGTGTCAGACTGCTCCACCTCTCGCTGCCGCTCCAGCGATGTGGCTGCGGCCTGGTCGAACAGCGACTGCTCTTCGCGATCGAGCGGCCGCTCGATAAAGTAGCGGCGATGTTCCTCTGCCTTGTCCGCTGCCCACTCGTAAAAATTCTGCCCGCGGGCCTGCATCTCGTGAAGGATTTGCGCCGCCGGGGTAGCCGCTTTGCCGCGCACTTTATTGCGCTGCTGTTCCAGCGCCTCTGCGTAGTCGGTGCTGTCCCAGGCGCTATCCAGTAAGCCTGCCATGTCCGCGATCCCGTCGAGCAGTTCCTCCGCCCATTCGGTCAGCGGTCGCTCGGCACCGTTGCATTCCAGTGTCAGGCCCGGCTCGCGGCCGCGGTACACAATGCGCGACTGGTTTTCCTGGGTTGCACGGTAATCGAGTTCATCGGTTTTCGGACTGTCGCTCAACAGGCAATGCAGCAGGAAACTGTCGAGAAAACGCATTTGTGCGGCATCGATACCCATCGGTTCGAACGGGTTCAGGTCGAGACAGCGCACCTCGATGTACTCGACCCCGCGATGATCCAGTGCCGACAGTGCGGTTTCCCCCATGCGCGCCGGATTCTTTGGTCGAATCGGCGAATAGAACTCGTTTTCGATTTGCAGCAGGCCGGTGGACAGTTGCTGGTATTCACCATCGGTGTCCTGCACACCCAGCGAGTGATAGTCGGCATAGGGCCGGGAGATGGCGGCACACAGGGTGGCCAGGTAGCTCTGCAGATCGTTGTAGCAGACGATCAGGGATTGCTGCGCAGCACTGTTGTAGCCGAGGTCTCCCATGCGCAGGGAAGTCGCGTTGGGCGCGTGCAGGCTGTGTTCATCGCCTTCTACCGGCACCAACTTGTGTTCGCGTCCGTCAACAAACGACGCACACACCGCTGGCGCCGCGCCGAACAGGTAGATCAGCAGCCAGTAGTAGCGGCGGAAGTTCCGGATCAGGTCGAAGTAGCGGCGGGTTTTGAAACTGCTCAGCGTCTCGCTACTTTCCTCTTTTTCGTGCAGCCATTGCCAGAAGGTGTCTGGCAGGGAGAAGTTGTAGTGAATGCCGGCGATGGTCTGCATGGTGCGGCCATAGCGCAACCCCAGACCCAGCCGGTAAATCGTCTTCATGGTGCCGCTGTGGGAGCTGCCGTAGCGGGCCACCGGAATGTCTTCATCGGCGCCGAGTCGGCACGGCATGCTGTTTACCCACAGGCGCTCTTCGCCAATCTGGCTATAGGTGAACCGGTGAATGCGTTCGAGGGTTTCCAGCGCCTCTTCCGGTGAGGCACAGGGCGGGGTGATGAATTCCAGCAGGGCTTCGGAGAAGTCTGTGGTGATGTATTCATGGGTTAGCGCCGAACCCAGCTTTTGCGGGTGGCCGGTGAGCGCGAGGGTGCCATCTGGGGCCACACGCAGGCTCTCTTTCTCGATCCCGCGGCGAATGCCCTTGAGCAGTGCATGCTGAGAGGGCTCGGCCAGACTGGCCAGGTAGGGATTGGGCACGCGAATCTCCTTGGTGCGCCGACGGCAAAACATAGTCTGGCGAATATGGGGTCTCTGAGCGGGGAACTCAAGCCGCCATGCCAACGGTGGCTAGGGGCGGCTCATCTGCCCGGATGCCCTCAGGCGGCGGACCCGGACAGGCTGTTATCCTCGCCCGGGCTCTCTGAGCTGGGGTTCTGGTCGCCCGGTTGGCCGGGGATGATCTCCGGCGCCACATCCGGAGCGACTTCCGGTGCAGTTTCAGGGTTGGCTTCGGGGGCGGGCTCCGGGCTTACCTCGGGTGCAGATTCTCCCGGCAGTTCTTCCGGCGCGCCGGGTTCGATCTCCGGGTCGCCCAGTGCATCTTCGGGAATGCCCGGGTGCCCTTTGCCGACCAGCTCGCATTCGAGCAGTTCGATGCGCAGGCTAACGTCGCGTGTGTTGGCCTCGAACATTTGGTTGATGGCGACATCCTTGTGTTCGCTGCGGAACAACTTGTTGGCCTCGCGGCCATCAATCCACTCGTTGCTTTTGCTCAGGAACTTTTTGTGCTGGTTAGTCAGCACGTAGACGTGACTCATGCGGAAGAACAACTCTGCGTCGGTATCAGAGGGCCAGTGTAGCGAGGCTGCAGGAAGGGTCAAGGTCGGGACTGGCAACCGGCGCCAGCCCCTTCCGTTGTGCGACCAGCCGACGTCTGGCCGGCTGTGCCCGGTGACTCAGAGCGGTGCCAGTGGATAGTCCTCCGGGTAGGGCAGACGGGCCGCACCGCTGTCTACCGCAGCCCGTGCCACCGCACCAGCTACCTCCGGCAGCAGTCGCGGATCGGTGGGCTTCGGCAGGATGTAGTCCTTGCCGAATTCCAGCTCGATACCGCCATAGCCCGCGCGTACCTCGTCGGGCACCGGCAGGTGGGCGATCTTGCGAATGGCCTCGATCGCCGCGAGCTTCATTTCCTCATTGATGCGCACCGCGCGCACGTCCAGTGCGCCGCGGAAGATAAACGGGAAGCACAGTACGTTATTGACCTGGTTGGGGTAGTCAGATCGTCCTGTGGCCATAATCAGGTCATCGCGCGTGCTGTGGGCCAGTTCCGGGGCAATCTCCGGGTTGGGGTTGGAGCAGGCGAATACCACCGGGCGCGGCGCCATCATCGCCAGCTGCTCAGCCGACAGCAAATCCGGGCCGGATACGCCGAGGAAAACATCAGCGCCGTCGATGGCATCGTCCAGGGTGCGCATTTCCGTATCCCGCGCCCATTCACCCTTGTAGGCGTTAATGTCGGTGCGCCCGGCATGGATCACGCCGCGGCTGTCGAGCATGGTGATCTGTTCCTTGCGCGCACCCGCAGCGAGCAGCAGTTTGCAGCAGGCGGTGGCCGCGGCACCGGCACCGAGGCACACGATACGCACGTCCTCGATGCGCTTGTCCTGGATATCCAGCGCGTTCAGCATCGCCGCCACAGTCACAATCGCGGTACCGTGCTGATCGTCGTGGAAGACCGGCACCAGGCAGCGATTGATCAGGGCATCCTCGATCTGGAAGCACTCCGGTGCCTTGATGTCCTCCAGGTTGATACCACCAAAGGTATTGGCAATGGCGCTCACGGTCTGGATAAATTCTTCCGGGCCGGCAGCGTCTACCTCGATGTCGACGGAATTGATGCCGGCAAAGCGTTTGAACAGCAGGGACTTGCCTTCCATGACCGGCTTGGACGCCAGCGGGCCCAGATTGCCGAGGCCCAGGATGGCGCTGCCATTGGAAATAACCGCTACCAGGTTGCCCTTGCCGGTATAGCGGTAGGCCGCCTCCGGATCTTTGGCGATTTCGCGCACGGGCTCCGCCACACCGGGGCTGTACGCCAGTGACAGGTCCTCCTGCGTCTGGGCAGGGGTTGTGAGTTCCACCGAGAGTTTCCCGGGGCTTGGCAGGGCGTGGTAGTCCAACGCCGCCTGGCGCAATGCGTCTGTCATTCCATTCTCGCAAACACTCGTTGAGGCCGCTGGCAGGTGCCACTCGGGCCGATATTGGTTGGGGCGCGAAGGATAACCGACAGGCGCTGATAGCCACAAGGTGCGTAAGGATTAGCGAGAGTTATTTTGTACTAATTTCAAGAATGGATGGGGAGTCCACAGCAATAAAAAAACGCTTATGGCGTGGAAATCGAGATGAGTATTTCGCTCCGCGGTCCACCAGCCATCCCTTTACTTCTATTTCGGCCCCTTTCCAATAGCGCCGCCGGAAGTGGCCATAATCCCCGCCTGGACCGAGTCGCAGGGCGACCGGGCCATCGAGTTCGAGCCACAGGAACCGGTTGCGGTCGACCTTGCGTACCGTACCGCGCAACAGCACGAAGCCCGCATCCCCCGGTTGTACATCGGCCGCCATGGTCACCGGCCAGATCCCCGGTGCCCAAACGCCACGGCCGCGGCGTCGGGCCTCGTATTCGCGGCTCGACAGGCATTCGGCCAGTTTGAGATTGGGGGCGACGGCGATGTGGAAGGCGAGTCCGGCTGACAACAGCGCGGACTCGAGACTATCACCACGATGGTTATAGACATGGGCCAGCACGCGCCCGAAGCGGTCGCGACGATCACGGTCGTACACCAGCTCCACGTCGCCGCCGGCGAGGAAGCGCTCGGTGAATTCCTTGGCGCGGCGGGCCAGTGGTTCGGCGGGACGCCCGTCGCGGGCCATCTCCGGTGTATTGACGCCGATCAGGCGCACCCGGCGGCCATCCCTCAGTAGCAGGCTGTCACCGTCCTGTACCCGTTTGAGTGCCACGACTTCGTCGGCGGCGCCCAGCACGCAATCGGCATGGGATTCGACGCCAAACAGCAGGGCACAAAAAAAGGCACCGAGGAGACTCCAGGGTGCCTTTTTGACCGCTTTCATGGGCGGTGCGCTGCGCCGGCTTACTTGCCGATGCGGCTGCCGAAACGCTTCTTGAAGCGGTCGACGCGTCCACCAGTGGTCGCTTGCTTCTGCTTGCCGGTGTAGAACGGGTGGCACTGGGAGCAAACGTCCAGGCTCAGGTCCTTGCCCAGGGTGGAGCGGGTCTGGATAACGTTACCGCAGGAACAGGTTGCAGTGACGTCGACGTAATTCGGATGGATATCAGCTTTCATGATGGCCTCGTTTCGAAACTGCCACTTGGTCATCGCCAAGCACAGAGTCGTCTTTGGTTTAGGCTGGCCCGACAGGGCCGGTTAAAAAGTCGGCGCATACTACCAAAACCCACCGGGAACGCAAGCGATTATGGGCCTGCCGCTGCTTAATCAGTATGGACAATGGCGGCGCGTCCGGGCGGTCGATGGGCCTCCCGGGGCAGGGTTTCGGTGGCACGCGTCCAGAGACTGCCTGGTCGACATTGATTTGCCGATAGACCCGGCGTCCTGTCTCCCTGGCCATCAATGTGCCTGGTTAGGCTGCCGGCCGGGCAGTATGGCCAGTGTCGAGGTTGTAGGTCTAAGTCGCACCCCGCTTCTCCCCTGAATGGCGCAAAAAGGTACGCAGATGGCGGTTAGGCGCCTGCGAATACAGGAATCTGTGATGCAGGTCCTCTGATAAATATTTTATTGCACTCAAAAATATTTATATTGCATGCAATGCAAGAACGTGGAGGTTGGCCAGTCGCTTCTTGCCGGGTCGCGCCCCCGGCTGCTGTGTCTGCGGGGTAGCGGATTCCACTTTACCTAGCTCCACATTCAGAGACCAATAATGAAAAACCAACATAAGCCAATCCTTGTGGCTGCCGCGGCGCTGCTATTCAGCTGCTTGTCGCTGGCGGCCTCCGCCGAGGGGCCGATTGCTGTACAGCGCCCGGATTCCACACCGCAATTGATACAGGCTCCGGTCGAGCCCAAGTACGATGCGTTGCAGGAAATCCAAACCGCCCAGCCGATGCAGGCGCTGGCAACGCCAATGTCCACCACCTGTGATGTCAGTGGGTACGCGAATTATTCCGGTCAGGCGCTGGTCGATCATATCCTGCAGTCGCCCGGTAGCTGTATCAATGACCTCTACGATGGCAACGCCACCAGCTTTGCTGCTTTTCAGAACGCCAAAATGGTGAGTGTTGCCAATGCAGCGCAGCAGATGGCATCGACTTATCTTGCAGCCGATGGCGACAGCAGTATTAACAATCTGTTTTATTTTCTGCGCACTGGCTACTACATCGAATACTACTACCCGAATGACGTGGGCCCGTTTGCCGGTGAGGTGCAAAATGCGGTGGTTGCTGCACTGGATGCGTTTGTCGGCAATGCCGACTTTTACGCAAACTCGGACAGTCACGGCAGTGCGATCCAGGATGCCATTGTATTAATGGACAGTGCCGAGGAGCAGGCGCGGTACCTGCCGGTGATTCGAGAATGGCTAAGTCGCTGGGACGCGAGCTACGCCGCTTCATTCAATATGCGCAGCTCGGTCAATGGCATTTTTACCGTGCTGTTTCGCGGGCACTACCAGCAGGATTTTGTCGATGCCGCCAGCAGCGACTATGACCTGATCTACCGGCTTGGTGCATTCGCACGATCTGACTGGATGCTTGCCGGTGATGCATTGTTTATGCAGGAAAATGCTGCCCGTGAGTTGGCGCGTTTTCTCCAGTACAGCAACGCGCCGGTTCACTCAGTGGTCAAGAGCGAAGTACAGGCGATACTCGACCGCTATAGCGTCAATGGTACCGGGGCAAGTGTCTGGTTGATTGCTGCCAATGGTGTCGACTACTACGGTGATTGTGCCGACTTTGGTATCTGTGGCTGGTCCGATGGGCTCGAAGACCAGGTGCTGGTGAACAACCATACCTGTAGTGCCAGCCTGAAAATCCGCGCGCAGGATATGACCAATACGCAGATGGTGCAGTCCTGTGACGACCTGTCTGCCCAGGAGGTATATTTCCATCAGCGCCTCGGTACCAACTTCAATCCGGTCGCCGACGATTTCAACGAAGACCTGGAAGTGGTGGTGTTCGATGACTGGGATAACTACAACACATACGCCTCAATTTTTTACGGTATTGATACCAACAATGGCGGTATGTACTTGGAGGGTAACCCGGCAGACCCGGCTAACCAGGCACGCTTTATTGCGCACGAGGCCGACTGGTTGCGCCCGGAATTTCATGTGTGGAACCTCACCCATGAATACGTGCACTACCTGGATGGCCGTTACAACCTGAAAGGTGACTTCGGCGATGCGCGGACCGGTAGCCACAAGACGGTCTGGTGGATCGAGGGGCTCGCCGAATATATTTCCCTGAAAGACGACAACGATGCGGCCATTACGCTGGCCCGTACGCAGTCGTTGAACCTGAGCGAAGTGTTCGCCAATACCTACAGTAGCGGGCAGGATCGGGTGTATCGCTGGGGCTACCTGGCCGTGCGGTTTATGTTTGAGCGTCGCAACAGTGACGTACAGCAAATCCTGGCGCTGTTGCGCGCGGGCGATTACGACGCTTACCTGAATTACCTCAATAATATCGGCACCAGCTACGATACCGAATGGCGCAACTGGTTGCTGACCGTCGAGAGCACGGTCGACGGTGGTGGGGACAACGGCGGCGGAGACAATGGTGGGGGTGACAACGGCGGGGGAGATAATGGCGGTGGTACCGATCCCGTTGTGCTGGAAAATGGTGTCCCTGCCTCTGGCCTGAGTGTCGCTGCTGACGGTGATGCGCTGGAATTCACTTTCGAAGTGCCTCAGGGCGCGAGCAATCTGGCGGTTTCCCTCAGTGGCGGCAGTGGTGATGCCGACCTGTACCTGCGCTACGGTGCCGCGCCAACGGACTCTACCTACGATTGTCGTCCCTATCAGACGGGCAACAGCGAGAGCTGCAATATTGCTGCGCCGCAGGAGGGGACCTGGTATGTCCGCGTAGTGGCCTACAATGCCTATGCCGATGTCAGTTTGTCGATGAGTTTCGATACGGATGGTGGCGGTACCGATCCCGGCGACAATACCTTAACCAATGGTGTTGCGGTTACCGGTGTGGCCGTTACGACTGAAGGTGATGACGTCATTTACACACTGGCGGTACCGGCGGGCGCTACTGACCTGAATGTCGCGATTAGCGGCGGTAGTGGGGATGCAGACTTATACGTGAAGCATGGCAGTGCCCCAACGGACAGTGATTATGACTGTCGTCCTTACGTGGGTGGCAACAGTGAAAGCTGTAGCGTCCCCGCGCCGCAGGCGGGCACCTGGTATGTGCGTTTGAAAGCCTACAATGCCTTCAGCGATGTGACCCTGACCGCGAGCTTTACCGAAAATACGGGTAGTGGCAGCGTGCCCGATGCCTGTGCCAGCAGTAGTCCACTCGACTATGGTGAGGTCACAGTGGATACGCCGACTTGTATCGCTGCATCTGACAGTATCGTGTACACCTATGTGTACGTGCCCGCGGGCACCCAGAGCCTGCAGGTCCAAACGGGCAATGGCAGCGGCAACGCCGAGCTGTATGTCAACGATGCGAACTGGGCGACCGCCAGCGACTATGACCAGGTCTCTGCGAACGCAGGCAATAGTGAATCGATCTCGGTGAACAATCCCAGTTCCGGTTGGTACTACATCAGCCTGGTGGGCAATCCTGATTTCAGCGGCACCAGTTTGCTGGTTAACCTGCAGTAAGCGATTTTACCCAATGCGGTTGTAGTGCATTAGCCCCACCACTCGGTGGGGCTTTTTTGTGGGCGGTCTTGGCCTGACTCCCGTACACGTTCAATCAGTGCCATCGATGAGTGCGCGCAGACCGGCGAGGTGGTTGTCCAGCGCCCCGCGTCCTGTGCTGGTCAGGCGATACCAGGTGACTGGCTTGCGACCGACGAAGTCGCGCTTCAGATCGACATAGCCACTGTCCTCCAGTTTGCGTAACTGCGCGCCGAGGTTGCCGTCGGTCACTTCCAGCTGTTCCTTGAAGCGGGAAAAGCTGATTTCGCCATCGCGGGCCAGCAGCACGCAGATGCCCAGCCTCACCCGATGTTCGAACAGAGGATCCAGTGCGTTGAGTGCTTTCACGCTGCCTCCCGTCGCTCCGCGCGCAGTTGTGCAATGCCGGCAATGGCGAGCGATATTCCGGTGATCAGTCCGGTCAGGGTCCAGGCGTAGGGCGGCGTCAGCAATTGCATCACGGCGTAACCGCCGAGCATCACGATGCCGCTGGCCAACATGGGCTTTTCCAGATGCACGCCAGCGAGGCTATAGGCGAGCCCTGTTACCAGCAGAAAATTGGTGGCCCCGATTGCCGCTGGCATCCGTCCGGTCACCAGCGGCAAGAAACACAGCAACAGGGCAATGCCGGTCACCAGCCAGTGGGCGCCATAGCGGCGACCGAGGGGACTGTTGTTGATGCCCTGCCGGCGTGTGCGCCGCTCGGCAAACCACCAGCTGAACAGACCGCCACCGATGCCGGCGCAGAGCCAGTACAGGCCGGCTGCAGCGGGGGCGAAATCCGGCAGGCTGAAGCCGATGGCGATCAGAATCGCCCATAAAAAATATAACTGCGGGATGCCGTTGCCCGCGCTGTCGCCGCGCACGGCGTTACTGACAAAATCCAGGTCCTGCTTGATCTGTTCCACATCGGTCATGATCGTTCCTTCGAATAGATGGGGTATCCATAAATAGAGTACTCTAAAAAATAGAGTTGAAAAGTCCATGGTGCGTTTGCGCGTGTGATTTGGCGCCAGTTTTTGGTCTCTGATCGATTTTTTAGTGCGACGAGGATTGTGGATCGATTTGTTTAATATTGTACGCAAAGTAATATTGCGGTAGTTTGCACCGATAAGAAAAACGCTGAGGCCGAATAAGATGACGACGAGTGTCGCACTGCCAGAAGAAATTCCCGGTGATACCCGCAGTGCGTTTGGGCGCACCTTTTATGTGGCCAATGCCATGGAAATTTTTGAGCGGCTGGCCTGGTACGGGTTTTTCACGCTGTCTTCCCTCTATTTCACCTTGCCACTGGCGGAGGGCGGGCTTGGATACAGTGAACAACAGCGGGGCCTGTTACAGGGCATCGTGCCATTTCTGCTGTATCTGCTACCGGTTTTTACCGGTGCACTGGGGGACCGCTTTGGCTACCGGCGCATGTTCTTTATTGCTTTCCTGATCATGACGCCGGCGTATTACCTGCTGGGGCAGGTTAAATCCTTCTGGCCATTTTTCGGTGTGTTTATCGCTGTGGCGGTGGGGGCGGCGATCTTCAAGCCATTGGTCGTGGGTACCGTCAGCCGCACGACCGATGACAGTAACCGCGGCCTTGGCTTCGGTATTTTCTACACCATGGTCAATATTGGCGGGTTCCTCGGCCCGGTCATTGCCGGTGTTGTACGCGCCGTGAGCTGGGATCTGGTCTTCGCCATGGCGGCGGCATGGATTGCAGTAAATTTCTTTTTGTTACTGGGCTTCCGCGAGCCGGTGCAAAAAACGGTCGGGACCAAACCCAATATTGCCCGCGAAATTGTACAGGTACTGAGTAATGGCCCGTTCGTTGTCTACCTGTTGTTAATGGCGGGGTTCTGGGCCATGTACAACCAGCTGTTTATCACCCTGCCCCTGTATATTCGCGATTTTGTCGATACCCGCCCCCTGGCGGACTGGTTGCAGGTGCATTGGCCCGTCATTGGCAATGCGGTAACCGGCAGTAATGGCCAGATAGGCCCGGAATTTATTACGGCGTTCAACTTCGGCAGCATCCTGCTGTTTCAAATTCTGGTCAGCCGGACCATTTTGCGGCTGCCGATTGTGCCGGTGCTGGTGGTGGGTACCCTGCTGATCAGTAGCAGTTTCCTGCTGACCGGTTTTCTTGCGGTCTGGGGTGCCCTGGGAATGATTGCGGCAGTGGTGTTGTTCTCCATCGGCGAAATGGTGGCGTCCCCCAAGAGCCAGGAATATATCGCTGCGGTCATGCCGAAAGCGCAAGCTGCGCTGTATATGGGTTACTACTTTCTGTCGATGGCACTAGGCTTTTTACTCGCCGGAATCCTGTCCGGGTGGGCCTATCAGGATCTGGCAAAAGACATGGGGCGGCCGGAATGGATGTGGGGTTTGTTCGCCATGGTCGGTTTGGTGTCGGCACTGGGATTACTGTTGTTTAATCAATTTCTCGCGAAAAAAATGGAGGGCTCCCATACATGAGTGCGCTCAGCAAAATCATTCAGCGATTTGACGGTTTCGATGCGATGCTGGTTTCGGCCACCGCAAATATCCGCTATCTGAGTGGATTCAGTAGTCAGGAGAATGGGGTTGCTGCGTTACTGCTGACGCGTACCGAACGATGGTTGATTACCGACTATCGTTTTGTCGACCAGGCACAGGAAGAATGCCCGACGTTTACGGTGGTGGAACGAGATCGGGCGAAAGAGCGGCTGGGGCAGACAGTAGCGCGATTGCTGGGGGCATGCGCTGTAAAAACGCTGGCGTTCGAACAGGATCGGATTCCATTCAGCCTGTGGCAGGAGCTGGACCGTGATCTCTCTATGTTTGCATTAGTGCCGGTTACCAGGCTGGTAGAGCAAGTGCGCGAGTGTAAGACAGAGCGTGAAATTCACCAGCTGCGTCACGCTGCCCGCATCGCCGATGGCGCCTGGGATCGCCTGCTGGGCTGCCTGGCTGTGGGCATGACCGAGCGGGCGGCGGCGCAGGCACTGGAAATCGCCCTGCTCGACCTCGGCTCGGAAGGTGTCGCCTTCCCTACGATTTTGGTTTCCGGCGAGCGTAGCTGTCGTCCGCACGGCCAACCGAGCGATAAGGTGATCGAGAACGGCGATTTGGTAAAAGTGGATTTCGGTGCAGTGGTGGAAGGCTACCGATCCGACATGACGCGCACTGTGGTCATGGGGCGTGCGGACGCGCGCCAGCGAGCGGTGTACCAGACAGTGCGCGAAGCGCAGCAGCTGGGCATTGATGCGGTGCGCGCGGGCGTGCCCTGCAGCGAACCGGCGCGCGTCGTCGCCGATTTTTTACGGGCCAGTCCATTTGCCCGGTGGATGGGTGAAGGCCTGGGTCATGCCATCGGACTCGAACTGCATGAAAAACCCTACCTGGCAGAGAACAGCACGACGATCCTGCAGGAGAACCAGGTGGTGACGGTAGAGCCTGGCATTTACCAGCCCGGTTGGGGTGGCGTCAGGATTGAGGATGATGTGTTGGTGGCCGCGACGGGTGCAGAGCGACTCACGAGATCTTCTCGAGACCTGATCGAACTGTAAATCTCGCTGGTATCAGGCGTTGCCGGCGCAAACTGTCAATCAGGTGTTCCGTTCAGCTATCGATCCGCAGGATGACTGACGCCGTCATAGGTGGGAACATCTTTTAGCTTGAGCGGGTTGATACCGCTCAGGCAGGCGACGTTAAAACCATACTGCTCTGGATTCGACCGGCGTTGGTGGTGTGTATAGATACCGCAACGCCGGCAAAAATAGTGTTTGGCCGTTTGGGTATTGAACTGGTAAAGCTGGAGATGCTCCTGACCCTTACGGATATGGATGCCATTGAGTGGGACGGACGCAACAATAGCGCCTCTTCGGCGACACAGGGAACAGTCGCAGCGTCGCACATCTACCAGTCCGTCGGGTAAATTCAGTTCAATTTCAACTGCGCCGCAATGGCAGGTTGCCAGGTGGATTGCTTCAATTGGTACGCCATCTACTTCCTTGAGATTGAGGCTCATCGTTTCCCTTTTGTTTGTTCTAAGAATGCCGGCCAGCGCAGACCTGCTAAAACCGTGAAATCGACAACGGTGCAATATCGAACGCTGTTTTCCGTTGGGCGATCAGGTCCGCAATAATTTCTGCGGTAACCGCGGCCTGTGTTAACCCCAGGTGTTGGTGGCCAAACGCATAGAAGATGTTTGCATGGTGGGGATCCTGCCCAACCACCGGGAGCGAATCCGGCAGCGATGGTCGGCGGCCCATCCAGCGAATTTGTTCCCGGCTTTCGAGGTTCGGGAACAGTTCGCGGGCATGGCCCAGCAATATATCAGCGCGGCGGTAGTCCGGCGCTGCATCGAGGCTGGCCAGTTCCACGGTGCCGGCGAGTCGCAACCCGTCGTCCATGGGGGTCAGCACATAGGAGCGTTCGGCAAGGGTCGCGGGGCGATGCAATTGCACATTGGGGTCGGCGAGCATCAGGTGATAACCGCGTTCGCTTTCCAGGGGAACGCGGTGCCCCAGTTGCGCGGCGAACTGTTTGCTCCAGGCACCGGTGGCCAGCACCAAGCGGCGTACCTGCAGGCATCTGTCGGAAAGCTGTACCAAGAATTCGCCATTGTCCAGCGGGCGAATTTCACGCACTTCATCCCGCACAATGTTGCCGCCGTTATTGCCGCAGTCTTCGCTCAGGCCTTTTACCAACGCGAGTGGATCGGCAGTATGTGCGGTATCGGGATAATAGTGTGCGCCGGCAATACCCGTATTCAGCGCGGGCTCCAGCTCGGCCACTTCCGCGGCATCGAGTTCCTGTAGATTGATTCCGTAGTCGCGGAGCAGCGGGATCAGGGCGCGCTCGGCATTGCGTTTGCGCTCAGTCTGGAACAGGGTAAGCGCACCGCGTTTTTGCATCAGCGCTTGCAGGCCGGTGCGTGCCAGCAGTCGGTCATAACTTTCCAGCGAGCGGCCGTTCAGTTCCCTCAATACCCTGGTCGTATGGTTGCAGTTGTGCGGCATGGCCGCCCAGGCAAAGCGCAGCAGCCACGGCATTAATTTCGGCAGGTATTGCCAGCGCAGTGCGAGGGGGCCGAGCGGGTCCGTCATCAGGCGCGGCAGGGCCATCAGCGTGCGCCAGTTGGCCAGCGGCAGCACAATATCGGTGGCAAAATGGCCGCAGTTGCCGGAGGAGCAGCTGAGCTCCGGGCCCTCGCGATCGAGCAGCGTGACCTGATGCCCCTCGGACTGCAATTGCGACGCAATGGCAGTACCAATAATCCCGGCGCCGACCACGAGTGTGTCGACGGATTGCAAGTTGTCGGAACGGTCTGACATGTGTTTACCCCTTCCCCTCTGTTATACCGCAGGTATGGCGCGCGGCCTACTGCCAGTGCGTCAGGATGACAATTGTGCGAAGGCATCCCGACTCTGGTTTTCAATGCGGGTACCGTGGCTGTCCGCATGCACGATGACGCAGTCTTCCACCCGTACGCCGCCACAGGGGCGCAACTGTTCGAGTAACGGCCAGTTCACCAGTGCGCTGGCGGAGTCGGCCTGGAGTTCGTCCATCAGCACATCGGCGAAGTAAATACCCGGCTCTACCGTGAGCGCCATGCGTGCCTCGATATTGCGCACCATGCGCAGGAAGGGCGCTGCGGGATCGCGTTCGTAGGTCTCTCCGTTCGGATTTTTCAGGTAGCCGCCCACGTCGTGCACCTGCAAGCCGATAAAGTGCCCCAGTCCGCAGGGAAAGAATTTATTGGTGACCCCACGGGCGACCATGTCGCTCGGGTCCATACGCACCAGGTCAAACTGCTGCAGGATTTCACCGATGTAGTGGTGCGCGCGCCAGTGCAGGTCCGCAAATGGTTGGCCAATCCGAATTTCCTCGACGAGCCGCTGTTGTATCCGGTCGACTTCCCCAAGTAGTTCGCTGTAAAGCCCTGCCGTGCGTGCATGGGAGCGGGTGATATCGCTGGCATATCCGTTGAACTGCGCACCGGCATCGATGACCAGCGAGTGGACCTGGTCGGTCACCTGACGGTCGGTGCCGTGATAGTGCAGGATCGAGCTGTGTGCATTCATGGCCACAATATTGAAGTACGGCAGCTCCTGTTCCTGCACACCTGCGGCAGCCACATACGCCTGGTGAATTTCCAGTTCGCTGGCTCCTCCGTGAAAAGCCTGGCCGGCGGCAATGTGGCCCCGGGCTGCGATCCGGTTGGCTTGTGCCATGCACTGGATTTCATAGTCGGTCTTGTAGGCGCGTTGGTATTCGAGCAGCGACAACAGGTTGGTTGGATTGCAGTGACTGTTCGGCAGCGCTGGGCGGTATGCCGCAGGTTCACCGATCCAGGCACTGCGCGCCGGTGCGCGTGCCAGCCAATCCCGCAGTTGTTCCAGATCGGTGACTACCTCGATCTCGAAGTGTGCCACCCAGTCACCGGCGGGCGCTGCCGGTGGCTGGTGCCAGTAATCCTTGGGCTGGAAGTAGTACAGCCGAGGACGCGTGCCGGGGCGAATCTCCAGCACAGAACTAGGGTGACTGGTCAGGGGAAGCCAGTGCTTGAAATGTGGGTTGGCGCGGAACGGGTAGGTGTTATCGTCTCGGAAGGCGGTGAGCGGCGAGCCGGCATCTATCAATACCGCGTCAAAGCCGCAGGCGGCCAGTGCGGACTCCATTCTCTGACCCAGGATGTTGAGGTGATCGGCGTAGCGCGTGGCGGTATTCATGAATGTGCCCTCACAATGGTTGTTGGGTTGCCGGTGTCATTCCTGCCAGTTGTTCGCGAATGACGATTGGGTGTTGACAGGCTTTGGAATATTTATTTATTGTACACAATAACAAAATGATGAAAAGCGGAATGACGCGCTAAGTGAGCGTGTTAGTACGTGATGGTGAAAGAACATCTAACTGAGGACTGTGAGATGCAAGTTAACTGGCAAGGCGTATTTCCCGCCACCACCACCCAATTCCACCCGGACGAGAGCCTGAACCTGCCAGCCACCGTGGACCATCTGGAAATTCTTCTGGAGGCGGGCGTGCACGGATTCGTAATGCTCGGTACGGTTGGGGAGAACTGCTCTCTCAGCTTTAATGAAAAGATTGCGGTGCTGGAAGCCAGCGTGAAACAGGTGAATGGTCGTGTACCGGTGCTCACCGGGGTGGCCGAGTACACCACCACTCAGGCGTGTGCCTTTGCGCGGGCCGCCAAAGAGGCGGGCGTGGATGGCCTGATGGTGTTGCCGCCCATGTCCTACAAGGCAGATATGGAAGAAGTCGTTGCGCATATCCGTGCGGTGGCGGAAAGCACCGACCTGCCGGTGATGATCTATAACAATCCGGCTTGTTACGGCGTCGATGTCACCGCTGAAGCAGTGGCGGAACTGGCCAAGGTGCCGAATATTGTCGCGGTGAAAGAATCGTCCGACGATCCCCGTCGCCTGACTGATATCGCCAACCTGATCGGTGATGAACTGATCCTGTTCTGCGGTGTGGATGATCTGGCACTGGAGAGTGTCGCGCTCGGTGCGCATGGCTGGATTTCCGGACTGGTCAATGCCTTCCCGCAGGAGAACCGCCTGCTGTGGGATCTGGCGATGGCCGGTGACTATGCCCGCGCGCGGGAAGTCTATCGCTGGTACACCCCGCTGTTGCACCTGGATACCAAGCCCAAGCTGGTGCAGTACATCAAAATGGCAGTTCAGGAATGTGGCTATGGCAGTGAGCTGTGCCGCAACCCGCGCTTGCCGGTGACCGGGGAGGAGCGCGAGGAAGTTCTGCAAATGATTCGCCAGGCGATTGCTACCCGCCCGACGATCAAGCTGGAAACCGCGTAAACAAAAGGACCGCATTGCACTATCCGGCAGCCGTTGTGGCTGTCAGGATAGGTCGCCATGGAGGAGATTATGCGCACGATTGAAGTCATCGACAGCCATACCGGTGGAGAGCCGACACGGGTCATTGTCAGTGGCGGCCCGGAGCTGGGAGACGGCTCCATGGCAGAGCGGCTGGCGCGTTTTCGCGACGAGTTCGATCATCTGCGTGCGGCGATGGTGCTCGAGCCGCGGGGTTCCGATGTCTGGGTGGGTGCGCTCCTGTGTGCGCCGCAAAACCCCGATTGCGCAGCCGGAGTGATCTTCTTCAATAACGTCGGTTATCTCGGTATGTGTGGCCACGGCACCATCGGGCTCGCCGTGACCCTGGCGCGTATGGGACGCATTCAGCCGGGTAGCCACCGGCTGGAAACGCCGGTGGGGGAAGTGACGTTCACCCTGCACAACAACCACCGGGTGAGTGTGGACAACGTGCCCAGTTATCGCTGGCACTCGCAGGTGGCGGTGGATGTGCCCGGTCACGGGCAGCTGCACGGTGACGTCGCCTGGGGTGGCAACTGGTTTTTCCTGTGCAGTGACCACGGCCAGTCACTGCAACTGGAGAATGCGCCCGCCCTGACCGCGTTTGCCGAGCGCATTCGCACGGCGCTGGTGGCGGCGGGCATCACCGGAAAAGACGGGGCCGAGGTGGACCATATTGAGTTGTTTGCCGCACCGTCCGACCCCGATACCGCCGACAGCCGCAACTTCGTCCTGTGTCCCGGCAGCGCCTACGACCGCTCCCCGTGCGGGACCGGCACCAGTGCCAAGATGGCGTGCCTGTATGACGATGGCAAACTGGCCGCGGGCCAGCTGTGGCGACAGGAAAGCATTGTCGGCAGTATTTTTGAGGGGACGGTACAACCGCACGCGGACGGCGTGTTGCCGACCATTACCGGTCAGGCCTACGTCAGTGCGGAATCGAAACTGGTGCTGGAGCCGGAAGATCCCTATGCCCACGGGATTGTCAGGGAGCCGTGAGGTTGGTCAGTTGCCCTGCAGGTAGCTGATCATCCGCGTGACCGCTTCGCGCTGGTCGCGGATATGTTTCGACAGCGCCTTGCGCGCGCCCTTCCAGTCGTGTTCGATCAGGCGCTCGAGAATATCGCAGTGCTCCTGCGACATTTCCCGTTTGATGTCCTCATCATTGACCGCGTAATTGAACAGGGTGTTGAAGTAAGGGCTGTAGCGCTCGATAAACTCCTGGATATAGCGGTTACCGCAACGGCTGATCCAATAGTCGTGCATATCGAAATCGAGCTTGGCTCCCAGGCGGCCATGTTCCGGACGATTGGCCTCGAGCATTTCCCGCAGCTCATCATCATCAAAGTGCGGGCGGGCCAGATCGAGGGCACGCAGTTCGATCATCTCGCGCACGTCGAGATAATTCAGCATGTCTTCTTCATTGAACGGGCGCACACGCCAGCCGCAACGGGGGATATGTTCCAGCAAGCCGGCGCCCGCGAGTCGCGAAAACACCTGGCGAACCAGTGTGCGGCCGACACCGTACTTTTCTGCAGTGGCCTGCTCGCGCAGGTAATCCTCGTCCTGGGCGAGACTGCGGCGCACCACATCTTTGCGAATCTGTTCGTCCAGTTCCTGGGATGGGTCCGGCATGGCGGGTGCACGCCGACGGCCGCGCCGCGCCTTGCTGGGCTCGCTGGTCAGTTCCAGCCGGCCATTGTCCTTGCGGATCACCAGGCCTTCCTGCACCAGCTCCTCGATCGCACCGCGCACCGGGGTGAGGCTGACTTTGTAGTAGTCGGACATGGCACCGAGTGTGAGCTTGTACGGCAGGCTGCGACCCTCGGCCAAGGCCGAGCGGATATCATCCTCGATAAATTCGGTAATGGTCATTGCGTGCCAAATCACTCGTTACAGGTGCCGAGCGAGTATCCGCAATGTGACGCGGGGGATCAAGTATGCCCACCCTGTGCTGAATGCGGGGTAGCCGTTAGACTAGCGCGTTTGATCAGACGCGTGTGAAGGAAGCAGTCGTGCAACAGGCGCAGGTAGAACAGGTGGGTCAGGCGGCGGAGGTCATCCTGCGGATGGCGGTGCCCGTGCCCCTGCGCCGATTGTTTGACTATCTTCCGCTGCAGGATGCCGACCCGGCTGAATTTCAGCCTGGCCAGCGCTTCTGGGTGCCGTTTGGTCCGCGCAAGCTGGTCGGCGTGCTGGTGGAAGTCGTGCATGAGAGCCCGCTTGCCGCGCTGAAGCCCGTCCACGAACAAATTGATCGAGAGCCCTTGTTTGACGCGCGTTATCGGCGCTTTCTTGCCTGGGCCGCGCACTATTACCAGGCGCCACCGGGAGAGCTGTATGCGGCCGCACTGCCCGTCGCATTGCGCAAAGGCAAGCCGGCGGATCACTGGGCCGAACAGTGGCTGCAGCTCACCACCGAAGGCAAAGGCTTGCCGGAAACCGCGCTCGCTCGTGCCCCCAAGCAGCAGGCACTGCTGCAGCTGCTATTGCAGCGCGACCGGGTCGGGCGCAGCCAGTTGCGCGCACTCGGACACAATACGCCCACGGTGCGTGCACTGCAGGAGCGGGGCCTGGTGGTTTGGGAGCCGGGGCCGACCCTGCCGCCGGCCATTTCGGTGGCGGAGGTGCAGGCCGCGCCGCAGCTCAATGAAGAGCAACAGCAGGTATTGGATGCGGTGCCCGCTGAGGGATTTTCCTGCGCATTGCTGGAGGGGACCACCGGCAGCGGCAAGACCGAGGTCTATCTGCGTCTCATGCAGCGGGCACTCGACGCCGGTAGGCAGGCCTTGCTGCTGGTACCGGAAATTGGCCTTACTCCGCAAACCTTGCGTCGTATTGCGGCGCGCTTTCCCGATCACAACATTGCCGCGCTGCACTCCGGCCTCGCCGAAGGCGAGCGTGCGCAGGCCTGGCTGTCCGCAGCCGGCGGCCAGGCAGATATTGTTATTGGTACCCGCTCCGCGATTCTTACGCCGCTGCCGCGACTGGGGGTGGTACTCGTCGATGAAGAGCACGATGGCTCTTTCAAACAGCAGGATGGCGTGCGTTATTCGGCGCGCGATCTGGCCGTGGTGCTGGCGCGCGATGCCGATGTGCCGGCACTGCTGGGATCCGCCACGCCGTCCCTGGAAAGCCTGCACAATGCCCTCAGCGGTCGCTATCAGCACCTGCGTCTGAAGCAGCGTGCGGGCGGCGCGCAGCCGCCGCAAATTCACCTGGTGCCGACGTTGGGGCAGCAGTTGGAGGAAGGGTTCGCGCCGCAGGTATTGCGCCATATTGGCGAGACACTACAGCGCGGTGAACAGGTGCTGGTGTTTATCAACCGACGCGGTTTCGCGCCGGCGCTCACCTGTGATGATTGCGGCTGGCTGGCGGACTGCCCGCACTGCGCCAGCAAGCTCACCCTGCACCGTGCCCAGCGTCAGTTGCGCTGCCACCACTGTGATTATCGTCGTCCTCTGCTCGACAGCTGCCCGCAATGTCACAGCCGTTCCCTCAGTGCCCTGGGCGGCGGTACCGAGCGCAGCGAGGGTCTGCTGGCCCAGCGCTTCTCGTCGTTTCCGGTGATTCGCGTCGACCGGGATACCACCACCAGCAAACAGGCTGTGGATAACTTGCTGGCACCGGCGCGGGCCGGCGAGCCCTGCCTGTTGCTGGGTACACAGATGCTGGCCAAGGGGCATCACCTGCCAAAGGTCACGTTGGTGGTGATTCAGGATGCCGATGGGGGTTTGTTCAGTGCCGACTTCCGCGCGCCCGAGCGCACCGGGCAATTGCTGGAGCAGGTTGCCGGCCGAGCCGGTCGCGGTGACCTCGCGGGCCGTGTACTGGTGCAGAGCCGTTTTCCTGAACACCCGCTGCTGCAACTGTTGCTCAATCGGGGTTATGGCGCCTTTGCCCGACAGCTGTTGCAGGAGCGCCAAACCGCCGGCCTGCCCCCGCTAAGGGCGATGGCGCTGGTGCGTGCGGAATGTGAGGAAGCGCGCTGGGCCGAAGCTTTCCTGCAGGACGCGCGGCAGCAAATGGAAGCGCTGGCTCCGAGTTCACCGTCGCTACAGTACCTGGGGCCGGTGCCGGCATTGCTGGAGCGGAAATCCGGTCGCTTCCGCTTCTATGTCCAGATTACGGCAGACAGGCGCAGTGTTCTGCAGTCGGTGTTGAGTCGTTTCTGCCAGTGGGCAGAAGGCTCGCGCAATCGGCGGGTCCGCTGGGCGGTGGATATGGACGCGCAGGAATTGTCCTGAGCCGGCCCCTGCGCTGCCCACCGGGGCGGGATTAGCGTTACAATCTCCGTCGATCGCTTGGCGGAAAACCAGTCGCCAGGCACAAAGAACAACAACTTCAGAGTCTTGATTGAGGATATCGACAGAATGAGCCGTCGCAATGCCAGCCGCCGCAGCAGTTCCGCGGGTCGTCCCGCCTGGGTCTGGTTTGTACTGGGTAATTTTGTCGGTGGCTTTGCCGTGTTCATGGTGTTTATGAACAGCCTGCAGCAGGAAGGCGTTAAAGCCCGCAGTGTTGCGGGTGTCGAGGCGCCAGCCAAAGCGGAAGACAAGGCGGGGCCCAAGTTCGACTTCTATACCCTGCTGCAGGAAAACGAAGTCTCGGTCCCCGAACCCAAGACCCGCCAGCTGGAACGTCGGGCGTCCAGCCAGGCCGGCACCTCGGAGGAAGAAGCGGCGCCACAACCGGTCGCCGTAGAGTCCCCCACCGTGTTTATCCTGCAGGCCGCATCATTTCGTGAGGCCGCCGAGGCCGATCGCCTGCGGGCGCAGTTGGTACTCGCCAACCTGGATGTCAGCGTCGAGCAGGCGACCGATGCCCGTGGAACCTGGCATCGGGTGTTGGTCGGCCCCTATACCAGCCGCTCCAGTGTGGCGAAGGCGCGCCAGATTCTGGCGGAACACAGCCTGATGCCGCTGGTCCTCAAGCGCCCCGCCAAGCGTTAGTCCTCTCCCGGCTGACCCACCAGTTTGCGCGCCAGTCGATGGGACAATGGCGCGATCACCGATACCAGCGGGAATGCCACGACCCACGCCACCGCCCAGGCGCGCATCCAGCGCAGGAAAAAGCCCACATCCATCCCGGTGTTGACCAGGGTGATGATCCCGGACATCAACAGGGACATCAGCCCCGACATAATCAGCGCGAACGCGAGGGAATAGCGTCGCGTGGGAAGATTCGGCATGGGTACCTCCGGTTCAGCCAGCGCGCATTTTAGCGGGCACGCGTTGAAATCCGTAAGTGGCGACCTCACTTAGTTTGTCAGCGCGCGGTTTGCGCATCGATTCCCCAACCCGAGGGCCTCTTCTTGGAACAGTATCGCGGAACCACCATTCTCTCCTGTCGTCGAAATGGCAAGGTCGTCATTGGCGGCGACGGTCAGGTCTCCATGGGAAACACCATTATGAAAGGCAATGCGCGCAAAGTGCGTCGCCTGTACAAGGACCGGGTACTGGCCGGTTTCGCCGGCGGCACAGCCGATGCCTTCACCCTGTTCGAGCGCTTTGAAGCCAAGCTCGAGGCCCACGGCGGCCAGCTGACCCGCGCGGCGGTGGAACTGGCCAAAGACTGGCGTACCGACCGTGCGCTGCGGCGCCTGGAGGCCCTGCTGGCCGTGGCGGATGAAACTGCCAGCCTGATCGTGACCGGCAATGGTGACGTGATCCAGCCGGAAGATGACCTGATTGCCATTGGCTCCGGTGGCCCCTTCGCCCAGTCCGCGGCCCGCGCACTGCTCGACAATACCGAACTGGATGCCCGCACCATCGTCGAACAGGGGCTGAAGATCGCCGGTGATATCTGTGTGTACACCAACCACAACAACACCATTGAAGAACTGAGTTACTGAGCGAGCTACACAGCGCTCGCCCATTCAACGTGAACTGAAGGGCGGGTATGGGCACTGGTATTTCAAGCCAGATGGAATCCGGGACGATTCCGACAGAGTGGTCAGGGAAGTATTTACCGCGAGCTTGAAATACCTGTGCCTGTACACGCCCGCCACCGGCCTCTTTTCAATGACGAGGCGGCAACCGAATACGAGACAGAGTAAGACCATGTCCCAGATGACCCCCAGAGAAATCGTCCATGAACTCGACCGCCATATTGTCGGTCAGCAGGATGCTAAGCGTGCCGTGGCCATCGCCCTGCGCAATCGCTGGCGCCGCATGCAGGTCAGCGAAGAGCTGCGCCCGGAGATTACCCCGAAAAATATCCTCATGATCGGCCCCACCGGTGTGGGTAAAACCGAGATTGCCCGTCGGTTGGCGAAGCTGGCCGGTGCGCCGTTTATCAAGGTGGAAGCGACCAAGTTTACCGAGGTGGGTTACGTTGGTCGCGATGTGGAATCCATCGTGCGTGACCTGGTGGAAGTCTCCATCAAGCTGGAGCGTGAGCGCGCCATGTCCGGTGTGCAGCAGCGTGCCATGGACGCGGCCGAAGAGCGCATCCTCGACGCCCTGCTACCGCCCGCGCGCGGTGCCGAACCCGGCGACCGCGATTCCAGCACCCGGCAGATGTTCCGCAAGAAATTACGTGAGGGTGAGCTCAACGACAAGGAAATCGAGATCGATGTGTCCGAGCAACCCATGGGTGTCGAGATTATGGCGCCTCCCGGTATGGAAGAAATGACCAATCAGCTGCAGGGCATGTTCTCCAACATGGCCAAGGACAAGACCCGCAAGCGCAAGCTCACGGTCAAGCAGGCGCTGAAACAGATTACCGATGAAGAGGCCGGCAAGCTGGTCAACGATGAAGAGATCAAGACACGTGCCATTGAATCTGCCGAGCAGAACGGCATCGTGTTTCTCGACGAAATCGACAAGGTCGCCAAGCGCCAGGAAGGCGGCGGAGCCGACGTCTCCCGCGAGGGTGTGCAGCGCGACCTGCTGCCGCTGATCGAGGGCAGCACCGTCAGCACCAAGTACGGCATGCTCAAGACCGACCATATTCTGTTTATTGCTTCCGGCGCTTTCCATTTGGCCAAGCCGTCCGACCTGATTCCGGAATTGCAGGGACGTTTGCCCATTCGCGTGGAGCTGAGTTCGCTGACCTCCGATGACTTCCAGCGCATTCTCACCGAGCCATCTGCGTCACTGACCGAGCAGCAGAAAGCGCTGCTGGCCACCGAGGGCCTGCAGCTGACTTTCACCAATGACGGGATCCGGCGGATTGCCGAGGTGGCGTTTGAGGTCAACGAGCGCACCGAAAATATCGGCGCACGTCGTCTGCACACAGTGCTCGAACGCCTGCTGGAAGAAATCTCGTTCAGCGCTGGCGACAACGGTAGTGATGTCACCATCGACGCCGCCTACGTCGACAGCCACCTGGGTGAGCTCAGCCAGAACGAAGACCTGTCGCGGTTTATCCTGTAAATGTGCGCCGCGACTGCCAAACCTACCCGGGTGCGCCTCAATCGGGAGGCCAATACCCTGGAGCTGGAGTTTGCCGGCCAGGGTTATGCCCTGCCGGCCGAATACCTGCGGGTCTATTCGCCCAGTGCGGAAGTGCGCGGCCACGGACCCGGCGAGGGCAAGCTGGTGAGCGGCAAGCTGCATGTGCGAATCGACACCCTCGAAACCGCCGGCCGCTATGCACTGAAGATCGTTTTCGATGATGGCCATGATACCGGTCTCTACAGCTGGGAATATCTGCGCGAGCTGGGCGAGCAACAGGCGCAAAAATGGCAGGCCTATCTCGACCGTCTCGAGAAAGCGGGTCAGGGTCGCGATCCGGATGAGAGTCCGGTGCGGATCATCAGTTAATGAATAATCTGTCCTGATTCAGGGTGCTACTGTCCGTGGCGCCCGCATCCCGCATTCCGGGTCAGCACCACCGCTCCTCTTTCCCCGAACACTCGAGCTGGCGTATGCTTGAGCCAATCCCCGTACCCGAATAACGAACCGGCGAGCAGCGCGATGACAATTTTCGATCCAAAATGTAAACGTTTCCATCGGATTGTTGGAAATCGACGTGCTGTGGCCTGGATTGTCACGAGCCTTTTGTCTTTGAGCGGTTGTAGTGTGGAAGATGATACCGAGCGTAGCGGCAGTGTTGCCGCGATGCCGGTGGAGTATTTCGTTGCGCCGGATGGCAACGACAATGGACCGGGCACGACAGCCGCACCGTTTCGAACAATCAATCGCGCGGCGCAGCAGGCCTTGCCGGGGGATACTGTCACGGTGCGCGCCGGCATTTATCGTGAGTGGGTCAAACCACCGCGCGGGGGAGAGTCTGAAACCCGCCGTATTGTCTACCGCGCGGCCCCCGGCGAGGACGTCCGTATTCTCGGGTCTGAACGCGTCGCTGGCTGGGAGCGCCAGGCCGACGGTAGCTGGCAATTGCAGCTACCGGTCGCCTACTTTGGCGACTTCAATCCATTCAACACACTGACCCGGCATCCCCAATATATTGTCCAGGACGAAGAGGGAGACGGCTGGGGGTGGCTCAAGTATGGCCGCTGGACCCATCTTGGCGATGTCTTCCTGGACGGGCAGGGGCTGACCGAAAAGCGAACCCTGGTTGAGGTGCTGGATCAGCCCCTGACCTGGAAAACACGCACCGATGACGAACAGGGCATCACCACGATCTGGGCCAACTTCGGCGAGGCCGACCCGAACGTCCTATCGGTGGAAATCAACAAACG
Organism: Microbulbifer sp. ABF4_148; assembly: GCF_056158985.1. Lineage (NCBI taxonomy): Bacteria > Pseudomonadati > Pseudomonadota > Gammaproteobacteria > Cellvibrionales > Microbulbiferaceae > Microbulbifer > Microbulbifer sp. ABF4_148. The sequence continues at coordinate 776,776 of NZ_JBSWUI010000001.1, forward strand.
GCCCTATGGATTTTTCCCCACTACCGCCGGACTGGGTTTTATCACGGTCAGCGGTTTTACCGTGATGAATGTGGCCAGTCACTGGGCGCCGCCGGTGGCCTACCAGCCTGGCGCAATTGGCCCGAACGGCGGGCATCACTGGAATATCCAGGACAACATCGTGATGTATGCAAAGGGTGTGTGCGTCTCCTTGGGCAATCCGACCGCGGTCGCTAATCAAAACGCCAGCGGGCATCATCGCGTGGTCCGCAATGTCCTGTTGCGTTGTGGCCAGGCCGGCATTGCCGGGCAGGGGTGGAATAACAATACCCTGATTGCCCAGAACCATATCGAGGACATTAACTACCGGGAAGAGTTTGGCGGTTGGGAAACTGCAGGTATCAAACACCATATGAGCAAATCGTTGCGGATTGAGCGCAATTTTATCCGCAACGTACACACCATTAATCCGGAAGAAGGCGCTGCCCATGGAATCTGGATCGACTTCAACAATAGTGACGTGCGTGTCACCGGTAATATTGTCATGGGGGCAGAAGCCAATGCGATCCTCACTGAGGCCAACATGCATGGGCCAAACCTTTATGACAACAACATTTTGATTGGCGGTACCGCAGGGACCTATTCCTCTGTGGGAGATGCCTGGGTGCACAACCTGTTTATTGATAATGTTCCCAGTTGGATCAATCAGGATTGGGGGGATCGCCCCGCCATCGCCTACAGTCGCTGGCTGAACAATCTGTTTATTGGGGAAACTGCTCCCGAAGTGTTCGGTGGTCGCGGGATGAACTTCTCCGGCAACGCCTACTTGCCGGTTGTTAGCGACAGCGCCGACAAGAGCGATGGTAGTAATGTGTTGGCAGAGCATGCGGCGGAATTGCCTCTCGCAGAACACGAGTTTGCGGGTGGAGATTACCGAATGATAGAAAATGATCAGGGGCTGGTCCTACAGCTCAACTTGCCGGACCAGCTGACAGGCCGGAAAGGCGCGCTGATCAATCACTCCAGTATGGGCTTGTCATTTACCTTTGATGCAACGGTCTCCGCCGATTTTTATCGGAACCTGCGGGAAGAAGAGGTGAATGCGCTGGGTCCGTTTTCTCACCTCGTGCCGGGTGCCAACAGCTTTCCGTTGCACCATTTTTCCGAACGTTACCAGCGGGCGCGCGCGATCATTGGTTTGGGCGACTAAAATTTTGCTCTTTTGCCGTTGCATTATCTCGTCGACGATCATTGTTAACGGAGGTGTCGCTGCGGTTGGCCGGTTGTGTCGGGATAAATTATTTGCGAGCCTTTATAAAATGTTCTGTTATCACGTATCTTATGGGGCAGGTGCGATAAAATTTTATCGATAAAAATTTTCCAGAAAAATTTTTGTAATTTACTACGCCATACTCCGCGGCATGATTCACATTCCACACAAAATTCATCTTCGTGTTACCAGCCATTCATCTGTTTTTTCTCTAATGCCCCTCGAATTTTTCAACTAACTCGAGGACATCATGCGCAACAGTATAAAAAGCGCGGTCGTTACGTCGTTGCTAGTGGGTTTGGCTTTTGACATCCATGCCGCGGAACTCCCTGACTATCAGACTGCGAGCCCGTGGTTTACCACAGGCACTGAACAGGTTGCGGACAAAATTGCTCTGACCAGAGATGACGCCACAGCAAAAAATGTCATCCTGTTTGTCGGTGACGGCATGGGTATCACCACGCTGACGGCAGCGAGAATTCTGGAAGGCCAGCTGCGCGGGGAGTCGGGCGAAGAAAACCTGCTGGCATTTGAACGCTTTCCGTATAGCGCGCTGGTAAAAACCTATAACACCAATCAGCAGACCCCGGACTCTGCCGGCACGATGACCGCAATGATGACCGGCGTCAAAACGGATGTGGGTGTGATCAACGTGGATAGCGACGTGGAGCGTGGCAACTGTGGCTCCGTTGCCGGCAATGAGTTGTCTACCTTCCTGGAACTGATGGAGAGCCGGGGCCGCAGCACCGGTATTGTATCCACGGCGCGCATCACCCACGCCACGCCGGCTGCGACCTACGCCCGGGCCCCGGAGCGCGGTTGGGAGTCTGATGATGCGCTGCCTGATGAGGCGCTGCAAAATGGCTGTACCGATATCGCTGCCCAGCTGGTCGCACTGGAGGCTGGTGATGGGATCGATGTGATACTCGGTGGCGGCCGCCGTCACTTTTTACCCGGAGACGCCGGCGGCCGACGACTTGACGGGCGCGACCTGACCGCCGAGTGGCTCGACCGCTATGCCGATGCGCAGCAAGCCGAGTATGTGGTGTCTGGCACCGAGCTGGACGGGCTGAACCTTGCTGACACGGACAAGTTACTCGGACTGTTTACCAGCTCCCACATGAGTTACGACGCTGATCGCCTGGCCACAGGTGCCGATGAGCCCAGCATCGCGCAAATGACCAGGACGGCGCTGGATCTGCTGCAAGGCAATCAGGAAGGCTACTTCCTGATGGTCGAGTCCGGTCGCATCGACCATGGCCATCATGCGGGCAGTGCGTACAATGCCCTGCACGATACGCTGGCCTTTGCCAACGCGGTACAGACAGCGATTGATACCGTAGACCTTTCAGAAACACTGGTATTGGTCACCGCGGACCATAGCCACGTGTTTGCGATCGCCGGATATCCGACCCGCGGTAATCCGATTTTGGGTAAAGTGGTCGGCAATGACAGCAGTGGCGCTTCGACCAATGTAGTGGCGTTGGCCGCGGATGGCCTGCCCTATACCACCCTGAGTTACTTTAATGGTCGCGGTTTTGCCGACCTGGGTGATGAGACGGATGCGGACGTGCGCTATGGATTACCTGTGGACACTGGCCGCAAGGATCTCACCGCTGTGGATACGACTTCCCCCGGCTTCCACCAGGAAGCGCTGGTGCCCACCAGTGCAGAGACCCATGCGGGTGAGGACATTAGCCTGCATGCGATTGGTGCCGGTGCCCAACTGGTGCAAGGCAGCGTTGAACAGAATATCATTTTCCATCTGATGGTCGAGGCGACCGGGCTATCAGTGAGCGCCAACTGAGCGAACCCAAAATATTAGGAGCAGCAGTGATGCAATTTATTCAATTTTCGCGGGCCGCGCTGTCGGCCGCCGTAGCCGCGACGCTCGTATTAAGCGCCTGTAGTGACAACGAGCCGGGCCAGACACAAATTTTGCCTGAGCCGGAAGTGCCGGTGATAAACCTGTCGGAACATCAGTTACAGAGCGACTGGTTTACTGAGGGCCAGACGGTGATCGAAAAGGCGCGCGCCCAGGTCATTAACAACGACAAAGGTGCAGCAAAAAATATCATCCTGTTCGTCGGCGACGGCATGGGTATCTCGACCGTCACCGCTGCGCGCATTCTCGCCGGACAGCAGCAGGGAATGAGCGGCGAGGAATATCAGTTAAGCTTCGAGACCATGCCGATTGCGGGCCTGATCAAGACCTATAACACCAACCAGCAAACCCCGGACTCTGCCGGCACCATGACGGCAATGGTCACTGGTGTGAAGACAAAGGCCGGCGTGCTGAGCGTTGCGGAGGATGTGGCGCGCGGAGATTGCGAGGCAAGCAAGTCGCGTCAGCTCGTGACGGCGCTGGAGCTTGCGGAGGATTTGGGCAAAAGTACCGGTATTGTCAGTACTGCCCGTATCACCCATGCCACGCCTGGTGCTACCTATGCAAAAGTCCCTGAGCGCGGTTGGGAGTACAGCGCAGGCGGGGACTGCGTGGATATCGCCTCCCAGATGGTCGCACTGCAGGCTGGTGACGGCATCGACGTAGTGATGGGCGGAGGCCGCCGTAGCTTTCTGCCGACCGCGATGACGGATCTCGAGGGTAGCGCAGGGCGTCGTGAAGACGGTCGCAACCTGGTACAGGAGTGGCAGCAGCGCTACGACGATGGTGTTACCAACGCGGTTTACATCGAAGATGAGGCCGCATTTGATGGGATGGATGTTGCAGCGACAGACAAATTACTGGGGCTATTTAGTTCCTCTCACATGCGTTACGAGGCCGATCGGGCAAATGATACCGCGGGTGAGCCCTCGCTCGCTGCCATGACTGCCAAAAGCCTGGAACTGCTGCAGAAGGACAGCGACGGTTATTTCCTGATGGTGGAATCCGGTCGAATCGATCATGGCCACCATGCGGGCAGTGCCTACAATGCGCTGACCGATGCCATCGAATTTGCCGAGGCGATACAGGTGGCGATGGATAACACCAGCATGGAAGACACGCTGATCATTGTGACGGCCGACCACAGTCACGTGATGACCATTGCAGGCTACCCGACCCGCGGCAATCCAATTCTGGGAAAAGTCGTCGGCAATGATTCGACGGGTGCGGCAGAGAGTGCCGAATCGCTCGCCGAGGATGGGCTACCCTACACCACCCTGGGTTATGCCAATGGCCGGGGCTTTGCGGATCTCAGTGAAGAAACTGATGCAGATGTTCGCTATGGCCTGCCGATAGACAGCGGTCGCAAGGATCTCACCGCTGTGGATACGGAAACGTCGGGTTTTCACCAGGAAGCGCTGGTACCCCTCGAAGCTGAAACGCATGCCGGTGAAGACGTTGGCGTTTGGGCGCAGGGACCGGGTTCACACCTCCTCAGCGGTACCAATGAGCAGAGTGTGATTTTCCATGTGATGGCGCACTCCGGCGGTTTGCTGTAAGGCAGCGATGCCGGCAAAACGGCAGCCCCCGTCGGCACATTGTCGATGGGGGCATTGTGCATTTCCATGCTGGATACGCGACACAGAACTGAACGTGGACAGGCCTAGTCTGATTTTACCACTGTCAAAAGAATGGCGCCGACAGAGAAGCCCCACTTGCTCAGACGCGACTCGTTCATGATGACCTTGTCAGATACCAGATACATTCTGTCATCGACATTGACGTCGATGGTGTCTCCCTTGTACGAGACGCGCAAGGTATAGCGAATGAACATCGCATTGCCGCTGACTTCGACCTCGGCGTCGCCGACGACGTCCTCTGCCCTGCCAATAAAAGTCCGTACGCCCGCGCGATCGTTGGCCGGTGTGGGAATCAGCTGCCAATTACGGAACTGAACCTCGCCATCATCAAAGACAAACCGTTCCGCCAGTAAGCCCTGGCCATTGTCCCAGCTACCCTTGAGTTCCGCATTGAAACGTCGAGTCACCTTGCCGCTGCGGTCCTGGACAACACCATGTGCCGTCATATCTCCTCGGAAGAATTCCTCGGGAATCAGCGCGGGACGCTCATCATAGTAAGTGTCGATGCGGGTTGACCCGCAGGCCACTGAAAGCAGGCATGCGCCTAACAGTGGCAGGTAACGCAGAAAAAACTTGGCCATGGGTTTGAATCCGTAGGGGGGTGCACTGGGGGAATACGTCTTACTGCTGAGTATGGATTCTCTGCCGGGTACGGCAAGCCGGCCCCTAACCCATAGATGATTCATGCCAGGAGAGTGGATAGAATGCGCCGACTCCTGCTGACATGCTGACATGCTGGCAAAGTCTGTACCGGAATAACCATAAGGACATAACGTGAAATCTGTCGTCATTGCCTTTATCGCCTTGATATTTTCCCTCCCATTGCAGGCTTCGGAACTAAGCGCCAAAGTGACGCTGGTCAGTGACTATCGCTACGGCGGTGTCTCCATGACCGCTGGTAATCCGGCGCTGCAGGTCGAACTGGAAAATGACTTTGGCAACGGCGCCTTTGCTGGATTGTGGAGCAGCAATATCGATTATGGAGATGGTAGCGATGTGGAGCTGGATGTTTACGCAGGCTATAGCAGCGCAATATCCAGTGACTGGTACTACACAGTTTCGTTGGTTTATATCACCCAGCAGGGTGGCCAGGTCGAAAACCGCGATTATCTGGAACTCGAATCTTCACTCGGTACAGAGACATTCTGGGCGACCTATGGCGTCAGCGATAATGCGTATAACACCGGGCTCCAGAGCGAAAGAGCGGAGGTAGCACTGTCCCAGCCGCTGTTTGAGTCTGCCGCCCTTAAGCTGGTCGCTGCGCATTACTTCGGTGATTACTATGGTGAGTATGACGTCAACAACTACTGGCACTATGTGCTGGGTATTGAGCAGGAGTTTGGCGGGATACAGGTTGGTGCTGACTATCAGATCCAGAAAATGGACAAGGCAGATCGCGCTTCGCGTGGTCTCTTTCGCAATGACAATACCCTGGCATTTCGCATCGCGATACCGCTGCGGTAAGCCCTACCCGCTGAACACCGACAATAAACTCAGCAGCTTGTAGTTCACCGGGTTGTCCGGGCATTTTCCAGGACCGCATTCGAGCAACGCTGCGATGGCATTCGCGACGGTAACCCCGACTGCTGTCCAGCAAATGCCTTTCTCCAGCTTGCTGACCTGCAATGCTTCCCCTGCCGGCCGCTGTTGGGAAAACAGCAGCAGGATCGCAACAGCGAAAATCGTGGCGGAGAAAAGCAGGAATGACCAGGTATAAAAATGCAGGCCAAAAATTGGAGAGCCATAGGTGCCGGTTCCCGGCACGATATGCAGGCACACCTGTCGCAAGGCGACACTAGCGCCAAATATGGCCCCGAGGATCACCAGTCCATAGTGCGCGTACTGAACGCCCTTCAATACATTCAGCATAAAACCGAAAAGTACCAGGCAGAACGCGACGCGCTGTAGCAGGCACAGTGGGCAGGGCAGCTCATTTAATCCAAGCTGCAAGCCAAACCCGATGAGCAGAACCAGGGTGATACCGGCAACACCCAGAGCGTTGAGAAATCGGACGGCACTATTGGAGAGTACAAGCATGGTTACAGCACAATGGACAGTTTGTCGGTGGCGTGGACTTTGAACCAGAACAGACTCAGCAGAAAACAGAGCGTATAGCTGCCATACGCGAGCCGCATTTTGTCGAATATTGCCGCCACCATGCCCACGGCGATCAAGAGAAATAGTAACGCGATCATACAGCGGCCTCGCTCCGGTATTGCGTACGCTAGTGAGACTGTCCTCGATTAGACGCTAGTTCACCGCCTGCGCGGCCGCAATCTTCCCGCGGCAATCCTTTCCCGGTCGGCACCTAAAGCACCTGTCGTTCAAGTTTGGCCACGCCTGCTAGATTGAGGGGATATCCTCAAATTACTGGGAGTATGCCCGTGGACGAGCGACCATCGGATCCGGATGCCCGAGAAAGTGCCGCGGAGATGGCGCGCAACCGCGGACTGTTTATTCTGCTGGCGTGTATTGCGGTCATCCTCACCGTGTTCCCGTTGATGCTATTGAATGAAATTGTTCGGGGTCTCGGCGTGCCGCCGGATATGGCGGAAACCTATTTCCGCAACCGCTGGTTGCTGACGCTGCTGGCGGTGCTGATTTTGGGTGAGCTGTGGCTGTTGCACTGGAAGCACCAGATTTGGCCGCGCATCTGGATGACACTGTTTACCGTGGTGATGGTGCTATGTCTTGTTGCCGCACATCTGTGGCTGCCCTCAGCAACCGCATGACCGATTGACAGGAAAACCCTCCGATGGAGCAGGTACTGGAAAAAGTTATCTCAGTCCTCGGGCCCATTCTCCTGGTCATGGCTGCGGGTTTCTTTTGGATCAAGCTCAAGCAGCCCTGGGATAAGAAAACCATCAGTGCGCTGGTGATTCATATCGCCATTCCGGCTTTGCTGATCTCACACCTCGGCCAACAACATGTGAGTGCCCACAATTTCTATCAGGTGGGTGGCGCTGCCATTATTGCAACTCTGGCGATTCTCCTACTCTGCTGGTTGGTGCTGAAAGTCACCCGACAGCCGATGCGTCCGTATCTCGGCAGCATGTCACTGACCAATGTGGGAAGTTTTGGATTGTCTGTCTGCCTGCTGCAATACGGCGCGGATGGCCTGGCGCTGGGCCTGGCCTACACGCTGGTCGTTGTCGTGGCACTGTTTACTGTGGGCATGTGGATTCCGGAAGGAAAGCTGGACTTCTCAATGCTGTTTCGCATGCCGGTGACCTACGGCATGTTGATCGCGATGGCGCTGGTGGCAACGGGCACCAAGCTGCCAGTCGTACTGGATAAAGGGCTGGGGTTTCTTGGGCAATTAATGATCCCCTTGCAGCTGTTCACGCTCGGTTGTGCGGTAGCAGTACTCAAGGGCAGTAGCTTTTGGCGCAGTATTTTCTTGTGTGTGACACGCACCGGTCTGGCGATAGGCGTCGTTCTGGCCATTACCGAACTGCTTGCCCTGGAGGGCATGGTCAAGGGCGTCTTTATTATCCAGGCAACGCTGCCCTCGGCGGCGGTTACCAATTACCTGCTGGTGGATAAGTTTGACGAACCGGAGGCGCCCGATGCGGCCAGTTATGTACTGGCATCCACTTTACTTTCCATTCTGGTTTTGCCGCCAATCCTCGCATACTGGATCTGAGACGAATGCGCTGTGTTAGCCGCCAGCTCGAGCTGAGGGCGCTCCGGTTCTTCATATACTGAAGGGACGCCGCGCATCTGGCGAGCGGCGAGGTGGTCCTGCCCGCTGGCAGCATGGAGGTAAAGTTGGTGACAGGCGCGCTGTTCATGGTGCTCGCTCTGGGAGGGGCCGGGGGCGAATCCCCGCTATTGACCCTCGACGAGGCCGTGCATATCGCCGTCACGGATAACCATCGTGTGCAGAGTGCCGCGCTGAAAGCAGATCAGCTCAAAGATCGTGTCGCCGCAATCAAGACCCGCCGTTATCCCAAGCTCGAGCTGATCGGCGGCGTCAGGGATCATCTTACTGATCAAACCTACACATTCGATCAGGGCGTCTGGTATCCGGACTCGCCGATCGGTCCAATCCCGCCGGAAAATATCAGCATTACCACACAGGAGAACACGACGGGCTATGTGTCGGCGGGTATCGCGCAGCCACTGACCCAGCTTTATGGGCTGTCGCTGCGTATCAAGGAGGGCGATGTCATCGCCGGGCGCGCCTGGGAGAAAATGCGAATCACCCAGCAGGACATCGCGCGTCTGGTAAAGCGCCAGTATTTCGAGATTGGTCGAATTCATGGCGACCTGCGCACGCTGGATGAATCCATTACGTTCTATGCGTCTCTGGAGACCCTGGTTGGCAATTACGTTGCACAACAGGTTGCCCTCGAATATGAATTGCTCGACGTTCGTGCACGCCTTGCACGGCGACGGCTCGACAGCCATCGTCGGCAGGATGAATTGAAGACGGCACGCGAAAGGCTTAATGCCTTAATGGGGCGGCCGCTGCAAACGGCTTTCCGTATCGAGCACCTGCCCGATCCCCACAAACTCGCTTTCGATCCTGCCCAGTCGGTTGAACTGGCGTTTGCACAGCGCGCAGATGTGGCCGAATCCGCGCTGCATATCCAGCAGGCAGAATTGAGCTATGACATCAAAAAGTCCGAGTACATTCCTGATGTGGAATTGCGCTTGCGATACGCCAAGCTGTATGACGTCAACCTGATTCCCGACGACGAAGCCTATGTCTCCCTGCATGTGCGCTGGGAGATTTTTGACTGGGGTCGCAAGCGCGACGAATTGTCCGGTAAGCGCAGCGCAATCCTCAGTGCCGAACAGCATTCTGAAGAAGTCACCAGCAGGGTTGAAATTGAAGTCCTCGACAGTCTGCGCAAACTGCAAACCGCACAGGAATCCGTTGGCGTGGCGGAACAGGCGCAATTGGCCTATCGCGACAAAGTCCGGGTACTCCTCAACCGTTATCGACAGCAGGCCACGTTGCTACAGGACCTGCTGGAAGCCGAGACGGAACTGGAACGCGCCAACAGTGAATACAATCGTGCGGTGTTGAGTGTCTGGGCGGCGCTGGCCGATTATGAAAAAGCGATCGGGGCGCACTGATATGCGGCGCTGGTGCACCGGTCTCCTCGCGGCGGCTTGTTTGCTCGGGTGCAGTAAGCAGCCTCCGCCAGTTACGCCAATCCCGGTGCGCGTGATCGCGGCCAGTGCGATCGAGGGCACGGAAGGTTTGCGCTACGCTGCGGAAGTGACGCCATTTACTCAGGTCGATGTGGCGTTTCGTACCAATGGCTATATCGAGTCCATTGCCGAGCGACCGGGGCTGGGACAGCCGCGTATCCTGCAACCCGGCGATACGGTTAACAAGGATGAGGAGTTGGCCAAGGTCCGCGACCAGCAGTATCGCGATGACGTGGTGGAAGCCGAAGCTAACCTCGGCAAGGCTGAAGCGGCGCGGCAGAAGGCGAACCTGGATTACCAGCGAGCCACTGCACTGTTCAAAACCGCCAGTATCACTGCGCCGGAATATGATGCCGCGCGGGAAGAATTCGAGACAGCAGCGGCGGGCGTCAAAGGGGCAAAAGCGCGACTCGATCAGGCGCACCTCAAACTGTATGACACCATCCTGCGCGCGCCGATGGCCGGGTTGATCCTGCAGCGCAATATTGAAGTCGGTGCACTGGTCCACTCTGATTCCGTAGGATTTGTGCTGGCGGACCTGTCACGCGTCAAAGTGCTGTTCAGTGTGCCGGACGTGGTGCTCAAGAATGTGCAACTGGGCAGTCCATTGAATGTGCGCACAGAGTCCCTGCCCAATCGGGTATTCCAGGGCAAGGTGACAGAAGTGGCTCCGTCTGCTGACGAGCGCACACGGGTATTTTCGATTACCGTAACCGTGCCAAATCCGGATGGTGCACTCAAGACCGGCATGATTGCCGCACTCGATGTGGGTGCCCTGCGCCTGCCTTCGCAAGTCGTCATTCCCATGGCCAGCCTGGTGACGGATCCGGATCGCCCGCAGGGGTTCGCCGTATTTGTTGTGGAGGGGACGGATCAGGGAGATTTTGCACATCGCCGCTCCGTGGTGACCGGGCAGGTACTGGGCAATCGTATTGTGGTTGAGCACGGGTTGCGTGCGGGCCAGCGTGTGATTGTCACCGGCGCGGCGCAGGTGCGCGACGGCCAGCAAGTGGCCATTGTGCCCTGAGGTCGGGAGTCAGTATGTCCGCTGCACCATCCAGCCCACCCGAAATATCGACCGCTGCTGATCGTCACAATATCGCGCGGTTTTGTGTCGATAATCCTCACATCTCCTGGGCACTACTGATCGGTGTTTTCCTGTGGGGCTGGTATGCCTACCAGCAGATGCCCAAAAGCAAAGACCCCAACATTCCCGTGCGCATCGCTGTGGCGATTACCCCCTGGCCTGGCCAGAATGCGCGGATGGTGGAAGAGCTGGTTACCCGGCCTATCGAGCAAAAAATTGCCGAGAGCGAATTTGTCCAGGGGCCGAGCGCGCGGACCTTCGGAATTAATTCGCTGACACTGACCGGCGTTTCCATGGTGCAGATCCAGCTCGACCCCGGCACCGACCGCGACAAGGCGTTCAATGAGCTGAATCTGAAGTTGAATGCGCTCAATGACAGCCTGCCGGCTGGCGCGGGGCCCATCTATCTGAACACGGAGTTTGGCGATACGGCCGCGGTCATGCTCAGTGTCGCCAGCCCCAAAGCGGATGTGGCGGAGATCGCCCTGCGTGCCCAGGAAATTGCGGCAGCGATTCGCTCGACCCGCCTCGATCGTCCACAGGCAGCGCAACGTGCGACCCTGGTTGTGGCGTTGCCACTGGCAGTCAATCCCGGAGCCATCAATAGTGGTTTTCGGTTGTTCCGCGACTGGCTGCGACGCGAGCAGATGGGCAAGGACTTCATTCTGATGGAGGGGCCGGGCTACGTGGGCGTCGACTTTATACCGGCCAGAACCGACGTGCAGACCCTCGATAGTACTGCGAGATTCCTGCAGGAGCGTCTGGGCACTCAGCGCTTTTTCCCCGACGCCTGGCAGCCGATGATTGTCAGGGATCCGGGAAATACCGAAGCCCGGTTGGCTGCGGTAGCCGGCGACAAATACAGTTATCGCCAGCTGGACGATTTCTCCGATTTGCTCGCCGCGAATCTCAGTACCATCAGTCAGGTCAAGCGTGTGCTGCGCTCCGGTGTATTGCCACAGCAGGTGAACCTCACCTACTCCCAGGAGGAGCTCGCGGCGTACGGTGTTCGGCCCGATGCCATTGCGCAAATCCTCAATGCCCGCAATACCACGATTCCCGGTGGCGTGCTGGCAGTGGAGGATATGAATGTTGCGCTGAGCCCCACTGGCGACTTCACCGAGGTTGGCCAGATCGGTGATGTCATTGTGGCGCGTAGCCGCGATGGCACGCCGGTTTACCTGCGCGGATTGGTCGATATCCGCAGTGGTTACCAACTGCCGCCGCGCATGCTGAACTTTTATACCTGGCGCGACACCCAGGGACATTGGCAGCGCAGTCGCAGCGTCAACCTCGCCGTGCAGATGCACGCCGGAGAACAGATCGCGCAACTCGGCAGGGCACTGGATAAAACGCTGGCGCAGGTGCGCGTCGATTTGCCCGATGACCTGATCATCGAGCGGGTTTCTGATCAGCCGAGGCAGGTGAAAGAAAGTATCGGCCTGTTTATGGAGGCATTGCTCGAAGCCGTCATTCTGGTGGTGATTGTCGCGCTGATCGGGTTCTGGGAGTGGCGTGCGGCACTTCTCCTGATGATTTCTATTCCCATTACCCTGGCCATGACCTTCGGCTTTGTCAGCGTGCTCGGTGTGGAAATCCAGCAGGTCTCGATCGCAGCGCTGATTATTGCACTTGGACTGTTGGTGGATGACCCGGTGGTGGCCGGGGATGCCATCAAGCGCCAGATGGCCGCGGGTCAACCGCGAAAAACCGCCGCCTGGCTGGGACCCACGTTGCTCGCCAAGGCCATTTTCTTTGCCACCCTGACCAACGTCGTGGCTTATTTACCGCTGCTGATGCTGACGGGTAACCAGGGCGATTTTCTGCACAGCCTGCCGATTGTGATGGCTTGCGCGCTGATCGCTTCGCGTATTGTCTCCATGACGTTTGTGCCATTTCTGGGGCAGCTGATGCTGCGGGCGCCCACGCAGCCGGTGAAGTCCCTGGAAGAGCGCAGGCGCAGCGGTTTTACCGGATGGTACTGTCGCGTTGCGGGATGGGCCATCGACCATCGCAAGCTCGTATTGTCGGCGGCGACGATATTGCTGGTGCTGGGGGGCGCGGTCAAAACCCAGTTGAAAAATGCCTTTTTCCCGGATGACGTGCAGTATCTTTCTTATGTGGATGTATGGTTAAAGAACGATGCCAATATCGTCGCCACCGATCGGGTGGCACAACAGGCTGAACAGATCATCCGCGACACTATTGAACAGTTTGAACAGCAGAATAAAAAAAGCGATGTGCCCATTCTGCAGTCCCTGAGTACCACGCTCGGTGGTGGCGCACCCCGGTTCTGGTTCACCATCAATCCCGAGCAGCACCAGGCAAACTATGGGCAGATCATCATTCGTGTGAGTGACAAGGATCTTACCCCCAAGCTGGTGCCACTTCTGCAACAGGCATTGAGTGCAAAAATCCCCGGCGCGCACCTGGATGTGCGGCAGCTGCAGACGACCCCGGTCAAGTATCCTTTCGCTATTCGACTGTCAGGACGAATTACCAGTGGTAGTTTGTCGGAGAGCGAAGACATCGCGATTTTGCGCCGCTATGCGGATGAGGTCGAGCGTATTGTGTCCGGCTCATCGTATGCCCGCACCGTGCGGCAAGACTGGGGCGGCGAGAGTCTGGTGGTGAATATGAATATTCAGGAAGATCGCGCCAATCTCTCGGGCGTGACCAATGCGGATATTGCGCTGGCCTCGTCCACGGGTATCAATGGTACGCAGGTCGGCACCTTGCGCCAGGGCGATAAGCAGATTCCGATTGTCGCGCGCCTGCGGCTCGATCAGCGTGCACAGCTCGCGGATATCAACAATCTGTATGTGTATGCCAGCGAAGACAATATCCGTGTGCCGCTGTTACAGGTGGCCTCCACCGCAATCGACCTGAAAACAGAGCGTATTCGCCGGTTGGAGCAATTCCGTACCATCACCGTATTTGCCTATCCCCAGGCCGGGCATATCTCCTCGGAAATTATGGCGGACGCACACAAGCAGCTGGAAGTCCTGGCCAACAACATGCCGGTGGGATACACGCTGCAAATATCCGGTGACGCCGCCAATACCCGGCACGGTTTCAAGCAATTGCTGATCATCATGGGAATTTCCGCCGGTGCAATCTTTCTCGCACTGGTGTTCCAGTTCAGCAACCTGATCAAACCGCTGGTGGTTTTCGCCACGGTGCCCTTTGGCATGATTGGCGCTTTACTGGCACTGTTCCTGACCGGGCAACCATTCGGGTTTATGGCGTTTCTCGGTATTGTCAGCCTCATTGGCGTGATCGTCAGTCACATCATAGTGCTGTTCGATTTTATCGAGAGCCGTCATGCCGCCGGCGATCCCTTTCGCCAGGCCCTGCTCGATGCGGGTGTGATGCGCCTGCGGCCGATTCTCATCACGATTGCGGCAACCACACTGGCGCTGGTCCCATTGGCTTTTCATGGTGGGCCGCTGTGGCAGCCACTGTGCTTCGCGCAGATCGGCGGTTTAATTCTGGCGACCTGCGGCACCCTGCTGCTGGTGCCGGTAATTTACGCAACCATGGTGCTGGATCTGAAATGGATTCGCTGGGACAACCAAACTGCGACGTCACAGGGAGATTGATCGATGCTGCGTTTGACCGTGCTCTACCCGAACAGTGATTCACTGAAGCTGGACTTTGACTACTACCTGAATCATCACTTCCCCATGTCGCTGAAGATCTTTGATCGTTACGGTTTACTGAACTATGAAATAGAGCGCGGAGAGCATGACCTCGATGGAAACCCTCCGCCCTATGCCAGTATCACCCGGTTCGATTTCGAGGATCCGGATCGCTTCAGACAATTACTCGACGACCACTCACAACAGTTACTGGATGATATTCCCAATTACGCCAACCAGATGCCGCAGATACAGATTTCCCAAATTCTGACCCGGGGCAGGTATGCCCAGGCGCCCGATATCCACCCGAAACTGTAGAGGGTGGCGCCAGAATCAACTTTCGATTACGCGCGCTTACATCGGATAGCTATTCACAGGCGCCAAGGTCTAATCTGGCACGGAGTGACCGGTTCGAATGTCCGGTCAGCTCAGTAATCCAGGCAACAATAAGGAAAAACTGTGAAAATTCTGGGTATTCTTTTAATCGGTTTCGGGCTCGTCGACTTGGTGGGCAGCTATATGGGGTTTGATTTGTGGGGCACCCTGGGGGTCACACTGCCAGACATCATCTGGAAGTACTCCGCTTTTATTCCACTGATTCTCGGTTACTTCCTGTTTAACCTCGATGGAAAGGGAAAAGACGAGCAGGAGAAATCCGAAAGCGACGCCCCTGCTTGACCGACAGCACCGGCAAGTCCTGTTTGCCGGTGCGCCCCTCCACTCGCCTCCATACGCATTCTCTGTCCTTATCTCGCTCTCATCACTCGCTGGCCTGATTGCGCCTGATGCGCAAACGTTCGCACAGCCCTCCGCAAGTCCACTATCGTTAGCAGAGTAAATCCCTAGGGCCCCGGCAGGATTCAGGAGGACGTATGCGATTGATGATGGAAGTGACGATCCCCGTTGTTAAAGGCAATGAAGCAAAGCAAAAGGGGAGTATGGAGGAGGCGCTCAACACATTTATGCAGGCGGCACAGCCCGAGGCGGCGTACTTCTTTCTTCGGAACGGTCAGCGCGCCTGCCTGTTTATTCTGCAGGAGACGGACCAGGCCAGGTTGATGAGCTATAACGAGACCCTGTTTGCCGCGCTGGACGCGCAGATCTCCATTCAGCCGGTGCTCACGCGGGCAGAATTGGAGAGTAACCTCTAGTCACTCTCCATTTTGCATCGTTGGGCTTAAGTATCTCGCCGCGTGTGCTGAGCGGGTAAGGTCCGGACGTACTCGTTAGCGGTTGAGCAAACCTTTAACCGCATTGGGCAGGTCCGCCGGGAACACAATGCTCTTGGCGTTATCCGAACTGGAGAGTTCAGAGAGTGCGGTGATATAGCGTTCGCCGAGCAAGTACATCACGGGCAATTCCTGTTCACCGATGGCTTGCGTGACCCGTTCAATGGCCTCGCGACTTGCATCGGCCAATACCACCTGTGCTTTCGCATCGCGCTTGGAGGCTTCCAGTCGGCCATCTGCCTCGAGAATTGCCGCCTGCTTTTCCCCTTCGGCGCGGGTCACGGTGGCCCGGCGCTGGCGCTCTGCCGCGGCCTGCTCTTCCATCGCGGCCTGCATGGTGGAAGACGGATTAATGTCCTGGATTTCCACGGTTTTCAGGTTAATGCCCCAGTCGGCGATATCGTCAGAGATGGCTTCTTTCAGTTTGGCCTTGATCATTTCCCGGGAGGACAGGGCGGAATCAAGGGACATTTCGCCGACGATTGAGCGCAGTGCAGTCTGCACCAGATTCTGGATGGCGATGGTGTAATCCTCGACACCGTAGACGGCTTTTTCCGGCGAGACGATATTGATGTAGGCCACCGCATTGGCAACGATGGTCGCGTTGTCCTGGGTAATGACTTCCTGCGAGGGAATGTCCAGCACGATGTCCTTGGTAGTGACCTTGTAGGGCACCTGGTCAATATAGGGGATGATGACGTTCATGCCCGGTGTCAGCGTCGAGTGGTATTTCCCCAGG
Source organism: Microbulbifer sp. ABF4_148 (assembly GCF_056158985.1). Lineage (NCBI taxonomy): Bacteria > Pseudomonadati > Pseudomonadota > Gammaproteobacteria > Cellvibrionales > Microbulbiferaceae > Microbulbifer > Microbulbifer sp. ABF4_148. The sequence goes on from NZ_JBSWUI010000001.1 coordinate 793,412, forward strand.
CGCTGAACGATATGTTTCGAACCCTGCGGTACGATGCGGATGCCCATACCAATCGTGATAATGATGAGTACGACCAGCGCGACGACAACGGATAAACCTTCCACGATCTCAATCTCCAATACAGTTTTTGTTGTTTAGTGGCGTGCAACGATCAGTGCATTGCCAGAAATATCGGTGACCCGCACGCGGTCGCCGATGGCAACCTCGTCTTTACAGATAAAATGCCACTCCTCTTCACCGAGAATGGGCGCCGGAAATTTCAGCCGGCCCTTGCTGCGACCACGATTGGACTCCACCACCTGCCCGACCTGGCCGTGTAGCGCCTCGGCTGCCATCCCGGCAGTGGTGCGGTCTTTCCAGCGGGGGCGGAAGACTTTGAACCAGATGCCGACAAACGTCAGCGAGATGAATGCCCACAGGGTCAGCTGCAGAGTGATCGGCATATCGAACATCATCAGCAGCACACCCATGAAAATGGCGGCAAGTCCGAACCAGAACAGGACAAAGCTGGTGACGAATACTTCCGCGGAAACCAGTAACAGTCCCAGCACCAGCCAGTGCCAGTACGCAATATGGGTATTTAACCAATCCAACATAAAAAACTATCCCGTTTCTGCAGTCGCCAACGTGGCCCCCGCAACTCTCTGGTCAGAATCATTGCATATTTTCGACCTCAGGGGCGCGATTTACCGGGAAGTCATTTCAATTTGCGGGTGGTTCACACAGGTCATTCTCAGATTGGGAGTGGGCCAACGGCAAAATTACACTTGGTTATCCACAGTCAGTGAGCGGGCTGTCCTTTGCTATGTCCGCCGCAGGAGGAAACCATGGTGAGCCCAGACCCCGTGATGAAGCCGGTTCAGCGCAATCAGCGTGAGTCCGTGCAGGCCGTGCACTCGGAGCACATTCCCGAATGGTCAGAGTTGCGTGGCGAAGATGTCCACCAGCCAGAGGGCACCATCTCGGAGATGCTGAAAACACTGATGATGGTCGATGAAACGGAGCCATTGCGTCCCTCTACTGACCTGCATGCATTGGAGCAAAAACTGGGTGTGAACTGGAGTTCGAAACGGGGGTCGCGTCGCGGTCGCCATGACCTCTCTGTGGATCATCATCGCTCGGGGCGCAATTCCTGACTTGCCCGCAGCGGATCGTCTCATCGGGTGGAGGGGTGACCTCCCTGTAAAGTGGGGAGGGCATTCAGCGATCTGCTAGCGCGGTGACAGGTGTTTTTTCCGAAAGAGTTCGGCACTCTGCTCGCGTATCTGTTGGGTCAGGTTTTCCTGTTGGTTACGGATTGCGGCTTGCAGGGAAGGCGCCTCCGTCGACAACCGGTCCTGGTGGCGCCGCAGAAATTCCGCCAGCAGGTACAGGTCGCGCCAGTCTCCCAGTGCCTGCGCGAGGTCTTTCAGCGGCGCAATGCGCGCGCGTGCCCGGGGGCTGACACTCGATAGCAGGCGCGCGTGATACCAGTGGTCTTTGACGCGTTTGCGCAATGTATGCATGCGAGCGGGTTCCTGCTGTTTCAACGCAGGCCGAATGCTGCGACGTACGCGTCGATATCCTTGCTTGAATCCCCGTCTGCAGTGATTCCAGCGCAGCCCCTGTAATGGCCACTCCGGCAGTCGCACCAGAGCGGCATGCAATTCCATGGATGCGGCTTCCAGCTCATCCGCAGCGGTCTGACGTTGATGCAACAAGGAGTGCGCGAGGGGAAAGCTGGATTGTCCATCGAGATTGCTGAGTGCGTCACCCAGTGAGGTGAGATCTCGGCTGCCTGCCAGCAGCAATGCGATACCGCGAAACCGGGCATTCTCCCGCCGAAATAACTTCGGAGACTGGCGTCGTATCAGGCGCAGGAGGGCCCGGAGCTTCTTGCAGTGCTTGCGGACTTCGTGCACGGCAATGGCCTGCGGCTGTGTTTCGATCGCCGCAAGCGCGGACTGCAGTTCTGCGCGTGCGACCTGATATACGGCATCTGGCGCGGACTGCTCCGCAGGCAGCAGATAGGTCACAGGGCAGCGCCTGACGCATCGGCGTGCTCCCATACGGGGCGCTGCCATACGGTGCGGAGTCTTTGCGCGGACACGACGCGATAGCGGGGATCTGGGTGCATAAGTTGTGCAGAAAACGACGGGCGCCAGAGAACACAGCACAAAGTTTAGTGTGATTGCCGGGGGGAGCGTCGCGCGGTCGTAGCGGGCTATGTACAATAGCGGGCTGATTTACGCGGAGCGGGCGAGAAATGACGGATCGCAAGACCACACACTTTGGCTACCAGGAAGTACCGGTTGAAGAGAAAGCCGGGCGCGTGGCGGATGTATTCCACTCGGTCGCGGCGCGATACGACGTGATGAACGACCTGATGTCCGGCGGCATTCACCGCCTGTGGAAGCGCTACACCATTGAGATGTCCGCCGCCCGCGCCGGCCAGACGATCCTCGATATTGCCGGTGGTACCGGCGATCTCACGGCAAAGTTCGCCCGTATCGTCGGCCCGGAAGGGCAGGTGGTGCTGGCTGATATCAACGATTCGATGCTCAAAGTGGGTCGTGATCGCCTGCTGGATCGCGGTATTGCGGGCAACGTGACACCGGTACAGGCCGACGCCCAGTACCTGCCATTCCCCGACAATACCTTTGATTGCATCACCATCGCATTTGGCCTGCGCAATGTCACCGACAAGGATCTGGCTCTGCGCTCTATGCTGCGGGTGCTGAAGCCCGGCGGTCGCTTATTGGTGCTGGAGTTTTCCAAACCCGAATCCAAGCTGCTGGAAAAAGTGTACGACCAGTACTCTTTCCGCCTGCTGCCGTTCATGGGCAAGCTGGTGGCCGACGATGCCGAAAGCTACCGCTACCTGGCGGAAAGTATCCGCATGCATCCCGACCAGGAAACCCTCAAGCAAATGATGCAGGACGCGGGCTTTGCCGACTGCGAATACCACAATATGACCGGGGGCGTTGTCGCCCTGCACAAGGGCATCAAGCCCTGATTGACCCGAGCCGGGAGAAACCGCACCTTGGACCCCACTTTTCGTGCCGGCGTGGATGCCGCGCTGGAAACCGCTATCAATACGGCACTTCGTTACGACCCGGCCACGCGCGCGCGGCTGGCACAGCTTGATGGCCGTGCCCTCGCGCTCGAGCTGACTGCGCCAGCCATGACGTTGGTGCTGAGTATTGAGGGCGAGCAAGTCGCCGTGCATCGTCACTGGGAAGGTGAGATCAACACCCGTTTGTGCGGATCGGGCATGGCCCTGTTACGGCTCCTGCGCGAGCGCGATGCCACTCCCGCAGCACTGGGCGTCAGCGTCACCGGCTCCAGTGCCCTGCTGGCGGAACTGCAGACGATCCTGCGTGATCTGGATGTGGACTGGGAGGCACCATTGGCGCAGCTGCTCGGTGATATCCCGGCCCATACCATTGGCAATGCCCTGCGAAACGCGGGGCGCTGGCTGCGCGACAATGTGGAACGCGCGCCGCAGGCCAGTGCCGAAGCCATCAGTGAGGAATGGCAGCTGACGCCACCCAGGGCGCAGTTTGAGGATTTTGCCGGGTCAGTGGCGGATTTGTCGCTGGCTACCGAGCGGCTTGCGGCGCGGGTCGAGCTCCTGCGGCGCAAACTGACTCCGCAGGGAGATGCGTGAATGCCCCTGGCACGGAGCTTTAAGATAGCGCGGGTATTTCTGCGCTACCGCCTCGATACCCTGTTACCTGCGGAACGGCGGCCGGTGTGGCTGCGGGCCCTGTGGTCTCCCCTCAAGTTGCTGCCCTCCCCGCGCATGGGGCGTGGCGAACGCCTGCGCCGCGCACTGGAGGAGCTGGGCCCGATCTTTGTGAAGTTTGGCCAGCTGCTTTCCACGCGGCCGGATTTGCTGCCGCCGGATATGGTGACCGAGCTGGATCACCTGCAGGATAACGTCGCGCCCTTCCCGGTGGACCAGTGTGTCGCGTTGGTGGAGGAAGCCCTGGAGGCGCCGGTCGACGAGCTGTTTGCTGAATTCGAGCGCACGCCGCTGGCGTCCGCCTCGGTGGCGCAGGTGCACGGCGCAAGATTGCGGGACGATGCAGGAGCGCCGGGTGCTTCCGTGGTGGTCAAGGTACTGCGCCCCGGCATCGAGCATGTAATCGAGCAGGATTTGCGCCTGTTGCGCGTGATTGCCCGCTGGGTGGAGCGCATGGGCCCGGAAGGCCGGCGCCTGCGCCCGGTCGAAGTGGTTGAGGATTACCGGCATACCATTGAGGGTGAACTGGATCTGGTGCGTGAAGGCGCCAATGCGACCCAGTTGAAACGCAATTTCAGCAACTCTCCCCTGTTGTATGTCCCGGAGGTGCACTGGGAGTTCACCCGCGAGAATGTGCTGGTGCTGGAGCGCATCGATGGAATCCCGGTGACGGATCTGGCGCAGTTGCGTGCGCAGGACACGGATATGCAACTGCTGGCCGAGCGCGGCGTGGAGATTTTCTTCAAGCAGGTGTTCGAACACAATTTCTTCCACGCGGACATGCACCCCGGGAATATTTTCGTATCGCGCCAGCAGCCGCGGCGGCCGCAATATATCGCCATCGATACCGCCATTGTGGGCAGCCTGTCCCGCCAGGATCAGTACTACCTGGCGCGCAACTTGTTAGCCATGTTTCGTCGTGACTATCGAATGGTGGCTGAATTGCATGTGCAGAGCGGCTGGGTGCGGGCCGATACGCCGGTAAACACTTTCGAGGCGGCGATCCGCTCGGTGTGCGAGCCGATTTTTGAAAAGCCGCTGGGTGAAATTTCTTTTGCCCGGGTCCTGATCAGCCTGTTCCAGACCGCACGTCGCTTTGATATGACGGTGCAACCGCAGCTGGTACTGCTGCAAAAGACCCTGCTGAATATCGAGGGTCTGGGACGACAGCTTTATCCGCAGCTGGATCTGTGGAAGACTGCCCATCCATTTTTGGAGCGCTGGATGCGCGAACGGGTGCATCCGCGCACGCTGTGGGCCGAAGTTCAGCGCTATGGGCCGGAGTGGTTGGAGAAATTCCCCCAGCTGCCGCAACTGGTGTATTCCGCCCTGGAGCAGTCGCGCGAGCTGGCACCACAGCTGCAGGAGATCTCCGACCAACTGGCGCAGGGACACGGCAGTGGCCGTGGGCGTTACCTGCGTCGCCTGGCAGGGGTTGCCCTCGCTGCGGCGACCGTGGCGACTACCGCGCCCGGCTGGCTGGCCCAATTGCCGCCTGCAGGCTGGGTCATGGGGGTGGCAGCGGCCGCCCTGTTACTGTGGCCCTGAAGGGGGCAGGCCGCCGGAGGTGGCGGCGCGCGGCCGGCCCTACAATAGAGCAGAAGAACAGGAACGGATCTTGAAAGACGGTCAGACAGAGAGCCAGGCAGCAGGGCCGTGCGAAAACGACCTGCTGACTCAGGTGAAGTGGAACAGCGATGGCCTGTTGCCCGCAATTGCGCAGGACTTCCGCACCGGTCGCGTGCTGATGATGGCATGGATGAATGCCGAGTCCCTGCAGCTAACGGCTGCCGAGGGCCGTGCCGTGTACTGGTCGCGCTCGCGCGGCAAGCTGTGGCGCAAGGGAGAGTCGTCAGGACATGTGCAGCAGGTGCGTGAAATGCGTCTCGATTGCGACGGCGACACAGTGCTGCTGTTGGTCGAGCAAAAGGGTGGCATAGCCTGCCACACCGGACGCACCAGCTGTTTCTACAATCTGTACCGGGACGGTCAGTGGCAGGCCAGTGAGCCGGTGATTAAAGATCCGGAGTCGATCTATGAGTGAGCGCGCGGGCGCGGACCTGCTACAGGAACTGGACGCGGTACTGGCAGAGCGAAAGGCGGCCGGAGATGCAGAGCATTCGTATGTTGCCAGCTTGCACCGTAAAGGACTGAACAAGATCCTCGAAAAGGTCGGTGAAGAGGCGACGGAGGTAATCTTGGCCGCCAAAGATGCGGAGCGCGGTGGCGACGAAGCACGTCAGGCGATGATCGCGGAAACCGCCGACCTGTGGTTTCATTCACTGGTGATGCTGTCGCACCTGGATGCGGGCTCGGAAGACGTCGTTGCCGAACTGGCGCGCCGCTTCGGGCTGTCGGGTATCGAAGAGAAAGCTGCCCGCAAAGGCTAGCCTGCGCGGGCGGGCTCGAAAGAATTTCGGCACAAGGGGTGCCGTCGCTGGTCATACCAGTACACGTGCGTGAAACGGTGAGCAAAGTCGCTCACTTGAGGGTTTCATGGAAGACAATAACCGGGTCGGGAAGACGCGGTCTATTGCCATATTAATAGCCGGTACGGGTCGCCTGCGAGCGCCCCGACCACATTGACTATCAGGAGAAGGTTATGGGTTTTGGCGGTATTAGTATTTGGCAGTTGCTGATCATCCTGGTGATCGTTCTGTTGCTGTTCGGCACCAAGCGTCTGAAAAATCTGGGCGGTGACCTGGGCGGCGCAATCAAGGGCTTCAAGAAGGCCGTCAAGGACGAAGACAAGTCCGATGACAAGGATGAGAACAAAGATCCGGAGCGCCTCAGTCACGAGGAAAAAACCTCGGCTGAGAGCGACTCTGTCGAGTCCAAAGACAAGCAGTCCCACGACAAGTAAGCGGAGCGCAGCGCCGTGTTTGATATCGGCTTCTTTGAATTGCTGCTGCTGGCGCTTGTGGCACTGGTTGTCGTCGGCCCGGAGCGTTTGCCTGACGCAGTGCGCACCACTGCGCGCTGGTGGTCAGGGCTCAAACGCAGCCTGACCAATGCGCGTATGGAAATTGAGCGCGAAGTGGGGGCCGATGATATACGTCGTGAGCTCCACAACGAGCGCATCCTGCGCGAGCTGGAAGAAAGCCGTCGCGAGGTTGAGCAGGCACTCGGCGAAGATGCCGGATCTCCGGTGGCAGCGGCGCGACAGTCCAGCCCGGCCGAGCCTGCGGCTACTCCCACGCCCAGCCCGGAAGCAGAGCATCACGCCGCGCATAAGCACAGCGTCGAGGCGGAGGACTACCTGCCGGAGCAGGATGAAAATGCCGAGGACCTGCAGGATCCGGAATATCCAGAGCATTTTCACGAGCATGGTGACCCGGCGCTCAACGAGTTCCACCCGCATCATCACTGGCCGGAAGACGAGCCGCATCATGATGCCGCTGGTGCTGATGCCCCCGCGGATACCACCGCGCAACCCGCTGGTGACGAGTCAGCATCCGGTGGAGAAAAACCCCAGTGACGGATAACAGCCATCAGACTGGCGAAAGCCATCAGCCTTTCCTGGATCACCTGATCGAAATGCGCGATCGCCTGCTCAAGGTGTTCGTTTCGGTGCTGATTGTATTCGTGTGCCTGATACCGTTCGCGACGGAAATCTACGACTTTGTCGCAGAGCCGCTGCAGTCGCGGCTCACCGAGGGGGCGGGCATGATCGCCACCGAGGTGACTTCTACTTTCCTGACCCCGTTCAAGACGACCTTCGTACTGTCGTTTTTTATCGCGATCCCGATCGTGCTGTATCAGTTATGGGCTTTTATTGCCCCAGGGCTCTACCGTAACGAAAAACGCCTGCTGGCCCCGGTGCTGGTGAGTAGCGTGATTTTGTATTACGCGGGAATGGCGTTTGCCTACTATGTCGTCTTCCCGATTCTGTTCGATTTCTTTATCAGCTCTGCCCATGCCGACATCAAGGTGATGCCGGACATGCGCAGTTACCTCGATCTCGTACTGAAACTGTTTTTCGCCTTTGGTTTTGCTTTTGAAATTCCCATTGCCACCTTGTTGTTGATCTGGAGCGGCGCGGTGGATGCGAAAACTCTGGCGAGCAAGCGGGCCTATGTCATTGTTGGCTGCTTCCTGGTGGGTATGTTGCTTACCCCGCCAGATGTGATCTCCCAATCACTACTGGCCATCCCGATGTGGCTATTGTTTGAGTTGGGGGTATTTTTAGGACGCTGGGTGAAATCCAGTAAAAAGGTTGAGGATGGGTAAAAGCCGTTTATTGCCTCTGCGGGCCCGCTGCTTCCGGGCCCTCCCGTTTATCTTGCTCTCTGTTGTCGTCCCTTTCCTTTCCCTGTCCGCCGCGGCTTCCTCCCAAGCGCCCGAAACCCCCACATCCGGCCGTCCCTGTGTCATTTTGCTGCATGGTATTACCCAGCGTGCCAAAGGGCTGAATAAGCTCGAGGAGGCGCTGGAGCAAGCCGGCTTTTACGTGGCGAATATCGACTATCCATCCCGCAAGGGTCCTATCCAGCAACTGGCGGAAGAGGCGATCCCCCAGGGCTTTGCCGAGTGCACCGCCGCGCACGCCTGGCCGGTGTACTTTGTGTCCCATTCCATGGGCGGCTTGTTGGTGCGTTATTACTTCGAACAGCATCCGGCGAAGGAGCCCCCGCGCGTGGTGATGCTGGCCCCGCCGAACCAGGGCAGTCGTATCGGTGACATTTTTGAGCGAATCCCGATTCTGGCCGACGTGAATGGCCCTGCGGGTCGTCAGATGGGTACTGGTGACAGCAGCCTGCCACTGGCGATGGGTCCGGTGAATATGGACCTGGGAATCATTGCGGGATACTGCTCCAGCAACCCGCTCTCGGCCTGGATCCTGGAGGGGCCGGATGATGGCCGTGTACCGTTTGAGAGCGTGTACGTCAAAGGCATGTGCAGCCTGCTGCCCCTGCCGGAATCCCACGGCACGATTTACAAAAGTCCACGGGCGATCAAGGAAGTCATCCATTACCTCAACCATGGCGAGTTCACCGGAGACGCACAGCGTTTTCCCTGCGCCGCGAGTGACTTGCCCACGCCGCCGACACCATCCCCGGAGTCCTGAGACGTTGCGACTCTCTCGCGGGTGTTATGCCCGCTGGGTCACTTCCCGATCGATATTGCGCTTCGCCAGGCGGACAAAGAACGCGGCCATCAGCAGAATAAAGCCGATAATGCCCAGGCTCAGCAGGCCGGAGAAACTGGTGAACAGGTCGATCAAAGCATCCATTTTAGGCTCCCGAACTATCGTGGTCTGATTACACAATGAGGCAATGGACGCAGTGTAGGGCGACCGGGTACAGCGCCCTTGACCTGGATCAAGCGAGACACATTCACCGGAGTTGTGTGAGTGACACAAAAAAGCGGACCCGAGGGTCCGCCAAATCACGAGAGGAACTTCATCAGAACTGGTAGCGAATACCCAGCCGTGCCTGCCACAACGAGGTGTCGGTGACCAGCGTCTGCCCTGCCGGGTCGAGGAACTCTTCAAACACGTAGCGCCCCTGTTCGTCCATGCTGGCTGCTACGGCCGCCTGCGAGCGAGGGAAGCCCGCCTCTTCGCGAATGCCCCACTCGTCGTTCAGGAGATTGCCGAAGTTGTAGATGGACAAGAACGCTTCAGCGCGGTCTTCGCTGCGGAAACCAGGGAGCTCCTGGGTGATGCGCAGGTCCATGCGCGTCCACCAGTCACTGTTCAGCCCATTGCGCTCGGCAATTGCGCCGCGATCCAGATCTTCGGCGTCCACAAAAGCAAAAAAGGCGTCGGCATCGAAGTCATCGCCAAAGACGACCTTGGCATCGTTGACACCACTGGGCACGTAGAGCAGATGGCGTGAGATAAAGCCGGTGGAATCACCGAACATCCATCCCTCATCGAAGGTATAGGTGTACGGTAGACCTTCACTGGCCTGGCCGAAGAGGCCAATACGTGTCTCATATCCCGCGAAGAATTCATTGCGATAGTCAAGTTGCAAGGTAAAGCGATGCGGAATCGCATAGTTCGAGGTGGCCTGGCCGGGATTCTCAGGATCTGTCGTCGCCACACCGATATAGTTAGAGAAGGCCACCGAACTGGTCATCGGATTGATGTCCTCGGAGTCGGTGTAGGCGTAGCCCACAGAAGCACTCAGACCGAAATCGAAATCTTTGTGCAGGCTCAGTGACAGGGTGGTTGAAGATCCTGAATTGCCATCCACGTTCGTCAGCAGAAAGTCCTGTGAGCGGCCGTTGACACTGCCGTAGATGGGGCGACCATCGACCGCAGTACCCAGCTGGGTACGGGTGATATCACGAATGATCGCCGCATCGCGCAGGTCGCTGTAAAGCAGGTCGGCGCTGGCCAGGTAACCATCGGCAAATTCAAAGCTACCGCCAACAGAGTATTTCCACACGGATGGCATTTCGAAGTCCGGATCCAGCAGATTGACGCCACCATTGGACCCCTCACCAGCGGCAACGGCGTTGAACAGGGCCTGTGGAACCTCATAGATGGGCTGGCCACTACCAGTCCAGTCCATGTCAAACAGCGAGGTACCGGAACGGTCCTGTACTTCGATCTGGGTGACGCCATCGTTGGAGTAGTTATTGGAGACCCACACGTTGGGGTTGCCCCCAGAGTACAGGCCGATGCCCCCGTGCAGCTCGAGGTTACCGTCGACATTCCAGTTAAAACCGAGACGTGGCTGCATCAGGTCAATGCCGTCCAGATTCTGCTGATTGGAAAAACCATAGGCCGACAGGATGTCAGCGTTGAAAACGGGCTCGTCGCCACTGGCGTATCGATCGTAGCGCAGGCCGGCGACTACCGTCATATCGATGCGGTTGAGTGCGATTTCGTCCTGAAAATAGATGGTGTGGATGTCGTAGCCAAACTCTGCTGCGGCGTCATCCGGATTATTGCTACCGGCAGCGTTTTCATAAGTAATACGGAAGGGTGTGCCCGCCGCAAATTCCTCGACGCTACCGAAGCGATATTCTCCCGCTGCCTCCTGAATGAACAGATTAAAGACATCATAGGTTTCAAGTTCATAACCTGCGGTTAGGCGATGCTGGCCGAGTAGCAGGTTTCCGGCGAATTTAAAGTTGTAGGTTTCGTAACGCAGCTTGTTGGCATGGCGGGAATCATCCGCGCCAAGGTAAACCGTCGCACGCGATTCTGAGCCGTCGTTGTCGTGGTCATTGCGCGTGGCAATCTGTACTTCGCCGAAGTCGGTGCCGCCCAGAGAAAGCTGGCGGTTATCCAGCTCCGAGTAGCCGACCTTCACTTCTGTAGAGAATCTATCGCTCCAGTCGGAGAACAAGCTCAGTGCATAGGCGTTCAGCTCGGCACCGCGTTCATAAAAGTGATTGGATAACTCCAGTTCGTCAGGATCGCCATCGGCACGACTGATATTGAAACCATCATTGTAGTTATAGGTAAATGCCGCGCGCTGGCTCTCTGAGATATTCAAGTCAAGCTTTACCAGCAGCTTTTCATCTTCCTCTGGCAGGCTGCTGGGCAATGTGCCCGGGTCATACTGATAAATCTCGCGGGCAATACGTAAAATTTCGTCATACTGGGCCTGTGATACCCCATTCACCGGATTGGCCACATTGCTACCGGACGGACCCTGAGTAAATGTTTCTACGCCTTCGTACTGTTCACTGGCGAGAAAGAAAAACAGCTTGTCCTGAATAATCGGCCCGCCCAGGGTGACGGCATAGCGACTTTCATCGAAGCGTGCAGTGTCGAAGGTATTCCCCTCGAGAGAATCCCCCTGAAAGCCGTCATCGCGATAGTCATAGAAGACGGAGCCATGCCACTCGTTGGTACCGGACTTGGTCACCGCATTAATGTTACATGCTGTAAAACCGCCATATTCAACGTCAAATGGCGCAAGTTCGACGGAAACCTGAGAGATGGCGTCATAGGAGAAGGGCATACGCTCAGTGGGATAACCGTTTCCATTCAGGCCGAAATTATCATTCATGCGCACGCCGTCGACGGTCAGACTGTTGAAGCGAGGGTTAGCGCCAGCACATAGAATGCGATCGCGTCCATCGGCCAGATCGATGGCAATGCGGGGGTCGGTTTCGAGAACGGACTTAATATCGCGTGAGGTAAAAGCCACATTGTCGAGGTCATCGAGGCTGAACTGGGAGGACGGCCCCGGTGCCAGAATATCACTGGGTGCTTCGCCCGTAACACTCACTTCTTCCATTGCGACTGGGGACAGCGACAGAGGCAGCGACAAGGTATTGCCTAATTGCAAATAAACGTCGTCCAGCACGCGCTCGCCGGTCTCTGCGGACACTCGAATGGAATAAGGGCCGCCTACGCGCAAGCCGTTCATTGCAAAGCGACCATCTACTCCAGTGGCGATGGTGCTGCGGCTGTTGGATGGAGTGTGAATGGCGGTAACGGTGGCGGTGTTGACAGGATTGCCTTCCGCATCGGTGACCACGCCGCGAATCGCTGCGGTCGTTTGCTGTGCAAATGCCTGCGGCATTGCCGCGGAAAGTATCGCGGTCGCCAGTAGCGCTCGCGGAAAATAACTGTTGCTCATTATGCTCTCCATATTTTATGAGATGCCCGCTCCGCGGGTATCGGCCCCAAATTACCGGCAGCAGGATTGTTCCGGCCAGCCAGCGCGATTTTTAACAGTGGGGTATGGCAGCATTAAGTAGAAAAAAAGTCCGAGTGATGGCAGTCATGTTGTGACTTAACAACGTCATCCGTTTGTTGCGGTGTTGTCATACGCCGCCGGCAAAGTTCTCCCTCGAAAAGGGAACTGACTGGCGCCAGCCGGTAGGAATAAAAGGAATTGCAGATGCGCACGCTTTTACTGTTGGCAGGTCTATTTTTTCAGGTTCAGGCGATGGCGTGGGGCTTTGATGGCCATCGCACGATTGGGCAGGTGGCATGGAATTACCTAGAGGAAGGAGAAAGGCGCCAGGTTGAGCGGTTGCTGGTGACGATCGACGAGACGTCGCTGGCAGACGGGGCAACTTGGGCGGACCGAATTCGCTCTTTGGATCAGTACGATTGGGCAGCGCCCTTGCATTACATCAATTTGCCTGCGGACTGGAATACCTATCGGGCGACAGTTGATTGCCCTGAAGAAGGTTGTGTCATGCAGGCGATTCAACATTTTCAGCGTCAACTGGCCAATCGTGCACTCGCCGATCGAGAACGCGCTGAAGCTTTGCTGTTCCTCAGTCATTTTATCGGTGACCTCCATCAGCCACTGCATACTGGGCTGCGAGAGGATCGCGGTGGTAATGATCGCGAAGTCTATTTCTTTGGCTTTCCCAGTAATCTCCATGCGGTTTGGGATACACACTTGCCAGCAGGTGTCATCCGGGGTGACTGGTTACGCTACAGCCTTATCGCTGTGGCAAAAACCTCTGAGCAGGATTTTGTCGAATGGTCGAATAGTGGCGTGGAAGACTGGCTAAAAGAGTCCCAGCGGTTTGCCCACAGTAACGCCTATACCGATGCGGTTCATCTTGGTGAGGACTACTATGCCGTCAATGCACCTTTGGTCGAGCTCCGATTGCGCCAGGCCGGCGTGCGCCTCGCGATCGCCATTCGTGCTGCGCTGAGTGATGGCTAATATGAGAACTGGCCTTTTAAGCTAAGTGAGGGCTTTTCGGCATAGTCACCAAAGCGCTATAGTCCGCCTGTTCATTTTTCCGGGATAGAAAAATTCTGGATCAGCAACAGGTAGATCAGTGAAGTTATCCGCGTTTGGTGAAAAGTTTTCCGGCGTTGCCCGCCCCTCCGGTATTGTCGAGTTGATGGATGACCTGGGGCAGGCACTCAGTGAAAATCCACAGATGATTTTTATGGGCGGGGGCAACCCCGCGCATATTCCGGCCGTGGAACAGATCTTCGAGGCGCGCCTGCGGGAGATTCTGGCAAGCGAGCATGAACGCCGCGCGTTACTGGGTATTTACCAGTCTCCCCAGGGCGACAAGGGGTTTCGCCAGGAAATCGCCGCCTATCTGCGCCGCGAATTCGGCTGGAATCTGGGTGAAAATAATATCGCCGTCGCCAATGGTAGCCAGTCTGCCTACTTCGTGCTGTACAACCTGTTTGCCGGGCCTGTACAGGACGGCACGCATCAGACCATCCATCTGCCCCTGTCGCCGGAATATATTGGCTATGCCGATGCCGGCCTGAGTGAAACCTTTTTTACCGCGACGCGTCCGGATATTCAGCTGCTCGATGATCAGCAGTTCAAGTATCGAGTGGATTTCTCGCAGCAGGCTCTCGGTGAGCATGTGGGGGCAATCAGTGTGTCCCGGCCCACCAATCCCACCGGTAATGTCCTGACCGACGACGAAGTACAGCAGCTCGATGCGCTGGCCAGGGCGTACGATATTCCATTGATGATCGACGGCGCTTACGGCCTGCCGTTCCCGTCAATCCTGTTCGCGGAAGCGACACCCCACTGGAACGACAATGTCATTCTGGTGCTGAGCCTGTCCAAACTTGGTCTCCCGGGTGTGCGTACCGGCATTGTCGTTGCCAGCGAGCCGGTTATTCAGGCGTATACTCATGCCAGCACCATCATCAGCCTTGCCAGTGGCAATCTTGGGCCGGCACTGGTGCGGCCCCTGTTCCGTGACGGCGGGATGCGTGCGATCACGGCACAGCACATCACGCCTTTTTACCAGCAGCGGGCGCTGCAGACCGTCGCCTGGTTACAGCAGGCAATGCCGGACATCCCTTTGCGTATCCATGCACCAGAGGGGGCCATTTTCCTGTGGTTGTGGTTTGAGGGGCTGCCGATCGATAGCCAGACTCTTTACCAGCGGCTGAAGGCACGAGAAGTACTTGTGGTGCCGGGAGAGAACTTCTTTATTGGTGTTGATTCCGACTGGCAGCATCAGCGCGAGTGTATTCGTGTGTCCTATGCACAGGATCCCGAACGGGTACAGGCCGGCGTCCGCATTATTGCCGACGAGGTGCGTCGGGCGTATGCCGAGGGTAGCTGAGTTGGCCACAGCGGCAGAAGGCGCGCGCGGGATTGCAGGGCCGGGTCAGTAGAGGGCAGCTATGCTGGAGAACACCAGCGCCGCACCGACGACATGAAAAAGATCCCGTTGAGTGCGCCACTCCGGCAAGAGGGCAATGAGCGCGACAGGTGGAAGCAATAAAGCAAAAAACGACATGACCGGCCCGCGATGGGTACAAATGGCGATCAGCCGGACCCAGGCGATCACAGAAAGCACCAGCGCGAAAACAGTTGTGATAGCAGCGACCGGTGACATGCACGGCTCTCTGGCAGGAAACAGTATGTCCACACAGCGATTCCCTAGAGTGTATCTCAACCTGAGCCAAAGGCGGCTTTTGCGGTGCATGGCTGCGCTGGTGGTCACGTTCACTCTGTGCGGTTGCGAGACGGTGGGCTTCTACTCCCAGGCGGCAACGGGTCAACTGCGTATCCTGGCGGCCAGGGAGCCCATTGACCGGGTGTTGGCGCAACCGGATATCGATGCCAGGCTGGCGCAGCAGTTGCGGCTGGTGCAGGAGGTGCGCGCCTACGCTGCCGGCGAGCTTTACCTGCCGGTTGGCGATGCCTACAGCTCCTATGTGCAGCTGAAGGACAAATACCCGATCTGGAATGTGATGGCCGCGCCCGAGTTTTCCCTCAAACCCAAGCGCTGGTGTTACCCCATTGCCGGTTGCGCCAGTTACCGCGGGTATTTCAACAAGGATGCCGCGCGTGCCAAGGCACTCGAGCTGGATCGAGAGGGTTACGACACTTATTTGGGGCCGGTACCGGCCTACAGCACCCTCGGGTGGTTCAATGACCCGGTCCTGTCGAGCTTTGTGAACTGGACACCGGATCGTCTCGCGGGCCTGCTGTTTCACGAGCTTGCCCACCGCAAAGTCTACATTTCCGGGGATACACGCTTTAACGAGAGCTTTGCCACTGCGGTTGCGCGTATCGCGTTGCCAGACTGGCGTCGACGCCGGGGTATGACCGGCGTGCCTGTCGATCTGAACGCGCAAGCCGTCGCCGTGCGCGGATTGATGGTGAGTGCGCGCAAGTCCCTGGAAAAAGTCTACGCGTCGGATGTAGATACCGACGTGAAGCGAGGGCAGAAGCAGCGGGTGCTGCGCCAGTTGCGCCAGTGTTACCGCGCACTTTCCGCCGATTGGCCCAATCCCAATCTCTATCGCGCCTATATCGAGAAAACCAACAATGCGACCCTGGCGCTGGCGGCGGAATACGAGTCATTGGTGCCCGCCTTCGAGCAGCTCTTCCGGGAATCCCGCGGCTGGGAAGACTTCTATGTCCGGGTGGAGGCGCTCGGTGGGCAGAGTAAGGCGGAGCGAACCCGTCAGCTGAAGGCCTTGTCCGCCCGCGCTCAGGATTCCAGCAAGAAAGTGACGGGGCCGTCGTTTAGCAGCGACACCTGCATGTCCGCGGCAAATATACCACTGGCCACTGGTGAGAACTGACGCCGAGCCTGGGCGAGGAAATAGTCATACAGCGCCTCCGCCTGTTGCGGTGTGGCCCCGCGGCTAAAGCTGGGGCGCAGTCCACGCGCGGTATCTGCCACCAGGGTGAACTGACTGACCACCAGCAGTCCACCACCGGCCTGCTGTACATTCCGATTCATCTTGCCCTGCTCGTCAGCGAAAACGCGGTAATGCAAGACTTTATGCAGGAGTTTGTCGGCGCTGGTCTCATCATCGGATCCTTCCACACCCAACAACAGCAGCAGACCCTGATCGATGGATCCGACCGGTTCGCCGCCCACTTCCACTTTTGCATGACTGACTCGCTGTATCAGGCCTTTCACCAGCAACTCCTTCGACACTGTGACTCTGGATGGCTATGCTACCGCCAGACTCCCACTTCGCGGAAACAGAAACATGAAAAAAATCCTCTCAACGTTGGGCTTCCCCTTGTCCCTGGCCTTGTCGGCCGCCGCGCTGGCGGAACCGCCACAGACCAAGACCGTCGAACAGGTCGATACCTATTTTGGCGTGCAGGTCGAAGATCCGTATCGCTGGCTGGAGAACCTGGAGTCCAAAGAGGTGGCGCAATGGGTGGCGTCACAGAATGACTATGCCCTGCCGCGACTCAAGGCGCTGCCGGGTTGGGACAAGATCAACAAGCGTCTGACCGATCTCTGGCAATACGAACAGTTCGGCGTGCCCTATAACAAGGCGGGGCAGGTTTTTTATGAATACAATGCCGGAGATTGGGACCAAAAAGTCCTCTACCGCACCGGCGATATCGCCGAAGACGCAGGTACCGTGGCCCTGGATCCGCGCAAGTTGAGTGATGACGGTACGATTGCTGCCAGACGCTACGCAGTCAGCCCCAGTGGGCGTTACCTGGCCTATGGCACCTCCGATGGCGGAACAGACTGGACCGACTACCACGTTCGTGACCTGAAGACCGGCAAGGATCTCGAGGACATTCTCACAGGCATCAAATTCAGTGAGGCCGCCTGGGCGAAGGATGAAACGGGATTCTATTACTCACGCTACCCATTCAACGCCGATGGCTTTGCCGATGACAGCAAGCAGACAGCGGTGTATTTCCACAAGCTCGGCGACCCCCAGAAAAAAGATACCCTGGTCTACGAAATTACCGACCACGACACCCGCAACCCCAGTGCCCTTGTCAGCGAAGATGGTAACTACCTGATCTTCGATATCTTCGATGGTTATGACAAGAATGGAATCTACTATCGCGATCTGCGCGACGACAGTGGCAAGGTGGTCAAACTGTTGAATGACTGGGATGGCATCTATCGCTATCTCGGCAATGTGGGCAAGCGCTTCTATTTCCGTACCAATGCCGGCGTGCCCAATGCCCGCATTATCGCTATTGATCTCGACAAGCCCGGCAAGCAGGACTGGATCGAAGTCGTACCCGAGAAACGCGATGCGCTGGTCGATGCCTCACTCATCGGTGACAGGCTGGTCCTGCATTACCTGCAGGATGTGAAGTCCCGTGTGATTGTCACAGACTTGGATGGCAAGCAGCACTATGCACTCAAGCTGCCGGGTATCGGGACTGTCGACGGATTTGAGGGCGCCATCGATGACCCGGTGACCTACTACTCGTTCAGCAATTTTCTCACCCCTCCGGCGATCTATCGCCTGAACGTGCATACCGGCAATAGTGAAAAGGTGAAGGCGCCAGATTATCCGGCGGATTTCTCTGGCTTTGCCATCAGCCAACATTTCTTCAAGAGTAAAGATGGCACCCGTGTGCCGCTATTCCTGGTCAGCAAAAAAGGCATCAAACGCGACGGCAGTAACCCGACGCTGCTCTATGGCTATGGCGGCTTTAACGGCGCACAGTTACCGCAGTTCTACACCCGCTTTGCCGGCTGGCTGGACATGGGCGGCACCCTCGCGATGGTCAACCTGCGTGGGGGCAGCGAGTATGGTGCAGCCTGGCATAAGGCGGGCACCAAGACCCAGAAGCAAAACGTATTCGATGATTTTATCGGTGCTGCTGAGTGGCTCATCGACCAGAAAATCACGTCGCCACAAAAACTCGCCATCATGGGCCGTTCGAATGGCGGCCTGCTGGTGGGTGCGGTGGAGTTGCAGCGTCCCGATCTGTTTGCTGCGGCCCTGCCCATCGTGGGGGTGATGGATATGCTGCGCTACCACACCGCCTCAGCCAATGCGCGACAGTGGTCGAGCGACTATGGCCTCAGCGAAAATGCCGATGAGTTCAGGGCACTGTATGCCTACTCGCCAGTGCACAATACCAAGAAAGGCACTTGCTACCCTGCCACACTCATCACGACGGCTGACCGCGACGACCGGGTGGTGCCCTGGCACAGCTACAAGTTTGCGGCTGCCATGCAGGAAGCGCAGGACTGCGACAAACCCATTTACCTCGCCGTCGAAACACGCGCTGGGCATGGTGCGGGCAAGCCCGTGTGGATGCAGGTGGAGGACTTTACCAACCAATATGCATTCCTCGCCGATATTCTCGGTATGCCAGTGGAGTGATTGGCTTGTCATGTTGTGAGAAGCCATAACTCCTAGCGGACATTCTCCCGGGGCGATTTGGCAAAATTCGCAATGCATTAAATGCTGGATTGCGCCCGGGTTTTTCTGGCAAGCTGTAAAAAATTGAAAACAATAAGTGAGCTATGCACGCATTTGTCTCTGGTGGCACCGGTTTTCTGGGTGCCAACCTGATTGAGCAGTTACTGGGCGATGGCTGGCAGGTCACTGCCATGCGTCGCTCGAGTTCTGATACCCACCTGATTGAGCGACCCGGGGTGTCACTGGTCGAGGCCACGCTGGGTGATGTGGATTCACTGCGCGCGGCAATGCCCGAAAACGTCGACGCGGTGTTTCATGTTGCTGCCAACACCAATATGTGGCGCGGCGGCAATGCGCAGCAGTGGCGCGACAATGTCGAGGGTAGCGCGCATATCGCTCAGGTCGCACGGGAGAAGCAGGCAGGCCGCCTGATCGTGACCAGCTCGATTTCGGCATACGGTTATCACGATACCCCAATTACGGAAGAGAGCCCCAAGCTCGCCGATGATCCTCGGCATCACTACCTGTATACCAAGAAGCGCGCCGAAGAGGCGGTGCGTGCAGAGATGCAGCAGGGGCTGGACGCTGTCTTTCTCAATCCCTGTGGCATCGTTGGCAAATACGATACCACCAGCTGGGCGCAGACCTTCTTCATGATCAATGAAGATCGGCTGCCGGGCGTCCCGCCGGGAGCCGGTTCATTCTGTTATGTGGGCGAGGTCGCGCGCGCGCACATCAATGCTTTTCATCGTGGGCGTAGCGGGGAGAACTATATTCTCGCTGGTAGCGATGCCAGTTTTCTCGAATTTTTCGCGCTGATTGCCCGCCTGTTAGACAAACCCGAGCCCAGGCGCACCACGCCTGCCCTGGCGATCCGTGCGTTGGCACAGTTCTATGAACTGGGTGGGTTGCTGACGGGCCGGGAACCGTCAGTGACTCCGGAAAAGGCAACGATGATTACCCGCCGTGTCATTGCTCTCAGTGACAAAGCCAAGCGAGAACTGGATTACACCACTGATGTTAATCTGGAGCAGATGCTGACGGAAAGTCGCGACTGGTTACTGGAACAGGGTCTATTGAAGTCCAAAAGCTTATGAATCGACAAAATATTATTTTCATACTGGTGATGCTGATACTGGTTTTGCAGCTGGTACAGCACTATTTTTTCTCCGGTGCCCAGTGAAGCCCTGTGCACATCTGCTGAAGGGGAGCTGATATGAAGGAACAGCGATGTGACTGGTGTCTGTCCACCCCCCTCTATCAGCAATACCATGACAACGAATGGGGCCGCCCCGTCACAGACGATGCGACCCTGTTCGAATTCCTGTTGCTCGAGGGCGCGCAGGCCGGACTGTCTTGGATCACGGTGCTGAACAAGCGTGAAAATTATCGCGCGGCCTATGATGGCTTCGACCCGGAAAAAATAGCGCGGTATTCTGACAAGAAAGTCGAAGCGCTATTGCAGGATCCCGGCATTATTCGCAATCGGCTCAAGGTCCAGTCGGCGGTGAAAAATGCCCGGGCTTTTCTGGCGTTGCGCGAAAGGGGTACCACTCTGTCGGACTTTCTCTGGCAGTTCACCGATGGCCGGGTCATCGTCAATCGCTTTCGCAGCATGCGTGATTTGCCCGCTGCCACACCAATCTCTGATGCGATGAGCAAGGCACTCAAAAAGGCGGGTTTCAACTTTGTTGGCTCGACCATTATGTATGCCCATATGCAGGCAACCGGTATGGTCAATGACCATCTGCGCAGCTGCCCGGCACATGGTCGTTGCGAGCGCGAAGCCAGCGAAAAAGGATTGCTCTGAGGCGCCCGCTTCCCTCAAGATAAACGCCGGATGGCAATGCCCGATTGAGGAACGTTCGATATGGATGTCCAGCAGCTAATGGCCGAATACACCCCGATGCTCATCGCGCTCGCATTGAAACTTGCCAGTGCGGTGCTGATTCTGATCCTGACCTGGATTGCAGCGCGCGTCGTACGCCGCGGTGTGCGGCGACTCTCAAACAGGCTCGACGCCACACTGATACCGGTGTTGAGTAACATCGCGGTGTGGGGCGTCTATATTGTCGGGCTTCTGGTGATCCTCGATCGCTTTGGGGTTAATACCACCAGCCTGGTGGCTCTGCTGGGTGCCGCTGGCATCGCAGTTGGCCTCGCGCTGAAGGACACCCTGCGGAATATTGCGGCCGGATTTATTTTGCTTGGCTTGCGGCCGTTCCGGGTGGGGGAAGTCATCCAGTTTGGCGATACCACGGGTACCGTCAGGGAAGTGGGGTTGTTCACGACCCAGCTGGATACAATCGATGGCCTGCGGATCTCGGCACCCAACAGCAATGTGTGGGGACAGAACCTGATCAATTTCAGCCGTAACGCAACCCGCCGGATGGAAATCGTCGCGGCCATCGCCTATGGCGATGATATCGAGGCCGGGATGACCGTCCTGCGCCGTCTGGTAGCCGAAGAGCCTCGCCTGCTGGCGGAGCCCGAGCCGGCCTATGCCGTGCGCGCCCTCGCCGAGAACGCGGTGGAGCTGCACCTGCGTGCCTGGGCCAAGCGGGAGGATTACTGGGATGTCCACTGGGACCTGATGCGGAAGCTCAAGCCCGCCCTGGAGGCACGGGGGCTATCGATTCCATTCCCGCAGCGCGAGCTGCACATTGTGAACGCCGCCGAGCCACGGCTGCCCTCCTGACCCCGGGGCCGTCCAGCAGATTGATCCCCTTTTTGACTCAAGTCGGCGCAACTGACGCGCCGCTGCGGAGCGCTACGTCGACTTGCCTGTCAAATCGTGTCAGAGTAACGGCCGTTAAATTTGGGCAGTACTCAATCGAGGTAGACACATGCGAACCAAGCTGCATAACCCCCTGATTCCCAGCCTACTGGCGCTGGCCGTGCTGGCAGGCTGCCAGAGTGACGAAAAAACCAAGGTTGGCGCCGATGCGTCTGAGGCGCAGAGCGCGGTACAGGCCGATGCGAAACCGGCAGTCGATCCCGCCGACGAGTCCCAGCGCCTGTCCGACTGGTTCAACGAGCGCTATGAAGAGAGCCTGCAGTTCAGCCCGATTGGTCTCAGCTACCTGGGCCGTAAAGAGCTCTACGACCAGATCGACGATCTCAGCGAAGCTGCCGATGATCGCCAGCTTGCCTGGCTGGGTGCAACCGTCGAGGAGCTGAAGTCCAAGTTCGACTACGACAAGCTGACCCCCGCGGCGCAGGAATCCTACGATCTGTGGATCTACCAGTATGAGGAAGAGAAGGCCAACCATGCCTTCCGTCGCCACGGCTACTTCGCCAGCGAGCTGGGTGGTCCAGAAGCTTCCCTGCCATCTTTCCTGATCAGTATCCACAAGGTGGATTCCAAGGAAGATATGGATGCCTATATCGCGCGTATCGGCGGCATCAGCCGTGCGTTGGAACAGATCCATGAGCGCGCCAAGCTCTCCGCCGCAGAGGGTATCCGTCCGCCCCAGTTCATTTACGACCTGGCCGTTCAGCGTGCTGGCAAGGTGAGCAGTGGTGCGCCGTTTGACGGTGAAGGTGAAGCGCCGCTGTTCAAGGACGCCAAAGGCAAAATCAAAGCCCTGCAGGACGCCGATAAGATTGACGAGCAAACCGCCGCCGATCTCGAGGCACAGGTCAGCAAAGCGCTGCTGGAAGAGTTCAAGCCGGCCTACGAAAGCTATATCGCCTGGCTGGAAAGCGATCGTGAAAATGCCGATGAAAAGCCGCAGGGTGTCTCGGCGCTCCCCAACGGTGAAGCGTTCTACAACAACCGTCTGGCCAACTACACCACTACCGGCCTGAGCGCTGACGAAGTCCACGAGATTGGTCTTAAGGAAGTTGCCCGTATTCAGGCAGAGATGGAAAAGATCAAGGATCAGGTGGGCTTTGACGGCAGCCTGCAGGACTTCTTCGTTTTCGTACGCGACGACGACCAGTTCTACTACCCCAATACCGACGAAGGCCGTGAAGGCTACCTGTCAGATACCCGTGCTTTCCTGGCCGACATCGAAACCAAGCTGCCCGAGTACTTCGGTATCCTGCCGAAGGCCAAGCTTGAGGTGAAGCGGGTAGAGGCCTTCCGCGAAGTGGATGGTGGTGCACAGCACTATCAGTCCGGTACGCCCGATGGTTCCCGCCCCGGTGTTTACTACGTGCACATGTCTGACATGAGTGCGTACTCCAAGAACGACATGGAGACCACCGCGTATCACGAGGGCAGCCCCGGTCACCATATGCAGATCTCCATTGCCCAGGAGCTGACCGGTATTCCCGAGTTCCGCACCCAGGCCCACTTTACGGCTTACATTGAAGGCTGGGCGCTGTACTCCGAGATGCTGGCCAAAGAGATGGGCCAGTTCCAGGATCCCTACAAGGACTTCGGTCGCCTGACCGCCGAGATCTGGCGTGCCGTGCGTCTCGTGGTCGATACCGGCCTGCACTCCAAGGGCTGGACTCAGGAGCAGGCTGTAGACTACTTCTTGGAGAATGCCGCCGTACCGGAAAGTGCCGTGCGCTCTGAAGTACGTCGCTACCTGACCTACCCTGGCCAGGCGACCTCTTACAAGATTGGTATGCTGAAGATTCACGAGCTGCGTGAAAAGGCCAAGGCCGAGCTCGGTGACAAGTTCGATATCCGTGGATTCCACGATACCGTTCTCGGCGGCGGCGCACTACCGTTGCCGATGTTGGAAAAGCGGGTTGAGCGCTGGATTGCCGATAACAAGCAGTCCTGAGTAAATACCTGAGCGTTCCGCTCAATATAAAAAGCCGGGCATCGCCCGGCTTTTTTGTGCGTGGGACAAGACGAAAGTCGTGGGCATTCGACAAAATCCTTCGCCTGTGGGAGGCTTATTCCCCGAAAGACCAGCCTGTAATCGGTCATTCCCTACGAATAAATATAATGAGGAAATGGTATGCGATTAGTAATGGGGAGTATCTTTGCGCTCTTGTTACTGGCGGGTTGCCAGTCAAAAGAAGAGGCGGCCGAACTAGAAATCGTCAAAACAGTTAATCCTGAAGTTGAGACCCAAAGACTCAATGAGTGGCTGGACGCACGCTTTGAGGAAGAGCTGCAATTCAGTCCTATTTGGATGATGTTTCTCGGGCGCAAGGACCTCAACGACCAGCTGGATGATCTCTCGGAAAAGGGGCTTGAGAAAAAGCTCGCCTGGAAGCGCGCTACAGTCGAACAGCTAAAGAGTGAATTTGACTACGCCAACCTGACGCTGGAGGGGAAGACCTCCTATGATCTGTGGGTCTATCAATATGAGCGTGCCGTCGCTGCGGAGCCATTCTGGCGCCAGGGTTATAACGAATCTGGCGCTTTCTTTTTCGAGCAAATGTTCGGAGCGCAGTCTTATTTGCCAAGCGTACTGTTGAACTTCCATAAGGTGGAGTCCGCAGAAGATATGCAGGCGCTTATCAGCCGGATTGATGAACTTGGTCGAGCCATCAGACAGCTGCAGGAGCGCGCCCAGAAAGCTGCAAGCAACGGTATCCGGCCGCCCCGTTTTGCCTACGAAGTGGCTATCAAGGAAGCTCAGCAACAAGTGACTGGAGCCCCATTCGTAGAATCGGAAGCTGACGCTCCGCTGTGGGAATTCACTAAATCCAAGCTCGATGACTTGCTAGAGCAAGGTATTGTCGACCAGGCTAAAGCCGATGAACTCCGCATGGCTGCTCACACCGCATTGCACGGTGAGTTCCTGGCGGCCTTCGATGGCCTGCTCGGATGGTTGCAGGATGATATTGGCAATGCCGATATAGAGCCGCGTGGCATGAGTGAGATACCAGGCGGAAAGGCATTCTACAACTACGCACTGGCCGAGATGACCAGTACCGACCTGAGTGCAGAAGAAATCCATGCAACCGGCTTGGCCGAGGTCGAGCGTATCCGTGCGGAAATGCATTCCATCATGGACGAGGTCGGATTTGATGGCGATCTCAAAGGATTTTTCACATTTTTGCGTGAAGACGACCAGTTCCTCTATCCCAATACCAATGAGGGGCGTGAGGCGTATCTGGCGGATTCAAGGGCATTCCTCAATGACATCGAGTCCAAGTTACCGGACTATTTTGGTTTGTTGCCAAAAGCGGAGCTGCAGGTAAAACGGGTAGAAGCCTTTCGCGAACAAGACGGTGGTGTTCAGCATTACTTTCCTGGCTCTCCTGATGGTGAAAGACCTGGTGTGTATTACGCCCATCTTTCTGATATGAGCGCCTATTCAAAGTCGGATATGGAAACGGTGGCGTACCATGAAGGCAATCCAGGCCACCATATGCAGATCTCAATTGCGCAGGAGTTAAATGACATACCACGCTTCCGTACGCAGGCAAGAGTGATCGCGTACGGTGAGGGTTGGGGTCTCTACGCAGAGAAACTGGCCGAAGAAATGGGGGCTTTTAAAGATCCATATAAGAAGTTTGGCCGCCTCAACAATGAAATGTGGCGTGCCGTTCGCTTGGTAGTCGACACTGGATTGCATGCGAAAGGCTGGAGTCAAGAGCAGGCCGTCCAGTACTTCCTGGCCAACTCTTCCCTGCCTGAAAAAGCCGTGCGTTTCGAGGTCCAGCGCTACCTGACCTGGCCTGGCCAGGCCACTGCTTACAAAGTAGGTATGCTGAAAATACTCGAACTTCGTACCAGGGCGATGGAGACCCTGGGTGAGAAATTCGATATTCGCGGCTTCCACGATGCCATTCTAGGTGGCGGTGGCTTGCCATTGCCCATGTTAGAGAAGCGTGTAGATTTTTGGATTGAACAACAGAGAACTTCGTGATCGCTCACTGATCACTTAGCCATCGATGCGAAGCCGGGCTTGTCCCGGCTTTTTATTTGCCGTGCTCACTCCGAGGGCAACAGAATAGGAGCGAGATCGACAATCGCGGTCAGGCATGCGAATCTGTCGCCATTGATTGGGCGTAATATAGCCATCCACTTCCTGTTTATATGTATATGGAGAAACCTAATGAACCTGCTAACAACTGTGCTGCGGCGCAGTCTCTCGGTAATGGCCATTGGCCTGACGCTGCCGGTACTGGCAGCGGAGGTTGTTGAAGAAAAGGTAGAAAGCGAATCGCAGCCGTTCCGTATTGTCCAGGTGGCGGAAGCTTTACACCATCCCTGGGCGGTCGCGCAGCTCCCTGATGGACGTTTCCTGGTGACCGAGCGTCGCGGAAAGCTGGCGCTCGTGGACCAGGGGTCGGTCACCTATCTCGAGGGTGTACCTAAAGTTTCGGCTCAGGGTCAGGGCGGTTTGCTGGATGTTGTATTGCATCCGAAGTTTGGCGATGGCGCCAATGACTGGATCTACCTGACCTACTCCAAGCCTGCCGAGACGGGCATGGATTCTGCCAGTGCCGTCGTGCGTGCGCGGCTTGGTGACAAGGGGCTGGAACAGGTACAGCCAGTCTTCGAACAGGACCGCTATTCCATCGCAGGGCGCCACTATGGATCGCGCCTGGCATGGCTGCCGGATGGCTCGCTGCTCATGAGTATTGGTGATCGCGGCGTCGAGCGTGAGCGAGCACAGGACACCAGTGACCATGCGGGCAGCGTTTTACGCATGACCGAGACGGGATCGCCACTGAAGGATAATCCGTTTGCCGGTGACCAACCTGGGCACGATGAAGTGTTCAGCTACGGCAATCGCAATATCCAGGGGATGACGGTCGCCAAAGATGGCCGCATCTGGGCCACTGAGCATGGTGCGCGTACCGGCGATGAGTTAAACCTGATTGAGCCGGGTGTGAACTATGGTTGGCCGATTGTCACCAAGAGTTTCGAATACCGTGGCGATGACGCGATTGGCGTGCCTTCGAAAGCGGGTGTGCGAGATGCAGTACTGATTTTCGAGGGTCGTTATGCGCCGTCAGGTCTCGATCAAGTCGACAGTGATCGTTTCCCCGCGTGGCAGGGTAATCTGCTGGCCGGTGGCCTCGCGAGTGAACAGCTGTTGCGAATCACTCTGGATGATGCCTCGGTAAAGGCAACCGAAGTTTTGCTGGATGGGGAACTTGGTCGTATCCGCGATGTGCGTCAGGGAACTGATGGCTACATCTACGTGCTCAGTGACGCGACGGATGGTGGTCTCTATCGTCTGGAGCCAGTCGACCACAAGGACTAACGTACTTGCCGGCGACCCAGCCCACCCACCACAAAAAAGCCCTGCCGATTGGCAGGGCTTTTTTTATCCCCGTACATCGCAAATTGACGACGGGCAATGCGCTAAAAATGGAATGAATAACCGTTCAGAAATAACCGTGCGCAGAATGCTTATCGAAAATTGACCCCAGGATTTTTTACAGAGGCATAGAAAGAAGACGAAGTGTGATCGGCAGTCAGGGCGGCATACGTCGCGTAATTTTGCGCTGTTTTTTAGGTCTCAAAAAGCACTGGCTACGCGCAATCCAATCATTGAGATCAGTGCTTTTTCGAATTTTTAAAGAAAATCTGAACTGCCGCAAAAATTCCAGTTTTTCGCGCCTTTTTTAAATCCACCCCTGAAAAGTCGCCGTAACCAAGCCAGCAGATCATTACACTCAAAGGGAATCAGTATGTTGACCAAATCAAAGCTTGCTTGCGCGATTGCGGCCAGTGCATTCACCATGGCTGCTCAGGCAGAACAATTTTATATCGGCGGTAACATCGGTTATAGCGACCTGGATGATACGGCGACCAGCGGCAGTTTCAGCAGTGAGTTCGTCACCGGTGCAGGTACTACTATCCCGGCCGGCGTCCCTCTGCCTGCTGGCACTCAGGTTGGCTGGAACACGAATGTCGATAGCGGCACGGCATTCAGCCTGACCTTTGGCTACGACATGGGTAACCTGCGTTTCGAAGGCGAATATGCGCGCAGCATGAACGACGTGACTTCACATGGTGGTGTTAGTGTCGCCGACGGACTGGCGCTGGGCACCGAAGATGCGGCGGTACTGGTTTCTGGTACTACCGAGAATCTCGGTGTGAGCGTTGCAGACCTGGTTGCTGACGGTCGCGGTGAATTTGAAACCACCTACCTGTTTGCCAATGTTTACTATGACTTCGACATCGGCACTGCGCTGAAGCCTTATATCGGCGCAGGTATCGGTAACGCCAGTATCGACGTCAGCTACCAGCCTTCCGGCGTTACCATTATTGATGACGACGACAGTGTTTTCGCCTACCAGATCATGGGTGGCCTGAATTACATGGTTTCCGACCAGCTTACCGTATTCGGTGGTCTCCGTTTGCGTGAGACAGATGACATTTCCGTGAACGCCGACTTGTTCGACGCAGAATTTGAAATGGAAATGAGCAGCATGATTGCCGAATTCGGTACCCGTTGGTCTTTCTGAATCAGACTTGCAGCCGTTACCAACCTGCCCCCCCGTGGTAGCGGCTGTAACTGATGCATCGTTCGCGATGATTATCCCCAACGTTAGCCCGCCTCGTGCGGGCTTTTTTGTTGGACGTGGTGAAAGGCGGAACCGAAAGGTTGCTTAGTCAGGCGGTGACAACCTGGTTGCGACCGGCATGCTTGGCTCGATACATGCGTGCATCAGCCTGCGCGAGTAGGTCGTCTCGCGATTGCTCGATAGCGTTACCCTCGGCCACGCCGAAACTGATGGAAATTTTCTCGGCGGGTTCATAGCGCTCGCTGAGTCGTTCCACTTTGGCTCTGAGCTTCTCCGCGAGCACCGCGCCGCCGGCGGCACCGGTATTGGGCAGCAAGACGAGAAATTCCTCACCACCCCAGCGCGCGACAATATCGCCCGCACGGGTATTGTTACTCAGAACCGCTGCAACGTCCTGCAGTACCTGGTCGCCGAAGCTGTGTCCGCGGGTATCGTTAATACTCTTGAAGTTGTCGAGGTCGCCAATCAGTACCGTGTAATTTGCGTTGCTACTACTGCGACGCTGCAAGTCCGCGAGCACCCGATAGGCCTCGCGACGGTTTGCCAATCCCGTCAGTGCGTCGGTAGAGGCCTGGCCTTCGAGTTCTTGTGCCAGCGAGTTGAGCAGCTTTTGTGTTTCTGCGCGGCTGCTGTCGAGCAAGGCCGTCAGGGCCGTCAGCGCACCGAATACCGCAATAAAGCGAGCGCGATAGGCAGTGTCATACTCTGCCGTTAAACCGGGGAAGTCCGGGGAAAACAGGATCAACGCCGTGGTGAGCCCCACTGCGAGCAGGACCACCGTGCCCTTCTTGTAACCAAACAAGTTGATGAATCCCGGAACGAGCATCACCGCCCACATCAGGCCTGTGTTGTTTACCCCGCCGGAAAGCAGCAGGTAGAAATACAGTAGAAGCAGTAACAGGGTGACCAGCAGAGGGGTCTTTGGCGTTGGACCAAGAAGATTGATCACCACGTAGGCGGCCAGAATCAGCAGGGTGACACCAAATAGTGCCAGCGCCTGGAGCAGCTCCCCGTCGGTGAGCGCAAAGACGCCCATCGCTCCGGTAATCGCGAGAGAGAAAATCAGCATATAGCCCGCTGCCTGCACACGGCGGCGCAGGTCGAGCGCATGCGCCCGCTCAGCAGGATCGACAAATACCTCGTCCTGAGTATCAAAGCCTGAAGGCATGTGTGCTCCCTAAGTGAAACGGACCCTGCCCGGGTCCGCGCAGCCGCCCTTTACTGTCAGATGGGCTTATTATTCGTCGGGTCCCGGGCGTCAGCGTGCCGACCTGAGACTGGCGTACAATACGACAGTATATGGCTTCCTGCCGCCCTGCCAAGCCCTCACTCCAACGGGGCCGGTCCGGTGCTGAGCGCGCCTACCGGTGGAGAAACCGGCTTTTTTCCTTGTGCTCGGGCTTAGTAAGCACTTACTAGGTTCGCTGGGAATGCGTTAGTTTGCCCTGCTCTGAGCGCACCATCAGACTCAAAGGGTTTTGTTTGATGGAACAAATTGCTTCTTATGTATTGCTGAGGGCAATATCGTGTTGATTTATGCGTCGTCGGCGGCGGCTGGCGTCATCGCGCGCGAGTGGGCGTCGCAGATGCTCATTCTGGGGACCAGGGTGGGTGAATAAACTCGCTGAACGCGTGCACCGGACCTTATTATCTGCGCAGCTTTGACCGCGCATTGCGCAAAGCGCCTTGAGTGGCGGAGCTAGCGGCCGCGTGCCGGGGTTGCCTGGCCTTCAATGACATCCCACTGGGTAAAGACATGAAAACGATGTTCCCGAACTTGCTGCTTGCCGTCTGCCTGGCGTTTGCTGTCGTCGCTTGTGCCAGTGATGAAAAGCCCATTCAGCATTTGCAGCTGCCGGATGTGGAATCCATGCAGGATGCCAAAAGCATCATTATCGCCAAGACCGAGGAGTTAAAAGGGAAAGGCACCCTCGACAAGGCAGAGCTGGAACAGATTCATATCATTACCTATTCCCTGGAAAAAAGCGTTGCCTACTTTGCGCAAAATCTCCAGGGTGACCAACAGGCTTCGGCCAAAGAGATTGCAGACGTTGTCGAAGCGATCCATTTAAGTTCGGAGAATGGCCGGGCGGATCAAACGCGTCAGTATCTCGCCGAATACTATCGTCTGGTTACGCCTTTCATCGCCAAACTTTGAGCGACTGTCCGGCTTGCGAATAATGTACGCTTGCGCACGTTCGCCCGCGCAATAATCGCCCCTGCCGATACCTTCTGATTATCGCCCCACATTTCGCTGTCTTATAACCACTGCACGGAAGACGACGGTGGTCGTAGAAGTTTCAAGGTGTGCGTCCTGCAGTCCTGGTGCTTTCCCAACAAAAATAACGACAGGAAACTCTCATGACGCTCAGAAAGCTTTTTCTGGTGGCGGCGCTGCTGTTTTGCGCCAAGGGACACGCGCTGTGTCCAGAAGGCGCCACCTTCGATTCCTCACTGGATTTTTGTGCAACCGAAACGGACGCCTTTGGTCCTTTTACCAATGCCATGGTGGATAAGTGTGTTGCCTATGGTGGTGGCAGTGCGTGCACCAATACCTATACCTATCCGGTGCAGGGCAACAATATCCAGGTATTACGCTGGTCGCGTTCCTTCACGCAAAACCTGCGAGGCACCGGTAACTGCCCGGATGAAACAGTGCGTTCCCCAACTTATGGTGGCCACTGCTTCGAGCAGGTCGCCGGGGCAGAAAACAATGTATACGGTAACTTCAATAGTGACGAAGTGGCTGCCTGTGATCGTTTGGGTGGCGGTACGGCGTGCTATACCAATCGCTGGTCGGCGAACTTTTATCTGGCGGTAAAAGATGAAATGGCCAACACGCCGGACCCCGATCCCAATCCACAACTGGTGAATAAGTTCGGTGTTTGGTTGTGGTACATCGATGAAGCCGGTCTTGGCCGGACCCATACCCAGCTGGCCGACGAGCTGGCGGCGATGGGTGTGAAGCGGATCTTTATCAAGATTGCCGACGGCTCACAGAACTGTGGACTCTTTGCCGATGCCTGCTCCACCACAACCACCGACATCTATCGCTCACGCGGGATAGAGCCCTGGGCATGGTCCTACAACTATCCGGGTAACGAAACTGCACAGGCAGATGCCCTGTATTACGCGGCCAAATATGGTTATGTAGGTTTTGTCCTGGACGTCGAGGTGGAATTCAACAATACCACTACCGAGCTTCACAGCATTTACCAGGCGATGCATGCCGCACGGGATCAGGCCGAGCTGGATGGCCACTTCTCCGGCAGCTTCCCCATCGGAACCACCACCTGGGGCAATCCGCTCGACCAGGGCATGGACGTTGGCATAATTGATCAGTATGTCGATTTCCATATGCCTCAGACCTATGTCGAAGTCTGGGGGCAGCCCTACATGGCGGCGGCCAAGCAGTGGATTGCGACAGGTAACTGTGAGTACCGCCAGATGGGTGCGCAGAAGCCGATTTGGCATATCGTGTCGACTGAATACGATGACATCACCCCGGCCCAGCTTACCGACTTCCTCGAAGCGGCGGGGCCGAATGCTTCTATCTGGCGCGTGCCCGGCGGCTCGGTACCCCAGGCCGTATGGGACGACTGGGCAGCACTTAACTGGGACATGGATCAGTTTGACGCGACCGACTGCAATGGCGGTAACAACGATCTGACCGACTATCTGGGCAACGGGGATGTCGTGATTGATCCACCGGAGCCACCGCAAGCGGTACCCTACTGGAAGCAGACTGAAAACTATTACGACCCTTACGGTACCTGCTCCGTGACCTCCCTCGCGATGGTGACCGATTACTTCGGCTTTACCAGCCAGGCGGCCAATGGGCGTACTCCGGATTTCCTGTATGAAGAGCTCGGCGGCGTGCTGCAAACGGTGCCAGCGCTCGAGTGGGGGTTCAATGAGATGGCCATCCGCGCCGGCAGTGACAAGCGCGCCAACAGCAAGACCAATGGCACCATTCAGGAACTGCGTGATGCGGTAACTTCCGGCAAGCTGGCGATCGTCCATGGTTGGTTTACCAACCCGGGCCACATTATGGTGGTTACCGATTTCGATGGTGACTACTACACCGTGAACGATCCGTTCGGGCAATGGAACCTGCAGAAGTGGGGTAGTTACAATTCCTCTGTATCAGGGGAAGGTATGCGCTATCCACGTGAGGCCTTTGAATATGCCATTAACGACAATGGCGCCGGTGACGATCTCTGGTTACATATTTACGAGTAACCAAAGTGTAAGTTGTGACGAAAAAGCGGGCCACGGCCCGCTTTTTTTGTTCTGTTGCAGAATGGTGCCCGTTGTGCGGATTTCGGCAGTTCACCTGGGGGCGGGTAAGGAAGGTTTGCTGAAGCCGTCACTTTTCGTCATGATCGCCCATTGACTGTGTACGCAAGGAAATAATCCGCATGAAACTGTTTGGCAGCCCGACCTCTCCTTATGTCCGACACTGCCGTATTGCACTGATGCAATCCGGACTCGACTGGGAAATGGTGGAACTGGATATTCATACCAACCAAGACCCGGGTACGCCGACGCTGCGTGTGCCTTTCCTGGAGGATGGCTCCCTCAAGCTGACGGACTCAACGCCCATCGTCAAATATGTACGGGAAAAATCGGGAAGTGTTTTTATTCCCGATGCGCAGGACCTGGACCGCTACTGTCTCGCTAACACCTTGCTCGATTCCGCGATCAACCTGTTCCTGCTCGAGCGCAGCGGCCTGGATATCGCATCGAATGTCTATGCCCGTCGACAGCAAAAACGTATGGAACTGATTCTTGCGGAATTGGATGCGGCGCCATTGCCGGAGGCTGGTCAACTGGGCGACGCGGATTACCGGGTTGCAGTGGGCGTCGCATGGGGCCAGTTCCGCCAGCGCTTCTCCATCGACTCGCATGTCAATCTGCAGCGGCTGCTGGATATTGCTGAAGAGGACTCTGCCTTTCGAGAGACCGCACCGCCAACCAGCTAAGAAATAGAAGGGGGCATTAGAAAAGTTGCCGCTGTTCTGCGGAGCGGTCCTGCTGCGATCTCTCTGTGCATGCAGGCCGTATCAAGCTGTCAGCCTACGACCAGGATGCGTCTATTTTGTGCGGTGGGGAAAAACCACTTTAGGGGAAAACAATAATGAGTATGGATATCTACAGCGCGCCTGCCGCTGAGCTGGCGCAGGAAGAGGTCGAACCGGAGTTTTACGTTGTATCGATGAAGAAGTATCTCCTGCTGATGGTCGGTACCATGGGGATCTACGAAATCTACTGGTTTTATCGTCACTGGCGCGCATAGAAGAGAACCCACAAGGTCGGCATGTTGCCAGTCATGCGGGCAATCTTTTCTATTTTCTTTGTCTTTTCGCTATTTTCCAAAATAGACGCCCGTCGCCAGCAGGAGGCCAGCGACTATCGCTGGTTCCCCGGTTTCCTTTCCCTGCTGTTTGTTCTACTGGCGATACTCAACGGCATTGGCACGGCCCACTCCATGTCCACGGATACACTGGGAATTACGGATCTCGTGGTGAACCTGATTTGGGTGGGGACGGTGATTGTGCTCTATCGTGCGCAACGGGCTGCGAATGTGGCCTGTGGTGACCCCGCGGGAGAGCAAAATGCCAAGCTGATTCCTGCAAACTTTTTCTGGCTGGCCCTGGGCGGATTGCTGTGGCTGGTGAATCTTTTGGGGTATTACGCGTTTGCCACCGGGATGGCTGTGTAAGCGCAGCCGCCGCTTGTCTTGTTGAATGTTGTCTTTCCAGGTTGCAATAAAAAACGGGCCCTTGGGGTCGTTTTTTGTTATATGTTTAGCCATCGGGAAATGGGGTTGGTCACAAAGGCTTCGGTGATAGGGAAACCATGAAGCCATTTGGAGAGTCATAATTGTTGCTGGGGCGGATAGGGCAGGGGTATGAAGCAGTTTTTAGATGATAATTTTTTCAAAATATTTGTTTCTGTTTTAGCGGTGCCGTTGTGCCTTGCTATCCTGCTTCAGGATTTTAGGTTTTATATAACTTCCGATATTTTCTACAGAATATTTTTGATATTAGGGGTTATATATGGCTGTGTGGCTACAATTT
The DNA here is from genome assembly GCF_056158985.1 of Microbulbifer sp. ABF4_148. Lineage (NCBI taxonomy): Bacteria > Pseudomonadati > Pseudomonadota > Gammaproteobacteria > Cellvibrionales > Microbulbiferaceae > Microbulbifer > Microbulbifer sp. ABF4_148. Next base: position 827,655 of record NZ_JBSWUI010000001.1, read on the forward strand.
TGGTGTTCTATGCCTTTTCGGTAGTTGTCCCAAGGCGCTATAAAAATCGTCGGCAGCGAAAGACAAAAAAACCATCAGTGTTTTTAATCTTCTTTGTATCTTTAATCATGGGGCTTTATTGCGGATTCTATTTTTATAAAACGCAAGTGACGTTATGGGGCGTCGCTCTCTCGGATACGATAGGTTCCAGAGAAATTCGGTTCGCAGATTTACACTTGCAAGTACGTTCTGGTCGAGGCACGGGGAAGTTCCGCTGGGTGAAAAAATGTAAATATAGATATTCTGGGCCTGACTGGGCAACCCTGGTCTCCAGCGCGTTTCCAGGGCCATTCTCGGTCTGCGCGGGTGACTCCAGGCCCGTCGAAAGCAAGGTGAGATACCGCTTCGAAATATTGCATACCGATTTTGGCTATCGGATACTCGAAGCAAAACCTGCCGCGTAGTTTTATCGTATGACGCGGCACTGTATCGGGCCTAAAGGTCGGTTGGTAATCGCTATACGTCAATCGGGATGGCTGTGTAAGCGCTACTGCCGCTTGTCTTATTGAATATTGTCTTTTCAGATTTAAACAAAAAACGGGCCCTTGGGCCCGTTTTTTGTTTCGCAGAAGAATTACTTCTTCGCGCGCTTGCGCATATTTTCCTGCAGGATCTTTTTACGCAGGCGAATATGGTTGGGCGTTACCTCACAGAGTTCGTCATCTTCGATAAACTCCAGTGCCTGTTCCAGCGTGTGGCGGATCGGCGGGGTAAGGGTCAGCGCCTCGTCGGTGCCGGCGGCACGCACGTTGGTCAGCTGCTTGGCCTTGGTGGGGTTTACCACCAGGTCGTTGCTGCGGGAATGGATGCCCACAATCTGACCTTCATAAATATCTTCACCGTGGCCCAGGAACAGACGGCCGCGGTCCTGCAGTGCATACAGGGCGTAGGCCAGGGTCTTGCCCTTCACCATGGAAACCAGCACGCCATTGATACGGCTGGTGACCTCACCTTCCTTCACCGGACCGTAGTGGTCGAAGATACTGGTCATGATGCCGGAGCCGCTGGTCAGCGTCAGGAACTGGTTACGGAAGCCGATCATGCCGCGTGACGGCACGATAAAGGTCAGGCGTACACGGCCCTTGCCGTCCGGTTCCATATTGGTGAGCTCGGCCTTGCGCAGGCCCAGTTCTTCCATGATGGAGCCCTGGTGCTGGTCTTCCACATCGATGACGACTTCTTCGTACGGCTCCTGAATTTCGCCGTCCACTTCTTTCTGGACCACTTCCGGACGGGAAACGCCCAGCTCGAAGCCCTCACGACGCATGGTTTCAATCAGTACCGACAGGTGCAGTTCACCGCGGCCGGAAACCTTGAACTTGTCCGGGGAGTCGCCCTGCTCGACACGCAGTGCCACGTTGTGGATCAGCTCCTGGTCCAGGCGCTCCTTGATATTGCGCGAGGTGACGAACTTGCCGTCCTGGCCCGCAAATGGGGAGTCATTTACCTGGAAAGTCATGCTGACGGTCGGTTCATCCACAGACAGCGCCGGCAGTGCTTCCGGATTTTCGGGGTCGCACAGGGTATCGGAAATGTTCAGTTCGCCCACACCGGTAATACACACGATGTCGCCGGCACTGGCCTGTTCCACCTCAACGCGCTCGAGGCCCAGGTAACCCATGACCTGCAACACCTTGGCCTTGCGGCTGTGACCGTCTCGGTCCAGAACCACGACCTGTTGGTTGGGCTTGAGGGTGCCGCGGGTAATGCGGCCAACACCGATGACACCCACGTAGCTGTTGTAGTCCAGTGCAGAAATCTGCATCTGGAACGGGCCACTCTGGTCGACCTTCGGCGGTTCAACCTTGTCGACGATCATCTGGAACAGCGGCGTCATATCTTCCGCCATATCGGTATCGTCGAGGCCGGCGATGCCATTGAGGGCGGACGCGTATACGACCGGGAAGTCCAGCTGCTCATCGGTAGCGCCGAGGCTGTCGAAGAGGTCGAATACCTGGTCCATCACCCAGTCAGGGCGGGCACCGGGGCGGTCGATCTTATTAATGACCACGATCGGGTTCAGGCCCTGTTCAAAGGCTTTCTGGGTCACGAAGCGGGTCTGCGGCATCGGGCCGTCTACGGCGTCTACCAGCAGCAGTACGCTGTCGACCATAGAGAGTACGCGCTCTACCTCACCACCGAAGTCGGCGTGCCCTGGGGTGTCCACGATATTGATGCGGTAGTCGTGCCACTGAATAGCGGTGTTCTTCGCCAGGATGGTGATGCCGCGCTCTTTCTCCTGGTCGTTGGAGTCCATGACGCGCTCCGCGCCTTCGTCGCGGCGGTCGAGGGTGCCGGACTGGGACAGCAACTTGTCCACGAGGGTGGTCTTGCCATGGTCTACGTGGGCGATGATCGCAATATTGCGCAAATTCTCAATCACAGGGTGCCTCTGGGCGTTAACGCTTAGTGGGGGGCGGGGGCTGCGGGGTTGGTACAGCGGCGATCCAGCCAAAGGCGGCGATTATAGAGGCCCGCTGTGACAAATGGGAGCGAAATTGCGTAAAAAATCATCGTATTTACGGGTCGCCGCGCACGGGCGGCTTTCGTGATCTGGAGCCTGATTGGCTGGCTCGGTGCGATTTCGGGGAAAGCTGTTCGCCCATTCGGAAGGATGCCGAAACAGAATGGGCGGTCAACGCCTTTCCCAATGAAAACAAAGGCTTGGGGGTACAAATTGTTACAATCCCGGCGCCCAGAGTGTGTGGCCGGCGCGGTACAGTCTTTGTTGTTACAAAGGTTTGTAACAGAAGAATAACGACGCGGGGCGCGATGATCGTCCCCTGAGGTAAGCGGGTAAAGCACACATGAGTAACGCAGACGTCACCGAGCCAAAAGAGGCGCAACAGTCAGACCAGGAAGTCATCGACCCTACCGCGGGAAGCGAGTCCGACCAAGACGCTGGCGCAGACAAGGCGGCTGCCAGTGAAGACCAGAAGAAAAAGCAGCCAGAGCCGGTGAAGAAATCCTGCTCCGCCAACCTGGCGAGCTGGATGCGCCAAAATCAGCTGTCGGTCGCATTCACTTCCTACCAGTCCGGCCGCGTCTATATGGTCGGTGCCGAACCGGGTGGCAAGCTGTCGTTCCACGAGCGCATTTTCCAGCGCGCCATGGGCATTGTCGGTAACCAGAAGCGTATTTACATGGGCGGCCTCTATCAGGTCTGGCGCTTTGAGAATGTGCTGCAGCCGGGTCAGGTCGCCAACAAGATCTTTGATGCCTGCTATGTGCCGCGCAATGCCCAGTTCACCGGTGAAGTCGACATCCATGAACTGGGTATCCAGAAAGATGGCAAGGTCATTTTCGTTAACACCAAGTTCAACTGCCTCGCAGAACTGAGCCTGACCCACAGCTTCAAGGCGATCTGGAAGCCCAAGTTCATCTCCAAGCTGGTGCCTGAAGATCGCTGCCATCTGAACGGCCTGGCCATGGTGGATGGTAAACCCAAATATGTCACCGCCGTGTGCAAATCAGACACCATCGATGGCTGGCGCGAGCGGCGTGACAACGGCGGAGTCATCATCGACGTCGAGACAGACGAGATCGTCTGCGAAGGCCTGTCCATGCCGCATTCGCCGCGCTGGGCCGGAGGAAAACTCTGGGTACTGAACAGCGGTACGGGCTATCTCGGCTATGTCGACTTCGACAACAAGCAATTTGTCCCGCACACTTTTTGCCCCGGGTTTATGCGCGGGCTCGCGATCCACGGCGACTACGCCATTGTCGGACTGTCCAAACCCCGTTACGAACGCTTTGAAGGTCTTGCGCTGGATCAGAACCTGGCCGACAAGGATTCCGAAGCCTGGTGTGGAGTCCAGTTCATCAACCTGAACAGCGGTAACGTGGAACACTGGATTCGCCTGGATGGACCGGTAACCGAGCTGTTCGACCTGACCGTCTTGCCGGGGGTGCATTGTCCGATGGGTATCGGCGAGCAGAGCAAGGAAAACCTCACCATGGTGACCTTCGAAGACGCGACTGGTTGATAGGTGTTGGTGTGGATAATCAAGACATCGTGACCGTTGCGGGGTTCAACGGCTATCTCATCAAGGATGTATATCGCAAGCTGACGACTGCGGGTATTTTTCGAATCATCGAATTCTGGCGGCGGAACGGTGCACTATCGTCGAACATAACGATGGCGGAAGCCGAACGCCGTGCCGGTCAGGTCGCCGTCCTGGTCGAGAAAGACGGTGAAATTGCTGCGGTTTCCTCGGTCTACGTTGCGAAAGCGTCGCGGGATGGTGAGCTGTACTATTTCTACCGCAAGTTTGTGCAGAAGGAGCATCGGGTCCATTTGCTCTGGCGGGAAATGCTGGCGCAAACCTACAAACTCTTGAAAGCCTGGGACCCCGCGGTTCTCAAGCAGAAGCCGATCGGTGTCATGGTGGTCCCGGAAAATCGCAAGCTCACACGTAAAAGCGTGTTGCGCGCGGGCAATAAAATTGGATTCTATACGGTTGGCTATTTGCAGAATGGCGATCCGGTGTATTCGCGCAAGTTTGACGAGTCTGTCAAAGAGAATATGCCCCGGCCGGAAGGCACCCCTGTTCCTGAAGAAATATAATGCATCATGAGCACAGACCGTCACCATGACCAGCCGGTTGGCGCCGGCCCTACTCGCAGCCTGTGCAATATTTGCTACGAGGAAGTACCGGCGCAAATTCACTATCGGGACGATGGTGTCTATCTGGACAAGCATTGTGTTGACCATGGTGAGCAGTCGATTCGTATTGAATCGGATACTGGCTTCTACCAGCGCAGTCTGGTGACCGGCCCCGCACAGGACTACTGGTACCAGGTCATTGGCACTACGGCACTGGAAGTCACCGAGCGCTGCAACGTCTCTTGCCCCAGCTGTTATGCACTACCGGAGAATGGTGCTACCGATCCCAGCATAGAAACGCTGGTGGACATTGCCAGGCAATCGACTGCGCCCAACAGCCGTACGCTGATATTGATGGGCTCTGAGCCCACAATGCGCCGTGACCTGCCAGAATTGATTCAGGGATTGCAGCGTGAGACCGGAAAACCGGTTTCCATGTACACCAATGGCATCCGGCTCGCGAGCGAACAGTATTGCGACGAGGTGCTGCCGCACCTGTACACCATTGCGTTTTCCCTGCACATGCGCGACTACCTGCCCCAACCCATTCTCTTCGAGAAAAAACTCAAAGCACTGGACAATGTGATCGCGCGGAATGCGCGCATCAATCACATCAGTTTTTCCCTGCGAGATCTGGATGACCTGGATGAGGTGTGGGAGCACTGCAAGCGATTCTGGGGTGCGCCTCATCACTTCCGCATTCGCACCGCCTCCAGGGTGGGGCGTTGCGATGATGAACCATTCTTTCTGTCAAACCTGGTTAAAGCGTTTGTGCAAAAGGCCAACGCTGAAGGCAAACGGGTCAAATGGTATCCGGCGGATAATAATCCCTATCACGTGATGGTACGGGTCGATGAGCAGTTCTTTCGTCTGATTCACTTCCCCAGTGTGGAGGAAGTGAATCTCGATAACCTGCAGTCACCGCCGTATGCGCTGTTTATGCCTGAACTGGGTGAAACGAACCTGGCGCACCAGTTCATCATGCAGGAGAAAGAGAAGAAGGCGCGCACCCCGATGCGACCGGTGCCCAAAGCCCGGGATGCTGGACCAAACGGGGAAGCGCTGATTGAGGCGGTCATCGTTGACTGAGTGAGCGGTAGCCACCGGGGGAGCGGTAGTCGCCCGGGGGATCGGCAATGGCAGCCATCCCAGAGTGCGTCTTCAAAACGGCCTGCGATCAGGGCGTATTCGGCCAGCTGAGGGTTGCGCGGGTACCACCAAGACTCGGAGATCGGTCCAGCTGGAACTCGCCGTCATGCCACATCATCACCTTTTTGACGATATACAGGCCGAGGCCGTAGCCCTGGTCGTCTGTTGCCGAGCGGGTGAAGGCGTCCGTCAACTCAAGGGCATCGCCGCCGAGCCCCGGGCCATTGTCTTCAACGGTCAGGGTGCAGCGGTGTTCGTCATGGCGAAACCGCAGGTCCACGCGGTTGTTGGCATACTTGCTGGCATTGGTGACCAGGTTATGGATAGCGATGGTCAGTGAATCTCGCTCGAACCACGCTTTTCCATCGGGAAAGTAATAGCCAATCTGCAGCTCAGGACACTTCGATTCCAGGGAGTCTGCCAACTCGCTAAAAAACGTATCCAGCGCATTATCCTGGCGGGAGATAAACTCCTCCTGAATCTCGACTTTGGCAAAATTCAGATACTTGTCGATCAGCTCTTCGATGTCACCGGTCGCCTGCGCAATCACGCGATTGCGGTCTGCTCCGCAGTCGTTCAGCGCCAGCTGGAATTTAATGCGGGCAAGGGGCGTGCGAATTTCATGGGCAATGGTGCGGGCCAGATCCTGATTCATCTGGCAGTAGCCCAACACGATATTCGCCATACGACGGAAAGTTTCCGCCAGCGGGTAAATAGTCGAGCGCCGGTTGGTGCGTGCCGGCATGCGGAACGGTTTTTTACTGAAGCGGATCGCGACATTTTGCAGGCGATTGAGATCGCGAAACATTGGCCAGATTGCCGCAAGCAAAACGAGTAGCATCGCGCCGATAAAGAGCAGTCGCCACTGGGTAACGCTCTCGGGTTGCCGCTGCGCGAACGGGCCAATTTGCATGACGCCCTTATCGCTCAGATGGTAGAACAGAATCTGGTTGTCGCCGCTGTCCAGTCCGACAATATCCCCCGCACGCATGCGTGACATTAGTTCTTCCGGGAAATAAACCGCATCGAGGGGATAGCTTTGTGCCAGCGGCATATCACCGCGCTCGAGCACGTCCGCCAGTTGTGCCGCGCTGATCGTGTACTCGCCAGGGCCGTCGGAGTAATGCTGGTGTAGTGTGCTGATCGCCGTCAGCACAACGACCAGTGCCAGCGCCATCACGCCGAGCAAGCGCAACATTTGCTTTCGCATCAGGCGTTACCGGCAGCGGTATGAAGTGAGTATCCGCGGCCGCGGATCGAGCGAATCACCACGCCATTGGAAATACTGTCGAGTTTTTTACGCAGACGGCTGACGCGCATGTCGATCACGCGGTCGAGCCCGTCAAATTCCCGGCCGACAACACGGCGGAAAAGATATTCGCGGCTCAACAGGGTGGTCGGCTGCTCGGCAAAAATAAGCAACAGTTCGAACTCATTGGCAGTCAGTACGATGGGCGCGCCATCAACGCTCGCTTCGCGGGTACTGAGATCGATTTGCAGCGGGCCAAAACAGATATCACTGGTAGCGGTAGGGCGCTTGGCATTGCGCAGGTTGGCTTCGATTTTTGCCCACAGTAATTCCGGGTCGACCGGCTTCACCAGGTAGTCGCAGGCGCCAAGTTCAAGACCATTGACCTGGTCATGAATCGAGCTCAGCGCACTCAGAAAAATCAGGGGGCACGTAATGTGATTCCGGCACTGTTCCAATAACTGGAAGCCACTGGCATCCGGCAGCACGACATCTGCCAGTATCAGATCGTAATCGCGATGGTGCAGGGCTTTGAGGAAGTCCTTGCCGTTCGCCGCGTGGGACACTTCACAGCGCCGCGCCGACAAAAAACGACAGATCAGGTCTGCGAGTTGCTCATCGTCCTCGAGCAGGAGTATGCGATATCCGGTATCGAACATTAAAGCAGGCCCCAGCCATATCGGCGTTGATGACGCTTCGGACGGTACCGGGCGACCTTGAGCGTGGCCTGCGCCACTTGCTCGCCACTTTCATCGTCGGTCACCAGGAACACCAGGTGATTCTTTGCCGTGACATAGACCTGGATGCCGCGCCCATTGCTGCCGGTAAAGCAGCGGACCAAGCCTCTGCCGGATACGGAAAGGCAGTAACGATTTGTATCGTCGGCTAAGAAATCCACCTTGACAGAAATACTGCACAGGCTTTCGTCTTCATCGACCGCGCAAAGCGAAGGCGAAATATTCAGTTCCGCCGCAGAGCCGGACTGGCTGAAACAAAGGGCAAAGAGCAGGCCGACCGCCTTCAGATACCTGTTCATTGCCCGCTACCAATACTGTACTGGAGGCCGGCAAACCAGCTCAGGGTTTCCGGCTTGCCAATCATGAGCGGGTTGCGACCATCCATATCGAGATGGTTGTACTTGGCTGCCAGGCGCAGCTCCAGGCCTTTACCTAACGGATAAGAAAAATGCAGTCGCGCGTAGTAGTCGGTGACATCAGTGGGGGGGATGGCGCGTCGATACTGCGAAGCGAACCGTCCGGCCTCGGAGCGTCGCAGGTGGTAGTAGTAGTCCACCACGTCCATATCTTTCTGGGTGGCACCGAAACTCCAGCCAATACCGCCCCCGAACAGTGGATAGCTTTTGTCGAGGCTCAGGCTGGCCTCGGTACCGTTGTGGACTCTGCTGATGTCATGCAGATAGGAAAAAGATACGTCGACCGGCGCGGTCACGATGGTGGCACTGGGGCCCGCCATGGCGGAAATCCTGCGCTCGATCTGGCCGAGGCCATCTTCTCGGACGCCTCCCACATTGCCGAGGAAGCTCGACAGTGAGGCCATGGTGTACTCCGCGTCGTCCAGGTTGAAGTACAGGCCGTCTTCATTCGGTCGGACAATGAGATCGACGTAGTAGTTTTTTTCTTCCAGAAGACTGTAGCCAGCGGTGAGGTTGCTGACAAAAAAGCGGTCGCCGTAATAGCTGAAGGTAGGCAGCAAATAGGTGTTGCCATCCTCACGCCCCTTGAGCGGATTCTCGATCACGCCCTGGCCGAGGGCCAGGCTTATTTTCCATTCAGGCGCACGCGGCTCTTCGGCCAGGGCGTGGGCGCCGGCAACGAAAAGGCATAGCAAAATGACTGAAAGTGTTCGGTACATCTGAATGATTTGTTGTTGTTAGCGGACAAACTTTTATCACAGGCGTTCCGCGCGCCGCCAGTGAATGCCGCAAAAACAAACAAATTGTTACAAAACTATTACGCCCCGGATATTTTCCCGGTGAATGGTGAGTCTCCCGAGTTTTATTCTGAGCGTATTCTCGGGAACCGTTCAGTCTATTGAATTGCCCGCGATCCGCCACGCCGCTGTCTGCAGAGTCATCTTTTTTCAGGCCGGGGGGTTGCCTCCCATTTCCTTCCTGAGTCCTTGCTGAAGATCCGCTCCCGAACGCTACAAACTGTTACCCGAAAGCCTTGGCTTGTTGGATTCGCCTCATGGTTCCATGCATCGGTCGGAATTTTTAATAACAGCGATTGAACGCAAAACCAACTCTCTTAGGGAGATTTCCTATGGCCGTAAATCAAGGCTTTCCCAGTGCCCAGAGCCAGCTGACGTCAGCGGTTCGCAAAGCACTCTTTACCTCGGCAGCCGCCACCGCCATTGCGGTAGGCACTCCGGGCTACGCAGCAGCGGCAGAAATCGCCTGCGAGCCAGGTCAAATTGGAATGCCGATGGCCGGTGACAGTGTCACTTGTGCCGGTAACTTTGACGAAACCATTCGCTACGACGTTGTTGATACCACCGTTGTTGATCCGACCACGATGGAAGCGTCCGTGGTCGCTGGCGATGTTACCGTGGTTGTCACCGAGGGCAGCACAGCTTCTGGTATTGCCGTCAGCTCTGTCACCCCGGCCGCGGGCGAAACTGCTGCACAGGGTTCAGTGACTATTTCCAACAACGCCGATATCACCATGTCGGGCGAAGATGGTATCGCCATTGATCCGAGCCACTATGTCACGTTCGACAATATGGGTACGCGGATTACCGGCTCAAACGGTAACTACTCCGGTTACTACATTACCGGAATGCAGTCCCTGGATACGGACGGCCGCACGCTAATTGGCGATCGCACCGATTTCGGTCAGGAAGTCTCTGTCGATGATATCGAAACTTATCTCGGCCTCGACCCGAATGTTGTCGACGTAAGCGCGAAGCCGGGTCCGGAAGAAACCCTGGAAATCCTGGTTGCGGACGTTGGCGAGATCGCCCTGGAAGACGTCGCGGCTGTTTCGGCAGAGGCCGACGCGGGTGATGTCACCGTAAACAATACCGGCGATATCACCGTGGGCAACGGTGCGTCCGTCACTTATGTTTCTGAATACCGCGAGCTGCACGGTGGCGGCAACTTCTGGGATGTCGACACGGACGGTGACGGCGTCAAGGACACGCGTTTCTTCGGTGGCAAGCACCAGCTGTTTATTATTGAGGATGATGTACACACCTCCATCGCTTATGCCGTTGGTATCGATGCCCACAGCAATAGCGGCAACGTTGTTATCAACAACGAAGGCAACTTCATCGGTGGCGATATTACCAAGGCTATCGATGTGTCCACCGTGGATGGCGACATCGCCGTTTCCAATACTGGTGACATCAACGCCGGCGCCAACTCCGTGGGTATTCATGCCTCAGCTGAAGTCCAGACGGAATTGATGACGGAATATTCCGTGGTGAGCGAAGCGCTGCAGGTGAATCCCGGTCGCTTTGGCGCCGAGACGACCTACACCCACACCACCAACATCTACAACGTGGATGTACTGACCGCGGACGGTTCCGATACTGACATCGTGATTGAAAACGCGGGCAATATGAACCTGGGTGCAGGTTCCGAAGGTATTCGCGCAGAAAACCCCTCGGGTAACAGCATCGAGATCAGCAACTCCGGTGATATCACTATCGCTGAAGGTACCGGTGGCAACGGTATCGTTGCAGATACCACTGCGGGACTTGTTACCCAGATTGATGACCCCGAATTGCAAAGTCGCGAGACCGTCTATTACACCGAGGGCGAAGGTGCACCGCGCGCGGGCGAGGACGACTTTAACCAGTACGGTCTCTACTACACCCAGACCATCAACAAGTTTGTGCCGGGTGTTGGTAAATACGCGGCGGAAGTCGACACCAAGCACTTCCTCGAGACCAATACCATCGAAGCACGCGGTTACTTTGACGACCAGGGTGATATCACCATTTCCAATAGCGGCGATATCAATGTGTCCGAAGCGGCCTTCGGTACCGGTATTGCGGCGGTCGGGTTGGGCGATACCACCGTTTACAATGCCGGCAACATCGATATTGGTGTGCGTGGAACCGGTATCTTCAGTGGCGGCACCGGCGAAACCAACATCGACAACAGCGGCAGCATCAACCTGCACGCGGCGGGCGGAACCGGGATCAGCGTTACCGCGATGCCGGGTGCGAACACAGACTCGGTGGAGCTGGTAGGCGCCGGCGCCGACGCAGATGTCGCAGCCACTTACGGTGGTATCCACAGCGGCGACACCAACGTGGTCAACAACGGCGCCATCATGGCAATGACCGATACGGGTGAACTCACCGAGTACAACGAGGCTGGTGCAGTCGAAGCGCGCGCGGCACACAGCTTTGGTATTCGTGTATCGGCGCTCGGCGCAAATATGGCCAATTCTGATGTGAAGTGGACCCAGTATGGCCAGGGTGTCATCGATCACCTGGGTGTGGACGTCGAGATCGACGAGCGCATCGAACTGGATACCGTCAGCATCATCAACAACGGTGATATCGAGCTGTCTGACTTCGCCAACGGCATCGACGTTTCTACCCGCTACGGAACCGTCGTTGTGGAAAACCATGGTTCCGTCACCGTGGGTGATGGTGGCCACTTTGCTGCTGCGGGTACCTATAGTGCTGTCACCAACCACAGCACAGCCATCGAAGCCGACAACTGGGGCATGGAAGGTTTCTCCGACCACTTCATGTTGAATACCGGTGACATTACTGGCGGAGATATGGCGCAGGGCATGGTGTCCTACACCTGGCATGGCTCTTCTTATGTTGTGAACGAAGGCAACATCACCGTTGGTGATGGCCACGTCATTTATGCCGACGACTTCGAGGCCCGTGAGAATAACCACGGTGCGCTCAGCTCTGGTTTGGTGTCTGTCACCGCCGGCGGTTTTGATGCCTATGCAATGGCCCAAAACAGCGGCAATATCACCTCCGGCAACCATTCCTACGGCATGGTGGTGTCCAATGTCTTCACCAATGGCGTGTTGATGACGGAGGAGTTTAACCACATCGGTACCGCGGTTGCGGTCAACGAGGGCGTGATTACCACTGGCGATCACTCCACCGGGATGGCATTGAATGGCTACGTGGTATACGGCCACAACACCGGTACCATCAATATCGGTAGTGGCAACATGTATGACCGCAGCTACGTGAGTGTCGCTGCGGGGATGAAGACCATACAGGGCACTGGCTTCCAGTCGGTGCTGGTGAACTCCGGTGAAATCAATGGTGGCAATGAAGTTGCTGGCATGTTCTCCGAAGCAGCCATTGCCTACGCAGTGCAAAACGAAGAAGGCAGCATTACCGTTCAGGATGATGCCGCTGGCATGGTTTCCCGCGGTTATTTCAGCACCGCTGCAAACCAGGGCATTGTCACCACCGGTGATCGTGCAACCGGTATGCAGGCCATGGGTACGCTCTACTCTGTTGCGTACAACTCTGGTGAGGTCACTGTTGGTGAAGACTCTATCGGTGTCGATGCCTTCGCGGTGAATGCACGCGTGATCAACACCGGCACCATCGTTGCCGGTGATAACTCCACAGCGGTACGCCTGTCATCCGGCGTGATCAACGTTGTTGACGAGAGCGGAGAAGTTGTTGGCCAGCGTGTCGGCTATGTGATTAACGAAGGCACCATCGTTGGCGGTGAGAATGGTCTCGCCGTGGAGTCCACCTCTGATTATGCAGCGATGATCATCAACACTGGCACCATCGATGGCTCGATCAGCATGGGTGCTGGCGATGACCTGCTGTACAACGCAGTGCAGACTGACGAAGACGGTCTTGCCGTTGCGGCAGGCCGCACCATTCTGCGCGACGCCGCCATTGACCTGGGTGCCGGTGTTAACCGTTTCTACAACGTGTTCGGCGATATTATTTTCTCCGGCGAAAGCACCATCGAATTGGGTGACGCGGGTAGCAGCATGGACAACCTTTCTGTCCAGGACAGCTATGTCACCATCAACAGTATCAATGGAGAAACCGGTGATAGCCTGACCATCAACGGTGATGTGAACTTCACCTCCATCCAGGGCCGCAACGGCTTGTTCCTGGTCGACGTGAGCTCCATGGGCAGCGACAGTGTCACCATTAACGGGGATCTGACCGCTGCAGACCAGGTAAATGCCGAAGGCGATACCGTACCGTCCAGCCTGGGCGTTGCCATGAATGTGGTGAACCAGGGCAAGGGCACCGTCACTACCGATGCCGTATTGACGGTCAACGGAGAGGTCGACGTGGCGAACGTGGTGCTGACCGGTATCGGCGGCGAGTTTGCGGACACCATCCTGACCGCAGAGCTGCAGGATAATGGCGAAGGGGAATGGTCTATCTCCTACACCGCCGGCCTGTCCCACCTGGGTACTGCGGCCGCGACCGTTTCCCACCTGGCAGAAGGCCTGTGGTTGCGTTCTGCTTCCTCCTTCCAGGACAGCGAGCGTGCGGCAAACGCCGCAGAAACCCGTGTCGCCGGCTTGGAAGTCTGGACCAATGGTTTCCATAGCGACAGCGATGTGGACAGCCAGGGTGACCTCGCAGAACAGGCCATGGGTTATACCCAGTTGCTGAACGGCACCACCCTGGGGGCAACCTATGCCGCCAAGCTCGGCGATAGCTGGTTCACGGTCACCCCAATGGTCGGCATGGGTTCTGCGGAAAGCAACCAGGTTGAGCAGCAGTCCAACGCGTCGCTGGAAGCGGAAACCCTTGCCATCAGCGGTAGCTGGAGCATGGCCGATTTCTACGCGAGTGCCATGTACCAGAGCATCGACTTTGACGCGGGCATTAATGCCTACAACTCCAGTGGCATGACCTCCGGTAATGCGCACGGTTTCAGCCTCGAAGCTGGCTGGACCTACGCAACCGAGTCTGGCATTGCGCTGACGCCATTTGCGCAGTGGAGCGATGTGAAAGTCGAGATGGACGCATTCACCTCTTCTGACGGTGCCTTTAACTACGCCTACGACCTGGGCAATTCCAAGCAGGCGCGCCTCGGGCTGAACCTGAGCAAATCCTTCAAGGTGAAGGATGGCTTTGTTGTGCCTTACGCGACCTTCTCTGCGGTTGATCTGACCAACGCCAACAATCACGACCTGCACTCCAATGGTGTGTCCTTCGGCAGTGATGTGTCCGGCAGCGGTATGCAAATCGACTTCGGCGTCGACGGCCAATACAAGGCCTGGAGCGTAAAAGGCGGCCTCGGCGTTCACAGCGGCGACGTAGACAAGAATGGCATTAGCGGCCACTTCACGGTTTCTCGCAGCCTGTAAACCCCGTTGGCAGGGGGGCGACGCGTCGCCCCCCAAGTCGAAGATTTTCATTTGGGCTACAAAGCCCACAGGAAAAGATTATGTTTGAGAAAAATAAGCTTTCCATCTGTGTCGTGGCGGCAGTCTGGGGCCTGGCGGCCGCGATGCCGCTATCGGCACAGGAAGACTCTGCTGAGCAGAAGGAAGAAAGCGCTCAGGAGCAATCATCAGAGGCAGGCCAGGCTTCCGAAGACGAGCTTGTGATTCTTCCAGTCAACAAGGACGTCGAGACCATTGAAGTCACCGGATCATTGATTCCGCGCACTTCGTTTGATGGCCCCGACCCCATGACGGTCATCGATGAGGAAGAGATGAAGGCCAAGGGCCTCATGACGGTGGCAGATGTCATCGACTCCTTGTCCGAGAACACCGGCTATCGTGAAGGCGAATCCGGCAACCTTTTGTCCGGCTTTACCGTGGGCGCCAGCGAGGCCAACCTGCGCGGGCTCGGCGCAGGCCGCACACTGGTACTGGTGAATGGCCGCCGGATTGCCGACTATCCGCTGCCGTTTGGTGGCGAGCAAAACGGTGTTGACCTGGGAACCATTCCCGCATCTGCGTTGGCGCGTGTGGAAGTGCTGAGTGGCAGTGCCTCTGCCATTTATGGTTCAGATGCTGTCGGTGGTGTGATCAACCTGATCACCAAGCGCGACATGGAGCAAACCATGCTCACCAGCACCACCGGCGTATTCGAGGAAGGTTATGGTCTGGTTAACCAGACATCCTTTATCACGGGCACCTCGTTTGATCGCGGCTCGGTGACTTTTTCCCTGGAGAAGCTCACAACCGAGCCGGTGACCGCAGATCAGGTAAGCTACCTGGACGACCGAAAGTTCGTCACAAGTGGCATCAATGTGATTCGTCAGGACCTGACCGACGCCTCGACGAATGGCCCGGTATCACCCGCCGGTTATGACTGTGAGTCGGAGCGCATGCTGAGTTCCGAATCCTTTGGCGAGGACGGCAAGCGCATCTGTAACTTCGACACCTCCCGCGGCATCTCCATGTCGGGAGAGTTCGATCGTACCTCGCTGTTTGTCGATGGCCGTTACCAGATCACCGATAACATCAGTGGCTTTGCGACCATCCTGTCGTCCAAGCAGGAAGTGAAGAGCTCTGTTCCGGCAAACCGCTGGAATGGTGCGGTCTATAACGAGGACTTTACCAAGGCAGCGTCTATCTACCGCTCTTTTGGTCCGGACCTCGGTTATACCGACTCCACCTACGACCAGGAAATGTGGACCGTCATGCTCGGCCTGCAGGGGGATATCGAGCTGGGTGCCAGTACCTGGAACTGGGACTTGGGTTACTCCAAGGCGCGTTTCAAAATGGCGCAGACCTTTGCCGCCCTGCGTGCAGACGTTACCCGTGACTGGATTTTTGAGGGTGCCGACTACGTGGAGCTGGCGCCCAATATCTATCAGGTCAGTGATCGCTTCTTTGAAAACGGTTTGGTGAACAATGTGTTCCGCAATGCCGAGGAAGATCGCGATAGCCTGCTGGGGCAGGCAGTCACGTTTGCCGACTCCAGTGCCGAGGCACTGACGGCGAAAGTGGTTGGCGAGATCGGCGATTTCGGCGTGCTGTACAACCCGGTCACCATGGCCATCGTGGCAGACTGGGCCAGCCAGAGTACCGGGATCGACCCGGACGAGCGCTCGCTCGATCTGAACGGTAACGGCTGGCTGAACGTCGGCGCGATCGAAGCCAGTGGTACCCGTAATCGCATGGCTGTGGGCGCAGAGTTCCTGGTCCCGGTTTTCGAGGATCTGGAAATTACCCTTGCGACGCGCTTTGACCGTTATGACGATAGCAGTGCGATCGGTGGCCGGAACACGTCCACTGCGAAGTTTATGTACCAGCCGTTCGACATGCTGAAGCTTCGCGGCCACTGGGCGCAGACTTTCCGCGCACCGGATATGTTCAATATTTACGGTGAGTCCACAGGTTTCCTCGGGGTAACCGATCTACTGGGTGCTGACTGCTTCGATGGAGAAAACTTCACCGGTAGCTGTCCGTCCTACTCAGTGATTTCCACGCGCCGCGGCAGTGATGACTTGCTCGAGGAAAAGGGTAAGGACATTGGCTTTGGTGTGGTATTCACCCCGCTCAACAACGTCAACATGTCCGTCGACTGGTATCAGGTGCGTCTCGACGACCTGGTGCTGACCGAGAGTGCGTATGGCCTGATGACCAACGAATGGCAGTGTGCCACCGGTGGATTGCCATCCGGTAGTCGCTTCTGTCAGGACGTGTTCGATCGGGTGATCCGCGATGAGTCCGGCCGCGTTGAACGCCTGATCATCGAGCCGCAGAACCAGCAATACCGAGAGATGGAAGGTGTCGACGTGCGGATGTCGGCCGGATTTGAATCGGAAAAATTCGGTAACTTCGGCGTTGGCATGAGCTACGTCAACACCCTCAAGCACGAGTGGCAGCAGTTTGCCGGCGATGAGGTGTTCGATCTGCGCCAGGGGCTGCCGGGCCAGTCACTGCCTGCCACGCGCAGCGGTGTCGGTTTCAGCTGGAGCAATCCGCTGAGCGGTTTCAAATCCGTCGGTGCCGGTCTGTTCATTCAGCGCCAGGGTAGTGTGGACAATTTTGTCGGTACCAAGAAGTTGGAACCGCATTACACCGCGAACCTGACTGCGAACTATCGTGTCGACGCACGTCTCAGTGTTGGTGTGGCCATTCAGAACCTGACGAATGCCATGCCCACGACGGACGAGACCAACCCGCGTTGGCCTTACTACTGGAGCCACCTGCAGAGTCCGCTGGGCCGCAGCGTGAACTTCTCCTTCAGTTATTTCATGAGTAACTAACACTCTCTTGATGTGCCGGTCGGCCCCGCTCGCGTTGGGGTCGGCCACAGGAGTAAAACAATGAAAATGACAAAAGCGATGCTGGCCCCTCTGCTGGCCGTAGCCATGTCAGCTTGTGGAGTTTCTGCAAGCGCCGAAGCGGACGCAGAGAAAGCCAAACCTTTTTCGCATATGACGGACTATCCGGTGCCCTATGAGGACCTGTTTCGACCGTCCCCATACACCAATATCCGTATCTCACCGGATGGCAAGCATTTTGCTGCCGGCAAGGTGCGTGAGGATGGGCTGGTCGATGGTGTGATCATCGATCGCAAGACCATGGAAGTGAAGTCGATCCTGCAGCTGAAAGGCACTGTAGGCATCAGCGGAATGCGCTGGGCCAACAACGAGCGGGTGCTATTCAGCTTCAGTTTCAAGTCCGCCACTTCGGAAGGGGTTGGCAGTGGCGGTATTGCGGGCATGAACATCGATGGCAGCCGCAAGGACATCATCTGGCAGGGCACCCACGATTACGGTGGTGCCGAGGGCGGCAGCCTTGCCGGTCGTATCGATGACGAACACTATCGCGTGATGGTTTTTCCGTCCGGTAGCTCGACCAAGTTCCCGCATCTGTACGTGTACAAGATGAACATCTATACCGGTAAAACCACCCGTATAGCCCGCTCACCGATCCGTATGGGCCGACCGATTTTCAACAAAGACAAGGAAATCACCCATTGGGTTGGCGGCCTGCCGTCGAGCTTCAAGCACACCGTGGTTGCCAGCAAGAATACCCGCGGTGACTGGGACGAGCAGGTGTATGACCAGTCCAAGGGTGTGTTTACACCCGTCGGCTGGAGCAAGGACGAAAACTGGTTGTGGTACACCGATACGGTGGAAGCATCTACCAAGGGGCTATACACGGTCAATGTTGAGAGCGGCGAGAAGAAGCTGATCTACCGTCACCCCAAGGTGGATTACGATCGGGTACTGACGGATGACGATGGGTTCCCATGGGGCGCCGTGATCAATTACGACTACCCCGAAGTGGTGTACCTCGACGAGGACAATCACTATGCCAAGACCCACAAGCGGATGCAGGGGACTTTCCCCAATCATTACATCCAGATCGTCAACCGGACCAAGGATGGCAACGAGTGGGTAATTCATGTGCGTGACGACCGTCACCCGGGCAAGTACTACCTGTACAACCAGTTTGACGGGGCGCTGAAGTTCCTGGCAAATCAGGGTGACTGGATCGATCGTGCGGATGTGCCCGCTACCCATCCGTTCCGCTTCAGCGCACGCGATGGTATGGAGATCAACGGGTACATCACCCTGCCGGTGAACAAGCCCGCGAAAAACCTGCCGCTGATCGTCCTGCCCCATGGTGGCCCCCATGGCCCACGGGATTACTGGGGCTACAACAAGGAGCGCATCCTGTTTGCCAATGCCGGTTACGCGGTCATGCATATTAACTATCGCGGTTCCGGTGGCTATGGTCGCGACTTTATGTACGACTGGTATGGTCACTGGGGCCTGGAGATGCAGGACGACCTGACCGATGCAACCTACTGGGCGATCAATTCTGGGATCGCCGACCGGGACCGTATTTGCATGTACGGCGCATCCTATGGTGGTTACGCGACACTGATGGGGCTGGTGAAAGAACCGGACCTGTATCAGTGCGGTATCGGCTATGTGGGCGTGTATGACCTCAATACCATGATGAAGTCCGGTGATGTCGGACTGCGTAAAGCGGGTATCGACTACATGACCGAAGCGTTGGGTGCGACTGAAGAAAAACGTCGTACGCAGTCTTCCACGCCTCATGTGGATCGCATCAAGGCGCCGGTATTTCTGGTGCAGGGTGCACGGGATGTTCGCGCGCACTGGGATCACTACATTGATATGCGAGCGGCACTGATGAATCAGGATCATCGCCTCGAAACACTGGTGGCTCCCCGTGCTGGCCATGGCGCGCGCGAGACCGAAAGTCGCCTCGAGATCTACTGTCGCATGATCGACTTTATGGATCGCCACATTGGTGATCGCAAGCCGATGGATCCGCCCTCAGACCAATGTATCCCCGCAGGGGAAGATGGCCTGGAGTATGAATACTTCAAGGGGGTGCCGCGTGGTTAAGGCATTGTTTGGTGCAATCGCGCTGCTCGGTGCCGGTCAATCCCTGGCGCTTGATTGGCAGCGTCCCGACTGCAGCCGCTATGACCTGGAGTCCCAATGTATCAATGCCTACAAGAACGCTGTGCGCATGGAGCGGCAGAGCGAACTGCGCGAAGCGGGTATCCAGTTCTGGTATTACGAGCGCCCCGATTTTTCCGATAACGAAAACATCGAAAAGGCGTTCGAAGACAAGCTGGAAGGTGCGCTGCTGGTTTCCTTCAATATTGAGAAGGATGGCAGTGTTTCCGGTGTGGCATTGAAAGACCAGACCTCGGAGGAGGTTCTGGTCTACGCCGAGCCGGTACTCGCGGCGGTAAAGAACTGGCAGTTTGTCCCGATCGAAACAGCGGTGCGCGGCAAGGACTGGCTGTTCCCCTTTATCTTCAAGGAAGATCCCTGTGACGAGGGTAAAGATACGGAAGACTGCAAGGATGGTGATGTACCGCAGGGGCCGAAAGGACCCGGGGCGCAGGTCACGTTTTACGGACCCCAGTGGTCCGGTCCGCTCTACGACCTGTTCTTTATCGATACGCCTTGATCGTTGGCCGCTGATCGCGAGCGGCTGATCAAAAGTCCTGTGGCCAGCCTGGCCATGGGCATCCCCCAGCAGGCCCGGTATGGATACCGGGCCTTTTTATTTGGTGGCCACACCGCGTTATTGGGGGTGCTGCACCGTTACTTGGTGCGGTGGGGAATCTCCGGGCGATACACGCCGACATTGCCGTAGCCATCGTCCAGCAGGTGTGAGGCATGCAGGCGGCTCATGACCCCACGGGAACAGTACAGCAGATACTGTTTGTCCTGGTCGAGCTTGGCAAATTCCCGATTGAGTCGATAGAAGGGGATGTGCTCCACTTCAGTACCGTCAATTTCCAGCGGATCCACATCCTCTTCATCCGGATGGCGGATATCCAGCACGATGGCATCGCCGGCTTCCGCCAGAATCTGTACTTCCGGCGCCTCGCCATCGACTTCCTCGATCACCTCGTCAATGTTCTGCCGCACGCGGTTAGCGACGGCGCGATCGAGGATGGCGAAGTCGAAGCGCTGTTCCTCGCTCTCGATTTTTTCAAAGCGGGCACGGGTGGTGGGCTTCACCGAAATGACCCCGCAGTACTCCGGCATGGCTGCAGCAAACTCTTCGGTACCGATCTCGCGGGCGGTACTGATGATGTCGTTCTTGTCACTGGTAATCAGAGGACGCAACACCAGGGTTTCGGTCACGCTGTCGATTACTTTCAGGTTGCGCAGGGTCTGGCTGGAGACCTGGGCGATAGCCTCGCCGGTCACCACGGCATCCACCTCCAGCTCCGCGGCAATGGCGGTGGCGGCGCGCAGCATCATGCGCTTGAGGATCACACCCATCTGCGAATCGTCGACCCGCTCGAGAATCTCTGCCACGACCTCGTCGAACGGTACCGTGACGAAGCACACCCGGTGCGACGAGCCAAACTTGTTCCACAGGTAATAAGCGACTTCTTTCACGCCGAGCTCATGCTGGCGGCCACCCAGGTTGAAGAACAGGAAGTGGGTGCGAATCCCGCGCTTCATGGTCAGGTAGCTGGAGACGGTGGAGTCGAAGCCGCCGGAGATCAGTGACAGCACCGCATCCTGGGTGCCCAGCGGGAAGCCGCCGAGGCCCTGGTGGGTTTCCTCCACCACGTTGAGTTTGTCGTGGCGCACCTCGAGGCGCACCGTGATGTCGGGGTGTTTCAGCTTCACTCCCGCCGCGCCGGTATTCTTGTTGAGACCACCGCCCACGTACTGCTCGACATCCAGCGACTGGAAGTCGTGCTTGCCGCTGCGCTTGACCCGTACACAGAAGGTCTTGCCGTCCAGCTTGTCGCCCCACACCGAATAGGTTTTTTCATACATATCGTGCAGGTCACCCAGCGGGAACTGGCGCACGCGGGCGAAGTTGGCGATGCCGGGGGTATGCGCCAGCACCTCTTCGATGCGCGCCGACAGGTGTGCAACCGCATCGGGGGCGATCACTTCGATCTTTTCCCAGTCTTTGATCACCTTGATGCGGTCGTCCAGCCTGCGCAGCTGGTGGCGCAGGTTGTCCGCCAGCTGGCGCGACATGCGCTTGCGCACCGGGTTACTTTTGATGGTGATCTCTGGGAAGAATTTGACGACAAAATGCATGGAATTCCGGGGTCTGCCGTAAGTTGGTAATGAGGCGCGAATTATAAACAGACGCGGGCCAATTTCACCGTGGCGACAAAATGCACCACAAAAGTGCTCGCGCTGTGCTGGTGGCACTATAATGGTGCGCTAGCGTTTGGTCGGTTTGCACCGGTTGTGCAGGGCTGGCCGATATGGGGCACAGAGGCCCCGGTACGCGCGGGTCGGCGCCTAATCCCCGTGGTTGCCCCAATTTGGCACACTCCTTGCTTCGAATGAGCCCATGAGTTTTGCTCACGACCAATAAGCCGCCGTAGGGATTGGCCAGCCGGCCTGAAACACAGCGACTAATAACTTCCCGAAACCTGGAGGACAGCAATGTCAGCGAAAACGCTTGGTTTGATTAAAGACAGTGAGGCCAAATGGGTAGACCTGCGCTTCACCGATACCAAAGGTAAAGAACAGCACGTATCCATCCCGACTTCTGAAGTTGATGGCGAGTTCTTCGAAGAAGGCAAGATGTTTGACGGTTCTTCCATCGCTGGCTGGAAAGGCATCAACGAATCCGACATGATCCTGATGCCGGATGACGAGACCGCTTTCCTGGACCCGTTCACCGACGAAACCACCGTTATCCTGCGTTGTAACATCGTTGAGCCGTCCACTGGCCAGGGTTACGAGCGCGACCCGCGTTCCATCGCCCTGCGCGCTGAGGAATACCTGAAGTCTACCGGTCTGGGTGACACTGCGCTGTTCGGTCCGGAGCCCGAGTTCTTCGTATTCGACGACATCACCTGGGGCGCTGAGATGGGTGGTGCTTTCTACAAGATCAACTCTGAGGAAGCGGCCTGGGCCTCCGGTGCTGCTTACAACGAAGGCAACATCGGCCACCGTCCGGGCGTAAAGGGCGGTTACTTCCCGGTACCTCCGGTTGACTCCCTGCACGACGTACGTGCTGCCATGTGTTCCGCCATGGAGCAGATGGGCCTGGAAATTGAAGTGCACCACCACGAAGTGGGTACTGCCGGCCAGTGTGAGATTGGTGTTGGCGCCAACACCCTGACCAAAAAAGCGGACGAGGTGCAGATCCTCAAGTACGCGGTACACAACGTAGCGCACGCTTACGGCAAAACCGCTACCTTTATGCCGAAGCCGCTGGTAGGCGACAACGGTTCTGGTATGCACATCCACCAGTCTTTCAGCAAAGACGGTGTTAACCAGTTCGCTGGTGATGCCTACGCTGGCCTGTCTGAAACTGCCCTGTACTACATCGGCGGTATCATCAAGCACGCGCGTGCCCTGAATGCCTTCGCTAACGCTTCTACCAACTCCTACAAGCGTCTGGTTCCTGGCTTCGAAGCCCCGGTTATCCTGGCTTACTCTGCGCGTAACCGCTCTGCTTCCATCCGTATCCCGTACGTGCCTTCCCCGAAAGGCAAGCGTATTGAAGCGCGCTTCCCGGATCCCACCGCTAACCCGTACCTGGTGTTCGCTGCCATGCTGATGGCTGGCCTCGACGGCATCAAGAACAAGATCCATCCTGGCGACGCAGCCGACAAGGATCTGTACGACCTGCCGGCGGAAGAAGTGGCCGAGTACCCGACTGTTGCTTCCAGCCTGGAACAGGCTCTGGACGCACTGGACGCGGACCGTGCCTTCCTGGTTGAAGGTGGCGTATTCTCCGACGACGCGATCGACGCTTACATCGAGCTGAAGCGCGAAGAAGTTGAGCGCCTGAACATGACCACTCACCCGGTCGAGTTCGACATGTACTACTCCGTGTAAATACACGCAGCAGTCACATGCGAAAAACCCGCGCCTCGGCGCGGGTTTTTTTATGCGTGGCCGCTGGGTCGACAGTTGCAGGCCGTTCGGCGGCCCGAACTGGCACGGGCTTCCCTCGCAGCCTGCTAGCCTTAATAATGACCGCAGCTTTTGTGTCACACCGATTGCGAGGGACGCCCATGCGGACATTCTGCAAAGCCATCACCGTCGCCGCCACGCTTCTGATGCTGGCTGCCTCTTTTGCCGTGAGCGCAGGGGATTCCGGCACTGTGCGCCTGGAGCCGCCGAGCAATGGCACGACCATCTACAAGGTGGTGCATCCGGATGGCACGGTTACCTTCAGCGATACGCGTCCGGCCAGCGGCAAAGTGGAGAAGATTCAGATAGGCCCGACCAACGTGCAGCGCGTGGCGGCCAACCGGCCGCTGCCCACGCGCAAGCTCTCCCCCAGAGACAAAACTCCGCAGGCGGTCGCGGATACCCGCCCGGTACCGCAGGGGCCCATTAGCTTTTCGATTGTCAGCCCGGCCAATGATGCGACCATTACGCCGGGACAGCGCTTTATCGTGCTGGAAGTGGCCATCAATCCACTGCCAGTTGGTGGGCATCAGTTCTTTGCCGTCGTGGATGGCCAGCCCTGGCAGGGCGGCTCCTCCGGCACCAGCCTCGATTTGTCGGCGCTGGAGCGCGGCAGCCACCAGATCAGCGCGGTGCTCACTGACATGAACGGCCAGGTGCTGGCCCGTTCGCAGACTATTACGGTGCACGTGAAGCGGCCGTCCTCCCTGGTACCCGATTTCGCTGCCCCGCGTGCCCCCCAGGCACCGAAAGCGCCACCGGCTCAGGGGTTGATACCGAACCGCCAGCCGCGTCGCTAGCCTGACCATAGCGCCATTTTCGAACCGGTTGGCGCGGACAAGCCGTCTGCGCCACCTTCTCATCGCTTCCCTCCCGCCCCAACACAGCGCCCGTCGGCGAAAAGCTCCCGACAATGAGGCGCCATAGCTGGTCATTTTTTACTCAATGCACCATAATGGTGCCCTTTTCCGGCGGTGCCAGTGAATGGACCGCGACGGGATCACCGAAATCACGCCAGTGCGCCATTTTGGTTTGCTTCTTGCACTGTCCATAACAGAACTGCGTCGGCACAGGCCATCGGGTGTTTGAATGCCCGCCAGTCCCGGCGCGACAAACTCAGGAATACACACGCATGCTGAATGACCGCCAGTTGCGCCAGCTACTGGATAACCTGTCATCCGCTGTTCTGGTGCTGGATGGCGAGCTGTCGCTCTGCTACCTCAATACGGCTGCGGAGAACCTGCTGTCGGCATCCAACGCCCGGGTCGCGGGGCGTCCACTGCTGGACGTGGTGTACGAATCACAGGAGGCGTTGCAGGCCATGCGTGCCGCGCTGGAGCACGGACAGCGGTATACCGTGCGCCGCGCCATCTGGCGATTGCACAACCTGGAAACCAGTACGGTTGATTACTCCGTAACGCCGGTGCTGGAGCAGGGCGTATTGCTGCTCGAAGTGCAGACCATGGATCGCATGCTGCGTATTGCGCGGGAAGACGCGCTCATCGATGCGCAGGAGACCACCCGCAACCTGGTGCGGGGCATGGCCCACGAAATTAAGAACCCGCTCGGCGGGATCCGCGGCGCAGCGCAGTTAATGCAGCGCGAGCTGCCGGACCCGGAGCTGGCGGAATACACCAACATCATCATTGACGAGGCCGACCGACTGAGAAACCTCGTGGACCAGCTGTTGGGGCCGCACCAGCCGGCCAACGTGCAGCCGCTGAATATCCACGAAGTGACCGAGCGGGTGGCGCAACTGGTGGAAGTGGAGTGCGACGGCGAGCTGGAAATCCAGCGCGACTATGACCCGTCGATTCCGGATGTGCCGGGTGATCGGGAGCAGCTCATTCAGGCAATCCTGAATATTGCCCGCAATGCCATGCAGGCGCTGAACGAGAGTATTGGCCTGGCCGCCGGTGAACTCACGCTGCGCACCCGCGTGCAGCGCCAGTTCACCATTGGACGC
Source organism: Microbulbifer sp. ABF4_148 (assembly GCF_056158985.1). NCBI lineage: Bacteria > Pseudomonadati > Pseudomonadota > Gammaproteobacteria > Cellvibrionales > Microbulbiferaceae > Microbulbifer > Microbulbifer sp. ABF4_148. The sequence goes on from NZ_JBSWUI010000001.1 coordinate 852,988, forward strand.
CGCCAGTGTCCGCTGGTCTGCCGCATAGAAATAGAAGACAACGGCCCGGGGATCGACGAAGAGATCCTCGAGCAAATTTTTTATCCAATGATTTCCGGTCGAGCCGAAGGCTCCGGTCTCGGCCTGTCCATTTCGCAGAACATCATCAATCAGCACCGCGGGCTGATTAAGTGTGACAGTCGCGCAGGGCAAACCATCTTCCAGGTGTATTTGCCCCTGAGCCACGAGTAAGCAGAGAACGAGAATGAACATGAGTAACCGGGTTTGGATTATCGACGACGACCGTTCTATTCGCTGGGTGCTGGAACGCGCGCTCTCTCGCGAGGGCTTTGATACCAAGTGCTACGAGAGCGGTGACCGCGCGCTCGACGATTTCTACAGCGACTCCCCGGACGTCGTCATCAGCGATATTCGCATGCCCGGTTCCGATGGCTTCAAACTGCTGCAGCGCTTCCAGGCCGAGCGCCCTGCACTGCCCATTATTATCATGACTGCCCACTCCGACCTCGACAGCGCGGTGGCGGCCTATCAGGGCGGTGCGTTTGAATACCTGCCCAAGCCCTTCGATGTCGATGAAGCGGTTGCGGTAACCCGCCGTGCGCTGGCCCATGCCAACGAGCAGGAAGGGCCCGAGGCCACCAGTATCGAGACGGGTGCGGCGAATAAAGAAATCATCGGCGAAGCACCGGCGATGCAGGAAGTCTTCCGTGCAATCGGCCGTTTGTCGCATTCCAATATCACCGTACTGATCAATGGCGAATCCGGTACCGGTAAAGAGTTGGTTGCGCAGGCACTGCACAACCATAGCCCGCGCAAACACAAGCCATTTATCGCGCTGAACATGGCCGCGATTCCCAAAGACCTGATGGAATCCGAACTGTTTGGTCATGAGAAAGGGGCATTCACCGGTGCAACGGCACAGCGCGCCGGCCGTTTCGAGCAGGCCGACGGCGGCACCCTGTTCCTGGATGAAATCGGCGATATGCCGGCCGAGACCCAGACCCGCCTGTTGCGTGTGCTCGCCGACGGCGAGTTCTATCGTGTTGGTGGCCACACCCCGGTGAAAGTCGATGTGCGCATCATTGCCGCTACGCACCAGAACCTGGAAAAACTGGTGGAAGACCACCGTTTCCGGGAAGACCTTTTCCATCGCCTCAACGTAATTCGCATCCACATCCCGCGCCTGGCGGATCGCCGTGAAGACATCCCGCGCCTGGTGCGCCACTTCTTCAACAGTGCGGCCAAGGACCTGGGGGTGGAGCCAAAGATCCTGCTGAAGGACACCGAAGAATACCTGTCCGGCCTGGATTGGCCGGGTAACGTGCGTCAGCTGGAAAATACCTGCCGCTGGATCACCGTGATGGCCTCCGGCCGCGAAGTGCACGTCGAAGACCTGCCCCAGGAACTGCACCAGCAAACCGCTACCAGCGCGACGCCCACACAGGACTGGCAAAAGGCCCTGCGCTTATGGGCGGATCAGGCACTCGCTACCGGTCGTCGCGAAATTCTCAGTGAGGCGGTGCCGCAATTTGAGCGCGCCCTCATCGAGATCGCCCTCAAACATACCGCCGGTCGCAAGCGCGACGCCGCCGAGCTCCTCGGCTGGGGGCGCAACACGCTCACCCGCAAACTCAAAGAGCTGGGTATGAACGGCGAGGGCGAGTAAGGCCTCCCCTCCCCACCTGGTTACTTCTCGGAATCCGGCGCCGTCAAAGGCGCCGGAAAAAACCTTTCCCTTTAATCACCTGCTATCCGCTTAGTGCAATCGCAGATATAGCGCATGACTAAATGTCCCGTTATATGGCTGCACTCTAGCGATGAGCCGCCTAAGAAAAATCCCTGAAAGGCGATGGATTGGTGGGCCTGGCGTGCACTGCGTAAACATCAAGATAGGACAGCTCGATTCCCCGAGACGTCGCAGACGAATAGCTTCCCCGAATTGCCTCTTTTGCTGCCTGTGTACGGTATCCTTCCGTCAAAGACCGTATTGAAAAGCCCGAATTAATGAGCCATGGCTCACATTCACGGAAAATCTTCTCTAACCTGTTGATTTCATTGGGCAGGAAATGTGTTCAAGAGCCACATGTGAAATCAGGCGACTTGAGCCACTGGCTCACTATCACTGGTTGCCAAATGACCCGAAATCTATAACCTGTTGTAAATATTGGCTTTTATCTGAGCTTCGCGCGGGGTCTTCCAGAAATAGTAGCCAAATGGATAATGAGCCACTGGCTCTTTAATAAACTGTTATGTGCTTCTTAATACATAGATCTGGTTTGTATACATGAGCAAGGTTTGGCGAGAACTTTCTGATCCGACCAAGCATCGTGATTTCATGACTTATGTGAATGTCGGAGGGGTACCGGTTGAGAAAACTAAGGACAACCTAATTAAAAATTGGGTTTACTTTGCAGAGGTCAAAGGGTTTACATTTACTTTCGTTGGCATCGATCAAGTATGTGAGGCGAGAGAATATTTTTCAAAGAAAATTCATCCCTCTACACGCGATCCGAACGTGTACAAACATTGGTATTTTGTTTGGTATAGTCGATTGCCAAAAGGTTTAAAAAGAGAAGTAAACCGACAGCTTATTCTGAAGAGGTTGGACGAAATAATCTCCAAGTGGGGACGCACATAACAAGCGGCTGTTGCCGCCCCTGCGGGGCTGGGACGGCCTTTCCGCTGCTTCGCAGCTACAAGTCCGCCCCAAAGCCGGGCGTTAACAGTCAATGAGTATTTCCATGATCGAACGAGTAGCTGGAATTTATAAAGGAAGAAATAAGTCTTCTGCATACAAAGATCTCGTTTTCTCCGTAGCTACTTCACCAAATACAGATGTCGGTACGAAAGAGCAAACACGGCAAGCTCTTGCGGTAATATCGGAGAATTTGAAAGAGCTTGGTTCAAGTAAGGAGCACATCCTTTCGGCCCAGGTGTTCATTGCAAGAATGCATGAAAAATCGCAAATGGATGAAGCCTGGTGTTCTTGGATTGGCGACAATCAAGCCAACTGGCCACAGCGCGCATGTTTAGGGGTGGATCTTGAAGGTAATGTGCTCGTAGAAGTTACTGTAGTAGCGGTTAGGGCCCCAGACTGTTAACAAGGCCGGGCAATTTGCTCCGGGCCTTCGGCCCTCCGCGGGACAGCTTACCTTGTGCACCTTTTGCGCAGGTCGCTTCGCTCCCATTTTTGCGCAAAATGCGCACAAGGTAAGCTGCCTTTGCCGGCGGCGTTATGGTTCCTTAGAGCCCATGAAAAATTTCATACTTTTGCTCGCTGTCTTCCCAATGTTTGCAGCTGCTTATGACACAACCAAATTGCACTCTCATCATGTCTATGTAGAGGGAGTTCTTCCTGAGCCATATAAAAATGTGTCTGTGAAAATAGATCTAGATCCGGAAAATGATGATCTAAAAAATATTTCTCTGACTGTAGATGGAAAGCTACTCAGTTTCTCCGAGTCGGAGAGGGCAAAGCTTACTGATCTTGATTTGCAAACAATGGAAATTGAGCACGGCATTTTTAGTGCCCATGATAGCGAGATGGGTGATGTTCTTTATATAAAAATTGCAAAAGGAAAGAGAAAGTCAATGAATTGCAATTTTGACAAAGAAGATCTAAACCATGGGGTCTACGATGTTGCATTAATCCAGTATAACTTCGAAGATCCACCGATTGTGCGGTTGGATAATCCGTACAAGTACTATCGGGATCGCTACCTTTGGTGCTTCGAGGAATGAAAAACCATAACAAACAGCGGCAGAGCGACAGCCAACGCTACGCACTTTTTGTGTTACTCGCTGGCGCTCAAACATTAACACAAAAAGTGCTCCGCGCTGGCTGCGCCTGCGCTGGGCGTTATGTGTGAATCATGAACAAGCTTGAGAAGCTAACTGACGCCCTCGGAGCCGCTGCGGACTACTTTGATTCTCGTGGCTTTCAATCATGGTCTACCGAGGCACGTGACTCGATTAAGATGATTGAGTTAGGCGATACTACGGTAATTGAAAATCTCTACCTTAAGTACGCCCCTACATGCGAAGTGGAAGAGCTTTTCATCACCGAATATGAACTCGAGGATGAAGCTAAGGTTAATGATCTAAATCAGGCTTTATCTGCTGTCATCAGAAATACATACTGGGCTTTAGAGCATGCTCGAAACGAAAACACATAACAAGCCGCAGCAATCGCTCCCGTTGGTCGCTGGGATAGCCAAAACGCTGCGCTTTTTTGTCTGCCCCTGTGCGGGGCGTTAAGGTACCCAAAATGAGTCGACTATCGAAGGCCATCGACAACTTGGGCATGATACGGTTGCTAAATCTAAATGGCCGCGAAATTCGGTTCGCGTTACTTTTGCGAAAAGAAGATTGGCGGGGATTGGCAGCTCCATGGTGGCGGGGTAAGAGTGCTTCCATTGCCGGGGTGGATCTAGACGGTAATTTTCTATTATGTAAAAGCTCAGGTGAGTTTGTGCTTTGGGATCACAGCTTAGCTATGGAAGTTTTTGTATCCCAAAATCTGGATGACCTGTTATCTAGTCTTGAGCTCGACCTGTCCAATGTACCTTAAAAATGCCGGGCAATTTGCTCCGGGCCAGTGGCCCTCCGCGGGACAGCTTACCTTGTGCACCTTTTGCGCAGGTCGCGTTGCTCCCATTTTTGCGCAAAATGCGCACAAGGTAAGCTGCCCCTGCCGGCGGCGTTATGTGTTCTACTGAGTGAAGCTGTGAAAAAAGTTTTTGTTTATGGTTTTAAAGGTGTATTCAGCGGCGAGTCTTCGTACAAATATCGTTTTCCCGAGGAAGGAAAAGAGCTGAAAGCTATCCTCTTGCTTGCACAGAGGAGCAATACCGAAAATTTTGAGCTTGCTAGTACGGAAATTGAGCCATACGGGTTTAAATATATCAGTGATCTCAGAGGCGCTGAGCTAAAAGTAGAGTCGCTGAATAGTCCGTCTGGTGTTAAATTCCAACCATATTATGAAGAAGCAATAGAGCAGGGTAGCTCGCTTGCAGTTTACTAAAACACATAACAAGCACGGGCAGTGAAGCTCCGGCCCTTTGGGCCTCCGCGGGACGGCTTACCTTAAGCACGTTTTGCGCGGTCGCTTCGCTCCCATTTTCGCGCAAAAAGCGCATAAGGTAATCCGCCCCTGCCGTGGGCGTTAGATTTCTATGGCCAGGTCTATATCAGCTGTTCTTCTAGTAATCTTGATGTTGTTTGCTATGAAGCAGTGGATGCTTTCCAAAGATAAGCAAGAGCAGCTTGCGAGATACAATGGAATTGGAACAGCAGAGCAATGCGTGTCGGTTGGTGGAGAGTTTCGCCCAGTGTGCTTGTCGGGTCACGAGATGTGTATTGTGGACTACACAGATGCCGGGAAGTCGTGCTTAAGTAGCTCGCAGTGCCAGGGTGAATGTAGGGTTTCAGAGAGTAAGGCTGGCAATGTTTTTGCCGTAGGGCAGTGCTCTAAATCCAATAATCCCTGTGGTTGCTGGGCAAATGTCGAGTTAGGTATGGTAAACCATGCAATTTGCTCCGACTAAATCTAACAAACGCAAGCAGAATGCTACGGCCCTTTGGGCCTCCGCGGGACGCCCAACGCCATGCACGTTTTGTGCGGGTCGCTGCGCTCCCAGTTTCGCACAAAACACACATAGCGTTGGTCGCCCCTGTTGCGGGCGTTATGAGTAAAGCATGAACGAGATCATCGCAATACTTCTAGTTCCATTGGTGGCAGCCATGTTCTGTATGGTTCCGGTTTGGTTCGTGGTTGTTTCTAAATACTTTTCCTATCTCAGAGAGCATCATCCAGAGACTTATAGGGAAATGGGGCAACCTACATTGTTCTCAAATAATACGCCTTCCAACAATGTGTCGTTCTTAAGATATATCTTTGGTAATTCGTATTTAGCATCAGGTGATAGTCTGTTGGTTTCAAAGAGTCTTTTCCTTAAAAGGTTCTTCTGCAGTTGCCTAGTCATATTTATTACAGTTATTGTGGGGGTAGCAGGGCTTGGTCACTCATAACAAAGCAATGGTGCAACAGCCCAGCAAGCTGGGCTTGGACCTCCGTTCCAGGCCTTCGGCCTTCCGCTACGGCCGCACATTGCGGCGTTATGAGCCTAGATGGATATTGTAGATGCAAGTAATTCCCGGAGTTGGAACAGACATCATTCAATTTGGGGTTGCGGAAGCTGAATCTATAGCTTTGCTAGGTCAACCTGATAAAACATATCGAACAGATGAAGGTTGTAAAAGACTGCAGTTCAATAGACTACGTTTAGAGCTGTCATTTGAGCCGGAGAATGATTATCGCCTAGGCTGGATTGAGATCCATAATCCTGAGATATCCCTAGGCGGTCGAAAAATAATTGGCACACCACAAGAAAATGCTTTGGCCTACGTTACAGATTTTTTGAAGGAGCAGCCTGAACTTGAAGATTATGGTTCATTTGTTTCTGTATCGTACGAAAAGCATTGGTTAGAGTTACAGTTTCAATTTGGCCGCCTTGATTGTGTAAATCTCGGGGTGCTTTACGATGAAGCAGATAGCCCGAGGTGGCCCAGCTCATAACAAGCAGCGGCAGAGCGACAGCCAACGCTACGCACCTTTTGCGTTGCTCGCTGGCGCTCAAACATTAACACAAAAGGTGCTCCGCGCTGGCTGCGCCTGCGCTGGGCGTTAAGCCTTACAAGGAAACTATGAAGATCATCAAAAGAATCGCCGTTATTGCGTGTTGTTTCTATCTTGCTCAATGTACGTCAGCATATGTCCCCGATGTTTCTAGAGAAATGGTCTTCTTGGGAGCTGTGCAGCCTGTCGTTAAAGTTTCGCCCGCGTACCCAAAGAACGCTGCATATGCAGGATATGAAGGTAACGTTCTCATGTCATTTGCAGTGGACGGAAATGGAAGTGTTAAAAATATCCATGTTGAAGAGGCAGACAATAACGTCTTTATTGAGCCGGCAAAAAGTGCTCTTAGTAAGGCCAAGTTTATTCCTCATAAGGCGGCAGGGATGAGCTTCCAAGCTTTGGCAAAGTTCAGGCTTAACAATGCCAGGCAATGAAGCTGCGGGCCTTCGGCCCTCCGCGGGACAGCTTACCTTGTGCACCTTTTGCGCAGGTCGCTTTGCTCCCATTTTTGCGCAAAATGCGCACAAGGTAAGCTGCCCCTGCTGGCGGCGTTATACGGAAAAATAGTGAAAAAACTCTATCTATCGCTTGTGATTTTTTTAGTTTCAGATGCTTGTTTTGCAAATGAACTGGTTGTTTCATACGGACCATATGCCACCATTAAAGCTGATACAGATGAAAGTGAAATTAATGGAAATCCATATTCACATTTGAACTTGGATTCCCGGGGAGCAAAGGGTGTACGCTGGGTCAGTCGCTCAAAGTTGTATTATCTCGATCTAACTCTGCTTGATCCAAAAAAAGATATTCACAGTGAGTATAGGAGCGACTATAAGTCCCTATCGGCTGGGATTCGTTTATTTCGAGATTACGCTATTGACGAAAGGTTAGGTGCGTACTTGGGTTGCTCGACTGGAGTTGGTGCTGCCGATTTCGGTATTGAGGCAAATAAAGTTAGATCTATGGCTGAGGCATCTTTTAAGGGCGGTTTGATTTTTAACGATAAGTTTACAGTTGGCCCTGAAGTAAAGTTTCAGTTTGTTGGAAGTCCTGGTGAAACCGCGGCCCGTGTTTTCTTGTTCAACCTCAATGCGGGCATCAGGTTCTGACGTATAACAAACAGCGGAAGAACGACAGCAACACTACGCACCTTTTGTGTTACTCGCTGGCGCTCAAACATTAACACAAAATGCGCTCCGCGCTGGCTGCGCCTGCGCTGGGCGTTAACCCTTGGGGTGTGCAATGTCAATTATGGCACTGGTTTTCACTGAATTATTTTTCGTAGATTATAATTTTCGATGGAAGGCTGAGGAGCTAGTTAGTAAGACAATTTCAGGTGAACTTTGGCCGTTTTCCCCAAATGATTCTAAGGCCTTTGAGGATATTTTTGGTTACGTTGAAGATGGCGGTAAGTGCTCTATTCATCGTATTCGAAGACAGAAAATAAGAAATTTGTAACTGTAGAGGTTTATTGTGAGAATCAGAACACTGTATTTCTGTTGTTCACTGTTGAGAAGAAAGATAATAAACTTCAGATAGCAAGTTACTCCCTGGTCGCCAAAGGTTAACAAGGCAATGCAGCGCGACATTCAAAGCTATGCACCTTTTGTGTATGTTCGCTTCGCTCACATTTTATACACAAAAGCCGCTCCGCTTTAAATGCGGCTGATTGCGGCGTTATAAGGCCTTATGAGAAAAATCATAATATTTACCTTTTGTTGTCTTTTTGGGGCAGCGTCCGCGGCGGAATTAAAGCCAGAGGATAACTATCAGCTTTCCCATATGCTCAGTAATTTGGTGAAGGTTCACGAACCTATCAGATTTGATGCTCAGGGCTATACCGTGATGTTCTATGGTGTGGAATTTGACGGACGCTGTGCGGCGTCCGAGCATTGCAGGCCACTAACGGAGTTGCTAGTCCTAACAACAGAGGAAGATGATGAGGGGCCGCTATCAAGACTGTACCGCCTCCCCAAAAAGCATAGTTGGGAGGTGTTGAGTTGGCGGCACCTTGAAGATGGTAGGCAGGGCATCATTTTGAAAGCGCTATCATTTGATAGTAACAGCCCACAAGCTACCAAGCTTGAGCAGGAATTCTTGCTATCTACGTCTTGGCTGAGCGCTGATCTATCGGCCTTATAACAAGCGCGTGAAGAACGACTCCGTAAGCTTTGCTTCGCTTTTTTGTTGTTCGCTGCGCTCACAATTTAACAAAAAAGCGGCGCGCCGCTAGTCGCGCCTTACGCGGGCGTTATATCTTGAGTCGAACCATGAGATATTATTTAGCTACTTTATTATTACTCTTAACCTCTACACTAACACTAGCGTCTCTACCACTTGAAGTCTCGATGTTGAAGGTGGTATCGGAATCTCATCATGTTCTTACTGTGCTGGTAAAAGATGTGGATATGATTGACGGTAAAGGTAACGAAGTTATCGATCCTGACGCTATGACTGGTCCAGGAAGTAAGAATCTGATTCGACTCGTTTGTGAAGTTAAAGAAGTACATATTTCCAACGAAAACGAAGTTCCAAAAATAGTCAAAATACCACTCGATGGATCTATGCATTATACATTGGGGCAAATTAAAAATGCATATAATGGTGCCTCATATCCTTCATTGGTGGTTTTGAGAGGGAAAAAATTCGAACCAGCTTATGCTGGAATATTTGAGTACCCAATGTACGAACTTGAAACTATTTTGGCGCTATTTAAAACCAAGAAGCGAGAGAAATGACGTATAGATATAACAAAGCTTTCCAGTTCATTTCGGCCTGCGGCCTCCATCGGACTCGCTACTGCGTAGCTCACCGCTGAAAACGGCGTTACGTTTCATAGAGCCATGAAAAAGATCATCATTACATTTGCAGTATGCATATTTGGTTACGTGTTTTACGCATGGAGCTTCTTAGCGGCTGATACGTCTCGCCCTGTACTGGCCATCGTTACCGAAGATTCATACAAACAAATACCGGGTTTTGTTGCAAAAGCCTATTTAGAGTTGTCTGGCTACTCGCTAGCCAATCAAGAAATTGAAGGATCGCCGTCTGTACCTTATGTAGCCACAGGCTATGATCTAGACAGTTTCAATAATAAAGAAATATTGGCTCTTATAAATCGCTTTATCGAAGAAGGTGCTGATATAAATGCTAAGTTCCAAGGCTACACAGCCTTAAATGGTGCAATCTTAGCTAACTCACCAGAGCTAGTGAGTTTTCTAATAAAGAGGGGCGCGAGCACCAATATCGAGGTCAAGCGCGAAGGCATTAAATATTGTAATGGGCTTGCGAGTCTAGAGTTTGCAAAATGTATACATAATCTTGGCAAACAGGACTTATCTAATGTTATCGCCATCCTGCAAGCAAAAACGTAACAAAGCTAGCCAGCCTCAGCCCAGCAAGCTGTGCTTGGACCTCCGTTTCGGCGCTTTGCGCCTTCACTACGGCCGCTGCTAGCGGCGTTAGTTTTCAGTATGAATCGAACATCATTCTTTCTTCTCGGACTATTCATAGGGGCGATATGTGCCACTTTGGCTGCATACTATGTTCTAAAGAGAGAGGTAGCTTCGACGAGAGCTATAGAGAACTCCATAGCAATCCATCAAGTGGTTAGCGGATTGGAAACTGATAATGCGCTGCGTGCTGATGCGACGCAGAAAGCTTTATGTCATATTTCGTTTCGAATGAATCTAGGCAAAGATGCTGCATGGCCTAGTGTTGAATCGACATACATTGAAGCTGCAAATAGCTATTTAGAAGTCCATAGAGTCAACGCTGGAATTGACCCCTGTGAAAACTAACAATCGCCGGCACAAATGCGCGCTATGCGCTTTGGACTCGCAACAAGTTGCTCGCCTGTGCGGCGGGCGTTAAGCGTCAAAACCATCGAAAACGGATTTAACTTGAAAGTTAGAAGTAGAGAAGAACTAGCAGATTATGTAAATCACGGAAATAAAGTGAAGTTCGTGTTTTTCTGGGGGCACCAGAAAGCTAAAAACGGAGTATCAAAGAGTTGCTTTAGTCAGTGGTATGACTCGCCTTATGAGTCCGGCGGACATCGCTTTATGACAGCGGAGCATCATATGATGTATCAAAAAGCTGTTTTATTCGGTGATAGTGTAGCTGCCGAAAGACTTCTTTCTGCAAGCAACCCTGGAGAAGCAAAGGCAATTGGTCGGGAAGTTTTAGGTTTTGATCAAGCTAAGTGGGATGAGCATAGATTTGAAATAGTGGTCTCGGCAAACTTAGCCAAATTTGGTAACTACCCTGAACTCAAACAGTTCTTGCTTAATACTGGTAATCGAGTGCTCGTCGAGGCTAGTCCAGTAGATAAAATATGGGGCATAGGTCTAGCTGAAGATAATCCGGCTTGTGAAAACCCAAGCCAATGGAAAGGCGCTAACCTTTTGGGGTTCGCATTAATGGAGGTGCGTGATCAGCTTTCGTAGTCCGTCACGCTTAACAAATCAAAGCAGCAAGGGCCTTCGGCCGGGACGCATTATATGCGCTGATCTGTAACCACTTTTGTGGACGGTATTTACTGTTCATGAAAGAGGTCCAGAATGGGACAAACGAAAAAGCGTAACTACGACCGTTACACATTGGCTTATAAGCTACAGGCCGTTAAGTTGGCCAATCATCCTGACGTTAGGTCAAAGGATGTGGCAGAATCCCTCGGCATACATCCGGTGATGCTATATCGGTGGCAGATGGAGCATCGCAGGGGAGATCTGAAGGAAAATAAGCACATGAAGCCGAGCAAGCCGTCACCGAAACGTCGTCCCGATAGAGCTGATCCAGTAAAAGAAGCAGAAGAGAAGCTGGCTGCTGCAGAGAAGAAAATTAAGAAGTTGGAGCGCGAACTGGCAAATCGCAATGATGAGATCGATTTGCTAAAAAAGGCCGAGCGGTTCTTCCAGCGGAAAAAGTAAAGCTCTTCGAGCTGGTTGAGAAGAACCGCAAAGGGCGGGATGTAAGAAAGCTCTGTAACCTATTAGGCGTATCGAAGAGCGGCTTCTATGCCTGGCGCAGTCGCGAAGAGAGTGAGCGACGTAAGCACGATCGGCGCCTTACTGACGCCATTGTAGAGCTGCATCAGGGGTTCCGGAAGGCTTACGGTTCGCGCAGAGTACATCAGCAGCTGAAGCGTAACGGCCTACCGTGTAGTGTTAGGCGCGTATCGCGGCTGATGAAATGCGTAGGTATCAAGGCCTCTAGCAGAGGGCTCTACACCTGGAACCCAGGCAAGCATGAGTTTTACTCGGCGACAGGCAATCAACTTGGGGTAGCTGATCCCGCGGATTCCGTAGGTCGCCAGTGGGCCGGAGACTTTACTTATATAAAGACCGGAACTGGCTGGCTATATCATGCCGTTGTGATCGACTTGTTTACGAGATCGGTGATTGGCTGGTCCTTCAGTAGGAGGCGTAATAGCGAACTGACGAAGAGTGCCCTAAAGATGGCCCTGGCGCGCCAGAAACCAAAGGCTGGCTGTATATTTCATTCTGACCAGGGAATTGAATATGCCGCACATGAGTATCGAGAGCTTGTTGAGTCGGCAGGGATGACAAGGAGTATGAGCCGAAAGGGCAATCCGCTGGATAATGCCATCGTTGAATCGTTCTTCCACAGTATGAAGACAGAGCTTGTCCATCAGCGGATGTTTGAGAACGAAATCGATGCGGTAGCGCATATCATCGAATACATAGAGTTCTATAACCGAGAGCGGCTCCACTCCAGTCTCGGCTATCAATCGCCCTCCGAGTATGAAAAACTGGCGGCATAAAGTGTCCACGAAAGTGGTAGCAGATCACGCCTCTTCTTGAGGCGTTAACTGTACAAATTGATCATGAAACGGCGCCTAAAAAAGAAAAAAACTAGAAAACTCCTTGAGTTGGCATTTTACGATATAAGCGTCAATTGGCATGGCTCGGTATTCCGGTTCGTTGGAGAAGGCAACGATATCCCATATGTTCCATCTCCCCGTTATGCGGATGAGTTTCAGAATGATGTTTCTTTACGCATAAGAGTCTTAGAGAAAATGAAAGATGCTGTGTGGGTGGAGGTGTACTCACCTGAATTCCAGCTGAAATCTGGGGAGATGCTTTTGTTTTGGGGTGAGTTCTCTAAAACAGTGTTTGGGGATGAATGACCTTCTGAGAATCACTCATAGAGAGTTCGTTGTGGGGCACAGCCAGCTGCGCTGAAACACAGTTAACAATCGGCTGTTATCGCCCCTGCGGGGCTGGGACAGCCTTTCCGCTGCTTCGCAGCTCCAAGTCCGCCCCAAAGCCGGGCGTTATGTTTTCCCATGAATATTGAGTCCCTTAAAATTGAAGACCCTGTTGAGGATCATGTAAAGGGTGCCATTGAGGTCATAATTACTACGAAGGCCGGGGAGAAAAGATGGTGTTTCTTTTTCACTCCGGAAGGTATGTCCGCATGCGGAGATTGGATATCTGGTACATGTGTCCGATTTCACTATGGGGCTTCACATATGATTCTTGTGTCTGAAATATCCGAAAGTATTATCGAAAGCGCACTGCGAGATATTGAAAGCAGGGGTGAACTTGAGCAATGTACAATGCCTTTCGGCTAAAAAAACATAACAAGGCGTTGCAGGCCGACGTGTACTTCCTCCGGTTGAGTGGATAACAACTGGTATTGGTTTAGCTGCGGATTGCTGGAATAGAGTCTTATGAGTTCGTCGTATTAGAAAGTCCGAGCAATAATTGCCCCGATAGCTTCGGAGTTTAGATAAACCTAAAGTCAGTAGCTACTTGGGTGAATGATATAGAGTATGAATCAGAGAGTAGAGCCTTTTGATTAATATAAAAAAATTTATTGGCTTCGTGTTACTTGTCTTGTCTTCTTGCGCTTTGGCAATAGTGCCTCCGACGTATTCCAAAGAAGAAGTGTTTTCCAATGCCGAATTATTCAGCACGGTAGCAGTTAACCAGGGCACGGCTGTATTCCATGGTGGGCGGGTATGTGGCGTGGCATACCAAGGTGTTGTGACGGCGCCTTCACCTGAGTATCAGGTGGGTGCCTCTGTTCAGTTTTTAATGCTTGCAGATGTCCGCGGGTCGGGACGGTTTGGTTTTCTTGAGGTCGGCGAAGAGTACTTTGTGACTGCAGTCCCCGCGGAGGACCACCAATTTTACCAGCTCTCTGATGGTCTCTACCGGTTTCCGGCCCTTAACCGAGAGTGTATTCCTGAAGGCGTCGATCTCGTCATCAACCGGGAATTCACCGGGAAGCTGCAGGAGCAAGAAGGGCAGCGATTCCTGTCTGCGCCGGGTATTGGTTTGCTGGCTGGTATAGACAGTATGCCCGGTATTTATTGGTCGATGTCCGAAGAAGACATCAAGATAGGGCGCTTTAGCAAGCCCGAGCAATTCAAGCAACACTTAAAGTTTGTTGGTGTGGAGATCGAAGCGTTTCAGCAATGGCTGCTGGCACCCAGAGGCTAGGTATCACACGTGGTGACGACACGTTGGGTTATAGGACTGTGAGTAGCAAATTGGGCTTGAGCCTCTTGGCCGGTGGATGTTGCACGTTTGTGATTTATCTCGCCATGACGTGGCTCATCGATCTCCAGAGCCAGGCCGCCATCAAGAATTTGGAGTTTGGCATTTTGGATGACGGGGTCGTTTGCTCCTTCCCCGAAATCCCCGAGTTCCGTGTGTCGGAAGACCATAGACAGTAAGTCCTGCAGGTTTGTGTTAGGGTAATTCCCATAGGTCAAAGCTTGACCCGTTACTGCGCAGTAGAAGAATATAAAAACGAATCGTAATCTTTGCCTCGATATTGGGGCGAAAGCGAATGATCACGGTCAATGAATTTAGTGAGAGGTTGCCATGCAGTGCCCCGGTTGTCAGTCCAATACCCTGTTTCCTTCTTTCCTGGAGGACTCTTTGCGGAGTCACCACTGTAAATCCTGCGGCGGTAACTGGCTTCTGATCGAAGACTATATTTCCTGGTTGGAGCGGGGTGAGACTGAACCGTCCTCATCGACGACGTTTGAAGTGGAAGACACCAAGACGGCTTTGATATGCCCGCTTTCCGGGGCGATCATGCAGAAATTCCGTATTAATAACGATGCTGATCACAAACTGGACTACAGTGCGCGAGTTGGCGGTGTGTGGCTGGATGCGGGTGAGTGGGAATACCTCAAGGAAAATGGACTGGCCACCTCACTGAACCGAATTTTTACCGATCACTGGCAGAAGCAGCTGCGTGACAACGACACGAAGTCGACCTTCGAGGACTTGTATGTCGCCAAGTTTGGTGAGCAAGACTACCAACGAGCAAAGGAAGTGCGTGCCTGGTTGAGTGCGTCTGATCAGCGCGCGGACTTGCGGGCCTATCTGCTCGCCGAGGATCCTTACAAGACGTGACCGCGTCTATTGTCGGTCAGTAACGGGATAGCGCCCATGCCTCGCGGTGAGGCGGTGTAGTGAGATGATTGGCGCAAGCCCGAAGATGAACGACGGCCACACCGCGGCCGTGCTTACGCCATCAATTTTCGCGAGCAGGTAGTCACTTCTTTGGCATCACCAGGGAATGGGGACTTAAAGCGTGGATGCTGAGCGCGCGCACTATCTCAAATATGCCCCCTCGCCCGATTTCCCGCCCAATTTTTGTCCCATATAAAATGACCGCTGAACGATGGATTTGATGCGCTATTGCTCTGGTGGTCTGCGGGACATGCTGATCGCACGTAAAGTATACGGCTGGAGGGCACAGTACGTCTGGCGACACCGCACGTCCTGATCGGCCTACTGCCTCATGATGCCCTGTTGCCAACTCCACTATGCAACTTATTGCGCTGCACCACTATTCGCTGAACCGGGATATGGGCATAATTGGGCGCCTTATCAAAACATAATAATTTTTGGCACG
The DNA here is from genome assembly GCF_056158985.1 of Microbulbifer sp. ABF4_148. NCBI lineage: Bacteria > Pseudomonadati > Pseudomonadota > Gammaproteobacteria > Cellvibrionales > Microbulbiferaceae > Microbulbifer > Microbulbifer sp. ABF4_148. The sequence continues at coordinate 868,529 of NZ_JBSWUI010000001.1, forward strand.
AACAATGATGCAAACGCTTATTTCACTGTGCTGCAGCGGCCTCCTTCTGCTTTCGGCGGTATCGTCAACGATTGCACACGCCTCTTCATCTGAACCCAATCACTTAAAAACGCAGCATATGAGAACATTGTTGCTGGGCGCCTGGTGCGGAGAGAAATTACATGATGATGGAAAGCTCCAGGAGTGGAAGGTGGTGCGCCGCGAAGATGGGGTCTACCGCATAGACATGAAGCTGGTGGCGACCGATGGGGCCACCAGTGAGTGGAGTGAGCTGGGCATCTGGGGTATTCGATATCCCATTTACTTTACCGCAGCGCGGGAATTCATTGAGGATGGCACGCACAGCTTCTTTGATACGCGTGACGCCGTGCTTTACGATGCTTACCAAGTACTTGAGGTCACCGAGTCAATTTTTACCTACAAGAGTTTTGCCTCGGAGAATCAGTTTACCGTTTCCCGGGACTGCCCGAGTCCTGTGGAGTCCGCAGGTAAAATCGTCACGCCCAAGGGCTAACGCGCGGGCGCGGGACCGGTAACAACCTTGGATCAACCGTTTTTTGTCGACAGTTGTTCGACCTATTGAAAGGAGTGAGTGCATTGAAAGCGATTCAAACGACGGTGGCAGCATTGCTGCTGAGCATGGTGTCTTTTTCTACCCTGGCCGAGTCAGCCGCAGAGCAAGAGGTCGACAAGCTGTTTGAGTTGGTCGGTATCGAGAGCATGCTTGAAACGACCATGTCGCAGATGCTGGATATGCAATTACAGCAAAACCCTGCCCTGGTGCCGTACAAGTCCGTGATGATGGAGTTTTTCGACAAATATGTCGGTTACGAGGCGGTGAAGCCGGAGATGGTTGCCATTTACACCGACAATTTTACGGTGGAGGAGCTGCGTGAAATCAATGCGTTCTACTCGACCGACGTCGGCCAGAAGACCATTAACAAAATGCCCGAACTGATGGCGCAGGGTAGCCAGATCGGTGTGCGTCGCGTGCAGGAAAATATTGGTGAGCTGCAGGCCATGATCAAGGCCGAGTCGGAGCGTATCCAGCAGCTGCAACAGCAAGACTGATGGCCCACGACTTAGTGGCAGATTATAGCCGGACATACGATTGAGGATAGCGCATGACACTCGAGTTCCGGCCGTGCGTACCGGCGGATGCAGATCAGGCGGTACCCCTGATTCACAGTTCTGGCCCGCTGGCTTACGACTATGTGTTTTGCGACGCGTCTTCGGCACAGTCGATGGCATTTCTGACCCGGGCATTCGGCGGTACGCGTACCGAGTTCAGTCATCGTCAGCATTGGGCCGGTGTGCTTGATGGCCAGGTTGTGGCATGTGGCGGGTTGCGATTTGCCCATCAAAATCTGCGATTTACCGTTTCAGCGGCGGCCAGCATCCTGCGTTTTTACTCGCCAGTGGCTGCGGGTCGAACCCTGATCCGGGGTTTGCGCACGGAGGCCGTTATTCCGCCACCCTCTGGCGGTGCAGGTTTCTTGTATAACCTCGGGGTGTCCCCGCAGTGGCAGGGACAGGGTATCGGACAGCAGCTGATCGCTTTCCTCTTGGCCGAGCTTCGACAGCGCGGTCACACCGAGGCAGGGCTCGATGTTGCGGAGACAAACACCGGGGCGCGAAAGTTGTATGAGCGTCTTGGGTTTCGTGAGGTGACGTCGCGCAAGGGCGGGCTCTCGTCGGCGTTTGGGCGCGTGGTGGACCACACTCACATGACGCTCGATATCGCTCCGGCGGCGCAATAAAAAAAGGCTCCTTGCGGAGCCTTTTTTAGTGGGTGGAAGCGATTTAGCCCTGTTTGGCTACGCCCAGTTCGCCCAGGGTGCGCGCCATATCTTCAGCGCTGGTGGCAGGCTTGATGTCGCTATCGATCTTCAGGATCTTGCCGTCTTTGCCAATATAAATGGTGACGCGCTTGGCGATGTTGACCATTGGCATTTTCACCCCATAGGCTGCGGCCACTTCCCCCGTCGGATCGCTCAATAGCGGGAAATCGGCCTTTTCCGACTCGGCGAACTTGGTGTTTTTCTCGACGTCGTCGGTGCTGGCCATAAAGTAGGTCACATCGTATTCACGGACCAGGTGTCCTTTTTCCGCCAGCGACTTGCACTCAATGGTGCATCCCTTGGTAAACGCCTTGGGATACCAGGCGATCACGATTGCCTGCTTGTCCTTGAAATCGGACAGGGCATAGGTCTTGCCATCAGAGGCCTCCAGGCTGAACGCTGGTGCGGGGTCGCCGACCTCCAGAGCATGGGCAGACAGACTGAGCAAGAGGGTGGAAATGAGCGCGATGAATTTGTTCATAAGTTGAGTATCTTTCAGCTGCAAGGGCAATGACCATCCTAACCCCCGACGGCGGCGCAGGCTACCGATTCGGAGGTGACACCCTGTACTTACGCTGACGGGCAGCAGATAGATTGGTTGGTGCGGCACACGCTGTCACTGCGCGGACGCTTATCGGCGGGCATGATCAGAGCTCTGACTGGCGCTGGACGCGCGCAACCCGTCTTGATACTACTCATCTCCAACTGGCAGATAGCCGCACTCCGCATAGACTTCCTGATATCACGTTTACAGGAATGTTCGCATGGAGGCGAAGCCGGTTCACCAGACAGCGTGGTTCGGGCTGCATGGCCTTTGGGGCTGCCTCGGCAAGCGAGGCTTTTGGCCAGCGCTGTTGCTGCTGACGCTCAGTGCCACCTGTGCGGCAGAGGCGCCCGTGCATGTGTTCTTACTGGCCGGGCAATCGAACATGGCGCGGCTGGATGCTGAGGCGGACTTCCTGCCGTTGGTGGCAGGGGCCTTTGGCAGGAATCGGGTGGTGTTGATCAAGAGTGCCGAGGGCGGCCAACCGATCAGCCGCTGGTACCGCCACGCCGCCTCCACAGGAAGCACAGGCGACAAAACCGGTGACCTCTACGACAAGTTGTTAAAGGCTGTTCGCCTGCAGACGCGGCACCGTTCGATCGCGACGGTTACCTTCCTGTGGATGCAGGGAGAAGCCGACGCCTTTCGTCTTCGCGGGGCAGAGTACGAACGGGACCTGCTAGGCCTGATGACACAGCTGGCCACCGATCTGGGCGACGTTAACTTGAACTTCGTGATTGGGCGGCTGAGTGACCATGATCGCAAGCGCCATGCCGCGAGTTATAAAAGGCCCGGCTGGCAATCCCACTGGCAGCGGATACGTATGGTGCAGGAAGGACTGGCCGAAGCGTCTTCCCGCGGTCGCTGGGTCGATACCGATGATCTGAACGACGGACCCAGCCGCCAGGGCGAACAGTTGATGAATGACCTGCATTACTCCGCAGCCGGCTACCGGCGTTTTGCCCGCCGGTTGGCCACCGCGGCGATCGAACTGGTGCGGCTGGCACAGGCCACCGAAGTGGACTCCGTAGTAGATTCCGGAGCCAACACTTCTTCTCACTGAACGCACGATATTAAAACCCCGGTATGCGCGGTGATCTTCCACCAGCCCTTCGTGGGAGTTTGGCGCCGATCGCATTATGTCGATCATTCATTGATTACAAATGACTGTGGATGCCCCACCCTGCAGGCAAGCCCGGTAAAGCTGATCCAGAATTACTACAGATTCTCGCAGTGGTGGTGCCTTGGATACGCTGTTTACAACTGTTTCCCTGACAATCGTCTGTATCGTCTCGATTGTTGTCGTGCTGGTTGCCCTGGCGGTGGGCTACTGGGCAGGCAACCGGCGTCAGCGTAGCGCGGGAGAGCAAAAAGACTCCTCGATCGGCAGTGCAGTGGCCGCGACCCTGGGGCTCCTGGCCTTTATGTTGGCGTTTACCTTCAATATGACCGCCGAGCGGTTTGCCGAGCGCAAGACACTGCTACTGGATGAAGTGAATGCCATCGAAACCGCATTCCTGCGGGCGGATTTCCTCGATGCATCCGGGAGAGACTCGGCCCGCAATCTGCTCGCCGACTATGCCAGGACCCGATACTTCACGCCTACCAAGATGCCCGAAGAAGAGATCATGGCCGCCATCGAGTCGAGCGAGGGCATCCACGATCAACTCTGGGCCATTGTTTCAGCGCATGTGGACCAGGGCTACGATACCGAAAAGCTGAAGGCATTTTATCGCCCGCTCAATCAGGTGATTGATCTGCACACCAAGCGCCTGACAGTGGGTGGGCGCTATAAAATTCCCCAGGCCATCTGGACCGGCCTTTACCTGATGACGGCGGTGGCCATGTTCGGGATCGGGTTTCAGCTGGGTGCCAGTAACAGTGGCTCTTTACCCCTGGCAGTGGCGCTGTCACTGGCCTTCGCCACGGTCATTTTACTGGTGTCGGATCTTGACCGGCCCCATGAGGGGTTTCTCACCGTCAACCAGCGCCCTATGGGTGATTTGCGTGACCGTTTGCTTGAGGCCACGCAGCTGGCACCCAAGCCGCCACCCTGAGCGTGAGCGTCAGCAGCGTGACTGATCCAATTCAGGTCTTGCCGTTACCTGCCCTGTTTGCCTTCACTGTGGTCTACGTGTTGGCGGCTATGGCGCTCGGCCTGAAGTTTGGCCGCCACTACCTGCATCGCATCGGGAAAGACAAACAGCTGTCGATTGGCAATGCGGTGACGGCAACCCTGGGGCTACTCGCCTTTATCCTCGCCTTCAGTTTCAACATGACCGCCTCGCGGTTTGCCGATCGCAAGGCGCTGGTATTGGAAGAGAGCAACACCATTCTCAGTGCCTACTTGCATGCGGACTTTTTACAACCACCGGCCGCCAAACGCGCGCGCGAGCTGCTGGTGGAATACGCCGATTTGCAGGACTTCGACGCGTCGGACTTTCATCCCAAGAAAAAAGAGTTTGATCGTGTGGAAGCGATTCACCGGGAGCTGTGGCAGATGGTGGAGGCACATATTGCCGAGGGCTATACCCCCGGTTATCTGCGCCAGTTTGTCGAACCCCTGACGCAAGTCATTCGCGACCATCATGCCCAGGTTGTGGTGGCCCTGGAATATCGCATTCCCGAGCCGATCTGGATTGCGCTGTACTTTATGCTCGGGCTGTCGATGCTCGCAGTGGGTTTCCAGTTCGGCACCAGCCGCGGTGGTGCCGCCCATGTGGCGGTGATGGTGGCGGTCACCTTTGCCACCGTGATTGTGCTGATAGCCGATTTGGATCGGCAGCACGGTGGGTTGATGGTGGTGTCACAGGAACCGATGGCCGATTTGCACCGACACCTGCTGCAGGAAGAAAAGCTGCGCGCGGCCCGCGGGACGCCCTAATGAGCGCCGCGCCGCATTGTCCTTCAGAAATCCTGCTCTTCCGCGGAGTTAATAAATTCCCGCATAAAGATTTGCCAGAACGCCAGGAACAGCGCTGCTAACAGCGGGCCGATCGCGAAGCCGCTGATGCCAAACATCATCAGGCCGCCAATGGTGGAAAACAGCACAAGGTAGTCCGGCAGCTTGGTATCGCGCCCCACCAGAATCGGGCGCAGCAGATTGTCGATCAGGCTGATCACCATCAGGCCAAAGGCCATCAGGATCGTACCCTTGAAGATGTCGCCTGTTGAATAGAGATAAATCGCCGCGGGGAACCAGATCAGCGCCGCACCGACGGCGGGCAACAGCGACAGCAGCGTCATGACGACGCCCCACAGCAGAGGCGCTGGCAAGTCGAGCGCCCAGAAGATCAGGCCGCCGAGCGTACCCTGGGTAATCGCTACCACCAGGTTGCCCTTGATGGTTGCGCGGGTGACTTCGCCTATCTTGGCAAGCAGCAGGTGCTCGCGCTCGTCGCCGAGCGGCAACGCACGAATCAGGACATTCACCAGTTTTTCGCCATCGCGCAGCAGGAAGAACGTCAGGTACAGCATCAGGCCGAGCATCAGGAAGAAGTTGCCGGTCTTTTGCCCGAGGGTCAGGGCGTTCTTGGCAATCAGGCTGCCGGCGCTCATCAGCACTTCCAGCAGGCGCGACTTGAGTTCTTCAAAATCGATACCGATCCGCTCGATCAGTGAGCTGATGCCGGGGATGCCTGCGCGCACCACTTCGAGTTCATGCGCAGGATTGATTTCACCGCTCTGGATCCGCTGGTAGAGGTTGACCGCTTCCTCGACGAAAGCACTGGTGATTGCGAGTACGGGGAGTACCACCAGCACAGCGCACAGGAGCAGCGTCACCAGCGCCATCATATTCGGCCACTTGGGCGCTTTGGTAAGCAGTCGCTGATAGACCGGGTAGAAAATCATCGCCACGGCACATGCCCAGAAAATGGGTATGTAAAACGGCTTGATCAGAACCAGAAAGGCAATCGACACCAGAACCAGTGCGATAACGAACGAACGCCGTTCGATTATTTCATGCACCATTGGTGCTCCCCCATGTTTTATTGTGTCTGTCCGTAGGGGGCTATGCTAACACCTTCTCCAGTGGCGACAGTAATGCGGGATCACACTTACCAGCTGCGAAACCCGCAGGTGTCTACATGGAAGCGAATACCGCGGTAGATACCCAGCCCCATATTCCAGCGGCGCCCGGCACGCTGGTGGATGCCGCGCAGGATGGGTACCAGGTCTTTGCGCTTGAAGTCGGCGATGGGCACCATATCGAGCCCGCAGAAATGCATGTGCTTACTGCGCCGCGAGCCGCCTGCCTGTGCGTTGTATTCGTGTGTGCGCCAGCCGGACAGCACATAAACATCGCCAATTTTGGGGATCACCTCCTGCTGTAAGACCTTCAGGGTGTTCACCATGGCCGGCCACTGGTTTTCCGGTGGAATCGCAAAGGGTGGCTGGTCGATTTTCTGCCAGTCGCTGCCCTGGCGCAGCAGCGCCATGGGAGGGACGACCTTGTCGACTTTGTTTTTTTGCAGGAAGTTCTCCAGCTTGGCAAAGGTCTCGCGGTTGGTGCCCTCGCTGAGGAACTCATCGAATGCCCGCTCAGATGCGGCGGGGTAGCCTTTGATCTTGTACATCAACGGCTGGGGCCGATACTCGATGGGGGTGACAACGCGCTCGGCAAACTCCCGCACCTTATCCACTGTCAGCACCACCAGAATGATGGTGCCCACCAGTACCAGCCCGGCAATCCACAGGGCGCGTCGGCGTTCGATGTGGATATCGTAAAACGCGTGGTCCGGGGTTTCCTTGATGTCCATGACGGCCCTCACTCAGCGCAGCAGGCGTGCGCAATTACCAGGTGCGAAACCCGCAGGTATCGATATGGAAGTGGACGCTGCCGAAGATGCCCAGCCCCATGTTGCTGGCTGGCCCCAGGCGCGCGTGCAAGCTGCGGAGCTCTTCGAGCAGCTCCTTGCGACTGATATTTGAGGCGGGTACCAGATCTACACCGCAAAAGTCACTGTGGTGGGTATCCAGTTTGCCTTCCCGCCGGCGCTGGTAGTTATCCGTATGAAACCCGGAGAGCACAATCACCGGGCCGATGGCCGGTTGAAGATGATCGCGTACCAGCGTGAGTGTCTCGACAATGCTGTCCCAGCGACTGCGCGGCGGCATGGCGAACGGCGGCAGGTTGAGGTCGAGCCACTGCGGCCCCTGGCGCAACAGGTCCTCCACCGGGACCACGTCGGCAACGCCGCGCTGGTCGAGGAAATCCTTGAGTTCCGCCACCTCGGCCCGGCGGTCACCATGGCGTAAAAACTCCTTGAGGGCGGCCGGAGTCGCGACGCGATAGCCCTTGATGCGCTCGTAGGGCTGTTCCAGCGATTTCAGGTACAGGAACAACCACAGGCCGCCAACCAGCGCCATCAGCATCAGGGTGAGGCCGGTAATCACCAGCCGGTTGACGTTCTTTCCCCGCGGATCGACGGGGCGAAAAAAGAAGGGTGTGCCTTGAACCATGGAGATGATCGCGCTGCCTGTGAATCCAGTCGCCTGACAGGCGCTGACGAAGCGTAGCGGCGCCTGTTCCTTTCACTATAGACGCTGGATGCTTCCAGGCCGGGGCTCTTTCCGGCCGACAGGTCACCGCCGGGATGACGGTCGACTGTGATCTTGAGGGGTGCGCCAAAACGGCAAAAAAAAGCCCCCGGGGCTCGCACCGCGGGGGCTCATACAGGGATTCTGTCAGAATCAGGCTTTGGGGCCAGCGTCCTTGACCGCATCGCTGACGCTGAACTTCTCGATGTTCTCGTTGAACAGCTTGGCCAGCTTGCCGGCCTGGTCGTCGTAGGCGGCTTTGTCGGCCCACGCTTCGCGCGGGTTCAGGTAGGCCTTGTCGACGCCCGGTACTTCAACCGGAATATCCAGGTTCAGCGCATCCAGGTGCTCGGTCTCGACACCTTCGAGTGCGCCGCTCTGGATAGCCGCGATCACCGCGCGGGTCACCGGAATCGGGAAGCGCTTGCCGTTGTCACCGGAGCCACCGGTCCAGCCGGTGTTGACCAGGTAGACCTTGGAGCCGAAGTCCTCGATCCGCTTCATCAGCAGGTCGGCGTATTCACGCGGCGCGCGCGGCATGAACGGCGCACCGAAGCAGGTGGAGAAAGTCGGGTGGATGCCCGCCTCTGCGCCCAGTTCGGTGGAGCCAACACGCGCGGTGTAGCCGGACAGGAAGTGGTACGCAGCGGCTTCCTTGGACAGGATGGAAACCGGCGGCAGAACACCGGAAACGTCACAGGTCAGGAAGATGACGTTCTTCGGCTCACCGGCACGGTTCTCCAGCTGACGCATTTCAACGTGCTCCAGCGGGTAGGAGCAGCGGCCGTTTTCGGTCAGACTGGTGTCGTAGTAGTCGGCAGTGCCGGCGGCATTGGTGACCACGTTCTCCACGATGGCGCCGAAACGGATCGCGTCCCAGATTACCGGCTCGTTTTTCTGGCTCAGGTTGATGGTCTTGGCGTAGCAGCCACCCTCAACGTTGAATACACCGCCCTTGGCCCAGCCGTGCTCGTCATCACCAATCAGGTAACGCTCGGGATCAGCAGACAGGGTGGTTTTACCGGTACCGGACAGGCCGAAGAACAGGCATACGTCACCGTCTTTGCCCACGTTGGCAGCGCAGTGCATCGGCATCACGTCTTTTTCCGGCAGCAGGAAGTTCTGGACGGAGAACATGGCCTTTTTCATCTCACCGGCGTAACGCATGCCGGCGAGCAGGACCTTGCGCGCAGCAAAGTTAATAATCACTACGCCTTCGGAGTTGGTGCCGTCGCGCTCTGGCTCGCACACAAAGTTCGGCGCGTGCAGGATGCGCCACTCTTCCTTGCCTTTCGGGTTGTAGTTTTCGGCGCGGATGAACATGTTGCGGGCAAACAGGGTGTGCCAGGCAGTCTGGGCGGTCACCACAACCGGCAGGTAGTGATCTTCGTCCTGGCCAACGTGCAGTTCCTGCACAAAGCGATCGGACCCTTCGACAAAGGCTTCGACTCGATCCCACAGGGCGTCGAACTTGTCCTGGGGGAAGGGGCGGTTTACTGCACCCCAGGCGATGCTGTCACTGGTGGAAGGCTCTTCCACCACAAAGCGATCTGCCGGAGAGCGGCCGGTGCGCTCACCGGTCTCGGTCACCAGGGCACCGGTGTCGGACAGCTTGCCTTCACCCCGTACCAGAGCCTGTTCAACCAATTGCGACGTTGCGAGATTCTTCAGTACCTGCGCCGTGTCGTCGATCTGTGCCATTCGTCGATTACCCGTGAAAGTCGTGTGTAAATCAGTGTAGAGCTCTGGCACATCACGCCAGAGACCAAAATTCGCGCGCATTATTACAGAGTTCAATAGGGGGGCATAGCGGGATTGGCTGAAAAACACTCAATGACAGCGGTGTCATGCAAAAATATGCGCCACTACATAAATTTCGCGGATTATGTAGTAAAACTACATTCATTTGACTAATTTTAGTGAATCAGAGCGTGAATATTGGTCCTGGCGGCCAGCCCGATAGATGTCGGAGGCGAGCGGGAAGTTCGGGCGGACGACAGGCTGGTGACACCGCGCGCGGCGAGCACGTCGTGCGCGCACTGGGACGGATGCGGTGTGCAAGGATTGCGGGCGAGAGGGTGGTGGATGGTGGGCGAGAGAGTGGATGGCGGGCATGCCACCCGCGAACGTGACGGGCGGGGCGCAGCGCCCCGCCCGGGGAAGGATCAGTGCAGGGTGTGCGGCGGAGCGTTAAACAGGGACTCGACGTCGTCCCGGTTGAAGTCGTAGCGCGCGTTGCAGAACTGGCAGTCGGCGACGATATTGCCCTGCTGTTCTTCCAGCAGCTTGTAGACCTCTTCCGGCCCCATCGCCATCAGCGCGCGGGCGCTGCGCTCCCGCGAGCAGCTGCACTTGAAGCGAATGTTGGCGGTGCCCAGCCGTGCCGGCTGCATTTCATGGAACAGGCGCAGGATCAGCTGGTCGTGGGGTAACTGGTGCAGTTCTTCCGCGGTGACGGTGGCCGCCAGGTGCTGGGCGGTTTCCCAGGCGTCGCGGTTGTCTTCCTCGCTGGCGGCATTATTGCCCGGCAAGATCTGCAGCATAATTCCGCCGACGGTATCCGGGCTGGATTCCAGCCAGAAGCGCGTCGCCAGCTGTTCGGACTGGGTGAAGTAGTCCTCGAGACACTCCGCCAGGGTTTCCCGTTCCAGCGGCACGATCCCCTGGTAGCGCTCGCCGCGCTCGGGCTCGACAGTGATCGCCAGTGCGCCGCGGTTGCCAACCAGGTCGCGCAGGGTGGCACCTTCCGGGATATCCACGCCTTCCGCCATTTTGGCGATCCCGCGCAGGTCACTGTGATGGGTGCATTCTGCCAGCAGCAGGGGCACCGGTCCCTCGCCGCGCGCCTGCAGCGCGAGCAACCCGTCAAACTTGAGGGTGGTGGAAAGCAGGCAGGCCGCGGCGAGAAATTCACCGAGGAGCTGTGCCACGGCAGGCGGTAGCTGGTTATTTTCCAGGATGTCCCGATAGGTGTCGGTCAGGGTGACCACCTGCCCGCGAATATCGTGGTTGGAAAAAATAAAGCGTTCCAGCTGGTCGGACATGGGGGATTTGCCTCGGCAGAAAAACGCGGAATTCTAGTGCGGTTGCCGCCGTAATAAAACCGCCCGGTGATGGCCGGGCAGACTCGTCAGCCACAGCGCTGGTGTATGGTCACCCGCAGGGCGTCGGCCCGGCGCTGCCGCTCTTTCTCGGACACGGTGTACTCTTTTCCCTGCGCGTCGACATAGTACACAGGGCCTTCGAGTATGCGGAGCTGGTGGCGTGCCTCTTCGCAGGTTTGCTGCCAGCGCTGCTGTTGTGCCTTGACCTGCTGTTGCTCGGCCCGGCGACGTTCACGGTAGGCGCGGTCGAGCGCGGCCTGACGACTGCCCGCCTGGGCACTTTTGCCAGCGGTACGCGCAGCACCGTTGCTGTCAGAAGTATTGATCGGCTTCAGTTCTGTCCCGACGTTTTCGGCGCTGGCCTGGTTGGGCGGCCGGTCGCCGAAGTGGACCTGTCCGTTCTCATCCACCCAGCGATACATCTCACTGGCGCAAACCATGCTGGTCGCGCCGACAATGACCGCGCAGAACACCCAGCGCAGGGTGGCGGCAGTGGCCATGGATCAGCTGTCCTTGTCCGCGGCGAGGTTGGTAAACAGGCCCGGCGAGTGTCGCTGCGGGATGTGATAGGTCTGCAGGATCTGCGGCTCCTGCTCGCGCGCACTCGCAGCGTCGAGCACCATGCGATAGCCGGAGCGATCGCGCAGTTCAATGAAGCCCTGTTGGTTGCTCTCCATCAGCTGGGCAAATTCGTCAAAATCCGCCACATCCTTGCCGTTTACCGAATCGATAATCCAGTTCTTCCAGTCGTGGTATCCCAGATTGACGCCCGCCGGCAGGACCTTGAGTGCGACCACCAGCTCGCGACGGTCTTTTTCGACCCAGCGATTGCGCGCATACAGGTATTCGATCGGCGCCTTGGAGTGCCAGTTGTTGCCCCAGCGCTTGATCAGGTTCATGTTCAGCGGCACAAAAACGACACCACCGTAGATGTAGTAGCGCGGACGCTGGTCGTACTGCTCGCTCAGCACCAGCGAGCGCGAGGGGGGGGGTGCGGCCAGCTGTATCTTCGCGGTTTGTTCCTCGCCATTGCGCGAGAAACGCACCGGCAGGAAGTCGCCCACGTGATACTGGTCTACGGCATAGTGGTAGTTGGTGCGCTGGTTCTTACGCCACTCCACCGTGCGATCCGCAGCGATCTCGAGGCCGTCTACCTCGAGCAGCACGTCGCCGGGCTGCAGCACCTGGGCTGCCGGGGAATCCTCAAATACTTTCACCACCAGCGCGCCGTCCTGGTCGGGCTCGAGGCCGGCGGCGGCCTTCATCGCCGGACTTTCCATGCTCTGGGTGACTGCACCCAGCTCGGGGAAGCCCTGGTGGACGCCGTCTTCGGCATCGCGCAGCACATGGCGAACGACACTGGGCGGGACGAAATACCCGAGATTTTCAGCACTCTGGTTGGTCTGCATGGCGACGCCGACAATGCGCCCGTCAGAGATCACCGGGCCACCGCTGTTACCGGGATTGATGGCGGCGTCGATCTGCCCCGCCATCAGGTAGCTTTCGGCATGGGCGTAGTACTGGTGCTCCATGCGCGACAGCACGCCGCGGGTAATCGACAGCGACTTGCCACCGATGGGATAGCCATACACGGTGACTTCTTCCTGCAGCTCCGGCAGCTCTCCCAGTGTCAGTGGGCGGGTGTCGTCAAAGAAGCTTTCGTCGTCCACGGTCAGCAGTGCGAGATCGGCGGCGTGGGAAACAAACTGCACCTGGGCGCGGAATTTCTGCGCGTCGCCATGACGCTGGACCTGAATAAAACTGCCATTGGCGACCACGTGGGCGTTGGTGAGGATGCGCTCACCCTCGATAACGGCGCCGGAACCGGACAGCTGTTTGGGGTTCAGTAGCGCCCACGGATTGAAATAATCCGGCGCTGCCGCCGTGGTGTAGATCTTGATGATGGAGCGCTTGAGCTGCTCGTGTTCGCGGTTGTCCGCCGCGGCCGGTTGCCACAGCAGCAAGAATAAGGAGGCTAGGGCGAGGAATCTGGTCATTGTTGTTACTTGTCCCGTTTTCATCGGCCGGTGGCGAGCAAAGACTTCGTCACCGGATCAGCCATTGGTAATGCGTTCGGCCAGTTTAGCAGCAGAACCGTCGCCGGTGTCCCGCAGGCTGCACCGGTTCAGTCGTTGTCGCCACCCTCGCGCAGGAAGCGATGAATCTGGCGTCGCTGCTTCTTGTTGGGGCGCTCGCTGTGGATGCCAGCATGGCTGGCCTTGCGTTCGGCCGCCTCGCGCTCCCGCCGGGCCTGGCTGGCCTCGGTTTCACGGTACAGGGTGCGCGCGATGTCGGCACCGCGCCGCTGGTCGGAGAGGGCCAGCACCTCGACTTCGAGCTGGTCCCACCCCTGGCGCAACGTCAGGGTCAGTCCGGTCGTGATTTCCTTACTGGCTTTCACGCGCTGGCCGTCCAGGTGTACTTTGCCGCCTTCGATCGCCTGCTTGGCGATGCTGCGGGTCTTATAGAACCGTGCGGCCCACAGCCACTTGTCGATACGTACCTTGTCCATCAGGAGATCACAGCGCCAGCAGCTCTTCGAAGTGGTGAATTGCCAGGAAGTCGCCGATGTCGCGCGGCGGCTTGCGGCTGTCGGGCTGTCGAATACAGACCAGGTGGGCAATGCCAAAGTCCCTGGCGGCCGACAGCACCTGCTGGTTGTCGTCGACAAACAGGGTGCGCTGGGGGTCAAACTGCACGGTTTCCTGCAGGGCCTCCCAGAAAAACGCGCTTTCCTTGGCGTGCTGCAGGTCGTGTGAGGAAATCACCCCGTGCATCCAGCGGTCGATACCGGTCTTTTCCAGTTTGTGCTCGAGCCCGGTCGGGTGTGCATTGGTCACCAGCAGTACGTGTTTCTCGAGCTGGTGCAGGGCCTCCAGGAATGCCTGGGTCTGCGGGCGCAGGGCGATGCGATCCTCGATCTCCCGCAGTACGGCGGGGATATCCAGACCGAGCTCCTGTGACCAGAAGTTCAGGCAGTACCACTCGAGGGTACCGCGGCGCGCGTCGATTTGCTCCTTGAGCTGCACCTCGGCTTCCGCCAGTGACAGGCCGTGGGTCTCCGCATAGCGCTGCGGCAGATGGGTAAACCAGAAGTGATTGTCGTAATGCAGGTCGAGCAGGGTGCCGTCCATGTCCAGCATCACCGTGTCGACTTTGTGCCAGTCCAGCATGTTGGCGGTAACCTCGGGGGAGTGCGGGGGTGGCTATTATGCCCGCGCGCGGCGCAGCCCGTACAGCAGCATCAGCTGGGCGAGATAGTAGGTCACCATGATCGCGGTACCTGCCAGCGGGACCGGGGCGAGGAACCGGTTCACGCCGATCAGCGCGTCGCTCAGCATAAAGCACAGGGCGCCTGCCAGCAGGAGCCCGGAGCGCCCCCGATGCGCCGCGGCGGCCAGTGCCATGGTCAAGATCGCCATGAGGTAGGCGCCTACCGCCGGTGCGAGTTCGCCGGCGGCGGGCAACAGCATCTGGGCGAGACCCACGGCGGCCAGAATGATGGGCAGTCCGCGCAGGCCAAACCGAACCGTGCGAAAGTCGGCACGGCTGAGGAAATTGATCGCATACACCAGCTGGGCGACCAGGAAGGCCCCCAGGCCAAAGACAAAATGGTTGTGGAAGGGGGTGGCCAGCAGAATATCGCCCAGTGCAGAAAACAGCAGGGCGACCAGCGCCAGGGTGCGTGTCGCGCCCTGCAAGAGGCGCAGTGCCAGCCAGCCGAGCACAGCGATCGGGGCCGCTTTCAGGGTCGCCATGGCCGGTCCAGAGATGCCGATCAGGTCCAGCGCGATGTAGGCCAGCGCCAGCGCGGCGAACAGCGGCAGCCCCAGATGCGTTGATAGGTGCCTACTAGTGGCGCGCGCTTCATTCTCTCGGATGGGGGTGGCGTCTGCCGTGTTGTGCGTCATGGCGTTTCTCGCGAATTTCTTGTATTTGTAAGGACTGCTCGGCTGCCAAAGGCAAACTGACCGCCAGTATAACAACTGCGCCGCCGGGGCTTGTGATCATCCAATATTCCGCACCGAACAACAGGGAGAGCTCGGTCCATGAAAGCCAACAATATTCTCGACACCATTGGTAATACCCCGCATGTGCGGCTCAATCGCCTGTTCCGTGATGATATCGAAGTCTGGATGAAGGTAGAGCGCTTCAACCCCGGCAGCAGTATCAAGGACCGCATCGCGGTTTCCATGGTCGATGCAGCGGAAAAGAGCGGTGCCCTGCAGCCCGGCGGTGTGATTATCGAGCCGACCTCGGGCAACACCGGTATCGGCCTTGCGATGGTCGCCGCGGTTCGTGGTTACCGGTTGATCCTGGTGATGCCGGAATCCATGTCGGTGGAGCGCCGCAAGATCATGAAAGCCATGGGCGCAGAGCTGGAGCTGACCCCCAAGGAGAAGGGCATGCCGGGCGCCATCGCGCGCGCCGAGGAGCTGATGTCCCAGCACGACAATACCTGGATGCCGCAGCAGTTCCAGAACCCTGCCAATGTCAGCGTCCATCGCCAGATAACCGCCAGGGAGATTCTGGAGGATTTCCCCGAGGGGCTCGATTACATGATCACGGGCGTTGGTACCGGTGGGCATATCACCGGGTGCGCGCAGCGGCTCAAAGAAGATTTTCCCGAACTCAAAGTACTGGCAGTAGAGCCGGAAAAATCTGCGGTGATCAGCGGTTGCGAGAAAGGACTGCATCGCCTGCAGGGTATTGGTGCCGGGTTTGTTCCCGACATTCTGGATCGCGAATGTCTCGACGGTACCGTGCAGGTTTCTGAAGAGGACAGCTTTGAAATGGCGCGCCAGTGTGCACTCAAAGAGGGAATTTTCGTGGGTATTTCGTCGGGCGCCAGTCTGGCTGCGGTCAAGCTGGTTGAGCACGATATGCCGGCGGGCAGCCGTGTGCTGGTATTCAGTTACGATACCGGTGAGCGCTATCTCTCCATCGAAGACCTCTTCCTCGCCTGATCCTGTCGCGGAATTCGCTCTGGCGGCGGGCATTCCCGTGCCCGTGGCCATGGCGCTGTCACGCTAGCGGCGTATAATCCTCCCCCTTAAGAATTAGGGGGATTTATGGATAAGGAACTTCTCGAAAGCGTCATCAGCATATCCAAAACGGCCGGGGAAGCGATCCTCGAGGTGTATCACCAGAATGCCGAACTTGAGGTGGACACCAAGGCCGACGACTCTCCGGTGACCGCGGCTGATCTGGCCGCCCACGCGATCCTGGCACCCGCGCTCGCCAAGCTGATCGACGGGGTCCCGGTCTTGTCCGAAGAAGATGCCATGCCGGCATTTGAACAGCGCAGCCAGTGGCAGCGTTACTGGATCATTGACCCGCTGGATGGCACCAAGGAATTCATCCGTCGCAATGGCGAGTTCACGGTCAACGTCGCATTGATCGAAAACGGCGAGCCGGTACTCGGTGTTGTGCATGTGCCGGTGCTGGATATCACCTATGCCGGTTGCAAAGGACTCGGTGCGTTCAAGCGCACTGCGGAAGGTGAATCCGCCATTCAGGTGCGAGCCATGGCGCCGCGGCTGGCATCCGGTGAGCCGGTGGAACTGGTGGCGAGCCGCAGTCATGGAGCGGGCGCAGTCGATGCCCTGCTGTCGCGTATTGAGAGCACGCTGGGGCAGACCGGTCTGAAAAACATGGGCAGTTCGTTGAAGTTGTGCCTGGTGGCCGAAGGCGCCGCAGATCTGTATCCACGCCTGGCGCCCACTTGTGAGTGGGACACCGCTGCGGCGCAGGCCGTGGTCGAGGCAGCCGGTGGCATTGTGGTTGATGACCAGTTTGAACTGCTGCGTTACAACCAGAAGGACTCGTTGCTCAATCCGTTTTTCTACGTGATTGGCGATCCTTCCTATGACTGGAAGGCGCTGCTCAACGCCTGAGCGCAATAGGTAACCTGGGCTAGACTGAACTCTGGGGCCGGTGCGACAACCCGTCTGGCCCGAGATGTTCATGCCCGAGGTACCTTGATGGCAAATCAGTCCCGTTCCCCTTCTCAGGCGCCCGCCCGTTCGCACGTCAATATCGATCATTCTGAAACCCGGCGACTGCGGGAGCAGTTACAGGAAGAAATACGCTGGCTACAGCGGCAGCTTGAGGAAGTGCGTAGCTCGGGTTCTTCGTTGGATATGTCTTTGGTACAAACCTATCGGGAAATGATCTTCTGTCGCCGCGCAATGCTCGGACGTATCCCGCGCTGATGACGATGGATGGGATTTCTCTCCGCCGTACGCACGCCGATTTTTCCACGCCAATCGTCCCGCAAAAAAAGTAAACCCGTCTACCCTTTGGGAGTTCACCTAATAAGAGTAACTTCCGATGCGCTATCCGGTGGTCGTCCACAATATCGAGTATGCCGGCTACGGTGCCATTGCACCGGACCTGCCACACTGCCAGTGCCATGCAGAAACCCTCGACGAGACTCTGCAAAAAATGGCGTCGACGATCTTGCAACGTCTGGAAGATTTGCAAGCGGCGGGTGAAGAGCCTCCCGTTCCCACAGATATCGATCTGCTGAAAAAAAATCCCGCGTTCGAGGGCGGGCGATGGGCGATTATTGACGTTGAATCCTCGCAGTTTTCATCCTGACCCAGATTGAATCCGGTTGTTGGTGATGCGTGGCGTGGGTGGATTCCCGCGCTGCGCGGCGAAGTTGAATTTCCAAGGAAGGTGGTTATGAAAAAAATTCTGTTGGCATTCATCATGATGTCTGCCGCGGTGCCGGTGGTTGCGCAGTGGAATAACCCGATTGAGCAGATTTGCCTGGGCGAGTACCAGGTGGTGGGCACCCTTGGCGTCGGGACTGGCGAACTGCAGATCAACCGGGATAACGATACGTTCGGATACGCCAGCATTGGCATTTCACCCGCGCTGGGTGTGTGGCAAGCGGAGCTGCGCTATTCCAAATTCGAAGACGAAGGGATCGATATTGACCAGTACGGGGTGAACTTCAAAGTGGACTTCACGCTCAACTGTGAAGTGCAGTGCCTGTACTGGATGGCTGGCTGGAATTACGCCGAGTTCGATGTCTACAGCGTACGTCGGAACGACCTCCGCCTGATTGTGGATTATGACGGCAATGACAATTACTGGAATGCCGGGGTGGGCTATCGCTATCGCTGGACCAACAAGTTCGATACCTCGGTGGAATACAATTACAACGATGCCGGGCGCGTGGGCGATTTCGACATGGGCCACCTGCGTTCACTGACGGTGAACTTTGCCTATCGCTTTGGTTCCACCTACTGACGGTTCGCTGTTAGATCCGGCCACTGCGTTTCAGGCGCCAGTAACTCTCCACCAACGCATTGTGTAGCTGCGTTGGTGGGGCATCCACCACTTCTACATTACGCGCGCTCAAATGTTGCAGGAGACGACTGCGACGGCGGCTGAAATCTCGTGCGGCCGCCACATCCAGGGCGCCGTCAAAGTCCTTCACCGGCTGCTCCGCCGCACGGTCGATCGCGGTTTCCCGCAGGCAGGCCACCAGCACCAGATGGCGCCGTGACATCAATTGCACCGCTGCGAGCAATTCATCGCTGTCCTCGTCCCGTACGTTGGTCACCATAATGATCAGGGAACGCCGCGGGTGGTGGGCCATGAGTTGTTGTGCCGCGCCGCTGAAATCACTGTGTGCGGTACCGGAGTGCAGGTCGTACACATGGTTCAGCAACAGGTTGATACTGCCCTCTCCCTTAACCGGCGCTAACGTACCTCCCTCGGCACCCACACCCCGCGCAAAGGCCTGCAAGCCGACGGCATCACCCTGCTTTACCGCGACATAGGCCGACAGCAGCAGTGCATTGAGCGCGTGGTCGAAATGGCTCAGGTCTCCGTCCCGAGCCCGCATCCGGCGGCCACAGTCGAGCATGTAGATAATTTCCTGATCGCGCTCGTCCTGGTATTCCCGGCTGATCAGTTTGCGCATGCGCGCACTGGCACGCCAGTCGACTTGTCGCTGGCTGTCGCCGCGGCGGTATTCCCGCAGTTCGCGGAAGTCCATGCCCTCGCCGCGCCGCTGCTGCTGGTGAAGACCCAGATAGCGCAGGCTCTGCTCGGTGCTGAGCGCCTGCAGGGAGGAAATACCGAGGAAATTCGGGTAGACCTTGACCGTCTGAGCGCTGCCAATGTGCATCTGTCGCTGCCAAAGCCCCCACGGCGAGTCCGCCAGCACTTCAATGGCGCCGAACTGTGCCGGTCCGCGACGGTGTGGCGTGACCGCATACTGCACGTCCGCATGCTGCCCGGGCTGCAATGCGAGACGCAGCGGCAGATCGCTGGTGGCTAGTTGCGCCGGGTAGGCATCGTGAAGCCAGAGGCCGAGTGCGCGCGGCCCGTTGTTTTCGATGCGCAGGTCAACCTGGTTCTCGACCCCCAGCGCGAGGTTGCCGGGTAGCTGCCGCTGTCCGTCCAGGCCGCGTACGCGTGCCCCGGTTAACCCGTCCAGCAGTGCTGCGGTCAGCAGGAGTGCACCACTCAGCCACCAGAGCGTCGCCATCATGTCGGCGCCGTCCGACCACCAGACACGTGACGCACTGATTGCCAGTGCCGAGAAGCACCAGATTCCTAGCACGCGCACCAGGCGTGCGCTGGGTCGCAGCGGCAGGCGCATCACAGGCGCGGCGCCTCCACGGACTCAATGATTTGTGCGAGTACGCTGTCCGGTGTTTCGCCATCAATTTCCATATCCGGCGACAGGCCGATACGGTGGCGCATCACGGGAATCGCCATGCTTTTGACATCGTCCGGCAGGACGAAACTGCGTCCAGCGAGCAGTGCGTGGGCACGCGCCGCCTGAACCAGCCCGATACTTGCGCGCGGTCCTGCGGCGCGCCGCAGCTGCGCACTCTCGCGCGTCGCACGGACCAGCCGCACCGCATAATCGAGTACCTGCTGATCGAGCGACACCCGGGGCACCAGCGCCTGCAGTGTGCACAGGGCATCGATGCTCAACAGGGCCTTGGCGTCACTTTCCAGCCGCGCTTCGATCCTGCCGGCGCTCGCGGCATCCGCCAGCTGCAATTCCGCACTGTGGCTGGGGAAATCGATCAGGACTTTCAACAGGAAGCGGTCGAGTTCCGCCTCGGGCAGCGGATAGGTGCCCTCCTGCTCCACCGGGTTCTGGGTTGCCAACACCATAAATGGTTGGGGCACTGCCTGCGCCTCACCGTCGATGGTGACCTGGCGCTCCTGCATGACCTCGAGCAGAGCCGCCTGGGTTTTGGCCGGCGCCCGGTTGATTTCGTCCGCCAGCAGCAGGTTGGTGAAGACCGGTCCACGTCGCACTTCGAAGCGGCTTTCTGCCATGTTGAAAATGGCATGTCCGGTGACGTCCGCCGGCATCAGGTCGGCGGTAAACTGGATGCGCCGGAACTCTCCGCCGAAGCAATTCGCCAGCGCGCGCACCAGCAGGGTTTTACCGAGTCCCGGAACGCCTTCCAGCAGGACGTGGCCGGATGCCAGCAGGGAGATGACAACCTGGTCGACCACCGCTTCCTGGCCGATCAGCATCTGGTTGATGGTATCGCGGAGCTGCTGAAGTTTTGCCGCTGCAGCCTGCCAGTGTTCTTCGCTCACTTGGCGTGTGGTCGGTGCGGCTTGGGTGTCGGTGACGTCGTTCATAAGGCTGCCTCGATTCGCTGCAGATTGCGCATTCGTTCAGTGAACGCTTCCTCGGACTCGGGTGCGGGACCCCAGAGCGATTCGGCGATGGTCGTTTCTTTGATACCGGTGAGTGCCGACAGGCGTCGGCAGATCTGGCTGCGTTTCCCATTGTCGGCGTCGTTCGCCAGCGCATGGCTGTGCAGGCCGAGTCGGCGAAGTAGCGGTTCGGTGATACTGCGCAGCGCATCCGCGCAGTGGTCACTGCGCCAGTAATACTGTCCACTGGCGGATATATGTTCAGTCAGGGAGCGGCGTCCGGTCTCCGGAGTTGGCCTGGTGGGGCCGAAGCGGCGCGAGCGGAGCAACAACCAGGCCAGCAGGCAGATACCGCCGGCGAGCAAAAATTCGCGCACGTAGCGGTTGGCGAGTTCGCCCAGCGAAGCAAAATGGGGCCGGGTGATCAATACAAACTCACCGTAAGACGCCATCTCCCAGAGAAAGTAGGCGTGGTCGAACTGGCCAATACGCTCTGACTGCCAGAGCTTCTGGTCGGCCATCAGCGTGACAAGACCTTCGCCGTGTTCGAATTGCAGCAGCGGAACGCCATTGTCCTGGCTTTCGATGGTGGTCCAGTACGTTGGCTCGAATGCTGCCTGCTCGTCGTCGAACGTCGGGTGCCACAACAGATGGCGGGGATTGAAGTGCAGAACGTAATCCCGTTCACTGTGATCGCTTAGGGTCACCAGGTCTTCGGCGTCTACGTCCGGCTCACGTGGCTGTGTCGCCGGCTCGTCGCTACTGGCTGCTTCCGCAACATTCTCCGATTTGGCCCTTTCGTCGAGACGTCGATTGTATTCCCTGGCCAGTTCGCCCGCAGACTTGGGTTCTTCATCGAGCTCAAACTCATCCCCCAGCAAGTCTTTCAGCATGCCTTCAAACTCGACGATGCCGTCGCCCTTCACCACAGTGGTATCGAGGGTTTCGAGTAGCCAGTCGCGCTCGTCGTCGAAGGTGTTTTGCGCGATCACGATGGCATGACCACCGCTCGATACCCAGGCCAGCAGCTCATCCACACGATCGCTGTTATACACCTGACGGGAGCTGGCCAGCAGCAGGGTGTCTTCCGGCCCCAGCTCCGCGACAACGGAAATATTGTCGGCGCGCCGGGTGGCGATGGACGAGTCCTGCAGGAATTGTTCGGCGGCAAGGAACGGATTGCGTTGGGCCTCCGGGCTCCAGCCCAGGTCGACCTCTTCGGAGTAACGCTCGAAAAAGGTGAAAAACGCTGCGCCGGCAGCGACCACGAAGACGCCGGCCAGGCCAATGGCGATGCGTTTAGCGCTCATCGGTGAACACCTCCTGCCATTGATCGCACAGGGTTTGCAATTGCGAGCCGCTGGGCGGCCTGTGCGCATACGCCAACTGTTGCCAGGTGCCGGTCAGGCGATGGACAAAACTGGCGAGTTCGATCGCGGGTGGCTCCTGCTGTGCAGCGCGATGTTTGACCAGGCTGGCGCATTCGCTTTCGGTCAGGTGATCGCCGAAGTGGAATCCGAAGTGCTCGATCAAATGCGCCAGCGTCGCACGATACAAGAGACCAACGCTTGCGCGCTGCTCGCCGTCGCGCCACAGGGCCATGACCTCTGCACAGATATCTTCTGGCAGGGTTTCGGTACGCACATCGAGTCCAAACAGGGTTTCCGGAGCCTGGCGTACCGTTTTTTGGGTTTTGCGCCAGCGCAAGCTGTTGATCAGCGGCTCCCGGTAGCGCCACAGTCCGTAAACTACCAGGCCAATCAGGGCGATCCACAGCAGCAGCTCCAGCAGGGCGCCGATCACACTGCTCCAGCCAAAGCTGTCTCCAGTTTCCGCGGGATTGTTGTCGCTCGCCAGCCAGTCGAGTAGCCAGATAAGCCAATCGGGAATGCGCTCAAGATCCTCGGAATCCTCTGCCTCTTTCAGGCGCCAGCCACTGGTCATCTCAGTGCGGTGGAACGCATCACTCGCGAGAACTTGATCGATACGGTCACGAGCGTCTTGCGGCGACAGGACAGGGCCGCCGGCGGGTTCCCGCTGCAGGGTCTCACCGGCAGTTTCCGCCGGTACTGTCTCCTGGGCGACGGCCGGCGCGGGTGTGCTGCCCAAGCCGGTCAGCAGTGCTGCCAGCAATGCCAGCACGGCACCAGTGGGTGCGCGACGGCTGCGGGATTCCTGCTGCTCGCGTCGGGCGAGCAGGCGGCGAAACTGAATTTCGATATCCCAGCCTTCCAGTTCGATACGCCGGCCGATATACAGCATAAAGCCGGCACAGACGTAGAAGGGGCCGACCGCGGCCAGGACCAATACCGAAACCAGGTTGCCGATCCATGCCAGGGTGGTTTCCTGTTCGATAAACAGCGCCCAGCTCAATTCGACCTGTTCGGGGATCATCATCAGCACCAGGCCGGCGAAGCCGAACGACAGGAACAGCTCAATATGAACCGCAGTCAGGGTGAGCCAGGTCGCAGCGTTGGCATGATTGCGATGCAGGACGCCCAGTCGTGCGGAGCGCGCGCTACCGGAGCTTTGTTCAAGCATGGTGAGCGGCATATCGAAAGCACGGGTGGGGCTCAGTCGACGCCAGGTCAGCCAGGCAAACCAGTCGCGGCGATTCTGTGCGAAGAACTGGCGCAGCGCCGTACCCGCAGAGATTTTTTCTCCAAAGAGCGCCCGGCTGGCAACAAACAGTGGCAGGCGGTCGTAGACAGGCTTCAGCCACCACACCAGCAACATCGACCAGAGCGGCGATTCCCACCAGAACCAGTACGTCAGACCGAGCACCAACAGGGCAGGCAATAGCCACACGATAAACAGTGGCAGCCACAGGCGACGGGCAAGCGCGATGCCGAGATCGATCGATTCCCACGGTGAGCGCAGACGGGCATTGATAGCGAGTTGATCAAGCTGCACGGCGCACCTCTCCGCGGCCAGCCAGGACAAAATAGCCGATTACCAGTACCCACAAGGTGCCGCCGACTGCATATTTGACCATGGGCTCGAACCCGGTTGTCGAGGACCAGAACGCCTCGATAAAGGCAGCGACCACCAGCATCAGGAACACGCCGTACATAATCTTCATCGCCTCACCGGCGGCAATGCGCAGGGCGGTAACCCGGGTATGTCCGCGCGGATCCACCAGCGAGTGGCCGAGCATCAGTCCGGCAGCACCGGCCAGCACAATGGCGGTCAGTTCAAAGGCGCCGTGGCCTGCCACAAAGGAATAGAAAGTCGAAATGAACCCGACCCGGGTGATATGCCCGAACACCGCACCGATCACTACACCGTTAAACACCAGGAAAAAGATCGATCCCAGTCCAAAAGCCACCCCGCCGGCGAAGGTGCGGAAGGCAATGCCGATATTGTTGCGGATGTAATGTCCGAACATCTGCAGGTCGGTACCCGCATCGCGTTCGCGGCCCAGAACCCGATTGCTCGGGTCATACATCGATTCAAAATTGTTGACCTGCTCCGGTGACATCACGGCATAAATAATCGCATCGTCAAAATACGCGGCCAGACCAAACAGCAATCCCGGTACCAGGAACAGGGCCGTCGCGATCCACACGTAGGTAGACTGGGCGCGTACTGCGCGCGGGAAACCCGCCAACAGATACCAGAACCAGGTATTGCTGCGCAGGCCGCGCTGACGATAGAGCCGGTGGTGAGCGGACAGCACCAGGCGATTGAGCTTTTCCACCAGGGCGCTGGTGTACTGGCGCTCCTTGGCCATGGCCAGTTGCTGGCACAGGCTGCGGTATTCCGCCGGCAGGTCGAACGTTGGCGCATCATTGTCGTCGCGGCGCGTCGGCTTTTGCTGAAGCCAGTCATCGAGCCTGGCCCAGCTGTCCGCATAGCGCTGTTCAAAATCTCCCTGTCGCATGACGTCAGCCCCCCAGCAGCCAGCGGCCAATCGCGCGCAGGTGTTGTACGGCAGATTGCCCGGATTTACCCGTCACCGGTTGCAGCAGGTCTGCCAGCTCGCCCTGGCGGGCTTCGCTCAGGTCGTTATGGCGCTCGGTGAGACTGATGATGGCTCGCTGGTCTTCCAGCTGCAGCCCACGTGGCGGAGCCTTTGGCGCAACGTTGGGGAGGTGCATGTTGCGGTTTTTTTGTGGTTGATAGACCACCATGGTGCCTGCGGCAATATCACCCAGGCGCTGGAACTGGCGGCTCATGGTCATACTGATAATGCCACTGGCATAGAAAAATGGCAGGAAGTCCGCAAATCGCAGCAGGTTGCGTAGTAAAGAAGATCCCCAGGTGGCCGGGGTCAAATTGCTATTGATGACCATCAGTCCAAATGCTTTTTTGCCGGGGGTTTGCCCATTGCGGAGTACTTCAAAAAAAACCGGGTAAAACCACTCGAGCAGAAACGCGCACACGAGCCAGACACCGGTGCCAGCCTCGTCGGCGAAACTCAAGCCGATGGCCAGTGCGATCAGGATGAGGGTGCGATAAAAAAGATCAATGGCGTAGGCAAGGATGCGCGGCACAGGCCCGGCGGCCTGTGCGCGCAGATCAATACCCTCAGGGGTTTCGACATAATACGTGGTATCGAGCATCGGACCCCCGGGGTCAAGTAGGAAGATTAAGCGACGGCGGCTTCGCCGGCTTCTTCCGGGCCTGCGCCAAATGCACGACGGTACAGAACGCCGATGGTAATCAGTGCTAGAGGAATAGCCCAAATCAGGCCAATCAGCAGCGGCAGGGCGGCAACGATATAGATCAACAACAGAACGATCAGTAAGCCAAAGATGCTGAACCAATGTTTGGTCAAGCCTTTACGAGAAATCTCCATGGCTTTCCATGCGCCCACGCCTTTGTCGGCAATGACCGGGATGGCCAGCATATAGGATACGGCCAGATAAACGCCGGGCAAGATCAACAGCAGAAAGCCCAGGCCGACCAGAATGTTTACCAGCACAGTGCCGAGTACCAGCGGCAACATTTTATCGAAATGTGCAAAAACTTCGGTTGGAGAAACTTGCTCCTGACGAGCAGCTTTGACGCCGATCATCATGAGGCCGGCGCTCAGTGGTGCGATCGCAACGGTCACAATGAGCTGATGCAGCAGTGAAGAGGCGGAGTAGCCTGCGGATGCAGCTGCTTCCAGGTCAAACGGGTCGTAGCCGGTAATTACGCCAGCAATATAGGCGATTGCCAGATAGGCCACGACGAAAAGAATCAGTCCGAGCCAGATGGTACCCTTATTTCCCTTGGTCAAAGACCATGCTTCGCTGATGATGTTTCCAATGGAGGCGTCATAGTCACCAGCAAGACCCTTCTCGATAGAGCCAAAATCGCCTTTGCCTTCGGCATCTTCGCCGGTCAGCTTGGCTTCTGGGGCCTTGTAGATATCACTCATTGTCTAATCCTTGTTCATTATTGCTTGTTGGGACAGCGGAAATGGCCGGGACAGGCCTCTTCCTGCAAGCCCAGATTCCAGCAGTCAAATATCTCACAGAGCCCCAGTGCGAACAATCATGCGCCATTACGCGGCATCACAAGTGGCCCCAAATTTCAGTTTTTCCGATGGAGCAGGATAAACTGCCAGCCGGAAAGGCCAGCTCGGCCGGATTTCTGTTGCGGGACCTTGGTATATGACGCGCTGGCTATTTTCTGTACTGTTTGTGTTGCTGTTGGCAGCGGGTGCCTATCTGGCCCTGCCGTACTACGCCATTGGGCAGCTTGAGCATGCGGCGCAGGACAGAAGTACCACGCGGCTGAAGCAGTGGGTGGATTTTCCGGTGCTGCGGGATAATGTTGCGCACCGAATGCAGGCCGATCTGCGCATGTCGATGGGTAACATGCTGCCGCAAGAGCTCGATGAGTTGTTTGTCGCGGGCAGTAACCTGTTCCTGACACCGATCCTGCGCCAGCTGGTAACGCCGGATGGGGTTGCCGATGTCTTGCGCGGCGGTTCCGGCTTGCGCTCCCTGATGGATGAGCTGGAGCGCGAATTGGGGCAAATCGATCCCTCACTGGTGCCGGGGACCGATGGCAGTGGTGCCCGCACCGACTGGCATCGTCACCACTGGCAGTTTGTCGCGCTCGATGAAGTGGTGGCGGAATATGGTGGCAATCGCAGTGTAGAATTGCGCGCGACCCTGGCGCGGCAGGGTATGCGCTGGCGCCTGGTGGACCTGGAGTGGGTGACCGCGGCGGAGCAGTCAGATACGGAGGAGTCTCACAATGGAAATGGATAAATCAGTCAACGTGTTCGGTGACCCACTGGTGCCCTGCAGCAGTGATCCACTGACCGGTTTTTTTCGCGATAGCTACTGCAATACCTGTAGTCAGGATTATGGCTCCCATACAGTCTGCGTAGAGGTCACTGCGGAATTTCTGAACTTTTCCCGCGGCCGCGGTAATGATCTGTCTACGCCGGTAGAAGAATACGGGTTCCCGGGGCTCAATCCCGGCGACCGCTGGTGTCTGTGTGCGCAGCGCTGGCTGGAGGCACAGCAGGCGGATATGGCCCCGCGCGTGTTTCTTCAGCGTACCCATGTCCGCGCGCTGGAAATTGTACCGCTGGCGGTATTGCGCCAGTACGCTGCGGACCTGAATTGAGCGAAATTTTTATCGCCGCAAACAAAACGGCCACGCTATCTAGCGTGGCCGTTTTTTCTGCAGTCACTCAAATTGAGTGGCGAATCAAGAAGGCAGGAAGTCGATCGAATAATTCAGCGTTGCTCTCTCCACGTTCGCCGAACCAAAATTGATCAGGCGGATACGCGCGAGCAGTTTGCTTTCCAGAGCCGGTGACTCCAGTTCGCTGCTGACAATTTTGATATTCGAGATGCTGCCGTCCGGTTCAATCACCAGCTGAACGGTGACCTTGCCTTGCAGGGTAGGATCGCGACGCAGGGCGCGGTTGTAAATCGCATAAATCGCGCCCTTGTTGCTCTCCATTACACTGCGAATAGACGCTTCCCCGCGACTGGAAGTTTCGCGCCGCGCCGTGCTGGCAACCGCCTGGGCTGCACCTTCCGCGGCACTGCTCTGAACTTCCGTTGCGCGACGGCCCGCGAGTTGCGCGCCGGCGGTATCGCGACTCAGGTTGCTGTCCGACACGCCACCACTGCTGGTACGCGAGCGATCGGCAATCACCGAGCGGTCCACTTTCTGCGCGGTCGCCGCGGCACTGGTCGTTACGGGCTTGCTGACTTCGGCTACATCAAAGCTATCCCGCATCGCGGCCAGATCATCCTGCATGGCCATCAGGCCGCTACGGGAGGCTTTTTCGCGGGCGAGTTTTACCTTTGCCGGTTCCGGTTTCTTGAGTTCGACGGGCTTCGGCTTGTCCGGCTGCTTCTTGGGTTCCGGTTTTTTCGGCTCGGGTTTCTTTTCCTTCGGCTTGGGTTTCTGCACCTTCGGAGGCGGCGGCTTGGGCAGCTCCTTTTTCTCCAGAATGACCTTGGCCAGTTGTGGCGGAATGCGTTCCGCCTGCTCGCGGGTCAGCTCGGGAACGGGCACCAGCGTAATGATAATGCCCAATGCGCAGAAGGTACCCATGCCCCATTTCAGCAATTTGCGGAAACGGGCGTCCTCTGCCTCGGCAGATGCCCAGGGCAGGTCAGTCTCTATTTGCGGCCACAGCGGCCGCTTTGCGGTTGCTGTGGTCATTTAACTGCCGGCCTCCTCGGGGTCGACGGGCGGAGTCTGGCTGACGGCAAATGAGATATCGCGGAAGTCTGCCGCCGCACAGGTACGCATGATTTGCTTGAGTACCGCATAGGGCACATGCTCGTCACCCATGATGGTGATCGCGCGGCCGGTTTCTTTCTGGCGCTCGGACAGCGGTGCTGCCCGTTCGGCCAGGTAGTCCAGTTCCGCTCGCAGCGGGGCAATCTCCTCCGCAGAGAGATCGAGGCTGTCGATGGTCGCGATTGGTCGGTTGCCCACGAATAGGGTTTCCCCGTTCACCCGTACCACCGTGGTGACACGGGGTTTTTCGGTCGAGGTGGACTCGGGCAGTTTGATGGTTTTGTCGCTCTGCAAAACTTCTACATCGGAGGAGTTCACCAGCAGGAAAAAGACCAGGATGGTGAAAATGTCCATGAGCGATACCAGATTCAGTTTGCTCTCTTGCTTCTTCTGGCGCGCCTTGCGCGCCTGCAACTTGGCACTGGCATTCAGCATATTATCGCCCCGCTACACTGGTTGGTGGTTCAGCGGCGTCGCCCAGTGAGATCTGCGGAAATAACTCTGCATCTACCACCGACGCGGCCACGACGGCGCGATAACTCCGCGCGGTGTCCATGGCACTGACCAACGTTTTATACGGGGTGTTCTTCTCGGACAGGATCAGGATATCGCTCTTGTCGATCGATTTTTCCTTCAACTGTCGTTTCACTTCCTGCAGCACGATAGACATCTGATCAAAATCCGGCGCGCCATCGACATGGTCGATGCGCTTGACGCGGATGCCGGACGGGTAATTGATGTCGATAAACTCACCGCGCAGGACAACTTCCAGCTGACGGTTCTCTTCCGTGCTGGGGGCGCCGTCACTGAGACCGGGGAGGTTCAGTTTCAGTACAGAGATGTGCGAGAACACCATGTTCAGCAACAGTACCGGAACCAGGATGATCATCAGGCTCATAAAAGAGGTGATGTCGAGATCCGTATCCGTAGTACTGCGCCGCAGCTTATTCAATTTCAGCATGGGTGCGGCCCCGTCAGCTTTTTGCTGCGCGCTGTTCCATCATTGCTGCACGTCCCATGGACAGCAGGTTGAGGAATTTCACCCCGGCCATTTGCAGGCTATCAACGATTTCATTGGTCTTGTTCTGCAGCATGGAGTAAGCCAGCAGCAGCGGAATCGCAGAGATCAGGCCGAAGGCGGTGGTGTTCATCGCCACGGAAATACTGGAAGACAGCATGGACGCCTTTTCGGAAGGATCCGCATTGGCTACCGCAGTAAACGCAGCGATTAGACCCATAATGGTACCGAGCAGGCCCAACAGTGTGGCGATGTTGGCCAGGGTTGCCAGGTAGCTGGTGCGTTTTTCCAGGCGCGGTACCGCCTCGAGGATGCCCTCTTCGATCGCCAGCGCAATGTTTTCATCGCGTTTGGCATGCTGCAGGGTACCGATGCCAGCGGCGGCAATACGGCCCATCGCGGCATTATTTTCGCGAGCCAGCTGCAGTACGCTGTTGTAGTTGCGCTTTTGCAGCATTGGCAGCAGCTGCGCATACGCCTTGCGATTGGCGCTCTTGGCACGGGTCAGGAAAACCCAGCGCTCCACAACCATTACCAGCCCGATAACCAGTACCAGCGCGATCGGGTACATGAAGGGGCCGCCTGTCTGGAAGAAGCGCAATACCGCTTGAGTGAATTCCATGATAAATCTCCGCGTCTCGTCAGTGTGTCAATTCAGAAAGTCGTTGTCGTTTTTAATTCGGTGAACCGGTGCGGGATGAGAGTCCGCTACGGGTCTATTTTTTGTGTTGCATCCTGCTTGGTGGTGCGCTGCTCGAACAGTTGAATTTCCCGTTGCAGCTCCGAGTACTCCTGATGCTGGAACACATCCCCAACCAGTTGGGGCAGATTGCCCTGCACCCGCCCGAGGCTATCTGCCTGCTTCCACGGGATGATGTACAGGACCTTGGGCTGCTCCTGGCTACCGATTACCGTGGACTCGAGGTTGAGCACTTCCTCTGCACTCGCCATGCCAGAATACAGGGCGGTTATTGCAGCGAGACGGCAAAAGGCTCGGTTGATACGCATCATAAGCGTCGCTCCAGGTCGACAATCCAGCCGGCCAATTGTCGATCCGGTTTTTGTTCCGGGTCATGAATCTGATGCAATGCCTGCGCCCTGCGATAGTGCCCGAGTGCCTCTTCAGGCCGGTGCAGGTAGAGGTCGAGCAGTATGCCCAGATTGCGGTGGGCATCGGCATAGTCAGGCCAGCGTGCCAGCGCTGCGCGATAGCTGGTTTCCGCTTCGGCAAAAGCACCGCTATCCCGTTGCAGCGCGGCGAGCGCATTCCATGCGAACACATTGTTGTCATTGGCGGCCAGTGCGGAGCGCAGGCTCTCCTGGGCGGCATCGGCATCGCCCAGCGCCTGTTGCACAATGGCAAGGTTCAGCCAGGCTCCCGACAGTTGTGGCCACTGCTGTACCAGGGTTTGTAACTGCGTCGATGCACCACTGTGATCGCCCGCATCATAGGCCATACGCGCCTGCTGCTGAGCAGTGCGAGCCGCGGAAGGCACATCGGCAGCGGTCACTAAATAGGGATTTGGTGTCAGCGCCTCTGCGGAATCCGTGGCAACAGGCACTTCCTCGCCGGTGTTGGGCAGTTGGCTACAGGCGCTCGCCAGCAGCACCGCCGCAACCAGCAGGGCTGACTTCAAACGACGGGAGCGGTTAACAGGATCAGTGCAGTGCATCGCTCCACTCCGTGACTTTTTCATTTTTCAGGTAACGTCCCGGCAACAACTTGGCGAGAGACTGGAAAGACTGTTTCACCCAGCTGTCGTAAATCCCGTCACTGGTGCGCTGGATATTGGCCTCGTGCAATTCGATGGCCTTTTCCTCAAACGGATAGGCCTGCTCTTCCAGCAGAATTTCGTATTGCTCCAGCTCCAGTGCGTTGAGGCCTGCCGGGCGTTGTGAGTCCATCAGGTCGCCACTGAGCTGGCGGTACACCTCGGCCAGTCGGAAATTGGCCTGGGTACTGAACTTGGCGACACCGAGTTTAATGACCTTGCGATAGTCGGCGACGGTCGCATCCATCGCACGTTTCTTGCTGGCCAAGCTCTGCTTCAGCGGCAGCTTCAGCGGGATACGGGCAAACGCCTGGTAGCTCTGCTCGGCCAGGGTGCTTTGCGCGGACGCCGCGAGGTAGCGCGCGCGATCGGTATCCGGGCGCGCTGCCGCCAGCTGTGTCAGCCAGTAGCGGTACTGTCCGGGATCGTTGCTCTGCTTGTACAGTTCGGCCAGCTGGAACTGTGCCTCCAGTTGCTGCGCACGGGGCTCCTGCCACTGCTCACTGTACTGGCGATACGTATCGATTGCGCGCTTGGTATCGCCGGCCTGTTGATAACTTTCTGCGGCAAGATACAGGGACTGACGGCGGACCTGAGGATCCGCATCGGTGCGTGCCAGTTGCAGCAATTCGCTGGCGGCGGCACCAGGCATCGACAGCGCCTGGTAAATCACCACGGCTTTGGCCGCCAGGGTTGGGGTGAGGCTGTGGGCGGCATAAAAACGACGGAAGTCCGTAATCTCCTCTGCTGCGCGCTGCCACCGTTCCAGTTCAATTAATTTGTTGATGGCGTCGTACTGTGCTGTCGCCGCAATTTCGCTGCGGCCACTGTTGCGAATACGCAACAGGTGACGGATGCCATCCTCGTTCATGTCAGCGGCCAGCGCCAACTCTGCCTGGCGATAAATTGCCGCCTGCATTTTCTGGCGGGCAACTTGCGCATTGCTCGGCTTGGCAGCCGGGTCGGCCAGTACCCGCTGGTAGGCCTGTTCGGCCTGGGCAAACTGTTTCAGTTCAAAGTGGCTTTGCCCCAGCAGCAGGTTGAGGCTTTCCTGCTGGATGCGACTCGCCGGTGGTTGCCAGTCGAGTGCGCGACCGGCGGCGGCAATGGCCTCGGGGTACCGGTTTTGACGGTAAAGCTGGTCGGATGCCTCAATCAATACTGCCAGCGCGCGGCTATCGGAGGGCCAGGTTTCGGCAAAGTAGAGTCCGGCCTCGATCTTGCGATCCAGCCAGAGGATGGCCTGCTCGGTCTCCAGCTGGTTGCCCCGCAACTGGCGAGCCATTGACTGTGCATTGAGGATCGCCGCGTATCCGGCTTCGGCACCCCGGGCATGCTGTGGATAGGTCCGGGCGACATCGCGGTAGGCACGCCAGGCACCGGCGAAATCGCCGCCCTGTTCCAGGCACTCTGCCATCAGGAAGGCCATTTCCGGTGTTTCGCTGTCCTGCGGGAACGACTCGGTAAATTCGCGATACAGCGCTGCGGCATCGAAGAACGCGCTGCGTGCCTGGTCTGCCAGCGTTTTGCGTTCGCGGTTTGAACGGGCTTTCTGTTTTTGCAGGGCCTGCGCGCGTGCGTGGTCAAATTGCGCCAGTTCGATAATCCACGGGCGCAACCAGGTGCCCAATTGCTGGCGCTGGCTGTCGGTGGCGTTGCCCCAGTAGGCCCCGCGGATACCGTAACGCTGCACAAACTCCCGTTTGGCCGGCAAGATTTCTTCGGCAAGGCCCGCTACCTGCAGGGTTTCAATCGCGCGCAGATGCAGCCGCGGTGCCTGCTCGGTCTGTGGGTACTGCTCGACATAGGTCAGGTAGGTGTTGGCACTCTCGCGGAAGCGCTCTTTCTCGCGATACCAGTCACCCAGCGATTCATACAGCCGGTGCTGGTAGGGGCGCGGCTGGTTGTGCGGGTTATAGGATTCAATGACTTTCGCCCCGCCCTGATAGCTGAAGGCGAGTGCCAGCCCCCGCAGGCTATCGTCTGTCAGGCGCTGCACCCCTGCGGATTGTTCCGCGGGTGCGCCATTGCTGTGGAGGGTGTCGAGCAGCTGCAGGAAAGAGCGGGTAGCACCCGGATAGTCCGAATCCTTGAATCGCGACCAGCCCAGCATATAGCGCGCATTGTCAGCGAAGGGTGAATCGCCGTGGGCGAGTACCGCTTCAAAATCTGCTGCTGCCGCGCGGTAATTGCGTCGGTTAAAGGAGGATTCACCGCGGCGGAAAAGCACCTCTGCCATAAACGGCGATTCGGGTGCGGCACGGGCAATTTGTTCCAGCGCCACCAGGGACTCGACCGCTTCGCCCTGCAGCGAGCGGGCGCGCGCGAGGCGATACAGTAAATAGTCGTCATCGGAGCCCGCGCCAACCAGAGCCTCGTAGCGATCAATGGCGCCCTGGAACGACACCTGCTGTCCGGGGTTATCCGCTTGGAGCTGTTCCAGGCGCTCCATCTCAAGATCCGCGAGACGCAATGCAATATGTCGGCGCAGCATCGGATCGGTCTGGCCGCTCAGTGCCTGCTCGTAATTTTGTAACAGGGTGTTGACGTCCACCTGTGGAATTTCGACGGCGGTCTCTTCCGGCAGGTTGATCCGCGGCAAGTCGGCCAGTGTGGGCGTCGTCGGCTGTTGGCCACAACCGGACAGGGCGGCACTGCAGATGGCGATGGCGAGCAGCGTTCTTCTGCTCATGGCATGCCCTCCTGCGTTGCGACACCGGTATTGGTTTCAGTCGTATCCGCTACTGTCGGGACAGGCGCCGGCGACGTGGAAGCGGCATCCTGCAGTCGTGCAATCGCGAGACGGGCATAGGCGCTGAACTGCTCAACCCGCGCACGCTCCGTGGCCAACTGGGCACGCAAGTCGCGGCGGATAGAGGCTTCGATGGCGGCACTGGCACGGGTAATGGTTTCCTGCTGGGCACGTAGTCGCGGCAGCGCGTCCTGGACGCGACCGCGCAGGACGCCAAGTTCCGGTGCCTGTTGCGCGATGCGGTCGACCTGGCGCTGTTGGGAAAGGGCTTTATTCAGCGACTTTTCCAGCGCTTGCAGGGATTTCTGCTGTTGCCAGAGATTCTGGTGGTATTGCTGGGAAGCTTCCCAGGCCAGCAGGCCGCGCGCCCGCTCGAGCAGGGTGCGCTGGTAAGGACGGACTTTGCCGCTGCCTTCGAGTTTTTCCATGGTCGCTGTGGCGCGTTCCTGCAACACCAGCAATTCTGCCAGGGCCTGCCCTTCTTCTTCCTCTTCACTGGCCTGGCGATTGCGCATTAAGGCGAGAGCGTCCCTATTGGTCTCAATCGCTTCGAGGCCATCGCGAAGCTGTTCAAACTGGCGCTGGGCGAGGTCAACCTGCTGGTCATACTGGGCGCTGGTATAGCTGGCGACAATGTTCTGGTGTCGCTGCGCGCGCTCATCGATCAACTGACCGAATAGTGGCGTACGCGCCTCCCACCGGTCCAGGACTTGGCCGAGCTGATGCAGGTCGCGCAGGTCCGATAACCTGAGCTGGAAGCGATCGCTGTTGAGCAAACGATGCAGGTAGCGATCACCATCTTTCAGTGGTTGTGGTGCGTCGGCGGCCTGCAACCAGCCGTAGCGCTGTTGGCCGGACTGTGCCTGCTGGTCGAAGCGCGCTGCGGCGACCTGTTGATCCAGGTCTGCCAGTTGCTGCAGCGTGACCCGGTAGCTGGCCTCCGCACGCTGATAACCGGCGAGCGCCGTGCCCGGCCGATTCAGTTGTTCATAGCTATATGGCAGTGCCATCAGGGCCTGCTGTACGGCAGGCGCCAGTGGGTTTTGTTCGATCAGGTAATGCAGGGCATCCACGGCAACGGCAAAATTGCCATCGCTGATGGCGGCGGAACCGAGCCCCAGCAGGGCGCGCTCAGACCATGGTGTGTCGAGACGCACTCCCCGGAAGGCATCGACGGCCTCGGTATGTTGTCCCTGTAGCGACAGCACAAAGCCCCTGCCGATATGCGCTTTGTCGCGTAGGATCAGCAGTTCGCTGCCCGGCTCGCTCTCCTGCTCGACCAGCGCGCTGCCGCGTCGGTAGTGACGCGCGGCAGCATCAAATGCTTGAGCGCGGGCGTAGGCCGCGGCCAGATTGATATGGCCGAGTACGCGTTGTTCCAGTGGCAAGCTGGCCAGGGCCGGCCCTTTGCCTGCCAGTAACTGCTCGGCTTGTTCCAGCTGATTCAGTTGCAGGGCGAGGTTGAGGGCGAGATCACTTTTTGCCTCAGCGCCGGAAAATGCCAGCTGTTCGGCGCTACGCTCGAATGCCTGTTGCAGATAGTTCAGTTCTGCCAGTTTCAGCCAGGCAATCTCGCGGTAGCGGGCCAGTGCGCGCGGATCTCCCTGCTGATGCTGTAACTGTTGGTTGAACAGGTCTGCAGCGCGTTGATGCAGGCCAAAACCCAGACTGATACCACCTTCGATCAGCGCCGCATTATCGGCGTGCACCTGAATCCCGCCTCGATCCTCTGCAATCATCAGGTGGGTGAGGGCCTCAAAATTGTTGCCCTGAAAATACTCATACAGCACCGCGCCGTAACGCATATCTTGTGCCTGGCGAAAGTTTTCTTCCGCACAGGACGCAGCGGCGAGACCAGTGAGGGTCACGGCGGTAAAAAAACGGGACAGGCGCGAGGTGTACAACATGGCGGGTTACGGCGCTGGCCAGGAAACCAGTTCGAACTCCGGCTGCTGGCGATTGGCGGCGTCGGTGATACGCAGTTCAATCACCGCAGGCTCGTCGGTTTTGTCGAGCTCCAGGGTGGCCGCGCGCTTGTATTCACGCCCCTGGGGGCCGATCCCGGTGAAGTATGCGGTGATGGTGTAGCTACCAGTTTTCAGGTTGCCCTTGAAGAGTGGCTGGATACCGCCGCGGATCAGGGCGTCGCGCTGGTGCTCGGTGTACAGGTGGCTGGCGCTGAGCTTGTTATCGATATGAAGTTTCACCGCGTCGAGTTGGAAATAATGCCCGACATCCATGGAAACGTAGACAGCCAGCTGGCTCTGGGCCGGGTACAGCAGATCTTCTTCCAGAATCAGCAGGTCGCGGTTGAGCTTGAGGACCTCGCGCTTCAGTGCCTCCATATCGTCGGCAGAGAAGTTGGCAGCATCCGACTGGGCCTGGGCCAGTAGCGGCGCCACGAAGGCAAGGAGTAGTAACTGGATACAGCGGCGCATGGGGATGTTCTTCTCGGTTAATTCTGGCCCGGACCGGTGATGGTACGCGGTGGTGCGGGTCTTTGTGAATGTTAAAAATTATCGCAGGGCTTCATATCTCTGGTGTGACAGGGTTGGCAAATTCCCTGTGCGCCCCTAATTGGGCTGCTCCAGTCCTCGACTGAAAAACAGCTTCTTTTCACTATTGATCACAATGGCCTCGAAACCGGGCAATTTGTCCACCAGTGCGAGTCCCCAGTTGAGTCCGAGTACAAACACACTGGTGGAGAGCGGGTCGGTATCGAAACCTGCGGGACCGATGATGGTCACGCTGATCAATTTGTCTGCACTGCCCTCGGGAGAGGTCTCGGTGGGACGCCCGGTAGAGGGGTTAAAAATGTGATGGACCCGTCCTGCCTCCTCATCGAGAAAATAGCGTTCGTAATCTCCGGAGGTGGAGATGGCGCTGTCCGAGAGTGGCAGCACTGCCGCATTCTTGGATTTTTCCCTGGGGTGGCGAATCCCGACCAGCCACGGTTTGCCGCGACGATCTCCCAGCATGCGTGCATCACCACCGGCACTCACACTGGCATTGGTAACGCCGGCTTGTTGCAGGATGGTGATCGCACGGTCCACCGCATAGCCCTTGGCGATACCGCCGAGATCAATCCGCGTCTGCGGGTGGGCGTACTGCAGCGTGCCCGCCTCGGTGTCGAGCAGTAGCTGGCGATAACCCACCGCAGGCAGCAGAGCCTCTGTGGTTTTGTCATCGGCCTGCTGGCCCTTGCGAAAGTCATAGTGGCTGCCCAGCGAGGCGTAAGTGATATCAAAGGCACCGTCAGTCTGCGCGCTGTACCAGAGTGATTTTTCGATCAGTGCCTGTAGTTCCGCTGAAATTTTCATCGGTTCGCGGGGCGCTGTCTCGTTCAGTTGTGTGAGCTCGCTATCGGACTTGTATGGGGACAGCTTGTTGTCGAGACGGCGAAATTCGTCCATCACATCGGCGATCAGCTGTTCCGCCTGAACGGGGTCCTCGTGCCACAGCTGCACCGTCACCTCGGTGCCCATAATGGGGGCACGGCTGAAGTGCCACTCCGCAGTCACGGGTAGCGAAAGCAAAGAAGCCGCAAGCGCGAAAAGCGCTGCGGCCAGGGTGCGGTACATCTTGATCACATTCGTCTGCTCAGGTGATGGGGGCAAATGCCGTGAGGCTGTCCATCAGCGAAGCATTGCCGAGGCCATGGTTGGGGAACACGCTGGCGAAGTTGCCCTGGTCACCATGCAGCGCCATGTAATTCAGAATGACCGTCTCGACCAGCAGGTTGACGTTGTTGGCTGCCGGGCTCGAAGCGGTTTCCACATCGCCGGATGGGCGCATATAGCCGAGCTGCTGGTGAATCGCCTGCTCTTCGGGCGTGCCGCCGAGCAGTTGTGGGCGGCCGACCGGGTTGTATACCAGGAAGAACGAGGCCGCCGTTTGCTGGTTGTCGCCGGTCCAGACGCCCTTGCCGCGCCCTTCGATGGAATCGTCGAGCATGCCATTACTGAACACGGAGCCGTCACTGAATACATAAATCATCACGGGGGTGCCGATGCGCGCGGCATACTCGAGGCAGGCGCCGATACAGCGTCCCGCACGCAAATCGCGAATCTCACCGGTGGCGCGCTCGCCCGTATGGTAATCGTAGCCACCCATGGTAATGGTGCCTGCACCCGCATAGCCGTTCATGACGAGCTTCATTACCGAGGCAGTTTTCTGGAATTCGCGGTCGCCGCTGAGCTCTGCGCTGGTGAAAATGCCGGCGGGCCCGACGATATCCGGATCCAGCTCGGGGTTGAGCAATTCCGGCTCGCCGAAACGGTCCGCCAGATCCGCACTCTTCATATAGCCGCAACGCACCATGTCCTTGATCACCGCGTCGGCGGTCACCTGGGTGTTGACCCGGCCGAGTTTGGCGTTGGACAGGCGATACATGGATTCCATGACCGCAACGGTATCCGATTTTTCCAGCAGGCCGACCAGGTCACCGACGTCCACCAGTCCGGTCACATCGGAAGAGCGGTCAACCTTGGTGGGGCGGACCTCGGGGTTGATCATCGACGCCGGTGCCATGGAGTTGCCGCCGGACTCGCTGGAGTTGGAACCAATGAGGGCGAGCAGTTCGCCATTGGCGCCGGCCTGGTTGATGCCATACATCGGGTTGTGTGGATTGTTGCCGGTGTCATTCTCGGAGCGCGCCGGAATCACCGCGCCATTGGTGGCGGCGGCAGTACCGGCTGCGACCTTGTCGAGAATGCCGCGCAACATACCGCTGTCGCTGTGGAAAGCGAGGCCGAGGTCGGTATTGATCAGGCTGTTGCCGGCAGCGTCGGTAACGGACGGCACCATATCGCCGGGAAGCCCCTGCTTGCTATAGCCAGCGGTGCTGAGGAAATCCAGTTGGCCGCCGCGCTGGCCGACCAGCACATTGGAGCCTGCGATATTCGCGCCGCCGGCCAGATCGAAACAGATAAACGGAATGCGACCCGCACCGCCGATGGGGCTGATACCACAGGGACCGCGTAGCGCCTCGACATCCGACGAAAGCGCCGCATGCGCGGCACGGGGGTTGGCGAATAGACTGAACACCGAGCCCCCGAGGACAGTTGCCAGGCCCGCGCGAAAACCCTGCGCGAGAAAGTCCCGACGGGTCACCGGGCGATGGTGGTCCGGGTGTGCCAGGGGCTGGTCCAGTTCAAAATGTTTTTTCTTGCTCATGGTGATTCCAGTCGGCTGTGCGCCGCGGCAGTCATGTGCCGCGGCTCAGGCATTTCTCGTCTTTAGTGAATCAGGATCATCGCACTGCCCATGGCAGCGGCACAGGTGGCCTTGACCGTGGTGACTGTGCGGGTTGAGCCACAGTTGGTGCCACAGGATGCGACCATCTTGTCGATCAGGGCGTTGAGTTCGGTGCGCACTTCTGAGCTCTGCGCGGCAGTTGCCAGCGGGCTTACGGAGCCATCGTGCCAGGTGATGTCGTGGGCCAGCAGGTTTTCGATCAGCGGATCCACCACCTGGGCTTTTTTGGCATCGGTATCGAAGGCAGAGGTCACCGCGTCGGTGAAGTCAAAGCCGGCGAAATAGCCGCTGGCCGCCGGCGAGTCCACCAGCACCGAGCAGTATTTCACTGCCAGCTGGGTGATGCCCATCTGGTGTGCGGACAGGAAGCCCTGAATATCACTCTCCACCGGCAGCTGGCGTTTCACTTTGTCCCAGGTCTCTGCGACGTCGGGGTTGCTGCTGGCAACGCCGGTTGCGCGCGACAGGGCAGCGTTGATCTGCTCGAAGCGGCGCAGGCCAATGCGAGGCTGCGGTTCCAGGTTGGCCGGTTCCGGTGGGGCGGCCGGGGTCGGTTCCACCCGGGTGTAGGTGGCATCGCCGATCCGCTCAAAGGTGAGGAAGAAGTCATCGGCTTCCGGTCCCTTATCCACGGAAATGATAGAGCCGAGACGTGACAGCGGCTGTCCTTCACCCACGATATAGGTGTCGTCGACAGTGGCTGCCAGGCGAGACCAGGCCTGACCGACTTCTGCTTCACGACCGTTAATACCGATACGCAGCCCCTCAATCACCAGGCCGCTGAGGTCTGCGGTCTCATCCAGGCTGATGAACTTCGGCTCGCTGAACAGGTAGCCGTAATTGTCGAACAGCTGTACCTGGAACATCACGTAGCTGTCGGTGAGCCCGGTGTGCTCATCCACATTGAACAGCAGCAGGTACTTCTCGCCGACACCAGCGTTGTAGTTGGTGGCGATATCTTCCGGCGCCAGTGCGCGGGAGTGGATGGCCAGCAGGCGCACAGAGCCTTCCCAGCCAAACTCGTTGGACACTTCGCTGCCGATTGCCAGTGCGAAAGACTCATCCCAGGTGCTAAGCAGGTCAGCCGTACCCGGGTCGGGGTCGCCGGTGTACTCACCGTTGACGTACAGCTTGCGCCCTTCCACCGCAGAGTAGGTGGCAACCACGTGTTGCAGGGTGGCCTGCGCGCGCTCAGCCATATCATCGGTGATCATCACCGGCATGCCGTTCGCGTCACTGCTGTTGTTGCGGTTCTGGAAGGTGTAGTTGTACATCACCTGCCCGAGGGTGAAGTTGCGCGAATCATTGCTGCCTGAATAGGTAATGATGCGCGCGGGTCCTTCCTGCACCACATTGGCGGGCGCTACCCACGCTTCGATGGAATATTCACCGGAGGCTGTCAGGGTGTCGAACAGCTTGCGACTGGATGCAGTGGCGCCCTGGGCTTTGCCGCCTTTCAGCTGGATCCCCCAGGAACCGAGCCACTCCACGTCGCCGGACAGGTTCAGGTCGATGGCCGGATTGACCCCTGAAGTGTCGTAGGCGGTGGTGCCAGTACCGGTTTTGAATTCGTACAGCGCGATCGCATTGTTTTCGATCCGGCCGCCGCTACTGGCAACGATACCGTCTGGCAGGCGCATGGCCTTACTGATGACCCAGCTCGAGTCGACGGTGGTCAGCGGGATGTTGTTGGCGAATGCCTGGATTGCCGCGGTCATCTCGTCTTCGTTGTCGGCACAGTCGCTCCAGCAGTTGTGGAACTCCCGGCCCAGCCGCACGGAAAAACGCGAGTTGGCCGGCGTATCCAGGTTCATGCGGCTCTTCGATGCCTCGTAGGCGATGTCCACATCGCTACTGCCGAAGTACGGCTGCTGTGCGGTCGGGGCGTCTTCACTGTGGCAGCCGGCGCAGTATTCAGTCAGCAGCGGGTACACCGTGTTGGCAAAATTGCCGCTGGACTCCGGGAAGCTGCGGCTTTCGCCAACTTCCCGCAGGGCCGGTGCGGTGAGTACCAGGGTATTCGCCAGGCTGCCGTTTTCCAGCGCCCATTCTTCGATGTAGTTGGTGATGATCTCTGCACAGGCGCTGGCGTCTGCCAGCCAGCAGTTGTGGCCGCCGCCGACCTTGGTCGCCAGGCGCGATTCCGCCGGGGAGCTCAGGCTGATCAGCGGGCGTCCCGCGTCGTAAGCCGCATTGATGTCATCACTGCGGACAAATTGCGGGCTCTGGCCACCATCGATATGACAGCTGCCGCAGCGGTCTTCTGTTGCGAGGTTATCCCAGATAAAGCGCTTGTAGTCCTGCACATCCTGATCGCGCGGCGCGGGGCCGGAATACACAGAGCCATTATTGTTGTTGCCGCTGGTGTCCGGCAGCTGCTCGGTACCCTGGCCGCTGCCCCCGCTACAGCCTGCAATCAGCAGGGCTGCAGCGATCGTCGACAGGGCGATTGTCTTGTTCAGCATGTCCTTACTCCCCCGCACAGTAAGCCGCGGAGTCTGCATAGACCTGCTTCAGCAGGTAGCCGCCGGACTCAAAACTGTCGGTGATATTGCTCACAGCCAGGCGGTCGCTGGCATCTTCCGGCGCGCGCAGGCAAACCTGGCGAAACACCTTGGTGACCTGGCACTGCGAGAAGGCGCGGCTGTTGGCGAGCTCTTCCCCCAGGGACTTGGCGCCGTTGCCGTTGCCCGGCAGGACCGGGCTCCAGCCCAGGTGCATGTTGGGTCCTTCGCGCCAGTAGTTGTCCCAGCGGTCGTCGGGGATGATAAAGCCCGGCTGGAAGTTGGCGGCATTGATGTGGTTCTTCGCTTTTACCCGCAGGCCAGTGACCGGATCCGTTTCGCTGGCCCCGTTGTAATCCAGGCGGCCATTTTCGCCGGTCGGATCATTGTCCGCATCGTACTCGAAGTTGTAGTAGGCGAAGGCCTGGGCCATGGGGTCCATGCCGCTGTGGCAGCCGACACAGTTGTTCTGGAAAACACGGCTGTCCCCACCCGGGCTGCGACTCACGTCCTGGCGAATGCGGTCGGGCGAGCGGCTGGTGTCGTGCACCTGTTCCAGGTCGCGGCAGAGGTGATTCAGCAGGGTGAAGCGGAACATGGCGCGGTTGGTGCCGGCAATGAAGAATGCCTTGGCCCCGGCGCGGGTGGTCATGACGCCGGCGGTCGCCTCCGCCGGGAGCCCCGTGACGGAAGACTGGCTGCGCTGGATCAGGCTGGACTGCAGTGGGTAGCCGCCAGCTTCCAGTGCCTCGTAGTGATCATTATCGTCATTGCGATAGCTCGGCAGGCCCAGGCTGCTGTCCCCGGTATAAATCAGGTTGCCGGTGAGCAGCTGGCGAAAATCTTCATTGTCGCGCACGATCCCGACAAAGGTCGCGGTGTAGTCGTTCAGGGGGGCGAAGACGTCCTGGTCGCGATTGGTCCAGGGTGTGGCCAGATTCTTCAGCGTAACATCGTAAAACGCATCGTTTTCCATGGCCGTATATGCCGCCGCGCGTGCGTCGCCGGCTTCGATCGCCTCAGCCATTTCCGACAGTACGGACTCCGAGGGTTTTACGCCGGTCAGGCGGCTGTGAATCTGTGCCGCTTGTTCGTGTGGTCCTGCGTGAGTGGTACTGACGTACAGACTGGCGGTCAGTGCGGTGCCGAGGGCCAGATATCTGGCAAAGGGGAACCTCGGTAGGTTTGCTCGTGTTTCCATCG
Organism: Microbulbifer sp. ABF4_148; assembly: GCF_056158985.1. Classification (NCBI taxonomy): domain Bacteria; kingdom Pseudomonadati; phylum Pseudomonadota; class Gammaproteobacteria; order Cellvibrionales; family Microbulbiferaceae; genus Microbulbifer; species Microbulbifer sp. ABF4_148. The sequence goes on from NZ_JBSWUI010000001.1 coordinate 911,428, forward strand.
ATGGGGAGCCTGCTTATTCCTATCGAGCTCCGATGGTAAGTGGTACGGGCCGATTTTCCACCGGTAATTAATTGAAGTGCGTCGCAGTTAGCATTTTGACGGCAATTATCTTGAGTGTATGCGGGGCAGCAGTGAGAATCCGTTGTCGATCAAAAAGAATTTCCGCCGGGGTGGGCACGGGTGAATATGACAGTGCGATTACAGTGGTTGCTGGCAGGCGTCGCCAGCATCGCGTTGCTGCAGGGATGTAGTGGCGGAGGCTCGTCTTCCGGCAGTAGCGAGCAGGATCCCGACCCGGTCGCGGTGGATTTCCCGATTGCCTATGTCTCTCGCGCCCTGAATTTTGAGGAAGAAGACGGCTCGCTGATGCCGGACAATCTTCTGGAACCGGCCGAATTCCGTCCCGGGGCGAAACTCATCCTCAAGGACCGCGCCTCTGCCAGTGCGGCGGAGCAGGAGATTACCGCCGGATTGTTCGAAGGGGACTATGACGTTCGTGACTTGAGTGTCTCTCCGGATGGGCAGCAATTGGTGTTTGCCATGCGCGCCCCGGAAATCCCCGATGCGGATGAAGATGAACAGCCCACCTGGAACATCTGGCTGTATGACCGGGGTGCCAATGAGTTGAGCCGGGTGATCTCCTCGGACCTGATAGCCGAGGAAGGTGAAGATGTCGCGCCGTCCTTTCTGGCGGATGGCCGTATCGTATTTTCCTCGACGCGCCAGCGGCGCTCGCGGGCCCTGCTGCTCGATGACAACAAGCCACAGTTCCCCACGCTGACAGAGGACCTGAACAGCGAGGCGTTTGTTCTGCATTCCATGGAGCCCGATGGTTCCGACATTCGCCAGATCTCCTTTAACCAGAGCCATGACCTGCACCCGACGCTATTGGCGGACGGGCGTCTGGTGTTCAATCGCTGGGACAATATGGGCGGTGTGGATAACGTGAGTCTGTACGCGGTGCGTCCGGATGGCACGGACTTATCCCTGCTTTACGGATACCACAGCCAGCAAACCGGCACCGGCGGTAGTGAGGCAATTTTCTCCGCACCCCGTGAGCTGCCAGATGGTCGCCTGCTGGTGATTTTGCGCTCGGCCGAGGGTATCGGGTTCGGTGGTGACCTGGTTGCGGTCGATGCAGCAAATTATGTCGAGGCCTATAGCGAGCCTGATATGTCGGGAGTCCTCCAGGGGCAGGCCTCCCTGTCAGTGCTCGAAGTCCTGACGGATGGCAGCCTGTCACCCCATGGCCTGTTCGCCGCCGCCTGGCCGTTTCGCGACGGCACCAGTCGTCTGTTGGTGAGCTGGAGCGAATGCCGGGTGCTGGAAACCGATACGGCAGGAGAGACCCTGACCCAGCCCTGTACTGATGAGCGCCTCGCCGATCCCGAGGTGGTTGCCGCAGATCCGCTGTATGGCCTCTGGATTTACGACTATGAGAGTGGCACCCAGCTGCCCATCGTACTGGCAGAAGAGGGCGTGATGATCTCCGAGGGCGCCATTATGGAGCCCAGTGCCCTTCCCGAATTCCTGCCGGAAAAAATCCCTGTAACTGACCTGGACCGCACGCTCGTGGACGAGGGTTCAGGAGTGCTGGATATACGCAGCGTATACGATTTTGACGGCGTCGATATTGCCGGCATTGATGTCCTGGCAGACCCCGCGCAAACCACCGCCGACCTGCGCCCTGCGCGTTACCTGCGTGTAGTGAAGGGCGTTGCCATCCCGGATGACGATGTGCGGGATTTTGACCGCGCCGCGTTTGGCCGCAATCGCGCCGAGGGGATGCGCGAGATTCTCGGTTACACGCCGATCCAGCCCGATGGTTCGGTGCGGGTTATCTTGCCGGCGGATATGCCGCTGGCGATTTCGGTAGTGGATGCTGATGGTCAGCGGATCACCGGCCGCCATCGCAGCTGGCTGCAGTTGCGCCCGGGAGAGATTCGTACCTGTAATGGGTGTCATACCGGGGGCAGTGAGGTGCCGCACGGGCGTGCCGACAAGGAACCAGCTTCTGCCTGGGCGGGCGCGCCGACCTCAGCGGCCCCTTTCGCCAACACCGAGCCCGCATTGCTGGCGGAAATGGGAGAAACCATGGCCCAGGTGCTGGCGCGGATTGCCGGTGAGGCCTCGCTGCAACGGGACATCGAATTTGCCGACCTGTGGACCGATCCCCTGGTGCGTCCCAAAGATGTTGCCAGCAGCGTGCCCTATGCCGATCTGGAGACCCTGCTGCCGTTCCCGCCCAGCTGCCTGGACGACTGGAGTCGCCTGTGCCGCACCGTGATTCACTACCCGATCCATATCGCTGCGCTGTGGGAGCGGGGTCGCCCGGTGTTGGACGGGATGGGATTGGAAGTGGCCAATAACCGCTGTCAGGACTGTCACACCAACCGCGACGCCGCCGGCATGACACAGGTGCCTGCAGGACAGCTGGACCTGGGGTCGGGGCAGTCCGGTATTAATGGTGCCTGGATGGTGTCCTATCCCGAGCTGGTGCTCAATACCGCACAGCAGCAGCTGGTTGACGGGGCGCTGCAGGAAGTTCAGGTGCAGGATACGGACGATCAGGGTAACCCCCTGTTTGAGACCGATGAAAACGGTGAGCTGATTCTGGATAGCAACGGCGACCCAATACCGGTTATGGTTACTGTTGAAGTGCCACGCCTGGTGGGTGGCGCGGCGGTGGCGAGCCGCTTCTTTGATATTTTTGCAGCCGGGGGAGCTCACGAAGGGTATCTCGATCCGGTAGAGCTGCGCCTGATTTCCGAGTGGATTGATCTGGGTGCCCAGTATTACAACGATCCCTTCGAAGCCCCGGTTGATTGATTCATGCTGTACCACCGCCATCAAACCTGTCGACTCCGCTGCGTGCTGACCACGCTGCTGGGCCTTCTCCTGTCTGGCGGATCGGCGCTCGCCCAGCAGGACGGGCCCGCGAACCAGGACAGTGCAGTGTTGGGTGACGAGCAGCAACCCGACTGGCGCAGCGAGTGGCGTGGCGAGGAAGAGGTTCCAGAGGACGCCCTGCCGGTTCGCGTCGGTGCGCCTTATGTCAATATCTATAAGGGCCCCGGGCGCGGCTACCCGATATTCCATGTCGTTGAGCACGGCGAGTACCTGTGGCTGGAAAAGCGCCGTACCGACTGGGTGAAAGTGTCGACGCGCCGTGGCGTGAGTGGCTGGGTGCGGGTGCGCGACCTCGATCAAATTACCGATGTGGCCGGTCAGCCGCTGCGCCTGCGTCAGCCGGATTTCGATGACTATCGCAACCAGCGCCTGCATATTGGCACGACCTATGGAGACTTCGGTGGTGCCGATTCACTGGGGGTGATCATCGGCTATCGCTTTACTGCCAACCTCACCGGTGAGCTGCGCGCAACCCAGGCGGTAGGCACTTTCTCTGACAGCCAGACTTATCAGGTCGCGGTCACCCACCAGCCATTTCCCAGCTGGCGGGTCTCTCCCTACTTCATGCTGGGAACCGGGATGAACATCACTTCCCCGAATGCCACCATCGTCGCGACAGAAGACCGCGAAGATACCGCCATGCTCGCCGGATTTGGCCTGAAGACCTACCTGTCGCGCCGGTTTGTCTTGCGCGCCGAAGTGGCCAACCACTACCTGCTCACCTCCCGAGAGAACAACCAGGAGATCACCGAATGGAAACTGGGTTTCGACGTATTTATGTAGCCGCAGTGACCTGCCTGTTCGCCGGTGGTGCTTTTGCGCAAGACGACACGGTATTGGACGAAATCATTTCGCCCGGACTCGAGCGCCGTGAAATCCGTGAGGCGGATATTGATACCGAAGACTTTGAGGTGACCGCCTATCTTGGTGGCGTCATCAATGTTGAAGATTTTGGTTCCAATCCGTTGTATGGCGGGGCGCTCGCCTATCACATCAGTGAAGACTTCTTTGCGGAGGCGTTTTATGGCCAGACCGAGCTGGGAGAGTCCAGCTATGAGCGTCTGAGTGGCTCCGCGCCCCTGCTTACCGAAGAGCAGCGCGAAGTAACCATGTACAACCTGTCACTGGCCTGGAACATCCTGCCGGGTGAAACCTTTGTGCTGGACGACTGGACCCTGAACAGCAGTCTTTACCTGATCGGTGGTATTGGCAATACCCACTTCGCCGATAGTGACTACTTCACCTACAACCTGGGTGCCGGCGTGCGCCTGCTGGCGAATGACTGGCTGGCCTTGCGCCTGGATGTGCGCGACCACGTCTTTGAGCATGAACTCTTTGGTGAGGCGCAGCTGACCAACAATTTGTCGACGCAACTCGGCTTTTCCATTTATTTCTGACTTGTAAGGAGTCCTGTCAATGATGCGCTTTCTCGTTGTCGCCGTACTGGCAATCTCTTCCCAGCTGGCGAGTGCCGCCGCCAGTACCGCGCCGGACTTTACCCTGGCATCCAGAGGCGGTGAGAACCTGCGTCTCGCCGAGCAGCGTGGCGATGTCATTATGCTGAACTTCTGGGCATCCTGGTGCGGTCCCTGCCGTCAGGAAATGCCTTTGCTGGATGACCTGCATGCGCGCTATGAATCCGCAGGTTTCAAAGTGTGGGGTGTAAACGTCGACGCAAAGCGCACGGATGCAGAGCAGATGCTGGCGAAAATTCCAGTGGACTTCCCCATCCTGTTTGACAGTGCAGGCGACGTCAGCAAGCTGTTCGGCGTGCAAGCAATGCCCAGTACCGTATTTATCGATCGTGATGGCAAGGTGCGTCACATCCACCGTGGCTATCGCGATGGTGATCTCGCTGCGTACAAGAAAGTCATCAAGGAACTTATCCGGGAGTAACCCATGTTGATGCGCCTGGCTTTAATCGGTTTCGCACTTGCCCTGTTCAGCGGGTGTGCCAGTGTCGAGCCCTGGGTCAAACCCTACGAACGACATTACCTGGCGGACCCGATCATGGGGTTCGAGCGCGATCCGGTCGCGGCCAGCTACCTGAACCACGTCTATGAAGCCCGTGAAGCTGCGCGTGGTGCTGAAGGTGGAAGCGGAGGCGGATGTGGCTGTAACTAAAACATCGCCACAGCGAGGATGGCGTTCGGTAGCCGCGTCGGTTGCGGCCCTGCTCCTGGTGGCCGCCGCGCCTGTCGTCAATGCCGCGGTACTGCCAGAAGAGCGTGCCGACAGCATGTACCACTCCTACAGTGGTGGCGGCGTTACGATCGATGGTCCTTCCTTTTTGATCCGGAAGAATATCGGTAACTCGGTATCCGTATCGGCAAATTACTATGTCGATATGATCTCGGGGGCGTCTATCGATGTGCAGGCCACTGCCAGTCCGTATTCCGAACAGCGTGACGAGTACTCGCTCGGGGTTAATTATCTGGTGGATAAAACCACCCTGTCCCTCGGCTATACCAACAGTTCGGAAAACGACTATCAGGCAGAAACGGTTGGTTTCACTGTCAGCCAGTCTTTCTTTGGAGATCTCAGTACCCTGGACCTGAAGGTTAGCCTGGGGGACGACCAGGTGTTCCGTAATGGTGATGAAAACTTTGCGGCCGATGCCCAGCACCGCCGCTACTCCATCGCCTGGAACCAAATCGTGACCCAAAAGCTGATTGCCGAACTCAATGTCGAGACAGTTGCTGACGAGGGTTTCCTGAACAATCCTTACCGCAGTGTGCGCTATCTCGATCCGAATTCCGGCACCGGCTTCAGCTATCAGGCGGAGCTTTATCCCACCACGCGGAACAGTGATGCGGTTGCGCTACGGGCCAAGTATCGCCTGCCCTACCGGGCCGCAGTGAAAGCGGAATACCGTCGCTATGCGGATAGCTGGGGTGTCGAGGCGGACAATGTCGAATTCCGCTATGTGCATCCTCTGCAAGAACAGGACGAATGGATCCTGGAAGCCAAACTGCGCTATTACCAGCAAGAGGGTGCGGACTTTTACAGCGACCTGTTTCCCTACCTCAATGCCACCAATTTTCGGGCGCGTGACAAAGAGCTGAGTGACTACACCAACCTGTCATTCGGGGTGGGTGTGAGTTACCGGGTCCCGGACCGATGGGCGTTGTTTGATCGCAAGAACACATTGAACCTCTACTGGGATCATATGTTGTTCGACTATGACAACTTCCATGACGTAACGGTGCACGGCCCGGATACCGTGATTGCTCCAGGAGAAGAGCCAACGTACAGCTTCGGTGCCAATGTCATCCGGTTGTTCTGGTCGGTGTGGCTGTAAGGGGGCTGACAGGCGCTGCAGGATGCCGCGGTCGCGACATCCTGCCATTCATCAGAATGCGTAATTGATGGAAAGAGACGAAATGGTGGGGTCGGATTCGTCGGTCTTGAACGCGGTGAAATCCAGGGTATAGGACCATTCATTAAACCGGGCGCCGGCAAACAGGCCAAGGTACAGATCTTCCCCGGAGAGGTCGTCGTCCAACAGCGTTTCATAGGTGTTGGATTCGAGCGTCAGTACCGTCTCCTTGCCCTCACCGTCTACGCTGGCCACATACTCGGTCAGTGCGCGCTCATAATCCACTTCCGCGCGGGTGTTCCACAGGCTCAGGCCGGTACGAATCCCGCCAAAGTAGTTCTTGCGGACATCGCTGCTGAGTACAAAACCCAGCGTACGGGATGAGCCGGTCACGCGGTTCTTGAAGGTGATCTGCTCGTACGATGAGTAACCCGTATTCGCCAGGTTGCCGCTTTGCAGCCAGTATTCATAGCGTGGAGTGCTCTCGCCAAAGTTGGTGTAACCCCCTTCGACGGCCATGTACTGGTTGATCTGGTAGCCCAGGTGAAAGCTATAGGCACGCGGGTTCTCGAAATCCACTTCTTCCGCAATCCCCACGGTGTCAAATATGACGTTGCTGATGCCTCTCTCGAGTTCGGCCGAATCCGGGTTAGCCAACCCGAAACTCACCCGTGTATACCAGTTATTTCCTTCGGTATAGGCGCTCGCCTGGCTCGATGCTGCGATGGCAGCGGCGATCAAAATCTTCTTCGCAACTATTCCCTCGATACAATTTCCAAAAGCGGTGCAACTGCTGGCGTCGGGCGTGGGGGTTGGACCCGGCAGGCACACCGGTGGCGCAGTATACAACCAAAATTGAACCGATGAGAGCCGATTATTCCAATTTTATGCATTAACAAGGAATTATTTATCGTGATTATGAAAATTGTTGGCTTTTTAGACTACCTGTTGCGTCCGCCCGACTCCAGGCGTGCCTGAAGGGCGCTTGAAAGGTCGTGATCGCCGTTTTTGCTGTTGGGGCTCGGCCGTAAGTGTTTTGCCGGGCAATGAGAAGGAGTTGCCTGACTGATTGGTCCCGGCGGAAAAAGAGGGGACTTCCCCACTGCGTGCTCGTTTTGTGGGCGTTTTTGACCGCTTCCCCGTGCCGCCTTCCCTGTTGCCGTGCATTTAATCCCTATTGTCTTGTTTGCTGAGGGGGTGAATTGATGTACACGCTGGACACGGCAATATGCAATCACAGCGTGAAGGTTTGCAGTTTCGTGTCGGAGTTTGTCCGGCGGGAAATACCGGATAAATGCGCTTCAGCAAGTGGTAATCTGAGGCGAGATGGAGAGAGAGGCCGGCGTTTTCGCAAGCCGGGCGCCACCAACGCTGCTAACAAACCATACAACGACACAGAACAACAATAGACTCGGGGAAGTGTTGATGAGCAAGAAAATATTCCACAAGGATCGCCTGGCGGTCACTATTTCCATGATGCTTGGCGCGGCGGCTTTGCCCGGTGCTGCGCTGGCTCAGGAAGATGGTGACATTGAAGAGGTGGTGGTAACCGGTATCCGCGGCAGTCTGAGCAAGTCCATGGACATCAAGCGCGATGCCGATGGGATTGTCGACGTTATTTCCGCAGAAGATATTGGTAAGTTCCCGGATACCAATCTGGCTGAATCACTGCAGCGCGTGAGCGGTGTATCGATCGACCGCGTCAATGGCGAGGGCAGTAAGATCACCGTTCGTGGCCTTGGTCCAGAGTTCAACCTCGTCACTTTGAACGGTCGCCAGCTTGCCAGAACCACCGGTGACCGTTCGTTTGATTTTCAGAACATTGCGTCGGAAATGGTCCATGGCGTAGAGGTTGCAAAAAGCAGTGATGCCTCAGTGCCCAGTGGAGGCATGGGAGCCACTGTGAATATGCTGACCGCACGCCCGCTCGAGATTGGCGAGCGTCGCATGCAGTTTGCCACTAAAGGTGTTCTCGATCAGTCTGCAGAAGATGCCTCAATTACTCCGGAGTACTCCGGTTTTTATTCTGAAACCTTCGCTGATGGCCAGTTTGGTGTTGCGATTTCTGCAAGTGTTCAGGAGCGTGAGAGTGGTAGCCAGCAGGGTCTGGTTGGTACAGGCTGGCGCAGCTTCTCCGGATCCGTCGATAACGACTGGGGTGCCGGTACCGCTGAATGGGGTGGTGTGCCGCAGGATAATCAGGTTAACCGTCCGGGTCCTGATGACATCTATTCGGTCCCACAGACGACCATTTACAAGTTCGAGGAGCAGCAGCGTAAGCGTACCAACGGGCAGCTGGTGTTGCAGTGGGCTCCTACTGACGATGTAACGGCAAGTGTTGACTATAACTACTATGCCAACGATATCGCGACTCAGCATAACGAGATTTCTGCCTGGTATAACTTCGTACCTTCCGAGAACGTATGGACCGACGGGCCTGTCGCATCACCGCTGATATACTCTGAGACCTTCGATAACCCCACCGATCTCTCGATGGCTGCTCGTGATAGTGCCGAGACATTTACCGGGCAGACCTTCGGTGTCAACGTCGAGTGGCAGCTGAATGACCGCCTGGCACTTGAGCTGGATGCGCACACTTCCGATGCCGAGCGTCGTCCAGATAGCCCCTGGGGTTCAAGTAATACACTGTCCACCGCTGCATTTATTCGCACCAAGTCGGCAACCGACTTTACCGAGGATCTGCCCGCTCTCTACGTAGAGAATGGTAATAGCGTGCAGCCCTCCGATATGCGCCTTACCGGCAGTGTGTTTGGCAACTCGCGCGACCAGTCTGAGGTTGATGCATTCCGGTTTAGCGGGAACTTTGAAATTACCGATAGTAGCGACATTGATTTCGGTATCGGTATGCAGGAGGTCATGAACCACTCGCAATCCGTCAACGTCCAGCGAAATGCCTGGGGCGGTGTGGGTGCTGCCGGTGACTTCGATGATTCCTTCTTCCCGGCAGACACTATCCAGGACAAATTTGACGTCGATACCGGTGACTTCTCCGAAGATCCAACGGTAGATGGCGCAGATATTCAGAATGTCTATTTCGACTGGGACTTTGCCGCACTGCGCGCACGCGCCGAAGAGCTGTATGGCGATCAGATCGAACCGGGTGTCATTGGCGATTGTGGCACGCAATTCTGCCCCTCCACTGACTATGGTGCCGATACGGATCGCATGACCAAAGAGGAGACAACTTTCCTCTATACACAGTACAACCTGAACTCCGAAATCAGTGGTATGCCCTATACCCTGAACCTGGGTTTGCGCTACGAAGACACCTCGGTCGATTCCGAGTCTGCGGTACGTGCCTATAACGGTGCTGAATGGATTGCCGCAACCGAGATCCTTCTGGTCGATGAAGAACGCCAGTATCTCTCACAGACCGGTGGCTATGACTACTGGTTGCCAAGCGCCAGCTTCCGTCTCGAAGTGATGGAAGATGTGGTTGTGCGCACCGCTGCGAGTCAGACAATTGGTCGACCTAACTACAATGACATCAAAGGTGGTACGGTTGTAGGCAACCTCGCCAACCAGAATGGCGGTAGCGGAAGTACCGGCAACCCCAGTCTGCTGCCGTTTGAATCGGTGAACTTTGACCTGGCGGTTGAGTGGTACTTCGACGAAACAAGCTATGCGTCTGTTGGTTACTTCCGTAAGGAAATCTCCAACTTCATTACTATTGGTAAGACCGACGCAACGCTGGGCATTCCTGATCCGTCAAATGGCGCCCGGGCTGCTGAAGCTCGCGCAGCTGTCGGTGTGGATGCCCTGGATATCAAGCGTTACATTGCGGAAAACTACGGTGATACACCGTTTGTCACCGTCGCGTTTAACGATGATGGTTCAATTGATCCGCTCAATACTGTGGTAATCGGTGATCCGGCTACTGACAATCTGATGAGCTTCCTGCTGGATACCCCGGTAAACAGCGATCGTGAAGAGACTGTCAACGGTTGGGAATTGAACGTCCAGCATATGTTTGGCGACACCGGCTTTGGTGTCGTAGCCAACTACACCATTGTTGACTCCGGGCTCGAGTATGACCCCTTCCTTCTGGAAGATCAGGAAGCCATGCTCGGCTTGAGCGACAGTGCCAACTTTGCTGCGTTCTACGATAAGAATGGCCTTCAGGCTCGACTGGCATACAACTGGCGTGATGAGTTCCTGAGTTCGCGTGGCCAGGACACCGGCAGTAACCCGCAGTTCACGGAGGCATATCAGCAGCTTGACCTGAATGTGAGCTACGAAGTGCCACAGGTCGACGGGCTCCAGGTATTCCTCGAAGGTCTTAACGTGACTGATGAGTATGGCCGTGTATTCGGTCGCTCTGAGCAGCAGGTCCTCGGGGTATACCAGGGCGGTGCGCGCTGGCAGATGGGTGCGCGTTACGCGTTCTAACAGCGTGACTGACCTATTGTCACAATGAAGTACGAAAGGCCGCTGGATATCCAGCGGCTTTTCCGTTTTTACGTTACCGATTGTCCGAAAACTGCTATGGGCATAGCGCTGGAATCGCGCTATGGTCGAGGTCTATGAGCGAGAATAATAAGACAATCAACCATGTGATGGTTGTCGGTGGTGGCAGCGCCGGTTGGTTAACCGCTGCAATTATCGCTGCCGAATATGAGACCGCTGGAGACGGTGGTATTGCCGTGACTCTGGTGGAGTCTCCTGATGTGCCAACCGTTGGCGTCGGTGAGGGCACCTGGCCGTCAATGCGCGGTACCCTCCAGCGCATCGGTGTCTCTGAAACTGATTTTTTGCGTGAATGCGATGCGAGTTTCAAGCAGGGTAGCCGTTTTATCGACTGGCTCGATGGCAATGGTGAGGACTACTTCCATCCATTTACACCACCCCTTGCCTTCCAGCAGCTCAATCTTGCCCCTTACTGGCAGAAGGAAGGGGGCGCACGTCCATTTGCCGATGCCGTTGGTGTGCAAGCGGAGGTGAGCCGCCGTGCGCTGGCTCCCAAACTGCCTTCCATGCCAGAGTATGCCTTCGCGCTCAACTATGGCTATCACCTCGACGCCGGGAAGTTCGCTGCTTTCCTGCAGCGGCATTGCACGGAAAAACTTGGCGTTCAGCATATTAAAGCCCGGGTGTCAGAACTGCGTGAAGATGCCAGCGGTTATATCGAAGTATTAATCACGGATAGTGGAGCAGAGCTTGGCGCCGACCTGTTTGTCGATTGTACCGGTGCCGCGGCACTGTTGATTGGCAAACACTACGGTGTAGATCTTCGACCGCAACAGCAAGTTCTGTTTAATGACCGGGCGCTGGCCATGCAGGTCGGCTATGAAAGTGACGATCTTCCGATTGCTTCCTGCACCCATTCGATTGCGCGAAGCAGTGGCTGGGTCTGGGATATCGGGTTGCCGTCACGTCGCGGTATTGGCTACACCTATTCCAGTGCGCACAGTACAGATGAAGCTGCCGAAAAGATACTGTGTGACTACGTCGAGCGCTTTGCCGGAGGCCACAAGCTGGTAAAGGCAGAGCCGCGCAAAATTCGCTTCGAGCCGGGTTACCGTGAGAAGTTCTGGCATCGTAATTGTGTTGCTATCGGAATGTCTGCGGGCTTTATTGAGCCGCTAGAAGCGTCTGCGCTGGTGATGATCGAAAAGTCTGCACAGATGCTTGCAGAACAGTTACCGGCGCACCGCTCCGGACTGGCTGCGCTGGAGCGCCGCTTCAATCGCAGGTTCAGCGGGCACTGGGAGCGGATTATTGAATTCCTGAAACTCCACTACGTGCTCTCACGGCGTAATGACAGCGACTACTGGCGCGATCACCGCGCTGAAGCTACCGTCCCATTGCAACTGCTGGACGCGCTCAGCATCTGGCGAAGCCACCCAGCCTCAGCAAATGATGGCGTCATGGCCGATGAACTGTTCCCGGCGGCAAGCTTCCAGTATGTACTGTCCGGTATGGAATTTTTATCGGACGTCAATGCATTACGAAAACGTGCAGATCGGTCTGCACAGGCACTTGCCCTGATGCAGGACAATCTTGTACAGGGGGAAAAGCTCCTCAAGGCTCTGCCCGGAAACCGCCAATTACTCAAGCAGGTTCAGAGCGTCGCATTGCCGACAATTTAACTGGCCTGACAATAACGATAATGAAAAGACAAGAAAGAGGATGAGATGACCAACGCCGTTCTACTCAACAGTGTTGAGCACAGTGACCTGAAGGTGATTACAGAGCGCTCTGCCGAATATGGAGATGACATCTGGTATGCACTGACTTTTCCGTTGGAGTTTCGCGCTCTGCAGGCACACTATCCGATTTTCTTTCAGAAGGATCCGCGTACCGGAAATCTATTTCCCCTGGCGCTGTTGGGGTTCTCTGAAGGCGAGAATCTGTATCTCGACAATACGACATGGGGTGTATCCTATGTCCCGCTCACAATCCGGCGCCAGCCCTTCCTGATTGGTCAGCAGAAAATTGTCGAAGATGGACAGGAGTTGACACAGCGTGTGATTCATATCGATTTGGACAATCCCAGGGTGAGTCGCGATCAGGGTGTGCCCCTGTTTATGGAATTCGGGGGAAATACACCCTATCTCGACCAGGTCGCGGATATTCTGGAAGCGATACATCAGGGCATTTCTGACAGTGAGGCATTTGTCGATGCCTTGCTGGCGAATGAACTACTCGAGTCCTTCACCGCAGATATCGCGCTGGATAATGGCGATCGGCATCAGTTGGTCGGCTTTTATACCATCAATGAAGAGCGCCTGCGGGATCTGGACGCCGACAAGTTGGTTGAACTGCACAGCGCCGGGTATCTGGAGTCGATTTACTATGTCATGGCATCGCAGTCCAATATGCGTTACCTGATTAATGAAAAGAATCGCAGGGTGGCAGCCAAGTGACGAACCGTCGCGGAGACTGTTCAAAAGTGACGGACAAGTTGGCACCTGTCGAAGAGGTTGTGGGTGTACGCCCGGAGGATGTTGCGAGTGTTGTTGAGGGAAGGACAACACCACTGGTTTTGCGCGATTTTTGTGGTCACTGGCCTGCTGTTATTGCGGGCCAGGAATCTCCGATGCGGATGACAGAGTATCTGCGAGGCTGCTATAGCGGCGTGCCGGTTTCTGCAAGTTATGGTGAGGCTGACACTGGCGGTCGTGTCTTCTACAACGAGGATATGAGTGGATTCAACTTTCGTGGATCCCGAGTTGACCTCAATAAACTGCTGGATGATATCCTCACCAACGGGGACAGTGCCGAACCGCCAATGATTTACATGGCATCTACTGATGTCAGCCACTGGTTCCCCGGTTTTGCCGCAGAAAATGATGCAGGCGTGGGTCACCTGAGTCCTATAGGTTTCCTGTGGCTTGGCAATCAGGTGCGCGTGGCTGCACATTATGATTTCCCCGATAACCTCGCCTGTGTGATTGCCGGGCGTCGAAAGTTTACCTTATTCCCACCAGATCAGATCAACAATCTTTACCCTGGACCTTTGGAATTTGCGCCAGGTGGCCAGGAGATCAGCCTGGTTGACTTGGCTGCGCCAGATTTTGATCGCTTTCCAAAATTTCGCCAGGCGCTTGCCTATGGCCAGGTCGCCGACCTCAGTCCGGGAGATGCATTATTTTTGCCAGGCATGTGGTGGCACCATGTTGAAAGCATCGACGTTCTGAATGTGCTGTATACACATTGGTGGCGAACATCTCCTGCATATCTGGGGCGACCGATGAATGCATTGATGCATGCAATGCTTGGTATCAGGAATTTACCGGAGAGTCAGCGCAAGGCGTGGAAGTCTCTGTTTGATTATTACGTTTTTGATGCCAATGAAAAGTCGGCCGACCATATCGCTGAACGCGCGCGTGGTGTCCTCGCCCATCCGATGGACGAGATGCAGGCGCGGCAGCTACGCGCAGAACTGCTGAATCGATTAAAACGCTGACCTGCTCGCGAGTGAAAAAGACAATAAAGGGGCTCGATGTGTACACGGACCAACAAGTAAAAAAGGTGGTGATCGCTGGTGGTGGTACTGCCGGTTGGATGACAGCGGCCGCGCTGTCAAAATTGATCGGCAAGCATTTGGATATTCGGCTGATCGAGTCGGATCAAATTGGTACCGTTGGCGTTGGTGAGGCAACGATACCGACCCTGCATATTTTTCACCAGTTGCTTGGCCTGAACGAGCAGGAAGTGATGGCCGCGACCAATGCAACGTTCAAACTCGGTATTATGTTTGAGAACTGGCGCAATGTCGGTGAGGAATATTTGCATTCATTCGGGCACCTTGGCAAAGACTGCTGGGCTGCACAGTTTCACCATTTCTGGCGAAAGGGGCTGGATAAAGGAATCGAGTTCGAGATTGGCGATTACTGCAAAGAGCATCTTGCCGCTCGGCAGGGACGTTTTGCGGTGCTGCCCAATCAGGATCGTAATCATGCCTACCATATGGATGCCTCGCTGTACGCAAAATTTTTGCGCGGGTTCGCAGAGAAACACGGTGTCGTGCGTACAGAAGGCATCATCGATGCAGTGCATCTCAATCATGAAGTTGGAAGTATCGAGTCCGTCCTGTTAAAGAGCGGTGAGGTAGTCGAGGGTGACCTGTTTATCGATTGCACCGGTTTTCGCGGACTGTTGATCGAGCAGGCGCTGCATACTGGCTATCATGATTGGACCCACTGGCTACCGTGTGATCGCGCCGTCGCGGTACAGACCACATCAGTGGATCACCCGATACCCTATACACGATCCATTGCCAGGGAGGCGGGATGGCAATGGCGAATTCCCCTGCAAACCCGTGTAGGCAACGGACTTGTTTTCTGTAGCAAGTACATGGATGAAGAGCAGGCACGAGCGCAGCTACTGGACAACGTGGAGGGGGAGTTGCTCAATGACCCGCGTGTCATCCCATTCCGCACCGGAACCAGGCGCCGACACTGGAACAAGAACTGCGTCGCCATCGGTCTCTCAAGCGGATTTATCGAGCCGCTGGAATCAACCAGTATTCACCTGATCCAGCGCAGTGTGGTGCGATTGATGCAGCTGTTTCCATCACGTGGTTTTTGTCAGGCGGATATCGATGAATTTAATAGCCAGACGCTGGATGAGCTGGAATATATTCGCGACTTCATCGTCTTGCACTATCACGTTACCGATCGTACCGACACCGGTTTCTGGCGTTATTGTCGCTCGATGCCGATTCCCGACTCCCTGACGCACCGGCTGCAGATGTTCCGGGAAAGCGGTACGTTATTTAAGTATGAATCAGATCTGTTCGGTATTGCCTCCTGGATTCAGGTCATGCTTGGACAGGGCATGATGCCGGAAAGACATCATCCGATCGTCGATTTGATGGATGACGCAGAGCTGGAGGCTTTTCTCGGTAATATTCGCATGCAAGTGCGACGGCAGGTCGAGAATTTCCCCAATCATGTAGAGTTCCTCGATCATTACTGCAAAGCCACTGTCGAATGAGTGGGCTGGCCTCGTATGGCGCTATGGAAAAAGGTGAACCTGCCCGGGAGCCGCAGCAGACGTCGATCGATGTGATTGGCAAAGAGAGAACGCCCATTGTCGTTGTCGATGGCGTCACCCGGTTTACTGCTGCCCTGCGACAGGCTGCCAGCAATGCCGAGTTTGGCCCTGATCGTGATTCGCTCTATCCGGGAATGCGTGCGCGGATGCCTCGGGATGCGGTTGTGGAAATTTTACAGGGCGTGTATCGCCAGCTCTATCGAATTTACCAGATACCGGCAGATCGGCGATTGCGTCCTATTCAGGGAAGTTTTTCTCTGGTGACCCGTGCGCCGGAAACATTATCCGCTTTGCAGCGCATTCCACATTTCGATACCTCTGAACGTTATTTTTTCGCGCTACTTCTTTACCTGAATCCCGGCACGTTCGGTGCAACTGGGTTCTTCCGCCACCAGCCTACTGGATATGAGCGCATCGGCGACGAGCGGGTAGACAATTATTTCGCCAAGGCGGATCAATATCAGTCCGTGCATGGTCAGCCGGCACCCGGATATCCTACAAAATCGTCAGGGCAATATGAGCTATACCACCAGATAGACTACCGCCAGCATCGGCTTGCTGTTTATCCGGGCAATCTGCTGCACTCAATTCTGGTAGACCCTGTACAGGATATTGGTGCCTCTCCCGCCACCGGTCGTCTCACCGCAAATATCTTCTTCGAGTTTCGCTAATTCCTTGTTGCCCCTGTTTTGTACCCGCTTGTCGTATATGGGGCAAAGCGGGTTTATTGCTGTGTTAAAACAGATCCTAGCAAAATACCGGCAGATCGATTTCAGGGATATCGACCGTTGCTGCCGATAACAAAACCAAGAAGTCTCAGGATATAAAAATGGCAACACTCGGAACCAATATGGATACAGCTGCGGCGCGCCGGGCTGACATGGGCGAGTCTACACAGCAGTTTGCGCTGGTCGCACTGACCTCGCTGTTCTTTATGTGGGGGTTTATCACCTGTCTCAATGACATTCTGATCCCGCACCTCAAGGGCGTTTTCGATCTGAACTACACCCAGGCGATGCTGGTGCAGTTTTGCTTCTTCGGTGCTTACTTCCTGGTTTCCCTCCCGGCCGGATGGCTGGTCAGTCGTCTCGGCTACCAGCGAGGCATCGTGGTGGGCTTGTCGATTGCCGTTGTTGGCTGCCTGATGTTCATTCCTGCGGCCCGTATCCAGGTATACGCGCTGTTCCTGATCGCTTTGTTTGTGCTGGCTGCGGGGATTACCGTCCTGCAGGTATCGGCAAACCCCTATGTTGCTGCATTGGGTGACGAGCGCACAGCGGCCAGCCGCCTGACCATGACCCAAGCCTTCAACTCCCTGGGTACAACGGTTGCGCCTTTCTTCGGTGCGTTCCTGATTCTTGCTGTGGCTGAGCCGGCCGGCGAAGCGCTGTCTGCCGCCGAGCGCGCCTCAGCGGTTGAGCTGCCTTACCTGATTCTGGCGGCTGCACTCGCGGCGCTTGCCGTTACCTTTGCTTTCCTGAAGCTGCCGAAAATTGACAGCCATGCGGCAGCGACTGATGTCAGTGATCTGGCTGCCTTCGGCCGGGCCCTGTCAAAACCACACCTGTTGCTCGGTGCGATTGCCATTTTCCTGTACGTGGGTGCAGAAGTTGCCATCGGCAGCTTCCTGGTCAACTTCCTGTCCGAAGACAGTATTGCCGGAATTACTGAAAAGGAAGCCGCCTTCTATGTCTCCCTGTACTGGGGTGGTGCGATGGTGGGCCGCTTTATCGGTGCCGTCGTCATGCGTTCCGTCCCGGCGGGCAAGGTGCTTGCGGCATGCTCCCTCGGTGCCTGCATTCTGCTGATGGTGACTATCCTCGGCACCGGCAAGGTTGCTATGTGGGCAGTGCTCGCTGTAGGTCTGTGCAACTCGGTCATGTTCCCCACGATCTTCAGCCTGGCGCTGACACGCCTCGGCTCACTCACCAGCCAGGGTTCCGGGATCCTCTGCCTTGCCATTGTCGGTGGTGCACTGGTGCCGCTGCTGCAAGGTGTGCTCGCGGACAGCATCGGCATCCAGCTGGCGTTTGTCCTGCCGATCCTTTGCTACCTGTACATCATGTTCTACGGAGTCCGTGGACATAAGGTTGATCACTGAGAGCTTGTATCTCCCTTGGACGCCCGGCCTTGAGCCGGGCTTTTTTTTGTCCGGAATAGCGTGCTGGGAGAATTGGGCTCGGACGAGCGAGCCGGTGGCTCGCTGTCTAGACTGAGTTGGGAAAGCGGTGGTTGGTCCGCAGAATCAGGAGGTCACCGTGCCACGGCTGGCATCCAGGTAGTCCTTGATGGGCTGGCGATAGTTGCGGCTCACCTTAACCTCTGCGCCGCTCTTCAGCGTGAGTAAATACTCACCCTTGGTCAGTACTTTGATCTGATCGATATAGTTGAGGTTCACTAACGTGGAGCGATGAACCCGTTTGAAGGTCGTTGCGCAAAGTTGTTGTTGCAGTTCCTTCATGGTGCTGCGCATGATGTGCGTTTCGCCACTCGCATGAACGCACATATAGTCGCCCGCGGCATCGATCCACTCTACTTCTGACTGGCTCAGCATGATGATGCGTCCGCGATCCTTGATCGCTAGCTTTCCCGGTCCCTCAGTACCCTGGCTGACTTGCGCCTTGCTTTCCGGATTCATTGCGTCAAGAGAGGCCATCAGGCGCGCTTTATCACCATTGGGGCCGTCCAGCGTACCGGCAACCTGCTGGGCAATGCGCGTGCGTGCCCGATCGACCGCAAGCTGCAGCCGCTCCGTCTCAATCGGCTTGAGCACATAGTCGACAGCATGCACCTCAAAGGCCTCGATCGCATAGTGGTCATAGGCGGTGGCAAAAATAACGAGCGGAATCGTATCCCCCTGCAGCCTGCGCACGGTCTCAAAGCCATTCATGCCGGGCATCTGTACATCGAGAAACAACAGGTCGGGAGTATGCCGGGCGACAGCACTTAACGCTTCACGCCCATTGCGGCAGGTCGCCACAATCTCAATGCCGGGCAAGTCTTCCAGCATGGTTTGCATCAAGCGAAGAGCGAGGGGTTCGTCATCGACCAGAACGACCTTGAGTGTTGTCATGTTATTACCTCTCGCTGGCTATGGCTGCGAGTGCTGAAATCGTGATTATTGTCGCGCTCAAAGGGCAGCTCGATGCTGACCAGCATGCCTCCGCTTTCTTTACGGGTTTGGGTCAGATCATATTCGTCCGCATACAGAGTGGAGAGTCGCTCGCGGATATTGGCCAGCCCCACTCCGGTCGAAGCCGGGCTGTCCTCGTCCCGTGTGATCCGGTCAGTGGAGCTGCCTGAGTCACACATCTGCAGGCGCAGGCGTTGCGCCTCATGACGGGCGCGAATCTTGATCGTGCCGCCAGATTCGCTGAGCGCAATTGCATATTTCACCGCATTCTCGGCGAGTGGCTGTAGCAGCATGCTCGGAACGAGCGCTTCACGCGTGCCTTCTTCAATGTCCAGCTTGACCTTGAGGCGATCGGCGAAGCGCGTCTTTTCAATCTCCAGGTACAGTAACACCGCGCTGATTTCCTGTTCCAGGCTAACTTTCTTGACCGGGTCTTCTGTCAGGGAATGACGCAGGAACTGGCTCAGACGCACCACCATATCGCGGGCTTCACTTGACTGGTCGAAGCGGATGAGCGCGTTGATGGAGTTCAGGGTGTTGAACAGGAAATGGGGATTGAGCTGATAGCGCAGCATTTTCAGTTGCGCTTCCTTGGCGACTGCTTCCGCGTGCAGTCGGCGAACCTGCTCTCTCTCGCTGAGGGCCGCAGCATCGAGTACCTTGTCATGCTCATGGCGCAGCAAAAGAGAATACTTTACCCCGCAATACAGGGCGCTCCAGAACAAAAAAACGAAAAGCGACGCATAGTACCAGCCGGCAAATTCAGACCATATCGAATGCTCCCCGGTCAGGTGGATATAGGTCTCCATCCTCACCAGGGTCCAGATGCCGGCAACGATGCCAACACCCACTAGATAGATAAACGTTCTCAATGCCAGCGGCGTTTCCCAGGCCACGTCAAAAATAGGCTTGAGCAACAGGGAGAGCAGGAATCCGACACCACATTGGAACATGGTGTTGAAAGGCTCAAAGTGTGGCCACTCTGCGGTGGAATCCCAGAAACCGAGGGAGAGAAAGGTGGTCGCAACGATCCCCAGCCAACATATGAGCTGTAATTTCCAGAACCACCGCGGCGATTGAAGGTCCGCGGAATCGCTGGGGTAAGGTTGGGTGCTGGACGGCATCATCTGCCGAGTGTCATCGCTTGTATCATCGTTCTGACCGCTGTGATTATGTTGTAGCGCGGTATTGTCATGATACTAACGGCTGGCGAAAAGTTAGGCTAGCAACCCGTATGACCAGATGTCCGGGTTATCGTGCTTTCGGACCGTCCCGTCTACATTGGTCAAACTTTACGCGCGGCGTGGTGCGCGGGGGAGCCGGGCTCTGCCCCGATCATCCTGTCCGCCGTGCATTCAGTCCCGTTTATCGTGAGCGTTGCCGGCTACGGCTCTGCTGCTACCGGGCGGCTGTGCTATTGTCGGGCAAAATACGTGCAAGCCCAGGCGCTCACTGGAGGTTTGGCTTGGCGGAGAGGTAGGATTGACGGATTTCGGGTTACGAGTTTCGTGATGCCGAAGCCAGATGTCGGGATGTGCCGGATCGATCTGGCGAGAATAATACGACCAGCAGGGCTGGCGAATCACCCATGAAAGAGTTTGTAGCAGAGACAGGCCAGGCAGCAGTCGCTGCAGGGGTACCCAATACTGGCGCGGCGGCGGTGAGCCCGCGCATCAGTCTGGTCGTGCTCACGTCCCTGTTTTTCATCTGGGGATTTATCACCAGTCTCAACGATATTCTTGTTCCCCATTTAAAGAACGTTTTTGATCTGAGCTACACTGGCGCGAGCTTCGTCCAGATTAGCTTCTTCGCAGCCTATTTCATCGTGTCCATTCCCGCGGGAATGCTGATCAAGCGTGTGGGATACCAACTTGGTCTGGTGCTGGGTTTGCTGATCGCCTGCGCCGGATGTCTGGTCTTTATCCCGGCGGCACGAATGCAGGTATATGCGATCTTCCTGTTTGGTCTGTTCATCCTCGCGGCGGGCATCACTGTTCTACAGGTTTCCGCCAACCCGTATGTGATTGCGCTCGGTGATAGCCGAACAGCCCCCAGTCGTCTGAACATGACTCAGGCATTCAACTCTCTGGGCACAACGCTTGCGCCGGTATTCGGTAGTCTCGTCATCTTTTCTGCGGTCTATATCGGCCCTGATGTTTCCACCGAAGCCGGTTTACTGGCATTCAGGGCCCATGAGGCTGCGCTGGTAGAAAAGCCCTATTTCTGGCTGGCGGTTGTACTGCTGGTAATGGTGGCATTTTTTGCCTGGGTGCGACTGCCGACGGTCAGGGAGCAGGCAGAGCCAGATGAAGGCGTGGATGGTGAAGTTTCAGGTCGATTCCAGATTCTGCGTTTCCCGCGTCTCACTCTGGGTGCGGTAGGCATTTTTGTCTATGTGGGCGCGGAAGTCGCGATCGGCAGTTTCCTGGTGAACTTCTTTGGTGAGCCTAGCGTTGCGAATATGGAGGCGGCTGTCGCTGCGCGCTATGTTTCTTACTATTGGGCTGGCGCTATGGTCGGTCGCTTCATCGGTGCGGCATTACTGCGCTATGTTCGTGCAGGAGTACTGCTCGCTGTCTGCGGATTTTTTGCCACTGTATTAATCACTGTAGCCATGCTTTCGAGTGGCATGGTTGCCGTATGGGCGATTCTTGCGGTTGGTTTGTGCAACTCCATTATGTTCCCAACCATTTTCAGTCTCGCATTGGGTGGGCTCGGGCGTTTTGCCAGTCAGGGCTCCGGCGTGCTGTGTATGGCAATTGTTGGCGGGGCCGTTGTCCCGTTGATGCAGGGAATGCTCGCCGATGCGGCCGGGATACAGTGGTCTTTCTGTGTACCTCTATTGTGCTATTGCTACATCGTTTATTACGGTGCTTTTTCTCCTTTGCTTCGCAACAGGGTCGCATGACGGGGGCATCTTGCCTGGGTGTATCGCGCAGTCTGAGCGCGCTTCCCGCTTAGCCAAAAATTAATCCCTCCTGCCGACAATTGAGCGGGGTTCTGTTGTTCCCTTGTGCCTGATATTGCATTTTGTCAGGCTGATTGAATTTCGAATCTTTGCGACCGAAAAATGCGGCGCAGAGAATTGGCTCGACCTAGCTGGGATGGCTTTCCTATGAGGATGCTGCAAGGCGAGCAACAGATGGAGTAATCGATGCACCTGCAGGAAACCGGATCAGATCATCCCCACTGGCACCTCGTCGCCGATATCGGCGGCACCAATGCGCGCTTTGGCCTTGCTGCAGCCAGTGGCGCGGGGCGCGTGGAAGATATCCAAACCTTGTCCTGTGCGGAGTACGGCTCCATTGAGCAGGCGGTCGGCGCCTATCTGGACGGCCTGGCAGAGAGTAAGCGTGCGGCGGTGCGAGACGCCTGTGTTGCGATTGCCGGTCCCACCGAGGGTGATACGGTCTCCGTGACCAACCTGTCGTGGGAGTTTTCCAAGCGCAAGGTGGGCGCGACCTTCGGCTATAACCGCTTCGAGGTCATCAACGACTTTGCCGCACTGGCACTCAGCTGCCCGGTACTCGATCCCGCTTATATGACCCGATTGGGCTCTGCGTCCTGGACGGATTCTGAAGTGGCCGAGAGTGCGCCACGCGCCGTGGTGGGCCCCGGCACAGGCTTGGGCGTCTGCGGTCTGCTGCCAGAGGGTGAAGGCTGGCAGGCACTGCCCGGAGAGGGTGGCCACTCTGCCCTTGCACCGGTAACCGACGAGGAGTTTGCGTTGCTGCAGTTCCTGCGTCGCGACTTCGAGCATGTTTCCGCCGAGCATCTACTGAGCGGTCGCGGGATCGAAAATATCCACCGCGGGCTTGCCGCAGTGCGTGACCAGGCGCCGGCAGGAGATTCTGCCGCCGATATCAGCGTGGCGGCGCTGGGTGGGCGCCACCGTCTCGCGCAGGATACCATCTTGATGTTCTGTGATTTGCTGGGCAGTTTTTGTGGTGATGTGGTCCTGAAGTTGGGGGCGCGCGGCGGCGTGTACCTGGGTGGTGGCATTCTGCCGCGCGTTGAGCCGCTCTTGCGTGAAAGCCAGTTTGAACAGCGGATGTGCGCCAAGGGCGTGATGTCCGACTACTTGAATAACCTGCCGGTCTATCTGGTACGCCATCCGTTTCCAGCCCTCAGCGGGGCTGCGGCGTACCTCGGCCGAGAAAGATAAAAATCAGGAGAGAGATGATGAAATTGACTAACAAGGTGACCGCCAGCGTGCTGATTTGCAGCGCTATGCTCGCGGGCTGCGAGCGCGAGGTTCAGGAGTCCGAGACTGCCATGTCGTCAGAGTCTGAAACCACTGCAACTGCTCAGGCCACGGATATCTCTGTGTGGCCTGAAATCGCTCCGGCCCTCGCGGTCGACCCGGATCTCGAAGCGCGGATCACCGAGTTGATGGCGCAGATGTCGATGGAAGAAAAGGTCGGTCAGCTGATTCAGGCTGAGATCAAATACATCACGCCGGAAGATGTGAAGAAATATCACATTGGTTCCGTACTGAACGGCGGCGGTACTTATCCGAACAACAACAAGTTCTCTACCCCGCAGGACTGGCTGGCGCTGTCAGAGGCGTTTTTCGCCGCTTCCATGGATACCAGTGATGGCGGCGTTGCCATTCCGATTATTTGGGGCAGCGACGCGGTGCATGGCCACAACAATATCGTTGGTGCCACGCTGTTCCCGCATAACATTGGCCTGGGTGCCGCACGCGATCCCGAACTGATCCGCCGAATTGGTGAAGCCACTGCCCGTGAAGTGGCGGTCACCGGTGTTGACTGGACCTTTGCGCCCACCATCGCCGTTGTGCGCGATGATCGCTGGGGCCGTACCTACGAGAGCTATTCCGAAGACCCCGCCATTGTAAAAGCCTATGCCGAAGCCATGGTAAAAGGCCTGCAGGGTGAAAAGACCGATGGGGATTTCCTGCGTGGCGAAAACCTGGTGGCGACTGCCAAGCACTTTGTGGGTGATGGCGGAACCGAGCGCGGTATCGACCGCGGCGACAACCGGGTACCGGAAAAAGAATTGGCCGAAGTCCACGCTGCCGGATACCTGAGTGCGTTGCCGGCCGGCGTGCAGACGGTGATGGCTTCCTTCAACAGCTGGAACGGTGACCGTCTGCACGGCCACAAGTATCTGCTCAATGACGTTTTGAAAGAGCGCCTTGGCTTCGATGGTTTTGTCGTTGGTGACTGGAACGGACACCGCTTTGTCCCGGGTTGTACGGTCGACAGCTGTGCAGCCGCGATCAACGCCGGCCTCGATATGTTTATGGTTCCGTCCGACTGGAAAAAGCTGTACAAAAACACCCTCGCCCAGGCCAAGAGTGGTGAGATCCTGCCGGAGCGTCTCGAAGACGCCGTGCGTCGCGTACTGCGCGTGAAAATCCGTGCGGGCCTGTTTGAGCATGAGCGACCGCTGGCGGGCAAAGATGGCATCCTCGGTAATGACGACCATCGTGCGCTGGCGCGCGAAGCCGTGCGCAAGTCGTTGGTGCTGCTGAAAAACAACGACAAGTTGCTGCCGCTCAAGCCCGGTCAGAATATCCTCGTCGCCGGTGATGGTGCCGATAACCTGTCCAAGCAGTCCGGTGGCTGGACCATTTCCTGGCAGGGCACTGGTAACACCCGCGAAGATTTCCCCGGTGCCACTTCGATCTTTGAAGGTATCGAGTCCGCGGTCAGCGCTGCAGGCGGCACAGTGGTACTCAGTGAAAAAGGCGAGTTTGATGCCGACACCTTTGCGGATGCCGACAAGCCAGACGTCGCGATTGTCGTGTTCGGTGAAGAGCCCTATGCCGAATGGCATGGCGACCTTGCCAGCATCGAATATCAGCTCGGTAGCAAGAAAGACCTGGCGCTGCTGAAGAAGCTGCGTGCCGAAGGGGTGCCTGTGGTCAGCGTGTTCCTGTCCGGTCGTCCGCTGTGGGTGAACAAGGAGCTGAATGCCTCCGATGCGTTTGTGGCAGCCTGGCTGCCGGGCTCTGAAGGCGCCGGTGTTGCGGATGTACTGTTTACCGACGCCGATGGCGCCGTACAGCATGACTTCACCGGGACCCTGCCGTTCAGCTGGCCGGAGTATGTGCATCAGGCGGTCCTGAATCCGTATCACGCTGGCTACGAGCCGCTGTTCGAGCTGGGCTATGGCCTGGCTGCCGCTGACGAGTCCATCGTAAGCAATACCCTCACCGAAGACGGTGAGACCTACGCCGACGGCGCGCTGGAAGATGCCTGGCTGATGGTGTCGCGTCCGCGTGCGCCTTGGGATCTGTTTATCGCCGACGCCGAAGGGCTGGTGGCTGTCACCGGTAACCGCGCGACCAGCGGTGCCGACGAAAACATTACCGTTGCCTCTATCGATATGGAGTCGCAGGAAGATGCGCGCCTGCTCGAGTTTAAGGGCCTGCGTCCGGGTACCGTACAACTGGGTGCAGAACAGCCGCAGGACCTGAGCCGCTACATCAAAGAGGGCGCGGCACTGACCTTCGATGTGCGTGTCGACCGCAAACCGGAACTGCCGGTAAGCGCTCGTATCGACTGTGGTGAAGACTGTGTCGCAGAGCTGCCGCTGCAGTCAGCACTCGCCGAACTGGAGCCGGGTAACTGGTCGAACATCTCCATCGACCTGCAGTGCTTCGCCGAGAAAGGCGCAGACTTCAGTCGCGTCTCCAGCGCCATCGGTTTTGCCAGTGAGGGTGCGCTGCAGCTGTCCGTTGCCAACGTTAAATACGTACCGGGTGTGGCCGCCAACGCTGCCATTACTTGCGAAGGCTAACTCGATGAACGCCACAAACAGGTCGTGGCGTATTAGCGTCGCGACGGTAGCGATTATCGGGACGGCGCTGTTGGGTGTGGCTGGCTGTGAACGCGCCAGCCCGCCAGCAGAAAACGGGCACGAACTGACCCTCCGCCAGGGAGAGCTGGCGGTATCGGTCGACCCACAATATGGCGGACGTCTGACGGGTTTGTGGCTGGGCGAGCATCAGTTCCTCAGTGGTCCTGAGGTCGACGCGAATAATTTCGGGTCCACGTTCTGGCTGAGCCCGCAGGCGATCTGGGAATGGCCGCCCGTAGTTGCGCATGATTCCGCGGCCTATCAGTTGCTGGAGCAGACGCCCCGGTCCGTGCGTATGGCCAGTGACTCCGGCGCGGGCGCTACGGTGGAAAAATCTATTCGTTTCGCTGGCGACCGACTACTGCAACTCGACTACCGCGTTACTGCTGATCAGGATTTTCCGGAACTTGCTGCCTGGCAGATTAGTCGCGTTGCCAACCGTGGTATTGCGTTTGCACCGGTTACCAAAGGCAGCGTCGAAATCGTCCGTGGAAGCATGGACGTAAGCGTTGAGAATGATGTGCTGTGGTTGCCGCTTGATCCCGCTGCGCCTTTACGTGAAGGCAAGGTGATCGCCAATGGCAGTGAGGGGTGGCTGGCGTATGTGGATGCGGCGCACCTGTACCTCAAACTCTATCCTCCGGTGGCTGTCGAGCAGATGGCCACCAACGAGGGCGATATCGAACTCTATCTGAGTGACCGACACCCGTATCTGGAACTGGAAGTGCAGAGTGCTGCGCGGCCACTTGCCAGGGGTGCGTCTCTCGACTGGCGCACTTACTGGCTGGTCGAACCTGTTCCCGCGAACATGGATGTCTCCCTTCACTCGTCCACATTGCTGCAATACGTGCGTGACCTCGCGGTTGCAACGCAGAGAAAAATTGCTGCGCTCGATAACGAAGACTAAACAATAACAGCGCGACGCATCGCGTGGAGAGAATCGTGAATAAAACCCAATCGGCCCTGTTGGGGCTATCTGCGCTCGCGCTGGTTTCTGCTGGCGTCTTTTTCCTGGCGGATCAACAACCGGCTTCCTCGGTTGTCGACAGCACGCAAACCCCTGCTCAAGAGGCGATGGAAGATAATCGCTCCGTCGAGGAGAAGGTGGCTGCGCTGGTCAGCCAGATGACGCTGGCGGAAAAGGTCGGGCAGATGACCCAGGCGGAGCGCAAGTTTGCAACGCCCGAGGACGTAAAAACCTATTTTCTCGGTTCGATTCTCAACGGGGGCGGATCCATCCCTGGCGAAAACCGCCGCAGCGACTGGGTAGAAATGATTGGCGATTACCAGCAGGCGGCCAGTGAGACCCGACTGGGCATTCCGATTATTTATGGCACCGATGCGGTACATGGCCACAGCAATGTCAAAGACGCGACGATTTTCCCGCACAACGTCGGGCTGGGTGCAACCCGCAATCCGCAGCTCGTCGGTGACATTGCTGCGGCCACGGCAAAGGAAGTCGCCGCAACCGGTATTCACTGGACCTTTGCACCGACCCTGTGCGTAGCCAGGGATGATCGCTGGGGCCGCGCCTATGAATGTTTTGGCGAAGATCCGGAACTGGTTGCCTCGTTCGCCGGTCCGTTTGTAGAGGGCTTGCAAGGCAACAGTCTCGATGGCGACACCCTCAAGTCCAACAAGATTGTCGCCACCGCCAAACACTGGGTCGCTGATGGCGGCACCACTTATGGCACCGGCGATGAGGGCTATGCCATTGACCGCGGTGATACACAGCTCAGTGCAGAAGACTTGCGTCGTCTGCATATTGCGCCCTACCTACCGGCGTTAAGTGCCGATGTCGGCACCGTGATGGTGTCCTACAGCAGCGTCAACGGCACCAAGCTGCATGAACACAAAGGCCTGGTGACCGATACCCTGAAGGAAGAGCTCGGCTTTGATGGCTTTACCATTTCCGACTGGTCCGCGCTGAGTGAAATCCCCGCGGAGACCAATCGCGAACGAGTGGTGCGTTCTATCAATGCCGGTCTCGACATGGTCATGGAGCCGGAAAAATGGCGTGAATTTATTACCGACCTGACCGCGGCCGTGGAAGCCGGTGAAGTACCCATGAGTCGCATCGATGATGCGGTAACCCGCATCCTCACCATCAAATATCGTGCGGGCCTGATGGATCAGCCGATTGCACCGCTGGCGAGTTCTCCTGAAGCCGACAGTTTGATTGGCCACCCGGACCACCGCGCACTGGCACGTCAGGCTGTGGCGGAATCCCAGGTCCTGCTAAAAAATCAGAACAACCTGCTGCCGCTGGATAAACAGGCGAAAGTCTTTGTTGCCGGTGATCACGCCAACGACATTGGCCTGCAGTCCGGTGGTTGGACTATCGAATGGCAGGGCAAGCGCGGCCCCATTACTCGCGGCACCAGCATTCTCGAGGGCATCCAGCAGGCCGCCACTGGTGAAGTGACCTACAGCGCAGCGGGTGAAGGGGCCGAAGGGCACGACGTGGCCGTGGTCGTTGTCGGCGAGGAGCCCTATGCCGAAGGCATGGGTGATTACCGTCCAGCACCCTGTGAGAAATGTCTGCCCATCACTTTGCCTGAACAGCAGATCGCAATGCTCAAGCGCGTAAAGGCCAGCGGGGTGCCGATGGTTGTATTGGTGGTCTCCGGTCGTCCGCTGATGATCGCCGATGAGATACCCCATTGGCAGGCTGCGGTCGCGGCCTGGTTGCCAGGCAGCGAGGGTGCCGGCGTGGCAGATGTTCTCTTCGGTGATCGGCCGGCGGTCGGCAAGCTACCGGTAACCTGGCCGAAACATCTTGATCAGATACCGATGAATAAAGGCGACGAAAATTATGATCCGCTGTTTCCCTTTGGATTCGGCCTGACCTATGACGAATAGAGAAGTCCAGTCTGCGGCGATCAATAACAACAATAACGACAACACAAAAATGGAAGAGAGAATGACGGATAAAGACCAAAAAAGATGGATGTTGTTTGCGGGCACATTGTTGGCCCTTTCCCTGACGGCCTGTGGTGGCGGTTCCGGCGGTGGTTCTGCCAATGATGAGGTGGCGGTTGTACCGGATCCAGATCCGGTACCTGATGCGCCCGACTGGTGTCAGGAAGATCCGCAGGCGAGTGGCTATTGCCTGGTGTGGTCCGATGAATTCGATGGCGATTCCATCGATACCGACCGCTGGTCCCATGAACGCAACTGCTGGGGTGGCGGTAACAACGAAGCCCAGTGTTATGTCGACAGTGCTGCGAATTCCTGGGTCGCTGACGGCCTGCTGCACATCAAGGCCATTCGCGAGGACCTGACTGGCCCGGCCGTTGCGGAAGGGCAGGATGGCTACGATCCCAATGACACCAGCGGTAGCGGTACCTACAGTTCGGCGCGCTTGCGCTCACTCGACAAAGGCGACTGGACTTATGGTCGCTTTGAAATTCGCGCAAAGATGCCCCAGGGGCAGGGCACCTGGCCGGCCATCTGGATGCTGCCCAGTGACTGGGTGCACGGTGCCTGGGCCAGCTCCGGCGAAATCGATATCGTGGAGGCGGTCAACCTCAAGGTAGGCGGTGAAGACCGCGTGCATGGCACCCTGCACTATGGTGGTCCCTGGCCGGGCAACGTTTATTCCGGTGTTGAGTATCGCCTCCCCGGCGGCGCCAATCCGGCAGACGATTTCCATACCTATGCAATCGAGTGGGAGCAGGGTGAAATCCGCTGGTATGTCGATGGCGACCATTATGCGACCCAGACCAGTGATGGCTGGTATTCCTCTGCGGCGCTGGATGATCCGGATGCACCTTTCAACGAGCACTTCCACCTGATCATGAACCTGGCTGTCGGTGGCAATTGGGCGGCCAACGTCAACGATACCGGCATTGACGAGAGTGCTTTCCCGCAGGAGATGCAGGTCGACTTCGTGCGCGTTTACCAGTGTACGGAAGATCGTGACACCGGAGCTGGTTGCGCGACCCGCGACAACGACTATGAGCAGAACCCGGGCCACACACCTCCCACCGCACCGGACGACAGCGGTAACACCCTGCTGATTTTTGATGGTGCGGCGCAGGCCCCCTACGCCTGGGGTACCTACGCAGGCACCGGCAGCGTAGAAGTTGAGACACTGGATGTCGGTGGGAATTACGGTACGGTCGGGCAGCTCAGCTACGCGACTGATGACGGGATTGGCTTTTTCCAGTCGCCCACCGGGCACGATCTGAGCGGCTATACCTATGTGGAATTTGACCTGAAACTGGTGACCGAACCCGCGGACAGCTTTGCCGCCTCGCTGGTATTTCGTGCCGACTGTACCTGGCCGTGTACGTCCGGCGATTATCTACTCGCCTACCCGGTAAAAGACACCTGGACCCACTACCAGATTCCGCTGATGGAACTGGAAAATGGCGGACTGAACCTTACACAAGTTAATACCCCGTTTGTGATTTCACCCGGCGTGGGAAACCAGAACGGTGTAGTACTACAAGTCGACAATGTGCAGCTGACACGCTGACCAAAGCGTAGGGTTGTTCTGCCCGAATAGAGCGCAAGCTTCTCCTGTCGTCTCTATTCGGGCGTCACCACCTTCCATCCCGCCCTAACTGCTAGTCTGGAAGACTCTAGAAGATGGAGTCTCCCGGATGGCTACTACAGACGTTGCACAGGTATCGATCCAGCGCTGTCGACTCAGACGACTCGAAACCTTCCTGGACGTCGCCTATGCCGTTCTGTTCGTTAATTTCATCATGTACCTGCCGCCCACTGAGGACATGGCCTGGGTCGAAAAACCTTACGGCCTGTTCAGTTTGCTGGTGGAGGATCCACAGTTATTACTGCGACTCGTGATTGCCGTCGGCCTGACGCTGGTGAACTGGAATCTGACGCATAAATTACTCGGCCCGGTAGAGCGCTCCGATGGCCTGCATACCTCATTGGTCCTGTTACAGCTGGTGGTGGTCGGGCTCTATCTGTTTTTCGCCATCGCCGATCCCGACCTGACCAGCGTCTCTTCCACGGTGGGGCAAAGTGTTTGCCTGGCAATGGCCGGAGTGATCGGTCTGGCAGGGTGGAAATATGCGTGCCGGAAAGGCTATGCCAACCCGGCATTGGACGAGAAACAAAAACATCAGGTAGCGAGAAACTCAAGCATTGAACCGCTGACGGCATTGCTGACCATCGGCCTGGCTTTTATCAGTCCGCTGATTTGGGAGCTCGGCTGGTTACTGATCCCGCCGTTGCTGATTGCACTTCGCCGGGCATTGTACGGTCGCTAAAACTGCTCCCGATCAGCGAGTTTGCTGATCGGGGTATCACTGTCGGCAGTTAGTTCAGTCGCTTTTTCGCTCGAAGTTAACCTTGATAGGGCCCTGCTCCAGTAGCAGTGCATTTTCAGAAAAACGAATCACAATGCCCGCAGCGGGAAACTCAAAGTCTGTATCGCTCATTGGTGTCAGAGGGAAGGGGCCCTGGCCGGTTGCCTGACCGAACAGCTGCCTGTTTTCGATGAACAGTGTCAGATCCAGAGGGAACTCATCACTGGTGTAGAGGCCGGTGTATCTATCGATCAAAGCCGATGCATTGGCGATCTCTTCTTCCGTTGCGAACTGGGGGATCTGAATTGGATCCCCGTAGGCGGCCGCCAGCATCGCAATGACCACATCATTGTTGATGATCGAACGGCTACCGTTTTCCAACACGGTGATTGTTACCGCTCCATCCGGGAAGTAGGCTGCGCTTGCGTTAAAGTTGTCAATCCGACCGCCATGCCCAAAACCTATGCGATCATTGTAAGGAATTGAAATAAGGCCAAATCCATAGTTGTCCTCTACAGGTTTCATCGCCTCGATACTCGCCTGAGAAAGTAGCTTTGCATTGAGCAAGCTGTGATAAAAGTGCGCAATATCCCTAGCTGATGCAGTGATGTCTCCGGCACCGAATGTCCAGCTTGCATCTGTGATCGGCATCTCTTGCCAGCGATCACTCCAGATTAACGATGGTGTAGTCGGGCCGCTGGCCTGAAGCTGCTCGAGCTTACCTGGCTTTACGATATTGCTTTGGATCAGATCTGCATAAGCGCTGCCGGACACCTTTTCCAGTACCAGGGCGAGCAAATAATAATTGGTATTGCTGTAGCGGTGTTCGCTGCCTGGCTCAAACTCACTGGCAAGGGACTGGAACAAGTCCAGCATCTGCTGGTGAGAGGTGGCAGATTTGCTCTGCTGAAGATATGTTGCCTGATCCGTATAGTTGGCAATGCCACTGCGGTGGTTCAGTAACTGGGTGATCGTAATTTTGTCTGCATTGCGGATCTTCGGATACCAGCTGTCGAGGGTGGCATCCAGGGACAGGTTTCCAGCTTCGACCTGTTGCATAACCAGCGTACTGACAAGGCTCTTGGAAATTGAACCCACCCGATAGGTTGGTGAAGTATCACCGGATTGAGCTAGTGTCAGGTCACGCTGATAGGCCAGCTTGCCATCCACCAGGAGAGCCACCGAGCCTTGCCAGCGCTGGTTCTGCTCGAGGGCATCAAAATACAGGTCCAGTTGTTTGACATCCGGTTTGATATTGCCAGCAGAGGCGATGCTGGCGAGCAATGAGAGAAGGGCGACGCTTGCGGTGAGTACAACCCTTCTGCGAGATACTGAAAACATGGCTATCATTCCCTGATTATTATCGCTTACTGGTGATCCGTTTTAGGCAAAAACCTGACCACTGTATCAATGGATCATCATGTGGAAAACCGAACCTCTCTGGCCTGCGGTGGTTCGCATTTATTTGGCGTCGAATGTTTTTTTCGCCACTGAGTTTTGAGCTTGACTGGTAGCCCACTCCTGCATCGCATCTGCAAGCGCATCAAACAATGGCGCTGCCCACTCACGGCCGGCCTCGATCGAGCCCGCTTGTTCCACAATGTCGATTGCGCGGGAGACTTCCAGGATGGACACAGTAGGGCCGTACTCTGCCGCGCGTTCGATCAACGGATGCCAGGCGAGTGAAGAGCCTTCCTGATCCGACGCACCACCGCGTACGCGCGCACCGCGGTTACCCAGGCCGACCTGTTGATAAAACGGAGCGATATGGCGCTGGATCAGCGCTTCCCATGCTTCGTTGCGTGGATTGTTACCGGTGACCAGCATCTGCGCACCGGGGAGCGGGTTCTGCGCATTGGGGTTGTGTGCATCCGCGGTGAGCAAGACGGTTTGTACGTTGGGATTACCCTTATGCAGGCCCGCGATGAAATGCTCGAAGGCCTGATAGCCGGGCAGATCTTCACCGTACTGGGTAATGGTGGGGGTAAACACCACAAAGCCGCGCTCGCGCAGGCGAATCGCCATCTCTTCCTGGGTGATCAGGTTCCACTGCTGTCCGGTGGGTTTCTCGTTGACCACCGCTCCATGCATCATGCCGCCAGGCGCCGTGTACTGCATGGGCAGAATGGCGATGGGCTTGTCCGTATCGACGCGAATCGCCGCAACATCCGCATGGGTCCAGTTGTCGCCGGTGTAGTTGAAGTGCACCCGGTAGGCACCCTCGCCCTCCTTAAACTTATAGGGTTTGTCGTCTGCCGCAATAGTGATGGGCGGAAAGGAATCGACATCCGCACGATTGCTCTTCGGTGGTTCGATGACTTCAGAGCAGGCGGAAAGCCAGAGCAGGGCCGGGAGCAGGGCGCGAAGCGGGGTGTGAACTTTCATGGGTGCTGCACCGTAAGTAAGTAATAACCTTGTTGCCAGTTTACCCATGGGGTCGCGGTCTTTCGTGCAGGGCCCTATCGGTCCGGCCGATACGGCAGGCTCGCAGTCGCTGGGTGAAATGGCTGTGTTGAACACTGTGTGCCGAGCCATCGTGCGGCCGGCGGATGATCAATAGCAACCCGAAACGGTTGCACCGCGCCATAGACGTGGCAGCATGAGCCAGTGGATCCTGAATAACCCCGGAGTCTCAACAGTGAACAATTGCCTGTCCCAGCCGTTGACCCTGCCCTGCGGGGCGGTGATCCCCAATCGCCTGTGCAAGGCCGCCATGACCGAAGGACTGGCGAGACCGGACGGTTTGCCCACGCCAGAGCTGGCGCGACTCTATGGCGTCTGGTCCGATGGCGGCGCTGGCCTGTTGCTGTCGGGCAACATTCAGGTAGATGGTGATCATCTGGAACGCCCCGGCAATGTGATTCTCGATCGTGAACCCGATGCCGCGATGGGCGTCGCACTGGCCGAATGGGCTGCGGCGGCGACCCGTAACGGCAATCACTTCTGGGCACAGCTGAGTCACGCGGGTCGCCAGACCCAGAAGCTCGTGAATCCCACACCCAGGGCACCTTCGGCGATCAAGGTCAATCTACCCGGTGGCCAGTTCGGACAGCCCGAGCCCCTCACCACTGCAGAGATTGAAGAAATCGTACGACGCTTTGCCTCGGCGGCAAAAGCGGTCAGCGAGGCGGGCTTTACCGGCGTGCAGGTGCACGCTGCCCATGGGTATCTCGTGTCCCAGTTCCTCAGCCCGCGCAGTAATGTGCGCAAAGATCACTATGGCGGTTCGCTGGAAAATCGCGCGCGTTTTTTACTGGAAATTATCTCCGCGGTACGTAGCGCGATTGGTTCGTCAGTGCCTTTGGCGGTTAAGCTCAATAGTGCCGACTTCCAGAAAGGCGGCTTCGCCTTCGAAGAGAGTCTGCAGGTAGCCCAGTGGTTGGAGCAGGCGGGCGTCGATCTGATCGAAATTTCCGGCGGTACTTATGAGCAACCCAAGCTGCTGGGTATTCAGGGAATCGAGGCTGAGGAAAAACAAAATGTAGCGGAATCCACCGCACAGCGGGAAGCCTACTTTGTCGAATTCGCCATGGCGATGCAGGAAAAAATCACGATCCCGCTGATGGTCACCGGTGGTTTCCGGCAGCGCGCGGTTATGGAGCATGCGATTGCCAGCGGCGCGGCGGACATGATAGGCCTGGGCCGCCCCCTGTGCGTGGTGCCGGATGCGCCCGCCCGCCTGTTGGCTGGCGAGGAAACCCTGGAGCGTTTTGAAGATACCGTCGCGCTGCTGCCGAGCTGGCTGCAATTTCTCAACCGCGGCAGTGTGATGCGTTCCCTATCTGGTTTCTCGTTGCAGTACTGGTTTTATAGTCAGCTCGAGGCCATTGGGCAGCAGGGTAAGCCGGATCGTGACCTGTCCGTCTTCGAGGCCAGCAAACGGGTACTCAAGCAGCAGTCCACCTGGATGAAGCAGCGGCGAAAACTGCGTGAGGCGGAATCCGCCTGAAACTTCTATTCTCAATGTGTCTGCGGGTTCAATGAGTGATCTAATTTGATCGTGCTGGAGTAACAGCCTGCAGACGGACACGATTGATTAGGGAGCGTTATGAACAAGGCAGAAAAAGTTTCCGCAGTGGCATTACCGGTCATTGTTGCACTGGCCGTAGGCCTGGCAATCGCGCTGTCTTCCCATAGCGTTGTCGTGGCCGGCGTGCCGCTGGTGATGTGGATGTTTGCACTCGCCTTTGTCATTCAGTGGCTGGTCTTTATTCCCTCCTACCTGGCGCAGACGGAAAAGTTTTTTGACCTCACCGGTAGCCTGAGTTACCTCAGTGTTGTGTTGCTGCCGTTGTTGCTGAATCCACAGGTGTCTGTACGTGGAGTGCTGGTAGCGGTACTGGTCAGCTTGTGGGCCCTGCGCCTGGGATCATTCTTGTTCACCCGTATTCATAAAGATGGCAAAGACGGTCGCTTCGACGCAATCAAGCCGTCGTTTATTCGTTTCCTGATGGTGTGGACTCTGCAGGGGCTATGGGTCAGTCTGACCGCTGCCTGTGCGCTGGTGGTGCTGACCAGTGAAAATACACAGCCACTGGGCATCTGGGCCGCAGCCGGCACGGCGCTGTGGGTGCTGGGGATGGCTATTGAGGTAACCGCCGATACACAAAAATCCCGCTTCAAGGCGAACCCCAAAAATCGTGGACAGTTCATCAATGAAGGGCTGTGGTCCTGGTCGCGACACCCCAACTATGCCGGTGAGATTTTACTGTGGACCGGTGTTGCCCTGATTGCGGTCCCGGTGCTGCAGGGCAGTCAGTGGTTGGCTCTGATTTCACCGGTATTTGTTTACGTATTGCTGCGCTATATCAGCGGTGTGCCCATGCTGGAACAGCGCGCAGATGCGCGCTGGGGCCAGGAGCCGGGCTACCAGCAGTACAAGGCCCATACCCGTCTACTGTGGCCGATTCCCGTGAAGCGCTAGCCTTGGATCGTCAGACGTTCAGTGCTACTTAGCTGGCAAACAGCTCGCGCTCAATATCGCGGAAGCCTTTGAACTCCAGTGCATTGCCACTGGGATCCATAAAGAACAGCGTACCCTGTTCACCGGACTGGCCGGCGAAGCGTACATAGGGTTCGATAACAAACTCTTCTACAAAACCACGTGCCCGCTGGGCAAACAGTTCCCAGTCACCGAAGTCCATGATCACGCCGAAGTGCGGCACTGGCACACCGTGGCCGTCTACGTGATTGGCAATCGCCGGTACCTTGCCGTCTTTGCCAATAGAGGGGTTCAGGTGGGTCACCAGCTGGTGGCCAAACAGGTTCCAGTCAATCCACTGTTCGGAACTACGGCCTTCCGCCAGTCCCATCTTGTTGCCATAGAAATCCCGCGCTTCATCAATATCGCGGACCTGAATGGCGAGGTGAAACGGGGTCAGTGGCATCGGTTGGGCCTCATCGGTTGGCTGGTTTTGAAAAAAATATTCCCGGCAGGGCCGGGAATATTTTATGGCAGAAACCTGCAGCTTTTTACGCGGCGCAGTTTCTCGAAAGCTGATACGTAAGGGGCTTGAGTGCCTCGCGCATCGCTCTTCTGATTGAATTGGTAAATTCACCGGAAGAGCCGGCCCAGTTCACGCCAACCGATCTGCCACGGTAAAAAGTGGACTCTTGTGAGTCCTTGCTGCTGACCGAGAGTACGACAACTGCAGATTTTGAGGTTGCGAGCCCATGTACATAAGCACGTTTGATATCTATATGCATCTCGCTTTCGATACCCTGCTCATCCCGGACAATTTCCGGGCCGAGGTCAGCGAGTACCTGCTCAGCGGCAAGGCGCACCAGGTCCTCGTCGAGCTCATTCAGCGGGATCGCCTTGGTGCTGCTGTCGACAATGGAAATAGTCGCTGGGCAGCCGGCCTTTTCCGCATCGATTTCTGTCGTAGATGGCTCAACCAATGGCAACGGACCGCTTCCGATTACCGTATTGCTCCCCTGAGTAGTGCAGGCGGTCAGGCCCAGCACTACTCCGGCGAGCAATGCCCGCGCATAGTTGGCATGGCTATTCATCAGAATACGGTGCCAAACAGGGTATACAAAGGCGCATCACGATGCTTGGACAACAGTACGCCGTTCGGTTGACGGGTAATGACCATGCCATTTTCTGATTCCTCAAGTACCTGCGGCTCGGTTGGTACCTTACGCTTCTCCCCTTCGGCAACAGCGGGAAGGGCGTATTCGCCAGTTAAGTCCTTGATGATCATATCTACCAACAGGGGGGGTGCTCCGGTCACTTCCTCGCGCAGGAACTGGGCATCGTTGGCCAGCCAAATACTGCCTTCTGCGTCATAGCTCGCGACGTTTGTGGTCTCTGTATCGAGTTTGGCCATTGCCTTGGCGAGACTTTTCTTGTTGCGCTTGAGGGTCGATGAGGAATAGCTCCCCTCAGTCGGATACCGCTCGGTAAGTTCTGCGCGTCTGGCTTCTTTCTCTTCCTTCGTCAGGCGGCGAACGCTGGCGTTATGCGGGTACGATTGCACGATGGCGGAGTTACTGTAAACCGGCTCCGCTTTTGATTTGCCAGACTTGGCAAGAGCCGCCTTGTCATACAGTGCGTAGTTGGCAGCGAACTCGATCACCTGGGAGCCCGGCTTGATGCTGTAGTTACTGTTCACCAGCAGGACCAAATCTTCTTCCGCCCGGGAGACGTAGTCTTTGGTTTTGGTATTCTTTTCAAACTGTTCCTGCACGGGATTGATTTCGGCAATCCAATCAAGGCGATGTGCATTGTTGGCAGCCTCGGTGTACAACATCTCGCGTACGTTCATATCAATCAGAGCATTGCGGTAAGCTTCCACCGCTTCTTCTGCATCTTTTGCACGAGAATTATTCACAGAAGCATCGATGGCTGAGCCTACAAGGGCACCCACCAGGCCAAACTGACCGCCGGTACTGCTGGCTGTGTTCGAAGGCACGAACTCTTTGACCATCTCTTCCTGCTGGACTTGCGAGACAAGCTTCATCGATTGCTTGCCTTGAACCGCATTGGCGTCGAAGTTTTCATAAGGCGTGACCGAGCACGCTGCCATCTAACTGACGGACGCGAGAAGCACTATTTTTCTTAACACTAGAAGAATCCCCATTTTCTATGTGAATGTTTTTTTTCGCGACGAAATGGTATCAGAGCTATATTTTTTGCCCGCGGCTATAAAGACAGCTTTGACATGAATGGCGAGCGGAGGTTTGGGGGAATGGTGGGTCAGGGCGATCGTTTCTGGGCATAGTTCTCATTCTTCAGGCACACCAAATTACACGAAGCGACGTGCTGTCGGTGTGACTCAAGTAGCGGGGCACCGCGCGCACCCCGCTATTTTCTGCAGGCACAAAAAAGCCGACTCTTACAGGGTGGAAGAGTCGGCTCAAGCGTCTGAAACCTGGTTCCTTAAGCGGGCTTGGCAGCCGGGTCAGGCCGCCTTGCCTTCAGAGTTTTGGGAGTCTCCAGAAACAGGTCTCAGGATGGGAAAGACATCGAGACGCCTTCCCGTACACCACTGGATGGCCAGCGTTGTGTAATGGTTTTGCGCTTGGTGTAGAAGCGCACACCGTCCGGACCGTAGGCATGCAGGTCACCGAACAGGGAACGCTTCCAGCCGCCGAAGCTGTGATAGGCCACCGGCACCGGCAGCGGTACGTTGATACCGACCATGCCCACCTGGATGTGGTCAGAGAAGTAGCGCGCGGCTTCGCCGTCACGGGTAAAGATGCAGGTGCCGTTGCCGTACTCGTGGTCGTTGATTAGCTGCATGGCTTCTTCCATGGTGTCGACACGCACGACCTGCAGTACCGGACCGAAAATCTCGGCCTTGTAGCTGTCCATTTCCGGGGTCACCCGATCCATCAGCGTGGCGCCGACAAAGAAACCGTTCTCGTAGCCTTCGACGGAGGGATTACGCCCGTCCACGACCACGCTGGCTCCCTGCTGCTCACCGCTGGTGATAAAGCCCTGTACTTTTTCTTTGTGGGCCGCAGTGATTACCGGGCCAAAGTCGTTGTTGCTGTTGCTGTAGGCTCCAACGGTCAGGTCCTTCATGGCCGCAGACATTTTTTCCACCAGCGCATCGGCCGCCTGATCGCCCACGGCGACGGCAACCGACAGTGCCATGCAGCGCTCGCCGGAAGAACCAAAGGCCGCACCCAGCAGCTGGTTGACCGCGTTGTCCATGTCCGCGTCGGGCATCACGATCGCGTGGTTCTTGGCACCACCGAGGGCCTGGCAGCGCTTGCCGTTGGCGTTGGCCGTTGCATAGATATATTCGGCAATAGGGGTGGAGCCCACAAAGCTGACCGCTTTGACGCGCTCGTCGGTCAGCAGTACGTCCACCGCCTGCTTGTCACCGTTCACTACGTTCAGTACGCCGTCGGGCAGACCGGCTTCCTGCAGCAGCTGGGCGATGTACAGAGTGGAGGACGGATCGCGCTCGGACGGCTTCAATACAAAGGTGTTGCCGCAGACCAGTGCCAGTGGGAACATCCACATGGGGACCATGGCCGGGAAGTTGAACGGGGTAATGCCGGCCACCACGCCCAGCGGCTGGAATTCGCTCCAGGCATCGATGCCCGGGCCCACATTGCGGCTGTGCTCGCCCTTCAGCAGTTCCGGCGCGCCGCAGGCAAATTCGACGTTCTCGATGCCGCGCTGCAGTTCACCGGCGGCGTCGTGGGAAATCTTGCCGTGCTCTTCACCGATCAGTTCGCAGATGCGGTCGGCGTGCTGCTCCAGAAGTTCCTTGAAGCGGAACATAATGCGCGCGCGTTTGATCGCCGGCGTATTGCGCCACGCCGGGAAGGCGGCTTCGGCAGCGGCAATCGCGTCTTCGGTGGTTTTTACAGAAGCCAGGGCCACCTGTTTTTCCGCTTCGCCCGTAGACGGGTTGTACACGTCCTGGGTGCGGGCGGTGTCTTCAATCATTTCACCACCGATAAAGTGGCCAACTACTTTGGTCATAACAACAATCTCGTTAAATATTCTGTTTATTCGGTTTCGTTCAGGGACTCGCCCAGCGCATTGATCAGGCGGTCGATCTCTTCCGGCTCGGTGGTAAACGGCAGGCCCAGCTGCACGGTGTCGCCACCGTAGCGCACGTAGAAACCTTTTTCCCACATTTTCATGGCCACCTCGAACGGACGCAGCAGCGGCTGCCCGTCTTTGGCTTGCAGGGTGAGCGCACCGGCAAATCCGTAATTGCGGATATCGGTCACATGTTCGCAGCCATTGAGGCCGTGCAGGGATTCCTCAAACAATGGGCTAAATTGTTTGACGCGCTGGGGCAGCGCTTCCTGCTGCAGGATTTCCAGCGAAGCGAGGCCGGCGGCACACGCCAGCGGATGTGCGGAATAGGTGTAACCATGGGGCAGCTCCAGCAGGTACTCCGGGCCGCCTTTTTCCATAAAGGTATCGTAAATATCCTGACGGGAAATTACCGCGCCCATCGGCACGACACCGTTGGTGAGCTGCTTGGCGGTGGTCATGATATCCGGGATCGCACCAAATTCTTCCGCACCGGTATTGGCGCCCATGCGGCCAAAGCCGGTAATCACTTCATCAAAAATCAGCAGGATATTGTGCTTGGTGCAGATCTCGCGCAGACGCGGCAGGTAGCCTTTGGGCGGCGGCAGTACGCCGGCAGAGCCCGCCATCGGCTCGACGATCACCGCGGCAATAGTGGACGCATCGTAGGTGGCGATCATGGTTTCCAGTTCGTCCGCCAGATGCGCGCCTTCCTCGGGCATGCCCCTG
Organism: Microbulbifer sp. ABF4_148; assembly: GCF_056158985.1. Taxonomy (NCBI): domain Bacteria; kingdom Pseudomonadati; phylum Pseudomonadota; class Gammaproteobacteria; order Cellvibrionales; family Microbulbiferaceae; genus Microbulbifer; species Microbulbifer sp. ABF4_148. The sequence goes on from NZ_JBSWUI010000001.1 coordinate 952,164, forward strand.
GAGAACCCATTCTGTGGCAGTACGGTATGGGGCAGGTGCGCCGCCTCGATACCCTGGCCGTAAAGCGCGCGGTTGGGGGCAATGCCGCCCACGCTGATGCCGCCCCAGTTCACCCCGTGGTAGCCTTTCGCACGGCCAATAAAGCGGGTCTTTTCCGGCTGGCCCAGTTTGCGCCAGTAACCCCGGGCAATCTTCAGGGCGGTTTCCACCGACTCGGAACCGGAGCCGGTAAAGAACACGCGGTTCAGCCCCTCGGGCATAAACTCGACCACCTTGTTGGCCAGCTCGAAAGCCTTGGGGTGTCCGAACTGGAACGCCGGCGAGTAATCCAGCTCCTTCACCTGTTTGGCCACGGCTTCGTTGATCAGCGGGTGACTGTGGCCCGCGCCACAGGTCCACAGGCCGGACAGGCCGTCAAAGATGCGGCGCCCCTCGGCATCGGTGTAGTAGCGGCCTTCGGCGCTCACCATCATGCGCGGGTCTTTCTTGAACTGGCGATTGCCGGTAAACGCCATCCAGTGGGCGTCCAGCTGGTCGGGGCTCAGGCCCGCAAACTTGTCACTCATGTGGGGTTCCACCTTTCCGGTTGTTATGTCTGCCGGCGTCGCAGGGGCGATCGCCGCAGTGGTATAGGCTGATTATTGCCCCGCAGGAAAGGTCATAAAAGACGGAATAAATAAATTTAAGTTAAGTGATTGCTTACCTATAATCAGGGGGTCCGGATTCACCGGAAAACACCGCCAAAATGACCGTGAGCGCCCCATGACCACTGCCAGCAAGAGCCTTCTGCCCCAGCGCCTCGGGGATGCCCATATCCGCCTGCTGCGGGTGTTCAAAGTGGTGGTGGAATCCGGTGGTTTTGCCGCCGCCGAGGTGGAGCTCAATATCAGCCGCCCGGCCATCAGCCAGGCCATGAGCGAGCTCGAGTCCCTGCTGAACATGAAGCTGTGCCAGCGGGGGCGCAGTGGCTTTGCAGTCACCGAACAGGGCACCCAGGTGTATCAGGCAGCGCTGCAGTTGCTGGGCAGCCTGGAAACCTTCCGCGCGCAGATCAATGCCATCAATACCGAGCTGGTGGGCGAGCTCAATATCGGTATTACCGACAACCTCGTGACCATTCCGCACATGCGGGTAACCGGTGCCTTGCGGTCCCTCAAAGAGCGCGCGCCGGATATCGTCTACAACATCCGCATGATGCCGCCCAATGATATCGAGGCGGCGGTGGTCGACGGCCGTCTGCATTTTGGTGTGGTGCCTGATCTGCGCAGCCTGCCGGGGCTCGATTACCATCCGCTGTATGAGGAGGAATCCCTGCTCTACTGCGGTGACCAGCATCCGCTGTTCCAGGGTGACGTCGAGCACCTGACCAATCGTGAACTGGCTAACTACGATGCGGTGGTGCCGGCTTATCCACAGGCGGCGGATATCAAGCAGCAACAGAAACTGCTGAAGGCGAGCGCTACCAGTACCGACCGTGAGGGTACTGCCTTCCTGATTCTCACCGGGCGCTTTATCGGCTTCCTGCCCACTCATTTTGCCGAGCGCTGGGTGGCGCAGGGGAAGATGCGCGCTATCGATGTGGCCGAGCGCAATTACGTCACCCATTTCTCTGCCATCACCCGCAAGGGCGCGACCAGTAACCTGTTGCTCGAGGCGTATATGGAAGAGCTGGACAAATCCTGAGTCGCTCTTTACACCCGGGGTACATTACATAGATATAAAAAAGCCCCGGTTAAGGGGCTTTCTTTACGCGGGTGCCAGCACTAACTACTCGCTGGTTTCAGTTCCCGCTTCTTCGATCGGCTCCGCGGCCTCGAGCTGATCCTCGAGCGCGTCTGACAGGCCTGCGACCAGCATCTTGCCCTTCAATACTTCCAGGCTCGAATTGGCGAAGGCATTGCCAATCGGCTCGACCTCACCACCCAGGCAATCTGCCAGGAAGGCTTCGGTAATGGCGTAGAAGGACTGGCGATTTTCCGGACGGGCAAAACCGTGGCCCTCGTCGGGATAGTTCACATAGGTGACCGGCAGATCCTTGGCTTCCATTGCTGCCACAATCTGGTCGGACTCCGCTTTGATCACACGCGGGTCATTTTCGCCCTGGCCAATCAGCAGTGGGACACGAATCTGGTTCACCTTGGAGATGGCCGAGCGCGCGATCATTTCTTCACGCTGCGCCGGATCTGCGGGGTCGCCGACAAACTTGTACCAGGTGCCGGCCAGCCACGGCTTCCAGTAATCCGGGAAGGACTCGATCAGCGTGGCCAGGTTGGACGGGCCCACAATGTCGACGCCGCAGGCAAAGGTGTCCGGGGTATGGCTGACACCGATCAGGGTGGCGTAACCACCGTAGGACCCGCCCATGATCGCGACTTTGTTTTCATCGGCAATGCCCTGGTCTACGGTCCATTCCACTGCATCGAGCAGGTCCTGGTGCATCTTGCCGGCGAATTCGCCGATGGCCGCATTGGTGAAGGATTTACCAAAACCGGAAGAGCCGCGGTAGTTCACCGACAGTACCGCGTAACCGCGGTCGGACAGCCATTGGTGCCAGGAGTTGTAGCCGTACTCATCGCGCGCCCAGGGGCCGCCGTGCACAGTCAGCGCCAGGGGCACCGGCTCTTCGGGAATACCGTCGGCATCGCTGTCACTGCCGGCGGGCAGGGTCAGGTAGCTGACCAGCTGCAGGCCGTCGCCCGCTTCAATTTCCAGTGCCTGCATCGGTTGCAGGTTGCGCGCCGCCAGGGCGGGCTGGGTATTGAACAGCAGGCTGGCTTCGCCTTTTTCACTGTCGAACAGGAAGTAGCTGCCCGGTGCCTGCGGGTCGTCTGCATAGATGACCCACTGCTTGCCGTCGGCAGTACTGCTCAGGATTTGCAGGCTGCCGTTGATGGCAGTGGACAGGTCGGCGATTTGCGCTGCGCCTGTTTGGCCGAGACCGAACCATTCGTTCTTCAGGTAGTTCACCGAGTAGGCGATCGGCTTGTGCGTCTGTGGATGCTGGATGACCGCATTGATACTGGCCTTGTCGGACTCCGCCAGCACGCTGGTCTCGCCAGTCTCGGTGTTGAGCTTGACCAGGGCCGCCTTGTCACGGCCGCTGCTGTCGGTCAGGTAGACATGCTGGTTATCGCCGGCAAAACCGAGCAGGTTGGAATCCATCATGTTTTCCGAGGCGATGGTGAACACCACTTCGCCGGCGTTATCACCGTGCACGGAGACCAGTTCCAGACCGCCGTCCGGCAAGGGGCGATAACCAAGACGGGGCACCAGGTCGTTGTCGAGCTGCCAGCCACCATAGCCCGGGTTTTCCATCACCAGGGTTTGTTCGCCGGTTTTCAGGTCAATCTCGTAGATATCAAATAGTTGGGTATTGCGGGTGTTCAGGCCAACGGCAATGACGTGAGGACGATTGTAGCTGACGCCGACTATCTGGGCCTTGTGCTCATCATCCATCGGCGTCAGGTCAGTGACTTCACCGGTATCGAGCGCGACCTTGTACAGGTGGTCATTCTCGTTACCACCCTTATCCTGCAAATACAGAATGGAGGAGCCGTCCGGCGCCCAGTGATATACCTGGATACCGCGGCCGGTATCGGCAGTAATGGCCTTTGCTTTTTCCGGTGCGGCAGTGGGTGCCACCCAGATATTCATTACCCCGTCGACTGCCGCCAGCCAGCTAACGGTCATGCCGTCCGGGCTGATACGGCCCCGGAATTTTTCCGGGTTGCCGAACAGTTCCGCGCGCGGGATCAGTTCAGATTTTTCTTCTTTTGCTTCAACGGTCATTGCAGCGGTAGATTCGGTCTCCGCTGCTGTGGATAACTGCTCTTCAATTTGTTCGGTTTTTTCTTCTGACTGACAGCCGGCAAGGGTGCCGACTAACAATACCGCCACCAGCCAATTTGCGTTGCGCATGGCCTGCTCCTTTTATTGTGTTTACAGGTACTGCTTGGTCTCCAACCGGTAATAATCCCTGTCCCGGTTTTGAACCGCCAAACATAGCATCTGTAAAGTGGCGCTCGCCAGCGCCTGCGTAACGCTTGTGATGGGATGTGATGGGTTGCCGCCAAATCGAGTGAAAAACTGCGCCACAGCACAACAAAAAAGCCCGGCACTGGGCCGGGCTTCAAGCATTTCGGGGAGGTCTGGATAAGGCGGCTTAGCCCTGGCTGTCTTCCAGCTCCTTGGCCTTCTCCATATCCTTCTTGATCTTCTCCGGGTTCTCGGAGTTCACCCATACACGCTCCACTTCCAGCATGTACTTGGCGGCAGCCATACGTACTTCTTCGGAGAGGTGGTTCTGCGGCGGCATTTCCGGGTAGTCATCACGTTTCTTGGTCGGGTTGGTGATGTAGTCGTAAATGCCCTGCGGGTTATCCATGTACAGCGCCTGGATAATCTGGGTGGGCGGGCCAATCATGCGCACGTTGTACGCGTGGCAGCCGGCACACACGCCGTAGTAAGCCGCTTTGCCCATATCTGCCGCGGCAATTTCACGCTTCGGCGCCGGCTCGTCCAGCAGGAAGGTGGCCACGTCGTTGGTGTTGGTGAAACCACAGGTACCGAAATCGCTCAGGCCCACAGTTGGGTACTGGTTGCGATCGAGGATACAGCTGTTTTTGCTGTTACCCACGTTGAGGATATCCACCGGGCCGTTCATCAGGGCCAGGGTTTTCAGGGCCTTGATTTCCGGGATCGGGTCGGTGCCGTTGTCGAACATAAAGTTGTTCAGGATGGCCACTTCGTCGGAGTCCGGATCGGAGTCCGGGTCCAGGGTCAGGTTCGGCGCATTGTGGTGGTCGGTAATCAGGATACCGATGTTCTTGTTGCCGCTGATGATATTGCCTTCGATGGTGGTCTTGTCGCCCGCCATGTTCAGGATACCGGTACCGGCCGGAACACCCGCAACGATGGAGCCTTCGGCACCAAAGTTGGCGGTGTTGTTGTTCACGATAAAGTTGTTACGCACGATGGTGTTGACCGTGTCCTTGATGGGCAGGCCAGGGGTAATGAACACCAGTACACCACCGGTGTTGTTGTGCACGTAGTTGTTTTCAACAATCGAGTTGCGGGTGTTTTCAATTTCGATACCGGCAACGCTGTTGAATACTTCGTTATGGCTTACGTGGATGTTGTCGCACATGCCCACGTAGATCGCCGCATCTTCAATTTCGCTCAGTACGTTGTGGCTGATCAGGCCGTTCTTGCCAAGCTGCGGGAAGATGCCGTACACACCGGTGTCGATCACGTGGTTGTTGCGGATCAGGAAGTTGTTACCCGCCTGGCCCATCACCGCATTGCCCTTGTAGTGCTGGATGCGGAAGTTCTCGACGGTGATGTTGTTACCGGAATACAGGATCGCATCGTTGTGCTTTTTCAGGCCTTCCATTACCGGCCATTCGCCATCAACGATGACACCGGACAGCTGGATATCGTCTTTATCGATATACACGGTCTCGGAGTAGGTGCCCGGATAAACCTTGATCACGTCACCGGACTTGGCCTTTTTAACCACGGCCTGGATAGATTCGCCATCTTTGACTTCCCACACGTCGCCAGAGCCGCTGGCGCCCACAGAACTGTCGAACTGGGCAGTGCTGGTTTTCAGTTCGCCGCTCTCCGCGTAGCGGTCTTCGCTGGAAACGATGGTCGCGCTGTTGTCCTTGCCCAGCTGGCTGCCGACAAAGGCACCCACTGCCAGCAGGCCCGCCGCCGCGGTCAGGGTTACGAGTTTACTCGCCATAAGAAAATCCTGTGGTTCGGTTATTGTTGTGTATGTCGTTGGTTATTGTGCAGCAGTCTGCGTTTGCAGCGCCGGCGGCAAGGTGCCAATCGGAGCCAGCCCGGAGGGAACCTGGTCAGGGATCCTCGGAGCAAAAGATTCATCGGTCAGGGTACCCATAAAGTCCACCAGACGGTCAATTTCCTCGTCGGTCAGGTTGGGCTCCCAGATATGCCAGTGCAGGATCATGCGATCCTTTTCTTCCTTCGGCAGCGCGTGGCCACGGCCCAGGGTATAGAACTCGGTGGCGTCACGCAGGTTGTCGAAGGTACCGGAATGCATGTACGGCGCGGTCTTCACAATATTGCGCAGTGACGGCACCTTGAAGCCCCCGTGCCAGGTCGGGTTGTCGTAGATGGCACCGGCACCCGGATCGAACGGCAGGCCTTCCGGCTCGTTCACACCGATCACCGCCACCTGCTGGTGGGTGAACAACGGCGGCGTGTGGCATTCGGCACAGCGCGCGACGAAGGAGCGGAAAATATTCATCCCCTCTTTTTCGTTCGCCGTCAGGGCGTCTTCGTAACCGTGGGCATACTGGTCGTAGCGGCTGTTGAGGGAAATCAGCGAGGACTCAAATGCGACAATCGCGGTGTAAATCTGCTGCAGGGTCGGCTCTTCGGATTCATCACCGGGGAAGGCCTCCTTAAACAGGCGCTGATAGGTCGCGTTGCCACCCACGTCTTTCAGCAGCTTGACCGGGTTATTGCCCATTTCCACCGGGGAGTACAGCGGGCCGAGTACCTGCTCTTCCAGATCGTCAGCGCGCGCATCCCAGAACAATTTCTTCAGGAAGCCCACGTTCCACAAGCTGGGTGCGGCACGGGTCAGCTCGTGGCCGTTGACACCCACACTGCGCGGGCGGCCGTCGGCCAGGCCCAGGTCAGGGTGGTGGCAACTGGCACAGGACAGGGTGTTATCACCGGACAGCATGGGATCAAAAAACAGGTAGCGACCCAGGTCGATCTGCTGCGGGCTGAAGCCATCGCGCACATCGGGCAATGCGGTCTTGAGGCCGCCCACACCGGAGTCTTCCAGGGATTTGTAGCCGTCGTACATGCTGCGCAGCTTGCACTGGTTATAGCGTGTACGCTCGAAGCCGGGCGGGCAGTACTTGGACAGCTCGATGGGCGCTTCAGAAGTGGGGGTGATTGCAGGCGCGGCCGACACAACACTCGCTGTCGCGGCCACACCCGTCGCAATGCAGGCTGCCACCAGTTGGGTGGCTTTTTTCATCAGGCTTTTTGGATACATCTTTTTTTATGTTCTGCCGTTCGGGGCGACCAGTGGCCGCCTGGATTGTTATTCTGACTTGGAGTTCAGGTAAGCGGCAATGTCCTTCAGCTGCTGTTCGTTGACCGTGTTGGCCATCATCTTCATCTGCATGCCGTACTTGTCTTCCGGCTTGCCACCGCGGATGCCTTTCTGGAAGTGCTCTACCTGACGAATCAGGTAGGCATCGCCCAGGTTGGTCAGGCGCGGCGCATTCAACGCTTCGTTACCCTGGCCGCTGCTGCCATGGCAGGCACCGCACTTACTCTGGTACTGCTTGGCGCCGGCGTTGGCATCGCCCTCTACGGTGGCAGCGGGCTTCGCCAGCGGCAGGCTCGCGACATAGGCGGCGACATCGGCGACGGCCTGGTCATCGGGCAGCGCCAGCGCCATCGGGCGCATCTGTGCGCCGAAGGTATCGCCAGCTGCGGTACCGCGCAGGCCGGAGCGGAAGTGTTTCAGCTGGCGCTCGACATAAGCGGCAGACTGGCCGGCAATGGCCGGGGAGTTCAGGGCGGGGTTACCTTCGCCATTGGCGCCGTGGCAGGCCACGCAGGTGGCGTATTTGGCCTTGCCGGCTGCTGCATCGCCGGCAGCCATTACGGCGCTGGCGGAGGTGGCCAGCACAGCGGCCAGCAGAAATTTGGTCGGAATTGTCTTCACGGTAGTGCTCGTCCTTCTGTTGGCTTAATCCCATGGCCGAAATTGTCTGGCGCGGGACTCACCTTTTTATCTTAGATACAGGTGCCGATTTTTGTACTTGGTACATTCGTCCAATTCTCTGGGCAGCAGAATACCAGAGATGCGAGGGCCTCAATAGGTTACTTTTCGGTCAAATGTCGCGGATTTCGAAAGCCGTTAGTGCGAATTTCTCTAAAAGCGTCGCCAATGCGTAAAAAATACACATTCGCTGGTCTGAAAGGTGACCTTTGGATAGTTTTCAGTCAATGGTTATTTTCGGACGCCGGCGCCGCTATCGATTCGGTTTTCGGCTAGACTGCCGGCCATGGCAGGGGGCGTTATCGGGTATCCCCGAAAGCGCGTTAAAAGACATATAAGGAAGGCAGTATGTTCGAAATCATCATGGCAGTGATCAACACCCTGCTGGGCCTCTACCTGCTCGCCCTGGGCCGCGGCCGCCCGCTGCCCAAATTACACAAGCCGGTCACGCCCGAGCGCGAGGCGCATATCCGTAAACTCTGTACCGTCGGTGGCTGGGCCATGCTGATCCTGGCCATCCTCTATGTGGCCAAGCTGTTTGTGGAGCCGGGTAACCCGGCCATGGCAGGCTGAAGCTTTGGGAGTCAGCTACTGAGGCTGCCGAGAATCTCCAGTGTCGCGTCGTCCTGCTCGCCGTCGTAATAGCGGTCGAGCACCGCCTGAAAATCACTCTCCTCACCCTCGACCTGGGTAAACAGGGTCATCGAAGACTTGAGCTTCCGATCATCCGGACTGCCGAAAATCTGGTGGGCGGTGCGTCCACGCACCGCGAGTAGCGCCGCGCAGCATTCCCTCAGGCGACGGCCCAATATGGGGTGGGCCAGATAGTCCTCCGCTTCCGCATGGCTTTTGATGGCGTAGTGCTGGGCCATCGAACTGCGGCCAAGACCGTCGATCTGCGGAAAAACAAACCACATCCAGTGAGAGCATTTGTCGCCCGCGCGGATCTCCGCCAGTGCCTGTGGATAAATGCCATCCTGGGCACTGATGAAGCGCTGTAGATTGTGGGGGTCATTCATGCGGTTACCCGTGAGCTGGGGCCAGTCGCCCTAGTATAGAGAGCGCTCTGGTGCTGGGGGTGCACAAAATCGAGACAGGTTTACTTGCGCTGCTGCCAGGGCGAGGGTTTGGCGAACGTCTTGATATACAGCGCTTCGACCTTGGTGCGGGCCCAGGGGGTTTTGCGCAGGAACTTCAGGGAAGATTTCACCGACGGGTCCGACTTGAAGCAGTTGATATTGATCTTCTGGGCCAGCCCATCCCAGCCATAGTGCTCTTGCAGTCGTGTGACGACACGCTCGAGGGTAACGCCGTGCAGCGGGTTGTTGGCTTGTTGGTTGTCCATCGCGGAGGCTTTCCTGGGGAACAGGCGTTCAGTGTATGACAGTTTGCGGTGTGGTCAGCATAGCGAACGTCAGGGCGCCAGCTCGCGCCAGAACATCTCGGCCGCATTGTCGCAGATCGGGTCGATCGCCGCGGAATCCACATAGATGCCATCGATAATCAGGCGGCTGATGCCGTGCAGGGTACTCCAGCTCACCTGTGAAAAACGCAGGGCATCCACACTGGCGGCGATCTGGCCATGGTCTTTCCAGCGGCGCACGCTGGTCACATAGTTGCGGAAGCTGTTGTGGGCTTCTTCCCGCAGGGAGTCGGTAAAAGTGCGGGATTCCCAGATATGCCCGCCGAACATCAGGTCGTAATACTCGGTCTGCTCGGTCGCGAACTGCACATAGCCGCGCACAAATTCTTTCATGCTCTCGGCACTCGGGTCCCGCTGCCCGTTCTTATGAACCTCCGCCAGCATCACGTTGAAGCGGCGAAAGCCCTCCTCGGCGATGGCGCACAGCAGCGCCTGCTTGTCGGAAAAGTAATGGTAGGAAGCGGTACGGGACACACCGATATTCAGCGCTAGCTTGCGCATCGACAGCGCGCTCTCCCCCTCCTCGCGAATGATACGCACGGCCTCATTGACCAGGGCCTGGCGTAAATCCCCGTGGTGGTAACTGCTGGTACGGCTGGTAGATGTGGTCATGTCACGCAATCTAACAGGCCATCTTGACACTGTCAAAACGCCGGCATATGGTAGCTGAGCATATTTTGACAGTGTCAAGAAGGCGCAAACCGGCTTCCCGCCGGCGATAGCGATGGTGGACGGGCGTTCACACCGCGCGGCCGGCACAGAACACAGCCCGAACAAGAACGACAAACAGAGCCAGCACAGCACAAGGGAGACAGGCGATGACCGACCCACGTTTAGAACAATGGCATCAGGTTGTATTTGAAAAAGACCAGGACTTGCTGCGGCAACTGCTGGCAGAGCAGGTGGAGTTCCACTCCCCCACCGTGTGGAAGCCGAAGCTCGGGCGCGACGTAACCCAGTTCATCCTGATGAACGTGATCGATATCTTCCAGGACTTCCAGTACCACCGTCAGCTGGTTAACGGCAACGATATGGCCCTGGAGTTCTCCGCCACGGTCGAAGACAAAAGCATCAAGGGTATCGACCTGATTCGCTGGGATGACAACGGCCAGATTATTCACTTCGAAGTGATGCTGCGGCCCCTCAACGGCCTGCAGAAAGTATTCGAACACATGAATGCGCGTGTCGTTGCCGCCGGCTTCGCCTGATACGCCAACGCATTCCACGATACCCGGGTGTGTCCCGGGTAACGATGTCCACAAATTTTAGGTAGCAGATCATGAGTCACACCTCCGCCAGCCCTTACCCGAAAATGCTCGAGCCCCTCGACCTGGGCTTCACCACCCTGCGCAACCGCGTACTGATGGGTTCTATGCACACCGGCCTCGAAGAAGCACCCGATGGCCACAAGCGTATGGCCGCGTTTTTTGCCGAGCGTGCCCGCGGCGGCGTTGGCCTGATCGTCACCGGTGGCTTCGGCCCCAACAAGCGCGCTGCCACCCACGAGCACACCAAGATGCTGTGGAGTGAAGAGGATTGCGCAGATCACCGCCTGATCACCGATGCGGTGCATAAAGAAGGCGGCAAGATCTGTATGCAGATCCTGCACACCGGCCGTTACGCCTTTAACGAAAACCCCATTGCACCGTCTGCCATCCAGGCACCGATCAATCCGTTTATGCCCAAGGCCGCGACCGAAGACGAGATCGAAGAGCAGATCGTCGACTTCGTGCGCACTTCCGTACTGGCCAAAGAGAGTGGCTACGACGGTGTGGAGATCATGGGCTCTGAGGGCTACTTCCTTAACCAGTTCCTCGCTGCGCGCACCAACCAGCGAGATGACGACTGGGGTGGCAGTTACGAAAACCGTATGCGCCTGCCGGTAGAAGTAGTGCGCCGCGTGCGCGAAGCGGTGGGCGAAGACTTTATTATTATTTACCGCCTGTCCATGCTCGACCTGGTCGAAGGTGGCAGCAGCTACGAGGAAATCGTCACGCTGGGTAAAGCCATCGAAAAAGCCGGTGCCACCATTATCAATACCGGCATCGGCTGGCACGAAGCGCGCATCCCCACTATTGCCACCAAGGTGCCGCGTGCCGCGTTTACCTGGGTTACCGCCAAGTTCCGTGAAGAACTGTCGGTACCGTTGATTACTTCCAACCGGATCAATACGCCGGAAGTGGCCGAAGAAGTGTTGCAGCGCGGTGATGCCGATATGGTTTCCATGGCGCGCCCGTTCCTGGCGGATGCCGACTTCGTCAACAAGGCGGCGGAAAACCGCAGTGACGAAATCAATACCTGCATCGGCTGTAATCAGGCCTGTCTGGACCACGTGTTCAGCCTGAAAATGACCAGCTGCCTGGTTAACCCGCGAGCCTGTCACGAGACCGAGCTGAACCTGCTGCCGGCTACCAATGTGAAAAAACTCGCCGTCATTGGTGCGGGCCCTGCCGGCCTCGCGTTCGCCACTTCGGCGGCGGAGTGTGGCCACGACGTCACCCTGTTTGATGCTGCCAGCGAAATCGGTGGCCAGTTCAATATCGCCAAACAGATTCCGGGCAAGGAAGAGTTTTACGAGACCCTGCGTTACTTCCGCCGCCGTATCGAGACTACCGGCGTGACCCTCAAGCTGAATACACCGGTGAACGCTGAGCAGCTGAACGACAGCGACTTCGATGAAGTCATTCTCGCCACCGGTATTACCCCGCGTGTGCCGGCCATCCCCGGTGTCGACCACGAAAAAGTACTGGGTTATCTCGATGTACTGAGAGACAAAAAGCCGGTCGGCAAGAAAGTCGCCGTCATTGGTGCGGGCGGTATCGGTTTCGATGTGTCCGAATACCTGACTCATGCCGGTGAAGCCACCAGCCAGAATATCGAAGCATTTATGCGCGAATGGGGTGTGGATATGACCCTGCAGGCGCGTGGTGGTATCGAAGGCGTTGAGGCAGAAGTACCGGCCTCACCGCGCGAAGTCTTCCTGCTGCAGCGCAAGGCGAGCAAGGTGGGCGGCAAACTGGGTAAAACCACCGGCTGGATCCATCGCACCGGCCTCGCCAACAAAGGGGTCAAGATGATTCCGGGCTGTGAATACGTGAAGATTGATGACGACGGCCTGCACATCAAGATGGGTGACGAGAGCAAAGTGCTCGACGTCGACAACGTCATTTTGTGTGCGGGTCAGGAACCGGCACGCGCATTGGTCGAAGGCCTGAGCAAGCCGTATCACCTGATCGGCGGCGCAGACGAAGCAGCCGAGCTGGATGCCAAGCGTGCCATCGACCAGAGTATGCGCCTGGCGGCCTCTATCGGCGGTTGATGCAAAGCGCTTATCGTTCATAAATCATCTAAACGATACTGGCCTGCGCCTCCGGTGACTTACCGGGGCGCAGGCTGTCTCCCCGCCAAAAAGCGCAAGCGCCGCTTGGCTGGTAGCCCAATTGTCATCCCCGGCAAATTCCTTTAGCGTGTACCGCAACAATAATTAGGTACACAGACCATGAAGCACGCCCTCCTCGCGGCCGCAGCCGCTGCCCTGATGTCCTCCTCTGCACTGGCAGACACCACCGTGATCCATGCCGGCACGTTGCTCGCCGTTCCCGGTGAGGCGCCCTTAAAAGAGCAGAGTGTGGTGATCGAAGACGGCAAGATCACCGGTGTGAGCGCTGGCTACGTAAATCGTGACGGCGCCACCGTGATCGACCTGAAAGACAGCTTCGTGATGCCCGGCCTGATGGATATGCACGTGCACCTGCAGGGCGAGCTCGGCCCCAAGAACGATTCCGAAGCCCTGAAAATGTCCATGCCGCTGACCCAAATGCGCTCGCAGATGTTTGCCAACCGTACCCTGGAAGCCGGCTTTACCACCGTGCGCGACGTGGGTAACAGCGGTGAAGAAATGTATGCAATGCGCGATGCCATCAACAAAGGCTGGGTCGATGGCCCGCGCATTATTGCGGCCGGGGGCGTGGGAATTACCGGTGGCCATGCGGACGTGAGCGGCGTTAGCCCGGAGCTGATGGAATTTCATGACCATAAGACCAAGACCGTCTGTGATGGCCCCTACGACTGTCGCCGCGCGGCCCGTCATGCCATCAAGTACGGTGCTGACCTGATCAAGATTACTTCCACCGGCGGTGTCCTCACCGATCGCGCCACTGGCACCGGCCAGCAGATGGAAATGGACGAGCTGAAAGAAGTGGTGCTGGCAGCCAAGCGTATGGGTCGCAAAGTCGCCAGCCACGCGCACCAGGAAGACGGCATTATCGCCGCGCTGGAAGCCGGCGTTGCCAGTATCGAGCACGGCACCTACGCGGGTCCCCGTTCGCACAAACTGTTCCGCCAGACCGGCGCCTACCTGGTACCCACCCTGCTGGCCGGTGACACCGTGGTGCAGATGGCCAAGAACACCGATGTACTGAGTGAAGCACAGAAAGAAAAAGCCATCCGCGTCGGCACTGATATGCGCGGTAACTTCCGCAAGGCGGTGGATGCCGGTGTGAAGATCGCGTTCGGGACCGACTCCGGTGTGTCCAGGCATGGCACCAATGCGCGCGAAGCGGTATTGATGAGCGAGGCCGGTATGGACAATATGGCGATCCTCAAATCCGCTACTGTAAACGCCGCCGATCTGATCGATATGACCGATTCCCTCGGTACCATCGAAGTGGGCAAGCATGCGGACATCATCGCTACCGAAGGCTCGCCGCTCGACAATATCGAAGAGTTGCTGGATGTGGATTTTGTCATGAAGGGCGGCAAGGTCTTTAAAGACTAAGTACTGTCTGACATAAACAGAGCGCTAACCCAATCGGCGTGGTTAGCGCTCTTCCCCACTGGGATAATTGTAACCGGGGCTGATATCGCCGGGAGTAACTATCGGGTATCCCGCTATTAGCCCAATTGTGGGCGAATCGAATTTGTTATAACTTCGGGCGCACGAATCATAAGGTGCGCACACCATGAAACCGTCCTTTCTTTTCGCGACGCTTGTCCTGTCCGTCGTTGTTCATCTCCCTGTTGCAGGCGCCGCTGATCTTCGCAAATACGAAACCGACAGTTTTGTGGTCTACTCCGAGCTTTCCGAAAAGAAAACCCGCAAGCGTATCGAAGAGTTCGAACTCTTCAGAAAGTCGATACATACCTTCCTGAGTATTCCCGAAGAAAAAACCAAAACACCGTTGGAAATTCACCTTATTTCCGGCTCCCGCAAGCTCAACAAACTCGCGAATGCAAAACACCTGAGCGGGTTTTTTATCGATAGAACGGGTCATCCGCTGATGGTCGTCGGCCCTGGTCGGAACAATGAAACGATGTATCACGAATATATTCACTTCGTGGTGCGTCGGTTTGGTGCCGTCACACTGCCCAGATGGTATGACGAGGGGCTGGCCGAGTTTTACTCCACCATGACCTTCAAAGACGGCAAGGCAGTGATCGGCAAGGTGCCGGAAGATCGCGCACAGTGGCTGCGGTATGACTCGATGCTCAAGACCAATGACCTGCTCGCGCCAGGCAATAAGCTGTCTGAGAAAAGCGTAACTGCCAACCGCTTTATCGGTCGTTTTTATGCCACCTCCTGGGTAATGACCCACCGAATTTTGTTGGGTGATCGAAACGGATTGCCGGATTATAAAAAAGGCGTTGCGGATTACCTGATCAAATACAATCAGGGTGAACATGATCCCGACCAGTTTCTGCAATCACTGGGAATGGATGACAAGGCATTCCGCAAGGATCTGAGCAGCTACCTGCGCAAACGGCGGCTCAACGGCGCGGGGTTGGTTGCCCCGCAAGTGAATCCACAAATTAGCGTCACCGAACTGAGTGAAGAGGAAGCATTTAGCGTGAATCTGCGCCTGCATATCGCGGTGCGCGGGTGGAGTGAATACACCAGAACACTATTCGACAAGCAGAAGCTGCCGCTCACCGGTGAACTGAAAGCGGCGCAGGCGGTGTTCGAAGGGCATGAAGAGACAGTCGATCCGGACTTTGAGCAAACGCTTTCCGCGCTGGCAGAGGACGCGTCCCTGAGCCCGGTGGGTCGCGCCTATCTGGGGCACGCCCTATATGACCTGGCCAGAAAGCCCGGCTATGGCCGCGATGCCATGCTTGCTGAGGCGCTGGGGCACCTGGAGCATGCCCGCGACCACAATGCGCTGTATGGCCACGAGTCCATTCTGGTGGAGGTCAACTGGCTGCTCGGCAAGAAAAATGCAGCGATCCGCGAGCTCAGCCGGATCATCCAGCTCAACCCGGCCAGCTTCTCGGCCAATGCCCTGGCGGCAGAATATGCCATCAAGGCGCGTCTGCAGGACAATGCGGACTACTTCGTGGGCAACGTACTCGCCTGGGCCCATACTGAGCGTCAGCGCGAAGAGGCTGAACGGCTGGCCAGAGTACTAAAGCTGAGCCGGGAGGCCGATGCGCACAAGGCCGTCACTGCCCAACCAGAACCGGATGGGACAGCGGAACTGTAATCCACTAAGCTAAATGCCAAGGTATGGCGTGAGCGAACAGCAGTCGGGGTGATTGGCGTGTGGCGAAACCGGGTGGCATCGACAGTCATTTTTCTCGCTGCACTACTGCTGGCCGGCTACGCCAGCGCCACCCCAGACTGGCGCCAATACCAGTCAGAAAACTTTGTTGTCTACTCGGATTTCTCCGAACAGGTCAGCCTGCAAAAGATCGAGGAGTTCGAGCTGTTCCGCCAGGCGGTGCATAACTTCCTCAGCATTCCCGAAACCGCCCACAGCACCCCGCTGGAAATCTACCTGATTCGCAATGACCGCGCGCTGCGCCAACTGATCAACCGCGACAACGTGGCCGGCTTTTTTATCGACCGTACCGGACATCCACTGATGGTAGTGGGGGCCGGGGGCAATAACGAAACCATGTACCACGAGTATGTGCACTTCCTCGTGCACCGGCTCGGCAGTTTCCAGTTCCCCAAATGGTACGGCGAGGGTCTCGCGGAATTTTATTCGACCATGCAGTTTGATGGCGATAATGCCATCGTCGGCAAGCTGCCGGACCTGGCCGCCCACTGGATCGCGCGGGATTCCATTTTGCCGGTGGAACAACTACTCGCCCCCGGCGAACGCCTGAGTGGCCAGAGTGAAACCGACAAACAATTTACCACCGGCTTCTATGCCACCGCCTGGTTGCTCACTCATCGGCTGTTACTAGCCGACCAGAACGGCCTGCAAAACCATACCGCCGGACTCATCGATTACCTGGTGCGCTACAACAGTGGCGAGCACGCCCCCGAAGTATTTTTTGAGTCCCTCGGGGTTGAGCCGAATGCGCTCCAACTGGACCTGGATAACTACCTCAACCAGAACAAAACCAATGGCGTCAGTATTCCGGCCCCCCAGGTCAGCAACTATGTGGCCGTGGCCGAGCTCAATGACGAACAAGCCTTTAATCTGCAGGTGCGCCTCGCCCTCGCCGTGCGCGGCTGGAGCCCCTACGTCAAAGCAATGATAGATAAGCACGACGAGCGCCTCAGTGCCGAAGTGCAGGCCGCACTGGCCGTGCTGACAGTACGTGAAGACAAGAATATGAAAAAGCTGCAGAAGGCCATTGAAGCCCTGCTGCAGGAACCCACGCTGAGCGCGGTCGGGCACGGTTATCTGGGCCGCGCTCTGTATGAACAGGCGCGCCTCCAGCCCAAGCGTGGCCGCGAATTGCTGGAGCAGTCGCTGCACCACCTGGGGTTATCCAAAAGCCAGAACGCCCTCTACGGCGAAGAACATTTACTGGTGCGCATCCACTGGGCGCTCGGCAACCAGCGCGTGGCCATGGATGAGGTGGATCGCATTATCGAACTGAACCCTGCCAGCTTCTCCGCCAATGCCCTCGCCGCAGAAACCATGATCAAGGCCGGTATTGAAGAGCGCGCCGTGCACTTCCTCGAGCGCGTGGTGGACTGGGCGCATACCAAAGAGCAGCTCCAGCGCGCGCAGCGATTAATGCAGCAGTACGAATCCAGCAAAACCGGTGCAGCCGCGGCAGCGGAGTAATTGAGCTGCGCGCTCAAAGCGCGACTTACCCATGCCGGCAATTTTTTACCGGGCTTGCTTCGTCTCTTCATGCATCTCGTTCGGGTTAACCGCAGCGCTCCTTCTGCGTACTTGCACTCGAACTCATAAGACCGATAATTTAGGTCATATAACCCAATAACTAGGTCGCAAGATGCTGGAAGCACTCCTCGGCTCAGAAGGCGCGGAACGGACACTGCTCTTCCTTGAGGCAAGAGAGTCCGGCTATGCCCGTGAGATCAGTGACTTCTATGGGCTCAGCCTCAACGTGGTGCAAAATCACCTGTATCGGATGGAAGCGGATGGCCTCCTGGTGAGCGAGACGGTCGGACGAACCCGTGTGTTTCGTTTTAATCCACGTTTTGTATTTCTTTCAGAGACCCGGGCCCTGCTGCGCGCGGCCCTCGATCGCCTGCCGTCGAAGTTACGCGAAGATCTCCTAGTGAGCCGCCGCCGTCCCCGCCGGACAGGGAAGCCATTATGAGCATCGCAGGCCTGTTCCGGGCAGAGCTCGCTGCCTGTATCTGCACGCAGCTTGAGTTGGATGGTATCCAGGTCGTCCTGACCGGTGGATCCTGCGTTTCTATTTACTCCAGCGAAGCGTATGTCTCGAAGGATCTCTACCTGATCGATGTCAGTTATGCGCCTGCTCGCAAAATCCGCAAGGTACTGGCAGGACCAGCAGGGTTTGGCGCAGGCGCTGATGGTTACACGCCTGCAGCCGGTCAATCTCGATGAAGTGGCGCGCTGGCTAAGTACCGAGGGGTTCCCCGAGGTATTCGACGAGTTCACACAGCAACTGTCCGAAGGTTAAGGGCTGCGCTGTCGGCAGCCAGAAAAACTATTTTTTATCACAGCGGAATAATCGCCGCGGTTATTGTTCTCCCACTTCCATGACCTCGGCCATCCTCTGCAAGTCCTCCGATACCAGGCAGCGCCGCTTCTCCCACGCGTTGATCGCCATCCCGCGCACTTCAGTCAGCGTCGCGTGCTTTTGCTGCAGGCTGCTGATCAGCTGCTGGATATCTCCGAGCCGGGTATCGATCGCCTGCAGCGCGCTGTCGGGCTCGAACTCTTCATGGGGGCGGAAGAACACCGCCATTTCCTCGAGGGAAAACCCCAGTGACTGCAGCCCGCGGATCATCTGCAGGCGCATGGCGGTCTCGTCACTGTAGCGGCGGTTGCCGCCGGCGGTGCGGGTCACACCGGGCAGCAGGTCGCGCTGCTCGTAGTAGCGGATGGTGGAAGCCGGGACGCCGGTTTGCTCAGCGAGGGAACCTATGCGCATAATCATGTTCTGACAGCTAAGGGAGGTTGAAAGCCTCCGGGTAGAACGGCAATTGGTTAACCAAAGGCCTTGAAGTTGAAGTTAGCTTCAACTTTAACATTTCTGTATTACCACAAGCATCGCAAGTTTCCCGCGTTACGAGATCCGTTGTTTATGTCCGAGCAGACGTTTGCCTCCCTGGTGCTGCCGAATGGCCAGACCCTCAAGAACCGCATCGCCAAAGCCGCCATGGAAGAAGGCATGGGCACCGCCCGGTTGCAGCCCGGCGGGCAGATCCGGCATCTGTACCGGCAGTGGGCCGAGGGCGGCGCGGGGCTGATTATTACCGGCAACGTGATGATCGATAAGCTGGCCATGACTGGTCCCGGCGGTATAGCGCTGGAGGCCAATGAGGACCTCGAACCCTTCCGCCAGTGGGCCCTTTCTGCGCGTGCCAACCACACCCGCGTATGGATGCAAATCAGCCACCCGGGCCGCCAGGTATTCAAGGCCATGGGCGGCAAGGCACTGGCACCGTCTGCCATCCAGCTGGATATGGGCAAACACTCCGGCATGTTCCCGGTGCCCAAGGCCATGGACGAAGAGGAAATCCAGGATGTTATCCAGCGCTTTATCAACACCGCCATGCAGGCCGAGCGTGCCGGCTTTGATGGAGTTGAAGTGCACGGCGCCCACGGTTACCTGATCAACCAGTTCCTGTCACCGCGCACCAACCAGCGTGAAGACCGCTGGGGCGGCACCCTGGAAAATCGCGCGCGACTGTTAATGGATGTGGTGCAGGGCATCCGCGCCAACGTGCGCCGGGACTTTGCAGTGGCGGTTAAACTCAACTCCGCCGATTTCCAGCGCGGCGGTTTCGACCAGCTCGATGCCGCGCGTGTGGTGCAAATGCTGAATGGCTCCGGTGTGGACCTGATCGAAATTTCCGGCGGCAACTACGAGGCCCCCGCCATGCAGGGCCGCACCGTCGATGACAGCACGCTCGCGCGGGAAGCCTACTTTCTGGAATTCGCCGAACAACTGGCCAAAGTCAGCCAGGTACCCTTAATGACCACCGGCGGTATCCGCGGCCTCGATACCGTCGAGCACGTGCTCGCCGCCGGCGTGGATGTGGTGGGTATTGCCAGCGCCCTGGCGGTACAACCGGATCTCCCCAATCAATGGGCCAATACACCCGAACACCGCCCACATATCCCCACCGCCAATTGGAAAGACAAAACCCTTAGTGGCCTTGCCAACATGGCGATCATCAAGCGCTACCTGAAACGCTGGGGTGCGGCCAAGCGGGTGAAGAAACTGCATCCGCTGGTGAGTTTGGTGTTGGGGCAGATTAGGCAGAGGGGGTTGGTTAAACGGTATCGAAGTCAGAACACTAATGCTTGAATCATTGCACCGGCGCCAGGGATATAAGAATTCGCACGTGTAAATGAAAAAAAACCGTTATTTCCTGAAGTCGTAGCGGTTCTCAGTAGTAGGAAATCGTGAGTCCCGACCAATGTAGGTATTAACGCCTGCATGCGCGCCGATTTTTTCCATGATTCGAATACTAGGTGGTGTGTTACGGGCGAATACACCCAGATAGCGCCATTGCGTCTCTGCGGGAGAAAATACTGCGTTGCAGAAAAGTGATCACAGTTCATATGTAGCGATGTATCAACGAGCATGGGCGAAAAACCTATAGCATTAATACCGCAATAATCATTCGGCTGCATTTCCAAAAAATCATCTGGATCTGCTCATTTCCTCTTATATCCTGGCATTCATAGGAAAAAGTTTGAGAATAAATTTTTCTCGAATATAAATATCCCCTCTTAATGGATTAGATAAACGTATATGTACTCGTTACATATCAAGGGGGCGCTATGGATATTCTCAGGAGATTTTTGAATAAAAATTCAATTATTATCGCAGCGGTTGCAGGAGCAACTTTGCTGTCTGGTTGCTCTACAACAGCCTGGAACGTAGATCATCGTTTGGAAGAGAATGTCGAGATGGAGGTCGAACAAATCGAACTCGACAAATTGAGCTATATCGCAAGGTTTATGCTAAACCAGGAAACAGAAGGCAGTTTCTCCAGCGTATTAATGAGCAAAACGCTGAGATCTCCGATGCGCTGAAATCAGGTATAAGCAGTGCTTCTACCGCGCATTTTGCCTTGAACAATGATCCCTATCTGTCGGAGCTGGGGCTCGGATTAGCCGCGCTTGAAATTGGTGCGGGACTGGTAAGCACCTTCGGAAGTCACGGTGAGTACGACATTGTATCTGGTATTGCTCTACCGGCAGAGTACCAGGGTGAAACGCTCGATTCCCAGGAGGAAGCTCAGCGCGCTGCCGAGGATCTGGTTCAACAAAGGTTGCGTGCCGTTGAAGAAAAATTCGGCTTTAAAATCTCCCTTGACAAATTTGAGGAAGAATACGGCAGAAAAACTTACCGGGTAGATTTTACAGAGAATACAGACTTTTCCAGTTACGTATTTCGTCCCGAAGGGTCCCTGACTTTTATTACCCAACAATTTGAACTCAAACCCGTTGAATTGGACAATGTGCACCCGCTGGAGGTCCTTGCGCACGGCTTTGTTCCAGCCTGGAAAACGGATCCAGCCAATGGCTGGCTGACGATTCTCACCAGTGGCACTGTGCTCGATGAGAATGGTGAAATTGTTTACCAAAAAAGTGAGGAGCATGGGTTCCAGTACCCGGTGACAAGCGGAGGGGTTGATCTAAAGCATTCCCAGTTAGGCATGGACATACTGCGCACCTACTATGCGGATGGCGGCTACCAATTCTATGGGTTTGATTACTTTATCGATTACCTGTACTTCGATGGAAAACTGTACGCCGGGTACAGTGAGAATGAAGATAGATTTATATCCCATGAGGTTTTTCCTCCCTCGCCAGAAATCGTTGAGGAGAAAGTTAATGAGTTAGAACAGGCAGGCAAGTCGTTGAGCGAAATCTAAGAGCATAAAGATGTCAAAAAATGTAATGGACTTGGGTTGGATAATACCGGAGGTATACATGCGACTAAGTTCTCCTGCTCCTTAAGGTGCGAGACTTCGTCCATACTGTGCGGGAGGTGAATCTCTCGAAGACTCGTCTCTGCTAATGATTAACGTTGTCACCACTTGGCTAGTAGCTTGTATATCGAGAAAGCACTGTAGAGTGTCTGGAATGTTCATCGTGGAGATAGCAGCGCTTTAGTCAACCAAAGTTAATTCTCAGTGAAATCGTTACATATTTCCTTTGGAAGCGAGAATTTCGAGGGCAGATATCCTTTGATCAGACCACGTTGTACAAAAGTCATCGAGCCATAGGGTCAATCATCTGTAATGGTTTTAGCAAGCGACCTCGGAGATATAAGAAGATAGAATATTTATACCTCTAAAAAATTGATGTAATTGCTCTAAACCCGCTTAGCATCGACCAAGATTATCTATAGCTGTCGTGTTTCGAAGTGCAATTTTCCAGAATGAGAGCTTAGATTTTCGACAAGGCTCCAAAAGTATCTGGTTTGACGACCATTTTGTCTCCAGCCTTGCACGCTGAAACATCAAGCATTGTCAGTGTAAAAATTACCATCGCTATTTACTGGAAATTGTATACGAAAGTGACTCAACGAAAACACAAACCATCTAGATAAGATCCGGACATACCTGATCCATGTAATCGGATACATCCCATCCACAGACAGTTAGCAATTCTTCCATCTTCTTTGCGCACTGGCGATGAACAGTTGAATTCGATTCTAAATGTGCGTCTACATCGAGGCTCTCAGAAAGTCTAGATAAGGCTTGACGCTGCAGGTCAAGTCTTTCATCAGCTTCTAGTGCTGGAGAAAAGTCTGGAGATGCTAAGCCTGTCTCATCGGGTATTACCGTTTCGCTTTTTCTTAACCTAAATACGAAGGAAAACATATCCGGACGCGTACTGCTTGGATCTACCTTATATTTACATGAGCTAATGAGAGAAATTCTACAGCCGTGGTTTAGGGCATACAAAACCACCCAGATTACAACGCAAATTTGCAAAATTTCTGAAAACTTGGCGTCTGACAGGCTATCGTCAGACAATGACATCGCCTGAGTAACTACTGTGAAAGCGTCTGAAAACTGATTTTCAAGAAGTTCTAGGATGGCCTCCGCATTGAGATTTTCGAGAACACTTTCTAGCTTATCAAATAGGTCTCTGTTCACGCCATTGCGATCTACTCTTGTGGTCAAGCAAAACATCCATGGGGTTTCTATAAATCGCTGAATTTGGTAATTCAGTAAAAGCATCATCGAAGATAGGGTTTGAGCCTTAAATATTCCGTCGCAGAAGTCCAGATTGATGAAGTGATAGGGGCCAATCTCTTTGATTCGACTCCAACTTATAGAGTTTTGGGTTTCAAGTGACGCAAAATTGAACCTATCAACTCTGGATTCCTCATGAATGTTCGGGTCGTCTGTTAGAACCGCGATTCTGGAATCCGCGCGACATTTATCTTCAGGGTTGCTGATGAAACCATGTACGAGTAGATTTTTTGTAGTGCTAGATAGCTTTTCTTTAATATATTGAACATCTAAAAGGTCTCCGCCCGGTAAGCCAAAATACCGTATGGTAGGGATGGATTCATAGTGATTGCTATACCTCGTGACTAGTTGATTGATAGCGGACCACCATTGATTCTCTCGCACGAATTGTTTTCTAGGTTTGTGCCAAGGCTTAAAACTAGGGTGATCATTTGAAGTCGGCTTAATCCCAGAGACTTCATTTTTATCGAAAAAATCATCATTAGATTCAAACATTACTTCAGGCCCTTATGCATCCGTACTTAAAATCTTTAATAAATCGACGATTAGGCTGTCAGCTTGATTCTGAGTGATACCTTCTAATAGACCGTAGGCATCTAGAATTTGAAGAATAGCTTCGGATTTGGCTTCGATCTTTAAGCTCTTCTCTGATGCTGTCTGTCTAATTCCTGTGTACTCTTGATATAGATTTTTTGAAATAGAAAAAGAGTCGCTATTATTGGTTTTGCGATCCTCTCCGTCCTTGACCTCAAATTTTGGTTTTTCGTTTGGATCTTGCCCAAGAGCCACAATTCTATTGTCTACATGGTTAGAAAGATTTTGAGCAAATTTTGAGCGCCTTATATCCTGATTGATAAGTGTTTGGTTTTTCTTTATTTGTTTGTACTTATTTACAACTTGCCTAATAGCTTGGTGTAGCCATCTCATAACTATTTGATAGTGTGGGTGGGCAATATTGAATGATTCACGATCTATATTTAATGCAGAGTCCAAGCCCTCGGTAACAAAAATTTCAACTGTTAGCTGGCTTTTTATAGTGTGTTCTGCAACTTGATGTTTCATGAATGTTTCATCGAACATTATGCCCGAAGAGTTATGAAGGCGAACGAGAACTCCGTTATGATCTTTAGGGACAACTTTTGGAGACCATAAAAGATAGGCATCAAAAGCGAGAGAACCAGCAGAGTCCTTGGGATCCATTGCCTTTAAGTTTGGAGAGTAGGAGCCAAGAAATAAAATTGGCTTCTTTACTGAAGCTGAACTAGTCGGCAAGTCTGAATATCGAATCGGGCGATAAAGATCAATACCATCTATAGTTACATTAAAGTCTATTCTTTTGGACGTCGTTTTGAGCGGGATGTATGAGGAAAAGCTAGCTAAGCTATCTTTGGCTGATAGTTTTTCAGCTTGTCCCTTTAACTTATTGCTAATGATGTAAGTTTGGGGAATGTCAGCAATAGATAATGAGAATGGATGCTTATCTATATAATTTAGAGGAACCGAAAGTGACAGAGTCCATAGCATTTGAAGATATTCATCAAGAACTTCTTTTAGTTTTGGATTTACTCTGCTTCGAGTTAGACGAATAACCGCATCATGTAGTTTATTAAATTTATCGCTTGATTTGTCTTCTTCATTCCAAGGGAGTTTAGGGGATCTCTGTTTTTTTTCATCGAAAAACTCGAATCCATTTTTCCCGCTCAAATATCCAATATGATATTCGGGCAGAACTGCTTTAGAAGAGTCCATGAAATCAAAGATGTCGTTTTTCTCTATTTTTCCAGAGTCTAAAGCATCAGTGTTATCGGCTTTCTCTGTTTCGGCAGATTCTTGCCCCCAAATATCGACGCTCTTTAGAAGATCGGCTGCGCTCTTCTTTATGTCACGTAAAATTATATCTGTGCCATGGGCAGAAAGATTCTTAGTCGTTTCCTTCCAGATTTCAACGTCGCCGGTTTCGAAGCTCGCGCCACGATTCTCCTGAGAGGCCAGAGCATCCTCTTTGGAAACATTTTCTTCTGAGTAATTGTAGAGACGTACTCTAGCGTTGAGATAAAAATCTGTACCTTCTTGCTTAGTGATAATTTCAAAATTACGGGTTAATTGCGCAACGCTAAAAAGGCCAATGCCGATCTTTCCAATTAGCTTACGTTTTTTTCGCGGGGAGCGAGTCAAATCATTCGGGTCGGTTATATTTAAGTTTTGACCTTTTAGGCTTCTTTTTGCACTCCCGCCAATGTGTCCAATTAGGTTAACTA
Organism: Microbulbifer sp. ABF4_148; assembly: GCF_056158985.1. Classification (NCBI taxonomy): domain Bacteria; kingdom Pseudomonadati; phylum Pseudomonadota; class Gammaproteobacteria; order Cellvibrionales; family Microbulbiferaceae; genus Microbulbifer; species Microbulbifer sp. ABF4_148. Next base: position 977,246 of record NZ_JBSWUI010000001.1, read on the forward strand.
ATGTTTCAACTGACATACCGTTGCCATCATCTTTAATGGTCATGCTTTCGAAACGTGGAGCATCGGTATAAATTGTTACCTGTTCAGCGTCAGCATCATAAGAATTGGAAATTAGCTCGCGAATGGCTGAGCCCGGTAGTCGATAGATCCCATCGGTTACTCGAGCTAGTACTTTCTCGTCCGTTTTCAGCTTGGTCGTGGCATTTTTACCTGTGATCTCAGATTGAGAAATGTCCTCTATAAGCTGCAAGTCTGCATCGCTAACTGAATTATCTTCCATCGATTACGTCCTTGTATTACGCGTCAATGCATGGTTTTTACTAAGAGGAATAAAATTAGCTTTCCGAGTGCTTCTCCCAGAAGAGGGGGAACAGCATTTCCAACCTGTGTATATCTTGGGCACTCGCTGGTGCGTATTTTACCGCCTGTGGTGTACTTTCCAGTGAATACAAAATCATCAGGAAACGATTGAATTCTCGCCGTTTCTCTCACCGTAAGTATTCTCGGCTCGCTGTAGTGCAATATATCATCCGGTAGCGTCGTGACCGTCTTGGATGGTTTGGTTGGGTCTAGAACACAAATGGCATGTTTTCGAGTACCAATAATTGCCTTCTCTTTAGCGTTTAACACTATGCCTGGTCGAGATATTTTTTTGATGAGCCTAAACTTTTCTATTGTTGAGGCTTTATGTCTGGCTAGTCTCATGCTGTTTGGAGGGCGCCCGTTAAGTCCTTCCCTCATTAATTTTTGGAACCTATTTGGTTTTTTAGGTGGCTTATACTTTATTTTCTTAAATCCACTCTGGATATTCCCAGAATGATGTACCAGTTTGTGCTTGGAAATTTCTAAATCACCGATTGCATTTTTTACGGTGATAGGCCTGTTGATCGGTAGCCTCTTTTCTTCAAGAAATTTCTTCCTAATATCTTCAAGTAATATGAACGGCGAAATTCCATCATGCTTAAGATCGTTGCGAATTCCGAGCATTATGAAACGAGATCTGACTTGAGGCACGCCAAAGCGGTCTGAATTTAATATTTCGCGATAAACTTTGTATCCAAGATCCTCAAGTGATTTTTGGACAATTAGTGAGTATGCTGTTTTCTTGGCTTCTTTATTGCTATTGTTAAATGCCGCATCGAAGCCTTTTACATTTTCTAAAAGTAAGAATTTTGGTCGAATAATGCCGACCATCTTTATGTATTCTTGCGACATGCGGTTACGCGGATCGTCCGATTTTCTCATTCCAGCCAGAGAGAATCCTTGACACGGTGGCCCCCCCGCTATCAGGTCTACTTTGTACTTAAGTTTTTCTAGCTTTTCGTAGTGTTGACTCAGAAGGGTCTCGATAGTTGTTGATTCCTTGGGTAACCACTTTGGCCACGTAAAGTGAGAGTACCTCGAACCGTCAATCATGTTATGCCTAAAGGTTTCGAATGCCATTTGATCTTTCTCAATAGCAAAGATACCTGTCCAGCCTGCTTTTCCAAGCCCGAGCGAAAGGCCTCCGCAGCCACTAAATAGGTCTATATACGTTCCTACCATGCCTGAATATGATTTGTTTAATGTGGTTGTTTCCATCGAGATCGACGCTAATAGACTTCATGCATTTCGGTATTATCTACCAATTGGATGGAAACAACAGCCTAAAAATAGCCGTTTTTTGGATTTTTCCTGTAGATAGTTGAGCAACACGCTTTGCTCGGCATGAGCGTTTCGTAATGAAGTGTTTGAAATTTGTTCTCTCGATTTTGAGATGCTCGTCTTTTGAGTTATGGGAAGCCTTCAAGTTTTAGTATTGGTGTCCAGATGAGCGAGCGGACGATAAGAGCTAGGGAGGGCCCTTTAACATAGCTTGAATTGGTATTCTTTTGGAAAAAAATTTAGACGGGCAGAGTTGGCGGCTCGTAGGGCACAAATCTAAAGTAAAAGGCATTCTTTAGGTTTTGTGGGGGCGAAGTCTTGTTTCATCAAAGGTTATTTGAAAAGCTAGCTTCAGCTCTCGCCATCTTTTGGTTGCGCGGGACGAAATTTGATAGCTCGAACTATCTGAGCAGAATTTTTTTGGGTCAGTTGGTATAAGTCTTTCGTAAAATATTTAAGTTCGGCCTAGAGTTCGAAGGTTGGTTGTGGGTGTCCGTTGACTGTAAGAGTGTCATGTACGCTAAAGTGTTTCCGGTGGGGCGCGGTGGCCAATGGTAATTAGAGCGCGGATATACTTATCGAACTATTCCCGGGAGGTTTTTAACTGCCGGGTAGAGCTGCCCGGAGGCGGAAGAATCACAATAGCCTAGGGGCTATTGTGCCCCGGCGGGCTTCGCGCGTTTTCGCTTGTTTCTAACTGCTGTCGCAGTTAGTCGAACCAGTGGTGGTTCTATCGGCTTGAGGGGTGTCGGGTAGGGGCGGAAGAATCGTAATAGCCTAGGGGCTATTACGACCCTGCGGGGTATACGCCCACCCTTCAGGTGTGCGCCCTTCGGGAAGCTTCGCTTTGCTAACTGGCGCTGCGCTGGTTAGTCGCGCTTTGCGCTCGTTGCAAATCGCTGTCGCGATTAGTCGAACCGGCGGTGGTTCTAAAGAGTATCGAGGTGTCGGGAAGAGGTGCCCGGAGGCGGAAGAATCGTAATAGCCTGGGGGCTATTGTGCCCCTGCGGGGTATACGCCCACCTTTCAGGTGTGCGCCCTTCGGGAAGCTTCGCTTTGCTAACTGGCGCTGCGCTGGTTAGTCGCGCTTTGTGCTCGTTGCAAATCGCTGTCGCGATTAGTCGAACCACATCGGTGGTTCTAGGCGATTTTGAGGTGTCGGGTAGGGTTGCCTGGAGGCGGAAGAATCGTAATAGCCTAGGGGCTATTACGACCCTGCGGGCTTCGCGCGTTCGCGCTCGTTTCTAATTGCTGTCGCAATTAGTCGAACCAGCGGTGGTTCATCATCCGGCCCCCGAGAGCCATACAAAAAAGGCCCCATCCTTTCGGATGGAGCCTGTTTTGTATGGTGCCCGGAGGCGGAATCGAACCACCGACACGGGGATTTTCAATCCCCTGCTCTACCAACTGAGCTATCCGGGCTTCGCTGTTTTTCCGGGGTGTCCCCGGTAGCGAGGCGCGTATTAAACCCGCTTGCCGGGGAGGAGTCAACCCTTTGATTGCAAATCAGTTTTTCTGTAAGTGAGTGCTTACTTTTTAGGCGCCTCGGGCTTCCTTTTGGGGCTTATTCCGACGGGGGAACGTAGCCTTCTGCGTCGTCGTACTCCTCGCCGCTGAGGAATTTCTGCATCTGCTCACCCAGGTAGGCGCGGGACGACGGCTCCATCATGTTGAGGCGCTTTTCGTTGATGAGCATGGTCTGGTGGGCCATCCATTCGCCCCAGGCTTTTTTGGAGACGTTGTCGAAGATGTCCTGGCCTTTCGGGCCGGGGAAGGGTGGGCGGTCCAGGCCTTCGAGTTCCTGCTGGTACTTGCGGCAGAATACGGTGCGCGACATGGGGGTCTCCTTCCTGTGCAGTCGTTACTGGTCTGTTGTGGGCAGCGGCGGCTGGGCCGCTGCGCTGTCTGTTGGTTTGCCTGTTTGCTGGATGGTTAGCTGCCGGCCTGCTCGGTGAGGAGCGGGGCGCGCATGGCGTCCAGTTGTTTCGCCAGTTTGGCGATGGGGGCTGGCAGGCCCAGGTCCTGTGCCGCGCGGGGGCGGTTGAGCTGGCGCAGTTTATACCAGCCGCTGCCGCCTTCGGCTACCTGCTGTTTGCCAAGCGTTGGTCGTTTAGCCAGCTGGATCCACACGGGGCTGATGTCCAGGTGGAAGTGGGTGAAAGTATGGCGCAGGGTGGGTAGGGCCTGTAGCTCGCTGGCGGCCAGGTCGCGGCTGGCGAGCCATTCCTGTGCGCTGGCCTCCCCGCCATCGTCTTGTTCCAATTGTGGCGGAATCCACAGGCCGCCCCAGATACCGCTGGGTGGGCGCTGTTCCAGGTAGAGCTCGCCGTCGTGCTCGATCAATAGCATGGTGGTGCAGCGCACCGGTTTCTCTTTTTTGGGCTTTTTGCCGGGGTAGTCCTGCGGGTTGCCCTGCGCGCGTGCGGTGCAGCCTGCTTGCAATGGGCAGGCGTCGCAGCGGGGTTTGCTGCGGGTACACACGGTGGCGCCCAGGTCCATCATGGCCTGGGTGTAATGGTTGGTGCGCTCTTCTGGGGTGAACTGTTCGGCCAGGGCCCACAGGTCTTTGGCCACGGCGCTCTGGCCGGGCCAGCCGGCAATGGCGCTAAAGCGGGCCAGTACCCGTTTGACGTTGCCATCGAGGATGGGCGCGTTCAGGCCCATGCTGATACTGGCAATGGCGCCGGCGGTGGAGCGGCCGATACCGGGCAGTTCGGTGAGGGCCTCGACATCCTGCGGAAAAGCCCCGCCGTGTTCTGTCATTACGGTCTGTGCGCACTTGTGCAGGTTGCGCGCGCGGGCGTAGTAGCCAAGGCCGCTCCAGTGGGCTAGTACCTGGTCGAGCGGTGCACTGGCGAGGGCGTCCAGCGTGGGGAAGCTCTGCATAAATCGCTCGAAGTAAGGGATCACTGCGGTGACCTGGGTCTGCTGCAGCATGATCTCTGATACCCACACCCGGTAGGGGTTGATGTCCTGCTGCCACGGCAGGTCTTTGCGGCCGTGCTGGTCGAACCAGGTGAGGACGGCTTGCTGGAATTGGGTGGGGGACATCTTCGTGGGCATGGGGTTGGCGGGCTGTTGCATTTGGGGGGAGTTTACCAGAGCTGGGTTGTTCCGGGTTCTGTTGTGGCTCTGGCGGTACGGAGGGGTTGGGTGGTCCCTGGATCCCGGCCTTCGCCGGGATGACGATGGGGGGTGCTGGTGGTGTTGTGGTGGCTGGATCCCGGCCTGCGCCGGGATGACGATGGGAGGGGCTGATGGTGTTGTGGTGGTTGGGTCCCGGCCTGCGCCGGGATGACGATGGGGTTATGTGTGCGATGGAGGGACTGGTGGTGTTGTGGTGGCTGAGTTTCGGCCTGTGTCGGGATGACGAGGAGGGGTGTGTGCGTGTTGGAAGGCGCTGATGGTTTTGTGGTGGCTGGATCCCGGCCTTCGCCGGGATGACGATGGGAGGTACTGGTGGTGTTGTGGTGGCTGGGTCTCGGTCTGTGTCGCGATGACGATGGCGTAAGTGTGTGCTTTGGACCGGTTTATGGTTTGTGGTGTGACAATGAGATGTCGTCACCCCGGCGGAGGCCGGGGTCCAGAGGGGGTGGCTCAGCCCAGCTGCAGGTTGCCCGACAGGTGCGGCTTGCGGCCGCGGCCGTCGCGCAGTTCAAACTCGGTGGCGCCGTTGCTGCTGTCGGACAGCAGGGTGACGGTGCCGGGCAGGTAGATGGGCAGCTTGAACGCGACGTCGGTGGTGATGGGGCCGCTGTGATCGGCGGGCAGTAGTTCGGCCAGGGTGCGGCTCTTGCTCCACATGCCGTGCACAATCTGCCGGCGGAAGCCCAGCAGTTTGGCGGTAAACGGGTACAGGTGAATCGGGTTGAAGTCGCCGGAGGCGGCGGCGTACTGGCGGCCCTTATTGGCGGGCAGCTGCCACTGTACCGAGCGGGCGAAGGCTTTGGCGGCTTCGCGCGCGGGGCGCGTGGGTTTGGCGGCGGCGGTCTTGTTGGCTTTGCCCTTGCCCAGGTGCGGGCCCTTGCGGATCAGCACCACGCTGAGTTCTTCCCAGATGGGTTCGCCGCTGCTGTCGCCGGCGGGGCGGGCTTCGGTAATGATGTCCACTTCGTAGCCCTTGGTGACGGGGCGGGCCTCGCCCAGGCGCACGCTGATATCCAGCGCCTCGTCATTGCGGATCGGGCGGCGCTGGTGGATCTGGTTGCGCAGGTGTACGGCGCCCATGGGCGCATAAGGGAAGGCCGGTTCCAGCATCAGCTGCAGGTGCAGGGCGAAGGCCATGATATGTGGATAAGTGACCGGCATGGTGTCGCCGTCGGCGAAGTCACAGGCGCGGCGGAATTTGCGCAGCTTGCCGGCATCGGCGCGCACATTGCGGGCGATCAGCTCGATGGGCGGAAACTGTGGGTCCGTCTGCTTCGGCTTGCGGCAGGTACCGGCGCGCAGCAGCATGGCGGTCACGCTGGGGATGCGGTTGAGTTCTCGCGTTGTTGGCTCGGTCACGGGCATTCCTGGCAAATCTCTCCTGTGCCGGTCGCGGTCCTGTACCGGCGAGGGTCACCTTAGGGGATTTCTGCGGGGAAGGGAACGGCCTGGCGGCGCAAAGCGCCTGGCAAAAGGTGGCAATCTGGCCGAAAGGCCGGGGCCTGTGGCGCGGCCCCGAGATTGGCGCCAAACCCTCGTCGGGTTGGCGCCGTTTTGCTGTTGGTGGAACGGTTTGAGCGAATGTTGCGTGTGCAACTCAGTCCTTGCGATCGCGCCCGAACAGGCCCTTGAAGCGGTCCTTGAGTTTGTCGACCTGCTCCTTCACCTTGCCCTCGTACTTCTTCTTGGCCTTGTGCTTGATTTCCTCGCGCAGCACGTCGTCGATGCGGCGGCTGTCGGGTTTACAACTGGTGGCGCCGGCGTCGGCAAAGCTGTCTTTGCAGCGCAGCGGCAGCGGGCGGTTGCGCCAGCGTTCGTTGCGGATGGTGCAGCCGTCGGCAGAGGTCTGCTGGCCCACCAGTGCCAGGCCCAGGGCAAAGTCGAACTCGCCCTTGTCCAGGTCCACTTCGCCATCGCCGGTGACGGCAATGTTTTCCACTCCGGCGAGGATCTCCTCGACCTTCACCTCGTCACCGCTCACGGTGAGGTCCACGCGCAGGTCCTGCAGGCGGGTCTGGGCGGGCCAGTCGCGCGCGGGCAGCTCGGTTTTTTCGGCGTAGCTCACCAGCTGGCACATGCCTTTTTCCAGGTTGAACGGCGCCAGTGCCATCGATTTGCTCGATACCTGTACCACCGCGCGCAGCTGCTTCTGCAGCTCGGCGGTATCGGCGCCGCGGGTCTGTGCGGTCCAGTTCACGCTGGACTGGCCGGAGACCTTGACCTTGTCGCTGGGGAACAGGGCTTCCTGCACCTTGGAGATTTCCACATCGGCCAGGCCGCCATCGAGTGCAGCCACCGCTGACTGGGCGCGGGCGTTGAAGGTGCCATTGCTGCTGAACTGGCCACCGTACAAGCCGGCGGCGAGTTTCTGCAGGCGGTACAGGCCGTTATCCACATTCAGCTGCAGCTGCGGGTTGTCGAGCTGCAGGTCGGCGGCGGTGAGCTTTTCCAGCGAAAGGTCGATATTGGCACGGAAGCCGCGCATGGCGGTGAGCGGCAGCGGCGTGGCTTCTGCCGCTTCGGCTTCTGCCGCTTTTTCTTCTGCGGCTTGCTTATCTGCGGCTTTGTTTTCCGCGCTGACGTCTGCCGTCTGTTCGGCGGGGGCAGGGTCGGCAGCCTGCTCAGCCGCGGTGCTGTCGGCGGTTGCCGCGGGCGCGGCGGTTTCGTCCGTCGACGGGGGCAGGTAGTCGTCGAGCACCAGTGCGCCGCCGCGCAGGTTCAGGTCGATACCGGGAATGTTGTCGTTGCGGAACTGGGCGCTGCCGGCGAACTCGGTGTCATCCAGCTGTATCTGCAGCGGAGTGAAGGTGAGCTGCTTGTCGGTACCTTCCAGGTTGGATTCGAGAGTCAGCTTCTGCAGTGCGTTGGCGTTCTGGGTTTCCAGTTCGCTGCCTACCACGGCCAGCCACGGGCGCAGGGGCTCGAGCTTGGCGTTGGTGTTGAGCTGGATCTGCCAGGGCTGCTCCGGCTTGCTGCGGCGCACATAGCCGCGCAGGTAAAACTCCGCGCGGGCGTCGCCGGCGCTGGCAGTGACTTCCACCGGCTGCAGGCGCAGGCCGTTGAGGCCCTCGTCGATGGCGAGCGAACTGTTGATCTGCAGGGTGACAGGCTCGGTCAGGGCGCTGCCGGTGACTTCAGCGGTGGCGCTGATCTGGCCGGGTTCACCGCCGGGTACCAGATTGTCGGCGGTGACCTGCAGCTGGTCCACGGCATATTCGGTCTTGGCCTGGGCATCGGTGTAGCGGATGCGGCCGTCTTCAATACGCAGCTTGTTCAGCGACAGGTCGATGGCCTGTGTGCCCTGCTGGGGCACATCCAGCTGCGGCGGTTGCTGGGCATCGGCTTTCTGTTTGGCCTGGATGGCTTCTGCCAGCACTTCCCAGTTGCCCTTGCCCTGCTCGTTTACCGCCAGCTCAATCTGCGGCGCGACCAGCACGATCTCTTCCGCATCCACCTGCTTTTTCAGCAGGGGCATCAGGGCCACGCCAATGGCGAGGCGCTCGGCCTTGACCAGCGGCTGCTCCGGCAGGGCCAGCGGTGCCAGCTGCACGCCCTCGAGTTCCAGGCCGATGTCCGGCCATAGCTGCCAGCCGATGTCCCCGTCGAGCTGCAGCGCAATGCCCTGTTTCTGCGCCAGCTCAATCAGCTGCGGCTTGTATTTGTTGATGTCGATCCCGGACAGCAGCCAGGCGACAACGCCCACCAGCAGCAGGATCAGGATAAGCAGGGTAATGAGTATGCGCTTGAGCACGGCCATGGAGCGGACAATCCCTTGTTCACAGCGCAAACCGGCGCTGCAGGCGTTATTGGTTTATCCGGCAATTGTAGGAGAAAAGGCTGGCCGTGTGGTGAATGACGTCAGGAATTTGCTCGGGGATTTTGCGAAAGGAGGAATTTGACGCTGGGAAAGTGTGTCGTCTAAAAACACGGGGGAGCAAATGGACTCCTGCAATGCGTCGAGCGCGGTGGGTTCTGGATCCCGGCCTGCGCCGGGATGACGACCGTGGAGGTGTTGCGGTTCTCGTCATTCCGGCGCAGCCAGAGTCCAGAGTCGGATGCGGTGGCACCAAGTTCCCGGCTTGCGCCGGGACGGAGGTAGGAACCGGTGAAGGCCCAACGGGAGCCTGCTTGCCCATCCAGTATCCCGTCACCCCGGCGCAGGCCGGGGTCCAGGTGCCACGCCCCTTGAGTGCGCTTAGAAGCGGAAACGAATACCGGCTTCCACGCTGCGGCCGGCTTCCGGAGCGAAGTCACGCAGCAGGGAGGTGGAGTTGCGGATCTCTTCGTCCAGCAGGTTGCGTGCGCTGGCGAACAGCACCGCGTTGTTGCCGGCCACATTCAGGTTGTAGCGCGCGGTCAGGTCCATGCGGGTGTAGCCTTCGGTCTCTTCTTCGAAGGCACCGGCGCGTTCCTGGGCAGACGCCTTGGTGGTGCGCAGCTGCCAGTTCCACTGGTCGTAGTTACCACCAAAGGCGATACCGACACGCAGCGGCGGCATGCGCGGTACAGAGCGGCTGTTGTCCACAACCTCTTCGTGGGCATGCTCCTCTTCGCCGGCGTGTTCCTCTTCTTCGTGGTGCAGTTCCAGGGCGCCGTCGAAGCTGGCGCGCACGCTGTCACCGAACAGTTCCACGTAGTGGCCGCCGGCAAACGGGAAGCTCACGGAAGCCTCGGCACCGTAGAACACCGCATCGCGGTTGGTGTAACCGTAGATGGCCAGTCCTTCTTCTTCGTGCGGCTCTTCAGCGAGCGGATCTTCTTCCAGGTGCTCTTCCACGAACATCTCGCCGGTATTGGCCGAGTAGATGTAGTCGGTTACACGGTTGTAGAACAGGTTGGCTTCGACGCGCATGGCGTGCCAGCCGGAGGCTTCCTCGTTGTGGTGGTGGTAGCCCAGCTCCAGGTTGAAGGACTTCTCCTTGTTGAGGTCTTCTTCTCCCTCGATAAAGCGGGCTTCCGCCAGATGCTCACCGAAGGCGAACAGCTCTTCCGCGACCGGCGCGCGTTCGGCGTGGGTGGCACCAAAGCTCAGGTGCTGGTGCTCGGTCAGGAAGTACTGCAGGGTGCTGCTCAGGCCCAGCAGGTTGAAGTCCTGGCTGTCGGCCAGTTCTGGATCGATGGTGACCTGCTCAACGCGGCCGCCGAGGTCCAGGTGCCAGTCACCCCAGGTGCGTTCTTTCATGGCGAACAGGCCAATGCTGGTGGTGTTGCTCGGCTGGATAAAGGCCTCGTCACCGACGGCGGCAAAGTCTTTGTCGGTCAGCTGCAGACCATAGGCTCCGCGCCACTCGCCGCCGTTGTCGTGGGTGATCTCGATGCGGCCTTCCAGCGCTTCATTGGTGAACACGGTACCGGGCTCGCCTTCTTCCAGCTCAGCGTGCTCGTAGTCGTTGTAGCCCAGGCGTACGCTCAGCTTGTCCCAGTATTCGCTGTTGAGGCGGTGCTCGCCCTTCAGGTCGTAGCGGGTCTGCTGCAGGGCGATACGGACAGCCTCGGCCCCTTCTTCTTCGTGCTCGGCGTGCTCTTCTGCGGTTTCGCCTTCATGCTCTTCTTCATGATGATGCTCGTGGGCGCCCAGCGGGATGCCGTAGTTGCTTTCCAGCTGGTTGACAGAGAAGCCCACAAAGCCGGTTTCGGTGATCCAGGACAGGCCGCCACTGTAGCTGTGGGCGCGGTTGTTGCTGTTCCCCACAAAGCCATCGGTGTTGAATTCTTCTTCCTCGGCGTGCTCTTCGCCGGCCATTTCCTCGGCGTGGTCGTGCTCTTCGTGGTGGACGATGGCCTCACCGGGGATCTGGGTCAGGCCGTTTTCGCGGTAAACGCCGTCCACGTACCAGGCCAGCTGGCCCGCGCTGCCGTTCAGGCGGAAGACGCCGGCGTCCTGGCTGTTGCCGGAATCGTGGCGCAGTTCAAAGGCACCCTCGGTTTCCTCGGACAGGCTGGTGGGGATGCGGCCGTCGATCACGTTCACGACACCGCCGATGGCGCCGCTGCCGTAACGCAGGGTGGCCGGGCCACGCAGGATTTCGATGCGCTCGGCCAGCAGGGGTTCGATACTGGCGGCGTGGTCAGAGGAGGTGTTGGACGCGTCCGCCACATCCATGTTGTCGGTCAGAACCTTGACGCGGTTGGTGCCCTGGCCGCGAATGATCGGCAGGCCTACACCGCTGCCGAACGAGGCATTGGCGACGCCCAGCTGGTTGTTCAGGGTCTGGCCCAGGGTGCCCGCAGCCTGCTGGCGCAGCTCTTCACCTGCCAGTACGGAGACCGGCGCGGCAACCGCATCGGCGGGCTTTTCCAGCGGGGAAGAGGTGACATACACCTGCTCCAGGCGCTCGTTTTCCTGGGCGATTACAGAAGTTGCAGAAATGGTCAGGGTGCCGGCAATGGCCAGCGCCAGTCGGTTGGACTTATACATTGTGTGTTCCTGTCACGGAGGCATGCGCACGGCAACTGGCCTGCGCTATACGCCGAATTCAAATTTTCAATTGTTGTAATTACTGCGGTGACAGGGGGTGGGGTGGCCCACGGGCGCTTTGTCGCTCCGGCTGGCAATCCAGTGGGAGCGGGCTGAGGGCCAACGCGTGACAGGATTGGGGTTGAGGCGGCAGCAGCTGAAGCTCTGAGCCGGTGGCGCCCGGGGTATGGTTGAAGCACAGGTCGCACAGCTCGGACTCGCCTGCCTCCAGGTGGATATGCTCCGCCCACACCGGCTGGGCGACAAGCAGCGCAAGCAGCAGCGCGACGCTGGCCCAGAAGCGGGAATGAGTGGGGGTGAGCTGTACCATAGTGCGTATGATATGGGCACCGTGTGACGAATCAAGTTTCAAGTGTCACTATCGGGCCACATTCAGGAATTTTGGCCGTATAATTCGCGCCTCTTACCGCATTGGCCCCCGGAAGGGGTGCACAAACCCAAGACCAGAAGGACGGCACTGCTTATGCGCAAGGCCAGCGTCAATCGCGATACCCTCGAAACCCAGATCAGCGTCAGCCTCAACCTCGATGGCGAGGGCAAGGGCAAGTTCGATACCGGGGTTCCATTCCTCGAGCATATGCTCGACCAGATTGCCCGTCACGGCATGATCGACCTGGACATCACCTGCAAGGGCGATGTGCATATTGATGATCACCACACGGTGGAAGATATCGGCATCACCCTCGGCAAGGCGATCACCGAGGCGGTGGGTGACAAGAAAGGCATGACCCGTTATGGCCACAGCTATGTGCCGCTGGACGAGGCGCTGTCCCGCGTGGTGGTGGACTTCTCCGGCCGCCCGGGCCTGGAGATGAGCGTGCCCTTCACCCAGAAGCGCATCGGCAACTTCGATACCGAGCTGTTCTACGAATTCTTCCAGGGCTTCGTGAACCACGCGCTGGTGACCCTACATATCGACTGCCTCAAGGGTCACAACGCCCACCACCAGGTAGAGACGGTATTCAAGGCCTTCGGCCGCGCGCTGCGAATGGCGCTGACCCCGGATCCCAGAATGGCTGGCACCATGCCCTCCACCAAGGGTGTTTTGTAAGTGACCAAGATTGCGATCCTCGATTACGGCATGGGCAACTTGCACTCGGTTGCCAGTGCGCTGCACAAGGTCGCGCCCGAGGCCGAGGTGGTGCTGGCGACCACGCCGGCGCAGGCCGAAGATGCCGAGCGTCTGGTAGTCCCCGGTGTGGGCGCCATCCGCGATTGTATGGCGGGCTTCGTCGAGGCCGGATTTGAACCCTTGTTGCGCAAGTCCATCGATGCCGGTATGCCGGTGCTGGGTATCTGCGTGGGTATGCAGATCATGATGGCGCACAGTGAGGAAAATGACGGGGTGGATTGCCTCGGGATTTTTCCGGAGCCGGTGAAGTTTTTTGGCAGTGATCTGACAGAGGGCAGTGAGCGTACTGCCGGTGCTTCCAGGTTAAAGGTTCCGCATATGGGCTGGAACCAGGTACGCCAGCAGCGCAACCATCCGCTGTGGCAGGGCATCGAAGACGGCAGTCGCTTTTACTTCGTGCATTCTTTTTATGTACCTGCAGACAACAGCGATGATATTGCCGGGCGCACCGAATACGGTGTGCCGCTCGCCGCAGCGGTGGCCCGCAATAACCTGTTCGCTACCCAGTTCCATCCGGAAAAGAGTTCCGACGCCGGCCTGCAGCTGCTGAAAAATTTTGTGTACTGGGATGGCAAGGCGTAACAACGCCTTGTCGATATCCAGAGAATTCTGAATCAAGCGTTAAGAAAACCTGACCATGATTGTTATCCCCGCGATCGATTTGAAAGACGGCCAGTGCGTGCGCCTGCGCCAGGGCGAGATGGACGATGCCACCGTATTTTCCGATGACCCACTGGCAACTGCCCGCCACTGGGTGGAGCAGGGTACCAAGCGTCTGCATCTGGTAGACCTGAACGGTGCCTTCGCCGGCAACCCGGTGAACGGTGAAGCCGTAACCGCGATCGCAAAAGAATTCCCGGACCTGCCGGTGCAGATCGGCGGTGGCATTCGCGACCTGAAGACCATCGAGCGCTATCTCGATTCCGGCGTGACCTGGGCCATTATTGGCACCGCCGCGGTGAAAGACCCGCAGCTGGTCAAGGAAGCCTGCCGCGAGTTTGAAGGCCACATTATTGTCGGCCTGGACGCAAAAGACGGACTGGTGGCAACGGAAGGCTGGGCGGAAGTGTCCGACCAGAAAGCCACCGAACTGGCCAAGCGCTTCGAAGACTGCGGTGTGAGCTCCATCGTCTACACCGACATCGCCCGCGACGGCATGATGCAGGGTGTGAATATCCCGGCCACGCTGGAGATGGCACACGCGGTACAGGTCCCGATTATTGCCTCCGGTGGTGTCAGCTGTATCGAAGATATCCAGAAGCTGCTGGAAGCCGGGGACTCTTCCCGCAAAATAGCGGGAGCTATCACCGGTCGCGCGATTTACGAAGACAAGCTCGACCTGGCTGAAGCGCAAAAGCTGTGCGATAGCTGGAAAAGCTAAGACATTTTCACCGGTTATTTTCCGGCAGGTTAAATTGAAGCCTGAGTACCGGCAGCACCCTTTCGAAACCGTCCGCGCCATGGACGGCGCGGCCGGAGCTACAGGGATGTATGCACGCGATTTCGAAAGGCCTGCTTCGGTGGCCCGGCGCCACTACACCAATTGCGAAGTGCTGGCCGAAGTACTGACTAAAGTCCAGATCGAAGTTCAGGCTGAACCAGAACGAACCATCAGAGCAGCGTAATTATTATGGGTCTCGCCAAACGCATTATCCCCTGTCTCGACGTCGACGCCGGCCGTGTGGTCAAGGGCGTGAACTTTGTCGATATCCGCGATGCCGGTGACCCGGTGGAAATCGCCCGCCGCTACAACGAAGCCGGTGCGGACGAAATTACTTTTCTCGATATCACCGCGACCCACGAAGACCGCGATACCACCCTGCACACCGTCGAGAAGATGGCCGCAGAAGTGTTTATCCCGCTCACCGTTGGCGGTGGTGTGCGCACGCTGCAGGATATCCGCAACCTGCTGAATGCCGGTGCCGATAAAACCGCGATCAATTCCGCAGCGGTAAAAAATCCCGAGTTCGTGCGTGAAGCCGCCGAGCGTTTCGGCAGTCAGTGCATTGTGGTCGCCATTGATGCCAAGCGCGTCGAGGATGTCGACGGCGAGCCGCGCTGGGAAATTTTCACCCACGGTGGCCGCAAGCCAACTGGCATCAATGCCGTCGAGTGGGCGAAGAAAATGGCCGACCTGGGCGCGGGAGAAATCCTGCTCACCAGCATGGATCGCGACGGTACCAAAAATGGTTTTGATCTGGCGCTGACTCGCGCCGTGTCCGATGCCGTGAACGTACCGGTGATCGCCTCTGGTGGTGTGGGCAACTTACAGCACCTGACCGACGGCGTGCTCGAAGGCGGTGCCGATGCGGTACTGGCAGCGAGCATTTTCCACTTCGGTGAATACACCATCGCCGAAGCCAAAGACGCTATGCAATCTGCCGGTATTGAAATGCGGGTGTGATTTTCGGCGGGCGCCAGAGGTTTAGCTCAAGCGCCAATCGGGATCAATCAACGCCGGTCTCAGTTGCGAAACTGCTGTCGCCAACGTCGCGCGCGCAGACTGCCAAAAGGATGGATCTCTGCCCCGCCGACGGGCTTGGGTTTGGGCTTGGTACCAAACAGCTGGCGCGCGGCACGGGCGGCTTCGCCGCGGCAACAATAGGGCCCGAAGCAGGCGCCGCCGCGGACCTGGAAGTACCAGTCGTCCTGGAGTTTGAAGAAACGGTCTGAGCGCAGAGGGAGCTTGTAGCCCTCTTCGCCACTGCGATACTGCTGCATAACCACCTTCCCTAGACCACAGAACTGCACACCTGCGGTCAACTACTGCTGTCCTATCGATACTGCCGGACACCGGGCCCTGCCCGGGGGCGACTGGTCAGCTCTCAGTCGGTGCGGGCCACTTTTTGCTGACGCATCTGCTGCTGCAGTGCGTACAGGTTCAGGCCCTTCAATACGTTCAGTGCTTCGAAAATCTGGTTGTCGTCGCTGTACCAGTCATTGCGCTGTTCACGCGCTTTCTGGCGATCTTCCGCGGTGCTGTCTGCGCCGCCGTTACCATTGTTCAGGTGGCCGGCCAGATCTGCTTCCGTCGAGCGCGCGCGGCGTTCCGGACGGGTGACCTTGACCCGTTCTACCACGATGTCGGGCTTGATGCCCTGCGCCTGGATCGAGCGGCCGTTGGGGGTGAAGTACAGCGCGGTGGTGAGTTTTATTGCGCGCTCGTTATTGATCGGAATCACGGTTTGCACCGAGCCCTTGCCGAAGCTCTCGGTACCCATCACCACGGCGCGGCGGTGGTCCTGCAGTGCACCGGCAACGATTTCTGCTGCGGAGGCAGAGCCGTCGTTAATCAGCACCACGATGGGGGTGCCGGAAGTCAGGTCGCCGGGCTCGGCGGCGTAACTCAGGTTGGAACTCTCGTTGCGGCCCTCGGTATACACCACCAGTCCATCTTCGAGGAACGCGTCAGCAACTTCCACTGATGCCTGCAAGACACCACCGGGATTGTTGCGCAGGTCGAGGATCAGGCCCTTCAGCTGGCCATTCTTCTGCAGTTTTTTCACCTCGTGGGCGACATCGCTGCCGGTGCCCACCTGGAACTGGCTGATGCGCAGGTAGCCGTAGCCGTCGTCGAGGATTTTGCTGCGCACACTGCGCACGCGCACGGTGTCGCGCTTGAGGGTGACATCAAAGGGTTCGCGCATGCCCTTGCGCGCGATGGTCAGGGTGACGCTGGTGCCGCGGGGGCCGCGCATGCGCTCCACCGCTTCATCGAGGGTGACCCCTTTGAGCGACTTGCCCGACAGGCGCAGGATGACATCACCAGCTTTCAGGCCTGCGCGCGCAGCGGGGGTGTCATCCATCGGGGTGACCACGGTGATATGGTTGTTCTCGATGCCCACCTCGAGACCCAGGCCGGCAAATTCCCCGGTAGTGTTCGACTGCAGTACATCGAAAGACTTGCGGTCGAGATAGGACGAGTGCGGGTCCAGGCCCTCGAGCATGCCCTTGATGGCGTACTCGAGCAGGGTGCGGTCGTCCACTTCATTCACGTATCCCTGGCGGATCTGTTCGAACACCTTGGCGAAACTGCGCAGGTCTTCGAGCGGCAGGCGACCCTCGGCAACTTCGGCAGATTCTGACGCCGCATTACCTTCACCGAGTCCCATGATCGGCAGTGTGGAGAGGGCAACTGCGCCAATAAAAGTGGTTAACGCCTTGGGGGAGAACATGGAGTGGAAACCTCTGCCTTATTTCTTCGCTTCTTTCGCAAAGTGTAGACCGCAGCCCATCAGCAAGTTTTCAACTTGGCGGTGAATTCTACAGGCTAGCGTGGAGGACGGCTGTCTGTCGCGGGATTCGGCTCCAGCGATGTGGCGCCCTGTTCTTTTGCTTTACGCCGAGTGGGTAGCGTTTGGATGACGCACTGTGCGCCACGAGGGAAGTGGCGCACGCTTTGGAGCAGTGTAGCCCGGGGTGGGCCGTGGCGTGCCGGGGAGCGCGGCGATGATTAGCGGCGGCACCAGACGGAGGGATCGATGGGTTTGCCGTTGCGGCGGATTTCGAAATACACCCCGTTGTATTCAACGCCGCCACTGTTGCCGACCCGGGCGATAGTGTCACCGCGTTCGACCCACTCACCGATATTTCGCGTGAGTGACTGGTTGTGGGCATAGAGGCTCATGTAGCCATCACCATGGTCGACGATCACCAGCATGCCCTGGCCGCGCAGGTAGTCAGAAAAAACCACGCGTCCGCGATGGATGGCGCGTACCCGATCGCCGGCATTGGCGCGAATGGTAACGCCGGTCCAGGTGATGCCGTTGCTGCGCCGCTGACCGAACGCATTGGCCTTGCGTCCTTTGGTGGGCCACTCCATGCGTCCCCGCTGTTTCGCAAACGGCTGATCGCTTGCGGGATTGACCAGTGTTGCCAGTGCCCGGCCCACTTCATCCACCAGGCGCTGCAGGCGGTTGCGGTCCCCCTGTAATTGCTTCAGTTCTCCGCTTTTGTCGGCGAGGCGCGCGGCCAGGCGATCCAGGGTGGCCTGGCGGGAACGTTGCGCACCGGTCAGTTGCTGCTGGCGTTCTTCCAGCTGATTGCGTTCCGTTGCCAGGGTATTGCGTTCGCGCTCGATGCTGGTGCTGACGGTATCGAGGGAAGTGATGGTCTCGAGGTAGTCGTCGATAACGCGGCTGCGTTCTTTGAGGAAGTATTCGTGGTAGCGGAGCTGGCGGGCGATCTGGTGGGGGTCTTGCTGGTTGAGGAGCAGTTTGACCTGCTCCTGTCTCCCGAGGCGGTAAGCGGCGGCGATCTCCTGCTCGACCCGCCGCTGCATACTTCGCCGCGATTCTTCCAGCTGCTCCTGCTCGTGCTTGAGCTCCTGCAGCTTCTTGGTGCGGCTATGCATGTCGCGCTTGATCTTGTCGATGCGCTCGTGCAGCTCGGAAATACTGCGCTCGTTGTTCTCGAGATCTTTCAGCAGTTGATCGCGCTCACTGCGTACCTGGTTGAGTTCCTGCTGCAGCGTGGCGATACGCTGGCGGATCTCTTCCAGGCGGGCTTGTTGCTCTGCATCGGTCTGGGCCGATGCGGGCAGGGTCAGCAGGCTGGTGGCCAGGGCGGCGGCCAGCGCGATCAAAAAACGCTTCATGATTCGAGTTGTACCAGGCTTTTACCAGTCATTTCGGCGGGCTGTTCAATGCCCATCAGTGCCAGCATGGTCGGCGCAACGTCGGCGAGGCTGCCGCCGTCGAGCAGGTTGAGCTGGCGCTTACCAACATAGACGAAAGGTACCGGCAGAGTCGAGTGCTGGGTGCTCACCTGGCCGGATCCGGCATCGAACATCTCTTCGACGTTGCCGTGGTCAGCGGTGATCAGTACTTCGCCGCCGGCATTCAAAGCGGCCTTCACTACGCGATCGACGCAGCCGTCCAGCGCTTCCACCGCCTTTACCGCGGCGTCGAACACACCGGTGTGGCCGACCATGTCGCCGTTGGCGTAGTTACAGATGATGGCGTCGTACTCGCCGCTCTCGATTGCGGCCACCAGTTTGTCGGTGACTTCCGGCGCGCTCATTTCCGGCTGCAGGTCGTAGGTGGCCACGTCCGGTGACTTGATCAGTTCGCGGACTTCACCGCTGTACGGTTCTTCACGGCCGCCACTGAAGAAGAAGGTGACGTGGGCATATTTTTCGGTTTCGGCAATGCGCAGCTGGGTCTTGCCGATGCCAGACAGGTATTCGCCAAAGGAATTGACCAGCGGCTCGGGGGGGAAGGCGCAGCTGGCTTCAAAGTTCGCCGCGTACTCAGTGGTCATCACAAAGTCGGCCAGCTTGGGGGTGGCGCGGCGCTCGAAGCCATCGAAGCCCGGCTCGGTAAAGGCGCGGGTCAGCTGGCGCGCGCGGTCCGGGCGGAAGTTCATAAAGATCACCGCGTCGCCATCGGCAATCGGTGCTGCGTCACCGATACGGGTCGGCGCAACAAATTCGTCGTTCTCGTCGCGGGCATAGGCCGCTTCGAGGCCCGCCACGGCGGACTCGGCCTGGTAGTCGGTTTCACCGAGGGTGAGCAGGTCGTAGACCGGCTGCACGCGGTCCCAGCGCTGGTCGCGGTCCATGGCGAAGTAGCGGCCGGCCAGGGTGGCGATGCGCGCGTTGCCCACCGCGTCGCAGACCTGGGTCAGGCGATCGAGGGAAGGCTCGGCGCTGCGCGGTGGGGTATCGCGACCGTCGAGGAACGCGTGCAGGTACACCGCCCTGGCGCCGCGCTGCGCCGCCAGGGTGACCATAGCAACGATGTGGTCTTCATGGCTGTGTACGCCACCTTCCGACAGCAGGCCCATGATATGTACCGCGCCATTGCTGGCGATGGCCTGGTCTACGGCATTGGTGTAGGCCGGGTTGCGGAAGAACTCGCCGTCCTTGATGGCTTTATTGATGCGGGTGAAGTTCTGGTACACCACGCGGCCCGCGCCGAGGGTCATATGGCCCACTTCGGAGTTGCCCATCTGCCCTTCCGGAAGTCCTACCGCCATCCCCGAGGTCTGGATCAGGGTCTTGGGGTTGTTGGCCCAGATGCTGTCCCACACCGGGGAGTTGGCCGCGTGGATGGCGTTGTGCTCCGGACTGTCACTGTGGCCGAAGCCATCGAGGATCAGCAGAACGAGGGGGCGTTTGGTGTGCTCAGCGGCCATGGCGCGGGGTCCTGTAGCGAGATTGGTAAAACCGGGGTGTCGGAGAGTGGCGCATTTTAACCTGTTCGTCCCCTATCGTCAGCGGGGCATTTCAGCAAATGAATGTCGGGTCATATTCTGCCGGAGCTGGCGGGTGCCCGGTGGGCTCGGACGCAGCTGTGATCGTGTATACTGCCGCCCTTTCCCGACTCGGCAGCCTTTGCGCGCCAAGTCCGAAGGATAATGTACGGATCTGGCTGGCAGCAGCCCGGTTGAACGGGCAGCAGATGCCTGGCCGATAGGATCCGCCGGTCGCTAACCATATAAAGAAGGGGGCGAAGTGGACTTTTTCGTCTTTATGAGTGAACAGTGGATGCTGGTGAGTCTGTTGGTCATCCTGCTCTATGCATTTGTGTTTCTTGAGCGTTTCAAGGCAGGGGTGCCCGCCGGTGTGCACGAGGTCACTCGCATGATCAACAGCGATGGCGCCTGTGTGCTGGACGTGCGCGACAAGAACGATTTCCGTGCTGGCCACATCGTCGACGCGGTGAATATCCCCCATGGAGAGGTTGCCGATCGCCTGGGCGAACTGGAGCCACACAAGGACAAGACTGTCATCGTCGCCGACAAGATGGGCCAGCATGCCGGTGCGGTCGGGCGCCTGCTGAAAAGCAAGGGCTTCGAGGTGCGTCGCCTGCAGGGTGGCATGACCGAGTGGAGCGGCCAGAACCTGCCGCTGGTCAAGGGCTAATTACCGGACCGCTGGTCCGGGGAAAGAGTGGTACCCGCTATGCCTGAAGTAGTCATTTATACGACCCGTTTCTGCCCCTTCTGTGTGCGGGCCAAATACCTGCTCGACAAGAAGAAGGTGAAGTACACGGAGATATCCGTCGACGGCAATCCGGCATTGCGCGCGGAGATGACCGCCAAAGCGCGGGCGCGCACCGTCCCGCAGATCTGGATTGGCGACTATCATGTGGGCGGCTGTGACCAGCTGATGGCGCACGAGCGCAGCGGCAAGCTCGACCAGTTGCTCAAAGAGCAGGCCTGACTGGGCCCGGGCAACAAAAGCGGCAATTTGCGCGCGCGGCCCCTTGAAATGGTTTGGGGCGGCCCCATCTGCTTAAGCATACAGGGAGTCTTTCTCAGGGAAGGCATACATAATTCAACGAATATCAATGACAGGCAGTAACATGGCTGAAGAACAGAACGGCGCAGCAGCAGCTGGCGCAGAAGCCCCCCAAGTCCAGTTCGCAATGCAGCGAATCTACCTGAAAGACCTCTCTTTCGAGACCCCGATGGGCGCAGAGGTTTTCAAGAAGCAGTGGCAGCCCCAGGTTAACCAGGAGCTGAACACCAAGACCGAGAAGGTAGACGAGGACCTGTACGAGGTCAGCCTGACCCTCACCATCACCGTTAACCTGGGTGAAGAGACTGCGTTCCTGGTAGAAGTGAAGCAGGCCGGTCTGTTCGCTATTCAGGGCCTCGAAGGCCAGCAGCTGGCGCAGGTACTCAACACCGCCTGCCCGAACATGCTGTTCCCGTACGCCCGTGAAGTGGTCGACAATGTCGTGACCAAGGGTTCTTTCCCTGCCCTGATGCTGCCGCCGATTAATTTCGACGCGCTGTTTGCCGCTGCCCTGCAGCAGGCCGCTCAGCAGGCCGAGGGCCAGCAGGAAAACAGCGACGCCTGATCTTTCGGCGCGCTGATCTCAAAGGCCCCTTTATGGGGCCTTTTTGCGTTCAGGGAGGGGAGTTTTGTCAGATCGTCCGGAATCGGTCCTGAAATGGGACTTGCCGCAGCCGTTTACCCAGCGTGTCATCGTCGGGCCCGAGCATGTGGATGGGCTGCATCACGCCAATAACATCGAGTATGTGCGCTGGTGCGAGCAGACGGGTTGGGGGCACAGTGTCGCGCTGGGCATGGACC
Source organism: Microbulbifer sp. ABF4_148 (assembly GCF_056158985.1). Classification (NCBI taxonomy): domain Bacteria; kingdom Pseudomonadati; phylum Pseudomonadota; class Gammaproteobacteria; order Cellvibrionales; family Microbulbiferaceae; genus Microbulbifer; species Microbulbifer sp. ABF4_148. Next base: position 998,693 of record NZ_JBSWUI010000001.1, read on the forward strand.
TGCCCGCCTATCAGGAGCTCGACCGTGGCATGGCAATCCGTCACGCCGAGTACGACTATATACTGGCCGCGAGGGAGGGGGATGCGCTGGTGTTCGGCACCTGGCTCACCGAGGTGGATGGTCGCCTCAATATCACCCGGCGTTTTCAGGTGTTTCGTGAGTCCGATGGTGCGTTGATCCTGCGCGCAAAGTGGCAACTGGTGTGTATCGAGCTTTCCAGCGGCCGCCCGCGGCGCATGCCGCCCATCTTCCGCGAGACCTATGGCGCGGCAGTGGTGAGTGAACCGACGGCGACATCGACGTCGTAATCTGTTGGGCTCCCGTACGCGGGGCAGCACAAAACCGAGGTTGGATAACCATGAGCGAATCCTTTGAAACCCTGACGCGCAATACCGGTGCCCTCGAGGGGCGCACGATTTTTATTACCGGCGCCAGCCGCGGCATTGGCCGGGCGATTGCGCTCAAGTGCGCTGAAGACGGGGCCAATATCGTGATTGCGGCCAAGTCTGATGAGCCGCACCCGAAACTGCCGGGTACGATCCACTCGGTGGCGAAAGAGGTGGAATGCAAGGGCGGCAAGGCGCTGGCGCTCAAGGTGGATGTGAGGGACGAGCAGCAGGTGTCGGATGCCCTGGCCAAGGCGGCCGAGACATTTGGCGGTATCGATGCAGTGGTGAACAATGCCGGCGCGATCAACCTGACCAATGTGGCTGCGACGCCCCCGAAGCGCTACGACCTGATGCAAAGTGTGAACAGCCGTGCGGTCTATCTGACGGCGCATCTGGCCATGCCGTACCTGAAACAGTCCGATAACGGGCATATCCTGAGCCTGTCGCCGCCGCTCAATATTGAACCCCGCTGGGTGGGACCCTTTGCCCCCTACGCGTTGTCCAAGTTTGGTATGACCCTGCTGAGTATGGGCCTGGCGGAAGAGCTGAAGGAAGATGGTGTTAGCGTGACCACCTTGTGGCCGCGCACCATTGTGGCCACGGCCGCGATCGAGTTTGCGGTGGGCAACCGCGATATGTTTGAACAGAGCCGCACGCCGGCGATTATGGCCGATGCGGCGTATGAGATTCTCTCGACCTTCGGTGGCGAACTCACCGGCCGCCAGATCCTCGATGAGGATCTGTTGCGCGAGCGCGGCGTCGAAGAGTTTAAGGGCTACGCGCACAATCCAGACAATGCCGAAGCATTGATGGTGGACCTGTTCGTCGACCCTTGAAGATTTGCAGTACAGGCTGACCGGGGGGAAAGCCATGAGTGATGACCGGAACGAGTTCCAGAATGCGCTGGGTGAACTCGGTGATGTAAAACCACTGGTGCGTGAGCGCAAAGTCGCGCTGAAGAAAGAAGATGCCAGTGACAAGCTGAACCTGCGCGCGCGGCGCGAGGCCGCCACGGCCGAGACCCAGGCGGAATTGAATCCGCTCGGCGGTGAATTTGTCGAGCCAGTGGATCCACGCGATCCGCTGGAGTTTAAACGCGATGGAGTGCAGAACGGCGTCTACCGCAACTTGCGGCTTGGCAAGTATGCGCTGGAGGCGCGGCTCGATTTGCACCGGCATACGGTCGAAGCGGCGCGCCGTGCGGTGTTTGAATTTATCCGCGATTGTGTCGAGGCGGACATTCGCTGTGCGTTGATTACCCACGGCAAGGGCGAAGGACGCAAGCAGCCTGCTCTGCTGAAAAGTTGTGTGAATGCCTGGTTGCCCCAGCTCGACGAAGTGCTGGCCTTTCACAGTGCGCAGAAACCCCACGGCGGCCTCGGAGCCACTTACGTACTGCTGCGCAAGAGTGAGCGCAAGCGACAGGAAAACCTGGAGCGTCACCAGCGTCGCTGGTAGCGCCTTAAATTGGTTCAGAAGCGCACGATCAAATTGCCCTGCACCAGTTCCCGATACTCGGCCCGCAAAACATCGCGGCCTTCGTTATAGTCCAGGGTTTCCTGGCCGACACCCAGTTCCAGCAAGACTTCTCCTCTGTGGTTGCGCAGCGCAGAAAAGCGCAGGCTTGCCATGAGCGAGCTGACCTGGGCCCAGTCATTGGTGTCGATAGACTCATACACCTCGGCCGCCACGGAGAACCTGTCGCTCAACCATAACTCCGCAGTGCCGCCAAAACGCAATGCGGGTTGGTTGTAGCTGCTACCCAGTTTTGTCTCGACGGCGATGACGCCCGCGGGTACATCGCCGGTAAATATCCCGTCGATCTGTCCTGTAAACGTTGGCTGGATCGCAGGATCATTGAGCGATGGCATGGCAACTGGTGGCAAGACTTCCAGATCAAACTCTACATCCACGACCGCCACTTCGACGCCCGGTGCCAATTGCAGGCGCTTGCCGGCAATGTCGGTGTCCAACACGTATTGGTAACCGAAGCGATATAGATCCAGATCTGTTTCAGAGTGGGCGGGTATCGCAATGGGCGCAGCAAAAATATTGGAGGGTGCGGTGGCGAGATTCGAGGGGTAGCGTCCTTGCCAGAGGTCAGTGGTGTTGCCATCCAGACGTGTACGATCATACCCAAAAGAAAAACGATGGTGGCGATAGTCATAGCGGCCACGCAGGTTGTACTGGTCGAAATCGTCTTCCCCAAGGGCGGAAAAGGAATTGATTGGAGGGCCGCCGAAGGGCTGGTCTGGGCGCACGCCGATGACGCCATTGATGTCCCCATCGGTATAGCCGATTGCGATTTCGCGGCAGAAATTATCTGACGTGGCGTCGTTCGGATAGGCGAGGCTGGCAACGCATAACGAAGTGATCGCTACCGCGATCACAGGGATAATGAGTGCAGGCTTTGGCACGTTGTGGGCTCCTTCCCGTTTATTGCGAATGTACGGAAAGGTGTGGCTGACTTACAGCCTTCGGTCATTACAGCAAATTACAGTGAGGGTATCGGTGTCATCGACTTGCAATATTGCATCGTTAAACTGCACGCAGATTACGGAGACGCGCTTGTCCCGAAATCATTCTTCTCTTTTGAATTTCGTTCTTTGAATCGCTGAATGACAGCGGCCCCTGGGGCCGCTTTTTTTATGGGTGCGCGGAGCGATACGCGAGCTGAAAGGCGGGTCGCAAGGCCGTCACGGCCAAATACGAAGGTGTCGCTTGTCGGTAGTGTTCCGCTGCGGCCTAAGTGTTTACTTGGGCATTTCTTCCGCGCGGTGGAATTCGATCTGAATCGCACCGGCGTCTCCGGTGAGAATCAGCGTATCGCCGCGGATTTTCAGCTGATCGGTTTGCGGCAGTGCGCGCAGGAAATCTTTTTCCAGCTCGCTGCTGTCGCGGGGCCCGCCCATGCTCGATACCCGCGGTGACTTTGGCCAGCGCAAGGCGCCATCATCTGACAGCAGGAAGCGACCGGTAAACGGGTTGGCGCCTGCGCTGCCACGCACAATGCCGCGATCATCACAGGTCAGGTAGGGGCGGTCGCGCCAGAGTTTGCGCCAGAACAGGCCGGTATCGTGCTCACGGCCATCGACGGTAAGACTGTGGAGCATCCACGGATATTCACACAGGGTGGAAGCGGCCACCTCGTCGGTGTCCGCGCGCATATTTTGTGGGTCCGCAGAGTCCGCACCCAACATGCCGCATCCCTGTACGAAAAGGCTGGCGGCCAGGGATAGCGCAACCAGCGAAATTCTCTCGAATGACATAGCGTTATCTCTTTTACTGCAAGAGATTTAACCCCATTGTCGCCCAGCAATCTGTGGCGGGGTTCAAGCTGTGGAAACTTTTACGGCGACGACTTTACATACTCGAGGTAAATGTTGCCAGACGGATCGCGCAGGATCAGTCGCGAATCGCCCGATTTGGTGAACGCCTGGCGCGTGCCGGACAGGGCGCGCAAATAGGTCGTCTCCTGCTCCATCAGTGGCGGCGGCCCCGCCATCTTGGTGGAGACAAAGCTCGCCGTATCCCAGAGCAACAAACCATTCTCGGTCACCTGCAGCGCACCACCATAGGTATTGATGCCACTTTTGCCCATCACTCTGCCTTCGTTGTTGCAGAGGAATGTAAAATCGCTCAGTCGCTCAATGCCCACTACCTCACCATTGAGGCGCAGGCGCTTCAGCTCCCATTGATTGCCGCACACGCTACTGATGTTCCCCGCTGACTGGGTTAGCTGGGGTTCGTCATTGCCCACGCCAATACAGCCACTGATTACGATGGCCAGCCCTGCCAGCCACAGCTGCACTACCTTGCTCATGCCCACACTGCTCCCTGTCTCTGCTATCCCCGTTCCCTGGGGTGACTGTTTGCCGATCGCGCGTCACGACAATGCGCCCGCCACTTCCAGCGGGGCCTGATTGAAGCTTAGTAGTTCGCAGGTGCCCTCAAGACGCTTTTGGCGCCAAGCTATGCTTTGGGAGTGTTTTCGCCGTTTGTCGCCACAGGGAAAGGGTCACATGCTCAGACGCACCAAAATTGTCGCCACGCTGGGGCCGGCAACGGACAAAGCTGGCGTGCTCGAGCAGCTTATCGGTGAGGGGGTGGATACCGTTCGCCTCAATTTCTCCCACGGTGACGCGGACGATCATCGCCGCCGCGCAGAGCGGGTGCGCAGTGAGGCCGCCCGTCAGCGCCGCCATGTGGCGATTCTCGGTGACCTGCAGGGCCCCAAAATTCGCGTGGGTAAATTCAGTGAGGGGCGGGTGCAGCTGGAGCCCGGCGCAGAATTTGTGCTGGATCCCCACTGGACTGCCGGTGGTGGCAACGTGGAGGGCGTGTCGGTCGACTATCCCGATCTGTCCAGGGACTGCAAATCCGGGGACCTCCTGCTGCTGGATGACGGTCGCCTGCGGTTGCGCGTCGAACGCGTTGCCGGCGACGCGCTGCATACCCGCGTGGAAGTGGGCGGCTGGCTTTCGAACAACAAGGGTATCAACAAAAAAGGCGGTGGCCTGACTGCGCCGGCGCTGACCGCCAAGGATCTGCGGGATATCAAGGTCGCCGCCGAGCTGGAACTCGACTACCTGGCGGTGTCGTTTCCCCGTGATGCCGCGGACATGGAACATGCACGCACCCTGCTGCGTAACGCCGGTGGCACCGCCCACCTGGTGGCAAAGATCGAGCGCGCCGAGGCGGTCGCAGATGAAGCGCATCTGGATGCGCTGATTCGCGCCAGTGACATCATCATGGTGGCGCGCGGTGACCTCGCCGTGGAGATTGGCGACGCCGAACTGATGGGCGTGCAGAAGTATCTGATCAAGCGTGCGCGCCATTTGAATCGAGTGGTCATCACCGCCACCCAAATGATGGAGTCGATGATCTCCAGCCCGGTGCCCACGCGCGCAGAAGTGTGTGATGTCGCCAACGCGGTACTGGATGGCACCGACGCAGTCATGCTGTCGGCGGAGACAGCGGCCGGGGATTATCCGGTGGAAACCGTTGCGCATATGGCCGACGTGATTGTCGGTGCAGAAAAGCATCGTATCCGCCGGCGCCCGCCCAGGGCGATGCAGGACAATTACCCCGCGGGTGATGCCTGCATCGCCATGGCGGCGATGACCATCGCCAACCACTGCCGCGATATTCGCGCGATCATCTGCCAGACGGAAACCGGCAATACCGCACGCTTGATGTCTCGCGTACGTGCGGGCATCCCGATTTTCGCCTTCTGTCGCCATCCCGCCACCTGCAACCGCGTGGCGCTATACCGCGGCGTACACCCGGTACTGAAATCGGTTGAAGGGATGGATGCCGTCGCCCGGGATCGACAGGCGATTGCCTACCTGATGGAGCACGAACTGATACAGCGTGGGGATTCGGTGCTGATCAGTCGCGGTTACCATCAGGATATTGGCGGCAGTACCGATACCCTGCGCATTGTCGAGGTAGAATAACCCCGTTCAGGAGCGTACGCAGCGCACCAATATCTTGCTCTCCAGCTCCTGCTCCATGCAATGGAACTCTTTGCCGTTCAGGGAAAGGGTACTGGGAATTCCTGCGGGCTCGGTTGTGGTGGCACAACCGGCAACTCCTGTCGCCAAGGCCGCAACCAGCAGAATACAGCATAACTTCTGCACGTCGCTTACCTCATTGGTGGGCGGGCGACCCGGTGGGCGCCACTTGTTGATTGCCTTTTCTTCAGACTAGGGGAATCAGCTGACAGGATGAGGCTTGGCGCGCCAATTTGTGCGGTTATGCGCCGGCCCTCCCTGAGGACGGCGTGGAAAACCCGTGACGCAGAAACAAAAAAGCCGCGGTCATTACTGGCCGCGGCAAAGGTTTTGCTCAAAGCGATGGGAGCCGAGGAACTCCCGCTTGATGCAATTTCTGAGAGAACTTAGAAGGTGTAGTTACCGGTCAGCGCGATGGTGCGCGGCGCACCGTAGAACGCCGTATCGAATGGGCCACCGAAGTTGTAGCCAGCGATACGATATTCCTCATCTGCCAGGTTCTTACCCTGCAGGCCGATGTTCCAGTTGCCGTCCGGGCTGTAGTAAGTCGCGGTCAGGTCCACCAGGGTGTAGGCGTCCTGATCGAGAATGCTCGGCTGTTCGAAGATCTGGGTATCGGAACGGTAGGAAACCGAAGGTACTACCACCATTTCGCCACCGGCGACCGGCATGGACCAGTTCAGCTGAACCATCGCAGTGGTGTCCGGCGTGTTCTGCATGTCGCGGGTATCGGAGATATCCATACCGCCGGAGATAAACTCGACAAACTCCGCGTCGACCCAGCCCAGGTTGGCATTGGCAGACAGGTTGTCAGTCATCGCCAGGGAGAGTTCCAGCTCGATGCCCTGAATGCGGGACTTACCTGCGTTGAGTACGTCACCGGCGGTAGTGCCGTCGTCCAGCAGGCGCTGGGTGGTCAGCTGCATGTCGGTGTAGTCGGCACGGAACAGGGCACCGTTGAGGCGCAGGCGATTATCCAGTGCGTCCAGTTTCCAGCCCAGTTCTGCGGTGCGTACGGTTTCCGGCGCGTAGCCTTCGGTGGTGAGCGGGTTGCTGGTGGCAACACCGCGCATGTCGAAGCCGCCGCTCTTGAAGCCAGTGCTGTACGCGGCGTACATCATTGCGTCTTCACTGATCTGGTAGTCGACGCCAATGCGCGGGCTGAACTCACCCCAGGAATCGCTGTTGGTGTAGTCGGTACGTACGGCCAGGACAACGGGGTCCGGGGTATCGGCGTAGTACTTGTCGTGGGACAGCTCGCTACCGAGGCCCAGCAGCACTGCGTTGTAAACGTCTGCAGATTTTTCGTCGCGGGTATAGCGGCCGCCCAGGTTCAGGTTCCACTGGTCGGCGAACTGCCAGTTGTAGTGCGCGTAGGCAGACATGCTTTCGGTGTCTACCGCACCCAGAACATTCACAGTGATGCCATTGCCTTCCAGAACCGCATCGTAACCACCGGCGGCGGTGCCGTCGTAGTAGTAAATGCCGCTCACCAGATCCGCGTTCTCACCCTGCCAGATCAGCTGGAATTCCTGGGTGAACTGCTCGTCGTCGTAGTACGCCGGCACGTCGAAGCCCGCTGCCTGTACGCTGTCGAAATCGATCACGGTTTCGGTTTCGCCTTCACGGCTGGCAGTGACAGACTTGACGGTGATGCTGTCGGACAGCTGCCATTCCGCGGTCAGGGACATGCCACTGGTTTCTACCAGGTTGTCCGCAGGCAGGTTGGACTGGGTATCGTAGACACTGTCGAGTACGGCCTCACCGCCAAAACCGGTGCCGAAGCGATGACCGTGCTTGGACGCGGAGTCGTCGGTGGTCTGGTCAGCCGCGAAGCGGATGAACAGGTCGGCGTTCGGGGAGTATTCCAGGCTGACGCGTGCCGCGAGGATATCTTTGTTGTACTGGTCTTCGCCGGTCACCAGGTTTTCACCGAAACCGTCGCGGTTAAAGCTGGCGATCGCCGCACCGATGTTCAGGTTTTCGGTCAGGCCGGTGGAGGCCTTGATCTTGAGGTCGCGCTGGTTGTAGCTACCCAGGCTGGAACCGATGGACACTTCAGTGTCGCCGGTCATTTTCTTGGTGACATATTTTACTGCGCCGCCAATGGTGTTCTTGCCGTACAGGGTACCCTGCGGGCCGCGCAGCACTTCGATGCGCTCCACATCGAACACATCCATCACTGCACCCTGCGGGCGAGCGATGTAGACGTCATCAATATAGATACCAACACCCGGCTCGTAGCCCCACAGCGGATCCTGCTGGCCGATACCGCGGATAAAGGCGGTCAGGGTGGAGTTGGTGCCGCGGCTCACCTGCAGCGTGGTGTTGGGAGAGAGCTTCTGGATATCGGTCATGTCGACGATACCGTTCTCTGTCAGGGCGGATTCACCGATGGCGGTCACGGCTACCGGTACTTCCTGCAAAGACTGCTCACGTTTCTGGGCGGTCACGGTGATCTCTTCGAGGGCCGCATCGCCATAGGCAAAAGTGGTTCCGCATGCAGCGAGGACGCCGGCAGCGAGGGGGTGGAACTTGATTGGTTTCATAACGGTTCTCTCCATTCACCAAATTATGGTTTTTATATAGGTATCGCTGGGTACCCACTGTAGCCACTTTGGAAAACCCTGCCTGTTAGACCAAGGTATGACGCTATGGCCCGCCGGGACAGGGGACAAAAAACAACCGCTGGGGTATTGTGGGATGGCGACTCTGGAGAGGGGTCGCATCGAGAGATGTACCTCAGCCAGCAACTGCCCGGCTGGGCACAAGAATAACGAAGGTGAACTCAATTGTTTAGCTTGACGTCGCTGGCTGTAGTTGGGCTGGCGTATCTGCTGCTGCTTTTTGCCATTGCCTTCTGGGGCGACCGGGTGCCCGCCGTGCGCCTGCGCCCTGTCAAGCCGCTGCTGCTCGCGCTGGCCGGCACCTATACCAGCGCGTGGATGTTTTTCGGAACACCGGCCCAGGCCATTGAAGAGGGCTGGCTGGTGCCGCCCACCTTTGTCGGTGCCACCCTGATGCTCGTTGTGGGTGCGCCGCTGCTGGCCCGTTTCGTGCGCCGCGCCAAACAGCAGGGTTCTACATCGATCGCCGATTTTATCAGCGCACAGTACGGTGGCTCGCAGTGGCTGGCAGGCGCCGTTGCCGTGCTCGCGCTCGTCGCAGTGTTGCCCTATCTCGCCTTGCAGTTGCGTGCTGTCGCGGATGGATTCCTTCTTTTATCCAATAGTGTAGAAATCAGTTCTTCACTACTCACGGCGGTAGTCAGTGTGACCCTGGGACTGTTCGCCCTGCTGTTTGGCACCCGCCATATTGATAGCAGTGCCCACCGCAATGGCATGTTGCTCGCGGTGGCGTTCGAGGCGCTGATCAAAATCGGCGCCTTTGTGGCGGTTGGCTGGTTCGTCATGAACGGTGCGTTTGATGGCGGAGCGGATTTCGCCCGCGCCGTGCTGGCCAGTGAGCGGGTCGAGCAGCTCGCGGCGAGCCGGCCCGCCGACACCGGCTTCCTGGCGGTGGTGGTACTGGGCATGGCGGCGATGTTCTGCCTGCCGCGCCAGTTCCATATCCTGATGATTGAGAGCGATGGTGAAAAGGATATCGGCACCGTCCGCAAGCTAATCCCGGTATACCTGGGCATTCTCGCGGCGGCCATCGTGGTGGTGGGCTATGGCGGCCTGCTGTGGCTGCCGGACTCTTATGGCAATCCGGAGCGTTTTGTTCTCGGGATTCCGTTAGAGAGTGGTTCACCCACCCTTGCGTTGCTGGCCTTTGTGGGCGGGCTGTCGGCGGGCTCGAGCATGGTGATCATCGCCACCATCGCGCTGTCGACCATGATTGCCAATACCATGATCGTGCCCTGGTGGGTGCAGCGCCTGCAGGCGCGCCCGCAGAGCCAGATGCTCGGCTCCGACCTGCGTCGTGTACGCCGGGTGATTATAGCCATGGTGATGCTGGCGGCGTTTGCGGTGAATGAGTGGATTGGCGCGGGGGTCCGGTTGGGTACCTTCGGCTTGCTGTCGCTGGCACTGGTGGCGCAACTGGCGCCGGCCATGGTTGCGGCCATTTTCTGGCCCAAGCACTGGATGCGCCTGCGCGCCAGCGGGGTGCTTGCAGGGCTCTTCGCCGGTTCCTCCGTGTGGGCGCTGTCGGCGCTGCCGGATGCCCTGAATACCACCGACCAGATTGCACTTGCCCTGCAGCTGGAGTGGAGTGCTCTGTCGATCACCTGTGTGTTTGGCCTCGGTGCCAACATGCTGGCACTGCTTGTGGTTTCCCTGCTGCAAAATCGCTTGCGCCCGCAGTCGGGCTCTGAAGACGAAGGCCCGGTGGATCGGGCGCAGCTGCGCGAACTGCTGGCGCGCTTTATTGGTGAGGAGGCGGCCGGTCGTGCCCTGCAGGCACTGGAAGAAAAAACCGGTAGCGGTTCCGAGATGCCGGCGACCAGCTACCGCGAAACGGTCGAGAAAGTCCTCGCCGGTATTGTCGGGTCGACCACCGCACGCCGGCTGGTGCGCCAGTACAGCGGCGCGGACGCCAGTGCGCAAACCCTCGAGCAGGCGTCGGCCATCTACCAGTTTGGCCGCGGCCTGCTGCAGAGCAGCATCGATAATATTGACCCGGGTATTTCGGTGGTTGATGCGAACCTCAACCTGGTGGCCTGGAACCGACGTTATATCGAGTTGTTCAATTACCCCAAAGAACTGATTTATGTCGGCCAGCCGGTAGCCGAACTGGTGCGGTACAACGCAGGTCGCGGAGAGTGCGGCCCGGGCGAGGTGGAAATGCATGTGCAGAAGCGCGTGGAGCACCTGCGCGCAGGTACGGCCTATCGGGTGCAGCGTCACCGCACCGACGGCACCGTACTGGAGATTCGCGGTAACCCGATGCCCGGCGGTGGCTTTGTTACTACGTATACCGATGTGTCCGACTACCAGCGTGCGCTGGCCGAGCTGACCGATGTGCGTGACTCGCTCGAACATAAAGTAGCGCGGCGCACCGCAGAACTGCAGCAGCTGAATAGTGAGCTGCATGCGGCGAGCGCCGGCAAGACCCGTTTCCTCGCCGCGGCGAGCCACGACCTGGTACAGCCGCTGAATGCCGGGCGACTTTTCCTCGACGCACTGGGTGGACGCCCGCTGGATGAAGACAGCCGCCACTTGCTGGGCCGTGCCGATCGCGCACTGGCTGCGGCGGAGCAGCTGATCACCGACATGCTGCAGATTGCCCGCATGGATGCCGGTGATATTCGCCCGAACCTGCAGCCGCTGGCACTGGACAGCGTGCTCGACGACGTTGTGGCGCAGGCGCGCCTTGCGGCCGAGGCCAAGGGCATTGAGATTCGCTACCGGCCCAGCAACGCCTGGGTGATGTCCGATGAAAAAATGCTGCGGCGGGTGATGCAGAACCTGCTCGACAATGCAGTGAAGTACACCCGTGGAGGTGGCGTGCTCGTGGTCGCGCGTCAGCGCCGTGGGGCCGTATCACTCGAGGTCTGGGATACCGGTATCGGGATCGAAGGTGAGCAGCAGCAGAATATTTTCCGCGAATTCTGTCGGCTTGGCTCTGCCGAGCGTGAGCACGGTTATGGACTGGGCCTGGCAACGGTGGAGCGCCTGTGCCGCTTGCTGGATTCTCCCATCAGCCTGGCTTCCCAGCCTGGACAGGGCAGTGTCTTCCGGGTGCGTTTGCCCGCGATTGCGGAGCGAGACCGCGCCGCATTGCCGACGCGCCTGCCAACCCGCGCGCAACGGGCGCTCAAGCTCGATGTCGTGTGTGTCGATAATGAACCCGCCATTCTCGAGGCCATGCAGGTGCTGATGGCCGGCTGGGGGTGTCGGGTGCAGTGTGCCGGCGGTCGCGATCAGGCCCGGCAGTTTGCCCAGCCCGATCTGTTGCTGATGGATTTTCACCTGGACGATAACCAGGATGGCATCGAGCTTGCCGAGGAGTTGATGGCCGGATGGGGGCGCGAAGTGCCCTGCATCATCATTTCTGCGGAGAACACTGACCAGGTCAAGCGCCGTGCCCTGGATCGCGGCTGGCAGTTCCTGCAAAAGCCGCTGCGTCCGGCAGCGCTGCGCGCCCTGCTGCAGGCCAGCCAGAACCGCGTGGCCGAAAAAGAACAGGTCGCAACTGCGACCAAGGTCGTATAGCGGGGGGAGGCACCCCGTCGCACCCTGTGGGTAACGTCCGATAAAACCAAATTAGCGATGATCAAGCTGAGAAAATAATGAAGAAATATATTCTCGAAATCCTGATGTTCAGCGCCTATGCGCTGTTCGCCGCGTCCTGGGTCTCCGGGGCGATGTTAACCCCCACCATTCAGTCCTCTTTTGGCGAGTCCGGGATGGCCAATGCCTCGATCGGCAGCAGCCTGATTACCGCCGCTAAAATTATCGGTAACCTGGCCGCCGCCCTGGTGCTGACGCGGCTCGGTATCAAGCGTGCCTTCAGCTTGTCACTGGTGCTGATCGCCGCGGGCGGTCTGGGTGCACTGGCGGGTGATTACACCGGCTGGCTGCTCTCACGCCTGGCGCTGGGTCTGGGTGGTGCGCTGGCGATCGTGTACTTCAACCCGGTGGTCCTGCATTACTTCTCCGCCGAGGAGCGCCCGCTGATTAATGGCATCAATGCCGCGGCGTTCAATACGGGTAACCTGCTCGCGCTACTGAGTACCACCGTGTTGACTGCCTGGCTGGGCAGCTGGTCTTCGGTGGTGGCGCTGTATGGTGTGATGGTGATTGCGCTGCTGGTGCTGTGGTGGCTGTCCGCCGAAAACTTTGAACTGGGTGGCGGCGCTGCGCAGGAAGGCGAAACCTATACCATGAAGCAGGGTTTCTCCGAATCCATCAACTGGTGGCTGCCGCTCGCCTACAGCGGCATCCTGTTCTGTTATATCGCCGTGTTTGCCCTGTTCCCGCTGATCGATGGCTTCGCGGTGGCTTCGCATCATCTGTCGGCGGTGATGATTGCCGCGGGCATGGCCGGTACGGTTGCGGGCATTATGCTGACCAAGCGCTATCCGCTGCGTCTGCCGGTGCTGCGTTACGCGGGCCTGGCACTGGTGCTGTTTGCGTCTCTGATGGTGGTCACCACGAATCCGTTGATGGCTTACAGTGCGGCTGCCCTGGCGGGCTTCTTTATGTTCCTGCCGATGACTGCGCTGGTGACCTTGCCGCAAGAGCTGCCGGGTATGACGCCGGCACGAATCACCGTTACCTTCGCCATGTTCTGGTCGATTTCCTACTGTATTGCCACGGTCCTGAATCAGGTTGCCGGCACCCTGGCCGACAGCACGGGCAACCCTGCATGGGCGGCTTACCTCGCGGTTGCCTGTTCTTCCACGCTGTTTATCTTCTCGTTCCTGCTACCGGAAAGCGGTAAGAAAGCGGACGTGAAACCGGAAAGTGCGGAGGCAGAAAATGCGACAGCTTGATCCAAATCTCGCCGAGTGGCTGGAGGGGGTAAATGCGCTGGTGGCGCAGGCGAAGGCCGCTGGCGTCGAGCCGACCCCGATTACCGCCCGCGAAGGGCTGGCCAATTTGACCGCGGGTTTTGTGACCGCGGTGCAGGAAGGTGTCACAGCGTTTGAAACGGTGGTGCCCGGTCACCAGTATGCCGTGCCGGTGCGCGTGTACACACCGGACACTTTGACTGCGGGACCGTCGATTATTTACAGCCACGGTGGCGGTCACATGGCGGGCAGTGTCACGGTCTACGACCCGATTTGCCGACGCATTGCCGCGCAGTGTGGGCGGCGGGTGATTTCCATCGATTATCGACTGGCGCCGGAAAATCCGTACCCCGCTGGCCTAGAGGATTTACTGGCCGTGGTCCGTGGTTTGGGCGCGGTACTAAAAAACAAGGGGATCGAGCAGGAAGACCGCTGGATCCTCATGGGGGATTCCGGCGGCGGCGCCATGACCGCGAGCGCCTGTGGACTGCTGCAGCACCAGCTGCACACGATTGCGGCACAGGTTCTGGTTTACCCCAGTCTCGACTACACCATGTTGCAGCCCTCTATCGAAGAGAACGGCAGTGGCTACCTGCTCGAAAAGGGCAAGATTGCCTGGTATTTCGATAACTATTTTCAGGGCGCGGAAAATCGCCGGGAAGCGTCGCCGCTGTACTGGGACTTCACTGCGCAGATGCCAAAGACCCTGATGGTGACGGCAGAATTCTGCCCGTTGCGGGATGAGGGGCTGCAATACGTTGAAAAATTGCAGCACGCCGGTGTGCCGGTGGATAGCCTGCATTTCGATGATATGGTGCACGCATTTGTGAACATGGAGTCCATGGTGCCCGAGGCCTGTGCGCGCTTCTATCGTCACGTCGCAGAGTTTGTTGCGGGCGTAGAATAATCGTTGGCCCCGGAGCACATCCGGGGCCGTCTTTTCCTGAAGATGCAGGTTTGCGGTGGAGTATTTCCTGGCGGCGTGGTCCGACGTGGGTCAGGTCTGCACCAGGGTCTGGGCCTCGCGGATCAGCTGCTTGCGATCGCGTAATTCCAGTTTGCGCAGAATCGCCGTCACATGGCTCTTCACCGTTGGCTCAGTAATTTGCAGGTCGTAGGCGATCTGTTTATTGAGTTGTCCCTGCGCAATCATATGAAAAATACGCAGCTGCTGCGGGGTAAGCAGGGCAAGGCGACTTTCCAGTGCGCCCGCAGAGGTGTCTTCCAGGGCTTCGGCGCTGAACCATTGCTCGCCGGCCAGCACCGACTGGATGCATTCGGTAATTTCTTCCGGGCGAGCGGTTTTGGAGAGGAACCCGCTGGCGCCGAAAGCGGCCGCCTGCTGGATAACCGCGGTGCGATCACTGCCGGAAACCACCACAACCGGCACGCCCGGAAAGTCATTGCGGATTTGCGCCAGCCCGTTGAATCCCTCGGTGCCGGGCATGTTCAGGTCGAGAAGCAGCAAGTCCACTTCCGCACTGCGCAGCTGTGCCAGGGTTGAGGCAAGGTCTTCGCTTTGCAGCAGCTCACCGGGTTCGCCGGACTGGTTGAAGAACTGTTGCAGAGTGGTCGCGAGTGCATCGCGATAGAGGGGATGGTCGTCGGCAATCAGAAGTCGGTAGCTCACAGCGCACCACATGTCACTTTTTTTATCGGGGGACAGTGTAGCGTTTCCTGTCATGCTTGTGACCAGTCAACTGTGAACGCAAGGACAGCGCGGTTCAGCAATCATTGAGCGGTCCAGCCGCCATCGATCGGCATCGATGTGCCTGTGATGGTGCTGGCAAAGTCGCCACACAAGTAAAGTACCAGCTCGCCAATGGCCTGCGGTGAGGTGGCGGTGGGCATTGGTTGCTTGGCGCCGACCAGACGTGCGCGGGCACTGTCGAGATCTTCGTTGTGATCCCGCGCGAGCTGCTCGATTTGCGGCTCGATGAGCGGTGTCTCCACCCAGCCAGGGCAAATGGCATTGGCGGTGATGCCACTTCTGGCGTTTTCGAGCGCAGTGACTTTGGTCAGCCCAATCAGGCCGTGCTTGGCAGCGCAGTAAGCGGCTTTCTGTTCGGACGCGACCAGGCCGTGTACCGAGGAAATATTCACAATGCGTCCCCAGCCCGCCTCCCGCATCGCCGGGATCAGCTCGCGGCTGAGGAAAAACGCGGAGCTCAGGTTAATCGCCAGAATATTGTTCCACTGGGCGCTGGGAAAGTCGTGCAGGCTGGCTGTGAACTGGATGCCGGCATTGTTCACCAGGATGGACGGGTTGCCGACCGCTTCGCGGGTTTCGGCAACCAGCTGGGTACAGCCCTCTTCAGAGGACACATCAGCGCGGCTGAAGCCACAGGGTACCCCGTGGGTTTGGCTGAAATCCTGCTGGAGTGCGCTGCCCTCGGCTTCACTGATCAGGCCATGCAGCATGATCGGGTGACCGTTGGCGGCAAGCGCATGGGCGATGGACAGACCGATACCACTGGTGGAACCGGTAATCAACGCTGGCTTTTTATTATTGTCCCGCTGCACAAATAACTCCCGCGGCTGTTTTGCAAACTCTGCAGCCAGTTGGTTTGGACCGGCTGACTGCAGAGCTTCCTTGCTCGATTTTGCAAAATCCTAGCAGCGACGGGAGTCGTGGTCTGTATGACCAAAGTATGAGGATTGCTGATTAACGGCGCCGTCCGCGATGACCGCCACCATGGTGACGTCCTCCGCGATGTCCTCCTGCACGATGGGAGCGATGTGCTCCGCCGCGGTAGCGATGACCGCCGCCGCGATGGTAACGGTGCCCACCGCCACGATGGTAGCGATGCCCGCCACGGTGGTAACGGTGCCCGCCGCGGTGATAACGGTGACCACCGCGATGATAACGGTGCCCGCCATAGTAGCGATTATGGCGATAGTAGCGATAGCGCGGCGCATAACCGTAGTAACGGTAGCGCGGGTAGTAGCCACCATAGCGATAATAGCGCGGCGAGGAATACCGCAGGTATACCGAGCTGGATGGATAAACGTAGGGTGAACTTGAATAGTAACCACCGGACGAGTAGTAGCCGTCGGTTGCACAGGCACCCAGGGTGAGTGCTGCACAAACCGTGACTGCAATAAGCCCGGTTCTCAGGAGTCTGCTCATGACAATATCTCCAGTTTTAGAACGTCCGGGATGGCATTCCGTGCGGCCTCCAGTGCCGCTCGCCAGTGGGTTTCAAAGCGGGGCATCGAGCGGTGCCCCATTTTGATCGTGAAATCGATTGGTGAAGGCGTCCCGCTTATCGCGGCCGCGGTGAGGTATGCGGATAGGGCTCGCGATAATGGTATTGCGGCGCCATATGGCGATGGGACGGGTAGGGCCGATAGAGACCGCCCTGCCAGTAGTAATTGGGGTGACGGGTGTTGTGGCAGTGGCCACCGCGGTGGCAGTGGTAGTAGACCCCGCTGGACCGGTAGTAGCTACTGGGATGGTGGGTGCTGCTGTAGCTGCTGCCACTGTAACTCGTGTAGCTGGTCTGGTTGCTACAGGCGGATAGCACTGCCGTGCAAACAACAATAACGGCCATGCCAGCAGCTCGCCTGCCGGCAGTCGAAGCGATGAGCGGCTTCATTGTAAGACCTCCGCGCCTTTGGCGGGTAAAACGTCTTTAATGAGCCTAGCAGCTGTGGCGCACTTTTCATTTTTATCTGGGGATTTCCGGTCACCGGCGCGGGTTGCGCCGGTGCCGGTGTGTGGGAGCGGATCAGGCTTGCTCGCTGGTGCTGGGTAGCAGGCTGTTGGCGACCAGGTTGAGATAGCCCGCCTCGGCGAGCACCTGCTTGGCATGCTCGATATCCGGGGCAAAGTAGCGGTCTTTATCGTAGAAGGGCACACGGGCGCGCAGGGCGGCCTTGGCTTCCTCCAGCTTGCCGGTGGACTTCAGCGGCGCGCGGAAATCCAACCCCTGGCAGGCGGCCAGCAGCTCCACCGCGAGGATGCCGCAGGTGTTGTCGGCCATGTCCCGCAGGCGGCGTCCGGCAAAGGTCGCCATCGACACATGGTCTTCCTGGTTGGCGGAAGTTGGCAGCGAGTCGACACTGGCCGGATGGGCCAGGGACTTGTTCTCGCTGGCCAGGGCCGCGGAGGTGACCTGGGCGATCATAAAGCCCGAGTTCACCCCGCCGTTGTCCACCAGGAAGGGCGGCAGCCCAGACAGGTTGGAATCGATCAACAGCGCCATGCGGCGCTCCGACAGCGAGCCGATCTCGGCCAGTGCCAGGGCAATATTGTCCGCGACCATGGCGACCGGCTCCGCATGGAAGTTACCGCCGGAAATAATGTCGGAATTGCCGGGGTGCTCCGGATCGGTAAAGACCAGCGGGTTGTCGGACACGCCGTTGGCCTCCGCCAGCAGCACTTCGGCCGCAAAGCGGATCTGCTGCAGGCAGGCGCCCATTACCTGTGGTTGGCAGCGCAGGGAGTACGGATCCTGGACTTTCTCGCAGTGCTCGTGGGAGGCCCCGATTTCACTGCCCTCACCGAGCAGGTCGCGATACGTGGCGGCCACGTCGCGCTGGGCTTTCTGGCCGCGCACGTCGTGAATGCGATCGTCAAACGGGCGGCGCGAGCCTTTGGCGGCCTCGAGTGTCAGTGCGCCGGTTACCACGCCACCGGCAAACAAATCCTCGGCGGCAAACATACCCAGCAGGGCAAAGGCCGTAGACGCCTGGGTGCCGTTCAGCAAAGCGAGGCCCTCTTTGGGCGCGAGCACGATGGGCTCGAGCCCGGCCCTGGCCAGGCCTTCGGCTGCGGGCTTGCGTTCGCCGTCGACAAAACACTCGCCTTCGCCGAGCAGTACCACACTCATATGCGCCAGCGGGGCCAGGTCACCGGAAGCGCCGACGGAGCCTTTCTCGGGAATCGCCGGGAACACGCCGGCATTGACCAGTTTCATCAGGGCTTCGACCACCAGCGGACGTATGCCGGAAAACCCGCGCGCGAGGGAGTTGATTTTCAGCACCATCAGCAGGCGCACGGTGGCCGCATCCATAAAGTTACCGGTGCCGGCCGCGTGGCTCAGGACAATCGCGCGCTGCAGGTTCTCGAGGTCGTGTTGCTCAATACGGGTATTGGCCAGCAGGCCAAATCCGGTGTTGATGCCGTAGACGGTACGCCCCTCATTGATGACCTGCGCCACCGTTCGGGCGGAGGCCTCGATGGCCGGGTAAGCACTCTGTGCAAGCGACAGCTGTACAGGTTCGCGTGCGACGCGACGCAGCTGCGCCAGGCTGAGCTGGCCGGGGGTAATTTCCAGTTGGTACATAGTTCTCTTCACCAAAAATAGTTATGCGAAAACGGGGGCGGCTTATTCGCAGTCGTCGAACAGCGTTTTCTATCAGTCCTTCAGCATCGGCAGGTCGAGGCCCTGCTCGCGGGCACAGTTCTTGGCGATGTCGTAACCCGCATCGGCGTGGCGCATGACGCCGGTTGCCGGGTCATTCCAGAGTACGCGCTCGATCCGCTTGCGCGCGGCTTCGGTGCCGTCGCACACAATGACCACGCCGGAGTGCTGGCTAAAGCCCATGCCCACACCGCCACCGTGGTGCAGCGAAACCCAGGTGGCGCCACCGGCGGTATTCAGCAGCGCGTTGAGCAGTGGCCAGTCGGAAACCGCATCGGAACCGTCCATCATGGATTCCGTTTCGCGGTTGGGACTGGCGACAGAACCGGAGTCGAGATGGTCGCGACCGATCACCACCGGTGCTTCCAGTTCGCCATTCGCCACCATTTCGTTAAACGCCAGTGCCAGGCGCGCGCGGTCCTTCAGGCCAACCCAGCAGATACGTGCGGGCAGGCCCTGGAACTGGATGCGCTCGCGCGCCATGTCCAGCCAGTTGTGCAGCTGCGGGTTATCCGGGATCAGCTCTTTTACCTTGGCGTCGGTCTTGTAGATATCTTCCGGGTTGCCGGACAGCGCCGCCCAGCGGAACGGGCCGATGCCCTCGCAGAACAGTGGGCGAATGTAGGCGGGTACAAATCCGGGAAAATCGAACGCGTTCTCGACGCCTTCCTCAAAGGCCATTTGGCGAATGTTGTTGCCGTAGTCGAGGGTGGCGGCACCGCGGGACTGCAGGTCGAGCATGGCCTGCACCTGGATGGCCATGGATTTTTTGGCTTCCTTGACGACCAGTGCCTCATCGCGCTGGCGCATCTCGGCGGCCTGTTCCATGGTCCAGCCTTTGGGCAGGTAGCCATTCAGCGGATCGTGGGCGGAGGTCTGGTCAGTGACGCAGTCCGGGGTGATGTTGCGCGCGACGAGTTCCGGGAATACATCGGCGGCGTTGCCGAGCAGGCCGACGGATACCGCTTCGCCTTTTTCCATCGCGCTGTTGATGATGTCCATGGCTTCGTCGAGGCTGGTGGCTTTCTTGTCGACGTAGCCAGTGCGCAGGCGGAAGTCGATGCGGGTCTCATCGCACTCCACGGCGATCATGCAGAAGCCGGCCATGGTGGCCGCCAGTGGCTGGGCGCCGCCCATGCCACCGAGACCGCCGGTCAGGATCCATTTGCCTTTGGGGTCACCACCAAAGTGTTTGCGCGCGACCGCCGCAAAGGTTTCGTAGGTACCCTGCACGATGCCCTGGGAGCCGATATAAATCCACGAGCCGGCGGTCATCTGGCCGTACATCGCCAGGCCCTTTTTATCCAGCTCGTTAAAGTGTTCCCAGGTCGCCCAGTGCGGGACCAGATTGGAGTTGGCCAGCAGTACCCGGGGTGCGTCGGCGTGGGTCTTGAAGACGCCGACCGGTTTGCCGGACTGCACCAGCAGGGTCTCGTCGTCCTCGAGGCGCTTCAGCACTTCGACGATCTTGTCGTAGCACTCCCAGTCGCGCGCGGCGCGACCGATACCGCCGTAGACCACCAGGTCTTCCGGGCGCTCGGCCACATCCGGATCCAGATTGTTCATCAGCATGCGCAGCGGGGCTTCGGTCAGCCAGCTCTTGGCATTCAGGGTCGTGCCGCGTGGGGCGCGGATCACGCGGCTCGGGTCGTGGCGTTTATCGGTCATGGTCACCTCGTCAAAATGGACGGTGGCTGGCCGGGGTCGCCGGTCAGCCTTGTTGTCAAAACGATGCCGGGTTGTGCCCGGCGTCGATCAATTTTTCATGGTTAAAAGCGCAGCTGAGCGCCCAGCCGGTAGCGGCTGCCCGGGTGTACCAGGCGCGCAAAGCTGACTATGCCGCTCTGGCTCATCGTGCGGCGCCAGACCTGCAGGCAGGCGCTGCCGGGGGCGATATCCAGCGCTGCGGCAACGTCGGCCTCCGCGCTGATGGCCTCAACGGTAGTGTCCGCTTCGGTCAATGGCGCCACCCGTGTCAGGTAGGCATTGGGGGTGCCTTGGGAAAAATCCTGCTGCAGATATTCCGGCGCCAGCGCCGGATTGGTGAAGCGCTCTTCCCACTGGATCGGGACATCGTTGTCACAGTGCACGATGACCGAGTGGTACACCTGGCTGCCGTCCTGCAGCCCCAGCGCCAGCGCGACATTGGCCGGCGCGGTCAGTGCGTCCAGCTGCAGGATCTGGTTGCTGTACGCGTGGCCGCGGGCGGATACCTCATCGGCGATATTGCGTACCTCCAGCAACGAGCCGGCGGGTACCGGTTCGGCGACAAACGTCCCCAGCCCCTGGGAGCGTACCAGCACTTTTTCATCGGTGAGCTCGCTCAGCGCGCGTCGTGCGGTCATACGGCTGACCCCGAATTGCTGGGCCAGCTGGTTCTCGGAGGGCACACGCGAATGCACCGGCCAGTCGCCAGCCTCGATCTGCTGGCGAATGTGCCGTTTGATGGCCAGGTAGCGGGGCTCCTGGGCGCCGGGGTTGGCTGGGCTACTCATGACTGCGCCAATCACACTCTCTAAGAGAACTCTGAGAAATTTTCACTTGTATATGCTTGTATATACAAGATAATACTATGGTGATCTCGCGGTAGCCTGTCAAGGCGTGGTGTGCCCTGCAGGCCTATGGCGCCGGACCCTCCGGTACCGGTTGCGGTTATTGGAGGCAATTGGCGCCAAGGTGCCGAGATCGAACTATCGTTATAGGGAATTTACCGCCGGAAAAGTTATGACAGAGCGCTGCGACCTGCTGATCACCAATGTAAATGCCGCGACGATGGACCCGTCTATCGTCGGCGGCTACGGCGCGGTTGAAGACGCCGCGGTGGCAGTGACCGGGGATCGCATCGTGTGGATTGGTCCGCGTCGCGAGCTGCCGGATTGCGTCGGCGACCGGGTAGTGGATGGTGAGGGCCAGTGGCTGACCCCCGGGTTAATCGACTGCCACACCCACCTGGTTTACGGCGGGCACCGCGCCAGCGAGTTTGCCCGTCGCCTGGGTGGCGAGAGCTATGAGGAGGTGGCCCGCGCCGGCGGGGGCATTTTGTCGACGGTGCGCGCGACCCGCGCGGCGACGGCGGAGGAACTCTACCGCACGGCAGAACATCGCCTGCAGGCCTTGCTGGCCGAAGGGGTGACCACGGTCGAGATCAAATCCGGTTACGGACTGGACCTGGATACGGAGCTGAAGCAGTTGCGGGTGGCGCGCCGGCTGGCCCAGCACAATCCGGTCACCGTGAATACCACTTGTCTCGCTGCCCATGCGCTGCCACCGGAATTTGAAGGGCGCGCGGATGAGTACATTGATCTGGTGTGCGTGGAAATTTTGCCCGCCGTTGCCCGTGAACAATTGGCCGACGCAGTGGATATGTTCTGCGAATCTATCGGCTTTACGGTGGCGCAGTGTGAACGGGTGATCAAGGCGGCGCAGGCACTGGATCTGCCGGTCAAGGTGCACGCGGAGCAGCTGACCCGCTCCGGCGCCACCGAAATGGCCGCCCACGCCGGCGCATTGTCAGCGGATCATGTGGAATACATTACCGATGCGGATGTTGCGGCGATGGCCGAAAGCGGTACCGTCGCCGTGTTGTTGCCGGGCGCGTTCTATACGCTGCGCGAAACCCGGGTGCCGCCGATCCAGGCGTTGCGCGATGCCGGTGTGTGCATGGCGCTTTCCACTGACCTGAATCCCGGCAGTTGTCCCATCGCTTCGCTGCGGCTGATGATGAATATGGGCTGCAATCTGTTCGGCATGACACCGGCGGAAGCGCTGGCCGGGGTGACCCGTTCTGCTGCGCGCGCGCTGGGACTCTGTTGTAGCCGCGGCGTGCTGCGCGCAGGTCTGCGCGCCGATATGGTCCTGTGGCCAATGGATACGCCGGACCAACTCGCCTATGAAGTCGGTGGTCTCAAGCCGCAGACGGTTTTCTTTGGAGGCAAAGATGTTACAGCTGGCTGATATGCGCCTGTGGAGTGGCCGTACCGATAGTGAGGACGGCCGCGCGGGAGAGCGCTGGCATCAGCGCATTTCGCCCCTGCAGCAGGACAGTGCGCCGGGGCTGGCGGTATTGGGGTTTGCTTCCGACGAGGGGGTGCGCCGCAACAAGGGCCGGATTGGTGCTGCCAAGGGGCCGCGCATCCTGCGTCTGGCGATGGCTAACCTGCCGGCAACATTCGATGCGCCGCTGTACGATGCGGGCAATGTGCGGGTCGAGAAAGAAGACCTGGAGTCCGCGCAGGCATTGTTGGGTGCGCGGGTGAACGAACTGCTCGACGGCGGACATTTTCCGCTGGTACTGGGCGGCGGTCATGAAATCGCGTTTGGCAGTTACCAGGGGATTGCCCGCTGGATGCGCGAGCAGCACCGCGACAAGAAGCTGGGCATTATCAACTTTGACGCCCATCTGGACTTGCGCGTGCCCGCGCCGAAAGGTTCCTCGGGTACGCCGTTTTTCCAGATCGCCGAGCAGTGTGAAATCAACGGCAAGCCATTTCACTATATGTGCGTTGGTGCCGCGGACAACGCCAATACCCCTGCGCTGTATAACCGGGCGGCGGAGCTCGGGGTGCGGGTGATTCGGGATCGTGAGATCACCAGTTGGAATATCGACGCGGTGCGTGAGCGGATCGCGGGTTTTGCGGGCAGTGTGGACATGGTGTACCTCACCGTCTGCCTGGATGTGTTTCCCGCGGCAGTGATGCCGGCAGTAAGCGCCCCCGCAGGCCGCGGCGTGCCGATGGAGCTGTTCGAGCCCTTGCTCGATGCGGTACTCGAATCCGGCAAAGTCTGCCTGGCGGATATGGCGGAATTCAATCCGTACTTCGATGTGGAAGACCACGGCGCGCGTACAGCGGCGCGAGTGCTGTTCCAGATTGCCAATGGACGTATGGCTTAGAGTATTGCCCGGGCATATTCCCGGGCAATAACGCTTTCGCTTAGCCTTCCAGGTAAAGCTCACGCAGTTTCTGCAACTCTTCGTCGCTTACTTGCAGCTCTTGCTGGATGTAGGCCAGCACAGATCCTGATTGTTGTTCCATTTGGTCGATGGCCGATTGCAGAAAAGTCTCGTCAACGCCCATCAGCGGTCGAATCAACTCTTCTGGTACTTGCTGGAAGAATTCCAGTTGACGTTGGCGTTCCGGCGTCAGGTTTTCCGGTGGCTGCATCATTTCTTCGAAGTTAAGGTACTTCTGCGAGGCCATATAATCTGCCATGACGATATCGCGCTCGACACCGAGTGCAGTCAGCAGCAGGGCTGCGGCCATGCCGGTGCGGTCCTTACCTGCGGAGCAATGGAACAGAAGGGGGCCATCATCGTTTGCGAGCCGATCAAACATTTCCGTGTAGGCAGGTTTCTGCTGCTCCAGTAGAGATAAGTACCCTACCTGAAAAATCTGCTTTACAGATTCGGGGGTTGCGCCCGGGCTCATCAGGATACCGGCAATGGCTTCGATATCCATATCCAATTCATAATCCCATTGCAGCTGGTTGATATCGCCGGCCTGCCAGCTGGTGGGTTCATCGTGCTGCTCAGTGGTAGAGCGAAAGTCGACTACCGTATTGATGCCAACACTGGTCAGGTACTGGTAGTCCTCTTCGGTTAGGTTGGCGAGTACCCCGGAGCGGAATAATTTGCCCCATTTAACGCGCTGGCCAGATTCTGTCTCATAGCCGCCCAGATCGCGGAAATTGCGTCCCCCGTCGAGGGGTAGCAGGCGGGTGGCAGCAGAAGAGCGGCTCTGTGCGCTCTCGACCACAAACTGGTGGCGCTGAGTGGCTGTGGCGGGCCAGGACAGTTCGGTGGTGTCGATACTTTCGCTCAACAGGCGCGGCTCACCATTGCCGGCAATAACGCTGATTTTTACCGGGGTCTGGGGCTCACTGGTTTGCCAGTTGAGTTGGTAGGCGCCGTTTTTATAGCTTACCTGTAAGTCGCTCACAGATACGGCTTGCACCGCTTTCGGTTTGGCAGCAGCAACAGCTTGCTCCTGTTCAGGACTACAGCCGCTGGCAAGAGGCAGGATCAGTCCGGCGGCAAGAAGTGAAACAGTTCTGCCGAGGGTTGAAAATTTCACAGTAAATCTCCTTGCGGGAATGGTAGCGGTCCCGGGCAATCAGTGCCCGGGCCGCCCGATGTCAGTTAGTAATTAATACGGAAACCCACCAGATAGCGACGGCCATAGCCCTCGACCTGGTTGGGCGTGCGGGCGTCACCTTCATAACGTACATCGACTTCGTCGGTGAGGTTGTTGGCCTGGGCGTAGATCGACAGTTGTGCACCGTTGACTTCGAGTGGCAGGGTGTAACTGGCGGAAAGGTCGTAACGGCTCTGCCCGGCCCAGTACTCTGCCATGGCGTCGTTCTCGGTAGTCGACAGCCAGTCGTCGCGATACATATGGTTCAGGCGGATCGACAGGTCGCTGGTCTCGTAAAATACCGAGGCGTTGTAAATCAGGTCGGAGGTGCCCGGCAGGCTGAAGCTGGTACCACTTAACGTATCAAATTCACTATCGAGTACCGTAATGTTGCCGCTAAAACCGAATCCGCTGAAGGCATCTGGCAGGAAGCTGTCGGCCTGGCCAACCAAATTCAGTTCCAGTCCTTGCAGGTTCCCGTTGTTGCCATTGACAAAGCCGGTATAGATCCAGCTCTCACCAGCAGCGCTGGCGAGGTAGTCACCACCGTCAATGGTGGTGCTGTCCGCATAGATGACGTTCTCAACGTTGCGGAAGAAGGCACCAACAGAAAACAGACTGGCATCAGCAAAGTACCATTCCAGCGAAGCGTCGCCGCCCCAGGCTTCTTCGGCTTCCAGGTAGGGGTTGCCACCCTCTACAGTGCGGTTGGTCGGGTCGACCCGAGCGGACGCACGCCACTCCGTGTAGGTCGGGCGGCTGATGCCGGAACTGGCCGACAGGCGTAGTTTGAGATCATCACTGAGGTCGATATTGGCATGGGCGCTTGGCAGCACATTGATAAAGTCGTCGCTCACACTACCTTCGATGCCGGCGCTGGCATAGTCGGTGGCTTCCACACGTGCACCAACAACCAGATTACCCCAGGTAAACTCGGTGGTATGCATGGCATAGGCGGCGGCAATGTCTTCGTCAATTTCGATGATCTGGTCAGGTGTTACCGGTGCGGTAACGTCGCCGACCGCATTACTCCACGCCTGGAACAGGCCCGCATTGTCGTAGTAAGTACCGCCGATGGAATTATTCAAGCCGGTATCCCATGTGCGGCCAGTATCGAAACTGGTGATGTCCACGGTGTCTGCCGGGAAGGCTCCAAAACTGAGTGCGGAACCTACGCCACTCGCCTCGCGTCGATCCAGTTGTATGCCCAACCCAAGTTCACCATCCAGGTCAAACAGGGCAAGTTCTGTTTCTGCATCCAGCTTGAATTTGACGGTGTCATTGTCGAGGGATTGCTGAAGGGCGAGGCCGAGGTCCGCTGCATATTCAATGGCAGACAGGGGCATGGCATCCTGAGTGAACGGCGCGAACACTTGCAGCTGCGGGTCTTCCAAATCGCGCATGTCATAGCTGACCGCTGCCATGCCTCCGGCGGAGTAGGGGATCGGCAGGAAGATGCTGTTTTCGGTGTTACTGAGGTTCAGGCGCGACGATAGCGACCAGCTACCCAGTTCAAGGTCCAGTCCCAGAGTATGTGCGGCGGTAGAGTTGCTGTATTCACCGTCTTCGAGTAAACGGCTGACCAGTGCCAGAGGTTGATAGCCGTTGCTCCCCGGCGCCACCTGGCTGTTGATTGCGCTGGCACCAGCCCCAATCTCGAACAAGTACTGGTTGCGCTCCTCACTGTCGATAAACTCGCTGTAAAGGGTTGAGACAAATACCCGCCCGGTATCCTCGGCAAAACGATATTCCAGCTGGCCGCCGTAGGCATTGTCTTCGCGCTCAATGCGGTAGCTGCGGAAATCCAGTTCGTATACCAGTAGCTCACCGCTGGCCTCGTCAATTGCCAGATCGTATTCGCGGTTGTCGGTGATTTGTGCACGGCTGTTATGGGAAGTAAACAGCGAGAAACCGAACTGTTCGTTGGACCAGGAGGTTTTCATTGAGTACTTCTGGATATCGCCGTCTCCCAACTGTTGGGTGCCGGTACCAATATCGGCGGACAGAGTCCACCCCTCACGATCGAAAGGGCTGGCCGTTTCAATATCAATAAAGCCAGCGACAGATTCACCCGGCATATTCGGCAAAATCGCCTTGTTGGCGGAAACCCGGCTGGTGATCACTGCCGGGAAGCTGTCGAAGCGCGGGATACGCCCGTTCTCGGCACCGGGGAGGTCGATGCCGTCGACCGCAATGGCGGTATAACGGAATGGCGCTCCGCGAAAGTTAATGTAGCGTGCCTGCCCCTGATCGCGCTCGATGGCGAGCCCGGGGACGCGACCCAATGCATCTGCCAGGTTCTGGTCAGGAAAGCGGCCGATTGTATCCGCAGAAATCACATCGACATAATTGTCAGAGTCGCGCTTGGCATCAATTGCCGCTTTCTGGCTATCTCGGATGGGCTTGCCCAGCACGACGACTTCTTCGACCAGTTCCGAATTTTCCTGTGTGGCCTGAGCAATGACCACAGGACTGGCACAAGAGGCCAGACTGATCGAAATCAGAGCAGATAGATTGGCAGAATTTGAGAGCTTCACGATGGTTCCCCTTGGTAAGCTGCGCGGCCCAGCAACTGGCCGCGATGAAAATCAGGGGGATATTTTTTGCTGCAGGTGTGACGAAAAGGTTAAAAAAACCTCTCAGGAGAGGAATGAGATATCTCTAAATGGGAAAACTCATCCAAAAGCTGGTCAGCTCAGGACAATCTGTGTCGCGGGGCACCGCAAACGGTAGCGGGACCTGCCGCTAGCACTATCGCGTTGCACTTCGAATAAAAAGTCGGCAGACAGCGCCTCACCCAATGTGCGTCGGAACTCTTCCTTTATTTTATTCCGGTTTTGATCAAGGATTTTTGCACGCAGGCCGTTTTCTTTCAGGTCATTGATGGCCTTGCGATGGCCGCCAAACTCCTCCATTAGAGTCACCAGCTCTTCGGCGACCTTCAGTTCCGGCCTGTGTGAAGAAGGGTTGACCATCCAGCTACTGTCCGCATCTTCCCCTGGAGAGGCGAGTGCCCGGCGCTTGGCATACCAATAGAGATAGAAAAAGGGAGTCTTGGCCAGAGGTATCGGTAACCCGTGTACGGTGACCTCTTGACTGGTAGCAGATAGTTGCATCACTGCTGGGGATGCCGCCACTTGCATACTCTGTGCAAAATTGTTGGTCAGTTGCAATGAGTGCAGGAGCCAGTTTAGTTCGAAGGAATCCTTGCGATGAATATCGGTGCCAAACTCATCGATCCATTGCGATATTTTCTCGAGATCGTAGCCGGCGACCAGTAGCCCGCGTACGACTTCAGCCTGCCTCTGATTAAATAGGGGGGCTTGCGAGACAAATAATTGCGCTTGCTTTTGGGGCACGCCAGCCGCTTCTAGCTCGGCAAGCCACTTACGCTGGGCATCCGGTACTGGTTTTGGTAGCTGCTCCCATAAAAAAAGAAAGACCAGCACAATGCCAGCCTGAATCATCCAATAGTGTGGCGTGTCAAAGGTGTAGTTGTAGTTCAGGGTGAATTCGTGGATTTTTTCTCCGGCCGACCAGGGGATGCTGACAGAATGCACCGCCGTATTTTTGTTGCTTTCTGTCAATCTTGGTACCCACAGCGCGCAGCGACCAAGCTCGAGCAGGTGGCTATATACTCTGAGGCTTTGCAGGCTTTCGTTCATGCTCTGGCGCACAAGCTCACTGGTGCCGTCGCTCTCAATTACATAGCGGTGAGCATGTTCCACGCGCGGTGCCAGCTCAAGTGTGCCGATTTCCCCTATCTGCGCGGCAACTTGCCAATGGATCAGCCACAGCACAGTATATCCGGTTCCGAGCAGAATAGTGGTTACCCACCCAAGTCCCCTCAGGAGTCGCATAACTGAGGCTCCTGCCAGTCAAGATCCAATTGCTTGAAAACGCGAGAGTAGGTCGCTAGTGCCCGACCGATGTCACAGCGCGCGGGCCCGGATAGATTTTGTCGGCGCAGGAACCAGGAGCCGGATCCGACGTTTGCGTCGATCAATAACCTGTGGACGGGGCCGCCGTCATACGTCCGTGAGATCCACGGTCCATCGCTGATCAGGTCAACGGTCCCATTTTCGAGAGCGTTATACAGTTCCGCGACACTGGAGAACTGCTGGATTTGCTGCGGCTCCGGAGTCAGGCCCAGCACCTTCAGTGCATGGTGTGGCACCAGATAGTGGCTATGACTGCGTTCGTCATGCATTAGGCCAATACGTTTTCCGGTGAAGTAGGCCTTGGTAGCGACAGGTTTTTCTGTGACCGAAACCCAGTACACAGGGTAACTCGGTGGCTCCCAAATTGCTTCGTAATAGGTTGCGAGCTCAGGAACTAGGCCCTCTAGTTGGCTGCGTCGGCTCCAAATCAGGTCGTAGTGTTCGCCGAGCAGCATCGGTGCGGTGAGGTAATCCCGCGCATTCCAACTGACCTCTACGTAGTTGTACAGCTTACCCAGCGCGCTGGATGAACACAGGGCATCACCGAGGGTTTTGACATTGCCAGATGTCACGGTGAATACCCTAAAAGTCAGGCCGTTGTTATTGGATGTTGTGGCGCTGTAGCTACAGCGATAGGCGTTGTAATGGTGTACACCCGGCACCTCTACTTCAGGGAGAAACAGAAGTAGCTCCACCGCTATGAATGCGCTAATCAATACGGCTATCAATGCCCTGCGCTTAGTGAAGAGCTCTGGTGTGGTCACGGGGTGTATCCGGCGGTTCTCTAGGCGAGATATCTCCCCATACTAGCGTCCCTTTGTGACGGTTTTTTAACATGTCACCGCATAGTCATATCTCAGCGCACGAGGCTGATACAGGAATAATTGTTGTGTCTACTTAGCATCGGTATCTGCCGGATCTGGGCGGCAGCAGGCATACAGAAACTTTTTTGTAAGGTTTTCGCTGAATCAGATACTGTTAGGTATTAAAGGGGGGTTAGGGCATCGTGGTGCGCCAGCGAGACCAGCAATTTCAGCAACTTGTCGACGAGTTCGGCCAGGGCATTGCCCGGGTCGCGGGCACTTATGTGCGCAATGAAGCTGAGCGCGACGATCTGCTGCAGGATATCTGGCTGGCGATCTGGCGCGCACTCCCCGGCTTTCGCGGTGAGGCCAGCCTGAAGACGTTTGCGTATCGAATTGCCCATAACCGCAGTGTGACCGAGTTGACGCGGCGCAGGCCGGGCGCGGATGACGATGCCGCATTGGAGGAAATTGTGGACAGCGCGCCGGGGCCGGCCGACCGCCTGGCGACCTCGCGTCGCGCGGAAGCCCTTCAGCGCGCCGTGCAGGCGCTTCCCCTGGGAATGCGCCAGGCAGTCAGTCTGCGCCTCGAAGGGTTAAGTTACGAAGAAATTGCAGAAGTGCTGGGAATCAGCGAATCCAATGTTGCGGTGCGTTTGAATCGCAGCCGGGAAAAGCTCAGCGCCCGATTGGGAGGAGATCATGCAGAAACCGGATGACTGGAATCAGTTGGAGAGCCTGTGGCAGGCGCAGTCAGAGACACCCATACCCACAGCCCTGGTGACCAAAGTCCGGCGCCAGGCGATGCTGCTGCGCGTGGGTTGGGCGCTGGAATGGCTGGTGGCCCTGGGGTTGCTGGTTTTTGCGGGATGGTTCTCGTTCAGTTTGCGCTCGGTCGATGGGTATCTGTTGCTCGGTTTTGTCGTGATGCTGCTGATCTGGGCGCTGATGTTCTCGTGGCGCAATCGCGAGGGACTCTGGCAGCCGGCAGAAGAGTCGGTGCGCGGCTACCTTGCGGTGACAGAAGGTCGCCTGCGGGGGCGGGCGCGCACGGTCAGGTTTACCTGGATCTTATTTGCGGTGGAGATCGTGTTCTTCGTTCTGTGGGATCTGGGTGGGCGCCTCGGCTGGCTGGAACCGCATTTCGATATTCTCGGTGCGCGCACCCTGTGGATGATTCTGGGTGCCACTGGAATTTTGGCGATCTGGAGTATGGCTGTCCTGTTGGATGTCACGCGCCAAACAAAAAAAATGCACGCCTTGCAAAAAGAAATGGAAAAAAACCTGTAAGGATTTTTTTCGCCCCGGTACTACACAGATGAGCGCTGACGGAAAATTGAATATTCCGCGGCAAAAAATCAAACGTTAAAGGTGCTCGGGAGACGAACCTGTGTGGAATCGAATAACTGAACCGAAATTTTTCGTTATTTATCCGGTAGTGCTTGTTTCACTCGCTGTGCTGATTGTGGGCTGTGGGGAGGCAGTTTGCGATTTGCCCAATCCGCATTGCGCGCCGATTAAAGTCGCTCAGTCGGCGCAGCCTGGTGAGCAGATTCTCTCTGTTTTCCTGAGCGCCTGACGGTATTTCAAAAAGGAAATTTTTATGTTGACTGATCTCGAACAATTGTGGGTGAACCTGCTAAATGCATTTCAGACGATGGGTGTTGTCAGGGGGGCAGTATTTGCGTTGCTTTTCCTTGTCATCTGGTTCCTGCCGGCCTTGCTGGCACTTATCTTCAATCGCCAGCATGCCGGAAAAATTTTCCTTGCGTGTGTCCCGGCGATTGCCTCCTGGATTGCCTGGTTTGCGTTGCTCGGGTGGGCGGTGACCGGTCGCGTATGGAAGGGTCAGGATAAGGGCGCGGCGGCTCCCCAGTCCGAGTCCGAGGGCACCACCAGAGCGTAACGGGTGCAGCTGGGCAGGTCGGAGCGGTTTAGACAACTCCGCTGATACAAAGGGTACATTGCAGTTCGTGAGCGCAATGACTAAGGTGGGGGACGAATAACAATAATTCACGAGGTGTATCACTGTGGAATCCCCTGCGGACCGCCCGACTCCCGCGACGAAGAAATCCTCCCCGAGCCCGAGCCGCCTGCGAATCGGGCGGCGCTATCGCCCGAGCCGTCTCGATGGCCCGTATGATGCCATCATCATCGGTTCCGGCATCGGCGGACTGACCACCGGTGTATTACTCAGCGATACCGGTAAGAAGGTTCTGGTACTGGAGCAGCATTACACCGCGGGCGGCATGACCCACGCCTATGATCGCAATGGCTATGAGTGGGATGTGGGGGTGCACTACATTGGCGATGTGGGTGAACATCCCACCATGAGCCGTCACCTGTACGACTTCCTGTCTGCGGGCACCCTGGAATGGGCGCCGATGGATCCGGTGTATGACCGGATATTCCATGGTGACCAACACTGCGACCTGGTCGCCGGTCGCGAAGCCTTCGTGCAGGAACTGCTCAAGCGGTTCCCCGGTGAAGAGGCCGCGCTGCGAGAATATTTGCAACGTCTGGCCCAGGCCGCACGGTTTATGCCGATGCTGGTCACCGAGAAGGTATTGCCGCGCTGGTGCGGCCCGTTGATGAAAGCGTTGCGCCGCCTGCGCCTGCCCAGCTATGTATTCAAAACCACCCGTGAAGTCCTGCTCGAGCTGACAGACAACGAAGAACTGATTGCCGTGTTGACTGGACAGTGGGGCGACAATGGCATGACGCCCTCCGAGAGCAGTTTTATCATTCACGCGATGATTGCTCGACACTACCTGCACGGGGGCTACTATCCCGTCGGTGGTTCCAGCCGCTTTGCCGAAACCATCATTCCGCAAATCCAGTCCGCCGGTGGCGAAGTGTTCACTTATGCGGAAGTGGAAACCATTCTGCTGGAAAATAACCGCGCCTGCGGCGTGCGTATGAAAGACGGCACCGAGATCACGGCGCCGATCGTGATTTCCGGCGCCGGTGTGTTCAATACCTTTGAACGGTTGCTGCCCCAGAGTGCGGCCGAGCGTGCAGGTTATCACCGCGACCTGCAGAATGTTGAGCCGTCGATGTCACACTTGTGTCTCTACATTGGTTTGCAGCATACGGCGGAAGAGCTCGGTCTACCCAAGACCAATTACTGGTTGTACAGCAGTGCCGATTACGATCGGGATGTGCAGGCCTTCCTCGAGGATATGGAAGCGGATTTCCCGCTCGCGTATATTTCATTCCCCTCTGCCAAGGACCCCGATTTTCTGCGCCGCTATCCCGGGCGTGCCACCATCGAGATTGTGGCGCCGGCACGTTACGAGTGGTTCAAGCAGTGGGAAAATGAAACCTGGGGTAAGCGCGGTGAAGACTATGACGCGCTGAAAGAACAGTTCAGCCAGCGATTACTAGAAAAACTGTTTGCACACTTCCCACACCTGCGCGACAAGATCGACTATTACGAATTGTCCACGCCGCTGTCGACCAAATATTTTTGTGCGTACGATCGTGGCGAAATTTACGGACTGCAGCATGATCCCTCTCGCTGGGATCAGAGCTGGCTGCGGCCCAAGACCCGTATCAAGGGGTTGTATCTGACGGGCCAGGATATTGTGAGCTGTGGCGTGGGCGGTGCCATGTTTGGCGGCGTCATCACCGCACAGAGCATACTGGGCCTGCGGCGTGGCCTGCCTTTACTGCGCGATATTTTTTCGGGCAAGCGGTCAAGCAGGCAGCGTGCAGAAAGCCTGGATACCGCGACATCCTAGTAGGCGGCAACATGAGTAGACAGGGGGCAATACGATGATTCAGGACGCCAAGAAAACCGCACTGGGTGCCGCTACCGCGGTGGGTCTTTACACGCTGCTGATGCTGGTCGCGGTGGAGCTTATCCAGGAGCATGTTTTGTCCGATTTGCGGAACATGCGTCGCATGTCGGACCTGCTGGATGTCGCCATGTTTGTCTGCGCGCTGTTCGGTGCCTACGTGGGGATGGGATTTGTTAACCGCACCCGGCAGAGTTTTTCCGGCAAGGTGTTGCTGGCAGTACTGTTGTCCCTGCCTCTGCTGTTCCTAGCCACTGACATCAATCCACTGGACCTCGACAGCCTGACTCAGAAGCAGTGGTTCAAGCTGGGTTATGTTGCGCTCGCCCTGGTGGTGGGTGGTTTCTTCGGTCTGCGTTTCAATCGATTGAAAAGCTTGTAGTGGTCCGCCATCCCATTCAGTACGTATGTCCCGCGGTCAGCCTGCTGTCTGGCCGCGTGGGATAATTTCCTAGAGACTCGGGGTTCGCGCTTTGGCCAACTCCAATCGGGGGGCTTTGGTAAAATGCCCCGCTTTGCAGATTTCCAGCTCGCGCGATCTTACGCGCGCGCCAACCAGAAACCGGAGTGATTATGCCGCTTTCCGACCTGATTCAGCCGACCGTTCTCGGACCTCTGACCCTGCCCACGCGCGTGGCCATGGCGCCGATGACGCGCCAGTATTCGCCGGGTAATGTCCCGGGTCCGCAGGTGGTGGATTACTACCGTCGCCGCGCGGAAGGGGGCGTCGGCCTGATCATTACCGAGGGAACCTATGTCGGGCGTCCCGCAGCCGGTGGCTACGCCAATGTGCCGTTTTTCTATGGTGAAGAAGCGCTGGCAGGCTGGAAGAACGTGGTCGACGCTGTGCATGCCGCGGGTGGCAAAATCGTGCCGCAGCTGTGGCATGTGGGTGCGATTCGCGGCCTGGCCAAAGGCGAGGGGGCGCTGGCCCCGGATGCCACGGTGCCGGCGATGAGTCCCTCCGGCCTGGTGCGTCCCGGTTCCGAACTGGGTGTGGCGATGAGCAAAGAAGAGATCGCGGCAACCGTTGAAGCGTTTGCCCAGGCGGCCGAGGACGCAAAACGTATCGGTTTTGATGGCGTGGAGATTCATGGTGCACACGGCTACCTGATCGATCAGTTTTTCTGGGAAGGCACTAACCAGCGCACCGACGAGTATGGTGGCAGCATGGAAAACCGCAGCCGCTTTGCGCTGGACATTATTCGCGCGGTTCGCGCGCGTGTGGGCGAAGGTTTCCCGATCATCCTGCGATTCAGCCAGTGGAAGCAGCAGGAATATACCGCGCGCCTGGCAAACACCCCGGAGGAGTTGCAGGCGTTCCTGCAGCCGATGGCGGAAGCCGGTGTGGATATTTTTCACTGTTCCACAAGGCGTTTCTGGGAGCCGGAATTTGAGGGATCCGACCTGAACCTGGCCGGCTGGACCAAAAAGCTGACGGGCAAGCCGACCATTACGGTGGGCAGTGTCGGTCTGGATGCAGACTTTATTGATGAGGACGCCCGCGATATGAGCGAACACGCCGCGCCTGCCTCTATCGAGAACCTGCTGGAGCGACTCGAGCGCGAGGAGTTTGACCTGGTGGCGGTTGGGCGAGCGCTGATTGCGAACCCGGACTGGGTACACAAGGTGGTAAACGCCGACGCCGATAGTCTGGTGCCCTTCGAGAAAAAGGCGCTGGCGCAGCTGGTGTAACTCCAGTACGACAGGCACAAAAAAGGGCAATCCACGGATTGCCCTTTTTTATTGCATGATTGGCGTGTGCCGATGGCCGGCGAATTATTTCTTGTTGCCCTTGTTCATCGCTGCTGCCAGCAGGTCGCCCATGCTGCCGCGCCCACCACCCTGACCACCTTGCTGGCGGCCACGGCTGTTCTGGTTCTGGCGGTTGTGGCGTTGTGCCTGACGGCTCTCGCGATGATCGCCTTTCTTGACGCCACCACTGCCCTGCTCACCGGGCTCGTCAGTGAGGCGCATGGACAGGCCGATACGCTTGCGCGCCACGTCGACTTCCATCACCTTCACCTTGACGATATCGCCGGCTTTCACCACTTCGTGTGGGTCCTTGACGAACTTGTCGGATAGCGCGGAGATGTGCACCAGTCCATCCTGGTGAACGCCGATATCGACAAAAGCCCCGAAGTTGGTGACGTTGGTGACCGTGCCTTCGAGCACCATGGATGGGCGCAGGTCCTTGATCTGTTCAACACCTTCCTCAAACTTGGCAGTCTTGAACTCCGGACGCGGGTCGCGGCCCGGCTTTTCCAGCTCGGCAATGATATCGGTGACGGTCGGTACACCGAACTGCTCATCGGTGTAGTCCGCCGGGTTCAGGCGGCGCAGGAACGCGGAGTCGCCAATCAGGCTGTTGATCTCGCGCCCGTTTTTCTCCGCAATGCGGCGGACCACCACGTAGGCTTCCGGGTGTACCCCGGAGCGGTCCAGCGGGTTTTCGCCCTTGTTGATGCGCAGGAAGCCGGCGGCCTGCTCAAAGGCCTTGGGCCCAAGACGCGGGACTTCCTTCAGGGCATCGCGATTCTTAAATGCGCCGTTCTGGTCGCGATAGGTCACGATGTTAGCGGCGATCGAGGCGGTCAGGCCGGAGACGCGGGCGAGCAGCGGGGCAGAGGCGGAATTCAGTTCGGCGCCCACGCCGTTTACACAGTCTTCCACGACGGCGTCGAGGGAGCGCGCCAGCTGGGTCTGGGAAACATCGTGCTGGTACTGGCCGACACCGATGGATTTGGGTTCGATTTTTACCAGCTCCGCCAGCGGGTCCTGCAGGCGGCGCGCGATGGAGATGGCGCCGCGGATGGTCACGTCCAGGTCGGGGAACTCGCGCGCGGCAAATTCGGACGCGGAGTACACTGAGGCACCGGCCTCGTTCACCATGACTTTCTGCGCGGTCAGTTTGTACTGCTTGATGGTTTCCCCAACGAACTTGTCGGTTTCACGGCTGGCGGTGCCGTTACCGATGGCAATCAGGCCCACGTCGTACTTGGTGCACAGTGCCGCGATGACGGCGGCGGATTCCTGCAGGCGGTTTTGCGGCGGGTTGGGGTAGATGGCAGTGTGGTCCAGCACCTTGCCGGTGGCGTCCACGACGGCCACTTTCACCCCGGTACGCAGGCCCGGATCCAGGCCGATGGTGGCTTTCTGGCCGGCCGGCGCGGCCAGCAGCAGGTCTTTCAGGTTGCGGGAGAAGACCTTGATAGCTTCTTCTTCGGCTTTCTCGCGCAGTTCGCCCATCAGGTCGGTTTCGAGGGAGGTCAGCAGCTTGATACGCCAGGTCCAGCGCACCACCTCGCCCAGCCATTTGTCCGCCGGGCGGCCATGGTTTTCGATATCGAACTGGCGGGCCACCATGGTTTCACAGGGGTGACCAGCGGTGGCCGGACGTTCATCGTCGTCTTCCAGGCCGATATTGAGGCTCAGGATACCCTCGTTGCGGCCGCGGAAAATCGCCAGCGCGCGATGGGAGGGGACCTTGGACCAGTCTTCCGCGTATTCGAAATAGTCGCGGAACTTGGCGCCCTCTTCCTCTTTGCCGTCCATTAATTTGGCTTTGACCTGGCCGTCACGCTTGAGAAAGTCGCGTAATTTACCCAAAAGCTCGGCATCTTCGGCGAAACGCTCCATCAGGATGAACTTTGCTCCATCCAAGGCGTCTTTAGGGGTGTCTATTTTTTGATCGGTATTGGTATACTTGGCGCCCTCTTCCTCCGGGTTGAGGGTTGGGTCCGCCAACAGGGCGTCCGCGAGTGGCTCCAGGCCCGCCTCGATGGCGATCTGGCCCTTGGTGCGGCGCTTGGGTTTGTAGGGCAGGTAAAGATCTTCGAGCCGGTTTTTGGTGTCGGCTGAATTGATCTGACCGGAAAGTTCCGGTGTGAGCTTGCCCTGCTCGTCGATGCTTTTGAGGATGGCCGCGCGGCGGTCTTCCAGCTCGCGCAGGTAACGGAGGCGTTCTTCCAGGGTACGAAGCTGACTGTCATCCAGCTCGCCGGTCACTTCTTTCCGGTAACGGGCGATAAACGGCACGGTGGCACCTTCGTCCAGCAGGTTGACGGCGGCAATGACCTGTTGGGCCCGTACATTGAGTTCTTCGGCGATTCTGGCGTTGATATCCAACATCTTATTTTTACATCCGTTCAGCGGGGTGTACTTCGAGGGACGGCTGAATCAGAGTGCCAGCCGCCAGCAAAAATCCGGATGCGCATTATGCGCGACCGGGGGCCAGTGCGGAAGGTTTGCGGCGAGACGCAGTTCTCTGCGATGGCCTGTCCGATCAATCTGATCTTTTAGGATCGAACTCGCGTAAAATGCGCAACCAGATATTTTTTGAACAATGGGATAGTCAGTGAAAATCTCAAGTAAGAACAAGCTGCTGTGTATAGTTTTTCTCGTCGGGGCGACCACCATCGCCGGCGTGCTGAGCATGGCGCCAAAGCCGAAGGAGAAAGAGGCAAAGGCGGCCCTGCCGCCCACCGCCGATGTGCTGTATGTGACCCCCTCACGGGAAACCCTGCTGGTGCCCAGCCAGGGGAGCGTCAGGGCGCGCCATGAGATCGATGTGATCGCCCGAGTCGGCGGTTCCATTGAAAAGGTCGACAATGCCTTCGTGGCCGGTGGTTTCTTCTCTGCGGAGCAGTCGCTGTTGCAGATTGAGTCCGCCGACTACCAGTTCCAGCTGGCCCGATCCGAATCCCAGCTGGCAAACGCCAGATCCACCCTGGCCCAGGAGAAGGGTCGCGCCAAGCAGGCCAAGCGCGAGTGGCGCAACCTGGGCAGTGAGGAGGCCAATGCGCTGTTTCTGCGCAAGCCGCAGCTGGCCGCTGCTGAAGCTGCCGTCTCCGCCGCGCGAGCCGACCGCGACCAGGCGAAGCTGGATCTGGAGCGCACCCGGGTCCGGGCGCCGTTCGCCGGCCGTGTGGTAGAGACTTACGTGGACCTCGGCCAGTACATTACACCGGGTACCCGCCTTGCCAAGATTCACAGCACCGGTATCGCCGAAGTGCGTTTGCCGCTGACTGACCGTCAGCTGGCGTTGCTCGACCTGCCGTTGGGCCAGTCCATCGAGAATGGCCCCGCGGTGCGTTTGACTGCCCAGATCGCCAGCCAGCAGCGCGAGTGGCTCGGCAAGCTGGTCCGTACCGAGGCCAATATCGATCCCAACAGTCGTTTTGTTTACGCGGTGGCGCAGATCAGCGACCCCTACGGCGGCGACGCCCCTCTGGTCAATGGCCTGTTCGTGGAAGCCCAGATTGCCGGCAAGACGCTCGATAACGTGATCCGTCTGCCGCGCCAGGCGCTGCATGAGGGGTCCCACCTGATGGTTCTGGATGCGGAGAACAAGCTGCGCTTCAAAGAAGTGGAGCTGCTGCAGGCAGTGGACACCGAAGTGTGGCTGGTTGGCGATGTTGCGCCAGGTGAGCGCGTGATTGTCTCCAGCCTCGGATATTCCCGCGAGGGTATGTCGATCTCTGCCAACCCACTCAATGAAAAGCCGGCTGGCCTGATGCTGGGTGACGGCGAGTCTGGTAACGGACAGCCCGCAGCGGCCAGTGTCGGCAGCGCGGCTCAGGGAGCACAGTAATTATGCACGGCGTAATCGGATGGTTCGTTAGGAACAGCAAGGCCGCCAATTTGCTGATGATCATGATTCTCATCGGCGGCCTGTTCGGGATCTCTGGTATTGGCCGAGAAGTATTCCCGACCCTGAGCCCCGGCATTGTCGAGGTCAACATCAGCTACCCGGGCGCCGGTCCGGCAGAGGTCGAGCAGCAGATAACCCAGCGGGTCGAGCAGGCCATCTCTGAAGTGAAGGGCATCAAGGAGGTGAATTCCTGGTCCGCCCGCGGCCGCAGCTCGGTTCAGGTCAAGGCCGTTGATGGTTATGACGAGCTGCGCCTGCTGAACGACATCAAGGTCCAGGTGGACAGCATCAATACCTTCCCCTCGGACATCGAGCGCCCGGTAGTGGCGCTGGAAGAGTGGCAGCAGCAGATGATGATGATCGCCATCGGCGGTCCGGTGTCTCCCAAGCAGTTGAAGGACACCGCGCTCGACCTGCGCGACAAAATCATGTTGTTGCCCGGCGTGCGCCGGGTCGATGTCTGGGGTGACCGTGCCGATGAGCTCTCCATCGAGGTCTCCGAGCTGGACCTGCGTCGCTACAACCTGAGCTTCGACGATGTGGCCAATGCGGTGCGTCGCTCGTCGCTGGATCTGCCCGCCGGTATGGTGCGTTCAGACCGTGGCGATATTCAGGTGCAGACCCGTGGGCAGGCCTACACGGCCGATGATTTCGCTCAAATTCCCCTGATGAGCCGTGCCGACGGTACGCGTCTCCTGCTCGGTGATGTGGCGGAGATTCGCGACGGCTTTGAAGAAGAGGGCTCGGTCATTCGCTTCAATGGCAAGCCGGCGATGAACCTGCGCGTGCTGCAGGGTGAACCGCTGGATGTGGTTGCCACGGCCGAAGCCATCAATAACTTTATGGTTGAGGCGCGCAAGCAATTGCCGCCGGGGATGGAGTTCGAGGTCTGGTTCGACTTCTCCAAGGCCTATGAAGGCCGTATGGAACTGCTGGCCGGCAACGCCCTGGGCGGACTCGCGCTGGTTTTCGTCCTGTTGATGCTGTTCCTGCGTCCGGCGCTGGCCATGTGGGTAACCATTGGTATCGCGACCGCCTTTATGGGGGCCTTCTGGCTGCTGCCGATCACCGGTGTGACACTCAACATGCTCTCGCTGTTTGCCTTCCTGCTGATTCTCGGGATCGTGGTCGATGATGCGATCATTGTCGGCGAGGCGGTGCATGCGGCCCACGACCGCGGTGTCGAGGGGCTCGAGGCGGCGGAAGAGGGTGTGAAGCAGGTGGCTTCCCCGGTAATTTTCGCCGTGGTCTCCACCATGGTGTTCTTCCTGCCCATGCTGTTCCTGCCGGGCGTCACCTCGCAGATGATGTTGTCCCTGCCGGTGGTGGTGCTGCTGTGCCTGTTGTTCTCATTGGTGGAGTCGCTGCTGATTCTGCCGGCGCACCTGGTGGGCATGAAGCCGGAAAAGAAAGCCACTTCTGGCCTGGGGCTCAAGCTGCAGAACCTGCGTTCGCGCTTTGCCAATAGCATGAAAGTGGCCGGTGACAAGTACTACCTGCCGCTGCTGGAGAAATCGCTGAGTAACAGTCGTGCCACGGTGATGGTCTTCACGATGGCGCTGTTCCTGTCCTTTGCGGTATTCAAGGGTGGCTATATCGGCTCGCAGTTCTCACCGCAGGTGCCTTCCGACCTGCTGGAATTGCGGACCACCATGGCGCCGGGTGAATCCTTTGAGGAGACCCAGCGGGTGATGGAGCAGTTCGAGCGGGCTGCCGAACGCGTCGCTGAAGACCCTGAAATGCTCAAGCTCAATGGCGGCCAGCCGTTCGTCGAGAACACCATGGCCTTCCTGTGGCGCGGCAACGTCACTGTGTTGTTGCAGCTGGTGGATGGCGAGCAGCGCGACGTGACCTCCAAGGACCTGTCCCTGCGCTGGCGCGAATACATTGGTGAGCTGCCCGCCAGCGTGGAGGAAATGCGGATTACCCACACCATCAATGATGGTGGCTCTGGTATGTCGCTTAACCTCAGCACATCGTCCGGCGACATGGCCGAACTGCGTGCCGCTGCCGATGCGGTGAAGAAGCAGCTGGACGGCTTTGCCGGCGTCTACGACGTGCGCGACAACCTGATCAGCGCGCGCCAGGACATCGAGATCCAGCTGAAGCCCCACGCCACCAATATGGGTATCGAGCTCTCGCAGGTGGCCAAGCAGGTGCGTCAGGGTTTCTATGGTGAGGAAGTTCAGCGCATTCCCCGCGGTCGTGAAGACGTGCGGGTGATGGTGCGGTATCCGCAGGAGGAGCGTGCCAGCGAAGAACAGATCGACCGTATTCGCATTCGCACCAATGAGGGCGAAATCCCGTTCAGCGCGGTTGCCGATGCGGTGTATGTGCCGGGTTATACCACAATCCGTCGTCACGACCGAGAGCGTACCGTTCGCATCAGCGCGGAGCTGACTCCGGGTGCGGCCTCGGCCCATGAGATCCTCAAGCAGCTGCGTGAAAACCAGGTGCCGGAGTGGGAGCAAAAGTTCCCGGGCTTCTCGCTGAAGACTGCCGGTGAGATGCAGGAAGAGGAAGAGTTTGGCGGGGCGATTGTCGCGTTCTTTATCCTGTCGATCTTTACCATCTATGCGCTGCTGGCCATTGCGTTCCGCTCGTATTCCCAGCCGCTGTTGATTCTGACCGCCGTACCGTTTGGTTTCTTCGGTGCCATCGTCGGCCATCTGCTGCTCGGATATGACATCAGCATCATGTCGATGCTGGGCTTCCTCGCGGCGGCGGGTGTTGTGGTGAACGATAACCTGGTACTGATGGACCGGATCAATCAGCTGCGTGCGAGGGGTATGGCGGTGATGGAAGCGGTAGTGCAGGCAGGACGGGATCGTTTCCGTCCGATTATCCTGACTTCTATCACGACCTTTGCAGGCCTGATTCCCATCATGTTCGAGCGGTCGATTCAGGCGCAGTTCCTGATCCCGATGGTGATCAGCCTGGCCTTTGGTGTTCTGTTTGCAACAACGGTCACCCTGATCCTGGTACCGAACCTGTACAAGGTGATTGAAGTGCTGCGCGGGAAATTGCGTCGCGGTTCCCCCACTGACGAATTGCCTGTGACACTCGAAAAGGCCTAAACTAGCCGCTTCGATCCAATGAAAACGCCGACGTCCAGTCGGCGTTTTTGTATCTGCAGTCGGGAGGAAAGACGCCATGCGCATACCGCGTATCTATTGCCGCCAGTCACTGGCGGGGCTCGATGAAGTCGAGCTGGATGAAGGCGCGAGCCGTCACCTCGTCAAAGTACTGCGGTTGGCGCCGGGGCGTCCGCTGGTGCTATTTGACGGTATGGGTGGAGAGTATGCCGCCGAGCTGCTGTCTTCCGGCAAGCGTGCGCGCGCACGTCTGGGGGCCTACTCGACACCGGAAAGAGAGTCGCCGCTCGCACTGACCCTGGCCATTGGCATTTCCCGTGGCGATCGATTCGACTGGGTGATTCAGAAAGCGACAGAGTTGGGGGTGCAGCGGATCCAGCCGTTGTTTACCGAGCGTTGCGAGGTCAAGCTCAGTGGTGAACGGCTGCAGAAAAAGCTCGGCCACTGGCGTCAGATCGCCATCAGTGCCTGCGAGCAGTGTGCGCGCAACCTGGTGCCGGAAATTGCCGATCCACAGAAGCTCGCGCATTATCTACCGGAGGCGGCGCAACAGGCCGACCTGCCCCTGGTCTTGCATCATCGTACTGACGTCACCCTGGAACAGTTGGAGCAGCGTCACGGGCGTCCCGATTCCGCGCTATTGCTGGTCGGCCCGGAAGGCGGTTTATCGGCAGATGAAATTGCCGTGGCCATGGATCGCCAGTTTCAACCGCTGCGCCTGGGGCCGCGTGTGTTGCGGACCGAGACGGCACCCGTTGCGGCGATTTCGGTGTTGCAGCACCAGTGGGGTGACTTTTAGTTGCGCAGGCGGCGCAGTGTATTTCGGTATCAAACTGACAGGGGGTTGGGGAGCGTATGATCAAATTAATCATCTGGTTGCTGGGACTGGCAATTATCGGACTTTCGTTGGCGACGGCCTTCAAGCCCGAACTCGCTCGCAATCTGAGTGAACGCCTCACGGAGACGGGGTTTGCCTTCGCGGCCTGGGCGCGAGTGCTGATCGGCTTGTTTGTGTTATTGATTGCCGATGGCCGCTCCCTTTATATGCTGCTGAATGTGCTTGGCGTCTTGTTGGTGTTGGCTGGCGCCTACATGATGTTTATCGGATTTGAGCGCAGCAAGGCGCTGGCAATCCGCATTGCCCACGGCAATGAGACCTTTGTGCGGCTGATGGCTGTCGTGGGTGTACTGGTCGGTATTCTGTTGCTGTCAGCGAACTGAGGCGTTGCCTCGCAGGGTTTTCACTTTCGCGCCGTCCTGACGTGAATATCCATTTATGCGCGTCATGGGTCAGGGCGGGCAGCTAAACTTGAGTACCGACTTTGTCGCGTAAAAGAATATTGTGGAAGGGTTGCTATGTTTGCCACTGAGCTGGTGATATTTGACTGCGATGGCGTTCTGGTAGATAGCGAAACTATTGTCAGTCGAATAGTGGCAGAGGAAATGAATAAGCTGGGCATGAATGTCACGGCGGAGGAGCTCGATGAGCAATTCAGTGGTCGGCCCGCACAGGACTGCCTGCTGGAGATCGAGACCCGCTTCGGTGGCCCACTGCCGGCCAGCTACTTTGATAATACCGAGCGGCGTATCCGCGAGTCCTTTCACAAGGAATTGCTGCCGGTTGCGGGTATCGAGGGGCTGTTGGATCACTTGCTGCAGGTGAATCTGGCCAGCTGTGTGGCCTCGTCGGGCTCCCACGAAAAAATGCAGTTAACCCTCAACAAGACCGGCCTGTTTGAGTATTTCAACGGGCGCATCTTTAGTGCGGATGATGTTGGTCGTGGCAAGCCCGCTCCGGACCTGTTTCTCCACGCTGC
Source organism: Microbulbifer sp. ABF4_148 (assembly GCF_056158985.1). NCBI lineage: Bacteria > Pseudomonadati > Pseudomonadota > Gammaproteobacteria > Cellvibrionales > Microbulbiferaceae > Microbulbifer > Microbulbifer sp. ABF4_148. The sequence continues at coordinate 1,042,666 of NZ_JBSWUI010000001.1, forward strand.
CCAGACGATGGGGGTTGAGCCGCAGCGCTGCCTGGTTGTGGAAGACTCCATTGCGGGTGTCCGTGCCGCGGTAGCTGCGGGTATGCCGGTGGTCGGCTACAGCCCGCATCCTAATCGCGCTCCGCAGCTTGCGGCCGAGGGTGCGCGGGTGGTCAGTGATTTGCTGGCGGTTGTCGACTTCCTGTAAAAAACCACGCTGCTTATTGATCCAACAGACGGAATGTCACTGTGGCACTGCGACGGTGATTATCGCTGTCGACAAACGTTCGGCTGTACTGCACCTCTGAAGCGCCCCGGCTTAACAGGTCGCGCACCAGACCTTCGGGAATGGTGACGGTCTCGTTGACGAGTGTGCGGCCGCCACTCACCAGCGGGGTGCCGTTGGCGAGAATGGTGCGGTCGCCCAGCATAAACTGGCCGACATTGGAGCTCGCTTCAATATCGTCGGTGTCACCGATCAATTGCCACTTCAGCATGACCCGGCGCGTACTCGGCGTAATGGTCTGCTCGATGGGCACTGCGCTGAGCTGTTTCAGTTTGCCCTGTTGACCCAGCTCGATCACAACCTTGCTGGAAATCCGCCCTGCCGCTCCACTGAACGTCCGCCGGAACCCCACGCGCTTGATGCCTTGTTGCTGCCATACCCGTGCCTGTTCCGCTTTGAGTTCGAGACGCTCACTGAGAACGCCGGTATCGCGGGATAGCACCAGGTTGGCACCGCCCGTGCCAAGCACCGTGTTGTTGGCCAGATTTACGAATTCTCCGCGCGGCGACTGCGCGCCGCCCGGACTCGCAACCCGCCAGGTAATTTCGGTGCGGATATTTTCTCCGGGAACGAAGGGAATCTGGTCTGGCGCCACCGACAGCAATTGCGTGCTCTCTGCGCGGGGCGCCTGGGCAAGGCCGGCAAGCACGGCTGCCGGTACCCCCAGGCAGAGCAGTGCCAGGAACCAGCGCCTCGTCGATATTTTTCTGTTTGAGCGGGCTTCGGGATGTGCCATTACCGCCTCCGACAGGTTTTTGCCTTCGGTCTGTCGCTGATGCAGACCGATCAGCATGGAAGTCTAGGGTGGGCGGTGAGGTACCCGTAGGGATCGATTGCCGCGCCGCAAAATGGTGACTGACCAGATTCCAGTTGCAAGCCGCGTGGCTAAGTGCAGTGCAGCGGTTGGATGTGGGCGCGGGCTGGTGACGGCCCGGGCGGCGACACTACGATAGGGATTTGCAGGGAGAGCGATCGGTAGAACGGACTCGAGCGTGACAGGATCGTTGGGTCGGGTCGCGCTCAACCGGAGGGTAGTGAGTGTCTATGTGTTGAGCCCTGGTAGGGTTCCTCTTTTGACCTTCCCTGCCCCTTTCGATCGAACCGTCGTATCTGGAGGCAACAATGCATCATGCAGATACTCATCCCCAGCGGAAAATCACCCCCTGGCTCAAACCATTGAGAGTGGGTCTGTTTACCCTGCCGCTGGCGATACTCGGTGGGTGTCAGGATCCCCACAAAAAGTATTCACTCGAGCCGCTGTCCAATGTCACTAACAGTGAAGGCGAGCAGGCGGCGCGACAGGCGGCGCCTTTCGGCGATGCCATGGTTCGCTATCTGAGCGGTGATGCCAGCGACGGCATCTTTATCTTGCGCGTGCTGTTCAACCCGGGCGGGTTCGCGCCGAAAATGGATACGATTGCGGATGTTGAGGCGCTGTTGGTCATACTGCGCGATTATCCGTCTATCCGCGTCATGCTCGAGGGGCATACTGACAGTGAAGGTGAGCCGGAGAAAAACCAGAAACTGTCCCAGTGGCGTGCGGAATGGGTGCGCCAGTTCCTGATTGAGCGCGGTATCGACCCGGAGCGTGTACAGGCGCAGGGCTATGGGGATACCGACCCCATTGCCGATAACAGCACGCCGGAGGGGCAGAAAAAGAATCGCCGGCTCGTGGTGCGTGTGCTGCAGGAAGAGTGATGTCAGTCGTCGGCACACCTGGTGTCGCGCCGCCAGCCAGGGCGGCGTGACCTGTTTCCGGTTTGTGGAAGGCGCGCCGATTCGTTTATCCTCCTTGATCTTGTGTTGTCGTAGCAGCGGTTGGGGGCTGCGATACCGTTTACTTGAAGAAAAAACCCGCATCGACTCGCAGCAAGGAGCCGCCGATGACCCCTCCCGCCCAGCCTCCGCATCAGGAAGCGCATGTTCGGCCGCCCAATACCTATTTTCTGTTTTTTGCCGGTATTGTCCTCTGTTGTATTCCTCTGGTCTTCCTGGTCCAGTTCGGTGACAAGTACGCCGAAGCGCAGTTACCCCTGTCTATTTTGCTTGCCCTCGGTGCCGCACTGATTACTGCCTGTTTTCAGGGGTTCGTGCAGATTTCCTTACCGTATCTGAAAGCCGGCGGGCCGTTGGCCATCATGATTCTCGTGCTGTGGATGGCGAACCCGGATGCGGCTCAGCAGTTCGCACCGGGCGCAACGGCGGATCCTGTTAACCCGGAAGCGCAGGTGACTCCGCCAGCCGGCAATCAGGCCATCGCGCTGCCGACGCAGGTGGCACAGCGTGATGCGTTGCAGCCGATTGCCATCAACGATGCCCAGGACCTGGAACTAGCGGAGGTGGAAAGCCCGCAAACCGGCTGGATTTACCTGGGCCATAAGTCTGCTTTTGGTGGCTGGACCACCAAGCACTTTAGCGGCGGCATGCCGGCGGCGGGCGATATGATAGAGGTGGATTCCCATGTGGGCCGGCCATTGATGAGCCAGTCGCCGAAGCTCGAGGGGTTCCGTTATGATTTTGGTGATGTGCAACACAAGGTGGAGCACGGTGCACAGCTGGAAGTGCATGAAGTGAAGACGGTGGGTCTGGGTAAAGTCTGGGCCCGCGTGACCAAGACGTAGCCACATGGGACGGCTGCCGCCAGGATGGGTTTGACCTGCCCTTAACGGGAGTGCAGACAATAAAAAACGCGGGCTTGCCCGCGTTTTTTATGTGTCGAGTGAAGCGTTACTCGGCCGACCCCAGCTCGAGCGCGCGCAAGATCGTTGCCGTGGGCTCCACCTGGTTCATGGTGTAGAAATGCAGACCGGGTGCCCCGCCCTCAAGCAGGGTTTCGCAGAGGTCGGTAACCACTTCCAGCCCGAGTTTCTTCACATCTTCCGGGTTGCTGAAGCTTTCCATGCGCTGTTGTAGCCAGCGTGGAATCTCGGCGCCACAGTTACGGGAAAACCTGGCCAGGTTGGTGAAGTTGGTAATAGGCATAATGCCCGGATAAATCGGTGCATCGATGCCGGCTTTCTCACACTGGTCGAGGAAATAGAAGTACGCGTCGGGGTTGTAAAAGTACTGGGTCAGCGCGCTGTCAGCACCCGCATCGAACTTGCCCTTCAGGTAGCCGATATCAGCGGTATAGCTTTCCGCTTCCGGATGGATTTCAGGGTACGCGGCCACTTCCAGATGGAAATGGTCACCCGTGTGGCGACGGATAAACGCCACCAGCTCATTGGCATACACCATTTGTGCCACCGCACCCATGCCGGATGGCATATCACCGCGCAATGCGACGATACGGTGAACACCCGCCTCACGATACTGCTTGAGCAGGCGGAGTACGATCTCCTCATTATCGCCACCGAACGACAGGTGCGGCGCAATTGAAATGCCGTCACGGCTCAGGCCGGTAACGATATCGGCAGTTGTTTCGCGGGTGGTGCCGCCGGCACCGTAAGTGACGGAGAAAAACTCAGGCTGGAACGCCTGCAGGGTTTCACGGGTTTTGTGCAGCTTTTCGCGGCCCTCGGGGGTCTTGGGTGGGAAAAACTCGAAGCTGATTCTTGGGGTGTCGGTCATAACGCTGTCATTCCAGTCCCTTGGTCGCCCGGTTCCTGTTCAGGAACCGGGCAAGGGTTCAATTAATACTTGTAGCTTTCGGGCTTGAATGGGCCTGCTACATCAACGCCGATGTAATTGGCCTGGTCTTCGGTCATGCGGGTGATGACGCCGCCGAAACCCTCAACCATATACTGGGCCACTTCCTCATCGAGTTTCTTCGGCAGTACTTTCACGTACAGGGCAGAAACTTTCTGGTCGGCGGGCAGGTCGGCGAACTTCTCCTGGTACAGGTGAATCTGCGCCAGTACCTGGTTGGCGAAAGAGCCGTCCATGATGCGGCTCGGGTGGCCGGTCGCATTGCCCAGGTTGACCAGGCGGCCTTCGGAGAGCAGCAGCAGGTGGTCGTTGCTGGCGGCGTCGCGCACGATCTTGTGGACCTGCGGTTTTATTTCCTGCCATTCCCAGTTCTTGCGCATAAATGCGGTGTCGATTTCGTTATCGAAGTGGCCGATGTTGCACACAACCGCACCATTTTTCAGCGCGGCCAGCATGTGTGCGTCGCACACGTTGACGTTGCCGGTGGTGGTTACCAGCAGGTCGGTCTTGGCCAGCAGCTCGCGGTTGATAGCGGACGCTTCACCGGTATTGATTCCATCGATGTACGGGGAGACCAGTTCAAAACCGTCCATGCAGGCCTGCATGGCACAGATCGGGTCGACTTCAGAAACGCGCACAATCATGCCTTCCTGGCGCAGGGAAGCGGCAGAACCCTTGCCCACATCACCGTAGCCGATGACCAGCGCCTGCTTGCCGGACAGCAGGTGGTCGGTGGCGCGCTTGATGGCGTCGTTCAGGCTGTGGCGACAGCCGTACTTGTTGTCGTTCTTGCTCTTGGTGACGGCGTCGTTGACGTTGATCGCCGGTACCTTGAGGGTGCCTTTCTGCAGCATTTCCTGTAGACGGTGCACGCCGGTGGTGGTCTCTTCGCTGATGCCGTGGCAGGCATCGAGGATTTCCGGGTACTTGCGATGCAGCAGTTCGGTCAGGTCACCGCCGTCATCGAGAATCATGTTCGGTTGCCAGCCGGCAACATCGGCACCCACAGTGCGCTCGAGGCACCACTCGTACTCTTCCTCGGTCTCGCCCTTCCAGGCAAACACCGGGATATCGCGCGCGGCGATCGCAGCGGCCGCGTGGTCCTGGGTGGAGAAAATGTTGCAGGAAGACCAGCGTACCTCGGCACCGAGAGCCACCAGGGTCTCGATCAATACCGCAGTCTGGATGGTCATGTGAATGCAGCCCATGATGCGGGCGTCTTTCAGCGGCTGGTCCGCGTGATACTTTTCACGCAGTGCCATCAGTGCCGGCATTTCGCCTTCGGCAATTTCAATTTCGCGGCGGCCCCAGTCGGCCAGGGCGATGTCGGCCACTTTAAAGTCTTTGAATTCAGTGCTCATCTGGTTCATCTCTTGATCTCTTTTTTGCGACACCCGGTTGTTGTGGGTGCCGCGATAATTCGGTTGCCGGTCCCTGGCGGGCGCGGCAATTAAGCCAGGTCGGCCTGTTGGCGCAGGGCCTCGGCCTTGTCAGTCTTTTCCCACGGGAAGGCGGTAAAGGTTTCGCTGCGCTGTACGCCTTCGCTGTCGGTCCACTCGTAGGTGTGCTCGAAGGGCTCGCGGCCAAAGTGACCGTAGGCCGCAGTCAGCTGATACATCGGATGCAGCAGGTCCAGGGCATTGGAGATTGCATAGGGGCGCAGGTCGAAATTCTCGCGCACCAGTTCGATCAACTTCTCTTCGCTGACCTTGCCGGTACCGAAAGTATCGATCGCGACAGAGGTCGGTTCCGCCACGCCAATGGCATAAGACACCTGAATCTCACAGCGGTCGGCGAGACCTGCCGCCACGATGTTCTTGGCGACATAGCGGCCGGCGTAGGCTGCCGAGCGATCCACCTTGGACGGGTCCTTGCCCGAGAAAGCGCCGCCGCCATGACGGGCGGAGCCACCGTAGGTATCGACAATAATCTTGCGCCCGGTCAGGCCACAGTCGCCCACCGGGCCACCAATCACAAACTTACCGGTCGGGTTGATATGGTACTGGGTGCCCTCGTGCAGCAATTCCGCCGGCAGCACGTGATGCACGATCAGCTCCAGCACGGCCTCGCGCAGGTCTTCCTGGGTAACTTCCGGGTTGTGCTGGGTGGAGAGGACAACGGCGTCGATCGCGGCGGGCTTGCCATGTTCGTCGTAGCGGAAGGTGACCTGGCTCTTGGCATCCGGGCGCAGCCACGGCAGCAGGCCGGACTTGCGCGCCTCTGCCTGACGCTCCACCAGGCGGTGGGCGTAGTACACCGGCGCTGGCATAAAGGTCGGGGTTTCATTGGTGGCATAGCCGAACATCAGGCCCTGGTCGCCAGCGCCCTGGTCTTCCGGCTTGGCCCGGTCCACGCCCTGAGCGATATCCACCGACTGTTTGCCAATCACGTTGAGTACGCCACAGGTATCACCGTCGTAGCCCACCTCGGAAGAGGTGTAGCCGATATCGGTGATCACCTTGCGTACCAGGTCTTCCAGGTCCACCCAGGCGCTGGTGCTGATTTCACCGGCAATGACTGCGATGCCGGTCTTCACCAGGGTTTCGCAGGCCACGCGGGCATGCTTGTCGCGGGCGAGCAGTGCATCCAGTACCGCGTCGGAAATCTGGTCGGCGATTTTGTCCGGGTGACCTTCTGATACGGACTCAGAGGTAAACAGTCTGTATTCACTCATGTGAAACTCTCCTTTGAAGCCGCTCCCGCGGCGCAATTGTTCCTGGCTGTTACGCCCGGGCAGATCGATGGGATTGCCCGAAATCTAAAAGAAAAATCAGCGGCGGTTGGCCGGCTTGGTAAATTCGCGAATCTGGATCTGGAAGCCATTGCGCAGTGCGCTGTAGACGCTGCGGCCATCTTCCAGGCCGGCATCTTCGGCCCAGCGCTGCAGCTGTTCCGGCGAGAAGCCGAGCCATAAGTCGCCACAGGCTTCGCGTGCCCAGTCCTGCTGGTGTTGCTGCAGCTCGGCAATCAGCAGTTGTCCGCCCGGGCGCAAAGCCTGCGCCAGGTCGCGGAATATCTGTTCGGGCTCGGGGGTATGGTGCAGGACCATATTCACCACAATGGCGTCGGCGCCCTCCGCGCGCTCAGCCGCCACGCGGGTATCGCCGCAGGCAAACTCGATGTTCTTCAGGCCCTGGCGCTGCGAGAACTCGCGTGCCCGTTCCAGCATGGTGCTGGAAAGATCCAGCGCCACAACCATGTCGAAAACCGGGGCCAGTTCGGCGAGGAACTCTCCCTCACCTGGGCCCACTTCCAGGGCGGACTTCCCCGGATTCAGCAATTGGGCTACCTGGGGGCCATAAACGTCATAGCCGGCAATCAGTTCCTGCTGCTCGCGGAAACGGTTGCCGTAATCGGCAAAAAAGCGCTTGGAGGCTTCGGCGCGCTCCTGGCTCACGGCGGCGATGGTCTCTGCACGACCTTCCGACAGCGGCAGCTGGTCGAGGCTGGTGAACAGCCCGCGCAGTGCCTGGCCGCCGCCGTTGCGCCGGTAAAACAGGTTGTTGCCCTCGCGGCGTTTGCTCACCAGGCCGGCCTGGGCCAATACCTTGAGGTGGTGGCTGAGCGCCGGTTGACGCAGGTCAAAGATGCGGCACAGCTCCAGCACACTGTAGGAGTCCTGGCTCAGCAGGCGCAGGATCTCCAGACGCAGGGGGTCGCCCGCGGCCTTGAGAGTGGCGGCGAGTCCGGCAATGCCCTCTTCGGCGAGGGTGGTGGTTTCCTGATCCTGCGTTGACATGGCGGGCAGTCTAGCAGTTGTCAGTGCAATATCAAAATATTTTGATATAGTCGTGTAAAGATTTTTGGGTGGGGTTGTACTGAATTTGCACTTGATCGCCCGCGAGTAAAATAGTTGTCGTGAATAGTGGATTTCAGCCCGACGCCCTTTGCGTGAGAGCGCGTGATACGGGAAAATACGCCTCCTTTTGAAGACAGCCCATCCGCAGTGGGCCGTTTCCCCGAGACCCGGCCTGAACCGAGTCAATAAACCGAGCCTAGAGAGCAGAGCGCTATGACTTCTCCTAACCCGTCCCGCACCGAGCTGGCCAATGCCGTTCGAGCCCTGTCCATGGATGCCGTGCAAAAAGCCAATAGTGGCCACCCCGGCGCCCCCATGGGGATGGCCGATATCGCCGAGGTGCTGTGGAACGACTATCTGAAGCACAATCCGGCCAACCCGAACTGGGCCGACCGTGACCGCTTCGTCCTGTCCAATGGTCACGGCTCCATGCTGCTCTATTCTCTGCTCCACCTGACCGGCTATGACCTGCCGATCGAAGAGCTGCAGAACTTCCGCCAGATGCACTCCAAGACGCCGGGCCACCCGGAGTACGGTTACGCCCCGGGTGTGGAGACCACCACCGGCCCGCTGGGCCAGGGCATTACCAATGCTGTTGGTTTTGCCGTTGCAGAAAAGGTGCTCGCCGCGCAGTTCAATCGCCCCGGCTACGAGCTGGTGGACCACAACACTTACTGCTTCCTCGGCGATGGCTGCCTGATGGAAGGCATCTCCCACGAGGCCTGCTCCCTCGCGGGCACGCTCGGTCTGGGTAAGTTGATTGCGTTCTACGACGACAATGGCATTTCCATTGACGGTGAAGTTGAGGGCTGGTTTACCGACGATACCCCCAAGCGCTTCGAATCCTATGGTTGGCATGTGATTCCCGCGGTGGATGGGCACGATCCGGTCGCCATCAAGGCGGCCATCGAAGCGGCCCGCGCCGAGACTGACAAGCCGACGCTGATTTGCTGCAAGACCGTGATTGGTTTCGGTTCCCCGAACAAGCAGGGTCGCGAAGAGTGCCACGGTGCTCCGCTGGGGCACGATGAAATCGCGCTGGTGCGCGAGAACCTGGGCTGGTCGCATGAGCCTTTCCAGGTCCCCGATGCGCACTACGCGGGCTGGGACGCGAAAGCCAAAGGCGCCGAACAGGAAGACGAGTGGAACGATATTTTTGCCGACTACGCGGAAGCGTTCCCCGAAGAAGCGGCCGAGTTCACCCGTCGTATGCAGGGTGACCTGCCGGCAGACTTCTCCGAAAAAGCCGCCGAATACATCAAGGAGTGCCAGGAAAAGGGTGAGAAAATTGCCTCGCGCAAGGCCAGCCAGAATGCGCTGAACGCCTTCGGCCCGCTGCTGCCGGAATTCCTCGGCGGCTCTGCCGACCTGGCCGGTTCCAACCTCACCCTGTGGTCTGGCTGCAAGGGTATTACCGCGGACGACGCATCCGGCAACTATCTCTACTACGGTGTGCGTGAATTCGGTATGAGCGCCATCATGAATGGCGTTGCCCTGCACGGTGGCTTCGTGCCCTACGGTGCGACCTTCCTGATGTTTATGGAATATGCCCGCAACGCGGTGCGCATGGCCGCACTGATGAAGCAGCGCGTTATCTTTGTCTATACCCACGACTCTATTGGTCTGGGTGAAGACGGCCCGACTCACCAGCCGGTCGAGCAGCTGGCGGCCCTGCGCTCCACGCCTAACCTGCACACCTGGCGCCCCTGTGATGCCACCGAGTCTGCGGTTGCCTGGAAAGCTGCGATCGAACGCAAAGACGGTCCGGCGTCACTGGTATTCTCCCGCCAGGGCCTGCAGCCGCAACCGCGCACTGAAGCACAGCTCGCTGACGTGGCAAAAGGCGGCTACATCCTGTCTGACTGTGACGGCACACCGGAGGCGATCATTATTGCCACTGGCTCCGAGGTCGAGCTGGCCACAGAAGCCCAGCGCCTGCTGAGCAACCGCAAGATCCGTGTGGTTTCTATGCCCTGTGCCGAGGCCTTTATGGAGCAGGACGCTGCCTATCGTGAGGCGGTATTACCCGCTGCGGTGCGCAAGCGTGTTGCTGTTGAAGCTTCGCATCAGGACTACTGGTACAAGTTCGTCGGCTTTGATGGGGCCATCATTGGCATGAGCAGCTTCGGCGAATCTGCGCCCGGTGGCGAGCTGATGAAGCACTTCGGCTTTACCGTCGACAATGTTGTGGAAACCGTCGAGAAGCTACTGTAAAGCACTCCGGTGTAGCCTTACGAAAGCCCCGGTGAAACCGGGGCTTTTTGTTTTCATTGGTCCCGTCAATATGCCCTGTCGCCGTATACCACTTGTTCCGCGCGCAGATCATAACCAGTGCTAGAATGCTGCACCCAGGAAGTTGACGGTATCGCTGTTCGAGGCCGCGAAAATTATGCCCACCAGAATTGCTATCAATGGCTATGGCCGTATCGGTCGCTCCGTGCTGCGCGCTCTGTATGAAACCGGCGCCCGTGATCATCTGCAAATTGTGGCTATCAACGAGCTCGCGGACTGCGCCACCATTGCCCATCTCACCAAGTACGATTCCGTACATGGTCGTTTTGGCGGTGAAGTATCAGTAAAAGACGACACCTTACTGGTCAATGGTGACGCGATTGCGGTCACCCATCACGAACAGCTCGAGGCGCTTGACTGGCGCGCCAACCAGGCGGATATCGTGCTCGAGTGTACCGGGAGCTTTGCGGAGCGCGCCCGCGCTGAGCTTCACCTGCACGCGGGCGCTACGAAGGTACTGTTTTCTCAGCCGGCCAGTCGCGATGTGGATGCAACCATCGTGTACGGAGTGAATGATGGCGTGCTGGATGGGTCAGAGTCGATCGTGTCGGCAGCATCATGCACCACCAACTGCAGCGTGCCGGTGATTGCGGCTTTGGATAAGGCCTTTGGTATCGATGCCGGGGTGATTACGACAATTCATTCGGCCATGAATGATCAGCCGGTTAGCGACGCCTATCACCACACGGACCTGCGCAAGACCCGCAGTGCGGTCACTTCCATTATTCCTGTTGATACGGGCCTTGCCCGTGGCATCGAGCGTATCTTGCCAAGCCTGGCGGGGCGTTTTGAAGCGCAGGCCATGCGGGTGCCCACCGTCAATGTATCCGCGATTGACCTGTCCGTGCAATTACACCGCGACGTTACCCAGTCAGAAGTGAATGCCGTCTTGAGCGCTGCTGCGCAGAACGATTTTAAAGGTGTGCTCGGCTACACCGAGGAGCCTCTTGCGTCTTGTGACTATATTCACGACCCGCGCTCGGGCATTGTCGACGCCAGTCAGACGCGGGTGGCGGGCGGCAAGCTGGTCAAGATCCTGATCTGGTTCGATAACGAATGGGGTTTTGCCAACCGAATGCTGGATGTTGTCCAGGTGATGGGGCGCTAGCAGGCGCCTTTTCTATAAGGTCGGTCGGCGCCGGCACCCGGCCATAAACTTCGCGCCAGCCTGTTTTTTTGCGTGTGACGGGACGGGCGCCCAATCCTGTTGCAAACCCTTCTCCCACTTCTATATTCACCCCAACGGCTTTGTCTCTTCGGGTGGATCGTTATGCCATTCTCTGTGTTGAACTCTCTATTGCTGGGGTTGATGTGCGCCTTGCTGGGCGCCGCCGTGGCTGCGGAACCCATTATTCATGATGCGGAACACTATATCCTGGAAGCACAGTTTGGAGAGAAATGGCAACAGGAAGACGAGCAGCTGAATACCCGTCTGGCTGAACTGAAGCGCCAGCACGGGCGGCCGCCGAATATCATTCATATCATGTGGGACGATACCGCACTGGGCGAGGTGGGGATTCCCGCGATCCAGCGCGTGCGGGGTTTTGAGACGCCCAACATCAACCAGATGGCCAATGACGGCATCAATTTTATGCGGATGTACACCGAGCCAGCCTGTACGCCGACGCGCGCGGCTTTCCAGACTGGACGTTATGCCGTACGCAGCGGTATGCATACGGTGTCGTTCCCGGTCGAATACTCCGGCATGGATAGTGGTGAAGTGACGATCGCAGAAGTGCTGGGGAAAGCTGGCTATAACACGGCTTTTTTTGGCAAGTGGCATCTTGGCGATACGGAATTCAGTTATGCCCATAAGCAGGGCTATGACGAAGCGCTCTTCACGCCGTATAACCAGGTGCCCAGTATGTGGATTCCGCAAGCTGAGGTGGCCAATATCATCACAGGTATGTTTCCGGAGCTGCATGGTGAAGACCCGTATGACCTGGACCAGTCGCATCAGCCCCGTGGGGTTGTGTGGACTATTGAAGGGACTAAAAATGGCCCGAGTCGGGAGTGGGGGCCGCCACCGGATATCAAAAACTACTGGGATATAGAAACTGAGTCACAGAGTCGGACGCTCGCCTTTATCGACAAAAGCGTGGCAGAGAAAAAGCCGTTTTTTATTTCCTATCAGCCTATTGCCACGGCCTTCTTTCCTGATCCCCGGGAGGCAAAGCGGATTACCGCCAATAAAAATGTCATGGCCGAGGCGCTGGTTAAAATTGATGCGTTTATGGGCCGGCTATTTACGCATCTGAAGCAGCAGGGCATAGCGGAAAATACGCTGGTGATCGTAATGGCGGACAATGGTCCTTTTATTCATCACGGGCCACGGGGCATGGTGGAGACTCTGTATCGCGGCGGTAAGGGGGATTTTACGGAAGGGGGGGTGCGGGTGCCGATGTTGGCGACCTGGCCCGGCGTCATCAAGCCGGGACAAATTGTCGGCGATATCCTGCATGTCACCGATCTGTATACCACGTTCGCCAACCTGGCCGGTGCCAAACAATATATTCCGCGCGATCGCATTATTGACGGTATTGACCAGACCGCACTATTCCTGAATGGCGACGGCTACAGCCGACGTGACTATGTGATGATTTATCAGGGCCCTCATCTCGCTGCCGGCGTGAAAGGCCGGTTCAAGCGCGACTGGAAAAACGCCGAACCGGGTCTGTCCAAAAACGAGTTCTATGACCTGTTTACCGATCCCCGGGAAATGCACGGCGAGATGATTGAGCAGTTCCACGTGAAAAGTATGTTCAATCGCCAGCGTCAGCGTCACGAGCTGTGGATCAAGAAGTATCCCAACCGTCCCGACGCGACGCCGGGGCCTGCCCTGACCGGGCTGGAGAATGTCCGGCCCGAAACCATAAAAATTTATACTGCGCCGGTGGACAAGAAAAATCTGCCGTTTGATCCGCAGGAGGTCAGCAAGCAGCCCTTGCCATTTACCGAGAGTGATCTTTAGGCCGTACGCCTGCACAGGGTAATTTGCCGATGCCGCATTGCGCCGGTTGGGCTTTCAGTGTCTTATGCGCGGTATGAAGATTACCCTGCTGACTCATCGCCGCGAGCTCGACAAGCCCAATAACACCGGCCAGCTGGTGCTGGCGATGCAGGAGGCGCAGGTCGAGCGTGTGCTCTGGGAGCGCACCAATCCCGATCCGGAGCTCGTGCAGGCCTTCCAGTTCACTTCGACCGCCCTGGTATATCCCGCCCCCGATGCGGTTTGCGCGGACATCGCTGAGATCGAACACTTTGTGTTGCTTGATGCCACCTGGCAGGAGGCGCGCAAGATGTATAACCGCAGTCCCTACCTGCACACCGCCCGCAAAGTATTGCTGCAACCTGTCCGTGCCTCTGAATTTGTCCGCCGACGCAATCAGGTGGCGGGTGGCCTGTGCACTGCCGAGAGCGTCGCGCTGATTCTCCGGGAGAAGGGGTGCAGTGATGCTGCGGAATCCCTGGAGCAGGCATTCGCGCTATTCAATTCCCTCCGCTGACTCGCGCGGTCCGGTCTTGCGGGGATCTGCCCTGGCCCCTTTGGTCGGAACTTTGTCGCGCGGGAACGGGGATTCAGAGGCTTTTGCTCTCCAACCGCGGGTTCAGCGCCATTGTGGCTTCGCGCCATGCCGCGTCGCTGGTACTCTTGGCGCATTCGTGTTGCGGTGTCCACGCCGCAGCACTGGCTTGATAATTGCCTTGATCCCATAACAATCGACCACCCACCATAAAGCAGGGGGCTATATGTCAATTCGCCAGGGGCTTTGTACCCTTTTGATTGTGTTGTTCAGCGTGGCTGCGCACGCGGGCAGCATTGCCGACTACACCAGCGGTATGCAGAAGCAAACCGGCTTTTATGATTTCTACTGGGATGACGCCAGTGGCAAAATCCTGCTGGAAGTGGATCAGTACGAACGCGAGTTCCTGCTGCTCAGTGGCCTGCCCCAGGGGCTGGGATCCAACCCGGTCGGACTGGATCGCAATCAGGCCGGAGACAACCGGGTGGTTCAGTTCGAGCGTGTGGGTAACAAGGTGCTGTTGCACCAGCTGAACCTGAAGTATCGCGCCGAGTCCGACAACGCGGCGGAGCGTCAGGCGGTGCGGGAAGCGTTTGCCTCTTCCGTGCTGTGGGGCTTTGAAGCGGTTGCCCGGGACGGGGATCGTCTGCTGATCGACTTTACCCCGTTTCTGTTGAGCGACCAGCATGGCATTGCCGCGCGCCTGCAGGCGACCGAGCAGGGCAGTTACAGCATCGACAAATCCAAGTCGGCGGTGTACCTGCCGCGAACCAGGAACTTCCCCAACAACAGTGAATTCGAAGTCCAGTTGACCCTGACCGGCAGCAAGCCGGGTAACTACCTGCGCGAAGTCGTGCCGACCCCTACCCTGGTCTCCCTGCGCCAGCATATTTCCCTGGTTGCGCTGCCGGATACGGGTTACCAGCCGCGTGCTTTCCACAGCCGCAGTGGTTATTTCCCTCTGGTGTTTCGTGACTACGCCACGGCTATTGACGAGCCGCTGGATCAACGGTTGATCTACCGCCATCGCCTGGAGAAGCAGGCCGGCAGCAACAAGGTTGTCGAGCCTATTGTTTACTACGTGGATCCGGGTGTACCGGAGCCGGTGCGCAGCGCGTTGCTGGATGGTGCCCGCTGGTGGGAGCAGGCATTTGCCGCTGCCGGTTTTGAAGATGCGTATCGGGTGGAGCTGCTGCCTGCGGATGCGGATCCGATGGATGTGCGTTACAACGTGATCAGCTGGGTGCATCGCTCTACGCGCGGCTGGTCTTATGGAGGATCCATTGTCGATCCACGCACTGGTGAAATCATCAAGGGAAATGTCACCCTCGGTTCGCTGCGTGTGCGCCAGGACTTCCTGATTGCCCAGGGACTTCTGCAGCCGTTTGGTGAGGAGACGGTGGATACCTCTGCGCTGGAAGCTCTGGCTCTGGCACGTATCCGGCAACTGAGCGCGCATGAGGTGGGCCATACCCTCGGCATCGCGCATAACTTTATTGCCAGCACAAAAGACCGCGCTTCCGTGATGGATTATCCGGCACCGCTGGTGAGTCTCGCCAATAGTACGCTGCATCCCGAGCAGGCCTATGCCACCGGTATGGGAGAGTGGGACAAGCTCGCCGTGCGTTATGGCTATGGCATTGCCGGTGAGGAAGGTGAGGAACAGTTCCTGGCGTCGGTGATCAACGAAGCCGAAGAGCGCGGTATCCGCTTTATTTCCGATCCCGACTCGCGCCAGATTCTCCATGCCCACGCCGGCTCGCATTTGTGGGACAACGGCGCAGAGCCGCTGGCGGAATTTGCGCGCATGGTAGAGCTGCGCCAGTTTGCCCTCGAGCGCTTCTCGCAAAATGCGCTTGCCCCGGAAGCACCGCGGTCTGACCTTGAAGAAGTCCTGGTGCCTGTCTATTACGGCCACCGCTACCAGGCGGAAGCCGTGGGTAAACTGATCGGCGGCCTGGATTATGACTACCTGTATAACGGCGAGGCGGGTGCCAGTTACACCGTGGTGCCAGCGGGTCGCCAGCAGCAGGCGATTGAGGCCCTGTTGGCGACACTGGAGCCGGGATTCCTGACCCTGCCGGAATCGGTCCTGAATCTGATGGCGCCAAAGGCCTACGGGTACCGTCGCAGCCGGGAAAGCTTCCCGTCCAATACCGGCGTCGCATTTGATGCGGTATCAGCCGGTGAGGCAGCGGCAAATCACACGCTGTCGATTTTGCTCGAGCCGGGTCGTGCCGCGCGTCTGGATGAGCAGTCTGCACGTCGTGGTGACAAGCCGGGTTTTGCCAGCGTGCTCGACAGTCTCACGGATATGGCTCTGGGGCGCGTGCGCTATGAGGGGCTGGAGGCCTCCGTGCACCAGCGAGTAAACCATGTCTATGTACAGCGACTGATGTTGCTGGCGGCCGACCAGAAAGCCGCGGAGTCCGTGCGGGCGAAAGCCAATATGCAGCTGGCGCGTATCCAGCAGGAGATTGGGGCAATGCGCCTGTTCGGGCGTGACCCCCAGGGCTACAACGCACACTACTATCATCAGGCACAGCGCATTGCGGCGTTCCTGTCGGGCGACTATGCCCCGACGGCTGACGAACTCAAGTCGATGCCGCCGGGGTCACCGATCTAAGGGTGCCGAACACTGCAAAAGGACTGGCTACGGCCGGTCCTTTTTTTTGGCAAGTGTGGTTTGTTCAGTGACGTTCGATCAGTGTCGCAACGCCGACGCCGGCACCGCCACAAATGGCGACCAGTCCGCGCTGCAGGTCTCTTCTCTCCAGCTCGTCCAGTAGTGTGCCAATGAGGATGCCGCCGGTCGCGCCCAGCGGGTGTCCGAGGGCAATGGCACCGCCATTCACATTCAACTGCTCGAACGCGATGTCAAAGTGCTGTCGAAATTTCAGCACACTCGCCGCGAAAGATTCATTGATTTCCCACAGGTCGATATCGCGGGTGGTCAGGCTGGTGGCACGCAGCAGCTTTTCCGTGGCCCGCAGGTGGCCGGTGAGCATCTGCACCGGTTCGTCGCTGGCGCTGGCAAAGTGCCACACTCTGGCGCGGGGCTTGAGTCCGAGTGTCGCACAGGCGTCGCCGCTGGCGAGGAGCACCAGTGAGGCACCGTCAACCAGGGCCGGCGAGTTACCGGCGGTATGCCGGCAGTCGAGTTGGGTGCCCGGGTAATGCCGGTCCACCAGTTTCTGACCGAGCGGCGCGGCTGCGCTAAAGCTTGCTGGCAGGGCAGACAGTTTCTCCATACTGGTAGCGCGTACGCTGTTGTCGGCGGACAGAATCGCGCCGCCGGCGGCATCGGCCAGCGGTATGAGCGAGTCGCGGAAATGGCCGGCCTGGCTGGCTTCTGCCGCGCGCTGCTGGGACTGCAGGGCGACTTCATCGAGCTGGCTGCGGCTGTATCCTTCACGATTGGCGATGAGGTCGGCAGACAGGCCCATATGCATGAACCGTGTTGCCCGCATGACCTCCTTGTCGGAGTACCAGGGGCCCTGGTCGGAAAACATGGGTGCGCGACTGAGGTGCTCGACGCCGCCCGCCACCATGACGGATGCGGTGTTGGCGGCAATCTGTGCGGCGGCATTGTTGACTGCATCCAGACCGGAACAGCAAAAGCGGCTGATCGTGGCTGCCGGGACACTGTCGGGCCAGTCTGCGAACATGGTCGCCATTTTGGCGATGTTGGAACCCTGCTCGCCGCTCTGGGTGGAGCAACCCAGCAACACATCGTCGACATGTCGCGGGTCGAGGGCATTGCGCTCCGCCAGTGCGTGGAACAGTGGCGCGAGCAGGGCAACAGGTTTGACGGTTGCGTACGCGCCGTTTTCTGCGTGGCTGCGGGCGCGGGGGATACGCACAGTATCGATAATATTGGCGTGCGTCATAGGGATCTCTTTATTGTTCAGCGCCCGATAATCAGGCTCGCGCAGGTGGTGGTACTGCCACCGAGGTTAAAGGTCATCAGGTTGCGCGCATTGGGGATCTGGTTTTCCCCGGCGTCGCCAATGACCTGCCGGAAGCCATCCAGTGCCATACGCACGCCCGTCGCGCCGACGGGATGGCCGAGACCGATCAGGCCACCACTGGCGTTGACTGGCAGGGTGCCACCCGGAGAAAACGTATCCTCCTCGATCAGGCGGTGAACCTCGCCCGGTGGCAGCAGCCCACAATGGTCGAGAATCATATATTCGGTGATGTTGAAGCAGTCGTGCACTTCCAGCCCATCGACATCGCGGACGCTGTGCAGGCCGGCGCGCGCGAGTGTTTGTTCGAACAGCTGGTGCACATGGGGAAACAGGTAGCCCTGCGGATCTGCCAGCTCCAGTTTGTGGGCAAACAGCATGGGGGCATTGATATGGCCCCATCCCTTGATGTGCGGGATATCTGCGATGCGCAGGCCCCGCGCATTGGCATACGCCTGCGCGCGCGATTGCGTGGCGAGAAACACCACCGCCGCACCGTCGGTAATCTGTCCGCAGTCATGTCGGCGAATGGCGCCGCTGACAGGAGGGTTGGCGCTGTCGTCCTCAGAAAAGCTGTGGTCGCTCAATTGCCAGCGGCGGGACTGGGCATTGGGGTTGTGCCTGGCATTGGCGAAATTTTTGGCCGAGATTGCCGCGAGATGCGCTTTGTCGAGTCCGTGGCGTTTCTGGTAGATATCAATCAGTTCGGCAAAGGCACAGGGCCACAGGTACTCGGCGTCGCTCCACTCGCGACCGTTCCAGGCCGCCGGCGCCAGGTTGGCAGCGGCGGTGTGTCCGGGCACATTGCGCATCTGCTCAATGCCGATAACGGCGGCCAGGTCATAGCGTTTCGACTGTAAGTCAGCCATGGCGGCGAGCAGTGCCATAGTGCCCGAAGCGCAGGCCGCTTCGTGGCGGGACGCGGGCAGGTAGCGCAGGCCCGGATCTACCTCACCAAAGTAACCACCAAGGTGAGCCTGGCCGGCAAACAGTTCGCCGACAAAATTACCCACGTGGCCCACTTCAATCTCAGCGGGGTCCAGTTTGGTTTTCTCGAGTCCCGCCAGCAGCGTTTGCGCAAAGACGTCGTAGAGCGAGTCCCCTTCGCGCGCCCAGTTGCGGGCAAAGTCGCTCTGGGAACCACCGAGAATATAGATTGGTTCACTGGCCAAGGAGAAGCTCCTACTGATCAACGCTGCGCAAAGTTGTTCCATCGGCCCAGGTGGCATGAGTGCCACTACAGATCCGGTGGGGCAGGAGTATCCGGCATACTGGTCCTGCCTCAATATCCTTCGCGTCGATGAGAATACACTCGGAGCGATCTTCCTTCATATCGGTGATAAAACTCACCAGATAGCCGTCGTCCTCATCCTGCGCGTTGACTCTCGGCGCGAACGGAGACTCACTGCCGTAGCGTTGCTCACCGAACGGCAGGCTCCAGCTTTCTCCCGTTTCCAGATCGTGTTTCACCATGCCGGAAAACAGGAACCAACCCGGCTCTCCCCAGACAGAATACAGATAGCGGGACTTCCTTCCGGCATAGCGCTGGTTAAACATGCCGAATTCCAGTACGCGATCATCGAGGCGTTCTTCACGGGTTTCGCCGGTCTTCAGGTTAAAGCGCCAGCGGTGCAGGTGTGACCGGAACGAATGCATATCGATGCCGGCCATCATACGGCTCACTTTTTCTGGCAGGCCGGGTAGTGGGGGTGGCACAGGCTGATCCTGGAAATAGCCATCGAGAATGATCTCATCCCCTTCTTCATAGGCGTTCATCCAGTGCAGGACGTAAGTGGGGGCCGCTTCGAACCAGCGAATATCTTCGGTGTTGCCATAGCGGGGCAAAATGGCAAAACGGGTGGGCTGGTCCGGGTGATAGCCGGCGCGATGGATATTGTCTTTCAGCAGGTTCTCATCCCAGTAAAGGGGCAGGTCGACCAGAATGGAATAGTTTTCTGTAAATGCCATGTCGTGGGGCAGGCGTGGACCGGGCGTGGGTACGGGTGTGTAGTGCACCAGCTTGTTGTTTTTATCCACAACCCCGTAGTGCTGGTAGGGCGGATACTTGGAGTAATTGAAGAACAGCAACTCGCCAGTGCGTTCATCCACTTTGGGGTGCGCGGAAATACCATCCACCGGTGCCCAGCCGGCGATACCTTCCTGCTCGAGCGTGTAGGGGTCCAGGCGATAGCCGTCACCGCACTGCCAGAACGTCGACAGTATCTTGCCGCCATGTACGACCACATCGGTGGAGGATGCATCTTTCACAAAACCCTGAGCTCCCCAGCCCGGTCGCTTGGACTTGTGCACGCTATTGGCGATGCCGGCCCAGATGGACTCCCCCGCCTCCTGTTCCGCTTCAAAGCCCTTGGTGCGTACGAAGCGGTTGCGATATTCGGCCTTGCCGTCGCGAAAACTCATGGCGTGCAACATGCCGTCGCCATCAAAGGGGTGATAGACACCGATGGCCTCATGGACCGGGTTTTCCGTGTTGCGGATATACACGCCGTCAATATCCCGGGGGATCTCACCAATGACTTCCAGGTCAGTCGCCGTCACTTCGGTGAAATTGGGCGTCCAGGCCCCGTTCAGGTACGGGTGCATGCTGGGCTGGAGGCTATTGCGAACCGTGTTCTTGTATTTGATATCCATGCCGATGCTGCCCTGTGTGATCAAATAGTTACTTGCGTTATGAGACTAATAATACAAACAGATTCTTTTGAAAAGATCCATAGGCCAATTGCTACTTCGATTGGCGCATTTTTTATCAATTGAGGGGCAGTCGGGTCGCATGATTTAAAAGACCAAATGGCCGGCGGTGTCGAACGTCGGCGGATGCGCTAATATCGCGCCATGAAATCTGGACTATTGATCAATCGCGCTGTTGCCGAAGGCCTGGACGTGATTGGGGACCGCTGGTCCCTGTTGATCCTGCGAGATGCTTTTCTCGGCCGGCGGCGGTTCGAGGACATTCGCGCGCATACCGGCGCCAGCCGCGCTACGCTGACCCGTCGCCTGAACGCACTGGTTGAGGCGGATGTGCTGTACCGGCGCGCCTATGGCAGCGGCGCCCGGGTCGAATATCGGCTGACGGCAAGGGGGCAGGAATTGTTCGGTGCTTCGCTACTGGCGTGGGCCTGGGAGTCGCGTTGGGTGGAGGATGCGCAGTTGCCCGCGAATCTGCACCATACGGTTTGCGGGCACGCACTGCACCCGCGCGCGCAGTGCCGCTCCTGTGGTGATGTATTGCGGCTGGAAGAGGTCGAATGGCAATCCCTCGCCAGCGGACTCCAGCCCCAGTTCGATGAGTTGCGCTCGGTCGGTGGTCAGCGCCGCGGGCGCAGCGACTCTGCGGCGGGTGTCGACCGCGACCTGGTCACCGTAAGCAATCTGATCGGTGATCGCTGGACCTTGCTGATCCTGATTGCCGCGTTCTTTGGTATTCGCCGCTACGATGATTTTTCCCGACATCTGTCGATTGCTTCCAATATCCTGACCCAGCGTTTGCGCTTTCTGGTGGAAGCGGAAGTGCTGGATCGGGTGGCGTATCAGGACAACCCGCCGCGCTGGGAGTATCGGCTGGCGCCGCGTGGCCGTGCCCTCTACCCGTTGGTGATGGTGATGCGACAGTGGGTGGAGCAGCAGCTGCCGCCGGCGGAGCGTCCACTGGTACTGCACCACAAGACCTGTGGCGCAGCGCTGGTGATTGATGTGACCTGTGGTGAGTGTGGGCAAAAACCCTGGCCGCGGGATATTGAACGTATCGCGCCTGCCGGGGGATAGGAAGCATCAATGCAGCAGCCCATCACTGGATATCACCTGGATGAAGAGCAGCACTGGGTGGCGGAACTGGCCTGTGGCCACTGCCAGCATGTGCGCCATGATCCGCCCTGGCAAGTGCGTACCTGGACACAAACACCCGAAGGGCGTGCGCAGATGCTGGGCGTGGAGCTGAATTGCCTCAAGTGCGACCAGGGCGCGCCGCGGGAACTGTCGGTGGATTCCGGCTAGGCGCGCCCGGGTTGGGGGATCAGTCGAGGTAGAAGCTACCTGCCGGTCCGGGGAAAACCACCGGGCTTTCGAAGCCGTCCTGGCTGACCGCGGCCACACCGAAGAAATAATTGTCGATGACGACATTTTTCAGGGTGAACTCGCTGACGTCACCGACGTACACGCTGTTGGTCCACTGGGGTGCATCGGTCAGGCGCCAGTAAATCCGATAACCGGCAAGTACCTTCTGGTCTTCCGCACTGCCTTTTTGCCATTTCAGTGTCGTATCGGCAGAGACGGCACCTTCAATGGTGACGTCGCGGGGTGGTGCCGGTGCGCGGGAAAGTGCCGCCAGTGACAGGGCGTTCAAAGCGGTGAGTTTGGCTGCGTAATCGAAATTGACCCCTTCGATCACATCACCGTACTCAATGCCGTTCTCGGTGCGCAGATCCTGATGCTGGCGATTGTAGTTTTCGTTGGTCTCCATGATGCGCACACCGGGAAAGCCAAGATCATTGAACGGACGGTGATGCCCGCCGCGACCGAAACGGTCGAGGCGATAGATCATCATCACATCCAGGTTTGGCATATAGTCTTCTGCGATTCGGTCGATGTAGCGTCCCAGGTTGCGGGAGGGTGCATCCAGTTCGCCGCCACGAAAACGCCGCGCACGCGCTTCATCCGCGCTTTCATTCATGCGCGTGCCTTCCATAAATACCCGTGCAGTGGTGTTGTCGATCACGCCGTTAATGCCGGAGATGTTACCGATCATGTCATTATTGAGGACACCGGTAATCCGCCAGCCTTTATCCCGCGCCTCGGCGGCCATGACCTTGCCGCCGAACAGCCCCTGCTCCTCGCCCGAAAGGCCCGCGTAAACAATAGAGCCGGCAAACTGGTGTTTGCTCAGGACCCGGGCCGCCTCGAGTGCGCCGGCGAGGCCGGAAGCGTTGTCATTGGCCCCGGGTGAATCGGACGTAAAATCCATGACATCGGTCACGCGTGAATCGATATCGCCGGACATAATCACGTAGCGTCCGGGATCGGTCTGGCCGCGCTGGATCGCAATCACATTGACCACTTCCGTGCGGTTGGGAATGCGCGCTTCTCCTTCAAAAAAATCCGACTGGTAGTAAACCTCGAGACAGCCACCACAGTCTTTGCTGATCCGATTGAACTCGTCGTGGACCCAGCGGCGGGCCGCACCAATACCGCGGGTGGCAGACTGGGTTTCTGACAGGGTATGTCGGGTACCAAAACCCACCAGGGTAGCGATATCGCGCTCGATACGATCTGCGGATACTTCGCTTTGAATGGTCCGTAACAGTTCGGAGTCGATCCCCGGTTCGTTGTTCGCTTGAACCGCAGCGGGCAGGGCCAGCACAGAAGCGAGAGATACCGTGGAAAGAAGATTGCAGCGGGATAAGTTCATTATTGGTCTCACCGGATGATCGGTCTGGATTGCACGGGCCATTACTGTAACCCAGTGGCGCAAGAAGTTCCCTGTATTTGTGTCGGGGTTATCAACTGTAAGGCGCAACGATCTGCGCCTTGCCGTCAGGTTCGTCTAAACTCGATCGCAGAACAACAATAATGGATCTGCGCGTCATGAAAAACATCGTCTGTCAGTGTCGAGTTCCGCGTGCACTGCGTGTCTTACTCATCGTCATCCTTTCCGGCTTGCTGGGTTGCAGTCAGTCCGACCAGGGGGATGTTTCTGGCCCGAAGGTGTCTGCCAGTGGCAGTTCAGTGGTGGCCCAAGTTGGGGGTGAGACGATCACGCTCGCAGAGCTGGATGCACATCTCCGTTTGCAGCGCCATGATCTGGCGGTTGCCGAGTATCAGCTGCGTTTCGCGCAACTGCAGCGCCTCGTCGCGGAGGCACAGGAAACTATGCCTGCGGGCGCGCCGGTAGAGTGGTTACTGGAATATCCGCGCCCGCCGCGAGTGCAGCTTGCACTGGAGGGAAGATCCGCAAGGGGTAACCCCGAGGCGCCGGTCAAGCTCGCGGTATTCTGCTCGTTCCAGTCGTTGCATTGTGCCAATGCGCATACCGTACTGCGCCGCCTGCTGGACACGTTCCCGGGGTGGGTATCGCTGGTACCGTTTGATCGCCCCATGCACTTCCATCGCGAGGGCTATGCCGCGGCGCAGGCCGCGCGCTGTGCTGCCAGGCAGGGTGTCCGCTGGCCCTATTATGATGGGCTCTATGCGCGATCAAAGGGCCTGCAGCCGGATGTATATCCCACGCTCGCCACGCAGCTCTCCATTGGGGATACGGCATTTTCGCGCTGTATGGAAGATCGCGAAGTGACCGAGGCAATTAAGGCTGACGTCGCGATTGCGGAGCAGTTCGGCTTTAACAATGTTCCGATTGTCCTGGTGAATGGACTGTATGTTCGTGGCCCACAGTCATTTGATCACTATGCGATGTGGATAGAGCAGGAGCTGACACGGCTCGGTATTGATCCTGCCAGTCGCCATGTGGATGCGGCGCGTTATCTGTCTGGCGCTGACCAGATTGCGGATACCCGGCTGCCGCTGTTGCTGGAAGGAACCAGCCTGTCCTCCATCGCTAAAAATTCCTCCGCATTGATTCGTGTCGATGGCGGAGATGCCGTTCGAATGAAACCCGGTGACGAAATTCTCAATGGTGTGCGGCTTGTCAGCATACAGCGCGATCTGGTTATCCTGCTCAACCAACAAAAGCGGGAGCGACTGCGATTGCAGGGCGTCGAGGGAGAGTCGCTGGACTTGCCGCGCCTGACCCGCAAGGGGGCGCGGGATGCCGAAACCATGCGCCGTATCGAACAGCCCGATGGCGAGTCTCGCAAGCTGATTCCCGCGGATGGTGTATTGCCGCTCGGGCAGGCCTGGTTGCATCAGCAGCTGATGAACCGCGCCGCCCTGGAAGCCCGCTTTGTCCTCGCGGAGCACCAGATCGATGGGCATAACCTGTTGCGGCTGGAAGGCATCGAAAATGATGAGTTTTTTGCTGCACTGGGCTTCGAAGAGGGCGATGTGGTGGTGCGGGTGAACGACGAATGGGTGCACGCCGGACAGAATAATCTACTCGATGCGCTGGCCAGTGGCGAAGTCACCGATGTGACCTTTATGCGCAACGGCCTGCCGAATCGTTTGCAGTACACGGTGGAAGAAAGCGGTTATTTTGAAGGCGCGGGAGAATCCGATAGTGGGGGCGACTCGGAGAACAACAGTGGCGACCCGGATGCCTCAGGGGAAAACGATTCGGAGGATGATAGTGACAACTCTGATGAGGGGAGTGAAGGCGAAGTTGAGCCAGAGGCTCGCTAGAGAAAGCGGGCCGCAAGGCCCGCCTGTTCACCGTAACTGCTGCAAAAAAGTGATGTGGTAATTATTTGTCGGGGTTACCACTCCACATCAGGTCGGCCAGTTTGTTTTGCCCGCCGACACTCGGGTGAAAACAGTCGCCGCCATCGATATCGTTCTTGCCGAACTGGAAAGTACCGACACTGGCTTGCGACTGTCCGGCATATTCGGCCACAACTTCGATTCCGTTAGTGCCATTGTAAGCCGCGGCTTCTTCCTGGAGGATTTCATTGTAGCGTTGCTGTGCGGCAGCGATGCCGGCGCTGCGCGTTGCAAAACTCTCGCCATTCAATGTGCCGCCATCGGTGGCAATACGGCAGATGCCAAAAGTCGACCAGGCGCTTTCACAATTTACCCGCCAGTTACCACTCTGCTTCGCCAGGCCGGCACCGCGCAGGTCCTGAATACGGGGCACCGAACCCAGTACCACGGTAGACCCGGCAGGCAGGCCATTGACGAGTTTGTCCATGCCGGCCTGAACCGAGCTGCGCCACTCGGCATCGGAGTACAGTGGATCTGCGCAGTTCGCCGGATCGACGCAATCCCGGTTACAAATGTCGTTGCCGCCCAGTACCACTTCGACGTGATCAGCAACAACGGTATCGGCAAGGATGCGGTCGGCCTGAACGCTAAAGCTGTCCCCGCCACCGCGTAATTCCGCACCGGAGCGCGCTGCGATTTTATTGGCAGCCACATTGGGGTCGAGCGCTTTGTATTTGTCGTGCACGCTGTTGACACTGGAATCCCAGCCATCAAACCAGCTGTGTTCTGGTTGGTCTCCGCCTAACAGGCAGAAGAATCCGCCTGTGAAAAAGGTATTGCCGGTACAGTCTGCGGCAAATCCCATGGTGATGCTGTCGCCGGCCGCGGTCCCTTTGGCGGGGGTGGCAAATGCAGTGGTCGCTGATAAGAGAGAAGACAACAGGAGTGAAGCAAGCAGGGTTGGTTTCTGCATGATTATTTCTCCGATCGTGGTTTTTATGGGTTATTAGTTTCATTTATCGGTGAACGGAGGAATTGTTGTGCAGGGGTGCGCGTTTTGCCATTCCGTGACTGCTGACCCAATAGTCGTCATTTACATTTGCGACACCGGTCCCATGTTGGTCGCCCCCTTCGTTTCGCGGAAAAACCGTCGGGTAAAAACACGCGTCAAGCGGCCGTTGATTGAGGCGTATCAATGATCTTGGCCGTCACTACAACTTCACGGATTCACCATGTCCGCGTCATTGCTCAGGCCCAGAGTGCCCGTTGTGCCGATGGAACGCAGGGCGCAAAGAAAAAAGTTTGGGCGGGTACTCGAAGAGCAGGAGGTTCAATTGAGGCCTGAAGTCAGTAAGCTGTTTTACTTCCGCGGGTTGGCACCACGCCCTGACAGTAAAGGGATACAGCCCGTGATAACAATGGCGCAGCAAAAGAGTCGCAGTGCAGGCGTGGTGATGGAGCTGTACTTGATCGGGCGTTACCTGGAGGGGCGGGCAAAGCATGCGCTGGCCGACCAGTTTTTTTTCCGCGCGCTCACACTGGATCCGAATCCTTCAGCGGATCGTTTCCTGATGCGGGCGCGTAACTTGCGTGCACTCCAGCCGATACCTCTGAAAGAAATTGAATGTGTGTTGTTGGAGGGGGTGGGGCGTCATGGTCCTCTGGCTGTTCTCATCGAGGAGCTTATCGGGGGGGCGCTCGCAGCCGATGCTTACAGTGAAGCTGTGGACCATTTGCAACGACTGCCTGAGTCTGTCAGGGATTCACCCTATTGGCGATTCCGTCACGCCGAAATACTCGAGATGGCCGGTGAGCGGGGACTGGCTTTGGCTGCACATGAACAGACACTGCAGTCGATCTTTCGTCTGCCTGAAGCGCGGCGTTGTACCATGGCGATGATGAGTCTGCAGGTGAAAGCGCGCCAAGCCCTGCGGGCCCTGGGTCGATCGGCAGATGCTCGCGCGGCTGAGGTCTAGCTGCGAATAAAACGGGACTTCTGTACCCAGTGGTCGCCGCGATAATTTCGGGTTGACGCCTTGTCGCGTTTGGCCCAGAAGAAATCCCGATTGAACTGAAATTCGACCTCATAGCCCTCCGCCATGGCGGCGAGCGGCATCGCCTGCCAGCTGCGCACACGCCGCTTGCTGGTGGCTTCCAGCAGGTACTCTGTACCGTCAATAATTGCCACCACCCACGCATGGCCTTCGCCATTGTGGGTGCCCAGGGCGACCCTGGCATCCACGCCGAGGCTGATCAGCCAGTCGGCCAGTAACAATGCATGGTCCTCGCAATCGCCGCGCTGCAGGAAGTAGGCCTGCCTTGAGGTCTGCCAGATGTCCTGCAGTCCACCGTACTGCTGGTGGTCGTACTGATACTGTTTGCGTGTCGCCAGGGTGTAGAGCGGGATCCACAGCTCTTTGGTTTCAAACGGCTGGAAACCCACCAGAAAGCTGTTGGCAAAGTGATGTTGCGCGTCCAGGCCGCGGGCGGAAGCCGTCGCGGCGTCAATGCCCTGCCAGTTCCAGATCGAGACGAAAGCACTGTCGTAGTCAGAGCGGGTCGCCACCATTTTGCGTACCAGCTCTTCCGTCAGTGGTTGGCTGCTGCCTGTGACGCGCACTACACCTCGCTGGCTGTTCGCTGGTGACGTCAGTGCTTTGATTTCGGGCGGGGTTGTGGTGACCGGCGGTGTCGCTCGACTCACCGGTCGGGTGGTGTTGTCGTAAAAGCCACCCAATTGCAGCGCCAGATGGGGCGCCATCATCGCGATACTCACCAGCCCTAACAGAAACCACGTACGCACAGCTTTGACCTCAGGTCTTCAATCCGAAAGAGATGATAATGGCGACAAAAATCAGAATCGTTGACGCGAACACGGCGACTGCCATGTTGCCATTCTTGAGCTCTTCTTCGATATTCACATGCTTCAGCAGCTTTTTATCCACCGCCAGCAACGCCGCCATGCCAATCAGTAGCGAGAGCAGTGTGTAAACCAGGTTAATGCCGAGATTAAACAGGGTCGCGAAAAGAAACTGTATTTCCATAGTTTGGGTGCTCTGGTCTCGTGCTGCGATGCCGACTGCAAATATCAGCGGATTCGATGGTTGGATTCGGATTAGAACACAAATCCATCGGACGCGTAAAAACGCCCCGGGCGTATTCGGTGGTCTGCATCCGCCGCGCAGGCGCCGGAGGACTTCATGCTTGGACAGCGGCTCACCACAGCATATTGTCTGCGGCCGGCGGCGAACGCTTGGCAAACGCCGCGCAAAAAAAAAGGCCGCACATTGGCGGCCCAGGCGGGGGGCTGATCCAGGGGATCAAGAGAAGTCGGTTCAGGGCAGTGATACCAGGTCGAATGGGGCCAGTGCGGGAATGGCTTTGTGCACCGCGCGCTCGGTTTCATCGATGGCCTCGAGCTGTTTGCACAGGGTGTTGGCCAGTTCTTCAATATCCATGGCGGAGCGTTCGATATCTTCTGCGGCGGCTTCCGCTGCCTCTTCTGCCTGCCTTTCGATGCTGCGACCGCCGGTCACTGCGGCCTTCAGGGCGTGCCATACCAGAGTGCCTGCGGAATTCTTGGCGATCTCTTCGATACGGGGCTCCAGCTCCTCGCCGATGGTCTGCTCAACGAAGTCTTCGACACCGGGACCACCCAATACGTAAACCTCGTCCTGTTGGTCGTAGCGTGCGATGGCGCGTTGGCGGATATCCGCCATGGTTTGCTTGAGCTCGATAGAGTCGGGGTGATCGGTGCCTGCCAGCGCGGTGATGGCGATGGAAACGCCCTGCAGGGCAATATCCACCGCGGCAATCGATAACAGGCTGACATTGCGGCTCGCTTCGTGAAGCTGTCCGTAATAGCGCACCATCACTTCCTGTTGGGCTTCGTCCAGTGTCACGCCTTCACCGGCCACATAGAGCAGCTCGGGGGCGGCGTAGTGGAACAGGCGATCGCCCTCAAGACTGTCTTCACGGGCTTCGAAGAAACCGGGGCCAATACGCACCACATGATGAAGGTCGATGTTGCAGGAGTCGTCATCACCGAAGTGGATGGTATTGCCGGCGAGCGCTGCCGGGGAGGCGAATACGACGGCGGCGGCTAGCGCGAGGGGTTTCCACATGTTGGGGTCCTGTTTGTAGAGTTTGCAATGTTGCTTTCCTGTTATGACGCAGCCATCTGGTGGGATGGATGCACCCGGAAAAAAAATTTTTTAGTCGGCTCGACCTTTCTATGTAAGAAATAGTTTACATCATGCTCATTCCCAGCTTAAATATGTCGGGTATTTTTTACATGGAGAGGGTGATGCTGGTTAAATTTTGGTCAGAAGTGTCCACGCGGGAGAAAAACATCTGGGCGGAACTCGTGGTGACGCTGGTCGCCGCGACCTACTACGCGCAGTTACTTGCTGGCGGCGCGCCCAGGGACCTGGCGGCGTTTCTCCCGGAATTGATTGGGCTCATTATCTCGGTAGTGATTGTCGCCTCGATTCTGTTCGGCGGCATCGCGCTCACCAGCGAAGCGGAGTTGATGGATGAGCGGGACTACCGTATCGACGCGGTGGCCAATCGGGTGGCTTACTACCTGTTATCCGTCGGGATTATCGTCGTTTGTTTCCTGGTCAACAGCCAGCAGGATCCGGTGGCGGCGCTGTTCGATCACCAGAGTGGCAAGGTCTCGGCGCTGGCGGTAGTGAATGTGTTGATCGCCGCCTTGCTGCTGGCCAGCCTCGCGCGGGCGGGTGTTCAGATGTTTCTCTATCGACGTGGTGTCGGCGAATGGTAAAAGGGCAAATACGCAATCGCGTGCGTGAATTACGCGCGGAGACGGGCATGACCCAGGCAGATCTTGCGCGTGCCGTTGCCGTTACACGGCAGACTATTTCTGCACTGGAAGCCGATCGCTATTCTCCCAGCCTGGATCTGGCATTTCGGATTGCCGCCGCATTCCGGCGGGACATTGACGTGGTATTTTCTTATGAAATAGCCGGCGCTCAGTAAAGGGAGGGGTGTATTACCTGGCAGGGTAATGCAGGTCGTATCCCTCTCCCGTCCTCTTTCGCACAGTTTCGCTTTTTTTCCTGCACTAAATATAGGCGTTGTTGAAATTGCACAAAGCGCATGATTTGCCATCGGACGTGCAAAATCGTTAGTAGGCAGATAGTAACTGCCGGTGATGTATTTTTCCGGGAAAGCATTTTTTAAAATTTTTTTGCGGAATTCAATTTTTCAGTGCACTCAGGGCAAGGTGATAAAAAATGAAATAAATTAACGGTTTAGGATCGTTTCCCGTCTTCGGTCAAATCAATTTTCACGTTTAATACGCGTCCCCATCTAGTCATCGCCATCGCAATGGCACACTAATTGCTCCTTTCCTGATAGCGACATTCATCGAGTCGCTCGCATTCCAGTGACCTAAGAAAGCAGCCTGTTTGCTCCAATCCTGTGCATGGGAGGGGTGAGTGTTGCCCGCAGTAAACAGCGCTTTAAAAAACACAGTGGCCAGTTGCGTTGCCGGATGGCAATGGATGGCAGGCGATCCGTTTTTCGAACAGAAAATCAAAGGGGATATGGCAATGAACCTGAAAATGAAAACTCTGAGTTGCGCAATCATCACCGCGATGGGGGCGGTCGGCTTCCCGGCGGCGATCAATGCCGCGGAGGAAATTGAAGAAGTGGCGGTGACAGGGACGCGGGGACAGCCGCGCTCGGTGTCGGACTCGCCGGTGCCTGTCGACGTGTTCAATATCGACACCATCGAATCCGTTTCCTATACCGATACCAATGATGTCCTGAAAACACTTGTCCCCTCCTACAATGTCTCCCGCCAGCCGATCAGTGATGGCGGAACCTTTGTTCGTCCGGCTCAGCTGCGCGGTATGCCTACAGACAAGACTCTAGTGCTGGTCAATTCAAAGCGCCGCCATCGCGCAGCACTGGTCGAGATTGGCGGTTCAGGCACGCAGGGTCCGGATATCGCGACTATTCCCAGTTCGGCGATTAAAACTGTTGAGGTCCTTCGTGACGGTGCCGCAGCACAGTACGGTTCGGATGCCATAGCCGGGGTGATTAACTTTATTCTCAAGGACAATGCCGAAGGTGGTGACGCCAGTATTCAGATGGGCGAGTACATCGAGGGCGATGGTTTCCAGACCACCTTCACTGGTAACGTCGGCATGCCCCTCGGTAGCGACGGTTTTGTCAGCATCTCTTCAGAATATGCCAAGTCCGATTTTACTTCCCGTTCAGAACAGTACTGTGGTAGCTGGTTCTGTCTCGACAAGAACAACCCCATCTATGATCCGACCGCAGGATATGCCGTTTACACAGAAGACGACGCGTTTGTGGCTGCGACTGAAAACGCCTCGCTGGAGGGGGATGTGGTACAGCCATGGGGTCAGCCCAATGCGGAGGCGACACGTCTGTTCGTCAATGCCGGCTACGCGCTGGCGAATGGCTCGGAACTGTATGCGTTTGGCAATTATTCGGAGAGTGAGGCCGATGGTAGCTTTTTCTACCGCTATCCGGGTAATGGCACGATCGAGGATCTTCGTGAGGCGGATGGCAGTATCTACACCCCGCTGGAAAAATTCCCGGGTGGTTTTACCCCGCGTTTCAATGGTGCGGTGACAGACTATTCTGCCGTCGGCGGAATTCGCGGTGAATGGCTGAATGGCATCGCCTATGACTTCAGCGCCCGTTATGGCAACAGCGAAATCGACTACGTGCTGGCAAATACCATCAACCCGTCGATGGGGCCGGACAGTCCAACCTCTTTTAATCCCGGTGTGCTGTCCAATGAAGAAATGCAGCTGCAGGCGGATTTCTCGCGGGAGATTGAAGTTGCCGGTCTCGATGTGGTTTCGGCATTTGGCTTCAGCATGATGGATGAGGCCTATGATATTACCGGTGGCAATGAAGAGTCCTATCTGGCCGGACCCTATGCGACGCAGGATCCGTGGGATTTTTGTGCCGATGATATGACGCCGACGTCAGCGGGTCTCGCAGTGATTGCCCAGGGGTCTTCTCTGGACTGCGCGAATCCTGATGATCCGGTGTATACCGTGGTGGGCGTTGGTTCAAATGGTTTTCCGGGATATTCACCAGAGTATTCCGGCACCTATGAGCGTCGTTCCTATGCTGCCTATGGTGACCTGAGTGCCGATTTGACCGAATCGTTGTTTATGCAGGCGGCGCTGCGATATGAAGACTACGACGATTTTGATTCCGAACTGGTCTGGAAGCTGGCGGGTCAGTTCGATGCGTCGGATGTGATTGGGTTGCGAGCCTCTGTGGGAACCGGGTTCCGTGCGCCGACCCCGGGTCAGCAAGGCACCACTAATGTCTCCACGCGCCTGCCAAATGGTTTCCCTGTGGCGACCGGTCTGTTTCCTGCCAGTAGTTCGGTGGCCGCCGCTCTGGGCGCGGAACCCCTTAAGCCCGAGCTGTCGACGAACTTCACTTTGGGGATGACCGCAGATCTGGACGTGATGAGCCTGACCATCGATCTGTACCAGATTGATGTGGAGGACAGGACGTACGCCATCTCTACCCTGGATGTCTCCACGGATATGGGCAGTGGTTCTGCATATGATAATTACCTCGCGCTGGTGGATGCCGGTGTGGTGGGTGCTGAATCGATCGGGGGTGTTTTTTACTTTACCAACGCGTTCGATACTTCTACCAAGGGCGTTGACCTTGTGCTGAGTGGCGGGCTCGAATGGGACGGTAGCAGCACCGAGTTGACGGCATCCTTCAACTACAACAAGTCTGAATTTACCTCCGATCCCAGTGCCTATCTCAATGCGGAAGATGAGTTCGATTTCGAGAATTTCAATCCGGAATTCCGCTCCGTGCTCAGTGCGATGCATTATATGGGTGACCTTTCATTCATGGCGCGAGCGAACTGGTATGGATCCTATGAGAACTACAATGCCGGCGAAACCCAGGAGTTCGACCCGCTGGTTATGGTCGACATTGAGGGTAAATATCGATTCTCAGAGAGTGCGTCGGTGACTGTCGGCGGTCGCAATATCTTTGATGAATACCCGGAAGAAGATGAGATCGGCGATTACTGCTGTGGCCGAATCTATTCTTCGGCATCGATGGTGGACTGGCAGGGCGCTTTCTACTATGTGCGTGCGAACTATAGTTTCTAAAATAAGTTTTAGAGACTAATGCTCAAGAAGTCCCCGCCACGGCGGGGATTTTTTTGTGAAAAATGCAACGAGATTATTTGGCTTGGGCTGGTGCCCAGTGTTCGCGTGTCCGGCTAATGTGCGTCCGCCGATTCGGGTGTGGCGGCCGCTGGCGAGGAGATGGATTCTTGCTGGTGGGCACGTTGTTGACAGGCGTTGTCCAAACGGATGATGTGCAGGCATAAAAAAGCCAGCTGTAAAGACAGCTGGCAAACCATTACGGCATTACAGGAAAAGAGAAGCGTTAGCTGCGCATCCGGTGCAGAACCTTGGGTAATGCCATCGTGTACTTCTCGACATCCTCCAGGTAGCCCATGCTCACACGGGACCAGTTGGTATAGTCCCGATAGATGCCGCGAATTAAGACGTTTTCCTTGGCCATCTCCTGGCGGAACGTCTCTGCGTTGAGATCTCCCAGGTTGACGAACATAAAGTTGGTTACGCTGGGCAGTGCGCTCAGCCCGTTTTCCTGCAGGGCGGCGCTGACCATCTCACGGGCTTCTTTTACTTTGCTGCGTGCAAAATCCATAAATTGCTGATCTTCATAGCAGGCGATGGCCGCTGCCAGGCCAGCCTGGTTTAGTCCATACCAGCCCATGCCATAGCGCTCGATTTCGGCAATCTTTTCCGGAGCGCCAATCAGGTAGCCCACACGCATGCCAGCGAGCCCATAGATTTTGGAGAAGGTGCGCGCAACGATAATGTTGTGACCCTGTTTAACCAGGTCGACCATGGTATTGGCGGCCGGGTTGTCAGTCAGCTCATTGTAGGCCTCGTCTGCCAGCACCATGGTTTTCTTGGATGCTTTGATACAGAAGTTGCGCATGGCGTCCGGATCAATCAGCAGTCCGGTGGGGTTATTCGGGTTGGTAATCTGTACCATCGAGATGGAGTCATCAATGGCACTGTACATGGCGTCGAGGTCGATCTTGAGGGATTCAAGCTTGGGGAGTCGTTTGATCTCGCCGATACCCTGCACCTCAACCACGCGTGCGGTGGTATCCCAGAATAAATCGGGGCCGAGGATTGCCCCTGTCTTGGATGCCGCGATTGCGGCAGACGCCAGGCAGGCACTGGAACCGGAACCGAGGGTGACATGTTCCGGTGTGACACCATGGAACTCGGCAATCATGGTGCGCAGGCGTAGCGCAGTATCGAATACGTAGTAAGCGCCCTTCTTGGAGGCCGCTTCCATTGCCTGTACGGCGGCCGGGCTTGGCCCATAGGGATTTTCATTCGCATTCAATTTGGCAATGCCCGGTGCGGGTCCGTACAGCGGTATTGGTCTGGCTGGCTGCGTCGACGCAGCAACGGCAGCGGTGCTCAGTCCGCCGGTAGCTGCCGCGGCAATGGTTGCGGTGGTTCCCCCAAGAAACAGTCGCCTGCTGATGCGGTTTTTCATTATCGTATCCTCTTCTGGTTATGCAGGGAGCAAAGGCTCAGGTTTTGGCGTACATGGCGAGAGCAACAATGACCAGGTAAACACCGAAAAGTCTTTTCAGGTGAAAATCGTCCAGACTATGCGCAAGTTTTGCGCCAATCGGGGCGGAGATAATGGAGAAAATGGATATCGCGATGAGTGCCGGGATATTGATGTAGCCGATTGATCCAAATGGCAGGTCTTCTTTGCCCAGTCCCATAATCAAAAAACCGATGGCGCCAGGTAGTCCGATTAAAAAGCCGATACCTGACGCCGTTGCGACGGCCTGGTGCACCGGCCTGTTGCAGAGCACCATGGTCATCACCGTTATGGTGCCGCCGCCGATGCCCAGCAGCGAAGAAAATCCACCGAGAAAGCTCGCCAGCGAGGCCCGCGCGACTCCGGTGGGCATGGTGATTCTCCCTTTGAGCCCATCGAACAGTGTGGGGAACAGGAAGTAAATGGAATAGAGCAGGACACCGGTAGCGAAGATGTAGACCAGGCTGCCACTTTCCGTGAATGAGGCGACGACCAATCCCCCGGCGACGCCCATCAAAATCCACAGGGACCAGTCTCTCAGTACCTGAAAATCAACGGCACCCCGCTTTCGGTGTGCCTGCACCGCGCGTGCGGAAGAGACGACGATTGAGGCGAGCGAGGTGCCCACCGCCACGCGCATTAATTCCTCTGAAGTATTTGGCAGGAACGGAAAAACCGCCAATAGTGCCGGTACGACAACGAAACCGCCGCCATTGCCAAACAATCCTGCCGTCATGCCCGCAACCAGTCCGGCAAAACACAGTAAAAGAATGAATAGAGAAACTTCTTCAATGCTCATGCCGGCCCCTTTGCCAAATATTTGGATTGTCAGTGGGGACAAAGCATTAAATATGCCAAATCAAAGATTTCGGCCGGATTGCAGTGCCGGTTGCGACAAATGGCATACGCCACGATGCCAAACCCCATCGGCCTATTTGTCGTACTCAACGGACGGGCCCGGGTAGAGTGGTCTGAGTAAGTTGCCGGGGAAAGCTGCCGGGGTAAGTTATCGGGGAAGGCTACCGGGGATAGGCTGCCAGATTTCTCCTGGGAGTACGGGACTGGCGGGCGAGAAATATCCGCGTTATCGGCGGTGGCGCTTAGCTGTAGTCATCGTCTTCGCGTACGACAGAAAGGTCGACATGGCCCTGGGGTGAAACTGTCGTACGCACAACCATCGGCTGGCAGCAGACCTCACAGTCTTCCGTGTACACCTGCTCGCTGATCGTCGTGTCCACCAGTAGTGAAATGGGGGCATTACAGTAGGGGCACAGTGCGGAGATTTCCTGCAAAGCTTCCATCGAACGTTTACCCGTCGTTTGAGGATTGGTATGGCCTGGGGGGTTATTCGTCGGCAACCTGCAAATAACGCTGTGACCAGGCGAACAGTGTTTCCGCAACATAGATCGCGTCTTTGCGTTCGGTCAGCAGGTGGTCGGCGTCGTCGAGGCTGATAAAACTTTTGGGGTGCATCGCCTGATTGTAGATGTCTGCGGCCTCATCGATTGATACGGTCTGGTCGGCGGGAGAGTGGAAGATCAATAGTGGCCGATGCAGGTGATGGATATAGCCTGCTTGCTGCTGATCCAGGTCATCGAGAAATTGTTTCTTGATGACAAACGGCCGCCCGGCGAGCTCTACTTCGGCCTGACCTTTGCTTTCGATTGTGTCGACCGCGCAGGCGAACTGGCCGGTGACATGCTCGGGGTCCGCCGGTGCCGCAATGGTGGCGATTGCCCGGGCCTCCGGTATTTCACTCGCGGCGGCCAGCACCGCGGCCCCCCCGAGGCTGTGGCCGATCAGGAGATCCACGGTCTGGTGATGGTTGCGCAGGTAGTCGGCCGCAGCAACCAGGTCCTCCACATTGGACGAGAAGTTGGTATCGGCGAAATTACCCTCGCTCTCGCCCAGCCCGGTGAAGTCAAAGCGCAACACGGCCATGCCCAGTTCGGCCAGCCGGCGGCTGATGCGGGAGGCCGCCAGTATGTCTTTGCCGCAGGTAAAGCAGGGGGCGAACAGCACGTGATGACTGGGTGGCTGGTCTTTGGGGGTCTCGAGGATACCGACGAGCAGCGCTTTCTGGCTGCCCTCAAAGTGAATTCGGGTACGTTTGGTCATGGCGGCGGCGCGCTGGTTGCATAGGGTTTACCCAACCATGGTAGGTATTCGACTCTGGTGCGGCAATGTTTGGAAAGCTACCTACCGGGACGGGCTGGATTTAGCGCGGTAATTCTCAGTTTTGTAAGCAGTTTACAAGCGCTGTTGTTATAATCCGCGCCCACTTTTCCATGCTTAAGCACAAGATTTCACAACTCACGCGAAGGGGATTGGCGATGGCCGTCAAATTGATGACAGACCTGGACCTGCAGGGTAAGCGGGTACTGATTCGGGAAGACCTGAATGTACCGGTCAAGGAGGGTGCGGTGACCTCGGATGCGCGCATCCGTGCGGCCCTGCCGACTATCGAGGCGGCGATCAAGGGCGGCGCCAAGGTGCTGCTGATGTCCCACCTGGGGCGCCCGACCGAAGGTGAGTACGCGGAAGAGTTCTCGCTGGCGCCAGTTGCCTCATACCTGGGCAAGCTGCTGGGACGTGAAGTGCCGCTGTTGAAAGAATGGCGCGATGGCGTCGAGCTAGCGGACGGCGAAGTCGCCCTGCTGGAAAACGTGCGCTTTAATCCGGGTGAGAAGAAGGATGACGAGGCGCTGGCCAAAGCCTATGCCGCGCTGTGCGACATCTTTGTGATGGATGCCTTCGGTACCGCGCACCGCGCCCAGGCATCGACCCACGGTGTTGCCAAATTTGCACCGGTTGCCTGTGCGGGTCCGCTACTGGCGGCGGAACTCGATGCACTGGAAAAGGCCCTGGCCGAACCAGCGCGCCCGATGGTGGCGATTGTCGGCGGCTCCAAAGTCTCCACCAAGCTGACTGTGCTGGAAACACTGGCGGACAAAGTCGATCAGTTGATCGTGGGTGGCGGCATTGCCAATACTTTCCTCGCCGCCAGCGGCAAGCCGGTGGGCAAATCCCTGTGCGAACATGACCTGGTAGGTACCGCCAAGGCTTTGATGGAGCAGTGCGATATTCCACTGCCCGCTGACGTAGTAACCGGTAAGGCTTTCAGTGAGTCTGCTGCGGCCGAGACCAAGCCCGCCGACGCAGTGACCGAAGACGACATGATTTTTGATATTGGCCCGGAATCCTCAGCGCAGCTGGCGGAGATCCTGGCGGAGGCGAAAACCATTATCTGGAATGGCCCCGTGGGTGTGTTCGAGTTTGACCAGTTCGGTGGTGGCACCGAGCGACTCTCTCGTGCGATTGCCGACAGCGAGGCCTTCTCCATTGCCGGCGGTGGTGACACGCTGGCGGCGGTGGACAAGTATGGTATCGCCGACAAGGTTTCCTATATTTCCACCGGGGGCGGTGCTTTCCTGGAGTACGTAGAGGGCAAGCCTCTGCCTGCGGTGGTAATGCTGGAGAGCCGCGCTGACGGCTAGCGACGAGCGTCAGCGCATTCGCGTCAACCCCGGCGGAGATCGGGGTGACCACTTACAGTAAAACGACGTGAAACTATTAGAATCTAAGGGATACATTCATGGCTTTAATCAGCATGCGCCAGATGCTGGACCACGCGGCCGAGCACGGCTACGGGGTTCCGGCTTTCAATGTGAATAACCTCGAGCAGATGCGCGCCATCATGGAAGCGGCGCGTCAGACGGACTCCCCGGTAATCGTGCAGGCCTCTGCCGGTGCGCGGAAATATGCCGGTGCGCCGTTCCTGCGTCACCTGATCCTCGCGGCGATTGAGGAGTTCCCGGAAATCCCGGTGGTAATGCACCAGGACCACGGCACCAGCCCGGCGGTTTGCCAGCGCTCCATCCAGCTGGGTTTCAGCTCCGTGATGATGGATGGTTCCCTCGAGGAAGACGGCAAGACCCCGGCCTCCTATGAGTACAACGTAGACGTCACCAGACGCACCGTTGAAATGGCGCATGCCTGTGGCGTCTCCGTTGAAGGTGAGCTGGGCTGCCTGGGCTCCCTCGAAACCGGTATGGCCGGCGAGGAAGACGGCGTAGGTGCAGAGGGCAAGCTGTCTCACGACCAGCTGCTGACTGACCCGGAAGAAGCGGCAGATTTCGTTGCCAAAACCAAGGTCGACGCACTGGCAATCGCCTGTGGTACCAGCCACGGCGCGTACAAATTCACGCGTCCGCCGACTGGCGATATTCTGGCGATCGATCGCATCAAGGAGATTCACGAGCGTATCCCCAACACCCATCTGGTGATGCACGGTTCCTCTTCCGTGCCGCAGGAATGGCTCGCGGTGATCAACGAGTTTGGTGGTGAAATCCCGGAAACCTACGGGGTACCGGTAGAGCAGATCTGCGAAGGCATCAAGCACGGTGTGCGCAAGGTCAATATCGACACCGACCTGCGTCTGGCCTCTACCGGCGCGACGCGTCGTTTCCTGGCCCAGAACCCGTCCGAATTCGACCCGCGTAAATTTTACGCGGTGGCGACCAAGGCGATGACCGAGATCTGTATCGCGCGTTACGAGGCCTTCGGTGCGGCTGGCAATGCCAGCAAGATCAGGCCGCTGAGCCTGGATGCCATGGTTGCACGCTATGACTCCGGGGAGCTGGCGCCCAAGATCAACTGATCGGGCAACGCTGTAAAAAAAGGGCACCTGCGGGTGCCCTTTTTGTTGGGGGCTGGCGGTATTCGATCTGGCGGGGGATCATGGCGCTGATCACGCAACAGATCCCGCGCGCAGAAAAGCTCCCAATCGCCCAAAATGCAGTACCATAGGGTCATGGATCTACTGCAAGAATTTTCCGCTGTTGCGCCCCACAGCCCTGTGCTGCGCCGGCCAGACTTTTCCGCGTTACGCCGTGAGCTACCCGAGCTCGACTTTGATGCGCGTGCGCCGCTGCCGCAGGCGCTGCAGGAATACCGCCAGTATTACCATTTGCAGTTTCCCCAGGCGCAGAGCACCGGCGTGGGTACCTTTGCCGCGGCCGGATTCGAGCTGGTTGCCCAGTACTGGCTGGTGGAAAAGCCGCGCGGCACCCTGTTTATCTGCCATGGGTATTTCGATCACACCGGTATCTATGGTGCCGCGATCCGCTTTGGCCTGGAGCGCCACTTGAATGTGGTCATTTTCGATTTTCCCGGGCATGGGCTGTCCAGTGGCGAGCAGGTGGCCATCGACACCTTCCTGCAATACCGGGAAGTGATGGAGGCCCTGTTGCGCAGGGCGCGCGGGAAATTACCGGAACCCTGGCATGCCCTCGGGCAGAGCACTGGCGGTGCCGCGCTGTTGGCACATATGCAGTACAGTCGCTGGCAACCCTTCGACAAGGTCTTTTTGCTGGCGCCATTGGTGCGGCCGGCTGGCTGGAATTATCGCAAATACCAGTTTTATCTGGCGCAATTCCTGCGTCTCGCGCCCAACCGGGCCTTCAATATCAACACCCACGACGTGGAGTTCTCGCGTCGCCAGGCCCATCGCGACCCGCTGCAGTCGCCTGTCATTTCCATGCGCTGGCTGGGCGCCATGGTGGACTGGCTGAAAACCTTCCCGCGCACCGCGCGCAACGACAAGGAAATCCTGGTGATTCAGGGAACCGGAGATCAGACCGTGTCGTGGCGCTACAACATGCGCGCGATCCGCTCGCGCTTCCCCAACAGTAAACGGGTGATCATCCGCGGGGCCCGTCACCAGATGATCAACGAGACCCAGCCCTATCGCCACCAGATCCTCACCGCCTTAGATGATTGGCTGAATCGCTAGGGGCTGCCAGCGCTTGCCCGGGGCAGGTGAGTATCAGTAGAGGCGGGTTTTCTCGTCGTTGATGACGATGTCGTGCATCTCTGCCACGGTGAGGTCCAGTTTGCCCGCATCCACCATGGTTTCGGCCAGGCTGGGCAGTCCATCCAATTCCGCCCAATGCGGTGCATCCCAGAGCTTCGAGCGGATCATGCACTTGGAGCAGTGAAAGAAGGCCTCCTCCACACGGATCACAAACGCGAAGTCCGGCGCCCGCTCGTTCACTGCCATGGACTGGCGCAGGTCCTCGTCGCGCACGATTTGTGCGGTACCACTCACGCGGAGCGTTTCGGTTTTGCCCGGGACCAGAAAGATAATGCCCACTTTGGGGTTTTGCAGGATATTTTCGATGGTGTCGGCCCGGCGATTGCCAAGGCGGTCGGGGATGGCGAGATAGTGCTCATTGAGGACCCGGACAAATCCCGCCGGATCGCCTTTGGGGGATACGTCGGCATTGCCTGCTGCATCAGCGGATGCGAGCAGCAGGAAAGGGGAGGAGGCGATGAACTTGAAGCAGTGTTTATCCAGATGGTCCAGTGTCTTTCGCGTCACCTTCTCACTGGGTTCCCCCATGATCGCGCGAAACGCTTCCCTGGTCTGTCACAACATCTTTGAATGGAGTCACTGCAGTCCCTCCGGGTAGCCCTGTTTTGGATTGACCGGGCATACGCACCGGACGCATTACCTGAGCCTGAATGACCCCTGCACCAGAGTCAAGCGCCCGCTGTGGCGGGCGCAGCCAGGCGCTGCTTGCGCCGCTGCATGACGGCATCAATCGAGTAGAGCGTCAGGCCCAGCCAGACGAAGCCGAAGGTGACCAGCTTGGCCTGGTTGAACGGCTCGTGGAAGATAAACGTCGCCACCAGCAGCATCAGCGTCGGACCAATGTATTGCAGGAATCCGACCGTCGACAGATTCAACCGGCGGGCCGCAATGGTAAACAGCAGCAGCGGCACCAATGTCAGGGGGCCGGCGAAGAGCAGCAGGGCATTCAGGGACAGGCTGTTGTTCATCAGGTCACTGGTGGGGCTGGTGCTCCAGATCAGGTAGCCCACCGCGAAGGGGAACATCAGCAGGGTTTCCACGCCCAGGCCGGTCAGGCTGTCGATCGGGGCACGCTTGCGCACCAGCCCATAGAAGCCAAAGGTCAGGGCCAGGGCCAGGGCGACCACGGGCAATTTGCCGAACTGCCACAGCTCATACGCGATTCCAATGGAGGCGGCAGCGACGGCCAGCCACTGCAGCGGGCGGAAGCGTTCGCCCAGGAAGATCAGTCCGAGCAGGACGTTGAGCAGCGGGTTGATGTAATAGCCGAGACTCGCGTCGAGCAGCTGGTCGTTGGCAATCGCCCAGATAAAGATCAGCCAGTTGGCGGCGACCAGTACCGTCGACAGGGCCAGAATCGCCATGTGTTTTTTGTTTTTCAGGGTGGCCCAGATACCCGATAGCTTGCCGAGGGCAATCATGATGATCAGCGCCAGCACCAGTGACCAGATACTGCGGTGCGCGAGGATTTCCAGTGGGGCAATACCGTCCAGGGCTTTGAAATACAGTGGAGCCAGTCCCCAGATCAGGAACGCGGTAATGGCAGCCAGCAGGCCGGTAGCAGCGGAATCTTTTTGCGGCACGAGTGAACCTTGGCGCGAGGCCGGTTAGTGGCCCGAGACTGGCCGTGAACAATGGCTACAGGAGTCGGGCGCAGGGAGAAAAACCGCGGGCCGCATGAAGCGGCCCGGCGCGGCGGATTCTAACGCTGTACTGTTCGCTGTGCCAGCCGCACGCGACAGTTTGCAGAAATGGCGAGTGGGCCAGTAGAGACCGGCCCCGCAGGCGCTGTTGTGATTTAAAACAGCACGCGGCAGCGCAGGGTGCCGGGGATGTTTTTCAGCTGTTCCAGGGCCAGGTCGGAGTACTCCGCATTCACGTCCACGACCACATAACCGACCGACTCATTGGTCTGCAGGAACTGGGAGGAAATGTTGATGGCGTTTTCCGAGAAGACCTGGTTGATCGCACTGAGTACCCCGGGCACATTCTTGTGGATGTGCAGCAGGCGGTGGGCGCCGGCGTGGCCGGGCAGGGCAACCTCGGGGAAATTCACCGAGCTGGTGGTGGTGCCGTTGTCGGAATAGAGCGCGAGCTTCTCCGCGACTTCCACGCCGATATTGGCCTGGGCTTCCATGGTGGAACCACCAATGTGTGGGGTCAGCAGCGCGTTGTCGATACCGCGCAGTGGTGACAGGAATTCATCGTCGTTACCGCGGGGCTCAACCGGGAATACATCGATGGCAGCGCCGGCCAGGTGGCCGCTCTTCAGGGCTTCGGCCAGGGATTCAATTTCCACTACCGTGCCACGGGATGCATTCAGCAGGATTGCGCCGGGCTTCATCTTGGCGATCTGCTCCGCGCCCATCATCATCTTGGTGGAGGGCAGTTCGGGGACGTGCAGGGAGACCACATCAGATTGTGCCAGCAGGTCGTCCATGCTGGTCACCTGAGTGGCATTGCCCAGAGGCAGCTTGGTGACCACGTCAAAGAAGATCACGCGCATACCAATGGCCTCGGCCATCACGGACAGCTGTGAGCCGATGGCGCCGTAGCCGATGATACCCAGCGTTTTGCCGCGCGCTTCATAAGAGCCAACCGCGGATTTAAGCCAGCCACCGCGGTGGCACACGGCATTCTTCTCCGGGATGCCACGCAGCATCAGGATGGTTTCAGCGATGATCAGTTCCGCCACACTACGGGTGTTGGAGTAAGGGGCGTTGAACACCGCGATGCCGAATTCAGTGGCGGCATCCAGGTCGACCTGGTTGGTGCCAATGCAGAAGCAGCCGATGGCAACCAGCTTGTTGGCCTGTTCCAGCACCTTGCGGGTCAGCTGGGTGCGGGAGCGGATGCCGACAAAGTGGGCATCTGCGATTTTTTCAATCAGCTGGTCTTCCGGCAGGGCCGTTTTCAGGTATTCCACATTGGTGTAGCCGCGCGAAGCGAGCAGTTCGACGGCGGACTGGTGTACGCCTTCCAGCAGCAGAATACGGATTTTGTCTTTTTGCAAAGAGATTTGCGGAGCCATAAATACTCTCTCGACGATGGCAACGGGATACAATTGGGAAGACCGGGATCCGGCGAGGGCGCGATCATAACACATGCGGCCTGAAAAGCTTTATACGCAATATTCATCCTACTAGAGCCAAAATGTATCAACATCGATTTACCTGCGGCAGCACATGCGACCTACCCCAGGGCAAAATTGTCTGTGTGGGGCGTAACTACGCGGAACATGCCGCCGAACTGGATAATCCGGTGCCGCGAGAGCCACTGCTGTTTATCAAGCCCGCCACCGCGGCGGTGGATCTGGCCGAGCCTGTGCACCT
Source organism: Microbulbifer sp. ABF4_148 (assembly GCF_056158985.1). Classification (NCBI taxonomy): domain Bacteria; kingdom Pseudomonadati; phylum Pseudomonadota; class Gammaproteobacteria; order Cellvibrionales; family Microbulbiferaceae; genus Microbulbifer; species Microbulbifer sp. ABF4_148. Next base: position 1,086,349 of record NZ_JBSWUI010000001.1, read on the forward strand.
GCCCGTTGGCCGCGGCGCGTGTCACTTCGAGGGAGAGTTGGCCCTGCTGATCGGGCAGCCCCTGTGTGATGCCAATGTCGCAGAGGTACCGGCGGCGATCGCCGGCTTGGGCCTGGCGCTGGACCTGACGTTGCGTGACCTGCAGGCCGAATTGAAAGCGGCGGGGCACCCCTGGGAAAAAGCCAAGGGTTTTGATGGTGCCTGTCCCCTGTCACCCTTTTTACAGCTCGACTGGTTGCCGGACTGGGACAACCTCAGTTACTCGCTGTGGCTGAATGATGCGTTGCGCCAGCGCGGCAAGACCAAGCACATGATCACGCCGATCCTGGACCTGGTGGCCTATATCAGTGGTTATTTCAGCCTGCTGCCGGGGGATGTCGTGCTGACCGGTACCCCCGCCGGTGTCGGTCCCCTGCACAGCGGTGACCGGCTGGCGCTGCAACTGGAAGAGGACTGGCTGCGGGTGGAGACCGAAGTGCAGTAACCCTGCAAGGGGCATCGCCGCTCTGCATGGTCTGGCGCGAGGGACGTGAGGGGCGCGAGGCGTGCAGACGGGGCGCAGACTAACATTGTCCGCGTGCGCCGCCCGCACTATGATGCCGCCGACAGGCCTACCGGCCCACACAATAACTCCGGCAGTGCCCATAAGGCCCTGCCTGTCCGGCAAGCATTCAGCACCAACAGGGAACCGTGATGACCGATCTCAACCCCGTCACTACCGTCCGCATCCTTACCACCGGTGGCACCATCGAAAAGAGCTACTGTGAGGAGGAAGGCACCCTCAAGAACCGCGCCTCCATTATTCGCGAGGGGCTGATCTCCAGTCTGCGCCTGCCCTATACCCACCTGGAGCTGGAGAGTGTGCTGAATAAGGACTCGCTGGAAATGGACGACAGCGACCGCGCCCTGATTGCCGAAGCGATCGAGCGCACTGCCGCCAGTGGCGACCCCATCGTGATCCTGCACGGCACCGATACCATGTCAGTGACCGCTGACTTCTGTTTCGAAAAACTCGGTACGCCGCCGGTGGCGGTGGTGTTTACCGGCGCGATGAAACCCATGGGGTTTATTGATTCGGATGCCCGGCAGAATGTGACCGAGGCGCTCCTGGCCGCGCGTGTGATGTCACCGGGGTTCTACATCGCGTTCCACAACCGGGTCTTCCCGATCCCGGGCGCGCAGAAAAACCGGGAGACCGGGACTTTCGAGGCGGTCGCCCGGCTGGATTGAGCGCGTGAGCGGGTACTTACACCGGCGCCTGCGCACATGACCTGGTCCCGCTGGAATGGTGACTCTGCGCCAAAATCCGGAGCCGGTACTACCATTGGCAACATTGCGGGCGATGGCCCTTTGATTTGTGATCACATTTTCGGTATAAACCGAATAATGATTCAACTTTATTGAGGTGTGCCATGTCGGACACGAACAAGATCCCACAAACACAACAAGAATGGCTGGAGCTTGCAGACAGCCTCGAGATCGAGGGTCGCGCCTTTATTAACGGTGAGTATGTCGATGCCCTCTCCGGCGCTACGCGCGCCACCTATAGCCCTGCGGATGGCCGCGAACTGGCGCAGATCGCCAGCTGTGGACCGGAAGATGCGGAGCTGGCGGTCAAGATCGCGCGCGAGACCTTTGAGTCCGGTGTGTGGTCCGATATGCCACCAATGGAGCGCAAGAAAATCCTGGTGCGCTTTGCCGAGCTGATCGAAGCGCATCGTGTGGAAATTGCCCTGCTGGAGAGCCTCGATGCGGGCAAGCCGATCAGCGACACCATGAATGTGGATGTCCCCAGCGCAGTGACCACCATTCGCTGGAATGGTGAGGCCACCGACAAGGTCTACGACGAGGTTGCCCCTACCGGTCCGTCCGAACTCGGTCTGGTGACCCGTATGCCCCTCGGGGTGGTGGCGGCCATCGTGCCGTGGAACTTCCCGCTGTCGACCACCGCCTGGAAACTGGGCCCGGCACTGGCTACCGGCAACAGTGTGATCCTGAAACCCGCCTCCAATACACCGCTGACCGCGATCAAACTGGCGGGGCTGGCAAAAGCCGCGGGCCTGCCCGATGGCGTTCTCAATGTATTGCCGGGGCCGGGCAGCAGTCTGGGCAAGTCGCTGGGCCTGCATATGGATATCGATTGCCTGACTTTTACCGGTTCCACCGAAGTGGGCAAAACCCTGACCGAGTACTCCGGCCAGTCCAACCTGAAGCGGACATTCCTGGAGCTGGGCGGCAAGAGCCCGAATATCGTGTTTGCCGATGCGGACCTGAATAAGGCGGCAGAAGCAGCGGCCCTGGCCATCTTCTACAACCAGGGGGAGACCTGCACGGCAGGTTCACGTCTGCTCGTGGAAAAATCCATCGCCGACGAGTTTATTGCCAAGGTCAAAAAAGCCAGCGAGCGCTTTATGCCCGGCCATCCGCAGGACCCGAATACGGTGATGGGCGCGTTGATTGATCGCGGCCAGTTCGACACGGTCGAGCACTACGTGGCCAAGGGGCTGGAGGAAGGTGCGCAATTGGTGTGTGGTGGCAAGCCGGCACAGGTGGCAGATGGCGGCCTCTACTATGAGCCGACGATTCTCCGTGGCGTAACCACAGAGATGACCGTTGCCCAGGAAGAGATTTTCGGCCCGGTGCTGGTGGTGATTGAATTTGAAGGCGAAGAGGAAGCGGTGCGGATTGGCAACGACTCCATCTACGGCCTGGCCGCGGGTATCTGGACCAATAACCTGGGCCGCGCCCACCGCGTGGCCCGCGATATCCGTTCCGGCTCCGTGTGGGTGAACAATTACTTTGGGGGTGACATCACCGTGCCCTTTGGCGGCTTCAAGCAGTCCGGCAATGGCCGCGACAAGTCACTGCACGCCCTCGACAAGTACTGCGAACTGAAATCCACCTGGATCGACATTTCCTGATGTGATCAGCTCGTCGATTCTGGAAAGGCCGCTTGTGCGGCCTTTTTTTATGGCTGTCGGCAGTTGGAACGCAGGAATGCGAAGGTGGCAGTTACGTGTGGGGCATTGACGCAGGGCGAAAGCCAGTTTGAAACTTTTCCCCGAGAGTGAGAGGCTGGGAAACCCTCAGCGAATGACCTGGCGATGCAGATGCAAGGCAAACTGGTGTTCACCCATGAAAATCGCCTGCTGGTTGAGCTGGCGAAAAGCCGCCTGGAGCTGGCGGGTATCCCCGTGCGGTTGCGCAATGAATTTGCCCAGGGCGCCACCGGTGAGATTGCCCCTCACCAGGCCTGGCTCGAACTTTGGGTGGAGAAGGCGAGCGATTTTGACAGGGCGGAGCGTCTGCTCGAGGAGGAGCTCGCGGGTGTGGACTGGCCGTGCCCCCAGTGCGGCGAAGCCAATGGACAGGCCTTCGATTTTTGCTGGCACTGCGGCACTCCCCGTCCGGGGAATATTCCGCCCGCGGCCTAGCTTTGGGGCCGGCGAGGGCTCACTTCGGCGGTGGTTCAGCAAAGATTCAGCCTGATTTGCTAGAGTCACTTCATTCCGTCAGTCACCCCTTGGAGATCAGCGATGCGCGACGCAGTGCTGCGACTATTTGGCTTGCCACTCTGGATCGCCGTGGGACTGGCCGTTGTCGGCCTGAGTTTGCTCGGCGCGGTGGATCGGTTCAAGGCATATGATCGCACGGTCACCGCCAAAGGCCTGGCAGAACGTGAAGTGGTTGCCGACGTCGTTATCTGGCCGATCCAGTTTACCGTTGCCGGCAATGACCTGCCGCAATTGTACCGCGATATTGCCTCCCGCAGTGCGCGGATCGAAAAGTTTCTTGGCGATCAGGGGATCCCTGATACGGCAATCACCGTGTCGCCACCCGCTGTCACCGACAAGTTGGCACAGCAATATGGTGGCAACCAGCGGGCGGAATTCCGTTATACCGCGTTGCAGACAGTAACCGTGTATTCCGAGGCGGTGGATACCGTCAGACAGGCAATGTCTGGACTCGCGCAACTGGGGCGGGAGGGAATCGCCTTTAGTGCCGGCAATTATCAGGGACAGACGGAATACCTGTTTACCGGTCTCAACGCTATCAAACCGGAAATGGTGGAACAGGCGACATTACAGGCGCGACAGGTCGCACAGAAATTCGCCGAGGACTCCGATAGTGTGTTGGGCAAGATCAAGCGTGCTTCGCAGGGGCAGTTCAGTATCCGCGATCGGGACAAGAACAATCCCCATGTCAAAAAGGTGCGCGTGGTTTCCACGATCGAGTACTACCTGTCTGATTAAGGATCGCAGCATGATCAAGCAATCACTCGTCGTCGCCACGGCGGTGGCCCTCGCGATTGGCACCGCCACAGTGTCCGCCAAGCCCAAGGATGATGTACCTCCGGGCCTGCAGAAAAAGATGGCACGCGGTGGAGAACTGCCCCCCGGGGTGGCAAAAGAAGCTACAGCCCGGCGCTATTCTCGAGGCAGATATCTACCGCCACGGCGTGATCGTCAAGCCAGTGGACAAGCATGGCCTGGTGACCATTAGCATCGAAGGTGAGCTGGTGCGTCTGATGCACCACTCCCGCGAAATAGTCGAAATTCTCAGGTGAGTTGGGAGCGGATGCGAATATAGGTCGCCCGTTCCCCTTCAAAGTCCTCTCTCCCTTTTATACTCCCTGATAGCTTGTAGCCAGATCGTCTCTGGCCCGCGACCAAAAGATGCATTGACTGGTCGCGGCTTTTTCCCTGTTGCTTTCAGGAGACCCCAATGAGCAGTCAACGGCACGGCCTGGCAATCGGGTTGGAGCGTATCGACGGTGATTTCTTTTTGACCCTGCGCGCGAGTGGCAAGTTACGACATGAGGATTACGAGATCCTGGTGCCGATGCTGGAATCTGCCATTGCCGGCGTCGATCATCCGCAGATAGATGTGTTTTTTGACGCCAGGCACATGGAGGGCTGGGAACCGCGGGCTGCGTGGGATGACTTCAAGCTCGGCGTAAAGCACGGACGCCAGTTTCGACGGATTGCCATTGTGGGTAACCGTCGATGGCAGGAGTTTGCCGCAAAGGCGGGCAGCTGGTTTATTGGTGGCGAAGCCCATTTCTTCGAGGAAGAGGATGCTGCCATGGTTTGGCTGGGACAGGCGCCGTAGAATACCGGCACGAAAAAATAATCAACAAGGACTCTTCGCATGTTCGAATGGATTGCGAGCCCCGAAGCCTGGGTGGCGCTGGCGACACTGGCGGCACTCGAGATTGTGCTCGGTATCGATAATATTATCTTCATCTCCATCCTCGTCGGTCGTTTGCCTGCACACCAGCGCGAACCGGCGCGTTTTATCGGCTTGGCGCTCGCCATGATTTCCCGGCTGGTCCTGTTGTTTTCCATTGTCTGGATCATGGGACTGGTCGAGCCCTGGTTCACTCTGTTCGGGCAGGAAATTTCGGGCAGAGATGTGATACTGGTTGGCGGCGGCCTGTTCCTGTTGGCGAAAGCGACCCATGAAATTCACAACAGTTTGGAGGGGCCAGAAGAGAGCGGCAGCAATGTTGTGGCAGCCAGCTTTGGGATGGTACTGGTGCAGATCGCGATACTCGATATTGTGTTTTCTCTTGACTCGGTGATTACCGCTGTAGGCCTGGTTGACCAGATTTCCATTATGGCCATTGCCATCATTCTGGCGGTGATCGTTATGTTGATCGCAGCCAAGCCCATCGGGGATTTTGTTGATCGCCACCCTACCGTAAAAATGCTGGCGTTGTCGTTTCTGATTATGGTGGGCTTTACCCTGATACTCGAAGGCTTCGAGGTACATGTGCCCAAAGGCTATATTTACTTTGCGATGGCATTCTCAATGGCAGTGGAAATGCTCAACTTGCGCTTGCGCACGAAAAAGGCCGAACCAGTGCATTTGCACAAGGCCCTGGTGGACGATACCAAGCGGGCCAGCTGACGGTTGGCGCTGAAAATAAAAAGGCGATCCACAAGGATCGCCTTTTTTATGGATGTGATGTTGTTGAACTACTGGCAGAGGCTGCGAATGCTATGCGACTCTACCGCTGCGTCCATCCAGGTATAGGCGTCGTCGTCAGCAAAGTAGTAGTACACACTATTATTAGGCAAGATCAATACCGAGATGCCACCATAACCTGACATGAATGGCAGCCATACGTCATTGCTGCAGCCGCTTAAGTTACTGCTGATTTCATGGGCCCAGAAGCCATTATTGTATTTATAGTCTGCCAGTGGGTCGAGGCCTCGATCACCTGTGTCGCGTTGAAGTGCCGCATCCAGCTCGGCGCTGTCGAGTACAGACTGGCTATTGCCGGCACCGGCATTGGCAAAGAAGCTGCCAATCTTGGCGACATCATCGCGCAGCCACATCAGGCCCCAGCCTGCAAACGGTTGTTGCGCTGAGTCGTAAGTGCGGCGGGTGAAGGCAGCCGTGGGGCTGACGCCGAGTGGTGCGAGCACTTCACCGAGAACGATGTCAGTGAAGATGTCGGTATTGCTGCCTTCGATTCCCTTCACATAATTGTTCATCGCCCGACCAAGGATATAGGTATCCGACGTGTGGTAGACCCAGTTGGTGCCAGGAGTAGCTTTGCGTGGATACTCAGTGCAGCTATAGCTGATTTTTGACGCATGGTCTTCGGGCAGGAACAGATCATTGGTATGACTTGCCCCTTCATCGCTCATGTAGCCGGTGAGCTTGTAGTTACCGGTGCCCATGTCCAGCACGTTGTTGAAGCTGACATCATCCCAGTTGCCGTTGGCATTACAGTCCGGCACATAGTTGCTGATTATCTGGTTGAAGCTACCGCTGTATTTCTGTTCCAGGCGCATCAGCGCACTGCCAGCAAAAACAGACTTGGCAGCCGAATAAGAGGGTACCGCCAACACTTCACAGAACGGATAAGTTCCCTGGCGTGTGGCGCAGCCACCGGTATAGTGCGTTCCATCGATGACGAAGCCCACCAGAGACAGGGCCGCCGGGTCCTTGCCAGACGGCGCTGCAAACTTCTGTGGATCCGTACCGGGGTAATCAGTCGCCAGGTCTGCCAGCGGTTTGACCGGCATACGGCCACTGACCTCGGCCTGATAGTCCGCGGTCAGGCCAGCGGAATTGGTTACGCTGTCTGGCGTATAGCTGGCATCCAGTTGTCCCCACATATCCACCTGGAAATACAGGCAAGTCTCGCCGGCAATCTGGTAGGCCACGTCCGACACCGAGCCGTCATCCTTGAACAGGAAGGTCATGACGCCGTTGTGGATACAGTTGGCGTTCTTCTGCTGCAGGGCAAATGGCAGGGCTACACGGCTGTAGCCATTATCTCCATTTTCGTCCCAAACACGTCCGGGTGACAGTACATACTCCCATTCGGGATGGTTGCTGGTGATGGAGCCGCGCTGGACCGGAAAAATATGACTGCCGGTCTGCACCAGTTCGAAATCGAATTCCGGCAGGTGCTTGCGCGTGGTGTCACGACTGCCTGTGTAGCGGAAGGTATCCTTCTGCTCATCAAAGGCACCACCGCTGGCCTCCCCGAACAGTTCCAGGCTGCCCTCGAAATTATTCGTCGGCATCGCCGCTTGGGCAGGTAACGCATAGTGGGTGTAATTCACCAGACTGCCAGGATCACTGCCGTTTTGCAGCGTATTGGCAGTCAGCGCAGTGCGGGAGACATTGCCGCTACCGCTGAGCGGATCGAAGTTTGTCACGGTGCCACCACCGCCACTGGTACTGGCTGAGCCGGTTAAATTGATCTGTGTGCTGGGCGTATCCGGGTCGTTGGAGGTCACGGTCACGGACGAACTAAAGTTACCATCGACAGTGGGCGAAAACTCAATGGTGAGCTGACAGCTATTCCCGGCACTCACCGTACTGCAGGTATTAGCCAACAGGCTAAACGGTGCGCTGGGGCTGCTGACACTGCTGATTTGCAGGTCCGCGCTACCGGTATTACTGATTACCGCATTGAGCGTATTACTTGCCCCGGTTGTCAGGTTACTGAAGGAAAGCGACGCTGGTGCGTCGATATCCGGCTCGGTCTGGGCGCCGGCGGTGCCACTGACGGTTACGGATTTGCCATAGCAATAGTCTCCGGTGGTGCCGCCGTTACTACGAAAGCGCACCTGCACCTGCGGATTGTTGTCGATACCCGCAGGTGATCCACTTGCGCTGAAGTTTGTGCCGTTGTCCTGCCCGTTGGAAATGGTCAGCGTTGTTGACCAACTGCTACCCCCATCGGTAGAAATCTCTGCGAAACAGTTTTCGCCGTTCTCCAGTGAGCTCGCGGACATCACGAAACTGGCACTTACCGCAGAATAGCCCGCAGTCGAGACGGCCTTGGATGCCGTTGATGTGGCACGTAGCCGGATAGATTCGTTGTTATACGCGGTGACGTTTCCACTATTGCTCCAGTCACTGACATCTCCATCGGAAAAGTCGTCGGAGAAAATGGTCGCGGCGTGCAGCTGGGAGCTCAGCAACAGCCCGGCTCCCAAAGTGAGTAAGACGGGCAAGCGATAGCGCGTTGCGTGGTAGGGCCTGTTCATGAGGGTGGTATCCTGGAGTTATTTTCGCGTGATTTTTTATAACGAAGCCTGCGATCAAGCTTTGCCGGTCTGGTGGGGATCACCGGTAACGAAGCCGCCAAAAGGGATCGCGAAAACGATCTAGCCCATAAACCTTGCGCCGAAGCGAGAAATCGGTATAGCACCAGCCAGTGCGCCGGCATTGGTCCAGATTCAATGGTAGGTGGAAAATGGCGTCTAAATAGTGCCAGAACGTTTGAGGGAGTGGTGCCAGAATGGAATGAATCATCGACAAATGTAGATTGCGATTCTCTTTTTCAGCAAGGAGAATTCGTGCAGAAGTCGCGGAGGACAGTGAGGCATGCGGGCAACTAAACAGGCGAGAAGCCGGGCAACTTCCGAACGCATACTGCAATCGGCCATTGAACTGTTATCCAATGAGCCGTTTGAGCAGATTAGCGTGGAGGATATTGTCATCTCCGCCAACTGCTCGGTTGGTGCTTTTTACAAGCGATTCTCCAGCAAGATGGCGCTCCTGCCCGCAATTCTGGAGTTGCTTAAGGAGCAGGAAGCGCAGGGTCTGAATGAGTTTATGAGAGCGTTTTCATCAGTAGAATTTGATCTGGCAAGTCGGATAGAACAGTTGATCAACTTGCTAAGATTGTCTTACCGAGAGCATAAACAGCTTGTGAGAAATATCTTTGACTATTTGTCTGAGAAAGACAGGAAAGCTTATCAACAGGATTTCTCACTGATCTTGCAGGAAAAGCTGGCCAGTTGGCTGATGGGAGAGCGTGAGTCAGAGGGTAGCAATGCGCTGCGGCGTCGCAGTGCGATTTGTATCTTCAACCTCTGCCTGTCGATGCAGGGCTTCTATCTGTATGAGGCAACAGTTTTGGATTGTGACGAAGAGCAGTTTATTGAAGAGCAACGCCGGTTAATCCATTGCGCACTTACATGATTTCGAGGGGTTTATGCATTTTTTGGAAATGAGCCTGTTGGCTTTTTTGTTAGTCGTATTGCCTGTCTATGAGGCTGTATTCGGCGCCCGGGAAAGGGAGCTCCTTAAGAAAAATCCTGCCAAGAAGGTTGCCAATTACCAGTTCACGATGCTCACTCTATGGTGTCCCGCTGTCCTGGCGCTTGCGCTCTACTATGGCGGAATGTTGTCTGTGCCCGATATAGGATTGAGTTTGAAAGTTGACTGGCCCAATGCGGCATTTTTGGTTCTTTTGCTCGCTTATATCGGCTATTGCTGTTTCGACCTTCGGAGAGTGTCTGCGGATTCCGAATACCGGGAAAAGTTAGCTGTTCATATGCAGGAGTTGGGCTGGTTGCTGCCGCGAACACAGAGAGAGACACGATGGTTTTGTGTCGGTGTGTCTATGACTGCGGGAGTAACAGAGGAAATTCTGTTTCGCGGTTATCTGATGAACCTCTTTTCGCAGTGGCTGGGTTTTGCAGCGGGCATATGTTTATCGATCGCTGCTTTCGGCCTTATGCACTGGTATCAGGGTGTCCTGGGTATTTTGCGGACCAGCATAGTCGGTGCTCTGTTGACGCTTGTCTATCTCCTGACAGATAGCCTGCTGTTACCGATACTATTCCATGTTTGGGTCGATATGTATGCCGGGCTGGTCAGTTATCGGTTGATGAAAAGTAGCGGAAAGAGTCCGACAGGCGGCTCCAGTGCACTTGCATAAGGAGTGGTTTTTATCCGGGGTCGCTTAAAGGACGCTACGTCTCACTGTGGTAAATTTTCATGCCCCGGCTCTGATAGTTTGTCAGTGCGCCGGGATGATCCAGAGTGCAGGTGTGAACCCATACCCGCCGGGTCTGGCCCCAGGAAAAGGCAGATTGCAGAGCATGGGAAAGCAGGTAGCCACCAAAGCCCTTTCCAATAAATTTGGGTGCCAGACCAAAGTAGGCAATCTGTACATTACCGTCGGCCTGTTGTTCGAGCTCGTAATAGCCGGCAATACTGCCGCGGTAATACGCCGCCCAGGTGCGCAGGGTGTCGGCTTCTGCGTAGGCTTGCCATTCGCTGTCGGGCAGCGTTAGCTTATCGGCCCACTGCCATTGCTCGCCGACGAGCTGGTACAGGTAGCGATTAAAGCGGAACTCCTTTTCCTCTGCCTCAATGACCTCTAGCCCGGCCGGTTGGGGCTTTGCATGAATCGCGTCCGCCGCGGTCAATTCGAGATAGTAGGTAGTGACGGGCTCTGGTGTGGACAACGGGGTCTCTCCCAATGTGGCTGACGGTTTTAATAATATGGTATTGCGCTTATCCCCTGCTCAGGTGGCAATGGAGGATTCTGCCTGAAGGGAGGCCCACTGGTCCCGGTGCAGCGCAAAGCAGCCATACAGTTCACTCTGGCCTGCGAGGGACTTCTCTTCTGTATGCACCAGCTCGGCACCAATTTTTGCGATGGCTTTGCGCGAGCGGGTATTGGTCATGGCGATATGGAACCAGACTCGCCCGACGCTCTGAAAAGCGTGTGCAAGCATCAATCGCTTGATCCGCGCATTGAATTCACCACCCCACAGATCCCGGGCGAGGAAGGTGTATCCGATCGCCACCTCTCCAGCGTCACGGGAAAAATCATAATAGCGTGATGAGCCGATAACCCGGCCGGAGGCCACTTCAATAAATTTGATGACACCGGGAGTCGCCAGTGCAGCAGAAAACCAGTGCTCGAACTCTGCATGCTCATAGCGGTTTTTGCAGGGGTGGTCGGCCCAGAGGAGCGGGTCGGCAGCAACGGCATACAGATCGTGGAAATCTTCCGGTGCCAGTCGCTCAAGGCGCACGACACCATCGCTGAGATCAGGCGTATAGTCAAAAGACATGGATATGTTCTGGGGTGTGGGTACCTGGAGCCCAGAACATATCACAAATGGGGCGCGCGACAAGTCCCGTTAGTGGTGGGCGCTGGCGTCTGCTGCGAACAGGAACAGAAGCGGGATCGCCAGGCGGGATTGCCAGGACGTCTCGTCATGGGCGTGACCCTCAAACGCACGGGTTGCCCAGTCGGCATCGGTATAGCCCTTTTCCCGCATAATCGCATCGACCTTTTTCTGGTGGGCGGGATAATGCGCGTCCAGGGTCTTATCACCATGGTCGAAGTAGAAACGATGTGTCCCGGGCTTGGGCAGGTTCGCCCGCAGATAGGCACGGATGCTCTCGGCAACCGGTAGGGCATCTCCGGGCTTGATCCCGGGCCAATGGGTAGAGATTGCCGCAGTGGATCCGAATACCTTCGGATGCTCGAGTACCGCGTACAGGGAGATCAGGCCGCCCATACTGGAGCCCGCGATGTGCGTGTGTTCGCGGCCATCGTGAACCGTAAAGTTTGCATCGACATAGGGTTTCAGCTCTTCGACGATAAATTTGAGGTAGTTATCGGCTGTGAGTTTGGCGTCGTTGAAAGGGTGCGCCTGGGCTCGTGCATCGGCGGGCATCATCGCGCGGGCTTTCTGCGGGAAATACTCGGCATGGCGGATCTCGCTGATATTCTCAATCGCCACCACGATAAAGGGCCGCGCATCGCCATCGCCGATCAGTTTGGCTGCAACCTCGTCGACACCCCATTCCTGGCCGTTCCAGGTCGTCTTATCGTCAAACAGCATTTGCCCATCATGCATATACAGGACTTCATAGGGGCCGCCATCGGGGTATCCATCTGGTAGCCAGACATGCACCGGGCGTGGCTTGATATATTTTGAACCGAGGTCGGGCAAGGTCACCAGTTTACCGGCAGAGACCTGCATTGCCTGGGTGAGGGGCGCGAGTAGCAGCGACATTAAAAGCACGAACGTTCTCGAAAGCATGGTCATATCCAGAGCTGGTGTGTCTTACTGGAATCCTATCGTACGGCAATTCTGGTGGGGATCCCCCTGCCGAGGGGGTGAGTTGCGCACTGCGCTCAACGGGAAATTTCCCGGGCTGACCCGAAAGTCGCTGGTGAAGGGTAGATAGGACGCGAAAAATGGCAGAAGGACTCTCGGCCAGCGCCGCTATTTCGGTCAAAAAAAGGGACGAACCGTTAGGCCCGTCCCTTTTGGCGGTCTGGCTAATGGCTAGCCAGCGCGACTTCCAATGGACTTACTGGAAGATAAAGCCGACGTTGCCGATGCCGACCTGAGTCGCAATTGCAGTCTCATAGTAGCCAGTCTGCATGGTGGTGTGCTTGTTCTGGATACCAATCTGCATGGTGTAGGAGTTGTGGCCAAAACCATCCTGCAGGGTATCCGCTTTGTTGCCGATACCGTACTGGAAGGTGACCTGGCTCAGGCCAACACCATACTGGCCAACCGTGGCCCTGTTGCCAACGCCGTCTTGCATCACCAGCGAGTCGTTGAACCAGCCTGCCTGGGTGACCCATGCCTTGTTGTAGACACCGTCCTGATAAATCTCGGATTCCAGACCGATACCGTACTGATCGGACCATGCGCGGTTAGAGAAACCATCCTGATCGATCAAGCTGTACGAGCCAACACTAAAGCCCTGGAAAACATGGCCTTTGTTCGCCTTGCCGTCCTGTACGACCTTACCGTAGTTATATTCACCCCAGGTTTGGGTCACGCCACCGTAGTTGCCAATACCGTACTGTTCGACTTTGGCATGGTTGCTGATGGTATCCATCTGGAAGGTGTACGCCTTGTTACCCAGGCCCACTTGATAAGTCGTTGCGGTATTGCCATAGCCACCGTTTTGGGTGGAATCGGTTTTGTTGCCGAAGCCCAGCTGGACCTGATGGATCGTGCTGCCGTAGAGCGCGCCTTCTTGCACGGCGGTTGCCTTGTTGCCAACGCCAATCTGGAGCTGAAGGATGTTATTGCCATCCGTCAGGGGGTCAGACTGGTCTGCAGTCGCATGGTTGGCAACACCAACCTGCTTTGCACCGCGGTGTTGTTGGCTGCGAAGGCAGCGCCACTGAAGGCAACCAGAGTAGCGACTGTGATCGAAGAAAACGTCTTCATGAAATAACTCCTTTACTTCCGACGTTTGGGCCTGCGAATTCAGAATGAAATCTGCAAGGCATTTTGATGTGCGCACGCAATAGAGCACGAGAACTGCAATTACATAACAACATGCCAGGCGGAGGAATCCGGTATTTGCAGTACGACTTATCCCTGTCAAAAACAAGATTCAGCGCCAGCAGGCACGCTGCGTTGGCGTGGAGTAGCAGGATAGGAGCCATCGGAGAGGGAACACTCTATGCCATCAGCGATGCAATACCTGCCACTTCCGCCAAAATCTGATCGTAAAACATTCATGGTGAGCATAAATCGATCAGATGCGTCTCATTATTGGTTCGATATCGAACCTCCGCCATAGGAAGGAAGTGTTAGCAGCGGTGCACGAGAGAGTCGTGAATATCGCGATGGCGCCCAAAAATTTTAAATACAGGATTTTTCTGCCTCGGGGACGGTTAAAAGAGGTCCTTGGCGATAAAAGGCTGAATTGGTTCGCAAAATTTTGGCGCAATAATATTTGAGTTATTACCGAAATATTTTGTTTGGCAAGTTTTTGGAAAACGCTATGAGAGTTTTTTCCAGTTTTCAATTTTTCGAAATCATAGCGACGAAAATTTTAGAGAGAAAATTACGAGTTTCCATTTTTCTATCTGAGTTTTCTTTGCTGTATTCAGAAATAATTTTTCAAGTGTTCTCTTGATAGGCTGAATAACGTCGCTGTTTTTATGTAAGAGATATTTCTCAATTTTTTTCAGTGTTTTCTCACGAAATTCCCATTTTCAGAAGAGATTAATTCTGGGTTGTTGTGTTTTGTTAGTCAGCTCCTATGTTTTTATTAGTCGGCCCAAATTTTCTTTTCCTTTTCGGGAAAGGAAAAATTCTCTACATGGGAATTTTTCCATTTGAAAGAAGAGCGTGGCGCGGCGGTTTGAGTAACTTGATGTTGAGAAGTTAGAGGGAGCTGGCTATGCCGAGCTGTAAAGGTAAATCAGAGAGAGCGGTGGATTCGCTAGAAGCGTCTCCTCCAGACGCTTTCAAACGACGCCCGAGCCTGTTGCGACGGAGTATTCGAACTTTTATGCAAAGAGGTGGTGCTTGGGGGTTATCCCTATCGATAGCCGCAGGTCCAGCCCTCGCGGCTACCCCGCCATCGCTCAGTAAAATTACAGTGCCCGATGTGAATGAGCTCGGTCTGCTCGACGGTACTGGGCCTGGGTTTAACCCGGCAGAATGGGAGCAAGTTACTGAGCCCGGCAATATCAAAGCACTGCAGGCACTGGGAAAACTATTCTTCTTTGACATGCAGGTAGGCAGTGACGGCATCCAGTCTTGTGCGACCTGTCATTTCAATTCCGGTGCTGATATTCGCAAGGTCAATAGCATGAGCCCAGGTCTGCGACGGGCGACCGGACCGGATACCAAGCACCAGCTACTGGGGCCGAATGCGACGCTGAGCGTCAGTGACTTCGGTGGGGCAGGATCCAATCGCGGCCTACCTGTCAGCGAGCAAGCGGTAATTGCCGCGGGGGGTACCCCTGACCAGTCGGATGGTACTCCCGGTAATCCGGTTCCGCTGGGTTCCTTACCAGATGCCAGCGAGGATGTGAATGACGTGGTCTCGTCACAAGGTGTGCGCGGGACATTGTTCGGTGGGCTGGTGGAGTTTGAAGTCTCCGAGGCCGGTACGCTGCTGATCGATGACGACGGCTTCGATGACAGTGATCTGGGTGACACCTTCGACGGATTCCCGAATCTGGCGGCAGGCTTGGAAAACACCGTACGTCGTGTCGAACCGCGCAATGCACCGACAACCTACAACGCGATTTTTAATCAGCGTAACTTCTGGGATGGCCGCGCCGACCTGTTCTTCAACGGTGTGAATAACCTTGGCTTCCGCGATCCGGATGCAAAAATATTGGTGTATACCGGAGGGGACTACGTCGAGAAGGTTCGCCGTTTGTGGCCCATGTCTTCACTTGCTTCGCAGGCAGTGGGTCCCATTGGTAGCGATTTCGAGATGGAATTTATCCACCGCGGGGGCGGTGGTGGGCCGAACCATCAGTTGGGTCATAAGCTGCTGAATACTCAGCCATTATACGGCCAGTACATCAGCTGTGAAGATTCACTGTTGGGTGACTACGTCAATTGTGGTGGTGGAGAAACCCAGAAGCGCGGCGCTGACGTGATGTATGGCGAGCTCATCAAAGACATCTTCGTCGAGAAATTCTGGGGTGATGGCAACGGCAACGACATTTGCCTGCAGGCCCCGGATTTCACCACCAAGATTCCGCTGAATCAGTGTGATGACTTTGATTCACCTAACCGTACTCTGATGGAAGTGAACTTTAATCTCTTCTGGGGCTTTGCGGTACAGGCCTATGAGGCGACCCTGACTACAGGCAATACCATTGTCGACCTGCTGGCTGGCGATATGTTGGATTCCGACCCGAATGGCAACGACGGCCCGGAAACCATCATGGAACACAGCAATGGTCGTGTGCTGGTGCGCCTTGATGTGGGTAAGGGACGTCCACCCGCCGGTGCCCCGCAACAGAGCTTCCAGATTGTGAATGGTCGCTTTGTGACGGTGATGGACTGGACCGGACTGCAGCCGGATGACGATTCTGTATCGTTTGAAGACTGCTCCGAGATGGCGAAGATCGGCAACAAAGAGCAGGATGAGCACGATGCAAAGCATGCCTGTGCGATGAAGTTTGCAGAGTTCATCCATCCTTATGCGGAAACTGGTGACGAAGCGCCCTATGCGCCTAATCAGCCCGAGAGTGGAACCCTTGCCGCAGGTGAGCCAATCGGTGGGTGTACACCTCCGTATACCTCCCGGGTTTGTGAGGCGGCCGCAGCCACCATCGAGAATATCGATGAAGGGATGGGCCGTTTCCAGGCAGGTGCGACGCGCTGCGCAGCTTGCCACTCCTCAGCGGAGTTTACCGGTGCTACGGTCAGTGCCACACTGGGCTTTGGCGGTGAAGATGCAGAGCCCGGCGAAGAGCCCCCGGCGATTCTCGAGCGGATGAACACTTTCGAAAATCAGGGTGTTTATGATGCTGGCTTCTACAATATCGCCGTGCGACCGACGCCTGAGGATCTGAGTCTCGGTGCGACGATTACCACATCCAGTGGTGCTCTGATTCCGCTGTCCAAGGCGCAGTTGGCGCAGTTGATCGCGATTCTGCCCAATGACCTGCCGGCACCGTTCGATAATGCGGACAGCAAGGCTGCCGTTCAGGCGATTGCTGATGAGATTGGTGCGGGTGTTACGATCGGTGGACTGCAACTGCCGACCGCTCCGGATGATCTCACCGCGAAACCGTTCTGGATGAGCCTGGCGTGTGATCCGGAGCTGCAGGCGGAACCGGGCTTTATCTGCGACGACGAAGTCGACCTGGATGAGCTGGCCTTGCGCAATGGTTTCTTCAAGACGCCTTCTGTGCGAATGACCAAATTTACCGGTCCTTTCATGCATAACGGTGCCAAGATGAACCTGCGTCAGGTGCTGGAGTTCTACAAGACCGTTGTAGACTTCGATGCGGACGCGGATAAGCGCTTTGGCTTCGCTAACCTGAACCTGCATAACCTCGATGCGGACCTGCGTATCGTCGATGTGGGTGCAGACCGTGAGGCGGCCATGATCGAAATGATGGAAACCGGACTGACCGACTGGGGCGCTGCCTACCAGCAGGGTAAGTTTGACCATCCGCAGATCTGTGTGCCGAACGGGCACGCCAGCAACGGTAAGACCAAGCTGGTGGATATCCCGGCCGTAGGTGCCAGTGGCAGCGACAAGCGCATCATTACCTTCCAGGAAATTCTGGAAGGGGTGACCGGTCTGGCCAACGACCTGACGGCGCCTTGTGATATGCCCAGCGTGGCCAAGCCCAATGGCAGATCGAAGGTTGACGTTCCGTTAGCTCCTTAACTTCTCTGCACCTTTGCAGACCCGGGCCCGCTGCAGTGCAGCGGGCCTTTTTTGTTGCGCCGTGGAAACTCACACGGAGCGGGTGTTATTTGCCGAAATAGTAGCCCGACCAGTTTCTACGCAGTTTGCTGCAGGCGGCGCGGCGTATGACACCACCATGACTATCCCGAAGTTATGCACAGCTCTTTCCATTTTTTCTGTTAGTAAATCCCCTGGTGCACCGAGTGCAGCTTTATTCACAGGCGGATAAAGGGACGTCACCCTTAGTCGAGCTCGCCATTCCGGCGCAGGTAGGCTTCCCAGTGCTCTTCCATGATCAACTGTCGGACTTTGCCGGCGTTCAAACGCAGGATGGGTTTGCCGTCGGTACTCGACCGGCCCCTGACGCGGATCTCCCGCTCGGGATAGACCGACAGTTCCACGGGGTACTCAAAGTCCAGGTGGATGTGCTGGTATTCAATCAGCTTGCTGCCCGCGCGGATGCACACGGTATCCCGGCTAAAGATCCAGTCGAGAGCCTGCAGGTGTTGCTCGAGTACCTCGATATCGTCGGTAAAGACATGCAGGTCAATGTCGCTACCCTCACGAATCCTGCCGGTGCTCACGGAGCCGATCAGCCGCGGTGAGAATGGCTGCAAGTTTTCCATCACGTCCAGTGCCAGCAGGCGCATGCGAAACAGGCGCTGCTGGTGGCTTTGCGGATCCGGCAGTTGCCCGAGGGCATGCACGGCGTCAGAGATCTCCCCATTGGACGGGAGGTACTTGGGGTTGTATTTGTATTGCTTGCCAATAATACGGCGGGCGGCAATACGCTTGGCATCGAAGTACTGCTTCACGCCCTCATGCACCATGAGTCGGGCGGCCTCCTGCATGATGAGGTGGCGAAATCGTTGTTCCTTGTTCATTGGTCTGGCGGTTTCAGGCCGCGATCAGGTGTTGATAGGGCTTGAGGATGTGCAGGGCCTGCTCCGGTTCCATGACGCGGGCCAGTGGGTCGCGCCCGAGTACATCAAAGCGACGCAGCTGCTGCAGCTGGATGAACCGAGGTTGGTTGCCGTAGCGCTGTCGGGTGCGGCGTGGTGCCGTCATCAGGTCCAGGTGATGGCGGACCAGCCAGAGAATTTCCTCGCACACCACACCCTGGAGCATCTCCGCCCCAATGGTTTCGTGGCCACGGCTCTCCACCGCCTTGCCCACGTCATGCATCAGGGCGGCAGCCCACAGTCGTGGATCGGGAGATTGTTGGTGGGCCAGTTCAAAGGCCTGTAAAGAGTGAAAAAGGGCATCGCCCTCCGGATGGTATTTGGGGTTCTGCTGCACACCGTCGAGGTCGTAAAGCAGGGAGAGAAGGTAGTCTTGCAATAGGAATCCAGTCGATGCTGGCTGTCCGGGAATTAGAGCATCGCTTGTATGCCGGAATCTAAAGTCTATGCCCACCATGAAATGTCGGCAAGCTCTCCTATGCTTATAGCGCGTGCGGGTGGATGATCTGGGTGCCGAGGTGCAACATGGAAGAGTTCGAGCGTGACAGGGATGACTGGCGCACAATGGTCCGGAAGCTCTGGACGATCAGGAAATTGGCCAAAAGGGCAGGCCTGCTCTTATTGGCCTTCACGATCCTATTGCTGCAGGGATGTGCATTGACCAGCCTGGTACGTGATCAGACGCTGGACGTGACAGGAGGGGCTTACGATCAGTCCGTTGCGTTCCGCTGTCATGGCAGGATGGTATCGATGATGTTGTTTCCAGTGGTCCCTATGCCCCCTGTTATCCCGTGGCAATCAAAAGGCAGCGAGGCCGAAATTGTCCTGCGGTCACTGGAGGATGCTGAGCGGATTGTTGGCATCAGCATTGTCGGTGCGGACGGTGGCGCGCAGCCACAGCGCATTCTCTCGCTGGATCGTCTGAAGCGCGGCGAGGCGTTTGGGGTTGGCCAAACGTGCGGCCAGTTGGACGGCCAGCTGCTGGAGTTGGCGTATCGGGACTCACGCGCCAGGCTTACCCGGGAGCGTTTTCGTTTGTCCCTGGATGAGTCGTTGCCAACATTACGGCTCGTCTACTTTGTGAGCCCTTGATTCTGGCTGGCGGTTTCGATCAAACGGTCGGCTGACTGCGTCGAATGGCACTGCACATTTTTTGCCCCGCCCGCTCAAGCTGGCCACCTGTGCCGTTCGCCGCCGGATATCCCAACGTTATACACAACCCTTTCCATGTAATCTGTTGGTAACCTGCTGTTCACATTGGCTGTGGATAGCGCACCCGCTCAGAATGACTTGAGGCCGAACTCCCGCAAAATCTCCGCGCGTGTCCAGCAGGTCCAGCCCGTCGGGATGTTTTCCAGTGGGGTGTTGTCTTCGAAGATGGCCCGCTGCATATCGGGCCAGGCCATTACCGCGCGCGGCATCCCCTCGCTGAAGGCGTGGAACAAGTGTGGTGGATCCAGCAGGTCCTGAATCCCCTGCACCAGCGGGCGCCAGCTGTTCGGTAATAGTGTTTCCGTCAGTTGCCAGGACGGCTCCAGGCGTTCGCCGTAGCGTTCCCGGAAAAAATGGAAGCGCGCCTCTGATCCGGCCATTTCAGTGAAGTTATCCACTGACAGGCAGCCGGTGATGCTTTGCTGCGCACAGGACAGGCAGGTACCCGGCGGAATATCACACTGCTCTCCGGCAGCAGGAGAGAGTTGGAACGGTTGGTCTTCTGACTGGAAGCCACACTTGGGGCAGGCCATGGCTTCACCGGTGTCAGCGGTCAGGTCATGGACAGCCGTGGGTTCATCGCCGGGGCGCCAGAGCGTGGCTGGCTCGCCGAAGTAGGCATGACTGAAGCTGCGCACATGGGCGGTAAACTCAAAGCGGTCTTCGATGGTGCGGCGCTCGTGCGCGCTGGCTCGACGGTAGCCGTCGACGTTGGCGGTAGTCAGGCATGATTGACAGGGGCGGATGTCCTTACCGGGAAACGCGGTGCGAATCTGCTGTAAATCGTTCCCGGCCCATACGGTTCTGTCGGCGGAGTCGAGCGCAGTGCAGCAGGAGAATAAATGGGCGCGCAGCCAGAAATCTTCCCGTGCGCTTTCGTCGGCAACCTCTGGCACTTCGGCACCAAACAACATCACCGGATGGCCACGGTAGACCCAGCCCGGGCCCCGCTCCTCGAGATCCCCGATCGTCACCTGCACACCTTGCGTCAACTCAATCGCCAGGGAAGCCCGGGGTGTTGTGTCCGCTTGAGCCGCTTCTGGCGTCTCGTTTGCTATCGCTGTGACGACTGTCTGATCATCCTGCGGGTGCATTTCACTGGTGCTGCCGCGCAGGCTGGCGAGGGCTTTTTTCCACATGGCCACTAGAGGGCCTCCTCGAGTATCTGGTTAATATGGGCTTCAGAGTTGGTGATCACACGGAAGGCGACCCGCCGGGACTTTTCTGCGTCCTCGCTACCATTGGCGGTCCGCACCGGGCGCGCGGAAGAGTAGCCGACAGCGGCCACCTGCGCGCGCATTCGCGCGGCGTCAGACTCCGGAATCAGCGTGTGTACAAACTCCAGTACCGCGCGGGCGCGCTGTTGCGACAGCGACAAATTGTTGAAGTAGCTGCGGTTGCGATCCTGGCCGTCGCCCCACTCGGAGCTGGTATGGCCCTCAATGTGAATGGCGCTGATGGTGTACTGATAGGGCTCGATGGCCTTCAGATAGCGGGGGAAGAACGCGCGCATCATGTCGGTCGCCTGCGCATTCATGTCGGTGGCACCCGTATCGAACATACCCGCATCATTGAAGGCAATGACCAAATGCTCTTTGTCGATAGTAGCGCCCCAGCGTGGCAGGTCGTCGCGAAACTCTGCAAGCAGGGATTCATAGATCGCCAGCTGGTTGTCCCGGTAGGCGATGGCCAGTGCACGGATTTTTTCGCGCTCTTCCATTACCGAGCGCATCATGACCACAGCGATGCACAGAAACACCATCATCAGCCCGGCCATCAGGTCCGAGAGGCTCAGCCACTCGCTATCCTCGCTGTTGCTGCCGAGTGCGGCGTCAGCTTGCATGACGATTTTCCTCTGGCAGTGGCACCGCCAGGATACGTTGCATTTGTGCGATCAGCTGATGGTAGTCACGGGTAAACTGGCCGCTGATACTGGCCAGTGCCTCGCCCATCCCCGAGAGTGCCAGGTCCATTTCCTCACGGACCTTGCCATCCAGTGCACCGTAATGCTGACGCAGGGATTGAGCGGTGTTGGCAATATCCTGACGGATGGTTTCGGCCAGTGCCTGCTGCATCTCGCGATGGGTGGTCGCCATCGACTGTGCCAGCTCCTGCATCGCCTGACGATGTGTGCCGGCGCCTTCCTCCAGCATCGCCTGTAGGCGCGCGGGATCCAGCAGGCTGAGTCGCTGGGTCAGCTGCTCCAGGGCTGCAAAGCGTTGCTCGATCGCATCGACCTGGGTGCTGAATACCTTGTGGGTGGCTGCCAGGTTATTGTCGATCGCTTTCTGCGTGGCGCCAAGCTGCGCCCCCAGGTCGGCGAGCGTTTGCTGCTGGGCAGGCAGCAGCTGGCCAATGGCCTCGGCAGTTTTGTGTTGGGCGTCCAGTAATTGGGCCGCCTCGGTGATCTGCGCTTTCTGCATTTCAGAAAGTTGGGCGATCCCCTCGCAAAGCGATGGCAGTAAACCGATGCGGTCGTGCAGGGCCAGCAGGTTTGCCTGTTCAGCCTGCAGCATCCCCAGCTGTGCCTCACACTGGGCCACCCAGTCCACTACCCGGTCTGCCTGTTCGCGATACTGAGCGGAAGATTGCTCGAGCATCGGCGCGAGTTCTCCCAGCTGGCTGGCAAAGCGATTCAGGTTTTCACCAAACTGGACTTGCAGCTTCTGGTTGAAGGACTCCACAACCCGGGACAGTTCCCTGACCAGTGCAGTGGAGGTCTCGCTGGCGAGACGATCCAGCGCGGCCTCCATTCGCTCGCCCAGGCGCACCATCGACTGGTTCAAATCGTCAATGGTGGTAGTCGTCGGCTTCGGGTCTCCAGCGCTGGGGATGAGGCGGGTCACAACCCGCACCAGCAACGACAGCGACAGGCCCACCACGCTGGTCAAAAAAGCGGTTTTCAGGCCGCCCATCAAAATGGCGATACTTCGATCGATATCCTCGAGGGAGAAATCGAACAGGCCGATAATAATGCCGACAAACGTACCGAGGATCCCGAGAGAAGTGAGTAAACCAGGTGTTTGCTCGACAAAGCCGCGACCTCTGCCGACCACGCGGCACACAAGGCTGGCTCCTGCCAGGCAAAGCATCAGAATGATAAAAAATTCAGTAGCCTGACCCGGCGTCAGTCGTGAGAAGAACAGGTAAAGGATGTCTGACATTGCTCCACCCTAACCGATTTTCTGGAGTGTGAGTTCATGGAAAAAACTGCTATCGGGCATTTTGCCGTGTCCCTGGGCCACCAGTTTCATCGGCGGCATGGCCCGGATCAGCTCAGTCACGTTGCGCACATTGGGCGCAGACGCGCCGACAGAAGATGCTGCCATGTGCACACTGCCATCCGCCTGGATTTCAAACTTTGCCGGGCGCATTGGTAGTTGCTCTTTTTTCAACACCACCACATGCAGGCGGCCGCCTTGTTTCAGGCGCTGTACCAGCTGATGGCTCAGCTCGGTGATTTCAGTCGGTGTGAAAAAGTTCGCCAGGTCCCACAGCAGGATGGTATCCAGTCCGGACGGCGGGCTGCACTGGCGCAAGGCGGTGGTGACAGCATCGGCAAAATTACTGCCGCGCTGGCGTTGCCAGTCAATCGCGGTGTAGAGGTCTTGCACAAACAGTTCGCCCACCTGGCGCTGCAGGGCATCGACATTGCGCCCATTGCGTGGTCCGCAGTCGAGCACATTGCTGAAGGGGGACTTGCGCGCTTTCTCCAGTGCTTCACCGACCCCGGGTAGAGATACCGGTGTGCCATTGGCGGAGGAAAAATAGGCACTGGCATCTGAGGCGCCGCCAGATTTAATCGTTGCCTGTGTGGTGGCCTGTCCATACTCGAACATATGCTCCACCACATCCTTGCGCATGCCCTCCCGCTGCAATACGGACGAGCGTAATGAGACCTTGTCCAGCGCCTGGGTCAGGGAAAGTGTCGAATAGCGGTGTGCGGTGGCCCGCGGGTAGTCGGGGTCGTCCACGGTCTCGAAGGTAAACTTACCAAGATGTCGAAAGCGCGCCGGGCGTTCGGGCAAGACGCTGCCCGTATACATCATGGTATGGAAAATTGTGCCTTCTTTCAGGTTGGGCGCGAGCAGTTCGAGCAGGTAATTCAGGCCCTCGGGCTCAAAGAAGTTGAACAGGTCCCAGCACAGTACCACGTCAAATTTGCGCGTCGCGGGTTTGGGGACCAGATGCTCGCGAAGCAGTCGCCACGGATCCTCGGCGCCCTGAGACTCCTCGAGATACTCGACCAGGTCTTCAATATGGCAGGAGCAATTCAGCTCCAGAAACGCTTCCGTAGTGCCGGTCGCGAGTGGGCCGAGATCGAGAATGCGGTAGCAGGGTAAGACGACCTCGTCGACAAGGGCCGCGAGCCCGAAAGAGTGATGCTGCATGTGATCTTGCGTAACGCTGGCTGCGCTGATTGCTCTGGCGACCTCCCTGGGAAGATCGCCAGATCATCAGCGACTGCTGACGGGCTTATTCGCCCTTGTTTTTGCCGTCGTTTTTATCCGCTGCAGGCGTGCTGGCCGGCGCGGTGAACTTGGGCTTGCTGGCGGCCGGGGCCGCTTCGGTCGCTGGCGGCAGGCTGGGGTGTACCAGCTTGTCCTTGAACTCCTTGTGGCGTTCTTTCATTTCGGACTCGGTATCGACCATATCCATGGAGCCGCGGAACTTACCGCCATCATCCAGTTTGATACGCGGTGCGATCAGGTTGCCTTTAACGGCCGCAGTGCGACGAATCTCGATCAGCTCGTCTGCCAGCGCGTCGCCGGTCAGCTTGCCTTCGACCACGATGTTCTTCGCGTGAATGTTTGCGTTCAGTTCGCCGCCGGCGCCGACGGAAAGATTGTGACCTTCCATGATCACGGTGCCTTCGATGGTACCTTCGATGTGCAGGTTTTCGTTACCGATCAGTTCGCCGCGGAACTTGATGTTCTTGCCGATAACCGAATTGTCCTGGTCCGCACCGGTGGCGCTGCCCTGCGCACGCGGTTGTTCGATTATGCTGTCCATAAAAGACTTTGCATTTTCGTCCTTGTTTTCAATGATATCGTCGATAGCCATTCTCTATTCCTCCAGGGGCTATTGCTGGCTGGCTCCGCAAACATCGGGGAGTTCTTCTGGGACTTGGTCACACCCATTTTCGCTGGGCTTCGTAACAGCAGCGTTACCTATCGATCCATCCTGTGAGGGAGAAATCTGTTTGGTGGGGACACCGCGCGATAGATAGTAAGGTGGTTTTTGCCGTCAAGCTAGAGGGTTGGTCGTCGCAGGCAGGAAATATTGAAGGGAATTTGCTGGAAGGAGTCGATTAGTCAGTTGTTCGTGCGCGCGTTTAATATTTTCGGAGGTGCGCTGTCAAATTAAATTAAAAACCGTGTCATCAATTCCGAACAAAAAATCCCGTGAAAACCTCTTTTTGTGATGCAGGTCTCAAAAGTACTTGTGTACAGCTTTTCAGTTTTTATCGCACCGCTTTAGTGCTGCCGAAGAGTATCCCTGCTGCGTAATGACGCAGTCATCGTTTATTCCCGCTGGCGCAAGTGTCCCAGCTCTTGTTCAATCAGGGCTTCAAGACGATGGATTCGATCGAGGGTCTGTTGGGCGCGGGTTGAATATATATCGTTTTGGGCGATCAGATACTTCGCAGCAGCGGCGATCAGCGGATAGCGAACTTCGGTGCCATCAATGTATACCGGCCGTGCGGTATCGGGCACTGCATTGGGTGGCTCCGTCGGGTCTGGTTCCGCCTGACTAACGGCTTGCTGCTGCGCGGCCAGCGCGCGGGCCTTGAGCCCTTCCCACCCGACCCGGTCTACCCAGGCGTCGTACAGTTTACCGTTATGGATCAGTTGCTCGTAATACCTGCCATACAGGCTGGTAAGCGCCTGCTTGAGGGTCTGGCTTTTGACGGCGCTGATGGTGCCGGACGTCGAGGCGCTGCGATAGGCACCGATACTCGGGAAGAAGGTCGGGTTCAGCTGCAGGGTTTCGTTCGACAGGGACCGGGCCAGCGCGGAACTACCGACATCACCGCTGGCGGCGCTGTTGAGAATGGATGTCAGCGTCTCTTTTTTTGCGACTTGCAGATCGATGATCTGCTGGAGTTGTTGACGGTCGTCTTCCAGGTCGCGAAGGATGCTTTTGAGGATGCTGCCCGCCAGCTCGCGGTCCTTATGGCGGTCGTGCCAGTCATTGATCTGCAGGGCGATGAGAATACCGAGCACGATGAGCAGGGTTTCACCGAAGGCGTAAAACAGGTAGTTCTTGAATTTGCGCTGCAGTAAGAAGGAGTAGCGCAGCTTCTTGAACTTCATGGTGGGTCCTATTGCGGAAACGACCGCGAACGCCGGTCGTCCTCTGTGAACCACAAGTATAGGCCGGGCCTTCTGCCCGGTTGACCGGGTCAGGTCGACAGGGCGTCGAGAAACAGGCGGATCGCAGGGTTGCGCGCCGAATTGCTCTTATACGTGGCGGCGTTTTGTATTTCATAGCGGAAACGCTCGGGCAGCAGCGGCACCAGCTGACCGCTGTCCACATAACGTTGCGCCAGATAGTCCGGCAGGAAGCCGATAAAGTGCCCGGACAGCAGCATCGCCAGTCGTGCCGCCATATGGTTTGCGATTGAGCGTCTGGGAAACAGCCTGTAAAGGTGGGCGGCGCCCGAGAGGACCGCATGGCTGGGTGCGGCCAGCTCCTGTTCCGTGAGCTGTTCTTCGCGCAGTGGCGCGCTCTGCGCCAGAGGGTGCTGGTGTCCACAAAATAGAAGGGATTGATGGCTGAACAGGGGTTGGTAATCCAGACCCGGGCGCTGCGTATGCACCGGGTTAATGCCCACATCGGCGCGGTCGGCGAGAATTTCCAGTTCGAGTTCCTGCGGGGCGGCCAGCTGGATATCTACCTGTAGCTGTGGCGCCTGCTCACGCAGGGTTGCCAGTGTGGCAGGGAGATCAAGCTGTGGCATTTCCAGAACATCATCGGGCAACACGATGCGTAGGCTGCCGGTGAGCTGCGACTGGATGGCATTGACCTGGCTCTTGAAAGCCGCGAGGTGGCTGTCCAGCTCGCCAATGGCGGAAAACAGGGCTTCGCCCTCAGGTGTCAGTTTGAAGTCTGAGCGTCCACGCGAGCGGAGGCACAGGCGCATCCCTAGTCTCGCTTCCAGATCGGACAAGTGCTGACTGATGGTGGATCGGCCGATGTTGAGTGCCACTTCCGCGGGCGCCAGTCCGCCGGCACGCACCACTTCGCGAAATACCCGCAGCAGGCGCAGGTCGATATCGGCAATACGGCCGCCCAGGGCCTTGGTCTTGCTCATACGCAGTCTTTCCACATTTGTTTTGTGACTATTGGTTCGCTTTTGGTCCGGGCGCGATCAGTTAAAGTTTGATAATACCGAATTTAATATCGAAAGAATTGACTATTTATCCTCTCTGGTGCCCGGCAGAATCGACAAAATTCATTTGATAGGCCGATTTTGCAAGGAGTTAGGCGATGGATAACATCAATTCCAGCCTGTTGAAGAAACAGAATTATATTGCCGGAGAGTGGCGCGAGGGAGCGGGAACCCTGGATGTGCGCAACCCCGCCACCGGCGAATTGCTGGCGCAGGTCGCCAACGGCTCGGCCGCAGACGCCGAGGCCGCGATTGCTTCGGCAGAGGCGGCCATGCCGGCCTGGCAGGCGCTGACCGCCGCCGAGCGTGCGGCGGTCCTCAAGCGCTGGTACCAGCTGATTGTGGATAACGCCGATGACCTGGCGTACTTGCTGACCCTGGAACAGGGCAAGCCGGTCGCGGAAGCAAAGGGCGAGATTCTCTATGGCGCCTCTTATATCGAGTGGTATGCGGAGGAATGTCGCCGCGCCTACGGTCAGACGATTCCGACCCACAACCCGGCGATGCGTTTGCACACCATCCGCCAGCCAGTGGGTGTGGTGACCTGTATCACCCCATGGAACTTCCCCAACGCGATGATTACCCGCAAGGCAGCGCCGGCACTGGCAGCGGGCTGTACCGTGGTGATCAAGCCGGCGGCGGAAACCCCATTGTCTGCGCTGGCGCTGTGTCAGCTGGGCGAAGAAGCGGGGCTGCCGGCAGGCACCCTCAATATGGTGGTGGGCAGTGACTCGGCCGGGATCGGCAAAGTGCTGACGCAGGATCCGCGTGTGGCCAAGTTTACCTTCACCGGGTCGACGGCGGTGGGCAAAATCCTGATGGCGCAGTGCGCCGCTGGTGTGAAAAAAATGTCGATGGAGCTCGGCGGGAATGCGCCCTTTATCGTATTTGATGACGCCGACCTGGATACCGCAGTGCAGTCCTGTGTTGCGACCAAGATGCGCAACGCTGGCCAGACCTGTGTTTCCACCAATCGCATTTACGTGCATGAAGCGGTGCATGATGAATTTGTGGAAAAACTGCGCGCTGCGGTGGCCGCGTTACCAGTGGGTAATGGCGTGGATACCGGTGTACAGGTTGGCCCGCTGATTCACCGCCGTGCGGTGGAGCGCGTGCAGGCACTGGTTACTGATGCGGTCGCGGCCGGTGCGGAAGTGATTCAGGGTGGGGATTTCCTGTCCCACGGTGAAAACTTTTATGCACCTACCGTATTGGTTAATGTACATGACGACATGCGCATTGCCCGCGAGGAAATCTTCGGGCCGTTGGCGCCAGTGCAAAAGTTTACCGATGAAGCTGACGTAATCCGCCGGGCCAACGATACCCCTTACGGGCTGGCCGCTTATGTCATGAGTGAAAACATTCGCCGTGCCAATCGCGTGGTTGAGGCCCTGGACTATGGCATGGTGGCCTGTAACGCCGGTGTTTTCTCCACCACAGTGGCGCCCTTTGGTGGTTGCAAGGAGTCCGGGATCGGGCGCGAGGGCGGGATCGAAGGCATGGCCGAATTCTACGAAACCAAGTACTGCTGCTTCGGTGCCTGATTAGATTCAGCGCCAACCGAAAATACGTTTTTCCCGTGCGGCGGTAGCCATACTGTCGTACGGGCAATACCGGAAAAACGGGGAAACCTGGAGAACACACATGTCCGAACTGAACACTGATGCCTTCTGGATGCCTTTTACTCCCAACCGGAGCTTTAAAGCGGCGCCGCGTATTGTCGAACGCGCCGAGGGCATTTACCTGATGGAGAAATCCGGTCGCAAGATTATTGATGCGACCGCAGGCCTCTGGTGCAGCAATGCCGGCCATTGTCGCTCGGAAATTGCCGACGCGATCCATCAGCAGGCCAAGACCCTCGATTACAGCTCCATCTTCAATTTTGGTCACGAGTTGAGTTTCCAGTACGCGGAGCGTCTGGTGCAGTACACGCCGGACGGACTGAACAAGGTATTTTTTGGTAACTCGGGCTCCGAGGCGGTCGAATCCGCACTGAAAATTGCCCTGCAGTATCAGCGTGCTCGGGGCAAGTCTTCGCGCACCATGTTTATCGGCCGCGAGAAGGGTTACCACGGTGTGAACTTCGGTGGTATTTCTGTCGGTGGTATCGCCGCCAACTACCAGAGCTTCGGCCAGCCGGTAAAAGCCAATCACATGCGCCATACCCTGGATATTGAGCGCAACGCGTTCAGCCGCGGTTTGCCCGAGCACGGTGTCGAACTGGCTGAAGACCTCGAGCGCCTGGTTGCCTTCCACGGTGCGGACCAGATTGCGGCGGTCATTATCGAGCCGTTCTCCGGGGCCGGTGGTGTGGTGTTGCCGCCCAAGGGGTACCTGAAGCGCATCCGCGAAATTTGCGATCAGCATGACCTGCTGCTGATTTTTGATGAGGTCATTTCCGGCTGGGGACGCACCGGCTCCGCGTTTGCTGCCACCGAGTGGGACGTGACACCGGACATGATCACCTCGGCCAAAGGCATCACCAATGCCACCGTTCCCCTGAGCGCCGTGTTCGTCAACGATGAAATTTACAAGACTGTCGCCAGCGCTGCCCCGGAAGGTGCGGTGGAGTTTTATCACGGCTACACCTACTCCGCGCATCCGGTTGCTTGTGCGGCGGGCATGGCGACCCTGGATATTTATGAGCGCGAGGGGCTGCTGACCCGTGCCGGGGGAGAAATTGGCCAGTACTGGGAAGATGCGCTGCACAGCCTCGCCGACCTGGACAATGTCATCGACGTGCGCAATTACGGCCTGGTTGGTGCCATCGAGCTGCGCGCACCGGAGTCCCTGAAAGGACGCTTCGGTGGCAAAGCGGCGCTGGCGGCCTGGGATGCGGGCGTGATGGCCCGCGGTATCGGCGACGCGCTGTGTATGTCCCCACCGCTGATTATCGAGAAGCATGAGATCGATATGATCGTTGAGCAGTTGCGCGGGGTCATTCGCGCGCTGGCATAACGGCGAGCAGAATAGACTGGCGCGTCAGTAATTTCCCCGGCCGCGCCCGGTGCTGGCGCGGTAAACGTCTACACTGAAAACAAGCGGCCCGTTGCCGCGGTGAAAGGCTTTGCAGAGTTGGCCTTAGCCGTGGTGACGGGTCGCTTTTTTCTTGGGGGTTTCAATCGATTGGGGCTAGGGGGGTGCAGTGCGGTATGGATTGCTGCTCCTTGGCTTCAGGTTGAAATAACCGTCTACACTGAGGGCAGGCTTAACCATATTGGAGTCTGCTGTATGGCTCAGGAACAATCCTCTTCCCCGGGCGGAGCGCCCGATAATCTGCCTGAGGGCTATCGCCCGATTCTCGAAGTGCTCGGCGATAACTGGTGGCTGGTGTTACTGCGCGGTGTCTGTGCGGTGATATTCGGCATTCTCGCGTTTGCGTGGCCGGGCCTGACCCTGCTCACGCTGATCGTGCTGTTTGGTGTGTATGCGCTGATCGACGGGGTCCTCGCAATTGTGACCGCGATAAAGGGCCGCCATTCGTCGCTGCCGGTGTGGTGGCTGATTGTCGCGGGTCTGGTGAGTATTGCCGCGGGCGTGGTGACTTTTATGTACCCGCAAGTGACAGGGCTGGTACTGGTCATTTTCA
The DNA here is from genome assembly GCF_056158985.1 of Microbulbifer sp. ABF4_148. Taxonomy (NCBI): domain Bacteria; kingdom Pseudomonadati; phylum Pseudomonadota; class Gammaproteobacteria; order Cellvibrionales; family Microbulbiferaceae; genus Microbulbifer; species Microbulbifer sp. ABF4_148. Next base: position 1,116,944 of record NZ_JBSWUI010000001.1, read on the forward strand.
TCGGTGCCTGGGCGCTGGTGCGTGGCATTTTCGAAGTGATCGGCGCAATACGCCTGCGCAATGAGATTGACCACGAGTGGTGGCTCATTCTGGCCGGAATTATCTCCATTATCTTTGGTTTGATGATTCTGTTCCGGCCGGAGGCCGGTGCACTGGCACTGGTGTGGCTGATCGGCTTTTACGCCATCATTTTTGGTATCCCCCTGATCTTACTCGCGTTCCGGATGCGCAAATTACGTGGCGAGCCGGCAAGCACCACCTGACGATCGGGGTGGTGCCGGGGTTGTCCGGCACCACCCCGGCACGCTTTTCTCATGCTGTCGGCGCCAACCGTTGCGCTGGCACTTGCATCCAACGCCCCTGCGGGGGCATCATCATTTGGCTAACTCGCACGATAATTGCAGTCTTCCTGCAGGCTAAAGATACCAATAAAGCGAGCCCGTTATGGTGGAGTCCCTGATCGTTCTCGACCCGCAGGCCGACAAGAGCCTGCAGTCACAGATCCGCGAAAAAATTATCCAGGGGATTCTCTCTGGCAGTATCCCTGCGGGCCACAAAATGCCCTCGTCCAGACGTATGGCGGAGCAGCTCGGCGTTGCCCGTAACACCGTGGTACTTTCCTACCAGCAGCTCGTCGACGACGGTTTTCTGATGACCCGCGAGCGCAGCGGGTTTTATGTGAACGAGACGGTACAGGCCCAGGGCGTCATCAGTCATGCGGACCCTGCGGTTGGCAGTGTTCCGGAAGATGCGGATAAATCGTTTTGGCGTGAGCGCTGTAATCCGGTGTCGGTGAGCCGTCGGGCGCTGCATGCCCGCCCCGCGAACTGGCTCCAGTATCCATTTCCCTTTGTCAGCAACGAGTATGATCCGCGATTGTTTGCCAGTGGCGAATGGCGGGATTGCTCGCGCGATATCTATAGTGCGCGCGAAGTCGCGCAGTGGGCAACGCAGGGCGATAACGAGGACGACCGTCAACTGATTGAACAGATTTGCACGCGATTGCTGCCGCGGCGCGGCATATATGTAGAGCCCGGACAGGTTTTGCTGGCCAGCGGGCTTCAGCAAGCCTGCTACCTGCTCGGGCAATTGTTTCTTGGCAGTGAACGCAACCTGTCGATGGTTATTCCCGCCTGCGCCAATACCGAGGAGGTTTTTCGACGCACGGGTGCGGGTATTCATGCGCTGTCCCATGACAGCGACGGGCCTGTTGTTGATGCGGCACTCGATGCCAGTGACACCTGGTATCTGCAGCCTAATGCCCATAACCCCACTGCCGTCACCACAAGTCTGGAACGCCGTCGTCGTTTGTTACAGCGTGCTGGTGAGCGCGGGGCGGTGATCATTGAAAACGACTGCGAGCATGAGTTCTGCTATCACGGCAGTCCACTGCCGCCGCTGAAGAGTTTAACCGGCGGCGAGTCTGTGATTTATCTCTACCAGTTTCCCCGAGCGATTGATCCGGGCTTGCAGCTGGCATTTGTCGTGGCGCCCAAACCCGTGATTCAGCGTCTGCGCGCATTGCGCTATAACCTGCGTGAAAGGGTGCCTGCGGTAAACCAGCGGCTGCTGGCGAAGTTTATCGGCGCTGGCCATCTCGATGCGGCGACTTTCCGTATTACCCGGCAGCTGCGGGAACGCTGGAGTGCACTGGGTGAAGCTCTGATGCACCACCTGCCGAAACTCACGGTGCGGCGCGCCAGTTGCGGTACCGCGTGTTGGCTGGAGTTGCCCGATAAAGTCGATGCGGATCAACTGCAGAAACAGGCAGAGGGCCGCGGCCTGCTGCTGGAAACCGTTCGCGGCTACAACGCTTTGCGGATTGGTTTTGCTGCCATCGAGACCGATCGTATCGAAGCGGGTGTCCGCATGCTGGCGCAATTGATTAACGGTGAACTGTCACAGGGCGAGGAAACGCTGGCGAGCGCCATCGGGCGTCGTCTCAGCGCCGCGGACATCCAGCGGGAATTTACCGGCGCAGTGTTGTTGGGTACCAATGCCCTGGGAGAATCCTACCGGGTACAGGTGATGGAAGACGGTACGCTGCTGGGTTATGCCCGCAATGATGTGGATGTCGATGAGACGGATACCGGACGCTGGTGGCTACAGGGCGACATGTGGGTGCGCCAGTGGCGCACCTGGTCATACGGTCGTCAGGCGGCATTCTATGTCGTGGCTGAGGCGCACCGGATCAAATGGTTTAGCGAAGATGGTCAGCTGATCGACACTGGCATTCTTTCGCGCGAATAGCTTATCGAACCGTTCTGGTCGGCGCAGTGCGATCTTCCCGTCATCAGGCTTGTTGCCGATCGAGCTTGGCAGCGGCAGGCAGCGCTGCGGCACTGAGGGCGATCAGCGCACAGGCGATCGCGATCATCTGCGGGTAGTTGCCGCCCCCGGAAATAAAATATCCGGCCACGAGCGGTCCACACGCCAGTCCCATCTTCGAGGCAAAACCACCGAAAGCCCCCATTTGTCCGGCGACATCAAATCGCGAGGCCATCGTGAGTAAGTACGGGACGCAGAACGCCCAGGTAATCCCGGTCACCACGTTGGCGACAATAAACATCAGGGGGATGTTGCTGAGCGCAAACAGGGCCAGTCCTGCAAAGGTCACCGCCAGTGCAATGGCGAGCGGTCCTGCCAGTGCGTAGCGCTGCCCGGTGATCGCTGCCAGTGCCGCACCGCTTATGGCAATCAGGTTGGCCCAGAACAGTGTGCCACTGATAAATTCCAGTGACAGACCATAGGATTTGCCCAGGTCAAAAATAAACGCAAACAAGGCCATGTTGGCAAACTGGAAGCAGAATAGCGCCAGTAGTGTGATTAGCATGGGGGTGACACGGATTGGCGACGGTGCCGCGGTCTGCGCGGGCGTCTCTTCTGCGTTTTGAGGTAAGGGATAGTCCGGGACAAAGGGCAGCATCAGCAAGGTCACGGTACTGAATACCACCAGTGCATAAAACGGTACATAGGTACCGTGCTGCGCGACCATACCGGGTAACACCAGCAAGCCAATGGCGCCGCCGGTGTACTGCACCAGCAAGACCATACTGTAACTTCGGCCGGCGATACCGCTGCGGGCAATCGCGGCAAACCCCAGGCCGACCAACGCCCCACCCAAAATGCCGTGCACCAGCCGCAGCGGTTTCAACCACTCAATATTGGCCAGGCTGATGGTTAGCAGATCCATCGAGATTGAAGCGACCAATAGCAGCGTCGCCGCCAGTTTCCAGCGCGGAATATGCTTAACCAGCAAGGAAATGACGAAAGCCCCAATCACCGCGCCGATGGTATTTGCAAAGGTGATTTCGCCGGCCTGGGCATTGGAGAGGCCCGCGCCCGCCATCAATGAATCCACAATCACCGGGAAAATATTGACGTAATACAGCCCTGCTGAAGACAGGAATGCGAGCAGCAGGCTGGCTGCCCAGCTTGTGGATGCCACCGTTGGGAAAAAGCCGGTCTCGCTGAGGGCTGCAGGTCGGTTGGCTCCCTCGACGGCTGCACTCTGTATGGCTTGCTGACTCATGCGCTCTCCCGCGGGTTGGCGATTGCTGGGTGTGGCCGCCGTGCGGATTACTCGAAATCACAGTGTACGGCGAATCAGTGCTAAAGCTAAAGCATCCGCCCTCCTGTCATAGGGCCAGTTCGTTGCACGGGGTGGTGCCACATTACGAGGTTATGGGCAAATTTTGGGGTTTTGGCCCCGTTGGACCCACAGCATCTGCGAATCTGGACCTATCGAGCCTGTCCTGATTCTCCCAAGATACATCCAGATTGAGCGTTCGGCCTTTCGCCGGACCCAAAAGCGGACATCGCGGAGCTATGGAACAGACGCAGGACAACAGGCTTTTCGGTATCGCGGCACTGCAGCTGAAACTGGAGGAAGCCGATAACCTGGAGGTATTGCTGCAGCGGATCCAGCGCACCAAGCTGCGCTTCCCCTGGGTACGCATGATTGTGCTCAGCGAACTGGCACTGCGCGGTGTCGGCGTACAGCATGCCCGCGAACTGCCCTCAGCAGAAGAAGAGGCCTTTTGCCGCAGCGCTCGCGAGCTGGGTATCTGGTTGGTGCCAGGCTCCATGTATGAGAAGCGTGGCAGCGCGGTATTTAATACCACGCCGGTGATCAACCCCGATGGCGAAGTTGTCGGGCGCTACCGGAAAATGTATCCGTTCCTGCCCTACGAAAAAGGAGTCACCGGCGGTGATCAGTTTTTCGTGTTCGATATCCCGCAGGTGGGGCGTTTCGGCGTATCGATCTGCTACGACATGTGGTTTCCCGAAACCACCCGGGCCCTCAGTTGGCTCGGGGCGGAAGTGATTATCCATCCTACCAAGACCGACACCATCGATCGTGAAGATGAGCTGGCCATTGTCCGCGCCAGCGCGGTGACCAACCAATGCTACATCGTCGATGTGAACGCAGCGGGCGGTCAGGGGGTTGGCCGTTCGATCATTGTGGGGCCCGAGGGTGAAACCCTGCACGAAGCCTCGGTGGAGGAAGAAGTGATCGCCTTCGAGATCAACCTGGAAAAGGTAGCAAGAGTCCGCGAGCGTGGCATGAAGGGGCTGGGACAGGTGCTGAAGAGCTTCCGCGACACGCGTATTCAATTTCCACAGTATGAGGCCGGGGCAGTTTCGCCGGCCTATGGGGAACTGGGGCCACTCAAGGTTCCGGATTGATGTAGCAACAACGATGGGGCGCGGTTTGACGTAATCGGCTGCGGTGGTGGCCAGTGCTCCCGAAACACTACCCAATTGACAGGCGCGGTTTGGCCGATAACTATGACAAGAGCAGAGGGAACCATGAACCATAACCAAACCCAGAGTTTCCATCGGAAATCACTGGCCGTCGCGGTAGCCGCCGTGTCGGCTGGATGCTCGTTTGCGTGGTCTGCAAACGCGTTTTCACAGGATGGCCAGGCCATTGAAGAAATCGTTGTTACGGCGACTGCACGTGAAACCACGTTGCAGGATGTGCCGTACAACATTTCTGCTGTCTCCGGCGACGCTGTGGCCGAAGCACAAATTGTTGATCAGGCAGAGTTGATGCGGAATATACCGGGCGTTGCGGTAGTCGATCGTGGCAACCGAAATTCCGGGGTCATTAACGGCATCATGATTCGTGGTTTGAATGTGGATAGCGCGGCATTGGGGGATTACTCCGTTGCGGCTGCACCAACCGTATCGACCTACGTGAACAGCACGCCGGTATATGCGAATTTCGTCCTTAAAGATCTCGAGCGTGTCGAGGTTCTGCGCGGCCCGCAGGGAACCCTGTATGGCTCCGGGTCACTGGGCGGCACGGTACGCTATATCACCCGCAAACCGAGCACAGAAGGATTCGAGGCTGACTTTTCTGCGGGAATTTCCTCGACTGACGGCTCAGGTGATTTGAACTACAGCACCGATGCCGTGCTGAACCTTGCGATGTCGGACACCTTCGCTGTGCGTCTTGCCGCCGGCACTATCGACAATGCCGGTGTGGTGGATTACGTCAATGTCTATCGCCTGGATAACGCCGGTGTGCCGGAAGCGCCCAATGGCGTGCTCGATCCGGCGGCTGCTTATCGCAGTGTTGAGGATGCGGATACGGTCGAAATTACCTATGGGAAATTCGCGGCCCTCTGGCAGCCGAGTGACAATGTTGAGGTGCTGTTTACCCACATGACCCAGGAGGACGACATCGGCGGACGTCGTCAGCAGACTCAGGGCCTGGACGGTTTCGGCCAGGCGTACGACGAGTATGAAAATGGCTCGATCCAGCTTGAGCCATCTAGTCGTGAGGCAGACCTTTCCAGCCTGGAAGTGGAAATTGATCTGGGCTTTGCGACCCTGACCTCCTCCACGTCTGATTACGATCACAGCGGTGATTCCATCTCCGAAAACACCGGCTTTTACGCGCAGAACGGTTGGATTGGTGCCTTCTATTACAACTACAACCGTCCGATGGCTCAGGCGGTACGGCAGTATGAAGACAGCGCATTGATTCAGGAGCTGCGGCTCGTCTCCAATGGCTCAGAATCCCTCGACTGGATTGTCGGTGCATTCTATATCGACCAGGAGACCGCCGGTGCGCAGCAGAGCTATGTGCGAGGCTTCCAGCAGTGGGCCGACGCCGCCTGGGGGCCCGGTATTGTGGCCAGTGACATGGACTGGGACTATGCCCGCGACGACAACTTCACCGAACTCGCCTTTTATGGTGAAGTCACCTGGAACCTGGATCAGTTCCACCTGACCTTGGGTGCACGCCAGTTCGACAATGAGTATGAGTCAGCGGTGTACATGGACTTCCCGGCCTATGGATCCGGTGCGATCTTCCCGGTACTGAATGACAGCCGCAAGACCGAAGATGATGGTGTGCTCTTCAAGGTTAATGCGGCCTACGATATTTCTGATGAAACCATGGCGTATGCCACCATCTCGGAAGGTTATCGTCGCGGCGGTTCTAACGCTGCGCCCACGTCAGGGTTCTTTGCCGAGGACGCTGCCTGGGCACAGTACGAGTCGGATAGCGTCATCAACTACGAGATTGGCCTGAAAGGCACCGTTGCGGGAATGCGTTATAGTGCCGCCGCGTTTGCGGTCGACTGGGATAACGTACAGGTCAATACTGCTACACCCTGGTGGGGTTTCTATGCGGTCGCCAATGGTGACAAGGCCTCTACATCCGGTGTAGAACTTGAGTTGCAGGGTAACCTCAGTGACAACCTCGCCTATACCCTGGGTTATGCCCATGTGCAGGCAGAACTAGATTCCGATTTGACCGCGCCCGGTTACTCCGGCGCTCTGGCAAGCGCCGGAACGCGTCTGCCCGGAACGCCGGAAAACACCTTTACTGCTGCGTTTGATTATCGAACTTCAACCGGTATTGATGGCCTCGACCTGGTGGCACGCATGGCCGCTTATTACCAGTCGGATGCCAGCAATGCGGCCAGCGACAGTGTCCGGTTCGCCACAGAGCTGGATGGTTTCTCGCTGGTTGACGGGCATATCGGTGTATCCGGTGACTGGTGGACTGCGACCCTCTTTGCGAAAAATATCACGAACGAGGAGGGCGCTACCGGCCTGTTCAAGGAGGAGTACATGGGGACCGATCCGTCGCAGCAGTATTTTGGCAACGGCTCCAAAACTTTCATGGTTCAGCCTCGCACTATCGGTGCCAACTTCAAAGCGGCGTTTTAAGCCAACTTGAGGCGAAGTACCTTTAGAAATGTGTAGCTTGTTGTTTTAATGGGGCGCTGTGCGCCCCATTTTTTTTGCAGGAGCAATGTGTGTGGATCAGGCAGTGAGAGGTTCGACTCCGAAGGGCCGGGCGGGAGAGCCGCTGAATAGAGATGATAGCACTGTGCGTACCGGGGTGAATGCGGTCAATCAACGCCTGTCCCAGGGACGCTTTGCGGATGCGAATGCCGAGATAGATCGCTTGCGCACACGGTTTCCCGATGTCCTTGCTCTCTTTCCCATACAAATTCGCTGTCGTATTTTTCTCGGCCAGCACAAAAGTGTCAGTGCTCTGCTACAGGAATATCGAATGCGCGCGCAAAAGCATCCGGCGCATCTGGCGACTTGCGCAGAGCTGCTGTCACAATGTCAGAAGGTTGCCGACGCGGTGGGGGTCTATCGCGAACTGGCGCGCGGTGGTGACAGGGATGCCCGCTACAATCTAGGCGCCAACCTGCTGGCGCAGGGTGCGCTGGAAGAGGCCGAGTCAGTTTTGGAGGCACTGCTACAGCAGTTTCCCGATGACGGGCAAGCGCATCAAGTCCTGAGTGGCATCCGCCGCGTGACCCATGAAGCCAATCATATCGACAGGCTGCGCAAGGCGCTGGCATCACCGGGGCTGCGGCCGATGGATCAGGTCCAGTTGCACTATGCCCTGGGAAAGGAATTGGAAGACCTGGGGGAATACGAGCAGGCCTATCAGCATTTTCATGCGGGGGCTTCACTTCGGCGAGCGGGGCTGCGGTATCAGGTCGAGTCCGATTCGCAAGTACTGGGGTTGCTCGCTGAACATCATGGGCAGATCGACGCGCGGAATTGTTCGACGCAAACAGGCGATGAAGTGGTTTTCGTTTTTGGTTTGCCGAGATCGGGCACTACGCTGGTCGACCGGATTCTTTCCAGTCACAGCCAGTGCGACAGTTTTGGTGAAATCACAGACTTTCCGCTGGCGTTGATGGTAGCTGCCGGGAAAAGCCTGCCCAAGGACGCTCTGGTCAGGCAGACCGCCAGCTGGTCGCCACCGACAATCTCCGATGCCTATCTGGGGCGTATCGCCCAGTTAGGATCCGGTACACGCAAACATATCGACAAGACGCCGCTGAATTTTCTTTATGCGGCGCTGATTGCCAGGTCGATGCCCGCGGCTTCGATGATCTGGATGGAGCGTCATCCATTGGACGCCTGTTTCGCGATGTTCAAGACGCTGTTCAAAATGGGATACCCCTTCTCATACAGTCTCGATGACCTCGCGGATTACTACATTGCGTATGACAAGCTGAAGGCGGTCTGGCGTGACGCTTTGGGCGAGTACATCCGATTCCAGTCCTATGAGGATCTGGTGCATGACTTCGATCGGCAAGCCGCTGAGTTGGTTGCCTGTACCGGTCTTGAATGGGAGGCTGCCTGCGGCGAATTCCATCGCAACCGCAGCGCTGTGAGTACAGCCAGTTCCGCCCAGGTGCGGCAACCCCTGTATACCCGGGCAGTGGCGCACTGGCGTCATTATGAAAATCAGCTCGCCCCCCTCGCTGAGAAGCTGCAGCGTGCCGGCATTGCGCTTTGATGGTCCGCCATATAGGCCGAAACCGACTGGTCGCGCTAGCAGTGCCGTCTGCGAAAAATCGCTTTTTCAGATGGGGAAACCACCACTCCGTGCTGCCGAACTCTGCTACTTATTTAGTATGACTGGCCAGTATCCGGCGTAATCCCGTGGTTTTGTCGAAAGAAAGCTCCGCGAATTGGCTGTCCAGGCGTCCATACGTCTTTCTGACCGGGATCTCCTTCGGGGTCCCAAATAATCCGGTGTCTTCCGGGTTCTTGTCTAAAATTGTTCTTTTTTTGTACAGCTAAAACCGGTATTGTGTGTGCTTCACATTTCGCCATGGAGGGCTCGACATGAACCCACATGGTGATAGGAATATGTTCGCACGCGCACTTGCTACGTTAGTAATTCTTTCTGCAGTAGCCGTTTCTGCCTGCAGTGCCCCGCATAACTTGGGTGAAGACACCTGGTTCCAGGTGGACAGCCCCAACTTCCGTATCGTCACCAATGGCGATCCGGTTGCCGTGAAGACGCTGGCAGCCGATCTGGAGCGTTATCGCTCTGTTGCACTGAAGTTGCTTGATGCTGAGCCGCCGCGCCAGAAGCTGACCATCTATGCCGCTGCTGATCGGCAGGCCTATTCCGGCCTGGTTGGTCCCGAGCTGGCGGAGATGACCAATGGCCTGTTTGATACCACCGCACAGGGTAGTTATGCCCTGGTGAACCTGGATGGCCGTAATGGTGAGCGTCAGTTGCAGGCCCGTGAGTTTCTGTTCCACGAGTACACGCACTTCCTGAGTTACAGCGGCAACACCATTCACTACCCGTATTGGTACAGTGAGGGCTTCGCCGAGTTCATGTCTACCATGACCTTCCCGGTGCCTGGCCGCTATCAGCTGGGTGCGATTCCGGAAGAGCGTGCCATGACCTTACTGTATACCAGCCCGATGCCTTTGGAGCAGTTGCTGCGTGCAACCGTATCCAATACCAGCAACGATGAGAAAGCGCAGGTATATGCGAGTGGCTGGATGCTGGCTCACTGGTTGATCATGGAGAGCGGCAAGACCGAAGAGTTCAAGCAGTTCGTGCGTGAGTACAACAATGGTGCGGATCCCATCGAAGCGATGGAGCGTACCATGAAAGTGAAACTTGCAGATGTTGAAAAGCGTTACGAGGCTTTATTTAGTGAAGGTTCATTCCGCATGGCGGGTGGTGTTATCCCGCAGGATTTCCGCGAGGTGAATCCGGACGTTCGCCAGCTGTCCCAGCAGAATGCCATTGCAGAAGTTGGTCAGTTCCTCGTGTTGTCTGGCTATAACATGCAGGGTCTGGAACCTCTGCTGCACTATGCCCATAGCCATGGTGTGCACAGTCACAAACTGACGGCGGTTCAGGCTGATGCTGAAACCCGTATTGGTAACTTCGAGATCGCCAAAGAGCTGCTTGAAAGTATTCCTAACCGGCAGCGTGATGAAGTTTGGTATATGAGCACTCAGGCGTGGCTTGGTCTCACTCGTCAGACCAGCATGCTGGGTCAGTCTCGAGATACCAAGGCGCTGAAACAGGTTCGCGATCAGTTCGTTAAGCTGGTGAATAAGGATGACAAAGTTGCCTCTCATTGGTATGGACTGGCGATGAGTATGGAAATGCTGGGTTACCCGCAGGAGAAATACCTGGAAATGCTGGAGCAGGCTTACTTGCGCGCTCCCCGTCAGGTACATATCGCCCAGTGGATGGCCCAGGAGTTGTATAACCGACAGGATGCGGAGTACTTTGCTGAAGTTGCCCAGCCGCTGCTGCTGGAGCTCAACAACGAGGATGATTACCAGCAAATTAAGCTGATGCTGGCCAAGTTGAAGCCGGAGCAAACCAAGAAAGGTGACAAGAAGCAGCTGGTGCAGCAGGCTCAGGGACGAAGCAAAGGCTAATCGCTGCCAGTAGTTTAAAAAACCCGGCCATTGGCCGGGTTTTTTATTGCCTGTCCGTCAGGCAGCGGGATAGCGCCATGCCCTGTGGCCGCAGAGTAGCGAATTGCGGCGGCTTCAATCATCATAAGGCGATGCGCGACAGGCCCATGTGCGACCGCGAAGGCGTCTGGCGGCCAGGTGTCGCGGCTCAACAGGGGGTGAAGGCAGCTCAGGAAGAGCGCGCCGAGAGCATGTCATAACGGGGGAGAGATCAGGACGATGATACGGATGGATGAACACATGAAATTGAGCGCGGGCCGAGGTGGGTGGCAATGGGTACTGCTGGTCTGTGTCGCGCTGGTGCTGGGCGGCTGTGGGGATACACAGCAAGACCCCGGCCCTGAAGCCGCGGCCTCACAGGTCGATGCGGTCGAAGTCCCGGAGGTCGACCAGCCCCGCGAACCGTCCCCTCCCCAGTTCGTCAACTATGTCGAAACCGGAGATCTTCCCGCACTGCAGGAGCGGGGCGTGTTGCGCTTGCTGCTGCCACGTGGAGCCGAAGATAGTGAACTCCCCCGTGAAGGGTTGCCACAGCAGGGCTGGAGTGAAATGGCCGAGAAGTTTGCTGCCGGTCTGGGGCTTGAACCGCAGTGGGTCTATGTGGACTCGTTTGCGGATTTAATACCCGCCCTGGTCTCGGGTGATGGGGATCTCATCGCCACGAATTTTTCCGTAACCGCGGAGCGAGAGCAACAGATCGCCTTCAGTCGACCCATCCAGCATGTGCGCGAATTGCTGGTGACGCGGGCCGATAATCCTGTTGGCGACGACCCGGCCGGCGCCGGTTCGCCCTCTATCGGTCTGCCGGTCGCGGTGCGTGAAGGCAGCGCCTATGCAAAAACCCTGCGCAAACAGGAGTTTTCGGAGTTTAGTGTCGAGCTGGTAGCAGAGCCTGCCGACCATGATCTGCTGCTGCAGGGCGTCGAAGAGGGGCGCTATCGCGCGACTGTGCTCGACAGTAACCTGGCTGAAGCGCTGATGCCGCACTACCCGGCGCTCACGGTAAACGACGCTTTTGACAGTGTGCGTCCGATCGCGTGGGGAGTGCGTAGCGACGCGGACCAGCTGCGTCGCGCATTGAATGAGTTCCTGACCGCGGAACATTTGTTGGAGGCACGCGCGCAACGCGCATCCCGGAGAGATTGGCAGGATATTCGCGACTCGGGGACATTGCGCGTGCTGACCCGTAATCACCCCGCTTCCTATTTTATCTGGCGCGGCGAGTTGATGGGCTTTGAGTACGAGCTGCTGCGTGAGTTCGCGCGCGAACACGGCCTCCGCCTGAGTATGGTCGTGCCCGATCCCGCAGTGGATCTGGCTGAAGCACTGGAGTCCGGCGAAGGCGACCTTATTGCCGCTTCAATGTCGGTAACGCAAGCGCGCCGGGACCAAGGGCTGGTGTTTACCCGGCCATATCTCCAGGTCAGTGAGCAGCTGATAGGTAGCACGGCGTGGTCTGGCGAAATGGCTCAGCCCCTCGGTGACCTGTTGGCCGGACAGCAGATCGCTGTGAATCCGCAGAGCAGTTTCTTTACCAGCCTGAACGCACTCATGGATCAGCTCGATGTATCTGCTGATATTGTGCCGGTCGAAGGCGCGAGAACCGAAGAGTTGATTGATGCGGTCGCCGAAGGGCGCTACCCAATGACGGTCGCAGACTCCCACTTGCTCAAGATTGAACAGACCTACCGCGAGGACTTCTCGGTGGTCGCTGAACTGCCTGAAGTGCAGGATATCGCCTGGGCAGTACGTCAGGACCAGCCTGTCCTACTCGAGCAGCTGGACACATTTCTGAAAAAGAAATATCGCGGCCTGTTTTTCAATGTTACCTACAACAAGTACTTTCGTGAGAAAAAACGCATCCGCCGACATCAGGGGCAGCGCCTGAAGAGTGCTACCGATTTGTCGCCCTATGATGACCTGGTGCAACAATATGCCGATGCTGCAGGCCGGGACTGGCGAATGGTTGTCGCACAGATGTATCAGGAGAGTCGATTTGACCCGAAGGCAAAGTCCTTTGCCGGGGCGCGGGGTTTAATGCAGGTCATGCCGCGCACTGCGGCGCAAATGGGGATCGGGGATCTCTATGATCCAGAAAGCAGTATTCGAGCGGGTGTTGAATATCTGGGCTGGCTCGAGCAGCGTTTCCCCGCGGAGCTGGATTTTGACGAGCGGATTTACTTTACCCTGGCAGCTTACAATGCAGGCCATGGACATGTGCGCGACGCACGCGCCCTCGCACGTAAACTGGGTAAAGATCCCAATCGCTGGTTTGGCCATGTTGAGGATGCGATGCTACTGCTCGCACAGCCCAAATACTATCGCCAGTCCAGATTCGGTTATGTGCGTGGAAAGGAGCCAGTTAACTATGTCAGGGAAATTCGGGCGCGCTATATGGGATACCTTGCGATAGAGCAATCGAGTATTTAAATCCGATGAATGATCAATCGATCTCTACTCCAAGAATGCACAGTGGCGACAGCAACGTCTTTTCGATCAGCAGTCGCCATGCTTCGTGAATATAGCGAATAGATGTTAAGTGGCTTTTTCTCATTTAAATAAGTCTCAATGAGTCGAAGATGAAATCATAAGCAAAACCCGAAAAATGCTGCCCGGCAAAGTAATCCTCCGCCTTGCTGCCAGGGCGCGAGACGTTTCGCGCGACCTGAATCGTCGACAGAGCACACTTTCTCGATGAAATCGGTCCGGTGAGGCGGGCATGCTTAGACTGAATTTGCCGATAATTATGTCGTCATTTGAGGAAACAGGGATGTACAAGAAGTTTGCTTGGTTTAGCTTTTCGTTTCTTTTGCTATCGACCTTTCACGCCGCGCAAGCTGCTGATGGTGGTGTCGCCATGGCAGGCATGTCTGCGGCGATCAAGCAAGGCGCAAGTGGGCGAACGGCCCATTTCAAGCGTGGTCGACTCGGCAATGGTCGACAAAATAAGCCGTCAAAGACGTTACATGCGTCGATAAAGGTACTGACGCGGCGTGCCGGAATATCACCGGAAACCATCTATTTCTCCGCCGGTGATTCTCAGGATAGTCATTGCGTCGACCTGTCTGGAGGTGCTGATCAGGCGGCATGCAATTCGGGACAGTGGCTGTCCTATCACTTCAACTTTGATGACCCTGAATCGGGTGAGTTCTTGACGACCTCACGATCGAAGAATCAGCAAATCGGCCCAAGCCCAAGGGCGATTCACACGTTCGTATGCGATGCCTCCAGCAGCCGGTATGACAAAGGCGTCTGCACTTACAACGTTGGCGTGCGCGTAAAAAATCCGGATGGTGAGTTTGAAGATGCCTTCGTCCTGGTGGATGTCGCAGCACAAGAGGACTATTACCCGGGCGAGAGTACGATTTGTGTCTCCGCACAGGAAAATTTTGATGGCTGCCCTTCGGGCGCTGTCCAGCGGCAGAGCGTGCCGTTGCCGGGCACCCTGTCAGAGAAACGGATATTACTCCGCGCTGGTGAGGAGTTTTCCAGTTTCTGCACTGACTACCAGGATAAGAATGTCACTCTCGATCGGTTTGGGGCGGGTGAGCGGCCGGTCGTTGGTTCTGTACAGATCGGTGTTGTCGCCGCGTGCGGCAAACGGGTCCCGACTAATGCGCAGGCGCAATCTTATCCCGTGCTGAGCAAGAACAAACACGATGAGGTGGTGGATGGATGGGCTTACGGTGTTGCCGTGACCGGTATCAAGGCCGGCATGATCTCTGCGGGAATGTCTTCGACGCTGTTGACCGTTCACGATGTGGATATGGACTGGTCGACGTCAGGCAGGTTTACCGGTGGATTCGCCTTCAGTGCCTCGACAAAGTATTGTCTGAAAAATCCCGGTAGCCTTGATTGTGAGCTGATCCCATGGCCCTACGGTATCTTTTTGTCCGACACGAAATTGATGGCGCAGGAGGATAATCTGCCCAATGTGAATATCGCCTGTGTCAATAGCTGCCAGGTGGTGAACGGCGGCATCGTTGGTGTTGAGGCGAAAACGGCCATTGAACACAATGCCCGTTTCATGGGTGCCTGGGGCCTCGTGGTGTCCAATGTCTGGATGCGGGGGAATCACATAGGTGGAAGAGGAGGAAAGCACCGTCTTGCGCTTCGTAACGCTTTCGGTGGCGGAACCCTGCAAGGTAGTGATCCGGAAAACTTCGCTGATGGCGCGCAATATCGGTCTACTCAGGAAGCAGACTACTGGGCGCCTCAGTTCAATTTTGTCGTCGACAGCTACTTTAATGATGCTGATCAGCTGTCCTCACACGACAGTGCGTCGATGGTCGAAATGGCTGCGAGCCATCGATACTCCGGAATTTTTAATAATACGTTTTTTATCGATGATGTGGATCCGAGCCCAGCCCAGATACGTTTGGGTGGCGTCAACCTTGTGACCTATCAGAATCGATATCATGAGGGCTCGGTTTCCTGTCGACTGGATGCCTCTTATCCGGACGGCAGTGAGTACCTTGATAGTGCAAGGGTCTTTACTGATCTTGGTGACTGCAGCGACAATCTCTCGCGTGAATTGGCCATCCCGGAGGCGCCGGTTCCATCGGGAGGTTCTGGCGATGGAGGCGGGCAAGGGAACTGTGAACCCTGAGCGGAGAAGAGTAACAGCGCTGCGGGGTTCGCTATCGCATAGCACTGCATAGATGACGAAAACCCTCAATGTCTCCAGTCGAGAGCCAGTGGGATGCACTTTAGCTGAGCAACTTAGGCTAAAGTGCTACCTGCAACAACTGCCACAATATGGTGCCTTCGGTTAAACTAACGCACGCTCTGCTGCCCTGGTTTCACTCCTTTTAAATAGATGTCCTGTTGGCAAGTTCTCTCGCGTGATCGTCGCCCAGGGCGTCATGTACACGTTTCAAGTTGCGCAGCGCCACCCCATTTCGCTTATCCAGCCGGAGCGCATGGCTATAGCTTTCTTCTGCCTTGCCGAGATCCCCGGCGCGACGATAAACTGATCCAAGTCCGGACCACAGGTAGCTCGCATCTTCGTCCAGCTCCAGCGCAGTGCGGCTAAAGTGAAACGCTTCGCTCACACGATTACTAGACATCGCATGCATCGCCAGGTTGTTCAGGTACATTGCCGTTGCTTCATCATCAGACATTTCCTTGATGCGCTCACTCACCGGCTTGAGAAAGTTCAGCTCGATAATGTCTTTGCGATTTTCATAGTGAACTATGGTGTTCACATGGAGTACGTTCTGCACATAGGTCCCTCCGCCGGGCCCCTTTCGACTAAAGCGTTCGATTGGGAACTGCACGCGATTGAAGTTCGCCTCGAGACCGACATCTCTCGCCACTGTCACGATTAACGCGGCGAAGGAAATACAATTGCCTCTCCGCTGCGTAAAGGCATCCGAAGCGGTCAGCGTATCATCGAGATCATAACTCAGTTGGAAGTCATGCTTCCGCAGGCTTTTTAAAACATTGCTGAAGCGCTGTTCCGGTGTCTCGCCGACGGCCCACTCGTCGAGGTATTGTCTGAGCTCCGCGGAAATCTCCATTAACTCTTGAGAGGCTTGTTCCGCACTTTTCGAACGCGCAGCGTCATCGAGGTAAGGCGACGCCACCAGTTCAGGGTTGAATGGGTGCTGTTCGATATGTTGGTCCACAAACTGACTGGCGCAGCCGGCCTGAATTAGCAACATGGCCCCGATCAAACTCCGTTTCATTTTTCATTTCCTCACTGGTGGTTCGCCGATCGCTCAAAAGTATGAGTGCGAACCAGGGGGAAATAGTTGCGTGCTTGCGACCAGAGTTAGAGATTCAGCGGCGAGTTGCTTGAGGGGTTGAGTCGATTCGCTTCGTCTGCGATGACTCGAAATCGTAACTTCTGCAACCAATTCTGCTCGACTTTTTTTTCAGGCGGCTTATCGAATGCGGCGCGCATCGGGAGAGTTTTTTGCCTAGCGGCAGATAACTGCCATGACGCTGTTTAAGGCGCTCATCGCAGATTAATGGAGCCCAACGGCAGCTGTATATAGACGCGGTTTTATTCTCATTCTCCGCGCGGGGAGCGTGCCGTATGCGTTGTCTGTGGGGTGTCTATTAATGGCGCGAGTGTCGCGTATGACTCTGACCGGGCAGGCAGTAAGTGACCATAAGTCCGAGTATGCAAGGTGTGCGGCGCATATTCGAATTCAGACTAATGTGGCGCCCTCTTTGCCATAAACTCATTGCAGTGGATTAATGTTTTACGCGACGAGGTTGCACTATGTCGGACAATTTCCTGGAAATAGCTTTAAAAGAACTCGGTTCCGCTGGTATCGGTGCACTCGGCAAGTCGCTGGGGTTGGATGAGGGGCAGGGCCAGTCGGCCGTCACGACCGGGATGGCATCAGTGTTGGCCGGCATGCTGAACAAAGGCAGTAGTAAGACCGGCTTGGCCTCCCTGTTCAATATGATCACCAAAAGCGATGATCTCGATTTTTCTTCAATTGGTGACCTGTTTGGCGATGCGACGCGCATGGGCAATTTACAAACCCAAGGTGGCACCATACTGGATTCTCTGTTCGGCCCAAAAGCCGGTGGTGTAGGGAATGTGGTCGCCAGTGCGCTGGGGCTCGGGGGCGATAAAGGGGGCAGTCTTCTCAAGACGGTTGCGCCTATCGTCATGACGCTTTTCAATCGTCTGGTGAAGGCCAAGGGGCTCGATATGAGTGGCTTGGCAAAGGCATTGTTTGGCCAGCGCCAGTTTCTGAAAGGCATATTGCCCGACGGATTACTGTCGACGATGGGGGTGCATGATTTCGAGGATCTGGGGCAACACCTGGAGACCCATGGTCACAATGAGCCGCAGTCGGTGAGAGAAACAGCACCCAAGCGCGGGGGCTTTGCCAAGTGGTTCTGGCCGTTGTTGATTGCTCTGGCGGTGCTATACGCGCTGAGTATGTGTGCGCAACGGGACCAGGAGACCACCGATATCATCATTGAAGAAACGCCAGCGACGCCGGAAGTGGTGGAGCCGATTCCCCCAGTACCTGAAGAGACCGACAAGCCGGAAGAACCCCAGCCGGAAACCCCGAACTTTTAATACCATATCGGCTATGCGGGCGTGCGACGTCCGCGTAGCCGGTCTGGCGATGCCATCAGGTACGATATTTGTCCCGGTAGGCGCCAGGTGCCAGGCCAGTCCATTTTTTAAAGGCGCGGTTGAAGGCGCTGGGCTCGGAGAAACCGAGACTGGTCGCAATATCGGCAACGGCTGCTTCACGCTGGCGGAGCTGGTAGACCGCAATATCCCGGCGCACCGAGTCTTTGATATCCTGCCAGCTGTTCCCTTCTTCTTTCAGGCGGCGACGCAAAGTTTGCGGCGAGATATATAGCCTGGCTGCCACATCATCCAGTGAAAGATTTTCGATGCCGTCTTGCTGTAACAGCATTCGCCGTATGCGCCCGGTGAAGCTGTTATCCGATTTATATTGCGTGAGCAGGCACTCGGGTGCCTGGGCGAGAAAATCCGCAAGTTGGCGCGCGTCGCGGCGCAGCGGCAGGTTCAGATAGCGCGTATTGAACACGAGGCTTGTTTCCCGCTGGTCAAAGTAGTGCCGACAGGGAAACATCTCACTGTAATCTTCGTTGTAGTCGGGAGGCGGGTACGCCAGGTTCACCCGCTCGAGCAAGATGGTGCGGTCAATAAGCCAGCTGAAAAAGCGCAGCCAGATGACCGCGATGGACTCAACGAAGATCTGGTCTGGGAGTTGGCGAATATTTTCGTGATGAAAAAGCAGTCGCGCTTCCTCTCCATCCTCCACCAGGCGAATGTGCAGGTCGTCGCTCATCAGGGCCATAAATCGTGCCGAGCGCAGCAGGGCACGACGCAAGTTTGGCGTGCTGATGCAGGCATGACCCATCATCGCGAAAGTGCCGGGTTTCCAGGGGCGGGCGAGGAATCCACCGGATTCGTCGCCCAGCAGGTCCCATTGACGGCGCAGCAGTCGGGCGACAAGGTCGCGTCGAACGTAGCCCCTGGGGGACTCCAGCAACGATTCCGGAATGCCGGCATCGATCAACAGTCGTGCACAGTCGAGCCCGGCGGACTGGGCACCGGCGAGATGCGCTCGAATTGCCGCCGCAGGAATGCCGACATCATTATCGAGGAGAGGGGACGGGGTGTTGTCCATTGTTCAGCTCCCTGCCTGTCACTGGATAGCCGGGTATGGTTACCGGTTGAGACGACCGATTATGCGTAAAGACCGGGGGAAAGCTAGCTGACGGGCCAAAGTTGGTTGTGATTGACAGCGAACTTGGGCTTTACCGCCAGTGTTGTCCGCTGGAATGATCGGGGTGAGGGTTTGCCGTCGGTGTGGTACAAAGAGCGTAAGAGTGGACGGAAGCCCGATATGACAAGCGAAACAAAAGCGCCAGAGGCCGGCTTACAGCTCAATCCGACGATCTGCCGTCGCATGCTGGTGGCCTATCTGATTGAGTCTTTATCCAAACCCAATAATCCGGCACTGGAAGAATCTACTGGCTGGCCGCGACGCACGGTTCAGGACATCATTGCGAAGGGATTACCCGGACATGGCACGTTGGTGGAATTCGTTCAGGAAGGGGTGCGTAACAACGATGGTTACTACCGCTTGAATGACTGGGGCTCGTTCGATCGGGACTGGGTGCATCGACACCTGGGGGAAATCTGCCGCACGCTGGGCGTGCGGCTGGACTGAGCGCAGGAACGCAGAGGAATTTATTGCTGCTTGGGTTTCTCTTGCAGCATCCCGTTGATCTTTTCCACTAGCGCGGGATTGTCACGCAGGCTTGCCGCGATCTCCTGATACTTTTCTTTGGTGAGGCCGGCCTGTTTGATCGCCGCGACCATCTTACCCTGAGCCTCCTGATTAATCGCCTCAGCTTCCTTGGCATCGGCAGCAGCCTTCAGCTTGGGGAGATATTCCTGGCTGAGGGCAACAATCGATCGATAAGCATTGGCGAAACTCTGCAATTGTGGCTCGGAGAAGTTGGCCTTGGCTACAGTGGCGGTTGGCGCGGCATCTGTCTGGGCTGACGCCAGCGGAGCGGCAGCGATCAGGGCGAGCGCAGCCAGGGCGATTGCGGAAAATTTCATGGGCACCTCGGGCGCATTGAGTGGGGACGCTTTTGCTGCAAAAAGGGAGGCGCCCAGCGTCGCATAAGGGCTACTGAGGCGGGACTTGCGCAGAGCGCGAAGCGCGTCTTAGTTCGCTCAGTTTAGACTCTGCTGGTTTGGTGATGAGAACTGGGGCGCCAAACGTCTTGGATAAACGCGCACCCCTGATCCGTCAAAAAATGCCCAGGAATTTTTTTCTGCGCTGTAGCGAGGATTCGCAACGGCTTAGCTGGCGCTGGTAGACGCTCGCCTGGCGAGAGACCTTTTTGGCGACCTCCTTAAGCCAGGGTTTGCTGTTAAAAGTGCGCCGGTTAAAGCCGCCATGTCCCTCGTGGTAGGCGAGGTAGAGATGGTAGGCATCGTTGCGGCGAATTTTGCACTGCGACTCGCTGGCTTTGTTGTACCACCCCACAAAATCGATTGCATCGCGGAAGTCATCGCGATCCCCGCCATAGTTAAAGCTCGACCGTTGATAGGCGCGCCAAGTGGTGCTCAGGGCTTGTGGGTAGCCATAGGCATCCGATGGGCGCGGCCCGGGGATAAAGCCGAGAATTTTGCGGCGCGGAGGGCGAGCGTCGTGCACAAAACGGGACTCCTGATGCAGGAATGCCATCATGGTCGGCACCGAAGAGCCCCACTTCTCCTCCGCATCTTTGGCTGCGTCATACCAGCCCTTTTTCTCCTGGAAAATACTGCAGATATCACCGGGATCATTCGGCGGTGTGGTGGCGCATCCACTGACGGCGATGGCAAACAGCAGTCCGGTGACAAGACGGATGGCAGACTTGGATGCTGCGGAATAAGACAGGCTGTGCATGGGGTACGACGGTCTCCCTCAAAAGCGAATTATTGGATTTATTATGCAGTGATCGTTTTAACGCCATCGGCAGTGCCAAGCAGCAGGATGTCGGCCGGACGCATGGCAAAGAGGCCGTTGGTGACCACCCCGGTGATATTGTTGATGGCCTGTTCCAGTGCGACCGGGTCGGTAATGCTCAGGTTATGGACGTCCAGGATCACATTGCCATTGTCAGTCTTCACGCCCTGGCGGTAAATGGGATCCCCGCCCAGTTTGACCAGTTCCCGAGCGACCAGCGATCGTGCCATTGGAATCACTTCCACCGGCAGGGGGAATGCACCCAGCACCTGTACCCACTTGCTCTCATCAGCGATACAGACGAATTCATCTGAGCAGGCAGCAACAATTTTTTCGCGGGTCAGTGCGGCACCGCCCCCTTTGATGAGCTTCAGCGCCGGGTTGGTTTCATCCGCGCCATCGACGTAGACCAGGATGCCATCGACACTGTTCAGGTCGTACACCGGTATCCCGTGGGACTTGAGTCGCTCCGCAGAGG
The DNA here is from genome assembly GCF_056158985.1 of Microbulbifer sp. ABF4_148. Taxonomy (NCBI): domain Bacteria; kingdom Pseudomonadati; phylum Pseudomonadota; class Gammaproteobacteria; order Cellvibrionales; family Microbulbiferaceae; genus Microbulbifer; species Microbulbifer sp. ABF4_148. Next base: position 1,138,145 of record NZ_JBSWUI010000001.1, read on the forward strand.
CCTCAGAGCTGGCAACCGTACCATCGAACAGGCCCTTGATGTCCGCAAGGTAATCGATGAAGTAGTTGGCGGTGGAGCCTGTGCCCACACCCACGATGGAGCTGGGTTCCAGTTTTGGGGTGATGTAATCAATGGCGGCTTTGGCGGTCGCCTGCTTGAGTTCGTCCTGAGTCATATGCCGAGCGGGTTCCTGTGCAATGATTTTCGCCTTGCAGTAATTTGCGAGGCAGTAATTCGCGCTATCGGGGCAATTTGGTGGTAATTATGCTGCTGGCAGATTAGACTGACGTTCCTGTACCGCCCTGATTGGGGCGGGGTCGTAACACCTAGTCGCCAGCATCGTCTGTTCACCCAATGCCGAAGTCCTATATCAAGCGCATTCTAAACGCGCGCATTTACGATGTCGCCATCGAAACCCCCGTAGAACCGATGCGGCAGCTGTCCCATCGCTTTAACAACCGTATTCTGTTGAAGCGTGAAGACCTGCAACCGGTGTTCTCTTTCAAGATACGTGGCGCCTACAACAAATTACTGCAGCTGCCGCCGGAGCAGCGTGCACGGGGCGTTATTGCGGCGTCTGCGGGCAACCATGCCCAGGGGCTGGCGCTCGGTGCAGCGCAACTGGGGGTGCGGGCCACCATCGTGATGCCCAAGACCACGCCCCAGATCAAGGTAAACGCGGTGCGGATGCGCGGCGCCGAGGTGGTGCTACACGGCGATACCTTTGATGAGGCAGCGGCGCGCGCCAGGCAGCTGGTGGAAGAGCGTGGGCTGGTGTTCGTTCATCCATACGACGATCCTGACGTGATCGCCGGGCAGGGTACGGTGGCGATGGAGCTGCTTCGCCAGCACTCAGGGCATCTGGATGCGGTGTTTATCCCGGTAGGTGGTGGTGGGCTCGCCGCCGGCATGGCTGCCTATATCAAATATGTGCGCCCCGAGATCAAGGTGTACGCGGTTGAGCCAGAAGATGCGGCCTGTCTTGAGGCAGCGTTGGCTGGTGATGGAGATACCCGGGCGCGGCTGCCCGAAGTGGGGCTGTTCGCAGACGGCGTCGCCGTGGCCCAGATTGGTGAGGAAACCTTCCGGGTGCTGCGGGAGACCATCGACGGTGTGATTACAGTCAGCACCGATGAGATCTGTGCGGCGATCAAGGATATTTTCGAGGATACCCGTTCAATCGCTGAGCCCGCGGGCGCCGTGGGGCTGGCCGGGTTGAAAAAGTATGTCGAGCAGACGGGCAGCCGCAATGCGGTACTCGCAACAGTTTGCAGTGGTGCCAATACGAATTTTGACCGCCTGCGTTATATCAGCGAGCGCACCGAGATTGGTGAGAAGCGTGAAGCCGTCCTCGCGGTCACCATCCCGGAGAAACCCGGCAGCTACCTGCAGTTTTGCCGGGACCTCGGCGATCGCGCGATTACCGAGTTCAACTACCGCTATGCCAACAGTGGAGAGGCGCATATTTTTGTCGGTCTGCAGGTCAGTTCCGATGACGATCGCGGCCAGCTGGTAGCCGGACTGCAGGCCCTTGGCTATGAAGTGGCAGACCTGACCGAAAACGAGATGGCCAAACTGCATATCCGTCACCTGGTGGGAGGACGTGCACCCGGCCTTGCGGATGAAGTGGTTTACCGATTCGAGTTTCCCGAGCGTCCTGGGGCCCTGCGCAAATTTCTGGAACGGCTGGCCGGACGCTGGAATATCACCCTGTTTCACTATCGCAACCATGGTGCGGCCTTCGGTCGGGTGCTGGTGGGCATGCAGGTGCGCCCTGATGAGCGGCCCCAGCTGGCGGCGCTACTGGACCAGCTGCAGTTTCGGTATTGGGATGAAACGGACAATGTCGCCTATCGCTTCTTCTTGTCGAGTGATACGGCGCCAGTAGCGGGCGGGGAAAAGTAAAGGTATTTACGAGGTGTGGGCCATTTTGGCGTGATGGGTAGACCAGAGTGACTGGCATGTCGAATTTTTTTGCGCGAAATTGCGACAAAATTCGCAAAAAGTGACCGGTCGCCGGTTACTATTTGGACGCTAATACAGTATCTTCACCAAGCAATGAACTTTTGCGTTGAGCGGAGTCCAACGCGCGGTGAGTTGCAGATCCAGTGGTCCCCGTGGCCACAGATAACAAGAATATAAGTCCAACAGGATGGTCCCATGAAACCCGATGCAATGACGATCGCCGTGATTGTCTTTGTTGCGGGGGTGTTGCTGAGTAGTTCCGGAATTACGGACGTTTTTCAGTCCGAGGAGTCGGAACGACCTCCAGCGGCGCTACAACAGGGAGTGGTAACGCGCTGATCAAGGCCGATGTAACAGGTCCCGTCAGTGTGGTTGTCAGGTTCAGGAGCCTGAATGCGCTGTGAAGTTCGCAGTGGTACAGGTGACTGGAGCTGTCGGGGGTGATACCGCTCCGCCCGCAAAAAGATTTGAAAAAGGCCGAACACGCGAGTGTTCGGCCTTTTTTATGGTCTCGCGACAGCTTCTATGGTCTTACGACAGCGTGGGTCAGCGGCACTGGTAAAAGGACCGGTCTGTCGCGACGGCGGCGAGCGGAATATCCCAGCTGTCTGTGGGGAGGTCTGCCACGCACTGTAACTCGTGCGCCACGCCCACCATCAATGGCCCGGCGCCCGGCAGGGCACGTTTGAACGCGAATGTCCGGTCGTAAAACCCTGCGCCCATACCCAGTCTCCCGCCCTGGCGATCGAATGCCACCAGGGGCACCAGCACGAGATCGAGCTGCATGGGCGACAGGCTGTGTCCCTTGAGCGGTTCAGGGATGCCGAAGCGGTTGCGGAACTCGAGTGTGCCCCCATGCCAGCGGCGAAAACGCAGGTGCGGGCGGGGTTCTGCGGGCAGCAGCGGCAGGTAGAAATGTTTACCGGGGAGCAGGCCGGCCAGACCGCGGACGTCGAGCTCACCTTCCATTGGCCAATAGATGCCGATGTGCCGCGCCGTGCGCAGGTAACGGTGACGAGCGAGTCGCTGAGTTGCCGAACGGGCCGCGAGGCGTTGCTGATTATGGGAGAGCTGGCGACGGGCGCTACGCATCTTGCGACGTAATTCTGCCTTGCTGAAGCTCATCAGACGACACGGTTCCAGACAGAGGGTAAGTCCCGAAAGCGGGAAGAGAAGTTAAGAGCCCCGAGCATGTGGCTGAAGACGTAGCCTTGAACCGTAGGGTTCAAGGTGGGGGTCGCCGGGATACATTAGGCTTTCCGCTACGCGGCGGACTTGCACACCAGCATCCGCTGGAAACTCCCAGGGTAACATTATCGGCTCGAGGACATAGTCATCTGGCCAACAAGCCCAGGGTATGAAAATTATAACTCGCCAGCGCGGAAAAGGCGAAAGCTGTGGGTCGTAAAATTGCAGGAGGCGCTGCCGATCGCGATCTGAACTGTGGGGGAGTGCGGACCGCTCGCGACCTCTGGTCACAGACCAGCCTGCGCGCGAAAAACGTGCCAGGAAATACTTAGTCGACAGGATCGCTTTCTGCAGCCTCGACTGAAACGTCGGGCGGGAGCTCAATGTCTTTCAGGGCTGACTCGACCTTGTCCTGCAGTCGGCTGAGCATTTCCTGCTCGAGAGGGACCCGGGTGAGTTCCGCCTTTGCCTGGATGAGTTCGTGGGCGATATTCAGGGCGGCCATCACGGCAATACGTTCCAGGCCGATGACAGAACCACTGGCGCGAATGTTTGACATGCGCTCGTGCAGCAGGCGTGCAGAAGCCTGCAATTCCGCTTGCTCATCGTCGGTACAGGCTACCCGATACTCTTTATCGAGGATCGAGACTGTGACCGCTTGCTGCGTTGCAACTGAATCATCCATCAGGAATCTTTTGTCAGCCCCTTGAGGCGGTTGATCATGGCCTCGACCCGGGTACGGGCGGCCTCATTATTCTGTATCAGACGCTGGCGCTCATGCTGCCATTCACTTTCCAGCTCGCGCAATTCGCGGTTTTGCACTGCCAGTTGTTCGCAGCGGGCAATCAGCGAATCCACAGTGTTTTCCAGCGCTTGTAACTTGTCCATAATTCCTGAATTCTAATCAGCGGCTGGGATTTCCCTATACAGCACGACACACCGCAAGTTATTCCGCTACTATATTGCCGGTTGCGGCGGCGGGTCAATTCTCGGCGGTCACAGCCCATCACAAAATTGCAGGACAAAACGGTGCAGTTTGCATGCTCTGACCTGGGGCGGCTTATTTATCATCAGTCTGTGCATTCCTCAAACAGTGTGCCTTGTTATTGAACAGTATCCATGACTTTCTCTACCGACCTATTCGATAAGCTCGCCAATGCAATTTTAGCCGCCGGCGGTGATGCCAGCCCCAGCGAATTGCATGGTCTCGCCTGTGGACTGTTATGTGCCGGCGCAAAGCCCGACGCTGCCCGCTGGGAGCGTGAGTTTTCCGAGGTTCTGGACCTGGATGCACTCCCAGCAGATTTACTCAGCCAACTGAAAACTATGGCGGACGATGCGCAGAAATCCCTCTCCGACAGTGATTTTGGTTTTCAGCTACTCCTGGCGGAGGAAGATGATATCGGCGTGAGAGCCCAGTCTCTGGGGCAGTGGTGCAGCGGCTTTTTGCACGGCTTCGGCGTTGGGGACAGCAAAGTGAAATTGCGGGCCGAAAGTGAAGAGGCGCTGTCTGATCTTGGCGCCATCGCGCAGATCGACGCCGAGTCCGCCGGTGACGTCGAGCAAGGTGAAGAACAGCTGCTGCAGGTCGAAGAATACGTGCGTGTGGCAGTGCTGACGATTTACACCGAAGTGAGTGCTCCGAAAGATGCCGCTGCAGGTGGGCGCACGGTGCACTGATGGGGATTAGTCGGGCTGAATTTGCACGCCGCCGCGCACGTCTTATCGACGCGCTCGATGAAGGGAGTGTTGCCATTGTGCCTGCAGCGTGCGAGCAGTTGCGTTCGCGCGATACCTATTTTCCGTTCCGGCAGGATAGTGACTTTCTTTACCTGACGGGATTCGAGGAGCCGGAGGCCCTGTTGCTGCTGGCACCCGGACGCAGTCAGGGGCAGGAGTTGCTGTTCTGTCGCGAGCGCGATGCCGAAAAAGAAATGTGGGATGGTCCCCGCCTGGGGCCGGAGCGTGCGACAGAGCAATGTGGCTTGTGCGACGCTTTTCCGATCAGTGATCTGGACGATATTCTCCCCGGGCTCCTGGAAGGACGGAGCTCAATTTATTACACCATGGGCAGGTTCCCCCAGCTCGACCGTCGCCTACAAAGTTACTTGCAGAGAATCGAGCGGGCGCCGGGAAGTTCCGGTGCGCCGGAGCTGGTGGATCTCGATCGCCTGTTGCACGACTTGCGCCTGTTCAAGAGTGCGCAGGAACTGCGTCTGCTGGAACGTGCCGCAGAGATAACCGCGCATGCCCATACGCGGGCCATGGCGGCCTGTCGGCCGGGCAAATACGAGTACCAGTTGGAAGCGGAGATTTTGCATACCTTTGCCCATGCCGGCGCACGCGAGCCAGCTTATCCCAGTATTGTTGCCGGTGGGGAAAACGCGTTGGTGATGCATTACTGCAGCAATAATGCGCCGCTGCGAAATGGTGACCTCGTACTGATCGATGCCGGCTGTGAGTATCGCGGTTATGCCGCGGATGTGACGCGCACTTTCCCGGTGAATGGGCGCTTCAGTGGTGTGCAGAAAGCCCTGTATGAAGTCGTGCTTGCCGCGCAGCAGGCGGCCATTGATGCAGTTTGCATCGGCAACGACTGGAATGCTCCGCACCTTGCCAGCGTGCGGGTGACGACCCAGGGGCTAGTCGATCTGGGGTTGTTGCAAGGTGACGTCGAAGGGCTGATAGAGGCCGGGGAATATCGGCGGTTTTATATGCATCGAGCGGGCCACTGGCTGGGTATGGATGTGCACGATGTGGGAGATTACCGCGTGCACGGACAGTGGCGACAGCTGGAAGCGGGGATGGTCATGACCGTGGAACCCGGTATTTATATTGGCGCAGAAGATGATCGTGTCCCGGAAAAATTCCGTGGAATTGGCATTCGCATCGAAGATGATGTGGCCCTGACCCGGGACGGGTGTCGCGTGTTATCCGCCGGCGCTCCCAAGTCGGTAACAGATGTGGAATACGCGATTCGCCGCGGTGAAATTCAGGAGGCGCTATTGTGACAGCCACACAGCCACAATCGGTGGATATTGCCATTGTCGGTGGCGGGATGGCGGGTGCCAGTTTCGCATTGATGTTGGCGCACTATTGTCCGGCACTGTCGGTCGCACTTCTGGAGCGGCGTGCGCTGCCGGAGCCTGGTGCCAGTGTGGTGCTGCCGAGCTTCGATACCCGGGCAACCGCACTATCCGCCGGCAGTCTGCAGATGCTCGAACAGATGGGGGTGTGGTCAGCACTGCAGCAATTTGCGTCGCCCATATCCCGTGTTGCCGTGAGTGATCGCGGACACAGCCTGGGTGTCTCGCTGAACGCCGAAGAGCAGCCTCGCGCAAACTTCGATGGCATGTTGGGGGCGGTGATTGAGAATGCCGCGCTGGGGCCGGTCCTGTATCAGGCGCTGATGCAGACCGCCGTCACCGTGCTGGCACCGGCGGCGGTCACGCGTGTGGATATTGCGCCCGGAGAGGTCAGCCTGCAATTGGCGTGCGCGGAAAAGTCGTCAGAGCCTGTCCCGGATAGCCTGAGGGCCCGCTTGCTGGTGATTGCCGATGGTGCGGATTCCAGCCTGTGCCAGACACTCGGGATCCACACCGACAAAATTGAGTACGATCAGCATGCGCTGGTCACTACCATAGGCCTTCAGCGCGATCACGGCGGTGTGGCTTATGAGCGCTTTACGCCCGACGGTCCCATGGCGTTGTTGCCCTTGCCGCCCCGCGATGGCCAGCATCGGATGGCGCTGGTGTGGACCTGTCCCAGTGCGGATGCGCCCCATCTCCAGTCTCTGCCAGAGGCGGAATTTCTGCAGCGCCTGCAGAAAACCTTTGGCTGGCGCGCGGGGCGCTTTGAACGATGTGCCGCCGTGCAAAGCTATCCGTTGAGCCTGTCGCTGGCACGGGAGCAGTGGCGCAGAGATTTGGTGCTGCTGGGAAATGCCGCCCACTTTCTGCATCCGGTCGCCGGGCAGGGCTTTAACCTGACGTTGCGCGACTGCTACGGATTGGCGCGTTTGATTGAACAGCGTGGTTTGCCGGATTCCGCCGCGGAGCGGTTGGCCCTGATGCAAGCTTACGGTGAGCAGCGCGAGAACGACCAGTTGCTCACCGTAGAATTCAGCAACCGGGTGCCGGCACTGTTCTCGTCCGCGGCGGTCCCTTTGCAGGGAGCGCGCCAGTTGGGATTACTCGGTCTGGCGTTGTCGCCGGCGTTGCGATCGGGGTTTGCCGGCCAGGCGGCGGGATTTGGGCTTTAATTGAGCGCACAGCTGACGCGCGACGTCGGTAACTGCACGGGATCTGCACAGTATGAACAGACAGCGACTGGACATAGCGATTGTTGGCGCCGGAATGATTGGCCTCGCGCAGGCATCACTGCTCGCGGTTCGGCATCCGCAATTGCAGATTGCCGTACTGGAGGCTGCCCCTGACCTGCCCCAGGTAAAAGAAAATCTGTATGACCCCCGGGTTGTGGCATTGACCCAGGCCTCCCGCGAGATGCTGGAAGAGGTGGGTGCGTGGGATGAAATTGGCGCACGCGCCTGTCCCTATACCGACATGCAGGTCTGGGATGCCGACGGTACCGGATCGGTGCATTTTTCCAGTCGCGATGTGCAGCAGCCCAACCTTGGCCACATTGTCGAAAACAGCGTCGTGAATCGTGCGTTGCAGCGTTGTGTGGCATCTTTGCCGAACGTGGAGTTGTTGACCGGATTCCGCCTCGAGAGCTGGTGGCGGGACTGTGGTTTATGGCATCTGCAGCCGCGCACGGATCGCATTAACGATGTGGAAGGCGCCGAGCGCAATCCGGAAGTTTTACAAACCCGCCTGTTGATCGGTGCCGATGGCGTGCGTTCCAAGGTGCGCGATCTCCTGCATATTCGCTGTACAGAAACCGATTATCACCAGACCGCTATTGTCTGTGTCGCGCGCTGCGCAGAGGTGCATGGGCATACCGCACGTCAGCGCTTCCTGAAAGAGGGCCCGCTGGCCTTCCTCCCGCTCGAGGGGCTGGGAGATGAGCAGCACTGTGCAGTGGTTTGGTCTGCAGACGAGCCTCTGGCGCGCGAGTTGATGATGCTCGACGATGCCGCCTTTGCATTGAATCTGGAGAAAGCATTCGAGGGACGCCTGGGTGCGGTAGAGAGTGTCGGCGAACGCTTTGCCTTTCCGCTGCGCGCGCGTCATGCGGAGAGTTATCACGGGCCGGGTGCCGCTTTGATCGGTGATGCAGCACACAGTATCCATCCACTGGCGGGCCAGGGCGCCAATCTGGGACTGCAGGATGTGCGTATCCTCACCGAGGAAATTACCCGGGCGCTAAAGCGGGGCCTGGAGCCGGCGGATGCCTCGGTACTGGCGCGCTATCAACGCCGCCGTCGTGGGGATAATGCCGCAACCCTGAAAGCCATGAGTACTTTCAAATCGTTGTTTGGTGCTGGCCAGCTGCACTGGCGCTGGTTGCGCAATACCGGTCTGAGTGTGGTGGATGCCAGTCCCCTGTTGAAAAAACGTATTATCCTGCGGGCCATGGCCATTTGAGGCCCTCCTCCGGCAAGCGCCCGAGTACAAGTTAAGAAAACCACCGTGACTGACTGGATTACCATTCGGGAATTTCCCCTTGCCAAGGATCTCGGCGAGCTGGCGCAGTTTATTCAGCGTTGCCAGTTGCCCATGCGCATTACTGAAGAGCGCAACTGTCAGCGCTTGTCGACACCGGATCCGCGTCTTGCACAGGTCATGCAGTCCCTGCTGGATAGCTGGCTTGCCGGTGAGCTTGAGTTGTCTGCGTTGCGTATCGAACCCCGGGCGGTCAATCAGGGGGACGATGTCCATATCAGTACTGGTGGTGCAGCGGGGGATGCGTCGCATCCAGCGGCCGCCGCTGAATCCCCCTCCGCAAAAAATGTAAGGGCCTACTTACCTCCCAGCTGGCCTTTAATGCGCACGCCGCTTTCACTGCTATTGGCAGTGTCGTGCATTGTCGGGTTCCTGTTGTTGCGACAGGAGGGGTTTCGGGAGCTGGTGATGATTTTCCCCAATCGGGCTGCCGATTTTAGCTGGGCAAATTCTTCGCTGGCCTGGCATCTGGGCCAGGGGGAATACTGGCGTTTGTGGACGCCGGCACTGGTGCACTTCTCGTTGCCGCATGCACTATTCAATGCCCTGGGGGTGTGGATTCTGGGGCGGCCCCTGGAGGCGCGCGCGGGCACCCTGGCGTTTGCCCTGCTGGTGCTGGTCGGTGGCATTGCGTCCAATTTGCTGCAGTACGCGTGGGAGCCCAATACCCCTTTTGGCGGCATGTCCGGTGTGGTGTATGCGCTGGTGGGGGCGGTATTTGTGATGCAGCGCAGTTGCCAGGATTGGCATGACATCCCGCAGGGCCTCGTGCTGGTTGCCGTTGGCTGGCTGCTGCTCTGTGCCAGTGGGTTGATCACCCTGGTGTTTGGAGTGGGGGTGGCGAACGCGGCGCATGTGGGTGGTTTTATCGCTGGAATGTTAATGGCGGTGTTCTATGTCGCGTGTGGCGGGCGCCGTCGTTTCTCACCGGCACATCGGCAAAAGAGGGCGGAATAAAATAATGATTATCGATACACAGAGGGCATACCCGTCATGGTAATGCTGATTATTTATGTCCTGATCGCGCTGGGCTTTTCCTTTTTGTGCTCGATCGCTGAGTCGGTCATTCTCAGTGTGACGCGACCCTATGTGAGCCTGATGGAGCGGGAGGGACATCGCGCGGGTCCATTGCTGCGCAAACTGAAAGACGATATCAATGCGCCGCTGGCGGCGATCCTCACGCTCAATACGGTGGCGCATACGGCCGGTGCGGCGGGGGCCGGCGCGCAGGCACAGGCCGTTTTTGGCAATCAGTACATCACCCTGATTTCCGCCATTCTGACCCTGCTTATTCTGATTTTCTCCGAAATCATTCCGAAGACCCTCGGCGCGGTTTACTGGCGTCAGCTGGCGCCGCCAACCGCTTACGTATTGCGCTTTCTGGTCTGGATTCTGTACCCCTTCGTAAAGATGTCCGAGTGGATGACCAAGGGGCTCGCCCACGGCCCGACCCTGACGGGCTTCAGCCGCGAAGAGTTTGCGGTCATGGCACAGCTGGGCGAGGAAGAGGGACAGCTCGAACAGCGGGAATCGAGCATCCTGCGCAACCTGTTCTTTACCCTGCGCGATCACTCCGTCCGGGAAGTGATGACACCGCGGACGGTAGTGTTTTCCCTCTCCCAGGAGGACACGCTCGGCAACGCTTATGAGGAACTGGAAAAAAGCCGTTTTTCCCGGATTCCCATTTACGAGCGGCAGGACCCCGATTGCGTTGTCGGTTTTGTGCTCAAGGCAGATTTGATGCTGGCCTATGCGCGCGGCGCTACCGACGAGCGCCTGTCCAGTTTCCGTCGAGACATGTTGATGTTGCCGGAAACCGCCACAATTTATCAGGCGTTCCAGAAGATGCTGGCCCGGCGCGTGCAGATCAGTGCGGTGATCGATGAATATGGGCGTCTGGAGGGACTGGTCACTCTGGAAGATTTGCTCGAAACCCTGTTGGGGGAAGAGATCGTCGACGAGGCGGACAAGACGCCAGACCGTCAGGAGCTGGCCAAGCGCCTGTGGCGCTGGCGATCAAAGCGCTACGGACTCAAAGTACACGATGAATCGGCGGACACCATCGCAGATGGCGGCGAGGAGTCGGATCCCCGCACCGCAGAGGGGACGGCGCAGCAGGAAAAGCCAGAGAAGCCGGACAAGCCCGATAAGGAAGGTTGAGAACCCCGCCCGCACAGGGTGGTGGCCGTCAGTTGGTGTCGACCAAAGCGAGTCTTCCGCATCTTTGTCGGCGGAGCGAGAGCGAAGCAGTGTTTCATCTCGCAGGCTGCTAGGCTTGCAGGAGATCGGCATCTGGTCAGTGTGGCGGTGCGCTCGTTAGAATACGCCGCTTTCGAATTGCTGAAATGAGAATGGGTGATGGGAAACAAAACCGCTCTGTATGACGCGCACGTTGCCATGGGTGGCAAGATGGTGGACTTTGGTGGCTGGGATATGCCGCTGCATTATGGTTCGCAGTTGGAAGAGCACAACAAGGTGCGTACCGCCGCGGGAATGTTTGATGTTTCCCATATGACCGTCGTGGATGTTGTTGGTGAGCGCGCGCGGGATTACCTGCGCAAGCTGCTCGCCAATGATGTGGCCAAGCTGGATGGCAAGCCCGGCAAGGCGCTGTACACCGGGATGTTGAATGAGCAGGGTGGGGTCATCGATGACCTGATCGTTTACCTGCTTGACCCGGGTTATCGCGTGGTTGTGAACTGCGCGACCCGCGAAAAGGACCTGGTCTGGATGAACCGTCAGGCGGCGGAATTTGGTGTGACGCTGGAAGAGCGTCCCGAACTGGCGATGGTGGCGATCCAGGGGCCCGAGGCCATGGACAAGGTCAAGGAAGTGCTGGGGCTTGACTGGACGGCCCTGATCGACGGCCTGACCCCCTTTCAGAGCGTCGCGCGCGGAGACTGGTTTGTGGCGCGTACCGGTTATACCGGAGAAGACGGGGTGGAAATCATGCTGCCCGCCGATGATGCCGAAGGGTTCTGGCAGGCACTGGCGGAGGCCGGGGTCGCCCCGTGTGGTCTGGGAGCCCGCGATACGTTGCGACTGGAAGCCGGTATGAACCTCTACGGCCATGAAATGGACGATGAGACCTCACCACTGGCCGCCAATATGGCCTGGACGGTGGCATGGCAGCCGGAAGATCGCGACTTTATCGGTCGCAGTGCACTCGAAGCACAGAAAGCGGCGGGCGTCGCCGAAAAGCTCGTCGGCCTGGTACTGGAAGAGCGCGGCGTGTTACGCGCGGGCCAGCCGGTTACCGTCGATGGCAGCGATACCCCCGGAATCATCACCAGTGGCACCTTTTCTCCGACGCTGGGCTTTTCCATTGCCATGGCACGGGTGCCGGCCACGGTGGCAGAAACCGCCCAGGTGGAAATTCGCAAGAAGCAGGTGCCGGTCAGAGTGACCAAGCCCAGTTTCGTACGCAACGGTAAATCCCTGGTCTGACTTTGGCGTCAGTCAGCGGGTGCCGATGCCATTGGCATGCAGGGGGCTTTAGGCGCTATCATCGCGCGCCAGCCCAGGGGCAGCTCAACAAATTCAGAAGCTTAGATCGAGGGATTCCAGAATGAGCGAAGTTCGCAAAGAGATGAAGTACCTTTCCAGTCACGAGTGGGCGCGATTGGAAGCAGATGGCACCGTCACAGTCGGTATCAGTGATCACGCTCAGGAAGCCCTGGGTGACGTTGTGTATGTCGAGACTCCGGAAGTGGGTGCCAGCGTTGCCGCCGGTGAAGAGGCGGGTGTCGTTGAGTCCGTTAAAGCGGCCAGTGACATTTATTCTCCGGTTTCCGGTGAAGTCGTGGCGGTGAACGAAGCGCTGGAAGATGCGCCGGAAACCGTCAACTCCTCACCGTATGACGATGGCTGGTTTTTCCGCGTGAAGCCCAGCGACGTCAGCGAGCTGGACGCGATGCTGGATGCAGAGGCCTACCAGGCGGAAGCCGACGAAGGCTGATTGGGTTCAGGGAGCTGAGTGCTTTCGCAAGCTGCTTGTCGCGGCTTGGAATGAGAAAACCGCGCGTTTCAACCGCGCGGTTTTTTTATGCCGGGAAAAGTATGCAGGGGAGATCTGCGCGAGTGGTCAGCTGTGCTCAGTCGGTTGCAGCAGAGACTTGAGCCCGGCATTTTTCAGGTAATTGCGCAGGGTTTCCTCGATATCTTCGGGGCTTTGCATCTGCAGCACCTGATCCAGCAGCTGATCGGTATCGGCTTTGCTGACCGCGCGTAAGGCCGCCTTGACCCGCAACAGGTTGGTCGCGCTCATCGACAGGACGTCGTAGCCCATGGCAACCAGCAACAGGGCGCCACCCGGGTCTCCCGCCAGTTCACCGCAGATCCCCACTTTGGTCCGGCTCGCGTGGCTCGCATCCACGACTTCTTTAAGCGCGCGTAATACGGCCGGATGCAGGGAGTGGTAGATGTCCGCCACGCGGCTGTTATTGCGGTCCACGGCAAGCAGGTACTGGGTCAGGTCATTGCTGCCCACGGAAATGAAATCCACCAGCGCGGACAGCTCGCGGGCCTGGTACACCGCCGAGGGCACTTCGATCATGACACCGAGCGGTGGCATGCCGATCTGGTAGCCCTCGTCGAGCAGTTCAGAGTGAGCGCGTTCCACCAGATTGCGGGCGGCGATTACCTCGCCCACGCCGCTGATCATGGGCAGCATGATGCGCAGGTTGTCCAGCCCGACACTGGCTTTCATCATGGCCCGCACCTGGCCGAGAAAAATCTCCGGGTGGTCCAGCGTCACGCGGATACCGCGCCAGCCGAGGAACGGGTTGGTTTCCTCAATGGGGAAGTAGGCCAGCGCCTTGTCGCCGCCAATGTCGAGGGTGCGCATGGTGACCGGTCGCGGTGCGAAGGCCTCGAGCTGTTCGCGGTAGATTTCCCGCTGCTCTTCTTCGGAGGGAAAGCGGTCGCGTAGCAGGAAGGGGACTTCGGTACGGTAGAGGCCCACCCCTTCGGCGCCGCGCTCCAGCGAGCGCACAACATCGGCCATCAGTCCGGTATTCACCCACAGGCGCACGCGATGTCCGTCGGCGGTTTCTGCCGGCAGGTCGGTCAGGTGATCGAGGTTTCTGGCGAGCTCGCGCTCTTCTTCGACGATGCTGTCGTAGCGTTTGCGAAGTTCGGCACCGGGATGCACATAGAGTTCGCCGCGATATCCGTCCAGCACCAGGTCGGCCCCATCGATTCGCTCGTAGGGAAATTCCTGCGCACCCATCACCGCGGGCAGGCCCATGGCCCGGGCGATAATGGAAACGTGGCTGTTGCCGGAACCTTTGACCGATGCGAGGCCGATCAATTTCTCCCGGGGTACTTCGGCGAGCATGGCCGCGGTGAGTTCCTCGCCCACCAGAATGGTGTTGTCAGAAAAATCCCGCTCGCTGTGCTGCTTCTGATGCAGGTGAGTGAGTACACGCGAACCCAGGTCGCGCACATCCGCAGCGCGTTCGCGGAAGTAAGGGTCTGACATGGCCTCAAACCGACGCACGTGTTCCAGCATGACTTCCGCCCAGGCGCGTCCCGCAGACAATTGCTGGTTGCGAATACGCTCGCAGACCTCAACGGCGACGGAGGTATCGTCGAGCATGCTGATATAGGCGTCGAACAGCGCCCGCTCCTCGCGGTTCAGGTCATTCTTGAGGCGCTCACCAACAGCGCGAATTTCGTCCCGAGCATTGGCGAGTGCCTGATGAAACAGCGCCAGTTCCGCATCGACATCCATGCAGCAGGTGTAGGGTACGGTAGCCAGGCTGGCGGTTGGTGCGACGATGTGGGCGCGACCGATGGCGACACCGGGTGAGGCCGCCTGCCCGGTAAATTTGGCCTCGTGGCGCTGCTGGCCGATGGCGGCGAGCGCGCCGGTGGCCTCGGCGTGGGCGATGACCCCCGCCAGCTGCGCCGACAGTGTCACCAGGAAGGCCTCTTCGCCCTCGTCAAAGCGACGCTGCTCGGCCTGCTGTACTACCAGGACACCCAGTACTTTTCGGTGGTGGATAATCGGCGTGCCGAGGAAGGCGCTGAAGCGCTCTTCGCCGGTGGCGGGGAAATACTGGTAGGCGGGGTGGGCTTCGGCCCGTTCCAGGTTGATGGGTTCTTCGCGGTTGGCCACGCTGCCAACCAGCCCTTCCCCGAGGGCAAGGTGGACCTGCCCGACGGCATCTTCATTGAGGCCGCGGGTGGCCATCAGTACAAAGGAGTCACTCTGGTTGTCGCGCAGATAAACCGAGCAAACGCGCGTGTGCATAAACTCGCGGACACGGCTCACAATAATGTCGAGAGCGGCGGGCAAGTCGCGCGCGGCGTTAACTTCCTGAACGATACTGCGCAGAGATCCGAGCAAAAGGCCTTCCTCTCCTTGGGCGGCCAATTACCGCCTGCTTCACTGATTTCCCGCTGTCACTGGGACGAAACGGGATCGCCACCTGCCTGCTGTGCACGCAGCCAGCGTTTTTCCATCTGGATTTGCTGCGGCGCCAGTTCGGTCAGCGCGCGCCGGTAGACTTCGCGCTTGAAGTTGACCACTTTCTCCAGCGGGTGCCAGTAGCTGACCCAGCGCCAGTGATCAAACTCGGGTTTATAACCGTTATCAAAACTGATGGCGCTCTCCGGCGCTTCCAGCTTGAGCAGGTACCACTTTTGTTTCTGGCCAATACACAGGGGCTCAGAGCGCACACGAACGAGTCGCTGCGGTAAACGGTAGCGCAGCCAGCCGCGGGTGCAGGCGATCATGCTGACCTGATCGCGGGTCAGCCCGACCTCTTCGTACAGCTCGCGATACAGGGCCTGTTCCGGAGACTCGCCGGGATTAATACCCCCCTGGGGGAACTGCCAGGCGTCTTTGCCGCCGATGCGCCGCGCCCACAGGGCCTGCCCGCGGGCGTTCAGGACAATGATGCCGACGTTGGGGCGAAAGCCCTCTGCGTCGATATTACTGCTGTTGTCACCGCGGCCTTTGCGCTTGTCGCTGTTGCCACGGTTGGACTGTTTGGCGGATCGGCGGCGATTTTTACGCCCGGCAGGTGTAACCTTGCCGTCGCCCAAAATGCCGTCCTCATATGCTTTGGTTGCGCGGCCTGTTGCCGCGCACGCTTGCTGGCATTGTTCCACAGTGGAGGGTGTCACGGCAATTCAGTGAACCGGATCCTGTGAAGGAGTTCCCGGCAGGGTAAAATTGGGCGCCGCATAATGTGGGCCGAATTCCGGTGGCATTGGCGGCAAAAGTTTCGTTGGGCACCTATAGTTAATCAGGGAGATAGCAGTGCAGCTGGCGATTTTTGACTTGGACAACACGTTGATTGGCGGTGACAGTGACCACGCCTGGGGCGAGTTTCTGGTGGCCCGTGAGCATGTGGACGGTGAGCGCTTTCGCTCTGCCAATGACCGCTTCTACGAAGAGTACAAGCGCGGTGAGCTGGATATCTTCGCCTATCTTGATTTTGCGCTCGAGCCGCTGGCGCAGATTTCCCGGGGCCAGCTGAACGCGCTGCAGCGTGAGTTTATGCAGGACGTGATTGAAGAGATCTGGTTGCCTGCCGCGGAATCCCTGATCGACAAGCACCGTCGCCAGGGGCACCACATCATGATTATCACCGCCACCAATCGCTTTGTGGTGGAACCGATTGCCGCGCGTCTGGGCGTAGACACCCTGCTGGCGACAGAGCCCGAGGAAGTGGATGGCCGGTTCACCGGACGTGTTTCCGGGGAACCCTGTTTTCAGGCGGGCAAAGTGCTGAGGCTGCGCCAGTGGCTGGCACACAACCCCGGTTTCAGCGCGATGGACAAGTGGTTCTACAGTGATTCGATTAATGACCTGCCGCTGTTGGAGCTGGTGCAGTATCCCGTCGCGGTAGATCCCGACGATCGGCTCCGTGTGGAAGCGCAGACCCGTGGGTGGCCGGTGATCAGTTTGCGGGAAGAGGCCTGACAGTGTCGGAACGTACCTTTGGGGCAGAATTGGGGGCGAGAGTGAAGTCAGTATTGGGTATGGCGCGCCGGGTATTCATTGGCGCTTGCGCGGTCTTGGCGCTGGCGGGCTGTGAACAGGAAAAAGCCGCGCAGCCGGAGCGGGAACGCACGATGCCTGCGGCAAAGATTGATCGCGCCGCAGCGGAGGCGTTTTCCAAGCAGGTCTGGCAGGTCGGAGAAGCCCAGGTGGCGGATGCCCGCGCGGCGGTCGAAAGTCTCGATCGCGCCGTGGCGACCCTCATGCAGCAGCCCAGCGAAGACACCCTGGAATCGGCCAAGCTGGCCTGGCTCGATGCGCATCGCGCTTTCTCTGCCGCGTTACCCGCGGTGAAGCTCGCGTTTGCGCCGCCGGAACTCGCCGACGAGGGGCGCGGGTGGCTGCTGGCCCTGAATAGCTGGCCGGTCCAGCCAGGCTATCTGGATACGGTACCGGGCTATTCCGATAGCGGGATCGTCAACGATACGGCCATCGAGCTGACCCTGGCTAACTTGCGTCGGCAGCACCGGCTGACGGCGCATGAAGAGGCCTGCACGGGGTTCCATGCCCTGGAGATTATGCTGTGGGGCCCAACCAGTGAGCGTGCGCCCGACCAGTTCGTCGCCAAAGCCGGGGGTGAGGCGCCGGCGGCGCAGTCAGCGAATCGTCGCCGTGAACTGACGCGACTCATTGCCCAGGGAATGGTCGAAGATTTTAACGGGCTGGCCCGCCGCCTGCCGTTCAGCGCCAACGATCTTTCCCGCTACTTTCTCGCCCTGGACCCGCTGGCACGTATGCAGCAAATACGCGCCAGTCACCTGGCGTTAATCGATGAAGAGCTGCTGCGGCGCATACCGGAGAGCTCGGAAAGTGATGTGGAGAGTAGCCGTTCTGGTGATTCCAAGGTCGCTATTCTGGCGATGTTGACCTCCCTGAAGGACAGCTGGTTGCCTGCGGAGGGCTCTGGACTGGCAGCGCTGCTGCTGGATGAGCGCCACGGTGAGCTACTGGCCAGTAAGTTTGCCCAGCTCGACGCGCTGCTGCTGGGGATGGAGGATCCGATTGAGTTGGCCGAAATCAAGCAGCTTGGTCAGGCTCGCGACCTGCTGGAAGACATTGCCAGTCTGATGTCCGGTGCGGAGGTGCTGCAGGCCAGTGAAGAGGATATGACTCCGGTGTCTATGCCGGTTGAGGGGTAACCGGGCGCGGCGCCGGCGGGACGATGAGCTTGTCCCTGAAACGACAAACCCCGGCCTGGGCCGGGGTTTGTGATCGGTTGCGGTAGGCCGCTGTTACCAGCGACGAACCGGGCCAGTATCTACGTGGACGAAGTTACTCTTCGGGTAGTAACCCACACCACCAGCCTTCAGTTCCAGCGCAGCCTTGCGCAGTTTAGACAGCGGTACACCCGGCATGCGGATATCCAGTGCCATACCACGGGTGTGGTAACTGCGGCGGGCTACACCGCGGCCAGCTGCACGCAGCTTGGCGTTCGTCTTCGGGGAACGATAACCGGAGATAATCTCTACCTCACCGTTATAGTTCAGTTTTTCCTTCAGCTTGTAGACGATGTCAAACAGCTTCGGGTCCATGCGCGTCACTTCGTTGGCGCGGTGGTCACGCAGCAGTCGGTTGAACTGCTTAAGACCAGCGCTGTCATAGTCGCCACCAGACCAATAAGAGGCGTTCAGCCGTTCACCGGTGTGCAGGTTGCGCATTTTCAAAGTGCGAGCATTTCCAACTTTCGCAAAAGTCGGGCCGGCGCTCACAGCAGCTGCAGTTGCACAGGTCACAGCCAGGAACCGGCGTCTAGAAAGATTCTTCATACCCTATTTCCGCCTCTCGTAGTGTGTATCTCTTTGTGTCTCTCGGTCGCCGTGGCGTCGTTGAGCACGGGATTAAATGTACAAAAAATAACCAGTTGTTACAAACCCGAAGTGCGTCATAACAAAAGAATCGCAAAACAATCTTGGAAAGATTTCCCAATGTGCTACCGGAAAACGCCGTGAAACAGTCGTGTTTCAGCCGGTTTGTGGTGCCGGGATAAGACAGCGTTGTCATTCGTTAAATTCGGCCAAAACTTTATTTTTCTTCGACTGGCCAGTTCCAAATACGGGTTTTTAGGGCATAAACCGGCGGGTAGCCGGGGTGACCCCGGCGCTGGTGGGGGCTGAGGGCCGATAGCCCGGTGGTGTGTGTCGGTTTGGCGCCTCTCTGAGGACCGATGGGGGCGTTTTGGTGTGACTAATCTGCGCCGGGCCGGTCGCGATGGTAGATGTCCGGACGGAAGTGAATCTTGCCATCGCGCCCAAGCCAGGCCGTCATATAGGTGATAAACAGGCGCACGGGTTTCTCGATACGAATGTTCACCGGTTCACTGCCGGTTGTGGCCTGCGCGACCCGGGTGCGGTCCCAGCCCTGCTCATCCAGCAGCGCATAGGCGAGCTCTTCAGGTTGTTCCAGACGCACACAGCCGTGGCTGTAGGCGCGGCGGGGATGAGAGAACAGGCTCTGGGCCTGGGTATCGTGCAGAAAGATGGCCTGGCGGTTGGGAAACACAAACTTGACCCGGCCGAGTGAATTGCCGGCGCCACTGATTTGCCGCAGCGTCGCTTTGCCGCGCGCGGCACGCGAGAGGCTGTCGTCGGAGATGAGGGCCGTTTTGCCACTGCGATAGGCAACCACGCGATAGCCGCGGTTGTGCATGGCCTCGGGATTGTTGCGCGCTTTGGGCAGTAGTTCGGTCAGGAGGATGCTGCGCGGCACGGTCCAGGTCGGGTTAAACACAATATTGGTGATGCGGCCTTTCATATCCGGTGTGCGCGAGCTGGTCTTGCCCACCACCGTCTTCATACTGAGTGTGATCTGTCCGTCTTCCACCAGGTGCAGGTGATATTCCGGCACGTTGACCAGGATGTAGCGACTTTCTTTCTTGCTGGGTAGCTTTTGCCAGCGATCGGCGTTCAGTTCGAGCTGGCGGGCCCGTTGCTGCGGGGAAACGGCCAGCTCCCGCAGGGTTTCGGTACCGGCAATACCGTTGACCGGGAGACCATGACGGTATTGATAGCTTTCAACCGCCAGCTGCAAGCCGGCGTCATAGCGCAGCAGATCCTGTTGTGGCGCAGAGAGCGGCCCCGGCAAGCCCCGATAGTCACCGTACAGCTGCAGCTGGCGGCGCAGCTGTGCGACCGCTTCACTCTTTTCGCCGGGGCGCAAGGAACGTGTCAAGTGCAGGGGTTCCCAGCGAGGCACGAGCGCACGGTAGCGCTGTGCTTCCTGTCGCAGTGCTTGTGCCAGGCTCGTGGGATCAGAGACTGGGGTGGCGTGGACGCCGCCGGCGCACAGCGCCAGTGCGAGCCAGGGGCCGGTGCCCCGTGCGGGCAATAAGTGTCTGAGCAGGGCGCACTTCATCGCAGTTACTCCCTGGTTGCCATGGAGGCCCTGTCGTCGCGTCCATACACATCGGTATGGAAGCGCAACGCGCCATCGCTATCGATCCAGGCGGTCCAGTAGGCAATGTATACGGGGATCGTCTCTTTCAGTGACACGCTGCGGGTGCGCTGCGTGCCCAGATAGCGCGCGATGCGCTCGTCACTCCAGGCATTCTGCTCTGCCAGCATCAGGCGGGCGAACTCCATCGGCTTTTCGAGGCGGATACAGCCGTGGCTGAAGGCCCTCTCCGGCTTGCGAAACAGATGCTTGCTGTTGGTGTCATGCAGGAAAATGGCATGGTGATTGGGGATCACAAATTTGACCCGACCGAGTGCATTACCCGGACCGCCTTTTTGCTGCAGCATGGCTTTACCGCGGCGGATGGCAGAAATATTGCCGCGGGTGAAGGGAATGGAGCGACCGCGGTGATTGACCAGGTGATAGCCATTGGCGGACAGGCTGGCGCCGCCTTTGGGCAGCAGCTCTTTGAGAGCAATGCTGGGCGGTACCCGCCAGATGGGGTTGAACACCATGCGGGTCATACGCGTGGCGATTTGCGGGGTGGCATGTTTGGGTTTGCCGACCACAACGCGCATGCTGAATTGCTCTTCACCATCGTCCATCAGGCGCAGACGATATTCCGGCACATTCACCAGGATAAAGCGCGGCCCGAACTCCCGCGGCATGTATTGCAGGCGCGCCAGGTTGGCGGACAGGATCCGCGCATGGCGTTCGGGCGGTGTATTCAGGCGGGCGCGCGTCGCATTGTCCACGAGCCCGGTGGCTTTCAGCCCGTTGCGGCGCTGGAAGCGACGTACTGCCTCCACCAGGCGAGCGTCGTAGGCGTCGGGGGCTGCGGCGTCATCCGTGTGATCGCTCATGTCGAAGTCCCCGTACTGCATGAGCAGGCTGCGCAGGGCGGGTACCCGCGGGTCGCGCGCACCCGGCGCCAGTGAGCCGCCGGCGGGGAGAGGCTGCCAGAGATCGGATTCGGCCAGAGTCTGGTAGCGGGTCAGCTCTTCCTGCATCAATACATGCTGGCGACCAAAAGGCAGGAAAGGGTCTGCACCGAGTGGGGGCGCTGTCCCCGCGTCGGCGACCGGTTTGCCGGTGGTCGATGCAGCGGCGGCTTTGGCGACAATCGGCGAGGATTGCGCCGAAACGGCGAGGAAAAACGTCAAAGTAGCGAGACCGAGCCCGCTGGCGAGACTGTGATGATGCGGCTGAACGAGGTTGGAACCCATAACTACCCCCGAGAGACAATTGGGCGGGTTAACTCTCGTATTGGTAGCTTGCTGTGCGGATTGCGCCTATATCATTGGGTAATGCGGCGTCAGACGGGACCTGTTTTCAGGGTATAAACCACGGCTGGCAAGGCTTGGCGGGGTGGTTGTCGCGGGGCGCCGCGCGCGAGTAGGCGGGCGCCCCACGGGTCACGTTGAGAATGGCTGATCATTCGGGTCAGAACTGGTTCGCCTCCAGGCCATCCTTGCTGTAGATATCCGGACGGAAATGCAGCTCTCCGGCCCCGTCTACCCAGGCAGTCCAGTAAGTGAGATAGACCTTCACATTGCGCTCCATGCGTACGTCTGTCGTTTCGTCACCGACCGTCAATTGGTTGATGCGCCACTGGTCCCAGTCACCCTGGGGGCTCAACAGTGCTTCAGCCAGGTGGCGGGGTTTCTCCAGGCGGACACAGCCGTGGCTATAGCCGCGATCCGTCAGCTCAAACAGGCTACGCGCGCGGGTATCGTGCAGGTAGATGTCGTCCTTGTTGGGGATTTCAAACTTCACCCGGCCGAGGATATTTTCCTCCCCCCTTTCTGGCGCATCAGGTAGGAGCCCGCCTGAGCCGCAGAGAGGTTCTTCGGGGTCAGTGGCAGGTGCTCACCCTTGCCGCTCACGACCCGATAGCCCATACGCTCCATACCGTGCGGATTGCTGCGGGCCTTGGGGAGGATCTCCTTGACCAGAATACTGCGCGGTACGGTCCAGGTCGGGTTGAACACGACCCGGCTGACACGAGTGGTCAGTTCTGGAGTGGCGTGCTGCTTTTTGCCCACCACCACGTTCATCGATAGCCGCACCCGGTCCTGCTCGACATAGTGCAGGCGGTACTCGGGAATATTGACCTGAATAAATCGGTCGCCGAGGTTGGCCGGCAGCTTGTCGCGGCGGCGGATGTTCTTCTCGATGATGAGCGCGCGTGCCGTAGGAGACAGGTTCATGCGCGCGCGGGTCTGGCGCCCGACGATGCCGTCGGGTTTCAGTCCGTGGCGGCGCTGGAAGCGCACGACGGCTTCGTGCAGGCGACGGTCAAAGCGGTTGCTGTTGGCCTCGCCACCATAGGTGCGGTAATCCCCGTACAGCGCCAGCATATTGCGCACCAGGGGTACATGGGCGTGGCGTGCGCCGATGGTCATCGCCGGACCGGCCGGCAGCGGGCGCCAGCGACCACTGGCGGCGATGTTGCGATAGCGTGCCAGTTCCTCGCGCAAAGCCGCGGAATCACTGCCAAATGGCTTGTTATCGGGGATGTATGGACCCTCGCTGCCATTGGAGGGCGAGGCGCTGTTGGAGCCATAGTAGCGCCGCGTATAGTCCCGCCGCGAATAGTCCCGCTGCTGGGAGTAGTGGCGTTGCTGCGGATAACTGCGCTGGTTGTAGCTGTTGCGCTGGCTGCCGTTGCGGCCATAACTGCTGCGATTCTGGTTGCGCAGGTTATAGCGGGGCGGCAGGCCGCGTTGCTGCTGGCTGCGGTAATAGCGCGGCGGGGTCGCCAGGTCGCGGCTCGAGGTCGAGCGACCGTTGCGGTTGTAGTCACGGTTGTACCCGCGGAAGTACTTGCGCCCGGAATAATCCGATTGACGTCCCGGGGTGTAGCCCGCGAGGGCAAAGCCGCCATCATCGTGGTGCACTGGCGTGATATTGCGCTTCGGGCGGGCTTTCGGCGCCATTTTCTCCAGCTGGGTATCCTGTGCGTAGGATACGAAGGCGTCGGTCAGCAGTACGTCGAGTACCGCGGCCATCTGCAGGCGCTGGGGGGTGTCGCGCAGCGTTCGGTCGAAATAGCCCAGGTGATAGCGGTAATCGACCATGCTGCTGGGGTTGCCCGAGCTGGACGCAGTGAGCTGTTTCAGCAGGTCGTTGGCGGTATCGCTCAAGCTGTAGTTGTCGAACCACAACAACCGGTAATCCGTACGTTCATAGATACGTCGCACGGCGGCAGGGTTAAAGATCGGGTCCTGCGCGGGCCAGGATTCCGGGTTGTCCACGAGCCAGCGCACCAGGTGCGGTCGCACGGCATTTTCCGGCAGGACCGGAACCGTTTGCTGGTTTGCGGTAAAAGCGTAAAACAGGGTGGCAAAGCACAGCCCGCCGAGGAATATCATCGGCAGAATGGACTTGCGTTTACGACGTTCGGGGTTGAAATACGACATGGTACCTCAGCGATGCTACAGGGCCCGTCGTGCCACATTATCTTGGGCACGCAGGACGCCAGATCGTTCATACCTTCCCAACCTGTGGGGAACCGCTGCTGTTATGCGTCGATTGTGCCTAATCGACGGTTCTCCCGTGTCTTGCATCCCGCGCGACCTTCCTTATTTAGACGGGGTGAAGCTGTCGATGTTGCGCGTATATCAACATGGCTGCACCCGTGAAACTAAGTATGGCAACAAATCCGGGATTTGCTTGGCATCAGAATCATTTCACGGTAAGTGACAGCGCTAGAGGTGACATCTGGCCTGTTGCGGGCGTCAGGGCGCGTCGAGGGTGAAGTGACGCATGGGTCCCGGTTGTCGGTTCGCGGTATAGGCCTGCTCCCAGAACTGGATACCGCCATTTTGGTCGACCGCGACCAGTGTGCTTGCCCGGGTTCCGTAAGGACCGGTGGGCATGGCCGCGTGGCTGTTGGCAGGGATGTGCACGAAGAGTGGTGAGAGTGCCCGTTCCAGCGCTGGCGGAACCCCGGTCATCGGTAGCTCGGAACGCGGCGCCAGCGCATCGTCCCGCAGCAGGTCCAGCGCCGGGTCGACAAAATTGCCGGGCGTCACGGTGCCGTCGATCGCCCTGACCAGGGCGGCCAGCTTCGCGGAACCCTTGCGGACTTTGGGCCAGGGAGCGTCGGGGGCTCCGTTGGAGATGCCGTGCACTCCGGGGGTAAACGCGAAAGGCTGGTGGCGGTTGCCGGCGCACATCAGTTCGGAGCGGCGGAAGTCAAACAACAGGGCATTGAAGCCGCGGAAGCGCTGCGCCGGTAGGCTGTCTGCGAACGCACTCGGGGTGCTATCCCCGAGCAGGAAGTCCCGGGGAATATCGCCGCGTGAGCGAGGCGATGCCGGGTCTGGCATCTGTGGTTCACGGATATTGGTGACCGCGGCGACTCTGCCGGGAGCGACCCCTGCCCAGGTACCTCCGGCCTCCAGGTCCTTGCCTGCCACCATGGCGGTTTGCGGCCAGGGTGCTGCCGCTTCGGTGGGACGCTGATGGAATTCGTCGCGATTGGCGGCGAGCAGCAGTGGATACTGGGGGTGGACCCGGTAGGCAAACAGCAGGAGGCACATGGTTTATTCCCGATTCGGCGAGCCTGACGGTGGCACCGGCATGGCCTTTGCCACCATAATACGCGCTTTGTCGATTCTAGCGGGCCTTCCATGCTGACATACCCTCAAATCGATCCGGTGGCGTTTTCACTGGGACCTTTACAGGTGCACTGGTACGGACTCATGTACCTCGCCGGATTTGTCGCGGCCTGGTGGCTGGCGGTGCGGCGTTCTGCGAAACCGTGGACGCCGGTGATCAAGGATGAAGTCGAAGACCTGATTCTCTATTGTGCGCTCGGCGTGGTGATCGGTGGGCGTGTCGGTTACATGTTCTTCTATAACCTGCCGGAACTTGCGTCAGACCCTCTTTCCTTCCTGCGGGTCTGGGAGGGTGGCATGAGCTTCCACGGCGGCCTGATTGGCGTGATGCTGGCGACGGTGCTGTATGCCCGCAAGATTGGCACTACTTTTCCTGACCTGATCGATTTTGTCGCCCCTCTGGTACCGATTGGCCTCGGCCTGGGACGCCTGGGTAACTTTATTGGCCAGGAATTGTGGGGGCGCCAAACCGATGGCCCCTGGGGCATGGTGTTTCCGCGGGATCCCGAGCAATTGGCGCGACATCCCTCGCAGCTTTACCAGGCCTTCCTCGAGGGTGTGGTGCTGTTTGCCGTGCTGTGGTGGTTTTCCAGCAAGCCCCGCCCCAGGTTGGCGGTCGGCGGCCTGTTCCTGACCCTGTATGGCGTATTCCGCTTCCTGGTGGAGTTTGTGCGCGAGCCGGATGGCCACATTGGTTTTGACCTGTTCGGCTGGATGACCCGGGGTCAGTTGCTGAGTATTCCGATGGTGCTCGCGGGGCTGGCGATTCTGGTGTGGAGCTACCGGACCCAGCCGCTGGCGGGTGGCCGGATGCAGCAGGCCGGCAGTAGCGCCTGATTTATCTGACTGAAAAGATTGACACAGACACATATATAGATGAAGCAATACCTCGATCTCATGCGCCATGTGCGTGACAACGGCACTTTCAAAAGTGACCGGACCGGCACCGGCACCACCAGCGTGTTCGGCTATCAGATGCGTTTTGACCTCGCCAAGGGGTTTCCCCTGGTGACCACCAAAAAGTGCCACCTGCGCTCCATCATCCATGAGCTGCTGTGGTTCCTGAATGGTGACACCAACATCGCTTACCTGAAAGAAAACGGTGTGAGCATCTGGGATGGCTGGGCTACGGAAGAAGGCGACCTGGGTCCGGTCTATGGTCACCAGTGGCGGTCCTGGCCTACTGCCGATGGCCGCCATATCGACCAGATCAAGGAGCTGTTACAGCAGCTGAAAACCCGCCCGGATTCCCGCCGCCTGCTGGTGAGTGCCTGGAATCCTGCCGACCTGCCGGATGAGGGCGTCTCCCCGGCAGACAATGCCCGGGCCGGCAAAATGGCGCTGGCGCCCTGTCATGCGCTGTTTCAGTTTTACGTGGCGGATGGGCGCCTGTCTTGTCAATTGTACCAACGCAGTGCCGACATCTTCCTCGGGGTGCCGTTTAATATCGCGTCATACAGTCTGCTGACTCTGATGATCGCCCAGGTGTGCGATCTCGAGCCCGGCGAGTTTATCCACACGTTCGGCGACGCCCATCTCTACTCCAACCATATGGAGCAAGTGGAGGAGCAGCTGTCGCGCACGCCGCTGTCGAGCCCCACCATGCACCTCAACCCGGATGTGAAGGATCTGTTTGACTTCAAGTTCGAGGACTTTGAGCTGCGCGGCTATGAGGCGCATCCGCATATTCCGGCACCGGTGGCCATCTAAGTGAGCAAGACAATCCCTGTGGCGATGATCGCCGCTGTCGCGCGCAATGGCGCGATCGGTATTGAAAATACACTGCCCTGGCGCCTGTCGGGCGACCTGCAATTCTTCAAAAGGGTGACCATGGGGAAACCTGTGGTCATGGGGCGCAAGACGTTCGAGTCCATCGGGCGTCCGCTACCGGGGCGCGACAATATTGTGATCACGCGCAACGCCGACTGGTCGGCCGAAGGCGTACGCTCTGCCACCAGCCTGCAGGAGGCGCTGGATATGGCGATGGCCTCGGCGGTTGCACAGGGGAGCGCGGAGGTGATGGTGATCGGTGGAGCCGAGATCTATCGCCAGGCCATGCCGCTGGCGCAGCGACTGTACGTCACAGAAGTTGATGCTGAAGTCGAGGGGGATGCATTCTTCCCGTCAATCGATGACCGGTGGTCCGAAACCGAGCGCAACGCCTTTTCCCGCTCCGACAAGGATGAATACAACTACTGTTTAGTCCAGTACGACAGGTTGAATTAACATCGAACGGACTATTTTTTGAACGAATTCATGGAAGGGCAGGTCAGAGAACTGTAATTGCGCGCCATAATTGTGTGCATATAACCCGGAAGTGTTACTTGCTTGTTACCTGACTACACAGAGTAGAGGGTGCTGGCAAACGGCATTTGAATAATCAAATCGGCTGTTTACAATGTGCGGCTCTTAGCTGTCTTCAAGCCAAAGCCAACCGCATTGTGGCAGCTAACTCATCGCGACCATGTTGTGAAATATCGAACCCACTGGGGGGTCTAATGAAAACCAAGCGATTCATGGCTGTGGCGCTGACCACTGCGCTGTCTGCCGGCGCACTCTACGGCAGCGTAGCCACTGCGGATACTCTTGATAAAGTGCTCGCCGTAGGCCAGCAGAAAACCAATGCAGCGCAAGCGTCTCAGAAGCGTATCGACAAGATCGCTGAAGAAACCAGCAGCCTGCTGCAGGACTTCAAAGTTGTTAACAAAGAAATCGACGGCCTGCGCGTGTACAACCGCCAGCTCGAGAAGCAGCTCGCTAACCAGCTGGCTGTGATCAACGACCTGAACGAGTCCATTGAAAACGTCACCGTCATCGAGCGCCAGATCCAGCCGCTGATCCTGCGCATGCTCGAAGGCCTGGAGCAGTTCATTGCTCTGGACGCACCGTTCAAGATCGAAGAGCGCATGGCGAACCTTGAGAACGTCAAGAACAACATGGACCGCTCTGATATCACTGTTGCGGAGAAGTTCCGCCAGATTCTGGAGCTGTACAACTTCGAGGCTGAATACGCCCGTAAGATCGATACCTACCGCACCACTCTGCCGCTTGGTGGCCAGGATCGCGAAGTGAACGTACTGCAGATCGGCCGTATCGCGCTGGTTGCCCAGACCACTGACAGCACAGTTTCTCTGGCTTACGACAAAGACCAGAAGGCTTGGGTTGAGATCGACGATGGTGAGTACCGTCGCGCCATCATGCAGGGCCTCAAGATCGCCAAGAAACAGGCTACTACCGACATCATGACCATGCCGATCCCGGCTCCGGAGGCTGCGCAATGAAATCCTCTATCGCCAAGCGCCTAATTTCCGTCGCGGCCGCTGGCCTGTTCAGCGTCTCCGCTGTTGCCCAGGACAAGGCCACTTCCCTGGACGAGCTGCTGAAGATGGTTCAGGGCTCCAAGATCGCCGAATCTGCCGAGCACAAAAAGCGCGAAGCAGACTTCCGTCGTCAGAAGGCCAACCAGCAGTCCCTGCTGCGTCAGGCTGAGAACACCCGCACTGCAGAAGAGCAGCGCTCCGCGCGCCTGGAAGCCAAATACCAGGAGCAGGAAGTGGAAGTGCAGAACAAGCGCGACCAGCTGAACGAGCGTATGGGCTCCCTGAAAGAGCTGTTCGGTCACATGACTTCTACTGCCAGTGACCTGCGTGCCAACCTGCAGGGTTCTCTGGTTTCCGCTCAGTACCCGGGTCGCGAAGCGTTCCTGGACCAGCTGATCGCCAAGATGAACTCCCAGACCAAGCTGCCGACCATCGAGGAAATCGAGCGTCTGTGGTACGAAATGCAGCGTGAAACTGTTGAAGCCGGTAAGGTTGTCAAGTTCAACGGCACTGTGATCATGCCTGACGGTGAGCAGGTTGAGCAGGAAGTTGTCCGTGTTGGTAACTTCAACCTGGTTTCCAACGGCAAGTACCTGGAAAAGCTGGAATCCCAGAAAATGGCCGAGCTGATCCGCCAGCCTGACGGTAAGTACCTGTCCATGGCGATGGATCTGCAGAACGCAGCCTCTGGTTTCTCTCCTTTCGGCATCGACCCGACTGGCCCGACCGGTGGTTCTTACCTGAAAGCCATGATTAACAGCCCGAGCCTGTTTGAGCGTTGGGAGCAAGGTGGTCCGGTTGGTCTGATCATCACCATCGTTGGTTTCTTTGCTGTGGCCCTGGCCATCTGGCGTCTGATCGTTCTGTCCGGTGTGAACAGCAAGGTTAATGCCCAGCTGCGCTCCGACACCCCGAACACCAACAACCCGCTGGGTCGTGTTCTGGCGATTGCTGAAGAGAACAAGGGTATCGACGGCGAGACCCTCGAGCTGAAGATGGAAGAAGCGGTTCTGAAAGAGCGCCCGGCGATCGAGTCTGGCCTGAACCTGCTGAAGATCATCGCCATGGTAGCTCCGCTGCTGGGTCTGCTGGGTACCGTGACCGGTATGATCATCACCTTCCAGGCGATTACCATTTTCGGCGCGGGCGATCCCAAGGCAATGGCCGGCGGTATCTCCTCTGCACTGGTAACTACCGTTCTGGGTCTGTGTGTTGCGATCCCGACCGTTCTGCTGCACACCATCGTGAACGGCCGCGCCAAGCGCATCCTGCACATCCTGGATGAGCAGAGCGCTGGTATCGTTGCAGAAAACGCTGAGCGTAAGTAACAGGAGGCGGCAACATGCACGCATTGAATGACGCATGGGCCGCCGTCAACGCCTTTATGGCGTCGGGCGGGCCAGTACTGCTTCTGATCGCTTGCCTGACCTTCGTATTGTGGACGCTGATCTTTGAACGCATCTTCTACTTCAACAAGGGGTTGAAGACCGACGTTCAGGGTGTGATGGACCAGTGGGAAGAGCGCTCCGAGCGCAAATCCTGGAGTGCCCATCGTATCCGTGAAGCGATGATCTCCCGGGTATCCGAGAAGATCCAAGACAACATGGATATGATCCAGGCCTGTGTTGCCCTCGCCCCCTTGTTCGGGTTGTTGGGTACGGTCTGGGGCATGATCAACGTGTTTGAGGTGCTCGCGATTACCGGTGGTGGTGACGCCAAGCAGATGGCCAGTGGTGTATCCATGGCTACTATCCCTACAATGGCTGGGATGGTAACTGCTCTGTCAGGCGTATTTGCCAACACCTACCTGACCCGGAAGGCTGAACGCGAGACTCAGCTGCTGGAAGACCATCTCACGATGGATCATTAAGGCGCCACAGGCTGCCACGAAGGCGATGACTGAACGGTCTCACCTTTGTGGTGACCCAGAAGGTATAGCCAAGCCAGATACTCCCGCGAAGTCGCAGGCTTCGCGAGGACGTACGCAAAGAGAGTTGCTATGAGCAAGAAACAAACTACGGCAGAAGAAGAAGCCGGCGCGATTGACCTCACGCCCATGCTGGACGTTGTGTTCATCATGCTGATCTTCTTTATCGTCACCGCGACTTTTATTAAGGAGCCGGGTGTCGACGTGTTGAAGCCGGAAGCGACAACCGCTGAACTCAAGGCCGCCTCTATACTGGTAGCGATTAACGACAATGACGAAATCTGGATTGCCAAGGAAAAGGTCGATGACCGCCTGGTAAAAGTCACCCTGGAGCGTCTCTTCGCCGAGAACCCCAAGGGATGGCTGGTAATTCAGCCCGATAAGAAGGCGAGTATCGAGAAGATCAAGCTGATCGCCGAGTCGGCCAGCAAGGTTGGTATCGAGAAAGTTTCGATCGCGACAGAGAAGAGTTAACAGCTATGAATCCGGTAAGACTAGCAGGGGCCGGGGGGTTGGCAGTCGCCACCACTTTTGGCCTGATCTTCACCATGCATCTGCTGATTGAAGCAAACATGACTGAGCCTGACGATGAGGAGCAGATCAAGGTTGCCGATATCGTCATGCCTGAGCAGAAGATCGAAACCCAGTACGACACCAGCAAGCCGGACAAACCCGACGAGCCGGAAACTCCGCCGCCGGAAATGCCGGAGCCGGAGTTCGATGATCCGAACCTGGATAACACCATCAATATGTCGGCGCC
The DNA here is from genome assembly GCF_056158985.1 of Microbulbifer sp. ABF4_148. Classification (NCBI taxonomy): domain Bacteria; kingdom Pseudomonadati; phylum Pseudomonadota; class Gammaproteobacteria; order Cellvibrionales; family Microbulbiferaceae; genus Microbulbifer; species Microbulbifer sp. ABF4_148. Next base: position 1,168,958 of record NZ_JBSWUI010000001.1, read on the forward strand.
GCGCGCCAATGCCAGCATCAGTGTTGGTGGCATCGGTGGCTTCGCCAGTGAAGGGGATTATCTGCCGATCGTTAAGGTAGCTCCGCAGTACCCTCGTCGCGCGCTCCAGCGCGGTATCGAAGGGTATGCCATTGTCGAGTACACCGTGACCAAGAATGGTTCCGTACGTGACCCGCGCGTTGTCGAGGCTTACACCAGTAAGGGTAACCCGACTACTATCTTCAATAGTGCGGCGATGAAGTCCGCGTTGAAGTACAAGTACAAGCCGCGTGTTGTTGACGGCCAGCCGATCGAAGTACCCGGTGTGCGTACCAAGATCAGCTTTAACATGGCGAAGAACTAAAGGGGAAGCTTATGAATTTGACGACCATGGCGAAAGGCTTGTCCAAATTCGTCCTGCGCACGTCCGTCGCGCTGCCCCTGGTGTTGGCGCCAGCGGTCAGTGTCACCGTGCTGGAAGCTGTCGGCGTAAAGGCATCGTTCGCTCAGGCTGAAGCACAGAGCAACCAGAAGACGCGTAAGGTGCCTGCCATGCGCGAGAACGTGTTCAAGAAGCTGGGTAAGGTTCAGGAAGCCGCGGATGCGGAAAACTGGCCTGCTGCCCTGCAAGCACTGCGCGACATGGAAGCCGGTAAGGCGAAGTACAATGCGTATGAAATTGCGCAGATGTACTACTTCTACGGCTTCGTTTACTACAGCATGGAGCGTTATCGCGACGCGATTAATGCCTATAAGCAAGTGCTGGCCCAGGGTGTTGAAAACATCCCGGTTGGTACTGAGCTGGCAACCCTGAAGACGATTGCACAGCTGTACTTCGTCACCGAAGATTTCCCGAATGCACTGAACTACTTGAACAAGTGGTTTGCTGCTTCTGAAAAGGTGACTGCCGATGACTACGCGTTGCGTGGTCAGGCTTACTACTCCATGGACAATAAGGCCAAGGCGCTTGAGGACATCAACACCGCGGTCTCTATGGATGAGAAAGCCGGCAAGGTGCCGAAGGAAAACTGGTACGGACTGCAGCGGTTCCTGTACTTCGATCGCAATGACTACAAGAAAGTCACTCAGATCCTGGAGAAGCTGGTAAAGCACTACCCGAAAGGTGAGTACTACAAGCAGCTGTCCGGTATGTATGGTGAACAGAAGCGCGAGAAAGACCAGCTGCACATGCTAGAAGCGGCCTATGTTGCCGGTGCCCTGGAAAAAGAGAAAGAGCTGTTGAATATGGCTTATCTCTACATGGGTCACGAGATGCCTTTCAAGGGCGCCAAAGTGATCAAGCAGGGTATGGACAAGAAGCAGATCAAGCGCACTTCCAAGAATCTGGAAACCCTCGCTCAGGCATACCAGATGGCGCAGGAGCTGCAGAAGTCTATTCCGGAGCTTGAGGCAGCTGCACAGCTTTCCGACAAGGGTGACATTTACTCGCGTCTGGCCGGTATCTACCTGGATCTGGACCAGAACGAGAAAGCCCTGCAGGCAGCTGACAAAGCACTGAAAAAGAAGGGCAAGCTCAAGCGAGCCGACCAGTTGTATATCGTCATGGGTATGGCCAACGCCAACCTGAAGAAATACGACGCAGCCCTGAAAGCTTTGAAAGAAGCCCGCAAGGACGATCGCTCCAAGCGTTTTGCCAATCAGTGGATCACTTACGTGGAAGCTGAGCAGAAGCGCGAAAAGCAGCTGGCGATCTAATCTCCAGCTCCTTGCTTCAGACGAAAAAGGCCGCGCAGAAATGCGCGGCCTTTTTTATTACTTCGCGTGAAGCTCGATTTGTGCAGGCTAACTTAATGAAATGGCCGCCTGTAATTGCGAATTATTTGCAATCGCGATCAGGTGGTGTATAACAATAATCAGGCTGATCAGCTTTTTCCAAATCCCGGCGGCATTGCTGCCGATACAACACCCAGAAAAATAAGGAGAGGTGTTATGGATAGAGCTTATTCCTCAAAAGCCGATGTCCTCATTGCCGATCGTTTTTCCTCCATTCCTTTTGGTAATCTCGCCCGCACCTTTGGTTTGGCTGCCCTGGCGACGTTGTTGTTGCTGAGTTTGATGGCCGCTTTGGTTTCACAGCAATATGAAGAGCCAAAAGCCCCGCCGACTATCAAGGTGGAAAACATCCACATGCCCAAGATGGTTCCGGATCCGGTGCGCTATACGCAACCTACGCCACCAGCAGGACCGCAACCGATACCGGATGTTCCCAAAGTGACGCCAACAACTGTCGATAGCCCAACGCGGATAGGGATTGCTCCACCCGTGGTTGATAGTGGGAAAGGCAAAGGCGGTATTGTGATCGACCGGGATCCTGTGCCGGTATTCCGGCCTGCCGCGAGGTATCCCGCTAGCGCGCTGCGGCGCGGAGTGGAGGGTTATGTCGTGGTGGAATTCACCATCACAGAAACGGGTGCGGTGACGTCACCGCGAATTATCGGCGGCTATGACAATGCCGGAAACCCGACAACAGTCTTCAATCAGTCCGCGCTAAACGCGGTGAAACGCTATAAGTTTCAACCCAAACTGGTTGAGGGCGTTGCGCAGGCACGTCACGGTGTACGCAATCGTATTCGCTATCGAATTGCCCAGTAGCGTGTTGTTGAGTTAGTAAAAAGCCCGGCGGATGCCGGGCTTTTTCTGTTGCGAAACAAAAACAAAGTCATTCCTGATCCAGGACGCTACCCCACAAATCATATTCATCGGCGTGCTCGACTTTCACCGCAACAATGTCACCGATCTGCAGGCGATCCTCCCCATTCAGATACACGGCGCCGTCAATTTCTGGTGCGTCGCCATGCGTGCGGCCGATGGCCCCTTCCTCATCCACATCGTCGATCAGGACTTCCAGTACACGTCCAATTTTCTGCTGCAGGCGTGCTTCGCTGATTCGCTTTTGCGTTTGCATAAAACGTTCCCAGCGGTCCTGCTTGACGTCGTCAGGGACCTGATCCGGCAGATCATTGGCGGGTGCACCGTCTACCGGGGAATACTGGAAACAGCCGACGCGGTCGAGTTGTGCTTCCTCGAGGAAGTCAAGCAGCTGTTGGAAATCTTCTTCTGTTTCACCGGGGAAGCCCACAATAAATGTGGATCGGATGGTGAGGTCCGGACATATCTCTCGCCACTTCTTGATTCGGTGCAGCACCTTTTCGCTGTGCGCGGGTCGCTTCATCAGCTTCAGAACACGCGGGCTGGCATGCTGGAAAGGAATGTCGAGGTACGGCAGGATCTTGCCGTCGGCCATCAGCGGAATGACTTTGTCCACATGCGGATACGGGTACACATAGTGCATCCGCACCCAGACACCCAGTTCACCGAGCGCCACCGCCAGGTCCTGCATGCGGGTTTCGAGTGCCTGCCCCTCGTAGAAATCGAGCTTGAATTTGGTATCGATGCCATAGGCACTGGTGTCCTGTGAAATCACCAGTAGCTCGCGCACGCCGGACGCCACCAGTTGTTTGGCCTCGTCGATCACATCCGAAATAGGTCGGCTGACCAGGTCACCACGCATATGCGGGATAATGCAAAAGGAACAACGGTGGTTACAGCCTTCGGAAATTTTCAGGTAGGCATAGTGGCCGGGCGTCAGCTTAATGCCTTCCGGCGGTACCAGGGACTCACGATGCGGGTTGAGTTTTTCCTGCTGGACAGGCACGAATTCATGCACGGCATCCATGACGCTGTCGTAATCGGCCGGCCCACTGACGCTGAGTACATCCGGGTTGATCTGCTTGATCAGGTCAGCGTCGCTGCCCTTGCCCATGCAGCCGGTCACAATGACCTTGCCATTTTCCTGCATGGCCTCATTGATCGCATCCAGGGATTCCTGCTTGGCGGAATCGATAAATCCACAGGTATTCACGACAACCACGTCGGCGCCTTCATACGAGGGAACAATCTCGTAACCGTCGGTCTTGAGTTTGGTCAGGATGCGTTCGGAATCCACCAGTGCCTTGGGGCAGCCGAGGGAAACAAAGCCCACTTTCTGGGTTTCAGGGGTATCAGACATGCGCGGGCCTATGTGCGGGAACAACGAAAAGGCGGCAAGTATACCGAAAGCTTCGGGTGGTTAAAATTCCACCGGCACGCACTGGCCTGATACAAGCGTTTTACCGCGTACTTTGCCGCTGGCAGACCGTTGGGTTGGGGCGCGGAAGGGGCGGCTACGCAGGCTCCACCGTTGCGTGGAACCTGCCGTTCAATCGTTTAACGAACGTATACGCGGTAGCCGTGGGCTTCGATAGACTCTTCGGTCTCCTGGTCGAACGATTTTCTCGCGCCAGTGAACCACTCACGATAGTCGCCGTGCTGGATATTTTCGGCGAAGGTCGCACGCTGGGCAGTGTCAGAGAAGTTGATCACCACGAAGACTTTGTCTTCACCCTGCTGTCGCGCGAACGAAAACACATTGTCGGGATTGCTGTTGGGGACCGGAATCATCTTGCCGCCCCAGTCGCCATTCCACAGCGCCTGGTTCTCATGTTTGAGCTCAAACAGCTTTTTGTAGAGTTCCCCAATCGGGTGTTCGCGCCACTCAATTTCGTCCTTGTCGAAAAATGCCAGCACCCTGTCCAGCCCCGCTTCCTGTCCGCTGTAGAGTAACGGCATGCCCTCGGCGGTTGCGGTTAACACAATGCTCGCCTCCAGATATTCGCCAAAGCGATCGAACATGGTGTCTTCCCACGAGTTCTTATCGTGGTTATCGACAAAGTTCATTTTGATGGCGTTGTCCGGCCAGGCGCTCAGCGCGTGTGCGAAATACGAGTAGACGCCTGCGGCGTTCTTTTGGCCTTTGGCCACCTCGTGCAGTACGTCGTGCAGGCCCCAGGCGTAACTCATGTCAAAAGCGCGCTTGTGCAGGTCGCGTGCATCCCACTCGGCGAGCATAAAGACGGGTTTGATCTGGTCGAGCTCGCGGCGTGCGTTATCCCAGAAATCCGTGGGGATAAAGCCGGCAACGTCGGCACGGTAGCCATCGATATTGGCTTCCTCGACCCAGTACTTGAGCGACTCGGTCATGTACTGGCGCATACCCGGCTGGTTGTAATCGAAGTCGATAATATCGCTCCAGTCCCACCAGGGTGTTGGCTGGAAGTTGCCGTTGTGGTCCCGTGTATACCACTCCGGATGGGATTCGGTCAGCGGGTTGTCCCAGGCGGAGTGGTTTGCGACCCAGTCGAGGATCACGTACATCCCCATATCATGCGCCTGGCTCACCAGGTCTTTCAGATCCTGCAGCGTGCCAAACTCCGGGTTAACCGCGCGGTAATCCTTCACGGCATAGTAACTACCGCGATTGCCTTTGCGGTTCTTTTCTCCGATCGGGTGAATCGGCATGAGCCAGAGTATGTCCACACCCAGGGCCTTCAGTCGCGGCAAATGCTCGGAGAAAGCGGCGAAGGTTCCCTCCGGGGTGTACTGGCGAATATTGACCTCATAGATGGTGGCATTCTTGCTCCACTCCGGGTGTGTCAGCTCGACGTAGGGGCGCGGCTGATAGTTGCCTGGTTCCGCGTTCACCAGAGCGGGAGTGAGCAGGGTGGCGAAGCACAGGGCAGCCATGCCGAGTGCGGAGCGCATTGTATTCACGTTTAACATTATTGGATTTCCGGATGGCGTTGGATCGAACGCGCTATTGTTGGCGATTCCCGCTGCCGAACAACCGCTGGACAAAAAAACATCGTTCACAAATATAAACAATAGTATTCTTTGTTTTTAAATGGTGTTCTTGGGGTTTGCCGATCGATGAGTATCGAACGTCTGCGACTGTTCGCCGAAGTGGTGAAGCAAGGGAGCTATACGCGGGCCGCGGAGCATCTGGGCGTATCCAAAGGCTATCTATCCACCCAGATCAAGCAGCTGGAGCAGCAGCTGGATAAGCAGCTGCTGGTGCGGAACACCCGCACCATGCGGCTGACCTCCGCCGGTGAACTCGTGTTCCGGGAGGCGGACAAGCTGACCTCGTTCTGGATTGAGACCAAGGCGCTGTTGGATGAGCGGGAAGACACACCTTCCGGCCAGGTCAAGTGTACGGCCCCGGTGGGTGTGGCGAATCACCTGCTGTGGCCGGTCCTGCGCGAGTTGATGGCCGACTATCCGGAGATTCGTTTGCTGGTGGAGTCCGGCAATCAGACGCAAAACCTGATCACCAGTGACTTCGATTTCGCCGTGCGTATCACCAATACCCCACCGCAGGATATGGTGGCGGTGCGGCTCGCGCGTTTTCACTACGTGTGCTGTGCGACGCCGGAGTTTCTTGACCGCTACGGTCGGCCAACAGTGCCGGAAGAACTCGCCAGGCTTCCCTGTCTGGCGCTGGCGCACTGGCACTTCTGGACGTTTACCCGGGAGGGAAAAAGCCAGCGGGTGGATCTCGAGGCGCGATTGCTGGCGTCCGACAATGACCTGCTGAAAAAAGCGTTGCTGGCGCACCAGGGGGTTGCCCGGCTACCGGAGTACATGATTCGCAACGAATTGCGATCCGGTGCGTTAATCCCTGTACTGGCCGACTACACCGCCGAACAACGGGATATCTACCTGTTGTATCCACAAATGAGCAGCCGTCCGTATCGCGTCACGCTGTGTCTCGAAAAGCTGAAGAAAGCGTTTGTACTACCCGAACCACCAGCGGACGATTGAAGGCGCGTCAGCCCGTGGAGCCGTCAGCCCGTGGAGCCGTCAGCCCGTGGAGCCGTCAGCCCGTGGAGCCGTCAGCCCGTGGAGCCGTCAGCTCGTGGAGCCGTCTGCCTGCGGATACCGTCATTCTGGCAGAGCGGTATCCGCGCAATTTGAACTAGCGGTTTTATGGCCGTTACTGTTGCCCGTCAGGCGCTGAGTTGTTTGACCATTTCTTTGCCGACGCCGCCAGCAGATGCCGGGTTTTGTCCGGTGATCAGGCGATCCTGCACCAGCACATTTTCTCCCCAGGGATCCACTTCGTGGAATTGTCCCGCTTTGCTGCTGACCGCATCCTGCAATACAAAGGGAATCTGGTTGATGGTGCCGAACTCCTCCTCTTCCCGGCGGGTAAAGCAGGTCACGGTCTTGCCGGCCATGATGTTGCTGCCATCTGCCAGGGTAACTTCCAGCAAGCCGGCCGGGCCGTGGCACACGGCGCCTACCACTGCGCCGTCATCATAACGGGCTGCGGTAATCGCGGCGGCCGCCTTGTCGTGGGCGAGGTCATTCAGCAATCCGAAGCCGCCCGGATAGAAGATGCCCTGATAGGCGCTGGCATCGACGTCCGCCAATTTCCGGGTGTTGCCCATGGCGGCCAGCAGGCTGCCATCGGCGAGCATGGACTGATTGACCGGGTCGTCTATGTCGGCCCCGTAGACCGGTGCGTTGCCACCCTCGATAGAGGCGAGATCGAAGTCAAATCCCGCCTGGTTGAATTCGTGCAGGGCGTGGGTGAGCTCCGGCGCATAGGTGCCGTTGTCGTCTGCCTCGCCCAATTTCGCGCTGTTGGTCACAATCACAAGAATCTTGGTCATCGGTTTCTCTCCTTTGTTGTATGGGCCCATATTAGGCTTAAGGCTGATATGGGATAATCCCGCCAAATTGAAAATCTTTATTGCAGTGAGGCAATAATGTCCCAGTTGGATGGGTTGCCCGAGTTTCTCGCGGTGGCTGAGACCCAGGGTTTCTCCGCAGCCGCCAGGCAGCTCGGCGTATCGACGTCGCACGTGTCCCGCAAAGTAAAGCAGTTGGAAGGCCGTCTCGGGGTTTCTCTGGTCGCGCGCAGCACGCGTGTGGTGCGCCTGACGGAGGTTGGCCAGCAGTACTATGCCGAGTGCCGGGACCTGATGAATGGACTGGAGGCGGTTGAGGAGCAGATTGGCAGCCAACGCCTGGCCCTGCAGGGGAACCTGCGGGTTTCCGCTGCCGGTGAGTTTGCCGAACGCTATGTGGCGCCCGCCCTGATGCGCTTCGCCGCTGAGCACCCCGCCTTGCAAATCGAAGTCGATTTCAACAGTCGACTGGTGAACTTCGTCGAGGAGGGTTTTGATCTGGCGGTGCGCTATGGCGAGCTGCAGGATTCACAGTTGATTGCACGCCCGCTGGTGGCCCGGGCGCTGATGTGCATGGCCAGCCCTGATTACCTGGCTGCACATGGCACGCCTCAGCAACCGCAGGACCTGCTCTACCACCAGTGCATTATTGCCAATAACAATCGCTGGCGTTTCAAGCGCGATGGCGAAGACGTCGAGGTGCGGGTATCGGGGCGCTGGCGCTCGAACAGCGGCCGCAGTGTGATTGCGGCGTGTCAGGCGGGGCTGGGCATTGCGTACCTTCCCCGTTCCAGTTTTGGCGAGGCTGCCCGTGATGGCAGCCTGCTTCCGGTACTAGAGCCTCACTGGGGACCGGGTCCGAATACCTGGCTGGTATACAGCGATCACCGCCATTTGCCGGTGCGCGTGCGCGCGGCAATCGACTTCCTGTTAGCGACGTTTGCCGACTGGCGTGAGGCGGATCAATCTGTGTAGCCGGGAACGTCGGCAAGTTTGGCTTTGCCGCGCACGAAAATCCCGTTGCCCCGACCCAGTTCCCGTCCCTGCTCATCGTACACGACCGACTCGGCAATAAACTGGGTGCGGGTCTGGTTGACCACTTTACCTACCGCGCGCATGGCACCACCGCTGATTGGGCGGGTCAGGTAGGTGGTGAAAGAGGCCGTTAACACGAAGGTTTCCATTTCCAGCGAGTTCGCCGCAAAAAACGCGGCGTCGTCGAGCATCTTGAAATAGACCGAGCCATGCACGGCACCGGCCGCGTGATGCAGGTGATCACCGACGGCGATTTCCAGTTCAGCCACACCTTCACTCACCGTTAGTCGCGGCTGATAAAATTCATTGATAGGGGCCGCGGCATACATGTTTTCCAGCTTGCGGTAGTGGGCAGTCATCGCCTGTTCCTTTTTGTTCTCAGCGTGTTTGCATAAAAGCACTTTGCCAGATTGTCTGCCGAGGGCAATGACGAAATGCGTTGCGGTTGGTGGAAAATTACCAATAAAAAAGGGGCGCAGTTGCGCCCCTTTTTCCGACATTTCGTGCGTGGGTCAGTCGAGCTCGCGTATCGCACCCTTGTCGGCGCTGGTTGCCAGCCGTGCATAGGCTTTCAGGGCGGTACTGACTTTGCGTGGACGCTCCTCTACCGGTTTCCAGCCATGGGCATCCTTGGCATTCATCAGTTCACGACGGCGATGCAGTTCCGCATCGTCGATCACCACTTCGATGGTGCGGGAGGGGATGTCGATGCGGATCAGGTCGCCGTCTTCCACCAGGCCTATGTTGCCACCGGAGGCCGCTTCCGGTGATACGTGTCCAATGGACAGCCCGGATGTCCCGCCGGAGAAACGGCCATCGGTAATCAGTGCGCAGGACTTGCCCAGACCCTTGGATTTCAGGTAACTGGTGGGATACAGCATTTCCTGCATGCCCGGTCCCCCTTTGGGTCCCTCGTAGCGCACGATCACGGCTTCGCCTTCTTTGACCTTGCCATCGAGGATATTTTTTACCGCCGTGTCCTGGCTTTCGACAACATGTGCCGGCCCCTCAAACTGCCACAGCTCTTCCTCAACACCGGACGTCTTCACTACGCAGCCATCCGGTGCCAGATTGCCGAACAGCACCGCCAGTCCACCCTCGGCGGAATAGGCGTGCTCTACCGAGCGAATACATCCGTTTGCGCGGTCGCCATCCAGGGTCCCCCAGCGGGTGCTCTGGCTGAACGCGGTCTGCGTGGGAATGCCAGCGGGTCCCGCTCGGAAGAACTCGTGTACCGCTTTGTCATCCGTGCGACGGATATCCCATTGCGCCAGGGCGTCGGCCATGGTTGCACTGTGAACGGTGGGCAGGGAGGCATCCAGCAGGCCCCCGGCTTCCAGTTCGCCGAGGATGGCCATCACGCCACCCGCCCGGTGCACGTCTTCAATGTGATACTTCTGCGTGTTCGGCGCCACCTTGCACAGTTGAGGAATTTTGCGCGACAGGCGATCGATATCCGCCAGGGTAAAGTCGATCTCGCCTTCCTGTGCGGCGGCCAGCAGGTGCAGGATGGTATTGGTGGAGCCCCCCATGGCGATGTCGAGCGCCATGGCGTTATTGAAGGCGGCGCGGTTGGCGATGGTGCGCGGCAATGCGGTTTCGTCATCCTGCTCGTAATAACGTTTCGCCAGCGACACGATCTCGCGGCCAGCGCGCAGGAACAGGGCCTCGCGGTCGGCGTGGGTGGCAAGCGTGGTACCGTTGCCCGGCAACGACAGGCCCAGGGCCTCGGTCAGGCAGTTCATGGAGTTGGCGGTGAACATGCCGGAGCAGGAGCCACAGGTCGGGCAGGCGGAGCGCTCGTACTCCGCCACTTCCTCATCGGTGGCGGAATCCGTTGCGGCGATGACCATGGCATCTACCAGGTCGAGCTTGTGCTCGGCCAGTTTGGTCTTGCCGGCTTCCATCGGTCCACCGGATACGAAGATCACCGGGATATTCAGGCGCATGGATGCCATCAGCATCCCCGGGGTGATCTTGTCGCAGTTGGAAATACAGACCAGGGCATCGGCGCAGTGGGCATTCACCATGTATTCCACTGAGTCGGCGATAATTTCACGGCTGGGCAGGCTGTAGAGCATGCCGTCGTGGCCCATGGCGATGCCGTCATCCACGGCAATGGTATTGAACTCTTTTGCTACGCCGCCGGCCTTCTCGATTTCGCGCGCCACCAGCTGCCCCATGTCCTTCAGGTGCACATGGCCAGGCACAAACTGGGTAAAGGAGTTGGCTACGGCGATGATCGGCTTGTGGAAGTCTTCATCTTTCATGCCGGTGGCGCGCCACAGGGCACGGGCACCGGCCATATTGCGGCCAGCAGTGGAGGTACGGGAGCGATACTCGGGCATAGCGGGAATCCGGCAGGCTGATAAAACAGGTGCGACAGCTTACCAAAAAATGCCGGAATCCGGGATGGTTTCGCGCCATCACGGCGGCTGGCTACCGACGTTAGGATGGACCTGCTGCAAAACCGCAGAATCCGCAGTCGGTTTACTGCGGATTCAGTGGCTTGCGCAAAACCCGTGAATTGCGTTGTACGTTGTACAGGGCCTGGCGCGCGGTGGGGAGCGCGTCAATATCGACCTGGCTGAAGCCCAGCTCGATAAACCAGTGCTCTGCCTGGGTGGTCAGTACGTAGAGTTCGTGGATGCCGAGTGCCTGTGCCTGCCGTTCGACATGTTGCAGCAGTTTGGCGCCCCGGCCGCCGCCACGGAAATCCGGATGGATGGCCACGCAGGCGATTTCGGCAGCGACGGTTTGCTGGTTGTCATCGACAATCGGATAGAGGGCTGCACAGGCCACTGGTGTGCCATCCACTTCCACCAGGGTGAAATGATCGATCTCTGCCTCGAGCTTCTCCCGTGAGCGACGCACCAGGATACCCTGTTTCTCCAGCGGCCGGATCAACCCGAGAATACCGCCCACATCGGTGATGCGCGCGCGCCGCATCACTTCGTAGCTATCGCGGTACACCATGGTGCCGGTACCCTCGCGGCGGAACAGCTCCTGCACCAGCGCTCCGTCGTGGGCAAAACTCAGCAGATGCACACGCGGGGTGCCCGCGTTGCACGCGCGCACGGCACAGCGCAGGGATTCACTGTCGACTTTTTCTGCCGCATGCTCGGCCTGTGCCAGGCTGAGTTCGTTGACCACTGCACCGTCGACGAGCAGCTGTGGCGGTTCGCGATACAGCACAAGTTTTTCTGCATCGAGGAAGCGTGCCGCGGATTCAGCCAGGTCCAGATAATTCAGGTTGAACAGTTCGCCAGTCAGTGAAGTCCCCAGTGGTGACAACAGCACCAGCGCGCCCTGGTCCAGCGCCAGATTGATGGTGTTTACTTCCATACGCCGCACCTGCCCGGTCCAGCGCAGGTCCACGCCGTCGAGCACGCCGCTTGGCCGCGCAGTAACGAAATTGCCCGAGATCACTTTCAGCGCAGAGCGGGCCATGGGACTGTCCGGCAAGCCCTGTGAAAAAGCCGCTTCAATATCGAAGCGCAGTTTGCCCACCGCGGCTTTGATGACTTCCAGCGTATCGCGATCGGTGATGCGGGCATTGCCGTGGAACTGGTTGCTCAGCCCCTGTGCGTCGAGCGCCGCGTTTACCTGCGGACGGGCACCATGCACGACGACCAGGCGTACGCCCAAGCTCGCCAGCAGTGCGAGGTCGTGCACCAGATTGCGAAAATTTGCATGCGCCAGTGCATCGCCGGGCAGGGCAATGACCAGGGTGCGGCCGCGCAGGTCATTGATGTAAGGCGCAGCGTGGCGAAACCAATTCAGAGAGGCGTTATCGTGCGTCACGATCCTGTTCCGTCAGATCGGAGAAAGTGTCAAATGTACCGAGTGACCCGCAGGTTAGCGCAGTCTGGCGGGTAAGTGAAACCGGCGCCGACCTCGCGTCGCTGCTTTACAGGCAAAAGCGCGCGATGGTTTGTTGCAGGATCTCCACCATCGGGTTGATACGCTCGTGCCCCAGATATTCGTCGGGCTGGTGGGCCTGGTCGATATCACCGGGGCCAAGCACGATGGTGTCCATGCCCATCTGCTGGAAAAACGGCGCTTCGGTGGCAAAGGCCACACTATCGGACTGCTTGCCGGTGAGCTGCTCGGCAATGCGCACCAGCTCACTGCTGGCATCTTGCTGGAATGCTTCGGTGCCGGCAAAAATCGGGCTGTATTCCAGTTGGATTTTTTTGTCGGTCAGCAGTGGAGACAGGCGGCGGGACAACTCTGCCCGCAGGTCTTCGAGCTTCATTCCGGGTAGCGGTCGAACATCAAACTGGAGTTCCACGGCGCCGCAAATCCGATTGGGGTTGTCGCCGCCGTGGATACAGCCAAAGTTCATGGTGGGCACTTCGACTTCGAAACCCGGATTCTGGTATTGCGCTTGCCATTCGGCGCGGATCGCCATCAACTCGCCCATGGCGCGGTACATGGCCTCCAGTGCACTCGCACCATAGGCCGGGTTGGAGGAGTGGCCCGACTGGCCGACGATGCGCAGTGATTCCATCATCATGCCTTTGTGCATGCGGATGGGTTGCAGTCCGGTGGGTTCACCGACAATTGCGTAGCGGGCTTTGGGTTTGCCCGCGGCCACCAGTGCCCGCGCGCCCGCCATGGAGGTTTCTTCGTCGGCAGTGGCGAGAATAATCAGGGGGTTGCGTAGAGGCTTGTCGATAAAGGCCTTGGCGGCCTCGATGGCGATCGGGAAGAAGCCCTTCATATCGGTACTGCCGAGCCCATAAAAGCGGTTATCCCGCTCCTGTAACGCAAATGGGTCCGACTGCCAGCGACCGTCATCGTAGGGCACCGTATCCGTGTGCCCCGCCAACACCAGACCACCGTCGGCTGCGCCATCACCACCCAGTGTCGCAATCAGGTTGACCTTGTCGGGCGCCCCCGGCAGCGGCAGTAGCTCGACGGCAAATCCGAGGGTTTCCAGCCAGCCGGCGAGTAATTCCACCACGCCGCGATTACCCATATCGAGTTTCGGGTCGGTGGCACTGACACTTGGCGAGGCGACCAGTTGCTGTAGTTGCTGCTTGAGCGAGGGAACGCTTCGACTGACCATGACGGCTTCCTTGTTGACGGTCGCGAACAGGGTAGCAGTTTGCCTGTGCGGCAGCGACCCGTGGGGTTGCATACACTTGGTCAGGGCCGGGAAATTAACACGAACGATCTGGCGTTAAAGTCGACTGGATGATGCATGGCGGGTTCGCGGGTCATATCACAGCTGTGGCAGCGTCTGGCAAAGCTGCGGGAAGTGTCGCTGAATGCCAGCAATGGTCCCGGGTCGGACACGGATTGGCGCGGGCATGGTCGCGGCTCGGTCGAGGTGCGCGCTGTCGATTCTGCCGAAGCCAATGTCAGCGCCATCATCCAGGTCGATCAATTGTCGTTTCAAAACGCTGCCGGGCAGAAATTATCCCTGCAAAACGTTTATCAGTGGTCATTGTTGGAAAACGGTTTGTGCCTGCAAAATTTGCAGGGTAGCTTGCCGGCGTTCTCCCTCGAGTTGGTGCCGGTGACCGAACAGGGTTTTGCCGGGCAGCTAAATGCGGGTTCAGAGAAAGAAAATTACCAGGTACAGTTGCTCATGCACGCGGATCAGTTGGAAATCATCTGGCGCCTGCGAGGGCCCGGTCGCAACGAATGCCTGCATTACCATTACTGGTAACACAGGCTTCTGGGGTTAAACGGAAATGGTGCCGCGCAGATAAGTGACAGCCTTGCCGCGCATGATGACCCGTTCCCCCATCAGCTCACAGTCAAGCTCCCCGCCACGTGCCGAGATCTGGCGCGCCTGCAGGTGTGTCCGATCAAGTTTCTCTGCCCAGTAAGGTACCAGCAGGGTGTGTGCGGAGCCGGTTACTGGATCCTCGTTAATACCAATGGCGGGTGCAAAAAAGCGGCTGACAATGTCACAGTCGAAGCCCTGCCCGGGGGCACTGCAGATGACACCGTTGTATGGCAGCGCCGCGACCGCGGTCATGTCGGGTGCCAGTGCTGCCACTTCGTCGGCGCTGGCAAATTCCAGCATCAGGAAGTCATTGCCCCCCACCTGTTCCAGCGCGCGCAGTGGCGTGGCGTTAATGGCGTGGCTGAAGGCTTGCTGCAGCTCGACCGGTTGCAGTTGCTGGGCCGGGAAATCGAGCGCGATGATGTCGGCCGAGCGGGTTACCTTGAGTTCACCACTCATGGTGGAAAACCGGATGTCATCCTTTTGATATCCCAGTTCGGTCCACAGCAGGTGGGCTGTGGCCAGGGTCGCGTGGCCACACAGGGGAATCTCTACCGCCGGGGTAAACCAGCGCAGGGCAAAGCCTTCGCCCTCGGCGACAATATACGCCGTTTCCGCCAGGTTATTTTCTGCGGCAATCGCCTGTAGCAGGTCGTCCGGCAGCCAAGTATCCAGCGGTACCAGTGCGGCAGAATTACCCCCGAAGAGTGTTGAGGTGAAGGCATCGGCGTAATAAATGGGCAGGTCCACGAGCAATCCTTATCTTGTGGTCGAAAAAAAGGGGGAAGCGGTTTCCCGCTTCCCCCTTTTATCAGTGTCTTGCCTGTCTGGCTAGGGTCAGCCGAAGATGCCCTTGAACAGGAAGAAGAAAATGATCGCCAGACCGGCACCTGCCGGCAGGGTAACTACCCACGACGCCGCAATGGTGCTGATCATGCGCAGGTTCAGCGCGCCAATACCGCGGGCCATGCCGACACCCAGAACAGCGCCCACGAGGGTGTGGGTGGTGGAGATGGGCAGGCCGGTACCGGAGGCCAGAACGACGGTGGCCGCCGCGCCCAGTTCCGCAGCGAAACCGCGGCTCGGCGTCAGTTCGGTAATTTTACGGCCGATCGTCGCCATCACGCGGAAGCCGTAAGTCGCCAGACCAACCACGATACCGATACCACCGAGTAGCAGGATCCAGGAAGGCATGGTGGCCTTGGCAGTCACCGCCCCCATCTGCACGGTGTTGACGACTGCCGCCAGCGGGCCGACGGCATTGGCGACGTCATTGGAGCCGTGGGCAAAGGCCATGGCGCAGGCGGTGAAGATCATCAGGATGGCAAACACGCGCTCCACATTGGCGAAGCGATTGTCTTTCTCCCGCGCCGGATCGCGCTTGACCCGCTTCATCAGGGCAATACCAACCGCCATGACAATCAGGCCGACAATCGCCGCGATGCCAGCGTCCTGCAGGAAGGACAGCTGGATATTGGCATCTTTAAAGACATGCTTCAGGCCCTTGGTCAGGGTCACCATGGCGATCATCCAGCCCACGGCAAACATGTAGAAGGGGATGTAGCGCTTGGCGTTAATGAAGGGGTCTTCCGTATTGAGAATCAGCTTCTGTACACTGCGGAACAGCAGGAAGGAGATGGTACCCGCCAGCAGCGGCGACACCCCCCAGCTTGCCACGATCGTGCCGACCTTGCCCCAGGCCACCGCATCCACAGAAATGCCCACCGCCGAGAAGCCGACAATGGCGCCGACAATCGAGTGGGTGGTGGAAACCGGCCAGCCAAAGACACTGGCGATCAGCAGCCAGGTGCCCGCAGCGAGCAGTGCGGCAAGCATGCCGTACACCAGTAATTCGGGTTGGTCGGTAAAGATATCCGAGGAGATGATGCCCTTGCGGATAGTGGCGGTTACCTCGCCACCGGCAAGGTAAGCACCGGCAAATTCGAAGACCATGGCGATCAGGATCGCCTGCTTGACGGTCAGTGCGCGGGAGCCCACCGAGGTGCCCATGGCATTGGCCACGTCGTTGGCACCGACACCCCAGGCCATGAAGAAGCCGAAGGCGCAGGCCATAATCAGCAGGATCATGCCGTATTCGTTTAGGATTTCCACAATGACGCTCCCTTAGCGTGCCAATAACAACTGCAAACGGTTGCCCACGCTGTGGGCGCGATCGGCGAGTTCACCGACCCATTCGATGACCCGGTAGAGGAACATAACGTCTACCGGTGGGAGGTCCTTCTCGATGGCGAACAGTGCCGCCCTGATTTCCACTTCTAGCTTGTCGGAGCGGCGCTCCAGATCGTCCAGCTCTTCGGTCATGCGCTGGGCGATATCCACTTCGCGACCGGCGAAGCCGCTTTCCAGCAGCTCGTCCAGCTCGTTGATGGCGCGCAGTGCCTGGGCCGAGGTGGCCACGGCGCTGGCGACAAAGGTTTCCATCTGCGACTGGAGTGCTGAGGGGATTTCCATCTTGCGGCCAATCGCGAGCCCGGCGATATCCTGGGCGGTATTGGCGACTTCATCCTGGGCGTGCAGCAGTTCCAGCAGGTCAGAGCGGGATACCGGCATAAACAGGCTGTCCGGCAGGTGCAGGCGCAGATCCCGTTTGATGTCGTCCGCGCGGTTCTCACTGGCGGAGATCCGCAGCTGAACCTGTTCGGCGGTCTCCAGGTCGCCCTTCATCAACGCAGTGAAGAACGGGACCAGGTCGGCCGAGGCCTCATGGGCCGTGGCCATATGCTCCTTGATCGGCTTGATCGGGGAGCGGCCAAACAGGTTGGCAATGTTGGACAGGGGCATGGATAGCTCCTTGGTCTGGGTGCAATTTTGGCGGCATGGTACCGCAAGTAGGCAGAATGGGGTAATTCGGGATAACTGGCGCACTTTCACCAGACGGTGAACGGGCTACAATGCGCCATCGGACAACGAAAAGAATAGATGATAGGACTCTTCCTATGGCACCAGGAAAAGTAGTGGAGCGGGTACTGGATCTGCGCGGTTTGCTGGAGGATCTGGTGTCTCAGGGGCGTATCAGCCGTGAGGACGCCAATGGCCTGATTGGCACGCCGCGCACCGCCGAACAGGCGCAGATGCACCCCCTCAGCTATATCGCCAGCTGCGAGCTGACGGACCAGTCCGGTCCGGGTGGAGTACTGACAGCCGAGTCGCTGAGTCAGTGGCTGGCCGAGCAGAGCGAGCACCGACTGGTGCATATCGATCCGCTCAAGGTGGATGTGGCCGCGATCACCCAGGTGATGAGTTTCCAGTTTGCCAAACGCCACCAGATCCTGTGTGTCGAGGCCGGGCCCGAGACGCTGGTAGTTGCCACCGCCCAGCCGTTCAGTGGTGGCTGGGAAGAGCAGCTCGAGCACACCAGTGGCCGGCGCGTGGAGCGGGTGGTGGCCGACCCGGCAGATATTCTCCGCTATGGGGTCGAGTTCTATGCACTGGCGAACTCGATCTCCGGCGCATCCGGTAGCGGTGGCACTTCCGCCTCCGGCAACTTCGAGCAGTTGCTTGAGCTCGGCAACATCAAGGACCCGGAAGCCAACGACCAGCATATCGTCAATATCGTCGACTGGTTGTTGCAGCATGCCTTCGACCAGCGCGCCAGTGATATCCATATCGAGCCCCGCCGTGGCCTGGCGCGCATCCGCTTCCGGATCGATGGGGTGTTGCACCCGATCCATGAACTGCCCGATGAGGTCAATGCGGCGGTCACCAGCCGCCTGAAAATTCTCGGGCGTATGAATGTCGCGGAGAAGCGCAAGCCACAGGATGGCCGCATCAAAACCAAGCGCCCCGACGGCAGCGAAGTAGAGCTGCGTCTTTCCACTTTACCCACGGCATTTGGTGAAAAGCTGGTGATGCGGATTTTCGATCCGGAGGTGCTGGCGCGTTCCTATAGTGATCTCGGTCTCGGCGGCGACGATCTGGCGCGCTGGCAAACCATGTTGTCGCGCCCCAATGGCATTGTGCTGGTCACCGGTCCGACCGGTTCCGGTAAAACCACCACGCTTTACACCGGCCTCAAGCAGCTGGCCACCAGTGCGGTGAATGTGTCGACCATCGAAGACCCGATCGAAATGGTCGAGGACAGCTTTAACCAGACCCAGGTACACCACTCGATTGGCCTGGATTTCGCGGCGGGCATCCGCACCCTGATGCGTCAGGATCCCGATATCATCATGGTGGGTGAGATTCGCGACCTGGAGACCGCGCAGATGGCGGTGCAGGCCGCGCTGACCGGTCACCTGGTGATTTCCACCCTGCATACCAACGACGCCCCCACCGCCGTGACGCGCCTGCTGGATCTGGGGCTGCCCCATTACCTGTTGAAGTCCACGGTACTGGGGGTGATGGCCCAGCGTCTGGTACGTACGCTGTGCCCTTCCTGCAAGCAGCCGGATACGGTCTCCGAGGAAGACTGGCAGTCGCTGACGCGCCCGTGGAAGGCGCCGCGCCCCGAAACCGTCTATCGTCCGGAAGGTTGTCTCGATTGCCGCAATACCGGCTATCGCGGTCGGCAGGGTATCTACGAAATACTGCCGTTTACCGAGGCGGTGCAGTCGCTGGTGACGGCGGACTGCGATCTGCAGCAGGTGCGCCATCAGGCGATGCGCGAGGGGATGAATAGTTTGCGCCTGTCGGGCGCACGCAAAGTGGCGGCCGGCCTGACCACGGTGGCCGAAGTCTTGCGGGTGGCGCCGCCACCGGATATTGCGTTTTAACCACGCCGCTGGTTTTTGGGAAGTTAAGGAAGAGCCCCGAGTGTTTACCGATCAGGATTGTCCCGCAGAACTGTTGCCGGTGTTGCAGGAACGCTGGCAGCGTTGGTGTGAGGCGGCGGATGAAGTGCTGTGCGCAGAGCTGGCTGAGTTGGCACAGCACGATCAGCAGATGCGCTCCCGTTTGGCGCGGGTGTTCATCGGATCGGAGTTTTTTGTGACCCAGTGCTGTCGTCAGCCGACACTGTTGCTGGCACTGGTGCGGCAGGACGACCTGGGGCTCGAGCCCGGCGACTTGCGCAGTAGCACCTCGCAGGAGGAGCTGGACCGCGAGTTGCGCCTGTTGCGCAATCGCGTGGTGGCTGAGGTGATCTGGCGCGATTTCGCCGGGCAGTGGGATATCCCACGGGTCTGCGCTCGCCTGAGTGACCTGGCGGATACCTGCATTCGCGAAGCGCTCGCCTGGCATCATCGCAATCTCACGGTTTCCTATGGTGAGCCGCGCGATGCCAACGGGCGTGCGCAGTCGCTGCTGGTACTGGGCATGGGCAAGCTCGGTGCCCACGAGTTGAATCTCTCCTCCGATATCGACCTGATTTTCGCCTATCCAGAACCCGGTGCCACCGATGGCGACAAGAGCCTCGAGAACCAGGCCTTTTTCCAGCGGCTGGGGCAGCGCCTGATCAAATCCCTCGACCAGATGACCGCTGACGGCTTCGTGTTTCGTGTGGATATGCGCCTGCGGCCCTACGGCGATAGCGGCCCGCTGGTCAGCCACTTCGCCGCCCTCGAGGATTACTACCAGACCCAGGGGCGGGAGTGGGAACGCTTCGCCATGGTCAAGGCGCGTCCCCTGGCCGGCAACGAGGAAGACGCCGCAGAATTGATGGAGATGCTGCGGCCATTTACCTATCGGCGCTATATCGACTTCAGTGCCATTGATGCCCTGCGTGAAATGAAAGCGCTGATTCAGCGCCAGGTGCGCGCGCGCGGACTCACCGGCAACATCAAGCTGGGGCGGGGCGGGATCCGCGAAGTTGAATTTATCGTGCAGTCTTTCCAGCTCATTCGCGGCGGACGCGAGCCGGCTTTGCGCGAGCGCAGTTTGTTAAAGCTGTTGCCGCTGTTGGAGGCGGATGCCCATCTGGATTCGGGCGTCGCGGATGAGTTGGCGCAGGCTTACCTGTTGCTGCGCCGCGTGGAACACGCCTTGCAGGCAGATCGGGATCAGCAGACCCAGGATTTGCCGACAGAGCCTGAGCGCCTCGCGCAGTTGGCATTTGCGTTGGGCCGCTCCGGTTGGCCGGCGCTGGAGGAAGAACTCGCGGAAGCGCGGGCCTCCATCGCACGGGAATTTGACGCGGTGATTTCTCCACCAGAGGAAATTGCCGGACCGGAGGCTGTGGAGGAGTGGGATAGCGTCTGGGCGAGTTGTGCCAGTGCGCTGAATCAGGAATCCAATCTACAGACCCTGCAGCATGCGGGATTCCATCCGGCAGAACAGGCGCTGAAACTGTTGTCCGACCTCGCCGGCGAGCGCAGCGTAGCGGCTTTGCCGAGTGATACGCGTGCGCGGTTGGACCAGTTTATGCCGCTGTTATTGGCCACCGCAGCACAGCACACGCAACCGGTATTGGCGCTCGAGCGGGTATTGCCCCTGGTGCGGGCGGTTCTGCGGCGCAGCGCCTACCTGGTGTTGATCAATGAAAATCCGCCGGTGCTGGACCTGCTGTTGCGCCTGTGCAGTGCCAGCCCATGGATTGCGGATCAGCTGGCGCGCCATCCAATCTTGCTTGACGAGTTGCTCGACCCCCGCCGTTTGCTGGCGCCGGCAACACCGGCCGATATTGCCGACGAGCTGCGCCGCGAGATGTTGCGCATTGAACCGGATGACCTCGAGGCGCAGATGGAGGGCTTGCGTCACTTCAAGCAAAGCCAGGGATTGCGTATCGCCGCGCAGGAGGTCAGTGGTGCGCTGCCACTGATGAAGGTCAGTGATTCCCTCACCTGGCTGGCGGAAGCCATCCTGCAGCAGTCGTTGCAGCTGGCCTGGGCGCAGATGGTGGAAAAGCATGGCATGCCAGTGGATGCGTCTGCAGAAGATCCTCGCTTTGCCATTATTGCCTACGGCAAGCTCGGCGGACTCGAGCTGGGGCATGGCTCCGACCTGGACATTGTTTTTGTGCATGACGCTCAGCCCCATGGGACCACGTCCGGTGAGCGCAGCATCGACAGCCAGATTTTTTATACCAGGCTGGCCCAGCGGCTGATCCATATCCTCCAGACCCGGACATTGAGTGGTCCACTGTACGAGGTGGACACCCGTTTGCGCCCCTCGGGGAATTCGGGCTTGCTGGTGACATCCCTTGCCGCGTTTGAAAAGTACCAGCGGGAAAGTGCGTGGACCTGGGAGCATCAGGCATTGGTGCGTGCGCGGCCGGTGGCCGGTAGTGCCAGGTTGCAGGATGCTTTTGCCGCACTGCGACGAACATTGCTTTGTGAGCCTCGTGATGAGGGAAATTTGCGCCAAGAGGTGGTGGCGATGCGCAATAAGATGCGTGCGCACCTCGATAAGAGCAATGAGGAAACATTCGACCTCAAGCACGGTGCGGGTGGTATTGTCGATATTGAATTTATGGTTCAATATGCGGCCTTGGCCTGGGCGCAGAGCGCGCCAGAGATTGTGCGTTATACCGACAACATCCGCATTCTCGATAGCCTCAGTGAGGCAGGCCTGATGTCCGCTAACCAAGCCGGACATTTGATCGACGCCTACAAAGCCTACCGATCTGAAGGTCACCGCCTGGCATTACAACAGCTGCCGGGAGTGGTAACCGGTGACCACTTCAAAGCGGAAAGAAAGACCGTGCAAACAAACTGGCAGCAATTGCTTGGCCGCGAGACGGGCCTCGAGCAGAGCTGACCTGCACAAGTAAACAGTTTTTCATGGCTCCCCGCCTCCAGCGCCTGCTGCTGCCCGCACCCCGAAGGGGGGGCACAGCGCGACTGTTGGCTGGGCATAGATTTTTTGTAGGAGAAACCCCATGTCTTTTGCCGATCGCGACGGCCTGATCTGGTTTGATGGTGAACTGGTTCCCTGGCGAGATGCGCGCGTGCATGTGCTGACCCATACACTGCACTACGGCATGGGTGTGTTCGAGGGCGTCCGCGCCTATGAAACCGAGGCGGGAGCCAGCATCTTCCGCCTTCACGACCACACCCGCCGCCTGTTCCGGTCTGCCAAGATCATGAACATGGCAATGCCTTACGACGCCGAACAGCTCAATGAAGCACAGCGTCTGGTGGTGCGTGAAAACAATCTGCGTGAAGCTTACCTTCGCCCGATGGTGTTTTACGGATCGGAAGGCATGGGACTGCGTGCCGATGCACTGCAGACCCATGTGATTGTCGCCGCTTGGGAGTGGCCGAGCTACATGACCCCGGAAGCCCGCGAGCTGGGCATCAAGGTCAACACGTCGTCCTACACCCGCCACCATGTCAATATCAGCATGTGCAAGGCGAAAGCCAACGGCAACTACATCAATTCCATGCTGGCGTTGCAGGAAGCGATTCGCAACGGTTGTGAGGAAGCGCTATTGCTGGACCCGGAAGGTTACGTGGCCGAGGGTAGTGGCGAGAACGTCTTTATCGTCACTGACGGCGTACTGTATACCCCGGAGCTGACGTCGTGCCTCGACGGCATTACCCGCAATTCGGTCATCGAGTTGGCCAAGGAGTGCGGTTATCAAGTTGTCGAAAAGCGAATTACGCGCGACGAAGTGTATATTGCCGATGAAGCTTTCTTCACTGGCACGGCGGCCGAGGTGCTGCCAATCCGTATGCTCGATGGTCGCACCATCGGTGCCGGTCGCCGCGGCCCGATTACCCGTCGCCTGCAGAGCCTCTACTTCGACGTGGTGCAGGGGCGCAGTGCTGCCCATGCTGGTTGGCTGTCACCGGTGACGGACACTGTTGAAGCGGCGCGCATCGCCTGATTCGCCTGGCCGTTTGCGGCCAGTCAGATTGCGGTGTACGGATTCACCGCAGGCCGGGGCCCAGGGAGGGCCTCGCCACGCACCGAATGCGGCTCACAGGGCGCATTCGGTATCGCCCGGGGTGGTCAGGATGTTCACTCCGGGTTCTACTTTCCCCTTCGCCTGACCTGGCGACATTTCCCTGAGAGGCTGCTGGTTTATTTTGCGCTGGCGACAGCGGGGCTCTGGCTGCTGTGGTGAGATTTCGACAGTGCCTGGGCAGCACCGCGCTGCGTGTTGATCAGGAGCGCTGCCAGTGGAATCCAATAGAACAGCCAAATGTAGTCGGGCTTGACCAGTGGTTGCTGTGCGTAGACCAGCATCGCCAGGGCACCAAAGCCCATCCAGCTGACCAGCAGCAGATGCAGCGGGTCACGCAGGCTTCCGCGAACAAAACCCGCTTGCAATGCCGCCACCGCTTGCCAGAGAGCCGCACTCAGGCCGACCAGACCGCTGAAGCGGGCAATATCCAACAGGTAGTTGTGGGGGTGGGGCAGGCCATCCAGTTGCAGGAATTGCTTGTGCACCAGGCCTGAACCAATCCAGGGTGAGCGCAGGAACTCCTGCAGGGTCTCATTCCACAGTTCCAACCGAATGGAATAGGCCGCAGAACGATGCAGCAGCGGCAGGTCACCAAAGAGCACTAAGTAAGCCAGCGGGAACAGGGCAAATACCCCCAGTAGTACCAGCAGCTTCAGCAGGCGGGAATGGGTAATCCATGCGGCGGCAGTCACTGCGACGGCAGCCATAACGATGGGTACCTTGGTTTGCGAGAGCAGGATATAGCAGCACGCCACAATCAGCCCCGCCCACGACAGGCCGCGCCAGAGACCGCGCGATGATGTCAGCCCGTAGCAACAGAACAGGCAATAGAAGCCATACAGCATCCCCGTTTTATCGATATCGCCATCAAGCGACATGCCGCCGATGCGCTGCCCCCCAGGGGCGTCGCCGAGCGCGAATAACACAAGGGAAGCGATGCACGACAGCAATCCAACGGGGATCAGGCACAGGATCCAGTCCCTGAATAGTTGCGCACCAAACTGTTCCCGCGCCAGGTACAGGCCGCAATAGAACAGGGCCAAATAGAGTGCGAGCTTCAGATAGAAGGTGGGGTCGCGTGTCACTGTGGCGGCTTCACCGTTGCCCCACAGCGATGACAGTGTCAATGCAACTGGCAGCGATATGAACGCCAGGAATTGGGCACTGAGCAAGAAAGAGAAGTCCTTGCGAAGGCACAGCAGCGCCAGTGTCGACGGCAGAATGGTCAGGTAGAAAGTGGTCTGTACGCCAGCCACTTTGGGGGCGAGATAAAAAGCGCACAGTACGAGAATGCTGCTGATGGCATAGAGGCGTAAGAGTCGCGGTACCCAGGCATCGCCTCCGCGGCGATAACCGTCCAGAGGCGTACTGCTTGATTCGAGCATAGTGACCTATTTCATCCAGACATAGTTGTGACTGTATGGAATACCCATAGCAGATTCCACGATATATTGCGCATTCAATGTGTTATTGATTTCTTCGTGGAAAAACGCGCGCGAACGTGACGCCCAGTGCCTGCGCTGCGCATCGTCCGCGTGGAACTCGACCAGCTTGGCGAGTAAATCGTCCTGGTCTTTGAAGTACACCAGCGTTTCGTCTGGCATAAACTCGTCGAAGCGGGCGGCGGCGTTGGTGAATACCAGGAGCCCGTTGCCTGCCAGCTGGGCGATACGCGCAGACGAGTACCACTGGTAGCCTTCCTGCCGGTTCAGGTTGAGCCCCATTTTGCTCTTGGCGAGCATGTGGTCGTAATCCCGCCCCCACAGTGTCGGCTGTCCAAACATACCGGGTGTGCGGAAATTAAAGTCCGCGGGCAGATGGTCGCGCAGGTGCTTCACCAGTACGCCGCGATCCGTGTGGTCGAGCGCCTTGCTGCAAAATAACAGGTCTACCTCGAGGTCGGCGTTGGCGCTGTTGTCTGCACTTTCCACAGAGGGGTCTACGGGGTTGGGCATATGCCAGAGCGAGGCACGCTTCCCTTCATAGCGCTTGAGCTCTTCCACGCCGGTGGAGACGAACATGGCGTCTGCTACCTCGCAGCGCCGTGCGATGCTGTCGGAATTGCGCGGAATAAACAGTGGATCGTTATTGCAGGCGGCGATCACCGTGTTGGGGCGCATACGCCGGATTTCTGCAAACGTTTCATTGCCAATAATGTCGCAGTGTCCAAAGATCACCAGATCCGGCTCGAAAGCTTCCACCGTTTGCAGCAGGCGCTGATTGGCTTTTTTGCGACCCAGTTCGCGAATGCGCAGTGGCGCTTCAAAAGCGGCGACGTCGCGATCACTGAACGCCAGTACGTTGTGTCCAGCGCGCACCAGTCCGGTGAACAGTTTGATCGCCCAGCTTACCCGGGTGTGTCCATACTTACGTTGCTGGTGGTTGTCGACGTGGATAATGCGCATAGGCGGGGACCTTCGATAGGGCTGGTAGGGCTGGTCGCGGCAGATGCCATCTGCGGATGTCGGGGCGTGCCGAAAGCGTGCTGGCAAGCGTGATAAGCTGCTGCAGGATTATACGGTACCCCCCCGGGGGTTCAATAGCTCCAGAGCATGCGATAGCATGGCGCGACTTTTCCGGAGGGCTGCGGTGCAGGCCCTCTCAACCAACGGGTCACAGAGTTTGCGGGGGCATCATTGCAGCTGAATATCTGGCGATTTGTCGACGGCAACCGCGCCCATGAAAAGCAAAGCGCGGCTCTGTTGAGCGGATTGCGTGAGTGCCTTGGCGAAGACGCGGTGGTGTCCCATGATATTGGCCGCGACGAGTGGACCATGTTGCCCTGGCGCTCCCCCAGTAAGCGTTTGCGACAGTTACCCGCCCCGCAGTTTATTATCGGCGCCGGTCACCATTGCCACTGGCCCATGTTGATGGCCCGCCGGGCATTTGGTGGTCGCACCGTTGTCATTATGCGTCCCTCCCTGCCGGTCTCCTGGTTTGATTTCGCCATTATTCCGGAGCATGACCGTCCCGCTCCACTCGCCAATGTCATTCTCAGTCAGGGCGCGTTAACGGAGCCGCTGCCTCGCGACAACGTCCGGGCGGGTCGCGGATTGATCCTGCTGGGTGGGCCCAGCAAGCACTTCGCCTGGGATCCGATTGCAGTGCGCAATGCGCTCAGCAAGCTCCAGCAGCAACCGCTGCAATGGGTGGTGTCTGACAGCCGACGCACGCCGGAGGGCGCGTTGCGCAGCTGCACCAGTGCAGATGCCGAGTTATGGCACTGGGAGGACTGCCCGCCGGGCTGGATCGCAGAACAGTTGTCGGAGGCCGAACAGGTATGGGTGACCGGGGATAGTATTTCCATGGTGTTTGAAGCGCTGCAAAGTGAGGCGCGAGTGGGCATTATCCCGCTGCCCAGTCGCCGGAGTACCAATAAGGTGAGGGCCGCGGTGCAGCGTCTGGTGGACCAGGGGCGCATCAGTGACCGTGTCGGTGTGCCGGGGCCAAAGTTGCCGCCGCTTTCCCAGCAGGTAGTTTGTGCGCGCGCGCTGTTGCGGCGCTGCGGCCTGTGCAAGGGTATTGATCATGAGCAAGAGGGAGCGGCATGCGATGAGTGAGCCGCGCCTGCGCATCTGTCATCTGTTTACCAGTCAGGAAACCGGTGGTCTGGAAAAGCACGTTCAGGAGCAGTGCCGCTGGCAGCTGGCCAATACCGGAGCCGAAATTTTCGTCATTGCCCATTCGCGCTACCGCGACCTGTTCCCCGCGCAGGTACATTTCCTACCGCTCAATACCGATCGGGGTCGACGTAACCCGCGGCTATTTTTGGCCCTGTTGGGAGAGATCCGTCGTCGCCGGTTTGATGTGGTTCACGGTCATGGTGGCAAGCCGGCTTACCTTTTGCGTTGGCTGCAGCCGCTGATATCCGCGCGCTGCGTCATCACGCGTCACAACACGCCCAACCCAAAAGATAACATCGCCCAGCATTTCAGCCGGCGTATCGCCGTCAGTCACAAGGCCGTCGAAATTTCCAGGCTGGACTGGACCATTATCCCGAATGGTACAGAGCTGCCAGCGCCGACGGGTCAACGGCCTGAAGCGCTGGATGCGCGGCATCCCGCAGTCATCTCCGTGGCCCGACTGGTACCTGCCAAGGGGATCGATTTGCTGCTGGAGGCATGGGCCCGCACAGATACCGGCGAGGCCGTGTTGTATTTACTTGGCGATGGCCCGGAGCGCGCGTCAATGGAAGCGCTGGCGGAAACGTTGGGTGTCGACAAGTCTGTGCGGTTTGTCGGATTTACGCGAGAAGTGCCGGAATGGTATCGCGCGGCCGATTTACTGGTGATTGCCTCGCGCTACGAGGGTGGCCCCTATACGGTTGCCGAAGCCCTGCTGGCAGATTGCCCTGTCGTTTCCACGGAGGTCGGGTATGTTGCGGAGAATATTCCGGCGCGCTGGCTGACGAAAGAAAACACCGTTGCGGGCATCGCCAGTGTACTCGGTGATGCGCTGGCCAATCCGGACGCGCTTCGGGAAAGCTATCAGGAGGCATTCCGGCGCGCTGGCCAGCGCCTGACGCTGGATGCCATGGCGCGGGATACCTGGGCTGTTTACGGCGTTACGGGCCAGGACAGCGGGGACGCATAAACGTCGGTGCGGCCCGGCAACCGCGAGTGATGAACGCCATCAAGCGCCGCGGCTCTGGCGTTCCGCTTCTTTCCAGGGGATGCTGCGGTCAGATACTTCCCAATGTACCCGGCGCCACATGCGGGAGATCCGACGATGGATGTAGTTGGTGGCCGCCGTGTCAGACATCTCTGCCAGGGGCAGGAAGCTCGCGCTGCCGAGTCCATCGATCAACACCAGCTCCGGCTGTCCCTCGCGCCATTGCACCACCAGGTTGTGGGGCAAAATATTCTTGGTCAGTACGCGCGTTTCCAGTAACCAGCTGGCGAAGCGTTCAATGGCACCGCGAATAGTGTCGTCCAGGCCGTTATCGACGAGATAGGTTTCCAGTGTTGGGGCCGGCTCACCGGCCTCATCGAGAATGAGCTCGGACACCGCGCCGGCGCCCTCGCTGGTCTCATGGATGCCGTGCCAGCGCGCCAGATGGCGCCACACCGGACTGTCTTCTGCCGCGCCGACGACCGCACGTTGCGCATAGCCATCCGCTTCGCGTTCGTTGTCGTCAAATTGGCGATCATTCAGCAGTTTTTTGTACCAGGGCGCACGACCGCGCAACTCTGCCAGGCGACCCGGGCGCATGACTTTGACACACAGGTGCTTGGCCTGCGGATGTCTGAAGCACAGGCGATTGCCACCACTGGCGAAAGGTTGCTGGCCACTCAGGTCGATCACGCTCAGGCCTTCTCGGAGGGTTGCGGTTTTTCGAGGAGGTTCTGGTAGACCTCCATGGTTCGGCGTACCAGTGTACTGAGGGTGAACTCGCTGTCCAGTACGGGGCGCGCATCGCTGTCCAGTAATTCGAGTGTGCGTTCTGCGAGGGCCTCCTGGTTACCATTTTCGACAATGCCGCGCGGAAAGCAGGCGCGTAAAGACTCCGCCGGACCACCGACGTCATAACCGATGATTGGCGTGCCAATTGCCGCCGCTTCAATTACGGTGCGGCCGAATGGTTCCGGCCGTTTGGACAGGTTGTACACCAGCGCGGATGCTTTGTACCAGTAGCGGATGTCACTGCGATGCCCGACAAAGGTTATCCGGTCGGCAACTCCCTCGCTTGCAGCAAGCTGGTGGAGTTCACTCTCGTAGTGTTCCTTGTTTTTCTCCGCCCCGCCGAGGATGACACCCTGAATGTCGTGGCGCGCCTGCTTGAGACGTCGCATCAACTGAATGAAATCCTCCTGTCCTTTCCAGCGCGTCAGTCGCCCGGGCAACAGCAGCCAGCGCTTGCCGGCGAGGGATGGGAATTCCGCTTCAACGGTGCTGCGCCAGTCGGGGGGCGGCGTTAGCCCGCTGAAAAATTCAGACGTGTCGACGCCGCGGTAGATGACGACCGGGGGCTTTTGCAGGTCTGGCGCGTAGTTGGTTTCGAGGTAATCACGCACGCACTCTGAAATCGCGATGACTTGCTCTGTTCGCGCCATAATTGCGCTGTAGCGATTAACCGAATAGAGGCCATGCGCAGTGCTGACCAGTCGCGGGCGGTTACTGGCCGGGAGCTTTTTCCAGGCGAGGTAGGTGAGCCATGCCGGCACGCGTGAGCGGACATGCAGAATGTCGGGGCGTTCCGCCTCGATCACGCGACGGAGGGGACGCACTTGCCACAAGCTTGCCAGGGATTTCTTGTGTACGGGCAGGGTGATATGGCGAGACCCTTGTGCCTCGAGTTGCGACACGAGGCCGCCGCCACTGGAGACCACCAGTGACTCATGGCCCGCCTCGACCAGTGCCCGGGCGAGGTCCAGGGTACCCCGTTCAACCCCGCCGGAATTCAGCGCGGGGAGCAGCTGCATGATTTTCATAGCTAAACTCGCGAAGGGCTTGAAAAAAGATGCTGTAGGCAGGGCAATGGCGCGCCGTCTACGGCGGGCCGCCGTGACAATCCAGCGCGCCGGCATTATAGACATCGCCAAACTGGAGGTATAGGCTGACAAAAGCCACGTTTGGTGCTGGGAAGCACTTCGACTGTCAGGAAGCAAAGTTGTAGACGTTGGGATTCGATTTGGAAAAAGTTCTAGATATCTGTATTTGCACCTGTGCGCGGCCTGAAGAGCTTCGCCGCGCATTGGTGAGTTTGTCTGCGCTCGGGTTGCCACAAGCAGCGCGAGTTATTGTCACCGTCATTGACAACGAGCCGGGCCAAAGAGCGCGCGCTGTGGTTGATGACATCGCCCGAACCTTCCCGCTCACATTGCACTATGTCCACGAGGTTCGTCGCGGTATTCCGTTTGCGCGCAATCGCGCCCTGCGTGCGGCGCGGGAGCACGGTGCGGATTATCTGGTGTTCCTCGACGATGACGAATGGGCATCTCCGGACTGGCTGCTGAACCTGTTTGGTTTTGCCCAGGGGCTCGGTGGCCGGGCAATTGTCTGTGGCAGTGTGATCAGTCTGTTACCGGAAGCCGTGCCGGAATACTACACAATGTTTTTCTCGCGCAAGCGACGGAAAACCGGTGAAAGGCTGCAGTACTGCGCGACCAACAACGTATTGATACCCCTGTGTGTCGTCGACGAAATGGGCCTGTCTTTTGACGAGTCGCGTCCGTTTGCCGGGGGCGAAGACGTCATGTTTTTCACCGAGGCTGGGCTCAATGGTGC
This sequence comes from Microbulbifer sp. ABF4_148, assembly GCF_056158985.1. NCBI lineage: Bacteria > Pseudomonadati > Pseudomonadota > Gammaproteobacteria > Cellvibrionales > Microbulbiferaceae > Microbulbifer > Microbulbifer sp. ABF4_148. The sequence goes on from NZ_JBSWUI010000001.1 coordinate 1,199,280, forward strand.
GGAAATTGTGCACTGCGCAGAAGCGGTTGTTTACGAGACGGTGCCGCCTGATCGGGCGACCCTGGGGTGGCTGTCACGACGCAAATATTCGGCGGGTATTACTCTCGCCCGGCAAAAGTGCCTGGCGGGGAGGCCGGCGCTGGGGGTAGCGGCATCGGCGACATTCCAGATCCTGTTCTCCGGATTGATCTGCATCCTTGCCCTGTTGCCCGGTGGGTACAAACGTCGAACGCGCGCCTGGATGCGGCTCTGTCGAGCGGCGGGGATGTTATCCGGTGTATTCGGCGCAGAGTCGGACTTTTATCGCGCGGCCGAGTACCAGGGCTAAATCTCTGTAGCACCTGTCGCTGCGAGACAGATGTTCCTGCGTTAGAATCTTCCCGGGGCAGAGTCCGTCTGTCCGAAGACCTTATCTGAGCCGGAGCATTCCCAAGACGCGATATGCAGTTTATTTACACCTGGGTACTGCGCCTGACCTTACCGTTGGTTTTCCTGCGCCAGTGGTGGCGCGGTCGCCAACAACCTGAGTACCGCCAGCGTTGGCGCGAGCGACTGGGGCGCGCACCGGCGCGCGCCAGCAGGGCGCCTTTGGCCTGGGTGCACTCGGTATCGGTTGGGGAGACCATTGCCGCAGTGCCCTTGATCGAGGAACTGGCTGCCCGTCATCCCGACTGGCAATGGCTGGTGACCACAACAACACCCACGGGCTCTGAGCGCGTGGAGCTGACGCTCAAGCCGATGCTGGGCGGTCGCCTGCTGCACTACTACCTGCCGTATGACCTACCCGAATGCCAGCGACGTTTTTTGCGTGGCCAGCGTCCCTCGTTCCTGATTGTGATGGAAACCGAGTTGTGGCCGAACCTGTTGCGCCAGTGTGAACTCGAACAGGTCCCGGTAATTCTCGCCAACGCGCGCTTGAGTGCGAAGTCCGCGCGGGGTTATGCGCGCTTTGCCCGCCTGACGGCCAGTATGCTGTCGCGCCTGACCCGTGTGGTGGCCCAGTATCGGGCTGACGCGGAGCGGTTCGTCCAGTTGGGGCTGCCGGAATCCCGCGTGGCGGTCAGTGGCAATATCAAGTTTGATCTCACCATTGGGCTCGGCCTTGCCAGTGAAGCCCAGGCGCTCGCACACCAGTGGGGTGGTGGTGACAGTGGGCGTCCGGTCTGGCTTGCCGCCAGCACTCATGCGGGTGAGGAGTCGCTGATTCTGGATGCGCACCGCCAGCTGTTAGCCAAGTATCCCGATTTGTTGCTGGTGCTGGTGCCGCGTCATCCGCAACGCTTTGACGATGTCGCCCGTATTGCGCGCGAGGCGGGCTTTCGCGTATCCCGGCGCAGTGATGGCGCGGTACCCGATGCCCGTGACCAGATTGTACTGGGCGACTCCATGGGAGAGCTCCTGAAGTTTTATGGGGCGGCCGACGTGGCATTTGTTGGTGGCAGCCTGGTGTCTGTCGGTGGCCACAACATGATTGAGGCGGCGGCCTGGGGCGTGCCGGTGGTCAGCGGTCCACACCTGCACAATTTTTCCCGTGTGGCGGAAATGCTGGTTGACGCCCGTGCCATGGTCGTCGTGAAAGATGCCCCCCAGCTGGCGAGTCAGGTGGCTTACTGGCTGGAGCATGATGAGGAACGGCGGTCTGCGGGTGCCCGCGGACAAAAGGTCGCGACCGAGAATAGTGGCGCGCTGGCGCGCTTGCTCGAGGAAGTCGAGGGCGTTGTTGCCCCGGAGAGGGTGCGCTGACCCCATCCCGATGTGGACAGGAAGGGGCCGTACGCCGGCGCGTTATTTGCCTTCGTCGACGCGCTCGATATCAATACTTTCGGTGGTGCCATTGCCGCCACCGGGCTGCATCACCGCACCCAGATAGGCCAGGTCACGGGAGACCGGCTTGCCCTGGTTCAGGCGGGTATCCAGGTCCTGCAGATCGACCGGGGCGAGGATGCCCGCTACGCGCTTCAGGCGCAGGGTGTTGAGGATGTAGCTGTACAGGGACGCGGAATAGTCGCGCTGGGCCTGGAACAGGGTCTGCTGGGCCAGCAGTACGTCAACAATGTTACGGGTACCCACTTCGTAGCCGGCCTGGGTGGCATCCAGTGCACTGCGTGCGGAGATAATTGCCTGTTCACGCGCATTGACCCGGGACACGTCCGTAACCACCGAGCGGTGCAGGGCGCGGGTGTCCTGGATGGTGTTACGCTCGGTCAGGTTGCGTAGGTCGTCAGCCTGGAAGGCCAGGTTACGGGCTTCGCGGCGCTGTGCGCTGATGCGGCCGCCAGTGAAAAATGGCACGTTCAGTGTGACCGCAGTGACCGTTGTTTCGAACTCGATATCAACCGGATTGTTGCTGATTTCAAAAAGGTTGGGATTGTCCGGGTCGGGTCCGCGGGTTTTGGAATCACCGGTGCGGTCGAACCGCTGGTAGCTCACGGAGCCCGTCAGGGTCGGCAGATGCTCGGCGGCAGCGGAGCGTGCATTGTAGCGCGCGGCTTCCGAGTTCAGGCGCGAGGCTTTCAGGTCGAAGTTATTGGTCAGGGCAAAATCGACCCAGGCGCCGCGTTCAATGGGTGTCGGCGGGGCAACCACGAAATTGTTTTCCAGCGGGGAGATCATGTCGTGCTCGACACCGGTCAGCACTGACAGCGCGTCAAAAGACGTCAGCAGGATGTCTTGCGCGTCATACAAGCGGGCGACGGCACTGTCGTGTGCGGCGCGGGCATCGTACACATCGGTAATCGCGGTCAGCCCCACTTCAAAGCGCTGCTGGGTTTGCTCCAGCTGCTTGGCCAGCGCCTGTTCTTCCGCCCGGGCGGTTTCCAGGTCGTCGAAGGCGCGCAAAATATCGAAGTAACTGTTGGCCACCCGCAGCATCATTTCCTGCTGGTCGGCGCTGAATTCCGCGGCGGCGCGCTCGCTGACCATCTTGCTGCTGCGATAGCCAAACCAGGCACTCACGTCGAACAGCGCCTGATCCAAGCGAGCGGAGTAAGTGCGCTGATCGGTGTCTTCGTTGTTGGTGGTGGCAACCGGCAGACTTACCACATTGTTGATCTGGGTGGTGCTGAGGTTGGAAGACGTATTACTTTGTTCGGCGCTGCCGTTAATTTGTGGCAGCAGGGCAGAGCGACCAATGTTCTTGGCTTCGAGGCCCGCTTCATAGGCGGCGCGGTCTGCCGCCAGTTGCGGGTCGTTATCCAGGGCCTGGATATAGATGTCCCACAGCGTGTCAGCCTGGGCCTGCATGGCACCGAAGCCAATGACGGCTGCGGCGAGCAGTTTCTTTAGGGGGCCCGCTTTGCGAGCGGACGGGGCAACTTCATTGTTTTTCATCAGTTTCAATTTCCTGAGGCAGGTCTTCAAGCGGCGCTCCGCTCCGCCAGTCTCCCCACTGGCTAGGTTGTCGCGGGAGTGTACCGCGACGGCGACAGAAGCGTCGAGGCGACGGTCGCGGCAATATGGTATATCTTCGTTAAACTGAAGCGAATGTGCGGTTACTGGTATTTGACCCGCGATTCGCAGCAGCGGTGGACCTGGCCGGAGCGACAGTCCCCTGATTGACGCGGCCAAGTCGGTAAATGGATGCAGCAACAGCGCTGCTTTCTCGGCAGATTGTACTCCGGCCATGCAGCAGCACCCTTCCTCCGACCCGAAACAGCCCCCGCATTTGAGGCAGCGCGCCTGCCACGAGTGTGATCTCGTGCTGGATATCGCCCTCGCGCCCCCCGGCAACAAACTGCGCTGTCCGCGCTGCGAGGCCACCCTGCACCGCAATCCGCGCCGGGGTACCAGCCATACCGCAGCGCTGAGCCTGGCGGGTTTATTGTTGTTCATTCCTTCCTCAACCCTGCCTTTGCTGAGTTTTTCCGTCTTTGCCGTGAGTGCAGAAACTACGCTGTTCAATGGTGTGCAATCCCTGTTCCGTGACGGCTATTACTTTATGGCGTCACTGGTGCTGTTTTGCAGCGTATTGGCGCCATTGGCGAAATTCCTCTTACTGGGCTTTATTTCTACCGGTTGCCACTGGGCGGCAATGGATCGCCCTGTGTCATTTGCTGTGCGGTGGTACGAGCATCTGAAGGAATGGGGCATGCTGGACGTCTACATGCTCGGGTTATTCGTGGCGCTGGTCAAAATGGATGACCTGGGACGTATGCATATAGAACCTGGACTCTACTGTTTCGCGGCGATGATGCTGGTGTCGAACCTGACTCAACTGAGTTTCGATCAGCAGGCGGTGTGGAACCGGATGGAGCGTCGCCGCCTGGCCTCGGTGCGGGAGGCACTGTCTTGAGCGACGGTAATGCAAGGAAAAATGCGCCACCCGTCGCCTGCCTGCAGGGCCGTACGGCCTGTCTCAGTTGTCACGCCCTGGTAAAGCTGCCGCCGTCCGGACGCTGTCACTGTCCCCGGTGTGGCGGCATTGTGCATGTGCGGATTGCCGGCAGTATCGCTTTGACCTGGGCCCTGACGATTACCGGTTTTCTGTTGCTGCTGCCTGCCAATCTGTTGCCCATCATGAACGTGATCTATCTTGGCGCGGGAGAACCCGCGACCATCGTCAGCGGCATCATGCAGCTGTACGAGGTAGGGCTGTGGGGGATTGCGGCCATCGTGTTCGTGGCGAGCCTCGCGGTGCCGCTGATGAAGTTGGTGGGGCTGGTGTTGTTGCTGCTCAAGGTGCAGACGGGCCTGCCCATGGATCCGCGCCAGTCGATGCAGCTCTATCGGGTGGTTTCTGCGATCGGACGCTGGTCGCTGCTTGATCTGTGCATGATTTCGATCCTCATGGCGCTGGTCAATATGGGGTTTATTGCCAGTGTCGAGGCGGGGCCGGGCAGTACGGCCTTTGCCGCAGTTGTGGTGGTCACCATGATGGCAGTGCGCAGCTTCGATCCACGCCTGATCTGGGATGTCGAAGAGGGAATTGGCCCGGGCGGGGAACGCGTGCGCCAGTCCGCGGGTGGAGACGGGCATGCCTGAATCCGGTACCGAGGCCAGGCCTCCGGAACGACCCAGTGAGCCCCACTATGCTGCCGAAATTCGACGCAGCCGCGGGCTACCGTTGATCTGGATCTTGCCGCTGGTCACCGCAATGATTGCCGCCTGGCTGCTGTACCAGGAATACACCGAGGGAGACCTGCGCGCGCATATCCTGTTTCAGTCCGGTGAGGGCCTGATGCGCGGCAAGACGGTAGTCAAATATGCCGGCGTGGAAATTGGCGTCGTCCGGGACTTTAAGCTGGTGCCGTCCGCGGAAGGCCTGAATGGCGGTGATGGGGTGCTGGCGGAGATCGAATTCAATCGCAGTGCGGAATACCTGCTGGTGGAAGGCACGGAGTTCTGGCTGGTGAAGCCCGAATTTTCGATTACCGGCGTACGCGGTCTGGAGACCTTGTTGTCTGGCAACTATATCGCGATGTCGCCGGGCAGTGGTGCCAGTACGCGGGAGTTTGTCGCGGTCGAAAGGCCACCCGCCAGTGTGCGTGGCGAGGGTTTGCGCGTCGTGTTAAAGGCACCCCGGCTCGGTTCGCTGAACCGCGGCTCACCGGTTTACTACCGACAGCTGCGTGTGGGGCAGATCGAAGATTACCACCTCAGTGCAAACGACAATCTGGTCGAGGTCGACCTGTTTATTCACCAGGAGTTTGCCCACCTGGTGCATCGTGGCAGCCGCTTCTGGAATGTGTCAGGCCTTTCGGTGGAGGGTGGCATCGGCGGCGTGACCATCAATCTCGAATCCCTGGCGGCCCTCGTCGCTGGCGGCGTGAGTTTCCATACACCGGAAAATCAGCGCCAGTCGCCCCTGGCGGTGGATGGTGCTGAGTTCCGCCTCTATGACAGCTTTGCCGATGCAGATGCCGGGATCAAGGTGAAGCTGAATTTTGATCGCGGCGTCAATGTCCAGCCCGGATCCACGACGGTGGTTTACCAGGGGGTGCAGGTCGGCAAGGTCACCGGGGTCAAGGCAAGCCGGGAGGCCAAGGGCATGCAGGTCGATGTGCTGATGGACCCGATTACCGATGATCTGCTGAGTGAGAACACACGGTTCTGGATGGCAGCCCCGACGCTGGATATCTCCTCCGGCCTGGGTGGCCTGTTGCAGGGCAACCGGATCGAGGTGGACCTGCGGCGCGGCAATCGCTCAGTGCGCAGTTATGCCGCACGCGCCTCGGCACCGCAGCGGGACCCGCGGGTGCCAGGCCTGCACTTGCAGCTGACTGCCCGCTCTTCGGGCTCACTGACACGGGGCGCCGGTGTGTATTATCGGCGTATCGAGGTGGGTAAGGTCCAGGGGATGGAGTTGAACGAGACCGGAGATGGCGTCATCGTCTATGTGGTCATCGAGCCCCACTATGCACACCTGGTTACCCGAGGCGCGCGTTTTTGGAATATCAGCGGTTTGCGTGCCAGCGCCGGGTTGAGCGGGGTCGAAATTGAGGCGGACTCCTTGTTGACGCTGGTGCGCGGGGGCATTGCCTTTGGGGTACCCCGGGGCGAGGAGGGGGGATCGGCCGCACAGAATGGCGAAAATTATCCCCTGTATTCGAGCCGTGAAGCGGCGCTGGAGGAAGGCGTACGGATACGGGTTTACCTGCCGGATGCGTCCGGGCTGCGGGAAGGGTCTGCCCTGCGCTACAAGGGCGTGCAGGTCGGAGAGATTACACGCCTGCGACTGGGGGCTGACCTGACCAGCGTGCGGGCGACGGCGAAGCTGTATTTGCGTGGAGAGAAGTTCGCGCGCAACGGCACGCGTTTTTGGGTGGTGTCGCCAAAAGTTGGGCTCGAGGGCGTCGCCAACCTCGAAACCCTGATTGGCGGTCGCTATCTTGCACTGGAGCCGGGGGATGGCCCGGTACAGACCGAGTTTACCGCGCTGGCCGAGCCTCCCGAGCAGAACCTCGCGGAGACCATGATGCAGCCCGGTTTGACCGTTATCCTGGACGCCCCGCGGCGCGGTTCCCTGTCGGCAGGGAGCCCGGTGTATTACCGCCAGGTACAGATTGGCGAAGTGACCGGCTTTACGTTGGGGGAACTGGCAGACCGCGTTTACATCTATGTACATATCGAGCCGTGTTATCAGCCACTGGTGCGGGAAAATACGGTGTTCTGGAATGCCAGTGGCGTGGATGTGAACTTTGGCCTCCGTACTGGCGTCACAGTCAACACCGAATCAGCGCAGGCCCTGATCGCCGGGGGACTCGCGTTGGCGACGCCCGAGGCGGGATATATGGGGCGCGAGGTTGAATCCGGGAGCCACTACCCACTTTATCCGAAGGCAAAGCCCGAGTGGTTGTTGTGGAGTCCTAAAATAGAAATATGTAGCGGTGTCGGTTACTCGAAGTAGCCCGGACGCGTCGTTGGTAAGGGCTCTCCTCGATCGGGAGCCAGCGGAATTTAGCGAAAAGGAATGACCATGTGGAAATTGATCGGCACTGTTTTGGGGTTGGTGCTCTTGGCCGCTTGCTCCTCCACCGAAGTGGAACGGATTGATAACGGGCAGGTTCCGGTGGGTTTCTCTACCTATGCCTGGGGAGTAACGGCGCTCGCGGAAGTGCCGGAGGCCTCCGCGCAATTGGTGGAACTGGATGATGAAATGCGCGGCATCGTCGCGGGCGAGATGGCGGCGCGCGGATACCAGCAAGTGATGGATCCCACGCAGGCAGATATGCTGGTGAATTATCAGGTTGCGGTGGTTGAAGAAGCGTTTGAGTCGGAGGATCACAGTCCCAGCTGGGATGCCCAGTTCGACAGCAATGCCCAGGCCGGCGTGGTGGAACTGCCTACCCGCACGGATGCGCCGCGGGTAAGCCTGACCCTGGAAATCGGTCGCCAGAATGGTCCCGCTATCTGGGGGGGCAGTGCCAGCAAATTGATGACCCGTCCGGAAGACAAAGGCCAGCGTCGCACCATCGTGACCGATGCCGTTCGAGAACTTTTACGCGACCTGCCAATGGCGGCATACTGACCGCCTGGAACCCCTTGGACCGGAGAGAATCCGGCAGACTAGAGCCGTTGGCACGGAGGCCCGCTCTCAATGACATAGGAGACGGGAATGGGCCTTGTTGTGTGGCGCCGCCTTTGGCTGGCTGCCTCAGTTGTACTGATGACTGCTTGCGCTTCGACGCCGAGCCCCTGGGTCGATTATGACCCGCAAGCAGACTTTTCCTCCCTGCGTACTTACTACCTGCTTGACCCGCTTGCGACTGGGCCAGTCTCGCCACTGGAACTGAAGCGCGCCCGTCAGGCGGTGCAGGAATTGCTCGATGTGAACTACCGGCAAGCAGAAGATCCACAAACTGCCGACTTTCAGGTTCGTGTGCATTTTGTCGCCGTGGAAAAAGTAGCGGTCTATGACGATGGTTTCGGCGTATACGGCGGATATAGGAACTTTGGGTTGGGCTGGCGATCTCCGGCCCGGGTGCGGCAGTATCGGCAAAATACGCTGGTGCTGGATATCCTGGACGCCGACAGCTCGCCTATCTGGCAGTCGAGCGTTCCCTCGCGGGTAATGCGCTCGGGGGACCCCCTTCAGCAATACCAGCAGCTTCGCGCAGAGGCCGCGCACATGCTGGAGCAGTTCCCACCGCTCAATGCGGAATACCGGAGAACACGGACGACTTATGAGTGATCAACCTGAAGACCGCAATGCACTGAAGCCGCCATTTGGCGCGGACAGTGTGGAAGTTACCGCACAGGAAGAAGCCTATCGCGGTTTCTTTTCCCTGCTGAAGGTCCGTCTGCGTCATAAGCTGTTTGGTGGTGGCTGGAGCGCACCATTTGAACGCGAACTGTTTGTGCGCGGTGACGCCGTGGGGGTGTTGTTGTTTGACCCGGAGCATGAGCTCGTGGCATTGACCGAGCAATTCCGCATTGGCGCCCTGGGGCAGTCCGTGCTGGGGGATCGCTTTGCACCGCGGGAGGGCAGCCCCTGGTGTCTCGAAGTCGTGGCCGGTATGGCCGAGGAAGGGGAGTCGCTGGAGGATGTGGCCAGGCGCGAAGTGAGGGAAGAGGCGGGGCAGGAAGTAGCCGCGCTCTACCCGGTCAGCAGTTACTTCCCCAGCCCGGGCGGCACCTGCGAACGCATGCATCTGTATTGCGCAACCCTGGACCTGCGCAATGCCGAGGGCTATTTCGGCCTGGCGCATGAACATGAGGATATCCGCCTGCGCGTGTTTCCGCTGCAGGATCTGGTTGCTGCGCTGGACCGGGGACGCGATGGCCCCGACAACGCGGCGACCATCATCTGCCTGCAATGGCTGCAGTTGAATCGGCATCGGATACAGCCGCATGCCGGGTGACTGATTGGTAATACCGATCGGGGATAACGGGTCACCGCAGAATTTGCGCAATCGTCGATTTCGAGCGCAAACTGAGAGGTGAGTCACGGCGATAATGGAACCGGAGTGTCGATAATGACGGTAGAGGGCAAGCCCCATCTGACGGGCCTTCAGCGGCGTAAAGTCGATACGCGCAAGATCAGCGGCGATGCTGATCGCGGCGGCAAGTCGGCATACCGGGTGGATCTGCCGGCCTACCACGCTGATTGCGATGCGAACTACCTGCGCCTGCACAAGCTTTTGCCGGCGTTGGAGCAAAAGGACCAGTGGCGCTATCGGATGCCCCACTGCCGCCTCGATGTCACGGTGATGGATCGCTCCCGTTACACCACCGAGGTGAAGCTGTCTGCGGTTGCAGAGGGTGAGACTGAGTCATCTACATGGGCTGTGCCCCCGGAGATTCGGGTCCGCCTCTATCACGATGCCAGAATGGCGGAAGTGGTCGCTGTGGATGGTGAAGGGCACATCGGCGCAAAGGGGCCGGGAGAGGCATACCCTAACGCGAAGATGCAGCGTGCCGACGAACGTCAGCAGGCGAATCGGTTTCTCAGCGAGTGGCTGGGTCACTGTCTGGCCAATGCGCGTTCTGAGTTTGAATTGATTTTGGATGGCAGGAGGTTGTAATCCTGCTCTCTGGACACGGTCGTCGTTTCCGGACATGGATGTCTAAATAGGTGAGTAAGTGAGTAAAGCAGGCGCACAGAACAGTTACCAGTTGGTGCAGTTTACCGATCCGCATATTGGCGGCCGGCCCGACTACCATCTGCTGGGGCTGGATACCGGTCATACGCTGGACGAGGTCCTGCGTGCGATTGCGAGCGAATGCCCCAACGCGGACATGTTGCTGGCCACCGGTGATATCAGTGCGAATGGCTCCGATGCCGCCTACCGCCGTTTTCTCCACAAAATGCGCGATGTTCCCACTCCCTGGCACTGGCTGCCTGGAAATCATGACAAGCCGGCCCTGATGCACCGTCTGGGTGGCAAATATTGCGCGGAAGTTGTGACCCTGGGCGAATGGCGCTTGCTGATGCTCGACACCAGCGTCGAGCAGCGGATTAGCGGCGGTCTGGATGACCAGCAGTTGCTGCGTCTCGAGGCACTGTTGGAAGAGTGCCGCGATCACCCGGTTATGATCTTTATGCATCACCAGCCGGTACAGGTTGGCAGTGAGTGGATTGACCGGCATATGCTCAAAGATGGCCGTGAGAAACTGCTCTCACTGGTCAGGGCCGCCGGCAATGTGAAAGCCCTCGTGTGGGGACATGTGCACCAGCAGTTTGATAGCGAGCTGGGTGCGATAGGTTTGCACGCGACCCCCTCGACTTCCGTGCAGTTTACGCCGGGTAGCGGCCCGTTTGCTGTCGACGAGCAAATGCCGGGATATCGCTGGTTTGAGCTGCATCCCGATGGTACCTACGCAACCGACGTGCGTCGGGTTGTCGTATCAGAATACAACGTCGATCTGGCGTCCTCTGGATATTGATCTTCGTCCGGGGGCTATCCCGGCCTCCGCCCGCACTTTATTATTTTCTACTGAATGTTTTAACGGCGTGGCCGCGCGTTTACCCGTGGCTTGAACGGGTGCGCCATTAAAAATCGAGTGGCCCCAATAGTCGTAAAGAGGAGTGGGTAGTGCGAAGCTTGGTTATTTTATTGTTGCCGATCGTCCTGACGGCCTGTGCGCAGCAGGGGCAGAATCGGGTAGACGAGCGAGAGGCTGTGCGTGGCCAGTCGGGCAGCGACTCGGCACCGGTGACCGGCGCATCTGGCCTGTTGCCCCGCCGCTCGGGCCTCGACAGTGTCTCTGCAGTGTTTGCCTTTGACCTGAGTGCTGCCAGCGTCTATCTCGACCCCCTGCAAATTGACTATCGCAAGTTGCCGGCGGGACCTTCGCGATTGCGGGCGAAGGATTATCAGCTGAATGATCGCGATCGGCAGAGATTGCAGGCGCTAATGGCGGAATCCGTTGCCGAGCAGTTTCTGGCACCGCGTGGCAGCCGTCTGGTCGATTCTCCCAGCGCAGCAGACTATCGACTGGTGTTGCAGCTGCAGGATCTCGCGCTGGCAGCGCCCCTGGAACCCACCTCCTGGACCTGGCGGGTATACACCGAACAGGCTGCCTTCGCCCGTCTGGCGGGTAACCTGTATGATCGGGATGGACAGCTGGTGATGCAGTTTAGTGACCGTCGCGATATCGGTGACCAGTCCTCAGCGGGCCGGCGTCTGCAGCGCTTCAATAACGTGACCTTCTGGGGCGATATGCGCATGGACCTGTTGCGCGCGTTCTCCAGTCTCGATCGCGCGCTGCGCTAACCGTCTCGGATCGCCGCTGTGCCAGATCCCTCGGGCGGGTATAATCCCGCCCTATGAGCAGTGCTAAAGTCCCTACCCCGTCCTCCATCGCATCCAGAACGCGCGCATCGGTTTCCGGTCGTCCCGTGCTGTTGTACCTGCACGGATTTCTGTCTTCGCCTGAATCCCTGAAATGTCGCTTGCTGCAGGACTGGGTAACGGGGCATGCGCCCGACGTTGAGTTTGTCGCGCCGTTACTGTCACCCCACCCACTGGAGGTGGCGGAACAGCTGGATACTCTGGTTGCCGAGAGGCTGCAGTCGGACGATCGCCCGGTTGGATTGGTGGGAAGCTCCATGGGAGGCTTCTGGTCCACCTGGCTGGCCGAGCGCTACCAGTTGCCAGCCGTGCTGGTGAATCCGGCGGTACAACCGGCGCGTTTTATGCCCGCCTATGTCGGCCAAACGCTGACGCCTTATAGTGGCGAAATGCGTGAATACCGCTTGGGGCAGGCCGACGTGGACGGCATGTCGGCGTTGCAGGCCGAGGTGCAGGCGCCGTTGCGCGGACGTTATTGGCTACTGGGCCAGCGCGGCGATGAAACCCTCGACTGCCGGGAGGCAGAGACGTTCTATGCCGGCCAGCGGCAGACCGTGGAAGAGGGTGGCGACCACGGTTTCCAGGGCTTTGACCGCTTTTGCCAGCCCATTATCGAGTTTCTTTTTGCCGAGCGCGGCCGTCATTAGACGGTTATTTGGTCGGCTGACGCACGCCGGCCTTGCTGCCGCGCGCATTTTTCGGCAGATTTACCCCACGAATTGAATCAGAAGTACATAACAATATGGCCAATTATTCCGCTGAAGATATTGAAGTCCTCACGGGGCTGGACCCGGTGCGCAAACGCCCGGGTATGTATACCGATACCACGCGCCCCAACCACCTGGCTCAGGAAGTCATCGACAACAGTGTGGATGAGGCTCTGGCGGGGCATGCCAAGAAAATTGAAGTGGTGCTGCACAAGGACCAGTCGCTGTCGGTCAGCGATGACGGTCGCGGTATGCCGGTGGACATCCATCCCGAGCAGGGGCGCCCGGGTGTCGAAGTGATTCTTTCTACCCTGCATGCCGGCGGTAAGTTCTCCAACAAGAACTACCAGTTTTCCGGTGGTCTGCATGGCGTGGGTGTATCGGTCGTCAACGCCCTGTCCAAGGTGCTGGAAATTACCATCCAGCGCGATGGCAAGGTTTACCGCATGGGCTTCCAGAATGGCGAGAAAGCCTCTGACCTGGAAGAGATTGGCACCTGCGGTAAACGCACCACCGGTACCAGCCTGCGCTTCATGCCCGACCCGCAGTACTTCGATTCGCACAAGTTCGCCGTGCGCCATATGCGCCACCTGCTGCGCGCCAAGGCGGTGCTCTGCCCCGGCCTCACCGTGGTGTTTATCAATGAAATCGATGGCGAGTCGGATCAGTGGTATTACGAAGATGGCCTGAAGGACTACCTCGCCGCCGCTAACCAGGGTTGGGAAGTCCTGCCGTCTGAACCGTTTATCGGCAGCTTTGCCGCGCAGACCGAAGCGGCGGACTGGGCCGTACAGTGGTTGCCGGAAGGTGGTGAAATTACCGCCGAATCCTACGTCAACCTGATACCGACCGCCCAGGGCGGTACCCACGTGAATGGCCTGCGTTCAGGGCTGCTCGACGCGGTGCGCGACTATTGCGAGATCCGCAACTTGTTGCCGCGTGGGGTCAAACTCGGGCCGGAAGATATCTGGGCGCAGTGTTCCTATGTACTGAGTGCCAAACTTGCCGATCCGCAGTTTTCCGGGCAGACCAAAGAGCGCCTGTCCTCCCGCGAGGCCACCGCGTTTGTCTCCGGTGTGGCCAAAGATGCTTTCAGCCTGTGGCTGAACCAGCATACCGAAGAGGGTGACCGGCTTGCCGAGCTGTGTATCAGCAATGCGCAGAAACGCCTGCGCTCCGCCAAAAAAGTCGCGCGTAAGAAGGTTACCCAGGGTCCGGCATTGCCCGGCAAACTGGCGGACTGTTCCAGCGGGGATACGACCCGCTCCGAACTGTTCCTGGTGGAGGGGGACTCTGCCGGTGGTTCTGCCAAGCAGGCCCGCGACCGCGAATTCCAGGCCATCATGCCGCTGCGCGGCAAGATCCTGAATACCTGGGAAGTGGACTCCGCCGAAATCCTTGCCAGCCAGGAAGTGCACGATATTGCCGTAGCACTGGGCGTCGATCCGGGCAGCGATAACCTGGAAGGCCTGCGCTACAACAAGATTTGTATCCTCGCCGACGCGGATTCTGACGGCCTGCATATTGCCACGCTGCTGTGCGCTTTGTTCCTGCGCCACTTCCGCCCGCTGGTCACCAATGGCCACGTGTATGTGGCCATGCCGCCACTGTTCCGCATCGATATCGGCAAGGATGTTTACTACGCGCTGGATGAGGCCGAGAAGCAGGGCATCCTCGACCGCATTGCTGCGGAGAAGAAAAAGGGCAAGATCCAGGTCACCCGATTCAAGGGACTGGGTGAGATGAACCCGTTGCAGTTGCGTGAAACCACCATGGACCCGGACACTCGAAGACTGGTGCAGCTATACATTGACTCCGGTGATGACAGCAACCAGCTACTGGATATGTTATTGGCGAAGAAACGCGCCGGTGACCGCAAACAGTGGCTGGAAACAAAAGGGAATCTGGCAGAGGTCGGCTGATCTTTCCTTTCCGCCCTGTCCATTTGAAAAGCCCTGCCATTTCTGGCGGGGCTTTTTGTTGGCGACTTTGTTCACGTTTCGCGTATTGCACAGCGCTGAAGCTTTATGGCGGCCTCGGACGGGATTATTCGCCAGTTTGTGCTATTCATTTTTGGTGTTCTAGCTTGTCGCCCGCGTTCACAGATTGCCGTCTAAAGTGTAATTGGCTTACATCCCCTTTAATATTTACCGGAGATTTTCATGGAAAAAAGTTTACTGCGTTCACTGTGGTTTACTCTGGTGGTTTGTCTAGCTCCTTGTCTGGTTCATGCTGAGAGCGAAGATGCTTTTTTACCGATCAGCCAGATATTTGCCGCACTGTCCAGATTTGACCATGATGCCATGTGCGAAACAGTAACCGATGACTTTGTGCTGCTCGAGCATGGTGAAGTCTGGGACATGGATAGACTGATTGAGGCGGTCAAGCCGGGCAACTACCAGAGAAAGAATTACATCGGTTTGATTTCGAAATCGGTAAGCGGCGACATGGCCCTGATCAATTATTGGAACAAGGCCGCAATCACGGAAGGCGATCAATCTGTCGAGCGTGCATGGCTCGAAAGTGCAGTGGTTGTAAAGGAGGATGGCCAATGGAAAATAGAGCAAATGCATTCTACGCGAATTGACGCAGACAAAGTGCCTGAATCGGTAGCGTTTAAGGAGATGTAAACCGCTGGGGATGTAAAAAGTACTTCCTCAGTCAGCTGGACTTGCGGAAGGCGCCTGGTGAGCAGCCATGCCAGCGTCGGAAGGCGCGCTGGAAACTGGCAGAGTCTGCATATCCCAGATGGTAGGCGACTTCCTCTATTTTCATACTGCTGCCTTTCAGAAGTTGCGCAGCGATTTGCTTTCGCTCTTCATCCTGAATCTGGCGGAAACTGGTGCCTTCCTCTTCCAGTCTGCGGCGCAGGCTGCGCGCAGACAGTGCCAGTGTATCCGCCACCTCTTCCAGGCTCGCCATCAGGCCAAGCGAACCCAAAATTTCCTGCCGTACCTGGCCGGCGACGCCGTGTTGCTGTCGAATTCGCAGTTGTTCTTCGCATTGCGCGTTCATGAGCTTAACCAGCTGGACATCATAGGTCGGTAGCTTGCGGTTGGCTTCTTCGAGCGGCAGTGTGAGTGCGTTGCGCGGGCTGTGGTAGGTGGGCTTCAGCCCAGCCAAATTTTCGATGGTTTTGGCATAGTCCGGTGGCGGACCTACAAAATGTAATCCGGATAGTTTTACGCCTTCCAATCCGAGCTCATGGATTAACCGGATAGCTGTTGCCATATCCCGCTCGAGCAAAAACTGGCGAAGGTTTGCTGGAATCGACTCGGTGAAAAACTCAATACCGAAATTGCCCGACTCCTCGAATTGCTGAATACGACAGTAGGCGGTACTGAGGGGTAAATAGCGAAAGGCGATCTTGGCTGCCTGGCGCAGCGTCTGACTGGTACGCAATGCAAAGCCCCAGGCGCCGAACGTCGAAACGGAGTATTGCAGACCCAGTTGAAAGCCGAGCGCCGGCTCATCGGGCAGCGCGGTAATCAGGTTCTCGATTAACTGGATTTCCTGTGCTCGGGAGATGAGCCCGTCGCCGCTCTCCAGCTCTCCGGGACGGATGTCCGTGCCGTCCAGGCAAGTCTTCCGGTCCACACCGAGCCTGCCAGCAAAGTTGACAATCACCTGGCTGAAGACGGCGGGATGTTGAAAGGTGTCCTGAGGCAGCATGGACGAAATCCTAGCGTATGGTGGGAGGCAATGATAGCCAGCGACCGAAAGGCCACTTCGGTCATCAGAATGGCCACAGATATCCTGTTGTTGAACCACCGGCATATTAGGGTAGCGAGTAGCTTCAGGAAAACAATCGAGAATAACCATGAACGACACGCTCAAGCAGCAGAATGCCCGTGCGATCGCTACCGCCCGTACCTATATGGGTCACATGGCCTGGCCGACAGTGTGGCTCACCGGGATGGTGGTTGCACTGTACATCATGAATCTGGCGCTGTTCGCACTGGGGATACTGTCGCCTGTTCTGGCAACGGTATTCATGGCCATCCTGACCTATATGTCCTATACGCCGCTGCATGAAGCTGTGCATGGCAATATTCACGGTTCCCATACGCGCTGCAAGTGGTTGAACGACCTCTGCGGGTATGCGGTTGCTCAGTTGATAATGGCGCCCTATACCTCGCATCGATATGAGCACCTGGCCCATCACCGCCATACCAATCAGCCTGATAAAGACCCGGACTATTTGATCCGGGGATTGGGCGGCGGAGTGCGAGCGACAGTCGCCACTATCCTCAAATACCTGTGGCTGCAAAACACCTTTTTTGTGCGTACCCGATGGGCGCCGGCCTCCACCACGGAACGCTTTATTTACAGTCTCGAGGTGAGTTTTTCGATCGGCTGGCGTTTGCTGTTTATTCTGCTAGTGCCGCAGTCGGGTACGCTGTTGGTGGTGTTGGTGGGATATCTGCTCGGTGGCTACTTTACGGCCTACTGGTTTGCCTATCGTCCTCACCTGACGGATTGCGACACCCAGCGATATACCAATACCAACAGCCTGATTGTGCCGGCCTGGATGAAACCGCTTGAGTGGTTTTGGCTCGGGCAAAACATGCACGCAGTCCACCATTTGTTCCCCAGGGTGCCTTTCTATCGCTACCATGCGTTGCATCGCCAAATCGCGTCCGTTTTACGTAGTCATGGGACACCGATTATCGGGATCTTTAATCGCCAATCGGTTGATGGCTGATTTCCCCGGAGCCTGTAGCGCGAATCCTTGCCTAGGACGCCTGCGGGTGTGGATCTTGTGTGCTGATCGGTATTGCGATATTTATAGTGCTGCGCCGCCCCCGATCAGCCATGATGGTCTGCTCCCGGGGAAGGTTGTGATCGCCCCATACTAACGAGCGCAGGAGCCAACCATGCCCGTCTATGCACTGAATCTTTTTGATGTTGCAGATAAAGAAGAATATCTCGCCTATTCGCGTCGCTCTGTCAAGGAAGTATCACGCCATGGGGGCAAGGTAATTTCGCTGGGTAAATTTCGCGAGGCTGCACTTGGAGATCTCACGCCGCGGACGGTAATGGTGCTGGTGGAGTGGGAAAGCAAAGAAGCTTTTGACAACTATTGCGCGGACCCTGCGCTCACGGATCTTCATCCACATCGGGAAAAAGGCACAAAGAATTATATCTGGCACCTGTTTGACAAGCTTGAAGACCTGCGGCCCATTCTCAAAGACTGACGTTCTGCCGGGTAAAACCGTGCCGGGGGAGGTTGGTTATTAACGAAGCGATCGCCCCAGTGATCTGCCATTGGTGTGCCAGAATGGTAAGCAGGGCGGCGGTACGCTGGCAGTGTACGAGGCAATAATTCGAACGATTAGATCGTTTTTAACCGATATTTCATAGCCCGCTATCTCTGTAAAGTTGACTCCATAACCAGTCGCCAAATCATCGGCGGCGTTCGGACAGTGGAGACATTTATGGATTATATACGCTTCGACAGTGATCGGGGCCGGGCTAATTTCGGTTGGCTCCGCAGCCGGCACTCCTTTTCCTTTGGCTCCTATTACCATCCCCAGCATATGGGGGTTTCGAGCCTTCGCGTCATTAATGATGATCGGGTCGCCCCGGGGCGCGGTTTCGGTGCTCATGGGCATCGGGATATGGAGATCATCTCCTATGTCATGGAAGGGCAGATTGAACACAAGGACAGCATGGGGAATCACTTTGTGATTCCCGCTGGTGAGGTACAGCGCATGAGCGCAGGTACCGGCATTACCCATTCGGAATACAATCCATCACGTACCGCGGAATTGCGGTTTTTACAGATCTGGATTCAACCGAAAAACCTTGGTGTGGCACCGAGCTATGCGCAGAAGAAAATAATACAGAGTGGCCCTCTTACCCCTCTGGTGACACCAGATGGTGCGAATGGATCGCTCAGTATGAATCAGGATGCGAGCATGTCTCGCCTCGCCCTGGAGGCCGGTGGTTCCCTGACATTAAATGTGGATAAACGCCGTAACGGGTATCTGCATGTGTTAAGCGGTAGTGTCGGGATAGAGACCGATACGCCCGGCGTGAACGACGCCACGATGCTGGAGCTCGGGTCGGGAGATGGCCTCGGCAGCGTCAGATCGCGCGCGCTGGCGCTAACGGCGAGTACCGACTTCGCCGCACTATGGTTTGATCTGCCGGCATGACCCTGGGCGGAAACCAAAAAATAAGGCGCAGATGATCTGCGCCTTATTGGTTTGGGGCCGCAGTGATGGTAGAGATCGTCGTCGACTATTATGCTCTGGCGGGTTTTAGCGGGATGGACTCGCGGTTGTCGCCAGGGATCTCGGGGAAGCGACCGGCCTGCCAGTCCTCTCTGGCTTGCTGGATACGTTCACGAGAAAAAGAGACAAAGTTCCAGTCAATAAAAGGGGGTTTATCGAAGTCCTTGCCGCCAAGAATCATATAGCGCGCATTCTCTTCAGCAATAAACGCTTCGTCCTCTGGTTCCAGCAATACAAAGTCGCCAACCCCATAGCGCACTCCAGAAATGTTCACACTGCCATCAATCACATAGACCGCGACTTCATCTTTATCGCTTTTCGAAAGGTCCGGGCGTGGCACCGTGCTGCCTGCCTGGGTTACCACGTCGAGATAAAACATCGGCGAATAGGTCTTGATGCGGGCGCTCATTCCGTAAGCGTCGCCAATAATCAGCCGCATCATCGTGCCTTCGAACAGGTAATGCGGCAATTCCGCCTTGGAAATATGGTCGAAGCTTGGCTCAACCTCTGCGTGTTCCTCTGGCAAGGCCACCCAGGCCTGCAGGCCACTGATCTTATGGCTTTTACTGCGTACCTCCAGCGTCTCTCTTTCCGAGTGGACAATCCCCTTTCCGGCGGTCATCCAGTTGACGTCGCCAGGGGAAATTTCGAGGTTGTTGCCGAGGGAGTCGCGGTGCAGGATGCTGCCCTCAAACAGGTAGGTAATGGTCGCAAGGCCAATATGAGGGTGCGGTCGGACATCGATACCGTTGCCTGCATCAAATGTGCTGGGTCCCATATGATCGAAGAAAATAAATGGGCCAACCATAAATTGTTTTCCGTTAGGTAAAACCCGGGTGACATCGATACCGCCAATATCATGTGTTTTTGCCGAAAGTCGCTGTGCCATACGTTTTCCTTAACAGGGTTTTAGAAAAAGGGTTTCAGAATAAGCAGTGCGCCGGATACCAACAGCAAGCTCCGGCAGCAGGTCATGAAATGCTGTTCGCTAATACGATTCTGGAGGCGGTAGCCCAGCCAGACGCCCGCAAAGGCCACCGGCAACAGCCATAGCCAGACACCGATAAAGGCCGCTTGCCACTGCTGGTTGAGGCTATAGGGAATAAGCTTGATCAGGTTCATCATCGCAAAGAAGACACTGGCCGTGGCGAGCCAGACAAGCTTCGGATAATTGCAGCTGATAAAGTACATATTGATAGGCGGGCCACCGGCGTGCAGCAGTGTGCTGGTAAAGCCGGACAGGCCCGCCCATCCCCAGGTCGTCCAGCGGTTGTGGAATTTTCGGAAAAATGTCGCGAGCCGCCCCCACACCGCGAACAGCATGGCAAACAGCCCCAGGGTCAGTTGCAACACCGTTTCTGAAATCCAGGCGAAGCTCACCCCGCCGATCGCAATGCCCGCGATGGCCGCTGGCAGGATGTCTCTCAAGTTGGCGAGATGAACATGCTGTCGGTAGAGCCAGACCGCCTTGGCATCCATCACAATCAGTAATGGCAGTGTCAGTGCAGCGGCGACGGGTACCGGTATCACCAGTGCCAGCAAGGGGACCGCCAACACACCGGCACCACCGGCAAACCCTGACTTGGAGATGCCGGTGAGCAGTATCCCGAGGATTGCCAGGGGCCAGAAGAGCGGATCACCCATGCGGCTTATGCCGAAATAAGGCTGGCGATTTGCTGCTCGGCTTCATCGAGGGATTTTGCCCTGGCCTCGTCGCCCATATTCAGCCCCTCCGCATAAACAAACTCCAGGCTGGTGAGCCCCAGCAGGCCAAAGAACTGGCGCAGGAACGGTGCCTGGTAATCCTGGCCGGCCGCGTGGTAAACACCACCGCGTGCGGCAAGGATATAGACCGGCTTGTCCTTGAGTAAGCCGGCCGGACCATTGTCCGTGTATTGGAAGCTCACCCCTGCGCGGGCGAGGTGATCCAGCCATGCCTTGAGCTGAGTGGGTACACCGAAGTTGTACATTGGAACGGCCAGTACAATGGCATCGGCGCTGGTGACTTCTGCGAGCAGTTCATCGGCGAAGTCGATGACTTCCTGCTGCGCTGGGGTTCGTTTGTCTTTGGCCGAAAACAACGCAGCGATACGCTCGCCGTCCAGGTGCGGAACCGGGTTGCTGGTGACATCGCGTTCGGCGATCTCCGCATTCGGGTGCGCTTCTCGCCATTGTTGGACAAATTTCTCTGCCAGAGCGGAGGACTGCCCGCCGCCGGCAAATACGCTGCTGGTCACTACCAAAAGATTCATCGTTGTCTCCAGAGGATCGAAATGTGAATGCGCACAGTATCCAATTGGGGCCTTCAGAAAAAAAACGGAAATATCTGAACCTTTTGTTCTAAAAAATCGAGCAATTGGCGGGACAGCGGCCGGATACGCCTGCCAGTGAGGTTGTCGGACAATGACTTGCTGTGAACCACAGGGTGGGTAGTCTGACTACGAGGGCGTGCGTGCCGGTGATCGCCAGGGCGCTGGCGCCGCGATGCAGCGATTAACGCTGAGAAGGACGCGGGCAAAGAAAAGGCCTGCACGGTGGCAGGCCTGTTCGGTTCGGTCAGTGTGATTTCGGATCAGGGCACCACGCTAACCTTGGTGCCGACCGGCGCGTTGGAGTAGAAGATTCGCGCCATATGCCATGGGATGCGAATGCACCCGTGCGAGGCGGGGTAGCCCGGGACATGACCTGCGTGCATGGTAACCGGTCCATTGATGCGCATCATGAAGTCCATCGATGCGCCGCGGAAGCGCGAACCCGCGGGACGCTTGTGGCGGCGCACGTCCACGTTGCTGCGCATGACATAGCCGCGCGGGCTGACGTACTGCCCGTACAGGTTAGAGCGGTGGTGGGTCTTCTTCTCGGTAATCCGGAAGGTACCCGTGGGCGTACGATGTCCCGCTTTACCGGTAGAGACCGGCGACATACCAATCAGGCGGCCACCGCGATAGAAGTAGGCCATCTGGTCGCTCAGGTCGATGCGAATGTAGGCGGCGCCGCCGCTGCCATACGAGGGACGCCACCAGGCGTGCCCGTTATTCATCGAATTGTGTCGCATGTAGGGGTGGGGATAATCCCGCGCCTCCACCGGTGGCGGTGCCATCAGGGCACCACCTCCGACAATCAGCCCGGTTACCACGGTGAAAAATTTTAAAAGGGAACGACGGCTCTGCATTGCGCACCTCTCTCTGTAAAACGACTGCCCAACTTGGCAGTACCCGCACAGGCACCGGGCAAAAGGTCGGGCCGGTTGGCCGGTTTCAAAACGGGTTGTTGCTTTCCCCAAGCGGAACCGGTGTTGTCCCGGTTATTCCGCAGGATGGGCTCGCTGCGGCATCGCCGCGACAAGTGGGGACGATGTTAGGGTGCTGGATAGGCGGGTATTACATCGTTTGGGTATTAGCGGACGCGCCACTAGCGCGAAGAGAAATAGGCCTTTTGGCGTAAAAATCTACTAGATGATCAAAAAATGTGACGAGCTATGAGCTTCAAGTGATTGTTTTTGTGAATTTTTTTTAATTTCTGTGATCTTTTTCGAATTTTTATTCAAATTGTCACCATGATGTGTAGAATTGAGCGACATATTGCTATTTAGCATGAAAATGCCGGTTGATATAGCCATCGAGTTCCCGGCATGGCGCGTTTTATAGAACTATGGCCCAAGCGGTACCAGGGTCCTCACTCAATCTCACAGGATGACAACAATGAGAAGCCGTAAATCCCTGTCGCCCCTCGCGGGCCTGATGCGCCGCATGCGTGCTGCGCAGGAGCTCTCCGACAAGACCGGTGTTTCCGCCGACGAGAGCTTCGACATTATCAACGAAGGCCTCAAGCATGGTGGCAAAAACGCCAATCCGGATGGTCGCCGCCAGTTCCTGAAGCAGCTGGGCCTCGGTGCCGCTGCCATTGGTACTGCCAGTGCGCTGGGTACTGCTCCGCGTTCTGCTCAGGCTGCCCCAAGTGGTTCGTCCGACCCGGGTCGCGTAGCCATCATTGGTGGCGGTATCGGTGGTATTCGCTGTGCGCATCGCTTGCAGCAATATGGTACTGCCAGCAAGGTCTTCGAAGGCAATACCCGTGTCGGTGGGCGTGTAAATACCAACCGCACTATTTTCGGTCGCCCGGTGGAGCGCGGTGGTGAGCTGATTTCTACCGAGCACACGGCGACTCGTAATCTGGCCAGCCAGTTGGGCCTGGACGTGGAAGACGTTAACGGTAACGCGGTTCCCGGTGGTAATGAGCTCTACTATGTAAATGGTCAGCACTATTCAGAGCATCAGCTGAATGAAGAGTGGCGCGACGTTTACAAGATTTTCAAACAAGCTCAGAAAGATGCGCCCTGGCCGCCCACTTATGACAACTTCAACGCTTTGCATCGTGACCTCGACTATGTCGATGTAAATAGCTGGTTGGATGCGGTTGGCATCGGTGCCAGCTCTAACATGGGGCAGGTATTCCAGGCAGATATCGTCGCGGAATACGGTATCCAGCCGGAAGAAACCACCGCGCTGAACCTGATCTACCTGCTGGCGTGGAACCCGATCAATACCGCGCTGCCGCTCGCCGGTACCGATGAGCGTTTTCGGATTAATGGTGGTAACGACCAGTTAGTTACCAAAATGGTCGAAGAGCTGCCAGAAGGTACTGTTGAAACTGGTCGCAAATTGATTGCCATCAGCGGTGATATTAACGGGCCATATAATCTGACCTTTGATGATGGCTATGAGTACGCCTGCGATCGTCTGGTATTGGCGCTGCCGTTCTCCATGTTGCGTGATGTAGATATCGAGCCAGCTCTGTATGAGGCATTCCGCCCTCAGAAACGTGCTGCAATTGAGCGTATGTCTTTCGGTAGCAATGGTAAAATCGCCATGCAGTGCTCCAGCCGTCCGTGGACATTCCCTCAGGTGGTCAATGGAGAGCAGTTTACTCCCAATGGCGTTACCTACGTTGGTCGTCCCGAGCTGTTTGACACCTGGGATTCCACTTCAGTTACCGGTAGTACCGATGGTATTTTCGTTAACTTCTTTGGTGGCGATTATGGCAAAAACATTGGTGGTGATACGCCATTTGAAGCGCCGAAAACCAGTGACCTCAATCACTTCTTCGGTATCGTGGACAACGTATTCCCGGGAACCAGCAGCGCATTTACAGGAACTGCGATGCAGTCCAAGTGGTGGGCAAACCCCTGGTCGAAGGGCTCTTACTCTACCCAGGCCTTTGGTGATTACACTGAGTGGTGGGGTGCAGCTGGCCTGCAGGAAGGCAACATTCACTTCTGTGGTGAGCATACTGAGGTCGAAGTGTTCGGCTACATCGATGGTGCGATCACCACTGCTGAGCGTGTTGCGAAGGAAATCCATCAGGCCTGATAGGTTTTCTACGTAATTTGAGAAGGCGCCTTCGGGCGCCTTTTTTTATGTCCCGGTTTTTTTCTTGGGACATGACAGGTAGCCTGAGACTGGTATTTAGTATGGATTGCCCATAAGAGACAAGGAGTAAGCATTGAAAACCCTGACCCGCATCGTGTTATTACTGTTGTGCCTGTTCGGTGCCATCGCCTGTTATACCTTTGGTATTCCGCGGGGCGGCCTGCTCTTTCTGGTGTTGGGGCTATTGTTGGAGGGGCTTTTCTGGACGGGCTTGTTCCGTCGCAAGCGTCAATCCAGTAGTGAGTGAGGCCGAATTGCAGGCAAAAAAAAGCCGGCTAAGGGGCCGGCGGAAAGGATACATGCCATACAAATGACTTGCTCAAGGGTTGAGGAAATAAAATGAAGCGCCCGGGATGACGAATGGCGGTTCTAGCCCCGGGAGCTTCTGAAACAGTTCAGCTTTTCTTCTTTTGCTCTCTTAGCTGGCGACGGTGCGCAGTACCCGTGCACCTGCGACCGGCAGCGCCAGTTTGCCGGTGGTCACTTCACCGCCGAAGGCTGCTGGGGTGATGTCTTCCGCATCTGCCAGAGATTCGGGCAGTGCCAGCTCTGCTGCTTGGTGGCCAAAGTTGGCCACAACATAAAACGTCTCATTGCCGTTACGGCGGTAGAACACCAGCAGGTCATTGCCGGTATCGATAATTTCCTGTTCGGCCACGGCGAGGCCCGGCCATTCCTGGTGCCACTGCAGCAGCGCGCGGAAGCGGTTCAGCATGGAATGCTGGTCGTCTTCCTGCACGTTAACGGCCTTGTGCTTGTGCTCATCGGCCACCGGCAGCCAGGGCTTCACCTTGGAGAAGCCCGCATTGATTTCGCCACCGTTGAACCAGGGCATGGGTGTGCGGCAACCATCGCGGCCCTTGAATTCCGGCCACAGGTTGATGCCGTAGGGGTCCTGCAGGTCTTCGAAGGCGATTTCCGCTTCGTCGAGGCCCAGCTCTTCACCCTGGTACAGGCAGACGCTGCCACGCAGGGCCAGCTGGGTCAGCAGGAACAGTTGTGAGCGTGCAAACGCCTGGTCCGCATCGAAGCCGTGATTCCAGCGGGTGAAAGAGCGCGGCACGTCGTGGTTGCTGATCGACCAGCAGGGCCAGCCTTCCTCAATCACGCGCTGGTTCTTGTGCAGGGTCTCACGCAGGAACTCGGCACCACACTCTTCGCTCAGCAGGTCGAAGCTGTAAGCCATGTTCAGGCGGTTCTCGGTGGTGTAATCCGCCATGATCTTGTGGGTATTGTCGTCACCGACTTCGCCCACGGTCATCGCACCGGGGTACTGGTCCATCAGGGCGCGTACGCGCTGCAGGAACTCCAGATTCTCCGGCTGGGACTTGTCGTGGATATGCCACTGATACTCGTAGGTGTTGACCGGTGCCTGTCCATTCTCATCCAGATTCAGCGGGCGCGCCGGATTGTCCTGCAGAGACTGGTTGTGGAACGCGTGGTTGATGGCGTCCAGTCGAAAGCCATCGACTCCACGGTCGAGCCAGAATTTCAGGTCGGCCAGTAGTTGCTCCTGGACTTCCGGGTGGTGCAGGTTCAGGTCCGGCTGCTCCTTCAGGAAGTTGGTGAGGTAGTACTGGCGGCGACGGGTGCACCAGCGCCAGGCGCTGCCACCAAAATTCGACATCCAGTTGTTCGGTACGCTGCCGTCCGCCTTGGGGTCGGCCCACACATACCAGTCGGCTTTGGGGTTGTCGCGGCTGCTGCGGCTCTCCTCGAACCAGGCGTGCTGGTCAGAGGTGTGGCTCAGGATCTGGTCAATAATGATCTTCAGGCCACGCTCGTGGGCGGCGGCGATCAGGTCATCAAAGTCCTGCAGATTGCCGAAGATCGGGTCTACATCGCGATAATCGGACACATCATAGCCAAAGTCGGCCATGGGTGACTTGAAGAACGGAGAGATCCAGATGGCATCGACGCCGAGGGATTTCACGTAGTCGAGCTTGCTGGTAATGCCCGGCAGGTCGCCAATACCATCACCATTGGCGTCGCAAAAGCTGCGCGGATAGATCTGATAAATGACGCCGTTACGCCACCATTCGGTATTGCTGCCACTCATAACTACGTACCATCTAGCAAACGCTTTGTAGGATAAGGTCAAGATGGGGCTAGTATGGCGACGGGCGTCGCTCGCTGCCTCCCCCCCGGCCGGGGGAGGGTAACCGAAGATCAGGTCGGATCGGAGGGGTGGTCCTGTACCGAGCGCAGCATTTGCTCCGCAAGCGCGATGGCTTCCTGTCGGTCTTTCACGTCCAGCTTCTGGTAGAGGCTGCGGATATGGGTCTTGATGGTACTGGGCGCGACCTTGAAGTGCCGGGCAATCCGCTCGTTGGAGAGCCCCGAATGGATCGCATTCAGTACCTGCCACTCCCGCGGAGTCAGGGGCGAGTGGCGCAGGAAGTCCGGTACCGCATCGCTCTCCAGGATCTCGCGGATAATGGTCTCATCCAGCTCGATACGGATGCCGCCGTCGAGCTCCGGCTGCTGTTGCGCGAGGCGAATCAGTTCCTGCGCCTTTTCCTGTTCTGCTTCACTCAGGCCCGCTTCAATCGCGGCCTTCAGGATCACAATCACCGGCTTGCCAATCTGCAGGAAGCTGGCTTTGAAGTCCCGCTCGACACCAATACTCAGGGCCTCCTGCATCGCGCGAACCGCGCCGTCGCGCTCTTCACGCAGCCACAGCAAATGGGCTTCCAGCACCAGATTGCGCAGGCAGTCAGTCACCAGCCCGCATTCCCGGGCTACCTGCTGCAGTCGGGTGAGCAGGCGATTGGCGTCGGACCAGCGATGCATCTCGATCAGCGCGCGCACATGGTTGCGTCCATGGCACTGCTCAAAGTGGTTGCTGGGGCGATCCGCCACCGGCGGGGCCTGTTCCTGCCAGGTGGCAATAGCCTGCTGGTTGCCCAGCGCTCGCCAGGTGCGCAGGCGTGCGGCGTCGGCATTGGCCACCCAGTCGCGGTGATATCGCTCTCCGGCGAGCAGACGGTCAATCCGGGATAGCCACTCTAGGCTTTCGTCGCGCTCGCCGCGGGCCTGGGCCACTTTCAGCAGCAGGGTGTATTCCTGCAATAGCCAGCGCTCGCCCACTTTGCGGTTGATGCGCATCCCCTGGCGGGCGGAAGCCGCTGCGGCTTCGAGGTCGCAATCTTCCCAGGCCAGTTGGCCGCGCAGGCGCACGATAAATTCGGAGATGGGCAGGCCGGTGAGCTGCTGCTCGTCCACGAGCCGCTGGGCCCGCTCCTGCAGGCTCGAGGCTTTTTTCAGCAGGCCCTGGGCAATGGCGATTTCGGTTTGCTGGCAGATGGCCCACGCGGCGTTGGGATAGTCGTGCTCGGCGATCGCCAGGGCCTCGACTTCCTGCATGTTGTTGATGGCTTCATCCAGTTCGCCCAGGCAGAAGCTGGTCTCGCCGGTCACCAGCAGCGCAGCGACGCGTTCGCCGGCCTGATCCTGGGGTAGCAGGTCGAGGGCCTCCTCGGCGTATTCCTTGGCAACCAGGGTCTGGCCGCGGGCGACGGCGGCCTGGGCGCGCACGGTGGCAAAGGCGCCTTCGAAGTCCCGCCACTGCTGCGGGTCTTCCCGGACCAGCCAGGCTTCGGCGGCACTGAGAATCTTCTCGCACTGGTCGTATTCGAAGTTGTCCCGGGCCATCTTGGCGGCCAGCAGGGAGAAGCGTGCATTGCGGTTGAGCGCCTCTTCCCCCAGCCAGCTCAGGCAGTCGTTCAGCACGCGGGTCTGGCCCTCGCGCAGGAACTGCTCGCCCTGTCTCAGCAGCAGGTCTTTCAGGCGTTCCCGGTCAGCGGCGGCGAGGGCATGGCGCAGGGCCTCAAGGGGTTGCCCCAGTTCCTGCCAGGTATCGCTGGCGGTGCGGTGCAGGCGCTGCAGCTGCTCGCCGTCAGTGAGCTGGCGCTGCAGGAAACGGGCGAATACCGGGTGATAGCGGAACCACTGGCGGCTGGAGTCGAGGGCCTGCAGGAACAGGCCGCGGCGCGCCGCCTGCTCAAGCAACTGCTGTCCGCCGCTGAGGCCGCTCATTCGCTCGGCCAGCAGTGCGTTGACCCGGGTCAGGATCGAGGTGTGCACCAGCAGTTCGCGCAGCTCCGGATCGAGCCGCACCATCACTTCCTCGGCCAGGTAGTCGAGGATATGGCTGTGGCCCTGTTCCAGCTCACCCAGGTAGCGGTCGACCTCTTCACGGTCGCGTACGGTCAGGGCAAACAACTGTACCGCGGGCGGCCAGCCTTCACTGAGCTGGTGCAGCTGCTCGACACGGTCGCTGCCGAGGGAGAACGGCAGGCGCTGCTCCAGCAGTTGTGCGGTTTCCTCGGTGGTGAGTGCCAACTCACCGCTATCGAGCTCCAGCAGGCGGCCCTGCACGCGCAGGCTGGCGAGACCGAGCGGCGGCTGGCTGCGGCTGGTCATTACCAGTCCAATACCGGCCGGTGCATGACGCAGCAGGAAGCGGATGATGTCGTGAACCGCGTCGTTGTCGATCTGGTGATAGTCGTCGAGCACGATGCGCAGTTCGCTGGGCAGCGCGCGCAGTTCCGCCAGTAGCTGACTGACCACCACAGAGGGGTCGGTGCGCTGCTGGGCTTCGACCAGGCTGTGCGTTTCCGGTACCCCGTTGCCGGTGGCGCGGTGAACGCTCTCGACCAGGTAGCGGCAGAACTGGGCTGGCTCGTTGTCGCCGGCATCGAGGGAGACCCAGGCCACCGGTGTCTCCAGGGTGGAGGCCCACGAAGAGACCAGGGTCGTTTTGCCATAACCGGCAGGAGCGGTCACCAGGATTACCTGGTCTATATGACTCTCCCCCAGTCGCGACAGCAGGCGTGAGCGAACGAGGGTGTGCTCCGGACAGTCCGGCAGGCTGTATTTTGAGGCTAGTAGCATCGCTGATTGCTGGCCCGGTGGTTGGATTTTTTGTACAGGCACAATTATGCACGCTCAGAATATGGCTGCCAGCGATCAGGCGCCTCCCCCGGGGGGGAGGCTTAGGGCGCCTATGCAAAGTCCGTAGCAAGTGATAGTTTTGATGGTTTAAGCGATGTCCTGAGCCCGCGACGGCAGTTCACAGTGCCGAAAGCGCGGCGAACACTACAACAATAAATCCGATGAAGCCCGGACCCAGAAGCCGGGCCCACACTATCAGGGACAAAAAAATGGCCGACATTGTCATTCTGGCCGCACAGGGGCCGGGCGCGGAAGATGCGTGCGTTGCCGATCACCTGTTTGCCGGCTTGCGCGAGGCGCTGGGGGACGACTGGTCGCGGGTGCACACCGAGACCTTTCATTGCAGCGCCCATCTCCACAGTGGTATCGAGCGCATCTTTGAAGGGATGCAGAAGCGCGATATGGATTTCCTCAGGGCGCGCAAATTCCTTCTGTATGCCCAAGCCGAGGGCGCCGCACAGCTGACGGACGTCGAGCAGCGTGGTGGCGCCTATGACAAGGGGCAGCAGTCTCTGTATTCGGTGCTGGAGCGGGCTGCTGGCGCAGCCGGCGATACCGCACCAGTGATCCTGCTGAGCCACTCCGTGGCCTGTAGTGCGGTATCCAACTATCTCTGGGATGCACAGCGTCCGACGATTAATCATGGTCTCTGGCGTGATGGTGGGCCCAAAGGGGTGCACAAGGGGTCGGCCCGTGACCTGTTTCTGCGGCTCAAGACCCTGAGTCACTGGTACAGCCTCGGGCCGGTGCTGCCGCTCTGGAACGCCGCCCTGTCGCGGGAACAAATCCAGGCAGTGACCTCGAACACCCGCGGATACAATTTTCGCTGGAAGAACTTCTTCCACCCCGACGACCTGTTTGGCTGGCCGCTGAAGCCGCTCAGCCCCTCCTATAACCAGTCGGTGTACCGGGACTACGAGACCAGTCCGCTGGGGGACTGGGCTGGCACCAACCTCGGGCCGCAGATCGTGGCCCACGGCGGTTACTGGGATAGCCCGCTGGTCCAGCAGCACCTGCTCGATGATGTGCGCCAGCTGTTGAAACGGGGTAAATCCCGTGTTGGCGCCGGGGCGCGCTCGCAGGCCGCCGTCGCGGTATAATCCCGCGCGGTGCGCCCGTGTTCGGCGCAGCCCGCAAACTTTTTTCATCTGGTGGTAGCTATGTCCCTGCAGTTTCACTCCGTCCCGGTCACTCCGTTCCAGCAGAACTGCACCTTGTTGTGGTGTGATGACAGCAAGCGAGCGGCGGTGGTCGACCCCGGTGGCGATATCGAGCGCATCCTGCAGGCGGTTGCCGAGCGCGACCTGAAGCTGGAAAAGATCCTGCTGACCCACGGTCACCTGGACCATGTCGGCGGCACCGCGCCGCTCTCCAGGCAGCTCGACCTGCCCGTGGAAGGGCCGCACAAAGAAGATGCCTTCTGGATCGAGCAAATCACCACCCAGGCACAGATGTTTGGTTTTCCCCCGGTGGAAACCTTTACGCCAGATCGCTGGCTGGTGCAGGGGGACAGTGTCACCGTCGGCGATGAAGTGCTGGAAGTGCACCATTGCCCGGGTCACACCCCGGGGCATGTGGTGTTTTTCCACCGCCCGAGCAACCTGGCGCTGGTTGGCGATGTCTTGTTCGCCGGCTCCATTGGTCGCACCGATTTTCCCCGCAGCAATCACGACGCCCTGATTGAATCGATCACACAAAAGCTCTGGGCGCTGGGCGACGAAGTACGCTTTATCCCCGGGCACGGTCCCATGTCCACCTTTGGGCAGGAGCGCCAGACTAATCCCTTTGTTGCCGATAAACGATTCGGCTGATTCAGCAACGGTTCAACTGGCATCGGCAAAATGCGGAAGCAGTAAGTCCAGTCAGAAACGCCGGGGAACAAGAGCGATGCAAACATTTAAATACCTGATGGCACTGCTGAGCGTCCTGTTGATGGTCGCACTGTCCGGCTGTGCGGTGATCTCGGAAGATCAGTGCCGCGCCGGCCTCTGGTATGAGCGCGGCCTCGAAGATGGTGCCGCCGGGCGCGGTCAGGGCATGGTGTACCGGATCGCGCAAAAGTGTCAGGAATACGGTGTGCGCATTGATACCGAGTCCTGGCTACGTGGGCACGAGGAGGGGGTAGAGCAATTTTGTACCCCGGAAAATGGCTACTATCAGGGGCGCCGTGGGCGCAACTACGAGGGTGTCTGCACGGGACCTGCCGCTGACCTGTTTATGGCGGAATATTCCCGTGGCCTCGAGGTTTACCAGATAGAACAGGACTATCGCCGCCTGCTGGATCGCCGCGACAATCTGGAAAGTGAACTCTATTCCGTCAATGCCACACTGGCCGAGACGGAAGATGAAACGCTGCGTCGCGAGCTGAAGCATCAGCGCCGTGCTCTGCGCCGTTCGCTGCGACTCGTGGAACAGGAATTGTTCGGCTTCCACGCATTCGATTACGACTTTTTACGCTGAGGAGAAGGGCGATGGGAATCTGGCATGGCCAGCCGACCCTCGAAGAGGTCAATGCACTGTCCGAAGGTTGCATGCCGGGTTATCTGGATGTCCAGATGACCGAGCTGGGTGACGACTATCTCACGGCTACCATGCCGGTGGACCACCGCACGCGCCAACCCATGGGCATCCTGCACGGCGGTGCCAGTGTCGTATTGGCTGAAACGCTGGGTTCTGTCGCGGCGAATCTAGTGGTCGACAGCGCAGAAAAATACTGTGTGGGCCAGGAGATCAATGCCAACCATCTGCGTCCGGTCGCCGATGGTGTGGTCACGGGCACCGCCCGCCCGATCCATCTCGGGCGCACCAGCCAGGTATGGGAAATCCGCATCTGTGACCAGCGCGGTAAGTTGAACTGTATATCGCGCATCACCATGGCGGTGGTGCGTCATTCCTGATCCGGTGGCCGATGTTCTTGCGAGCGGTATGAGCGAATTTTCCTTTGATGGTGTGCCTTACCGGCTGGTGCGATCCCCGCGCCGCAAGCGCCTCGGTCTGGTGATTGGCAAGGCCGGTGCCGAGGTGCGCATCCCACAGCGCTGTGCGGCCCAGCATGGGCACCAATTCTTCCGCGAGAATATCGACTGGGTGCGCCAACAGTTGCTGCGCGCGAGCGAGCGTGCAGCGGAAATCCCCGAGCACCAGTTTGCCTTTGGTGAATACTTTCCCTGGCTCGATCAATCCTTGCCCCTGATGCGCGTCGCGCGCCCTGTCGACAGCGGTATCGACAGCCATGGCATTCGACTTTACCTGCGCGCAAAATCCCCTGACTCCGCGCAAATTCGCCTGGGCCTGCAGCGCCTTTACCAGCGCGAGGCGCTCGCATTGTTAGCGAATAAGTCGGAACGGCTCGCCGCGTTGCTGGGGTTACTGCCCGCCGCTATCAAAGTGCGCCGGACCCGCAGCAAGTGGGGGCACTGTACCGCGCGTGGAGAGCTGCAATACAACTGGCTGGTCTGCCTGGGACCAGAGCCGGTGGTGGACTATCTGGTGGCCCACGAGGTGTGTCATTTGCGTCATCATGACCACAGTCAGGCTTTCTGGCAGCTGGTTGAACAGGTATGTCCCGATTACCGTGTGCACAGGCAGTGGTTGCGCCAGCAGGGGCACCGTTTACACCTGTAGGGCAATACGCCCGTCGGGTTGCTACATGCCGGCATCATTCTGGCGTAAACTGCCGACAAATTATTGAGTGTCGGACCTATGGCAATTGAACCTCTAAGTGATGATTTTGATGACAACTGCGCGCGATTCCTGCCGGAGAGTGCCGAGCAGGGCTGCGTGTGGACGCTGGAGGGAGAAGAGGGTTTTGCCCTGTGTGAATCCGACAAGCGCGCCGATGTAGATGTCATGCCGTTCTGGTCCCAGCGGGAATTTGCCGAGGCGCATGTCGCGGACGACTGGGCCGGTTACGCAGTGGTGGCGGTAGACCTTGAAGAGTTTATGGACGATTGGCTGACCGGCATGCACGAAGATGTTCTGCTGGTGGGTATTAACTGGAACCGTGAGCTGGAAGGCGAGGAACTGGAGCCTCTGGATCTGCTCGAGCAGTTGGAACAGGCCCTGCAATAAACCCCTGCGCGGTTAGCGTGTACACACTACGCGCGGCCCTTATGCATGGCAATGCGTCGCTCGTGCCGCCACTCGCACAGGCGCAACGGAGAAAACAACCACAACAGGAGTCTCACATGGGGCACTTCCTCGGATTGCGCACCGTGATTTACGGCGTGGCCGACATCGGCGAGGCCAAAGCCTGGTACAGCAGCCTGCTGGGGGTGGAGCCCTATTTTGATGAGGCCTGTTATGTGGGTTTCAATGTCGGTGGATTCGAACTGGGGCTCGACCCGCAAGCGCGCAATGTCACCAGTCGAGCGGATGGTGTGGTGGCCTACTGGGGCGTCACCAGCATGGCGGCGGAAGTGGAGCGGATCAACGCTTTGGGTGCGCGGCAGCACAGTGATGTCGTGGATGTTGGCGAGGGGATCCTGATGGCGACCTTCCTCGATCCGTACGGCAATGTTTTTGGCTTGATTGAAAACCCGTATTTCCAGCCTGAGAGTAGTGGTTGAAGGGAGCAGTTCAGTGAGCAAACCGCCTATTTCCAATTATCGTCCCTCGGATGCCGCTTTTGCGGCAGAGAGCCTCGCGCAGATCGGCAGAGGCTATGTGGTACCGGACCGGGTCGCGCTGATCACCGGCTGCTCGAGCGGGATTGGCCGCGAACTGGCGCTGGCGCTGCACCGCCGCGGGACCATTGTGATCGCGACCGCGCGGCGCCCCGAGAGCCTGCAGGAGCTGGCCGATATGGGCATTGCCACCGAGTCACTCGATGTGAATTCCCAGGCGGATATCAATCGGGTCGTGCATGCGTTGAAGGCGGCCTACGGCCGGCTCGATATCCTGATTAACAACGCGGGCTTTGGCCAGATGGGGCCGTTGCTCGAGCTGGATACCCGTGCGCTGGAAAAGCAGTTCCAGACCAACGTGTTTGCCCCGATGGCGCTGATTCGCGCCTGTGCGCCGCTGATGCGCAGTGCCCGTCGCGGGCTGGTCTGCAATATTGGCTCGGTCTCCGGCGTCCTGCCCACGCCCTTTTCCGGGGCTTACTGTGCGTCGAAAGCGGCACTGCATGCGCTCTCCGACGTGCTGCGGCTCGAATTGAAACCTTTCGGCATTCGCGTGATGACGGTGCAGCCCGGGGCCATTGCCTCGGAATTTGGCCGCCATGCAGAGGTTTCTCTGCGCGGTATGTTGGCACCGGATTCCTGGTACAAGCGGCAGGAAGATGCCGTGCGCGCACGCGCGCAGGAATCGCAGCATAACGCCACACTCGCCAGCGTACTGGCGCGCAAGCTGGCAAAAGAATTGTTGCGCAAACGCCCGCGCAGTGTGGTGCGGTTGGGCAACCGCAGCAGGCTGTTGCCGTGGATGGCGCGCTGGTTGCCGCGGCGCCTGCGCGACCGGATTCTTGCACGGCGCTTTAACCTGAGCCGCGCAA
The DNA here is from genome assembly GCF_056158985.1 of Microbulbifer sp. ABF4_148. NCBI lineage: Bacteria > Pseudomonadati > Pseudomonadota > Gammaproteobacteria > Cellvibrionales > Microbulbiferaceae > Microbulbifer > Microbulbifer sp. ABF4_148. The sequence continues at coordinate 1,233,840 of NZ_JBSWUI010000001.1, forward strand.
TCGCCAATCCCTGAGGGGCAGCGCGAAAAAAGGAAAGTGGTTTAGCGGGCCTCGAGCCACTCGGCCACTTCGGCAAAGCTGCCGCGGAACAATACTTCCCCGTCCCGCTTCGACATCAGGTAGTCATAGGTGCCGTCGTAGTAGTCCCGCAGTAATTCCATCACCAGCGGTATATAAACCTCCGCACTGCCCCCGGCGACATACTCGCTATTGGCGTCGGTGAGCATGTCATCCAGCTGCTGGTGACGCAGGCCGCCGAGGCGTTTGCGGATACGCGACAGGTTGCCGCGCAAGTCTTCGCCCAGTGCCTGTCGCGGACCTTCTGCGGCGTTTTCAAATCGTTCCAGTGCGCTCGCAACATAGTCGCGGACGATACGTTTGGCACGCGCCTCCGGCGGCTCCTCTACCAGCACCCGCGGCGCCGGTGCCATCGCCTGCTGCAGTGGTTCCGGCAGAGCGCAGCGGCCAATCAGGCGGCTCTCGTCTTCGACAAAAACCTCCCCTTCCTTTTGTGCCAGCTTGAGCATGGCGACCGCCACACTGTTTTCAAAATCGATTTGCGCGGGTTGTGCGGTACCCGTCCGGCCAAAACTGGAGCCCCGGTGCCGGGCGATACCCTCGAGGTCAATGGCCCGACGTGCGTAGGCGAGCAGGTCCGTTTTGCCGCTGCCGGTGTGCCCGCTGATGACTACCAGCGGCAGTTGTGCAGACAGCTGTTCGGTTTGCTCGAGAAGGAAGGTGCGCATGGCTTTGTAGCCACCTTCAACCAGCGGGTAATCAATCCCCGCGTCGTGCAGCAGTTTTTGCGCGGTGCGGGAACGCAGTCCACCGCGGAAGCAATAGAGGTAGCCCTGCGGATATCGCTGGACGAAAGCCTGCCAGTGGGCCAGTCGATCTGCGCGCACTTCCTCGGTGGCGAGTTTCCAGCCGAGCTCGATCGCCGCGTCCTGACCACTGCGTTTGTATTCCGTGCCAACCATTTCCCGCTGACGATCATCCAGCAGTGGCAGGTTTTCGCTATGGGGGAAAGCGCCACGGGCATACTCTACCGGCGCGCGCACATCCATCAACGGCACATCGTCGAGAAACAGCTGGAGGAAATTACTGGTGTTCTGGCGCAAATCGGGACTCCTTAATCTCGGCGCCAGTGTAACCTGAAATATGGGTTTAGCCCGGAATAATTCCCGCACCGGACTCGCGTCGGTTGCGCGGGCTGGCATCAACTACCCCATCAATACGCAAAGGAAACGCCAACCTGGCATGAGTCTCAATCAGGTCGTCATACTGGTCATCCTCGCGTTTACTGTGGTGGCGTTTATCTGGGGGCGCTGGCGCCACGATATGGTGGCCATGGCGGCGCTGCTCGCGTGTGTATTTACCGGGCTACTGGCGCCAGAAGATGCCTTCGACGGCTTCGGTCACCCTGCGGTCGTTACCGTCGCCTGCGTGCTGGTGCTCAGCCGTGGTTTGCAGGCGACGGGCGCCATGGATCTGCTGGCGCAAAAGCTGATCCCCAAAACCCGCAGCATTACCGGCGCCATCGCCGCGTTGATTGCCGTTGGCGCGCTGATGTCGGGCTTTATGAACAATGTCGGTGCCATGGCACTGTTGATGCCGATTGCGGCGGATGTGGCTGAGAAGCATCATTTACCGCCAGGCAAAGTCCTGATGCCGCTGTCATTCGGCACCATTCTTGGCGGCATGACCACGTTGATCGGCACGCCGCCCAACCTGATCGTTTCCGGTTTTCGCGATTCGGCAGGGTTGGGTAGCTTTGGCATGTTTGATTTCACCCCGGTCGGCATTGTGGTCGCGTTGGCCGGCGTGGTGTTTGTTGCCTTAATCGGATGGCGATTGGTGCCGTCACGCACCCAGGCCGGCGCCGCGACCTTCGATACCGGTACCTATTTAACCGAGGCGCTGGTGCAGGAAAAAAGTGCCGCAGCCGGCAAGATGGTTTGGGAGCTGTCGCGCATGCTGGAGGACAGTGACGCGCAGGTGGTGGGGGTGGTCCAGAACAATGCGCGGGTGCAGCCGGCCTTCCCAACCCAGCGTATCCACAGCGGTGACATTCTGGTGCTGGAGGCGGAGCCCGGTGCCCTCACCGCAGCCGTCTCGACGCTCGGACTGAAACTCGCCGCGGCGCCCGAGGAAAGTGACAGTGAGGACAAGCCGCGCCTTGGGTTGCTGGCACGGCGACGGTTGCCGGGTTCGCAACGTACCGCAGAAGAGCCCGACGCGCGCGAGCACAAGGAGCGGGAAAAAGAGCGTGAGCGGGCCCATCAGGAAGACATGCAGTTGCGTGAGCTGGTAGTCATGCCCGACTCGAACCTGATCGGACGCACTGCCCGTTTGTTGCGACTGCCAGCGCGCTACGCCATCAACATGCTGGCACTGTCCCGCCAGGGACGTCGATCCGTTAGAAGGTTGAGTTCCACGCCAATCCGGACCGGTGATGCCCTGTTGATGATGGGCTCCGATGAGAGTTTGCGGAACTTCGCATCGGACCAGGGGTGCGTTCCCCTGGCCCAGCGGGAAATCTCCATACCCAACAAAGAAAAGGCTGCGGTCGCACTGGTATTGATGGCGCTGGCTGTCGCCGGTGCCGCGTTTGGTCTGCTCCCCGCGGCTATTTCGTTTGCTGCCTGCGTGCTTGCCTTTATGGCCCTCAAGGTGGTGCCCCTGCGCAGTGCGTACGAGGCGATTGATGGCTCGGTCATCGTATTGCTGGGTGCGCTGATCACGGTGGCAGAAGTCATGGATCGCAGCGGCGCAGCAGATGTGCTCGCACAGTGGATGCTGGAAACCTTTGTGCAGGACAACGCGGTGATCGCTCTGGTGCTGATCCTGGTGATCACCATGACGTTGTCGGATTTTATGAACAATGCGGCAACAGCGGCGGTAATGTGTTCCATCGCCCTCAGTGCGGCCAACCAATTGCAGGTTAATCCCGATAGTTTCCTGATGGCGGTGGCGATCGGTGCTTCGTGTTCTTTCCTCACGCCGGTCGGGCATCAGAACAACACCCTGATTCTCGGACCCGGCGGATTTCAGTTTGGTGACTATTGGCAGATGGGGCTGCCGATGGAAATTCTCGTGGTACTGGTGAGCGTGCCCATGCTGTTATGGGTCTGGCCGCTGTAGCAGGATGCTTTTGGCGCCATATTGCGGTCAGTGTGTTCCGCCGGCGGACGCGCACGTTACGCGATCGAGTCGTCGACCGGTTGGGATAATTCAGTCAAAAAGTTGCTGCAAAAACGCAGGGCATCGGTCACCGTGACGATGCCGGCCAGTTCACCTTCGCGCATCACCAGTACAGACCCAATACCCGTATCGGCCATGGCCAGCAGGATCTTATCCAGAGGGTCGTGTAGATCTGCGATATACGGCCGCCGCGCACACAGGTCTGAGACGTACAGTTGCTGCTCTTCCAGTCGGTGACCAGGAGACTGGGCGCGTTCGATATCGCTGCGGGTAATCACGGTTTCCAGGTCACCGTCGCGGGTTACCGGCAAGTGGTGAACCTGATGCTCCTCCATCATGGCCAGTGCTTCTTCAACGGTGGCGTTGATATCGATATGCAGTGGAAAGGGGGTCATCAGGGCGGCCAGGGTTGGCATTTGGTGGATATCGCGTGGTTTGGCCATGGTTTACTCCTCGCTGTCCGCTTCCCGCCATTTGTCTGCAGGCGAACTATTCCCCTCAAGTTTAGGACAATTGCGGCGTTGAATTTTGCGATGGCGCGTATTTCTTGGAACCTAATCCTATTGTGGCTTTTGCTTGTTGCTATTTACGGATATTGGCTTAACATTCGCGGCCCCGGTATTTACCGGACCTATCGAAAGTTTCCACGTATCGGTCTATATATACAGTGCTATCTCGTGCGAACCCCGATTTGGATATCAGGCTACTTCTTATGAAGGATGTCTATATCGTTGGTTTTTATGGTGTTCAGAAATTACTGTAACAAATCTGTAACAATTTATTTCCGGCCAGTCGGCTTATATCGGTTGGCAGCGTAATAAATTGCCGGTTACAGAGGACCAAAGTCAGGGTCGGAGCGTAATACAACGAGCGGCCTGGGCGGCTCCGCGTGTCCGACACTATTTCGATAGGGAATTGATCCGCAACACAACTGGTGGAAGGAATCCACGCCTGCCATTTGTCTCCTCGCGTTTGTTTATTGAGAGGATATGCCCTGCGTGTTTGCGGATACGACAGGCAAACGAATAACAAAAACATAGACGCGTTTAATAACACTACCTTAGAGGTAATCAATGTTTTCCGAATTTGACCAGATCGAACAGCAAATTGCAGAACACCAGGCCAAAATCCAGGAACTTCAGGAGCAAATGGCCCAGGCGGAGAAAAAGAAACAGGGAGTTATCGCGTTTGATAAGGCCCTGGTCAATATTGCCGCTGAATACAAAATGCGTGAAGACGAGCTTTTTGTCGCACGCGGTGACGAAATCGTCGAGTGGCTGGTGGCCCAGCTGGATGATGCCGACGCGCCGGAATATGTAAAGACGTTGAAAAGCCGCATCGCCCGTACCCTAAGAAAAGAGGGCGAGGCACCGCGCCGCGCACGTCAGGCTTCCCCTGGTAAAGGCAGCGAGCCGAAGCTGGATACCGGCCACTACCGCAACCCCTACACGGGCGGCACCATCGAAAAGAAGAAGCGCAATCCTCGCCAACTGAACGAGTGGATTGAGGAGCACGGTCTCGAGATCGTGAAAACCTGGAAAATCTGAGCGGCGTGAGTCGCGACAGAACAAAAAGGGCGCCCTTTACCGGCGCCCTTTTTGGTTTCTTGGTCTCCGATTCGCGCTAGATCTCGGCGCGATCCCGACGCAGCAAATCCTCCACATACGCCGTCACCACCTGGCTAGCCGGACCGTGATGATGTTCTGCAAATGCGTCCCCCACATTGCTGGCTTCCAGATTCAGCTCGACACTGTGCGCACCGGCCAGATTGGCACACTCAACAAAACCGGCAGCGGGATAGACATTGCCCGATGTACCGATACTGATGAATAAATCGCACTCGTCGAGTTCCTGAAAAATCCGATCCATCTCCAGAGGCATTTCGCCGAACCACACAACATGCGGGCGCAGGTTACCCGGTTCGCCGCAGCAGGGGCAGGGCGTATCGGTTTGCAGGTTCTGGTGTTGTGGAAACAAATTGCCGCTGTGTTGGCATCGGGCCTTGAGTAGCTCTCCATGCATATGGATCAGGTTCTGGCTACCGGCACGTTCGTGCAGGTCGTCAATATTCTGTGTTACCAGTAAGACTTCGCCGCGATACGACTGCTCCAGTTCGGCCAGTGCGTAATGCGCTGGATTGGGGGCGATATCACCGGACAGGAGCTGCACGCGCCGGGCATTATAAAAGTGCTGTACGAGCGCGGGGTCCCGCTCAAAGGCCACGGGGGTGGCGACATCCTCAACGCGATGGTTTTCCCACAAGCCGTCATTATCCCGAAACGTACGGATGCCCGATTCGGCGGAAATACCTGCGCCGGTCAGAATAACAATTTTATGAAAAGTGTCTTGCATGGCCTTGCCCCCCTTCCCGTGGTGGAAGAGCCAGTGTGGGGGCTAGGGCAGGGGATGGTCAAACCTGGCCGGGTACTTCCACTTTGGTGGGCTGGCTGAGGGTGTGCCAGTCGCCTTCGCGTAGCAATTGAATCGGTGTCAGCGACTCTTCGCCGGCAACCTCGCGTACCACGCCAATAACGGTAGCCTGCAGGTAGCCGGCATCGCGCAGGGCCAGCACCGCATGCGCCGCGCGCTCGGCAGGTATCGGCGCGAGCAGTCCACCGCAGGTTTGCGGGTCGGACAATAGCGACCAATGGGGCAGGGGCTGCCAGCCGTCCGGATTGGCGACTTGTGCGTAAAACTTTGCATTCTGAGGCTGCAGGCTGGAGAGCCAGCCGCCGTCGACACATTCCGCCGCGCCCTCAACCAGTGGCAGTTCAGAAGCAATGAGCGTTGCGCCGAGCGCGCCATTTTCGCCGAGCATTTCCAGCAGGTGGCCGAGCAGGCCAAAGCCGGTGACATCGGTGAGTGCGCGCGCGTCATGGCGTGCGAGGATTTCCGCGGCCTCGGCGTTACTGCGCAGCATGGTGTCGAGCGCATGCTGATACCAGCGCGCGTGGGCGGCGCCAGCGGCTTCGGCTGCGAGAATCGTGCCTACGCCAAGAGGCTTGGTGAGTATCAGGCAGTCCCCTGCCTGCGCCCCGGTTTTTGCCAACAGGGTTTCACTGTCGGCAAAGCCATTCACCGTCAGTCCGAGTTGCAGCTCGGCGCCTTCAGAAGTGTGTCCGCCACTCAGGGTACAGTCATGTCGGTTGAGTTCGTACACGGCACCGGCCAATAACAGTTGCAGGTCCCTGGCGGTAATCTCCGGCGCTGCGACGGGCAAGGTCGCGAGCACCTGGGCGGAATGCGGACGCGCATGCATGGCGAAAAGGTCTGACAGGGCATGCAGGGCTGTCAGTCGGCCAAACAGCCAGGGGTCCGAGACCGGTGCACGTAACTGGTCGGAACTTTGTACCAGGAGTTTGCCGGCAGGCAGTTTCATAACGGCGGCGTCATCGCCGGTACCGCGCAGAAGCAGCGGCGACTGCTGCGGGGGTAAACTGCGCAGGGCGCGCTGCAGCACTTCCGCACCAACTTTCGCGCCGCATCCGTTGCAGCGCATTTGCTGAATAGTCACACCGGAGCGTTCATTGAGCACCGGCTGCCGTCGCCATCGTGACGCGGTGCTATTGTCCATGCCGATAGGCAGCTCGCTGAAGCGCCGCATAAAGGTGCGATCAATATGATCTTTCCAGCGCCAGATAAAATCGCCGGCTGCGGCGAGGTGATTGCGTGAGCCCACCGCGCGTTGGCTGCCACAGGAAAGCAGGCTGAGGAAGTTGCGCTGTGGGCGATAGCGACGCAGTTTTTCTCCGGTCAGTGTCGCGCGCAAATTCTGAAACAGCACGGGGCCCTGGCGCACCGCGTACACGCCAGCCTTGGGTAAGGACTGACGCGAAAAACTGGCCACATCCCCGGCCGCGAAGACGTTGGCGAATCCGGTACTGCGCAGGTAGTCATCTACGGCAACAAAGCCCGCCGAGTCCAGCGGTAGTCCCGCGTTCGCCAGCCAGGGTGGCGCACAGGCGTTGGTGCTGAGAATGACCTCGTCCAGCTCCAGGAACTGTTCACCCTCTCCCTTGACGCCCGCGTCGGTAATGGCCGTAACGGGCCAGTTGTGATGCACGCGTACCTGCAAGCGCTTGAGTTCGCGCGCCACCAGCTTGCGCGTCAACGATGGGTAGCCGTGGGGGATTTGTCGTCCGGCGTGCACCAGGTGGACTTCTACCCGGCCGGAGTACACTTGCTCTTCCAGCGCAAAGGCCATCGCCATGGCCAGCTCGCAGCCGCCGGCGCCAGCACCGATGACACCAATGCGCACCCGCGCGCGGGTGTGCTGCACGCGCTCTTTGAGCTGAAGCCAGTAGCGATGGAAGTGTCCGATGGGTTTGACCGGGATCGCCAGTTCCGAGCCCGGGAGCTCTCGTGCCGGGGTGGCGCCGGTATCGAGCGACAGTAAATCGTATTCCAGATCGGGGCGCCCCAGCAGTGAAATGCGCCGGGTCACCGGGTCAATCTGGTGGGCACAGGCCTGGATGAAACGTGCACCTGCCGCGCGGCAGAGCCTGACCAGGTCAATGTGGGTGTCGTCCAGTTCGTAGTGACCTGCGACCAGACCCGGCAACATGCCAGAATAGGCCGCATGGGTTTGCGGTGAAACCAGTGTCAGGCGAGCACCGGGCAGGGGATTCATTGCCCACATGCGCAAGAGGATGGCGTGGGCGTGTCCGCCGCCCACCAGCACAATGTCCTGATAATCCGGGTGCTTCTGCATGTCGTGCCGCCAACTTGGCTTGATCGATTATTAACCAGTCTATCCCTTGTGCGCAGTTTCGCAGCCCGGGGCGCGGCATTATGGCGAATGTACGCGTCAGCGTACAAAAAAAACACGCAACTGGTCTTTAATTTAAGGGTTGCCCGAAAAGCGCACGCGGCAAAGGTGATCGCGCGTTGGGGCAAATCGTCTGGCGTTTGGCGACCATAGCGCCTGCCAAAACTCCATGTCAAAGCAGCAAGCGCCCGATAATGCCAAAGCCCTATCAAAGCATGGCGCCCAAAAATGGCGTATCCCCTTTCCTGCAGAAAATTCTGTGGGGGCTGGTGGTGTTGCTGCTCGTCGTTGGACTCCTCAATTTTTTCGCCTCCCGAATGGTTGCCGAGCGTCTCGAAGGCTGGCTAGCCCAGCGCGGTGTTACCGGGGAGATCCGTCACCTGTACGTATCGGTACCCACACTCCAGGTCCATATCTACGGTGTGAATTTAAAGAATCCCAAAGGGCGCGGATTGCGTGCGCGCGAAATCGTACTCAATTACAGCTGGTGGCACCTGTTGCGCCGCAAGTTGCACGCCAAGGAAATTCTGGGTGATGGCGTGGTGTTTGATCTGGCATCGCACCGCGGTGACGTCAGCAAGCGCGTATGGGAGGTATTTGGTTGGGACCTCGGTGAGGGTGGGCAGCGCAAGCCGCGCAATCTCGAGCTCGATGCAGACACCGTCTTGCTGCGCGACAGCCGGCTCTGTTACACCGCGACGGCATACTGGAAAAAAAGGGATTGCATCGCCTTCGGTGTACTGGCCGCCGACGATCTGTCGGTCAAGGTGCAGCGCGAGGTCACCGGTACACCGTTACAGGTGCTGGTGAGTGCCAGCGATCTGCAGTTGCGCGAGGCCTACAGCCGCCTGACCGGCTCGAAAATGGTGGATACCGCGCTGGTAAACCTCGAGCTGACCGACGCCGTATACGACCGCCAGGCCGAAACCATTACTGCCGACACCCTGTCTGCCGACCGGTTTGCCGCCTGCCCGCCAAAACGCTGGGCCGAGGCCATGACGTTTCTCGACAAGCTTCCGGGAAATTGCTCCGCAGTGCGCTCTCTGAATCTGCATGGCAGTCTCTACTTTGGTTTTGGCCCCAAAGCCGAAGTCCACTGGCAGCGCGGCAGCGCTGAAGAGTTGATGTTGCGCCTTGCCGAATTCCGCTGGCAGGACTGGCGGGCCGAGGCCATTGCCATCAATGCCTTCAAATTTGTGCGGCGGGACAAGCGTATTGACTGGCAAAGTGCAGGCGCCAGTCAGTTTGACTGGTGCCCTGCGGGCTGGCGCGACGCGCTGTCGCATTTCTGCCTGCGCGCCGGCGCGCTGGCACTACCGGAACCCTGGGGGTTTAACTGGGAAGACAGGATTGCGCTCGAAACCACCAATGGACAGGTGCAGGATTTACAACTGATCGATGTGGCGGGCGGCCATCACAACCCGCTGACTGCGCCCACCGCAAAATTTGCCGCGCTCAAGTACGAACATAAAACCCGCCAGATGACCCTGCAGGCGCCGCGCATGGAAAGCGCGAATGGCTGTGTGCCGGGGCGGATGTGGAAGCGCGATGAATATTGCCTGCAGGCATTTGGCCTGAAAGTCCCCGAGACATTGACGATTCGCTTCCCATCGCAAGAGGAAACGATCTCCCTGGGCGTGAAGAGTGGGCCGCTGCAATTGGCTCAGCTGGACTTCCATCAGGACGGCAAGCGGCTGTTTGAGCTCTCCACGCTGAACTGGCAGCAGTTGCGGGCGATACCCGACGGCGACGCGCCACTGTTGTTACAGGATATTTACTTGAAGTCTCTGTCCGGTTGTGTGCCAGAGGCTGCCCTGCCCGAAAAAATGCGCCCTCTGTGTGCGGACATCAAACAGGTGAAGGGCGAAGGCGACTTTGCCTGGAAGGCGGGTAGTGACGGTTATCTGCTCGGTGGGGCCCTGAAACTGGAACAGATCCATCTCAGCGATCAGCCCGGAGCCGGCGGGCTGCAATTGCGCGGCTGGCAAAGCGGTCCGTTTCAGTTGCGTACTTCGCAATACGGGCCCACCCGCATTTCAATTTTTGGTGCCAACGGTGAGCTGTTGCCCGGCGGCGTGTGGGCGACGGCCGACCCGCAAGACGAGCCCAGCGAGAAAGGGTCGCTCCCGCAAGAAGTCGCCCGCCAGCGACCCCAGGCGACGGCAGAGGAAGATGCTGCCAGCGCGGTGGCTGGCTCGGGGACCGGTGACCCGTTTGCTGCAGGTGACGAAGCGACCGGGGGATATGGCGACCTGTCGCTGGAAAACTTCGCGCTGGCCAGCGTCGAGGGATGTTTGCCCGAAAGCTGGGCGAACCTGCTCTCTTCCTCACCGGACACCCTGCCAGTTTGTATCGATGCGGAATCACTCAGTCAGCCGAAGCCACTGATGGCACGCTGGGGGCAGCAGACATTCGAGCTGCGACTGGCGGAATTCGCCCTCGATCATGCGCGCGCGACAACGCGCGATGGCAGTGAAGTGCTGGATATCGAGACGGTTAGCGTCCCGCTGGCAGATTATCGCAGCGCACCCGGTGAGCTCGTACTGGCATTGCCGGCATTGGCAGCGAACCGCGCCATTGCCTGTTTTCCGGGTGGCGGTCGGGCGTCGGCAGCCAGTGAAGCCACCGCAGAACGCTGTATTCGTTTGCAGGCGCTGTCTCTCGGCCCCGAATTTTTCCTGCGGCATGGCAAGGACAACACCTTGTTGGTCATGGACGGGAGTGTTCTCGAGGAGGCGCAGTGGCGCACTGGCGAAGAGAATTTTTCTGCAGTGCTGAAAACCATCCAGATTGAGCAATTGCGATTAAAGCGCGAGGCGGGCCAGCGGCCATCGGTGATGGCCGCGCGCAATGTTGGCGCGGCCGAGTTTTTGGCCTGTCGCCCGCACGACGATCAGCAAACCCATCTGCCGCGCTGTGTTGCCATTGAAAACCTGCGCCTGAGTGGCAATGGCGGCGGGCGGCTCTCCACCGGCTCTGTGGAACTTCTGCAGGCACCGCGTGGCAAGTCCATGGCCGGCGCCGATTTCTTTGTAATGGACGGACTGACCTGGGGCAGTACCGAGTTGCAGTTTGCCAGCGCGCGCCTTGGTGGGTTCAGCGCTTGTGACGCAGGCCAGATGTTGCCCGCCCAAGCGGCAGAATGGCTAGGGCGGGGATGCGTTTCGCTGGGGCAGGTCGCGCTTACCGGGGAAAATCGCATTACCGTGTCTGCCGATCCGTCGTTGCCGCGGATGACACTGGGCGCGCTCACTGCCGACGCAGTGAACCTCGCAGCGTTGGGCAATGTATCGACCCTGCGCTGGGCGCGCTTGCACTGGCCCCGCGAGGGCTGGCCGCAGGTGGGCGGTGTGCTACTTCGCGGCGCGCGTTTGTGTCGCGGCGAATGCATCGAGATTGACGCGCTGGCCCTGCCAGGCGCGCAAAAATTGCAGGCACCGGTAGTGATCGACACGCCGGTCAAACTGAACGGGTTGGTGCTCCTGCGTGGAAAGAAACCGCCGGTGAAGATTCGCAAGCTGCATTTCGAGCGGGCACGTTACAGTCCCGGTTCGACGCCGGAGTTTTCCGTGGTGGCGCTCGATGGCTGTATCGATAAGCCCGCAGCCCTGTTCGGCAACAGCGGGCCGCGGGATTCGCGCCTGTGGAAAGCGCCATTGTGTGCCCAGGCACAGTCACTGCAGGTAGATCGGATACAGGCCGGAGAGGGACAGGGCGGCACGATGTTGAGTGGGCTCAGTACACAGGCCCTGCGCCTGACCCACAGTGAATTCCCTTCCGGACTGCCGGCCGGTTTGCTGCAGTTGGGGCAAGCGCATGCGGCGCGTATCTGGATCGGCAACGGGGTTGGCGTAGAAGACCTGCAGGCTTCGCAAATCGCCTCCTGTCTGCCGCGCAAGCAGTTGGCTTCCTTCAACCATTGTTTTGGTATTGAGCAAATTGCGCTGTCGGGTAACTACCGGCGTGGCGGGGACACCGAGCTCACGCGTTTCGACGTGAATGGTCTGCGGGTGATGGATCTTGGCGGCAACGAACTGGCCCGCCTGGCCTCGCTGAAATCCCCGGTGCTGAGTATCGGTACACAAGGCGTGCGCGCGCCACTGCTGGAAACGGCCGGCGCTATGGCGTTACAGCGGGAACAGGGCATGGATGACTTCGGTCAACATCCGTCTATGGGGGCATTCTCGTTACTGAAGCTCGAGGGGCTCGACGTCTCCCGGCAAGCGGGGCGCTGGCAATTACAGCTCGACCGGGTACTGGTAGAAAAACCGAACTTCCTCGTACAGCGCCACGAAGATGACCGCTATTCCGATGCCGATCGTTTTTATGCCCTGTTCGGTCGCGATAACACGGTGCGACGGGAGTCGGGCGGTGGCGCAGGGTTTTCATACCGCATCAACAGCGTCTCGGTGCGCGATGGTATTTTCACCTGGGTGGATCGACGCGAGCGGCATCGCTCGCGCATGCCGCTGCAAAACGTCAGTCTGGAACTGCGCGGCGTGAGCAACTCCCCCATCGACCCGCCGGCATCGCTGGTACTCAGCGCCAACCCCGCCGAGTTTGGCGAGCTGCATATCGCCGGGCAGATCGACTATCTGGATAACAAAAAGTGGGATGCGGACCTGCAGGCTTACATGACCAATGTCGATATGATCCCGGCGACACCTTATATGGCGCAGCTGCTCGGCTACAAAATTCTGCAGGGACAGCTGGATGCTCGGGTGAATATTGTGGTGCGGGAAAACAAGGTCGATGCCACCGCCTATATGCAGCTGGACAAGATCCGTGTGCGACGTGTCCGTGACACCGACCAGTTGCCGGTGGAGTCGACTATGATTCCGCTGCATTTTGCCCTATTCCTGATGGAAGACTTCAATGGCAATGTCAGCCTGACGCTGCCCGTATCCGGTGACTTGTTTGATCCCAAGTTCAACCTGAGCCTGATCTTCGGCAAGCTGTTGCAACGGGCGATTATGGAGGCGCTGTTGGCTTATGTGACCCCGATCGGTGTGTTCACCCTGGGGCGTTGGGCTTGGAAGCGCTACTTCTCGCCGCGCTTCCCGGACGTCTACTTTGCGCCCGGTAGCTCGGACCTATCCCCGCAGGCAAAAGCGGAACTGGCCGAGATGATTCTGCGGCTCAATGAAAACCCCAATGCGCGCCCGGGAATCTGCGGGGTGTCGAACCCTCAGGACTGGCATGCCATCAATACCCAGTTGGGCCCACTGGTGCAGGTCCGGTCCCGGGAAGACTTCTACCGGAACCCACCGGTGGAGGCGTTTGAGGCACTGCAGGACCTGGCCGGCCGACGCAGCCTGGCGGTAGAGCAGTTCCTGATCGATGCGGGTATCGAGGCCAAGGAATTTATCCGCTGTGCACCGGACTACAATGGCCGCGATACCGGCCAGCCACGGGTGCGATTCTCCCGTTAGGTGCGTACCCTGCCGCGCAATGAGCACCGTGTCCCAGTTTGAACCGCTGGTTCTCGCTGCGGATTTGCAATCCCCAAGAGTAGCGAATTTAATGCCAATGCATTTTTCTTGGGGATAGATACCTGTGTATAAAAAAACAAAAACTCTCATATTACTCGCGGCCAGTGCACTGGCTTCCGCAGCAACTGCGCAAGACGATGTCGGAAGCGTTCACCAGTACCGCAGCTACTGGGCTGGGCACCTGGAGACCCTGTCAATCAATAGCGACGTTGCGCAATCCAATGGCATCGGGGATAGCGGTTTTGGCCTGGGGGCGAGTTATCACGGTGAACGCGGGTTGTTGAACTTCAATGTGGGCGCCACGTTTTTTCTCGTTGACGATGAGGCCAAGTTCAGACAGCGTGTGGAAAACACCGTAAGTGGTGACGAGTCCACCGAGTCATCTTCTGTCGACGCCGGCTCCATCTTTGTCGACGCAGGTGTTCAATATCCTGTGAGTGAGCGTGTGGTCATGGGGCTTAATGCGGGGTATCGGTACATGGATTTCGAGCGCGGCATCAACAGCTGCGTCGATTGCTACAGTGAGGGCATCAGCGTAGAGAGTGATACCTACCTGAAGCCATTTGCTCGTTTTGTGCTCAATCACGCGTACTCGGCCGATGTGGCCTATTTCGCCTATCAGGGCGATAAGGGCGCAGAGAACTCCCTGCAGTTCTCCTTTAACTTCGGCTTCTAGGCCCGTTATCACTCCCGCGGGGCGCTTCTGCGCACCGCGGCATTGCCTCTCCCCTTTGAACCTCCCGCCGCTTGCCGCCATAATCGGGCCTTTCGCCAACAGAATAACGAGAGCGACGTTGTATGAGTGAACCCTCTGTGTACGAGGCCACCGAGCGCCTGCCGCTAAAGGAATACACCGAGAAGGCGTACCTGGACTACTCCATGTACGTGATCCTGGACCGCGCCCTGCCCAATATCGGCGACGGTCTCAAGCCGGTGCAGCGGCGTATCGTCTACGCCATGAGCGAGCTGGGCCTGAAGAATACGGCCAAGTACAAGAAGTCTGCGCGTACCGTTGGTGACGTGATCGGTAAGTACCACCCGCACGGCGACAGTGCCGTGTACGAGGCCATGGTGCTGATGGCGCAGCCCTTCAGCTACCGCTACCCGCTGATCGACGGTCAGGGTAACTGGGGCTCCCCCGATGACCCCAAATCCTTCGCCGCCATGCGGTACACCGAATCCCGCATGGGCAAGTACTCCGAAGTGCTGCTGTCCGAGCTGGGCCAGGGTACCGTCGACTGGCAGCCCAACTTTGACGGCACCATGGATGAACCGGCGGTGCTGCCGGCGCGGGTGCCCAATATCCTGCTGAATGGCACCACCGGTATTGCGGTGGGTATGGCCACGGATATCCCGCCGCACAATCTGCGTGAAGTGGTCAATGCCACCGTCGCCCTGCTGGAGAATCCCAAGGCGACCGTGACGGACCTGTGCCAGCACATTCTTGGCCCGGACATGCCCACCGAAGCCGAGATCATTACCCCGCGTGCCGATATCATGAAGGTCTACGAGACCGGTCGTGGCTCGGTGAAGATGCGCGCACTGTGGACCAAGGAAGATGGCGATATCGTCATCACTGCACTGCCGCACCAGGTGAGTGGTGCCAAGATCCTCGAGCAGATCGCCGCGCAAATGCAGGCCAAGAAGCTGCCAATGGTGGCTGACCTGCGTGATGAGTCGGACCATGAGAACCCGACCCGTCTGGTTATTGTGCCCAAGTCCAATCGGGTGGATATGGATCAGGTGATGAACCACCTGTTTGCCACCACCGACCTCGAGCGCAACTACCGCATCAATATGAACATGATCGGTATCGACGGGCGTCCGCAGGTCAAATCCCTCGATAAGATCCTTGGCGAATGGATTAGCTTCCGTACCGTCACTACCCGCCGTCGCCTCCAGTTCCGCCTCGACAAGGTCGAGAAGCGCCTGCACCTGTTGGCCGGTTTGTTGATCGCCTTCCTCAATATCGATGAAGTGATCGAGATTATCCGCACCCACGACGAGCCCAAACAGGCCCTGATGGACCGCTTCGAGCTGACCGAGGTGCAGGCGGATTACATCCTCGATACCAAGTTACGCCAGCTGGCACGCCTGGAAGAGATGAAGATCCGTGGCGAGCAGGCCGACCTGGAAAAAGAGCGGGATACCCTCACCAGGACCCTCGACAGCGCCCGCCGCCTGAAGACCCTGATCAAGAAAGAGCTGATGCAGGCCGCCGACGAATTCGGGGATGAGCGTCGCTCGCCCATCGTTGAGCGCGAGGAAGCCAAGGCCTTCAACGAGGCCGACCTGCTTTCCAGTGACCCGGTCACCGTCGTTCTGTCAGAAAAAGGCTGGATCCGTGCCGCCAAGGGCCACGAAATCGACCCTACCGCCCTCAACTACAAGTCCGGCGACAGCTTCAAGTTCGCCGCCCGCGGCAAGAGCAACCAGTCTGCCCTGCTGCTCGACAGCACCGGGCGCAGCTATGCCATTGCCGCGCATACGCTGCCGTCTGCACGGGGACAGGGCGACCCCCTGAGTGGCCGTATCAACCCGCCCTCCGGCGCCACTTTCGAAGGCCTGATGATGGGCGCCGACGACCAGCAGATCCTGCTCGCCAGTGATGCCGGTTATGGCTTTATCGCCAGGCTGTCGGACCTGCAGTCGCGCAACAAGGCGGGCAAAGCCATGCTCACTTTGCCGAAGAACGCCCGTGTACTGCCACCGTGCATTCTGGATAATCCGGAAGAGGCCGTTCTCGCCGCCGTCACCAGTGAAGGCCGCATGCTGGTCTTCCCGGTTTCGGAGTTGCCGGAACTCTCCAAGGGCAAGGGCAACAAGATCATCAATATCCCCTCCGCCCGCGCCGCGAGCCGTGAGGAAATTGTGGTCGGCGTTGCTGTGCTCGAAGGCAAAGCACAACTGGTCATCCACGCCGGCAAGCGCCACACCAAAATTAAACTCTCCGAGCTGGAGCACTACCACGGCGAACGCGGCCGTCGCGGCAACAAACTACCGCGCGGCTTCCAGAAGGTGGACCGGATCGAGGTGATTAATTAACGTGTATATAAAAGAGGGCTTATCGCCCTTTTTTATTGCCTGGCACTAGCACCTGATTACCAAAAAGAACAGTGTAACCAGTATCCCGGCTCAATCTTTTACCCGGGGGAAACACCAGGTAATTTAGAGAGTTAGAGGCGGAATGCAACCAAGTAGAATTTTGGGATACTGGACACAATGGACAGTATCCATTTTGGTGCTTGGACCATCTGCATAGAAAATTAGTGTTTTGGCAGTGGTTTATTGGTGATCTGGCGTGAAAGCTGTCCTCTGGATGCTGGCCGGGTACATGTGACCACTTTGACCAGTATCTAACTGTTATGAGTAAGATCATGCCTAACGAGATAAAAGTAATAGTTCTGCTGCTATTTGTGTCTGCATGCTCAATGTTCGTAGGCACATATTTAGATATGGATTTCTATACTGAGAGTGACGGGTACGACCCTTATATCTATACCATGGACATGGTTTGGGTACTTATCGTGGCCTGGATCATCTGGGATGTAGCCATAAAAAAGACCGATCACAAGAATACGTTCCTGATTTTGGCTGGAATCTTGTTTATTTTTAGCGTATGGAACACCATCGAATATGGATTCCTCTATACAACAGTGGTTGCAGCTTTTGAGGTAGTTGCGTTTCTGTCAGCTTATCGGCTACTTAAATCAAATAGCGTCGTTCACTGGCAGAATGGAATCTCATAACAAGCGCAAGCAGGCGGAAATCTTCTCCATGGTTTGGCCTGAGCTTACCGCTACGCAAGCACAAACCAAACCACTCCAAATATTCTACTGTTGCGGACGTAAACTTCTCAAGAATATGGATCGTAGCAACTACATAGTTAACCGAATAGTGCTTTCAGCGACGCTCCTATTCTTTGGGTACTTGCTGACTGCGGTAATACCAGCCTTCACGTCAACTGAATTGGCCGAGGTGTACATAACAGTTTCAACCTGGGTATGGGCTGTAGTCGCCATTCAAGTTTTGGGGTTGGTAGGCGTATTCTTCGGTAGCAGTGGGCGCTCAAAAGCCAATCTTACTCTTATGTTGGTTGGCCTCGTGCCTTTGGTGGCATTTTGTATTGTAATGGCACCAAAGAGCATTAGTTAACAAGTGCAAGCAGAAGGGGACAATCTTTCCGCTGGCGCTCCAAATTTGCGCCTATTGCGGGCGTTAGGAGATGGAGAAGTGCGACATTGAAAAGATGGAATAAAGTATTTTTTATTTCAGCCGTAAGCCTTCTGTTGCCTGCTTGCGTATCTAATATGCCTCGGGATTTAATGGTTTCTAAATTTGGAATAGTTTCTCGAGAAAGCTTGGATAAAATTGTTGAAAAGCCATTTCATGAATCATGGCTAATCGATGAATTTTTAGTTGTTGGATTGTCGACGGGCACTGACCTTATTCGATATGCCCAAGGGCGAGGATACCCGTTAAGTATAAATAGGTGGTTTTGTGAGCAAAGATCCACACCTATATTTGGAAGCGGACTCTATTCAGAAGAGAGTAGTTTATACACCCAAACTATTGATCTAGAAAAAATTAAACTAATGTCCGTGTCACAGAAAGAAAGTTCTGGGAAAAATCTATATTACGCCGTTATACCGCTCTCTTTTTCACAAGATATAGAGGTCTATGGTCGTCCAGAAAGAAAGGGCGCAGTATTTTATGGTAAATACAACCTAGAGTCTTATCCGAGAGATTTGTGCTTTCAAATTGGTGGTTACTCTTATGGCTCTGGTTTTAAGTCTAATCTGGCTAAATTGCCAGCGAGCACGATACAAGGAATGGCGCATGACTAGGGTGCAAAGATTACCTAACAAAGCGTTGCAAGGCGACCGCTTACTTTGTGCACTTTGTTGCGCGGTCGCTGCGCTCCCATTTTCGCGAAATTAAGCGTACAAAGTCGGCCCCATGAGCGAGGCGTTAGATTGACTTTTCAGATTGAGGGTTTCTATTTTGTTTGGTAAGACAGTTTTTTTGGTTTTCTTTTGTGTTTTGTTGTCTGCATGTGTTAGTCCATTTGGGCCTGACGCCTGCTTTTCTTATAGAGACTGTCCTGAAAAGGTTGGGTCCGTCGTCCCTTCCGAGGAGATAATAAGTAAGTATAGAGAGTTGGGTGCGCCTTTACCTATAAGCTTAACGCCGCCTCTCTACCCAAAGGTTGCACTAAGAAAAAGTGTTCAAGGGTGGGTCATTCTGGAATTTGATATTTCCCCGGATGGTAATGCTGAAAATATTATTGTAGTCGATTCATCCCCAAAAAATTTCTTTGAAAGAAGTTCTATAAAATCACTGGAATTATCACAATTTGAAAAGTCTGAGAGCGGATTCAAAGGAAAAACTCGGGGTTTTGAGTTTAAGTTTCCTCGTTAGACTGGCTAGTGATTGAATAGGGGTATCTGAGTCTTTGATTCGCTTTGTCGTTCTCAGGGTTTGCAAATTAAAAAGTGCTAGCAGATCAGTGCCACGTAACCAAGTGTTGGATACACAAGTATGTCAGTAATATCAAAAATAATGGAAGCTGCAGAAATTGATACCGACGTGCTTCGTAGTCTGGATGGAAATGGATCGGCGGCTTAGGGGATTCATCTGAGCAAACTGCGAGAGAGATCAAATTCATGTTCATGGTCGGAGGTGGCTGCATCCGATTCTAATGTGCGAGAACCATCTATATTGGGAAGGTGCGGCTAGTGGGGAGCGCTAACACCATTTTGGAGAAGCAGAAGGGTCCCGCGTTATTTTGTTCTCCGATTGCACTGTATCTTGGTATTGCTCTTGTAGCAGTAACGGCGCCTTTTCGATGAAATTTACCGGGCGGCGATAAAGCTGGATAGTTCGTGGATTGTAATCACCAAAAATTTTCGCTTGTATGGCGGGCACAACATGTACTTTGGGATATTCAGTAATAGAGAGATGAAATGAGGCTTATTGGGAATCTACTGTGGCTTATCTTGGGCGGGTTCTGCATGGGGGTCGCTTGGTGGATCTTCGCTATTGTCGCATTTATATCAATTGTCGGGATTCCCTGGGGTAGGGCATGTTTTGTTATAGGCTTGTTCTCGTTTCTTCCTTTCGGAAAAGAGGCCATTTCCCGGGATGAGCTAACGTGGAGAGAAGATATTGGTACCGGGCCTCTTGGCTTGATTGGCAATATCATTTGGTTTGTTTTTTGTGGGCTCTGGCTTGCGATCGGCCACGTTTTCTCGGCCTTGGTCTGTTTTATAACGATAATCGGTATACCCTTTGGGCTGCAGCACCTGAAATTGGCAGGTATTGCTATCGCTCCAATTGGCAAAACGATTGTGTCCAATGAAGTCGCATGGGCGGCGCGGGCGACTAATGCGAGTGCAGTGGTAGCCAGTAAGCGCGGGCAGAACTAAAAATAGCCGATTTCGTTAGCATTACTTTAACTCAGTGATGATTGCTGCGGTTGGATTTTACAACTCAGCTCTGCGTCGCCATATCGCGTTGAGTATAACATTAGCGGTATTGAGAGGCTCATGAGCATGGATCTAGAGAAACATCGCAGAATGGAGCTACGAAAGGCTACGGGAACCAGGGGAGTAACCCGTCCTGATCCAAAACCCCTTCATCGCGGTCCAGAGTACCTCGTCGCACACGCATGTTTTAACTGTCGTAAAAGCTATAAACGACCCGTTGAATACACTGGTGAAGCTCCCTGCCATCCATGTCCGGAATGTTCGGCCTGCATGCATAAAATGGGGCGAAGCTTTAAGGCTCCAAAAAAGACCGATAGTCGACAGTGGCGCAAAGTTCAAATTCTGTATGCAGCTGGATTCCGCTTCATTAGCTGTGGCTCACACGAGGGACCGGACTTGCCTGTTGAGCTAAGTGAGCTAGAGGAGTTTCTAATCAACAATGCGGCGCACCCACTGAAGGTCGCGGAACCTAACGAGCTAATGCTGCCAGACGGCTATAGCGGTGTCGCAGCCAGTACGTAATGTATAAGGATGAACTCGAGAATATATGTGCGTTGGGTTGTATTATTTGCCGCATCACATCAAGCCTGCTTGTGTGAAGATAGCATGTATTGTTCATGGCGTTTTCCGCTCTCTTAGATAAGAACTGGTCTAGGGTCACAAAGAATTTGAGCTGCGGAGTAGTAATCAGCGGTCCTCACTTTTTGGTATTCCAAAAAGAAGAGAGTCTGACTAAAAGGGTGGAGTAGAGGAAATCCTAATATTTTGATCTGCGGAAAAATCACGCAGTGAGCGTGCGTAAAATTCCGGTTAAGTTGATGGCAAAAGGGTGCTTCCTAACCTCTATTACGTCCGGACGGAGAAGAGTGCGCTTAAAAGAAAAAGATGAATGTGACGTGTTGCTGAAAAATGATGAATAATATTGGCCCGTATATAGCTCTATCCATAAATTACATTTTTGTAATTATGAGTCTTGTGTGTCTGTGGCGTAGTCGAGCAGGTAATGTTTCCAAACTTGTTTGGAGTGTCGCACTTCTTATGCCGGTAATAGGTCTCGTATTCTTTTGGTTTATCTTCAATGCGCCATCTCCCTTGCCTGGTCATAAGAGGCAAGGTGTCAATGACTACAATGGCGGCGAAAATGAGATTATGGATTATGGTCATGGCGTAAAGTATGACAAATAGCCACCTGCTATTGTCCCCATCCTACGCATAGCTGGAGCGGCTCACGCTACGTTCCGGTTATTGGAATATCAAATGTAAGGAGAAATCTATGAACGAAGAGGTTTATTCGGCCCCTAAATCGGATCTTCAAAAGGAAGTGAATATCGAAGTGCCGCAGGAGATACTTAAGAAAATTAAGAGTGCGTGGATTGCTGGAACCGTATCAATAGTTATTACCATCATCTTCACGCTAATCTCTATGTCAGGTAACGATATATTGGGTCTTAATGCCTTTGCATTTGTTGATGTTTTTCTGATGGCTATTTTCGCCTTCGGTATCTATAAAAAAAGTCGCGTGTGCGCCATTTTGATGTTGCTGCTTTTTGCCGCAAATAAGGTCTTAATGTGGTCTGAAGCTGGCACTACGAGTGGTCTTCCTCTCGCCTTGGTTTTCCTCTGGTTCTACACAATGGGTGTTGTTGGTACTTTTCAATTCCATAGTTTCAAGAAGCGACAACAAGCTTAGCAAGTTCGAGTGCTGAATCTGCTGTTCGGCCGGAAATCAGCACTACATGCTTCGCCTGTACTGGCGGCGGTAAGCAACTGAATATGACGAGAAGTAGAGATTTAAATAACGCTGTAATGTTCTTCATTTGCGTGCTTCTGGGTTATCTTTGTGTCGACACTTGGAAAATGTCGATGTTGGAAGTAGCTGATATTGAGCTGCACGTCGTATCCAAAAAAATGGATTATGTCAATTGTCGTGATGATCTGGCGAAACGCAGGTTAAGACTCTCCGTTCGGCATTCGGTTTCCACTGATGCACTACCTCATGACGATCCATGCGAAGAATTTGAGAAGTTTTTAGAGCGAAATGATTTTGAAATAGCATATCTGGTCTACAACGAGCATGTCGTTAGCATAGAAAGTGAAGCCGAGATATTTATGAGATTTTCGGATTGGACTAGTTATTTAATTTGGTTCCGCTACATGCTGGCCTTGATGTTTGTTGTATCGTTGCTGGCCTTCGTGGTTCAGATTCGTCGAGGTTTTACCAAGTAATGGCAGGGCGAGGCACAGTTATCTGTGCTCGGTTGGGAAGTTAGAGGCTGAATTTTCGATGAAGCATTATTGGTTGTTTGTTGTTTTAACTTATGTGTTTACTTCAGGATGCGCCGTGAACACAATATCGCGATATAACCAGCTATCACTGCAACAGATCACACAAACCGACTGGAGCGAAAGTTTTCCCGTTCATGTGAATTGTCCGGAGGAAATGAAAACGGTTGCAGTGTCTCCCGTAGTACCATTGCCTCCACTGGTGCCTGTTGATTTTCTTAACGAAGACTTGACCATTGTTGTTGTGCAAGCACCTCAAGGTTTTTATGTTGATGTGGCGATCCTAGACATCTCAGGCAGCGAGCTCGAATTGCCATTCAAGTTGGATATTTTTGATGGAAATCAATTTGGGAAGGCCGAAGTAGCGACATGGTCATATGAGACAGGTTCGAGCTGTGAGAGTCTGGACGGCAAACATCTTGTTGTCGAAATCAGGGATTCCGCTGGAAAGAAATCACGATCTGAGTTTCGTATGGAGTTCAAGCAAGGTGCGTTAAAAGGCGAGGCGGGCTACATTAGTGCCAGAGTTCCAGACAGGGAAATTTCCTCGGCGGCATATTTATAATGATCCGGCTATCTCCAATTGAATATTCCCCGGAGACTGGGTCTTGAATTGCACGAGATCATATGGTGTTTACTCAGCACCTCACTCACTATATACATTGTGCATAGCCTGTTTCTCTGCTCTGTCGCAACGATGATAAAGTATGAGCTATAGATGCATGAAAGACAGGTATCATGCCCCTTGTCCGTTTACTTGTTAACATGGGTCGTTTTCAGTGAGATTGGTACTCTGTGTAGTAAGTCTGACAATCGGAATTGCTATTGGTATGGCAAGTACGTATTTCTTTATGCAAGAAAGCGTTTTGTCTGCAGTAGCGGAGGGTGCTAATGGACAGGCGGCGGCTACGGCAGAATTACTCGCGATCAAAGCTACTGAGGTCAAAGATGCCCAAGAGCTCCGGCGCACTATGTTTTATATCAGTTGCCTTTCGTCAATAAGCGCTCTGCAGTATATCCAGGATAATGGTATGTCTTCTCCTGGCGCTTACATTTCACGAGACCAGGCCAAAAACGCTCAAAGGCTTTACGCGAAGAGTGGGTTGCAACCATGTCATTAAAGCCTTTCCAGAAAGGGAATATATCGGGATGTGGTCGGTATCGGCCTCAGGCTGGTGGCGTCTCTGAGTGTTTCCCGCTTTGTAATGATCAAATTTTTTGTTCTCAGGGCGCACTATGCACCTCATTATATTTCCCTTATTGATTTTGTTTGTTCTGGGAACACCAGTACTACTTCTATGGCCCAGGAAAGGCCTTTCGCTTACGAATTATGGTCGGCTGATTGTGGGCGCGTCATTTGGCGTTTTTGTCGGACTCCTGATGATACTTTTGTTGAATGGCATGGAGCTCAATCAGATGCTGTTGCTCATGGGGAGTTTTGTCGTGCTGCCGATGCTCTTCTCGGCATTCCTTGTCAAGAAGAGTCGTAGCGTTGGCTACTATATCAGTGATCCACGAGCCCTTCTTTTTAATGCACCTCTTGCGGTTGCGAAAGCCTACCTTATTGCCAATATTGTTGGTCTTGGTTTGTCTTATTTGGTTTTATACGCAGTATCCGGCCCCACATTGGCAGATTTCGTGGTTTTAATGAGTTTCGTAAAGCTTCCGGTCAGTTTAATTATCACGATTGTCGCGACTTGCTTTGTGGTGCGGCCTTCGCATCGGCTGGCGATTTGGTTTTCTGTAGGATTTGGGCTTGCATCAAGCCTGTTTCTGTATTCTGGAAAGATCATTGCTTCGGCCGTGATTACGTACGCATTCGTTACGCCGTATATACTGATACGGTTATTGGAGCGGTTTAGCAGAGTGACGCCGTCAGGGCTATCGCAGCCACCGGAAGAAAATTTCTCTAACGTATGAGGTACGTCCTCTTTCTAATCAAGAGTGATAAGGGCTTTGCGTAAATCCCTGATTGTAGCGATCTATGCTGGCATGGTCGCTGTTGCTATTGGTCTGGTTGCATTCATCCTGAACTGGAAAGTTTGGGGTGGAGGCATGCCGGGATACGAGATCTTCCTACTGCCGGGTAATTTATCCCTGGTTTACGTATGGCACCCACTGTTTACAGAGGAAATCGATTTCTGGCCTAAACTCGGTCTCCAGATGTTTGGTCAGTTCGTGGGCACTACGGTTTTTGTCTGGCTGGTCGCGAGTGCTGCCGGATGGTATCGAATATCCATCTGTTCAATTCGATCGTGAGCGTAATAGGGCTTACATGTTTATGGAGTTGTATATGTACAGTGTCTTCGGGCGCGAAGTGTTGGTCGAGCAGATTGCTGGCGGCTGGTCGACTTTCTATCTTGGCGTGGAAGGTAAGCGGCGAGCGGCCGGGATCCAAATACCCTCCGATATCGATGAGGCTGAATTGACTCAGTATTTATTTGATCTCTGCCACGAGTGGGCAACGGAAACCTATCCCGATGTGATTCGCCTTTTTTGATTGGGATAGGCCGTAGCTTCGTATGGGAAAAAACGAGCGTCGTAGATTCCCTTCGCTCGCATAGCCATGCGCCCCCACAATAAGTTCCTTCGCATGACCAGCATCACGAGTGCGCTGCTTCAAAAGTTTGTAGTTTTTCGCGTCTTACTGGCAAATATTGTGACTGTGCTATAGGTGTAGGCTGTCCCCGTGGAATTGCGGTATCGATACGTATCGGTTGCGGGGGAGATCCGGAACAGGCTGGCGAGTCGAAGGGACTTGGCGTATGGATGCGTTGTTGGCTGGCTCGAATGGTATGCAGCTATTGTTCGCGCTGGCGCTCACCGCGCTGCTGGTGGGTGTACTTGCGGCCCTGAGGCGGCTATTCCGCAGCCTGTGCGAGCAGGTGGATAGCCGATTGCTTCAGTCTGGTTGGGTGCTGGCGGTTCAGGATATGCAGCTGCTAACCGCCCCCGCTTTGCGGAAGTTGCTGCTGCTTGTTGTTCAGGTAGTACATGCCCTGGCGGCGCTCTTCGCCATCTATCTGTATATCCCGGTTTTACTGCGTGTGCTGCCAGGCGCAGAGCCCCTCGCGCGTCCATTCGCAGACTACTTTCTGGCGCCAGTGTTTAAATTCTGGGAGGCCATAGAAGGCTACCTGCCGTCCCTGATTAGTCTGCTGGTTATCCTGTTCTATGCGTGGCTGGCGCTTAAGTTACTTTATGTCGTCAAGGTTGCCTTGCAGAAAGGCTATATCGTTTTTCCGGGATTTCACCCTGAGTGGAGTGAGCCCACCTATAAAATCCTGCGGTTTCTGGTTCTGATGCTGACGCTGGCGATGGTGGTGCCGTTACTGCCTGGCGCGGAGTCACCCGCCTTCAAGGGCGTGTCCCTGTTTGTTGGCGCCATGGTCACCTTGGGATCTACGGCGGCGATGGGAAATGTGACTTCCGGGATTATCCTGATTTACACGCGTGCCTTTAATGTGGGGGACATTGTTCGGGTTGGCGAGGCGTTCGGGCAGGTGGTGGAGCGATCCCTGGTCGCGACCCGGGTGAGGAGCCCGAAGAATGAGATCGTGACGATACCCAATTCCACGGTCCTCAACAGCCAGGTAGTGAATTATTCCGATGAGTCCGGGGCTATAGGGCACCTGGTTCATGTCAGTGTCAGTATTGGATATGACGTCGACTGGCGCCAAGTGCATGCACTACTGGAGGCTGCTGCACGGCATACGGATGCGATTGAGCCGGAGCCCGTGCCGTTTGTGCTGCAGAAGAGTCTCGGAGACTATAGCGTCTGCTATGAAATCAACGCCTATACCAAACTGGCCCGCGATTTACCTGGAGTCTACTCAGATCTGAATCGCAATATTCTCGATCAATTTACGCAGGCGAATGTCGAGATACTGTCGCCGTCATATACGGCGATACGCGATGGTCAGGACGCAGCCATTCCGTCAACTGAACGGTGAGACCGGGGTAAATCCGACGGTAATCCTTACTGACTAGGCGATCCCGCTTCGAACCCGTATGCTAGGCGTTTTACCCCGAGTGCCCTTTTGCGGCGCTTCTTTTTGGAAGACCGAATGTGGATTACCTGAAAACAAATCAGTCATCGTGGAACAAGCGAACCGAGGTCCATATCGCGTCCAAGTTCTATGATGTGGAGGGATTTCTACAGGGCAGGAATGTACTCAACCAGATTGAGCTCGATGCGCTCGGAGAGGTTGCCGGCAAGAGTCTGTTGCATCTGCAATGTCACTTCGGGCTGGATACCCTGTCCTGGGCCCGGCTGGGCGCCACGGTTACTGGTGTGGACTTGTCCTCTACGGCGATCGACAAGGCACGCGCTCTGTCGAGTCAGACAGGGCTCAGCGGCGACTTTGTTTGCTCTGACCTGTACAGTTTCGGTGAATCTTCCCGGCAGCAATTCGATATTGTATTTACCTCCTATGGCGTACTGTGCTGGCTACCAGATATTGAACGATGGGCAAATACGGTGGCGCGCAGCCTGAAGCCGGGGGGGACTTTTTACATGGCAGAGTTCCATCCGTTTTACGATATCTTTGCGGGTTACTCCTATTTCCATTGTGAAGCGCCCGATGTAGAGGAAGAGGGTACGTATACGGAAAATGACACCGGTGAGACATCGACCCTGGTCACCTGGGCGCATCCTATGAGTGATGTTGTGAACGCACTGCTCAAGGCTGGTATTCAGATTACGCAGCTCGATGAATATCCCTATAGCCCGTACAGCTGCTTCGAAAATATGGAAGAGCGCGAGGCCGGAAAGTTCTACCTGACGCACAAAGAGCAGGATATTCCGCTGGTCTATGCGATCACGGGTACGAAGGTCGGGTAGATCGCCTGTTACGGAGCGATGGGGTCGTGATAGCTGGTAGGGTCTAAATCTACGCGGAGGGTGTGCGATGGCTGAACAAGAAGATACCGGTAAGGTCACTGGAAGAGAAACGTTCATTGGCGCAGGTGTGGCGCTGGGCGTCGTTTTTGGCGCCGTGATTGGACGACTCACCGGCGACGTGGGGCTGTGGATCGCCCTATCTATCGCGTTCGGTGCCGCCATCGGCTCCGTCCTGGCAGAAGCGGTGAAGCGTAACCATGGGCCCGACAAGGGAGAGTAGTCGTCGCGGTACTACTGCTAATCTTGCCGATCGCTTGCTCATTCAGAAAAACCTCCGGCAGCTATGCTGCCCTGGTTGAGTGCACTACCCTGCGTAGATGCGCTACTTTACAAATGAGGTACTGAGCGGGTCTGTTATGGCGGATTCAGAACGTTTTGCCGAATCATTTGCGCGGCATTATACCGGGGCCGTTGAAGCTGGGGACCTCGAAAGCCTGATGGCACTCTTTGAGCCAGAGGCGATCATTACCTCCCCTATCAAAGGGGCAGTCTCGGCGCGGGATTTCTACCGCTTTGTATTCGAAGTGGTGCAAGATCGCCACTATCAGTTGCGCCATCTCCTTGTCGGCGTGGGCGCACCACCAACGGTCGCGATCCATGCCGCCTATAGCCGCACTGTGTCCGGCGGCCAGCCGGCAACCATCGATGTGATTGATCTGTTTGAATTCTCTGCACCCGGTGGTCTGGTGATGCGGGGTACCATCATATACGATGCGTCCCCTGTTAGAGGGGATTTTCAGCAGTAGTGCTTTCACCGCGCATAGGGTGCTCCGTATGCATTTAGTGTGGGTGCGTTACTGCGCTACGCACGGTGACAATCGAATAGAGAGAGGTCCGATGAATTCCAGTCTTACCCGCTACGCGTTCCTGGCCGGGGTTGCCTATTTTTGCTGCATGGCGGTCGCGCACTTTTTCGGTATCAAGGTGCCGGTGTTGTTCGTCTACTATGACACGCCTTTCTATGCCTATCAGGACAAGATAATTGCCTTCGCAGTATGTGCGTATATCGCGTTGTTTTACTATGCCTCCAAACACCGTGACGTCGCGCTGGGCGCGATCATTGTGCTGGCCTTGACGGTACTGGGGCTGACCTCGGTCAACTCATCCGCGGCGTTGGGCTCGGTGCTGGAGTCAGGCCAGTCGACGCTACCTTACTGGCTACAGACAGGCATGATTGCCGTGTATTTACTGGTTCTTGTGGTGCTGTACCGGAAAGACAGCCGGGCGGCCTGAGGACCAGATTGTCAGGGTGCCGCCTGCCGGAGGCTGCGGGCGGCCTTTGATTTTAGTCAATGCGACAAACCTGGCTTTCCGCGTAGATGTGGATATTGGTGTGGTGAATCCACACTAACTCACTGTCAATCACCGGATAAGTCATGCGCATACTCAAAGTTTTGGCCATCATTCTGGCCGTGGTGGTTTCACTGCCGGCTGTGTTTGTCGGCTATCTGTATCTTTCCGAGCCCGTGGTGGCTTCCCGTTTCGTGGGTATGTTTACCGCAGAGGATGGAGATTACTCTGCACTGACGCCGCGCTCTGTAGCGGTAGGGCAGCAGCCTCTCGAGTTGCCACAGGCGGATCGTGAAGGTCTGACGATCCAGGCTGATGCGCTGGCGCAGATGCAGGCATTTGCCCAAAGCCATAATTCCTTTTCCCTGATTGTGATGCATCGCGGCGTGGTGCAGTCGGAATGGTACGCCAGCGGCTGGGACGCCGCGCGTCCGGCACAATCCCAATCCATGCACAAGAGCGTGTTGCCAGTACTGATTCAGGCGGCGGTCGAAGAGGGCTCCATTGGTGGCATCATGGATCCGATCGGGCGCTATATCCCGGAGTGGGATCAGGATGCCCGCGGTGATATCACCATCGAGGATCTGCTGGTGATGTCGAGCGGCCTGTATGCACCGCCGTTTTCGATCAATCCCTACTCCGATGATTTCCTGGTGTTGTTCGGTACCGAGATCACACCGGTCTTGCTGCGCACGCCAATAGCGGGGGAGCCGGGGGTGGAATGGGAATACAACAACAGCGCCAGTGAGCTGCTGGGGTTGATCCTCGAGCGCGCCACCGGTAAACCGTATGCGCAATTCCTGCAGGAAAAATTATGGGATCCGATGGGTGGACGTCATGCGGAAGTCTGGCTGGACGCGGAAAACGGCAAGGGCCACAGTAATTGTTGTTTGATCGCGGCACCGCGAGACTGGGCCGCATTCGGTATGTTGCTACTGAATCGAGGTGCCCGCGATGGCAAGCAGATTGTGTCAGCGGACTTTATTCAAAAAATGATTTCCCCTGCTCCGCAAAGTTCCTGGTATGGCTACCAGATCTGGACGGCGGATACGCACAGTGAAAACCCCTGGCTGCAGCTGACCAAGGGCTATCAGCGCACAGAGCCTTTCCTGCGCGACGATACATTCTTTGCGTCGGGCTATGGCGCCCAGCGCGTGTATGTGGTGCCGTCAGAGGAGCTGGTGATTGTAAGGATGGGGCCCGCGCGTGGGGCAGCACCGGTTCGGCCTGATTGGGATAACGCCTACCTGGTAAATACGGCGATTCGCAATATCGTCCAGTAGCGGTTTGGCGCGGTGGTGATCGATACAGGGGGGCGTGTATTGTGCCCCCCTGCACCGCAGGTTTAGAAGGTGTAGGTCAGTGCGGCGAAGCCGTTGATTTCAATATCATCACCGACGATTGGGCTGTCGGTGATCTCATCATCCAGCATTTCGATGGAGACACTCAGAGCAACACGCCAGTCCTCGGTGATCTCGATCAATCCGCCGACCCCGGCTTCAAAAGTGATTGCGCTATTCACCGAATAGGCCGGTCGATTGGGCAGCGCGGCAAAGACGGGCACCCCATATTCGTAATCGGCCAGGTCTGAGCTCAGCCAGTTGATACCCACCTGAGGGCTCAACCGCACATTGCCGAGCTGAAACCCTTTGGACAGGCTTATCTCGGCGATACCGCCGCCGATATTGTCGAGCACATCATGCTCGTAACTCACATCGAGCTCAGTACCCTCTTGCCACTCATAGATGACACCGAGGCCTGCCATCAAGGTGCTGTCGCGGTCGCCCAGCCCCTGCAGGAAACGGCTGTCATCCTCTTCATAGGCACCCAGGCGATAAGACGCAGTAATTGCCAGACGCAGGCGGTCGCTACCGAGAATGCCATAGCGCAGGTTGGGGCCAACCCATTGCAGGCGCTCGCCAAAATAGGTTACCGCGGGAATCACTTGCGTGGTGGTGGTATCGGATCCCACGTAAGGGCTGCTCTGGGCGATCACCCCGAGGCCAACACCCCACTGTCCACGTTCGCCGAGTACCTGGTAGATCTCCAGGCTTATTTCCCGCACTTCCCCATCGCGGAAGGGAAAGCTTGCGCGGCTGAAGCTGGGTGGGCCTTTGGGCTGGTAGTTGTTGGACAGACCCAGGGGCTCGCGGGGGATGCCGATGAAATTGCGGTCCAGGGCATTGTTGCGGTTTTCGTCGAGGTAGCCGAGTACCGCGATCTGCCCACCAGGTACGTCGGTTATGACGTAGGTGCCATCGGGCTGGATGTCATAGCGACGCTCGATCAGTGGATTGCGGAAATCACCGAAGGTGTTGGCATTGTCATACACCTGCAATACCAGCACGCCTTCTGGCGGCAGATTATCCACACGGACGACAATCTCTCCTGCCCTGGCAGCGGATGTTGCGGAAACCAACAACGCCAGCAGGCAAGTAAGCAACGATTTCATGGGGGCCCCTTTGAAGAACAGAATAAAGCACAGTGTATACGTTGGCGGGGATTGGCTAGATGACAATTACCGTTGAGACATGACCTGTAATCATCACCACTCCCCTGGCGTCTATTTATCCGTAGTATGATCATGACGACCATGCCGGGTTGGCAGGAGTGGCGCCAACAGTAGCGGTGCGCCAGTGTTTAACAACTAGAGAAAATGTGGCCTTGCGATGAATGCTCTCTCTCGCGTCTTTGTTTTCAAGATTGCTGCCACGGTTCTGGTTTGGTGCCTGGTGCTTTTGCTGTTTCCCACCGACTGGCTGGCGGCTGCCGGATTGCCGGTACGGGAAACCGATTTATTTTTACGGTTGCTGGGGTGGGCCTATCTGGCATTGTGCGTGGGTTACGGTTTTGGCCTGCATGTCTCACTGCAGGGCAAGCGCGCTCTGGGACCGATCTGGGTGGGGATTGTCAGCAATGGTGGCGCGTTTCTCTACTTGTTGTTCTATGGCGCAAATGGTGCCTGGTCTGCCTGGGGACCGATCTTGCAGATTGTAGGCTGGGGTTCTGTGGTGGCCACCTTGCTCATTACGGCGGGCTTGATTCGTTTTGGTGTACTGGGTGAGGGAGAGGTAACCGGGTAGGCCTCCACGACACCAATCCCGTGTTCGATTGTCCTTTCCAACTGGCGTGATGGCTATTTATCTCCTATTGGTTTTGCTCGATATCCAAGCCTGATATCTTCGCATCATAAAACCAACAGGAGAGAGATATGCGCCTCAGGATAGTGGCCGCGGTACTCGCGATTATAGGGCTGGTAGCGGGCCTGGCCGGATGTGGCCGGGAAAGTGAGCAAACGGAATTTGCTGTGGAGTACGAGCAGTTCCAGCTCGACAATGGCCTGAATGTGCTGTTCCACATTGATCGCTCCGATCCCGTTGTCGCGGTCTCCCTGACCGCACATGTCGGGTCTGCGCGTGAAAAAACCGGGCGCACCGGTTTTGCGCACCTGTTTGAACACCTGTTGTTTCTCGAATCAGAAAATCTCGGTAAAGGCGGTCTGGATGCCATGAGCGCGCGTATTGGCGGCTCGGGCGCCAATGGCTGGACCTCCCGCGATGTCACCAACTACCAGCAGACTGTTCCAGCCGATGCGCTGGAGAAAATGCTCTGGGCAGAAGCCGACAAACTGGGTTGGTTTATCAATACGGTCACTGAGCCGGTGCTCGCCAAAGAAAAACAGGTCGTCAAAAACGAAAAGCGCCAGCGGGTCGATAATCGCCCCTATGGCCATTCCCAGTTTGTGATTGACCGTAATTTGTACCCTGAAGGCCACCCCTACAGCTGGCAGGTGATCGGCTCACTCGAAGACCTGCAGAGTGCGACGCTGGAGGATGTGAAGGAGTTCTTCCAGCGCTGGTATGTGCCCAATAATGTCACGCTGGTGGTGGCCGGAGACTTTGACCCGGTGCAGGCACGCAAATGGGTGCACAAGTACTTTGATGAGATCCCCGCAGGTGAAGAGATCGAGCGCGCGCCCAAGCAGCCCGCGGTTCTTGAGCAGACCGTGCGGCGATTCCATGAAGACAATTTCGCCAAGTTACCAGGGCTGACCCTGGCCTGGCCGGGAGTGGAGCGCTACCTCCCGGACAGCTATCCGCTGGCAGTCCTGCAGGAATACCTGTCGCAGGGTAAGCGTGCGCCGTTATACCGCGTGCTGGTGGAAGACCTGCAGCTGGCGCCCGGGGTGAGTTTGTATGATTACAGCTCTGAGCTGGCCGGCCAACTGCAGCTGTCGGTGCAGGCATTCGAGGGCCGTGACCTGAATGACGTTTACCAGGGGATCGAACAGGCCTTCGCGCTGTTTGAGCAAGAAGGCATTGCCGAAGAAGACCTGCAGCGTATCAAGGCCGGGCAGGAAGCCGGTTTTTACAACAGTCTCTCCAGTGTGCTCGGCAAGGGTATGCAGCTGGCGCAGTATGATGTTTTCACCGGTGACCCGGGTTACGCCACCCACGATATTCGCAAGCTACTAGATGTGACCGCGGGTGATGTGAAACGGGTTTATGAAAAGTATCTCAAGGGTCGGCCACATGTTGCCGTAAGTTTTGTGCCCAAAGGCCAGGCCGACCTGGCCCTGGCGGATTCCTCCCGCGCGCTGGTGGTCGAGGAGAAAATTGTCAACGGTGCGGAAGAAGCGGTCGATCCATCGGCAGCAGCAGAATATACACGCACCCCGTCCACCTTCGACCGCTCCGTGGAGCCCGCCTACGGTGAGGCCACCCAGGCAGCGGTACCGGAGGTGTGGCAGGCCAAACTCGACAATGGCCTGCGGGTATACGGTATTGAACATGGCGAAGTGCCCACCGTGCGCTTTAGCCTCGTGTTGGATGGCGGCCAGCTGCAGGAGTCGCTGGAACTGCCCGGTGTCGCCAACCTGACTGCCGCATTGATGCAGCGCGGTACTGCCAAGCGCACACCGGAAGAACTGGAAATTGCCATCCAGAAACTCGGCGCCACCATTTCGGTTTCTGCTACGCAGAATGCGATCCGCATTGACGGCACCACCCTCGCGCGTAATTTCCCTGAAGTGTTTGCGCTGGTAGAGGAAATACTTCTGGAGCCCCGTTGGGATGCGGAAGAGCTTGCCCTGGCGAAAAAACGGGTAACCAGCCAGTTGAAGCGCGCCGAAGCCGAGCCCAATGCGATTGCTGCCAATACATTTGCGCGCTTGCGCCATGGCGACGACAGTATTCGTGGACAGAATCTGCTGGGTACGCAGTCGTCCGTCGAAGCCATCAGCATGGATGACCTGAAGGACTACTACAGCAACTACCTGTCGCCTTCCATCGGGCGACTGCATCTGGTTGGGGATCTTTCTCAGGAAGACTTCCTCGCAACGGCCAAGTCCCTCGGCCAGCGTTGGGCATCCCGTGACGTGAGCGTGCCGCAGCCACAGTCCGTCGCCGCGAAGCCCGGCCTGTACTTTGTCGATGTCCCCGGAGCCAAGCAGTCCGTGCTGCGTATTGGCCGTGAAGCCATGCCCGCAGTCTCAGAGGACTTCGTTCCAGCCGAGTTCACCAATTACATCCTTGGCGGCGGTGGTTTTGCGTCGCGGCTGACGCAGCAGTTACGTGAGGGCAAGGGATATACCTATGGCATTCGCTCGGGTGTTTCCGGCGGCAAGGAGCAGGGTACCTTCTCCATTGGCAGCGGCGTGCGTGCCAATGTCACCGCGGAATCCGTTCAGCTGATACACGACATCCTGGAAAACTACCCGACGACCTACTCGGACAACGATCTGGAAACGACCAAGTCCTATTTGGTGCGCAGCAATGCCCGTGCCTTTGAAACCGCCGGTGCCAAACTGCGCTTGCTGGAAAACATGAGCCACTATGGCTGGCCCGCCGATTATGTGCGGGAGCGTGAGGCCACGGTACGTGGTATGGATGTTCCCGGCGTGCAGGCCATTGCGGAGCGCTACCTGACCCCGGACAGCATGATCTGGCTGGTGGTGGGCGACCGTGAAACACAACTGGGCAACCTGAATGCGCTGGGGCTGGGTGAAGTCGTGGTACTGGAGGCGCCGTCCCTGTCCCAGCTTGCCGCTCACTAAGCACTGAGTTGCATCATGGCCTCATCGGATGAGCAGCGGATTCTGGCCAGCTGGCGGAAAAACGCGGAGCCCTGGTCTACTGCAGTTGAAGACCAGCAAATTGAAAGCCGTCGCCTGGTCACCGACCAGGCGATAGTGGATGCGGTGTACGCGACCGGTGCGCGGCACATTCTGGACATTGGCTGTGGTGAGGGCTGGCTGGCCCGGGCTCTGTCGAAGCAGGGTTGTCGCGTTGTTGGTATTGATGCGGTTGCAGCACTGCTTGATCGGGCGCAGGCGCTCGGCGGAGCAGAATTTCACTTGCTCGAGTATGCGGCGATTTCTTCGCGTACCCTGGCGGACACTTTTGATCTTGCAGTGTGCAATTTTTCCCTGCTGGGGGAGAAATCGGTTGAGCAGGTGTTCCGCAACGTGCCGCGGGTGCTTAACAAAGGTGGGCGGTTGGTTGTGCAGACTTTACATCCTGCGTTTAGTTGTGGGGAATCCTGCTATACCAGTGGCTGGCGTGAGGGATCATGGGCAGGATTTGATGATGCATTTTCGGATCCTGCTCCATGGTATTTCCGTACGCTGAGCGATTGGGTCGGCTTGTTTGTACGCAACGGCTTTTCCATCGAACAGATTGCGGAGCCGGTTGCTGCTGAGAGTCGTGTCCCGGCGTCGCTCATCTTGGTGGGGCAATTCATCCAGCAAAGCCGGTGACTCAATGCAGATCGCCTTTCGTTTCCAAAAACTGATCGATTGCCGCCAGTGCTTTGTTGCGTATCTCGTCACGCTCGATCGTCGGCACATGTTTTGACTCCGGGAAATACACCAGCTCGCAGTCCTTGATGGCTGCGCAGATGTCCGGGTGCACCTCGCTGTTGACCAGGTTGTCTTTGCCGGCACTCAGGATCAAAACCGGCTCTTCAATTTGCTTCAGAAACGCCTCTTCGTTCACCCTGTCCATGGACTCATAGGCCTTGTTGAGCCAGCGGTAGGTAACGCCGCCCATGCGCAATTCCGGTTCTTTCAGGCGCCAGTAGGTTCCGACCAGGTCCCGTTGCGGATCGGTGGTGCAGCAGCTGTCTTCCAGCTGGTAATCAGCTTTCAGCGCCCAGTCCGTATCGCCGGGGATATAGGATTCGGCGAGACCAAAGGTGTCTCCAAACCATGCCATGGCGCGCACCAGCCACACTGGCTTGTTGCCCACCACAATGTCGTACATGGGCACTTCGGCGATCACCGCATCGAACTTGCCCGGGTGCTCACCGGCATAGCGGGTAACGATATGGCCGCCCATGCTGATGCCCATCAGGAAGATGGGTTTGTCGATGTCATCTGGCATGACCTTGGTGCGTAGGTGATCGACAGCTTCTACATAGGTGGAAAAATCATCGATAAAGACTTTTTGTGAGTTATCGAGCCAGCGTGGTGACTTGCCCTGGCCGGGCATGTCCAGCGCCCATACCGCGAGCCCTTTATCGAGAAAGTGGCGGAAGAGTTCAAAGTGAAACTCTGGTGCCGCCGTTAATCCATGCACCATGACCAGGGTGCCGCGAGGCGGCCCTTCCGGTGTCATGGATACATAGCGAATGTTCACGCCGGGACGGAACTCGAATGTGTTCCAGGTTGCGGACTCTGGCGCTAGCATCCGCTCCGGTAACTGCTTTGGGGGATACTCCGCCGATGCGCTGGCCGTGAGAGTGAGCAGTAACAACGCGCTGGTCAGTAGACCCTTGATCCGATGTCCCATGGGGAATCCTGCTGCTCTTTTGCTGGTATCTACTGGTTTCCAACAGTGAAGGTTGGGAGGTGCTTCAGAATATTCAGTATAGGTCGGCTGCCGTGTCTTTCCGGCTGCGCTCCATTGGCCGACATGATAGTGGGATGGGATTGCGAAACCATGAAGGCGTTGGCGAGCGCAAGTCGCGTGACGACGGGTGTCGACATCGCGCATATAAAAAAGGGACCCTGGCAGGTCCCTTTTTATGATTGACTCAACCGAGGCGGGTAGTGCGTGCCCGTTCCGGTGGGCGCAGGCTTAATCAGCGGTATTGATCTGATTGATATAAGCGGCGAGCTCCGGCTTGTGCTCGAGGATCTCGGCCTTGCTCAGGCCATCAATCTCGTGCGGGAACACCAGCCATTCATCGGTCTGGTACAGATAGTAGTGGGGCTCGCGCTTGGTCTTGTTGTTCTTCGGCTTGAAGTACGGCGTGGCCACGCGGATTTCCGGGGTGTTTTTCTTGCACGCCTTTTGCAGATCCATAATGGTCTGGTCGATGCTCAGGCCGGAGTCGTGTACGTCGTCCACAATCAACAGGTTGTCGTGGGATTCCAGGCGCTTGATCAGGTAAGTCAGGCCGTGCACGCGCACATGCTTGTCGCGCTCACCGATGCCGGTATAGGACGAGGTGCGGATCGCGATGTGGTCTGCATCCACGCCCATCACGTGCAGCAATTCCTGTACGGCGATACCCACCGGTGCGCCACCGCGCCACACGCCCACGATGTAATTGGGGCGGAAACCACTGTCGAAGATCTGCGCCGCGAGGGCGTAGGAATCCCGCAGGAGCTGCTCTGCGCTGATGAAGTGCTTTTTCACGGTGCCGCTCCTTAGAAGAAGATGAACTTGGCTACGAACAGGGCTGCCAGTGCGTATACGCTGATGCTGACGTCGCTGGCACGGCCGCTCAGGGTCTTGATGACGGCATAGGCGATAAAGCCGAGCGCGATGCCGTTGGCTATCGAGAATGATAGCGGCATCATCACCGCGGCGACTACTGCCGGCGCGGCTTCGGTGATGTCATCCCAGTCAATGGAAGACAGACCGGAGGTCATCAGGACGGCAACGTACATCAGTGCGCCAGCGGTGGCGTAGGCCGGCACCATACCCACCAGCGGTGAGAAGAAGATAGCCAGCAGGAACAGGCCCGCACACACCACGGCGGTGAGGCCGGTACGTCCGCCGGCGGCAATACCTGCGGTACTCTCCACATAGGTGGTGGTGGTCGAGGAGCCCAGCAGGGAGCCAACCGCGGAAGCCGAGCTGTCCGCCATCAGCGCCTTGCCCATGCCCGGCAGCTTGCCGTTCTTGTCCAGCAGCTTGGCGCGGTCGGCAGCGGAGAGCAGGGTGCCGGCGGTGTCGAACAGGTCAACAAACAGGAAGGCGAAGATCACGCTGATCATGCCCACTTCGAAGGCACCGGCGATATCCAGTTGCATAAAGGTCGGGGCCAGGCTCGGCGGGGCGGAGATCACGCCGTTGTAGCTGACTTTGCCCAGTACCAGCGCGATCAGGGTCACGACGAGAATACCGATCATCACGGCACCCAGTACACGGCGGTAGGCCAGTGCAGCGATGATAAAGAAGCTCAGGGTGGCCAGTACCGCCTCGACGGAAGTAACGTCGCCGAGGGTCACCAGGGTAGCTGGGCTGGCAGTCACAATGCCGGCGCTCTTCAGCGCAATGATGGCCAGGAACAGGCCGACACCAGCCGCAAGTGCCTGACGGAGTGACAGTGGAATGCTGTCGATAATCCACTGGCGTACTTTGAACATGCTGAGCAGCAGGAACACGATACCGGAGATAAACACTGCACCCAGTGCCACCTGCCAGCTGTAGCCCATCTCACCGACGACCACAAAACTGAAGAACGCATTCAGGCCCATCCCCGGCGCCAGCGCGAACGGGTAGTTGGCATAGAGGCCCATGATCAGGCAGCCGATGGCGGCGGCGAGACAGGTCGCGACGAATACGGCACCTTTGTCCATGCCGGCAGCGGCCAGAATGTTCGGGTTTACAAAGATGATGTAAGCCATCGTCAGGAAGGTGGTGATACCGGCGATGGTTTCCTGGCGGACGCTGGTCTGGCGCTCCGACAGTTTGAACAGTTTCTCTAGCATGGAAGTGTCACTCGGTTGCAGGCGGCCGGGTTGTCGGCCGCCGTCTTCGGGTTACTGTGTGCGATGTATTGTGCCGGGGCGTACCTTAGAAGTGGTACTTCACTAGCAGGTTGACGTTGCGTTCGTTGGAGTCGATACCGAAGGTACCGTCCTTGATGCCGAACTTGTCATTCCAGTGCACGTACTCGATACCGGCATACAGGGTTTTTGCTTCTCCCCAGCGTGCACCCAGGTCCCACTTCAGTTGGGAAGTGAAGTTCATGCTCGGGTGCGCATCGCGGGAGGCGCTCGCCCAGTCAATAAAGCCGTCGTAGAGGAACTGCTCACCGCCGAGGCTGAACGGCAGGCCCCAGGCCAGGGTCAGCTGCTCATTATCAGCCTTGCTGTCGTTCATGCGGTGATACACGTTGGCCTGGAAGAAGGCGAAGCCCGGTACATCCAGGTCGACACCGACACCGGCCAGCTTGTTCACGAAGGATTCGCCGGTCGCGGTCAGGCGATCCGGATCGTCAAAACGGGCAACTTCCAGGGTGGTGGCGACCAGCACGTCTTTCACCGGACCAAATGCCAGCTCCTTGCCGCCCAGCTTGCCGAGGCTCAGGCGTGGGGAAAACTCCGCATACAGCTCGTCGTGGCCGTCGGTAGAGTAGAGGTAATCGGCAAACATAAACATGTCGCCCCAGGTGTGGCCACTCGCGTGTTCCAGAGTAACCACTGAGCGGCTGGAATCGTCCGAGCCCAGGCTGTAATTGATCTTGTAATCACCACCGTGCAGCAGGCTTACGCTGTTGTCGTTCCAGATCACATCGGCGCGGGCTGCTACCGATACCAGGCCAGCGGCCAGCAGTAGCAGGGACTTGGTCAGCTTCATTGGTTACCTCTATTGGAGCTGTCGATGGCGGGAGCCACTCTCATCTCACGACCTGTTGGTCAGGGTGTGATGGTTAAAAAATGAGCGCGGAATTTACCGGATTTGGTGGGGGGATTCCAATTTATTTCAGTTTGATGACAGGTGGGCCAGCTGAGTAAAACCGTTCATCAATAGGCCGTTGTCCCGTGACGGCACGCATCGGGGAAAAAGGTTTTGCCGATGGGCAATCTCTGCCATGGCAGTGGGAAAAAATACTCAAGACCCGTGGTCCGGGAATTGCGTCACTCAATCGCTCAGGTGAAGTCTGCCGCGAAGGACAGGTATGTCTGGACAACGTTCACGGGCGCTTCCACTTGGGGATAATGTCCGATGTTTGGCAGCTCGGTAACGTCCGTGGCCGGGATCAGTTCACGGTAGCGCGCCACCATATGCGCACCGGAGATGGGATCGGCCAGGCCATCGATCAATTTCACTGGAATCTGGGCATCGCGAATTGCGCCGACCCATCGGCTGCGGTTCGCTGTGCGCTGCGGCATATAGGTAATGAGTCGGTGAAGCACTTTGCGGCCCTCGTTGGCCAGCAGTAGCTCCCAGAAGCTGTCGATCTCTTCGGCCGTGGGTGGGGTGGATTCACCGAAAACTCGTTTCAGGTTGGCGGCGAAGGTGCGCTTGCTGGTGAGTTTGCCCACCAGAGGCCCGAGGGGTGAAAGCAGCAGCTTCTGGATCAATGCCGGGCGGTGGGTTTCGGGAAAGAGTCCGCCATTGAGCAGGCAGGTGCTC
Source organism: Microbulbifer sp. ABF4_148 (assembly GCF_056158985.1). Classification (NCBI taxonomy): domain Bacteria; kingdom Pseudomonadati; phylum Pseudomonadota; class Gammaproteobacteria; order Cellvibrionales; family Microbulbiferaceae; genus Microbulbifer; species Microbulbifer sp. ABF4_148. The sequence goes on from NZ_JBSWUI010000001.1 coordinate 1,273,862, forward strand.
AAAACCCGCGGTGAGAGCTGCGGGTCTGTTCCCTTTGCCTTGCGCTCCAGGTTGCGCGCCAGTAATTCCTGGGCGACCGTATCACCGTAGTCATGCGCGAGGATGTGGTAAGTGGAAACGTTGCAGTCCTGTAGCCACGCCTCAATCAGGTCGGCCTGCTCGCTGATACGATAGGAAAACTCCATGGGTTTGGCGGAGTCGCCAAAGCCGATCATATCCAGTGTGTACAGGGAGAAGTGCTCGCCAAGTGCCGGCCAGATTTTATTCCAGTCCCACGAAGCGGTTGGGAAACCGTGGATCAGCAGCAGTGCCGGACCGCCTGGATTGCCACCAGTACGCGTAAACACTGGCCAGCCTTTGAATAAGAACGTGTTGCCACTCAGTCGCCATTCCTGCAGACGGATCATAGCTGCTGGACTCCGTTTTTTGCATCACCATACCGCAACGCGGGAAGAAAGCGAAAGTGCAGGGTGATTGACCAAAGCGTTCACAGGTTTTTGGCAATAAAAAAGGGCGAACCCAGTTCGCCCTTTCTTGCATCCGCTTAGCGCAGGAATTACTCCACCCGCTGCCAACCCTGCGTGCGATAGAAGAAGCCGAGGTAGCCGCGTACCTTGAGCTGGTTGCCCTCACGCCACATTTTACAGTCGTACACTTTGCCCTTGGTGGGGTCGAGGATTTCCCCACCCTCGTAGATGTCACCGTTCTTGACCATGCCGGTAACGATATCCATGCCGACAACTGGCTGGCCGCGACGCGGGCCCGGGCATTTTTCGCACAGGGTATCGTTGGGCTTCATCAGCAGGTCGACGACGCGTCCGTAGTACTTTCCGCCGCGCTCATAAATTTCGACGATGGACTTGGGCTTGCCAGTTTCATCATCGATAGTGCGCCATTTCCCGACGATATCGGAGGCATTTACGGTCGCGCTCAGGCAAAGGCTACAGACCAGCAGCAGAAGGTTTCTCAACATCTTGGTTACCCTTAAATTATTGGTGACCGGGATGATAACCCGAGTCAGCACTTTGGCGAAAACGCATTTTCAGTGTAGCCGTGTTCCCATGCGTTGAGCTGGCAACCTGGCTGGCACTGCGACACCGATCACGAAGAACAGCTGATCGGCAGGTGCTTACCGCTCTCCGGTGGCGCCGCTGCCCACGATTCATATTCGGGATGCTCGTCAAAGGGGGATTGCAGCAGTGTCAGTAGCGTTTGCAGCGGCTGGTAATCACCAGCGGCGGTGCTCTCAATGACGTTTTGTGCGAGGTAATTACGCAGCAGAAACTTGGGATTGGCCGCCAGCATGGCGCGGTTCCGAGCCTGGCTGTCGCGGGTTTCACGCGTGAGTCTCTGGTCGTAATGATTCAGCCATTGCTCGAGCGCGGAATGCTGGGAAACATCCACCAGTTCGGCCAGTGTCGTGGCTGGCCGTTCGCCCCGATAGTGCGACAGGGCGCGGAAAAACAGTGTGTAGTCTGTACGCCCCTTTTCCAGGACCACGAGCAAGTCGGCACAGAGCTGTCGATCGCTGTCTTCTTCCTGTGCAAGCCCCAGTCGTGCGCGCATGCGCGTCGCATATTCGTCGGTCAGCAACGGCTGGAAAGTTTCCAGGCAATCCCTGAGCACTTCCGCGTCGAGAAGTGAGGAAAACCCATGTGCAAGTGCATTGAGGTTCCACAGTACGACGCCCGGTTGCTGTTCGAAGGCATAGCGGCCAGTGTGGTCCGAATGGTTGCAGATAAAGCCGGGCTCGTAATCGTCGAGAAAACCGTAGGGGCCGAAATCAAAGGTATCGCCAACAATCGACATGTTGTCGGTATTTAATACGCCGTGGGCAAAGCCCATGGCTTGCCATCCGGCCGCCAGTATGGCGCTTTGTCGGGTCGTGTAGCGCAGCAGTGCTTCAGCCTGCTCGGCGGGGCTGGACTGCGCGACCTCGAGCAGGAATCTTGCGCAGGTATAGTGGGTGAGTTGCTGCAGGGCTTCCAGCTGACGGGTGTAGTGGAGGTATTCGAAGTGTCCGAAGCGAATATGTGAGCGCGCCACCCGGATCAACATTGCACCGGGCTCGATCTGCTCTCGCGTGACCGGTTCATCACTGCCCACGATACACAGTGCACGAGTGCTGTTAATCCCCAGGCCGGTCAACGCCTCTCCTGCGAGATACTCGCGCACCGTCGAGCGCAGTACCGCACGTCCATCGCCAAAGCGTGAATACGGTGTTTTGCCGGCGCCTTTCAGGTGGAGTTCCCAGGGCGTGCCGTTGTGCGTGATTTCGCCGAGCAACAGGGCGCGCCCGTCGCCGAGGTCCGGATTGTACACACCAAACTGATGGCCGGTGTATTTCATCGCGAAAGGTTCGCTACCCGGTAGCAGTTGAGCACCGCAGCCGATTCTGGCCCACGCGGGGTTGCCAGCTTCACTGGTGTCGATACCCAGTAGCGCAAGCACCGTTGGGTTGACATGAATCAGGTGGGGGTTGTCGAACGGCGTCGGCGCCGTTGGGGTTCCGAAGGCTTCACCTAAATTGGCGAACTCGTGTGTGAGTGTCAGCTGGTCAAGTTTCATGGTATGGCTTCACTGGGTACTCAGGGTGACGTCCGTCGCTTTTGGTTCCCAGTAGTCAATCTCCTGGTAGAGCAGATCCTCGATGGCCGGATGTGCGTCCAGCCACTCCTGCTGTACCGCAATCTGGTAACCGCCTGCATGCGTTTGCAGATGCAGTGCGGTGCAGTCACGGTCGCTGCGATCGCGATGCAGGATGCATGCGAGGCGCAGGCAAAGCAACAGGTCTGCGCGGGGGTGAAAGCCGTAATGCTCCCGCGGCGGCTTGATACGTCCGCGTTGGTTGCGCACCAGATGTGCCAAATGCTCCTGTTCGCTGCGGGCGAAGCCGGCGAGATCGGCATGTTCCAACATGTAGGCGCCGAGCTTGCGCATATTACTGTGGGAGAGCGCCAGGCCGATTTCATGCAGGCGAGCGGCCCATTCCAGGCGGCGGCAGAAGTCTCCCCTGGCATTGGGGTTGCATTCTTTCAGCAGGCAAAGCGCTGTTTTGGTTACCCGCAAAGCCTGGTCTTCATCCACCTCCCAGCGTTGCGCGAGGGCATCGACCGTGGCTGCGCGGCGGTCGCCACCATGCAGGCGGCCGGCGAGGTCATAAACGATCCCCTCGCGAATGGCATAGGGGGACACCGTCATGCGCTGGATTTTCAGTTCGGCAAACAGGGCATAAAGGATCGCCAGGCCCGCAGCAAACACCGGACGGCGTTCGATATCCAGATTTGGTAGATCCAGTGCTTCAATCGTGGGTGTATTGGCGACTTTTTCTGCCAGTTCCTCCAGTGGGCCGAAAAGGATCTGGCCGATCTCACCGCCGTTAAGCACCCGTGCAACCGACTTGACGGAACCCGAGGCGCCAATGACTTCGGCACCGTCGGCCAGGTGCTGAAACTCCTGCAGCTCGGCGCGAGCCGCGCGAACGGCGCGGCGGAAATTGTTTTTACGCTTGCCAATGATGACGCCGTCGGCGAAGAAGCGCTTGCTATAGGAAACACAGCCCATAAACAGGCTCTGCAGCACTTTGGGGGTGGCCTCGCCGCGGACCAGCTCCGTGGAGCCACCACCAATATCGATCACGCAGCGGGTGCGGGGTGCGCCGCTGGCGGCGGCCATCACCCCGGTATAGATCAGGCGCGCTTCCTCGACGCCGCTGATGATCTCGATGGGTGCACCGAGAATAGCTTCGGCCGATTCGAGGAAGCCGTCTGCATTGGCTGCCGCGCGCAGGGTATTGGTGCCGACCACACGAATGTGGTCCTCGGGCAGCTGCTCCATGACCGGACGAAAGCGACGCAGCGCATCGAGCGCACGTTCGGCTACGAGCGGGTCGAGATTGCGCTCGTCGTCCAGTCCGGCAGCGAGGCGCACCATGGAGCGGTCGGTGTGCAGGCGTACCAGGCGCTGGTCGCGGAATTCCGCCAGCAGCAGGTGGAAACTGTTGGAGCCAAGGTCCAGCGCTGCGTAGCGTTCGGCGTCTTCTGGCATCGAATACCCCGTCAAAATATTGTCACATTAATGTAGCAAACTGCTTTACTTGTCCAACACCCTTTCGCGGGAACTTTTATAGTCATCCGCGCAAATGGGCCCAGAGATGCCACATACTGCCAATCCATGGAAAAGAAACCCCCGCTGTACCCCAAAGAGCTTAGCTGGCTGTCGTTTAACGAACGCGTACTCCAGGAGGTGGAAGACGAGAGCGTACCAATCATTGAACGTGTCCGCTTTCTGGGGATCTTTTCCAACAACCTCGACGAATTCTATCGCGTTCGTGTTGCGGACGTACGCCGCATTGCCACATTTACCAAAGACGCGAAGAAGAAAGAGCAGTACTCCGAACTACTCTCCGCGATCAACGAGAAAGTATTGCGATTGCAGCGGCGCTCCTACAGTGCCTATCTGAAGGTGCTGGGAGACCTGGACCGGCACAATATCCATATCGTCAACGAGCAGCAGCTCTCGGAACGCCAGCGCACCTACGTGGAGGATTATTTCCATCGCGAGGTACTGCCGGAACTCGAGCCATTCTTTATCGATGATCGCCCGACGATGCCATTGCTGAATGAAGCGAGTATTTACTTTGCGATTCATCTTCGCCTGGAAGATAGCTCCGAGCGATTCGCCGCAATGGAGATCCCCACGGATACACTGTCACGCTTTGTGGTGATCCCTTCCCGTGAGGGGCAGCAGGAAAAGGTCTACATCGTCCTGGATAACATTATTCGTGCGTGCCTGGCTGATGTTTTCCGCCAGGTGCTGCCAATCGCGCGTGCCGATGCCTATATGTTCAAGATCAGTCGCGATGCCGAACTGGAGCTGGGCGAGGAGATCACACAGAACATCGTTGACCGGGTGGCGAAATCCCTGAAGAAACGCAAACAGGCCGATCCTGTGCGCCTCGCGTATGATGCGGCCATGCCGGAAGTCGTACTGGCACTGGTGAAGAAAAAACTGAAAATGGGCCGCTACGACAGCTATACCCCGGGTGGCCGCTACCATAACTCGAAGGACTTTATGGGCTTCCCTGCGGATACTGCCAGGCATTGCTATCGCCCGTTGCGTCCGCTGCCGGGACTCACGTCCGACGGCAGTATCTTCGATGTGCTCAATAGTGGTGACCAGCTGCTGTATTACCCGTACCACGATTTTGGCGCAATCACCAAGTTGCTGGCCTCTGCGGCCATCGACCCGAAGGTGCGGGAGATCCGTATTAACCTTTATCGGGTCGCCAAGAATTCCCGCGTCGTGGCTGCGCTGGTGAACGCCGTGCGCAATAACAAACGGGTTGTGGCCGTGGTGGAGCTGCAGGCACGTTTTGACGAACTGGCCAATATTCATTGGTCCAATGAGTTGCGTGACGCCGGTGTTGAGGTGATTTACGGTGTGCCCGGTTTGAAAGTGCACTGCAAACTGGTTTCCATCATCCGCGACGAGCCCGGTGGCAAACGTTTTTACAGTCATCTGGGAACCGGTAACTTCAATGAAAGCACAGCACGTGTTTATTGTGATTTCAGTCTGCTGACGGCGGATCAGGCGCTCGGTGCCGACGTGGATCGGGTATTCGAATTCCTGCAGTACACGCATCTGCGTCCGGAGTATGAGCAGATCGCCGTTTCCCCCTATTCAAACCGGCCCGCCCTGTTACGCGGGATTGATCGCGAAATTGCTGCCGCGGAGAACGGTGAACCGGCGGCGCTGTTCTTTAAATGCAATCACCTGGTGGATCCGGAAGTCATCGAGCGCCTATATCGTGCGAGCAGTGCCGGCGTCGACGTGCGTATCATCGTCCGCAGCATGTGTTCGCTGACCTGCGAAGTCCCCGGGCTGTCCGATAAGATTCGTGTGATCAGCCTGGTGGATAAGTATCTTGAGCATGCGCGCGTGTATATTTTCCACAATGGGGGTGCTGAGGATGTCTGGCTGTCTTCCGCAGACCTGATGACGCGCAACCTGGATCACCGGGTGGAAGTCACCTTCCCGGTGCTGGACCCGGTCCACAAGCAGACCGTCCGCGACATTATGGAGCTGCAGTGGAGCGATAATCAGAAGGCGCGGGTACTGGATACCGACCAGAGCAATACCCGCATTGCCGAGCGCCCGGGTAAACCGTGCCGGGCGCAGGACAGTATCTATCGGCTGTTGAAGAAAAAGGCGGATGCGGCTGTGTCAGCATCAACCGACACAGTCAGCTAGCCTTCGATGGCGCCTAGCGAGTGAAACCGACCAGTTGTCCATTGCTGAAGGAGAAGCGATAGCGCTCGCCCACCTTGAGCTTGTTGCGACAGCGGGACTGCACGACGATGCGTGGGTACTGCGGAGTGACCACCCAGGTGGAGAAATCATTGCCGGGCCCGCGTTCGATTAGCCAGTAGTGGTCACCGTTTTCACAGTCGCCGGTCTGCTCGCAGCTCTGGAATCCCCACACGTACGCATAAACGTCATACTGGGTGGGCGTATTTTGGGCGCGACGGAAGGGCTGGTCACCATCGCCGGTGAATTCGTACAGTCGGGAGAAGCGCACGCGCTTGTAGCCGCGCGCGCGGGCGGTACAGCGTGTGATATGGACCTTGGCGGCCTTGTCATCGGGTTTGTCCGAGGCGCGGACCGATGCATGGGCGCCGTAGACGTCTTTCATGTCACTGGGCAAATGGCCGCAGCCAGCAACCAACAGCAGCAGGGAAAGAATGGTGGCCAAGCCGTAAAATCGCACAACCTTACCTCTCGCGATAGGCTCCTCATACCACTATAGACGTAAACTCATGCCGACGATTCGTTTTGGCCCCGACGTCTGAAGCGCCACTTGCGTCGATATGGGAAGGCGCTTTCAATACGTCCGGCGCGGATACGCTCCTGTAACTCCAACCAATAGTCGCAGTCATACAGGTCGCTGTGCTGCGCCTCGAAGGCCGCGCGTGCGGTTGGGTTGCCGGAGAAAAACAGGCGAAACTCTTCCGGGAAAACATCCGCTTCATCGACCGTATACCATGGCCGATCGGACAGCTCCTGCTCGCTGTTGCGGGCCTCCGGAATACGCCGGAAGTTGCAGTCGGTCAGCGGGCAGAGTTCGTCGTAATCGTAGAAGACGACCCGCCCATGGCGGGTGACCCCGAAATTTTTCAGCAGCATATCGCCGGGGAAAATATTGGCGGCGGCCAGCTGCTTGATGGCATTGCCGTATTCTTCCATGGCTTCACGAATTTCGATGTCGCTGGCATGTTGCAGGTACAGGTTCAGCGGCTCCATACGGCGTTCGACGTACAGGTGCTTGATGATGACCCATTTCTCATCCATCAATAGCTTGGACGGGGCCAGTTCCTGTAGCTCTTGTAGCAACTCTTCACTGAAGCGATTACGGTAGAAAATAAAGTTGGTGTACTCCTGGGTGTCCGCCATGCGACCGACCCGATCGGAGCGGGATACAAACTTGTACTTCTCCTTGACGATGGCCTCGGTCACGGTCTTCGGCCGGTCGAACTTGTCCTTGATGACCTTGAAGACCACCGGGTACGACGGCAGCGTAAACACACTCATCACCATGCCCTTGATGCCGGGTGCAATGATGAACTTGTCGTTGCTCACCTTCATGTGGGCCAGGACGTGGCGATAGAACTCGGTTTTGCCGTGCTTGTGGAAGCCAATGGAATTGTACAGTTCCGACCGTTCCTTCAGCGGCATGATGGTGGACAGGAAGCGCACAAATCGCGACGGAATGGGCGCGTCCACCATAAAGTAGGAGCGGGTAAAACTGAAAATAATGCTCGCCGCATCGTTACTGAAAATGACCGTATCGACATAGACACCGCCGCGGCCATTGTTCAGGCAGGGCAGAATCAACGGGATCACTTCACCGGCAAACATCAGGCGCCCGACCAGATAGGCTGCCTTGTTGCGGTAAAACACCGATTCCAGCATATCGACACGCAGCTGCTTCTCATTTTCCAGGTGACGCAGTGGCTTGTCGCGCAGCGCGCTACAGATGTCCTGAAGATCCCGCTGCTGGTCTTCCCAGGGGATGGAAAAGCTGTAGTCCTGCAGGATGTCGCTAATCATGTTTTCCAGGCCGTCGCGGCCGGAATAGCTGATATAGATGCTGTAATCCCGCAGGGGCTTGTCATCGGGTGTGCGCGAGGGCTTCACGAACAGGTTACTGTCGTGAATATGCGAGTGCTGGAACTGGCTGCAGAACACCGAGTTGAAAAAAGTCTCGGCAATTTCGTAGTTGCTATGGCTTGCCACCAGCTGGGCAAAGGTGGCGCGGGCTTCGCGCCAGAGTTCGGTCTGGTTGGTGTCTTTGCTGGTCACCGAGTGCACCAGTTTTACCACCTGGTTGACCTTGGTCTTGTAGAGGTCGATCCGCTCTTTACTGGAATGGTGCACAGCCTGCCAGGCGGCCATCTCAAAGCGGGCTTTGGCGCCCAGCGTGATGTTCTGGAAATCCGCAAAATAGGCGTCGAATCCGTTCAGGATCGTTTTGGCGATTCGCCGCGCTGTCGGAGAGTGATTGGTCATGCTCGGGGGCCTGTCGCCATATTTCTCAGTAGTTCCGCCTGGTTGTCGGGCTCATCGGCGCCTTTTGTGTTACGGGTCCAGCCTCATGCTGACTAAACTCTTGCAGAGTCCCGGCTCTGCCGGGGCCTGCCCTGTGCCCGTCCGAGGCGCAACGCGCTGGCCGGGACTGGCAAGTCCGCGATTTCGCGGGATCTCACCATTTGAGGCCTCTCGTCAGAGAGAGCTTCTGGGGACGCGGAACTTCGTCGATGTTACCGCCGATGTTAGCACGGCCTCGGGGAGCGTTAATTGAACGATTGGATCAGTAGCTTTGTCTTTTTCTTCTCTGTGATTGATCCAGTGGGGACGCTGCCGGTGTTTATCGTGGTGACTGCGCGCCACTCGGAGTGGCAGCGCCGTCGAATCGCGTTTCTGGCAGTTGCTGTCGCCACAGCCATCCTGCTGCTGTTCCTGTTTGCGGGGCAGTATCTGCTGGAGACCATCGGTGTGCCGCTGTCTGCGTTCCAGGTAGCGGGTGGCGTGGTGTTGTTCCTGTTCGCGCTCACCATGATTTTTGGCCAGGGTAAACCCGAGCGGGAGATCGAAATCGCGGAAAGTGGCCACGAGACCGCGCTGTTTCCGCTGGCTGTGCCATCGATTGCCTCGCCGGGGGCGATGCTCGCGGCGGTGGTACTGACCGACAACTACCGGTTTGATCCCATTCACCAAATGCGTACGGCAACAGCGATGCTGGCAGTGCTGGCGATCGTATTGCTGCTGCTGTTGGCGGCCAACTGGATCTACCGCTGGATCGGCGAGGCAGGCGCCAACATCGTCAGCCGTGTTATGGGCCTGATCCTCGCCTCTGTGGCTACCACCAACGTTCTACTCGGGCTGCAGCAGTTTTTTGTGGTCTGAACGCCTAGCTGCCAACCACACCGCCATCTTTGCGCCGAATAGCCAGTACCGCCGGACGTGGCGGGAGGGCCGGGTTGCGGTCAGGCCATCGGTGTTGCGGGTTTTCAAACGTGGAGTCTTCCGCAGGATGCTGGACAGCGACGAATAGCGTGGTCCCGTCGGGGGTAAATTCCGGACCACACACTTCCGCTCCCACAGGACACCCAAAAAAGTGACGGGGAATGGCGCGCTGTGCACCGTCTGTCGCCATCGCCCAGAGGCCATCGTGGAAGCCAAAACGTTCGCAGCCGTCGGTTGCTACCCACATATTGCCGCGGGGATCGAAGGCCACATTGTCCGGGTTGGCGAACCAGCCGTGCGGCGACACCGCACCGGGGCTCGCCTCACCATAGGCGCCGCGCTCGCGCGGGTCCTCGGCATTGGGGTTGCCGCCCAGCAGAAACAGGTTCCAGCGGAAGGTATCCGAGACATGGTCCCGGTTACCCTGCTGACCGGGGGGGACGAGCTCGAGAATATGGCCCGCCACATTGGCCGGGCGTGGATTGGCGGCATCCGTCTTTTCACGCTTCTTGTTTTTGGTGAGCATCACATAGGTGCAGTCATTGTGCGGATTGGTCTCCACGTCTTCCGGCCGATCCAGCGGCGTGGCACCCAGCAGCGTCGCTGCGTGACGGGCATCGATGAGCACATCGGCCTGACTCTGGAAGCCGTTGGCGGGCGTGAGTGGTCCCCGGCCAAATAGCAGTGGCAGCCATTCCCCACTGCCATCTTCGTTGAGGCGTGCGGCATACAGCGTGCCATCGGTGAGTAATTGCCGGTTGGCCCGACCTGCTTCCGGCCAGTAGGGTTGCCGCGACACGAAGCGGTATACAAACTGGTGTTCATCGTCGTCGCCGCCATAGGCGACCAGCGGTTGTCCGGCTTTCGTCACCAGGGTAAAGCCCTCGTGTTCGAAGCGGCCCAGGTTGGTGAGTTTGCGCGGCGTGCTCGCAGGGTCGAGGGGGTCCAGCTCCACCATCCAGCCAAATCGATTCGGCTCGTTGGGCTCTTTCTCGACATCAAAGCGATCGTGGTAGTCCCCCCAGTTGCGGTTGTCGTTGGCAACTCCGAACGATTGGTGATTGTGCGCTTCCCGCGCGTCCGCAACATTGTCCGGATCGCCTTGAAAAGCGCCGGCAAATCCTTCTTCGGCAATGAGTACCGTTCCCCAGGGGGTTTTGCCGCCGGCGCAATTGCCCAATGTACCCAGCACCCGTGTGCCGCTCGGATCGGCAGAGGTCTGCATGCGCGGACTGCCCGCAGCCGGTCCGACGATTTGCATGGGGGTGTTCACCGTAATACGCCGGTTAAATGTACTGTCTTCAATAGTCTGCCAGTGTCCGTTGTCGAAGCGAACTTCTACGATGGTGTGTCCGCAGGCGGCCATTTCGATATCGACATGTTCCGCGCTCACGCCACGGGTGGCTTTTTCTTCAGTGTTATAGCCGGGGAACATGAGATGGGGCTGGGTGTACTCATGGTTGACACACAGCAGTCCCCGGTCGGAACGATGAGTTGCAATCTTAGTGTCATTTTTCTGGTCGTATGGCAGTGGCAAAAACGCAATAAAGTCATTGTTATACCCGAAGCGTTTTGCCTGCTCAGCGGCGTCCATCTTTAGCGGCTGCCACTCTGGCATATCTGCTGATAGTGCATCTCCCCAGCGCAGCAACACTTGCGCTTCATAGCCTTCCGGGACGTGATGCCGGTCGTCCAGCGCATGCGGGATTTCTGTGAAGGTCAGGGCATTCGTCGTGGTGCCATCCGAAGCGCGCTGGCAGCCTCCAAGCAGTAATGATCCGGTTCCGAGCGCACCGGCGGCGCCGAGGGTCTTCAGCGCCTGGCGGCGGCCGGGATTGTCTGGCGTATTTTTCATGGTTCTATTGCAGAAAAAAGGCACGTTCACGTGCGGGATAAAAATTATTTTCGACGCAATACATTGGTGTGCGTTTTAACTTTCAAAAAAAGGTCACACGATGTTCACATCGAAAGTCTAGCCTGCCGGCCAAATAAAACGCCAACAGCCTAACTTTCGGAGAAGTCAAAAATATGACCATGAGTAAAAACGCGCCGGCAAAATCCCGCTTTGCCCCAATGCCATTCAGTGCACTGGCGCTGGCCATTGCCGCGGCACCAGCCTTCGGGCAGGAGCCAGTCGAGGCAGAACTGGAAACCATTGTGGTTACCGCGCAGGCCGCGAACGCTACAAGCCAGATTGAGCGTCAGCGAAATTCCGACAAAGTCGTCGCTGTGCTGACCTCTGACGCGATCGGCCAGCTGCCAGATGCCAATGTGAGTGAGGCTCTGCAGCGTATGCCCGGCGTCTTTATTGAACGCGATCAGGGCGAAGGTCGCTTCGTTGGTGTTCGCGGTATTGATCCCAACCTGAATGCCGCATCCATCAACGGGATGAACATTCCGGCGCCAGAATCCTCGCGTCGCTCGGTCGCACTCGATGTCATTCCTTCCGATCTGCTCGCCAGCCTCGAGGTGTTCAAAACTCTTACACCGGATATGAGTGCGGACTCTATCGGGGGTGCGATCGAGATCAAAAGTCTGAGTGGGTTCGATCGGGATGGTCGTACCATGCAAATGAGTGTCGAAAACAGCTACAACGACCTTGCGGAAGAAAACAGTCCCAAGATTGCCGGGACCATGACGGATATCGTCGAGCTGGACGGCGAACGCAAACTGGGTATTGCACTCGCGGCCAGTTGGCAGGATCGCAAGTTTGGTTCCGACAATATCGAAACGGATGGTGCCTGGGAGCCGCTGGATGCGATCGATGGAACCTCTGCCGTCGGTGCCAAGGAAATTGAGCAGCGCGACTACACCATTACCCGTGAACGTATTGGACTGGCTGCAAACTTTGATCTGCAGCTGGACGAAGACAACGCGCTGTACCTGCGTACCCTGTATTCCGATTTCTCCGATGACGAGCAGCGTCAGCGCAACTCATTCAAGCTGGATGAAGAAAATGACGATCCGGATACCATTGCCAACGGCAGTGCCATCTGGTCAGACGCAGCACTGGAAAAAGAGCTGAAGGACCGCTTTGAAGAGCAGAAGATTCTGTCTGTTGTGGCGGGCGGCGAGCAAACGCTCGAGCAGTGGGGCGTTGAGTATGCACTCGGCTTTTCCCAGTCTGAGGAAAACGAGCCTGGCCGCCGTGATACGGTATTTGTACAGGAAGGGCTGCGCCTCGGTTACACCAGCGCCGGCGAAATCCCGAATATGACGGCCGAACAGGCGGCGTTTGAAGCAGCCAACTACGAGCTCGACGAGCTGGTTGTCGAAAACAATTTCACTGAAGATGAAGAGCTGAGCTTCCGCATCGATCTGACGCGCGAGATCCAGCTGGGCGATAGCATCAGTGAACTGCAGTTTGGCCTGCACGAGCGTCGTCGCGAAAAATCCAGCGATGTGAATGCGGCGGTCTACGACGGATTTGGCGGTGACTTCACGCTGGCGGACTTCGTCCAGCCTTCTCTCGATTATGGCATTGCCGGCTTCGGCCCCGCAGTTAACCAGGGTGCGCTGAATCGCTTTATCAGCGCCAATCTGAGCAGTTTTGAACTCAACGAGAGCGACACGGCTCTGGATTCCACTCGCGACTACGAGATGGAAGAAAATATTTCTGCGCTGTACGTGCTGAACCGGGTAGAGTTTGAAAAGGCCAGCCTGGTCTATGGTCTGCGTTACGAAAGCACTGACTTTTCTGCCAATGGCTTCGCGGTGGTAGAGTCCGCTGAGGCGGTAGCGGGTGCGCAGGAAGTTGCCGAAGAGGTCTATGTAACCGCTACGTCGGCGGATAACGACTACGCGAACCTGTTCCCGAGCATCAACCTCAAATACGACTACAGCGATAATATCGTTCTGCGTGCAGCCTATACCGAATCTCTGGCACGCCCGTCATTTGGTTATCTCAATCCTTCCCCCGCTGCGATCGAATATGACGAGGGTGAGTTGGAAGTTGAAGCCGGTAATCCTGCGCTGGATCCGTTTGAATCCGGCAACCTGGATTTCTCCTTCGAGTACTACGCCGATACGCTGGGTATGTTCTCCGCGGGTGTATTCCACAAGGATATCGACAACTTTATTGTGGTTGCCGATGTCAGCGACAGTGTTGATCTGACCCGTTTTGTCGGTGGCATGCCGGTCGATGAGGCGGAAGTGTTGCAGCCGATCAATGGTGAAAGTGCGTCACTGACTGGTGCCGAGCTGGCGTGGACGCGCGGATTCGATAACGGTCTGCTGCTCCGTGCCAATGCGACCTTCACCGATTCCGAAGCGGATCTTGGGCTGGGTGCCGCCAGTGGCCGTGACAATACGATTTCTCTGCCGCAGCAATCCGATATGGTTGGAAACCTGATGGTTGGTTACGAGCGTGAAGGGTTCAGCGTGCGTCTGTCTGCCGCTTTCAAGGGCGAACGCCTGCTGGAAGTCGATATGGAAGACGAGGCGTTTGACCTGTATGAAGACGATCACATGCAAGTCGATCTGAGCGCAGAGTATCGCTTCGACAACGGCCTGCAGGTCTTCTTCAGCGGCGTAAACCTGACTGACGAAGCCTTCTACGCAAATCGTCGCGGCTTCAACGGTCAGTACGAGGAGTACGGGTCTACCTATGTATTGGGTCTGCGCTACGCCAGCTTCTAAGTCACGCCGATAAGGCGAGCCCGGCACCTGGGGTGAAGGTGCCGGGCTTTTTGCGTTTGCCAATAATGAAAAAGTGCGGCCATCGAAGTGGTCGTGTTTGGAGAGAAGATTGATGTTGAAGTGTAGCGAATCTGCATCCGGAAAAGTTTGTAGCAGAATCATCGCGGTACTCGGAGCGGCGGTTGTCAGTTTGTTCGTCGGAGCCTGTTCCGATCACGGTGACAGCGCGGCCGCAGTCTCCGACAGGGGGCCGACAGCCGCGGCAGAAACGTCCCGCCTGGCGATGAATGGCCTGGAAGTTGCGAGGTTGCAGCCTCTGGATTTGGACGGCAAAGCTTATTTGTTGGCCGCCAGCGAGGCGCGCGGTCTGTTGTTGCTCGACCTGGGAAACGAGGCTGCAGCAGAGGTGGCGGTAGAGCCGGGCAGTGTCGAGCGACTGGCAGCGATTCCCTGGGAGCAGGACAGCTGGTTAGTCGCGGCCTACTTTGAAGACCGTGGTGAGCTACGCATTCATCGGCTACTCCCCGGCGACTCGACAAGTGCCCCCCACTTTGCAGCGGTGACGTCTCTGGAAATGCCGCCCCAGTCCGCGCTGTGTTTTTCTCGACAGGCCGGGGGAGCACACCTGTATACCTTTGGTGAGGAGGGGCTTGCTAAAGAACTGGTGTTCTATACACAAGCGCCCTCTGCCGGAGGTCCTGGCCGCATACGCGCACGAGAAGTGCGCTCCATTTTGACTGGCCCGGGCGTGACCGCCTGTGCTACGGATTCTCTGAGTGCGCAGTTACTGGTCGCACAGGAACCCTTTGGCGTGTGGCAATTGAATGCGAGTGCGGAGCGCGACGAGGAGCGCAAGCAGCTCAAGCATACCAACTTGCCTGCAAGCGGTATTGAAGATCTGTGGCGCCAGCCGCGTGGTGATCACGCAGAGCTCTGGGTCGCTGCCGAAGAGGGCGTCGCGGCTTTCACGCTTGCCGCGGACGGCACGCTCGCTACGCGTAATCCGCGAGCCAGAATCTCTGGCCCGGCACGCGCGCTGGCACGATATCGCGATCAGTTGCTGGTGTTGAGTGCGGACGATGAATCGTTGGTGTCTATTCACACTCCGGGCAGTGCCGAAGCCCAATTGCAAGTGCCTGTGGAGAACGCATTGCCGCAAGTCCCGGCCGTTGCACAAACGCAGCCGGTAGAGTCTGCCGGAGATGCGGCGGACGACCCCGCTATCTGGGTCAATGCGCGCGAACCACAGGCCAGTCTGATACTGGCTACTGACAAGCGCAGGGGGTTGAATGTCTACAACCTCGCCGGAGAGTTGCGCGCACAGTTTCCGCTCGGACGTTTGAATAATGTAGATTTGCGCGTGCTGCCCGAGGATGCGGGCTTACCCTATGTGGCGCTGGCCGCGGCGACCAACCGGAGTCAAATTGGCCTGGAGCTGTTTGGCATTACTGCAGTGGGGACTGTGGAACACCTGGGGCATCGTGCCATGGAGATGGGCGATCCCTACGGTATCTGCCTGCAACAGAGTGGAGATCAATTGCTCGCATGGGTTTCCGACAAGTTAGGGGCCTTGCATAAATTCCAAATTGGCTGGCGGGAGTTGCCCGCACAGTGGCAACTCGCTCCGCTGGCGAAGCTGGAAACTCGTGGACAGGTCGAAGGGTGCGTGGCGGATGACAGTAACGGGCGCCTGTTCTTTGGGGAAGAAGATCGCGGTATCTGGTTGCTGGAGAACGTCGCGCAGGCAACCTTTGGTGATGCGACGCTGGTGGCAGAGGCTGATGGCGAGCAACTGGTTGCGGATGTCGAGGGGCTGGCGCTGTACCTGGCTGGTGATGCGGGCTATCTGGTTGCGTCCAGTCAGGGGGATGACAGTTATGCTGTGTTCAGCCGCGATGGCCGCGAATTTTTCGGTCGTTTCCGGGTGGGGAACAATCTGCAACTGGGTGTTGATGGCAGCTCTGAAACGGATGGTCTGGACGTGACCAGTGCGCCTCTCGGACCGGAATTCCCGCAGGGGATGTTGGTGGTACAGGATGGCCGCAACCGCTTGCCGGACGCCGCGCAGAACTTCAAGCTGGTGTCCTGGCAAGACATTGCGGCGGGGCTTGCGCTGGATCGGAACAAGAGCCCGGCAGGAGAAACCTATGCCGGGGACCCTGGGGCGGACGGCGGGCAACGTTAGGTGTCCGTCCGCCGGTTGCGCCGATTAGAAGTGCATGCTCCAGCCGAGTGAGGCGGTCTGCAGGTCGTATTGGCCGAGGAGGTCATCACTGCCCACGTCGGCGAGATTTTCCCACTCGAGGCGCAGGGTCCAGCTGTTGTTGTGGCGATAGCTGAGCCCGGCGCCATAGGAATAGAGGAAGCCACTGTCGTTCACCGTGGTGCTGCCATCGACAGCGACCAGTTCCTCGAAAATATTTTCACCGTCGGTGACTAACAGCAACACCTCGCCACGTTGGCTTTCCTTCAGGTTGGCGTTCCAGAACCCGAGCCCGACTTTGGCGTAGGCACTGAGGCCGGCATAGATCGGCAGATGGCCGACCGCATGGCCGCTGAGAATACTGGTCTCCATTTCTTCTTCAATGTTGAGGTACTGCCCCTGGTCATCACTGAGTCGGAAATCAAAGCCGCTGTTGCGCAATTGCTGCAGGTTGGCCTCAAATGCTAGGTGAGGTTTCCAGCGCCAGCCGACATAAAGTTTGATGTGTTCGCTTCCGCTGTCACAGTCACCGGGCACCGACAATCGGTCCGCATTGTTGAGCGACTGTATGCTGGTCTGACTGGCCTGACAGAAGCCATCCAGTTCGGCAGAGCCGAGACTGAGCCCGCCATAGCGGTGGGAGAAAAAGTTCGCGTTGGCTGCTTCGGTCAGAGCGAGTAAGGGTACAACGAGCAGAAGCGCAGTCCGGGTCATGGCGATACCTGCTGTTTTGTGGATAAGTAAGTTGTTATTGCTTTGTGTCGCACGACTAACCGGGGTTGTTACGCGCGATGCCGACACTTGTATCCATTGTCGGCGTAAAAAACCGTTTTTCTGTGTTAAAGGTCCAATTCTGCCCGCAGCGCCGCCATTTTTTCGGCATTTTCGCGCTTGCTGAGCGGCTTGCCCGGCTGTTCTTCCAGCAGCGGCTGTTCCGGGGCCGGCAGGCTCTCCCCTTCCAGCACGCGCGCACAGATCGTGCGGTAGTGTTCTGCGAATACCGGGTAGGCGACGGACTCGGCGTTGTTGGCGAGGAAGAACCAGTTCGCCTCGCGCCCGGCGTGGTACACGGCCGGGTGGCTCCAGGCACAGTTGGCCTTGGGGCTCGGGGCGTTGCAGGCTTCGCGGTATGCGGCACGGGCGTCCGGCAGGCCGTTGTCTCCGGTGGCGCAGAGCTGCAGCATCTTGTGGATGGTGGGCAGGTACTCGCTTTGTTTGATGGCGCGCTTGGCGCCTGCGACGATTTGCTCCGGCGAGAACGCTGCCAGTGACTCCAGCCACAGGCGCTTGGCGTGGTTGAGTGTTTCGGTATCCGGGAAGGCGGCGTTGAACTGGTTGTGATAGCCCAGCTTTAGCAGGCCAAACACTTCGTTCAGGGCACGCTTGCGCGCATTGAGCTGCTCGTCGCTACCAGTCTGTGTCTGTGACGATGTCGAGGACGGATCGGTCCCTTGTCCTTTGGTTGTCGCTGCGCTGGTTGTCAGTGTTTGGTTGTTGTGTGCCATGTGTCTGTCCTATCGCCAGCTTGTTGCGCTCTGCCCAGTGGTGGCGGGCATGTCGTACAAAGATGGCATCCCAGCTTTTGCGCGCCTCGTTGCGGCTGCGCCAGTAAAGAATGAACTCCGGTACCAGGCCAAGGGCAAAGTCCCGGTCTATTTCACAATGGTTTACCAGATGGCTCAAGCAGTCGCCGCCCGGTTGCCAGTTGCGTGGAATGGGCTTGGCCACGGGATTCTTCTCGATACCCTGGCAGTAGTAGGCCCATTCCTCGCGTGCATATTCAATAAACTGCTCGCCCCAGCGAGCGCTGTGGCCACCGCGTTCCAGCCATTTGTAGATGAATTCGGGCAGCACTTCGGCGGCAAACTTCGGGTTGATGGCGAGGCGACGCAGCTGCTCCCAGGTGTGCTCACTGGGCTGCCAATCGCGGGTCATCGGTGTGGGTTTGCGCTTCTCGATAAATGGCGTGTCCTGTTTCTCCCAGTCTTCGGTAATCCAGTCATTGAATTCCAGGTCCCAGGAAATCGACAGTTTGCCGCTGTTGCGGTGGTAATCCACAAAGCGCTGCAGCCCGCGCTGTACAAAGGTACTCGGTACCCCCTCATCGGACAGTTTGCGCAGGGTGTCCTCGCCCGGTCGCCAGTCTGTCGGCAGCGGTTGCTTGCGCTGGGCCGTCGCGCGGAAGGCTTCCCACTTGCTTTTAACCTGCTTCAGGAACAGGGCGCCAAACGAATGGCGTGGCTCGCCGCGTTCGCGCCAGTAGGTGACAAATTCCGGAAGCTGCTCGCGCACAAAATGTTCTGGCACCCCCAGCTGGGCAATCCGTGCGAGGGTTTCCCGATCGGGTTGCCACGAGGGTGCAATGGTATTGGCGCTGCGTTGGGCGGGCAGGTTAGTCGCGCCGGCTTGGGTCGTCTGGCCGCTGGTCGGATATGCGTGGCTGAAGTTGCTCTGGGCGGTGGGCATTCGCTCATCCGCCGGGAGTGAGAACTTCAGCATCTCGCTGCTGCCATAGGGCGCGGAGCCCAGCAGGATGGCACCCTGGTTTCGCAGGCTGGTAGCAACCCGCTGGATATCGGCTGGTTGCCAGAAGGGCAGTAACTGTCGCAGCTGGCTACCTTCTACGCTGTACCAGTCGCGGCCGGGATGGGATTCCACCGGCAGGAACGGCAGTAGATCCCCCAGCGCGCTGAGCAACACCGCTTCCTCCAGGCCGATGGTGGCGGCCAGAGTGGGCGAGATGCAGAGGGGGCGTTCCGGTAGCAGCGGGTGAGTCATGGCGCGATTCTACCACTGTGCCAGTCCCCGCGCAGGCGCAGATGACGGCCAAATTTGTCCGGTGGGTCCGCAACAGCGGTAACATGTCCGCTGCCGTTGGGCCTATCGTCAGGTACCGGAAGCATGGTCTGCGGTGGCCAAATGTCGTGAACAGGTAGCGAAGTGGCGGTAAATGTCGAAGAACCAGGAAGGAATATGGCTGAAACCCGAACCTATCAGCTCAGCGGAGTGACCTGCGCGGGATGCGTGCGCCGCATCGAGACGGCCCTGGCCGACGTGCCCGGTGTGGACGAGGCCCGGGTCAATTTGGCCGATCGTACCCTGTCAGTGCGGGGCAATGCGCCGAGTGCCGACTGTATCGCGGCCGTCACCTCTGCCGGCTACGGTGCGGAACTGGCGCAGCAGAGCGAACGCGACCGCCGCGAACAACAGCGCCGCGAGGAGCGCACCCACTTTCGGGCCCTGCTACTGCGTTGCGGACTGGCTCTGGGGCTGGGGATCCCCCTGATGATCTGGGGGCTGGCCGGCGGCAATATGATGGTCAATACCCCGGCTGATCAACTGGCCTGGGGTGTGGTCGGGCTGGTCACACTGGCGGTACTGGTGTTTTGCGGTGGCCATTTTTTCTCCGGAGCCTGGCAGGCATTCCGCCATCACAGCGCGACCATGGATACGCTGGTAGCCCTGGGAACGGGCGCTGCCTGGCTGTTCTCCATGGCGGTTGTGCTGGTGCCGCAGTGGCTGCCCGAGGCGGCACGACATGTGTACTTCGAGGCCAGTGCGATGATCATTGGCCTGATCAATCTCGGTCAGGCACTGGAGATTCGCGCGCGCGGGCGCACCAGCGCCGCGGTGGAAAAACTGCTGGACCTGCAGGAGCCACAGGCGCGGGTTGTGCGCGATGGTGGTGAACAGGATGTGCCGCTGGAGCAGGTCCGGGTCGGCGATCTCATCCGGGTGCGCCCCGGGGAGAAGCTGCCGGTGGATGGGGAGGTGACCGAGGGTGAGAGCCTGGTGGATGAGTCCATGCTTACCGGAGAACCGGTCCCCGTTCCCAAGAAGCGCGGGGATGCGCTGTCCGCCGGGACCATGAACAAGAACGGCACCTTGTTGTTCCGCGCCGACCGGGTTGGGTCTGATACCCGACTGGCACACATCATCGAAATGGTGCGCAACGCACAGAGCTCCCGTGTTCCTATTGCCCAACTGGCAGATCGCATCTCCTCGGTGTTTGTGCCGACGGTGATGATCATCGCTGTCTTCTCTGCCCTGGTCTGGTTTAACTGGGGCCCGGAACCCCGGGCCGCACATATGCTGGTGGTACTGACCACCGTACTGATTATCGCCTGCCCATGCGCCCTGGGGCTGGCGACGCCGATGTCGGTGATGGTGGGCGTCGGCAAGGGGGCGGAATACGGTGTGTTGATTCGCAATGGCAAGGCGCTGCAGCAGGCCAGCGACCTGAATGCGCTGGTGGTGGATAAAACCGGCACCCTGACCGAGGGACGCCCGCGGCTGACCGAGATCGAAACCCGCGAAGGTTTCACCGGTGGCGATAGCCGATTGCTCGCGTTGCTGGCGAGCCTGGAGCAGGGCTCCGAACATCCGCTGGCAGAGGCGGTAGTGGAAGCCGCCCGCGATCGGCAACTGGGTTTGTTCGAGGTTGAGCATTTCGCCGCAGTGACGGCACAGGGCGTACGGGGTCAGGTAGACGGGTGTCAGGTACTGCTGGGTAACCGGCGGTTGATGGAACATGCCGACATTGCGCTGGAAGATTGGCCTGGCCGTATTGAGGCGCTCGCGCAGCAGGGACGCTCGGCGATGTACGCGGCGGTGGATGGGCGTCTGGCAGGAGTGATCGCCGTGTCCGACCCGATCCGAGCGGACGCGCGCGCGGCGGTTGATCGATTGCTCGCGCTGGGCCAGGAGGTACATATGCTCACCGGGGACAATCGTCATACGGCGGAAGCAGTGGCACAGCAGTTGGGTATTCACAGTGTGCACGCCGACTTGTTGCCCGAGGACAAGGAGCGGATTGTTGCGGAATTACAGTCCGCTGGCGCGAACGTGGGTATGGCTGGCGATGGCATTAACGACGCGCCGGCGTTGGCACGGGCAAACGTCGGCTTCGCCATTGGCAGTGGTACCGATGTTGCCATCGAAACCGCTGACGTCACCCTGATGCGTTCTTCGCTGCACGGTGTGGCTGATGCCATCGAGCTGTCGCGCGCCACGCTGCGTAACATCAAGCAGAATCTGTTCGGCGCCTTTATTTACAACACCCTGGGGATTCCCATTGCCGCCGGGGTGCTCTATCCCTTTACCGGCGCCTTGCTGAGTCCGGTGGTTGCCGGTGCGGCCATGGCCATGTCCTCGGTGACGGTCGTGAGCAATGCCAATCGCCTGCGCTGGTTCCGACCGTCAGGTAAGGGGGAGGCATCATGACATTACTGATTAACCTGCTCGGGCTGTTGTTGATCGCCGCGATCGTGTGGTGGTTCTGGCTGGCTGCAAAAGTGCGTGATGATGGCCAAAAAGATGTACCGGCAGTGGCCGCTGTGGCGGGACAGCCGATCGAAGTGATTGTGCGCAATGGTGTCTATGAGCCTGATCAGCTGCGTGTACCGGCGGGCCAGTCGGTGACGCTGCACTTCTTACGCGAGGATCCGAGTCCGTGTGCGGAATATGTATTGTTCCCGGATCTCGAAGTCAGTGCGCAACTGCCGGTAAATGTATCCCGGGCCATCCAGCTACCCGTTCTGCAGCCAGGTAATTATCCGTTTCACTGCCAAATGCAGATGTACCGCGGAGTGTTAACCGTTGAGTAATCAGAAACCACCGGTACTGAGCACCGATGGTTTCTCTAAGCTAAAGGAAGTTTTCTGTTTGCTGACTTTTTAATGCGTCGCGCAAAATTACCAGCGTTGTTCTATATATTCTCGTTAATAAACGCCAGTGACTCCTTGAGAAAACGATGGCGAGATTCACCCTTGCTGAACCAGTGATCCTCATCCTTCAGCATGATTAGCCGGCTGTGCTTCAGTCCTTTTGCCTTGATTGCTTTGAACATTTTTTCAGACTGGAATGGTGGTACCACAGTATCTTTGTCGCCATGAAGCAGAAGGATCGGGGACATGTCTTTGTGAACAAGCTCGAGCGGTGAGAACTTGTCCAGCTCTTCTGGATCATTTTCGTTGCCAATCGAGATGCCCCAGTAGGCTAGGCCGCGACTTTGTTCGCTTGCGTGGTAAAACATGGCGCCCAGCTCGCTAATGCCGCCGAAGGAAACAGCACACTTGTAGGTGTCCGGTTTGGCAACCGCTCCAAACATGGCGACGTAACCGCCGTAGCTACCACCGACGACACAAATTCGCTCGGCATCAACTTTGCCCTTGTCGATCAGCGCCTGAACGCCATCGTCAACATCGGTCTGCATTAGTTTTCCCCACTGGCCGTAACCCAGCTCTGCGAAGTTGTTGCCATAGCCGGAAGATCCCCTGAAGTTCGGCTGAAATACCGCGAACCCCGCAGTTGCATAGAACTGGCGTATCCAGTCAAATGCCATGGTGTCGCGACTTTCCGGGCCGCCGTGTGGCAATACGATTAAAGGGGGGCGTGAGTGTTCTTTTAGTACGGCAGGAAGAGTCAAATAGGCGTGGATTTTCTGGCCGTCCTTCGCAGAATAATTGAAAGACTCTACCCTCCCGAGTGAAGAAACATCGTCTCCGATATTGTAGCCTTGTCCGAGCAATTGCAGGGCGCCCGCGGTAATGTCATATAGAACGTATTGCTGTGGGTTCTGTGGCCCCGATATACGCGCGACTACTTTTCGCTTATCTGCGGAGTAAGATGTTAAAGAGATTTCTGCGTTTGGAAAGGTTGCCCCTAAATCGGCATAAATTTGCCGGAGCTGGCTATCGAGATATCGTGATTCTTCAAAATCCTTGATGAGAGAATAACCTGCAAGACGCGAGGTATTGTAATCATACTTCAGGCTTTCCAGATCAAATTCATGATCTTGCAGAGGGCCGATGGGTGCGCCGTTGCCAATTGTGTCGCCCTCTAGTTGAGCGGCATAAAGTAAGTAGACGCTGTCTTCATTCGTGCTTGTGTAGTACAGCTTGCTGCGATCCTTGCTGATGCCTACAGTGTGGCCGTAAAAATATTCACTCTGATCACCGCCAGAAACCCGTATTGGGCCAAAACTGTTTTTATCCTTGGATCGCAGATAGGTCAGAGTGCGATCCAGTTTTCTATGTTTTTCCCGGTACAGGATGATGTCGCCATCATCCCCGGCAATCCAGTTTCCAGCACTCTTGCCCTGGAATATTTCTTTTTTCTTGCCTGAGAATACATTTACCTTGTATACCGCATTCAGTTGGTTTCCGGTTCCCGTGCCCTTGTAGTAGTACGATAGCAGGACATGTTTGTCATCATTGGGCAGTTTGCTGACGAGCTTGGGTGCGGCAACGTTGTATTTGAATCTGGAAGAATTGAACGCCCATTCCATTTTGTTCTTAACGACGTTCCACATTCCCATCCTATGCAAGGTGAAGCGCTCGTAATCGGCTTCCGAGTAATAGGGTTGAGTGGCGTTTACCAGAATCACCTGATTATTGGCCCAGGTAAAACTCCGGATCGCACCTTCAGTGAAACCAAATATTTGCGGGTTTTTTGCACTTCCTATTTGCTGGGAAACAATAAAAAACTTTCCTTTATTTTCCTTCAGGTAGGCGATCCGATCGCCATCTGGTGAGATCTGGAAGCTCTTAACAACAGGGAGTCGGCCAAATGTCTCCAGGTTGTCCAGCGCGAGTGCTAAAGTTGGAGCGACCAGGCTGCATAGCAGAAATAAAATACGCATGGTTTTTCTTGTTTATTGTGTTGTTTGGAAATGGATAAAATAGAAAGGCGAGATGGGGCCTCAACCATTTTCTGCGATGATATCGTCAATAGCTCTGTTCGCCAAAATCATCATGTGACATTCAGGTAGATCGATCATCTTATTCAAGAAAGTCACAAAAGTGCCGGCGATAGCAGTTCAGGTTTGCTGGTAGTGGTTGAGAAACATCGCCGCGGTGCGATCGGCCAGCGCGTGTCTTTCCTCGGCATCCAGTAGCGGGCCCACCTGCAGGAATTGCGGCCAGAAACAGCTGCCCTTGATCAGGTTGTGAATCTGCCCGCTGGCAATTTCCTCATCCAGTGGGACCAGGCTGCCGGCATCGCGAGCCGCACGAATCCACAGTTTGATACCGGTCTCGTAGGCATTGAATTTTTCCATCTCCGCCTTGAGTTCTTCCGTCCGATGAAAAAAGTATTCAAAGGCGACCCGGTTCAGCTCGATGTATTCGCGGCTGCAAATGGTCTCAATCTCTGCCTCGATCAAACGGCAGAGCTGGGTGTGCAGGTCAGCGGATGGATCAAACGATTCGCCCATGGGCTGGGTGGCTTGTTGCCACAGGGCACTGACTAGCTCCAGGATCAGAATTTCCTTGCTGGCAAAGTGGTTGTACACGGTGCGTTTTGAAACCTGCGCACGCGCGGCCAGCTCATCCATACTGGTGCCCTGTACCCCCAGTTCCCGGAATGCCTGTTTGGCCGCGTCGAGAATGTCCTGGCGTTTCTGTTCGCTGCGGGTCAGCTTTGTTTGACTCATGGTTCATCCGGTCGTTTCAGGCGCCATAGTGTAGCGCTCGGTGTCATCGAAATGAATTTTACACTGACTAGTTTACTTTTTCCCAGGGCAAACCTAAACTACACCGTATAGTTTACTTTTGGTGTTAACGAAAAGGGCACTGAATGAAGATTCGCTGGATAGTCGTCACAGGAGTCATGGTAATGACGGTCAGTTTGATCAACGCCTGCGCCACACCGCAGGAAAAGTTCCGTAACACCCATATGGACTACAGCGTGGGAGCGGCCAATGTGTGGGAAATCGGCAAGGCCTACTTCCGTGCCGAGCGTGCGGCACCGGCGCCCACTACACCGGTACCATTGCGGCCAATTCCCGCTGCCGAACTCACAGCGCCCGGCGCCACAGATGCCGTGTATCGTCTGGGCCACTCCACCGTGCTGCTGCGCCTCGGAGGTGAGTATGTACTGACTGACCCGGTGTTTAGTGAGCGCGCATCACCAGTACAGTGGGCCGGGCCCAGGCGTTTCCATCCGCTGCCGTTGGCCATTCAGGAAATTCCCATGCTGCGCGCCGTAGTGATCAGTCATGACCATTACGACCATCTGGACAAAGCCAGCGTGCTGGCGCTCCAGCATCGTGTTGAACGCTTCGTGACCCCGCTGGGGGTGGGGGCGCACCTGCGCCGCTGGGGGATTCCCGCCGACAAAATCGTCGAGCTGGACTGGTGGCAGTCCGTCAGAGTGGGCGCATTCAAACTGACCGCCACGCCGGCACAGCACTTTTCCGGCCGGGGACTGATGGATCGCGATCACACGCTGTGGGCGAGCTGGGCAATACAGTCCGGGGAAACCCGGGTATTTTTCAGCGGCGACAGTGGTTACTTCCCGGGCTTTCGCGAGATTGGTGAACGCCTTGGGCCGTTTGACCTGACCCTGATGGAAACCGGTGCGTACAACGACCTGTGGAGTGAAATCCATATGCTGCCGGAGCAGAGTGTGCAGGCGCATCTGGACCTGGGTGGCCGCGCGATGCTGCCGATCCACAACGGTACATTTGATCTGGCCTTACACGACTGGTTTGAACCGCTTGATCGAGCGTTGGCCGAAGCCGAGCGCCGCGAGGTACACCTGGTCACACCGTTGATGGGCGAGGCCGTCTCTATCGCGCAGCCGCCCAGGGCGTTGACCTGGTGGCGAGAAACGCTGGGCACCGAACAGCCGGCGCTGTTGGCAGCGCCCTAACGTTATCTGGCGCAAGGACCGATTCGTCTAGGCTTCTCCTGCAATCGCGACGAGCGAGTAGGTTTTTTGCTGGTGCGCTAACCCGCTGCGCGTGGACAGGCGCGTTCGGTTATCACGTGATCGAAACGCGCTTGGCCAATGAGCCGCCTTTCGCCATGTCTTCCCCTCCGTCCGCCGGGCGGATTCTTTTGCAAAAAATTGATAAAAGCCATTTTTCCCCGGGATTGTTCTGGATCTGTGATCAGGAAAAGGCAATCTTTTTTGATTGGCTTTCTGTGGCGGGTCGTCGGGCGCCGCAGTTGCTTACGATTGTGAAAAAACAATGCAATCCGGCAGGGGATAAAAGCAGTATTTCGCCATCTGCCTGGTAAACGGGGATGTCATCATGGCTCTTTTCGTCTGGAGGTGGTTGTTGCGTCTGATCGGGGCGCTGTTGGTTCTGATACTGCTATTTGCGCTGTACGGCGGTGTTGCGTACCGCGACCAGCCGATGCGGGATACCGGCTTCGCCAGCGGGGTCGCGTATCTGGATACCGGTCCTGCTCAAATTGCTTATCGCGTCGACGGTCGCGATCATCAGGGGAAGACCCCCGTTATCCTGGTACATGCCATGTTTTTCCATATGGGGATGTGGGATAGCTGGGTAGCGGAACTGTCCCAGAGCCGCCCGGTGTATCGGTTTGATGTGCCTGGTCATGGCCTGTCGTCACTGGCGTCCGATGGCGATTATTCGCTGCAGGGCACTATGGATACCTTGCAGGCCTTTATGGATCACCACGGCATCGACAGAGCCATCCTGGTGGGTGCCTCCATGGGAGGCGCGACCCTGTTTAATTACGCTGCAGAAAATCCCCAGCGAGTGGAAAAACTGGTGCTGGTGAACTCCGGCGGATTGGAGGGGCACGATCAGGCCGACAGTGGCGGCGTGCCGGATGGTGCCTACTGGGTATTGCGTTATCTTCCCGATCCCTCTCTGAACTATTTCGTGGACTGGCTGACGGCAGATAACCGGGCCAGCGATGCGTTCAAGTCAGGCTTTATCCGCGGGTTCCGCAATCTCGATACCCGCCGCGGCATTATCGGCCGTATGCAGGACTTCAAGTCTCCCCACACTGTCGATGTGCTGCCTCAAATACAGGCGCCGACGCTGCTGATGTGGGGGGAGAAAAATCCCCAGTTACCGGTGGCCCAGGCCGGACGCTTCCGCGACCTGATCGAAAGCGGCGGTGCGCCGGTGACATTGCACATCTATCCGGGCGCGGGCCACCTGTTGCCGGTCGAGGATGAGGAGGGTGCGATTGGCGACCTGCTTGCCTTCATTGATGGGGAGACGTTGCCATGAAACGGTTGCGGCGTTTGGTTCTGACCTTGCTGGTGCTGGTGTTCGGCGGGTGGGGCACTTATGCACTGTTTTTCGCACCGGCTCCGGTCGTGCTGGCCGAGGCGAAGCCGATGCCTGTGGATGCCGATTTGTCCCGCATTTATGGCATTGACCCCGGTCCCCATGCGGTGACGGTGATACCGGAAATTTCCCTGATGACTCCGGATGGGGCGCTGGCGCTCACCGCGTTTTATCCGGAAGCCGCTGAACGGTTTCCGCTCTTGTTGTTTTCCCACGGGAGTTTTTCCGACCGTCGCGCTTATGACGCTGTCATTCGCCATTGGGTCAGTCACGGCTATGTGGTGCTGGCGCCCGATCATCTCGACGCGGGCGGTATGGTGAACGGAATTCTGGCGTCGATGCGCCATGGGCAGGACGGCGTGATGCAACAGCGCCCCCGCGACCTGATCAATATCCTCGAGGGGCTGGATACGCTTGCGCGCGAATATCCCCTGCTCGACACCCGCATCGATCGCAGCCGGGTGGCCGCCACCGGACACAGCTTTGGCGCCTTTGCCGCGCAGATGCTCGGCGGGGCCGATTTTGCCGTGCCCGATTCGAATGCCCGACTGCAGGTGCGCGATGCGCGTATTCAGGCGGTGGTCGCCATCAGCCCGCCCGGCCCCATGTTTGACATGATTGACGAGCACAGCTGGCAGAACATGACGATTCCGCAGCTGGTCACCACCGGCACCTGGGATGTGGAACCCCGCTTTTTCCCGGACTGGCGCCTGCACGCGATGAGCTTTGACCGCGGTGCCGCGGGCCTGAATACCCTGCTGGTCACAGAGGGGACCGATCATTACTTCGGTAATTTGATCTGTCGCCTGGAACGGGAAGCGGCACCGCAAGCACAGGCACTGACAATGGCCAATGCGGTCACCCTGGCCTTCCTCGATGCGGAGCTGAAAGGTATCGAGCGGGCGCGCGTGTCAGCCCTGTCAGAGACTGTTAACGAGGTGACTGAAGGGTTTGCCCGGATAACCCACCGCTAGGCAAACTTTCCCTTGTTGTGACTGCTGGTTCGCGTTCGCGGAAACTATATTGGTGTCTGAATTTGTAATGCCTGCACCCCGAAGCGGTATCCGGAGGCACTATGGGCAAGTCAGACAACGACGATTACAAGGCAGAGTTGCGCAAGCTGCAGATCAAGCTGGTGGTGCTACAGCGGCATCTGATTGCCCATAACCTGCAAATTGTGATTCTGTTCGAGGGGCGCGATACCGCCGGCAAAGATGGCTGTATCAAGCGGATCGTCGAGCATCTCAGCCCGCGGGAGACGCGGGTGGTAGCCCTGGGCAAACCGTCCGATCGCGATCGCGAAAGCTGGTACTTCCAGCGCTATGTTCCCCATTTGCCTTCCACCCAGGAAATGGTGCTGTTTAACCGCAGCTGGTACAACCGCGCCGGCGTGGAGCGGGTGATGGGGTTTTGCACCAAGGACGAGTACCGGGAGTTCATGGTCTCGGTGGTGCCGTTTGAACATATGCTGGTGAGTTCCGGTATCCAGATCATCAAGTACTACCTGGATATCGACAAAGACGAACAGAAAAAGCGCATGGAAGCCCGCCATGAGGATCCACTCAAGCAGTGGAAGGTCAGTCCGATTGATGAGGTGGCGGTAAAGCACTGGAACGACTATAGCGTGGCCCGCAACGAGATGTTCGCCATGACCCACAATGAAGTGGTGCCCTGGACTGTGGTGCAGGCCAACGACAAGAAACAGGCGCGCCTGAACGTGATCCGCCACCTGCTGCAAACGGTGCATTGCCCCGAGACCGACCAGATCGCGGATGAACCGGACCCGGAAATCGTCTTCCCCTACGACGGTATCCATGTGATGAGCGGCAAGATCGCCGCCTGACTCCTCTACCGACCGGGGCATTTCACCCTTCTCCCCCACCGCCCCGGGGCGGTAAACTCTGCGCTCTGATTTCGACCAGCCAGCCCCGGGGGACCAACTTGGCCAAGAAAAGCAAAACCGCCTATGTGTGCAATGAGTGCGGGGCCGACTATTCCAAGTGGGCCGGCCAGTGCAGCGCCTGCGGGGCCTGGAACAGCCTGAGTGAGGTGCGTTTCGGCACTGAGCATCGCGATAGCCGCGGGGCCAACTTCACCGATGCCCAGAGTGGCTACGCCGGCGCTGCCGGTGCCGGCAAGGTACAGAAGCTCTCGGAAATCGACCTGAGTGAACTGCCGCGGATCCCGACCTCCACGTCCGAGCTGGACCGGGTACTGGGTGGCGGCCTGGTGCCGGGCTCCGTGGTTTTGATCGGCGGTCACCCGGGCGCGGGCAAGTCCACCAT
This sequence comes from Microbulbifer sp. ABF4_148, assembly GCF_056158985.1. Lineage (NCBI taxonomy): Bacteria > Pseudomonadati > Pseudomonadota > Gammaproteobacteria > Cellvibrionales > Microbulbiferaceae > Microbulbifer > Microbulbifer sp. ABF4_148. Next base: position 1,303,569 of record NZ_JBSWUI010000001.1, read on the forward strand.
CCTGTTGCAGACCCTGTGCCACCTGTCCCAGCATATGCCCGCACTGTACGTGACCGGGGAGGAATCCCTGCAGCAGGTCGCCATGCGCGCAAAGCGTCTGGGTTTGCCCACCGACAATTTGCAGATGCTCAGTGAGACCGATGTGGAACGCCTGTGCCTGGCGGCCAAAGATGTGCAACCGCGGGTGATGGTGGTGGACTCCATCCAGGTCATGCATATGAGCGAAGTGCAGTCCGCGCCGGGTTCAGTTTCCCAGGTGCGCGAGAGCGCGGCTTACCTGACCCGATATGCCAAGCAGACCGGTACGGCGCTGATCCTGGTGGGCCATGTCACCAAGGATGGCAGCCTCGCCGGCCCAAAGGTACTGGAGCACATCATTGATTGCTCGGTGTTGCTGGAGGGTTCCCACGATGCCCGCTTTCGCACCCTGCGTGCCAACAAGAACCGCTTTGGGGCGGTGAACGAGCTGGGTGTGTTCGCGATGACCGAACAGGGCCTGAAGGAAGTCTCCAACCCGTCGGCTATTTTCCTGCAACGCGCGGATGAAGTGGCGGCCGGCTCGGTGGTGACCTCCGTGTGGGAGGGCACTCGCCCACTGCTGGTGGAGCTGCAGGCGCTGGTGGATGACAGCAGCCTGGGCAACCCGCGCCGGGTGGCTGTGGGCCTCGACCAGAACCGCCTGAATATGTTGCTGGCGGTATTGCATCGCCATGGCGGTGTATTGGTGGGCGACCAGGATGTGTTTATTAACGTGGTCGGTGGCGTGCGGGTGATGGAAACCAGTGCCGACCTGACGCTGCTGCTGGCGGTGGTGTCGAGCTTCCGCAATCGACCGCTGGCGCGCGACCTGATGGTCTTTGGCGAGGTGGGTTTGGCCGGAGAGATTCGCCCGGTACCCCATGGCCAGGAGCGTTTGCGCGAGGCCGCCAAGCACGGTTTCCGCAAAGCCATTGTGCCCGCTGCCAACCGCCTGCAGAACGATATCGAAGGCATGGAGATTGTCGCGGTAAAAACTCTGGCGGAAGCGTTGGCGGCTATCGACGTATGAATCTTGATGGGGTGATCGCCCGGGTTCTGTGCGTGTGCTTCGCGATGCAGGTATCGTCTGTTGCCCGAGCGCAGTCGGAATCCGCAGAGGTGCCCGCAGAGCGCATTGCTTCACTGAACCTGTGTCTCGACCAGATACTGCTGCACTGGGTAGAGCCCCGACGCATTACCTCAGTCACCTGGCTGTCTGACACCAGGCCCTATCGGCGCGCTCCCCTGCCGCCTCATGTGCAGTTAAACCGCGGGCAGGCCGAAGAATTGTTGGCGTTGCAGCCCGATCTGGTTCTGGTCGGCCAGTTTGGTGCGCAGCAGTCGGCGGCGCGTTTGCAGGAGTTCGGTATTCGCGTGGAAAAAATCCCGAATGCCTACAGCCTGATGCAACTGGATGCCCAGCTCGGTGCGCTGGATGATGCCGTGGGCGGCGCTGAAAAACTGCAGGGTGAGCGTGGCAAGCTGCAGCGCCTGTTGGATGCTGCGTCGCAGGGGCCCGGACAGGATAAACCGGTGACGGCGCTGATCCTTTCGGCAAACAATATTACCTATGGCAGTGGCATGCTGGAGCATGAGCTGCTGGAGCGCGCCGGGTTCAGTAATCTGGCGGCGCGCGATGGCGCCGGGCAGCTGCAGCGTGTGCAGCTGGAAGAGGTCATTGCGGCAGCACCGGATATCCTGATGCTGTATGGCAATAGTGAGGAGTATTCCATCGCGCACCTGGCAGAGCGGCATCCGGTACTGCGTCATTATCTGGATCGCGGTCGTGTCTATCGCCTGCCGGCAGAATTGGGTTTTTGCCCGGCGCTGGTGGTGGCAGACACGTTGCGCGAGCTGACCGAGTTAAACCGTGAGTTAAGGGCTTCCCTTGCAGGCGAATAAGAAATTTTTCCTCCCCCTGATTGCGCTGGCGCTGCCCGTGGCAGTTTTGGTCGCGCTGGGCAGTGGGCCAGTGACGATTGATCTGGGCGCGGCGGTCCGCGAAGGCTGGCACAGCCAGGCCAGTGATGCGCTGATTCTGTGGCAACTGCGGCTGCCGCGTGCCTTGCTGGCGATCCTGGTCGGGGCCGCACTGGGTATGGGTGGGGCGGCCATGCAGGGCATGTTGCGCAACCCCCTGGCCGAGCCGGCCTTGCTGGGGGTGAGTAGCGGGGCCGCGCTGGTGGCGATTGTCCTGCTGTATTACGGCAGCCTGTGGGGCGGTGCCTGGAAAGCCGGTTGGCTGTTGCCGTTGATGGCCATCGGCGGCGCCTTCGTGGCCGCGAGCTGCGTGTGGATGCTGGCGGGGCGCGGCGCCAGTACAAGTCGCCTGGTATTGGCGGGCGTCGCGATCAATGCCTTTCTTTCTGCCCTGATGGCGCTCGCCCTGAATTACGCTCCGAGCATGTTTGCCATGCAGGAAATTGTGTTCTGGTTACTCGGTTCCCTGGCAAACCGCGGCTGGGACCAATTGTTACTCGCCGCGCCGTTTGTGTTGCTCGGTGCCGCGTGTCTGTTTCTCTCGCGCAATTACCTGCGCGCGTTGGCGCTGGGCGAAACCAGTGCGGCGTCACTCGGCTATGGCGGGCGGCGTTTCCCTTTGCTGGTGCTGGTGGGTGTTGCAGCAGCGGTGGGTGCCGGCGTTGCGGTTGCGGGAACGATCGGCTTTATCGGCCTTGTAGTGCCACATTTGGTGCGCCCGCTGGTGCGCCAGGATCCTGCACATTTGCTCTGGGGCAGTGCCCTGACGGGCGCCTTGCTGTTGTTGCTCGCAGATATTCTGGTCGTCAATACCGTTGGTACCCAGGAGTTGCGCATTGGTGCCGTAACCGCGTTTCTGGGAGCACCATTCTTTTTCTGGCTGATTCTTCGCCGTCGTGGGGAGGGTCAGCTGTGAGTCGCGTTAACTTGCTCGATGTGAGCTGTGATCAGCTGTCCTTCCAGCGCGGAGAGCGGCCGGTACTCAATCAGGTTTCGTGCGCGTTTCCCGCCGGTGCGCTAACCGCGGTGGTCGGTCCGAACGGTGCCGGCAAGAGCACCCTGTTGCAATTGCTCGCAGGGGTGCTGTCGCCATTGGGCGGTGAGATTTCACTGGGCAGCCACAGCGCTTCCCTGGTATCCCGTAGTGAGCGCGCTCAACTCAGTGCATTTTTACCGCAGGCAGAAGCGCCTGCCTGGAGTCTGTGCGCGGAGGATATGGTCGCGCTGGGACTGTTGCCCTGGGGACGTGTCGCAGATCGTCATCAGCGCGTACGGGACGCGCTGGAACTGGTCGACGCCGCAGCGCTGGCCCAGCGGCCGGTCACACAATTATCCGGCGGTGAGCTGCGTCGCGTGCAGCTGGCGCGTTTGTTGGTGGGCGATCCGCCACTGCTGATTGCCGACGAGCCCACCAACGCGCTGGATATTCGCCATCAGCTGCAGTTGATGCAGTCCTTGCGTTCGCTGGCGGAGCGCGGCCACACCGTTGTGGTGGCCCTGCACGATCTGGGGCTGGCTGCGCGTTTCTGCAATCGGATTGTGCTGATGAATCACGGCGAGGTGGTCGCCGAAGGCGATCCGCACGCGGTATTTACCGAAGAGAGAATTGGTGCGGTGTATGGCGTGCGTAGCGAGATGCGCTGGCGGGATGGCCGAGCGGAGTTTGTGCCGCTCGACCTGCTGTGATGTAGGGGCTCAGAAGCGGTAGCCAATCCCCAGTGAATAAACGAACGGATCGATATCCACATCGGTTTTGATCCGCGTGCGCGTCCCATTCACATTGCGGAAGCGAATATCGGCATCGGTGTCGATGTCCAGATACCAGATGGCGGCATTGAACAGCCAGCGGCTGTGCTGCCCGAAAGAGACATCGACGCCGACTTCGCCGGCCAGTCCCCAGGAGTCATCCAGATCCAGTCGCGCGCGTGACGTTGCGCCAAGGGCAGTCTCGAAATAGGCCTGCGCCTGACGGCTGATACTCTCATCCATAAACGTGGTGTAGTTCACCCCGAGCCCGACATAGGGTTGTACCCATGACTCGGTACAGACCGGGAACCATTGCACGGTGAGTGTCGGTGGCAGGTGCTCGATATCTCCCAGGGAAACACGGCCCAGTGGGGGTCCGCCGGCCGGGTCGGGAAGACCGCGCACGTCCAGGTCGTGCTCGAAAGGCGTCGCGGCCAGCAGCCCCAGCCCCCAGTGGTCAGCAAACAGCCAGGTGCCGGTAAAGGTTGCTGCCTGGCCCGAATCCACATAAACCCGGGTGTCGGGCAAAGCGACCCCATCGAGGCGCAACCACCCGGAATCATCGTCGGGATTAACCTCTCCGGCGCCAATGCGGCCGATCAGGGTGCCCTGCTTGTATTCCGCAAGTGCCGGTCCACTGCCCAGTAACAAGGCGCACAGCGCGGCTGCCAGGCCGAATCCTTTCATGTCCCTTTTCCCATCGGGAGTATCCCGAATTTAGAGCGTCGGATTCAGTGTAGTCACAGGCTCTGGTGATGGGATTCCTCGTCCCGCATATCGGGTGACTGGACGCGTCACTTCGGTAAGCTGACAGCGCCTGACAGTGTGTCATAATGCCGGCGCCACGGGCACTCTGCCCGAAGGTGGCACACAGATATACAGACATAACAATACCGGTGGTGAAACATGAAAATCGGCGTCTTGAAAACTGATGACGTCCGCGAGGAGCTGGTTGGTGAATTTGGCGAATATCCGGAGATGTTTGCAGACCTGCTGCAAGCCCAGGATCCTTCGCTGGAATTTGTCACTTACGAAGTCCAGCGTGGCCATTACCCCAAAGAGATCGACGAGGTAGACGCCTACCTGATTACAGGCAGCAAAACGGGCGTCTATGAAGACAAGCCGTGGATTGCGCCGTTGATGGATTTCGTGCGGGAACTGAATGCGCGCAAGAAGCCCACGATTGGTATTTGTTTTGGGCATCAGTTGATTGCCCAGGCGCTGGGCGGTGCAACTCGTAAATCCGAGAAAGGCTGGGGTATTGGTGTACACAGCTACGAGTTCCAGGAAACACCGGAGTGGATGTCAGAACCGCGGGATCAGTTCAGCTTGCTGGTCAGTCATCAGGACCAGGTACAGGAAGTACCACCGGGTGCCCGCGTGCTGGCCTCGAGTGATTTCTGCCCGAATGCAGTCGTGCAGGTGGGGGACCACATGCTGACATTCCAGGCCCACCCGGAATTCACCAAGCCCTACTCAAAGAGCCTGATGGATTTGCGCAAAGAGATCTTTGGTGAGGACCTGGTAGAGAAAGGCCATGCCTCTCTGCAGAATGATATCCACGAGTCCGTTGTCGCCAAGTGGATGGTGGAGTTCCTGCGTCGCGGCTAAAGGCCGGACCAATATTCTCCCGTCCTGGGGCGACAGGGGCGACATTTTCTGTCGCCCCTGTCGCGCTCTCAGCCTGTTTAGCCCCCTTGGCCCCCTTTGCCCTTTCCCGAGCGTTTATCAAATACTCAGGTTTTCCACTTGATATTGCATCCGATCGACGGTTGCTGTTCCTGCGCGGGTTGCCGATTGTTCAGGATCGCGTCGGCGGCTGCACGTAAGTCGGCACCGGTAACCGGCTCCCCGTTTCCTGGACGACTATTGTCAAACTGCCCGCGATACGCCAGTTTGCCCGTTTTATCGAACAGGAAAAAATCCGGCGTACAGGTAGCATCAAAGGTCCGGGCGATCGACTGATCTTCGTCTACCAGATAGGGGAAGGTGTAACCGCGCAGGGCAATCTCTTCCTGCATCTTGGCGGGGCTGTCCGCCGGGTATTCGGCAAAGTCGTTACTGTTAATGGCAACGACCGCCATTCCCTTTTTCGCATACTCCCGTCCGAAGTCTGCCAGTGCTTCCGCCATATGTTTCACAAAGGGACAATGGTTACAGATAAACATCACCAGCAGCGGTGCACCCTCGAACTCAGTTGAGGTGACGTTTTTCCCGGCTGCATCCGGCAGGGAAAATGCAGGCATGGCACTACCGAGTGGAATCATTGAGGATGGGGTCAGGGCCATAGGGTTCTCCTTATTGTTTTGATGATGGAAGCACGCGATTCTGTGATTGCGCTATTTTGTTATTTCTCTGAAAACTTCCTGACCCGGTTTCGAGCGGTAGCCAGGGTTGATTCAGCCAAAAACCTTGAGATATTCCGGATCGCCGTAATAGGAAAACTCGGAGAGCGCCGAATAGGCGAGCTTCACCACATGATCGTCGTCACTCTCGAGGGCGCGCGCTCGCAATACGGCCCGCCGCTGGTCCACTTCCAAATCGGTGAGTCTTTCCCTGTCGCTTTCAGCCTCAGGGATCGATAACGGCAAGGGGCCGGTACTCAGGTACGCGATGACCAGACCCTCCCAGAAAAAGCGCATGGCCTGTTCCGGATCCTCGCAATAAGGTAAAAGAATGCGCAGCGCATGGCAGCCCGTAACACCGTGCAACAAGGTGAAGTTGCCTGTGCTGCGGTAGGCGAGTAGAGCCACCGTCGCGATTTCGTCGAGAGATAACCGCTCTGGTTGAACCGGGGTTTCCTGCCACCCGGGTTGCCCGGTTACACCGCGCATATGGTCGGCAATGTTGCCCGGTGCAACCTGTATCTCCGGATACTTTTTTGCCACGTCGCCAATCACTGTGGCCGCAGGGGTCGGCGTGCGCGCGGCGCTGCAGGAGAGCTCCTGATAAGCCAGATTCCAGTAAGTCAGGCCCATCGCGATTTCTTCCAAATGCGCGGCGTCGATGCCATAGGCCGTACGAATAGCGCCGTGAAAAGCCGAGCAGGCGATAGCGGGCAGGAGCGCGGGCAGTTCGCTACGCAGGCATTGGTCGATGCCATGCTGGCGTAATTGCGTTTCGTAGTAGTGCAGGGCACTGGCGAACTGTGTGTTGTCACCCCGGCAGTTACGTATATCAGACACGGGCTCTACCGGCGCCACCGGGCGCGGGGGCAAGTGACTGGCGCCGCGCTCAAAGGCGTCCTGCAGGCGCTCCGCTGGTGCATCCAGTTGATCCAGGGCAATCAGTACCATTGGCAGGTGATTGGCGAGTCGGTCGCCATACTGGACATGGAAGCGGCTGGCGCTTTCCAGCAGTTCGGCGCACTGACGGGTAATACCCATGCTGCAGGTTCTCCTTGTGGCGGTTCCTTGCCAAACCCGGTTGATACCAGCTTATAACACCTCGACGCGATCGCCGACCTGCAATATGGGAGAAGCGCCGGAATGCGTGTCGCTGGGTGCCAGGTTCATACCGAAGTAAATCTGGCCATCGTCCCAGCGTCGGTATCCGGCGAGGGTCCGTAGGGGTTCTTTCTGGGCCTTGCCGGTAAATGGATCCAGGCCGGGAATGGCACAGCGGGCGCAGGGGTGCGTGCAATCGAAGCGGAGCGGTCCGGACGCCGAATGCACGATCAGGGTTTGCCAGTGGTCTTCGGCAAATGGATCGCAGCCGCTCACCACCAGATTGGGCCGAAAGCGCAACATGGAAACCGGTTCCTGCAAACGGCTGTTGAGATCATCCAGTGAGGCCTGGCCAATCACCAGTAACGGGGCTGCATCGGCAAAACCCACCTGCCGGTCCTGACGCGGAGCGGCGAGCGGTCGCGAAAACTCGGCACCCATGGCCACCAGCCTGACCGGGGTATGTAAATGCTGGCTCAGCCAGACGGCAGGTGCATCTCCCGCATCGCGGGCGGTCACCGTATCACCCCATACGGTGACCTCGCGGCGTACAGCGTCGGCGCCGGGAGCTTCGACTTCAATCCGGTCTTCGCCGTTTGCCTCCAGACGCAGCCGGTCGCCGACTGTAGTGGCGCGCAGTTGCGCCATTTTGCGCAGTCGACGCTGGGTGACGAACTGATTGTCCTCGTCCACGACCATCCAGCGACGATCATCCGCTGCACCGAAGGCATCCAGAGGAAGGGCGCGGGTACTGTGGCCCTGCAGGGACTTGACCGGAAAGTGATACAGCGAGGAGATGTGCACGGGTGACCTGCCTGTCGGTTGCAGAGGAGCAAACGGGAGTGGGAAGTCTACTCGTCGGGTTGGTATCCGGCAAAGATCGCGCTGAACCCCAGAGCGCTCGGCCTGCACCCAAAAAATGTAAACGTTTTCATTTTACAGGTTTGATGATATTGTTTGTGAATGGGCTGAAATATCTTTGCGTACAATATAAAATTTGTGTCAACTGGCATCCGGGCGACATGCACCCGGCCAACCACGACAGATGCACCGGTGACCATTCGCCGGAAACTCGTGCGCGTTAAATAATGAGACAGGAGCAAACAATGACCGTCAGCGGAAAACAACTCATTGCAGGACACTGGGTAGCCGGCACCGGTGATGCTTTTTACGGCGTGAACCCTGCGACAGGGGAAAACCTGGAGCCGCAGTTTGTCGGTGGTGACGAATCCCAGGTGGAAGATGCCGTAGCGGCCGCTACCGCCTGCGCCAACACGTTTGCCAATCTGGCGCCGGCAGAGCGTGCCAAATTTCTGAATGCCTGTGCCGACCAGATTATGGCGCTGGGTGACGAACTACTGGAGCGGGTCTCCGCTGAGACCGGTTACCCCCGTGCGCGCGCCGAGGGTGAGCGCGGGCGCACTTGCGGGCAACTGCGGCTGTTCGCCGAATACATTGTGGCGGGCGACTATTTGGATGCACGCATCGACACGGCGTTGCCGGATCGGCAGCCGCTGCCACGTCCGGACCTGCGCAGCTTCCAGCAGGCGCTGGGACCGGTGGCGGTGTTCGGAGCGAGTAACTTCCCGCTGGCATTTTCTGTCGCCGGTGGCGATACCGCAGCGGCCTTTGCTGCCGGTTGCCCGGTGATTGTGAAAGGCCACAATTCCCATCCTGGCACCAGCGAGCTGGTGGCCCAGGCGATCGACAAAGCCGTGCGGGCGTGCGGCCTGCCTGCGGGGGTGTTCTCCCTGATCCTTGGAGCGGGCAATCGGGTGGGGGCGACGCTGGTCAAGGCGCCGGGTATCAAGGCCGTCGGGTTCACTGGTTCTCTCGCTGGTGGCATGGCGCTGTTCAAACTCGCCAATGAGCGCCCGGAGCCGATTCCGGTCTTTGCCGAAATGGGCAGTATCAACCCGGTGTTCCTGCTGCCGCAGGCGTTGGAAGAGCGCGCGAAGTCGATTGCCGAGGGCTTTGTCGGGTCACTGACCCTGGGCACCGGACAGTTCTGTGTGAACCCTGGGCTGGTCATCGGCCTCGATGGTGAAGGGCTGGATCAGTTTGTGGCAGCGACGGCAGAGCGTCTGTCCGGAGTTTGTGCCGGCGTGATGCTCAATAAAAATACCCTGAACGGCTATCAGAGCGGTCTCGGTCATCTGCGTGATCAGCCGGGTGTCAGTGTGTTGGCTGAGGGCGAAACCGCTGGAGATGCCGCCGGCTTCCGCTGCCAGGCGAGTTTGTTCGGTGTCAGTGGAACGGACTTCCTGAACAATCCGGCGTTGCAGGAAGAGGTGTTCGGCCCGGCTTCCCTGGTGGTGCGCTGTCGTAGCCATGAAGAGATGCTGGCGGTTGCAGAAGTATTGAATGGTCAGCTTTCCGGAACGCTGCATTGTGCGGAGGGTGAGTTGGCGGATTACACCGACCTTACGGAAGTGTTGCGGCGCCGCGTGGGCCGGATGGTGGTCAATGGATTCCCCACAGGCGTCGAAGTATGTCACGCCATGATGCACGGTGGTCCGTTCCCCGCAGCGACCGATGCGCGGTTTACCTCTGTTGGTACTATGTCGATTGCGCGTTTCCTGCATCCGATCTGTTTCCAGGGGTTTCCCGAGAGCCTGCTGCCGGCCGCACTGCGCGACGGTAATCCGCTGGGTATTCAGCGCCTGGTCAATGGGATAAAAAGTTCTGACGCAATCTAATGCGCGGAAAAGTGGAGCGGGCGAAGATCAGTATCGTTCGCTCCACTGGCTCCGCAATGGGCCATGCTCTATTGAGGCTGATCCTCGTTACTGCTGCTAACTTCATGCCTCCTTTTTTCAATATTTTCTGAATCTGGTTGGCTCGGGATGTCCTCGCCGAAGCCCGCAATATCGTTTCTCTCAAGACTTGTTTCAATTTTCTTCTCCCGATGCGACTAGGCAATGATTGGTCTTTGGTCTGGGATATTGCGATCCTGCCGAATGCGTGTTGAAAGCGTTCACAACTGAACTTCGTGGGCTCATTTATGTGCTCTAAGCGACAAAATTTTCATAATTTAAAACCGAATGAATCTGTATTGCGTAGCGCTACCGGTTAACAGTTCCTCTTTTTGAATCATCTTCCAATTTTCTGTGGTCGGTGATTGTTGTGCGAGAGGAACGGTTGTTAGCAGCCTGGGGGTCTGTGGTCCGAACGGGATGCCAGAGTTTTGTGCAAAAAGTCGGATCAAAAGTGACCTTATCCAATAAAGATAATGGAGAGTCATTCAATGAAGAGAAACCTAATCTCTGCTGCAATTCGATCCACGATGGGGGTCGCGGCTTTGTCGCTGGCGATCCCTTCCATGCAGGTGATTGCACAGGAGCAGGCGAGCGCAGACGCACAGCGGATTGCCGATGACCAGCTGGAAGAGGTGATTGTCACTGGTTCGCGAATCAGTCGTGAAGGCAACCTCACCCAGCCAACGCCGGTGACCGCACTCACCGCGGATGATTTGGCCAACTTCGGTTCGCTGGACCTGGGTAGTGCCCTGGCGGAACTGCCGACGGTTGGTGCAACCAATACGTTGCAGGGAAACGCTGATTCCAATGCCGCCGCGGGACTGAGCCTCGCTGACCTGCGTCGACTCGGTGCGGACCGTACATTGACCCTTATTGATGGTCGCCGGCATGTCGGTTCCTCCAATGGTTCGGTTGCCGTTGACCTTGGCACCATTCCTTCGGGCCTGATCGAGCGTGTAGAAATTGTCACCGGTGGCGCTTCCGCAATTTATGGTTCCGACGCGGTGTCCGGTGTAGTGAACATCATTACCAAGGACGACTTCGAAGGTTTCGAGATTAATCTGACCGGAGACCAGTCTGTTGAAGGCGTGGGTTCTGGCAGCCGCGGTGTAAACCTGCTCGCGGGCTTCAATACCAGTGATGAAAAAGGCAACTTCACCTTCTACCTCGCACAGGAAGAAATTGACGATGTCATGGTGACGGACCTGCGTCATACCGATAACTGGGGCACGATCGTCAACCCGGAAGACACCGGTGAAGATGATGGTATTCCGGACCGCATCGCCGTCCCGCGTGTTGTGTCAGAATTGATCGACGAAAACGGTGTGATCAATCCGTTCGGTGGTGCCGGTGGTCGCTGGGTTTTTGATGACCAGGGCAATCCGGTCCTTCAGGCCGAGCGTGACCAGACCAACAGTTTTGCGTTTGGCAGCTTCCCCAATGGTTGTGACTATTGCTTCGAGCTGGATGACTATCGTAACGTCATGCCAAGTCTCACGCGCAATATTTTCAACTCTACGTTTAACTATCAAATTGCCGACGAGCTGACCTTCTTCTCCGAGTTCAAGTATGTCACCAGTGAAATCGACCAGGTTTTCCAGCCGGCCTTCTTCTTTGGCAACCGTGCTATCAATGTTGAAGAGAATCCATTCCTGGACGAAGGTCTGCGCCAGACATTGCTGGACGCCGGTCAGACCCAGGTTTTGTTAGCCAAGTTCCTCGCCGACGTACCGCGCAACGCCGACAATGATCGTGAACTGTTCCGCTATGTGGGTGGCTTTGAGGGTGAGTTCATGGCGAGCTCCACGCCGGTCGACTATGAGCTGTCTTTCAATTACGGGCGCACCACCAACACTTTGCGTCAAACCGCCGCCGTGATCGAAGGTAATCTGGATGCGGCGCTGGATGCCGTGATTGATCCGGCCACCGGTGAGGCCGCTTGCCGCAGTCAGGTCGCCAGCGCTCAGGGAGTCGATTACACGGATCCGGCCGCAACCAATGCCGCGAACTGTGTGCCTTATAACCCGTTTGGTCGTTCCAGCAGTCCAGAGAGCCTTGCTTTCATCTCTACCCCGATTTCCGATACCTCCATCGTGGAGCAAAAGGTTTACTCCGGTTTTGTGGCGTTTGACACGGCCGAGTTCCTGACTTTGCCGGGCGGGGCTGTCGGCATTGCCGCGGGTTTCGAGTACCGCGAAGAAACCTCCGAGCAACAAGTCGATGCGCTCCGCAAGCAGAATCTGTTGCTGGGCTCTGCGGCAACCCCCGATTCATTTGGTGAGTTCGATGTAACCGAGGGCTTCCTGGAGATCAATGTACCGTTGCTGGCAGGTATGCCCGGTGTTAACAGCCTGAGCGTCGACGGTGCTGTGCGCTACGCCGATTATTCTCACGCCGGTTCTGCCAATGCATGGAAGGCGGGCTTGATGTACAGCCCAATTGAAGATGTGACTTTCCGTGCGACCCAGTCTCTGGCCGTGCGTGCGCCCAACATTACCGAGGCGTTTTCACCGCAGCAACCAGGCTTTGCCAATATCAGTGACCCCTGCGATGCGGACCAGATCAATAACGATCCGGATCGTGCCGCAAACTGTGCCGCGCTGGGTATCCCCGCAGGCTTCCAGGCCAACGACAATGTCTCCATCGAAACCCTCAGCGGCGGTAACCCGAACTTGATTTCCGAGGAGTCGGACTCCTTTACCGCGGGCATTATCTGGGAGCCTTCGTTCGTCGATGGACTGGCGCTGACGCTGGACTACTACGAGATTGATATCACCGACGCGATCATTTCTGTTACCGCGCAGTCGATTCTGGATAACTGTGTCGATGCATCTGGTGGTCCGGACGCGAACTTCTGTGCCCAGGTCGATCGTAACGCCCAAAACGATGTCGCACTGGTGCGCTCTGGCTTCGTCAACGCATCGGCACTGGAGACCAGTGGCTATGACCTGCGCGCCAGTTACGATGCGCCGCTCAGTATTGCCGGTATCGACGGTAACCTGCGCACAACGTTGGTAGCCAACTATCTCGACAAGCTGAACGTCTTCGAATTCCAGAATCGCCCGGATGAAGTGAACTTCGAGGCTGGTGAAGTGGGTGACCCGGAGTGGCAGTTCCGTTGGTCTGCCGACTATAGCTTCAATGACACCCGCATTGGGTACGTGATGCGTGCGGTCGACGAGCAGGCCCGCTTCGACGTATCGCCAAATGGAGATACCCCCGAGGATACCAGCCCGGCGTTCGTGGACTCGCAGATTTACCACGACATTAACTTCAGCCAGCGACTGAATGACAATATCGTCATCAACGGTGGGGTTCGCAACCTGCTGGACGATGAACTGCCGGGATATGTCGACGGCTATGATGGCAATGAGAGTATTTATGATGCCATCGGCCGACGCATTTTCCTGGGTGTCAACGTTAGCCTGTAACAGCGACTGGCGTTAAAGTCGTATTTCGCAGTAAAGGGGATGCTCCGCCGAGCATCCCCTTTTTTGTCTGTCCATCGCAGTAACCAGAGGCGCTCCCCGTCCCGGCATCTGTCGAATCGCTGCCCTACAGTCACTCTCGCCTGCGCTTTCGTTGAAGCGGTCCGTTATCGCGACAAGAGCGAACGGTGCCGACCACCTTAGCCCGTATAGTGGAGGCGTTTACGCCTGTATATAAAACGATAAAGTGGGGGCGAGCGATGCAGCAGGGAAGGTCGGCCAAACTGGGGCTGGGGGAGAAACTCGGCTATGCGGTTGGCGATGCCGGTTTCAATTTTTACTGGATCATTATCGGTTCATACCTCTCATACTTCTATACCGATATTTTCGGCATCACACCCGCCGCCGCGGGCACCATGTTTCTGGTGACCAAAATCGCAGATGCGTGCACGGATCCCGCCATGGGGGCGATCGCCGATCGTACTCGCAGTCGCTGGGGCCAGTTCCGCCCATATCTTCTGTTCGGTGCGCTACCAATGGCTGGTGCGGCAATCCTGACGATGAGTACCCCGGACCTGGGTGAGGGCGGCAAGCTCGCCTGGGCATACGCCACCTACTTCGTCATGATGGTCTGTTACACCGTGTTGAGTACCCCCTACTCTTCTCTGGCCGGCGTCATCACTGCCGACGGACGGGAGCGTAACAGTATTTTTGGCCTGCGCTTTTTCTTCGCCTATGCGACGGGTATCTTCGTTGGGGCCTGTACCCCTGGGCTTGCGGAGTATTTTGCCGAAGGGGCAAGCGAAGCCCGTGGCTGGCAGATGACCATGGCTCTGTACAGTGCGATCGCCAGCGTCTGCTTTATTACGGTCTTTTTCTCCACACGTGAGCGGGTACAGCCGACGGCAACAGAAACCAGTACGCCGGCCCGGGATATTCGCGATCTGCTCAGTAATGGCCCATGGCTCATCCTGTTTGCGCTCGCGCTCATCATCATGATGACGATCGTATTCCGCGGCAGTTCAGCCACCTACTACTTCAAATACTATGTGGAGCGTCCCGACCTGATGGGAGCCTATATCGGCGTGCAGATGGCGGCCTATGCGGTCGGTTGCCTGCTGTCTCCCTGGCTGACGAGGCTCATGGATAAGGCAAAACTACTGATGCTGCTCATGGCCATTGTGGGTTGCCTGAGCGTCGTGTTTGCGCTGATCCCACGGCCAGAGAGCACGGGTGTTGTGACGATTCCGGCGGAGCAGCCAGTTGCGCTGGAGGCGGAGCAATTACTCGGAGAGCAGGGCACCAGTCTCGGCAACGCAGAATTTCACTGGTTTGAACACCGCTCTGGTGTGCTGTGGTTTCAGGAGGAGCGTCAGCTGGTGCAAGAGGGCGGGAGTGCGCTCCAACTGGCACCGGGTAATCTTGGACGGGTGATCAGCGTGCAGGTGGTCGACGGTGCGGGCAATGTACTGGCAGACAGTGCCGACTGGCCTCGCGAAATTGTACTGATGTTTCTGCTGAATATTCTCATCAGTCTCGCGCTCGGTCCCAAGTCACCCATCACCTGGTCGATGTACGCGGATGCCGCGGACTACAACGAATGGAAAACTGGCCGCCGCGCCACTGCAATGACCTTCTCGGCAGCGACCTTTTCGCAAAAGCTGGGTGGGGCACTGGCGTCGGCGGTCATTCTCTGGGCGATGGCCCTGAGTGGCTATCAGGCCAACACTATGCAAGCCGGAGCATCGTTGAACAGTATCGTATGGATGCAGACCCTGGTGCCCGCATTATTTGCCTTCATCGCCGTATTTGTCTTGCGTGGTTACCGTCTGGATCGCGATCGCTTGACGACCATACAGCGAGAGTTGGAAGCGCGAGACGAGTCGGGTTTCGCCACCTGATCCGGGGCCGGCAGAGTGAGGAATATTAGAGTTGTCGAAATTTGTAACATGTCGAGAGGACGGCCGGGTCGATTTGTTGTGCCCGGTCAGCATGCCAAAAGCGGCCGGCTTTTTGTGGAATCGTCAGATGATGGTTCAAATGAATTGTCGTGGTTTTGCCGTGGCGCAGCATCTGCAGCCTGAGCCGACACGCTATGCGTATGGGCCTGCGCTGGAAGCCAAGACATTTATGCAGCCGGAGCAGCCCTACTATGCGCATCATCCGGGCCGCTTCTTTTATGTGCGCGACGAAGAGGACGGCGCACTATTTTCCCTGCCTTATGAACCCTGCCGTGTTGCACTGGACCAGTTTAATTTCTCGGTGGGCCGTGGCGACATCCAGTGGCGGATCGAGAAGGCCGGCATTGAGTTCCTGCTGACATTGTCATTGCCGGAGGATGCAGCGCTGGAACTGTGGAGCCTGGCAGTGACTAATCTTACCGATCGCTCACGCACACTATCGGTCTACCCGTACTTTCCCGTTGGCTATATGAGCTGGATGAACCAATCCGCCGAGTACGATGAGGTACTGGGCGGTGTGGTTGCATCCTCGGTAACGCCCTATCAGAAAGTGGAGGACTATTTCCGCAACCGCGACCTGTGTGACTCCACATTTTTTCTCGCAGACCAGAAACCATTGGCGTATGAGACTCGCCGCGAAGTTTTTGAAGGCGAGGGCGGCCTGCATGCGCCGTCTGCGCTTGAAAGCGCCCGGCTGGAATGCGGCACCGCCCGCTATGAGACCCCGGTTGCTGCGCTGCAGTATTCCCTCGGACTGACGGCAGGCGAGACACAGGAATATCGTTTCCTGTTCGGTCCGGCGAGGGATCGTCAACAGATTGAACTTTTGCGCGAAACCTATTTAGGGGCGAGTCAGTTTGCAAAAGCGCTGGATCGCTACGAGAGCTACCAGTCCAGCGGGACAGGGTGCGCCAACATCACCACGGAGGAAGAGAGTCTGGATCACTTCGTGAACCACTGGCTGCCGCGGCAGGTGTTTTACCATGGTGATGTCAACCGGCTGACCACTGACCCGCAGACACGCAATTTCCTGCAGGACCATATGGGGATGAGCTATATCGCTCCGGCCACATCGCGGAAAGCGTTTCTGCATGCGCTGTCCCAGCAGGAGCATAGCGGTGCCATGCCGGATGGTATCCTGCTGTCCCGCGCCGCGGAACTGAAGTACATCAATCAGGTACCACACACGGACCACTGCGTGTGGCTGCCCGTTTGCCTGCAGGCCTATCTCGATGAGACGGACGACTATGGGCTGTTGAGCGAGCCCGTAGCGCCCTGGTCCGGCGAAGGTGAGTCACTGAGTGTCTTCGATCGGGTGACGAACGCCCTGCACTGGCTGTACCGTCAGCGAGACGAGCGCGATCTCCTGTTTATCGGTCAGGGTGACTGGTGTGACCCGATGAATATGGTGGGGTACCGGGGCAAGGGGGTGTCGGGTTGGCTCACCATCGCCGCTGCCCATGCGATGGGTGTTTGGGCGAAGATCTGTGCGGCCGCCGGGTACGATGAGCAGGCACAGGTGTTCCTGCGCAATACCGCAACCCTCGAAGCCGCGGCTAACGAGCACCTGTGGGATGGTCGCTGGTACGCACGCGGGATCACTGACGATGGACAGCCCTTCGGTATTGCCGATGATCCGGAAGGGAGGATCTTCCTGAACCCACAAAGCTGGGCGCTGATGGCAGATATACCGGATGACCAGCAGCGACGCAGTTTACTGGCCGCCATCGACAAGGAATTGTCGACCCCCTTTGGTACGATGATGCTATCGCCGGCGTATACCGGCATGCGCGAAGACATTGGTCGGGTCACGCAGAAGTATCCCGGGACGGCGGAAAACGGTTCGATCTACAATCATGCCGCTATTTTTTATGTGCACGGACTGTTTCGGCAGGGCTTTGCGAATGAGGCATATGCGGTACTGAGGCAGATGTTGCCGGGACCGGAGCATGACGACTTGCTACGTCGCGGTCAGCTCCCTGTGTTTGTGCCCAACTACTATCGCGGGGCCTACCATCAGTTCCCGGAACATGCTGGTCGTTCGAGCCATCTGTTCAACACGGGCACCGCAGCATGGCTTTACCGTGTTGTGGTTGAGGACCTGTTCGGCCTGCGGGGCACCCGCGGCGGCCTGAAGATTCATCCGCAGTTGCCAGATAGCTGGCAGACAGCAAAAATACGCCGCGAGTTTCGCGGGGCGACGTTCGACGTGACCGTCACGCGGGAGCCGGGATTGCAGGACATCCGTTGCCAGCTCGATGGCGATTTACTCTCCGAACCGCAAGTAGCGGATATCGAGTCGGGAAGGCGCTATCACCTCGAGGTATTTGTTCCGGGTGTTCGCACGTGAAAGAGGACATCAATCCTGTGCGTCATCCTCCCCTGATCATCTGTTGTGGCGTCAGTGGTAGTGGCAAGACCACCCTGGCCGGTGCGCTGGCGGATATCTATGGGCTGGATTTTGTCGAGGCGGATGACTTTCACTCTGCGGAAAACCGTGCGCATATGGCGGCCGGTCATCCGCTCGATGAATGCATGCGTGCTCCATGGATCGATAGTATCTGTGCGCACCTGGTCGACGCACTGGCACGTGGCCGGGGGGTGGTAATGTCCAACTCCTGCCTGCGGTACGCGCATCGTGATCGCTATCGTGCGCTGGGCTTTCAAACGCGGTTCCTGTTTCTGCATGGTGAGCATGCAGTGATTCAGGCGCGGATGGAAAATCGCTCCGGACACTTTATGCCTTCAAGTTTACTGTCGAGCCAGTTTGCCGATCTGGAGGATCCTGCCAATGAGCCAGATGTGGTTGTGCTGCGCGTGCAGCAGACACTCTCTGAGTTGCTGGAGAATGCAGGGGAGCACCTCGATGACGCGCTTTCTGGCTGGCTCTCTTCCGGGCCTTCGACCTGATATTGAAAACTAACTGGACTGATTATGTGTTTACCAAGCTTCCCCAAAACAGGCAATTTGATCCGTGGCGTCGTAGCAGGTTGCCTGTTCGCCAGCGCGTCGACATACGCCTATACCGTGCCACACGCGCGGGTGGCGCCGACGGTTGACGGTATGGCAACAGAGGCAATCTGGGAAAGCGCCACGTGGATGTCACTCGATCAAATGTTGATTGATAACACCGCCAGCGGGATGCCGGATGCCAAAGACTATTCAGGTCGCCTGAAAGTGGTATGGACCGAGGGCTACCTGTATTTGCTTGCAGAGATTCAGGACGATCATTTTTCCGATACCTACCCCAACCCTTTAGAGCGCTGGTGGGATGACGATACGCTTGAAATCTTTGTCGACCCCGATGCTTCTGGCGGCATCCATGGCGGCCCCGATGCTAAACCCGAGCAGGAATACAACGCGTTTGCCTACCATGTGGGTATCGACAATCAGGTAGTTGATATCGGCCCTGACCAGCACGGTAAAGTAGGGCCGCAACTGTATAACGACCATGTGCAGTCGGTGTGGCGTCGCAGTGCGGAATCTCCCTATCCGATTGTCTGGGAAATGCGTATCGCGCTGTTCAGTGAAGACTGGCTGCCGCAGTCGGGCAGTCCCGCCATTCGATTAAAAGCGGGAGATGAAGTGGGCTTTATGGCGGCCTACATCGATGCCGACGGTGGTGATCGGGAACACTTTATGGGCAGCCACCCGATCGCAGAACGCGCCCCTCACGGGCGTAACTGGGGCTGGGTGGATGCCAGTGTGTTTGGACGACTGACCCTTGCAGAATAAAGCCGTCGATCAGTAGCTCAGCTGAATACCGGCATAGACAGATCTCGGGGTGCCAGGGAAGTACCGGTAGCCCGAGAAACTGCTGAAGTCCGCTCTTTCCGCATAACGCTCGTCAGTCAGGTTCAGGACTTTGAGTGATAGCGTGACTGACGCGAGAGAGAAGCTGGAATACAGGTTCAGCAGGTCGTGGCCTTCGTAGGAATACAGGTTTTCCGGTTCGAGGTAGTAGTCGCCCTGGTTGATCCACTCCAGTTCAATCTTCCCGCCATTCTCCAGGCGATAGCCGAGTGAAGCATTGCCGAAGACGGTCGGGGCGGAATCGACCGCGTTGTTGTAAATACTGGCATTCCCCAGAATGCGATTATCCTTGTACTGGTGCTTCCCATAGTTGAGCGCGGCGCGGGTGTACCAATGCTCATCGAAATCCATGCTGAACGCCGCCTCGGCCCCCTGACTGCTGATTTTGCCGTCTGCAATGTTGAAAAAGTCTGCGTCCCGATAGATCACATTTTCCTTCTCCAGCCCGTAGCCGGTGAATTCAACGGCGAGCCCGTCATGGGTATAGCGATAGCCAATTTCACCCCCCACCTGAGATTCTGAGTCCAGGTCAGTGACGGTTTGTGCGCGCTGTAAACGGTATAGCTCGGTCGCCTGGGGTGGCCTGTATCCGTGGGCAAGGTTGGCGAAAATTTCTGAATTGTCTGACACCGCAATATTGAGCCCCAGTTTCGGGGATACATTGGTAAAGCGGTTTTCGTCATCGGCAGGCCGGCTGTAACGGCAGCCTCCAAACCCACATTCGGTGCCGTCTTCCCGTACGCGCCCATCCGCCATGCGGTTGTTGTAGTCGTAGCGGGTGGTTTCAATTCGCGCGCCGAAGTAGAGCGTCGCGTAGTCGGTCGGCATCCAGGACAGGTGCGCAAAGGTGCTGACTGAAGCTGCCTGTACTTCATAGTCGTACTGTTTGCCGGCCGGGATGGTCTCCACCAGAAATGCTGAACCGACCGTGGGTTCCGCCTGTGTCTGCTTCAGGAATCCATCGGTGATTTCTGCATCCAGGCCGTAGCTCACTTCCAGTGTCGGAGAAAGGCTTCGTACGTAGACGCTTTGCACACCGAGGCTTTTATGACCGTTTTCCTCTAGGGGCGTGCCCGGTAAAAAATGCTGCAGGAAGGCCATGCTGGTATAGCGGAAATACGGGGTTACAAAGATCTTGCTATCTTCACTACTGGCCCAGTCAATCTGGGTGGCGAGGCGCAGAGAGTCGGCATCGCGGTATGCCTCCGGATTGGGGTTTTCCCGGCTGGCTGCTTCGGAGCGATACGCGTCCTGCCCCACAATGTAGCCCGCCGTTTCCTGATTGAGGTTGGCGGCATTGACTGTCGTCGAGAAATTAAATTTCCCCCATGTGGCGTCATGCTTGAAGCGCATCTTTTGTTGCTGGTAACCGGACTGATCCCGGTATCCCCCGTCCTCTGCCACGAGTAAATCCAGTCGCGCTGGCAGTTCGGCTGGGCGGTTGGAAGTGAGCGTCAGCCGGTGATAATCATTGGCGCCCACTTCCAGGCCAAAGCCGCCAAAGGCGCTATCACTCACCTGCGGTGATCGCACATTGATGACGCCACTCATGGCATTGGAACCATATAGCACCGACCCGGCTCCACGGATCACCTCGACGTCCCCGCCCAGTTCGTGCGGGGTATCGAACAGCTCATTAATATTGCAGAACCCGGCGGCGCGCGCGGGTATACCGTCGATCGCCGTCAGTATGCTGCCGCAGGCTCCCGCTCCGGTTAACACCGGTGAGCGAAGCGAAGGAAGGTACTCTTGCCCGTTGCCCTTCGCAATATTGACGCCGGGAAGTCGATTGAGCGCCTCCTGGATATGTTGATGACCGATCAGTTCCGCTGTTTCCTGATCCAGATAGACCGCGTTCAGGAGGGAGCGATGATTGGAAACGACGTCTCGCCCGGCGGTCACAGAAATGGTTTCCAGTGTCTCTGGAAGCTGTTCTGCTTGTACGAAGGCACTGCAGAGTAGGGTGCCAAGCAGGAATGTGGGTCTGGTAATGGGCATGGTTTTGGTGGTCATGAACTTGCTGTACTGGATGTCCTGAAGAGGCTTCAGGTCTTGTATCTAAAGGCGTCCTGGGCAACGACAAGCAATCGGTTGCGAGGCCGGGTTTCTCCCTGCTGGCGCAAGAGCTCCTTAGCCTATCAATCGAAGGGCCTGTTCAGAGCTTTGTGGATGGTACACTGCGCCACCTTTCGATTCAGTAAATACGCACAGTAAACTTCTGCAGATGTCTGTTGGGTTGTGAATGAGTAGCGAGGTGGTCATGTCAGTGGGTATCGGAGAGCTGGGCCAGCGGTTTCGGCAGCTCGATCGACTTTTGGCCCACAACCGTCACCGGTGGCAGTTCCGGCCATTCCACTACCGTGACTGGTACTGGGCGGCAACCCAACCCGCGCTGTGCCGTGCCCTCGATCAGCTCACCGATGTGCAGGTCAGCCAGCTGGAGAGTGACCCGGTCGCAGCGGTCGAGTTTTTCCAGAGCTGGGTACCAGACCTGTGCGAGATCCAGCGACTCGCCAGGCTCCCGCGGGTGACGCCTCGCACCATCTGTCCGCCCGAGCGACTCGATCATGGTGTGCCCGGGCGCAAGTGGCAGCAGGTGCTCGCGTTTGCTGCCGCGCAGCCGCCCAGTGATGCCCCGTTGTTGGAATGGTGTGCGGGCAAGGGCCACCTCGGACGGCTATTTGCTGCTTGTGATCATCGCAACGTCACCAGCCTTGAATGGCAGCCGCAGTTGTGCGGTGAGGGGCATGAGTTGGCGCAGCGCGCCAATGCACCGGTGGAGTTTGTCGAGTGCGATGCGTTTTCCCCCGCGGCGAGCGACTGGGTGACGCCTGACAGAGATGCCGTCGCACTGCATGCCTGCGGCGATTTGCACACGACGTTGATGCGCCTCTGGTCAGAGACCGGTGGACGTCGCCTGAGTATCTCCCCTTGCTGCTATCACTTGATCCGCGATGATGTGTTTCACCCGCTTTCCAAGGCCGCCCTAGCAGGGCAGCTACAGCTCACCCGTGACGATCTGCATTTACCGTTGCAGGAGACCGTGACTGCCGGTGCCAGTGTGCGCAGGCATCGCAACCAGGAGCTTCTGTACCGCATGGCCTTCGATGAATTGCAGCGTGAAGTACGTTGTAGGGATGAATACCTGACGGTACCCAACGTACAGAAAAAGAAGCTCTCGGGTAGTTTTACGGAGTTCTCGCGCTGGGCCGCGGCACGTCGCGAGATTGCGCTGCCGCCAGAGATAGACGAGCAGCGCTGGCTGGAGGCGGGTAGGGCGCGCGTCCATCGGCTGCGAAGGATGGAACTGGTTACACACTTGTTCCGCAGACCGTTGGAACTTTGGCTGGTTTTGGATCGCGCGCTCTATCTGGAAGAGCTTGGCGCATCTGTGGCGTTGGCGGAATTTTGTGAGCGTACGCTGACGCCAAGAAATATCCTTATTCAGGCGGAAAGAAGCCGCTCAACACTCTAAGCTTCTGTGTGGGCGGGTGCTGAATTTTGTCTCTCTGGTATGATGTGCTCGCTGCCTGAAGTGTTACCAAACCTTCGGCAGCGGGCGGCTTGCAAATTTTTCAGTATCTGCATGCCAACTGCACAGAACAAAAAACAAAACAGATCTCTAGAGATGATTAATATTTATTCAAGCTTTTTCTCTGTATTTGGGAGGTATGCCACTGGCTGCCGCTCTCGCCTTTTGGTCGTCATTGTTTCCATTTTCAGCTTCTTGCCTCTCACTGCCGCGGCGAAATTGACGGTGGAAGACTATGGTGCTCTGCCTGGTGTCAGCATGATGACGGTGTCGCCAAAAGGAGACATGATTGCCTACCGCATGGTGCAGCAGGGACGTGATATTGCCGTGGTGTATTCCCTCGCAAAGGGCAAGCTGGTTGGATCTGTTGACCTGAATGAAATCCGCCCGCGCCGGATGTACTTCGCTTCAGACGAGCAGCTGATTTTTGTCGCTTCGAAGATGCGCAAGCTGTATGGTTTCCGCGGCGACAAGCACGATGTAAGTCTTGCCTTTTCCTTAAACCTGAAAAATAACAAGATCCAGCAGTTGCTGACCCCGGGTAACAAGATCTATATGGGGCAAACGGCTGTGGGCAGGATTTCCGGCCTGTCACCGGATAAGAAGTACGCCTATATGCCCGCCTATGTACCGGATAGCAAAACTGACCATTCTCCGCGCTTTTCCCTGATGCGCGTAGAGCTGGATGCACCGCGTTTCCCCAAGGTACATTTCAAGGGTACAGATCACTCGGTTGACTTCCTGCTGAACGAAAACGGTGAAGTGGTTGTTCACGAGATCTTCAACAATAAATCGAATATGCACCGTATCCTGTCTAAACAGGGCGATGAGTGGATAGAAATTTACAGCGAAGAAACCGAGATCCCGAATATTTCTGTGATCGGATTGATGCCGGATCGCCAGTCCCTGGTATTCCAGGCGATCAATTCCGATACGGATCGTGAAGACTTCTTCACCCTCTCTCTGGCAGACGGCGAAATTGCGAACGCGGGCTGGGGCCGAGAGGATGCGGATATCGAGGAGACCTTTATGGGGCTTGATCGCATCGTGTGGGGCGTGCGCTACTCTGGTTTTACACCGTCCTATCGCTTTGTTGATCCCGAATTGCAGCAGCGGATGGAGAATGTTCAGGCGCAGTACCCCGAGCACTCCGTGTCTCTGGCAGACTGGACGGCGAGCTGGTCCGACATGATCGTGTATGTCGAGGGATCCCAGGTCTCCGGCGAGTATCTTAAGGTCTCCGGTGACGATGCTCCGCTTCTGCTGGCCAGTGCCCGTCCGGGTATCGGTTCAGACATGATCCACCCGATCGCGAAAACCCGTTTCAAGTCACGTGATGGCCTGACGATTCCCCTGTTGCTGACGATCCCGCGAGATCGCATAGAGGACATGAGCCAACTACCGGCGATTATGATGCCGCATGGTGGACCGGCGGCCTATGACCGCGTGGCGTTCGACTGGCAAGCGCAGGCGTTTGCCGATAGAGGTTACCTTGTTATCCAGCCTCAATTCCGCGGTTCGACCGGGTTCGGTTACGCACATCGTGAGGCTGGCGACGGCGAGTGGGGTAGGAAGATGCAGGACGACCTTACCGACGCATTGCAGCTGCTCATCAAGCAGGGGATGGTGGATGCCAATCGGACATGTATCGTTGGTTCCAGCTATGGGGGCTATGCAGCATTGGCAGGCGGCGCATTTACACCGGAACTCTATCGCTGCGTTGTCTCAGTCAACGGGGTGGCCGACGTACGGGACATGCTCTACCAGGAGGAGCGTCAGCACGGCGATGACCACTGGGTGGTGTCATACTGGAAGGATTCCATCGGTGATGGCGACGCGGGCAAGCAGCGGCTGAAGGACGTTTCCCCGGCTGAGTATGCGAGCGACTTTGCGGCGCCGGTTCTGCTGATCCACGGAGAATATGACCAGGTTGTGCCGTTCTCACAATCCAAAGACATGTATAAAAAACTCAAAAAGGCAAAAAAGAAGGTCAAGCTGGTCGAACTCGAAAAAGAGACACATTATCTCGAGAACGCTAATACCCGTATGCAGGCACTGGAAGCTATGCTCTCCTTTGTCGACGAGCAAATAGGCAATTAATTGGACGCGAGTCCTTTGTGTCTGAAGGAGCCCGGGGCGGCAAATAGACCGCTCCGTGTTTCCGTCATCGTCTGTATTATTTGTGTGTGGAAGTAGCATTGCCGATAAAGTGAATTTATCAGGCTGTTAGTATTTTCTAATCGTTGAAATAAAAAATCAGGTTCGCTATCAGCGCCATAAGCAGGATTAATTTCCTGTGGTAGGCGTCGCCGAATAAGGTCTGTCTGTACTTTAGTTGGCGAACAAGGAGCGCCTGGTGATGCTTAAGAAAGCCCTTCCCTTTGCCGTCGCACTCGCGACGGCCGTTTCACTACATACCAATGCAGCCCCATCTTCCTCTGCGATGTCCAACACCGACTGGTGGCCAAAAATGGTGGACCTGCAGCCGCTGCGCCTGCATGCAGAAAAGTCGAGTCCGATGGCCGAAGACTTTGACTATGCTGAGGCATTCCTGAGTCTCGACCTCGATGCAGTCAAGGCAGACATTGAAACAGTACTGACAACTTCCCAGGACTGGTGGCCGGCCGACTACGGACACTACGGTCCATTCTTTATCCGCATGGCGTGGCATAGCGCCGGTACTTATCGCGTCTATGATGGGCGCGGAGGTGCAGGTGGAGGCCAGCAGCGTTTCGAGCCTCTCAATAGCTGGCCGGACAATGGCAATCTCGACAAGGCC
The DNA here is from genome assembly GCF_056158985.1 of Microbulbifer sp. ABF4_148. Taxonomy (NCBI): domain Bacteria; kingdom Pseudomonadati; phylum Pseudomonadota; class Gammaproteobacteria; order Cellvibrionales; family Microbulbiferaceae; genus Microbulbifer; species Microbulbifer sp. ABF4_148. The sequence continues at coordinate 1,329,031 of NZ_JBSWUI010000001.1, forward strand.
CGTCGTCTGCTGTGGCCCGTCAAGCAAAAGTACGGCAATAAAATTTCCTGGGCAGACCTGATGGTGCTGGCCGGTAATGTCTCGCTGGAGTCCATGGGTTTTGAAACCTTTGGTTTTGCCGGCGGCCGTGAGGACGACTGGGAGGCCGACGTGGTGTACTGGGGGTCCGAGCGTGAATGGCTCGGCGCCGACAAACGTTACGATGGCAACAAGCTGGAGAAGCCTCTGGCGGCAGTCCAGATGGGGTTGATCTACGTTAACCCGGAAGGTCCCAACGGTAATCCCGATCCGCGGGCTGCCGCAGAGCGCATTCGGGAAACCTTCGGCCGCATGGCCATGAATGACGAAGAAACGGTGGCGCTGATCGCCGGCGGCCATACCTTTGGCAAGGCGCATGGCGCTCACAAACCCGAGAAGTGCCTGGAGGCCGCGCCTGCGGGGGCGCCATTGGAGGCGCAGGGGTTTGGCTGGAAGAACAACTGCGGTAAAGGCAATGCCGAGGACACCGTCACCAGTGGTCTCGAAGGAGCCTGGTCAGCGAACCCGATTGCCTGGAGTACTCAGTTCCTGGACAACCTGTTTGGTTTTGAATGGGTAAAAACCAAGAGCCCCGCGGGACATACCCAGTGGGAGCCGGAAAATGCCGACCAGGCACAGTTTGTCCCGGATGCGCATATTCCTGGCAAGCGCCATGCGCCCATGATGTTTACCACAGACTTGTCACTCCGCTTCGACCCTGAATATCGCAAGATCTCCGAGCGGTTCCAAAAGAATCCCGAGGAATTTCAGCTGGCTTTCTCCAAGGCCTGGTTCAAGCTGACTCACCGCGATCTCGGCCCGCGTGCCCGCTACCTGGGTGAGGAAGTGCCGGAAGAGGTATTGGTTTGGCAGGATCCCATTCCGGCGGTGGACTATCAGCTGATTGATCGTGCCGATATCAAGGCCCTGAAAGCCGATATTCTCGAGACCGGCCTGACCATCCCGCAACTGGTCCGTACCGCCTGGGCATCTGCAGCCACCTTCCGTGGTACCGATATGCGCGGTGGTGCCAATGGCGCACGCCTCCGCCTGGCACCCCAGCGTGACTGGGCGGTGAACAACCCGGTAGAGCTCGAAGCAGTGTTGGCACGACTGGAAAAGGTCCAGCAGGACTTCAACCGCAGCGCACGTGGTGGCAAGCAGGTTTCGCTGGCCGACATTATTGTGCTGGGCGGTGCAGCGGCCATCGAACAGGCGGCGCAAGATGCCGGCTATGACGTTAGCGTACCGTTTGCACCGGGCCGCAACGATGCCCTGCAGTCGCAGACTGATGTGCAGTCTGTCGCCTTCCTGGAGCGCAATGCAGATGGGTTCCGGAACTACTACAGCAGCGAAGCGCATTTGGCACCGGTGGATATGCTGATCGACAGCGCCAACCTGCTGACCCTTAGCGTTCCGGAAATGACCGTTCTCATCGGTGGCCTGCGCACCATGGGTGCCAACCACAGTGATGTAAAGCATGGTGTCTTCACCGATCGTCCGGGTACCCTCAGCAATGATTTCTTCGTGAATCTGTTGGACATGTCCACTCAGTGGCGCAAATCCACAACGCAGGAAGGTCTGTATGAGGGGCGTGATCGCGATGGCAATGCCGTGAAGTGGACAGCGACGCCGGTAGACCTCGTGTTTGGTTCCAACTCTGAGTTGCGCGCCGTCGCCGAATTTTACGCGGCAGATGATAATGGCCAGCAGTTTGTGCAGGATTTTGTTGAAGCGTGGCACAAAGTGATGACCCTGGATCGCTTTGACCTGAAAGGATAAGGTTCACAGGAAACCGGAAGAGGGCGGCCATTGGCCGCCCTCTTTATTGGACGACTATTCGATTGGTATTAGAGTCTCAGCAAGCGCGAATATGGCTACGCTTATAGAGCATGGCACCGAATGGGCCCGAATAGAGGAGCGTGACCAGTGACTGATCCAAAGCGAGCATCCGACACCCCATATGCCGTAGAAGTGACGGCGGGAGAGTGCTATTTCTGGTGCGCCTGTGGAAAAAGTGAGAGCCAGCCCTTCTGTGATGGGTCCCACAAGGGCAGTGACTTTAGCCCGGTAAAATATGAAGCAACCGAAAGCAAAAAAGTCTTCTTCTGCGGCTGTAAGCAGACAGGCACGCCACCGCTATGCGATGGAAGTCATAAAACCTGAGGGGTAGTGTCTTCTATGCGACGCCGGTAACTGCAGCGGCCGCTTCGGCCCGCCGTTGTGCATCGTTTACTTCGTATAGAGATGAATCGTGCAATGAAAAAAGCCAGCCCCTTGGGGCTGGCTTTTTTGCTTGGTCAGAAGGTCAAGTCCCGAAAGGGATCAGGTCTTGAGCTTTTTGTACTGCATGCGGTGCGGTGTTGCATCGGAGCCCATACGCTCTACAAAGTCTTCGTGGTACTCGGTGTAGTTCCCTTCAAAGAACACCACGTTGCTGTCTCCCTCGTATGCGAGGATGTGGGTGGCAACACGGTCGAGGAACCAGCGGTCGTGCGAAATTACCATGGCGCAGCCGGGGAAACTCAGCAGGGCTTCTTCCAGGGCGCGCAGGGTTTCGATATCGAGGTCGTTCGAGGGTTCGTCGAGCAGTAGTACGTTGGCGCCCTGCTTCAGGGTATATGCCAAGTGCAGGCGGCCGCGCTCACCACCGGAGAGTTCGCCGACACGCTTCTGCTGGTCACTACCCTTGAAGTTAAAGCGACCGATGTAGTTGCGTGAACCCACCTCGTAGTTGTTGATTTTGATCATGTCGTGGCCGTCGGATACGGCTTCCCACACGGTCTTGTTATCGTCGAGGTTTTCGCGGCTCTGGTCGACGCTGGCGATCTGCACGGTCTCGCCGATTTTGATCTCACCGGAATCCGGCTGCTCGGCGCCGTTGATCATGCGGAACAGGGTGGACTTACCGGCGCCGTTACCGCCGACGATACCCACGATCGCACCCTTGGGTACACGGAAAGACAGGTCGTCGATCAGCAGGCGATCACCAAAGGCCTTACTCACGTTATTCAGCTCAATCACATTATCGCCCAGGCGCTCACCCGGCGGAATGTAGATTTCGTTGGTCTCGTTGCGGGCCTGGAATTCCTGCGACTGCATTTCTTCCAGACGGGACAGGCGTGCTTTGTTCTTGGACTGGCGGCCCTTGGGGTTCTGGCGCGCCCACTCGAGTTCCTTTTGCATGGCTTTGGCGCGGGCCTGTTCGCCACGCTGCTCCTGCTCCAGGCGCTTCTCTTTCTGCTCCAGCCAGGTGGTGTAGTTACCTTCCCAGGGGATACCGTGGCCGCGGTCCAGTTCCAGAATCCAGCCGGCAACATTGTCGAGGAAGTAACGGTCGTGGGTAATGGCCACCACGGTGCCATCAAAGTCGTGCAGGAAGCGCTCGAGCCAGAATACGGATTCCGCATCCAGGTGGTTGGTCGGTTCGTCCAGCAGCAGCATGTCGGGGCGGGACAGCAACAGGCGACACAGGGCCACACGGCGCTTCTCACCACCGGAGAGTTTGGTGACATCCGCATCCCACGGCGGCAGGCGCAGCGCGTCGGCAGCGACTTCCAGACGGTGCTCCAGGTTGTGGGCGTCCCACGCCTGAATCACGTCTTCAAACTGCTGCTGCTTTTTGGCCAGCGCGTCGAAGTCGGCGTCCGGCTCGGCATAGTCGGCGTAGACCTGCTCCAGGCCCTGCAGGGCATCGATGGCTTCACGCACGCCGTCTTCGACGTTGCCGCGCACATCTTTCCCCGGGTCCAGCTGGGGTTCCTGCGGCAGGTAGCCCACCTTGATGCCAGGCATGGCGCGGGCTTCACCGTTGAAGTCCTGATCGACGCCAGCCATGATCCGCAGCAGCGTGGACTTACCCGCACCGTTCAGGCCGAGTACGCCGATTTTTGCGCCAGGAAAGAAGGACAGGGAAATATCTTTCAGGATTTCCCGCTTGGGCGGAACAACCTTGCCCACGCGGTTCATTGTGTATACGTATTCAGCCATTAGCGCTCAATTCCAGTCGATCAGATTTTGCGCGCAAGTTAGCAGGTTGGTCGGAAACTGCAACCTGCATTGTTAATGCCCTTTTTTGGACATTGTGGCCTGTTGGTGGTCGGCTGGTTGTGCTTTACGGATGCTCGGGCAGCTCGGTGGCGGCGATGATTCCGGGAACACTCTGCGAGACTCGAGCTAGGCGCCCCCCCCCTCAACCCATCCATGGAGGCTCGGCTGCGGCCGTCCTGGCCGCAGACGGTCTCGCAGAGTGTTCCCGAAACCAGCGCCTTCTCTGGAGGGTTGTTGGTTTCAATAAGCTACGGAGTCTGCTGGTAGGATTTAAGGCGGAGTGGCGGGGGGACTCTCTTCGAAAGCGTCGGCGACAGGGACGTCGCCGACGCAGCTTACAGGGATGTATGCATAGCGGTTTCGAAGAGAGTCCCCCCGCCGCTACGCCGCCACCGGTCTGGCTGTGTTGGGAATGAACAATCGCTTACGGCTGGAGATGGTAATGCCATAACCCCATTATCTATGTTTAACTTTGCCGCAAATAACACAAGCGGGAAGCAGAATGACCCAGGATTTGCCTCTTATCGTCGAACGTCAGGGCCCGATCGGCAAACTGACCCTCAACCTCCCCAAGGCCCTCAATGCCCTTAACCGGGAAATGATTGATGGCCTGTGGCTACAGCTGGAAGCGTGGGAGCATGACGACAGTGTCGCCTGTATCTGGATTGAAGGGGCTGGCGAGAAGGCGCTGTGTGCCGGTGGCGATGTGGTGGCCCTGCATCGGGAGTCTGGCAGTTACGACGCGCCGGGGGCCGGTGAATTTATTACCGATTTCTTTACCCACGAATATCGCCTCGATTACCGCATTCATCAGTACCCGAAGCCGATCGTGGTGTGGGGCAATGGCATTGTGATGGGTGGCGGTATCGGCATTATGAACGGTGCCAGTCATCGCATTGTGACGGAAACTACGCGCATGGCGATGCCGGAAATCACCATTGGTTTGTTCCCCGATGTAGGCGGCAGCTGGTTTCTCAACCGTATGCCCGGGCGTACCGGACTGTTCCTCGGCCTGACCGGCGCCCAGTTCAATGGGAGTGATGCCATTTACTGTGGTATGGCGGATCGGCTGTTGCCCAGTGATCGTAAAGCTGCCTTGCTGAACGGTTTGGCAGCACTCGACTTCTCTGCGGATATTGACAACAACCATGTGCTGGTCAGCAAGCAAGTGCAGTCTCTGGAGATGGCGAGTGCGGATCAGCCGGCATCCAACCTGCGTCATCACTATGACGCCATTCAGGAATTGACCGACGGCGCGACCCTGCCGGAAGTCTATGCCGATATTGCTGCCTACAGCGGTGATGACAAATGGCTGCAGCGCGCTTCGTCCACGATGCAGGCGGGTTGCCCACTCACGGCCTGGATTGTGTGGGAGCAGTTGCGACGCGGCCGGCATCTATCCCTGGCAGAAGTCCTGCGCATGGAACTGGTACTGGCGGTAAACATGTGTAGCAACGGTCAGGTGAAGGAAGGGGTGCGGGCCTTGCTGATCGACAAGGATCGCCAGCCGCAATGGCAGCCGGCGACACTCGCAGAAGTTACCCGTGAAGATATTGAGCGCTGCTTTGCAGCGCCCTGGGAACAAAACCCGCTGGCAGATCTGTAGCGGGCCTATTTCATGGGTTTGTGTAGCGGACTGCGGTTTAGTCGCGGTAGAGCACCGTTACGGCGGTGCCTTCTGCCACTACCGAACCGGAAACCACGCGCCCGTTGCCTGCGGCGGGATCTGACTTCTCCATTGCCACCTTCCATTCTCCCGCCGGCAGGCTGTGGGTGTAATTATCGGCACTGTTGTAGATCACGAGTATTTCACTCCAGCTGTCGCCTACCGCGGCACCGTTAATGTGATTGACCACCACCCCATAGCGCGGGCGGTTGCTGGTCACATGCTGGTTAACGGCGTCCCAGGTGGTCAGGCGGAACGCGGGGTGTGCACGGCGCAGCGCAATCACATCGCGGTAGTAGTCGTACACATCGGCGTTGTCGATTTTCCAGCTCCAATAGTACTGGTTGATTGCATCCGGTGATTTGTAGCTGTTGTGGTCTTCCTGTTTGTCGCGCATCAGTTCCACACCGCCGTGCAGGAATGGAATGCCCTGGCTGGTGAGCACAATGCCGTTGGCAAACATCTGGATACGTCGCAGGTAACCGCTATCGCGGCTGACACCGTTCAGGTCCGCCCACTGCAAAATCTTGTCACGCAGGCTCAGGTTATCGTGAGCGGATACATAGTTGATGCTCTGCTCCGGGTCCATGGCAAACATCGGATCCCACAAATCGATGTTGGTATTGGCATTGTTGCTGTAGCGCAATGCGCCGCGGCTGCCGACTTCAATCCGCCAGGTGTCCGGGTTGTTGTTGAAGGCATAGCAATCGCCAGGGTTACAGCCGCCGTTGTCGTTCTGGCCTTTGATCGCCTCGCGGAATTTGGGGTTGAACACACCTACGCGCGCTTCATGAATACGGCCGATAGTGCCGAGACGTACCCGCTCCAGCTCGCGTGGATCGGAAGCGTAACCGTTCCAGGGTTCGCCGTAGATCAGCAGGTTTCTGTCGGGGAAGGTAGCGTTCAGGTGCGTGCCCCATTCTTCCACTTCGTCGTAATCGAAGATCCCGATCAGGTCGAAGCGGAATCCATCGATGTTGTACTCCTCCACCCAGTACTCGAGCGAATCGCGAATCATGCGACTCACCATCGGCACATTGGCATCAATACTGTTGCCGGTGCCGGACAGGTCCGTCGGGGTGTAGTAGCTGGTGGAAATGGGTTCGAACATTTCCTTGGCGTAGGTGTGGTTGTACACCACATCCATAATCACGCGGATGCCGGCCTTGTGGAATGCATCCACCATCTGCTTGAACTCGCGCACGCGGTTTTCGTAATCGAACGGCGTCAGCGAATAGCGTTCTTCCGGGATGCTGTAATTGCGCGGATCGTAGCCCCAGTTGTAGCAGGTGTTGTCCGTCACATCCGGACAGGAACCAAAATCATAAGAGGGCAATAACTGCACATGGGTTACGCCCAGTTCCTTCAGGTGATCGATACCGGTGGCGACGCCATTGTAGGTGGTGCCACTCTCCACCATGCCGAGGAACTTGCCGCGTTTGTCACTGCTTACACCGGACTCCGGTGCGATAGTGAAGTCACGGACGTGTACCTCGTAAATAATGGCATCCTCGCGGGCGTTCATGGCGGGGCGCGCCGACCAGCCACCGGGCAGATCGGTACTGTCCAGATCCATCACGATATTGTTATTGGTGTTGGGTTCCACCATGCGGCCGTAGGGGTCGCGTACCGAGTTGCCGTTCACCACAAAGTAATAGGGCTTGAGCTTCCAGTCGCCGCTGACGACAACCGAATACACGTCGGTCAGGCCGTTACTGTCGGGGACTTTATTCATCGGGTAACTCTGGCCATCGAGGACCAGCTGCACATCGCTGTGGTCCGGGGACCAGAGCGAGAAGCGGGTTTCGGTTGCGCTGTAGATTGCGCCGAGGGCCTCCACGTTTCCACCACAGTTGCTGCTGCAGGCGACACTTTCCAGCGTGTAACTCAGGTTGGTATCGTTGACGGTAAGCAGGTAGTCGCCGGTGACCGCGGTATAGATATCTGCACCGGTCTGCTCGAGGGTGCCGTCTGCACCATTGTCACCATAGTTCCAGCTCCAGTCACCGTTGACGTCGAGCTTGAAGCGCTGGTTTGCCTGGCCATCAAAATTAACCTGCACCTGCCAGGTGTTGTCGTCGACCAGTGCCAGCTCTGTGGTGCCCCAGCCATTGGGGGTTCCGCGGAAAAACAGGCCGGGGAAATTACTCTGGTAGCCACCTGGCGAATCGCAGCTGGCAACTTCCGTCACCTGAATGGATTTGCTGTCACTGTAGAAAGTGATTGCGTAATTTTTGCCGGCTTCTACCCCGTAATCTGATGTGGGGTAGTTTTCCTGCCAGTTGCCATAGCGGTCTATCTTGAAACGCGGGCCGCCATTAGCGTCGCCGGCGGCAAAGGTCTGGCAGGTTTCATATTGGGTGCCGCCGACGGCTGTCATGGCATCGGTCTCCCAGCCATTGGGGGTGCCGCGAAAGTACCACTCTGCCGAAGCACTGGCGGAACAGAGAGTAATAAGCAGGCAGGAGAGTGCCGGTAGTCGGGTTCGACCACCATCTGTGGGGTTGATCATCGCTGTGTACCGTTATTATTTTGTTGGAATTATTGGTCGAATTTCATGACACAACTGGGGCTTCGATCGGCCTTCACCGCAGGGTCCAGACTAGTGCCGGGCTGGAACCGGGCACATCCCCCTGCGCCGGGGCGTAGTTCGAAAGTCCCATTGATCGTCTGGAGCACGGGTTCCCGGTGTGGAAAAGATGAATTTGCCGGCTACCCGGCGTATCTTTGCAAAGTATTGGCCTGGCTTCTTTGATGCGGGGTCCATGCATCCGTGAGAGGGAATAGCGGCGGCAGGCAAACTAACAATGACAAAAGGGATGATGCGGATGAAGACAGTAGCGTTCATTGGCCTCGGTAATATGGGTGGGCCGATGGCCTCAAACCTGGTGAAGAACGGCTTTACGGTACGTGCGTTTGATCTCGCGGCGGTTGCCCTCGAACAAGCTGTCCTGAATGGCTGCATCGCTGCAGAAAGTGCTCACCATGCGGTGGAGGGCGCCGATGTGGTGTTATCCATGCTGACCAGCGGGGACGGGGTGCGCTCGCTTTATCTGGGCGCGCGCGGTCTTCTGCAGGCCATGGATGACAATGCGTTATTGATCGATTGCTCTACCATCGCTGCCAGTGATGCCCGTCAGGTGATTGCGGCGGCCGGTGAACGCGGGATTGCCGCTGTCGATGCGCCGGTTTCTGGTGGTACGGCTGCGGCGGCAGCGGGAACCCTGTCCTTTATGTGTGGTGGGGATGCGGAAGCGGTTGAGCGGGCGCGACCGGTGCTCGAGGCCATGGGTGCGAATATTTTCCATGCGGGCCCGGCGGGCAGTGGGCAGGTGGCCAAGATCTGCAACAACATGCTGCTGGCGATTCATATGATCGGCACTTCGGAAGCTTTGCAGCTGGGCGTCGATAATGGTCTCGACCCCAATGTATTGTCGGACATCATGAAGGCCAGCTCCGGTGGTAATTGGTCGCTGGAAAAATACAATCCCTATCCCGGTGTCATGGAAGGGGTGCCTGCCAGCCACGATTATGCCGGAGGCTTTTCGGTGGCATTAATGCTGAAAGACCTGGGGTTGGCGATGGATACGGCAGCGGGCAGTGCGTCCTCCACACCGCTCGGTGCGCTGGCCAAAAACCTGTATCAGCTGCACGGCGGCGATCCCGTGAACCAGCGCCTGGATTTTTCCAGTATCCAGAACCTGTTCCGGCGGCCCGTCGGTAACTGATCGAAGTCAGCACTAATCGGACCGCCGGATAAATTCAGGGCGAGGTTCAGGCGCTGGCCGTTGTGGTGTTGTGATTGGCGGTAGCTTTTTGCAGCCATTCCAGCGCCGCATCGCGTTGCTCGAAGTGTTCCAGTTCGGCAGCGGTAAACCAGTCGGCGACTTTGGTTGCCAGCGCCAGCCAGTTTTTATTGCCGAGGATGGCGATGCGGCAAAAGTCCTTGCCGTGGCGCAGGCCGAGCTTCAAATCATCCCAGGCCGCACGTAACTCCCATCCTTCCAGCTCGCTGATATCCACCAATGCTTTCACCTGCGGGTGTTCCACGGCGGCCAGTGCGCTTTCCAGCAGCGGGTTAATGGTCTCGTAGTCTGCATGGGTCAGCTTGCCGATAATACGCAGGTACAAAAAGAATTCGCTGTCTACTCGCTCAATGCCAATTGATAGGCCATGTCGGTTTGCCTTGCTCATGGTGCGCTCCTTTTTTCCATCTTACATTCCGCTGTAGCCGCTGCGTTACGCCGTTGCGCGCTGCTCCTCAATGGGGTCGACCGGAACGTGCGTGACGTAATGGTGCAGTGATTCGTACAGCCGCTTCAGGCTGGTATCGAACAGAGGGTCCGCCTGCAGTTTCAGGGTTTCACCAATCCGGTCCCAGTCTTCCGCCTCCAGCAACCGTTCAAACTGCGGGAAGAGGTGGCGGTTCTCCTTGTCCATATGGCCCCACTGCAGTTCCAGGTATTTCTGGGTGGCACCAAACAGTTGTGAGCGTTCTACCGCGGAGTCATTGGCCACAGCATAAAACAGGGTCGTCATGCGCCGGGTCGCCTCGGCGATGTCACGGTGCTCCTGTTGAATCTCCTTGATCGGTGCCAGGTCTGCACCCGGTATGGCCTGCAGGTGTTGCATGGCCAGGTCCTCAAGCGGGTGGTGCCAGCGATCCGGATACGTGCTGATGTAATCGAGGGCATCGAGAATCAGGCCCAGAGTGGCCGGGTCGCGATCACGCCGGTCGAGGTCGGCGAGCAATCTCTCCATCGCCTGTAGCAATTGCTGCATATTGCGGTGATCGCGGCACAGTTGTCGGTATAGAGGGTGCATGGGCTTGCCTCCGCTGATGGCTTTTCCCTGATGGTAGGCCGAGGGGGGTGGACTCCCTTGACCTGGATCAAGTCCGTCGCGTTTGTCGGCGCCTGTTTTCCTGCGTCGGATCAAATGGCGGCAGCTGACGATCCGTTGATGTGGATCAATTTGTGGAGGGGGGCGCGCAGTTACTCTGCGCCCGTCCCGACCACTGAACCAACGGATCGGGTCGAATTACTCAGTAAGGAATCTGGAGAATCCTATGAAAATGCTCGCCGTCATGGCCACCCTCCTTCTGTCTGCCCCCGCGCTCGCTTATGAGTCCGGTAGCGTGTTGTTGCGTACCGGCGCCGCAACCGTTAGCCCGGATGTGAGTTCCTCGGCGCTGGCGCTGTCCGGTACCGTTCTGGACGGAACTGCGGCAGGGGTGGATGACGGGACGGCGCTGGGTCTGACCGCGACATATATGTTCCGTGACCACTGGGGCGTTGAAGTGGTGGCTGCCAGCCCCTTCACTCATGACCTTGAGGTGAGCGGCCTGGGGGAAACCTTTGACCTGGGCGAAACCCGTCATCTGCCGCCCACTGTACTGTTGCAGTACTACCCGCTGTCGCCGTCTTCCAAGGTGCAGCCCTATGTCGGTGCCGGCCTGAACTACACCGCCTTCTTTGAAGAAGAAGTGAGCGGGCAGGCCAATGCTGTCTTCGCGAGCCTGGGCGCAACCGGCGGTGCGGACCTGTCCCTGAAAAACTCCACCGGTGTGGCGCTCGAAGCCGGGGTCGACTTTGTCTTCGGTGCGGACCAGCGCTGGTTGTTCAATGTTGCCGTGTGGTGGATGGATATCGATACCGAAGCCACTGTCCGGGTGCCGGGTGTGGGTAAAGTGACTGCGGACGTGGAACTGGATCCGCTGGTGACCATGGCCGGGCTTGGCTACCGTTTCTAACAGCGCGACCCAAATGACCGGTTCTCTGATCGGGGGCCGGGCGCAACAATCTTATCCGGGCCTCGTGCCCGGATTACTGCACAGGCAAGAAGCATCATGATCCAGCACACCGGCGAACACGACCTGGCTTTTCCCACCGAGATGCTGTCGCGCTATAGCGGATCCTGTCCGCGCTACACGTCTTATCCTACCGCCGATCGCTTTGTGCCGCTCGACGGGACGATCCGGCCGTGGGACGCATTGCAAACGATCGACAGTCTGTCGCTGTATGTGCACATCCCCTTCTGCCATTCGCTGTGCTACTTCTGTGCCTGCAACAAAGTCATCACCAATCAGTATGGCCTGGCCTCAAGCTATCTCGATCGCGTGTTGGAAGAGGCTCGCTGGTATCGTGATCGTGTGGCTCAGGCGCCGGTGACCCAGTTGCATCTGGGGGGTGGCACGCCCACCTTCCTGACCGACACGGATATGCGCCGGTTGATCGAGGGCCTGGGGCAGATTTTTGAGCTGCGTCATGATGACAGTGTGGAATACAGCATCGAGGCGGATCCGCGCAGTCTCAACATTGAATCGCTCGATACGCTGCGGGCACTGGGTTTTAATCGGCTGAGTCTTGGTATTCAGGATTTTGACCCGCAGGTGCAACGCGCGATCAATCGGGTCTGCGATGCGGATACGGTTGCGGCCATTACCGAGGGCGCGCGACAGCGGGGCTTTGCCTCGATTTCCTATGATCTGGTCTACGGATTGCCACACCAGAGTGAAGACAGTTTGCGCGAAACCGTCGCGCGGGTTTTACAGTTGTCGCCGGACCGCATCGCGCTGTATCACTACGCGCACCTGCCGGAGCGTTTCAAGGCGCAGCGGCTGATCGATACCGATGCCATGCCATCGGCTGAAGAAAAAATTGCCATGCAGCGCGCGGCGGTGCAAATGCTGGGCGAAGCCGGCTACGAGTTTCTCGGCATGGACCATTTTGCCCTGCCGGGGGATGAGCTCGCTCGCGCGGCTTCTCGCGGCGAGTTAAAACGCAATTTCCAGGGATATACCCTGATGCCTGCGGATGCCCTGATCGGGCTGGGCGCTTCCGCAATTAGCTATAGCGCCGATGGCTTCTGGCAGAATCACCACCGGGTCAAAGAGTATGTGTCCGCTATACAGGAACAGGGCAGCGCGGCATTCCGTGGCTGGTCTCTCAGCGAAGATGACCGGTTACGCCAGCAGCTGATTATGACCCTGATGTGCCGTATGGAGTTGGACAAGCGGGAGGTCTCACGGCAGATCGGCCAGCCATTCGATGTGTGTTTTGCGCGGGAGCGCGCGCGGTTGCAGCCGATGATCGAAGACGGTCTGGTCGGCGAGGACCGCCACCGGCTGTGGCTGACCGCACGCGGCCGCTGGTTTGCTCGCAACGCGGCATCCGCGTTTGATGCCTATCTCAATGATGAAACTGCAAACGATGGCAAAGTCACCCCACGGCGCTACTCGCGCGTGCTGTAACAGCAAACCCGCGTCCGCGATTGGGGGTGCACAACCCCGGGCCCGGATCCGGTACAATAGCGGTAGTTCAGGTACCCACGGGACGAGAAAATGAGTCGGGATTCAACAGCAGTGAAATGCAGTGAATGTGCAGTCAGGCGGATTTGCTTGCCTGCAGGCCTGCCCGAGTCTGATTTACAGCGGTTGGAGACCATGACGGGCGGTAAACGCTCGGTCAAAGCCGGCGAGGCCCTCTACCGTGCCGGGGACTCTTTTCACAACCTGTACGCGATCCGCTCCGGCAGTTTCAAATCGTCCGTACTGTCCGCCGATGGCGATGTACAGGTGACCAATTTCTCCCTGCCGGGCGAGCTGCTCGGTCTTGATGCCTACAGCACCGGTAGCCACCCCAGCTTTGCCCGTGCCCTCGAAGACAGCAGTGTATGCGAGTTGCCGTTCGCCCGGCTCGAGGAGCTGGCGCTGGAGGTGCCGGCGCTGCAGAAGCAGATCTATTCGATCTTTTCTGAAGAGCTGCGCCAGGAAAACGAAATCTTGCTGCTGTTGGGCAAGCGCGCGGCCAATGCCCGACTGGCGGCTTTACTGGTGAATATCTCCAGTCGCTATGCCCGCCGGGGTTACTCTGCCAATCGCTTTGTGTTGTCGATGCCGCGCACGGATATCGCTAACTATCTGGGTCTGACTGCAGAAACGGTCAGCCGCCTGTTCACCGCATTCCAGAAGGATGGATTGATTCAGGTGTCCGGGCGCTCGGTGGAGATCCTCGACCTGCTCGCCCTGAGCGAGCTGGCCGGCACCCATGTGTGTGATGAGAATGAAATGGGGCGCTCCCTGAACGGCTAAACCGCACTCGGGGCGTGCGCCCATTGCTGTGGATTGTTCAGACTGCGGTGGCCGATCGGCTGTTATTCACATATTCCTGCAGGGCATCGTACTGACAGCGCATGGCCGGATTGAACACCTGGTCTGTGCGCTCCTCCAGCTCTTCCCCAATGGCCATCCAGTCCTGCTCGGTCAGGAATTCCTCCATCAGTGGGAACACCGTGCGGTTCTCGCGTGTCATGTGCTCGCGCTGGTGCTTCAGGTAGCGGTCGGCAGCGGCCTGCAGGTGATCCCGGTCGACGGCGCAGTCGTGCGCTACCGCGTAGAGCAGTTCCTTGAGTTCCTTGGTCTGTTTGGCCAGCTGCAGGTGGTCGTCCCGCGCCCACAGGATCGGTTCTGGCGAGATATCCGGTTTGTTCAGCAGCACGGAGAAGATGACATCCTCGACCGGATGGTGCCATTTGTCCGGGTAAGTGGCGATGTAGTCCAGGGTGTCGAGGAGCAGGGAGAGAGTGGCGGGGTCGCGGTCTTCCCGCGTCATATCTGCCAGAAGTTCTTCAAACGTGTCGAGAACCCGGTGCATGTTCTGATGATCCCGACACAACTGGGTGTAAATGCTATCCATCGCTGACTCCATCCGCCGTGATTGTTGATGGCTGGCCGGAACCGCTGACATCGCGGCCGCCTGAGCTGGTGACACCCACCAAAAACTGCACCAGAGGGTCGTCGACCTGGTATTCCGTATACGCGCCAGTCACTGGCTGGGATTTCGCTGGCGCAGCGGAACTCCAGAGCTCATCAAATGTAGCAGTGGGTGAGACGTTTATGGCGTCAGGGTGGGGAAGCGCGGCAATTGCTCGCCGTGGCGAGAGATTGAGCACATTGTGCCGGCGTGGGATGGCACGGTGGCCCCGGATTACGGAACTGCGCGCGAGTAATCGGTCATTTTTCACCCTATTGGCGGTGGGTGGCGGTGACGCAGAAGGGCGTGTAATTCAACAACAAGCCCGGAATTAGTTGGTGTACAATGCGCGCCTTTCTACAGTTGTACCCCATATTCAGACCCGTTTTGCCGCTCGCCGGCTGGAATACGCCGAGCCCGTGGCGCGGGAACCGCAGCCCGATAGATTGAGGGAATACCATGTTTGATAAGTCAGTCACTCTCGCCTCCTACGATCCGGACATCTGGGAAGCCATCCAGGATGAGGACCGTCGCCAGGAAGAGCATATCGAGCTGATCGCTTCCGAAAACTACACCAGCCCGCTGGTGATGGAAGCGCAGGGCAGCGCCCTAACCAACAAGTACGCCGAAGGCTATCCAGGCAAGCGCTACTATGGCGGCTGCGAATATGTGGACAAAGTCGAGGCACTGGCGATCGAACGTGCCAAAGAGCTGTTTGGTGCCGATTACGCCAACGTACAGCCACACTCCGGTTCGCAGGCCAACTCTGCGGTTTACCAGGCGCTGTGCGAGCCGGGCGATACCGTTCTGGGCATGAGCCTGGCCCACGGTGGCCACCTGACCCACGGTGCGCGTGTGAACTTCTCCGGCAAGATTTACAACGCGGTGCAGTACGGCCTCAACACCGAAACCGGTGAAGTGGATTACGAAGAAGTCGAGCGCCTGGCCCTCGAGCACAAGCCGAAAATGATCGTCGCCGGTTTCTCCGCATACAGCCGCGTAATGGACTGGGCACGTTTCCGCGAGATCGCCGACAAAGTGGGCGCTTACCTGATGGTCGACATGGCCCACGTTGCTGGCCTGGTTGCCGCCGGTGAATACCCGACGCCTGTGCCTTACGCCGACGTTGTCACCAGTACTACGCACAAAACCCTGCGCGGTCCGCGCGGCGGTATCATCCTCGCCAAAGCCAACGAGGAAATCGAGAAAAAGCTGAATTCCGCGGTATTCCCCGGTGGTCAGGGTGGTCCGCTGATGCACGTGATTGCGGCCAAGGCGGTTTCCTTCAAAGAAGCCATGACCCCGGAATACAAGGCGTACCAGAAGAAGGTCGTGGAAAATGCCCGCGCCATGGCGGAGACCTTCCTCGACCGCGGTATCAACATCGTTTCCGGCGGTACCGATGACCACTTGATGCTGGTGGACCTCATCGGCAAGGAGTACACCGGTAAGGATGCGGACGAAGCCCTGGGCAACGCCAACATCACCGTTAACAAGAATGCGGTACCGAACGACCCGCGTTCCCCGTTTATCACCAGCGGTCTGCGTGTCGGTACCCCGGCGATTACTACCCGCGGTTTCGGGGTTGAAGAAACCAAGCAGCTGACCCACTGGATCTGTGACGTGCTCGATGCGCTGGAAAGCGGCAATGCCGATGCAACCGTTGCGGAAGTCAAAGGCAAGGTGCTGGAAATCTGCGCGAAGTTCCCGGTATACGCCGACTGACCTTTGCAGTTCAGAGTAAGAAGAAAGCGGCTCATCGAAGCCGCTTTTTTTGTCTGCAAGTTGGTACGGTGATGCCAGTCATTGAAACTTTATTCGGTTTAATGCAGGCATGGCGCAATTCTGGTTTAATTGACCGCTTAAGCGACAAGTCGAACAGGAAGTCAGACTTTTCGACGGTGAGCGGCGCACGGATGTACTGTCTCTGTCTTTGAAATTTTGGTGTTTTCCGCGGTGGTGCGGAGCGACCAATGAGTCCAGACGGTACCGGGCTCGTTTCCCTCGATGGCAACAGCCAGTTACGCAGGGTCCGGTCAATTCCGCAGTGCCTGCGAAGAGAGGGAAAATGCGCCTTACCCGCTTCATGACGAACGAAAAGTCTCGCAAGGGGCTTTCTTCACAGAACAATATTCTAACTATGGTGTTTGGCCTCTTTGCGTTGGTGGCGGTTGCCGACGCGCGTGAAATTCACGTGGCCAATTGGTCTGAATATATCGCTGAGGATACCCTCGCGCGCTTCGAAGCCGAGACCGGCATTAAAGTCCATTACACCGAGTTCGACGATATCGAAGAGCTCGAGGAAATGTGGATCAACGAAGGGCGCAAGTTCGATGTGATCGTGCCCGGCTCCGACAACATTGTGGGCTACATCGCTGCCGGGCGGCTGGAGCCGCTGGATCGCAGCAGGATCCCCAACTGGTCACGCAATGATCCCATCTTTATGGAGCGTCTGCAGGGCTCTGATCCGGGCAACAAATATGCCTTTCCCTATCTCTGGGGCACGGTAGGAATCGGCTATAACGTCGAGGCTGTGCAAAAGGCCTTTGGCGGTACCCTACCGGACAACAGCTGGGATCTATTGTTTGATCCCGAGCGGCTCAAGCTGCTGGACCACTGTGGCGTCACGCTAATGCGTTCCCCCGAAGAAATTTTCGATGTGGGCCTGAAGTTTCTGGGCAAAGACCCGAACAGCATGAAGGTTGCCCACCAATACATGGTGGCCAATCTGCTTGCGAAGGTGCGTCTGTATGTGACGGACTTTGACTCCGGTGACTATATCGAGAACCTGGTAAGCGGTAAGCACTGCATGGTGCATGGCTGGAACGGCGATATTCTCGAAGCGCAGGAGCAGGCAAAAGAGGCTGGCAAGCCCTTTGAAATCCGCTATACGACCCCAAAAGAAGGGGCTCCCCTGTGGATTGACGTGTTGTCCATTCCTTCCGATGCGCCCAACAAGGATGATGCCTATCAGTTCCTGAATTATTTGTTGCGCCCCCAGGTGATTGCCGAAATCACCAACGAGACCTGGTTTGCCAACGCCAATGTCGAGGCGCGTCAGTATGTTGATATGGACGTGCTGACGAATCCCATTATCTACCCTGATCCCACAGAGTTGTCCGACAGCTGGATTCCCAAGGCGACGACGCCCCGCGTTCTGCAGCTGCGCCACCGCCTGTGGCAGCGGATCGTCGAGCGCGAGTCTCTCTGAGTGCCGCCGGGCGGCGCCAGCGGGCACTGACCCGCGGGGGCGCCGCGGTCCTGTAGCTGTGGTAAACTGCGGCCCATTTTCACCATGGGCCACCCCTATGCACTGTCCTTTCTGCAGCGCAGATGAAACCAAAGTTGTGGATTCCCGCCTGGTCGCCGAGGGTGACCAGGTGCGCCGCCGTCGCGAATGCCTTGAGTGCCACGAGCGTTTCACCACCTTTGAGACGGCTGAACTGCTGCTGCCCCGCGTGATCAAGCAGAATGGCCAGCGTGAACCCTTCAATGAAGACAAGTTGCGCGCCGGTATACAGCGGGCTGTAGAGAAGCGCCCGGTCAGTACTGAGCGGGTCGAGTCTGCCGTTGCCCAGATCAAACATGCGCTGCAGGCGACCGGTGAGCGGGAGTTGCCGGCCCGATCGGTTGGCGAGCTGGTGATGGAAAAGCTGCGTGAGATGGACGAGGTGGCCTACGTACGGTTTGCCTCGGTCTATCGTCGCTTCGAGGACGTGTCCGAGTTCCGCGAGGAAATCGACAAGCTGACCCGCGACCCGTCAGAGACCCCTTAAGTCTCCCGTCATCATGAGCGAAGAATTCAGAGCGGAGAATCCATGAGCGCGGAATCCCCTAATGCGGCCGTTGCCCAGGCGTTGATGGCGCGTGCGGTGCAACTGGCAGAGCGCGGCCTGTATACCACCATGCCCAACCCTCGTGTGGGATGCGTGATCACCGATCCTGCCGGCGTGGTTGTCGGTGAAGGCTGGCATCAGCGCGCCGGCCTGCCCCATGCCGAAGTTGAAGCGCTGAACGATGCCGGGGAGGCCGCCCGCGGCGCGACGGTTTATGTGACTCTGGAGCCCTGCAGCCACACCGGGAAAACCGGCCCCTGCGCCGATGCCCTGATTGCCGCCGGTGTCGCCAAAGTGGTTTTTGGCATGGAAGATCCAAACCCTGAAGTCAGTGGGCGCGGTTTGCAGAAGCTGCGCGACGCTGGCGTTGAGGTTGAAGGTCCGGTGCTCGAAGAGGCTTGTCGCGACCTGAATCCGGGCTTTATCAAGCGCATGACGCTGGGGTTACCCCTGGTGCGTAGCAAGTCTGCGATGAGCCTCGATGGCCGTACCGCTATGGCCAGCGGAGAGTCAAAGTGGGTAACCGGACCGGCAGCGCGCGCGGACGTGCAGCGCTTGCGGGCGCGCAGCTGTGCGGTGATCACGGGCGTGGAAACCGTGCGCTTTGATAACCCCAACCTGAATGTGCGCGCGGACGAAATTGCGCTGGAATTACTGGAGGCGGAGCAGGCCGCTGAAGTGCAACCGCTGCGGGTCATTGTCGACAGCCGTCTGCGCACGCCCGCCAAAGCCTTTATTTTGCAAGGGGATGCCCCCACCTTGGTGTGCACGACCGCCAATGCGGATAGCGAACGCCGCCAGCGGCTGGAGAAGGCCGGTGCCGAAGTGGTGGTGTTGCCCGCGGACGCCGAGGGTCGGGTCGATCTTCTCGCGCTGTTGCAGGAGCTCGCGCGGCGTCAGTGCAACGAGGTCATGATAGAGAGTGGCGCGACCCTCTCTGGTGAGTTTCTGTACCGCGGCCATGTCGACGAGTTAATTGTGTACGTGGCGCCTAAACTGCTGGGTAGTTCGGCGCGCCCATTGTTTGAACTGCCCATTGAACGGATGGGCTCGGTGCTGCCGATTACCATTACCGATATGCGCGCTGTCGGTCACGACTGGCGAATTACCGCCACTACCGATATCGAGCGCTAGGGGAAAGCCGAATGTTTACCGGGATTGTTGAAGCCATTGGCGAAATCGCCGAGCTAAAACCGCAGGGCGGTGACCTGCGTGTGCGGGTACGCTCGGGCAAACTCCACCTGCAGGACGTGCAGTTGGGTGACAGCATTGCCACAAATGGTGTCTGCCTGACCGTGGTGGACCTGCCCGGCGATGGATACTGGGCCGATGTCTCGGCTGAAACCCTGACGGTGACCACCGTCGGTGACTGGAAGATCGGCAACCGGGTCAACCTGGAAAAAGCCCTGACACCGCAGACCCGTCTTGGCGGCCATATTGTCAGCGGACATGTCGATGGCATCGGCGAAGTGGTCTGGCGGCGTCCGGAGGCGCGCGCCGAGCGCTTCCGTATCCGTGCACCCGGGGAGCTGGCCCGCTACATTGCCCACAAGGGTTCGATCACAGTCGATGGCACCAGCCTCACCGTCAACGCGGTCGATGGCGCTGAATTCGAACTGACCATCGTGCCGCATACGCTGCAGGAAACCATTATGGGGGATTACCGCGCCGGTACCCGCCTCAACCTGGAGGTGGATGTCATCGCGCGCTACCTGGAGCGCCTGTTGATGGGCGATGCCGCGGCAGAACCCGGCAGTGGGAGTAGTGAAGGGCTAACCATGGAATTCCTGGCGCAGCACGGGTTCCACCGGGCCTGAAGCGGATTACAGGAAACAAGAACAAGCAGGGAGGTAAGGCTCCCGTTCCCGGAGAGACCGCGATCAACAATGCGGCGGCGGGGAATTCTCACCACAGCAGAGAGATTTATGGAACTGAATACGGTTGAAGAACTGATCGACGACATCCGCCAGGGCAAGATGGTGATCCTGATGGACGATGAAGATCGCGAGAACGAAGGTGACCTGGTGATGGCCGCCGAACAGGTGCGCGCCGAAGACATCAACTTCATGGCGACCCACGCGCGCGGCCTGATTTGTATGCCGATGTCACGCGAGCGCTGTGAGCAGCTGGACCTGCCGCTGATGTCCCGTGATAACGGCGCCCAGTTCAGCACCAATTTCACCGTCTCGATCGAGGCTGCTGAAGGGGTGACCACCGGTATTTCTGCGGCGGACCGCGCGCGGACCATCCGCGCTGCGGTAGCGCGTAATGCCAAGCCCAAGGATATCGTGCAGCCCGGACATATCTTTCCGATTATGGCCCAGCCGGGTGGCGTGCTGAGCCGTGCCGGCCACACCGAGGCCAGCTGCGACCTTTCCCGCCTTGCGGGCTTCGAGTCCGCTGCGGTGATCGTTGAGATCATGAATGAAGATGGCTCCATGGCACGGCGTCCGGACCTGGAGACCTTTGCCAAGGCGCACAATCTGAAGATCGGCACCATTGCTGACCTGATCACCTACCGGGCCATGAATGAGAAAACGGTAGAGTGTGTTAACGAGCGGCAAGTGAAGACCGAGTATGGCGACTTCACCCTGCGCACCTATCTGGACAAAGCCCGCCGCGAGCGCCACTTTGCTTTCATCAAGGGCCAGCCGACCCCGCAGGAACCGACCCTGGTGCGTGTGCATGTGGGCAATAACCTGCGCGATGTTTTGACCATCCAGCGTGGTGATGAAAAGTACACGCCGTGGACCTTCCGTCGTGCCATGCAGCGCGTTGAACAAGAGGGTAAGGGCGTGGTGGTACTGATCTGCCACAACGAAACCACTGAAGAAATCGAAGAGAGCATCGACTGGCTGATCAGCGGTAAGCAGCAGCGCCCGAGCCAGGACCTGGTGTACAAGCAGGTGGGCACCGGCTCGCAAATTCTGCGGGACCTGAATGTGCATAAAATGCGTTTGATGAGTGCGCCGTTCAAATTCAGCGCCATTTCCGGCTTCGAGCTCGAAGTCGAGGAATACCTCAACGTTGAAGAAAACTGAGTTTTAGCGAATTAGAAACTGGAAAAGACCATGAGCAAGATCAAAGTAATCGAAGGGGATTTCGTAGGCTGCAAGGGGAAGTTTGCCCTGCTGGTCAGTCGCTGGAACAGCTTTGTTGTTGAGAGCCTGAAGGACGGCGCGCTGGACACGCTGCGCCGCAAGGGCATCAAGGAAGAAGACATCACCATCTACTATGCACCGGGTGCATTCGAGTTCCCGCTGGCGGCCAAGAAGCTGGCGGATTCCGGCAAGTTCGATGCGATCATTGCACTGGGCGCCGTCATTCGCGGTGGCACTCCGCATTTCGAATATGTTGCTGGCGAGTGCACCAAGGGCCTGGCCCAGGTATCCCTTGATGCGGGCATCCCGGTGACCTTCGGTGTATTGACCGTGGACTCTATCGAACAGGCGATTGAACGCTCCGGCACCAAGGCGGGTAACAAGGGCTGCGAAGCCGCGGAAACCGCGCTGGAAATGGTTTCCCTGCTCGGGCAGATCTAATTTTCCGGGGGCCAGGCCCCCACCGATGTAACGACTGGAAAAACGAATGACCGTAACTGCTTCCGCACGTCGCAAGGCGCGCCACTACGCTATGCAGGCTCTTTATCAATGGCAGATGGCTGGTGCCAGCCTCAATGCTATTGAAGCCGAGTTTCGTACTGACAACGACATGAGCAAAACCGACGTGGACTATTTCCGCGATCTGTTTCATGGCGTGGCCAAGCAGCTGGATGAAGTTGAGGCGGCTTATGCCGCGCACCTGGATCGCTCTGTGGACGATCTGGATCCGGTGTCCCGTGCACTGCTGCGCATGGCGACCTATGAACTCAAGAATCGTATCGACGTGCCATACAAGGTCGTGATCAACGAGTCGGTGGCGCTGGCAAAGAAGTTTGGCCCCACGGATGCGTTTAAATATATCAATGGCATCCTCGACAAGACTGCCGCTGATTTGCGTGCTGCGGAAGTTGGCGCGGATCGCAAAGGCTGAGTAAAGGCCCCTGATGCGTACCGGCCCCGGCGAGTTTGACATTATCCGCGAATATTTCGCCGTGGCGGCGCACGGTGAAGGCGTGCTGCTGGGGATCGGCGACGACTGCGCCCTGTTGCAGCCGCCGGCATCGGGTGTGTTAGCCACCAGTGTCGATACGCTGGTGGCCGGCCGCCATTTCCCCGTCGACGCTCATCCCGCATTATTGGCCTCCCGTGCGCTGCGGGTAAACCTCAGCGATCTGGCCGCGATGAACGCCCGCCCGCTCTGGTTTACCCTGGCGCTCACCCTGCCGGACAGTGATGCGCAGTGGTTGCAGGATTTCTCCTCCGGGCTGCTGGAAACGGCTGCCGAATTTGGCGTTTCGCTGGTGGGGGGCGATACCACACGCGGGCCGCTCTCGATCACCATTCAGGTCACGGGCGTGAGTGAAGCGCCACTGCGCCGTGATGGTGCCCGTCCCGGTGACGGGGTCTATGTCAGTGGGCCTCTCGGGGCTGCCGCTGCCGCCCTGCCGGTGGTCCTGGGGGAGTTGGCGGTGGACCCGCAAACCCGCGCGCGCGCCGAGCGGGCGTTTTATCGGCCGCATCCACAGCTGGCGCTTGCCCGCGCCCTGGGCGGCCTTGCCACGAGTGGGCTGGATATCTCCGATGGCCTGCTGGCCGATCTGGGCCATATTTGCGCGGCCAGCGGTGTCGGTGCAGAACTCGACATGGCGGCGGTGCCGGTTGCTCCGTTGGCGATAGAACTGAATGCTGGTGATGCCCTCGCTCAGGCCGCGGCCGGCGGAGATGATTACCAGCTGTGTTTCACGCTGCCAGCTGGGGCCGAAGCGCAAATGCGGGACGTCTGTCACCACCTGGATCTGGAACCGGTGAAGATTGGCCGGATTACCGCTGCCGTTCCCGGCGAGACCGGGGACAAGCGCGTGCGTTGTCAGCTGGAGGGGGCCCCCTGGACACCCCCTGGCCGCGGCTACACGCACTTTTGACATCAATAACAAGAACATCAGGACCTGAATGCCATCATGAGCAATCCGAGTTTTCAGCAGTTGTTGCGCAGCCCCACCATGCTGCTGGCGTTTGGCTTTGGTTCGGGTCTGGCGCCCAAGGCGCCCGGCACCTTCGGTACGCTGATGGCGATTCCGTTCTGGTGGCTGCTGCAGGGCCTGTCTCCCGCCTGGTATCTGGCGGTCGTAGCGGCTGCGGCAGTACTGGGCTGCTACCTGTGCGGCGCCGCGTCGCGCAAGCTGGGTGTGCATGACCACGGTGGTATCGTGTGGGATGAAATGGTGGGTTACTGGCTCACCATGTTTATGGCCCCGGCCGGTTGGGTCTGGGCGCTCTATGGCTTCGTACTGTTCCGCCTGTTCGACATCGCCAAGCCGCAGCCCATCGGCTGGGCTGACCGACGTGTACATGGTGGTATCGGTATTATGCTGGACGATATACTGGCGGCTGTTTACGCGGCATTGGTACTGCAGGTCACCGCTTACTGGTTGGCATAGCACGCACTCTACACCGGAGGCACAACATGAAATTCGTCGGTCTGCTGCTGTGCATCGTCGCGCTGTTGCCCGCGGGTTCTTATGGGCAAAGTGTCCAGCTGAAAGGGTTGTTTGGCAGCTCCGCCATGTTACAGATTGACGGTACCCAGCGGATTCTCAAGCCGGGCCAGCAATCCCCGGAAGGGGTGCGCCTGCTGGAGGCAACCAGCGAGTTTGCCCGAGTGAGTATCGATGGGCGTGAGCAGAAGCTCACCCTGAATGCCCCGATTGCCAGCGCCTATGCGAAGGCGCAGCAGGCGGAGGTGCGGCTCAACGCGGATGGGGGCGGCCATTACAGCACCCATGCGTGGATTAACGGGCGCCGCGTCAATGTACTGGTGGATACCGGTGCGACCAGTATCGCGTTCAATTATCCCACCGCGCGACGGCTGGGTATCAGTCTGGATAACGCCAAGGAGATTCGCGTATCCACGGCCAGCGGCATTGCGCGGGCCTACCGGGTAAAGCTCGCCAGTGTCGCGATTGGCGGGATCAAAATACATAACGTCGATGCCACTGTGCACGCCGATAATTTTCCCGAGATCACCCTGCTGGGAAACAGCTTCCTGCGCCGGGTAGATATGGAGCAGCAGGGTGGCTTGCTGATCCTTCGGGCTCGTCAGTGATAATGAGGTAGTAACTTGACCACCATTCGTTACGTCGAATCTTCCAAACTCCCGACTTCATGGGGCATGTTTGCGATGCATGGTTTCGAGGAAGTTGAAACCGGCAAGGAGCATGTGGTCCTGACCATGGGAGATATGGATACCGACGAGCCACTGCTGGCCCGCATCCATTCTGAGTGCCTGACAGGCGACGCGCTTTTCTCGCTGCGCTGCGATTGTGGCGCGCAGCTGCAACATGCACTGCATCGTATCGCGATGGAAGGCCGCGGTGCAGTGTTCTATTTGCGTCAGGAAGGCCGTGGCATTGGCCTGTTGAACAAGATCCGTGCGTATCACCTGCAGGACAGTGGCGCCGATACCGTGGAGGCCAATGAGCAGCTGGGCTTCGGTGCGGATATGCGTGACTACTCCATTCTCAAGCCGATGCTCGAGCATCTGGGGGTGCATGAAATTCGCCTGATGACGAACAACCCGCGCAAGGTAAAAGCCCTGCAGGATCTCGGCATCAATGTGGTCGAACGTCTGCCGCACCAGAGTGGACGCAACCCGCACAACGTTAATTACCTGTCTACCAAGAAGGGCAAACTGGGCCACCTGCTGCAGGACGAAGAACCCCAGGAGCAGGGCAGCGATCCTGAAAAAGACGCCTGAGACGAGTCCTGCGATGCCGCGCCGACCCCGTTGCGCGCGGTATCTTCTCCCCCGGGTTTATTCCTGCCCCGTTTCTGCTAAGGCCTAATTTCTCAGCCCATCATTCCTGAGCCCTAACTTCTCGGCGTTGCTGCTGAAAACTGACTTCTGAGCTCCTGCCGAGACTACGTCACGGCAAGGGCGCCAGAGTGGATTGCGCTAGCCGAAGTGATAGCGCTGCACACGTTCGGCCAGTGTTTCCGGCCATAGGTAGTCACGGTAGAGGTAGCGGTAAATCTGCCGCGGCTTGTCGCCGGATGCCGGCTCAATATCGAAGTGCTCTTGTTGCTCCAATAACCATTGTTGGAACGCCGGATCGTGCTGTTCGGCCAGGGCACTAAGCAACTCGCTATAGGTATTGAACTGGTCCTGCTTGAGGGCTTCGCCCAGTTGGATCAGTGATGGATTGTCGTGTTCTGCCAGAAAGCGCACCGCCAGGTAAGACCAGTGGTACGTCAACTCTACGCCGTCGCCATAGGCGGTAGAAAAGATTTTGCTCAGGTCCGGCAGTGCTTCCGCCTCAGCATTTTTCAGGGTTTTCATGGCCGTGTGATTGTCGTCGCCATTGGCAACGTACTCGGCGAGGCCTTCCGACCACCAGACCAGCTTTTCCGGGTAGTGCCCGAAACCACCGTATTTGATGTAGCGTCCGTCTAGGTAGTGCACGTATTCGTGGTTCAGGTTCCACACCCCAAATTCCGCCTTACGCCAGAACGTTTCGAACGAGTAGAACGTCGCGATATTGCCCGGCGCGGCGGGTTCGCCTTCGATATACATGCCGCCATTGTCGGTATTGATGTTGAACAGCATTTGCCCGTGA
Organism: Microbulbifer sp. ABF4_148; assembly: GCF_056158985.1. Taxonomy (NCBI): domain Bacteria; kingdom Pseudomonadati; phylum Pseudomonadota; class Gammaproteobacteria; order Cellvibrionales; family Microbulbiferaceae; genus Microbulbifer; species Microbulbifer sp. ABF4_148. The sequence continues at coordinate 1,355,068 of NZ_JBSWUI010000001.1, forward strand.
CGGTTGTATTCGCTGTAGTTATCGAAAATAACCACGCGCAACAGTGTATTCAGGTCATCCGCCACGGGCTCGTGTTTGGTATCCAGTAGCGTATGAAAGAATGCTTCCTGGGCCGTCAGTCTTTCGCAGGTTTGTGTGAGTTCCCGGGGGGCAAGCTCGGTGGCGCGGATCAGCAGCGTTTCAGAACACTCATGGGCGAGCGGTAAGGCCTCATCGATGGTGGCCGCCATACAGCGTCCCTGCAGTGCATCGTCGCACTGGTCTTTTACGCGGAATGCATTCACCAGATAAAAATTGCTGTACAGCATTTTGCGTGCAACGTCATCCAGTGCACTATTTTCCTGCAACAAGTTCCATACGGTATCGTCCAGCTCCGATGGCTCTGCTTCCTCGAGCACGGCCATGTAGGCCAATGTCCAAAGCGCATGTTGCAGTACCCAGTCTGTCGCGCCAGAACGTCCCAGTGCGAGTAGCTCAGAGATAAAGTCTCCCTGAGTCTTGAGTGCGGAGCGATAGTCGTCACTGTTGCGCGCCTCATAAGCAAGGAATCCCACCGCTCTCAACAACTCGAGGGTTTCCGCAGGCGACTGTGCCGGCGTTGAGTCAGAGAGGAGCGTTTGCAGGGCGGCCAGATGCGGTGCGAGATCCTCAGCGGAAACCTTGCGGCCGAGAAACAGGTAGAGCGCAGCCAGATAGTTCTCTCGCGCCTCGCTGCTGTTAGCGGCCAGAAAGTACGGCGATGTCACAAATTGTTGCAGCGCCGCTCCAACGCGTTGCCGATCCTCCTCGGTCACTACCCGTGTCGGCGTAAAGTAGTAATACGCACGCAGGTAAAAAAGCAATTCACTGAGTTCCGAGGTTTGCTCGGGCTGTAACGCCGGAGTTTCGGAGAGCATGCCGATTCGCGCGAGTATCGCTTCCAGGCGGCCATCCCGATCGTGATCGAAATCCAGCGTCCAGATGGTATCGCGTCCTTCCAGGACTTCCGCGACCAGGGTGTCCTGGTTGCTCGCGCGAAAATGCTTGAGCCCCAGCAGCAGTAGGGAAGCCAGCAAGGTAAAGAGCAACAGAGTGCTGAGTGCGCCAGGGCGCAAACCGGAATCACGGGCAGGTTTTGCGAGGGAAGCCATGATTGGAATTTATTCTCTAAGTTGTTATTGTCGGCAAAATAATATTTAACCCTTGCCGCCAATGCAATAGCGACACGTATCACACCGGCGTGACAGGTTACAGGGGTACACTCTGGAGGAAAATAGTGACACGCATTTCAATGACGAGTTACCAGCGCATACTTCGTACCGCATCGACGTCTGACCTGCCCATCGCGGACGGCAGGCAGGCTATACGGACGATTGATCTGCATACCGGCGGGGAACCGTTGCGGGTGGTGATCGCTGGATATCCCGAGCTGGCTGGAAATACGGTGCTGGAGCGGCGCGCCTGCGCGCGGGACCAGTACGATGCTTTGCGTACTGCCCTGATGTGGGAGCCCCGTGGGCATGCCGACATGTACGGGTGCCTGCTGGTGCCCCCCGATGACGAGGGGGCAGATTTCGGTGCGATATTCCTGCATAACGAAGGCTACAGCACCATGTGCGGCCACGCAGTAATAGCGCTGGCGACGCTGGCGCTGGAGCTTGGCTGGGTGGAAAGCCGGGGGCCGTGCCGGGAAACACCGGTGACCATTGATGTGCCCTGTGGGCGGATTCATGCGTTCGCGCGTACTGACAAGAACAATCGCGTTGTCGATGCGCGTTTTCTTTGCGTGCCCTCCTTTGTACTCGCGCGGGATCAGTCTGTTGAGGTGCCTGGCCTGGGAACTATCCAGTTTGATCTTGCATACGGCGGCGCTTTCTATGCCTATGTCGACGCGGCGCAGCTGCGTTTCCCGCTTGAGCCTGACTGTGCGGGTCGTGTGATTGAAGCGGGTCGGGCGATCAAGCGAGCAGTGATGGAGAATTTTGAGATCCGACATCCACTGGAACCTGAACTCAGTTTTTTGTACGGCACCATCTTTATTGATCACGGACGCAGCAGCGTTGGTGATGGCGTAGACAGTCGCAATGCCTGTGTATTTGCCGATGGCGAACTGGATCGTTCTCCCACCGGATCCGGCGTTGCGGGCCGCATGGCATTGCACCATGCGCAAGGGCGCCTGCACGTGGGCGAAGGGATGCACATTGAAAGTATTACCGGCAGTGTTTTTCGTGGCACCGTGGTTGAGGCAGTGGATTTCGCCGGCATGCCCGGTGTAATTCCGGAAGTGGCAGGTGATGCCTACATCACCGGAGAACACACCTTTTACCTGGATCCCGGCGACCCGTTGCGGGATGGTTTTTTGTTGCGCTGAACAGGAGTGGGAAAGTGCAAGTGATTGATAAGCAGCAGGTGAGTGAGCTGCTGGATTTTCCGGGGCTGATCGCCGACCTGCGCGATGCGTTTCGCGAAGGATCGATTCAGGTGCCACCGCGGCACCACCATCACTACCAGGGGCGTGCGGACAGCCATTCGGAAAACACACTGTTGTTGATGCCCGCCTGGCAGGCGGGGGATTTTCTCGGCGTGAAAACCGTGAGTGTCGCGCCGGAGAATCGCGAGTTGCCGAGTGTGCAGGGGCTTTATTCGCTCTTTGACGCGGCGAGCGGGGTACCGCGCGCCGTCATGGATGCGACGGCCCTCACCAGCAAGCGCACCGCGGCTGCCTCGGCCCTGGCGGCGGACTATCTCGCCCGCGCGGATGCGCGCTCCCTGCTCATGGTGGGCACGGGCGCGTTGGCTCCGGAGCTGGTGCGCACTCACTGCAGTGTGCGGCCTATTGAACAGGTTCATATCTGGGGGCGAAATCCGGACAAGGCGGCCGCACTGGTGGCGTGCCTCGCGGCGGAGGGATTTCCGGTTGCGGTTGCCGAGGATTTACCGGGTGCCATGCCCGAGGCGGATATCGTCAGCTGCGCCACCCTGAGCCGGACGCCGTTGCTGCGCGGCGAGTGGTTGCGGCCCGGCCAGCATATTGATCTGGTCGGGGCCTATCGGCCGGATATGCGCGAGGCGGATGATGCGTTGATCCGTAAAGTCGCGCTCTATGTGGACGTGCTGCCACAGGCGATGGAGGAAACCGGTGATCTGGCGATTCCCCTGGCCAGTGGCGTGTTGCGGGAGGAGGCGATTCTTGGCGATTTGTTTGGGCTCTGTTGCGGTACACCCATCGAGCGCGCAACTGACGCCATTACCGCGTTCAAGTCGGTCGGGCATGCGTTGGAGGATCTGGTGGCCGCGCGGCGGGTCTATGCCCGGTTGGCGCAATAGATGCCCCCAATGTGGGGTGCTGGCTGGTGTGTCACCAAACGTTCATAAAAACATCATGTTATCGAAACGGCGCCACACCATCCTTTACTTCGAGCAAGACGCCTCGAGAAAGGTGATTGGTGTCTATACTCAAGCCATCAGGTTGTTGCGGGTCGAGAAAGGTGATGTACCCGTTGCGATCGGATGATGAGCCGGCACTATGCCGGCTTTTCTCTTTCTGTCTGATGACAAACCCCGTTGTTCGATTATTCCCCCAGACCCGCGACACTCTCTAGTGGTTGGGCCAGTGATTGGGCTAGTGGTTGGGCCCGTGATTGCGCCGCTGAAATTGCCGGCATATCCGTTTGGTGATAAATTAACCAGAATCTTGAGGCGGCACCCGAGTGAATGGCGGGTGTAACCCCAGGATGTCTATCCATATTGAACCCCTGGAGGCGCTTGATGATTGTGTGCAAGCCCCGCCGGGTGACCCACTGAGGCGATGCCTCTTACCTGGGTGTAACCCCGGCCCCATCAGCCTGGCTGATGGCCATGCTTCCTGAAGGAAGCAACATGTATTGCAGTACCGATGTGTTCCGTCGATGGATACGGTAGCGCGCCAAAGTGCGTGTCGTTGAAAAGTTACGGGCGGAGTTCTCTACGGTGGCCATTGCCACTGTGGATGTCGGTACGTGCCCGAGGGTTCCTCCATTGAAAAAATCCCTGTTGAATCGCCGCCCGCGTATCGCTGGCGGACGTACCCTGGCAGCCCAAACTGCCAACCCCGAAGCCTCCGCCCTGCGTGTGCTGGGCTGGAAGCCGTTTTTCCAGCAGCAGCTGGACCTGGCGGATATGGAATCGTTGACGCCGGTGCGCGTGATGGCCCGCCATCGGGATCAGCTCGAAATAGCCGCCGCGGCCGGAGAACAACGTATCCCGGTGACCGAAAGCCTGCTGTCCCTGAGTGGCGATGGTGTTGCCGTCGGTGACTGGCTGCTACTGGATGAAAGTGGGCGGCCGCGACGCCGGCTCGAACGCAGCAGTGTGTTCCGCCGCATGGCGCCCGGCGCCAACCGCGCCCAGCTGATCGCCGCCAATATCGACACGGTGCTGATCGTGTCTTCCTGTAATCACGACTTCAACCTGTCACGAATCGAACGCTACCTCGCGATGATCCGCAGTGCGGGCAGCCAGGCCTGTCTGGTCCTGACCAAGGCGGACCTGTGCGAGGATATCGCGCCCTACCGTGAGGCGTTGCGCCGCTACACGGACTTACCGCTGGAGGTGCTCGACGGGCGCGATCCTGAAGCGGTGGCGCAGCTGCGAGACTGGTGTCCGGCGGGCACAACCACTGCGTTGCTCGGGTCCTCGGGTGTAGGGAAATCGACGTTGCTGAATACACTGTCGGGTGCCGAGCGCGCAGCGACCGGTGGTATTCGTGAAGATGACAGCAAGGGCCGGCATACCACACGGCACCGTGCGCTGTATCCACTGCCAGATGGCGGGTTGCTCCTCGATTCCCCGGGTATGCGTGAGCTTGGGCTGGCGGATGCCGAAGATGATCTGTCCGCTGCATTCAGCGATATCGACCATCTGGCGCAGCAGTGTCGCTTTGATGACTGCGGTCACGGGGTCGAGCCCGGCTGCGCGGTACAGGCCGCAGTGGCTCGTGGTGACCTCGATACCCGTCGACTGGAAAACTGGCGCAAGCTATTGCGAGAAGCGCGACGCAACCGCCAGACCCTGGCCGAGCAGCGCGCTGATGATCGTGCACTGGCGCAGCTCTATCGCTCCGTGCAGGGCCATGCGCGCCATCGAAAACAGGGCGGTGACTAGACTGCAGGGGAGTGGCAATCAATTGTCGGAGGAATGGACGTGCCCCTCTTGCCTGACGCCGGCATCCCGGCTCCGGAGATTTCAGCTGCATCCTGGCTGAATGTGAACGCGCCGCCCGATTGCCATGGCCGGGTGGTGTTGTTGCATGTCTTCCAGATGCTATGTCCGGGCTGCACCCAGCACGCGACGCCGCAGGCCGTGCGCGTGGCCGATCATTTCGCTACCACGGACCTGTGCGTGATTGGCCTGCATTCGGTGTTTGAGCATCACCCTGTAATGGATGCCGATGCACTGCGGGTCTACGCCGCGGAGTTTGGTCTGCAGTTTCCGATCGCCATCGACCAGCCCGCTGACAATGGCCCGGTGCCGGTCACCATGCAGAAGCTGGCTTTGCAGGGCACACCATCGACGGTGCTGCTGGATCGCAGCGGGAATATCCGCCTGAGTCATTTTGGTCTGCTGGAGGATTTGTCGCTTGGTGCGATGCTGGGCGAGTTGTTGGCCGAGCCGGCTGAGAGAGGAGAATAGGGGGAGGAATCAGGTGGCCCCGCGGGATGCGGGACCGCCTTTGTTCGGTGGAAATTAACCTGCCGGCGCGGGGCCAGCGGTGCCCTCGATACCCGGCGTCAGGCCGGCGCGGGCCGTCTCTGCCGACAGCCAGCTGTTCATGCGAGTCTCGAGCACATTGAGTGGCAGGGCACCGGCGCCGAGCAACTCGTCGTGGAAAGCGCGAATATCAAACTGGTCACCCAGTTGTTCTTCCGCACGCGCACGCAATTCCTTGATCTTCAGCTGGCCGAGCTTGTAGGCGAGCGCCTGGCCGGGCCACACCAGATAGCGATCGATCTCGACCGTGATGTCGTGCAACGGCTTGGCGCTGTTATTCATGAAAAACTCGATGGCCTGCTCGCGGCTCCAGCCCAGCTGGTGCATGCCGGTATCCACCACCAGGCGCACGGCGCGCCACATGTCGTAGGTGAGCGCGCCAAATTCGCTGTAGGGGTCGGTGTACAGGCCCAGGTCATAGCCCAGGCTCTCGGAATACAGTCCCCAGCCTTCCACAAACGCGGTATAGCCGCCGAGACGACGCAGTGGGTGCACGCCCTCCAGTTCCTGCGCCAGTGCAATCTGCAGGTGGTGTCCGGGCATGGCCTCGTGCACCGTCAGCGCTTCCATTTCCCACTTGGGTCGGCTCGGCAGGTTGTAGGTGTTCGCAAAGAAGATGCCCGCGCGTCCGGCTTCCTGGGAGCCCGGCATGTAGTACGCGGTCGTCTGCGATTTCTCCGAGTAGCTCGGAATTGGCTTCACGCCGTAAGGCAGGCGCGGCAGCTTGCCGAACAGGGCCGGTAGCTCGCCATCAATGCGCTTGGCGATGTCGCGGTAATCGCGCATCAGCGCTTCGCGGGTCGTATGGTAGAAGCGCGGGTCGCTGCGCAGGAATTCGGTAAACGCCTTGAAGTCGCCCTCGAAGCCGGTTTTCTCGATGATGTTTTCCATCTCATCGCGGATGCGCGCGACTTCACTCAGGCCAATCTGGTGAATCTCTTCAGCGCTGAGGCTGGTGGTGGTGTTGTCGCGCACCTTGTAGGCGTACCAGCGCAGGCCGTCCGGCATGCTGGTAAAGGCGGTATCGACACGGGCACCGGGAATGTATTCGCGCTCGACAAATTCCGCCATATCCCGCCAGGCCGGAACCAGTGCCTCGCGGTACAGCTTGTGGGCACGTTGTTTCAGACGTTGCTGCTGGGCTTTGCTGAGACTGTCGGGCATTGCCTTGAATGCGCCCAGTAGCGGGCTCTGTTCGGGCTCAGTCGGTATCAGGGCACGGATCTGGCCGGGCAGGTCGCGCAGGGTGATCTGCGGCGGCGTCACTTCGCGCTTGAGCCCCTGACGCATCAACGCGGTGGTTTGCTCCACCAGGGTAGGCAGCGCTTCCAGGCGAGAGAGGATGTCCTGGTAATCGCTCTGGCTGCGCTTGGGCATGCTGTTGAGAACGCCGGGCACATTGCGCTGGATGCCGCTCATATGGGTGACCGGCATTAGCGGGTCGGCAAACTGGAACCCTTTCACCTCATTGAGAAGATCCTGGTACAGCAGCTGGTAGTCGAGGCGCTGGTTGTCGGTCAGCGCGCTCTCGTCGATTTTGCGGCTGGCGGATAGCATCCGTCGGGTCTGGCCCTTGCGCGCTTCCTGGCCGCGCTTGGACAGATCGGTCCAGCGGTCGTTGACACCCGGGTAGCCGCGATAGGTTGCCCAGCTCGGATAGCTTTCCATCACCCAGCGGTAGCGCAGGTCCTGCAGGGCGGTGAGGCGCTCGGCGGCAGAGTCTTTGGGCAGCGCTTTGAAGGCCTGGTCAAAGGCATCTTCTTCCATGGCTGTCGCTTGGACAGCCATGAGCGTGACCCCAACAGACAGTGCAGTGCGGCGCAGGGTGGTGAGCAGGGATTTGCCCGGAGATATAAGGCGAATAGACATGGCGTCCCCTCGATAATGCAAGCGTGAGGGCGGCCGTCGCGCGATCAGACAGCGGCGGCCTGGCCCTGGATGTCCTTGCCGCGCAGCTGTTTCAGCCGGCGGCGGACTTGTTGTTCTATTCCGTCAGCGTTGAGGCCAATGGCCGCAAGCAGATCCTTGTGCTTGCCGTGTTCGATGGTTTTGTCCGGCAGCCCCAGCTGCATCAGGGGCACCAAGGTGCCGCGTGCATTGAGATATTCAGACACGGCGCTGCCGGCACCACCGGCAACGGTATTCTCTTCAATGGTAACCAGCAGCGAGTGCGAATTTGCCAGTTCGTCGATCAGTGCCTCGTCGAGTGGCTTGACCCAGCGCATGTCGGCGACGGTCGCACCAAGTTGCTCGGCGGCCTCCAGGGCGGGCGCCAGCAGGGTACCGAAACTGAGGATCGCAACCTCATTGCCTTCGCGCACGACTCTACCGCGGCCAACGGGCAGGGCCTGCATTTCTTGTTCAATGGTGACACCTGGTCCGGTGCCGCGCGGATAGCGCACCGCAGCGGGACCGGTGTGCTGGTATGTGGTGTACAGCAACTGGCGACACTCGTTTTCGTCGCTGGGTGCCGCGATGATCAGATTGGGCAGGCAGCGCATGTAGGTCAGGTCGTAGCTGCCCGCATGGGTCTGGCCGTCTTCTCCTACCAGGCCGGCACGGTCGATCGCGAAGGTCACATCCAGGTCCTGGATGGCCACATCGTGCACCAGCTGGTCGTAACCGCGCTGCAGGAACGTCGAGTAAATGGCCACTACCGGCTTCTTGCCTTCACAGGCGAGGCCGGCAGCGAGGGTGACCGCGTGCTGCTCAGCGATGGCCACGTCCTGAAAACGCTTGGGGAAACGCTCGGCGAACTGCACCATACCGGAGCCTTCACACATGGCCGGGGTAATGCCGATCAGTTGCTCGTCGGCTTCCGCCATATCGCACAGCCACTGGCCAAAAATGTCTTGGTACTTGGGTAGCTTGCGCTCGCTGGGCACGGCGACCTGTACCTTCGGTTCCGGCTCCAGCTTGTTCAGCGCGTGGTAGCCCACCGGGTCTTCTTCGGCGGGCCCAAAACCCTTGCCCTTGGTGGTGACGATATGCAGCAGCTGCGGACCGCGCTGGCCGCGCAGGTTGCGCAGCGTGTGCACCAGGTCGTGCATGTTGTGTCCATCGAGCGGGCCGATGTAGTTGAAGCCCAGTTCCTCGAATAATGTGCCGGGAGTAATCATTCCCTTTACGTGCTCTTCCGTACGGCGCGCCAGCTGCCAGGCCTTGGGTATCACCGACAGGATCTTGCGGCTGCCCTCGCGCATGGAGAGATAGGTCTTGCTGGCGAGGATCTTGGCGAAATAGTTGGCCAGACCGCCCACATTCTTGGAAATCGACATGCGGTTGTCATTCAGAACCACCAACATATCGGATTCGGTATGGGCCGCATGGTTGAGCGCCTCAAACGCCATACCAGCGGTCATGGCGCCGTCACCGATTACCGCAACCACTTTGCGCGAGGCCTCTTCGGAACCCAGTGCCATGCCCAGCGCAGCGCTGATTGAGGTGCTGGAGTGCCCGACGCCAAAGGTGTCGTAGGGGCTCTCGCTGCGCTTGGGGAAGCCGGACAGGCCACCCTGCTGGCGCATGGTCAGCATTTCCTCGCGGCGCCCGGTAAGGATCTTGTGCGGATAGGTCTGGTGACCGACATCCCACACGACGCGGTCTTCCGGTGTGTTGTAGATGTAGTGCAGGGCAATGGTGAGTTCGACCACGCCAAGGCCGGCACCGAAATGGCCGCCGGTCTGGCCCACACAGTACAGCAGGTACTCGCGCAGCTGGCTGGCGAGTTCCGGCAGCTGGCGCTCTTCGAGGGCGCGCAGCTGGGATGGCTCGTCAATGCTGTCCAGCAACGGAGTGTGGGGGCGTGTACGTGGTATCTCGTCGAACATCAAACGTCCTGTATCGGGCAGCGCCGTTTCCCTATTGGGAGCGCGGAGGTTGCCTGCCACTTTGGTATCACTTGCAACAGAGTCGAAACAGAGGATTGTATGCCTGTGAGGGGCAGAATGCATCCCGCGGGCCCCGCATTTCGGGGCAGGCGACGGGATTTTTTGGCTAGTGACCGCGCTCTACAATGTAGTCCGCGAGCTGCGCGAGCCGCTTCGCATCACCGGGGAGCGCCTGCAGCGCGTCGGTTGCCGTGCGATGCAGGTCGCTCAGCTTGTCGCGCGCGCCCCCGAGCCCCAGCAGGGAAACATAGGTGGGCTTGTTGCGCGCGGCGTCGGCGCCCTGGGTTTTACCCAGTGTAGCGGTATCGGCAGTGACATCGAGGATGTCATCCTGTACCTGAAACGCCAGCCCAATGGCTTCGGCATAGGTACTGATGGCGGTTAATTGCCGGGCATCGGCGCCGGCAGCCAGGGCCCCCATGCGGGCACTGGCGCGAATCAGCGCGCCGGTTTTCAGCCGGTGCATGGTTTCCAGTTCGGTCAGACTCGGTTGGCCATTGACGGCCTCCAGGTCGATGGCCTGGCCTGCCACCATGCCGGCGGCGCCGGAAGCGTCGGCCAGTTCCTGTAGCAGGGCCAGCCTAAGGTTCGCGTCTGCGTTGCTCCCCAGCAGCAGCTCGAAGGCGCGGGTTTGCAGGGCGTCTCCGGCGAGAATGGCCGTGGCCTCATCAAACTGGATGTGACAGGTAGGGCGCCCGCGGCGCAGGTCGTCGTCATCCATTGCCGGCAGATCGTCGTGGACCAGAGAATAGGCGTGCATGCATTCCAGTGCTGCCGCGGCACTATCGCACAGCTCGCCGGTAGGCCCGGTTTCTGCCTGAGAGCCAGCGACGGCCTGGGCGCTGGCGTACACCAGTGCAGGGCGCAGGCGTTTGCCTGGCCCCAGGGCCGCGTAGCGCAGGGCTTCAAACAGGCGCTCGGCGCCCGGTGTTGTTTCGGCCAGTGCGGCTTTCAGGCTGGCTTCGACCCGTTGGGCGCAGGTGCTCAGGAAAGGCCGCAACTGGTCTACGGAAGGCGTCTGCAGGGCCGTCACTCAGTTGTCGCCCCCAGGCTGCTCGGGGGTATCGAAAGGCAGCTCCTGCACCTGGCCGCTCTCTTCCATCAGGACGCGAACCTTTTGCTCGGCGCTGGCGAGTTTCTGCTGGCACTCTCGGGTGAGCTTTACGCCGCGTTCGAAGTCCGCCAGCGCTTCCTCCAGTGGCAGGTCGCCCGCTTCCAGCCGGGTTACCAGCTGTTCCAGTTCTTCCAGGGCCTGCTCAAAAGAGGCCGGTTTCTGCTCCGCTGCCATTGTCGTGCCTTTTACTCCGTACTTGCCGCGGCAACCTTAGCGGCTGGGTTGCCGGGGGTCAATCTGGGGTGTTGGCGGTGGTTTCCCGCAGCATCAGGTAATGGGCGAGTGCACGTTTCTCCCGGTCGCTGAGCGGATAGCTCGGCATGGGCGGGGTAGGGGCATCGAAATAGTCGGCCAGGGCCTTGAGCGAATACTTTTTCGACAAACCGGTGAGGGGCGACTGTCGATCGTGGCAGGTGCCGCAGGCATGCTCGCGATAGAGCACTTCGCCGCGGGCGGCGGCGCCGCTGTCGATAGCCAGCGGCTTCAACGGGGCCAGCAGCCGGGGGCGCGCGCCAATAGCCGGTGTCGAGGCCGCCATGCGCGCCGCAACTCGGTAGATTCGGCCGGTGTAGTCGTCGGATATGTAAATGTTGCCCGCTTCATCCTCGGCAATCGCCACCGGTCGGCCGCTGACCTCCTTGCGATCCGGGCTGAGAAACCCCCAGAGAAAGTCGCGCTGGCTGATATTGCCGGCTTGATCCCAGTGCAGCGAAACCACCTTGTAGCCGTCGCGCTCGGTGCGGTTCCAGGACCCATGCAGGGCAACCAGGGCTGCATTGCGATAGTCCGAGGCCTGCATCGGGCTACGTAAAAAGGTGATTCCGAGCGGCGCATTATGGGCGGCGAAGTTGTGGACCGGAATGCGCGATGCGGCAATTTTCCGCTGGATTTCGGGGCTGGCATTAACGCCAAAGTCCGGGTCCGGAACGCGGTCGCCATTGGCATAGGGCCAACCATAAAAGGCGCGATGCTCGATACGGTTCAGTTCGTCCGGGGGAAAGTCATCGCCGAGCCAGTCGCGCCCGTTGTCCGTGGCATACAGGCCGCCATCCCGTGGCGACCAGTCAAACCCCACGCTATTGCGCAGGCCGGTAGCGTAAATCTGGAAGTCCTTGCCGTCGGGCCGTAACCGCATGATCGTGGCGCGGCGCGGATCTTTCTCTTCGCAAACATTGCAACTGGAGCCGCTGCTCAGGTAGATCCAGCCGTCAGGCCCCATGCCGATGGACTTGGTCCAGTGGCCGCTGGCTTCGAGACCGGTGAGGATCTTCTGGTAGCGTCCTGCCAGGCGCCCGTCAGAATGATCAAACGGAACGCGGCCGATGCCATCCGCGTCGGCGATATACAGCCAGTCCTCATGCAGCAGCAAGCCGTGGGGGCGGTCGAGATCATCGATCAGTACACGCTGGCTGTCGCTGCGACCATCGCCGTTGCGATCGGCATAAACCAGGCTGATCTCACCGCGTTTCGGTTGGGACACCAGCAAATCACCGTTGCGTGTGATCACAATCCAGCGGGCATTGGGCAGGTCTTCGGCAAACAGGGTGACATGGTAGTCTTCCTGAGTGTGCAAAGTGTCCTGTGAGCGGTCGTTTTCTTCCTGTACGGGGACGGGGGCTTGTGCGGACGCCTGTTGCAACAACTTAAAAGAGGAGCGTGATGAATCGCCCGTGGCAAAGCCAAATGTGACAGCCAGCAGAAGGGGGTAAAAAAATGGCGACTTTTTCAACGGTTTTGCTCTGGCTGTATTGATATTGAAATATTTCTCACTATAGTGAGTCCTCAATCAAACGCCTCGGCGCAGATTCCTGCCAACTCAGCGCAACGATTCATTTTCGCCCTATTAGCCATTCTGGCGTTGTGAGACATCTCCCTGTCGTGTGAGATATCTCGCACACGAATTTCCGACATTTCCCCCTAGTTAATTTTCCTCCCTTGTCCATAATGAACATGCAAGGACGCGAAAGGGACTGAACAAAGCGGCAAGGGAATAAGGGATTTTTGCCGCTCGCCCCAAAGGACGGGGCACCATCCTGTGAGACGCACCGCCTGGGCCGGATTGCCTGGGCGGTGTTTTTACATTTGGGGTCTGCATTTTTTCTTCTGCCGCCAGTTTACTCCTCTCCCGCCAACAATTTTCTGCCAGCCACGAATTTTTTCCGCTTTTTTCGACTTTGCCGGATGATGTGATCACATCGTGTGCCGCGGTTTTGAAATTGCAACAATAATCCGCTTTAATCTGAACGTACCGGCCATTAATGTCGCGGCCGGCGGAGGGTGAAGCATTCAGTAATTCAGAGAGAGTGAACCTGGATTTCCCCTTGCCTCCATCAGGTAGGCAAGCTGCTCCCCTTCGCGCTGTCAGATTCTCAAAGCCCCTCCGGGAAACCGGTGGGGCTTTTTTCTTGGCCCGATTTCCCGGGCCGCTTACCAGTAGGGTGCGGTGCCAACACCGTGCGGAGGGATGCGAGTGGAAGCGAGAATTCTGCGACTGAACCTGGCGGGGCAGCCGCTGGAGTGGTTGTCCTGGGAGGAGGCGGCGTGCCTGTATGTGCGCGATCTGGTGACCTGGTCGCTGGGCGGCGTCGTCCAGCGTGTGCACGGTGGCTTCAATCGCACCGGGCATCGCTCCTATCTGGATCTGGCCGCGATCATCGCCTGTGGGGGTGAGCGCATGGCGCGCCCACGTACGCGGCCACCGCTCACCAATCGCGCATTGTTTTTCCGCGACAAACAGACCTGCCTGTATTGCGGCAGCGAATTCCGCCTGGCGGAGCTGACCCGAGACCATGTCCACCCGGTGTCCAAGGGGGGCAGGGACGTGTGGGAAAATGTGGTCGCGGCATGCCGGCGCTGTAATCAGCACAAAGGCAATCGCCTGCTGGAAGACATCGACATGGAGTTGCTGGCACTGCCGTTCTGCCCCAACGCGGCAGAGTACCTGGCGTTGATCAACAGTGAGCGGATTCGCGGGGACCAGATGGAATTCCTGCGCAGCCAGTTTTCCAGTGGGCGGCGCGAGGGGTGGCTGGTCTAGTCCCCGCAACTGCGCCGGTCACCTTATCCGTGGCCGACGGCTGCGAGGGGCCACAATGGCTGGTCAGGCAGTCTCAGCTGACCGCGGCGCGAATCAGGCTGGACAGGTAGTGGCCAAAGTCGTGTCCGGCGTTCTCCATCATTTTCGGGAACATGGAGATGGACGTCATTCCCGGGAAGGTATTCACCTCATTCAGATAGATATCCCCCTCTTCGGTCAGGAAGAAATCAATCCGCGACAGATCCTTTAGTTGCAGCCCGACAAAGGCTTTGTGTGAGGCCGTCTGGATCCAGCCCAGCTGCGCTTCACTGAGTCCCTCGGCCACCACAAACGTGGTGGCCCGGCTGCCCTCGTTATATTTTTCTTCATAGCTGTAGAAGGTGTCCGACGGCGCGCGTACCTCGCCGGGTGGCGTGATTACCAGCTCGCCATCGTAGGGATAGGCAGCCACTTCCAGCTCACGCACCTTGAGGGACTTCTCCACCAGTACATAGGGGGACAGGGCAAAAGCCTTTTCCAGCGCGGGGGCAAGCGCGTCCGCGCTACTGACCTGGTAGCAACCCACGGAAGAGCCCTGGTTGGAGGCCTTGATAAACACCTCCCCCCATTCTTTCAGTGCCATCGTTGCCTTGCTGAGCTCTTCCGGGTGGTCGCTGCTGAGAAACTGATAGGGTGTGTTGTCGATGCCCATGGCACTCAGCCACAGCTTGGTCGTGACCTTGTTAAAGCAATTCTTGCTGGCCTCGGGACCACAACCAAAATAGGGGATGCCGTAAATCTCCAGCATGGACTGCAGATCGCCGGTTTCGCCTGGATAGCCGTGGATTGCAGGGATAATGTAATGCACGTCGCGCTTGTAGCCGGTGTCGCTCACCAGCTGGCGCGACTGGGTAATCTGGTGGGCGCGGCCCTCGCTGTCGAGCAGGCGACCCTCTGCGTCCATTTCCACGCGGAAGACTTCCAGGTCGCGCAGGGGCGCGAGGCGCGCCTCGATAAAGTCTGCCGTGCGCAACGAAACGTCATGTTCGCTGCCGCCTCCACCACATATCAGTAGGGTCTTGATCATGCCGGTGTCCATTCGCTTGCCGCTTGTGGCGGCTCGGTTTGTTATTGGTTGGCTGCCGGTGCAGCCAGCACCCGCTCACATTGCTGTGGCATGGGGGCGGGTTCTTTTTTCGGTTCCGGTTTTTTCGGTGCACGCAGTAATGCGTAGAACTCATCACTAAACCACCAGTCGAGCTCCGGGCCGCAGGCGGTGCCCCGCACGGGTTTCTGTGGGCGGCATCCCGGTTCACCGGTGGGGCAATCCAGGCGCACATGAAAGTGATAGTTGTGCCCCCACCACGGGCGTACCTTGCGCAGCCAGTCGTTATCATTGCCCGCCTCATCGCACAGTCTGCGCTTGATGGTCGGGTGTACAAAGATTCGCGCTACCCGGGGGTCCTCCGACGCAAGGCGCAGGATACCGGGAATGCGTTTGTCCCAGTTCTCTTCGATCAGGCGATGTTCCGCAGCGTCAGCAATGGGAATCGCGGAGATATTGTCCCGTTCCCAGGGGGTGAGCTCACGCTCGGCAGCGCGCGCGTCCTGGGAGAGCCAGATATCAATATCCAGTCCCATCTGGTGGCTGCGGTGGCCACTGGTGAAAGGGCCTCCCCGGGCCATGGACATATCGCCGATTTGCAAACGGCCGAGCCCCTTGTCTGCGACCTTGCCTGAAAAATCTTTCAGGAAGCTTACGGTATGGGGGTGGCCGTAATGGCGATCGCGGCCGGTGCGCACCAGTTGAAAGCCCTTGCCGCGCATCGGCATCTGTTCTGCGCCACTCAGGCAGCCATTGGTGTATTCACCAATGCTGGCGGGCGGTTCGGCTGAAGGCGTCTTGATGACTTCCCAGGGGTTGTCTTGCGCCAGCACCGGCGCACTGCTGAGCCAGGCAGCCGACACAAAATATTTAACGACAGTGCGAAACATAAACGCTCTACCACGAAATTCAGAGCACATTATAGAGGCTTCCCTGTGGCCCTCTGCGCGGCGGCGCACTGTTTGGCCCGGAACCCCCGCGACAAATAGTGCTTCAGGATGCCTCGGTTGCGCCTGAGCTGGCGAGAATCTCGCGGCAGGCATCGAGTAGCGCATCCATCTCGGCATCGGTGCCGATGGAAATCCGCAGGTAGTCACCGATGCGGGGCTTGTTGAAGTAACGCACCAGGATTTCCCGTTCGCGCAGTTGCCGATACAGGGCCTCGGCATCCATCCCGGTGGGACGCGCCAGCACAAAATTGGCCAGTGATGGCACGACGTCGAAGCCCAGTTCGCCGAGCTGCTCAACGACACGTTCACGGGTGGCGATCACCTTGGCACTCGCGTCTGCCAGCCACTCCGTATCCTCGATCGCGGCGGTGGCGATGCGTTGTGCCACGCTGTCGATGGGGTAGGAGTTAAACGAATTTTTGGTGCGTTGCAGGCCTTCAATCAGGTGCGGCTGCGCCAATGCATAGCCCAGGCGCAGGCCCGCCAGGGCATGGGACTTGGACAGGGTACGGATGACCAGCAGGTTGGGGTAGCGATCGATCAGGCTGGCGGCACTGTCGCCGCCAAAATCGATGTACGCCTCGTCCACGGCCACCACGCGGTTGGGTTGCGCCTGCAACAGTTGATCGATCTGCGCAAGCGGCAGGTAGCGTCCGGTCGGTGCGTTCGGGTTGGGCAGGATTACGCCTGTGGCGGTGCCGGTATAGTCGGCCACGTCAATGCTGAAGTCATCCTTGAGGGCAGGTGTACGATATTCGATGCCGTACAACTGGCAGTACACCGGATAGAAACTGTAAGTGATGTCCGGAAACAGCAGCGGCTCACCATCGTGACGGAAAAAGCTGTAGAACGCGTGGGCCAGTACCTCATCGGAACCATTGCCAACAAATACCTGATTGGTCTCCACACCAAATTGTTTCGCGATCGCGGCGCGTAGTTCGGTGGATTCGGGATCCGGGTAGCGGCGCAGCGCATCGGCCAGGGTCTCGTCCTGGAGGATAGCGAGCGCTTTTGCCGAAGGCGGATAGGGGTGCTCATTGGTATTGAGTTTGATGAGCTTGTTGCCGCGGGGTTGTTCTCCTGGCACGTAAGGCTGCAGTTGCGCCAGTGCCGGACTCCAGAACGGGTTACTCACGAATCTGTCTCCGTCGCCTCGTCAGGTGTGTTCTGTGGCTGGGTATCGCCCGGCGCTTGTTGCTCAGCGGGTTTGCCCTTGTTCTGGTCTGCCTTTTTTTGCTTCAGGGGAATATCAAACAGCCCGGCAGACTCATTGAGGAAATTATCCATAGGAACCGGTTGGCGCAAAAGAAATTTCTTCGGCATCAGGTCGGTGGAGATCGCCGGTACCTCACTGAAGTCCCCCATATCCGCCACATCTTCCGCCAGGCCCAGGCCGAGAAAGCCGAGCGGCAGGATGAGTGCCGCGGCCCAGCGCCAGCCTGAGGACAGGTTGAGGGCCAGATAGCAGGCGCACCACAGCATGGCCGGCAGTATCACTGCCAGCACGGCAAAATTCAGGAACGGCATCAGTGGCTTCATGGAGAAGTTGAAGCCGAGGAAGCCGCTGATCCAGTCCCAGCTGTTGTACACCAGCACCCCGATACAGGCGACGGCGAGGTGGGCAAAGAAGCGGGTTTCATGGCGCACCACGCGGCCGATAAACGCCCAGGCCGCGGCGTAGACCAGCAGACCCACCAGGCCGCCCAGCACCAGGCTGGCGGCATCGGTCCATTCGAAGGAGCCGGCGAAGCCCAGGTAGGCAGTCAGCAGCGTAATGCCGGCCACTGCTGCGAGCAGCGCCAGTGACTTGCCCGGGTGGGATAGATGCTCGAGGAACCCTTCCAGTGAATGCAGGGGCACGGCAGGCGGCACTGCCGCTTCTTCATGGCTGATACGCAGGTGTGTGCGGCCGCACTGGATTTCATCGCCAGACTCGACCCGACGCTCGTCGATATCACCGTGCTTGATGGTGCGGTCGAAGACATTGCAGATCAGCTGGGTACCATTCACCGTATCCAAATCGCGCAGGTAGAAGAAGCCGTCTTCGCCCTTTTGGATCTCCAGGTGATTGGCGTCGGCGTGGATATCTTCGAGGATAATATCGTTGGCGAAGCTGCGGCCCACGGTCATGCGATCGCTGTCCATGCGATAGCGGGCCTGCACATGGCGGGCGCGGTTCAGTTCTTCGATGATCAGGGCCATTGGATTTCGCTCGTGAACTTTTCGGTGAACGCCGCCGCGGATTTCTTGGTAAAGCCGGACAGGGTGAAGTGGCTGGCCAGCGCGCGGTTGTTCTGGTCTACGCTCAGGCTCAGGTAGAAGATATCGTACAGGTCGGGGAAGTCTTTGTAGCGGCGCACACAGAAACTGGTGCGCGCGATCACCGGCCCGCGGTTCTTCGTCTCTGCGGATGTGCCATTGGCCTGCTGCTCTTGCGCGTCAGCATCGGTCTGGTCTGATGGCGCGGTCTGCTGTGCGTTGCCATTCTCAGCGGTTGTATTCTGAGTTTCGCTGTCCTGGCTTGTGCTGCTCTGGTCGCCGTTCGGGGGCTTGCCATTGGTGCGTGCCTGCGAGGTGAACGACTGCTTGCAGTTGAAGTTGGTTACATCTTCTTCACTGGCAGAGTTGCCCGGATAGAAACTGCTCATCTCGCGCTCATACTCCGCATAGAAGCGCATCGGCATCAGGTCCTCGGCCTCGAACCAGAAGAACTCATATTCCACCCGGCCGGTATTGAAGTCTTCAGCGAGGAACACCACATCCTGCCCGGTACAGCCCTTGATGATCTGTTTGATCGGGTTGTCGTCACTCTCCTGGGTATTCCCCCAACACTGGATGGACGGCACGATTTCGCCCACCACCGATGCCTCGCCCAGCGCCAGGGTATTCCATTCGGCACCGAGTACCTTGTCGATAATCTGCTGCTGGTTATCGAGCAGTTGCTGATGGGTCACTTCCTGCAGGTTGGCCTTGGTATCCCCGCGGCTGTGCAGGCGCGTCACCAGTCGGTCCAGTTTTTCGACCGGCACCAGAAAGCTCACCTGGTTGCCCGCGGTAGCCACATTGATTCCAACTACCTGCCCTTGCAGGTTAATGGCGGGGCCACCACTCATGCCCGGGTTGATGGAGCCGGCGAAGTGAATGCGATCGTAGAAACTGCCGCCGGCAATACCGTTGTAGGTACCCGGTATCAGGGTCATCCCCAGGTCGAGAGGGTTGCCCAGCGAGACAATGGTTTCCCCCTGACGGGGCGCAGCGCTGGCCAGCTCCAGGTATTTCGGCCCGGGTCGGTCCTGACGCAGAATGGCCAGGTCGTTGATGACGTCCAGATCCAGCAGTGACACGATGCCCTTCCTGCCATCCACCGAAATATATTCCAGCCGGTATTTTTCCGGCTCGCTCACCGCCTCCGCTACAACGTGATAGTTGGTCGCCAACAGGCCATCGGCAGAAATCTGGAATGCAGAACCGATGGAGGCTTTGGAGTTGGATGTCTTTTCAATGAGGCGGATCTGGTAAAGCGTGTCGCGATATTCGCTGTACAGGTTTTCGAAACCCTGCGCCATGGCCGTGTTCGACAACAGGCTACAGCACACGAATGCCAGCAGTGGCGCGCAAAGGCGCGAAAGGGGAATGCGCATGAATTTGTTTGAATAATGGGCAAAGGAGATTGATGTTACGGGATATAGGGTAGTGCAACAAGCGCGCGCCGGCGCGACAACCACGATCATACGTGGGGTTGCAAGCGGTAATACAAAGGCTGAATAGCACGCGCCACCCGGGTTAAAGGTCAAGTGCCGCGGCGCCAGAACGTTTTCTGTTTTGTTGGTTTTGCCGCCAGATTCATTTGTCGGGCAATCGCGCCGGTCTGCGCGAGGGGCTTGCTGCAGACCGCTCTGACGAAACAGAGAGCGGCCTGGTGGGTATCGCGATGCTCAGTCGGCGGAATTAATTTTTACCCAGTTCTGGTCGCCCTTGCCGATATTGCCTTCGACATCCCGCTCCCAGATCTCGCGGGATTTGTCATTGTTGTTGAGATACAGCTTGCCATCGATGATTACCCAGCTGTCAGGGCGCGGCGGTGCCTCAAAGCCCTTGGACATGGCATATGCACAATGGCCCCCATAGGCCGGTACATATTTTTCCGGGTTGGCGGCAAACAAATCGCGGTTTTCTTCCGTGGCAAAGCGCCAGGTCACGTCGGCCCACTGATGGGTGATCTTTGCCGAACCTTTCACCGATTTACTGCCGGGCTCAAGACCATAGTAAGCGACGATATCGGCGCCTTTGAGGGCGTCGCGGAACATATGGGAATAAACATTGGTGTCTGCCGGGATCACTCCAGAGTCGGCAGTCTGTTGACTGTCACTGGCGAGCGCGAAGTGGGAAGTTAGCAGCAGGAGTACGGCAATAGCGAGACGTTGGAACATAGAGCGACCTTGGGGTTTGCTTCAAAGTGTTGTTTTGAATCAAGGGCAGGTACGTCATTAACCCTGCGATTGAAGGTGCGCTGGAACGGGCGCCATTGTCAAGAAAACCCGCGCCAACCGACAGCAATGTGCCAGGTCCGGCCTGTTAGCCCGGAAATGCGCGGCGGATGCTGATGGCTGCGTCTAAAACCTGAGCCGGGCAGTCCTGCGCCGTGGTTGGTCAAAGAGATGGTGCCCAGGGCTACAGGTAGTCCGCCACCTGGGGCATCGCGGCGGCCACGCGTGTATGCACTTCCGTATAGAAACGCGCCAGCATCTGGTCCGCTTCACCGGGCGACATAAAGCCATCGCTGAAACCGGGGCTGACCGGATCCAGGTGCAGGCGTGCACAGCAAAGTAGCTGCGCGATGAGTTGCGCCATGTCTTCGTCGCCCACCGACACCCGTAAAGTCGTGGGGTAGATCCCGGCGGCGCGCTGGGATTCTGCGGACAGTTCCGAATGGGAGGTGAGCGCCGGGCACAGCACCATGGTATTGGTCTGGCCCAGGCTCACCATCTGCCCGAAGGCGGGCTCCAGTGAATCGAAGAAGCGCTGGAAGGCTTCCCGCGGCAAGCTGGCCGCTTCCATGTCCATCGTGAACAGCGGTACCGGCAGTCCGTGGCGAAGTAAGCGCTCACGCAGCGGGGCATTGGTGTCGCCTTCGAGTGCATGGCTGCTCACACGCAACTGGGGGTGGCTGGCCAGATAGTGGGCGAGGCCGAGGGTGTTGATACACTTCTTCAGCATGCGCAGCTCCAGCGTGCGCAGGCCCTCGTGTACCTGCCAGGCCTTGTCGGCATCGAGGAAGGCACCCTTGATGTAATACACATCCCAGAACAGCGTCTCGCTCCAGTCGATGCCATCGCTCTGGTCGCCCTTGGGGATAAACATCCGGTTGGCCGGACCGATAACGACACCGGCGGTCGCGGCACCAGCGCCGCCGATGTCTTTGGTATAGGAGTGCAGGACAAAGTCGGGTCGTTCTGCCTTGTTTTCACGGCGCAACGGCCGGTACAGGTAGGGGGTGGCGAGCGTCGCGTCCTGCATGACCAGCAGATCTTCTTTATGGGCTGCCGCACAGATGGCGGGCACATCCAGCATGGTGCCATGGGGGTTGCAGGGGGATTCGAGATACACCCGGATGCGCGCACCGTCGGTAAGTGCTTGCTTATGCTGCAGGCGAGCGCTGGCCAGCACGGCGTTAAATTCCTCTGCACTGGTGCCGTCGAACCACACCAGCTTGATCGCCAGTTTGTCGGCCCGTGCATAGTGGTCCACCAGGATCTGGTGCACGCCGCCGTACACGTTCCGCGACACAATCAACACATCGCCATGGCGCAGCTGGTTGGCCAGCAGCGCGTCGACAGCGGCCATCCCCGAATTGAAGTTCCACGCCATATAGTCGGCGGCATGGGGCCCGCACTCGACAGCCACCATGGCGTTGGCCAGCGCAATCGAGGTGGGGTTCAGCAGGCGCGAGTAGATATCGTGGCTGGGCTCACGGCCGCGAAAGGCATCGTCGATCCACTCGGTGCAGGCATAGATATAGGTGGCGGTACGGGCAATCACCGGCGTAGCGGAAAAGATCGCCGGGATATTGTCGAACAACGGATAGCCACCGCGGGTAATGGCGTTGAAATCCTCTTTGCCCTGCAGGTCGGCAAAGCCGCTGCGCAGCGGCTCCTGCAACTGGTGTAACAGCTTGGCCAGCTGAAAGCTGATAAAGCGTTTGGCATTGAAATGCCCAATACGCTGCTGCCGGTCGAGCCCCGCCAGCGCCGCCGTGCCGGCGGCACACAATGCCGCCAGACTGCCCTGGGCGCGGTACAGGTTGAGGGCAATTTCCCGCAACCGTTGCCCTTCTTCACTGCCCGCGTCTATGCCGAAATGCTGCAGTTGTTCGTCTGCCAGTGCATCCAGGTCCGTGGCGCTGGAGGTGTTGCGCCGCGGGGAGAGGAGTCGTGCGCTATCGATGGAATTGGCCATGCTGCCCTCGCCGGTTTTTCCTCATTTGGTTATAGACGGCGGGGCTCAGGGAAGGTGCAGGCGGGCGCTGTAATTACCTGTAATCCACTGTGATAGACCTGTAATCCTTACATCCGTAAATTGGCGTTCAAGCGTTCAGGGGTAGCTGATGGATTGGAGCTACCGGCACGGAGGTCACCCTGAACACAGAATCCGAAGGATCGGAGCGCTGTGATAGAGCCATAACTAGCACAGCACCGTACGGAGACGTATTCAGCGCAAGCTGGATGGTCAGGCCGACCCCAAGCGTTTGAGCCTAGCGCAACGGGTTTTTAGGAAGGGCCTGGCAGGGGCAAGGATGCTCCATTTCGCTCTTGATAGTGTTGTTGTAACCGTCGATGGCTGGGACCATCAATTCGGACCGGCAGTAGCTTTATGTTACTGCCGGCTTTTTTTTGCCTGTTACAAAAAATTGAGCGAAATTGTTGAAAATGTGATGGAGTTCCGTTCCGCAAAGGCATTATGCTAACCGGACGCTTCATCCCACCTGGCGTGCGATATTGGTGGGGGCGGGTAATTGTTGAATAACCCTGAATGAATCACAGGGAATATAGATAAACAGGAGTGAGAAATGAGTACTGAAGCTGAAAATTACTGTGCTTCGCTGCCGACGTTCCAGGCGGAAGTCGCGGAGGGAGCTTCCGGAAACGACAAAAAGGTTTCCTATAGCCTGACGCTAAAGCCGGTTCCTGCAGTGGATGGCACAGATCAGTATTGGCCGCTGTTCAATTCAGGAAGCCCGTCTGAAGAATTTGGCAACATGCTGTTCAAGTTTAACGGCGTAAAAGGTGGACAGATCACGCTGGTCGTTACTCTGGACACTTCAGCGGTCTCAGACGCGCAGTTTGTGAATAAGTCTGGCAACCAGGACGGCATTTTTCCGCTGAATACCATTGCCAAGCATGACTTTAAGTCAAAAATCGTTTCTCAATCTGGCGGTACTCAGCTGGAGATTACCGTCAAGACCAAGGATGACGAAGATAGCGAAGAGACTTTTTCCTTCCTGTGGCTTTGTCAGAGCGTAGCTCTGGGAGGGCAATTCAAGTCTGGTGATCCAAACGCAAAAATTGAACCTCTTTGAGCTAGTTGCAGACTGCGGCGGCTACTGCTGCCGTAGTGGATTCTCTTTTGCACAGCTCGCGGAAAGCTGGAAGCCGAAACCAATCTGAACTCATGCCCTGGGACAACAGCTGCTCCAAGTAATGGTTAGCTGAGCGCCATTCACCAGCCAAAGCATAGATTTGTGCTGCGCTATATTTCAAGTCGGTATCTTGTGGTGCTTCAAGAATCAACTCCAATATTAACGATATTGCACTATTAGATTTGCCTAGATTTGCATAAGCAAGCGCGCGGTACATCCTAGATTCTAAGTCTTGTTTATCTTCAGTTAATAGTAAAATTTTCTCAAAAGTTAGTTGGGAGTTTGTATTGTCCCCTAGCATTAGATAGGTGGCGGCCAACTCTTCCATTGCTGAAGCACTACTAGGAACTACTTCTAGGACTTTTTTCTGTTCTTCTAAAGCTAGTAAATATTTTTGCTGTAAATAGTAAACAACCCCCAGATTGGAAGCGGTACGCCAGCCACGCAGGTCGACGGGTATAGATGTAATGGCTTTTTCTGCCTCCATAAGATTGCCACTCTCCAGTTCTATGACGCCGAGGAGAGAATAGGAAGACCAGTGATCGGGATAGGTTTTGATTAGGTTGTTTAGAGTCGAACGAGCATCGGTATAATCGCCGCTTGCTGTTAGGTTGATTGCAAGAAGGTAAAGGTTTGCGGCTGAAGGGTTTAATTCAGTCGCTTCACGTGCCTCTTGGATGCCTTCTCGGTAATTACCGCTACGATAAAAATTTCTCGCACGTTCACTTTTTAACTCTGCCAAAGGGAAGTCTGATTCTTCTAGCTCTGCGATGAGTTCTTGATATTCTTTGGGGTAGTCACCTAGACCATAAAGAAATAGTTTAAGGCCGGAAATGCTAGATTTGCTTACGTTTAGCTCTTCACTTCTATCTAGTGCGCGCAATGCCATTTCAAGATTTTTGATGTCCCCTCGTAGGACATAGAGGCGCGCTGCAACATCAGTAAGTCCGCGATAAATATATAGGTTGCGAGGGTATCGATTGCTTAGTGAAATAAGATCTTCTAGATCTCTTTCCTTTAGCGCTTTAGCTTCTAGTCGGCTTAAAACGTTAAGGTATAGGTCGTAGTCATCTTCTGACATCGAGCTTGATTCTAATCTGTCTTGACGATAAGCCGAATCGAATAAGTTGGCGGCACTATTAGCTGACTGATATTCAGCTTCTTGCCGCTTGTCTGACAAAAATGCGAAACTGGTCTGTCGCCTTATCTGGCTATCATTTGGATTGATACGTTGTAACTCTATTTCACAGCGGATTTCAGCACAAAGTAATTGTGCATAGAGTGCATCTGTAACGCCCTTGTCTCGTAACGCACGCAACTGCGAATCAAAGTCTTGGCCCTCTCGCGGTGTAAAACTCACCAGCGCACTCGCCTTCAACTGCGAAACTGAATTCATTAGCGCCTGTCGCACCATCGTCGCTGTCAGCGCCTTGGCATTTTCTTCCCCACGAATTTCGCCCTCAATCTGCACCGGCATCACGGCAATATATTGGGGCTCCAGGCGGGTGGCGTATTCCCAGCCGAACCAGCCGGCGGTGGTCACGGCGGCGAGGCCGGCGGCGATGGCTAAGCCTTTTAGGATGCGCCTGGAGCGGGTGGGGCGTTTGCGCAGCAGTTCGGTGACGGTTGCGGAAAATTCCTGAGTGTCGCCGTCGCTGCTGTGGCTGTGTAGCAGACGCAGCGCGCCAAGTACGTCCTCGGCAGATTCGGGGCGGTCTGCCGGCGCCTTGCTGAGCAGTCGATCAATCAGTGCCGTGAGCGGATCGGGCAGGCGCGGGTTGGCTTGCTGCGGTGGTATGTGCGGTTCATTGATGATTTTCTGGGCCAGCGCCATGGACCCGCCTTTGCCCTTGTCGAAGGGTTTGCTACCGCACAGCATTTGATAGGCGATGGTACCCAGGCTGAACAGATCGGAGCGTATATTCAGGTTGAGCCCCTGTAGCTGCTCCGGCGACATGGCGTCCACGGTGCCGGCCACATGGTCTTCACGGGTAATGCGGGTGCTGTCGGTATCGACAGAGCGGGCGATACCGAAATCCGTCAGTTTGGCGGTGAAGCCGCGGGGGCTACTTGCCACGAGGATATTATCGGGCTTGAGGTCCCGGTGAATGATCTCGAGGCGATGGGCCTCGGTGAGGCCGCGACAGATCTGCATGAGCAGGTCGATCTTTTGCTGCAGCGAGGGCGTGTGCTCGCGCATCCATTCCTGCAGGGTCACCCCCTCGACAAACTCCATCACCAGCGCGATTTCGCCGTCGGTTTCCAGTACATCGTAGAGCGCCACGATATTGGGGTGGTTGAGCTGGGCGAGCAGTTGCGCTTCGGAGCGAATGCGTGCCCCGGCAGATTCCGAGGTGGCATCCTGGCGCAGTTGTTTGATGGCCACCGGGCGATGCAGTTTGGTGTCGCGGGCCAGGTACACAATGCCCATCCCACCGGCACCCAGGGTGCGCTCTACCTGATAGCGGTCTGCAAGAAGTGTTGGTTCAACGACGTCCATGGTCACGGTATTGCCTGCTCTTGTGTGCCGGAGAGACTTGTCCGAATGTCCCGTCAGCAAACCCGTGCTGACGGCCCCAGCAATCGAAAAAGTTTGGCTATCAGTTCCTGTGCAAGGCTGATAGCTGTCTGGCATTTATCAGTTATGCAGGACAGTCTACCCGGAATATTGTGGCGGGACTATTGGGTGCCGTTTATCGTCCAGCATTCTCACCGATGATAAGTGATCACATCAACGCGACCGGTGGCGTGCCCAAGTGGGGGCGTGATTACTCCGCCGCGCTGTTTTCGGCGAGGATCGTCACCTTCTTGCCCGTCGATTCTGGCTCGCGGTTGTCGACACACAGCGCGGGGTACTTCGCAGTCAGCGAGCCAAAGGATGCGTTGCTACAAAGCTGAGCAAAGCGCTGGGTGCGGAACCAGACGGGGGCGAGTCCAAGCTCCAGGCTACGGCGGATGTGGGCCCTGGCGGAGTGCATGTCACCGATCGTGATATACACCTGGGCCTGGCCGAAGTTCGCGTAGATGTCGTCCGGCGCGTTGCGACGAATTTGCATCAATGCATCGATCGCCTTGCCTTTGTTACCCAGTTCGGCATGTGCACGGGCCTGCATCAGTATGCCTTCCCAGTCTGTACGTTCGCTGGCGATCTGCAAGGCTCGTTCCGCGAGCGCTCGCGCGGCCAGGTGGTTGAGGCCGACATTGGCGATTTCTGCCTGGTAAAGCACAGAGTCGGCATCGCGGGGCGACAGGGTTACCACGCGGCCAAAACAGTCGAAGGCGCTTTCAAAATGCTGCTCGATATACAGGGCCTGGCACAGGTTGTACGTGTCCAGTGGATCCATACTGTCCTGCTCGCGGCTCTGCAGCAGGCGAATGGTCTCCTGCGTGCGGCCGACATCCAGCTCATTGGCGGCGAGCAGCGAGATGGCCTCGTAGGGGTTGTCATTGATGCGCATGGCCTCGATAAGCAGTGGGCGCGCACTGGTCATATCTCCCCCGGTTGTGAGGGTCAGGGCTTTCAGCATCACATGGGAGTAACTGTGGCGGAGTGCCAGTGCTTCGTCGATGGCCGCGAGCGCCTGCGCGTATTCGCCGCGCATCTGGTGATAGCCGGCGCGCATATGGTAGTAGCTGGCCTGGTCGGGCAGGTCCTGCCTGAGCTGCGACAGCAGGGCCTCCGCCTCCGAAACATCATTGCGCTCCGCCGCCAGGTGCAGGCGGGCATTGACAACAGAGGGATGCCGCAAAATATGCTGTGGTGCGCGTTCAACAAAGGCGCGCAGGCGTTTGATATTGGTGTTGTCACGGGTGACATTGCTGTGCCGCAGTACGAGCTCGCTGTAGAGCTGGTAATAGGGCGGGAAATCCGGTGAGCGTGCCTGCAGGGTCTCCAGCTCGTCGAGGGCGGACTCGATGCGGCTGAAGTTGGCACGGTACTCGGTGATAGTCAGGTAGCGTTCGTAGTCCTCCGGACTGATGCTCAGTGCGGCCTCCGGATCATGGGAGGGGTTGTCCGGTAGCAGGACATTCAGCAGTTGCAGGACGCGCGCGCGGCTTTCCAGTGTTTT
The DNA here is from genome assembly GCF_056158985.1 of Microbulbifer sp. ABF4_148. Taxonomy (NCBI): domain Bacteria; kingdom Pseudomonadati; phylum Pseudomonadota; class Gammaproteobacteria; order Cellvibrionales; family Microbulbiferaceae; genus Microbulbifer; species Microbulbifer sp. ABF4_148. The sequence continues at coordinate 1,382,576 of NZ_JBSWUI010000001.1, forward strand.
ACTCTTCGGCAGGATCACGCTGCGGCTGTTAATGACCGCCAGTGAGGCCGTGTCGACCAGCTCCAGCGAGGCCTCGCAGGTGGCCTTGCCGCAGTAGATCGATGGGTACAACAGAAGTTGTGCGTTCAGCGCCTGGGCCTGTTTGTGTAACCCCTGGCCGGCCATATCGATGGACTCGGAATACGGTACCAGCAACAGGCCCTCGCGGTTGGCCAGGCCATGCTTCAGGGCACTCAACACACTGTTGCGCGCCAGCCGATTTGCCGAGTTGTCATCATCGGGTTCTGTCGGCGCGACCAGGGCAATGTATTGGTCCGTGATTTCGGCGGAGCCGCTTAGGTCAGTAGGCAGTATGTACGCGGCTGCGAGTACGACCCCGGCGGTAATGCCGGCAGCAATAGACCCGAGTACCGGGCGACGCGAGCGTTTGCGGCGTTGCTTGGTGTGGAAACTTTCTGCGGTTACGGTCGACGAGGATGTGCCGCTGCGGCTCAGGGTGGGGGCCTCGCTCGGGCCCGTGGCGGCAAGCAGTGCGTCCAGCTCGTTGGCCACCGCGGTGGCATTGACGGGGCGTTTGTCCGGGTCTTTTGCCAGCAGGCGGTCGAGCAACTGCGACAGGGGTGCCGGGATGTCCTGGTTGAGCTTGTTGGCCGAAGGGTGCTGGCTATTGACAATCCGATCGACAATGACAAAGGCGCTCTCGTTATCACCGAACGGGTTCTGCCCGCACAGCAGCCGGTAGGCGAGTACGCCAAGGGCAAACAGGTCGCAGCGGTTGTCGAGTGGCTTGCCCAGCGCCTGTTCCGGCGACATGGCATTCCAGCTGCCGGCCACATGCTGTTCACGGGTGAGGTCGCTCTCCTCGCGCCAGCTCTTGGCGATCCCGAAGTCGGTAATCTTCGCGATGTTATTGCTATCGACGAGGATATTGTCGGGTTTCAGGTCCCGGTGGATGATGCCGAGGTTGTGGGCCTTTGCCAGTCCGAGGCTGATTTCGCGCAGCAGCTGTAACGCCTGGCGCAAGCTTGGGGCGCGCTCGCGCTGCCAGATGCTGAGCGAACAGCCATCGACATATTCCATGACCAGCGCCAGCTCACCGTCTTCCTCGACGACATCGTAAATCTGCACCACATTGGGATGGTTGAGCTGCGCGAGCAGCAGCGCTTCCTGGCGGATACGCTGCGGGGCAGATTGACTGCTGGGATTGCGAATCAGCCGCTTTATCGCGACCTTGCGATTGAGGCGTTCGTCCTGCGCGAGATAAACAACACCCATGCCGCCAGCTCCCAGCTGGCGGAGAATCTTGTATCGGCCAATGTAGCCTGGAAGTTCGTCAGAAATCATCACTCGACGATAAGCCCCAATTGCTTGCTCGCCGTCCATGGCGCTGCTTGTTGTCGCCCGCGAAGCCGTCCCCACACGTTGCTTCCGGGTCGCTTGTTCTGGCGCGCACGCTCGCAAGGCGCGCACGCAGTTACCTCTATAGTTATGCCGTTCAGTTTTTACGCTGTTGTTTCAACGTTACCGGCACTATTGGCTTCAAGTTGAGCCCCTTTAAAAATTTCAAATTCGCTGCAGCCAAGTCGCAACTCCCAGGAACGGCGCTCCACCAGTTGGGAGGTGTCGATCGCATCGGGCAGTGCCTCGGCAATTTGCTTCCGCGCGCGGAAGATCTGAGTGTTCAGGTGGTTGACGGTGATCCCCAGTTCACGCGTTGCCACCTGGATAGACACCCATCCCTGAGAGTCTTTGTCGGCGCCACGCTCGATGTCGGCGACACGCGCGCGGGCCAGATACAGCAAAAGGTAATTGTGGATGCGTGCCGGCAGCGGCAGGCGCATCTCTTTATGCGTGAGCAGCAGCTGCACGTGTTCCTCATGGTGGCTCACGGAGAAGCGCAGGGAGAAATCGGTGATAGAGAGCTGCTGCAAAGATAATTCTTTGGTTGCACCCTGGTTGTCGGCAACGAACAGTTCCCAGCTGTGCAGGCCGCAATCAATGCGCTGGCCGTGCTGGACCGGTTCGGCGATGGTGGTGCCATTGGTATTGCCGGTCAGCTCGTACAGCCACTGTCCGGTGCGATGATCAAAGTGCAGGCTTGCCAGGGGCTCGCGTTCATCGGGCAGCAGATGGTACTGCTGCAGGGGAGTGGGCTCACCGGTCTTGAGGTCGATCAGCATGGCTTCCGGTGCGTCGAGGTTCTCCACTCGCCAGATAGGGTTGTCGGCCCGGCCAAAACTGATGCGGTCGCCGAGTTGGAGAGTATAGTTGCGCGCGGGTACCAACTGCTGGCCGTTCAGCCAGGTGCCGTTACGGCTCAGGTCGCGCAGGTTCCAGTGCGTTCCAGTCCACTGGATCGCGGCGTGGATACCGGAAATCTCTGCGTTTGGTATGCGCGTATCAACGGCCCCCTCGCGCCGCCCGATGGTGTGATGCGCCATCAGGTGGACAGGGTGTTCCCGGTCCGGGTGCTGCAGGCAAGCCATGTTCTCTCCATCCCCTTGTTCAATCTCCGTGCACACCAGAGAACCCAGACAGGGATACAGGCAAGCGCACACCATGCCTGTTTTCCGGGCAGAGTGCGGTTCCAAATCGCGGGGCGCTGATGTTGAGCCATCGAGAGGCCGGTTACATTGAGGAAAACCGTCTTCCCGGGAGCGATTGTTTGTTATTACGCCCTGTCTTGAGTGACCTGTACAGTATAATTGTTCAACTTATTTCAGCTGCACAGGCCCTAGTGTTGCGATCCCTTTTATACCCGACTCGAGGCTAAATGCAATGCCATCGTACCAATTGTGACAATTCCCCCAGTTGTCCTGTGACAGGGGTCGAAATTTACGTTGAAGGCGGGTGTCAGGCGGATGAAAGTGCGTGACAAAAATGAAAAAGCCCGGGCTGTGCCGGGCTTCTGTTTCCACGATGTTGTCGGGATTACTGACGGATGCCTTCCACATCGAGGGTCAGCTCGACAATCTGCGAGGCCGGCCCCAGATCGTAGTCGATACCAAAGTCCTTCAGCGCAAATTCGGTGGTACCAGTAAAGCCCTGACGGTAGCCGCCCCAGGGGTCAGCGCCGCCACCGATGTGAGTCACATCAATGGTAATCGGCTTGGTGATACCGCGCAGGGTCAGCTCACCCGTCAGCTTGCCCTTGCCGTCAGCCAGCGGCTCGAACTTGGTGCTCTTGAAGGTCGCCGTGGGGAATTTGTCGGTGTGGAGGAAGTCCGCACCGCGCAGATGCTTGTCCCGCTCCGCGTGGTTGCTATCGAGGCTGGCGACATCGATATTCACGTTGATGTTGGCTGCCGCCGGGTTGGCTTCGTCGAACGTGAAGGAACCATCGAAATCGTTGAAGCGGCCGTACAGCCAGCTGTAACCCAGATGCTTGATACGGAATTGAATGAACGCGTGGGCGCCCTTGGTATCAACCTGGTATTGCGCGGCTTGCGCAGTGGCTGCCATCAGTGCAGCGAGTAAAAAGGTGGCGAGTGTTTTCATGGTGATTTCCCTGTTCAAATATTTTGAGTTTGCAGAGGATGGTCGGATTCCCCGGACTCGGACGGACGGCTTTTCAGCCCGAGCATACGGCGCAGGGTTTCGTCGCGGTTAAAGAAGTGGTGCTTGAGTGCGGCGAGGGCATGGAGGGCAACCAGCCCCACCAGTGTCCAGGCGAGAATCTCGTGGATATCGCCCGCAAGGTCTTCCTGATTGGCAATACCCTGCAAGGTCGCGGGCACGCTGAACCAGTTGAATACTTCGATGGCACGGCCATCGGCCGTGGAAATCAGGTAGCCGGAAATACCGATGGCCAACAGCAGCGCGTAAAGCGCCCCGTGTGCGATGTGCGCGGCGCGCGCCTGCCAGCGCGGGGTGCCGCTAATCTCTTGTGGGCGCGCGGATGTGATTTTCCAGAGTAAGCGAAACAGCAACACTGCCATCAGCAGTATACCGACGGCTTTATGAATTTCCGGGCCCTGCCGATACCAGGGGTCGTAATAGGACAGCTGCGTCATCCACCAGCCGAGACCAAACAGGCCGAGCACAACCGGTACCATTAGCCAGTGCATTACGATGGATACCCAGCCGTACTGCTGTGCGGTGTTTCTTGCCGGCATGACTCCCCCTGAACCAATCTTGTTGTCCGAGACCGCTGAAGTTGGCGCCAGCTCCGGGTGCCGTCAGCGGTTCAGTTGCGAAAGATTATAGGGAGCGGATTTTTCGCATCCAGCGCGAATAACTGGCCGATTCTTTCGAAAAAAGCGCAAGGTCAGACAGAGGGTGGCAGGAATTCCGTCAGTGCGGACGGCCGCGACTGTCGGCGTGCTCGGCAGCGGCAAGGATCTGCTCCAATTGCGTGCGTGGCACGGCGTCGGGAACACGCGACAGTTCACTCACGAGCCAGTCGCGGGAATGATGATCTCCGTCGAGTGTCTGTCGGGTGAGCTGCCAGATGACTTTGAGCAGTTCCTGCTCGTCGAGGCCATTGTGATGGACCGGCTGGCTGTCGAACAGTTGCTGCTCGATCAGGTCCAGATCCCGCTGGTGCATCATCAGTTCCGCGCCAGTGGGATACCAGAGGCTGCTGAAGGGTTCGGGACGTTCGTGATGCTCGAAGTGCAGACGCAAGCGGTTGCCGTCGTCATCTTCCAGCAGCGGGGTATCCTGCTCATAGGCTGGCAGTGCCGGGCGCTCGCGCAGAATATTGGTGATCGCGTGCCAGTCACTGGCGTCTTCGCTGCAGAGGCGCAGCGGCGCGCTCAGTTCCAGGATTTGTGGGCGGCCGATATAGGCCACTTTTTGCCCTGGCCGGTACCAGTAAAGGTCCAGCTGATAGGCATCGGCCAGGTCGGCGAGCGCCTCGCTGGAAATGCTCTCTTCAGCCATTGCGCTCAGGTGGGTGACCGCCTGCTGAATATTCAGCCAACGCTTGCGATGTAAGGGTTGGTGATGCACTGTCCCCATGAATACTGCTCGGCCCGGCGTTCGCTATCGTGGAAGGAAAAGACCCAATAATATTAGCAGTCAGGGCGTGACCTGCTGAGCGACTACAGCCACCCCTTGATCTTGAAATACAGGTAGGGTGCCAGGGCGGACATGGCCATAATGCCGAGCGCCCAGGGATAGCCAAGCTCCCATTGCAGCTCCGGCATGTTCTCAAAGTTCATCCCGTAAATGCTGGCGACCATCGTCGGCGGCAGGAACACCACAGCGGCGATGGAAAAAATCTTGATGATCTGGTTCTGTTCGATGCTGATAAAACCCTGGGTGGAGTCCATCAGGAAATTGATCTTGTTGAACAGGAAGCTGGTGTGTGCCGTCAGGGTGTCGATATCGCGGATGATGTCGCGAAACTTTTCCTGCAATTCCCCATTGATTTGAATGTGGCGCTGTAGGAAGGTGATGGAGCGCCGGCTGTCCATTAAACACAGCAGAACCTTTCCGTTGCTGTCCTCGAGTTTGGCCAGTTTGTCGATGGCGCCTTCCAGTTCGGCGTCGTCATCTTCCAGCACCGAAAAGCTCACTTCACCCAGTTTGAGGTGGAGGTCTTCCAGGGCATCTGCCAGATTCTCCATCTTCTGCTCAAATACCTGCACCGTCAGCTCCTGCGCAGTACGCGCTTCCACTCTGCCCAGGCGCGCGCGCATGCGCAGCAGGCGGAAGTCGGCGAGTTCTACATCGCGCACGGTAATCAGGCGATCTGGTTGAAGGATAAAAGCGACAGTTGAGGTTTCGTGGCGACCTTCACTCTGGCATAGAAACAGGGAGTGAATATGCACGCCGGCCGAATCAATGAAGTAGCGCGCGGACGCTTCGATTTCTTCGACCTCTTCAGATTCCGGCAGCTCGGTGCGCAGCATCTGTTCCAGAAGGTCGCGTTCTTTTTCCTCTGGATCCTGCAGGTCTACCCAAACGGCATCGGTCAGTTCCGTTTCGGTAACGGGCGCTTCATCAAGTCTTTCCTTGATGGTGCCCTGTTGGATCTCAAACAGTCTCAGCATCGCCGCGTCCCCGTGGCATTCGATAGTGGCATTCGATCAGGTCGTGAGGGAATGACATGACGCCCCCGCGAAAGCTGGGTTAGGGAAGTATTGCTCAAGGCAATGGGATTGTTGCCAGTAAGATGGAGCAGGCGCCAGGTTCCCGCACACCGATGCCTTTGGTGCTGAACCTGACGTCATTACCTCGCGCTATAGCCAGTGGGGAAGCGCTGAACGGATGTCGTCATTGTCGCTGGTAACGACATTCTTGGAAGTCTCGCCAGCGATGGTCGCTCTGGTAGAGGGGTCCATGGCCTGACGAATGCTGCCCACCATTTGAGGGTCTGCGACGATGTAGAGTTTTTCGTAAAGTTGGTCGCGGCGGCCCCGCTCCAGCGAGTGGACAATCTCACGGGCAAACTGATCGGCACCCTGGCGCCGCAGGCTGCTGGTATTTTCCATCGCGTGACGGCCCTGTCCTTTACTGTTGAATGTGCGTCCTGGCGCGTCGGATTCCAGGTCTTGTCCACGCAGACGGGCTTCCGGGTGCATCAGGGTTTCAATTTCGCGCAAGTTGCCAGCGCGGTTCTCGGCTTCAAACAAGCGCGCGTGCGAGTGGTTTGCTACCACAACCCAAGCTAGTGCCATCGCAATGCTCCTCGCTGTTTATTACGCTCGAATGCTAGGGAAAAGTGTCACGGTTTCGTAATTTGACTGATATCGATGTCGCGCTACGGAACCCGCTGCGTCCTGCCTAGAATTCGTTGAGAACAAGGGTTGGTCGCCTTTCGGGAGCGACCGATACAATGAATGCATTATCGACCCAGCGTGAGCGGGAGGTGCCAGATGAGCCTGATTCCCAGAGGATCATTGTTCGATCTTGATGATATGTTTGAGCACTGGGTTTCACCCAGCCGCACTTCAGGTCAGAACAAAGAGGGGTTTTTCTCCCCGAGAATTGACGTGCGAGAAACGACGGATAGTTACGAGATCTCGGCGGAGTTGCCCGGGATCAACCGCGACGATATCGATGTGACCCTCGAAAATGGCGTGTTGACTGTCGAGGCAGAAATGCACCGTGAAGCGTCAACAGAGGAAGGTGGTCGCGTGATTCGCGAGGAGCGCCGCTACGGTAAATACCAGCGAAGCTTCAATCTGGGTGGCGATGTCAATGAGTCGGACATTCAGGCGAGCTTCAAAGATGGCGTCCTGAAACTGGTCGCACCGAAGCGCGAAGAGCCGCAGCCGAAGCAGCAGCGTATCGAGATCCATTGATTGATGCTGAGCAGTTCCGTGGCCCGTCGTTCTGACGGGTCTTTGCGTTGAGGGAGGTCGCCATGAGAGTTTCAGAAGTAATGCACCGGGGCGTGACCTGGTGCTCTCCGGATACCTCACTGGCAGAAGTTGCACGCATCCTGCGCGATCAGGACATTGGTGCGGTGCCAATTGGTGAGAATGACCGTCTGATAGGCATTGTGACGGACCGGGATATCTGCTGCCGCGGTGTGGCGGGGCAGAAACTTGCTAGCCTGACAGCGCGCGATGTGATGAGTGAGGCGGTCACCTGGTGTTCTGAAGAGGAAACCCTGGACGACGTATTGGATCGAATGCAGCATCACCATGTGCGCCGATTACCGGTGATGAACAAAGACCGGCGCATGGTGGGTATGTTGAGCCTCGGCGATATAGCGCATATGGCGACGCATAGCCAGTGCAAGACCTTTACCTGTGCGGTGTCTGCCCATCATCGATAGAACGTGCGGCTCATAGCAATTCTTCAATGGGCAGCAGGCTCGATACCCGCGATAACAGACGTTGAAGAAACTTGGTGCCGGGCTCTATGCGCCATTCTCTGCCCTGGGCATCCAGCCAGACCTGACGACTGCCGTGGCGCAGCACCAGAGTGTAGGCGTTACGGCTCACGTTGTTCACAAAGTTCTCCGCAAAGGCGCTCGCCATTCTCGAGGAATCTAGCATCACGCCGAGTTCTGTGTTGTGCACGATGGATCGATGGTCCAGGTTGAAAGATCCCACATACAGAGTTTTACGGTCCACGACGAATAACTTGGCGTGCAGCAGGGACTTGGACTCACCACTCCAGTTGTCCAGCTTGTATGTCAGGTTGTTCGCCATCTCATACAAGTGGACTCCGGCATTGAGGAGTGGGCGGCGATACTTGCGATAGGCCCCGTGCACAAACACCACATCGGTGGAGGACAGGGAGTTGGTGAGGATGTAGACCTCGACTCCACGTTTTCGTGCAGACAGGATCGCATCGAGGAATCTGGTGTCCGGCAACACATAAGGGGAGATGATGATCAGCTCTTCGGTGGCGGACGCTATTTCCCGTAACAGCGCTGCCGAGGCATGGCCGATACTCAGGTCCTCAGGCTCGAGTATTTTTTCTGGTGGATCAACCAGCAGTCGGGCCTTGCCGCGATACCAGAGATCCCGGTCATTCTTCAGTGCGGTGAACAGGCGTGAGCTTTCCAGGCTCTGGCCGTAGTCCGTGGCCAGCAATTCGTGCGCGTTGTGCTCCAGCTCTGCAACGAGCCTTTGTCGCTCCGCTGCGGTGGACTCGATAATGGCATCTACCGGGTAGCTGAACGGACTGTTCCAGTAGATATCAAACTGATGGGATATTTTGCCCACCACCGGGCCCACACTGATCAGGTCCAGGTCCCCGAACACGTATTTGCGATCAATGCCAAAGTATTTGTTCGACAGGTTGCGCCCGCCGATAAAGCTGATGCGATTGTCGACGGTGAAAGACTTGTTATGCATGCGGCGGTGCAGCCGGCAAAAATCCTTTAACAACTCCAGGTTCCGCCAGTGTTGATGGGGGAAGGGGTTGAACAGGCGGATTTCAATATTCGGGTGATACTCGAGTCCGGCCAGCAGCTGGTCGGCGTCCCCGGTGGTGAAATCATCCAGCAGGAAACGAACACGCACGCCGCGATCGGCTGCATCGATAAGCTCATGGGTGAGTAGCAGGCCGGTTTCGTCACGACGGAAAATAAAATACTGGATGTCGATGCTGCTGCTGGCAGCGCGAATGGCAGAGAGTCTGGCGGCGAGGGCATTGTGTGCAGATGTCAGCGGATAGACACCGCTCAGAGGGGCCATGTCTGCATTCAGCTCGGCAGTGCGCGCGGCGATACGGGTATCTGGCGCTGGCTCGAGATAGTGGCTTTTCTGGCGCGGAGGCATGGGCGGAAAACCGCTCTCCTGCATTGCCGCCGACAGGCTGGGGGAGATACTTTGCGAGAGGTCTTTTTTGGGCGGGTAGCCGTTCCCGTCGCGATAGGTGTAGTGACAGCTGCACCCACCGGCAAGCATGCAGGATACGACCAGCAAAACTGCGACGACGGCCCGAACAGGTTGCAGGGGAATCCTGCGGCGTACATCCATGAAACTTGTAGTGTTCCCCGATTTGGCCCTGTTGCTGTGTTGGTTGCAGAGCGCGTTGCGTGCCTCAAATTATAGACATGTGCTTCCGCGCCCCGGAGATTGCGCAGCGTAGGCTTTAGAATAAGCAAATCGGATTGGCATCTTGTGCGCGCCGGCGCATAATCCGCGCCGTTCAAAAGACGTGGTTGAGGTAATGCATATGGGGATTGATCAGCAGCTGGCAGAGCGCGGTGGCAACCGTTGTGAGCTCTGTCGTTCTGACGAAGCGCTTGGCGTCTACGACCTCCCCGCGTCCGAGGGGCAGGCGGATGCCCGGATTCTGGCGTGCGGCACCTGTCGTGGCCTGCTCGAAGGTAACCCGACGTCAGATACAGCGCACTGGCGCTGTTTGTCTGACGGTATGTGGAGCCCGGTGCCGGCGGTGCAGGTGCTGGCCTGGCGACTGTTGAATGCACTCCGTGCAGAGACCTGGGCGCAAGACCTGCTCGATATGCTGTATCTGGATGAAGATCTGCGCGAATGGGCGGAAGCGGATGCGCCGCTGCAAGCGGAAGACCTGCCCGAACACCGCGATTGCAACGGGGTGCTACTGCAGGCGGGTGACACTGTCACAGTGATCAAGGATCTGGATGTGAAAGGGACCAGCCTGGTGGCCAAGCGTGGCACCGCAGTGCGTGGCATCAGTCTCACCGATAACCCGGAGCACATCGAAGGCCGGGTGAACGGCCAGCGCATCGTCATCCTGACGAAGTTCGTCAAGAAGTCCGGTTGATCGCTGTCAGGAGGATGACACGACACTGCCGCGATAGGTTTTTGCGGTGGCGGATCGACTCGAGGTGGTGACAGGTTCACCCGCTACCACGGGCTTACCGCGGTACATTCTGGTGGTCTGGGTTGGTTTGCGCTTTGAAGGATCGTGCTGGCTCAGGTCATCACCGTAGATCAGTTCGTAAATATCTTTCTTCGGCTGGCTTGTTTCCGCCACCATCTGCCCGCGGTACATCCGGGTATTGCTGGTGTCGTCCCCGAAGGTTTCACCACGCAAGCTCTCGAGTTGCGCGATCAGGGCCTGGGTTTCGGTGTCGACCGTTTTCTCTTTCAGTTCTGAGAGTTGCGCCTCGAACTGGTAATCGGCAAAACGCAGGTTGATGTCGAATTCGGCCAATAGGCGTTTGCGTAGTTTACGCAAAATCGTGAGCGCATCGGAGCGCATTAACCAGTCGCGATTGTCCAAAATTCTGTCCCCTCAAATTCGCTTTCCCTTTTGTGGTGCAAACGGTGCACCAAACTTGCGACTTCTCGATAAGTTTTGCGCCACACTGCGTACGCTTAATGCCTTTTCAGCCCTGATTTACCGATGTTTTTCGTTAGCTGGGACCTGCCCAAATTAAGGCAAAACCTGGTCTGATCTTGGTGCGAGCCGGGGTAGCGCTCGGGAAATTATTGCTTTGATGTGGGATTTTGAAGGTCATTTTTGCCATATGTTGGTGCGAGCAGCCAATTTTGGTGCGATTCTGATGCGGGCTTGATGGCGCTAAAATCAACCCCGGAGCGTAGCTAACCTGCGTATGATGGAGAGCAACAGTTAAAACGCGTTTCGGCGTAATCCACACGGTGATTCAGGGAGAGAAATATGGCAGATTCCATCAAGTGCCAGGCGGCGGTTGCCTGGAAGGCAGGCGCTCCACTTTCGATCGAAGAGGTGGAAGTTGCACCGCCCCAGGCTGGTGAAGTACGTATCCGGCTGGTGGCGACCGGGGTGTGCCATACCGATGCCTTCACGCTTTCCGGCGAAGATCCGGAGGGCATCTTCCCCGCTATTCTCGGGCACGAAGGCGGCGGTATTGTGGAGTCGGTTGGTGAGGGTGTCACCAGCGTGGCGGTCGGGGATCATGTCATCCCGCTGTACACGCCCGAATGTCGCGAGTGTAAATTTTGCCTGTCGGGCAAAACCAATCTCTGCCAGAAGATTCGCGCAACCCAGGGCAAGGGACTGATGCCGGACGGCACTACGCGGTTCTCCATCAACGGTGAGCCCATTTTTCACTATATGGGGACTTCCACTTTTTCCGAGTACACCGTGCTGCCGGAAATCGCCCTCGCCAAAGTGAATCCGGAAGCGTCGCTGGAAGAAGTCTGCCTGCTGGGTTGCGGTGTTACCACCGGGATGGGCGCGGTCATGAATACCGCGAATGTGGAGCCGGGTTCCAGTGTTGCTGTCTTTGGCCTGGGTGGTATCGGGCTGTCGGCAGTGATCGGCGCGCGCATGGCGGGCGCCGAGCGCATTATTGGGGTGGACATCAATACCAGTAAATTCGATCTGGCCAAAAAGCTCGGCGCTACTGAGTGTATTAACCCGAAGGATTACGACAAGCCTATTCAGGAAGTGATCGTCGATTTAACCGATGGCGGTGTCGATTATTCTTTTGAGTGCATTGGCAATGTGGATGTGATGCGTTCTGCACTGGAATGCTGCCATAAAGGCTGGGGTGAGTCCGTCATTATTGGTGTCGCCGGTGCCGGGCAGGAAATCAGTACTCGCCCATTCCAGCTGGTGACCGGTCGCGTGTGGCGCGGCACTGCATTCGGGGGTGTCAAGGGGCGTACGGAGTTGCCCGGTTATGTTGAGCGCTACCTGGCCGGTGAAATACCCCTGCAGGATTTTATTACCCACACCATGCCGCTGGATCAGATCAACGAGGCATTTGACCTGATGCATGAAGGCAAGAGCATTCGCAGTGTGATTCACTACCAGTAACCCTTGGCAGAAAGAGAATAAGAATGAGTCTTGAGTTAGTCAGCAGTACCAAAAGCTTCGATGGCGTGCAGCGCCAGTATCGTCATCGTTCCGAAGTACTTGGTTGCGAGATGCGCTTTGCGATCTTTATGCCGCCGGTTGTCGAGCGGGAGGCCGAAGAGCAAATTCGCGGGGCGCGGGTGCCGGTCCTTTACTGGCTTTCGGGCCTGACCTGTACCGATGAAAACTTCAGCCAAAAGGCCGGGGCGCAGCGGGTTGCGGCGGAACTCGGTATTGCCCTGGTCATACCGGATACCAGCCCCCGCGGTGACGGTGTGGCGGATGATGCGGAATATGATCTGGGGAAGGGCGCCGGCTTCTACGTCAATGCCACCCAGGCGCCCTGGCGCGACCATTACCGCATGTACGATTACGTCGTGAATGAGTTGCCGGCGTTGGTGGAAGCCAATTTCCCGGTGACCGATCGACGGGCGATCAGCGGTCACTCCATGGGCGGGCATGGCGCGTTGGTGATTGGTTTGCGCAACCCGGACCGCTATACGTCGATTTCTGCGTTCAGCCCAATTTGCAATCCGAGTGATTGCCCCTGGGGTGAGAAAGCATTTAGCCACTACCTGGGCGCAGATAAAGCCGCCTGGGGTGAATATGACGCTTCGATCTTGTTGGCGCAGGCCGATGTCCGACTGCCGGTACTGGTTTCACAGGGGGATGATGATGCGTTCCTGTCGACGCAGCTGAAGCCGGAGGCGCTGGCGGCCGCAGCGGAAGCTGCCGGCTTCCCGGTACGTATCGAGCATCATGCCGGCTACGACCACAGCTACTTCTTTATCGCTTCTTTTATCGAGCAGCATTTGCGTTTCCACGGAGACTTCCTCCTGAAAGGTTGATCGAAACCCGAGGGACTGTGGGCACCTATACTCCTTGCCATTCTGCGAATGCAAAGGAGTGTGCCCATGGCCCTGTGGAAGCCGGACCCGACCTTTTACCCGTCGGCCAAAATGGCAATGCAGGCGCCGCCAGAGCGGTTTGCCTATGTTGCCGCGCTCAACGTTGGCCGCAACGATGCCCCCGATGGTATCTGCGTGGTCGACCTGGATCCTGACTCGGATCAATACGGCGAGGTGGTGTATACCCTTGAATTACCTGACACAGGTGACGAGCTGCATCACTTCGGCTGGAACGCCTGTAGCTCTGCGCTCTGTCCTTATGCACCCCATCCCCACCTGGAGAGGCGCTACCTGATCGTGCCAGGGTTGCGTAGCTCGCGCCTGTACATCATCGATACCCGTCCGGATCCCCGTGAGCCGCATATCACCAAAATTATCGAACCCGAAGAGGTGGTGGCACGCGCGGGTTACTCCCGGCCACATACCGTACATTGCGGACCCGATGCGATTTATGTGAGTGCAATGGGTGGCCCCAATGGCGACGATGGCCCGGGCGGGATCTTCCTACTGGATCATTTCAGCTTCGACGTGATTGGCCCGTGGGAAATTGACCGGGGAGATCAGGAGCTGGCCTATGACTTCTGGTGGCACCTCGCCGAGGATGTATTGATCAGTAGTGAGTGGGGCAAACCGTCGCAGTTTGAGAATGGACTGGTGCTGGAGGACCTGCTGGCAAATAAATATGGCCACCGCATCCACTTCTGGGATCTGCGTAAGCGCAAACTCACCCAATCCATAGACCTGGGTGCGTCGCACCAGATGGCGCTGGAACTGCGCCCGGCCCATGATCCGAAAAAGACGTATGGCTTCGCCGGCGTGGTGATCAGCACTGAAGATCTGTCGGCTTCTATCTGGCTGTGGCACCGTCAGGGCGATGAGTGGCAAGCCGACAAGGTCATCAGCATCCCCGCTGTGCCCGCCGAAGCGGATGAGTTGCCGCCAGCGCTGAAAGAGTTTGGTGCGGTACCACCGCTGGTCAGTGATATCGACCTGTCACTCGATGATCAGTACCTGTATGTGTCTTGCTGGGGCACGGGCGAACTGCACCAGTACGACGTTTCCGATCCGTTCCAGCCCACACTCACCGGCAAGGTCTGTATCGGCGGTATTGTACGGAAAGCCGGTCATCCAAAGGCGCCGGGGCCGTTACTGGGTGGGCCGCAAATGGTCGAGATCAGCCGGGATGGCAAGCGTGTGTATTTCACCAATTCGTTGTACAGCAGCGTCGACGATCAGTTTTACCCGGACAAAATGGGGGGCTGGATGGTGAAGGTCAGCGTTGAGGACGGTGGGGGCATGGCCCTCGATCCGGACTTCTTTATCGACTTCGGCGAGACGCGGGTGCATCAGGTCCGCCTGGAAGGTGGCGATGCCTCCACGGATTCTTTTTGTTATCCGTCCTGACCGGTGGGAGAGGACTCAATGTGGGGACTGGCACCCTGGTTGGCGATGCTCGGCTTTGGCGCCTTCCATGGGCTAAATCCCGGCATGGGCTGGCTGTTCGCGCTGTCACTGGGGCTGCAGCAGCAGCGCGAACAGGTGATCTGGCTATCGCTGCTGCCAATTGCTGCCGGGCATGCACTGGCGATTGCAGTGACGGCAGCACTATTGTGGCTGGGACTACGCTGGATCTCGGTCGATGTTCTGCAGTGGATCACCGCCGGCCTGCTACTAGTGTTCGGGCTCTACAAGCTGCGAAATTACTATCGACATCCGCGTTGGGTGGGCATGAAAGTCGGGGGCAAAGATCTGTTTCTGTGGTCTTTCCTGATGGCGACCGCGCATGGCGCTGGCCTGATGGTCGCGCCGATCCTGTTGGGTATGGCGGAAGCAGAAGGGCACCATGCGGGGCATCTGCATCACGACTTGAATGTACCACTCGCCATTCTCCTGCACAGCGTGGCGATGCTGCTGGTGATGGGACTAACCGCAATGCTGGTGTATCGCTACGTGGGCCTCTCTATCTTACGGCGCCACTGGATCAACTTTGATCTGATCTGGGCCATTGCCCTGTTGATTGCTGCCGCTGTGGCGGCACTGGCGGCCTGGCAAGCATAACGCACCTGGGTAGCCGTTTTGGCACGCGCTCTCTTTTCCTCAATGCGTCGCCGCCGTTGCGTCCCGCGACTGTACTTTGGCATAGAGGTCTGGATATGCCTGCTGCAGGGTGAGGAGCGCGCGTTTGCGTTCGGCTTTCTGGCGTTGCTCCAGTTCCCCTAATATCGCTGGTAGCTCGGGATGTTCCTCGATAAAAGGGAGCGCCATTGCGAAAATTGGGGAGAGCATGGGTGCTCCAAGTTCCATAGAGCGTGTCAATTCGGCTATTGCCTGGTCGTGATTACCCCGAATGGCATGAAACCCGAATGCTCGCTGGGCCACTTCCCAGTCTGGTGGTGCAGCGAGCATGATTGCGCAAAGTTCAGCGGTTTTATCCAGTTGATCACGCAAGTTCAATTTGACCAGCGTCATTTGCAGAGGCGTCCAGCACGGCGGCAATTCGCGATGATTGCCTTTCGCGATCATTTCTTCGAACAGTTGTCGCGCAATCGACTCATTGCCATTGAGGACCTGCAAAGCCGCGAGCTGAGTTTTCGCGAAGGGCGCATTCGGGTTGTGCTCCAGGTAGGTTTTACTGGCGGCTAGCGCGAGGCCAAGCTCGCCGTTGTCCCAGTGCTCAAATGCCCGCCAGAAGTCGCTGTCGGGGCCGGGAGAGACAATCAGACTGGGGGGCAGGTCGAGGCCCAAGAGGAAATCATGTAGCCAGTATCGCTGCACCAGGGAGAGCTTGCCTGTCCTATCCGCTCTGATGCCCTTTAGCAAGGCCGACTCAAAATCGCCACTGAGCATGGCAACAGTGACTTCGGCCCAGAGAGTCCGTACGGAATTGGGATCGACAATACGCATCGACTCGATCGCGCGTTGGGCTTCACCAAGATTACCGGAGCGTGCATGTATATTTGCCAGATTTCCGTTAATCACCAGCGACAGGGGATCTACCTTCCTTGCTGCTTCCAACCCCTTGAACCCCTCGTCGTTGTCACCCTGGTTCAGCTGAACCAACGCGCGCCACATAATGGCTTCCGCATAATTTGGGTTGAGCTCGATGGCTCGGTTGAGCCCGGTGAGAGCGCGTTTGGGATCCTTTGAGAGAAAGTATTCAATAGCATGCAGTTCAGGTAAGTCCGGTGCAAGTGCGCGCGCGACGGTAATATGTGGCTGCGCAAGTTCACGCGCTTCAGTACTGCTGAGAGACCCGTAGGTAGAAAAACCCTGCCTCAGCAGCATATAGTTGATCGCCAGCATGGAATGTGCACGGGCGAACTGCGGAGCCAGTTCGACTGCCCTGCGGAATTCTTCCGCGGAAGCCTCCAGATCCTTGCCGGTGCGTTTCGCCATCAAGTGCTTGCCACGCAGAAAATGGTCGTAGGCTTCCATATTGTCGGTGGCGAGAAATTCCGATTCTGCGCGGGCCGGTGTCTCTACATCGCCCAGCAGGTGGAGCCGCATGGCATGCTGGATTTGCGCCGAGATTTCATCCTGTACCGCAAAGATATCCCGCAGGTCGCGGTCATAGGTTTCGGACCAGAGGTGGTAACCATTGTCGACGCGAATGAGCTGGGCGGTAATGCGGATGCGATCGCCAAACTTTCGTACCGACCCCTCCAGCACATGGGCGACATCGAGCAACCTGCCAATCTCGCGAATGTCCTGATCGCGGCCTTTGAAGGCAAAGGATGAAGTGCGCGCAGCGACTTTCATGCCATGGGTTTTGGCGAGGACATTCAGTATCTCTTCTGATATACCGTCGGAAAAATACTCCTGATCCTTTTGTGGGGACATATCTGCGAAAGGCAGGACGGCAATGGACGGTGCAGTCCCTTCACTGGCTACCGCAGAGGTGGCGGTATCAGGGACAAGCCGTGACCAGGCGAAAAACCCGATAAACGCCAGCAGCGTCAACGCCAGAGCCCAGTCGGCGATACGCCCGTTTCCATCGCCTGCAGCGTCGTCGGAATCGCTGCTGCGGCGCACCCCTTCCGGGGTGATCTCGAAAGCCCAGGTAAAGATCAATGTGATGGGCAGACCGAGAGCGAGCAGGGTAATGACCAGGGTATCGGTCCAGTTCGGCAAGCTGAGGGGGGCCTCGATCGCTACGGCAATCTGGATGAGCACCCAGCTGATGACAACATACGCGCCTGCCACACGGAATATGTTTCTGCGGCGGAGTTCGGCAAAGATCTGGCTCATAGCGTGCGAGGTCGTTGTTTTTCGTGTAATCGGGTGTAATTCCCGGCGCAACCTCAACACCTCTACCGGGTAGTGCTCTCATCATAACAGTTGTGGTTAATGCTGCCAGTTGCAGCGAATGACAGCGTGAATGTCCTAGGCTCTTTGCATCTTGTGGCGCCGTCCGTAGCGCCAGTCATCGTTCGAGCAAGACCAATGGACCACCAATGAAGAACGTCTTCCTGATTAATGCGCATGAGGCCTACCCCTTTGCGGAGGGGCGCCTGAATCGCTCCATGGCAGCGAGAATTACCGAAAAGCTGACTGAAAAGGGTTATGCGTTCCAACATACGACGATGAAAGATACCTACGACGTGGATGAGGAGGTGGAACGACATCGCTGGGCCGATGTGGTGGTGCTGCAGACGCCGTGTAACTGGATGGGGGTGCCTTGGAGTTTCAAAAAGTATATGGACTTCGTGTATTCCGCCGGTATGGACGGTCGCATGTGTGATGGCGACGGCCGGCATCGGGAGGCGCCCAAGGAAAACTATGGCCTCGGCGGAGTATTAACCGGCAAGAAATACATGCTTTCCATTACCTTTAATGCACCGCGGGAGGCATTCAGTGATGCCAGCGAGGCATTCTTTTCGGGGCGCAGTGTGGATGAGCTATTTTTGCCGATGCACCTCAACTTCAAGTTTTTTGGAATGTCGCCATTGAAGACATTTTCCTGTCATGACGTAATGAAAAACCCGGAGATTGAACGGGACTTTGTGCGGCTTGATGAACATCTGGATCGGGTTTTTCCCGCGGCTGTATAAAGCTGCTGCATCTAACGTGCCATGCAGAAGCAAGGAGTATTGACGATGTCAGAAAAGTACAGGGCCAGCTGTGACTGCGGTGGGGTGGTGTTTGAATTAAGTGGACCGCCCAAGGTGCGGGGTTTTTGTCACTGCGAAGATTGTCGCAGTTTTCTCAAGGTGCCTTACCACTCGGTGGATGCCTATGAGAAAGACAATGTGGAGGTTCTCCAGGGGGAAGACCTGATCGAAGTCTTTCAGCACCCGGAAAAGCAAATGCGCCGCTACTTTTGTTCGCGCTGCGGGGACACGCTGTTTAACAGCAACAAAGCAGACTGGCGAGTGGTCTCCCAGCTGCTGGTTCGCCGGAGTCACGATGGTGAGCTACCGGAGGCCCTGAAAGGCCAGAGCCACTTTTTTTATGGGGATCGGATTGTCAGCATCGACGATGACCTCCCCAAGAGAGAGTGAGGGCAACGTTAGGGGAGCTCCGGTTATGTAGTGCTATGGCGTCGCGCGTTCTACCGAGCGGGTATTGATCATGCGCAGTCGCAAGTCTGCGGCGGGTGATATTACACCCGGCAGCCGGGTTGCCAAGGTAACGGAATTACCTGAGTACAGGCTTCGAAAAATGCCTGCCCGCTGGCGGTCCCTGATGGGGTGAGACCGCCAATGGGTCGGAATGCTCGGTTGCCGGTCAGCGTTTAGTGATGCGTCACGCTGTCGGTAATTCGGCGATAGAGCTGGTCTTTCATATGCACCCGCTGAATCTTGAGTGCGTTGAAATGGTTGTCGTCCGTAGCTACGCCCCGTTCCTCAAGACTGCGAATCTGTTTGTCCAGTTTGCAGTAGGCCTCATTCTCACTCTTGAATTGCAGGTCTTCTTGATTCAGTCGGTTAATGACTTCCAGGTACTCGGGAAAGTCGACTTCCAGGGCGTGTGACGCAATCTGCATCGGCGGTTCCTCCGGGGAAAAAGGAATAGGGGTAGGCACCTGCTGGCGCCTACTCCTATAGTTTAGATGGTTATCATGCCGGCGAGCAGGAAGATGGGTGCGCAATTGGCGTCCATGGCACCTGTCGCGCGGCGAGTCAGTCATTTGTCAGGCTTCGGTCCCGGCTTCTTCCTGGCAAAGGCGCCGGTACAGCGCATCCTTCATCTGGACCCGCCGGTGTTTTAGCCAGGTGAAGTGACCGTCGTCTGTCGCGATGCCACTCGCTTCCAGCCCGCGGATCTTCTTGTCGAGTTGATGGTATTCGTCGCAGGCAATGCAGAACTCCGGGTCACTGCTGAGCAGTTGGCGGATGCGATCGCGGAAGTGAGGGAAGTCGGCGTGCAGGGTGTGGGCGTCGATCATCGCCATCAGGGTCCTCCTTTTCCAGGTGATTTTAGGCGCCAATAGTGGAAAACATCCTGTACATCTGTACCTATAGAGGCCGCTGGAAACGTCGTTGACCGTTGTCGCGCCAATTTTTGTGATGGTTGACACAGTGTTAGGATGCGGACCTTCGGATGCCTCGCCGAGGTCATCAGAAGCGCCAGTGGAGCGCGAGTCAGCCAGGAGCAACAGTAGCGTGAGAATTAATGCGGACTTTGGTCAGAGGGTGGTTGTACTGCCAGAAGAGTACGATTGGGTGAGCTCGCCCACGGCGGGGATCGAGCGCATGATGCTGGACCGCATCGGCGAAGAGGTCGCCCGGGCGACCTCGATTGTTCGCTACGCGCCAGACTCGGACTTCCCGGCCCATGTCCACGGCGGGGGTGAGGAGATACTCGTGCTCGAGGGTGAATTTGCCGACGAGCACGGTCGCTACCCGGTCGGTACCTATATCCGCAACCCGATCGGTTCCAGTCATCGCCCCAGTGTCGGCGGCGAGGGGTGCACGATATTCGTCAAGTTGCATCAGCATAGTGAGCGCGAAACTGATCGGGCGGTGATCGATACCGTCGGCGCCCAGTGGTTCCCCGGCCTGGTGCCCGGGCTACAGGTTCTCCCCTTGCATGAGCTCGAAAGTGAACGGGTGGCGTTGGTCCGCTGGGCACCCAACACCCACTTTCAGCGTCACACCCATCCGGGCGGCGAAGAGATCCTGGTGCTCGAAGGGACTTTCCACGATGAACACGGCAGCTATCCGCAAGGGAGCTGGATCCGCAGTCCGCATTTCAGCGACCATACGCCCTATACCGGGCCCGATGGAGCGCTGATCTACGTCAAGACCGGGCACCTCTAGAACAGCAGCCCATTGTCACGCTCTGTATCGTTGCCGGACCGGACTTATTTGGCAGCCTGTGTGCGTGCTTCCGTTGGGGGCGGAGTGAGTAGCGGTTGCCCGAGAGGCTCCAGTTGCGCGCCAATATACGTTCTCAAATACGCAATCGCAGCCATCTTGGCCTCGCTTGCATAGGTTTCGTCGATGCGCGCGTTGCGCGTATAGGCCAGGGACCAGAATGACTCGCTGATGGTAATCGCGAGGGTGAAGCGGCCCAGCCAGTCGCGGGACTCGGGCAACGCAAACGACTGGCTGAAAGCGCGATAGGTGATTTCAGCGAGTAACTCATTGTTTTCAACAATGAGGTTGCGCACGGCCCAGCTGGTTTTGGGGCCAAAGCGCACTTTTTCCAGTGCGGGTTTTTTCTTGAAGTATGCGAGAAAGCGATCGCAGAGATGTTCCAGCAGTGATTCCCAGCAATACCATTCCGTTTCTTCTGGCAGTAATGCAGAAACATCGAGACGCACCTGAAGCAGCCGCTCTGTCAAGGCGATCAGCGCCGCGTCTTTGCAGGGAAAAAAATGATACACCGAAGCCGTCGGAACGCCGGCAGCATTACTCATGTCGGCCAGGGTGATTTCACTGGCCTCGCGAAAATTCAGTAAATGCTCGAGTGCATCCAGCAGTCGCTCGTACTTTTCGTAGCCGTTTTTCCGTTGTGGCTTGCGGGGAAGGGGGCTGGGGCGGCCGTTGGGGTCGGCCTGGAAAGATGCTTTCACGTTTCCGCTCCTTGTAAAGTGTCCTGTACTGCCAGTCAACGAGCCTGACTGGGTGTTCAGGATTTCTTCCTTGATTTCTACAAACTCAAGCGCGCGTTGTCATCGTTGTTAATGCGCTTGAGTTTCCGACGAATGGCCTGAACCCATCGCGTTGCGAAGTTCACGCCATGCATGCATATGCAATCATTGAGGCCGAAAGGTGATGATCTGCAAAGCCTCCAAACCCGGTATCAAGTGTTCCGGTTCGTTGTTTGTACTAGTGGTCCATGCGGAAATGATGTAACAGAGCGCTTCGCCAATCTGTCCAGCTCTGCATTGAGAAAGCTTGAAATAGAACCACGATTCCTGCGCTTCCTCGCCTTGATCTGAAGACCTTGGCTGTGCGCCTTTGTTAAAAAATTTCCGCATGGACCACTAGCGCTTACTTTTTGAGTAAGCGCAAAGAGCCTTGATTATTTTTTTATGCGGCTCCGACCGTTTTTTTTGGGTGGTCGAGATGATGTTATAAAGGTTCGTGCGGCAAGGAAAGTTTAATGAGATTTTTTCCTCGGAAAATTCGTCAACTGGTTCACGCTTTTGAAAGCGAAGTCACAAATTTTCGTGCGGGAATAAGCGGAAAGAAAAATACTGAATTTATATTCGGAAAACCCCGAAGCTATCTTCGGTTTTGAAAAAGTCCGGGGCTTTCGCAGAGTTTGTACTGATGTTTCAGTGAGATTAGTGGTAGCGGAGTTCCGTTGCCTTTCCCTGAAAAACGCGATAAGAAAAAATCGTATAGCCGAGAATGGCCGGGATCACCAGGACGGCACCGACAAGAATAAAGCGAAGTGACTCTCTTGCACTGGCGGCTTCCCAGATCGTCATTTCGCCGGGGACAATGTCCGGGAAAAAGCTGAACGCCAGGCCGATGAAGCAGGTGATGAATACGCAAACGCAAAGCAGGAATGGCATCCGGCAATAGCGATCGTCGCTGAACGGCATGCGGGATAGCAGCCGATCATTGAACAGGAAGGCGGTAAAGCACATCGCGGGGATCAGCAGAACAAACATCACCAGAGGAAAATTGAACCAGCGCTGGAAGACGCCAGGATTCACAAGGGGGTTGACCAGTGACACGGCAACCACGCCAAGGAGTGCCAGTCGACCCGCATGTTTGGTCCAGAACACGGCGCGCTGTTGCAGGCGGCCTTCTGTTTTCATCACCAGCCAACTACCGCCGATATAGCTGTACGCGGCCGTTACGCAGAGTGCACTGAGTAGTGCAAAACCGACCCCCTGCCAGCCCGCGTCAAAGCCGATGACATATTTCCCCAGCATGTAACCCTGGCTCAGTGCGGTCATCAGTGATCCGGCTTTAAATACACGGTCCCAGGTGAGCTTGTGGTCTACACCCGCCTTCGCGCGGAAGTCGAATGCCACTCCGCGCAGAATCAGGCCGACCAGCATCAGTGCGACGGGCAGATACAGATGCATCAGGATGAGTCCATGGGCATCCGGGAAAGCAATCAGCAGTATGCCAATACCGAGTACCAGCCAGGTCTCGTTGGCATCCCAGAATGGCCCAATGGATGCGATCATCGTGTCTCGCTGCTCTTCGTCTTCCTTGTGCATTGGCAGCAGGATGCCGACACCCAGGTCATAACCGTCGAGTACCGCATAGATGATGATGGCGAGCCCCATCAGGCCAATAAACACTACGGGCAGCCAGTCGTGCATCGGCGCCTCGGTGCCACTGGTGATTCCGGCCCACAGGGCAGCGGCATCAATTGCCGCGAGCGGTGCGGTGCTCAGCAGATTTAAACTGATCATGCGGCGCCCTCCTCGGCTTTGCCTGGCAGGTTGGTCAGGCTACCCTCGACGACCGGTGAGCGGGTTTCAAACTCTTCGATATGAACCGCTTTCTTCGCCATCACGCGCAGCGTGTGGATGTATGCCCACATGAGCAACGCGTAAACCGACAGATACAGTGTGAGCGTCAGTCCGACATTGGGGGAGGCCAGGGGGGTTACGGCATCGGCGGTGCGCAATACACCATTGACCAGCCAGGGCTGGCGGCCAATTTCCGTGACATACCAGCCTGCCAGTGTCGCCACCCAACCAGAAAAGGTCATGGCGACCAGGGATTTTAAGAACCATCCCGGCGCTTCGCGTCGCTTGCGGGTGTAGTAAACCCCGAGCCAGGCGGCCGTGAACATCAGTAGCCAGATACCCACCATGACCCGGAACCCGAAGAACAGAGGCTTCACCGGTGGATGGTTGCCCTCGAAGTCTTTCAGCCCTTTTAATTCACCGTCCAGTTCATGGGTCAGTACCAGGCTCGCCATCTTGGGAATGGCAATTTCCAGATGGTTTTTTTGTTCCTTTTCATCCGGGATAGCGAACAGCAGGAGAGGGGCGCCGCGTTCGGTATCCCAGATCGCTTCAATGGCGGCAATTTTTTGCGGCTGATATTCCAGTGTGTTCAGGCCATGCTGGTCGCCCACAAAGGCCTGGATCGGTGTCAGGATGGCGGCCACAACCAGGGCAATGCGCATGGCCAGGCGAGGGGCGAGTTTCTTGTCTCCTTTGAGGATGCGATAGGCGGATATCCCACAGACAAAGAATGCGGCCGTCAGGCCGGATGCCAACAGCATGTGGGTGAATCGATAGGGGAAAGAGGGGTTAAAAATGATCTCCATCCAGCTGAGCGGGAAGGCCACCCCGTCACGCATTTCATAGCCCGTGGGCGTTTGCATCCAGGAGTTCAGCGCGAGGATCCAGAATGCCGACAGCGTGGTGCCAACGGCAACCATCAGTGCGGAAAACGTATGGACCTTCGAGGGTACACGATGGATGCCGAACAGCATGATCCCGAGGAAGGTGGCTTCCAGGAAGAAGGCAGTGAGCACCTCGTAGCCCAGAAGTGGCCCGGCAATATTGCCGACGGTCTCCATAAACCCGGGCCAGTTGGTGCCGAACTGGAAGGACATGGTGATCCCGCTGACGACACCCAGTGCAAAAGTGAGGGCAAAGATCTTGACCCAGAAGCGGTAGGCGCGCATCCAGACTTCATGACCGGTAATGTCGTAGCGCACCTTGAAAAAAAACAGGAACCAGCACAGGGCGATGGTGATCGTGGGAAACAGGATATGAAAGCTGATATTGGCGGCGAACTGGATACGCGACAGCATCAGAGTTTCTAACATGGCAACCTCAGAGTTGTTTTGGGCGCCCGGATTCAGAGAGAAAGAGTCCCAAGAATAGAAGCTGCGGCACGCCCTGGGGGAAAAACACAATGGGGCGGCGGGTGCGACTCAGCGCCCGGCGCCGGAAGAGCCTCCTGTGCTGTGGCCATCAGATGGGGAATCGTTGTCCTTGCCAGTGAGGCGATCGCGCAGCGACAGGACTTTGCTCAGCCCGGACCCCAGTTTCATCAATTGGGCCAGGTCGTTTTCGCTCAGTCTTCCCAGGGTATCGGCAAACTGCTCCAGTTGTTCCAGCAGGCTGTAGACCTCGCGGATACGCGCCAGCTCGGCGTTGGCTTCGGGGTTCTCGCTGTCATCGGAACTGTTCAGGAGCAGCTGGCGCAGCAGCGTGAGGGTTGGATCGAGTTCACGCCGACGGCGCTCCTCGAAGACGGTGCGTGCCATATCCCAGATACTGCCGGCACTGGTGAAATAATCCTTGCGGTCGCCCGGTTTATGGCGGAGCTCGATGAGTCGCCAGGACTGCAGTTCCTTCAGGCCCATGCTGACGTTGCCACGGCTGACCTTGAGCGCTTCGGCCAGCTGATCGGCATTGAGGGGTGCCTCGTGGATCGTGAGCAGGGCGAGCATTTGCCCCACCGTGCGGTTAAATCCCCAGCGACTGCCCATCTCGCCGAAGTGCAGGACGAAGGCCTGCGCTTGACTGGTTAACTTCATGGCCTATTGAATTTTCAGAAATTTCTGAAAATTCTATTCAAAACCTGATCCAAGTCAAGAGAAGACGTGCAATCAGTTGGTGAATACCTTGGCCCGAGCTGCCTGGGGCCAGTCATCCGGTACCAGAAACCCGCGACACGCTTCGCCGTCAGGTGTAAAAGCGGCGATGCACACCGGGCGCAGAAAAGGATCTGGCAGGGCGTTGCATAACGCCTCTGCGGAACCCGTCGCCTCGCTGCCGGCACCGGCGGTGTATTCCGCCAGCCAGCCAAGGCGGGGCAGACAGGTCCAGCGCAGGGAGGATTGCCCAAAGCGATGCTGAAATCCCTGCACGGTATCCCACCAGAACTGGCGACTCACCGGGTTGAGATGATTCGGAGAGATCGCGCCGACGACGTCCCCATTCCGGGTGTCGTGATGGGATGCTGCAGATGCACAGAAGAGCCTCCCGGGAAGAATCAGGTACTGTCGAAGCGGCGCCGTGCAAAGTGCCGGGGTTGCGTTGGCAATGGCGGCCCGTGCCTGAGCGCTTTCGGCAACAGGGAACTGATGCTGCTGCAACCGTGCCAGCTTGCTGTCGAGGCGATCGCGCAGGCCCGGACCCACCCAGCACGCCCCGCAGACCTGTAGATAAAACTTCACGGCCAGCTCCCAGTGTTCGAGCGTGTTATCCGGCAGGTAGTGCAGTAGCAGATCCAGCTCGCCCAGAGTACGACCGGCTTCCCGCAGTGGCAGGTTGCGCGCGATGAGGGTGTAGTCAGGATGGTGTTCCAGCGCGAACGCCCACAAGTCTTCGAAATACAGGCCCAGGCGACTCGGTGCGCGCGCGGCAAAGCGCGCCTCCAGTTGCGGCGCGAGCGCCTGCTGGCAGCCGGGCTTGTGGAAAAAATCCGCCAGCGCCTGACGGCGTCCCGGCGATAGCAGCGGCAGACCCGCATCGGCGGTGACGAGTGATGGTGCGCTGACTGCCCACAACAGGTTGTCCCAGTGCGAGGGTGCCGGTGCGGTGATCATGGGCTAGCGGCGCTCGAATAACGCAATGGATTCCACGTGGGTGGTCTGCGGAAACATATCCATTACGCCGGTTTTCACCAGCCGATAGCCCAGCTGCTGTAACTCCGCCGTGTCGCGCGCCAGGGTGGCGGGATTGCAGGAGATGTACACAACTTTCTTGGCTGCAAAGCGCGCCAGTACGCGTACGACTTCGATGGCACCGGTGCGCGGCGGATCGATCAGGATCTTGTCGAAGCCCGCCTTGGCCCAGGGTTTTCCCGTAATGTCCTGGGTGAGGTCGGCCGCGAAAAACTGCGCGTTATCTATCTGGTTGCGTTGCGCATTTTCACGCGCACGGTGCAGTAGTGACGCATCGCCTTCTACCCCGACCACCTCTCGGGCTTGCCGTGCGATGGGCAAGGTGAAGTTGCCGAGACCACAGAACAGGTCGAGCACGCGGTCCTCGGGTTGCAGGTCCAGCAGTTCCAGTGCGCATTCGATCATTCGCACGTTGACCGCGCCGTTTACCTGGGTGAAGTCCTGTGGATGGAATGCCAAATTGAGGTTGAATGCCGGCAAGGTGTAATGCAAGCGGTCGTCGGCAGAGGCCGCGCTCGCCGCTTCTGCGCTGCCCTGCAGGAAGAGCTGCAAGTGATGCTCCTGTGCGAAGGTCAGCCAGCGTTGCCGGTCAGGCTCGCTCAGCGGTTGCAGGTGGCGTACCACCAGTGCCTGGTCATCATCTCCCGCGGCCAGTTCCACATGCGTGATCTGGGCCCGTCCTTCACTGGCCGTGAGTAATGCCCGCAAGGCGGGCAGCAGGGCTTCGAGACGGGATTCAAGGATCGGGCATTCCTGCACATCGATCAGGTTGTTGGAGCGCTTTTCGCGAAAGCCAATGACAACGCCGCGACTGCGCGAGGCCCGTACGCCCAGGCGCGCCTTGCGCCGGTAACCAAACGGGGACGAATCGAGTGGCGGCAGGATTTCGGGGGGCGCCTGGTCACTGACGTTGCCAAAACGGTGTAATTGATCGAGCAAGATTGCCTGTTTGGCGGCGACCTGTGCTGCAGGGCGCATGTACTGCAGGGCGCAACCACCGCACGTTTCTGCATGCTGGCAGCGCGGTTGGCAGCGGTCGGATGACGCTTCGAGAATTTCTTCGGCCACACCTTCGTCGAACTTGGAGCGGGTGGAGGTGTAGCGCATGCGCACCGTTTCGCCCGGCAGCGCGTTGTCGACGAACACGGTTTTGCCTTCGAGTTGCGCGATACCGCGCACTTCATGGCTGAGTCGGTCAATGGTGACAATCGGGCGCGTATTCGGCACACGTGGCGGTTTACGCTTTACGCCGCCTCTTCTCGTCGGGGGATTTTTCTTGCGGAAGCTCATACTGGATGGGTCTGGAAATTGCGTCGCACATCATAGATTTTGGGCGCGCCGCTGTCACTGCAAATCCCGGCCAGTTCTACCACTTGATCCGCACGCCAAACTTCACACCGACCTCATAGCTATCGCCAAAATTGTCCAGTCCGGTGGCCAGGTTCAGCTCCCCATAGACGGAGCATTGATCCCCGCACTCGTCATAGGTCGCGCCCAAATCCAGAGTAGCGTACCAGTCATCCGGTTCCTGCAGGAGACGGGTGCCCGAGACATCGACATCGCTTTCGTCGCTGAGGTTAAAGACCAGGCTGGGTACGGCGTAATAAGCGATGCGCTCCAGTGGTGAGTCACCGAACATGTTCAGGCTGGTTTTACGTCGGGAGATTCTCTGGTCGAAAGAGACGCCCAGACGCAGCTGGGCCCCATTATTGTCGACGTCGGACAGCCGGGTGTTGTACACGTCAGTGAACTCATCGGCGTCTTCCGCGCTGAAACTGAGCTGTGCTTGCGGCGTGATCGAGTAGTAGTCACACAGTTTGAAGCTGCGGCCCCCTTCTATCGAGAGGCGATAACCAAAAGCGTCGTTGTCCCGCGCCAGATCGCGCAGGTCGTCGGCATCGATATCCGCCTTGAACCAGTTGAGGCCAACCTGTCCATCCAGGTAATAGCCGTCCAGCCCGTACCAGGTCATGGTGCCACTGACCCCGAAGTATTCCAGGTCGATACTGCCGTCGCCGAAAAAGCTGCTGGTGTCGGTATACGAGCGTCCGTAATGCAGGGCGACACCCCCGATCGGCGCATTACCAGCGACGCCAAACCACAGCGGTTCGTCGAAACCGAATTGTACCTGCCAGTAGTCCTGGTCCCACTCTGCCGAGGTGGTACTGGTGCTCGGGGATATCTCTCGATGCCCGCCGTCGATCCGCATCCAGGGACCGCCATCATCAATCATGCGCTCGACGGACTGTGTATAGTCGCAAACGCCGACGTCGCGAAAGCTGCTGCCCATCCAGAATCGGTTGCCAACGCGCTGGCGCAAGCTTGGGCTTTGGTTGGCGGAGCGTAATACCTGCGGGTAACTCTCGTAGGCGATTGCCCCCGGTTGCCAACGGATCTGGTCGCCACTGTCGGGCAGGGTTGAGCGTAAATACCAGTTGCCGTCTGCCTGATCGACCGCGTTGTGGTGCAGGGTATAACCGTACGCACCGGAGATGATGGCTTCGCGTCCATCGCGGGTGGTGTAGTCACCATCGAGCACGAAGGCATCAGGGGCCGAGTTGCCCTGTACCTCGATTACCTGAATTCCGCTGCCAGTTGTGCGGGCGCCGCGGCCATTGAAGTTGTAGACACGCAGTGTCGAGTTACCGGAAGTGTCGCCCTCAATAGTGACAAAGTCGGTCGGAGAGTCATTGCCATCCAGCTGCGTGTCGATAAACAAGCGTCCGTCGCGGCCGACCCAATTACCCCATTCACCGTTGGCGTTGCGACGCAGGTTGAGACGACTGATTCGGCTGTCCCACAGGTTGACGGTGCCTGCATTCAGGACATTGCCGCTCAGGTTGAAGGTTACCGGGCGGAACTCTATCCAGCTGCCAAAATAGAGGTCGAGCCCCAGCTCGGTACCGTTGCTGTCGGTACCGCCGCCCACGGCCAACGGGCCGCTGAAGATCATTTTCGAACTGCCTTCGATGATGATGCGTTCCCAGTTGCGAATCTGCCGACCGTCGACTTCGTGATCCAGCACGAAAGTCAGGGTATCGACAAAACCATCGTCCGCGCTGAGATCATCTCCGCCATCCAGTTCGGTTTCCCCTTCATAGGCGAAGGAATCAATCAGCAGTTCGTCCGAACCGGTACCCGCGCGCAGATCGAATACCACCCCCTCGTCCCAGTAGATGTCATCGTCGCCGGGACCGGCATCGAGATACTCGAATACCAGGCCGCCATCGAGCAGAATGTTGTCGTTGCCATCACCACCCAACACACGGAAGACAAGCCCATCGTAGAATTCGATCCGGTCGTTGCCGGCACCGCCGTCGATGCCGCCACCTGCGAGAAAATCGCCAATTTCAGAATCGCGGTTGTCCACAATGAGCGTATCGGCACCACTGCCGCCAAGGACCCAGCGCTCGACCAGGCCGCCATCGACGGTGAGGGTGTCGTTGCCACTGCCGCCATCAATGCTTCCCACCGTGCCCCCGGTATGGGTAACGGTGTCATTGCCCCCAAGGCCCTCGACCGTTTCACCAGGGGCATCGTTGTCCTCGCTGCAGTTGATGGTGTCGTCTCCCGGCGTGCCCACATTAAACGGCACACAGTCAGCGATCGTCTGCGGTGCATAGCCGAGTAGCGCGAGTGAGCACAATGGGACGCCGAGTCCGGCGCAAAGTTTGCTGCGGATAGTGATAGCCAGCGTTCCCCTTTGGAAGCGTTCTTGTGGATCAGGCAGCACGGACATCAGAACTGATAGCCGACTCCCAGGCTGAAGACCCAGGGATCGAGGTCAAAGGAAGACACCAGACGCCCTTTACCGAAGCGCGTGGGGTGGCTGACGGTGACGCTGGTATCGGATTTGAAATAGATCACTGACGCGTTGAGGAGAAAACCGACATCGCGCATCGGTTTGAAATCGATACCGGCTTGTGCGGCGCCGCCCCACGAATGACCCAGGCCAAGGCGACCGGGTCCGGTAGAGATCTCTTCATCAATCAGGTAGCGTGAAAATTCTCCTGACAGGCTTTCATTGTGGTAATCGGTATAAGTAACGCCGATACCGAGATAGGGGCGCCCCATACAGAGCGGGCCGAGCAAGTACCAGTTGAGAAACACGCTTGTCGAGGTGGTTTCAAAGTTGCCGAGCGAGATACTTTCGCGCCCGGGAATGCCATTAAAGCGCGTCAGGTTGGGATCAAACTGTGTCGCGCCGAGATGCACCAGCTCAATACCCCAGTCGTCCTGGGGTCGCCAGGCTCCGGAAATATTCCAGGTGGTTTCGCTATCGATATCCCAGCGTGTGGTGAACAGGTCGAGGGACTGGAAGAGGGGGAATTTAACCTGTTTGCTCTCGTCGTCGGGCTTTATGTAACTGCCGCCGATCCGAACGATAAAGTCGCCCCATTCGATATTGCGCCAGTCTTCCTGCCCATGGCTGGCGGGAGAAATCAGTAACAGGAATACCAGTACGGTGGAAGTAACCAATAAACCGGGTTTCATCGCGCGCTCCCTGCGTGGCTCGGTGTCCAATGCTTGCTTGCCGAGTGGTTCCCTGAACTGCGCCTGCATCCTGCAGATGGGGAGTAATGAGTAACCTTAGCAGCTGTTTGCCGCCGTGGCGGTGCGGGAGAGAAACTCTGTGGGGGTTGGGAAGCCGGACTAAAAAAGCCCCGCGACGCGGGGCTTTTTTCTCGCCCATGCCCGGGCCATAGACCGGGCGGAGGGCATTGGATCGCGTGTGTTCTGGCGTGTTTACCAGATAACGACGCGTTCCTCTTCAGGCAGGTACATCGCGTCGCCTTCCTTGACGTCGAATGCACCGTAGAATGCATCGATATTCGGCAGTACACCCTGCACACGGTAGCGGGTCGGTGAATGCGGATCCGTCTTAAGGCGCTCACTCAGTGCTTCGTCGCGGATTTTATTGCGCCACACCTGTGCCCAGCCGAGGAAGACACGCTGGTCGCCGGTAAAGCCATCGATCACCGGTGCTTCCTTACCCTTCAATGACATGCGGTATGCCTTGTGCGCAATACCCAGGCCGGACAGGTCACCGATGTTTTCACCCAGGGTCAGCTTGCCATTGATGTGCTCACCTTCGAGCGGTTCGAAGGCGTCGTATTGTGCAACCAGCTTGCCGGTCAGCTGCTCGAAGTTCTCCCGATCGCTGTCGGTCCACCAGTTATTCAGGTAGCCGTTACCGTCGTACTTGCTGCCTTTATCGTCGAAGCCATGGCCGATCTCGTGGCCGATCACGCCGCCGATACCTCCATAGTTCACCGCGTCATCGGCTTCGAGGTTAAAGAACGGCGGTTGCAGGATGGCAGCCGGGAAGACAATTTCGTTCATCGGTGGGTTGTAGTAGGCATTCACCGTCTGCGGGTACATATGCCATTCATTGCGATCGATCGGCTTGCCGAGCTTGTTGCGATCGAAGTCGTCGTTGAACTTGCGAACGGCGAGGACGTTGCCAACCAGGTCATCGGCAGAGACCTGCAAAGCGGAGTAGTCGCGCCACTCGTCCGGGTAGCCGATCTTGGTGGTGAAGTTGGCGAGCTTGAACAACGCCTGCTTCTTGGTTTCGTCACTCATCCACGCGAGGGACTCGATGGATTCGCGATAGGCCTCTTTGAGGTTGTTCACCAGCTCGTTCATGCGCGCTTTGGCTTCGGGCGGGAAGTGTTTTTCGACATAACGCTTGCCGACCAGCTCGCCGGCGCTGCCGCTCACAAAGCTCACGCCGCGCTTCCAGCGCGGCTGCATCTCCTCGGTACCACGCAGGGCGGTGCCATAGAAATCGAAGCGCGCCTGGGCGAGTTCATTATGCATGTAAGGTGCCAGGGACGTGAGCAGGCGCACCTTCAGGTAGGTTTTCCAGGTGTCGAGGTCGGTCTCGGCAATGACTTTGCTGGCCGCTTCGAGGTAGCTCGGCTGGCGCACGATGACGGCATCGAGGCTGTCCAGTTTGGCGTCGGCGAGGTAGGCCTGCCAATCGATGGCGGGCAGCATCTCGGCCAGCTCGGACAGTGTCTTTTTGTTGTAGGTCTTGTCCGGATCGCGGTTATCAACACGGTTCCACTGGTGTTCCGCCAGGGCCGTTTCCAGAGCGTAAATGGCGTCTGCGCTGGCTTCTGCCTGCGCGATACCGGCCAGTTCCTGTACCTGGACCAGGTACGCCTTGTAGGCCGCCTGCAGTTTCTGGCCCTTCTCGCTGTCGTCAAAGTAGTAATCGCGGTCTGGCAGTCCCAGTCCCCACTGGCTGATGTACGCCGTGTAGGACTCGACGTCTTTCAGGTCCTGATTGATATAGGCGCCAAACGGGACATCGATCCCCATGGCATCGGCATAGGCGAAATAGCGTGACAGGCTGGTCAGGTTGTCGATGGCGTCGATTTTGGCCAGTTCTGCTGCTGCGGCCTGCATGCCGCGGGCCTCGATGCCGGCCTCGTCCATAAAGCTGTTATACAGCGCGCCGATGGTGGCCGCATCGGCATTGCTGGCATTGTTGCCAGCCTCTTCAATCAGGGCTTTGACGCGCTCGGTACTCAGTTCGGCCAGTTCGCCGAAAGAGCCCCAGCGGGCCTTGTCGGCGGGGATTTCCGTACGGGCCATCCAGCCGCCGTTGACGTACTCAAAAAAGTTGTCCTGAGGGCGAATGTCGGTATTCATCGCAGTCAGGTCGATACCGGATACCAGCGCGGGATGGCTCGCTTCGACAGGCTGGGGCGCTTCGCTTTTAGTGCATCCGGCAAGGGCACCGGCAATGGCGAGAGACAGGATCAGTCTTTTCATTATCTGGCCTTTTGGGCTGTTTATGGTGTCGCTGGATACTACGCCGCTTTCCCCGATAAGGACAACCGCGGCGGCGACAGCTGGTGCTCTCCAGACGGCGAACCCCGGTCGGGACCGGCGCCTGGCCAGGTAGAGGGAGGGAGACGTGGCGGGCGCCGCCGGTATGGTGGTGCATCAAACAAAAAGGGCCCCGTATGACGGAGCCCTTGCCGGTTGGTGATCCGCGCCCTTCGATCAGGGCAGGCGGAAGGTGATCGGTACCGAGAAGCGGTAGTTGTCCTTCGCCAGCTGCGAGGGGGCCCGCGGATAGGGAGACGCTTCGCGAATCGCCTTCAGGGCGGCCTTGTTGAGCGAAGAGTAGCGGGATTCCTGCACGGTGGTCACGTCGCTTACCCGGCCCTGCTTGTCGATGACCACTGACAGCCGGATGCTGCCTTCCTGGCCACGCGCCTGGGCGCGCTGCGGATAGCTCAGGTACTTGTAGGTATGGCGCAGCAGCATGGAGTGATACACCTGTTGCGCCAGCAGCAGGCTCGCGGTCAGGGGCTCGTCTTCCTCTTCTTCCAGCTCATCTTCCAGGGCCGGCTGCTGGACCACTGCGGCGACCTGAACGGGCTCTGGTGCCGGTTGGGCCGGTGCGGACTCCACTGGCGCGGCCTCGGTCTGGGGCTGAGCGGCAGGGGCCGTGGTCTCGACAGGCGCCGGCTGCAGGGTTGCCAGTGAAGGCGGTGGAATCGCCGCGGCCAGTTTCGGCTTGGCGGGAGCAGGCTTCGGCGCAGCCTGTACTGCGGCCGCGGCCGCCGGTGCGGCTGTAGCGACGGTGGCGGCAACAGCGGCGATGCGGTCCTGGGTCGGGGTGAGTCCCTCGAAGCGTCCCAGCAGTGTCTGGTCGACATCGCCACTGGCCAGCAGGCCGTCGCGGAATTCGGTCGACGGTGGTACCGGACCAATCCAGGAGCGCAACAAAATGCTGAAGAACGTGCGGCTTTCGATTTTGCCGAGCTCGTTGTTATTCAGTAACACGGTGGAAACACCGCTGTTGCCGTCGAAGTCGATGGTCAGGCTGTCGCCCGTGTAGAGCCGCCCTTTGAACAGGTTGGCGAAGGCCACCATGTTGTTGGCTTCTTCGGTCAGTGCGCTGTTGCTGTTGTTGATGGCAATGGCTTCCATCCACTGATTGCGCAGGCGCCGCGCCGATAAGTTGTTGGCGATCACACGGATCTCGATGCGGCGTGACAGGCTGTCATTGAGCAGTGCACCGGCGTCCGCAGAAATTTCATCCGAGTAAACGGCAGCAATATAGCGATCCTTGTTGAATTGCTGCTCCATTGCGAGGCCATTCAGCAGTGGTTGGCCATAGGCTGTGGCACCCGCAAGCAGTGCTATCAGGGCAAAAAAGAATGTTTTCAGCTTCATTTTTTTTGTGTCTGCCTTTCCGGATGGGAAGAATCCGGAGATTTGAACAGAGGGCGTGCCTCCCTCCCCGAAGCCCGCCAGGCTGAAATAGGAAAACCGCCCTCCCCCGGGCAGTATGTCGTATTCCGCGCCTTGCTTAACTCTACTGTAACTGTTACGGAGTTCAAGCCTGAAGTAGGTACAAAGTCTCGTTTTTAGGGGAATTGCGGGTGCTGAGGGAGACAAGTCTTTTTTCGTCGGTAGAATAGCCGCCAGGGAGCGCGCGGCGCGAACTCTTTTGCCAGCGATCTTTGGATTTTTGGTTAACGTGCTGACATAACTGTCATAAATAACATAACTACATCGAAGAAGTATCAGATGGACATCAAGCCCCTCAGTGAATTTCCCCGCGACGCAGTTGATCGCCTGCTCAACGTGATTCACCTGTTCCGCGATATTCGCGCTGCCAGCGAATGGCAATACGATGTGCTGCTTAAGCGCTCTCGTCTGGTGACCCTGCCACCCGGTGACAAATTGTTGGGTGCTGGTGACCAGGATCAGTGGATTTACTTCCTGCTGCGCGGTGAACTCAACGTCTATGTAGGAGATTCCCAGGAGCCGTCGGCATTGGTGGGGGAGCGTCCGGTGGCGACTATTCGCCCGGGAGAGCTGTTCGGTGATCTGGCCATGCTGCTGGCGGAGCCACGTTCGGCCACGATTCTTGCCTCAACGTCGGCCGCTGAGACCCAGGTGCTGGGTATCGACTGCACGCTGTTCGCTGATCTCGATGATTTCACCTTGCTCCATCTGGACACCAAGCTGGTGTTCTACCGCAATATGGTGCATTCATTGCGCTGGAAGCTGGAGGTCTACCGGTCCAAATATCCGGATCACCAGCTGGCCGATAGTCACCGACGCCTGAAACTCTATACCGGTACCAAGAATTGTCGTGACGAACTGGTCGCGCTGGCCGGCCAGGCCCAGGCGCTGGCCCGTATCCTGCTGGACTGGAATGCCGAATTTGGCAGCGGCGGCCTGACCGACGATCAGAATGATATGTCGGACTTCCTCGAATCGATGCTGTCCTGACCCCGGAGGCGGCGCATAGCTGACCTTTTAAACACCAGAAGTGATCTAAAATTCCTTTTCGGCGGTATCAGCCCTTGATACCGCCATCTCCCTGCAAATGTGCTGTCGGTTTTCGCAATCCGAAAGAAATGGTCACTGAATAAGCTGACTATTGTGCATACAATACGTTTCCCCGGACTTTTGTCATTCGCGGTTGGGAATGTGGCTGGTACCTTGTCGCCACGGAAGTGGACCCGTCCGGGCCCCGCATATCAATTCCGTGTCTTTAGAATTTTACAGGTTGTTTGATTCATGAAACTGCTCGCATCTGTCTGGCAACAGCGCAACTACCGTATAGCCCTGATTGTCGCGATCCTGGCATTGGCGTGGCTGCTCAGTGGTGTGCTCGGCGAAAAGAAAACGACCCCGGGCGAGGCGGGCAGGGCCTCACTGAGTAATGGCGCGGTCTCAGACTTCCGGGTGCAGGCCCGCAATATGGTCGCCCAGCCCTATCAGTCTCGAACCCTGGTGAATGGACATATCGAGCCCAATCGAAGTGTCGAATTGCGCGCCGAACTGGATGGCGTGGTAGTGGAACTGGCGGCGCGAGAGGGCGCCAGTGTCAGTGAAGGGGACGTACTCTGCCGCATCAAGGCCGAGGACCGTCCGGAGCGCCTGGCTCAGGCCGAGGCTTCCCTGCGCAAGGCGGAGCTGGATTATGCCGCTGCCGAGCGACTGCGTAAAAAGTCCCTGCAATCCAAAACCGAGATGGCCCAGCGTAAGGTGAACCTCGCCAATGCCCGGGCAGAGTTCAAGCGTGCGAGCCTGGCCATGGAGAATCTGGCGGTCCGGGCGCCCTTTGATGGAGTGGTGAATCGCTATGCCGTGGAGGTCGGTGACCTGGTGCGGCGTGGTGAGGCGTGCGCGACCATTCTCGACCTGAACCCTGTTTTGATGGTGGGCGAAGTGGCGGAAGCCGAAGTGGCTGCCCTGGTCTCTGGTGGCGCTGCCTCTGCCAAGCTGCAGTCTGGCGAGTTGGTGCAGGGCGAGCTGCGTTATATCAGTCAGCAGGCTGATGCCGTGACCCGCGCTTATCGCGTCGAAGTAGCCATTGATAATTCGGACGGACACCTGCGTGCCGGTCTCAGCGGTCGCCTGGCGCTGCCCACCGGTGAGGTTCTGGCCCACAGAATTAATCAGTCACTGCTGACCCTGGATGATCGCGGCGAACTGGGCGTGCGCTTGCTGGATGAAGAGCGGCGCGTGTATTTCGCCAACGTGGAGTTGGTCGGCGATGGTGCGGAAGGCGTCTGGGTTACCGGTCTGCCCGCACGTGCAACGCTGATCACTGTCGGCCAGGAGTATGTCGCACCCGGTGAAGTAGTCAGTGCAGAGATTGTCGATGGCGGACCCGACCTGCCCCTGTTGTCAGACGGTGTTGTCGCGCCTGAACCCAACCTGGCGGGTGCTATGGACAGTGCACTCCCCGAACCCGACAGCGACGCAGTGCTGCTGCCGTCAGGGAGTGACGACGAATGAAACTGCTGGACTCCGCAATTGATCGCGCGCGCAGTACCCTCAGCCTGATGCTGCTGGTACTGCTGATAGGTATTGTTGCGCGTTCCAGTATGACCATTGAAGCCAATCCGGAAGTCAGTCCGCCCTTTGTTGTGGTGACGGTTCGCCACGAAGGGATATCGCCGGAAGATGGTGTGCGACTGCTCGTGCGCCCGCTGGAGCAGGAAATTCGCGCGCTGGAAGGCGTCAAAGAAACCATTGCCACCGCGCGCGAATCCATGGTGTACCTGGTGGTGGAATTTGATACTGCTGTGCACATTGATGATGCGGTGGATGATGTTCGCAATGCCGTCGACCGGGCAAAGGCCGAATTGCCCCGCGATGCAGACGAGCCCTCGGTAGAGGAAGCGGCGGCGCAGCCATTCCCGGCCATTGTGGTCACACTGGCCGGTGAGGGTGTCGGCGAGCGGGTGTTGCTGCAAACCGCCCAGCACTTGAAGCGCAAAATCGAGGATCTCAGTGCGGTGCTCAGTGCGGACCTGCAGGGGAACCGCGAGGAAGTGGTCGAGGCCATCATCGACCCCGCGCGCCTGGAACACTATCAGGTTACCAGTGGCCAGCTGATCAATGCGGTGCTGAACAACAACCAGCTTATTCCGGCCGGTGATGTGCAGACAGATTTGGGACGCTTCTCGGTCAAGGTGCCGGGGCTGATTGAAACTGCTGAAGATGTCTATTCAATCCCGCTGAAAACTTCTGCCGCGGGTGTGGTGACTCTCGGCGATGTCACCGATATTCGCCGTACCTTCAAAGATGCCTCCAGCTATACCAGTGTGAATGGCCGCCCGGCGCTGGCCATCAGTGTGGAAAAACGCAACGACGCCAGTTCAGTGGACCTGGCGGATTCCGTTCGCGCAGTGGTCAATGGCGAGCTGTCACAGCTGCCCCGTGGCATTGAGGTCAACTTCGTCTACGACCAGTCCACCTTCGCCCGCGATATGGTCAGCGAAATGCAGGGCAACATCCTCACCGCGATGCTGTTGGTGATGATCATTGTGGTCGCCGCGCTGGGTTTCCGTTCGGGCCTGTTGGTGGGGCTCGGCATTCCCTTCTCTTTATTGTTCGGCGCCATCGTTTGTTGGAACCTGGGCTTCTCCTTCAACTTCATGGTGATGTTTGGCATGTTGCTGGCATTGGGCATGTTGATTGATGGTTCCATCGTGATCACCGAGTTTGCCGACCGCAAAATGGCGGAGGGCATGTCTTCGCGCACCGCTTATGTGTTGTCGGTGCGCCGCATGTTCTGGCCCGTGGTTGCATCCGTGGGTACAACCCTCGCCGCCTTCCTGCCGATCATGTTCTGGCCAGGTGTGGTGGGTGATTTCATGCGCTACCTGCCTGTGACGGTATTTTCTGTATTGGCCGGGTCACTGGTGTACGCCCTGTTCTTTGCGCCGGTTGTGGGGGCATTGTTTGGCAAGGGCCGCCCCGATCCCAAGGCGCAGCGCTACCTGAAGCAACTCGAACACGGCGATGTGACCGAACTCGGAGGTATCACCGGTACCTACGCGAGGGTTTTGCGCCCGCTGGTACAGCGCCCGATTCTTACCTTCTTTGGCACCATCGCCATTCTGTACGCGATCATGCTCGCTTACGGCGCCTGGGGTGTGGGGGTGAAGTTCTTTACCGATACCGAGGAGCAGTACGGCAACGTCGAAGTGCGTGCCCAGGGCAACCTGTCGGTGGCAGAGCAGGTTGCGCTGGTGGGCCAGGTGGAGCAGGCGGTGCTGTCGGTACCCGAAGTGCGCGTTGCCTATACGGTCGTCGGCGGCGGTGGCCTGTCGGGGAATCGTGACCAGGCCCCGGACCAGATTGCCAATATCCTGCTGGAGCTGTACCCGGCGAGCGAGCGTAACCGGCGCAGTAATGCCATTTTTAACGATCTGCGCGAGCGCACCGCCGGGTTCGCCGGTATCAAGGTGACGGCGAATGTATTCGAGGGCGGCCCGCCGGTGGGCAAAGACATTGTGCTGGATATTCGCAGCCAGAATTACCAGAGCCTGCTGAAGGAAACCTGGCGTCTGCATCGCGCGCTGGAAAACGACATCGGTGAACTGCGGGATATCGTAAACACCGCGCCTCTGCCGGGTATTCAGTGGGAAGTGAAAGTGGACCGCGCTAAGGCGGCATTGTATGGCGCCGACCTGACAGAGGTCGGTCGTGCCGTGCAGCTGGTTACGAACGGCGTGCGGGTGGCGGAGTACCGTCCGGACGACAGTGACGAGGAAGTGGATATTCGCGTGCGCTACCCGCAAGATGCGCGGGGTATTGGCATGCTGGATCAGCTCAAGGTCAATACGCCCAACGGGTCGGTGCCGGTAAGCAGCTTTGTCTCGGTGGTGGCCAGCCCGAAAGTCGACAAGATCTCCCGAATTGATGGCATCACCCGGATGGAAGTGAAGGCAGATGCTGCCGATGGTGTCCTTGCCGATGACAAGGTGCGTCAGATGCGCCAGTGGCTGGCCGACAACCCGCCGCCCAAAGATGTCGCGGTGATTTTCCGGGGTGCCGATGAGAAGCAGAATGAGTCCCTGACCTTCCTCGGCATGGCCGCGTTACTGGCACTGTTCCTGATGTTTATCCTGCTCGTGACCCAGTTCAACAGCTTCTACCAGTCGGCCCTGATTCTGTCTTCGGTGGTGATGTCGACAATCGGCGTATTCCTGGGGTTGTTGATTACCCAGACGACGTTCAGCGTGATCATGACCGGAGTGGGTATTGTGGCGCTGGCCGGTATCGTGGTGAACAACAACATCGTGTTGATCGATACCTTTAACCACGTGCGCCGCAATGAGCCCGGGCTTACCCCCGGTCAGGCAGCGGTCAAGTCCGCGGCCCAGCGCCTGCGCCCGGTTTTCCTGACCACAGCGACGACCATTCTGGGATTGTTGCCCCTGGCACTGGGGGTGAGTGTGGATATGGTCGGCCGGAATATCGTAGTTGGCGGGGTGATTGCATCTTTCTGGGTGCAGCTGGCCAGTGCGATCGTGTATGGGCTGACTTTCTCCACCTTGCTCACCCTGGTGGTGACACCCACCATGCTTGCCCTGCCGGCGCGCTTGCGCGAACTGATCCGTTCGCCGGTGCCGCACATTCGCGGTACCCAGCTCGGCGAAGGCTAGTCCCCTGAGTGCGGCCTGCCAGTTGGCAGGTCGCCTGACAGCCGCTGCCATCTGCACTAATTCAACATGGAGTTCTTCTGTGCACGTTGCGTGGCCCCATTGGGTACAAGAAAAATCCGCATTGGTGAGAGAAAGCCTGCAGCCCGATTTCTCCAAATTTATGGTCGATCACGGCTTGCCCGACGAATTTCAGCGGGTGATTGACGACTATTACCTGCCCCTGGCGGTGTACCTGGCCGAGCGGCGCGAGCAGGGCAGTACCCTTTGCGTTGGCATTTGTGGTGGCCAGGGTTCCGGTAAGTCCACATTGACCGCCCTGTTGCAGCTTGTGTGGCAGCGGATGGGGCTCAGTAGTGCCGGCTTCTCCCTCGACGATATTTACCTCACACGCGCCGAGCGTGGCACTCTGGCGCAACAAATCCATCCGCTGTTACAGACCCGTGGGGTCCCTGGTACCCATGATGTGGACCTGGGGCTGGAAACGATCCGGAAGCTGAGCGACTGGGCAGCAGCGGGAGCGCAAGTCTGCGTGCCGTTGTTTGATAAGTCGGTGGACGATCGCGCTCCCCAGAGCGGGTGGCCCTGTTACGACGCCCCGGTGGATATTCTGCTGTTTGAGGGCTGGTGTGTCGGCGCACAACCCTGGGCGGATGAGGATACTGCCCCGATCAATACGCTGGAGCGTGAAGAGGACCCTGTTGGTATCTGGCGGCGCTATATGAATGCGCAGTTGAAGGGGGCCTATCAGACCCTTTTCCAACAGATGGATTTTCTGTTGATGTTGAAAGTGCCGGATATGGACTGCGTGCTCGAGTGGCGCCGTTTGCAGGAGCAAAAATTACGGGAACGTACCGGAGCGGGAATGGGCGATGAGGACATTGCCCGTTTTGTACAGCATTACGAACGGGTGACCCGCAATTTGCTCGAGGAAATGCCCGCGCGGGCCGATTGTGTCTTTGAATTGGGACGGGATCACCAGATCGCAGCACTGGGGCTGAAACAGGTCGATTGATAAGCGTTGGTTATATCGTTTCCGATCTAACAAAAAACCCGGCATAAGCCGGGTTTTTTGCATCCGGAGACAGGCTCCGGACAGGTCTGCGCGTAAAGCCTTACTTCTTGGCCTTCGGCGGACGACCGCGACGAGCAGCAGCTTTCTTGGCCGGAGCCTTTTTAGCAGCAGCTTTCTTCGGACGACCCGGAGACTTCTTGGCAGCAGCTTTCTTCTTGGCGGGAGCCTTCTTGGCAGCGGCTTTCTTCGGGCGACCAGGCTTTTTCTTAGCCTTGGCAGTGGCCTTCTTCTTGGCAGCAGCGGCTTTCTTCTTCTCAGCAGCGGCTTTCTTCTTGGCAGCAGCAGCGGCCTTTTTCTTGGCAGCAGCGGCTTTCTTCTTCTCAGCAGCGGCTTTCTTCTTGGCGGCAGCAGCGGCTTTCTTCTTGGCAGCAGCGGCTTTCTTCTTGTCAGCAGCAGCTTTCTTCTTGGCAGCAGCAGCGGCCTTCTTCTTGTCAGCAGCAGCCTTCTTCTTGGCAGCAGCGGCAGCTTTCTTGGCAGCAGCAGCGGCTTTCTTGGCTTCAGCAGCGGCCTTCTTCTTCTCCGCAGCGGCCAGCGCCTTGGCTACAGCAGCTTCTTCTTTAGCAACCGCTTTGGCAACCTGGGCGGCAACTTTGTTGTCAGCCTTGATGGTTACCAGCTGGCTTTTGGCTGTGCTGGCAGCAGACTTGGCATTGTCAGCAGCTTTCTTGGCAGCAGTAGCAGCAGCGACGGCCTTCTTCAGCTGGGCCTGCTGGGCAGCAGATTTCTTCTTGGCGCGGACAGTCTTGACCTTGGCCTGGGCGGATTTTACCGCTCCAGCAGCTTTGGTCGCGGCCTTGGCCAGCTTGTCTGCAGAAGAAGCCGCGTCTTTTTCCTGCTTAGCGCGTGCTTTTTCCAACTTTGACTTCAGTGAAGTCAGTTCTGCCTGAAGCTTGGCAACTTCAGATACTACGGCTTTTTTAACTGTGCCCGTTTTACGTGCAGCCATAAAAATTTCCCTGTAATTAAGTATTGTTGTGGACGAAAGAAATTCATCGCGCTAATTGCAGCCTATTTATATAATTGATTGCAAGTATTTTTACGGATTTTCTAACGGAAAATGGGTAATTTCAGAGTAATTTTTACATTTATTGCATTTGCCTGGCTTTACGCGTGCGGATTTTTGGCTTTTTCTCGCGTAATTGCCGGTGGAGGCCTTCCCTGGTTCGGACTTTTTTTAAATAGCGCGGCGTTACCAGTGTGGATGCTGTGTCGCTATTTTTGGCCGGAAAAATACCGGGGCGATATTCGCGAGCCGATGGCATTTTTGGGT
Organism: Microbulbifer sp. ABF4_148; assembly: GCF_056158985.1. NCBI lineage: Bacteria > Pseudomonadati > Pseudomonadota > Gammaproteobacteria > Cellvibrionales > Microbulbiferaceae > Microbulbifer > Microbulbifer sp. ABF4_148. Next base: position 1,424,975 of record NZ_JBSWUI010000001.1, read on the forward strand.
GCACTGATCGGATTCGCAATTACATTGCTGTCAGATAGCGAGCTTGGCCTGCCCATTTATCTGGCAATCCTGAATATTTTTGTCCTGCTGATTTATCTGTTCCATCTCAGCCGGATTTCTTATCCACAGTCACTGGCCGAAACCCTGACGGCGTTGGGGGGCGAGCTTGGTCAAAGTGGGATTCGGCCATTTGCTCCCTTGAAAACCCTTGCGGGTCCTGTCTGGCAGGCTGGAAGTGACACCGATGAACCTTCGGGTGGGGAAAAAAACAGAGAGAATTCAGACATTAATGGCTATTTGCTGGTGTTTCTGCGCGGAAGTTTCTGCGCGGACAGCCGGACCCTTATGGCAGACCTGCCACAACTGACCAGCGCCCTGCAGGCCTCTTCCATTGAGCTCATCGTTGTCAGTACCGAGCCAAAAGAGAACTTTCTGGCCGAATGTACAAAAGCGCTGGGCAATGCACTGCAGGAGATACCGATCCATTGGCTGCAGCTCGCGGTGAGCACACCGGCAGGAGAAAACGATTTGTTTGTCGATGCGCAGGGTGTGCCGGTCTGGGTGCGATTATTCCGGCGTAAGTGGTTGCCGGCGGGCGTCTGTCGACCGGCATTCTGGTTGCTGGATCGAGAGGGGTTCGTGGCTTGGCGTCATCTTCCTGATAACTATCGCGTGCCGGGCGAGGTCTCTCTCGTAAAATCCCAGTTTTATCGCGTCGAGGAGGTCTAGCGCAGGCCTGCGATGGTCGCCGTGAGGGAAAGGGATTTTTGCTGTCGCGGGGTAGAAATCCGGGCCGTATTCTCGGCCCGGTGACAGCGCTGGAAAAGTTCGGCAGTACCCAGTGGGTTTACCTGCGCTTCGCCCGCCTGGCGAGCAAGAAGGGAATGTTGTTACAGCGGTCCGTAAGGCAGGTAACGGTTGTCGCTGTGTTCCCGAATCCACAGCAGCCTCTCCCGTGACAGGCGATCGCCGCGTTCGCGCAGGGCTTTCGCAATCGGGATGACGGCCGAATCGGCACCCGCATCCCAGCCCGACAGCTGTTGTTCTGCCAGGGTGAAGAAACGAATCAGGCCCCACAGCGCTTCGCTATCCCAGTTCGCGCTCTCTTCAATCCAGCGTTGTGCCGGCAACCGGATCAGTGCAGAGGCCTGCAGGTCCTGTTCTTCGAGGGCTTCGCTGAGCGGTTGACCAGGCGCCGCAGTTGCCGCGTCAATCAGGCGCTGCAACTGGTGAACATCCAGCGCGGCTTGATCCTGTTGGTCGTTGGCTGCTTGAGCGGGTTCCCAGGCTCCGACACTCATGGGCAGTACTCCTTAATCTTCGAAATTGACGGGTGCCGCCCCAGATTCACTGCGATCGGCTGCGCCGCAGTATAGCGCTTCCATCGCCAGATTCGGTGGTGGATTCTTTCTCTCTATATAGAAGCGCGTGGTGCTGAGGGTACCGGCGGGCTTTCACTGACCCGCGGTGACGAACAAGAAAGGATAGATCTGACGGAGCGCTGGCGGTACATTGGCTGCATCGGTCGGTGAGATGGTGTCGTGCCAGCATCGCCGGTGATGGTAAGCAGAAAGAAGAAAAACCCCTGTAACTGGTGTCGGGGTGATCCCCGGGCACCTGCCGAATTTCCGAGGAGTCCATGCAATACGTTTCCAAGCCTCTTCCCGCCCGCAAGCGCGTCGCGCTGGTCGCGCACGATAACCGCAAGGCGGCCCTCATTCAGTGGTGTGATCGCCACAGGGACCTGTTGCAGCAACATATCCTGTTGGCCACCGGTACGACCGGTACCAAGCTCGAAGCGGCCACCGGCCTGCCGGTGGAGAAGCTGTTCAGTGGGCCCATGGGCGGAGACCAGCAGCTCGGAGCACGAATCTGCCAGGGGGAAATCGATATTCTGGTGTTTTTCTGGGACCCCTTCGAGCCAATGCCCCATGACCCGGACGTCAAGGCGCTGCTGCGCATCGCAGCGGTGTGGAACATCCCGGTGGCCTGTAACGCGAGCAGCGCCGATATGATCGTGCAGTCGGCACTGATGGACGCGAGTTTTGAGCGTGAAATCCCCGATTACCAGGGGTATTTGGCGGCACGCTAGGGCCATTCTGGGCTGTGCCCGTGACCGGGGAGGATTATTGCGTCACGGTTTTGACCGTTTGAAGACTAAGGTTTTTTACCTGTCTGAGCTCCATCCCCTTGCAAAACTGGCCAAATAGCGGCAATCTTGCCCCCCTGACTAGACCGGTCAATCCGGCGCCAATGGCAAATCAAAAAAGTACGGTGTTTTATGAGTAGAAGACGCGGTAAGGCCGTAGAAGAGGAAAAAGCAGATATCGACCTGACGCCCATGCTGGACGTTGTGTTTATCATGCTGATCTTCTTCATCGTGACGGCTTCCTTTGTGAAAGAGAAAGCGCTGGATGTGAATGTGCCGGATCCGGATCAGACACAGGATACTCCGCCGGATGACGACAAGCAGAACATCCTGATCTCCGTGAGCTCCAACAACGAGATCACCATGATGGATGACAGCCGTGTCGACTCCCGCGCGGTCCGCGCCCGTATCGCGCAGCTGTTTGCGGAAAACCCCGAGGCCATGGTGATTGTGCGCGCACACATCAAGTCCAATGCCGAAACTTACGTGGCCATCAACGATGCGGCCAAGGAAGTGAACTCGGCCATCCAGGTTTCCCTGGTACCGTTTGAGGATTAATCTCCTCTGACGGCAGGCCCTCGCGGCCAGTGACAAAAAAGCCAGCAATATGCTGGCTTTTTTTATGCCCGGCGTTCCGTCCGGGACTGGCCCCGCCGCGGCTGGCTGCGGGGTCGGGGCGTCTGGCGGGCGATCAGAGCTCCGCGCGGATGGCCCACAAGTCCGGGAAAACCGGGCGGAACAGGGTGCTCTGCAGATAGCCGACACCGCTGGAGCCGCCGGTACCCATCTTACTGCCAATGGTGCGCTCCACCATCTTCACGTGGCGATAGCGCCACTGCTGCAGGGAGGTGTCGATATCCACCAGAGCCTCGCAGATTTCGCTCAGCAGGGGGTTGTTGCGGTATACATCGATGAGGACCTGCTGCACGTCGGGGGAGGGCTCTGCCTTCACCGAGAAGTCACGCTCCAGAATACTTTGCGGAATGTCGTAGCCCTCGCGGCTCAGCAGCTGCAGGAACGCGTCCCACAAGGTCGGGGCGTCCAGGCGGCGCTGCAGGCGAGCGCGGTGCTCGGAGCCCTGCGGGTAATTTTCCAGCTTGCTGGCATCTTTGGCCCCATAGAGGAACTCCAGTTCGCGGAACTGATAGGACTGGAAACCACTGGCGGTGGACAGTCGGTCGCGGAACGACATGAACTCCAGCGGGGTGAGGGTCTCCAGGATATCGACCTGTTGCACCAGGGTGCGGTAGATGGCGTCGACCCGTTTCAGGGTGTGTAGCGCACGGTAGCGTTCCCCCTCCTGAAACAGGCGCACGAGGAAATCGAGCTCGTGCAGCAACTGTTTGAACCACAGCTCGTAGCTCTGGTGAATCACGATAAACAGCAGTTCATCGTGCTCGGGTCCATCGGAAAGCGGGTGCTGGCATTGCAGCAGATCGTCGACTTTTAGGTAAGAACTGTAGGTAACGGTCATTGGTACTGCCTGGTTTGTCCAGATTGCGGCGAAATGCAGTGCATCACTGTCGCCGGAATTCAAAAAGATTTTTGCCCAAATGGCGTGGTATGAGGAACATTATAAGGTCTATTGTGGGCTGATTGGAAAGCGGTGTACCTGGGGCAGGTCCGCGGTACCGGACCATAAGTCTGGTCAAGCAGTCTGGTCGATTCTGGGCTCGCAAGCCTGCGGCGAACGGCTAAGATGGAGTCCAAAGTGGTGTCGCCCCGTCGCCACGGACCATAACAACGCCGACTGGTGAAGCTTCCAGCCCGGCACAAGGAGACTGGCATGCAGAGCAACTGTGCAGAGATTGGCGTCCGGCTGGACGAGCGCGTCCTCGAAATCACGATCCAGCGTCCGGAGCGCAAGAATGCGCTGACCCTGGCGATGTACACCACCATGGCCGATCTGCTGAACGAAGCGGCTGAGGACAAAGCGGTGCGCGCGGTCATTATCACCGGCACGGACACGACCTTCACCGCAGGCAACGACCTGGCGGACTTCCTCAATGGCGGTGCCACCAGCGAAGAATCGCCCGTTATCCAGTTTCTGTATGCACTCTACAACTTCCCCAAACCGGTGATTGCGGCGGTTGAAGGGGTGGCCGTCGGTATTGGCACCACTATGCTGCTGCACTGCGATATGGCCTATGCCGGCGCAGATGCCATGTTCCAGATGCCCTTCGTGAATCTCGGCCTGGTGCCCGAGTATGCCTCCAGCTTTTTCCTGCCGCGTATGCTCGGGCATGTAAAGGCGACGGAACTCCTGCTGTTGGGTAAGAAGTTTGGTGCCGAAGAAGCGGAAAAACTGGGCATTTGTAATGCTGCAGTGCCTGCCGGGGAGGCGCTTGCCGCGGCCCGTAAGACCGCACAGCAGATTGCCACCCTGGCACCGGAGGCAATCCGCCTGAGTAAGGAATTGTTGCGTGAAGGCACCAAGGCGCGCGGTATGGAAGTGATTCGCAACGAGGCGGGCCATTTCCACACGCGCCTGCAATCGGAAGAGTTCCGCGAAGCGGCAACCGCCTTTATGGAAAAGCGTCCTGCCGACTTTTCCCGCTTCTAGGCAATGACTGAGATTGCCGCAATGCCCGCCCGGAGCGCGTCAGCGCGGGGTGGGCTTGCTGCTACCGCGGCGCTCAATCGCCGGGGTTTCATAGCCGCTGTAATCTATCGAGCCGGCTTCCCAACGCAGGGGCTGACTTTCGCGGCGTTCTGCAATGCTGCAGCCAAACACCTCCAGGTGTACACGCTCCATCAGTGCCTCCAGTTCCGCTCTGCCCGCGAGCCCCAGTAAGGGGCCCGCCTGCATAAGCCCTTCCAGACGGTGTCGCTCGACGGCCGGGATCGGATAGCCATCGCGGGAGTTGCCGAACAATTGCCGGAATCGTTGTTCGATGGTGGCGAGAAGCGCTGTGCGCTGTGGCTCCAGTGTTTGTGCGGTCACTGGAATTTCACCGCGGTGCCACTGACGCTCACCATCATCATGGCGCCCTCTGAACCCACCACTTCGTAATCGATATCGATGCCGACAATCCCGTCCGCGCCGAGTGCCGCCGCCTGCTCTTCCATTTCGGTAAACGCGATGGCGCGGGCTTTGCTCATCTCACGCTCGTAAGCGCCGGCACGGCCACCGACAATGTCCCGGACGGCACCGAAGAAGTCCTTGAAAATGTTTGTGCCCATGATGGCCTCCCCGGCCACCACATCGAGGTAATGGGCGATGGTCTTTCCGTCGACGACGGAGGTCGTGGTCTTCAGCATGGCAAATCCTTGGTAACTGTATTCCGGGCGTCATAGCCGGGCAATGACGGAGTAGGGCGTTGCGTGCAGGGGAGACGTTTGTCTGTGGGGTTGACCGCAGGTGCATTAGCGGTACATCGCCATCTCGCGGCGGCGCTGGCGAATGTTACTCATAAATTCGGACTCCTGCGGCGGTACCACTTCCTCCAGCAGCGCTCTGACAAACTGATCCGGTTTGTCCACTTCTGCGCTGCCCTCCACGACCGGGAAACTGGCGCGAACGCGAATAAATTTATCGCCCTTGGTGAAAATGTAGTTGGCGGTGGTCGCCTGGCCGCCATTGTGGTCGGTCACCAGACCATCAAAAAAGACGCCCTCGAACACGTTGTTCTGCACCTGCCAGGTCAGTGGCTGGATGTCACTCAGCTCGATACTGGCAATATGCCCCTGATTGGACAGTGAAAGCAGTTCTGTTTGCAGGATTTCCGCTTCCGCATTGGTGATCGTAGCCGCGTCGCTCCAGTCGATATTACGCACGGGATAGACAAAAACCTCGGCTTTGTCGAAGGCAAAGAGCTTGTGCTGGAAACTGAGTTGAGTGCCATGGAAGGGGTTGTTGTAAATGTAGCGATCCTCAAAAAAGTAACCGCCTACCTCTCCGGGGACCACAAGATCCTTGTCATAGTCGCTGGCCCCGATGGCACTCAGCAGGTGCCTGCCGGAAAACACGGCATCCCGCTCGAGATCCTGTAACAGCTGGTCGCTCACCAGCTCTGTCAGCTGCTTGTGGGAATCGTATCCGCCACTGAACAGCGAAACGGATTGCTTGACCGGGATTTCATAGCTGTACAGTTGTATGGGCAGCTCGTTCCAGCTGATTACCACCTCACTGCGCAGCGTCTTTTCTTTAACAGAGGGAAGTAGCTTCAGCGTGGCGCCGGACAGTGCCTCGTTGCCGATTTCGGCCCCGGATTCCCGATCGAACAGGGCGGTGGAGATCAGCAGTTCATACTGGGGCCCTTCCTGTGCAACCGCTATATGCTCAAACGCGCCTTCCCGCTGGAGGCTGGCGCGGAACAGGGGGAGGGAAAACAGGTTCTCGGTACAGTGCTGTAGCAGGGATGCTTTGCGGAAGCTTTCACAGTCACTGGCCAGCTGCTCACTGGGCGTCTTGAAGTACAGGGATACCGCAGGATATTTCGGGATAAATTCCGCGTCATTTTCCGCCGTGCTGGGCGCGGGGTTCGGTGCAGTCGCACAGGCAGCCAGCAGCAGAAGAAGCGGCAGTAGCAAGGCAGTGCGCATGAATGTCCTTTTCCCGGGAAGTTTTTATTCTGTGGGCGCCAGGGGCGCGCGCTCTATGGGAATATACGGCAATCTGCGGGATTGGACTATCTCTCTGTCTGGGAATCCATGCGGTGCGGCATGCGACGTGTAACAGGCATCGCAGCTCCTGGCGCTGCGGTAATATCAGCGCCGTATGGCCCGGGCGGCCGCGCGGGCGTTGAATACGCAGTTGGAAAGGAAGGTCCCCTCGAGGGAGCGAATGCCTGCGATGCCTCCGCCGCCAAACCCGGCGACTTCGCCGGCCGCAAACAGACCGGGAATGAGGGCACCACCCTGCGACAGCACGCGGCTGTCCAGATCCGTTTCGATGCCGCCCATGCTTTTGCGGCTCAGGAAACGCAGGCGGATGGCAATCAATGGCATGGCGTTGTCATCGTGGATGGGCTGGTAGCGGCAGGTGCGGACCCAGTCTCCGATCCACTTGCGCGCCTGGGCAATGCGGCGTAACTGGTCATCGGCAAAATAGCGTTTGCCCTGACGCAGCAGGGTATCGTACTGCTCGATATCCCGTTGCATCCCGGCGACGTCAATCTCGGCTTCCGGGGCCAGTGCGTTCATGCGTTCGGCCAGTTCTTTATAGGAGTGGCCTACCACTACATCCGGACATTCATTCACCATAAAGTCCACCAGTCCGCGGGCGCCGGTGATGAGTCCCACAATGATCTTGAAAACACGTTTATCGCGGAAGTTGGGATTCATGTCCGAGCCGGACACCGCCATCTCGCGCAAGGCGATATTCCGGTTCAGGATAAGCCAGCTGTACTGGTGGGGCAGGTGCCCCATGCGCTTGCACAGCCGGTGGGTATCGAAGGCTCCAATCATCGGGTCCGGCCCGACGCGCCGACCGTAGCAATCCATCCACAGTGCCGAGCGCGGTGGAATCAAGGCCAGGCCCTGGTTGTCGAAATCCGGTTTGGGTTTGGCAATACCCGCGGCGTAATTCCACATCCAGCCAAGGTTGGAAACCCTGCCGCCGATGCTGCTCACCGCATCGTGGACGCTGCCATCGGTCGCGGGGTCCGAGCCGTTCAGCATGTTGGTTGGTGGCTTACCGTAAATAGGATCCCATTCCCGGCGTACCCGCTCGAGGTCGCCATTGATACCACCGCTGGCTACAACCAGGTTGTCGCACTGCAGCGTAAATGCGCCTTCAGGGTTGTGGCCGCTACACCCGCTGACGCGATCGCCATTGCGCTCAATGGTGTCGACGCGGTGATTGAAGTGAATAGTGAGGTTGCCCGCGTTGGGGTGGGTTTGCAGTTTGCCGATCAGGGCTTGCACAATGCCGTTACCGCAACCCCAGGCAATATGGTAGCGCGGTACCGAATTGCCGGGCCGGAAATCCCCGCGCTCCACCCAGTGCACAATGGGGAAAAAGCGAACCCCGCGCTCGCGCAGCCAGTGATAGACCTCTTCGGTGCTGCGATAGGCGTACGCCTCCGCCCAGCGCTTTTGCCAGACATGCTGCTCGTCGAACTCGGCAGCGCGCAGCCAGTCGGCGTGCATCAGTTCGGGAGAGTCCGTGACGCCAAGTAGTTTCTGCTCACGGGTGCCGTTCAATAGCAGGCCGCCGAATGCGTTGTTAGCCAGTCCGCCAAATTGATCCGCGCCGTTGCAGTCGACCATTACGATGCGCTGGCCGCTGTCCAGCAATTCCAGTGCCGTGGTAATGCCGCTGAGACCGGCGCCGATAATGCCAACGTCGGCCTGATAGGTAATCGCCATGGAGGACTGCTCGCTGTTATGACCGCTCTGTGCTGGGCTTAGTCGATATTGGGTGCACTGGACTGTTCTCCCAGCCCCTCGCCGCCGAGGCCGAGATAGCCGCCGTCTACCGGCAGGTCAGTGCCGGTAATGAAACTGGCTTCGTCGCTGAGCAGAAACAGGACTGCACTGGCCACTTCCGAGGTCTCACCGCAGCGGCGCAGCATGTGATATCTGCCCCAGATGGGTTCGAACTTTTCCCGGTCACCGCCGGCGGCATCTAGTACCGCAGGGCTCCAGATCCAGCCGGGGCTGACACTGTTCACGCGTATGCCATTGGGGGCCAGGTCAAGGGCGCTGCACTTGGTGAGCTGGTCGACGGCGCCTTTGGCAGCGTTATAAGTCCAGCGATCCGGCTGGGCGATATGGGCGGAAATACTGCTGAGGTTGACCACGGCTCCACCACCGGACTCTGTCATATGGCGAGCGGCCAGCTGGGTCATGGTGGCAAAACCAATCGGGCCGACAGTCAGCGAGCGCGTCCAGTGCTCACGGGTGGCATTGACTCCTTCCGCAATAAAGGAGAAAGCGTTGTTCACGAGAAAGTCGATACCGCCCATTTTCTTGATGGCAAAGTCCACCAGCTGTTGGCAAAAGCTTTCTTCTGACATGTCGCCACAAAGGAAATGCACCGGTGTGCCATAGCTCTCGAGCGCCGCGCGGGTCTCCGGGCTGATTTCCTGCATATCGCACAGGGTAACGGCACAGCCCGCTTCCAGCAGTGCGTCTACACAAGCCCGGCCAATGCCCTGGGCGCCGCCGGTGACGATGGCTTTCTTGTCGGCTAATCCTCGCATGACCTTATCCCTCTCTTTGTTGTTATTGGCTCTGGGGCCGGTGACCTTCAGTCGTTGTTTTCACGGTATTCGAAGTAATCGAAATCGGCATGCAGTCCCTGTCCTGACAAGTCCTGGCAGGCCAGGCCATAAAAGGCACCGGTGAAATTGGGGTGATAGCGACCGCTGGAGATCTCCACGTAGTCGTCCGACAGAATGCTGCCATCGAGAACGGGACCAATTTTCTGCCATTGGCCTTGTTCCAGTGCATAGAAAAATTGCAACTCGGCACCGTTGAATTCGGCTTTCAGATAGACCCGGGTGGAGCCGGTGACTTCCACCGGTGCGCAGGGCTCGCGCATGTTGAAATTGTCGTTGGTTACGATCTTCAGGAATTTGCGCCCGCTGCTTGCTCCGAAGTCATCACCGGCAATATGCAGGTAATGGTGGTGGCCGGTGTTGTAGTAGCACACCAGGCCGGCCATTTGCTGGAACAGCTGCGGGGCAAATTCCACACAGGTTTCCGCACTGGAATGGTGGGCCTGTACCCGACGCCCCACCAGACTCTGTCGGAAACACGAGCTGAGGGAGTCGCGACCGTAAAGGCGCAAGAAGCCGGAGCGATCTGTCTGGTTTACCCAGTCGGCGGTCATCGGTACCCGCAGGGACTGGAAATGGATGTTCAGTTCTTCGCCATCAAAGTCGAGTCGCGCGGGCTCTGCTGCAAACGGAAAATCCGGGAGCTCAGGGGCCTCCACTTCGGGGCGTGCGACGCGGCCGCCGCAGGCCAGGTAAAGCCAGTCATCCTCTCGCCATTCAACGCGCTCGATGCCGCTTTCGCGCCCCAAGATACAGCGCCCCTTTTCAGAGAGTGGTCGCCCGGTGAGGAACGTCGCATACCAGTCGCCATCCTGAGTCTCGACGAAGCCGCCGTGCCCGGTTTTCTGCAGGTAGGCGTCCGGGGTGTATTTCGAACTGATGATGGGGTTGTGCGGAGCCACTTCGTAGGGGCCGGTAATACTGCGGGAACGAGCCAGGGTCATGCAGTGCTCATAGCCAGTACCGCCTTCCGCCGTGAGCAGATAATACCAGCCATTGCGCTTGTAGAGATGAGGCCCTTCCGTGCGGCCGTGCTCGGTGCCCTCGAAAATATAATGCAGGTCACCGACGAGCCTCTGTTGCTCGCGATCATATTCCTGCAACACGATGCCACCGAAAAAGCGATTGTCGCGGTGGTCCATGATCATGTTGAGCAGATAACTGCGCCCGTCATCATCGTGGAATAGGGAGGCGTCGAAGCCGCTGGAGTTGAGGTAGATAGGGTCGGACCATTCGCCGGTGATCTCGGTGCTGGTCACCAGATAGTTGGGCATATCCTTCCACATACCGACAAAGCTGCGCACGTTGGTATACAGCAGGTAGAAGACCCCGTCATGGTGGCTCAGGCAGGGGGCCCACACGCCACAGGAATCCGGAACGCCTTCCATATCCAGCTGGGACAGTCGGTTCAGTGGCCGGTGCACCAGTTGCCAGTTGCGCAGGTCCCGTGAATGGTGGATCTGGTAGCCCGGGAACCACTCGAAAGTCGAGGTCACCACATAGTAATCGTCGCCCACACGCAAAATACTGGGGTCCGGGTTGAACCCCCGCAGGAACGGGTTCTGGATGGTCTTCATACGCTGAAACTGCAGGTCGTTATTCATTGGTTTGCCCACAACATAAGGGATTTAACCATAAATGTAAACGTTTACATCGGGGTGCGCCGGAAATGTCTATCCGGGGCTACCGGCGGTTCTTTAGGTGCCTCTAGATGCGGTTAGATTGTCGCGGAGAAGAACAGCTGGGCATCGGGATCACTCTGAAAGTGGACCGGCTGACCCGACACCGGGTGCGCAAACTGCAGTGCCGCCGCGTGGAGTAACAGGCGCGGTGCTGCCGCGAGCGCCTGCGGATGGGCGTAAAAAGGATCGCCCAAAATCGGATGTCCGATCGCCTGCAGGTGCACACGAAGCTGGTGCGAGCGTCCGGTGATGGGCGTCAGGCGAACCAGGCTACTGGTGCCGTCAGAGCGGACTTTTTCCCACAGGGTACGAGAGGGTTTGCCCACCTCCCAGTCGACTTTTTGTCGCGGTCGGTTGGGCCAGTCACAGATGAGAGGCAGATCAATCTCTCCCCGTTGCAATTCCGGTACTCCCCAAACCATCGCGTAGTACGTTTTTTCAACCGCACGCTGTTGGAACAGGCTGCTCAATTGGCGATGGGCCACTGGATGTCGCGCCATCACGATCAAACCGGAGGTGTCCATATCGAGTCGATGGACGGTCATGGCGCCAGGGTATTGCTCCTGGACCCGGCTGGCCAGGCTATCGGCATGGGCGGGATCACGGCCGGGGACGCTCAGCAGCCCGCTGGGCTTATCCAGCACGACGAGCGTGTCGTCTTCGTACACAACAGCGAGACGTGGTGTGGTGGGGGGATTGTATGGGCGCATAAATCTCGACTCTGCCGCCTGCCACTTTAGCGCGCATGAAACACCAGCGGCAGCACAGGTGCAAGGGAATGCACAGCCGCTCCAGCAACAGCGAGCAGTGCCAATGCCCAGCTAAACTCCTAATTTGCTGGAATACCGCTAGAGGGACCTTGTGTGAATTCCGCCGACAAAACCACCGGATCTGCGCCTGGCAAGACGCTGACGGCCACCACGCTGGGGCTGGTAACCGCCGCAACGATTGTTACGAGCTTGCGTGGGCTGCCCATGATGGCGCAGGAAGAGCTGACGATGTTCGTGTACATCGGTTTCGCCACGTTGCTGTTCTTGATTCCTGCCGGCCTGGTGGCCGCCGAACTCGGTGGCGCTTTTGGCGACCGGGCGGGCGGGGTCTATACCTGGATTGGTGAAGCCTTTAGCCCGCGTCTGGGTTTCACCGCGATCTGGTTGCAGTGGATACAGAATGTCGTCTGGTATCCGACCTGCCTGAGCTTTGCTGCCGCGGGAATTGCTTACGGTATCGGTCTGCCCCACCTCGCAGAAAACAATGTGTTTGTCGGACTGTTTTGTATTGGTGCGTATTGGGCTGCGACGGCAGTCGCTCTGACGGGTACTGACTTTCTCGCCAAGGTTACCAAGTTGGGCTTTTTGCTGGGCACGGTGTTGCCCGGCCTGGTGTTGATGGCGTTGGCCATTGCCTGGGCAATGGCGGGTCACGACCTGGGGTGGGAAACGGCAACCAATCCGGCGGTAACCACAGAGGAGGGGGGGCACCACCATCCGCGCTGGTTCCCGCATGTCGCCGGCCTGGGTTCACTGGCGTTTCTCGGCGGAATTTTGCTGAATTTTGCCGGCGTTGAGGCGCAGGCGACGCACGCAACCGAGATGCGGAATGCCAAGCGGGATTACCCCATCGCGATATTTATTGCCGCGGCGATATCCTTTGCGATTTTTACCATGGGGGCGCTGGCGGTCGCCGCGATTCTTCCCTACGACAGTATCAGTTTGCAGACTGGTGTTTACACCACGTTTGAGCAGGCGTTCGAAAAACTGCTGGGGGTGCACTGGCCCGTCCAACTGCTCGCATTGCTGGTGTGCTATGGCGCGCTGGGTGGCGCGCTGGCATGGCTGGCGGGACCGAGTCGCGGCCTGTTGGCGACGGCGAGAGACGGGATGTTGCCGCCCTGGCTGCAGCGCACCAATAAGCATGGGATGCAGCAGAATATCCTGATTGTGCAGGGTATGATCGCCACATTGATCTCCTGTATCTATTTTCTGTTCAAGAATGTCGGGACGGCCTTTTTCCTGATTTCCGCGATGACGATTACGCTGTACATCATCATGTACCTGATGATGTATGCCGCTGCGATACGCCTGCGTCGTACACGTCCGGATCTGCCGCGCAGTTTCCAGATACCGGGCGGGATGGGCGGTATGCTGCTGGTCGCGGGCATCGGTTTTCTCGCGGTGGCCTTCGCATTCGTGGTTTCATTTTTCCCCCCGGACCAGCTCCCCATCGGCAGCCCGACGATCTATGTGATGTTGGTGGCTGCCGGTGCCATTGTATTCACCGCCCTGCCGTTATTGATCTACCAGTTGCGCAAACCGGGCTGGAAGCAGAATTCTTTCCGTGTCGAAAAACCGTAGACAAAGGAATCCATCGTGAAACAGCAATCGCCGTTCGAACAGTTTTTCGACCAGTTAAACGAGGAAGTCCCCGAGCACCAGTTTCCCAAAGGTTCAATGTCCGCGTTTGCGGCAGAGGCGATCGTAAATAGTGAGGCCTGGGCCGATGCGAAGCCGGTTATGAACCTGTCGTCATTCGTCACGACCTTTACCGAGCCCGAAGCGTTCGATGTGTTGAAGAAGCACTATCTGAAAAATTATATCGACCACGATATGTACCCCCAGCTGTTCGCGATGGAAGAGCGAATGGTGCGCTGGCTGCACGATCTCTGGAATGGTCCCGAGAATGCTCAGGCCTTCGGTACGGCGACCATCGGCTCCTCCGAGGCGTGTATGCTCGCGGGACTGGCACACAAATGGAACTGGCGCAAAGCGCGGGAGCGAGCGGGGAAGGATGCGAGTCGCCCCAATCTGGTGACCGGTGGCAATGTCCAGATTGTCTGGAAAAAATATATGCGTTACTTCGACGTCGAGCCGCGTATCGCACCACTGGCGCCTGGCAAGTACAAACTCACCACCGAACACCTGGATGAACTGGTTGATGAGAACACCACGGCAGTGGTCGCCATTGCCGGTCAGACTTTTACCGGTGAGGATGACGACTTCAAGGATATCCACGACTGGCTCGATGCCTATGAGGAACGGACCGGCCACAGTATCCCGTTACATATCGACGCGGCTTCGGGAGGGTTTATCAACCCGTTCCTGTATCCGGATTACGAGTGGGATTTTCGTTTGCCGCGAGTGCAGTCCATCAATGCATCGGGACACAAATTTGGGCTGGTACCACCAGGGCTGGGCTGGCTGGTTTTTCGCGATCGCAAGGTGTTTGATGAGGACTTGATGTTCTACGTCAATTATCTGGGAGGCGAGCAACCCACCGCGACGCTGAATTTCAGTCGCAATGCAGCCCCGGTCGCCTATCAATATTATGTCTTCCTCCGCCTGGGGTTCGACGGGTTCCGGGAAATCATGCAGCGAACGCTAGAGAACTCCCATGAGCTGCGCGAGCGCCTTTTGGAAAGTGGCTATTTTGAGGCCATGAATGCTACCCAGCGAATTCCTGTGGTGGCACTGACATTGAAGCGGGAGTTTACCAACTTCAATGAGTTCGACGTGTCTTTCAAGGTCCGCGAACGAGGCTGGGTCCTATCTGCCTATTCGATGCCGCCGGAAGCGCAAAGTGTGAATTCACTGCGCGTCGTGGTACGACCGCATATCAATCACAATGTGATCAAGGTTCTGGCCAACGACATCATCGAGGCCTGTGACTGGCTGAAGGAGCATGGCGGTACGGCGACGCCACCGGTACTGCATGATCCGCACAAGAGTTCGGTCAGCAAGTGCTAGTACGTGAGTTCAAGCGCAAGACAAAAGGAGGGGCGCCGGTGCGCCCCTCTTTGGTTGCGGATTTCAACGGAAGGGGGAAGTGCGTCTTCTCCGCAGCAGGAATAAGGACAACAGCAGCATCATTAACATCGGCTCCACCGAGCCACCTCCACCGCCGCCCCCACTGGGGTAGGCGCGATTGCCGCTGAAGGCGGGATTGCTCTTGTCCTGACGATGTTCGCGCACCGGTACCATGCGCCGATTTTCCTGCGAAGTCCTTTCTTTTTCCACTCTGGCTTTGTTATTGCGCTGTATTCCCAGTTGCTCGAACACCGGTTCTTCCACCACCAGCATCGATGTGTAGGGGGTAACCAGTCCATATTCTACGGCCAGGTCCACAATCGCATTTTCACTATCCGCATCCTGTCCCAGGTAATCCATGCGGTTCTGAATATCTTCGATGGTCGCGAACGCCCAGAGTCTTTCTAGCTCGGGGTTTCGGTCGTCGCTGCGCGGGAACTGCAATGGGGACTCGTAATGCACATCGCGACTGGACACCTTGCCGTCAATCTTGAGCTGCGCTGCGCCTTCCCCCCAATAGTGTCCGAAAACAATCAGTTGCTGGCCGCGATACAGCGAGCCGATTCGGGCCGGGCTCAGGTCGCGGACTTTGACGCCGGAAATTTTCAGGTCGATATCGCGGTATGCCTCGTGCTTGAGCCTGTCAGCGGCCTGTAGGAGGCGGCCGGATATATCGTCGCTGTTCGAGATCGCCATCGCAAAGCCGTTGGAGACCTTTGCCATCCCATCGAGCAGCGGGCGGTTCGCACTGTTCCCCATCACAAAGGTGAACAGACGGATGTCCTGTTGCTCCAGCAGCTTCAGAAAGGCCTTTTTCTGCGTGACGCCCACATTGGCGACACCGTCCGTGACCAGGACCACTGCACTGGGGCGGTCGCTGTCGAGGCCGCGATAGGCGAGCTTCAGTCCAGCAAACAAGTTGGTGCCGCCGTCGGGTGACAGGGTTTCCAGTTGCTGCAGGTAGAGTCCAATGTTACCGGGCGTCACGGGAACATAGCCGTTGGTCAGATCCCACGCGTGGTTATTGAATAGCACCAGGCGAAACCGGTCATTGGGTTGCAGCTTGCCGAGCCCCTTGCGTACACCCTCGGCGAGACTGTGGTATTTACCGGCCATGGACCCTGACATGTCCAGCACGAAGGTCCAGTCCCTGCCCTGTTGCACAACTCCGAGATCGTCACCCGGTGTCAGGGTCAGCATAAAGGTACCGCGATCGCTGCCCTCGGGGCGGTAGGTCACCATGTCCACACTGCCGGGTAATCCCTGCCGGTGTCGCCAGTACACCGCGATATCCTGATCCAGCGAGAAGGCGCTTCCGCTGGTGGGGACTGCAGAAATGGACTCGCCCTGTTCGGTGAGTATTTGCCCTGTGCCAGTCCCGTTGGCGAAGGAAGCCTGCCATTCCTGGCCGGACAACTGCTGGATCTGTGCCTGCGGATGGGCGGGCAGGAGGAACTGGTCAATCGGGTAGGAAGAGCGCATGGTCAGGTTAAAGCTAAATGCTTCCTGTACCTGTTGCTGGTACGTCCAGAAAGCCATGCGCTCCTCGTCGACACCACCCTCCTCGAGCGGATAAACGTAGCGACCGATACCAAGGTCGGCGTGTACTGGCTGGATATAGACCAGTCGAATGCGCACCGAGTCCTGGGGCAAAACCGCTGATACGCGACTGTCAAAACTCCGGTAGGCGTCCTGCTCAGTAAGGGCGGTGCGTCGACCCTGGGCTTTTTCGTGCTCGTAAATTTCACGGGCTTTTTGCTTGGGCAGCACTTCTGCCGTGACGGGTTGGCCGTCGATCCAATAGGTGAATTCACCAACCGAGGCTTGATACGGCACCGGGAAGGTGTAGACGGCTTCGAGCGTCTGATCGTGCGGGTTGAAAAAGGTCTGGTCGACTTCGGTAATGGCGTAACCGTCCTCCACAATGACGTTAACGTGATGCTCCTTGATCTGGAGTTCAGGCAGACCGCTGTCCGTTGGGGTGAGTAAGCCCGCCGCCATCGATAGCTCGGTGAACAACAGCCCCAACAGGGTCAGCGCGAGCCGATGGGCAGGTTTGCGCCAAAAAGATTGCATCGAAATTTCCTCCGGTCGTCGGGCAATAACGCATTTCATGGGCGTGGGTTTGGTCTCCCACAGTGCCCGGCGATTAACACCCGGGGGGTCATAAAGTTCACCAGAAACCGGAAAAGTAGAGTAAATTAAGGCTTCAGGTATTAAATTTCGATACTTTTGAGGCGGTTGTGAGCCAGATACCAGCACTCATCAAGACACTGAAGCGCGCGTTGAAGGCGCGGGGAATTACCTATGCCGATATTGCTGCCGAGCTGCAGTTGTCGGAGAGCAGTATCAAAAGACTGTTTGCCGGAGGTGGAATTTCCCTGGCGCGTCTCGAAGACCTGTGCAGGATCGCGGGTCTGGATATTACCGATCTAGTCCGCAAAACCGCCGAGGCACGCCACGGTCTCGAGACCTTGACGGAAGCACAGGAGCGGGAAGTGGCGGGAGATCCGCTGCTGCTGTTGGTGACCGTGTGCGTGCTCAATCTCTGGACGTTTGACCAGATTGTCGAAACCTACGAAATTGCGCCAACGGAGTGTATACAGCTGTTGGCCCGACTGGATCGATTGGCCCTGATCGAACTGTTGCCACTCAATCGTTACCGCGTCATTGTGTCGAAGGAGTTTCGCTGGCTGGCAAATGGGCCGATCCAGCGATTCTTCCAGCGAGAGGTGCAACCTGAATTTCTGGATTCCAGCTTTTCCGGACCCGGTGAGAAGCTCGTGTTTCGCACGGGCATGCTGTCCCGATCTGCGAATGCCGAACTGATGAAGCGTATGGAACGCCTGCTTGAACAATTTGATGAACTGCATGATGCAGATGCCAAGTTGCCCCTCGATGAACGCTTTGGTTCCAGTTTGATGGTCGCCTTGCGTCCCTGGGAGCTCGCATTCTTCAGCCGCCTGCGTCGCAGCGACAAGAAAAAATCTTTTCCCTCATCGGGAAAAACGCCGGTACCGAGCGAGATCACCCCATGATTCAAAGAGCAGGTCTGCTGTTTAAGCCGGGGCAAGGTGCCGTCGTGATAACAGTGCTGGTGATCATCGCCGCTTCGCTATTTTTACAGTTGCTGCCGGGAGAATTGCGCGACTGGCTGGTGTACGACCGCGACAGAATTTTTGCAGGACAATACTGGCGTTTACTGTCCGGCCATTTCCTGCATACCAATCTGAACCACTATTTCATGAATGCCGGTGCGCTGGCGGTACTCTGGATTTTATTTGGTCGCTACCTCACTGCCGTATCACTGGTGCGCCTGCTTTTCTTGCTCACTTTACTGACCGGTGTCGGACTGCTGATGTTTGCGGAGTCGCTGGTGCGTTATGTGGGCTTATCGGGCGCATTACACGGGCTGATTATCTGGGGGGCGGTGCTGGATGTGCGCGACGGCGAGCGCACCGGCTGGCTGCTCCTGCTCGGCACCGCCGGGAAAATCCTCTGGGAGCAACTGGGGGGGGATACCTCAATGACGGCATCAATGATCGACGCGGATGTCGCGATCGACGCGCATATGTTCGGGGCGATTTCTGGCCTGGTTCTTGGGGCTCTGGGCCTCGTCTCCCGCCCATTGCAGCGGCAGCTGCCATCCGCGCCCGAGACGCGCGCCTGAAAAACGCATGCCTTTCCGGAGGCTCAGGCACGCCCTCGTAACGCTGGCGTCACGGCGCGCGGCGAAATGACCTGCAAACTCCCCAAACCATTCGCAGCATAAATTGGTCAGTGGCCTTCAGGCCCCGTAGTTACTGGTTTTTGCTGGGAATCTATTTCATATTGGTGAGGCCAAATTAATACCAATTTTCTTTGCCTGTCTGACCAATTGTGCTACTATTTTTCAGTCCAAATTTCGACTGTTTTCAGAGAGTAACTGATGGAAAATACTGGCCGTCTATATCAGCAGGTTGTGAAGCGCATGCTCCCGATGCTGGACTCAGGAGAATATCCTCCCGGCGCCCGATTGCCCTCTGAACGCGAGCTGTCCGAGCGGTTCGAAGTCAGTCGTCCGACGATTCGCGAAGCCATCATTGCGCTCGAGGTGATCGGACGTGTCGTGGTAAAAACCGGGTCTGGCGTTTACGTGAAAGAACCGGCCAATGTCCTGTCGGATAACAAGAGCTTTAGCCCGTTTGAGCTGACAGAGGCTCGCGTGTTGTTTGAAGGCGAGGCGGCGGCACTGGCGGCGACCATGATTACTGAAGGCCAGTTGGACGAACTGCGAGCCGCCTACCAGGAAATGGTGCGCGAGAATGAAGCCGGTAATCTGACGTCGGAAGTGGCCGACCGAAAATTCCATGAAGTCATCTCCAAGGCAACGCATAACCGGGTGTTGATGAGTACCATTGATACGCTCTGGGATATCCAGGAGCACAACCCGGATATCCTCCATGTGCACAAATCTGTCTGTAAGAAAGACGGACAAAAGCGTCTGGCAGAGCACAAGGCGATTGTCAGTGCGCTAGAAGACCGCGACCCGCAGGCTGCGCGTCATGCGATGCGTCGGCATTTCGGCCGAACCATCGATGCGCTGCACGAAGCGACCGAGGCCAAGGCGGTGGAGGTGATTCGCCGGGAGGTTTCCGAGCGGCGCAAACGCTTTTCCATCGAGAGGCTCGACGACTAAAGAGCATTAGATAAAAAAACCGCTGCTAGGCAGCGGTTTTTTTATGCGCGGCTTTTTTATGCACAGATTTTTCTGTTAGTAGGCGTAGCCAGAATGGCTATTTTCCAGAGCGTAAAAGGTTGCCTGGACGTAATCGTCCGCGCTGCCCGTATTGTTCTGGTTGTACACGCCGGCTTTGAAATACTGGTACTGATTTTCGGCGTCATAGCCGCTTTGCGACATGTCGACGGTGGTAGAAACGTCGGCTTTACCATCGCGTGAAATGGTCACGTTCAGGGTATTACCAATCACTTCGATCAGGTAGCTGAATCGTTCATCCAGCGCGATGCCGTCGATCGGGTCCGATGCGCTGCTGGAGCGGTTGCCAATGAGCTCGAAGTACAGGTCCTCTTTACCGATAGGTTCGTGGGCAATGTAAATTGATCCGCGCGTGTTCTGCGGTAATTTTCGATAGTAGAGGCGAACCGGCTCGTCGTCGTTCGCATGGATCTGGCCAATGATCACCCGCCCAACCTGGCTGCTGCTGCCAGTGGTGGTCACATGATTGACTGCCAGTGTTGCGCGCAGGGTGCCATCCACACCACCGGCTGCAGCACGTGCGGAAGCTGGCGCACTGCCAAACACCCAGTTATTGCGATTGACTCCCTGAGTCGAGATGCTGGTGTCGCCGCGACGCAGCATTTCGCGCAGCTCGGTTCGGGTATAGCTCGTATTGCTCGAGGTTTTGAATCCCTCCACTGGACAGCGAAACACCATGCCGCCATCACTTGCGGTATAAAAGTAAGTCGGGTTTTCGTAGCCTGATGAGAGTTCATGCTCACGAATCGAGTCGGCGGTGCCGCTGCCATCATTGTCTGTTGGGATACTGAGATACCAATCGATCAGTTCAAAGTTGCCAGAAGGGGGCAGGCTCGGGTCCAGATCACTGATGCCGGGGGAACCACCGGGAGTCGACACCGGGTATTCGGGTTCGCCAGTGCTGCAGCCAAGTACACGCAGCTCGAGGATACTGTTCCAGGCGTTGAGTGTGTTCCCTCGGGCCGTCACTCGAATATAGCGGCCCAGACTTTGTGCCAGCGCATACTGTTCCAATCCGCTGGTGGTGCCACTGGATGCGAGGCTCTCACCGAGAGGATCCCAGTTGCTGCCATCGGCGGAAATAGCGACATCAAATAGCGCGCTGCGTGTATCGCCTTTGTACCAGGCGATCTCAATCGCTGTCACCGTCGCCTGCAGGCCCAGGTCCACGATGATCCACTTTCCGATGCCTTCGGAAGACCAGCGAGATTCTTCAGCGAAACTGCCATCGAACACATTGTCCGGTCCGCGACCGTCGTGACTGCCATCATCGGAAGCGGCAACAATGGTCAGGCTGCCGGGAGCATCGCAGGTCTCGCTTGTGGCGGGAGGAGGGTTCTGGCTGCCAACCGGGTCACTGCTGGAATTTGTACTGTTGTTTGTCGTATCGCCGTTGCTGCTGCCGCTACAGCCGGTGACAAATACGAAAATTAAGGCGAGTACTCCGAATACTTTCATAGAAAAATCTTGTGTTGATCGTGTCGAGTTTGCGATGCGATTGGCGAGAGGCCCTTGTGAAAAAGGCCGCTTGCCAATCAGACCCTGGAAAATGAGAAGCCGCTGCGGTGGCAGCGGCTTCCGTGATTACCCGTGTACGTCTTAGTAGGCGTAACCAGTGTGGGTGTTTTCCAGCGCGTAGAATGTGGCCTGAACATAGTCGTCTGCATTACCAGTGTTGTTCTGGTTGTAGACGCCAGCCTTGAAGTACTGGTACTGGTCAGACACATCGTATCCGCTGTTGCTCATATCCACTGTCTGCGAGACGTCAGCTTTGCCTTCGCGGAAAATCGTGACCGTCAGGCTGTTGCCGACGACCTTGATCTCATAGCTGAAGACTTCGTCCAGTGCGATACCATCGGCAGGATCGGAAGCGCTGCTGGAACGGCTGCCGATCATCTCGTACCACTGGTCACTGCCACCCTCAGGCTCGTGGGCAAAATAGATAGAGCCCTTGGAGTTGTTGGGCAGCTTGCGATAGTACAGTCGCAGTGGCTCATCGTTGTTCGCATGGATCTGACCAACGATCACACGGCCAACCTGACCGCTGTCCCCGGTTGTGGTGACGTGGTTGACTGCCAGTGTCGCACGCAGGGTGCCATCTACCCCGCCGGCAGCATTGCGGGCGGACGACGGCGCGCTGCCAAATACCCAGTTATTCCCGTTCACGCCCTGTGTGGAGATACTGGTATCGCCACGACGTAGCATTTCGCGGAGCTCGGTACGGGTGTAGCTGGTATTGGTCGAGGTTTTGAATCCGTCTACCGGGCACCGGAATACCATGCCGCCGTCACTGCCGGTATAAAAGTAATTCGGATCCTCGTAACCGCCGGCCAATTCGTTCTCCTTGATGGAATCAGCGGTGCCACTGCCGTCCGTGTCAGTCGGTACGCTGACGTACCAATCGAGCAATTCAAAGTTCCCGGAAGGAGGCAGGTTGGGATCCAGGTTTCCGGTGGGCGGAGGATCGGTAGGGTCCGTCGGCGGGTCGGTGGGTTCGCCACCGTTACCATCTGAACAACCGGAAATGTCGACCTCGAGGATGCTGTTCCAGTTGTTTTTACTGTTGCCGTAACCCGTGATGCGGACGTACTGGGCAGTGGTTTCAGTGACCGGATAAGCTTCCAGATCTGCAGTGGTTCCGCTAGAGGTGCCACCTTCGAGGACGCTTTGCCAATTTTGTCCATTGACTGACGTCTCAATAATGAAATACGCAGAACGCTGGTTGCCTTTATACCAGGCGATTGCCACTTCCCCTACGGTTGCAGTGGAACCGAGATCCAGCACCAGCGACTTCGGCGCACCGCGCGAAGACCAGCGAGTGGCCAGGCTACCGTCAATGGCATTTGCGGGGACGTTACCGTCATTGGTGCCGTCGTCGGAGGCGGATGCAATAGTCAGCGAGCCTGTGCAGCTGCCGGGATCACCGCCGCCGGTTTCTCCTCCGCCGCCGGTCGAAGTTTCTTGAATGGCAAATGTGTCGAAGCGCCCTGTACCGCTCGCATATCGACCGAACACATTGATTGACGTTGCGCTACCAGAATTAAACTCGACGCTGACTTGCTCGAAGGCGCTGCCGCCACCGGTACTGGTAACTTCACTGCCAGATATCTCTGCACCAATGGTACCGGTGCCCTCAATATAGGCAGACAGGGTGTAATTGGTGTTCGCCTGCACAGCGACCGTTTGCTCGAAAGCGCCGCCACTGCCGGTAATTTTGGCTGACTTGGTACCTTCATGTGCATCGCTGGAAATGGCGGAAGGATCGGAGTCTGTCCAGCCATCCCAGCTACTTTCAAATCCGGGGTTGTTGATGGTTGCAGCGCTTGCCGAAACGCACGCACTGGACAGCAATCCAAATACAACGGCTTTAGTCTTGGAAATCTTCATACCTACCTCTTTGTTGGAGTTGTTGAGGTTTGGGAATGAGGGGGGAACACGCAAGGACGCGGACAGCAGTTGCCCCCCGTCTCTCATCGTTGCGGAAAAATCGAAAACTGGAAATCAGGCTGGTGGCGGACGCCACCAGCCTTGTTCTCGGATTAGAACTTCGCCTTCAGGCCAAGGAATACACGTGGGCCGTAGCTGTTCAGCTCACCCAGGTAGTCTTTGGAGTAGAAGTACTGCTTTTTAGGTTCGTCGAACAGGTTGATTGCTTCAACGCTCATCTTCACGTTGTCGGTCAACTCGTAGGAAGCGCGTGCTTCCCACACACCGACATCACCGACAAAGCGCAGGCGGGTGCCATTGCTGGTGTACGGCTGGAAGTACTCACTGCGGTACTTATAGATGAGGCTCGTGTCCAACTTACCAATCTGGTAGTACAGCTGACCAGAGAATACGTGCTCGGAGAAGCCCGGCACATTACCCGGTTCTACAATACCCTGGGTTTGGGAGAAAACGGATCCGTCATCATTGAGAACGGTGATGGAACCGTAGTTACTGTCTTCGAACTCAAAATCGGAGTCAGCATAGTTGTAGCTGATCTTTGTGCCCAGTCCGCTCAGATAACCCGGCAGGTAAGAGAAGCGGTGAGTACCGGTGATCTCAATACCAGACAGGTCATTGGTGTCGTCATTGGTCTGGGTCAGGGTAAAGTCAGCACCAACAGACTGCCCATCAATCATGAACTGCTCTGTGGTACGTACCTGCTCGAAGCCACCCTGGAATTTCTTGTGGTACACGCCCACAGCCAGCATGGTGTCTTCATTCGGGTACCACTCGACGCTGGTATCGAAGTTCCAGGACGTCAGCGGTTCGAACTCCGGGTTGCCAGAGCCAGAAACATTGGTGATCAGGTCATTCGGGTCAGTGATGTCAGCAGAACCGTTCAGTGCGAAAGAGCGGTTGTAGCCCATGTCGCTCGGATCGGCGCGAGACAGTGCACGGTAAACACCGGTACGCAGGATCACGTTGCTGGTCAGGTCTGCTGCCATATTGAAGCTCGGCAGAACCTCGGTGTAGTCACCGCCAGAGGAAACGCGCTCCAGGTCTGCATTCGGATCCGTCTGCAGAGACAGGAAGCCGCTGTCGTCTTCGATGATCTGGTATGCGGTGCGGAAGGCGACGGAATCCACTTCGGTCTGGACCACGCGTACACCAAAGTTACCCTGAACCGGAGTCTCTGCTATCTGGCTGGCGAAGTTTGCCATGACGTACGCTGCCGTTGTGGTCTCGGTAACGTCAGTAGTAGATGGGCTCTGGTATTCCTGATCCGGATATTCAAAGGCGTAGCCCTGTGCGTCCAGAATCATGTTGGTGACACACATGGTGTCAAAGGTCGCCCAGGAATTGCCGGTGCCGGAAGTTGCTTGACCGGTGGAGGAGTCAATGTTGGTGATCAGGTTGCCGCTGGAAGGCTCGCTGAGGAAACCGCTCTCCGGGAACTCGTTGTTACGACAGGCTTCGTTGATCGCAAGGATCAGTGCGCGTTCTTCTTCAGAGCTGTCGTCGAGGTTGTCAGTGGTAAAGCGGGTGCCGCCGAGGTTGACATACTCGAGCTCGGAGTGACGCAGGCCACCTTCGATCGAGCTGATCACGTCGCCGTCCAGTGTCCATTCGAAGTCGGTACGGAACGCTTCAATGGTGTTGCGGCGGTCAACGTCCGAATCGATACGTACACGGTACTCGTCGGAGAAGAGGGTGTGGTCAGTCACATCAAAGTCGTTGATGGTGTACTGGCGAATACCGGAATCGAAATCCCAGGAAACCAGCGGACGATACCCGGCGACAGTGTCTTCGTTGAAGATATCGTCGTCATCAGACTGGGTACGCAGGGACACCTGCAGTTCCTCGCGCGTGGTTTCAGAGAAACCGTAGTCGGCGGAAACCTTCAGGTTGTCATTCACCTGGAACTCAACGTTCAGACCGTAGCCCAGATACTCTTCGGTGCGCGAATACACTTCACTGTTGGACTCGATCGCGGTTTCGCCCGCCCATTCGAGTACAGCACCATTCGCAGTGGTAACCAGTGCCGGACCAGTCACCCCGGGGGTAGCACGCTTCTGGTTGGCAAAGTTCAGGTCGTGACGCTGTTCCGCCTGGATGCGCTCAGACTGCTGCAGGTCAAAGTTGATGTCCCACTTGTCGTTGGGCTGCCACTGCAGTGCAACAAATACAGCATCGCGCGTATCGGAAGTGTCATTCTGACGATAGCCATTGGAGCTGGGGGCGAACGCGTACGCCAGGCCATCGCTGACGGCCTTCCCGGTGGCCGGGTCAACGTCGGTGTTGTAGCCCTGGTTGCTGGAACCGCCGATCTGGTCTTCACAGTCACCGCTGGACTCGCGGTAGAAGCCTTCGTTGGTCACGCTGGGGTCATTGATACAGGCGTAAAGAGAGCTGCCAGACGGGCTGGAAGAGCGCATTTCCGCTTCTGGCTGGGAAATCTCGCTCTTCTGGTAGCCGAGGGATACGCCGAAATCACCGGCGCCGTCGAAGCTGAACTGGTCAACGTAGCTGGCGGTGCCGCGGAAGCCGTAATCGCCTTCACTGGCATCAGCGATATTCTGCTGATCCGGGTTGTAGTTGGCCTTGGTATCGATCTGGAAGCGCTGCTTGCCATACTCAAGCGGCTTCAGGGTTTCCATTTCGATCTGACCGGCTACACCGCCTTCGATCAGGCTTGCGTCCTGGGTCTTGTGGATGACCAGCTTACTCATCAATTCGGATGGGAACTGGGAAAAGTTCACAGAGCGGTCGCCACTGCCGTTGGTTGCGGCGCGCCCGTTAAAGGTAGAAGAGCCCAGGTAAGGGCCGAGACCGCGAATGGAGATCTCGGTAGCACCACCGTTTTCACGGTGAGAGGAAGCTCCGGTAATGGTTTCCAGCGCTTCACCAATCGACAGTGCGGGCAGATCACCAATTTCGTCGGCGGACAGGCCGTCTGCAATGGTAATGGAATCGCGCTTGATCTCGATTGTGTTCTGAACTGTTTTACGAGTACCGGTGACCGTGACTTCTTCTAGAGCGCTGGCTCCGGCTACTTCGGAATTCTCTTGAGCAATCGCTGCACCACTGACAGAAACCGTTGCGATTGCAGAAAAGAGCAGGGACCTTGTGAACTTCTTATTAGGCACTGAAACAACTCTTGTATCGTTATTATGGTTACGCATTTTAACCCCCAAGGATGTTTGCGCGTGAGTAATTATTGCCGCAGCCTCATCGACTCTGCGGTTATCTGGGCAGAGCATAAAAATAACTGGTAAGACCAAAAATCCCTATTTGTATACCCATGGTTGGAGAAGATTGCACTGGATAGACACCTAGTCAACCAGTTTGCACAAAAAAATGCATAATTGGTCTGGCCGGAAGGGGGTTTTGCACTCTTTTTGTGCGCTAATGTCGGGCGTCTCGTAACGGGAAACCCTGTCTTTGGTCGAAATTGGTCAATTGGTCATTCAGATTGGTTGACATAACGGTTTGTCCAATTTAGTCTGGCCCCATAATAAATTGGCAGTGTCACCTGTGTGGCTGATGTTGTCGGTAACGCGATGATCGTGGGTGGGGCTTCCTAATGAATGTTTCCTCTTTAGCAAAAATTTTTACGCTCGGTGCACTGGTTTTTATGGGGCCTTTGCATGCCGCGGAAGTGCTGGTGCATGACCAGCAGCAGTACCGGAAAAGTGTGAAAGCCCTGAAACCGGGTGACACACTGGTGCTTGCCAATGGCGTCTGGAAAGATTTTGAAATCTTGTTCCAGGGAGAAGGGAAGAAGAACGCTCCGATCACGCTCACTGCGCAAGAAAAAGGAAAAGTGATCCTTTCCGGGCAGTCGAATCTACGCCTCGCTGGCAATCACCTCGTTGTCTCCGGGTTGGTATTTAAAGACGGCTATACGCCCACCAGCTCCGTAGTTGAGTTCCGTCGCAACAAGAAACACCTGGCCAACAATTCACGCGTTACCGAGCTGGTCATCGACAACTACAGCAATCCGGATCGTTTTGAATCCGATTACTGGGTTGCCATGTATGGCAAGAATAATCGGTTTGACCACAACTACCTGGCGGGCAAGCGCAATAAGGGTGTAACCCTGGCGGTGCGGCTGGATAGTGAGTCGAGCCGCGAGAATCGGCATCGTATCGACCACAACTACTTCGGTCCCCGGCCGACACTCGGCTCGAACGGTGGTGAGACCCTGCGTATCGGCACCAGCCACTATTCCGTGTTTGATTCGCTGACCGTCGTAGAAGACAACTACTTTGACCGTTGCAGCGGCGAAGTTGAGATTATTTCAGTCAAGTCCGGCAAGAACGTCCTGCGCGGCAATACCTTCTACGAATCGCGCGGCACCCTGACCCTGCGCCACGGCAACGGCAACGTGGTGGAGGAAAATGTTTTTATCGGTAATGGTGTGCCGCATACCGGTGGCATTCGCGTGATCAACCGCGACCAGACCATTCGCAACAATTACCTGGAAGGCCTGACCGGCTACCGTTTTGGCAGCGGACTCACCATCATGAATGGTGTTCCAAACTCGCCGGTGAATCGCTATCACCAGGTGGTGAACGCGCAGGTGACCAACAACACCTTTGTTAACGTCGACAATATCCAGCTGGCAGCAGGTAGTGATTCAGAGCGTTCCGCCGTTCCCGTCGATAGCGTGGTCGCCGACAACCTGATCTATCACGAGCAGAAGGCGTCCCCGTTTACCGTGTTCGACGATATTTCCGGCATTCGCTTCGAGAACAATGTTGCTGCACTGGCGCAAAACGACGGCGCTTCTCCAGTACCGTTGGAGTATCTGAATGTTGCCCTTCAGCGTGATGACAACGGCCTGATGGTGCCGGCAGCAGCTAACCTGCGGGATATCGGCGCACGTCGCGGTGTTACCGGAGCGTCGCGAGAAGAGAGCGGGCCCGCCTGGTACGCAAAGCGCGAACCGGTGACCCCTTATGCTTCGGGTAAGACGATTATCGTCCAGCATGGTGCCGGGGCAATTGAGCGGGCGATGGAAGGCGCGGCTTCCGGAGATGTTCTCGAGCTGAAGCCGGGAACCTACAGTGTTGAAAAAATCCTGAAAGTTAACCAGACCCTCAGCATTCGTGCAGCCAAACCCGGTAGCGTTACTCTGTTGCCCGGTCGCTCGACCCTGTTCGAGATTGCGGATGGCGGTGCGTTGGAAATCAGCGGCGTCACAATCTCCGGGAAAGATGCCCCGGATTCAGCCGGTAACGCACTGATCCGCACGCAAAAATGGGGTATGACTCAGAATTACCGCCTGCGTATCGCCAACTCTGAAGTGCGCGACCTGGACGTTAACCATTCCTTCCATTTCTTTGAAACCGGCCACCGCGCGTTTGCGGACCAGATCGAAATCGTGGAAAGCGTGTTCAGCAATATTTCCGGTGACCTGCTGCGTCTGGATAAAGAGAAAGACGATCTCGGTATCTACAACGTCGAATTCCTGGTACTGCGTGACAACCAGATTGAGAACGTACAGGGCGCTGTAGTGAACCTGTACCGCGGCGGCACCGATGAAAGTACCTTTGGTCCCCAGCTGCAGTTCCACGGCAATCAGGTGAAAAACAGTAGCCATGGCAAGCGCAACAAGCGCAAAGCCTCTCTGTATCTGCACGGTGTGCAGGTGGCCAACGTGGCAAACAACACGTTCAGTGGTACCGCCGGTATCGTTGCCGAGCATACCGTTGGCGAGCCCAAAACAACGGTCGCAGAGAATCTCTTCGACACAACCCCCGAGCCCTCTGTGAGCGAGCTGGTTTTCGGCGGCGCGCATACCGCAACTATTCGCGATAACACCGTACGCTGAGACTAATGGTGAGAGTTATGAAGTTCAGGCCCCCTATTCGTCAATTGGTGCAACGTTCTTGGTCGCTGGTGCTGGCGCTGGTGCTGGCTGGCGTTGCCCAAACCGGCTGTGCAAAACCTGCTGAGCCAAACCTGCTGGTCGGCGCGCAGGAAGTCGAGGCCATGCGCGCGCAACTGCAGGCCAAGGGCGCTTTCTGGGATGCCTATGAGCGCGTACGCCGCAACGTTGACCAGATGATGTTGCAGCCGTTAAACGTACCCGTGCCCAAAGATGCGGGTGGTGGCTACTCCCATGAGCAACACAAGGCCAACGCGACGTTTATGCGTCAAGCCGCAACCCTGTATCAGTTGTCTGGTGACGATCGCTATGCGGCAGCGGTACGGGACATGTTGTTGCAGTATGCCGACCTGTATCCCGGCCTGCCGCTGCATCCAAAGCGCAGGGAGGGGGCGACGAATCCGGGGCGCCTGTTCTGGCAGAGCCTGAATGAGGCCGTCTGGCTGGTTGAGACCAGTCAGGCATTTGATCTCGTAGAGTCTTACCTCAGCGCGTCAGAGCGTGAGCGTATTGTTTCTGGTGTTATGCGTCCGGTCGCAGAGTTTCTTTCGGCAGGATCCGCAATCACCTTCGACAAGATTCATAACCATGGTACCTGGCATGTTGCTGCAGTGGGCATGACCGGGTATGCACTGGGTGATCGCGAGCTGGTCGAACAGGCTCTCAATGGACTGGACAAAAGCGGTAAAGGCGGATTCCTCCGACAGTTGCGCGAGCTGTTTTCTCCGGATGGCTATTACACCGAAGGGCCCTACTACCAGCGCTATGCCCTGATGCCGTTTGTCACCTTCGCCAAGGCAATCGAGGCGAACGACCCTGATCTCGGTATTTTTGACTACCGCGATGGTGTCCTGCTGAAGGCTGTCGATACCACTATTCAGCTCAGCTATAACGGCCTGTTCTTCCCGATCAATGACGCTATCAAGGACAAGGGCATCGATACCCGTGAGCTGGTGCTGGGCCTTGCTATTGCATTCGGGATTACCGGTGATGAGTCCCTGATCGAAATTGCACGTGTTCAGGGCGATATTCCCCTGACGGGTGATGGTATGAAGGTCGCACAGGCCATGGACGCTGGTGTCGATGCAACCTTTGACTTCCGTTCTGGTGTGTTCCGTGATGGCCTCGACGGTTCCGAAGGTGGCCTGGTAGTGATGCGCCGTGGTGATGCCAATGACCGCGCGCTGGTTTTCAAACCCACGGCTCAAGGGATGGGACACGGCCATTTCGACAAGCTCACCTGGCAATTCTACGACCATGGCAGTGAGATCATCAGTGACTACGGTGCTGCCAGGTTTCTGAATGTCGAGGCCAAGGCAGGTGGTCGCTACCTGCCCGAAAACAACAGCTATGCCAAGCAAACGATTGCGCACAATACCGTCGTCATCAATGAGCAGTCCCACTTCGCTGGCGAATACCGCAAAGCGAAGAACGAGCATGCCGAAGTGGCTTTCTTTGCGGAATCCGCTCAGGGGGTCATCAGTTCTGCCTTTATCGATACGGCCTATCCTGGCACGCGTCTGCAAAGAACGCTAGCCATGCTGGAGTTGCCCGGGTCGGGCAAACCGCTCGTGGTGGATGTATTCAAGGTCGATGCACAAGGCGAGCATCAACTGGATCTCCCCCTGCACTTCAGTGGCCAGATTATCGATACGAGTTTTGAGTTGCAGTCCAACGGGAGCCAGCTCAGCAGCCTGGGTGAAGATCACGGTTACCAGCATCTCTGGTTGCTCGGCAGTGGCCGGCCTGAAGCGGGCGTGGCGCGCGTCACCTGGCTGAATGACAACGGCCGGTTCTATTCCCAGACCTCACTGGTGGATGGCAATACCGAAATGTTGCTGACACAAATCGGTGCCAACGATCCGTTCTTCAACTTGCGCCCGGAGCGCGGGATCATCGCCCGCCACAACGCGACGGATCGTCACGTCTTCGTCAATGTGCTTGAGCCCCACGGTGAGTACAACCCGAAACGCGAGTTTACCGTTGATGCGAAGAGTGAAGTGGCGAGCCTGCGCCGCGGTGCCGACCAGGGTGTGGAATTCATCACCATTGCGCTGCTCGACGGCAGTGAGTATGCGGTGGCCTACAGCCTGGACGCGGTCGCCGCGGACCAGGAGAAAACATTCAAGATCGACGATAAGGCCTTCACTTTGAATGGGCAGTTCACCGTGCTGGCGCTCAACACAGGGAACGGAGAACAAAATGGCCAATAGTGCGGCGTTTATTCCCGGTGATGAATCCGGGGTGGAGGATGTCGGTGGTGGTATCCGCCGGAAGATCCTCGGGTACAACAAGGAATTGATGGTCGTAAAAGCCTGGTTTGAGGAGGGCAGTATCGGCTACGTGCACTCCCATCCTCACTCGCAGGTGACCTATGTCGAAAGCGGTGTTTTTGAAGTCACCGTTGGCGACGAGGTGAAGAGACTGGAGGCTGGCGATACCTTCTACGTCGCTCCGCATCTGGATCATGGTGCAAAGTGCCTGGAAGCAGGCGTTTTGCTCGATACATTCAGCCCCTACCGGGCAGACTTTTTGGAATAAGTACAATGATAAAAAATCTTCGGTGGATGGTGGTAAGCCTCGTCGCGCTTGCGACGATCATTAACTATATTGACCGCACAGCGTTGTCCGTAATGTGGCCCGGCATTGCCGAGGACCTCGACATGGATGGACACGACTACGCCAACATCATGAGCGTATTCCTGGTGGCCTACGCGATTGGTCAGGCGGTATTCGGTCGCGTTTTTGATGCCATCGGTACGCGCATCGGCTTCGTCTTGTCGATTGTGGTGTGGTCCGTTGCGATCGCCATGCACTCCGTCGCTTCATCGGTGGCTTCCTTCAGTGTTTTCCGCACACTGCTCGGCTTTGGTGAGGCGGGTAACTGGCCTGGCGCAACCAAGGCGAACGCCGAGTGGTTCCCGGTTCGCGAACGCGCGCTGGCGCAGGGCATCTTCGGTGCCGGCGCTTCAGCCGGTAGCATCATCGCACCGCCGCTAGTGGCGTTCCTCTACGCCTTCTTTGGCTGGCAGGCGACTTTCATCATTGTTGCCAGCCTCGGTTTCCTGTGGCTGATCCCCTGGCTGATCCTCTACAAGAGCGGTCCGGATGCCCACCCATGGATTACCCCGGAAGAGCGTGAGTACATCCTCAGCGGCCAGAAGGTTGAGGAAGAAGCTTCCGATGAAGACGAATACGTACCGACCCTGCGTGAGCTGTTGAGCCATCGCCAGAGCTGGGCCGTAATCTTCGGGCGCCTGTTTATCGAGCCGATCTGGTGGCTGTTTGTTGCCTGGCTGCCGCTCTACCTGAATGACAAGTTTGGTTTTGATGTTAAGGCGATCGGTGCCTCGGCCTGGATCCCCTATGTGGGCGCTGCGCTGGGTGCGCTGTTTGGTGGCTGGCTCGCGGGACGCCTCATGCGTTCGGGCAGTAGTGTCAACCGCTCGCGCAAAACCGTGATTGCAATCGGTGGTGCGCTGATGTTGCCAGCACTGCTTGCCACCACAGTGGCGGACAGCCCGGCGATGGCGCTTGGCCTCATCGCGATCATTCTGTTTGGCTTCCAGACTGCCATTAACAACATCCAGACTCTCCCAAGCGATTTCTTCTCAGGAAAAAGTGTCGCTAGCTTGGCGGGTATCAGCGGTGCCGTCGGTGTGACCAGCGTTATCGCAGCGATACAGCTGGTTCCGGTGATTACCAATGATGGAACCTACTATCCGCCGTTTTTTATTCTCGGTGCATCTCTTGTACCTCTGATGCTGCTGTCCACCCTGCTGCTGGGCGGTCGTATTGAACCTGTAAAAAAGAAACCTGCTGACGCTGCACCATCAGCTGAAGCGCTGAGCTGAATTTAAGGACTGGGGGCGCCCGGCCCCCGGCTGTATTGATTACCTAGGAATGGGGATAGACATGAAATTACAAGATAAAGTTGCGATCGTTAGCGGCGGTGCCCGCGATATCGGTAAAGCAATCTCGCTGAAGCTGGCTGCCGAAGGCGCTAAAGTTGTGATCAACTACTACAGCGACAAAGGCCAGGCGGAAGCCACTCTGGAAGCGCTGAAGAGCGCGGGCGGTGAGGGCATTATTGCCCAGGGCGACATGACCAAGCAGGCAGACGTGCAGAGCGTCGTGGACGCTGCAACTGCCGCGTTTGGCAGCAAGATCGATATCCTGGTCAACGTTGCGGGCGGCCTCGTCGCACGCAAGACCCTCGATGAAATGGATGAAGATTTCTTCGACAAGGTGATCAAGCTGAACCTGAACAGCACTTTCCTGCTGACCAAGGCAGTTGTGCCGCACATGGACGGTGGCAGCATCATTAACCTGGCTTCCCAGGCCGGACGTGATGGTGGTGGCCCGGGTGCTTCCGCTTATGCTGCGGGCAAGGGCGCGGTGATGACGTTTACCCGCTCCATGGCCAAAGAGCTTGGCCCGAAAAATATCCGCGTGAACTCCCTGTGTCCGGGTATGATCAGCACCACCTTCCACGACACCTTCACAAAAGATGCGGTGCGCGAGAATGTGGCTGGTGCAACCCCGTTACGCCGCGAAGGCAAGGCGTCCGAAATGGGTGACGTTGTTGCTTACCTGGCTTCCGATGAGGCGTCGTTCCTCACTGGTGTCAATCTCGACACCAATGGCGGACTGCTGTTCTCCTGATTGGGCGGTAACTGAGAGTGATTGATTTATCCGGCTCGGCCAGCAACCAGGGCAAGTTCCCGCAGCAAGGTATTGCCATTTTCGGTGAGTGCATGCTCGAGCTGAATCGCTCGAGCACGGATGCGCCGAAAAGCGCGGGTGCAGATGGCAACGCAACGGGACTCGCACTGTCGATGTCATTTGGTGGCGACACCCTGAATACGGCGGTATATCTCGCCCGGCAGGGGTGCCATGCCGAGTATGTCACTGCACTGGGCGACGACGCCTACAGCGATTGGATGCTGGCGCAGTGGCAGGCAGAGGGTGTTGGTTGTCAGTTGGTCAGCCGCGTACCCGGCAGCGTACCCGGGCTCTATCTGATCGAGCGGGACAGCAGCGGCGAAAGAAGCTTTCTGTACTGGCGAGACAGTGCGCCGGTGCGCCGGATGTTCGATCAGGAAGAGGCCGCCGAAGCGGTTTTTGCCCAGCTCGCGCAGTTTCCCTGTATTTACCTGAGTGGTATTAGCCTCGGTGTTTTGTCGGCGGTGTCACTGCAACGGCTGATGGGCTTTCTGCGCGACTATGTCGCCGCCGGTGGATATGTCATTTTTGATGGCAATTATCGTCCGCGCCTGTGGGAGTCCGCCGAGTTGGCCCGCGATGTGTACGGGGAAATTTATTCGCTGACGTCCATCGCCTTGCCGACCTTTGAAGATGAAGAAGCCTTGTTTGGCGACAGCAGTACCGCTGCTGTGATCGAGCGGTTGCGCGCTGCCGGGGTGGTGGAGATCGTATTGAAGCTCGGCGAAGAGGGGTGTTTGTGCGCGTCAGCAGCCAGCGTCGATCAGGTGCCCGCACACAAGGTGACTCCGGTTGATACCACGGCAGCAGGAGACTCCTTTAATGGAGGCTATCTCGCCGCACGTCTGAAAGGCCAGGACTGCATTGCTGCAGCAGAGAATGGCCACCGGCTCGCCAGTCAGGTGATTCAGGTTCAGGGCGCGATCATCCCGCGCGCACTCATGCCCTGAAAGGCATGCGGTCACCCTGGTCGGTGGCTGTATCGGTGACGGGGATCTTTACGAGATCCCGTCATCTCTGTTCTCGGTTTCCGTGCCTTTCCAGACTCTCGCGTGTTCCCGATAGGCTGCCCGCGCAATCATGTGGGCACCTACCGGTACTGTTAGCAGGAGAAACAGGATCGCCAGCACCGCTCTGGCGGTAACCTGGATATCCTTGAACAGGATTGCCACGGCTGCCAGGAGCAGTCCGGAACAGAGGGTCGCCGCTTTTCCCGATGTGCTCATGCGCATGTAGATATCCGGCATGCGGATCAGTCCCAATGCGGCGGTAAAACCGAAGAAGCTGCCACTCAGTAGCAGCAGTGCTGTCAGAATTTCAGTGATCATTGTCCACCTCGGCCGCGCTTTCTGCCCGGCTATCAATACTGGTACGCTCAATAAAGCGGGCGAAAGCCACCGTCACCAGGAATGCGACCAGCGCCAGAGCAATCCCCACATCCAGATAAATCGCACGGCCGGAGGTCACGGCCAGCAGTGCACAGTACGCGACCGCCAGAATGTTGAGGATATCGAGGGCCACAACACGATCGGCCAGCGTCGGCCCGCGTGCAATACGGAGAAAGCACAGTGCCAGAGCAACGAGCATCAGCCATGAGGCACAGCTAATGGCAAATTCAAGCAGCCACGATAATTGACCCGCATCTTCCAGTACCATCAGGACATGGCCTCCTTGACCCTTCTCTCGAATCCACACCGTATTTCTTCACGGAAGGCTTCCGGATCATCGACAAACATGGTGTGCACGTAGATCGCATCGTTGTCTGGTGTCACGTCCAGCACCAGCGTGCCCGGGGTCAGGGAAATCAGATTAGTCAGCGCCAGAATTTGCGCAGGTTCGCGAATTTCCAGTGGAACGCGGATGATCTTCGGGCGGCTGATCATTGGCGGCGACAGCACCTCATGGGCGGCGCGCAAACTGGAAAGCACCAGCTCACGGAGGAAAAACCACACCAGCGATAGTACCTGCGGCACGCGGCGAAAATACACTTCGCTCTGGGGCTGGAAGTTGGCAACCGCAAGCGCGCCATAACCAATGATAAAACCCACCAGGAAGTTCAGTAGTGATGCGCTCCCGGTCAGCGCTGACCAGGCGATGGCGAGCAGGGTGTTGAGCAAAAACAACCGCATGGGGTGGAGTCCTGAATAACTAGAGTCGGCCGGGCACAAGAACAGCAGCCAGGTATTCTGTCGGTGCCAGCAGCTCTCTGGCCGCGGCCAGAGAAAAGTGGATAAACGGCTCGGGCATCAGGCCCAACAGCAGCGTGATCGTCGCCAGCGAGACAATTGGAATCATGTGCTGCAGCCGTTCGTGGCGATTGAAGGACGACAATTTGCAGGCATTGTGTTCTGGGTGAGGTTTCCAGAACGCCTCGGCCCAGATCTTGGACATGCTGAACAGGGTGAGTACCCCGGTGATCAGTGCAATTGCACACACCCAGTAAGCGGCCTGGTCGAGACTTGCCCTGATCAGCAGGAATTTGGCCCAGAAGCCGGATAGTGGCGGGAAGCCGGCCAGGCTGAATGCGGCAATAAAAAACAGCGTCGACAGCAGCGGCGTCACCCGATACAAGCCGCCGATATCCGCCAGTTCATAGGAACCGGTCAGGCGCGCAGCGGTGCCACTGATCAGGAACAGGTTCGTCTTGGCAACAATGTTATGCACCATATAGAAAATAGCGCCCGCCAGCGCCAGCGAACTATTGAGTGCAAGCCCCAGCACCAGAAAACCAATCTGGCTGACGATATGGAATGACAGGATTTTCCGGAATTCATACTGGGCCGCGGCACCGAGTACGCCGGTTATCATGGTGAGCAGGGCGGCGTAGAGTAATAGCTGATGACCGAAGCCGTCGCCATCGGGAAAAATCAGGGTAAAGGTGCGTATCAATGCATACACGCCAACCTTGGTCAGCAGCCCGGCAAAAACCGCCGTTACCGGTAGCGGTGGCGCGTGGTAAGAGGCCGGCAGCCAGAAAAACAACGGGAAAATCGCAGCCTTGATGCCGAACGCACAGATAAACATGACCTTGAGAAGGTCTATTGCCAGCGGCGCATCCAGTGTCGCCAGTTGTCGGTGCAGCTCGGCCATATTCAGCGTTCCCGTGAGGCCATACAGCAAGCCAATTCCCGTCAGCATCAGCAGGGTGGAGACCAGGTTCATGGCCACATATTTGGTGCCACCATCCAGCTGTACCAGCGTATTTCCGAGCACCAGTAAGGCAAATGAGGCAATCAGCATCACCTCAAACCACACATACAGGTTGAACAAGTCGCCGGTGATAAAACTGCCGCATACTCCGGCCAGTAAAAGCTGGAAGAAGCAGTGATAGCCAAGTCGCTCGCGTCTGCGATCGATTTCTGCCAGCCCAAAAATAGCAACGGCGAGGCCCACAACAGCACTCACCAGCAGCATCACTGCACTTAATCGATCAACCACCAGCGTGATACCAAACGGGGCCTGCCAGCCCCCCATCTGTGCAGCGCGCACTCCACCGGTGGCAACCAGATAAAAAATTGCGATCGCCACTGCCAGGAGCAGGGCACAGCCAGTAACAGAAACGAGGCGTCCATAGCGGGAATGATTGCGGGCCAGATAGGCCAGCATCGCCGCCAGAATGGGAATGAGGAATGGCAGTGACAGAAGCCAGCTCACCGGGCTATTGCTCCTCGCCTACCGAGGTGGCTGAACTGTTTTGAGTCTTGGTATGCCTGGGCGGTTCTGCCTCGCGCATCTCATCCGAGTCCAGGGTGCCAAAGCCACGATAGCTGCGTGCAATCAATGCCAGTGCGAAGGCGAGCAGGCCAAAGCCGATCACAATGGCGGTCAGGATCAGGGCCTGTGGCAACGGGTTGGCGACGGGCAGCGGCGGTACCTCCGCACCTTCGGGGATCAGCGGCGGTGTCGCGCGGGTCAGACGGCCCGCAGCAAAGATCGCAAGGTTGGCCGCATTACTGAGCAGCACCAGCCCGAACAGGTAGCGCATCAGGTTTCTTGCCAGCATCAGGTAGACACCGGTTGCGACAAGAATACCAACCGCAAGGGCGAGGGCGGTTTCCATGGTCAGTTGTCCTCTTCCAGGGCAAACACCAGTGCCAGCACTGCGCCCAGTACTGACAGGTAAATCCCGATGTCGAAAATCAGAACCGTACTGAGTGGCAGCCCCTTGTCTTTGCCTTCACCACCAAGAAACAGCCACTGTCCGGTAAACGGCGCCTCGCCAAACAGGCCTGCGACCATGCCGGAAGCCCCGGCAATCAAAAGGCCCGTAGCGGCGAGTCCGGCCGGCGGGAAACGCAGCGCGCGTCGCGCAGCCTGAATGCCCCAGGCAATCGCCAGTAGCGTAAATGCAGCCGCCGCCACCAGTCCGGCAATAAAGCCACCGCCGGGCAGGTTGTGTCCGCGCAACAGCATGTAGATAGAGAACATCAGCAACAGCGAGACAAAAGTACGTGTTGCAGTCCGCAGGATGATGGAGTTCATTCTCGCCGTCCGAGTAACTGCTGTCCGATTAGTGTGGTCGCCGCCAGCGCTGCGGTGAACACCACGACCACTTCGCCGAACGTATCCAGTGCGCGGAAGTCCACCAAAATCACGTTCACAATATTGCGTCCGAAGGCCTCAGGTACGGCGCTCTCCACGAAGTAATCGCTAGTGGTACTGTTGAAGGGCCGCTGCACCACCGCGAGAATGGCCACCGTGACCCCCGCACCGGCAATGCAGGCCACCAGCGCATCCAGCTTGCGAAAGGAATGCGCATGGGTCTGATAACTGAGGGGCAGGCGATGCAGAGTATTGGCAATCAACACCAAGAAAAGCGTCTCAACGAGCAGTTGTGTAATGGCCACATCGGGCGCACCGAAGAACAGATAGATCAGCGCAACACCAACGCCCAGTGCACCGAGTGCACAGATGGCGGCGAGTGGTGCGCGCACGGAACTGGCCATCAGTGCGCCGGCTGCCACCAGAATCATCGCCGCCCATTCCTTGATGGTCAGCTTGGGCAGCGCCAGTTCGATTTCCAGACCGCCATTGCGCACCACTGCCAGCAACAGTGCGAGCGTGGAGCTGACAAAAATCACCAGCAGGTAGCGACGCAGAATGCCGTGCTGCAGCCAGCGGGTCTGTGTGGCCGCCAGTGCCTTGAGGCCCTCCAGGCCAAGATCCCAAAGGCGGTCGGCTGATACCGGAATAAAAGACAGCAAGGTTTTGAGCGCGGCGCGTAACGGGCGCTGCAACAGATAGACCGCGACCCCGGCGACAAATGTCAGCACACTGAGTAGCAGAGGCACATTCACGCCATGCCACAGCTTGAGTTTGACCACCTCGGGTTGTCCGAGCAGTGTTGTTACCGCAGGCTGTACCAACCCTTCGGCGATGATAGGGGTGAATAACCCGAATATCAGGCCGAGTACACTCAGCACCAGCGGGCCGAACCATAGGACCGGGGCGGCCTCCCGCACTTTTTTCAGCGACTCGGGTCGCTTGCCCAGAAAAGGTCGCATCGCCAGGGTGCCCGCCACCGCGACCATCAGCACATTGGCAAACACCGCGGCACCGGCCACCAGCGTGGGTTCGGTCGCGATCGCGAGTGCACCCTCGTACTTGAGTTCCTTGCCGATAAAACCCAGGAATGGCGGGAAGCCCGCCATCGAAATGCCTGCGGCGATAGCGCAAAGCCAATTGATCGGCATGGCTTTCCCCAGGCCGCCCAGTTGGTGCAAATCCCGGGTGCCCGCCTGGTGGTCGATTATGCCCACCACCATAAACAGCGAGGCTTTGTAGAAGGAGTGCACGAGGATAAAGGTAATCGCCGCTGCGACAGCGACAGAATCGTCAGAGCCGAGAAACATCGTCAGGGTGCCGAGCGCCACGACGGTGGTATAGGCGAGTGTCAGTTTCAGATCGGTCTGGCGCAGTGCCAGTATCGCCGCAATGGTCGCCGTGACGGCACCCACGATAGTGAGTGTCCACTCCCATACCTCGGTCGTGCCCAGCACCGGGTGCATGCGTGCCATCAGGTAGATACCGGCCTTCACCATGGTGGCGGAGTGTAAGTAGGCGCTTACCGGTGTGGGGGCGGCCATGGCATTGGGCAGCCAGAAGTGAAAGGGAAATTGCGCCGACTTGGTAAAGGCGCCGATCAATATCAGGGTCAGAATGGCCGGGTAGAGTGCGTGCTCACGCACTGTCTGGCCCTGGGTCAGGATCTCTTGCAGGTCATAGGTGCCTGTGGCTATCCCGAGCAAGATCAGGCCTGCCAGCAGGCACAATCCGCCCATGGTGGTCAGAAGCAGTGCCTGCAGGGCGGAGCGGCGCGCCTTGGCAGAGTCATGGTTGAAGCCAATCAGCAGGTAGCTCGAGAGGGTGGTCAACTCCCAGAAGACAAACAGCGTGATGAGGTCGGCTGCCAGTACCAGCCCCAGCATCCCCAGCATAAACAGGAACAGGTACAGAAAGAATCGGCGCAGCTGCGGGTGCCCATGCAGATACGCGCCGGCATAAATGGAGACGAAAATACCGATGCCGGTAATTAGAAAGGCAAACAGCAGGTTCAACCCGTCGAGAAAGAAGCTGAACTCAATACCGAGGCTCGGTACCCAGCTGTAGGAGATCGAGGCGACGTTCCCCTGTGCCACCGCACGCCACTGGGTCAGCAGGAAAAAAAATGGCAGAGCCGGTAGCAGGGGAAAGACGAGACGAATCCAGCGCCCCGGTTCCGGAGCACGGGCGCCGGACGGATTCGTGTCTTCGCTTACCGCCATTTACGCTGTTGCCTGTGGGAATAAAAAAGAAGGGTAATGGCGTAAAAGATAGTGGTCGGGCGCGGACGCCGCCAGCGTGTGAATGGACGTGTGCCGGATACTGTCGCTGATCAAGACCTGAGTTGGCGGCATTCACCAGGTGGCGTAGTTCGTGTTGGTTTACCTTCAGCTCGCCGAGACGAGCTTCAAGCCAATGATCGATGCGACCAGCGTGGCGATAAAAAAGATGCGCAGGAAATTCGTCGGTTCATTAAACAAAATAACGCCGAAAATAGTGACGCCTACCGCTCCGATTCCGGTCCAGATCGCATAGGCCGTGCCGATCGGGATGGATTGCATGGCGCGGGTCAAACAGTAGAACGACAGCGCCGCCGAAACAATAAAGCCCAGGGTGTAAGAGGGTTTGGTAAAACCGTCTGAGAGCTTCAAAAGTGTGGCGAAGCCGACCTCCAGAATACCGGCGGCAATGAGCCATATCCAGGCCATATGTGGTTCCTGATTAGGGGGTGAGCAAAGTTTAGTTGGACATGAGCGCGGCCGTATGGAACCCGGATAGAGAGCGTTTGTGGAGGCTGACAACGAATACTGAGGTCCAGCGGCTAAAGCGCTAGCCACTGAACTTCCGAAACAGCATGGATACCGTCCTGGCAATCAGCATCAGTGTGGTTACCGCCTTCACCGCATCTGACGTCGCCTCCCTCGAATTCATCGATTTATACTCTGGTGCCACCTGCTCGAGTTCACCCTTGTCAAAAAACATGCCCTCACACTGGGGACAATAATCTACTTCCACCCCTGCGACCTGTGCATGCACCAAT
Organism: Microbulbifer sp. ABF4_148; assembly: GCF_056158985.1. Taxonomy (NCBI): domain Bacteria; kingdom Pseudomonadati; phylum Pseudomonadota; class Gammaproteobacteria; order Cellvibrionales; family Microbulbiferaceae; genus Microbulbifer; species Microbulbifer sp. ABF4_148. The sequence continues at coordinate 1,466,220 of NZ_JBSWUI010000001.1, forward strand.
GTCGCGGTATCACAGCAGGGGCAGGGCAGCGGGGTACTTGCCGCTGTGCCTACTGCCAATTCCAGTAACGCATGGGTGTCCAGGTCAGACTTCTGTAACCATGCGCCCTCGCAATAGAAACAAATTTTATATTCGTTGCTTCTGTACAGTTCGTAGCGGAGGCGTTCGAGGCATTTGGGGCAGTTCATGGTATTCATTGAGTGGTCAGGGATTACTGATGGGTTTGATTGCATGGACGCTGATCTGACTACGCTGCACCAGGCCCGCATCTACCCGCGTGAATCGCCAAACCGCGATCTTCGCCGAGCTTAAGCGCGTCGCTTCCTGGGGTCGGGACCGAAATCATTCGTCCCTTTGGTGCCGGGCAGCACCAGAATGACTAGTGAAACGAGATATCTGACGTAGGGGATCAAGGTCGCAAGGTAAAACCAGCCGCTCAGGTTGAAGTCGTGAATACGTTTCACCGAGCCGACAACGGACACCCAAATCACAGGCAGGCTCATCACTCCAAGGATCACCATAGAGTAGGAAGCCTCGATGGTAAAAGTGATTACTGCTGCCATGATAATACTGATCGCCATCAGCGGTATGACGAATGCAAATAGATAGAATTTTCTGGTGATTCTGCCTTTTACAGAAAAATAGATATCAAAGACCGTGGCCCGCTGACGTGCCTGATCGCCAGCGATGTCTGATTCTTCGAGCGCTGCCTCCGGAGGAGAGTATGGGTTCTCTTTCATCGCTAAAATTGCTTGTTATTTTATGGCTCACTACGGTGAGCCAGTGGCATAGTGAAAGGCTGCGTAGAACCGATCTGTGATCTGTCTCTAGCCGATGGGGTCCCGGGCACCGGCAAAGCGAATACCGGCGAGGAGGGCCATCTCCCGTTGCCAGGTGGTCAGGTCCGACTGATTAAACCCGCTCAGGCTGGTATGCCCACAGGCCCGGGCCATGACCTGCATCAGTTCGGTGGAGGCCTCGAAGAAATTTTTCAGCTGCGCTGCAGATTTTTCTACATTCAGCCTTTGGCGCAGGTCCGCCTTTTGTGTGGCGATACCGGCGGGACAGTTGTTGGTGTTGCAGATACGGGCAGCCACACAGCCAATCGACTGCATCGCACTGTTGGCGATCGCTACGCCATCGGCACCCAGCGCCATTGCCTTGACAAAGTCCATCGGCACGCGCAGTCCACCGGTGATAATGAGCGTCACCTTGCCACTGGCCCCCTGTTCGTCGAGGAACCGTCGTGCCCGCGCCAGCGCAGGAATGGTGGGCACACTGATATGGTCGCGGAACATCGCCGGAGCCGCACCGGTGCCGCCACCGCGGCCATCGAGAATGATGTAATCCGCCCCCGCATCGAGGGCAAACTGTATATCGTCCTCGATATGGTTGGCGCTGAGCTTGAAGCCGATGGGAATGCCACCGGTAATCTCCCGCACGCGATCAGCAAAGCGTTTGAAGTCTTCCACGGTTTCCAGATCTTCGAAAGACGGTGGCGATACTGCGGGCTCGCCCTCGGGAATACCGCGTACTTCGGAAATCTTGCCGACGTTCTTTACGCCGGGCAGATGCCCGCCGGTACCGGTTTTCGCCCCCTGACCGCCCTTGAAGTGGAAAGCCTGCACGTTCAGCAGCTTCGATTCATCAAAGCCGAACTTGGCACTGGCCAGCTCGTAAAAGTAGCGGGAGTTCGCCTGCTGTTCTTCCGGCAACATGCCTCCCTCGCCTGAACAGATACCGGTACCTGCCAGCTCGGCGCCGGTTGCCAGGGCCACTTTGGCTTCTTCAGAAAGTGCGCCGAAACTCATATCCGACACAAACAGCGGTATGTTCAGCTTCAGTGGTTTGTTCGCGAGGGGGCCGATCACTAGCTCGGTACTGACACTGGCCTCTTCCTGCAGCGGTTTTCTCGCCATTTGTGCGGTTAACAACTGGATGTCGTCCCAGTGGGGCAGTTGGTGGCGCGGCACACCCATCGCGGTCATCGGGCCATGGTGGCCCATTTTGGATAACCCTTCTCGGGCCAGTTGATGGATGAACTCGACCGTGGGTTCTTCCTTGGTGGCCTTTGCGCTTGGGCTGCCATTACCACCGGTCTGGATACCCGGCCCTTCTTTGCCCACGGCGGCGTCTTCAAATTGCTTGTGGGTGCCATCACAGTAGGGGAGTTTGGCGGAGTGCTTGCACTGGCACAGGTAGGCGTCACCACTGTTCTCGGCCACAAACGCCTTGGGCTTGAATTCGGTACCGGCATGGGAGCCGTCACAGAAGGGTTGGTTGCCTGAACGGCCGCAGACGCAGAAGAAGTACTCCTTGCCTTCTTCAAGTTCGACTTTGCTGGGTTTGTTATCGGCAATGATGGGATTCATAGGGCGCCCTGTGTTGTCAGTGGACGGCCCACTACTGGCGGCCAAATACTTTTTATACCTACAGAGCCAAAACTTTGGATCAAAAGGCGTTCTGGCGGAAGTCTTCTGAGGGTTTACGCGCCAAACTTTCCTGTATCGATATTCTGCCACGACAGCAGGTTCAATCTGAGTGAACGCACTGAAAGGCCTTACTCGAAGTGCGCCGGGTATTTACGCGGTGCTTAGGTGAGAAAGCCGGGAGAGGGACTGTTTATATCGTCATCATGAAACCTCATACAAGGCATCTATTCACCGGGCAACTCCACTACCGCTTCGTAAGGGTTCTGCTTGCGCGTGCCCCCGGTTTCCTTGCTCGGTATCATCGGGAAATTGGGCGTGAACACGACCAGTGCACTGCCGAGCTTGTAGAGTGGCTCGACATTGCCGTCTACCTTGGCGAGGCCTTCTTCAATCGCTTTTTTCAGTGTCTTCTTGCCCATCATCACTTGCTCCAGATCGGAGCGATTGATGCGCAGGGTCAGGTCCGGGTCCTTGACTGTAAACCCTTCGATATTGGTGAGCGTGCTGTTGGACAACTCGATGGCATATTTCTCGTTGTTGTCTGGTGTGATGAGATTCATGCTGAAGCTCAGGTCCTTGACCTTGGCAGGGTCGAGGCGTACACCGAGAAAATCCAGAAACTGGCCGGTGGTCATGGCCCGGATCACGTCGGGGCTACTGGAGTTCGGTGGGGCGCCCTCGGGCAGGCCATTGCGCAGCTCATAGGCGCCCTGCAGGAAGCTATTGCGCAGGCCGGGGTTCTCCTGCTGATAACCGATCTGTTCCCATACGTCGGCGAGCAGTAACCGGGCATCATGATTGTCCGGTTCCGCCTGTACCAGTTTGTCGAGGATTTCCTGAGCGAGGAAATACTCCCCCGCGTCATGCAGTTTGCGGCCCTCGCGCAGGATATTGCCCGACCCTCCCATCATCTTTACATACAGCGGTGCCGCGTCTTCTGGGGACAGAGGAATCAAAGTGGCCGGGTTGCCATCCCAGTAGCCCAGAAAGCGGTTGATGACCGCGCGGCTGTTGTGTTCCGGTGAACCGTGGTATCCGCGGTTAAACCACTGCTGGGCGATGCCATCCGGTGTCTCGAACACGTTGTGGATCTGGTTAATAGTCACCCCCTGGTTGGCGTGGAACAGGGAGTAGTTGTTCATATTGGCATACAGGTCGCGCTGGCCACGTAATACTTCCTGCACCCGGTCATTACCCCAGCGAGGCCAGTGGTGCGAGGCAATCATCACTTCGGCGTCGTGACCGTAACGATACAGGGCGCGGTTGATATGCTGCGACCAGAGATGCGGGTTGCGCACCAGCGCGCCGCGCAGGGTATAGACGTTGTGGAAGACTCCGGTGACGTCTTCGCCAGTCCAGTAGACCTTGTCTTTCGGAAACCAGATGTGCGCCTGCGAGGGGGCTTCTCCGCCGGGAGTATTCATAAACTCCATTTCCACACCATCGACGTTGAGCGTCTCGAAATTCTCATCGATGACAATGGTAGGTGGAATCAGTCCAATGGCGCCGTTGGCAACATTCATGTTCAGGCCTTGCCCGGCGTGGCCGAAAGGGCTGGCAGGTAGCTGGGTGCCGTACTGATATTGCACGCGCCGGTTCATGGCATTGCCGGCAAATACATTTTCCGACACTGCGTGTTCCATAAAGCCTCGCGGCGCAATGATTTTCACTTTGCCGGCCTTTACGTCCGCCTCGTCCACAATGCCGCGCACGCCGCCCCAGTGGTCCACGTGGGAGTGTGAATACACCACCGCCACCACCGGCCGTTCTCCCAGCTCCTTGTCTACCAGTGCTTTTGCCGCAGCTGCGGCCTCTGGCGCAGTGAGAGGGTCCAGCACAATCCAGCCGGTTTTACCGCGCACGAAGGTGATATTGGCGAGGTCGAATCCGCGCACCTGGTAGAAACCGGGAATTACCTCGAACAGGCCGGTTTTCATGTTCAGGCGGGAGATACGCTGCAGTGACGGATGCACGCTGGGGAAGTCTTTTTCACCGCGGAAAAAATCATAGCGGTCGAGGTCCCAGACCACATTACCCTCAGGCCCGGTCACCTTCCAGTTTTCCGGCTCGGCGATGAATCCTTTCTGCGCCTCCTCAAAGTCGCGTTTGTCATTAAAAGGCAGGTTGGCGCTGTCTTCGGCGATGACTTTCAGGGTGTGTTTTGAGGGAGGCTTGCCCTGAGGATCGAAGTGTTTGCTGTGGTCATCGGCCGCCAGGGCGAACTGGCCCAGAGCGAAGGTACAGAAGATGACAGTGACGCAGGAACATAACGCAACGTCAAATCGGGCAATATAGCGGTGGAGTCGTGACATGGAGTTTCAGGCTCTTCCAGAACAGGCGGTTGACCGGAGTTGGCACGTGGGCGTCCAGAGTATAGACAAGCGCGCTGCGATTCCCGGGTAGCTGGTTCTATGCAAAAAGCCGGTCGAGGAATCGCACGAATGCCATTCGTAAGGCGCATCGGCACAAGAGAGTCCATTGAGGAAAAGACATCGTTTCCATCTTTGGCGGCACAATCGTCCGCGCTTCCCCGAGGGAGACTCCATGGCGGTAGTGAATACCTTCCTGGGTGAGCACCGAGGCTGGGCCAGTCAATATTGGCAACGGTGACAACCCAGGTCGCGCCAACCCTCTGGCCGCGGTTTCCCGCTCAGCCTTGCCATAGTTCGGCAGCTACGGGGCAAGCCGCTGGTTATCTCGAACTCCTTCACCGGTACAATACTGCTACTAGAGGCGCCCAGATTATGAACGGGAAGCACACTTTGGCAGGGATAGGGATTGAGGCGACTGGTGCCTGGTTGTCAATTATATCGGCACAGCTTAGAGGTCAAGTTGGCGCCATGCATCGGCCTTGACGATAGAAGGCCACTATCATTTTTACCGGGATACCATACCTTGGTATTTGCTTTTACAGATCAACATCGTTGGTACAGGTGTCCTATGCCGTTTGCTCGTCAAATATCTTCGTTTTTCCTCCTGTTGGCCCTGCCGCTTCTTCAGGCCTGCGCCGGTAAAACTGAGGTTGCCACTGCAGATATCGGCCCGGTCGTGAAGCTGATGGAAGAAGTGGACGTACTGCTGGTATCTGACCATACGTTGCCGGATCACCTTAATCTATCCAGTGGTGGAGCCAATGGAGAAGAGCGGCTGTTCATTGATCCAACGCTGGCAAGCCTCAATGACAAGCTCACCAACCTTGGCCTCAAAACCTACACTCTGAATGTTGAAGACATGATCGTGGGCAAAGACATTCAAAGCAAAGATACCTTTGATGCAGCCTACCAACAGTATGATCAGATACTGGAAGCAGCGGTTAAGCATGGGGTCACCATTGCCTCGATCCACTACGATGCGGACAAAATTCCTTCGGAGGATTATGGCAACAATAATGCCTATGCGAGTGCCGAAGAAGACGGCAAAAAGTACGGGTATATTGGTGGTATTCAATTAATCCTGGATGAACGCGCCACCAGCGATGCTACGCTCGCGCTTGCAGAGCAAATTATTCACCGGGATAACATTTTGCAGGCGCTCCATGCTGTTGGCTTTCGTATCCGTCCGGGCTATGGGGATAAAGTCCGCTTTCAAAGCAATATGACATTGAAGATCGCAGGCCACTCGGGAGGTGGTGCCTTCCTGCTGGAGATTGCTCCTCAGGATCAGGCAGTACGACTCTATGGAACACCGGAGAAGGTTGTTGAAGCAATAGATCAGCCAATGAGTGCACTGGCTGATACGCTGTATGCGTTCCGGCAGGGCTTGTAACAGCGAAAGGCCCGGGCGTTGGGTAGCGCAAAATGCAAAGTTAACCTCTGAGCACAAAAAAGCCCCGCCATATGAGCGGGGCTTTTTTTGGGTGAAAGACCAGAGGATAGTCGTTTTTAGCGGTTGAGCTCGTTAGCTTGAATAAGTCGCTGCTCAGCAGCAGGTGAAATTCCCACCTTTCACCTGCATGGTTCGTGACAGTTACCACTGCAAAACCCGATGTTTAATCAGAGAGGTTCGCAGTTTGCGACGCTGCTACGGGTTGCTGTAGCGGCACCGCGGTGGTTTGTCTGTCGCTTAGCCCTCGCGTTTGTCCAGAATGGACTCGATTTCATCCATCACTACTTCCATGCGGTTGATCACCGCGTTGTACGGCGCAGGGCTGGTCATATCGAGACCGGCTTTCTTGAGGATCTCAACCGGGTAGTCGTTACCGCCGGCCTTGAGAAACTCAAGGTAGGTGTCCAGTGCACCATCGCCACCGGTTTTCAGCTGCTCAACGAAGTAGGCCGCGCCGGCGATTGAGGTTGCATACTGATACACATAGAAGTTGTAGTAGAAGTGCGGAATGTAGGCCCATTCGACCATTTCGCGCTGGCCAATGTTCATCACGCCCTGCTCATGGCCGTGATATCGCTTCAGGATTTCACCATAGAGCTCCGTCATCCGCGCTCCGGTCATGGCTTCTCCGCGTTCAACGGCTTCGTGAATCGCCAGTTCAAACTCGGAAAACATAACCTGGCGGAAGTAGGTTCCGCGCATTTGCTCCAGCGCATATCCGAGGTAAAACAAACGCTCTTCTTCGGTTTTTGCCTGCGCCAGCATGTGTTCTTGCAGGATGATTTCTTTGGCAATAGCCGCAATCTCGGTTGTGAAAATCGAGAAGTTGGAGAGTTCGTAGGGCTGGTTTTCGTTGGTCAGCACCTTGTGCAGTGCATGCCCCCATTCGTGGGCATAGGTTGAAGCGCTGTTATAGTCATCCTGATGGTTGAGCAGAATCAGGGGGTGTACATCATACGCAGCACCGGACATATACGCGCCGGAGCGCTTGCCCGGTTGTGGGTAGACATGCATCCAGCGTTCGGCGGATGCTTCGGCGAACTTCTCGGCAAACTCACGGCCCATAATATCGAGTGACGCCAGCATGTGCTCGCGGGTTTCATCGATCGGGAACGTCAGGTCGGTCTTGACCAGGTCCGGGTAAATGTCGTGGTAGCCAAGGTCTTCAATACCGAGCATACGGCCACGTAACTCGAAGTAACGATGCAGCACATCGATTCTCTCGTTGGTCACATTGACCAGAGTGCGGTAGACCTCTTCGGGAATATTGTCGCCAGAGAGGAAGTACTGCAGGGTGTTGTCGTACTTGCGCGCTTTTGCCATGGCAACGTTGCCCTGGACTTCGCCATTGAGCGTTGCGCCGAGGGTGCTTTCGAAATCTTTGTAACGGCCCCAGAAGGCATCGAACACCGCCTCACGGTCTTCGCGGTTCTGCGCTGCGCGATGTAATGAGTAGCCGGCATTGGTCAGGTGTGCCTCAGTGCCATCGCTCAGGGTAATGGTTGGCCATTCGATTTCCGCATTGGCCAGAATCGAACGCGCATTCTCAGACGCTGACAGAGCGGTTCCCATCAACGAAAGCACTTTCTCGGTTTCTGGTGTCAGTACGTGTTTGCCCTGTCGGAGGGTGTCACGGAGTGACAGGGCGTGTTTGGCCAGGCCTGGTTCACTCTTGATAAAGCCTTCAACTCGCGCTTCGCCAAGTGCGACAATTTCAGGGGCCATAAAGCTTTGGTTGGCACTAATCGATTGGTATAGCGCCTGCAGGCGTCCGACCATTTCCTGGCCTTCGGCATCGCCCAGGTTGGTATTACGGATATTGGAAGCGTAGGTCCATGCGCGGGACAGTTCTTTTGAAATAGCAGATTGCATTTCCAGCGCGGCCAACAGGGTCTGTGCACTATCTCCGAGCTTACCCTCGTAGACTTTGAGGCTGTCGATCTGGCCGCCGAGGCGTTCCAGCTCTGCTTCCCAGTCTTGCTTGGTGGCGTAGAAATCGGTCAAGTCCCAGGTGTACTGCTCATCGACGACCTCTGCTGGGCTCTCCTGCGCCATCGCCGGTGCAACAAAGGTTGCCAGTGCCACAGCACTCGCACACATTAAGCCTGCTGTTTTAAGCTTGAGCTTATTTATGTTCATTTTGTTCTCGCTATTGTTCCAATGGAAAAATTCTGATTCATTTATTCAACTTTGTGAATCAACTACGGCGATTCGCGGCCGTCATTCGCAGACAGACTTCCCCCACGATCAACCCTGACTCTGAATGCAGTGTCTCATTAAAGGGCGAGTCTGTTTTGCACGCTTGGCTGACAGAATCGTCTGTTCAACGTATTTCCCCGGTCTGACAGATTCGTTCGCACAGGTCAGAAAAGCCCTGCTTGTGCGTGTTAAAGGGTGCGGTCAATCAGTTGCATGGAGGTAGCCGAAGAAGCGTCATGTCTCAATACCGGGTTCATCCGGCCGCACAGTTGGCGGCGCCAGGGAGAATCACACAGAGGCTTTTGCTCACGCTCCAGGCAAAATACGGTTAGGTGACCGGTGCGCGGAGATAGCTGTCATCGTCTTCCTCTGATTGGGTTTGGTCTAACTCGGCTTTCGCCCTTCCGAGATACGGACAAGAGGGCTATTCCGATCTTTCGTGGCATTACTTTGTTCGCCCGGAAAGGTTTATGTGCCAAAAGCCGCTTTATCCGTCACTTCCCGATTCTCTCACTGTGCTGGATTGAAGCGATTGCCTCCACCGGAAAACCTCAGCACGCGATGCGCCCATCAACAGAGTGATGGTATGCCCGCTGCTCCATCAAAGAAGCCCGGTCTACCCCCTCGAACTCTCTACTGGTGCCAACGCGTAGTCCCTTTCGCCAGCCATCGTTGACCACGGACTTCCGCGACTGAAAAGGGGTTTACATCCGAGCTGGCAAGCATGATACGATATGTTGCAACGTAACAATATGCAAGGTGAGCTCAGGGTAGCTCAGCGCAACTTCTCCATGTCATCTCAAATCAGGGAAAGAACCGTGAATCCAAAATTTTCTCACACCGCTATTTTCTGCAGCCTGTTGAGCTCTATGCTCCTGGCCAATCCCGTGTTCTCCCAGTCTGAACAGGCAAATAGCGAGAACATCGAAAGCGTCACCGTACTGGGTGTTCGCCAGGCGTACCAGGGCGATTTCACCGTGCTGGAAACGCCCCAGGCTGATCTGACCATCAGCGAAGAGATGCTGCGCAATGCCGGTGCCATCGAGCTGACCCAGGCACTGGACCTTTCTGCCTCTGTGGCGCGCCAGAACAATTTTGGCGGTCTCTGGAACAGTTTCGCCGTGCGCGGTTTTGTCGGTGATGAAAATTTACCCAGCAACTATTTGGTTAATGGGTTTAACGCTGGCCGCGGATTTGGTGGCCCCCGTGATCTGTCTGGTGTTGAGGCGGTTGAAGTGCTGAAAGGCCCGCGCGCGGCACTGTTTGGCCGTGGTGAGCCCGGCGGAACCATTAACCTGGTCACCAAGCGCCCCACCTTCGACACCGAGGGTGAAGTAAAGCTGTCTGTAGGTAGCTTCGATCAGTACCGCACCGACGTCGACTGGACCTCTCCCATTTCCGATGCGGTCGCCGTGCGACTGGTGGGCTTTTACGAAGATGCCAACAGCTTTCGCGACACCATCGAGACCACCAAACAGGGTCTGAGTCCATCCATCGCCTGGAAACTGAGTGAACAGACGCAGCTCAACTACGAGCTGGAATACAGCCACCAGGAAATCCCGTTTGATCGGGGGGTGATTGCCATTGACGATCAGCTGGGCCGTATTCCCGAGAGCCGCTTCCTCGGTGAACCTTCCTATGGCCCGATTGAAACTGATGTGCTGGGTCACCAGGTTGAGCTGCAGCACGACCTGAACGACAACTGGAGCGCGTTGGTCGGTTACGCCTATCGTGATACTTCCCTCGAAGGCCTGGCTTCCGAGAATGGCTTTGGTGCACCGGATGAAGCCGGTAACTTCGGCCGCTTCAGCCGCATCCGCGACTACGACGCGGTCTATCAGGTGTTTCGTGCAGAGTTGAGCGGCAGCTTCGAGACCGGCGGCTTGACCCATCGGGTCATCGTCGGTTTTGACGCGGATGAGTTTGAGAATGACCAGTTCGCACTGCGAGACCGTTCGACGGACCAGAGCATCAATATCTTCGATCCGGTGTATGGACAGTCCCCGGCAGCGGAGCTGGCACTTGCCCCCAATATTGATCGCATCGAAACGCAGGAATCCGCTGGTCTGTACATCCAGGATCAAGTCAGCCTGACCGACAAACTGGAGCTCCGCCTGGGTGTGCGCTTCGATGATTACCAGCAGGAACTGGTCAACCGTCGGCGCGATGCCGGCGACCCGTCCCGTGTCTCGACTTACTCTGAAACCCAGGTAAGCCCGCAGTTTGGTGTGGTCTACAAAGCCTCTGAAGCGCTGTCTTTCTATGCTGTGTACGGCGAGAACTTCCGTCCGTTATCCGGCGCAACTGACGAAAATGGTCTGGACCCGAATCTGTCCGAGTCGACCGAACTGGGAGTGAAATTTGCCCTCAACGACGGTGCGCTGCAGGGCAACGTGGCCATCTTCGACGTCAAGCAGTCCAACATCGCCACCTTTGATGCCGACTTCAATCCTACCGCAGTGGGTAAAGCGGGCAGTCAGGGTTTTGAGCTGGATTTGACCGGCAGCCTCACCGATACCCTGAGCATGTGGGTGTCGTATGCCTTTGTCGATGCCGAGACCAAGAACGACTATACCGATGCGATTTCCTGGAGCTTTATCCCGGCGGGTTCCGACCTGCTGAACGTTCCCGAGAATCAGCTGAGTGTGCAGCTGGTGCAGCAAGCACAGCTTGCCGGTAAGGCGCTCGAGCTGATCGGTGGGTTCCTGTATGTCGACGATCGCAGCGGCCAGTTTGGCGATCCCACCTTCCGCCTGCCCAGCTATACCCACGCGCGTGTTGCCGCAAACTACGAAGTCTCTGAGCAGGTACAGCTGAGCGCAGAAATTAACAACCTGTTCGACGAAACGTACTACACCAACTCCTATGCCGACGTTTGGGTGCAGCCTGGCACCCCGCGGAGCTTCCGCGTATCGGCTGCTTTCCGGTTCTAACATGATGAAATTGCAAGCAGACTCACTGTATGTCACCCGCGCGGACAAGGAAGTACTGAGCGGTATCAGTTTTGGCGTCGATGCCGGTGAGGTCTATGCCTTACTGGGTGGTAATGGCGCGGGCAAGTCCACCACGCTACTGAGTTTCCTCGGCTTCCTCGAGCCCACAAAAGGTCACGTGCGTGTTAACGGCCAGGAAGTTGGCGGCGCGTTAACCGAGGCGCGTAAAGCGATTGCGTACTTGCCCGAGTCTGCTTCGCTCTATGAGCATCTGAATGCCTACGAGAACCTGCAGTACTTTCTGCAGCTTGCCGGTACTGAGGTCGGCGGTGACGACGGAAAAGCCAGGCTCGATGCGGCCCTGGACCGTGTCGCGCTGGCACCGGAATCCCGCAGCCGCAAAGTGCAGGGTTACTCGAAAGGCATGTGCCAGAAAGTGGCCATTGCACTGGCGATCTTGCGTGACAGTGAAATCCTGCTGCTGGACGAGCCGACTTCAGGCCTCGACCCCAGTGCCATTGATGAGCTGCATAACCTGGTGCGCGGACTTGCCGACAGCGGCAAGACCGTACTGATGGTGACACACGACGTATACGGTGCTTGCCAGGTTGCCGACCGAATCGGGCTGCTGCGTGATGGCAAGCTGGTGGGTGAGTTTGAGGCAGCGGATGGCGAGCGTATCGATACCGAGCTGGTCCATCGTGCCTTTTCGTCGAGTACCGTTTTCCTGGCTCCTTCAGTGAATACGTCAGAAGCAGGGGTGCTATGAAACAGGCCGTGTTGATCGCCGCGGCAGAGTGGCGTTACTGGTTGCGTTCGTATCTGGTGCTGGGCGCGATGTGCCTGTTTGCCTTGATCCTTGTAGTGACGACCGTACTTACGGCGTTACGTGTCGAGGCCGAGAGCCATGCGCGCGCGCACCATCAAACAGAGGCCGAGGAAACCTTCCTCGCGCAGCCCGATCGGCATCCTCATCGTATGGTGCACTATGGCCACTACGTATTCCGCAGTCCGGCGCCCCTCGCACTGTTTGATCCGGGCCTGGACGCGGTGACCGGCCAATCGATCTTCCTCGAGGGGCATCGTCAGAACTCCGCGATGTTCGCCGAGTCCGGCGCCAGTGCCGATCTGGGCGGTTTATCGTGGCTGACACCTGCCGCCGTCTATCAGTTTTTTGTGCCGCTGCTGCTGATCCTGTTTGGCCATGCGGCGGTGGTACGCGAACGGGAAGCCAAGGTGCTCGGCCCATTGCTGGCGCAGGGCGTTAGCGGTAATACGCTGCTGCTTGGCAAAGCGCTGGCGATGCTGTCGGTGGTTGCCCTGTTGCTGGCGCCGTTACTCATCAGCGGATTCCTGGCACTGGCCAAAGGGGAGAGCCCGTTGGTGGTGCTGTCGCTGTGCGGCACCTACTTCCTGTATCTCGCCGTATGGGCATTGCTGGCGTTGCTGGTCTCGGCCTGGCTGAACAAGCGCGCCGATGTACTGGCCGTGCTGACGGCGCTCTGGCTGGGTATCACCCTGGTGCTGCCGTCTGTCGCGGTGAATGTTGCAGCACAGAGCGCGCCGCTCGCCGGCAAAATCGAGACCGATCTGGCGATGCTGGCGGACCTGCGCAAAGTGGGTGACGGCCACAACGCCAATGATCCGGCCTTTGTGAAATTGCGCAGTGACTTGCTCGCGGAGTATGACGTGGATCGGGTTGAAGACCTGCCGGTGAATTACCGCGGCGTGGTCGCCACCTACTCGGAGCAAAAGCTGACAGACGTCCTCAACCGCTACGCCGATGAGCGCATGGCCGCAGAGGCACGTCAGGCACAGCGGCTGGCCGAGCATGGCTGGTTAACCCCGGCGCTGGCGGTGTCCAGTGCGTCTCGTGCCATCTCCGGTACGGACCTGGCGCATTACCACCGTTTCCTGCGCGAGGCCGAAGCCCTGCGCTTCGAGTTTGTGCAGGGGCTGAACAACGCCCATATTGAATCGCTTTCCTATCAAGACGATATCAACCGCAATAAAGACGAAGCCTCCTGGCAGCGCGCGCGGGTGGATGCGAAAAACTGGGAAGTACTCGATCGCTTTGAATTTACGCCGGGCGATGCGCCGTCAAGAATTGCCCAAGCATCGCAGCCGATCGGGATGCTGGCTGTTTGGCTGATCGCCATTTTGGGTGGCTTACTGTTGGCTGCGAGGAGATTGAAGCCGTGAATAAGATCTCTGACCTGATACGCGAAACCAAATTTGCCATACGGGATCGCGCCGTCATTATCTGGATGGCAGTCGTATTCTCTCTTTCCGCGCTGGCGGTCACATTCGGCCTAGCGGAAGTGAAACGCCAGAACGCCCAGATTGACAGTCTCATCGCCGCGGATCAGCAGGAGCGCCTCGCCACTTCTGCCAAGCAGGATAGCTGGGGTAGCGCTGCTTACTACAACTTCCACTTCACCTATGATCGGCCTTCCGATTTCGCCTTTGCGGCCATGGGTCAACGTGACGTGCAGCCATGGAAGCACCGTGTGCGTATGCTCGCACTGGAGGGGCAGATCTACGAGCGCGATGCGGGCAACCCGGTGGTCGCGCTGATTGGTCGTTTTGATTTTGCGTTTCTGGCCACCTACCTGTTACCCCTTGTGCTGATTATGTTGCTCTATGGCCTGCGGGTGAATGAGCGTATCAGCGGACGGCTGAACCTTTTGGCAGCAACCACGGGTAGCGAGTCCTCACTGTGGATAACGCGTACCTTCGTGCGGGTGAGCGCTATCATCCTGAGTCTGTGTATACCACTTGTGGTTGCCGGACTGGTATCGGGTACGGCGGCGTCGACCCTACTCTGGGCTGTGCTGGCCGTGTGTGTCTATGCCGCGTTCTGGGCGACGGTGTGTTACTTCGTTGCTGCCTGGCAAAAGCCTGGTGCAATGATCTTGATGACCTTGATGGGTGTCTGGCTGTCGTTGGCAGTGATTGTACCGTCAGCCGCTAGAGTTTCGATTGATGCAGCCGTTCCGGTACCCTCGGGCGCAGACATCCTGATGTTGCAGCGTGAGATCGTGAACGACGCATGGGATCTGCCACGGGAAGCCACCATGGAAGCCTTCTATGAGCGGCATCCGGAGTGGAGCGATTATGAACCCGTCGAGAGTTCATTCGAGTGGCAGTGGTATTACGCATTCCAGCAAGTGGGTGATCAGCGCACTGAACCGTTAACGCTGGCCTACAAGCGGGGCCGTATTGAACGAGAGCGCCTGGCTGGAAAGCTATCAGTACTGTCGCCGCCATCGTTGCTTGAGCGTGGGCTGGAGGCGCTCGCGAAGACCGATCAGAAATCCGCTTTGGCTTATGAAGATAGGGTTAGACAGTTTCACGCTGAGCTTCGTGGGTTTTACTATCCGAGGTTTTACCAGAATGCGGTATTTGATCAGGCGGACTTGGTAAACTTGCCTGAGTTTGAGCTTGCGAATTAACTAATAGCAGATACTATCTAGAGTCGATTCTTATCTGTCCCAAAGATTTCGTTTGCGATGTTAGAAATATTGATAATCAAAGTAGATGAAGCTATTCCGGGAGATCGGTGCGCACTCTAAGGTGCAAAATTAATTAATAGGATTGTAGTTTAGGCTTTCGATCTAGATGGCTACGAAGTGCTGAGGTTATTGGTGAGTACTTCTTGTTACGATAGTCTTCTAACAAGTCTAGCCCAGTTGCCTGTGGTGCAAATCAGGGCGGAGTAAGTGGAAAGCCCGTATCAATTGAATAGGCTTCCGCTCGGAACTTTTCTCCGCCCTAATTTGCTTTTAGCAGAGTTCCTTAAGCAGCTTTAAAGTAGCCTTATACCAGATCCACCACGCGATGATCATAGCCTTTACTGGACTTGGAAAGCGCTTTAATATTTTCCAGCCGCGACGAAGTTCGCGAATAAACTCTTTGAATATAGTTTTCTCCTGGGCCAATGCCATATTAGAGGTTGTGTCACGTCCCACATTGGTGGAACAATGGTAACGATATAGCCTCTAATCGGAAGGAGGTGTGTTCAGTGCCTGCCATATACCCCCCTCTCACGCCCAATTTTTCCAAACTGTGATGTGAGTCACTTACTTTTTTGCAGCGGTGCGGAGTCTTAGGGTTGATTTGGTTCTTCTGATGATGTCGGTATATGGAATCACATGGCTTGTGAATTTCTTTGAAGTGTCCAGAAGAGTGAGTGCATAAGTCAAAGCCTCTAACTCTATGATTTTCTTGATATTATCTGAAAAATACATCTAAAACCCTTTTTGAGATCTACTCCTGAAATTAGCGTTTGTACTTTTGCCATTCTCGTGAGTTTGTCACGTTAGGGTCTTCTGCTACATAACCTTGTCTATCGCTTTCCCTGAAAAAATCATGCTAGCTTGAAAATTGGCAAAAATCGACTCAGATATCAATTTCCTAGAGTGTCGTTTCGCTGGCTAAAAAAATTGGCGATCTATTCCTGTCAGTTGTCCGTTTTGTGTTGATTGTAATAAAGACGATATTTAAATGCCCTAAATGCTAACACTAACCCGCAAGCTATGAGAACTATGAGCATATAGACATATTGTGTTTGAGGGATTTCGTTGTGAGGTGAAAGTGGTTTCGTGCAAATATCTCTATGCCCTAATATTGACCACAGCGAGGCGAACAGCCAAACTAGAAGAATTGTACATGCGATCAATAGAACGCTGTAAATATGCATTAATCTTCGGTTTTTCAAGAAATCAGACTTTTCGGTGGCTGTGTATTCGATTCTATAAAGGCGTCTCTCTAATAAGTTTGGGAAGGCAAACATTAATGCACCGGAACTAATGAAAGCGAAGAGCCAGCGGATTCCTATAGCATCTAAGAAGCACCACATTCCAATCGGGTTGGATAGGTGGCTTGAGCCTTTTCCGAGTAAGTTAAGCAGACCAGAAAAATAGCTGAGAACTGGTTCAATTATAAGTGGAGATTCACCTATCACTCGATACCTTCCTTTCCAAATTTCTCCCAGTTATTGTCGACAAAATCCGCTAGACCATTTTGTTCGATGAATTCATGTGGGATTACATATTCCTGTCCCGTTTCCCGCTTAATCTGATGAATGAGCTTTCTTGATGGAAGTTTTATGCGTTTGTAAGATGTCTCTCTAGAACGCTGTTGCATAGCATGTGAAAGTACTTTTATACAGAGCTTTGCGCCAGCTTCATATCCTTGATCGTTGGTCGAAATCGCTCCCCCTAAGAACATGCTAACCTTTGGCCCATAGAGTTCGTAATAGAGGTGTAACAATGCTGCCGTTACCCCGCCAGTAATGGTAGGGGTGAATCGACTATATTTTAGGTGGCTTTGGTAGCGAATGATTGATTGTGTAAGGTCGCTTTTTTCCGTGGAGGCATTGTAATGCCTCATATTTTCCGGGACTGCAAAAAAACCTCCAGGATACATTATGTCAATACCATTTTTTGATAGTACTTTGTCTAAAAACGAAACTGGAACTGACTTAGATATTACTTTTCTAACTAGTGGGTAGGAGGTGACAATAATATTGTCGCTTACATTTTTTATGGTGCGAAGTTTAGAAATTGAATCAAGTCCTGCGTCCAACTTTATGACTGCTGGATTTTCCCCGACAGCTGCGACTAATTGGCTTGCTGCCTTCTCGATATCCCCGGAGTAATTACTTAGGTTTATACCGTATGCGCATTTATGTTTGGTGCATAGTTTTGAGACCTTCCCTGCGAATTCAATATTTTTCTTTAGGTCGCAATCACTTAGTATCATTTTTCTTGTGTCGGGTTCGACAATATGGAATCCAGATTGTGCAACATTCTCGCACCTGTTGAAGAATTCTTTGTCAGATAATCCTACCCTTGGTTTTACCGAGAATCCGAGTAAGTTTTGCATGTTTTCTAACTGAAATTTTTCTCTAATATCAATTGGGGATAGTTTTTTATCTTGAAGTGACCTCTCTAGTCCCTCCCATTTCACATCGCTTATTAAAATTCTTTCAATTGAATTTTCGACCTGCAGACTAAACATGTCTCCTATCAGTGAATCTAGGAGGTGAATGTCTCCTCCCATATCTAGCGGGAAATATTTTTCTGGTACTCTTAGTTCAAATAGGTAATCATTGTCGTTTATATGTGAAAGTCTATTGCTAGGTTTTTCATTGTCGACGAGATCTATAGTCTGTTGGTCAAGGAGAGATTTTATGTCTTCTGTGAATTCTCGATATGTTCCTGCCACAATATTTTGACGAACGATACTATATACACTGTCGGCGTTCAGCTTGCAGTCAGCTCTTAAGCTTATTACGCCTGTTATTTTAATTTTACTCATTTACTGCTCGCATATCGACGATCTTGCAGACTTTAAAGGCTATGAATTTTGAGTTTTTCTTGGGTTTTAATATCGACATGGAGATCGCGATGGCATTCTTCAAGTCGCTGGCATGTGGGATGACGGAGTGAAATTTTTTGTCTGGTTCAATTTTTTCTACTTCAGCAAATAGTTCTTCCATAGTGTCAGCTATCGCCACAGAACTTATATAGCCCATTAGTCTATCTTGAGAGTTGTATCCGCGTCGGAGTTCGACTTGTCTGCCCTGAAAAATATGATCTGTGGAATATTGGCGACCGAGCGTTCTAAGCTCCCAAGTTTTCTCTCTGCTGCTAAACCATTCAAATGGTTGAGATGCTAGAGGGACAAATAGTCTATCTGTTTGTTCTTCGATTTTCGTAGATAGCTTTGACCAGAAATACACTCTGTCACAGCGCTCTCGCTCTACGAAAATTTGATCGCCTGCTTTTGAGTTCCGAAGTAGCTTATTTTTATTTAGAACAATTTTATTGAAACCCATATCCTCCAAAAAATCATTCTTAGCTGGATTGCTAGGTAACGTTCGGATGACTTCAATGTACTTATAAGAGTCTGGGAAAACTGCAGGAATGGCTGCCATGGTTTCCTCAACAACAATTCTTCCTAGTCCCTTGCCATAATATTTTCTATCACGTGCTATTCTGCTGATCCAGACGATTCCGAGACTTTCTATGTACCGTTTTTGTCTCTCTTTTAGGTCTGGATCCGTAAATCCTTTTCCCCACGTGGTCAGGTTTAAGCCCATAGACTTCGCTAATGTTCGATCTATATGATAGCGTCCTTTTGGGTTTCCAAACTTGAGGTCGTCGAGTACGCAGCATGCAATCACTTTGCTTTGTTCTTTGATCGCAAAAAAAACACCTCTAGATGGCGGTGATAGGTAGTGTTCGTCAAGAATTAATTTTAGGCATGCGCGCTTGTCGATTTCCGTGTTGACAATGGTGAAAGTCCAATCTTTCTTTTTTTTTCCGTTATCGACTCTTTTTGTGTATGTCGGGTAGATTTGTATTTTCCGATCTTCTTTTTCTAAGTAAATGTAACCCTCTTGTGCTGAAGCATTTAGCTTCCATTGGCCATCATGGATCGCCTTTTTATATTTTTTTGCAATGCCAAAAGGTAGGAAAATTGAGCCGCGCCTATCTATGTCGAGTTGTCCGGTGACTTTGATGATTTTGAATTGCATGCAATTTCCTGTTGGCTTAAAGGAATAATCTAAGGATTTTTGATTATCTGATTGTGTCAGTCTTGAATATTCCTAAGTTTTTTGCCGTATTCAGAATTCAGTCTGTAATTTTATTATCAGTTGACCACTCTTTCTGTCGGCTAGCTTAAAGTTTGATTGCTTATCAATTTATTGAAGGTTAGCAAGTCAAACCCTCCTTTGATTTCAAATCTCACTTTCCCCAGCTCACTCAAGTAGACTTCGATTTCACAATCCAAATCTAATGTTCCCGGGGTTTCGACGGAGAACGCCTGGATTTTTTTATATGGTGGTGAGGTGTAATCCACCTTGGAGCCAGAAATGCCCTGCACATTTGCCGCGATGATTCGTTTGTTGGTAAATACCACTTGATCGCGAATAGTCTTGAACGCTGCGAAGATCTCTTCCTGTTCGATCAGGAACTTGTGGAAGTCTTCCCGTACTTTATGCGTCTCGATGGGTTTGAGCTTGAAGACGGCAGAGTTTTCGAAGTCGATCATGTTGTTTTCTTATTTTTCCGTTTAGAGGCCTGTCGATTAATACATTGAGCTTTATCAAAAAAAGTAGTAATGACTATTGGGCGACTAACGGTGCCTATTCGGTCAGTGGCTTAGGCTACTTTATTTTGTTATTGCATGCCAAGGTTTGTTGTTACAGGGGCTTACAGGTTTCTAGTGGTCGGGACGTGATGGTGCGGCAATGGTGGTTTTGATTGGTTTTGGTGCGAGGGTCTTGATTAGTAGGTGAGTTATCGGAGCGTAAGGATGGTGGAATTGATTCGCGGCTTGGCTGCTCACCTCTTGTGGTCGATGCTGAGCCCGTTTTACCGACTATACGTTGAGCGGCCCCTACGTTTTTTGTTTCGTGGCAGGTAGTCCTGCCCAATTAAAAAGGCCCGGTACCTTGCGGTAGTGGGCCTTTTCAATTTGGTGATGGCGGGGCTCGTAAAGTGGTTCTAACATTTTGATTTATTTATAGTTTTATTTTTCGCTTTTTCAGAATCCGTCACAAAACCCGTCCTTTCGCGTAAGGTGTATCGCCAAGTGGTGGGATTTTCAACTAGTGATCTAACTCGGCGAGAAACTGCTCAATCGTTTTTGTTCGCTTATTAATCTCAAGAATTCTACATTCTTTTGCGACAAGGCTACCGCCAGTCCCTGTGCCAACCATCATTGACGTATATAAGCCGCAATGAGATTCAATATAGAGATCAAAGGAAAACTTTGTTCTTTCATGAGAGGAGCTTAATCCAGAATATCCAGCAGAACCAGTATTTTCATATTCTCGGGCTTTTCTTTCGAGGAGATTATTCAGGTTTTCTAATTTCTCCAGTTGTTCCTTTGCTATGCGATCAAGGCAGTCTTCAACATCGTATTTTGACTTATCCGGTCCGTCACAATGAGAGATAAGTTTCCCCGCATTAGCTACCCCTGAAAAACCAAGTAAGAGAGATAGAGCAAATATTCTTTTCATCATAATTTCTTATTCAAAGTGAACCTTTGGCAAAAGGCCGCCGGCCTTATGTCCCCTGGCACCAATTATCTGGAACCACAACACAAGAGTCCTAAAAAACTTTCAAAAAATCAACAAGTTGGGAAGAGTTGGAGGCTAGTTAGTTCTAGGCCTCATGAGTGCTGTGCAAATAATGCACACCTTTACGGTGAGTGCTCGTGTGAGAGGGACACTAGAGCCAAGGGAGGCCCCTTAGCGCTTACTGGTTCTAAAATTGATAACCCTTCTAAAACCCTTAGGGCTGAGTTGCCAAGGCGGGCAATAGTGCTGAGTGTTGCTGAAGCGGCCTGTAGGCCATTCTATATAATTCTATATATGGGGTCAGATCAACATTTTGGCGCTTACTTCGTCTGAGGTGAGCGGGAATAGTTTGGCTTCATGTCCCCACGACTACTGCGATCTGTCCCGAGCGACCCCCAATACTGGGGCGCTCACTCCCCCTCGCCCTTCCTTTTATGCGTAACTATAGGGGTGACAACATGATGTACAGGAGTCACTAAATTGGAAATCAATAGAGGGGCCCCAACATGGGCAGCACACTTGTCGAACTCGGTTGGAACCAGCTACTCCACCACAAACATTCCGTAATCGGCATGTTCGCCTGCTGGGCTTACTGGTATGCAGCCTGTCTGTCGGAGCTATTTCTCGCCGGTTACTGGTAGCTATCGGTATCAAGACTGCTCCTGGAGCCGCCCCAGCGGCTCCTTTTCTATTCCCATTTCTGCAGCCAATGCCCGACCTGTTTATCTCAGCCGCTAGACCGGCCATCGCTGAACACCCATTAGCTCATGGCGCTCTATCTAGGTATGCAAATATGTGGGTTCAGATCAACACTTGTGGCGCCGCTAGGGTTGTAGAATTCGTGCTGTCCCAGTGGCAGGCAATGCTGGACATTGCCGGTAAATGAGGCCGGTGCGCTAAAGTATATTCACCGCTTCAGGATGTGCGGAAGGGCGCGTGTCGGGAGTGATTCGCCGCTTCGGGGCGGCCCTGCGACCATCTTAATTCGCTTTGCGCATTGATCGAAACTGGCGCTTTGGGCTCCATGTCTGGCAGATCTGTCCAATTAAAAAGGCCCGGTACCTTGCGGTAGCGGGCCTTTTCAATTTGGTGGAGATGGCGGGGGTCGAACCCGCGTCCGTCAGCACTCTGCCAGAGGCTCTACATGCTTAGTTCCGTCTATTGATTTAGCCCAATACAGCCCAACGGGCAGGACGTAGCAGGCGAGCCTGAAAAAGTTTTAGCCAATCCGCATCAGGCATACTTCATGGCGATCCAGTTCTGTATGACAGCCAACAGCGCGGTACTGGAACCTTGCTGAGGGCTGCTAAGGGACGAACCCTTAGTTAGTGCTTCACAAGCCGCTTACGCAGCGAGTTGGGCACCGTAGTTGTCGTCGTTGGCAACTAATAAAATGCAGCTTTGGATTTACGTGATTCGCTACCATCACGGCATGCACCCATGGTTTCGTCACCGGCGTCGAATCCAAATCATCCCCGATGAAAACCTTGTGGTCTTAAGACGATTATACCGCAATTCTGAGTGGGGCGAACCAGCGGATTTGGCTGGATTCGCCCCTCGGGTCACTTTTACAGCAGGGTCTGGACAAAAGCGGCGAGGATCAGCAGCGGGCAGACAATGCGCACGTACCAGGGCCACCAGGCCCAGAACAGGGTATCTTCGATATCCGGGTGGCCCTTGCGCAGCTCTTCCAGTACCTGGTCACGGCGCCAGATCCAGCCGACGAAGATACACAGCGCCACGCCCAGCAGGGGCTGGCCATATTCGGTACTGATGGAGGCGACAAAGCCGATCGGGTCATCCACCTGGTACACGTTGAAGATAATCAGGTTGCTCAGCCCGAAGATGACCAGACCGGCCAGAATGGTTGCTCTGCGGCGGTCCATCTTCAGCTTCTCGATACAGAAGGCCACCGGCACTTCCAGCATGGAGATGGAGGAGGTCAGCGAGGCGATGGTCATCAGTGCGAAGAAGGCGAAGGCCACAAACAGGCCGGCGGTGCCCATGGTGTCGAACAGGGCGGGCAGTACCTGCAGGATCAGGCCGGGGCCGGCAATCAGGTCACCGGCTTCGCTGAAGATTTGCGTGCCGGCAGCCTGCGCTACATACATGGCCGGGATAATCAGCAGGCCGGCGGTAAACGCAATACCTACGTCGATCACGGTGACCAGTGCGCCCAGGCGCGGCAGGCTCTCGTCACGGCTCAGGTAAGAGCCGTAGATCAGCATGGTGCCCACACCCAGCGACAGCGAGAAGAACGCCTGGCCCATGGCCGACAGCATCAGTTCGGGGGTGAAGTGGCTGAAGTCGGGCATCAGGTACACGTCCAGGCCGATCATGGCGCCGGGCTGGGTGAGTACATAGACGATCAGCATCAGCAGCAGCACGATCAGCGCGGGCATCAGCAGGGTGGACCAGCGCTCGATACCCTGTTCTACACCGCTGGCAATAATTGCCATGGTGAGGCCACTGAAGATGGCGGTAAACAGCAGGTTGCGGCCCACGCTGTTGGTGGTGAGCTGTTCGGCCAGGTTGGTGGCCCCAACCAGGCTCGCTACTGGCTCGGCCAGGTAGGCCACCATCCAGCCGGCAATAATGGCGTAGAAGCTGAGAATCAGCGAGGCTACGAGGATGCCGCCGAAGCCGGTAATACTGGCGAAGAAGCGGCTGATGGGCCCGTTGGAAATACCGCGCAGGGCCTGCACCATGTTGCTGCGCGCATGGCGGCCAATGGTCAGTTCGGCCATCAGCGCCGGGTAGGCCAGCAGGAAGGCCAGCACCAGATAGGCCACCACAAAGGCGGCACCGCCATTACTGGCGGCCTTGGTGGGGAAGCCCCAGATATTACCGAGGCCCACGGCGGAGCCGGCGGCGGCCATCAGGAAGCCGACGTTGGAGCTGAACTGTCCTCTCGGTGCACTCATGGAAAATCCTGTTCGTTATTGTTGTGTTTACTGCTCGAATGGGGGCACTGCGCGGTGGCGGCGCTTAGCGGGTGTTGTGGCGCATCAGGCGCTGCTTTTCCCGGTCCCAGTCCCTTTGTTTTTCAGTGTCGCGTTTGTCGTGCTGCGCCTTACCCTTGGCCAGGCAGATCTCGCACTTGATCAGGTGCCCTTTCCAGTAGAGCGCGCTGCACACCACGGTGTGGCCCTTTTGCTCAACGGCGGCAATCAACTTGGCCAGTTCGCGCTTGTTCAGGAGTAGGCGCCGGGTGCGGTCCGGCTCCGTGACAAAATGCGTGGAAGCGCTGGGCAGGGGCTGGATACGCGCACCCAGCAGGAAGGCTTCGCCATTTTTGAAAATGACGTAGCTGTCGGTGAGCTGTGCCTTGCCTTCGCGGCAGCTCTTTACTTCCCAGCCCCGCAGCTCCATACCCGCTTCAAACTTTTCTTCAATGAAATAGTCGTGCTTCGCCTTCTTGTTGAGGGCGATGGTGTTGGAGCTGTTACCACTTTTCTTCTTGGCCATGAATACAACGTTGCCTGAGTGTTAGAAGAAGCTATACCCGAAGTACTTCTCGGCGACCGTGTTGATGAACACCAGCAACAGGATCAGCGGGATGAAAGTACCGAGGGAAAAGTTCACATATTTCTGGGAGAGGGATCCGGCAAAGCCGCTGTCACCCTCCTGGAGTTCGGCGTCAAAGTTGGCCTTTTTCCATTTGTAGATCACAAACAGGCAGACCAGCAGGCCGTTAAGCGGCAGGATTGTAGAGTAGAAGATCAGCTCCACAAGATCAAAGAACGACTTGTTCTCACCGGCGATCTCCACGAACGAGGTCAGCCAGCCGGCCATACCAAACGACATGGCACAGCCGATGGCCAGTACCAGCTGTACGCCGGCTACGGTGTAGATGGCTTTCTTACGCTCCATGCCCTGCTCGTCGCACAGGGTGGCGACCGGCACTTCGATGATGGACACCAGCGAGGTGATCGCCGCAACCAGCACCAGGAAGAAGAATACCGAGGCAAACGCACTCGCGCCGAAGTAGCCGATGTTCTCCTGCAGGGCGTAGAAGATCTTCGGCAGGAACAGGAAGATCATGCCCGCGGAGGAATCGCTCAACTCGGTCGGGTCAATCTGCGGGTTGAAGTGGAAAATGGTCGGCAGGATCAGCAGGCCCGCGGTAAACGCCACCATGGTATCGGTGAAGGCGACCACCTTGGCGGAACCCGGTACGGAATCCTGCTTCTTCATGTAGGAACCGTAGGTGATCATGATGCCCATACCCAGCGACAGGGAGAAGAACGCCTGCGCCATCGCGTTGTTGACCACTTCCGCATTCAGCTTGGACAGGTCCGGGGTCAGGTAGTACTTCACACCCAGCATGGCGTTTTCCTGGGTGAGAACGAAGATCACCAGGCCCACCAGCATCACGAACAGCATCGGCATCAGGGTTTTGGCCGCACGTTCAATCCCGTCTTTTACACCCAGCGCCAGGATGCCGTTGATCACCAGCATCATCACGATCAGGTACACGAACACGATCGGGGAATTGATGAACTGGCCGAAGTATTCGCCGGTCGCCAGCTGGTCGAGGTTACCGGTGAGGGTGGCGAGCAGGTAGCCCAGTACCCAGACGGTGACCACCAGATAGAACACGGCAATCATGAACGGGGTGATCAGGGCGAGCCAGCCGGGAACTTGCCAGGCGGTGGAGCCGCGGGACAGATCGCGATACGCGCCCACCGGGTCTTTGTCGGTGCGGCGACCGAGGGCCAGTTCGGCCATCATGACCGGCAGACAGATAAAGAAGACAAACAGGGCGTAGACGAGCAGGAATGCACCGCCTCCGCTCTTGGTTGCGGCTACCGGAAAGGCCACCAGGTTGCCAATACCGACTGCGGATCCTGCCGCGGCCAGGATAAAACCCAGTCGCGATCCAAAATGCTCTCTTGCTGCGGCCATATTACTCTCGCTCGCCTGTTATTCTTGTCGTTGCCCCGCGTGCGGTGCCGGTTGGCGTTGCCGCGCCCCCGGCCGGGGAGTGGAAAACCCGTTAACCGGAACCCCCGGATTGCCAATCGGGCAGAGGGTAAGGGCCAGATGAAAGGTGCGATTGTTGCAGGAATTGCGGTTCTTGAGTAGCTTCGCACTGCAAAAATCGCCTGCAGGCGGTTATCCCTGCGGTTTTGCTATGCAGTTTTGGAACAAACACGAGATATGCCCCAAATAGAACGCAGTGCGCTGGTGATGTACAGTGCGGAGCAAATGTTTGACCTGGTCAATGACGTTGCCCGCTATCCGGAGTTTTTGCCCGGCTGTCGCGGTGTCGAGGTGTTGTTTAGCGATGACAGTACGCTGGAAGCGCGGCTGGATCTGTCCAGGGCTGGTATCCAGCAGAGTTTTGTCACCCGCAATCAGTTGCAGCGCCCCGCGAGTATGACCCTGGAGCTGGTGGACGGGCCCTTTGAGCAGTTTACCGGGGAGTGGCGTTTTACCCCGCTGGCGGACAACGCCTGCAAGGTGAGCTTCACGCTGGATTTCTCCTTCGGCAATCGCTTGCTGGGGGCGGCCGCGGGCAAGTTGTTCAGTGGTGTGGCCAATCAGATGGTGAGCGCGATGAGTGAGCGCGCGGAGACGGTATACGGGAAGCCGGAATAAGCAGCATGACGGAAAAGACCATTGCAGTAGAAGTTGTATTCGCCCTGCCGCGGGAGCAGCGCCTGGTGAGCTTGCTGGTACCTGCGGGGACCACGGCTCTGGAGGCAGTGGTGCGTTCGGGGTTGCCGGAGGAGTACCCGGAGATTGACCTGGCCACGGTCAAGCTGGGTATTTTTTCTTCACCGCTCGGCAGTAAGGGCCTGCCGTCGGCAGACGAGTACCCGTTGCAGCCGGGGGACCGGGTGGAGATTTACCGCCCACTGATTGCCGACCCGAAAGAGGCGCGCAAACAGCGTGCGGCCAAGGCCAAGCGCCTGGCGGAAGAGGCGCAGAAGGGTGCGGACAGCGCAGGATAGGCAGCCAGCAACTGGCGGGTAATAAAAAGGGCGGCCAGTGGCCGCCCTTTTTTTGATCAGGTGGTGCGAATCAGGGCCAGCCGGCCGGCTGCCAGTCGCCACTGGTGGCGATCAGCAGGTCGCCATTGAAGAATACGGTAAAGCGCGTTTGCGTCACTTCGCCTTTCGGGTCGCGGATACGGTTGATGTAATCCCAGCGATCCGCGTTGAAGCTGTCTTCCAGCAGGGGGGTGCCGAGTACAAAGCGTACCTGGCGACGGGTCATGCCCGGTTGCAGGCGGTCGACCATATCCTGGGTAATGATGTTGCCCTGCTGGACTTCAATCCGGTGTACACCGGGAAACTTGATGATGCCGCAGGCACTGACGGCGGCGCTCAGGCCGACGATCAGCAGGGCTTTCAGGAAAACTGGCATGGAATACTCCGTTGTTCTTGTACTGGCGGAAGCCCGTTGACCCTGGCGATGGCTCCCGCCGTGTGCTGAAAATCAGCTGGGGTAGAGCATAGTCGCTTCGGCGCGGGGAAAGTTCCGCAATACAGCGATAACCCCACAACACTTGTGGGCATTGGCGCCGCGCCGGCAACCATCGATGTCGCATCGATGTCGCGGGGTTTCGCTGCGTCCGCTGGGCATGGATAATACCCGAACTGTCGGCGGGCTGACAGACGCCGGTGCGTCTTCCGCTCGCCGCCCGCAGAATGCGTGAATACGCGCTGCGACCGGCCGCCCTGAGCAGCCGGATAAACTAGAACAAAGAAATCTCCCGGAAAATATCCCATGCCCAATGAGAACCAGGAACTGCGCAAGGCTGGCCTGAAAGTAACCTTGCCGCGGGTCAAGATCCTGCAACTGCTGGAAACCGCCAGCGAACAGCATCTGAGTGCTGAAGACGTGTACAAGATGCTGCTGGAAGCGGGGGAAGATGTCGGTCTGGCCACCGTCTACCGCGTACTGACCCAGTTCGAAAGTGCCGGCCTGGTGATGCGCCACAACTTTGATGGCGGCCATTCCGTATTTGAGCTGGATCGCGGCGACCACCACGATCATATGGTGTGTACCGATACCGGCAAGGTCATTGAATTCCACTCAGAAGAGATTGAGCGGTTGCAGCACCAGATTGCCGAAGAGCATGGCTATGAGCTCACCGGCCACAGCCTGGTCCTGTACGTGAAAGCCAAGGAGTCCTGAGCGAACGCTCAGGCAGATCGGGCCCCCAGCCGTTCAGCGTGGGGGGCACGGTCAACACACCGCCAATCAGACCGGCGGTGTATACAGGTCCGGATACTTGCCCACCTTGGTGGAGTAGAAAGCGCCCAGGCGCTTCAGTTCTTCCGCCAGATTTTCTCCCATCTTCATCACTGGACCCAGTCCAGCTTCCTTGCGGGAAAAGTCCAGAAAACCACACACCACTGGCACGCCGGCGCTGCGGGCGATGTGGTAGAAGCCGGTCTTCCAGCGTTCGGCCTGACCGCGGGTGCCTTCCGGCGGAACCCCCACAATCAGTGAATCGCGCTCACGGAACTGTGCCGCGGTGGCATCCACGAGGTTATTGGCCTTGCTGCGGTCCACGGCAATGCCGCCGAGCCAGCGCATGGTGCCACCCAGCGGGAAGGCGAACAGCTTGTCCTTGCCCATCCACTGGGGCACAACACCCAGCTTGAGCGCGGCCAGAACAAAGTAGTAGCCATCCCAGTTGGAAGTATGTGGTGCGGCGAGCAACACGTACTTCTTCAGCTTGAGCGCCTGCTCGTCGGCGGTCACCCGCCAGCCGTGCAGTTTGAGCATCAACCGCGCCAGCAGGCGCAGGATGGGGGTAACAATGGGGGTGTTGAAAATTGTGGTCTGCATAAAAAAGCCAGATCGGTTATTTGCGGCGCATTATAGTGTGGATTTACGCGCTGATCCGGTCATTTTGTGACATTTGCACCTGAAAAAGTGGCGGCTGATTCAGGCGCGGGTGAGCATTTCCTCGGCGTGAGCGAGTGACTGGGAGGTCGTATCGCCGCCGAGCATGCGCGCGATTTCCTCACGGCGCTCGTCGCCGGCCAGTTCCCGCAGGGAGACAAACGCGGCATCGCCATCGCTGTGCTTCTCCACCAGGTACTGGCGGTGGGCACGGGCAGCCACCTGGGCCAGATGGGTGACGCAGATCACCTGGCCAGCCTGGCCATTGCGGGTTTCTCCCAGCTGGCGCAGCAGGCGGCCCACCACGTCGCCGGTAGCGCCGCCGATACCGACATCCACCTCATCGAACACCAGCGTGGGAGTGCGCGAGGTTTGTGCGGTCACTACCTGGATGGCCAGGCTAACCCGCGACAGTTCACCGCCGGAGGCAATTTTGCCCAGGGCGCGTGGCGGCTGTCCCGGGTTGGTGGCAATGAGGATTTCGACTTCTTCGAGGCCAGTTGCGGCGGGCTTGTCCAGCGGAGTGAGCGCCAACTCGATACGGGCGTGGGGCATGGCCAGATCGGCCAGTTGCTGGTTGACGGCGTCCGCCAGGGCCCCGGCAGATTTAGTGCGCAAGGCGCTCAGTTTGGCGCCAACCTCGCGGAACTGCTGCTCCAGCGCTTCACACTCGCCGGCGAGCTTGTCGAGGGCATCCGGTGCGCCGATCTCTTCCAGCTCTGCCTGCATCTGGGTCTGTAGTTCCGCCAGTTCGGCGGGCTGCACCCGGTGCTTGCGCGCGGCCTGGTAGATGGCGCTGAGGCGTTCCTCAACCTCGGCCAGGCGCTCAGGGTCCATTTCAAAACGGTCGATATGCCGTGACAGGGTGCCGGCCGCTTCATCGATCTGGATACGCGCGCTCTCGAGCATTTGCGCGACTTCGGTGAGGGCGCCAGTCTGCTCGGGCATCGACGACACCAGTTGCAGGGCCCGGTGCATCTGTTCGGCAATATCGCCTTCGCCCCCATTGAGCAGGGCGGCCAGCTGGTAGCTGCCACTGAGGATCTCGCCGGCATTGGCCAGCTGGCGCTGCTCGCTTTCCAGTTCTTCAATTTCGCCGGGCTGCAGGTCGAGCTGTTCGAGTTCGTCGAGCTGGTACTGCAGCAGCTGCCGGCGGGATTCGGTTTCCTCGGCGCTGTCGGCGAGGCCGCGATAGCGGCGGTACTGGTCCTGCCAGGTCTTGAAGCGAATGCGGGTTTCCGCGGCTAACTCATCGGCGTGGGCAAATTCGTCCAGCAGGCGGCGGTGCGTTTCTTTCTTCAGCAGCGACTGGTGTTCGTGCTGGCTGTGGATATCAATCAGCTGTTCGCCCAGGGCGCGCAATTGCAGCAGGGTGACCGGTTGCCCGTTGATGTAAGCGCGGGAGCGGCCGTCGGCGCCAATGGTGCGGCGCAGGATCACCTCGGCGCCGGCATCCAGCTCCTGCTCCTGCAGCCAGGCATTGGCCTGGGCATGGTCGCTGATATCGAAGGTGGCATGGATGTCAGCGCGGTTGGCGCCAGCGCGTACCAGCTCGGCGCTTCCGCGGTCGCCCAGAGCGAGGCCGAGGGCGTCCAGGGTGATGGACTTGCCCGCGCCGGTTTCGCCGGTGAGGGTACTGGTGCCGGAACCGAATTCGAGCTCCAGCTGGTCCACCAGGGTGAACTGGCTGATAGACAGGTGCAGCAGCATGGCAGTGGCTTCTGTGGTTTTTATCTCTTGCCGGCCGGGGCATTCGCGTGCCATCAGGCCGGGTTGCTTGCGGCGGGACACCGCACAGTGCGGTAGCTCGCCAGCCAATTAGTGGGTATTTATACAGTATTCCCCTGGATGTCGCCAGCGCCATGCAATTCCTTGGCGAATAACCTCTTGAACTACGTGGGCATGGCCCCATATTGCCATTCAGCGCGCTCGCAGAAGGGCGTACAGGTAAGAATGACAGTTGACCAATGGAGAGATCAGTGGCCAAAGAGCACGATGATCAGCAACCGGTAGATCAGGAATCTGTTGAGGTGGAGTCCCCGTCTGCCGAAGAGCAGCACGAAGCGGAGGAGGCCCTGCAGGAAGGCGCTGAGACTGCCGACGAGCTGCGCGACCAGGTCGCCGCCCTGGAGGAGAAGATCGCCCTGCAGCACGACAGTGTGGTCCGTGCCCAGGCCGAGGCGCAGAATGCCCGTCGCCGCGCGCAACAGGATGTGGAGCGTGCGCACAAGTTCGGCGTGGAAAAATTGCTGCAGGATCTGCTGCCAGTGGTCGATAACCTCGAGCGTGCCCTGTCTACCATCGACGCCAACGACGAGGCGACCAAGGCCGTGGCCGAGGGCGTGGAGCTGACCCACAAGTCTTTCGTCGACACTCTGACCAAGCATTCGGTGGAAGTGATCGACCCGGTGGGTGAGCCGTTTGATCCGGAACTGCACCAGGCGATGACGCAGGTGCCCAACCCGGATGTTGAGCCGAACACGGTAATGGACGTGTTCCAGAAGGGCTATCGCCTGAACGGTCGCCTGGTGCGTCCGGCCATGGTGGTGGTGAGCAAGGCGCCCTGATCCGACCCTTTCAGGGTGACTGTCGGGGTTGAAACCGGTCTCGACGGACCCATATAGAAGACAAAGCGAATATTAACGTGCAGGCCGCTGCGGCGGCGGGCAACGAAATTGAGGATTTAAGACATGGGAAAAATTATTGGCATTGACCTGGGTACCACCAACAGCTGTGTGGCGGTACTCGACGGCGACTCTGCACGTGTGATCGAGAATGCGGAAGGTGACCGCACTACGCCGTCCATTGTTGCCTTTACCGACGACAACGAAGTGCTGGTGGGCCAGTCTGCCAAGCGCCAGGCGGTTACCAACCCGACCAATACCCTGTTTGCGGTTAAGCGTCTGATCGGCCGTAAGTTCAAAGACGACGTCGTACAGAAAGACATCAAGATGGTGCCGTACACCATCGTTGAAGCCGACAATGGCGATGCCTGGGTAGAAGCGAAAGGCGACAAGAAAGCACCGCCGCAGATTTCTGCCGAAGTGCTGAAGAAGATGAAGAAAACCGCCGAGGATTTCCTGGGCGAAACCGTTGATGCGGCCGTAATTACCGTACCGGCCTACTTCAACGACTCCCAGCGTCAGGCCACCAAAGATGCCGGCCGTATTGCGGGCCTGGATGTGAAGCGCATCATCAACGAGCCGACGGCGGCTGCGCTGGCCTACGGTATGGACAAGTCCGGTGGTGACCGCACCATCGCGGTATATGACCTGGGTGGTGGTACCTTCGATATCTCCATCATTGAGATTGCTGACGTCGACGGCGAGAAGCAGTTTGAAGTACTGTCCACTAACGGTGACACCTTCCTCGGTGGTGAAGATTTCGACCTGCGCCTGATCGACTACCTCGCGGAAGAGTTCAAGAAAGAGCAGGGCATCGACCTGAAAGGTGATCCCCTGGCGATGCAGCGCCTGAAGGAAGCGGCGGAAAAGGCCAAGATCGAGCTGTCCTCCAGCCAGCAGACCGAAGTGAACCTGCCCTACATCACTGCAGACGCTACCGGTCCGAAGCACCTGGTGGTCAAGCTGACCCGTGCCAAGCTCGAGAGCCTGGTCGAAGAGCTGGTGAACCGTTCCATTGAGCCGCTGAAGATTGCCCTGGCTGACGCTGACCTGTCTGCCTCCCAGATCGACGAAGTGATCCTGGTGGGTGGTCAGACCCGCATGCCGCTGGTACAGCAGAAAGTCACCGAGTTCTTCGGCAAAGAGCCGCGCAAGGACGTGAACCCGGACGAAGCTGTTGCCATGGGTGCTGCGATTCAGGGTGCGGTACTGGCCGGTGACGTGAAAGACGTACTGCTGCTGGACGTGACCCCGCTGACCCTGGGTATCGAGACCATGGGTGGCGTGGCCACTCCGCTGATCGAAAAGAACACCACCATCCCGACGAAAAAGTCCCAGGTGTTCTCAACTGCTGACGACAACCAGACTGCCGTGACCATTCACGTGGTACAGGGTGAGCGCAAGCAGGCGGCACAGAACAAGTCCCTGGGTCGTTTTGACCTGGCTGACATCCCGCCGGCGCCGCGCGGTATGCCGCAGATCGAAGTGACCTTCGATATCGATGCCAACGGTATCCTGCACGTACACGCCAAAGACAAGGCGACCGGTAAAGAGCAGTCCATCCGCATCCAGGCCTCTTCCGGTCTGTCTGAGGACGAGATTGATCAGATGGTTGCCGATGCCGAGGCCAATGCCGAAGCGGACAAGGAGTTCGAGGAGCTGGTACAGGCACGTAACACCCTCGACGGCATGATCTCTGCCACCAAGAAAACCCTCGAGGAAGCGGGTGACAAGGCGACTGCAGAAGAGAAAACTGCGATCGAAGCGGCCCTGACCGAAGCGGAAGAAGCGGTTAAAGGCAACGACAAGGCGGCGATGGAAGCCGCCACCAACAAGCTCACTGAAGCGACCGGTCCGGTTGCCCAGAAGATGTACGCCGAGCAGGCTCAGGCCGCGCAGGGTGCAGAAGGCGCTGAAGGTGCTGCCGGTGGCGAACAGCCTTCCGGTGGTGACGACGCTGTCGACGCTGAGTTTGAAGAAGTGAAGGAAGACAAAAAAGAGGATAAATAAGCCCTCAGCAGAGCGCTTGTAACCTCAGCGAGGCGCGGTGGTATTTCTCCTGAAATGCCCCTGCGCCTCCGTCGTTTGGGAGCGGCCACTTCTACCGGCCCTCCCCACCGCGAACAGGAATTTCGCGGACGGTATGTAAAGGGACGTGATAATCAGAATAAGGCCAGCCGCAGCGCAGGCCGGCCCAGAGAATAGCTGTTATGTCGAAGCGCGATTACTACGAAGTCCTCGGTGTCGAGCGAGATGCTTCCGAGCGGGACCTGAAAAAGGCCTACCGCCGGGTGGCAATGAAATACCACCCTGACCGCAACCCGGATAACAAGGAAGCGGAAGAAAAATTCAAAGAGGCCAATGAGGCCTACGAGATCCTGTCGGATGCCGAGAAAAAAGCGGCCTACGACCAGTTTGGTCATGCGGGCGTGGAAGGCCAGATGGGTGGCGCCGGTGCCGGTGGCTTCGGTGGATTCTCCGATATCTTTGGCGACGTCTTCGGCGATATTTTTGGTGGGGGTGCCGGTGGCGGCCGCCGTGGTGGCCCGGCGCGTGGTTCCGACCTGCGCTACGACCTGGAGCTCGACCTGGAAGACGCGGTGCGCGGTACCACCGTCAAGATCCGCGTCCCGACCCTGGCCAGCTGTGACACCTGTGACGGCTCCGGTGCGAAACCAGGTACCCGCCCACAAACCTGTACCACCTGTGGTGGGGTTGGCCAGGTGCGCATGCAGCAGGGCTTCTTCTCTGTGCAGCAGACCTGCCCCAATTGCCGCGGCCGCGGTACCATCATTTCCGATCCGTGCACCAGCTGTCACGGTGCGGGACGCGTCGAGGAAACCAAGACCCTGTCGGTGAAGGTGCCGCCGGGTGTCGATACCGGTGACCGTATTCGTCTCTCCGGTGAGGGCGAAGCCGGACCGGACGGCGGTCCTCCCGGTGACCTGTATGTGCAGGTGGTGGTGCGCGAGCACGAGCTGTTCCAGCGCGATGGCAAGAATTTGTACTGCGAAGTACCGATCAGTTTTGCTACAGCTGCCCTGGGTGGTGAGCTGGAAGTGCCGACCCTGGATGGTAAGGTCAAACTGAAAATTCCTGCCGAGAGCCAGACCGGCAAACTGTTCCGTCTGCGTGGCAAGGGCGTTACCCCGGTGCGCGGTGGCTCTGCCGGTGACCTGCTGTGTCGCGTGGTAGTGGAAACCCCGGTGAACCTCACCAGCAAGCAGAAAGAGCTGCTGGAAGAGTTTGCCGGCACGCTCAGCGAGAAGAAAAACTCCCCCCGTCAGACCGGCTGGTTTGAAGGGGTGAAGAACTTCTTTGGTGATATGAAGCTATAAACGCTTTGTTGAACCAATAAAAAAGGGCGAGAAATTCTCGCCCTTTTTTGTGCCTGTGAGATTGGGGGATGTGTTCAGTCGCCCGGTTCGCGCTTCTTGAGTTCACCGAGCTGTTCGCGGAACGCCATGTGGTATTCCTCCTGAATTTTCTTTAGCTCTTCGAGCTGTTGGGCATTCAGGATGGGCACCAGTTTCGCGCGCGTCGCGGCGCGAATGCCAATGATCTTCGCATCGATTTCTTCCACTTCCTTGCGGGTTAACGCAGGGATGTTGTCTTTGCGGAAGCCGTATTTTTTCAGCAGCTTTTTCTTTTCCTTAAAATTCTTGTGCAGAATCGGTAGGACGATTTTTTCCTGTTCCGGTGTCAGCTTCAGACGTAGGGTGAGCCAGTCGGTCAGATCGTCGTACTTTTCCCAGAAGTCTTCACCAGAAGGTATCGGCTTGTTCTTGTCGTCATCCGAGGCGTTCAGGCTGGGGCCCGCCAACGAGAGGAACGCAATGGTGAAGGTGAGCAATGTCAGTCTTGCCAGCACATGAATGGAAAAGCTGCGGATGGAGTAATGCATGTTGGGTTACCTCCTGAAAAGAGACTTCAGTCTTCGGCCTTGGAGGCCAGGTATTCACGGAATTGCAGGTGATATTCGCGCTGGAATTTCTTGAAAATTTCCAACTGCTCGGGTGTGAGGATTTTCACCATCTCGCCGCGGGTGCTCGCGCGAAGGGCCAGCATGCCGGCATCGAGCTCTTCACGCTGCTCTTTGCTCAGTTTGGGCAGCTTGCCATCTTTCAGGCCGTAGTCTTCCAGCATCTGCAGTTTTACCTGCAGTGCTGTCTCAACAACGTGTCGTGCCTGCTTTTCCTGCTCCGGGCTCAGCGCAAGCTCTTTGACCAGCTTCGCAGTGGTTTCTTTGTATTTTTCCCGCAGCTCCGCCTCACTATCCAGGGCGAGTGCGGGGAACGCCAGGGTCAGACTGGCAAAGAAAACAGTGAGGCATCGCGACAGCTGCCGGGAAACGCGTATAGCGACACGTTTGGTCATATCAACGCCCATAGGGGAGTGCTCCTAATCGTCTTCCTCAAAGCGTAGACGATAATTGCGCCAACTGGACTGATAGTGGCACGGGTATTGCGGCGGGTGAGTCAGAAGTCCCATTCCTGGCCGGACCAAAGCTGGTGCAGGAAGTGGCGGTAATACTCGTGCTGGAACTCCTTGTATTCGGCCAGCTGTTTCTTGTCGAGAAACGGTGCCAGCTCCGCACGGCTTTGCGCCATCAGCCCCAGGATGCCGGCTTCAATCTGTTCTTTTTGCTCATGAGAGAGTTCGGTTCTGCCTAGATTCTCGATACCGAAGTCATTGAACATCTGGACCCGGCGTTTCAGTGCGCCCTGAAACACCTTTTCCAGGGCGTCACGTTGTGTGTCGTCGAGGTCCAGTCGCTTGGTCAGCTGCTGCGTCACCGCCTCCAGTTCGGTCTTTTCACTGGGATCCTGTGCAAAACTGGGCAGGCACGGAAGCGCCAGCATCAACAAAAGGGCCAGGGCGACGATATGCGGGCACGGTGGCTGCGCCTGTTGTCTCTGAGGGTTTGAAAGCATTACGTATTGGCCTTTGGCTGCTTAATAACAGCTTAGTCAGTGAGTGGCGTTCAGGTGATCTATGGGATTGTTAATTTGAGGCTTCCCAGAAGGGCCTGTGGGTGTAGAATCCGCGCAAACCAAGCAGTCATGAAAAGGAAAGGGATATGACCGTCAATGTTGCTGTCACCGGGTATGCCGGACGTATGGGTAGGGTGCTGGCAGAGGCACTGCAGCAGTCGAAAGTGGCCACCTTGTCGGCGGCGATTGTGCGCCCGGGCTCAAGCCTGGTTGGCGCGGATGCGGGTGAGGTTGCCGGCTTGGGGAAGTCGGGCTTGCCGATTGTCGACAGTCTCGACAACGCAAAATTTGACGTGCTCATCGACTTCACGGCCCCCGCCGCCACCCTGGCCAATGCCAAGTACTGTGCGGTCGCAGGCAAGGGGCTGGTCGTGGGGACCACCGGATTCACTGCCAGTGAGCGGGCGGAGCTAGAAGCCTTCGGCGGGCGCATTCCCCTGTGTATTGCGAGCAATTTTTCCACCGGGGTTAACCTGTGTTTCAACCTGCTGGAGACTGCCGCCCGGGTGATGGGCGATGACGCGGCTATCGAAATTGTCGAGGCCCATCATCGGCATAAGGTCGATGCGCCGTCCGGCACAGCCCTGAGTATGGGCGAGGTGATCGCCGATACCCTCGGGCGGGATCTGGACAAGGTGGCGGTGTACGGACGGGAAGGGCAAACCGGCGCCCGCGATCACGACACCATCGGTTTCGCCACGGTACGTGGCGGGGACGTGGTCGGTGAGCATACGGTTATGTTCCTCGCCGACGGTGAGCGGGTTGAGATTACCCACAAGGCAACTTCGCGACTGTCTTTTGCCCGTGGCGCAGTGCGCGCAGCGGCGTGGCTGGTAGAAGCGGGGCGCGCACCCGGACATTACGATATGCGCGATGTACTCGGTCTGCGCCAGGGGGCGTAGGCATTTTTTCAGGAAAAATGAATGGAAAATAAAATCGTCGTTGGTAGCGAAGAATGGTGCAGCTTTCCCGGGCTGGGCATTCCCGCGATCAAGGCCCGGGTCGACTCTGGGGCCAAGACGTCCTCCCTGCATGCGTACAACATTCAGACGTTCAAGCGGGATGGAGAACCCTGGGTTAGCTTCGAAGCGCACCCGCTGCAGGACTCTCGTCGTCCATCGGTACGGTGTGAGGCAAGACTGGTTGACCGCCGCTCGGTGCGGAGCTCATCCGGTGAGGCAGAAAAGCGTCCGGTTATTCGTGTGGCGGTGTCCATGGGTGGCCGCGTGTGGGACATCGAACTGACCCTCACCAATCGCGACAGTATGGGGTATCGGATGCTGCTTGGTCGCGAGGCGATGATCGGGCACATGATGGTGGACCCGGGCGAATCGTTCTGCCTGGGTGAAGTGCGCCCCAGTGAGCTTGAGGAATACTACCGCGACGAGCCACATATGGCGGGTACCGGCCTGCGCATTGGCGTGTTGGCCTCTAACCCGGACCTGTACAGTAACCGTCGCATTATGGAAGCGGGTGCTGAGCGCGGGCACCGCATGACGTTTCTCGATGTGCGCCAGTGTTATATGAAGCTGGATGCCAATGAGCCGGAAGTGCATTACCGGGATGGTCGTATCCTCAATAACCTGGATGCGGTGATTCCGCGCATTCGGCCGAGCCAGACGTTTTATGGCTGCGCACTGACCCGGCACTTCGAGAGTATCGGGGTCTACGCACTCAATGGCTCAGCGGCCATCAGCCAGTCCCGTGACAAGCTGTTCTCCCTGCAGCTGTTGCAACAAAGTGGCTTGAATATTCCGACGTCCGGTTTCGCCAATTCGCCAGTGGATACCAACGAGCTGATCGACATGGTCGGTGGTGCACCACTGATCGTAAAGCTGCTGGAGGGTACCCAGGGGCGCGGCGTGGTATTGGCGGAAACCGGCAAGGCGGCAGAATCGGTGATCAACGCGTTCAAATCGCTGAAGGCCAACCTGCTGGTGCAGGAGTTTATCCGCGAGGCGGAAGGGCGTGACCTGCGCCTGTTTGTTATCGACGGCAAGGTCGTGGCGGCGATCCAGCGCGAGGCTGCGCCGGGTGAATTTCGCGCCAATATCCATCAGGGCGGCACGGCCTCGGTGGTGAAGGTGACTCAGGAAGAGAAGCGTCTCGCCGTCAAGGCGGCCAAAGTGCTCGGGCTCAAGGTCGCGGGCGTGGATATTATCCGTTCGCGCAAAGGGCCATTGCTGTTGGAGGTGAACTCTTCTCCGGGCCTGGAGGGCATCGAGAGCGCGACGCGTAAGGATGTGGCCGGCTCGATGATTCTGGCCATCGAGAAAGCGCTCAAATGGCGCCCGTTGATGCCAGTGGCGGGAGATCAGGTCTAGCGTCAAGGGGCGCTGGTCCGGCGCCAAATTCTTTCTGCAGCGGTCGCTCATCCGTGGCGATACCGGTTCGGCGGAACTAACCTGAGAGTCAGGGAGCTGGCTCTCAGGGAAGGTTTCGCGACACCCTCATCGTGTCTGTTCGCGGCTTTCCGGTCAGCTTTCGTTCTGGTTGGAAGTTGAGAAAGGCGAAATTGTGAAGCTATTCCATCGCGTCAGCCGGCGGTTGCAGGTCGCCCTGCTGGCGGTAGTGGCCCTCGCCGGTAGCGGGGCCGCAGCGGCGCAGCTCTCCGATACGGAGGTCGGGCGCCAGGTGATGGTGGACTACATTGTGCACTTCGCTTATCACCTGCAGTGGCCTATCGAAGTCTATTCGGGGACTTCCGCGCCATTTCGCATCTGTGTGCTCGGTGAGCACAGCCTGGCCGAATCCCTGCCCGAACGGCTGCAGCATCACCGCATCAGCGGTCGCAAGGTCGCCGTTGAGAAGCTGATGATGGCCGACAAGCTGCGTGCACGGCGCTGCCAGATCGTCCTGTTTGGCAACCTCAATGCCGATCAGGTTCAGGAAGCGTTTGCCACGCTGGAATTCTTTCCGGTCCTTACTGTGAGCGATAGTTATCGATTCGCGGCCAGCGGCGGTATGGTGGGCTTTGCGGGCACCGGCAGTCGCGTATCCCTGCAGCTGAACAAGACCATGCTGGAAAAGGCCGAGCTGAAGGAGGGGAGCAGCCTGTTCCGCCTGAGCCGCACCCTGAACTGAGCATCGCCCCGCCGCTAATATCTGACTGATTAGCTATGGCATCCATTGTTGGATTCCTGTACAATCTGCGCCCGGTTTGGGCCGGCTGTGGATGGCACTTTTTTGATGGAAGTGGCGCCAATAGCCTGTCGGAGACCGGTTTTCTGCCGGTCACAAATGCACGAGTGCTAACAGAGACCGCGATGAGTGCGAAGAACGCAACCCGATCGCAGGCTCGAAGACGAGCCGCGTGTAAGACGATTTTAAGAGCGAGATGATGCAGCTGCGTCATCTCGCTTTTTTATAGGGGGCGCCGGCAGCCAAAAAGCTGTCCCCGGACGCCGCGCCCCGCCCCAATCCCGCCTGCAAGCAGTCCTGAGAATTGGAGATCGAATTGAGTAAAGGTGTTTCTTCACCGGAGGCTCTGATGCCCCGCACCACCCCGGCAGTACTGGTCCTCGCCGATGGCAGTGAATTCCATGGTCGCGCGATTGGCGCGCTCGATAGCGCCGTCGGCGAAGTGGTATTCAACACGTCCATGACCGGTTACCAGGAAATCCTGACGGATCCATCCTATGCCCGTCAGATTGTGACCCTGACCTATCCGCACATCGGCAACACCGGCACCAACTCCGAGGACGAAGAGTGCGCGCAGATCTGGGCCAAGGGCCTGGTGATCCGCGATCTGCCGCTGGTGGCGAGCAACTTCCGCAGCGAGCAATCCCTCGAGGATTACCTGCGCGAGCGCAATATTGTGGGCATTGCCGACATCGACACCCGCCGCCTGACGCGCATCCTGCGTGACAAGGGCGCCCAGAGCGGCTGCATTGTCGCGGGTGACAATATCGATGCCGAGGCCGCCCTCGCCAAGGCCCGCGAATTTGCCGGCCTGAAAGGCATGGACCTGGCCAAGGTCGTCTCCACCGGCGAATCCTACGCCTTCAACGAAGGGACCTGGGAGCTGGGTAGCGGCCACAAGCCTGCTCCGGCGCAGCCTTACAAAGTGGTGGCGTACGATTTCGGTGTGAAGCGCAATATCCTGCGCATGCTGGTGGATCGCGGCTGCGACGTCACCGTGGTACCGGCCCAGACCCCGGCTTCTGAGGTGCTGGCGATGAACCCGGACGGTGTGTTCCTCTCCAACGGCCCCGGTGACCCCGAGCCCTGCGATTACGCCATTGCCGCCATCAAGGAAATCCTTGCCGCTGAACTGCCCACCTATGGTATTTGCCTAGGACACCAGCTGCTCGGCCTGGCGGTCGGTGGCAAGACCCTCAAGATGAAATTCGGTCACCACGGTGGTAACCACCCGGTGCAGGACCTGGACAGCGGCAAGGTGATGATCACTGCACAGAACCACGGCTTCGCGGTGGACGCCGACAGCCTGCCGGACAATGTCGAGGTGACCCATGTGTCCCTATTCGACAAAACCCTGCAGGGTATTCGCCTCAAGGACAAGCCGGCCTTCAGCTTCCAGGGGCACCCGGAAGCGAGCCCCGGTCCGCACGACGTGGCGCCACTGTTTGATCAGTTTATTGAACTGATGCAGGCCCGCCGATAAGGGTGTGAGGGGACGCGGGGGCTAACGTGACTCCCGCCTGAGACAGAGATTTGAATTGATCATCGCCGGCCCGGGCCGGTGTGAGACGGAAGAAAGATGCCAAAACGCACAGATATCAAAAGCATTCTGATTATTGGCGCAGGCCCGATCGTGATCGGCCAGGCCTGTGAGTTTGACTATTCCGGCGCGCAGGCCTGTAAGGCGCTGCGGGAAGAGGGCTACCGGGTGATCCTGGTGAACTCCAACCCGGCCACCATCATGACTGACCCGGCGATGGCGGATGCCACTTACATTGAGCCGGTCGAGTGGAAAAACGTCGCCAAGATTATCGAGCAGGAACGC
Source organism: Microbulbifer sp. ABF4_148 (assembly GCF_056158985.1). NCBI lineage: Bacteria > Pseudomonadati > Pseudomonadota > Gammaproteobacteria > Cellvibrionales > Microbulbiferaceae > Microbulbifer > Microbulbifer sp. ABF4_148. The sequence goes on from NZ_JBSWUI010000001.1 coordinate 1,507,156, forward strand.
CCCGATGCAATTCTGCCGACCATGGGTGGCCAGACCGCTCTGAACTGCGCACTGGCGCTGGACAAGCACGGTGTACTGGAAGAGTTTGGTTGTGAGCTGATCGGTGCCGACAAGAATGCCATCGAGAAAGCGGAAGACCGTGACCTGTTCGACAAGGCGATGAAGTCCATCGGCCTTGAGACCCCGCGTGCCAAGATCGTGCACTCTCTGGAAGAAGCGAAGAAAGTGCCGGAAGAGTTCGGTTTCCCGGTCATTATTCGCCCGTCCTTCACCATGGGCGGTTCCGGTGGCGGTGTTGCCTACAACTGGCCGGAGTTCGAAGAGATCTGTAAGCGTGGTCTGGATCTGTCACCAACCAACGAGCTGCTGATCGACGAATCCCTGCTGGGCTGGAAAGAGTACGAGATGGAGGTTGTTCGCGATAAGAACGACAACTGCATCATCGTGTGTTCCATCGAAAACTTTGACCCGATGGGCGTGCACACCGGTGACTCCATCACCGTGGCCCCGGCGCAGACGCTGACCGACAAGGAATACCAGCTGATGCGTAACGCCTCTATCGCGGTACTGCGCGAGATCGGCGTGGAGACCGGCGGTTCCAACGTACAGTTTGGTGTCTGCCCGAATACCGGCCGCATGGTGATCATCGAGATGAACCCGCGGGTATCCCGCTCTTCCGCGCTCGCCTCCAAGGCAACCGGTTTCCCGATCGCCAAGGTCGCCGCCAAGCTCGCGGTGGGTTATACCCTCGATGAGCTGCAGAACGATATCACCGGTGGTGCCACCCCGGCTTCGTTCGAGCCGAGCATCGACTACGTGGTAACCAAGATCCCGCGCTTTACCTTTGAAAAGTTCGGCGAAGCGGATGCGCGCCTGACCACTCAGATGAAGTCTGTGGGTGAAGTGATGGCCATCGGCCGTACTTTCCAGGAGTCCATGCAAAAGGCCCTGCGCGGTCTGGAAGTGGGCAGTTTTGGATTCGAGAGCAAGGTCGACCCGAGCGAAGACGGTGCCGAAAGCCGCCTGCGTCGCGAGCTGTCTGTACCGGGTGCTGAGCGTATATGGTATGTGGGCGATGCGTTCCGCATGGGCCTGAGCGTGGAAGAAATCTACGAACTGTCCGGCATCGATCCCTGGTTCCTGGTGCAGATTGAAGAACTGATCCGCATCGAAGAGCCGCTCAAGTCGCTGCCGATGTCGGCACTGTCTGCGGAAGAAATGCGCTTCCTCAAGCGCAAAGGCTTCTCTGACCGTCGCCTGGCCGACCTGCTGGGGGTGAGCCAGAAAACGGTCCGTGAGTTCCGTCAGAAACTGGGTGTGTTCCCGGCTTACAAGCGTGTGGATACCTGCGCAGCAGAATTTGCCACGTCCACCGCGTACATGTACTCCACCTATGACGAGGAGTGCGAGGCGAACCCGTCTGACAACAAGAAAATTATGGTACTGGGCGGTGGCCCGAACCGTATCGGTCAGGGCATTGAGTTTGACTACTGCTGTGTCCACGCAGCGCTGGCAATGCGCGAAGACGGTTACGAGACCATTATGGTCAACTGTAACCCGGAGACCGTCTCCACCGATTACGATACTTCCGATCGCCTGTTCTTCGAGCCGGTGACGCTGGAAGATGTGCTCGAAATCGTGCGCAAGGAAAAGCCGGAGGGCGTGATCGTTCAGTTCGGTGGCCAGACCCCGCTGAATCTGGCCCGTTACCTGGCGGCCGAAGGTGTGCCAATTATCGGTACTACGCCCGAGCAGATTGACCGCGCGGAAGACCGTGAGCGCTTCCAGCAGATGATCATGCGCCTGGGCCTCAAGCAGCCGCGCAACGCGATTGTGCGTTCTGTCTCCGAAGCCATCGCGGCAGCCAAAGACGTTGGCTATCCGCTGGTGGTACGCCCCTCTTATGTACTGGGCGGCCGCGCGATGGAAATCGTCTACAAGGAAGACGAGCTGCTCAACTACATGAAGGAAGCCGTGCAGGTTTCCGACGATGCGCCGGTGCTGCTGGATCACTTCCTGAATGCCGCGATCGAAGTCGATATCGATGCGGTGTCCGACGGTAAAGACGTGGTGATTGGCGCGATCATGCAGCACATTGAACAGTGCGGCGTGCACTCCGGTGACTCTGCCTGCTCCCTGCCGCCATACAGCCTGCCACAGGACGTACAGGACCTGATGCGCGAGCAAGTGAAGTCCATGGCCCGCGAACTGGGTGTGGTTGGCCTGATGAACACGCAGCTGGCCTATCAGGATGGTGAGATCTACGTGATCGAGGTGAATCCGCGCGCTTCCCGTACCGTGCCGTTCGTGTCCAAGTGTATTGGTACGTCCCTGGCCAAGATTGCAGCGCGCTGTCAGGCAGGCATTAGCCTGGCCGAGCAGGGCTTTGTCGAAGAAATCGTACCGGATTACTTCTCTGTCAAAGAGTCGGTATTCCCGTTCAACAAGTTCCCGAAAGTGGATCCGATCCTTGGTCCGGAAATGAAGTCCACGGGTGAAGTCATGGGTGTCGGCGAAACCTTTGCTGAAGCCTTCGACAAGGGCCTGGTGGCTGCGGGCGATCGCCTGCCGGAGTCCGGGCGCGTATTTATCTCTGTGCGCGACTTCGACAAGGCGGGCGTTGTGGATGTGGCGCGTGACCTGGCCGACCTCGGCTTTGAACTGGTTGCCACCCGCGGTACCGCGAAAGTATTGCAAGACAGCGATATTCCCGTTAAAACCGTCAACAAGATGAGTGAAGGTCGTCCGCATATTGTGGATATGATCAAGAACGACGAGATTGCGCTGGTGGTGAATACCACCGAAGGCCGTCAGGCGATTCGGGATTCAGCGGATATCCGCCGCAGTGCCGAGAACCACCAGGTGTGCTATACCACCACTTTGGCGGCAGCGCAGGCCATGGCGATGGCCATGAAGCAGGGCGAGTCACTCAAGGTACGCCGCCTGCAGGACCTGCATCAGCGGGTTTCCAAGCTGTAAGCCTGGGTTCCCAGGGTCGCACGGGCCGCAGCCGATCAGGTGCGGCCCGAATTAATTTGTGTGAAGCCTCGCGCCCGGATCTATTCCGGGGCGGGGCTTTGGTATTGACTGAAGAACAAGAACAGGAGGTCCCAGGGTGAACCGGGTACCAATGACCGTTGAAGGTGCGGAGGCTTTGCGCGCCGAACTGGAAAACCTGAAAAAAGTAGAACGGCCGGCCGTTGTGCAGGCGATTGCCGAGGCGCGTGAGCACGGCGACCTGAAGGAAAATGCCGAATACCATGCCGCCCGTGAAAAGCAGGGCTTCATCGAAGGCCGCATCCAGGAAATCGAGGGCAAGCTTTCCCACGCGCTGGTCATTGATGTGAAGACCATTGAGCCCAGCGACAAGGTGATCTTCGGTACGACTGTGACGATCATCCACCTCGATAATGACGAAGAGGTAACCTACAAGATTGTGGGAGACGATGAGGCCGACGTGAAACATCAGAAGATTTCCGTGAACTCACCGATTGCCCGCGCGCTGATCGGCAAGGAAGTCGGGGATATCGTGGTTGTGCAGACGCCTTCCGGTGGCGTTGAATATGAGATTGACGCGGTCGAGCACCTGTAACTCGTGCTGGTGTGATCAATAAAAAAAGGCCGATCCCGGTTGGGGTCGGCCTTTTTTGTGCCTGGCGATCAGACCCGCATCATTGATTGATGATAGCGGTGTTGCCGATTCCCACTTGCGTGGTAATCGCGGTTTCGTTGTAGCCAGTCTGGTTGATGATGACCTGGTTCAGCACTCCTTCCTGGGTGGTGATCGCCAGATGTCCGCCACCGGCCCCCATATAACCCGTCTGGTAAATGGTGGCTGTGTTGGACACGCCGCTTTGCATCACCCGCGCTTCGTTGTATTCCTGAGCCTGGAAAACATACGCCGAGTTGTTCCAACCGTCCTGATAAATCGTCGCTTTGTTAGCCAGGTCCTGTTGCTCAATGGTCGCCGAGTTGTAGCCGCCGTCTTGAGTAATCATGGCCTCGTGGCCCATGCCAGACTGCAGGATGTCGGCCTCGTTACCGGATCCGTTCTGGACAATCAGGGCATCGGAACCGTAGCTGCCGTACTGGTAGATATAGCCATTGTGCTGGGCGCCCGACTGAATGATTCGCGCCGTGTTTTGCCCGCCAGCGAGCTGGTATATCTCGCCCTTGTTGGCAAACCCTTCCTGCACAATCATCGCGGAACTGCCGTACTCTTCCACCTGATAGGTGTAGGCATCATTGGCCACACCGCCCTGGTAAATCTGTACCGTGTTGTCTTCGCCACCGAGCTGGTAGGAGTAGGCGCTGTTCAGGCTGCCTTCCTGTACCTGATAAATCGAGCTGGCAGTTTCGTCCTCTTGCAGGGCGTCTGCATTGTTCAGGTATCCGTCCTGTGTCTGGTCGATCAGGTTGCCGTGGTTGGACGGATCACTCTGGTCGGCAACCGCCGTATTGATGCCACCGCTCTGGTTTAGCGTTGCAGTGTTGTTTGCGGCAAACACACCGGCACTCAATGCCAGAGCTACGCCAGCTGACGATAAAATAATGGCTTTCATATTTCGTTACCTGAGCTTCGTCTCTGTGCGTGCAATGCTTGTGGCATTTTCACATTCAACGAATAAAACAAATGCCGGGGCGACCGGCTTGGTCGCCCCGGCACGGGCTCGGTAGGTTACTGAGAAATGAAACCTACGTTGCCGATACCAGCCTGCAGACCAACCGCAGTCTCGTTGAGACCGAACTGGCTTACAGTCATGGAGTTTGCGATACCAAGCTGCGCGGTCAGGGCATGGTGGCCGAAACCAATCTGGGTCACGCTGGAGTGGTTGGCCAGGCCAGCCTGCAGCTGAATTGAGCTGTTGCCCAAGCCAAGCTGGGTGGCGCTTGCCATGTTGTACACACCAACCTGCCAGATGCCCGCATCGTTACCAGCGCCTGCCTGCAGAACGTTGGCCTGGTTAGCAATGCCGTCCTGGCTGACTTTGGCCTTGTTAAACAGACCGAATTGCAGAACTACTGCATCATTCAGCAGACCATCCTGGTCCACGTGGGCATAGTTGGCTATACCCAGCGTCTGGTTCACGTAGGAGTCGTTCAGCGCACCATGCTGGTCAACCATCGCTACGTTCCCAATACCCAGGAACTGCACGATGTCAGCGTCGTTCTTCACGCCCTTCTGGTTGATGGTGGCACTGCCACCCAGCTCCAGAAGCTGGAAAGTATTGGCGCTGTTGAACTTGCCAACTTGGGTGATGGCGGCGCTGTTACCGGCACCAAAAGTCTGCAGCGAGCCAGCTTTGTTACCCAGACCTACCTGGGACTGCATGATGGAGCTGCCCAGTTCAAAGCTCTGGGTGGCATAAGCTTTGTTGTAGACACCCAACTGCAGCTGCAGTGAAGTGTTGCCGATAGTGCCGGCGCCGGTCTGATCAGCTTCAGCGTGGTTACCAATACCAGCCTGGGCTTGGGTGGCAGTGTTATTGGCAGCGAGCGCGGAACCACTGACAGCGAGCAGGATCGCTGCAGCGATAGGGGTCAACGTCTTCATAAGTTACTCCTTTACTTCGACTTTCGGACGTTTTGGGGCATCAGTCTCAATCGTACTGATTCACAGTGGTACTGATACCAGTACCATGTTGGGTTACCGCGGTATGAAGGCCATTGCCGCTTTGGTAAATCTTCACTGTATTGATGTCTCCGTACTGATCGACCAGTGCGGAATTCTGGATGCCGAATTGGGAGACCCCTGCCTGGTGGGCGTATCCCTGCTGCTCTACCAGAATGAAATTCTCCATGCCGGCTTGCACCATCACTGCAATATTGTCCTCGCCAATCTGGCGGGCAATAACGCTGTTTTCAGTGCCGACCTGTCTGATCACTGCCGTGTTGCGGATACCGCTTTGCAACATCGAGATAAAGTTGAGAAGTCCATCCTGGTCACTGTCGAGCAAGTTGTAGTAACCGTCCTGAAACAAAATTTCCAGGTTGCTGGCGGGTAACGTGCTGGTACCGATGAGGTCCAGTTCGCTGGTAGTCGCCAGATCCGACGCGAGAGAGGGGTCTTGCCAAGCAAAAACCGCGGAGATGGCAAGCACTGTTGATGCCATCGCCCTGTGCGTTACACGCGGCAGCCGGAAATTTTTCATAAGAGGTTACAGTCCTCGCTCTGGATAATTTGTGAACAGTTGATATTTAGTCTTGTTGGCTCGGACAGGCCTCGCCATAGGAATGAAGTGGGAAACCCATAGGAAGAAAGCACGTTTTTTGAACTGTTAGACGTGCTGTCCCTCTTTACCCCATAACAAGACGGAAATATGGCGTAAAAATCATTTTTATCGCGGAACCCCGGCCATTGACCCCATGCCGACGTCTGTCGTTTGTCCTGCAGATTTCGGTTACCCGGTTGGCGTTGCACACCTGTTGTGATCGCCCGGACGTGTTCTTGCGGCAGCCAATTGTGTAAGGCGGAGGTTACTAGGGTACAGACCATTGCCAGTCCTACATCACGGCCGAGCCTTCATTCAGGTAATACTGCAGGACCGGACTGTTGATATCGTCCGGATTTTGCAGCGCCCAGGAATTCGCAATAATGCCTTCGGTAATCAGGTGAATCACTGCCGACTCCATTGCCGATAATGCGGCAAGCTGCGCGGGTTCATTGGTGGTCACGCCCGTTTCGAGCTCCAGTAGCCGGCGGAAGTCGACAAACCGGTACACGCCGGTGGTGATTTCCTTGGAGTAAACCGTTTTCGATGTGAGTACCGAATGCAGTACCTGACCGGTACGAATATCGATTGCGCGCAGATTGACGGTAATCTGGTCCACCCGATACTGGTTGGCAATACCGATGCCAAAGTACCGGGCTCCTGCGCCACCCGTGCGGATATTGGTGTCATACGCGACGATCCCGCCTTCTATTAATATGTTTGCCGCGAGTAACGATGGAAGGTCGGTATTGTTTGCCGGCACGTTGGGTTTGTTTAAGGTCGCCCGGATAATTTTCCGTTCGGTTAACAGGTTCTGCAGCCCCTCTCGCTCGAGGGCAATAAACCAGCCGGAGTCATTCAGTACATCCATCAACATGGAGGCGCCGCCCTGAGTGATGGCGGTAGAGAAACTGGAGGACGGTGCCGGCTTGTACTGGCCAGTCTGGTCACGAAATGCATACACGGCCGCGGGGATCTTCCCCATGGGCGCAGGCAATTGGAGCAGGTCCCGGTAGGTCCCGGTTCGTGGTGTTAGTACTGCATCCTGGCGTCCGGGACCAAACAGGGCATCCCCTGCGGTTTTGACGAGGGAGCAGCCACTCAATGTCAATGCCACCCCAAGCAACGAGGCGACGAGGGCGCGACTGGCAAAACGCATTTGCTATTCTCCTGGCGGGTCTTATTACAGCGTTCGCTTAAAAGCCTTCGCACCTACCGCGATACCCCTATGGTGCTGGCAGTACAATCAATTCAGCGGGTTCAAGCCCGAAACAATAATTTCACTGGTGTCACCGGTATTTCTGTCGGTGATCAGGACGGTGAGCGTCCCGTCTACATCCGTAATCTGTACGATAAAGTCATCGGTAATGAGTTCTCCGCTGTTGCCATTGCCGACATCGGTGAGCAGCTGGCTGAGCAGGCGTGTCTCCAGAGAGTCAGTGAAACGGTCGAGCGCACTATCTTGCTGCAACAGGTTTTCGGGGCGGTCCGGATCTTCATTGGTGTCCTGCGCCTGGGCGTTGTTCAACAGCCAGGTGCCATTCAACGGGTTGCCACCAAATGCCGGGTTGACCGGCGTATAAACCAGCTCGGTCGCATGGCTGATATTTGCCAGGGATACCAGGCTGGCAAGAGCCAGCATCGCGGGAATCCTTATTTTCATCAAAACTCATCCTTGCCTATATCGAAGTGATCATTGAGTGCTTCGCGCAGCTTCTCCTGTTGCACCATCTCATGAATCTGTATGGCTGCAGTTTTTGCCAGTTTTTCGACATCGTTCGTGCCGGGCCGAATAAAGCGCCGATAAACGGTTTTTTCCCGATACGTAACCCAGATCAGGTTGCCCCAGCGGGCCGAGGGACGTTCCAGGATCGTCAGGTTGTACTCCGCATCGGGGTAATGGTAATTGCGGTATTCGCTCATATAGCGCGCAAAATCATGTCCGGTGCGGGTAATGGTTCGGTCAATGTTGAAGCCGCTGATTTCATCATCAATACGGCCCGTGTTTTCCTCCAGTACGCCGGTACTAATGGGGATATCCTCTGCATCTGAAGCCATCGCAGCCAATGGCAGTGCCGCGATGAACCAGAGCCATTTCATGTGCGCTCTTCTCGGAGGTGCAGCTTTGCCCAGTTACTAGCCTGCAGTCGGTTCTTGACCCCGAGTTTCCGGAAGATGTTGTACATGTGGTTTTTAACGGTGTGTTCTGACAGATGCAGCCGGTCGGCGATGACGCTGTTTGGCTCACCCTCGGTCAGCTGGCCGAGAATCTCCTGCTCCCTCCGGGTTAGCGACACACCCGATGCCTCATCCTGTCCATTGCCATGGCCCTTTTCATTCAGCGCGTCGGACAGGTTCTTGAGCAGGGTGTCCTGGTCTGCGCCGACATCGCAGACCCAGCGTATCGAATGATCAGGCAGGACTTCACTGATTGAGTCCGGATAGTCTGCCGGATAATTGATTAATAAAATCTTGGGGTGGTTCAGCTTCTCAAGGAAGTCGACCATTTCCTCCTGGGGGAGAGAAAGGAGGGTTTGCCAGCAATCAAGGACGAGTGCCCGGTAATGCCTCAGGTCACCAATCAATTGATCAGACCTGGACGCGTGCCAGTTTTCTGGAAGTCGCTCGGAAATCAGTTTGAACAGCAGGTCGCCATGAAGACCTGAGTCGCTGATAAAAAGAATCGGCATAAACCTCTCCGATCTTGGATGGTTACATCCGTATCACTTCTCTCGACGCATTGTTGGCAAGAAGGTTTTTTCCAAACTTTTTGCCCGCCGCGCGTCTCTTGTTTCAACATCAACCCAAGATGAATTTCTCATCTGCTGAGAAGATAGTTTGCAGTGTAGCCGCTTGTCGGTCGTGCACGTAAAAAAGTGTGACATAACTAAGTCTTTGAAAAACGGCAGTCTGCCGACCGTTTTTTCGAAAATGGATGAATGGGAGGTGAATACCCTGTGGGATTTTTTTCTCATGAAGGGATTCCCTGTCACGCCCGGAAAATAATTTTAATTCTGTGGTGATTCGCAGCTGTTTGGCCGCCAAAGGGAAAGCGATATTGATCGGGCTGTGACATACAGAGCAGACCCGGTATCAGCTCTGAAGAATTCGCAGGGAACCAGATGCTCGGGTGTAAGAAAGTTGATATAGACGTGACGGGGCAGATGCGCGGTCTCCCGGATGTTTGCGAGTGTGATTTATTTTGCGCCGCGGAGGCAAAGTGCTGTTACGATGGACAGGATTCAAAACCAATGGGAGGGAATCCATGACAGATTACCTGACTAACCTGCCGCTAGGGGTTTGGTTTGCCCTGATTCTGGTGGCGTTGTTTCTCGCGCGCAAACCGGTACATCAAGGGATGATGGCCATGGCGCGCTTTTTTCACCACGCATTACGGATTGGCGCCAATGCCGTATCCGCTGCGGAGTCCCGGCTTCAGGAGCGCAATCGGGAGGTGCTGCTGGCAGCGGGCCGTGAGGCTTCGGAGCGTCATATAGAACGGGAGTTCGACCGCATCGAGCAGACCGTCAAGAAGGATCTGGCCCAGTACCCAACCCTGCACCGGCGTCTTTGCGAGCAACTGACGGCGATTGACGAGGACTATGTGCGCAGCGCCGAGGTGCCGCCACAGCCGACCAACTGGACCAAAGCGATAGAAGCAGTCGCGGAAATCCCGGCCAAGCAGGATAGTGTGGTGGGGGATGTGCTGGAGATTATCCACCAGTCGATGAAAAAGGCGGAATCCCGCGCCCTGGAGGCATTTCGGGAGTCTGCCCGTGAGCGGCATCAGTTGCTCAAGCGGATGATGCCGCACTGGCGTTCAATTCTCTCCGCTCTGGGGCGCGTCAATAATCATATGGAGTCTGTCCTGCAGCGTGCCAAACTGCTCGACAATCATATGGATAAGTACGAGGAGATCCTGAAGGGATCGGATCGTGCGGTACGTATGTTGTCTTCGTCGTCTCTCAGTCAATTCTTTATTGCCGCGTTTGTGCTGGCCATCGCCGTCGGTGGGGCACTGGTGAATTTTCATCTGATTGCCAGGCCGATGACAGAAATGGTGGGTGGCTCCAGCTATATCGGCAGTTTTCGGATGGCCGATATCTCGGCGCTGGTGATTATCCTGACCGAGATCACCATGGGGCTGTTTGTCATGGAGTGTCTGCGGATCACCCGACTGTTTCCGGTGATCGGGTCGTTGAATGACAAACTGCGTCAGAAGATGCTGTGGGCCGCGTTCGGACTGTTGGCATTTCTCGCCTGTGTCGAAGCCGGGCTGGCCTTTATGCGCGAAATTTTGATGCAGGAGGATCTCGCAGTCAGTGCCCAGTTGCGTGGTGAAGAGATTGGCGCAGTGGATGGCAGCGTGTACTGGATTACCACTGCCGCGCAAATGGGGCTTGGCTTTATCCTGCCCTTTGCCCTGACATTTGTAGCGATTCCGTTGGAAAACTTTATTGCTTCCGCCCGCACCGTCATTGGTATTGTCAGCGCGTTTGTACTCCGTATTCTCGCGGTCATGCTGCGGCTGCTGGGGGCCGCGTCCCTGAGAATCGGCACCATGGCCATCAAGGCATACGATATCGTGATCTTCTTCCCCTTGTGGCTGGAGCAGCGCTACCACATGTGGCGCGCTGAGTCGGAACGAAATGTTTCAACCGGGGAGGCGGGCTAATGCAAAAATTCGGATGGCTGTTATTGGCCCTGGGCATCCTCAGCAGTGGTTGCGGTCCGTCGCCGGCACGCAACCAGGGCGTCTATATGCTGGTTGATACCTCTGGCACCTACACGGAAGAACTCGGCAAGGCGCAGCAGGTAATTAATTACACGCTGGCTCGATTACAGCCTGGAGACAGTTTCGCGGTTGCCAGTATCAATACGGCGAGTTTCAGCGAGAAGAATATTGTTGCCAAGGCGACCTTCGATGACCGCCCCAGTATTACCAATCAGCAAAAGAAAGCGTTCCATCAGTCTGTTTCCAGTTTTGTCAGTGAAGTGAGGCCGTCTTCGCATACCGATATTACGGGCGGATTACTGCAGGCGATTGAGTATCTCAATGAGAAGCAGCCGGGGCGCAAGACGATACTCGTGTTCTCTGATCTGAAGGAAGACCTGAAAGCCGGGTATAACCGGGATGTACCGCTCGCGCTGGATAATGTGCATCTGGTTGCGCTCAATGTTACCAAGTTGAGCAGCGATAACCTGGATCCCAACGAGTACTTGGCTCGCCTCGACGCGTGGCAGGCCAGGGTTGAGGAGAGTGGTGGCAGCTGGCAACTGGTCAATGACCTGGAGCAGCTCGAGAAACTGTTGCCGCCAAGATAGTGAAGGGATCCTGACGATCCGAATGGCACGGTGTGCCCCGGACGGGTAAGCAGAGTGCTCGTCAGGGGCTTTTGTATTTCAAGGGGGCAGAAAGATGGCGTGGCTGTTGTTCTCGTTGATCGTCGCCGTGGTACTGGTGTTGTCGCTGGTCGCCGCGCTTTCCAGTCTGTTCGGTCGTTCGCAATCCATTGCTGATGACATTGCGCAGGCTCCCCCGGTCTTCCATCGCCGTGAGCAGCCTCTGGTGATCGCCCATGGAGATGAGCGCGGCAATGGGCTGCGACCAGGCAATACACTGGACTACCTGCGCCATATGCAGGGGCTGGGCGTGGATGCACTGGAGCTGGATCTGCATCTCACTGCGGATGGACAGCTGGTAATGATCCATGATCACCGCCTGGAGCGTATTACTGACGGTCGTGGTTTGGTCCGTGAGCACACCCTCGAAGCGCTGAAAGTGCTGAGGGTGGGGGAGTCGTGGAGCCCCGATGGCGGAGAGACTTTTCCATTTCGCGATCACCCCCTGTCACTCTCATCGATTGATGAGGTACTCGCGGAGAGTGGTGACTTGCCGCTGGTGATAGAGCTCAAGGACAAGTCCCCGCTTGCGGCACAGGCCATGTGTCGAGCGGCTCGCCTTGCGGCGGCAACCGATCGCCTGGTGGTCTCCTCGTTCCATCAGTCGGTCATTGATGAATTCCGGCGTATTTGCCCGGAGGTCTCTACGGGTGCCGCATTTGCAGATGCGCTCAAGCTGTATGCCGGGCAATTGCTCGGCCTGGATCGCTGGATGCAGCCTTGCTATCGCTCCATGCAGTTACCCATGCACCATTTTGGCTTGCCAGTGGTGACCCGGGGGCTACTGAACGCTGCCCATCGTTTCGGGATTCATGTCGCCGTTTGGACCGTAAATACCGAAGAGGAGATGCAACAGTATCTGGAGCGAGGCGTGGATGGCATAGTGACAGATCGGCCCGATCGCCTGCTGGAATTGCTTGAAAGGGCCGGGGGGCGTTAGTCTAACCGGGATAACAGAGTCGATCGCTACAGTGCCTGTAGCAATAGGGATCGCGTTCAACGAATAAGGAGAAAAAAATGCGTAGTAGCCATGTTCTGAAGGGGGTCTTTGCGGGCCTGGTGTTGGGTCTTTCATCCTGGGGGCATGCGGCAGATGACCCTTTTGCGTCTGTCAAAATCACCAGTGAGAAGGTAGCGGATAACATCTATATGCTGAGGGGACGCGGCGGAAATATCGCAATCCTGATCGGTGAGGATGGCGTCTTTATGGTAGACGACCAGTATGCCCCGCTGAGTGAACGCATCCTGCAGGCAATCCGCGAATTAACCGCGGAGCCGGTGCGCTTTGTGATCAATACTCACTGGCATGGGGACCATACCGGAGGGAATGAGAATTTTGGCAAGGCGGGCGCCTTGATTGTTGCTCACGAGAATGTGCGCAAGCGCATGAGCACGGAGCAGTTTCTGAAAGCACTGAATGCCAAGGTGCCACCATCCCCTGAGGGCGCTTTGCCGGTTATTACCTTTACCGACAAGACCACATTCTACTGGAATGGCGAACAGGTGGATGTGCAACACATCGCTCGCGCGCATACCGATGGGGATTCCATGGTGTGGTTCAAGGACGCCAATGTGCTGCATATGGGGGATACGTTCTTCAACGGCAGCTATCCGTTTATTGATCTTTCCTCCGGTGGTTCGATCAACGGACTGATCTCTGCGATTGATGGGGTTCTGGACATGACGGATGACAACACCAAGATCATCCCTGGTCATGGTGTCGTGAGTAACAAGCTGGAACTGAAAGAACAGCGCGATCTGCTGGTCACTCTGCGCGACCGTATCCAGAAGTTGATTGACGCAGGTAAGAACCGTGAGGAAGTTATCGCGGCCAAGCCGACCGCCGATTACGATGCGAAGTATGGCCAGGGCTTTATGAAGCCGGATGTCTGGACTGGTATCGTCTACGACGGCCTGACAGCTCAGTAAGTAGGGCGCGGCACGGGAGCCATGATACTCCCGTGCCATCACTGAATCCGCTCAGGGCTTGATGCGATAGCCTGTTCGGAAAATCCACCAGATACCCACCAGACACATCACCAGAAACAGCAGTGTCATTGACAGGCTGACACCCACATTCACATCCGAAACTCCATAGAACGCCCAGCGGAATCCGCTGATCAGGTAGACTACCGGATTGAACAGGGTGACCTTCTGCCAGAATTCCGGCAGCATGTTAATCGAATAGAAGGCCCCGCCGAGAAAGGTTAACGGTGCAATCACCATTAACGGGATTACCTGTAGTTTCTGGAAATCGTCCGCCCAGATACCGATGATGAACCCGAACATGCTGAACGTCAGTGAGGTCAGTACCAGGAAACCGATCATCCAGAAAGGATGCAGAATCTCATAATCCACAAAGAACTTTGCGGTAATCAGAATCAGTATCCCGATGATGATGGATTTCGTGGCCGCGGCCCCGACATAGCCAGCAACAATTTCGAACGCGGATACTGGTGCGGACAGTACCTCGTAAATGGTCCCGGAAAATTTTGGGAAAAAGATACCGAACGCCGCGTTGGAAATACTCTCACTCAGCAGCGATAGCATGATCAGGCCGGGAATGATAAACGCCCCGTAACTGATGCCGTCTATCTCTCCCATGCGCGAACCGATCGCCGCGCCAAATACGATAAAGTACAGTGATGTGGACAAGATAGGGGACGCAATACTCTGCATCAGGGTGCGCCAGGTGCGCGCCATTTCGAATTTATAGATTGCCTTGATGCCATACCAGTTCATTACGCCTGACCTCCCTGATCCTGTGCTTCTTCCCTCGCTTCTTTCACCAGGCCGACAAAAATTTCTTCGAGGGAACTCTCGCGGGTGTGCAGGTCCCGGAAATCAATGTCGGCGTCATTAAGTTGGCGTAATAGTTCAGCGATGCCAGTATCTCCGCGTTTGGTATCGAAACGATAGGTGAGGTGCGTCCCATCCGCGCTAAGTTCCAGTGGCTGATTTGCCAGCGCCGCTGGAATTTCTGCGAGAGGCTCGGCGAGATGTAGTCCGAGCTCTTTTTCGCCCATTCTCTGCATCAGGGTTTCCTTGTCTTCCACCAGTACCAGGCGCCCGCGATTGATGACCCCGATACGATCAGCCATTTCCTCGGCTTCCTCGATATAGTGCGTGGTGAGGATAATGGTCACGCCAGAATTGCGCAGCTCGTGCACCATTTGCCACATATCCTGTCGCAGTTCGACGTCCACACCCGCGGTGGGCTCATCGAGGAATAAGATTTTGGGTTCGTGGGATAGTGCTTTGGCAATCATCACTCTGCGTTTCATGCCGCCGGACAGCGCCATGATGCGGCTGTCTTTTTTTTCCCACAGTGAAAGCTGGCGAAGGATTTTTTCGACATAGGCCGGGTCCGGCGCTTTGCCAAACAGGCCGCGGCTGAAGGTGACCGTGGCCCAGACGCTTTCGAAGGCGTCGGTTGACAGTTCCTGTGGCACCAATCCAATTTTACTGCGCGCTTCCCGGTAGTCGGTGGTGATGTCATGGCCATCAGCCAACACCTGACCGGAGCTGGGATTGACGATGCCACAAATGATACTGATCAGCGTGGTTTTACCTGCGCCGTTGGGGCCCAGTAGTGCGAAAATCTCGCCCTTCTCAATGTCGAGGCTGACATCCCGAAGCGCAGTAAATCCGCCCTGATAAGTCTTGCCGACATCCTTGATGCTGATGATTGGCTCCACGTGGGTCCCCCTGTTGTCGAGTCATCGTCCTTTACTTTTGCCAGCCGTTTCTGTTGGGACAGGCGGCTTTCGCCCGCTCAGCCCAACGGATAACAACGCTCGCCAGGATAGCCATAAACGTTGAGACGCCACTGCTGACACGGGTGGACAGAGAGTGTAGCGCGCGCAGTACCCGCTGTCCCCAGCCGGGTGCCGTATGCGGATGCTTTGCGAGGTTGTTTGGCGGGCAGTGCGGATTCGGATCTTGTGTTGTGCGCATGGATAGCCTCCTTGATCACGCGGTTGTACTTTGACGGGAGAAAGGTTAAAACCTCAACCAAGGTTAAGGTCAAGCCAGGCGGGCAGGATGGCGCGTTTTTATTACAGGGCGGTTGCGGCGTGCCCATCGGGCCAACTCGCGACCGCGCAGTGGTATTTATCCGGGAGAGGGGCAGGCTGGTGTCTACGCGAAAGGTAACAACACAGGGCGGGGGCCTTACGGTCGGAGAAGTATCGCGTCGAACGGGCGTGGCCGTATCCGCATTACATTTCTATGAGCGCAAGGGGCTGATTCAAAGCTGGCGCAACGCTGGCAACCAGCGACGTTACAAACGCGACATTCTTCGCCGGGTCGCGGTGATCAAGGTTGCCCAGCGCGCGGGTGTTCCACTGGCGGACATTCACCAGGCTTTTGCCCATTTGCCCGATGAGCGGACGCCGACCGCGGAAGACTGGGCTGCGCTGTCTGCAAGCTGGCGGGATATGCTGGATTTGCGTATCGAACAGCTGACTGAGCTGCGGGATCGCCTGCAGGGCTGTATCGGTTGCGGTTGTCTTTCCCTTGCGGACTGCCCGTTGAGAAACCCGGAGGACCAGGCATCACGATCGGGTAGTGGAGCGAGCTATCTCAATGCTGGTCCGGACTAAGCCATTGCAGGATAGCGCCATTCAGGCCGGGGTTACCGCTTCGAAGTGCAGCACTTCGGGAAAGGGGTCATAAAAGTGATGTAGCAATTTGCGCCATTGCCGGTATTCCGCCGATTGCCGAAACCCCTCGGTATGATCGGACAGCTGTTGCCAGCGCACCAGCAACAGGTAATGGCCATCCTGCTCGATACACTGTTGTAACTGGTGGTCGATGTAACCTGGCATGGATGCGATGATCCCCTGCGCACTGGCAAAGGCCGCTTCAAACTCTGCATAGCGTCCAGGCTTGACCTGCAGGTGGGCAACTTCAAGGATCATAAAGGGCGCTTGTACTCTGTCCGGGGTGGTGGGAAAGCGTCATCCTGCCACAAACCGATCGCGCTGTAATTACACCGCAATCGCAACGCCGCTGCGCGCCAGCAGTGCACTGATCTCCGGTTTACAGGAGCCGCAGTTGGTGCCGCAGCCAAGTTGTTCACCCAGCGCTTCCACGGAGTGACATCCGCCTTCAATAGCGTCGTCAATTTGTTGGCGGGAAACCTGCAGGCAACTACAGACGATCGGTGTACCCGACTGGATATTGACCAGGAGCTGGGCGGGCTGTTCCGGCAGTGGCTCGTCGAGCCATCTTTCCAGTGCGCGTCGGTCCGGTAGTGTACGCCAGTCATTGGTCCTGAACGCGAGTAGCTCCGCGTGTGACTCGGTGTGGGCCAGCCAGCGTTCGCTGAATTGCATATGCAGCTGCTGCCAGCGCACCGCTTCCGTGTCCACAAGCAGTTTGGTCATGCCCGCCAGTGCGCGCAGGTCGGTGGCGTCGGTGAGGGCCAGCTCATAGCGAAAACCACCGTCACAGGGCACCCGATACCAGTGCGCGATACCGTTTTCCTGAACCTCCTCGCTGCGCTCAAGCCATTCCTGTAGCCGAGCGGCTGATGCGGGACGACAGATAAGAGTGGCATAGGAGGCGACTGGAATTGGCCGCAGGGAGACCGCGACCTGTTTCAATTCCGGCTGTCCGGAGACGGGGTCGAAAACCGGTTCTGCCAGCGCACTGACACGCCCGAACTGCGAGAGGGTTTCACTCCAGTGGATGGGGGCAAACAACTCTCCGGGTTTCTGCGCCGAAGTGAGTACAGCGCGGCCACGCATACGCCCGCGGGGGCTGCGAAGCTCCACCAGCTGCCCGTCGCTGATTGCTAGTGGTGTGGCGTCTGCGGGGTTCACCTGAATTTCGGGCATCTCGCTATGGTCGAGCAGGTTGCGTGCCCGCCCGGTGCGGGTCATGGTATGCCATTGATCACGCATTCTTCCGCTGTTCAGCCACAGCGGATGTTCATCGCTGATCTGGTGCTGCGGCAGGCGCGGATGGATAGCGATAAAATTTGCCCGCTGCGAGGGGGTGTAAAACTTGCCATCCTCAAACAGGCGTTGGGACCCATCGGGGTAGTGCGCGTTAACGGGCCACTGTACCGGGACAAGATTGTCATATTGCTGTCGGTCAATGTTGCTCAGCCCTGAAATATCGAACGCGCGCTGACCTTGATTCTCGAAGCCGGACAGCGTCGCATGCTCCCGAAAAATCTCGCTGGGATGGGCAAAGTCGAAATGTGCTCCAAAACCCATCCGTGTAGCCAGATCGCAAATTATTTGCCAGTCGTGGCGTGCTTCCCCGGGAGGCGACAAAAAGCTTCTCTGCCGTGAGATTCTCCGCTCGGAGTTGGTGACGGTGCCGTTTTTCTCGCCCCAGGTGGTCGCTGGCAACAGCAGGTCGGCGCAGCGCGCTGTATCGGTGTCAGACACACAATCGGAAACCACGACAAGCGGACACTGGCGCAGGGCCCGCGCGACACGGCCGGCATCCGGCATGCTCACCGCGGGATTGGTGGCCATGATCCAGATCGCCTTGATCTCGCCGCGCTCTACCGCATCAAAGAGATCGACGGCTTTGAGTCCCGGGCGCTTCGCGACTTGCTGGGTCTGCCAGAAGCGGCCGACACGATCGATACTCCCCGGGGTGAAGTCCATATGTGCAGCGAGCATATTGGCCAGTCCACCGACTTCCCGGCCGCCCATGGCATTGGGTTGGCCGGTGATGGAAAAGGGTCCACTTCCCGGCTTGCCTACCCGGCCGCTGGCCAGATGGCAATTTAGGATCGCATTGTTTTTATCGGTGCCGCTGCTCGACTGGTTGACGCCTTGAGAGTAAAACGTGATCGTCTGTTGATGTTCGACAAACCATTGGTAGAAGCGCGAAAGCTGTTCCTCGCTGACGCCGCAGGCGTGGGCAACGGTCGGCAGGTCACAATCTGCAGCAGCGGCCAGCGCTTCTTCGAAGCCGTCGCAGTGTGTCTCGATAAATCCCTGGTCGAGCTGGTTGTTGCGCCAGAGGTAACGCAACAGGCCATTAAACAGGACGGCATCGCTACCGGGGGAAATCGGCAGATGGAGGTCAGCGGTCGCGGCAGTAGCCGTCGCGCGTGGGTCAATGACCACCAGCTTTGCCCCGGCTGCTTGCATGCGCTGGAACAGGATGGGGTGAGTCCAGGCCGCATTGGAACCGACCAGTACAATCAGTTCCGCCTGGTCGAGGTCCTCGTAGCAGCAGGGCACGGCATCGGCACCGAATGCGCGCTTGTAGGCGGCGACCGCAGACGACATACACAGCCGGGAGTTGGTATCAACGTTGGCGCTGCCGATAAACCCTTTCATGAGTTTGTTGGCGACGTAGTAGTCTTCCGTCAGTAGCTGGCCCGAGAGATAAAACGCAACGGAATCCGGGCCGTGCTCGGCAATGGTGCGGGAAAACCCATCCGCCATCGTCTGCATGGCTGTCTCCCAGTCGCATTCCTCGCCGCGGAGTCGGGGTTTCAGCAAACGTCCCTCTTCTCCCAGCGTGTCACCGAGCGCAGAACCTTTGACACAGAGCCGGCCTAGGTTGGCCGGGTGATCTGGGTCTCCGGTGACGTTCACGCTAGGGGAGTGATTGCCCTTTTGTACGGAGGTGGCATCGACACCGCAACCGACCCCGCAGTAGGGGCAAGTAGTGCAGGTGCGACTAGCACGCAGTTGCTCGACCGGACCCATAAATTCCCTGTCTTTGCTGGCTGATCAGGCGGAGAAATTGATACAGACGGTGTCGCCGTCGAGCATCACCGGATAGGTTCTCAACGTAACGGTTGCGTCCTCCAGACAGCGGCCATCGGTCAATACGAAATGGTGTTTGTACAGGGGGGAAGCAACGGTCAGCTCACCATCTACCTCGGCAACCAGGCCGCGCCCGATGACTCCAGCGTTGGCGAGTGGGTCCCAGTTATCGATAGCATATATCGACGGCTCGGATCCCGGGATAAAAAACAGGGCGATGCTGTGATCGCCCAAAAGCACACAGACCCCGGAGTGGGCCACCAGATCTGATCGCTGACAGACAGGCAGCCACTCGGCTTGGGTTACGGCAATTTGAGACATGGATTTCACTCCAGTAATTTCTGATGCGTTCTGCTTGAGGCGGCCCGGCTTACGCCAGGGCCTTTTCCAGCGCTTCGCGGGCAGTGGTCGCTGAGCTCTCGTCCGAGGTGACGACCTTCACCACTTCTTCAGGGCGTGCTGGCCGTGGCTGGCCACGCTCTTCCACGAAAACAATTTTTTCATCGGCTGCGTCGGTATTGACGTACTGGCGGAAGCGCTTGACCTTTTCCGGGTCGTTGATCGCGGTCTTCCATTCACACTGGTATGTGCCGACAACATTGGCCATCTGCTGTTCCAGCTCTGCGCAAATACCGAGCTTGTCATCGATGACGACTTCTCTCAGGTAGTCGAGACCACCTTCGAGGTTTTCCAGCCACACGGAGGTCCGCTGCAGGCGATCGGCAGTGCGGACGTAGAACATCAGCACTCGGTCGATGTAGCGAATCAGGGTTTCATCATCGAGATCGGTGGCGAACAGGTCGGCATGACGCGGACGCATTCCTCCGTTGCCACACACATACAGGTTCCAGCCGTTCTCGGTGGCAATAACGCCAATGTCCTTGCTCTGTGCCTCGGCACACTCACGGGTACAGCCGGAAACGGCCATTTTGATTTTGTGGGGTGAGCGCAGTCCCTTGTAGCGGTTCTCGACGTGCAGTGCCATGCTGACACTGTCCTGTACCCCGTAGCGACACCAGGTGCTGCCCACGCAGGACTTCACGGTACGCAGTGATTTACCGTAGGCGTGCCCGGTCTCGAAACCGGCATCAATCAGCTCGCCCCAAATGTCCGGCAGATCTTCCAGGCGGGCACCAAACAGATCGATACGCTGACCGCCGGTAATTTTGGTGTACAGGTTGTACTTTTTGCCGACCTGGCCGAGGACAATCAGTTTGTCCGGTGTAATTTCGCCACCCGCAATACGCGGTACCACGGAGTAGGTGCCGTTTTTCTGCATATTGGCCATGAAGGTGTCGTTGGTATCCTGCAGGCCAACATGCGGTTTTTCCAGAATGTGTTCATTCCACAGAGAAGCCAGGATCGACGCCGCCAGAGGTTTACAGATCTCACAGCCATGCCCGGTACCGTGCTTATCGAGGAGTTCATCAAAGGTTTTGATTTCTTCCACTTTGACTATGTGGAAGAGCTCCTGACGGGTAAAAGCAAAGTGCGGGCAGACGTTGTTATTGACCTCGACGCCCAGCGCCGCGAGTTGGTCGTCCACGACATTTTTCAGCAGTGCGGCACAGCCCCCACAGCCGGTGGATGCCTTGGTGGCATCCTTGACGTCTGCCAACGAGCAGCACCCTCCCTGAACCGCGTCGACGATCTGGCCTTTGGTGACGTTGTGGCAGGAACAAATTGAGGCTGCGTCTGGCAGTGCATCAGCGCCCAGTGCCGGCGCGGCGCCATCCAGCGCCGGCAGAATCAGTTGCTCCGGACTTTCCGGCAGGTCCATGTCATTCAGGTGGAATTGCAGCAGCGTATCGTAGTCGCTGGTATCACCCACCAGCACAGCACCAAGCAGCTTCTTGCCCTCGCTGTCGGTGATCATGCGCTTGTATACGCCACTCTGCTCATCGACAAAGGTGATGGCCAGCGCACCCTCGGCGCGGCCATGGGCATCGCCAATGGATCCCACCTCGACGCCGAGCAGTTTCAGTTTGGTGCTCATGTCTGCACCGGTAAACGCGCTATCTTCGGCGCACAGGCGCGCGACGACGGTGCGGGCCATGGTGTAACCCGGAGCGACCAGTCCAAAAATCCGGTTGTCGTAAAGGGCGCATTCTCCGATAGCAAAGATATTTGGGTCAGAGGTCAGACAGTGATCATCGATCACGATGCCGCCGCGCTCACCGAGCTGGATGCCGGCCGAGCCGGCCAGTTTGTCCTCGGGGCGGATACCTGCGGAAAATACAATCAGGTCGGTGTGCAGTTCACGATCACCCTTGAACTGCATACGCAGCTGGCCGTCTTTTTCTTCAATCAGTTCGGTCGCCGTACTGGTATGGACGGTGACTCCCAGCGCTTCGATCTTGTCCTTGAGAAGATTGGAACCGCCTTCGTCCAGCTGCACAGACATCAGGCCTGGGGCAAACTCCACCACATGGGCTTCTAGACCCAGTTGCTTGAGGGCGTTTGCCGCTTCGAGCCCGAGAAGCCCGCCGCCGACCACCACGCCAGACTTGCCGCCGTCCGCTGCCGCCTTGATGGCATCCAGGTCTTCGATGGTGCGGTAGACAAAGCAGCGCTCATGATCGCCGCCGGGGATAGGGGGAACAAATGGATAGGAACCGGTAGCCAGTACCAGGTAATCATAGTTTTCGACTGCGCCACTCTCGGCGGTAACCGTTTTTGCCGCGCGGTCGATGTGGGTGGCGGTGTCGTTCAGGCGGAGGTCGTAACCCCACTCCCGATACATATCGACCTTGCCCATCGCGAGGTCGTCGGCGCTGCGACCGCCAAAATACTCGGAAAGGTGCACGCGGTCATAGGCCGGGCGGGGTTCCGCACAAAAAACGGTAACGTCGAATTGATCACGTTCGGGGCGGCTGGCCAGTTGCTCCAGGAAGTGGTGGCCCACCATGCCATTGCCGATGACGACGATTTTTTGCTTAACCATAATTTCTGCCGTTGCTGTCTGGTAATCACGGCAGAGGGAAGGGCGGAGCGGCGATCTAGCACGGCTGTCCCCTCTTCTGCCGAAGAGTGCAGGCGCCGTTGCCTCGCTGAAAAAGATTGGATTGTGGCAAATTCAATACAATCTTTATGCCAACCTCGATAGGCCAGTCGACGGGATCCGGCCAGGGAATGGGATGCAGGGTACGAACCACGCCGGCCCGCGCGGTGACAAGTTGTGTCGCGAAGTGATCGCGTTCGAGATGACACCAGCCATTCGGCACAGTCTTACCCAACAGCAATCATCGAGAGTGCACCAAAATTGACACGCGGTGCATGAAGTTGGTGCGGGGAGCTGTTTGCTATGGATGCCAGCCAGTGATGCCCGACAGTATGGCAGGGATTAAAAAAAGTAGAGGAGGTGCGACAAGAGTGCAAACAACGTCGCGAGCTGCCAGAACAGCAGCGGATTACGTTCCAGTAACGGGGCGGCCTGTTCACGCTGAAACTGTGGGTTGGGATGTTGCAGGTCGTGTTGAAACTCGGACAGGGCAGGATAGCGTTTGCGGGGATCCGGTGCGCAGGCACGCGCGAGCGCGCCATCAATCCATTCTGGCAGGTCATCGCGATACTTGCGGATGCTTGTATATTGCAGCGTTGCGTAGTTCTTCAGCTGATAGTGCCGGCTGCCGAACCGTTCCTGGTAAGGATACTGCCCGCTCAGGAGCTCATAGCAAATCACGCCCACAGAAAATATATCGGAATAGTGGCCGCTCTGTTCACCGAAAAAATACTCCGGTGCGCAATAGTTTTTGGTTCCTGCGGGGACGTCTTCCTGGTGGCGAAGCAGATCGCGCAGGCCCGCTGACTCTGCGCCGCCGAGGTCGACCAGCTTTAGTCTGCCCTGTCGGTCGATCATGATGTTTTCGGGTTTCAGATCGCCATGCACAATCTCGAGGCGCTGCAGCCGACGCAGTGCGCTGACCAGCTGCCCGATCAGATCGCGAACCGATTCCAGGGTTGGTGAGGGATTGAGCTCCATCCACTGGCGAAGGTTGTCCCCCTCCACATACTCGAGAATGTGATAGAGAAACCGACGCTCCGGGTTAGGTGGGTAGACGCGTACAATGCCCGGATGATCGAGCCTTCGGCCCGTCCATTCTTCGGCAATAAACCGTTCAATGTAGGCGGGATCGTCGATAAAGTTCTCGGAGGGCGCTTTGAGAACACGCAGTTGATCGGTTTCGCTATCGCGCACCAGATAAAGATGGCTGCGACTGCTTGCGTGTAGCTCCTGCAGGATCAGATAGCCATCGATGCGATTACCGGCGCGCATCGGTGGCGGGAAGGGGAGTTCACGCGCGACCGCCAGCAGGTCATCGCTGTGCCTTTCCTCAACATGATTAACCCTGCAAAACGCGACGCTCAGGTTGTCGTGGCTACCATTTTCGAGGGCGGTGGCCATGAGCGCTGGTGCCGCCTCCAGCGCATGTTCGCTAATGATGGCTTCCATTTGCTCCCGGGTGAGAAAATCGTGTATGCCATCGGTCGTGATGCAGAACAGGTCACCCGGCTCCAAAGGTTCACGGCGATAGTCCACCTCGATATGGGAGTCCATCCCCAGTGCCCGACTCAGGAAGGTGCGACTGGGTCCGACGGTGCGGCTATGGTCCCGACTGAGGCATTCGAGATGACCGTCGCGCAGGCGATAAATACGGGAGTCCCCGATATGTATCAGATGCGCGCTGCCACCTTTGCAAATGACAGCAGAGAATGTGGTGAGCCATCCCTTTTGTATCTGGTCGGAACCTCCACTTTGTCGATATAGCCAACCGTTCAAGGCCTGCAGAACCCGGGCAGCGGCTTGTTTGACCGACCACGAATCCGGGGTGCTGTAATAATCTGCAATAAACCCGCCTACTGCGGCCCTTGCGGCCTCGCCGCCCGCTTCAGCACTGCCAACGCCATCAGCGATTACCGCCAGAGAGCCGCGATAGCTTCTCTCGCTGCCCCGCGCCGGATACACCGCGCAGGCATCGTCGTTGCGTGACTTGCGTCCCCGATCCGAAGCGCTGGCAAATTGCAGTGCGTCGGTCGTGGGATGACTTTCGTCAGTGGCTACTTCGGGCTGGTAGGTCGACTGGGTCACGGGAATCTGCTGTTGAAGCTGAGAGGCGGGTGCCGGTCCGGCCGGCACCCGTTGAGTGGCCGTCAGGCTACATCAATCATCGAGACGCTGCCATCGGGCATCACTTCAGCCATCTGGCCTTCCGGTTCTTCGAGCAGCAACAGGGCAAAGAAACCGAGTACCGCGGTCGCCGCAATCACCATAAAGAAGGCCTGGTAAGACACCATGCTGAGTACGGTCAGGTAAAACACTGCGCCGACATTGCCGTAGGCGCCGGTCATTCCTGCAATCTGTCCGGTCAGGCGTCGCTTGATGAGCGGCACCACCGCAAACACTGCACCCTCGCCCGACTGCACGAAGAATGAACATGCCATGGCTGCGGCGACGGCCAGGTAGAGTGGCCATTCCGCATTGATCATGCTCATGGTGAAGTAGCCGACTGCCAGGCCTGCCGTGAGAATCAGCAATGTGCTCCTGCGACCGAAGCGGTCACTGATCAAGCCACCAGCCGGACGAGACATCAGGTTCATGAACGCATAAGCAGAGGCGAGCAAGCCGGCCTTCACCGGGTCCAGCGTGAAGGTTTCTGAGAAGAACAGTGGCAGCATGGAGACCACTGCAAGCTCAGAGCCGAAGGTGGCAAAGTAAAGAATATTCAGCACTGCCACCTGCTTGAACTGGTATTGGTGAATGGGGTCTACCGGCTTGACGAAAATCTCGCGATTCACGTCCCAGCATTTCTTTGCGTCATACAGGTAAAGCAGTACCAGTGCAATGTACAGTGCGATGGCGATGCCTTCTGAAAGCATCGCCACGCCGGCCGGTGAGAGTTTCCAGGTGAGCAGTGCCAGTGCAGCGTACATGGGGACTTTCATAATCAGCAGCAGAACAAAGTCACTGGGGCTGGTCACTTCCATACCGCCAATCTTTTTGGGCTTGAAATAGGTGCTGCCTTTGGGGGTGTCGGTTACCGAACGGTAGTAGATAACACTGTAAACCAGAGCGAGCACGCCGGTAATGCCGATGGCATAACGCCAGCCATCCTCGCCGCCAAACAGCAGGGCGATTGTTGGTAATGTCATGGCGGCCGCCGCGGAGCCAAAGTTGCCCCAGCCTCCGTAGATGCCCTCGGCGGTGCCCAGTTGGCGCGCTGGGAACCATTCGGACACCATGCGAATACCGACTACAAAGCCCGCGCCGATAAATCCGAGCAGGAAGCGACCGATAGCCGCCTGAGTGAAGCTGTCGGCCAGGGCGAAAATGAAACAGGGGATACTACCGATCGCGAGTAACAGGGAGTAAGTCAGGCGTGGACCATATTTATCGGTCAACATACCGATGATGATGCGCGCAGGAATGGTCAGCGCCACATTCAGGATTAGCAGGGTCTTCACCTGCTCGCTGGTCAACGAGAGGCTATCGGCGATCGCCATCAACAGGGGGGCGTGGTTAAACCAGGCAAAAAACGTAATAAAGAAGGCAATCCAGGTGAGGTGGAGCACCTTGATTTTCCCACTGAAGGAAAACAGGTTGAAGGAATCGCTAGACATGGTCATTTCCTGTTGATGATTCTAAATCCGCAGGCCGAGCGCGCCCACGGGCAGCGACTGCTGCGGCCGATGGACGTCGTTGTCCGGTCTGAAGCGGTTGCCAGGAAAAGATCTGCGCAGTTGTTTTGGTGCGTTGGCACCGGTCTCGGGCATTCTGCAGCCATTGCAGTTTGCCGGATGCGCTAGAAGCAGGCACGGGTAACTTCAGTCATGCACCACGGTGCATTCAATTACTGTGCCATTGTTGGGCGTCGCTCTGGCTTCGCCGCGTTCTGGTGCGTGATATCGCTTGAGGCGTATTGGGGTGCGGGGGTAGCAGCCGGTGACGTTTGATCTTGGTGCGGGAGTCGCAAGTGGGATCACTGGCAAGGTGCCGGTGATCCGTCTTGGGGCATATGGGTGAAGCGGTGTTAACTATTGGTGCAGCGGCTGCGCGACAGAAAGTCCAGCGTCTGCTGATATAGGTCATCACGAAAAGTCTCACTGTCATCGCTGCTTACCGGGGCGATTTCATTGCAGAGCGCGAGCAGCTCCCGCGCTTTAGTCGCGGTTGGGCGGCCGATATCGGAATCCGGGTGCGCGAACAGGTGCCAGCCGCCCTGCTCGTGAAGGTCTTTGCGTTGAGCGTTGCTGTCGTCGGTACCGAACGATGCAGCGATCGCATTTTCCGGCAGATCGAGAAACTCCTCTCTGGCGAGTAAGCCCGCCGCATCGCGTCGCTGCGATTGATCGTTAAGATGCGCGCACGCTTCCAGCAATGCTGCGCGCAGCGCGAGGTGCGTTGCCGGGTTGGCTTCATGCCAGCTCGAGGTTACCGCGAGGACTTTCTCAGGCATGCCCGGCATCAGTGTGTTGCAGGTTGCGGCGATCGCGCCGCTGCCCTCCTGGGCTGCGAGGGAGTTCCAGGGTTCGCCGACACAGCAGCCGTCGATATCGCCTGCGCGTAAGTGGGACACCATCTGCTCAGGAGGCAACACCTGGAGCTCGATTTCCGTATTGGGATCAATCCCGGAGGTTCTCAGCCAGTGACGGAGCTGCAGGGTATGGCTGGAGAATGGGTAAACGGTGGCGAAACGCAACGGCGGAGCGCCGGGGGAGCGATTGTGCAAGTGCGTTGCCAGTGCGCTGCCGGCGGCACTGGTGTTTCCGTCTTTACCTAGCGCGTTAAAGAGTGGCGAGGACAGGGTGATCGCATTGCCATTGCAGCTCATGATCAGCCCGCTGACAAGGGATTCGCGGCATTGCGGCAGGGTCTGCTGCAGGGTGAGGGCCATTGGTGCAAGCATTGCCGCGGCATCGGCAGTGCCCCCTATCAATTTGTCACGCAGGGTGGCCCAGGAGGTCTCCTGTTGCAGCTCGACTTCGAGACCGAATTTTTCAAAGAATCCCATTTCCCTGGCGACGACCAGAGGGGCGCTATCCGTCAGTCGCAGATAGAGCAGTTTCAATCGATTCTTTTCGGGAGTGAGCGAACTTTTTGACGGCATAGCGACTTACAGCTTGGGTTGCAGGTGTTGAATGATCTGTTCCGCCACGGCGAGCATGGTGGAGTTACTGTTCATGGCGAGCGTACGCAGGGTCTTGTGGGCGGCATCTTCGCTAAGGTTCTTACTTGCCATCAGCAATCCTTTTGCCCGCTCAACGGCTTTGCGTTCGTCGAGCTGTTGCTGGGTTGCTTCGAGAGATTTGCGCAGCTGTTGATAACTGCGGAATTGTGCCATGGCGATTTCGATAGCCGGGGCGACGCGATCCGCACACAGCCCTTCAGCCATATATGCGCTGACGCCAGATTCAACGGCGCGAGCAATGAAGTCTGCATCGCCACGTGGCGAGAACATGGCAACCGGCATCGGGTGTTGCCGGTGGATGATGGCGAGGCTTTCGAGAATGTCCCGATCCGGTGATTCAATATCGATTAACACGATATCTGGTCGATGGGTGTCGACCTGCTGCAGCAGCCCGTTGGCGCTGGTCAAGTGGATCAGTAACTCGTAGCCCGCGACCTGCAGCTGCTGGGTGACCATCTGCGCCCGCTCGGGCTGATCGTCTACCAACATAATACCTAGGGGCTTGCTCATGAATTGGGGTGTCGTTCCGGTAATCAATCGTCGCTGGGATTGGCGTGTAGTTTCGCAAATTGCTTTTCTTGTATGGGAGTCAAAGCAAGATTGGTGCCATTGAAGCGGCAATTAGTGATCACTTTTCCCGGGTGAATGCTGTTTGGGGGAGCTTTGCTATTCGCGCGGGGCGATGTTGGTGGCTTTGGGGTATGTGGGGTTTGTGAACGGGCGGGATAAAAAAATAATGATTGGTCAGGCAGCTTAGTTGCAATTGAATCTAATTGGGGTAATCTATTCCCACTATTCGGCGAGGCTATGGTCTTCGCTGCTTTTTCTGCTTAAAAAGTCTTCACGCTTCCTCCCAATTCGCTGTTTTTCCGGCGCAAAAAACTTCCCTTTCTACACTATTTCTCCCCTTATTGAAAATTGTTTTTTAGTATGGGGGTGATTACTTTGGTTAATTGTTCCCAGGTTTCGTTAGTCGTTACGTTGTTCGACGAAATTTGGATCGAATATAAATTTTTGCTGTAGTCCGTATCCTTTTTTTATCCAGGGTGAAGCAGTGGCGGTCTGCCCTTTTCATGTAGTGATGTGGAAGCAAGTCGTTGCGACTCCTCCGCGTTCAATTGTGAAAAAGCCCTGGAGTGAAGTGTGTGAGGAATTCTCTGAGCACCTTCCGTGAAAAATGGTCGGTAGCGGGAAGTCAAAACAAACAACGACGGAGATATCTGGTGATTATTGCTATTCCGAAAGAATCGGCCTCCGGGGAGGCGCGCGTTGCGGCCACCCCCGATAGTGTTCGCCGATTGCGGGGGTTGGGATTTGATGTGGTCGTGGAGTCCGGTGCTGGTGTAGAAGCCAGTTACCCGGATGACGCCTATCGAGAGGCTGGAGCCGAAATTCGCGAGAGTTTCACCAGCTGCATGGAAGGTGCGGGGCTGGTACTCAAGGTGCAGGCTCCCAATGCAG
This sequence comes from Microbulbifer sp. ABF4_148, assembly GCF_056158985.1. NCBI lineage: Bacteria > Pseudomonadati > Pseudomonadota > Gammaproteobacteria > Cellvibrionales > Microbulbiferaceae > Microbulbifer > Microbulbifer sp. ABF4_148. The sequence continues at coordinate 1,536,166 of NZ_JBSWUI010000001.1, forward strand.
AAGAGCTGGAGTTGATTCCCGCAGGGGCGACTCTCATCTCCTTCCTGAAACCCGCACAAAATGGCGAGCTGCTGCAGCAACTGGCTGAACGCAATATTAATGCGCTTGCTGTCGAGTCGGTTCCGCGGATATCCCGTGCGCAGAAAATGGATGCGCTCAGTTCCATGGCGAATATTGCCGGCTATCGTGCCGTCATCGAAGCCGCACATAACTTCGGTCGCTTCTTCACCGGACAGATTACTGCGGCGGGGAAAATCCCACCGGCAAAAGTACTGGTGATTGGCGCTGGTGTTGCGGGCTTGTCGGCCATTGGTACTGCCAAGGGAATGGGGGCGGTGGTGCGCGCCTTCGATACCCGTGCCGAAGTACGTGAGCAGGTCGAGTCGATGGGGGCCGAATTCCTGACGGTGGAAATCGAGGAAGAAGGTTCCGGCCAGGGCGGCTATGCCAAAGAGATGTCAAAAGCGTTCATCGATGCAGAAATGGCGCTGTTCCGCGAGCAGGCCAAGGAAGTTGACATTGTTATTACCACTGCGTTGATTCCCGGAAAGCCTGCGCCGAAGTTGTGGTTGGCTGATATGGTGGATGCGATGGCAGACGGTTCTGTCGTCGTCGACCTGGCGGCAGAAAATGGCGGCAACTGTGATTACACGGTTGCGGAAGAGAAGGTAGTAGAAAGTGGTGTAACGGTAATCGGCTACACCAATCTGCCCAGTCGTGCAGCGACTCAGTCCTCCAACCTCTATGCAACCAATCTGTTCCATCTGCTCAGCGAGTTGAGCCCGGAAAAGAATGGTGAAATCAATATCGATTTCGAAGATGAGGTTCTGCGTGGTGCCACAGTCGTCAAGGCTGGAGAAATCACCTGGCCACCCCCCGCTCCGAAGCTGTCTGCTGCGCCCGCCGCGGCCAAAGCGCCAGAGCCCAAAGTGGCTGAACCAGCGGTTACAGAATCCAAGAAAACATCGCCGTTGTCGATCTTCGCCTTTTGGGCGGTGGCCGGAGCCTTGCTGCTCTGGTTGGGACGCGTTGCGCCGGCCGATTTTGTTTCGCACTTCACGGTTTTCGTTCTGGCTATTTTTGTCGGCTGGCAGGTGATCTGGAATGTGACGCACGCGTTGCACACACCGTTGATGAGTGTGACCAATGCGATTTCGGGCATTGTTGTGGTGGGCGCGCTCCTCCAGGTGGGGTCAACGGGATCCGGCCTGGTGACGGTCCTGGCCTTTATTGCGGTACTCGTTGCGAGTATCAATATATTCGGTGGTTTCTTCGTGACCTACCGCATGTTGAAAATGTTCCGTCGTTGATTGGGGAGAAAGATGATGAACGGTATGATTTCCATGGCTTATCTTTTTTCCGCGGTCATGTTTATTTTGAGTCTCGGTGGGCTTTCCAGTCACGAGACTGCGCGTCGCGGTAATGTCTACGGTATGGTCGGCATGGCGGTAGCCATCATTGCGACCGTGGCAGGCATTGTTTCTGGGGCTTACGGACTCGTGACCCTGGCGATGGTGATTGGCGCAGTGATTGGTCTCTTCCTGGCGAGTCGCGTCGAGATGACCCAAATGCCGCAAATGGTGGCTTTGCTGCACAGCTTTGTGGGTCTCGCGGCGGTCCTCATCGGCTGGGGCGGGTTTCTTGATCCGCGTATTTCGCTCACCGGTGCAGAGCATATTGTGCATAACGTCGAGATTTATCTCGGTATCTTTATTGGCGCAATTACCCTGACGGGTTCTCTGGTGGCCTTTGGTAAATTGCAGGGCTTTATCTCCGGTAAGCCTCTGATGTTGCCGGCACGCCACTGGCTGAATCTGATTGCACTCCTCGGCTGTGTACTGCTGGGTGCGTGGTTTGTTCCCGGAGAGGTCAGCGCTAGCACCGTGTTCTATCTGTTAGTGATGACGGGTATCGCGTTGTTCCTCGGTGTTCATCTGATCGCTGCCATTGGTGGTGCAGATATGCCGGTGGTGATCTCCATGCTGAACAGCTATTCCGGCTGGGCCGCGGCTGCTACTGGATTTATGTTGAGCAACGATTTGTTGATCGTGGTCGGTGCCCTGGTCGGTTCTTCTGGTGCGATTCTGAGTTACATCATGTGTCGCGGTATGAACCGCTCGTTTATCAGTGTGATCCTTGGTGGGTTCGGTTCTGATGGTGGTGAAGTGGCCGAGGGTGAAATTGAGGGCGAGGCCGTCGCGATGAGCGCTGACGATCTGGCGGTAGAGCTGGAGACTGTTGACAGTGTCATCATTGTGCCGGGCTTCGGCATGGCGGTCGCCCACGCTCAGCAGGCAGTGAGCGACCTGACCGACCGGCTGCGTCGCAAAGGCAAAACGGTACGTTTTGGTATTCACCCGGTAGCAGGTCGTCTACCCGGACATATGAATGTACTGCTTGCCGAAGCGAATGTCCCCTATGACATCGTGCTGGAGATGGAAGAGATCAATGATGACTTCCCTGATACCGACCTGGTTCTGGTGATTGGCGCCAACGATACGGTTAACCCGGACGCGGTAGAAAAACCCGGGTCGCCGATTGCCGGCATGCCGGTTCTGGAATGTTGGAAATCCGGTAAAGTGGTCATTTTGAAGCGATCCATGGCTTCCGGTTACGCGGGCGTGGCAAACCCCCTGTTCTATAAGGACAATGCCCGTATGTTGTTCGGTGATGCCAAGGATAGTCTGCAGAAAGTGCTAGCTGGTCTCTCCAGTTAAGCGCTCATCATTTCAAATTTCGCCGGTCCTGTGCAGGGCCGGCGAACGCATTTCACATTTCCTTTCGGGTACGTTTCTCAACCGGTTGCACTGCGGAACTCCCGTGTTACATTCCTGTTCCAGATAAATCGAATAATTCTGGAGAAGGGTATGCGCGTTATGGGGGGAAAGCTTGGCCACCTGTTGGTCGCATCAGTGGTAGCCCTGTCGGGCTGTGGCGGTGGCTCTGGCGGAGGTTCGGCCGGTGCGGGTTCACTGGGAGGCGGCTCTGGTGGGTATCAGACTCCGACCTGGCAGGAGGGCAACTTTCAACCCTCAGAGACGTTTGCCAATCGTTGTGAGGCTCCCCGTTCAGGCGTGAATCCGGCCACCGGTTCGAACTACCTGGATGTGGCGGGCTCGGCACTGGACGAGAAGTTCTGGCTCCGCTCCTGGAGCGATGAGTTATACCTCTGGTACAGCGAGATTGTGGATGTGGACCCTGCGTCCTATGCGGTGGACGAATATTTCGATTTGCTGGTAACCAATGCACTCACAGACAGTGGGGCGCGCAAGGACAACTTTCATTTCCTGATGCCCACCGATGAATGGATTGCGCAGTCCCAGTCCGGAGTGTCCGTTGGCTATGGACTGCAGTGGGCCATTCTTGAGCCCTATGCGCCACGGGAAATTCTGGTCGCCTACACGGAAACGGATTCCATTAGTGGACTGCCGCCGCGCGGCACACGCATTCTGGGTGTCGACGGTGTTGATGCGGTCAATGTAAACACCCAGGCCGGTGTGGATACGCTGAATGCGGCTTTCTTCCCCTCCCAGCCCGGCGAGCGTCACACTTTTGATGTGGAGTATCCCGATGGGACGACGGCAACCCTGGTGCTGACCGCGGATGCTGTTGTCGTAGATCCGGTTCGCCAGGTTTCGGTGGAGATTGATGAGGCGGGCCGCCGCGTCGGCTATATGTTGTTCAACGACCACATTGCCACTGCAGAAAAGCAGCTCAAGGAGGCCGTCGAATATCTCTCCGGTGAAAATATCGAAGAGCTGGTAATTGACCTGCGTTATAACGGTGGTGGTTACCTGGCGATCGCCAGCCAGCTGGCTTACATGGTGGCAGGCCGGACACCCACCGCGGGTCGCACCTTCGAGCAAATGCAGTTCAATGACAAATACCCGAACACCAACCCGGTAACGGGGGATCCACTGGACCCCATGCCGTTCTTTGATACCACCCTCGGGTTCGGTGAGCTGCCCAGTGGCCAATTGCTGCCGACGCTTGATCTCGCCCGAGTAATCGTTTTAACCGGCGCCAGCACCTGTTCGGCCAGCGAGGCCATAATCAATGGGTTGCGTGGTGTCGACGTCGAGGTGGTTCAGATTGGCGAGCAAACTTGTGGTAAACCCTACGGCTTCTATCCGACAGACAATTGCGGCACAACGTATTTCACCATCCAGTTTCAGGGCGTCAATGCGAAAGGCTTTGGCGAGTATTCTGATGGTTTTGTACCCGGGGGTGTCGGCAGTGCGGGTGTGACTGGCTGTCAGGTCGCGGATGATTTCAGTCGTGGCCTTGGCGACAAGTTTGAAGCGCGTTTTTCGACGGCTCTTGGCTATATCGCGGGTGGCAGCTGCGTGCGGGCCTACCGTGGGGATGGGGTAAGTACGCTGATGGCAACTTCGGAAGCTAGCGTGGGCGCCGCGCCAGCCCAGGTTTACAAGGCTCCCACGCGCGAAAACCGCATTCTTGGCGTGCCGTTCGGCCGTTAAGCCGCGGGTCAATTCAAGGAGAGGCGGGGATGATGGCAAGGAAACAGTGGCTTTCGATGCTCGGCGGGTTTTTCCTGGCGGGCTGCGGTGTTCAGGCTGCGCTGGGCAGCGAGGTGCCCGGCGTTATCGCTGCGGTGCCGGCGGAGAACCTGGTTCGGGGCCAGTCGGAGCTGAAGCGGGTTGTCAGCGAGGCGATGCACGGTATCTCTGTGCCATTGGCGGCAGATGCCCTGACGGAGTCCAGTGTGCTGGTGGTCGAGCGTCGGCAACAGCAGGACTTGCAGCAGCGGCCACTCGCCGGTCGGGAGATGTCGCTGCCGACCCGTTTCCGGCTGTTTGTCGACGGGGAGTCACGCTGCTGGCTGCAGAGGGAGGATTCCGGGCGACGCTGGCTCCTGAACGGGGTCAGCTGTCGGCCCGCGAACTAGGCATCGAAAACAACATCGAGGCCCGGTGAACGGCGCTGTGTATCAGCGCAGCAGATTGGACAGGCGGGGGTTGGGTTTGTCCGCGGCCCGATAGATCAGCGCAATCTTGCCAATTTCCTGCACGAGTTCTGCGCCACTTTGTTCGCAGAGCTCGACAACCACCTGGCGGCGCAAGTCGCGGTCGGCCACCACCAATTTCACCTTGATAAGCTCATGGTCCTGCAGGGCCCGGTTCAGCTCCTCGAGGACTCCCTCAGTCAGTCCCTTGCCGGCAATGGTCACGACAGGTTTCAGGTTGTGTCCGAGAGTGCGCAGGGACTTTTTACGCTCGGTGGTTAAAGGCATACAATACTCCATCCTTTTTAGAGGCATTTGAGGGGTCGCCGGAGCATTCCGGCGCTGTCAGCAAGGCAAACAGGTGCTGGCACCTCGCGGCCAATGTGGCCATGGGCTCTATAGTACTCAATGGTAGGTGTGAGTACCGGCGGGTGGGCTTGGGGCCGGCGCGCTGCTTCCAGTTAATTGAAGAAGTATTGTAACTGATGGGTAGATCGAAAAGCAGCCATCGCTGGCTGCGTGAACATTTCAACGACCAGTATGTCAAACAGTCGCAGAAAGATGGCTACCGTTCGCGGGCGAGCTACAAGCTGCAGGAGCTGCAAAAGAAGGACCGCCTGATCAAGCCGGGAATGACGGTAGTGGATCTGGGAGCGGCTCCCGGTGGGTGGTCGCAGGTGGCTGTTGAGCTGGTAGGTCATAAAGGACGCGTACTGGCCTCGGATATCCTGCCCATGGACCCGCTGGCGGGGGTGGATTTTGTCCAGGGAGACTTCACCGAGGAGGCCGTGCTCAATCAGTTACTCGAAAAACTGGGAGAGGCCAGGGCGGACCTTGTTATTTCCGATATGGCCCCCAATATGAGTGGAGTGCGTGACGTCGATCAGCCCGCCTCCATGTATCTGGTGGAGCTGGCTGTCGATATGGCACGTCAGGTGCTCAAGCCTGGCGGCGCATTTGTGGCGAAGGTCTTTCAGGGTGAGGGTTTCGATGCGCTTATTCGCGATCTTCGCTCAAATTACAGTTCGGTAGTTACACGCAAGCCCGACGCGTCCCGGCCCCGTTCCCGGGAAGTGTATGTGGTGGCGCGGGGCTACAAGGGCGGTTAAGGCATCGCCTCAAGCCTGTAGGCCGTCGCTTTGCCAGCGGCATGGGGCCTTCAGGTGTGGTATAAGCGTCTAATTGAATTCTCGATGCCTCGCTGGTCGAGGCGGCGGGCGTCACGCCTATACTGAACGGATGACCGCGAGGATCTGGGCGGTGGTTGGGGACGATAAGTGCCAGCCCTGCCGGAAGGTAAACAACGCAAGAGGGAACCCCCTTTGAACGATATGGCGAAAAACCTGGTGCTGTGGCTGATCATCGCGGCGGTACTGCTGATGGTGTTTCAGAACTTCAAGCCGCAAACCCGGGATGAATCCCTCAGCTATTCGGACTTTGTGCAGGACGTCCAGGCCGGTCAGATAAAGAGTGTTGTCGTCGACGGACTCGTGATTACCGGTGAGCGTGCCGACGGCAAGCGCTTCAAGACCATTCAGCCCCAGATCATCGATGACGAGCTCACCAATGAAATGGTGCGCGGCGGGGTGCAGTTTGTCGGTCGTGAGCCTGAGTCTCCCAGTATCTGGCAGCAGTTGCTGGTCGCCAGTTTCCCCATCCTGATCATTATTGCCGTTTTCATGTTTTTCATGCGCCAGATGCAGGGCGGTGCCGGTGGCCGCTCAGGCCCCATGGCATTTGGTAAGAGTAAGGCGCGTCTGCTGGGTGAGGATCAGATCAAAACAACCTTTGCCGATGTCGCCGGTGTCGATGAAGCGAAAGAGGATGTACAGGAGCTGGTGGAGTTCCTGCGGGATCCAACCAAGTTCCAGCGCCTGGGTGGCAATATCCCGCGCGGCGTCTTGATGGCCGGACCGCCCGGAACCGGTAAAACCCTGCTGGCCAAGGCGATTGCCGGCGAGGCAAAAGTACCGTTCTTCTCTATTTCTGGTTCTGACTTTGTCGAGATGTTCGTCGGTGTCGGTGCATCACGCGTCCGGGATATGTTTGAGCAGGCCAAGAAGCAGGCGCCCTGTATCATCTTTATCGATGAAATCGATGCGGTCGGCCGTCATCGCGGCGCCGGTGTCGGCGGCGGGCACGACGAGCGTGAACAGACATTGAACCAGTTGCTGGTGGAAATGGACGGTTTCGAGGGCAGTGAAGGCGTTATTGTGATCGCCGCGACCAACCGTCCGGATGTGCTCGACCACGCGCTGCTGCGCCCGGGTCGCTTCGACCGACAGGTGTTTGTGGGGCTGCCGGATATCCGCGGTCGCGAGCAGATCCTGAAGGTACATATGCGCAAAGTGCCTCTCGAAGAGCACGTGTCGGCGCAGACAATCGCCCGTGGCACGCCCGGCTTCTCCGGTGCGGACCTGGCCAACCTGGTCAATGAGGCCGCGCTGTTTGCTGCGCGCGCCAATCGCCGCATGGTGACCATGGAAGAGTTTGAGCGCGCCCGCGACAAGATCATGATGGGTGCCGAGCGCAAGTCCATGGTCATGAATGAGAAGGAAAAGACCAATACCGCGTATCACGAGGCTGGACACGCCATTATTGGTCGATTGGTGCCAGAGCATGATCCGGTGCATAAGGTCACCATTATTCCTCGCGGCCGTGCACTGGGGGTCACCCAGTTCCTGCCGGAAGAGGACAAATACAGCCTGTCCAAGCGCGCGATTGAGTCGCAGCTGTGTTCGCTGTTTGGCGGCCGAATTGCGGAAGAAATGACGCTGGGCATTGATGGGGTAACCACTGGCGCGTCGAATGATATTGAGCGTGCCACCGATCTTGCGCGCAATATGGTGACCAAGTGGGGCCTGTCAGAGAAGCTGGGCCCGCTGCACTACGGCGAGGACGAAAGTGGGCAGCCGGGTGCGGGCAATCCGGTTTCTGGCCAGACATCGAACGATATCGATGCCGAGGTTCGCCGGATCATCGACGAATGCTACACCCGTGCACACAAGTTACTGGAAGAAAACCGGGATATCCTTGAGGCGATGAAAGATGCGCTGATGGAATATGAGACCCTGGATTCTGACCAGGTCGATGACCTGATGGCGCGCCGCAAGGTGCGTGCGCCAAAAGACTGGCACGACAGTAACTACGGTTCCGGGGGCAGTGGTTCCGTGGATGATGTGGAAAAGCCCGACGAGCCCAGCTCCGGTAACGAAGAGCGGAATCCTGTGGGTGGTCCGTTGAACGGCCACTGATCACGATTTGGGCTGGATAAAACCAGGGTTCGCCCTGGTTTTTTTATGGGCCCGACAAGTAATAGAAAAGCTATGGCAGTCGTTTCCAATACGTCCACGCGCGCCCTGCTAACCTGCGGGGCGCGTACTCTTGACCTAGAAAAACCGCTGGTCATGGGGGTGCTGAATACCACGCCCGACTCTTTTTCCGATGGTGGCAGTTATTACCGGGAGGGGCGCCTGAACCGGGATGCGGTGCTCGCCCGTGCTCAGCAAATGGTCGAGGAAGGCGCCGCAGTCCTGGATATCGGTGGTGAATCCACACGTCCCGGTGCCTTGCCCGTTACGGAGGCCGAGGAGCTCGACCGCGTAGTGCCGGTGGTGGAAGCGATTTCGGCAGAGCTGGATGTGGTTGTTTCGGTGGATACCAGTACTCCTGGCGTTATTGCGGCAGCAGCGCAGGCGGGTGCCGGCCTGATTAATGATGTGCGGGCTCTCACCCGGGCTGGCGCTCTCGAAGCGGCTGCCGCGACGGGGCTGCCAGTGTGTCTGATGCACATGCAGGGAGAGCCGGGCACGATGCAGAAGGCACCCCGGTACCGGGATGTCGTCGCCGAAGTAAGCGCGTATCTGGAAGAGAGAACCATCGCCTGCGTTGCTGCTGGCATCTCGCGCGACCAGTTGGTTTGGGATCCAGGCTTCGGCTTTGGCAAGGACGATACCCACAATCTGGCGCTGTTGCGCGGTCTCGACCGTTTGGCGCCAGACGGGATCCCGGTACTCGCCGGATTGTCCCGCAAGTCCATGATTGGGCGACTACTGGGGAGAGAGGTCGACCAGCGTCTGCCCGGCAGTCTGGCGCTGGCGATGCTGGCCGCCCAGCGTGGTGCCCGGATTTTGCGTGTCCATGATGTGGCAGCGACCGTCGATGTCCTCACCATGCAGCAGCTGGTTGACCGTTCATAATTTGATTGAGTGTCCGGCAAAGGGCGCGATGAAAGAGATAGAGATTGATGGCTAGAAAGTACTTTGGCACTGATGGCATTCGCGGACGGGTCGGCGAGGGCGCGATTACCCCGGAGTTCATGCTGCGTCTGGGCTATGCGGCGGGAAAAGTGCTGAGTGAGCGATACAAGAGTGCCCGAGGCGGCCGCCCGAGCATCCTGATTGGCAAGGACACCCGTATCTCCGGCTATATGTTCGAGGCGGCCCTCGAGGCTGGCCTGATCAATGCCGGGGTGGACGTGGGGTTGCTGGGGCCAATGCCAACGCCGGCGATCGCGTATTTGACGCGAACTTTTCATGCCCAGGCGGGGATTGTGATTAGTGCCTCACACAACCCGTATCAGGATAACGGCATCAAGTTTTTCAGTGCGGACGGCAGCAAGCTGCCTGATGATGTCGAGCTCGAGATTGAGGCCGCGTTGGATGCGCCCATGTCGACCGCCGAGGATCTCGGCAAGGCATGGCGAATTGATGATGCGGCGGCGCGCTATATCGAGTTCTGCAAGGCATCGACGCCCTGGGGGTTCACTCTGGATGGCATGAAAGTCGCTGTCGATTGCTCCAACGGGGCCACATACCACATCGCGCCGAAAGTCTTTCGGGAACTGGGTGCGGATGTGATACCGCTGGGTGTCAGTCCCGATGGTCACAACATCAATCTGGAGTGTGGGTCGACCAGTCCGCAGAAGCTGCAGGCGGCCGTGCTGGAACATGCGGCGGATCTGGGTATCGCCTTTGACGGCGATGGTGACCGCGTCCTGTTTGTGGACCGCGATGGCTCGCTCGTCGACGGTGATCAGCTTCTATTTATTATCGCGTTGCACCGGCATCAGTTTCGCGGCGGCTGCAATGGGGTCGTGGGCACTCAGATGAGCAACTATGGCTTCGAGTTGGCGTTGCGCGACCTGGGTATCCCCTTCGAGCGGGCCAAGGTCGGCGATCGCTATGTGCTGGAGAAGATGCATGCGCGCGGCTGGAGCCTGGGTGGCGAATCTTCCGGGCACATTATCTGCGCCGATGCGACCACCACCGGTGATGGGATCGTGTCCGCTCTACAGGCGTTACGTGCGATTGCGGATTTCGGCGAGTCCCTGCACACCCTGCTGCAACGTATGACCATGTACCCGCAGCACATGATTAACGTGCGGCTGGCCCACAGGGACGGAGTGCTGGACGATCAGGATGTTGTCGCCGCCGTTGCACAGGCCGAGCAGGTGCTGGCAGATCGTGGACGGGTACTGCTGCGCCCCTCTGGTACTGAGCCCCTGATCCGCGTTATGGTCGAGGGAGAAGATGGCGGTCAGGTACAGCAACTTGCGGCGGATATCGCTGCCGTTGTTGAGAGGGTCGGTAACCGCTGATCGGCCAGAAACACTGGATTTACCAGCGACAAAAAACTTGCCGTTTGCCATTCAATTGAGGTTGTATGTTGCGGGCAATGTCGCTAAGATTTGCGCCCCTTGAAGGAGCACGCATGCGAAAGCATTTGGTAGCAGCCAACTGGAAAATGAACGGTAGTCGCAGCTTTGTCGACGCCTTTTTTTCGGAATTTGACCTTCAGAGGGTAATCGCAGAGGTGGTGATTTGTCCGCCGTTCCCGTATCTCGGGGTCGTAGCGGATCATATCGCGGGCACGTCTTCGGTGTCGCTGGGCGCTCAGAATCTGAGCCAGGAGCCCTCGGGGGCTTTTACCGGCGAAGTTGCAGCAAGCATGTTGCAGGATTTTGGCGTAAAATACGTCATCGTCGGCCACTCAGAGCGACGCAGCCTCTATGGTGAGAGCAGCGAGCTGGTGGCAGAAAAGTTTGTCGCCGCGAAAGCGGCAGGTCTGTTGCCGATCCTTTGCGTGGGTGAGAGCCTCGAGGAGCGGGGGCAGGGGCGTACCCTAGATATCGTCGGTGCGCAAATTGCAGCAGTGGCTCGACTTGCGGGCGCTGAGGCGTGGCAGAACGCAGTGGTTGCCTATGAGCCCGTATGGGCAATCGGAACCGGCAAGACCGCCAGCCCCGAACAGGCCCAAGAGGTGCATCGCTTTATTCGCGAGTCTTTGGGTGAAGATGGCGATCAAGTTCAGCTGTTATACGGTGGCAGTGTGAAGGCAGACAACGCCGAAGCATTGTTTACCCAGCCCGATATCGATGGGGCCCTTGTTGGTGGCGCATCGTTGAAGGCTACGGAGTTTGCAGCCATCTGTCGTGCTGGCAAAGCGTAAAATTTGAGAAGGGCCGTTGGCCCGATAGTGGGTTTCCAGAACAATGGAAAAGTTGGTTTTAGTCTTACATGTCCTGACTGCTCTGAGCATCATTGGCCTGATCCTGTTGCAGCAGGGTAAAGGTGCAGAGGCCGGCGCTTCTTTCGGGGCGGGTGCTTCCCAGACTGTGTTTGGCAGCCAGGGTAGTGGCAACTTCTTTTCGCGCCTGACTGCCATTATGGCGACTGTGTTCTTTGTCACCAGCTTCGGTTTGGCCCTGCTGGCCAAGCAAAAGTCGGATACGTCCGTCGATGCTGACTTGCCGCAGATTCCTGCGATGGTCGAAGAGCAGCTGCCTCAGGTAGACAGTGAGGCGGGTGATGTCCCGCAGCTCGAAGGTGGCGCAGGTGAAGTGCCTTCTGTTGAGGACGAAGCGCCTGAAGAGGACGCTCCCCAGTAACGATTTATTAGCCCAGGTGGTGGAATTGGTAGACACGCTATCTTGAGGGGGTAGTGAGCTATGCTCGTGCGGGTTCAAGTCCCGCCCTGGGCACCACATTGAAAGCCGGCGTTCGCCGGTATCTTCCCGAAAGCCCCGCATTGCGGGGCTTTCGCGTTTTTGACTCTCCCGTCAAAGTCCCGCTATATTCGTCTGTATCAACATGCTTTGGGGGTACGGATGGGGGTATGGCCTGCGCAAATGCCAATTTAGACTCTCCCCGTACCCCCACTTCACATGGAGTAGGCGTATGGCTTTAGCGTTCACTGAGGTTAAGAACTGCACACCGCGTGAAAAAGATTACAGGCTGAGTGACGGCGGCAACCTCTATCTTCTGGTGAAGAAGTCTGGGCAAAAGCATTGGCGCATGAAGTATCGATTCCGTGGTAAAGAGCGGATGCTCGCCATTGGGCCATTCCCTACCGTCAGTTTGAAGTCTGCCCGGGACAAGCGCGATGAGGCCAAGCTCCTACTTCGCGAAGGTATCGATCCTGTAAAGCACTACCAGGAGCAGCGATCAGCGCTTGCCGCTGAGGGCGAATCGATCGACCCGGAATGCTCATTCGAAAGCTTGGGAAAAGAATGGTACTCCACTGTAATGGAGGGTAAGTCGAGCAGTCACAAATCCCGCACCTGGAGAGCACTAGAGCGCGATCTCTTTCCATTTATTGGCTCGCGTGAAGTGAGTGACATAACGCCTTTCGAGCTACTTCAGGTTCTCCGAAAAATTGAGGCGCGAGGTCATCTGGAGCTCGCTCATCGCACCCGCAGGGTGGCGAGCCAGGTCTTCCGGTTCGGGGTCATGACCGGCCGCGCAGAGCGTGACCCTTCATCAGATCTTGCCGGAGCCCTGAAGTCTCCATCGGTCCGTCATATGGCTGCCATTACTGACCCTGAGGAAGCTGGACGACTGTTGGTCGCTATCGATTCATATCAGGGAACCGCTGTCGTGGAAGCGGCGCTGAAACTATCGCCGCTACTGTTTTGCCGGCCCGGTGAGCTTCGTAACTTGCAATGGGCCGACTTTGACTGGGATAAGAGTCGGATAGAAATCCCTGGTGCGCGCATGAAGTCCGCAGAGGCCCATATTATCCCTCTAAGCTCTCAGGCTACATCGATATTCAAAGAGTTATTCTTGCTTACGGGCAGAGGTCTGTATGTATTCCCCTCTTCGCGTGGTGGAAGTCGACCAATGTCCGAAAACGCGGTGCGGACTGCGCTACGTAGCATGGGTTACCCCAATGAGGTCATGACTCCCCATGGTTTTCGTGCGATGGCCAGAACACTTTTAGATGAGGAACTCGAGTGTCGAGTCGATCTGATCGAGCAACAGCTCGCCCATACCGTACGTGACCCATTAGGGCGAGCGTACAATCGCACTCGGCACATATCACAGCGCACTGAGATGATGCAGGTCTGGGCTGATTATCTGGAGGCGTTAAAGAAGAGGGTTGAAAATTCCGCTATGAGACACACTTCTTCGAGTATTGATTGAGTCGGCTGATGAGCCCAATTTATCAATAGAGGGGGGAAATAATCTCTGTGAGTACGTTAATCCCATTTGGGAAAGACCTCAAAACCGGACTGCTCGTGGATGTGGAGGATGTACCTCGTGGACGTGCGTGCGACTGTGTTTGCCCGTCGTGTGGGCTATCACTAGTTGCAAGGCGTGGAGAAAAGAATACGTGGCATTTTGCACACGACTGTCGTGCGTCGGATGAAGCGCAGAAAGACTGTGATCTTTCGTTCGAAGCTGTTTGTGCACAAATGACCAGACAAATACTTCTTGATACTCAAAATGCCTCTTTCGCGCTCCCGTACTATGTGAAGCCAATTTTTACTGACTCTGCTTCGCAGATCCCGAATGAATCGATAATAATAACCAGGCCTTCTTCACCCACGATAGAGAGTGTTAAAGAGTTCAACGGCCCTTATAGCTTGATTGCGAAGATCAGAAATTTTGGAATGTTGCTTGATATCGAACACTCAAAAAGATTTGGTGCGAAACTAGATAGCTATCCAGAGGATATCAGTGGGCACATAGCCCTTAATCTAGCTGGCTTCAAGGAGATATATGATAAGGGAGAAATCAAAGGACGCGGTTTCAAACACGTATTAATTTCATTGATATATCAAGGGTTGTCCGGGAAGCGGTGGCTCTACCATGTAAGAGAACTGAAAAAAATTGCTGACGCTACTAAAGCCTTAGATGCTCAGAAGAAAGAGAAAATAGATCAGGCGGCGACTGTGAGACCAATTGGTCGAAAATCGAGGTCTGTAATGGTAGGTGATGTCGGCAGATTGGGGCGGAGCGTTTCAGTCGGTCCTATCATGAGCAAGCTAGGTGAAAATGATGCTTCTGAATCAGGTCGTCGAAAATTAGAGGCTTCCCAGATCCTCCATACACGATGTTGTATTCAATGCAAGCGCCAGTATGTAGTGGAACATTGCCCCTACTGCCATCGTTAAAAAATATGGGTCAAGTCATTCACGCTTTGAATGGGATTTTTCACAAAGATCATTCAGAAATGTCTGAATTTCATCAGAGCGCCATGCCGCAGTCCGACTACCAATTTTAACGGGAGCTGGAGCTTTCCCGTTCTGGATCATGGTGTACCAGGTCGTTCTGGAGATGGGGACTATCTGCAGGACTTCTTTCAATCGGAGTAATCTGTACTCTGTTTCCATCGGATATATATCTCGTAATTAGAAGTTTGGCTGAATCGACTAGGTCTGATTCGCTTTTCCCGGTTCATAGCCCGGCAACTTATGTCCGGGGAAGACCCACTTATCTTGAACCCTCGGATCCAAAACGCAACCTCGTCTTCTCTGAATGCGCTGTACTACAGAGTAGCGTGGGGATGATCAACATCGTGCCATAACTAGAAAATTTGAAAACCCCCGTTGTATTCGAGCGAGGGCTGCCTGGGGTTCTCTCACGGTGGGGGCAATAAATACTTCTCAGTTAATGAAAAAATTCTTTGTTGGTTGCTCGTTTTCAAAACTCACTAGATCACTTCCCATTTGCGCGGAGTGCCCTCTGGGCAGGGGCCGCTGAGACCATTCTTACGCAGTGGTGTTGACCTACCTGGTGCACATGGCTATAAGAAATTCCGACATAAACGTTTTTTTTATTAGAGGTTAAATCTCACGAGTGGCGAGGCTATCAGGAATAATTTCCACAAGCAGTCACCATTAAACTCTGTTAAACGGCATGCATGTGCATGCCGACCGTAGCTCGCGACAATGAGCATTGATCAAAATAAACTCATCGGCTATCCAGTTGAGCAGGTTGCCTAGCCAGCAACAAAAACCTGCTCGGTCCATTCTCGCGTGGCGTATATACGCGCGATTTCTTTCTCCGAAGTCATTCTCGGAGCACTCATCGCACGGTCTGGCATTCGCAGATTGCGGAGAAAACACTGACCAAATTGGCCTCCGTGCGACATCTTTGAGATCAAGAAAACGGGAGCTTTCAATGAGCAAGGGAAAAAATCGAGGCTGGGGGCGGAGCCCAAAGCGCGCTGCGCGCTCGGCATTACGGTCACGTTATAGGAATAGAGAAGTTAGTAGTAAAACTGCAAATGACTATGAATTGTGGTTTTCGCAGTTTGCGGACTATATGCGTGCAGAGCACAATTTGTGCGACATCAACGACTATGAAACGCGACACCTTGTGGGTTACGGCCAGAAGTTATCCACAGAATATTCGGCGGCTACATGCCAGTCGAAAGTTTCCGCAATTAATTCAGTAATGAGGACACTGACCTTTTGTGAGTGGAAATCTGTAAGTCCTTCAAAATCTACGGGAACCCGCAGGAAGAATGTCCGTAAAGAACCACATCAGTATATAGAGCCGGAAACGCTGCTTGAGCAACTACGTGGTGACCTGCCTGGCCGAATGTTTTCGATTTTGTCACTCATGACAGTATTTGGACTGAGGCTCAGAGAGGCCATCTCGATCGATATCCACGGTGCTTTGAAAGAGTGTAAAGCATCGGGAAATATTGATGTTATCTATGGCACGAAGTCGGGTCGCGGAAAATATGTTTCACGGTTGATTCCTGTACAGCGCCTGGGTCTCCATGTCTTGGAAGGGTGCCTTCCTTATGTGGGTGAGAGGTTTTCAATTATCCCAGATGACATGGGACTCAACGTCTTTCGAAAACAGGTTCAAAGTAAGCTGCTGCCACTGTTAGAAGCCAGATATGGCATAACGATTCATGGACTGCGCCACGAGTACGCAGCACGTAGATATTTGGAAATTACCGGATGCTACAGCCCTGTAAATTGTCTCGCTTATGGCCATGCTCTACCGAGTGAAGAAGAGGACCGGCGTGCTCGCGCAATAATAAGTGCCGAGTTAGGGCACAGTCGCGAATCGATCCTTAATGTATACATTGGTAGTTACGTGGAGGCGAAGCGTGAAAAATAAAGCATCGTTTCGAGACGTGCAGCGAGATATCGCAGAAATGTTTAAGCCGAATTCCATTGTCCGCCACAGGGCGGTGCGCCGTAAAACTCTCCAGGCTCGCGCAAAGCTAATGACTAGAGTCGCAAGAAAAATATTCGACGAATACCATGTTCGTCCTGCAGCCTGGGAGCGTGAGCACCTTGAGTGGCTATGGGCATATCTCGACCGTGAATACAAAGAGGGTACTGCATATGTTTACAAAACGGTCGCTCGAAACATCTATGACTACTATGTGGGGTGGACGTTTAAGGAAGGTGTCTTAGAGATAGTGGTACCCGAAGCCTGAATAGTTTCCTGAGCGAATTGGCGTTATCAGCTTGCCGTCTCCTAAGAGCTCCTGAGTTCTCCTGCAAAACCAAACGATATCTCCGAAATCGGCAGGGTGGGCGGGAATTCGTACAAAATTTAGCCGGGCAAGCTTCATTCAGGCTGGTGGGCCGGAGGAACTTTACCTGTCAGCTGTAAGGCCTGTGGCTAATCGGGCCTATTTGTGCGTAAAGTGCAAAAATTCCATCTCAGCTTTAATTATTTGGGTTTGTTGAGATATTATCGGTGAACTCTTTTCTCTATAGGTTCGCCGATGATTCGTTGCCACCTCGCTCGCCTGATGGGGGAGCGGAAAATGAAGATTGCTGATGTTCTGCGGGAGACCGGCCTGAGCCGGAACACCGTAACACTGATGTACAAGGAAACTGCACAAAAAATCGACATCGAGGCGTTGGATGTTTTGTGCCAGCTGTTCCAGTGTGATGTCAGCGATATGTTGGAGCGTACCGATGAGCCGCACTAAGCGCCGAGTGCTAATTAGCTGGATTGGTGGCAATGACCTCAAGGCTGTGGATAACGCAGGTTCGCCGGAGCAAATACTTGGCCCTATCGCTTCCACCCTGAAGTCTCAGACGTTCGACACAGTGGAGTTGCTCTACAACTACCCCGAAGAGCAAGCTCAGGGCTACCTCGATTGGCTCTCTGGGCAGGTTGAGACTCCCATCCATCTGCGCTCAGCGCCGTTGTCGTCACCGGTGAATTTTGCCGAGATCTATCTGGCGGCGGACAAGCACTTGAAAAGACTGGAGTCCGAGGGTTGCGACCTTTCAATTCTGTTGAGTCCGGGAACGCCGGCCATGCAGTCAATCTGGATTTTGCTGGGTAAGGCACGCTACGCCAGTCGTTTCTACCAAGCCTCTGTCGAGGATGGGGTGCAGGAAGTCGATGTGCCCTTCGAGCTCTCCGCAGAATACATACCCGTCGCCAAAGATCTGGATAGTACGACAATCAGCCAGCTGGCTCAGGCCCATGCTCCCGTCGATGCTGCGTTTGGCAACATCATTACCCGCAGTCCGCGTATGCAGACGCTAAAGGCCCAGGCACAGGTACTGGCCGAACGCGATGTGCCGGTACTGATCTATGGCGAAACTGGCACCGGCAAAGAATTGTTTGCCCGTGCCATTCACAACGCCAGCAACCGGGCCACCAAACCGTTCATAGCTCTTAACTGCGGTGCCATTCCTCCCGAGTTGGTGGATTCTGTCCTGTTTGGCCATACCAAAGGGGCGTTTACCGGTGCTACGGCCGATAAGCCCGGTGTGTTCGAGCAGGCTAATGGCGGCACACTATTTCTCGATGAATTTGGAGAGTTGGAACTCAGTGTTCAGGTTCGGCTACTGCGGGTATTGCAGGAGGGCACCTTCCTGCCGGTTGGCGGCACCAAAGAAAAGCGGGTTGATGTTCGCCTGACCAGTGCAACCCATCGTGACCTGATGGAAGCCGTTGCAAGCGGCTCTTTCCGCGAAGACCTGTTCTACCGCATTGCCGTTGGAGTGCTGCACTTGCCGCCTTTAAGGGAGCGCGAAGGGGATATTTCTCTACTGGCCAGCATGATGGTGGATGCCCTGGGCGAGCAGGATGCGGGCTTACAGGGGAAAAAACTTGCTCCCGATGCCATGAATCTTATCCTGAAGCACACATGGCGGGGGAATGTACGTGAGCTGCAGTCGAGCTTATTGCGTGCAGCGCTGTGGTGTCAGGGTGACACGATTAATGCGCAAGATGTACGCCAGGCCTTGTTTCAAATGCCAGAGAAAAGCTCAGGGCTGTTGGATAAGGATGTATCGCAAGGCATTGATTTACAGGGGCTCTGTGATGACGTTATGCGGCATTACATTCCTCGCGCGCTCGATGTCGCCCAGGGCAAGAAAACCAAGGCCGCCAAGCTTTTGGGCTTTAACAGCCACCAGACCCTTGAGAACAAGGCGAAGAAGCTAGGTATCGTGGGATAAAGAGGGAAAACACTGAAGGTAATAACGGTTACTTATTGGTAATAATTTTTACTTTTTCTGGTTGATCGAATGATGTTTATTGGCTCCAGCTCATCGTGTTTCGCACTGGTTTTACGGTTAGCCCAGTAGGGGCGAAGCCGGTGGGTTAGGGTAGTCGTAACTGGTGATACCATGGCGATGAGTCAGATTTTTCAGGTTGGCTTTTTATTTAAGTTGTTGATTTGTATGAAATTTTATTGGTCTTTCGAAAGTTTGCTCGCCGAGATTGGCTCAACTGTCAGAGTTTGAAAGGGCATAGGTATCGAGCTTTCGAATGGCAAAATACGGCGCACATCAATAGCCGAAAAAATGTTGGCACAGCACCTGCAATAGCAGGGATATGGAAATAATAGAATTTATGCAGTCAAAGAACTTTGAGCATCTAAGGCCCTACTGGTCGGACCTGGCCAATTTAGGCGGGCATGCCGAGCAGTACGTCTATGACGACCCCCAGAGCGCGCTGATCAAGCTGCGCTGCTTTGCCGAGAAGCTGGTGGGCGTTGTCTATCGAGAATGGCGCCTGCCCAGCTTGCCCAATGAAAAGTTCATTGATCGTCTGGAGAATCACGCGTTTGCCTCGGTGGTCGACCAGGCCATCATTGACAAGCTGCATGCCATTCGCAAAGAGGGCAATAAGACAGCTCACGAAGGTAAATTTGGTAAAGGCAGCAGCCTCTGGTTGCTCAAAGAGGCGCATATTCTCAGCTGCTGGTTACTCCTGTCCCTCAAAAAAGGCGGCAAGAGTGACTTCGGCGCATTCGTAGAGCCCGCCAAAACAATTCCCGCCGAAGAGCTCAGCAAAGCGGCGATTAAAAAGCTGAAAGCCAGCCAGAAAAGTGAAGCAGAGCATAAGGCGCGTCTTGAGCAGGCAATGGCCGAACTTGAGGCTTCGCAGCAGGCAGAACTTGAAGCCCAGCGTGAAGCCGCCAAGCTCAAGGCCAAGCTAGATAAAGCATCGGCTTCGGCACACAAGCAGGCCAGCGATCAGGCGAAAAACCTGCTAGAGCTGAATGAAGCGCAAACCCGCCGCCGCCTGATCGATACCGAGCTCCACAGTCGTAACTGGGATATCGACCTCCTCAATGGCAACAACACTGAAGAGGTGACACTGGAGGAAGAGGTCGACGGCCAGCCTACCGAATCCGGTATTGGTTACTGTGACTACGTACTCTGGGACGACAACGGTAAACCCTTGGCGGTGATCGAAGCCAAGCGCACCCGCGAGAACGCCGAAAAAGGCCGCCAGCAAGCCAAGCTTTATGCCGATTCCCTGGAGAAAAAATACGGTCAGCGCCCGGTCATCTTCTATACCAACGGTCACGACATCTACATCTGGGACGATGCGCAAAATGCGGCACCGCGAAAGCTGTACGGTTTCTATTCCAAAGAGAGCCTGCAATACCTGGTTGCCCAGCGAGCCAAGCGCAAAGACTTAAACATAACCCCGATCGATACCGATATCGCAGGGCGTTTGTATCAGGTCGAATCGATCACTCGTGTATGCGAGCGCTTTGCGCAGGGGCATCGCAAGGCGCTGATCGTACAGGCCACCGGCACCGGTAAAACACGCGTGGCTATCGCGTTGACCAAACGCATGATCGAGGCCAGCTGGGCCAAGCGTGTGCTGTTTCTTTGTGACCGCAAAGAACTGCGCAAGCAGGCCGGCAAGGCCTATAACGAGTTCACCAGCGAGCCCCTTTACATAGTCGGTAAAACGAAAAAGGAATACCGCAAGAATTCGCAGATTTATGTCTCCACTTATCCCGGCATGATGAAAATCATGGAGGAATTTGATCCGGGCTACTTTGACCTGATTATTGCGGACGAATCTCACCGTTCCATCTACAACGTATTCGGCGATCTCTTCAAATACTTCGATGCCTATCAGCTGGGCCTCACCGCCACGCCCGTTGAAATGATCAGCCGCTCCACCAGCCAATTGTTTGGCTGTGACTATAAAATGCCAACCGCCAACTACCCGCTGGAGCAAGCGGTGGAAGAAGGTAACCTGGTGCCCTTCAAGGTGGTTTCCCATACCACCCAATTTCTGCGTGAGGGTATTCAGGGCGACAAGCTCAGCGATGAGCAAATAGCGCAGTTGGAAGACCAAGGCTTCGACCCGAATGAGCTGGATTTTAATGCGGCATCGGTCGATAAAGCGGTATATAACAAGGACACCAACCGCGCCATCCTGCGCAACCTGATGGAAAAGGGCCAGCGCCTGGCGGATGGCCAGACGTTGGGTAAATCCATGGTGTTCGCCCGCAATATTCAGCACGCAGAGCTGCTGGCTGGTCTGTTTGCAGAGATGTATCCCGAATACGGAGGTAACTTCTGTCGGGTTATCCACTCCAAGTATGAGCGCGCCGAAGAGCTGATCGACGATTTCAAGGCCACTGACGGCCAAGATTCTGAAATCACCATTGCGGTTTCCGTCGATATGCTCGATACCGGTATCGACGTACCGGAAGTGCTCAACCTCGTCTTTGCCAAGCCAGTGAAATCCAAAGTGAAGTTCTGGCAGATGGTCGGCCGCGGTACGCGCCTGTGTCCAAACCTCTATGGTCCGGCTACCGATGGCAGTGATGACAAGAAGAAATTCCTGATTTTCGATCACTGGGCCAACTTTGAATACTTTGAAATGGACCCGGACGAGGAAGAGCCCCGGGAACCAAAATCCCTCAGTCAGAAGTTGTTTGAAGCCCGCCTTCACTATGCCGAAGAGGCGCTAAAACGTGGCGAGCTGGATAGCTTCGGCAAGATGGTTGTACTGCTCAAGCAAGACATCGACGCCTTGGATGACAATACCATTGCCATCAAAGACAACTGGAAGCTCAAGCAGCAGCTCAGCCAGATTGATGTCTTGCACCAGTTTGCGCCCGTCACCAAAGCGCAGCTGTTTGGGCAGATGGCCACGCTGATGCAGTGGCGGAACATCCAGGGCGAGAGTGAAGCCTTAAAGTGGGATCTCGATATCACCACTGCGCAATACACCAAACTCTGCAAACCAGAGTTATTGGATCCAGTAAAAGAGCAGGTGCTCGGTAAAGTGCGCAGCCTACTCATGCACATGCCTCAGGTGCGCAGCAAAGCGTCCGAAATCAATGCCATGCAGCAAGACGACTATTGGTCGACGGCCAGCTTCGATAGCCTGGAGCACAGCCGTCAGCAGCTGCGCCCAATTATTCATCTGCGGGAGAAGGGCGCGGTGCCTCCGCCGGCGCCAATACCGGTCTTCGATATCAAAGAGAATACTGCGGAATATCGGGAAGAAGAGCGTAAAACCAATATTCGCACCGTCGACTACGAAATCTATCGGCAAGAAGTGGAAAAAACACTGACGCCGCTATTCAACAAAGACCCGGTGCTGCAAAAAATCCGTGCCGGTGAGCCGGTCACAGAGGCAGAGCTCGATGCACTGAATGCCTTGGTACATACCCAAAATCCCGGTGTCGACCTGGAACTGTTGGCCGAGTTTTACCCGGAATCCAGTGCTGGTGTCGATCAGTTGCTGCGTACCATCATCGGCTTGGACGTTGCGGCGATCGAGCAGCAATTTACCGCGTTTGTGCAGCAACACCACATCAACCTCAGCGCCCTGCAGCAGCGCTTTTTGGGGTTACTGAAAAGCGAAATCTGCCGCAAGGGGCAAATGACCATCGCAGACCTGTACGAACAACCGTTCAAAGGGCTGCACCAGGATGGCATTGACGGGCTATTCCAGGATGCACAAGCAGAGCTTATCGCCGAGTTTGTTGCGGGCTTTACCGTCGAAACCAAAACACAGAAATCAAAACTCGATGTGGCGAATGAGCTTACGGCGTAAGCACTGCCCATTGAGTAACTATTAGATGTAAGAGAGAAGAAATGATTACAGGTGCACTAAAAAGCAATATCGACAAACTCTGGGAAGAGTTCTGGATTGGGGGCATCACCAACCCCTTAACCGTGATCGAGCAGATCACCTTCCTGATGTATGCACGCCTGCTGGATATGAACGAAACCAGTGACGAGAAAAAGTCCCAGCGCACGGGCAAGCCCTTTAAGCGACGTTTTAATGACGCGCAACAGCACCTGCGCTGGCAAAACCTCAAGCATATTGAGTCCGCCGACGAACTGCTGGCAACCGTGCGTGATGGTCTGTTCCCTTACTTCAAAGAGAGCAGTGCTGAGAGTAACGAAGGCACCCTGTTTGCCGAGTTTATGAAAGATGCCCAGCTGATGATCCAGAAGCCCTCGCTGCTGGTGCGGGCACGGGATATGGTCGATGCGTTACCGCTCGATAAAGGCGATACCAAGGGCGACCTCTACGAGTATCTGCTCGGTAAACTCACTACCGCGGGCATCAACGGCCAGTTCCGCACCCCGCGCCACATCATCCGTGCCATCATCGAGCTGATGAACCCCAGCGCAACCGACCGTATCTGTGATCCGGCCTGTGGCACCGCGGGCTTTCTGAGCACCACATACGAGTTTATGCTGCAAAAGTACAGCTCGCCGGAGGGCACCTTCACCGAACTGGTCACCAATGAGAAGGGCGAGCAGGAGGAGCAAACCCTCTTCACCGGTGACTTACTAGCTGAGCACCGTCAGCATGTCGACAAAGATATGTTCCACGGCTTCGACTTCGATGCCACCATGCTGCGTATCGCCGCCATGAACCTGGTGATGCACGGCGTGGCCCAGCCCGATATCCACTATCAGGATACCCTGAGTCAGGGTTTTATCGAACGCTTCCCGAAGGCCGCCAAAGAGGGCTTCGACTTGGTGCTGGCCAACCCGCCGTTTAAAGGTAGCCTGGATGAGGAGGACGTTGATCCGGAAATCCTGCGCACCGTTAAAACTAAAAAGACCGAGTTGCTGTTCGTGGCGCTGATCTTGCGCATGCTCAAAGTCGGTGGCCGAGCTGCCGTCATCGTGCCCGACGGCGTGTTGTTCGGTTCCTCCAAGGCGCACCAGCAGCTGCGTAAAACCCTGATTGAAGATAACCAGCTGGAGGCCATCGTCAGCCTGCCCAGTGGCGTGTTCAAGCCCTATGCCGGGGTGAGCACCGCGGTCATGATCTTCACCAAAGGCGGTGAGACCAACAAGGTCTGGTTCTACGATCTGCAAGCGGATGGCTTTTCATTGGATGACAAGCGCACTCCGTTAATCGGTGAAGGCAGCAACGAATTGCCAGATTTGGTTACCCAGTGGCAGGCCTACAGTGCCAAGGCCATCGCAGGGGAATCGGTAGAGGAGTGGTCGGACAAGACCGCTAAGGCCTTCCTGGTGAGCAAAGCAGATATTACCAGTAATAAGTACGATCTTTCTATTAATCGCTACAAGGAAGTGGTGTATGAAGAGGAAGATTACGATCCGCCCAAGGAAATTTTGCGGCGCTTGATGGATTTAGAGGTAGATATTCAGAAGGAGTTGAAAGAGCTGGAGGGGATGCTGTGAACTCTTTTCCGATGATCTTATTGAAAGATCTTGCGGCTGTAAAAGGCGGTAAGCGTTTACCAAAAGGGGAGCAGCTGAGTGATTCAGAAACAAAATACCCATATATTCGCGTCACGGATTTTTCCGATAAGGGGGTTGATGTTGCGGGTGTTAAATATATTACGGAAAATATTCAAAGGAAAATTAGTAGGTATGTGATTTCTAAAGATGATGTCTACATATCTATAGCTGGAACAATAGGTTTGGTTGGAACTATTCCAGATTGTTTAGATGGCGCGAATCTAACAGAAAATGCTGCAAAAATTGTTATTCATAAGCCAGATAAGCTCGATAGAGACTATCTTGTTTGGTACTTGTCTACAGCGGGCCAAAGGCATATACAGTCGAAAAAGAAAACAACTAGTCAGCCAAAGTTAGCTTTGTTTCGGATTGAAGAGATTGAAATCCCCCTTCCGCCTCTAAAAGAACAGAAACGCATCGCCGCCATCCTCGACAAGGCCGATAACCTGCGCCGCAAACGCCAGCAAGCCATCCAGCTCGCCGACGAATTCCTCCGCGCCGTTTTCCTGGATATGTTTGGTGATCCGGTGACGAACCCGAAGGGGTGGGATGTAGCGAAAATAGGGAATGGGATTGATTCGATAGCTTCCGGTTGGAGTGCTAAAGGTAGTAGCGAGCCTTGTACACCAGGAGGGATTGGAGTTTTAAAGATTAGTGCAGTAACCAGTGGAACTTTTTTGCCGAAAGAAAATAAGGCCATTGATCCATCAATAGTGCCTAAGGGGAAGAGCCTTATATTCCCTAAAGCAGGTGACCTGCTGTTTAGTCGAGCCAATACGAGGGAGTTGGTTGCTGCAACCTGTATTGTCTCTGAGGATCAAAACGATGTGTTTTTGCCAGATAAGCTTTGGGTGGTAAAAACTCAGGAAGAAAAATTGCTACCGGAATTTCTGCATTACATGATGTGGCAGCCGAGATTTAAAGATTTGCTTACATCCCAGGCCACGGGAACCAGTGGGTCGATGCTTAATATTTCAAAGGCAAAATTTGAAGAAACCGATGCAATCTTTCCATCCATGGATTTGCAAGATAAGTTTAAATCGATCTATTGGAAATGCCAAAGTATTTTAGATGAAATTAAGGGCTCATCTATATGCATCGAAGAATGCTTTGGTTCTTTAAGTAAAAATGCATTTTCAGGAAGCCTATAGCAAGAATATCTTATGAGAATAACAAAGCTATCCCTAACCAATTTTCGTTCCTTCAGTGAAACCCAGTGCATCGACTTTGCGCCGGTGACGCTCTTGTTCGGCCCCAACAGTGTGGGTAAAAGTACGGTATTGCTTGCGTTGTTCTATCTGCAGCAGATTTTGGAAAAAGGCCAGTGTGACCCCTTACGCATCGAGGCCTTGGGTGATAAGTATGTCGGTGGCTTTAAGAATTTGGTCAATGGCCGGGATTTGCGCAAGAGCATTACCTTAAAAGTCGAATATGCAAAACCTGATGATATTGGGGCCGGTTATGCGCACCTCGCCGAGCTAGAGGGGTGGAGCGACTTGTTTCTAGGTGGCGTAACAGAAATTGCGGATAAAGTGGCTGTTGAGCTGCAGGTCTCTTGGTCAGAGTCCGCGAAATCTGCGTACGTTTCTAGCTATCGGCTCTGGTTGGATGGGGAGGAGTGTGCAGAGGCAGCTAGTGATTCCGGCCTCAAACAACCCATGATCATGGCGCTAAATTATCACCATAGTAACCTTTTGGGTGAGGAGTATGACGATTGGATTAAGGAGCAATTGGAGCAGGGGCAGGCAGTACATCCTGATTACCAGGAGGAGGTCGCTCGAATAAAAGGTTGGTCTGAGGATCAAGAGGGCGGCTGGCAGGAGTTTCTTACAGGTGAGGTTGCTGAAGCTGATGACGCCATTGTGTTCTCGGAAGACTGTTTTATTAGTAAATTTCATGCGTTGCTGAACGAAAGCCGAATTCCTGAGAGCGAGTATAATAATTCCTCCTATATGACCGCTATAGGCGATAGTGACTACACGCTATCGCATGCTCCGATCGGATTCAAAGGTTTTGCCGGTGCATTGCCGCGGTTGGGGCGCCGCTTGCATACGTCGCTCGATCTAGAGGATGAGCGTACAGGCGTAATCGTCAGCGAGATCCTGTCCGATGTATTGGTCGCGCCGCTGGATAACCTGTTAAAAATACTCAATGACAGCCTTTGTATTGGCCCCTTGCGCAACATCCCTGACCCGACCTACCAAGCCAATCCTTACCCACAAGCCAAAGACTGGCATAACGGTATGGCTGCATGGGATGTCCTGGAAAAGTCGGATGCGAAGCTGCTCAAGGCAGTCCACCATTGGATGGCAGACAAGGATAAGTTAGACCTGGGCTATGGTCTGGCACTCAAAGTGGAGAAACGCTATGCGGAATTGAAATCTGCTGGCAAGTTGCAGGCCTATGAGCGAATAGAAGACCAACTGGAGGCGATGATAGGCCGATCTTCCTCATCAGAATCCAGCCAGATCCGTTTTGATGAAACCTCGACTCGGTATTCCTACCGAATTTGGGATCAGGCGAATCACATCGATGTTATGCCCAATGAGATCGGGGTGGGTGTTTCGCAGTTGTTGCCTATCGTGGTGGCGGCACTAGACCGTCGCAAAGGTGTGGTAGCCGTAGAGCAGCCCGAGCTGCATATCCATCCTCGCGTACAGGTAGCGGTGGGTGATCTGTTTACGCAGGTAAAGTCCGATGTGAGCTTTCTTGTCGAAACGCACAGCGAGCACCTAATCTTGCGCTTACTAAAGCGTATTCGCCAGACTACCGATGGTGAGTTGCCGGAGGGCTATAAAGCGATTAGCCCGAGTCATGTGTCTATCGTGTACCTGGAGTCATCTTCAGACGGAGTTAAGGTGCGCCGAATCGAAATTGATAGCGACGGCGAGTTTGTCGGCCGATGGCCTAACGGATTTTTCGCAGAGCGTGCTGAGGAGTTGTTCTAATGCACGCCGTCTTTGCAGTAGAGCCAGAAGCTGTGAATTGTTGGGCCAATTTCCGCTACCTGATAGAAAAATTTGGCTTTCCCAATGGTGCGCTTATTGCCAGATATCCCAAGTCATGGATGCGTTTGGTAATTGAGGCTTGTGATGCAAATGGTGTTAAGGAAGTCGAGCGCCTGAAAATTGTCGAAAAGCTCAGCCAAGCCAAGCGTGATCGTATGCACAATAAGCCAATTCCTTATGGTGGCGGCGAGTGGCGAGCTAATGCGGTTGATTCGGCAGTTGCTAGTCTCTTCGACGTACTTGTACTGACGAATGATGAGCCATTAACGCACGCCTATTCCATCGATGATTTGCCTGAAGAAGTCTTTCATAATCGCAGAGAAGTCAGGGTTCCGCGAGATGCATGCTCCCTTGCTGCAGCAGCGTCGCGGTTATTTGTCGATGCTCGTGAAATAACCCTAATAGATCCCTACTTAAAACCGAGCAAGGCTTGCACGAAGCTTCTGAATGCTTTTGTCGATGTGTCTGCCGAGGCGGGTCGTGGGATAACTCGAATTACTATTCACATGGCGCACTCCAAAGATCCTTCTGATCAAGCCGATGTGATCTCAGCGTACAAAGAGTTTATGGGCGAAAAAATCGCTAATGGGTTTTCGCTACAGGTTATTAGGTGGAATGACGAAGCCATGGATTTTGACTTCCATGCCAGATATCTGCTGACAGACCAGGCGGGCTTAAGATACGACCGCGGTTTTGTTGAGCCAGCTGCTCATCATGAACGCGCAAAACGCACAGATGTCGTGTGCCTCGAGCGAGGTACAGTAATCGATTTATTCGCCCAGTACAGTGTTAGTGGTTCGGCAGAGGCGATAATTGACGTGATTGAGATCGCTTGATATGACGTGGGGCTGTAAATGTGCGGATTCCCTACTTATTAAGCAGTTGGGTTGAAGTCCAGATGCTCGAATACGGGGAGGATGCGGCCTAGGAACCCTCTGATCTGCAACTGTAAATATTGTTACCATTTTATAAATATAATTACATTGTTCCCTGTGCCGTCTTTCCGTCAAATTTCGTAACCTATTGATTTTTAATGTAAAAGCAAGTTGGCACGGAGCTTGATATACCTCTCGTAACTTAACCTTAAAAAGGAATGGATTATGGGTTACGAGGTAGATTTTCTAGGTGTGGGCGACGAGTCCAAAAGCGGGGACGCTATTGCCATCCGCTTTGGCAATCTCCATGGCAGCCGGCAAGAGCAGACCGTCGTCGTGATCGATGGGGGCTTCAAAGACACCGGGGCCGCTCTGGTGGAGCACATCAAAAACCACTTTGGCACCGACCAGGTGGATATCGTTATCAACACCCATCCGGACCAGGACCACATTAACGGCCTAGAAACGGTGCTGAACGAGCTGCAGGTTCTGGAGCTATGGATTCATCAGCCCTGGGAGCATAACCAGGGGCTGGCACAACACTTTCAAGACGGGCGGGTAACCGACAATAGCCTTGGCGAGCGTTTGAAGCAAAATCTGGAAAAGGCATCCTCATTAGTCGCGCTAGCGGAGTCGAAAGGGGTTGTGGTGCGTGCGCCATTTACTGGAGAGCAGGATGCTTCTGGTGCGCTCAAGGTACTGGGTCCATCTGTTGAATACTACGAATCCCTAATTCCTGAGTTTGAAGGAATGCCTGATCGGGCATCCACGAGTGAGGCGGCTGAGGGCTTCTTCAATAAGGCTGCGGCGGTCTTGAAGCGTTTCCTTGCAACCTGGGGTGACGACCAGATCGACGATGATGGCATCACATCAGCAAAAAATAACTCCAGTGTGATTACTCAGCTGGTGGTTGATGGTCGCAGACTCCTGTTTACCGGCGATGCGGGTATCCAGGCGCTGGAAATGGCCGCCGACCAGGTTGAGAGCTGTGCAACCGGTGCAGACCTCAAATTTGTCCAGATCCCCCACCACGGTAGCAAGCGGAATATCGGCAAGACCGTATTGAACCGCCTGGTGGGTCAACCGGTAAGCGAGGGCCAATCCCGTGATATCACGGCGATAGCCTCGACCGCCAAGGCTGGGGAGCCCAAGCATCCCAGAAAGGCGGTTATGAATGCGTTTACCCATCGCGGAGTGGAGGCGCTGGCGACCCGTGGGAAAGGCATCCTCTTCCCTTATGATGCTCCTCAGCGCGATGGCTGGACGAAACTCGATCCAGAGCCCTATCACTTCGCCTACGAAGATGAGGAGGCTTGAGCATGGCCGTTATGTCACTAAAGGCGCAAAACGTTGCGCCTCTGGCCTTACTTCTACTGCTGCAGTTGTTGGCCATTCATTCTCTGAACTCCGCTACTTTCGACCTCAGTCTATTGGTATCTATTCAACAGGCCGGCGGTGTCATGCTCGCGATTGGGGCACTGGCCGGATGGCTAAGCTACTTGCTCCCCGTAGATTTGAAGAACGCGATTGTGTTTCTTCGCGTGCGGAATGTTCTCCCGGGACACCGTTTCATCCAGTTGGCCGAGGCTGACCCGCGTATCGATTGCGAGCTGCTTCGAGTACAAGTGCCAGATTATCTGGCACTGTCATCAGACCATAAGGCCCAGAACAGCGTTTGGTATCGTGAGTTCTATCGGCCGGTAATCAATCAGCCTGCGGTGGCCTCTACTCATAGGTCCTATTTGCTCTACCGAGATGGCACATCAATTTCGTTACTCAGTGCAGCAATGTTTGTCTTTGCAAAGTTTTTACTGGAATCGCCTATGTCTGCATTTGGTTATGCCTCCGTCTGGATTTTCCTTATTTCGGCCCTGGGTTTCATGCTGGCAGCACGCAATGCAGGCACCAGGCTGGTAACGACGGTGTTGGCGATTCGTTTAGCGGAGACTTCATAGGTGTGCTGTTGTCAGAATAATGACTGTGATTATCAGGCCTGGAACTGGTTGCCTTTAGAGTCAATCAATAATCAACACGTTAATTGAGTAGCAATTATGAATATCAGTGAATACTTCGCCCAGGTATTGCAGGCACCTCTACACAATATCCAGTGGTCTTGGGGAGCAGAGAATGACAAGGCCGTTTTTCTGCGCAGCTGGGTGCCGGAGTTTGACGGGCGACGAGTCTATGTTCTTGGTAACCGGGACGACTACGGGAGTCCTGGTTACGGCGAGCGCATTCGACATATTGAGTCGATTAAAGCCGGTATGCCCGGGTATATCGTCATGCTGGAGCCCCACGACGCCGCGGCGGAAAAGTGGAGTATCAAGCGGTTTGAGGAGAAGGTGTATCCAATCAAGTGTTTTGAGCGTGAAGCAGATGAGTGGTTTGCTGTGCTAGAGGACAGTGTAGAGATCGCTGTTGCCAACGGATTTGATCCGGAGGCTGCGCTGAGTCAGTTGATGGGCTGTAAAGCAGCAGAGGTAATTAAGAAGGCCGCGAAGGCTTGGAAGCTGATTGGAGTCCAAGAGCGGGAGGCTATCTTTAAGCATCCAACCAGGCTCTCTCGGTTAGTCGTCAATGTCGATACTGGCGAGTACCGTAGAACATAAGATCAGTGACAGAGAGCGAAATAATGATGTTTGTCGACGACGGCAGGCACTCCATTGATAGTCGCAGGTAGAGGGATCGAGTGGAAGAAAATAAGTACGACATCATCGGCGATATTCACGGGCATGCCGATGCATTAATAGAGCTGCTGGACGTATTGGACTATCGGGAAACGGCAACGGGATATGCGCATCCAGAACGCAAAGTGATCTTTCTCGGAGACTTTATTGACCGTGGTGAGCACCTGGCACAGCACCGCAAGCTACTAGGGATCGTTATGCCAATGGTCCGTAATGGCCATGCGAGGGCGATTATGGGGAATCACGAACTCAATGCGTTGGCTTATCACGCGAGAGTTAATGGAGAGTATCTGCGCCCCCATACAGAGAAAAACACTGAGCAACATCAGGCCTTTCTCAATGAGTACCCCGATGAATGCCCGGAGAAAGCGGAAGTGCTGAACTTCTTCCGCACTCTGCCCATGTGGCTGGACTTGGGTAGCCTGCGCGCGGTGCATGCCTGCTGGGACGAGAAAAGTATTGGCCTGTTGGCAGCAAAGGCTGAAGGCGCATATATAACGCCGGAGCTCTTGGTCGAGGCAACAACGGAGGGCAGCGACGTATTTCACGCGGTGGAGACGTTACTCAAGGGCTGCGAAGTACGCTTACCCGAAGATGTGAGTTTCCATGATAAAGATGGCAATCCGCGATCGGCAGTCCGGGTGCAATGGTGGCGATCCTCCGCGGAAATACTGGGCGAGGTTGCATTGCCCGCTGGTGTTGATATTGGGGGCGCAGCCAAGTTGCCCATCCCCGCGCGTATGCCTCGGTACCCGGAAACAGCTAAGCCGTGCTTTATCGGTCACTACTGGCTAAATGGGGTGCCGGCGCCTCTCACGCACAATGTTGCCTGTCTTGATTATTCCGTGGCGGGTGGAGGTAGGCTCGTTGCGTATCGCTTTAATGGAGAACAAAAATTGAGCGGCAACAGCTTCGTCTATGCCTCGTAGGCAATGCAGTGGGGTAACAGATATCGATCCTCGGCTGAAATCGATTGTGATGCAGTTCACAAACTTGCGTTGGACTGGCGTCCGTATTAGCCTGAGCCGATCATTTTCGGCGATTGCCGGGAATTGCTCAGCCTGGTTGTACAAAGCACGGTTCGTGTGCTTTTTGATCAGTCTGGTTGCGTAAATACTGACAATAAATACAAAAGCTTCGCATGCAGTAAAAGGAAACTTCCCCTGACTGGCTGTGCGAGCCTCCCCTGTGGAGGGTACGGGAATCGTGCCTGAGAGCAGAGAATAATAAAGAGGTGTTTTGGCACAATGAGTTTAGTTGCCGCAGCGACAGCCAAAGATTGGCTGGATATGTTCCGTCTTGAGCGGATGGTTCGAGGTGCAAAAATACCCGATGGTCGCCCTTTGTTTGGCTACCACGTCTCCCAGGAAGAATTCACCGAGCTTGCCCAGGTGCTGCGAGATGGGGTTGGTGATATTGACCGCCCCATACGAAAAACCACCTGGGCGGCCTGCTTTTGCCTGTACGTCGCAGAGTCATTTCGGCGTAACTATGACGCGAGTGACGGTGGTTGGTCATGGAATGGCTTTGAACGTGATCTGGGGATCAGCCTTACGCCAGCCCAGCGTAGTGAAGCCCTCGATGAGGGGCTGGTAAAGTATTGGAAGCGCCCGATTCGTATGCGAACGAATGGTCGGGATAATCTCGGTTCATTGTTTGCAGAAGGGGGCCTGCCCTGGAAGCTAGTTCAGCATGAACAGCACGGCTTTGGTCGCGCCGTTCTTGCAGGGCTTAAAAATTACTATACCAATCGCGATGCCGGTCGCGGCACTGCAGAATTTCTTGACGACTATCTCCCTTACTTGCCCCAAAGCTTCCGCAACTCAGAAACTCGCCAATTGCTCGCTGGTATTGTTGAACAGCTAGTTTCGCTTGTTGAAACCCACTCTATTACCGACCAGGAAGACCCTGCGAGCTATCTCGACCAACATGTCGAAGGTTGGCGAGGAGGATTTCCAATCCCGTTGGGGGAGGAGAATGGAAGGCGCTTAGTGAATGACTGGCTACGTCGTGCAGACAGAAGCCGCGGTGAGCGCCTGCAAAAAGTGCAAGAACAAACGGTTAATCGCTGTAACCACTGGCTAGATCCGGAACGTTACTTTGAGCGAGACATCAAGACCGAAGTCACTTTACCGAAGGAAATGCGATTCCCTGTTGATCCCGCCATGCTAAGGAGCACCCGCCTGGAGCTGGCATTCTATGAAGGTGATGCACTACTGGCAAAAGCGGGTGCGATATACGGTCAGCTCGGAACGGAGTCGGAAGTCGAGATGAGCGTTCGCTTGCCTCGTCAGTATTTCAAGCTCACCCGTCGGGAGTATAGCGAACCCCTTAAGGTGGCATTTCTGGCAAATGGCCAGGAGATCTTTGCGGAAACGCTTGCAGACAGCGCAGTTTCCTTTACTGGATCGCCGCTCTTATTTGAGAGAGGGGATCATGGCTGGATCCTGACGGCCGATGGCTCACACCGGTATGGTATGGAAGAGGCTCTATTGTGGGCGCCCTTTGGGGCGGAAGTTGAAGGCCCGGATATAGATTGCCATCATTCAGGCAACGACGGCAGCTGGTTGCTCATTTCCGATGATGTCCGATTGAAGCTGGGAGAAGAACGATATCGATTTGCTCCTGCGGGCTCAGGGGAATTCGCTTCCCAGATACAGCTGAAAGGCAGGACAATGTTGGACAGCTCTCTGCCCACCACTGTTTATCGTGGCTGGCCACAGCTTGTCTCTGAAGCTGGAGTTGCTGTTGGCAGAGACTGCGCCCGTTACATCAATGGCAAGCGTGAAACTGCCGAGGCGTCAATTCAGCGCTACGGAGCCTTTCGTTATAAGGTTACCAACGGTGAAGGTGAAACTCTGTTGCTGCGCCGATTTGCAGTTCTCCCAGAGGACTTAAAAATCAGCCTCGTGCCTGAGTGCACCAGAGAGTCTGCCCAAGTGAGAGTGCATTCAGGTGCTGCGCTCAGGGCCCGGGTGTGTGGTGAGGGCATCGAGTCGTATGAAGCTATCTTATCGGGCGGCACTGCGTCCTTACCGCTAAAACGAAGCGGGCCCACGCCGCCTGCCGGATTTCGGCTATTGCTCAGTGGGGCGAGAGAGGATTCAGTCGAACTTCGACTCGACTATCCTCTGGACGGCGTTCGATTTATTAACCGTGATGGACAAGAAGATTCGCCAGTAGACCTGCTGGTAGAGGATCTCCTGGGTAGCCAGTTGATACTGACCAACGGTATGACTGGCCGACAGGTGTTTAATATACAGATGCAGCTGGTGGGCGGAACCGCTGCCACAATTAAACGTCACTACTCCATTGCGGTTACCGACAGACCCGTACCTTTATCGCTCTTTGCGTTCAGTGATGATATCCGTCAGATGCTCAGTGTTACCGGAAATCAGGACAGTTACATTCGGTTCAGTGTCGATTCGCACAAACCTCTTATGCGGTTCGATATCCGGCGCTTTAACCGTGATCTCAAGAGTGAGGGGAGTGGCACCTTCCGCCTCCAAGGTGCCGGTGCAACGCATGTGGGAGAAGCGCGTGTCGTAGAGGCAATGCTTCTCTCCGATCCCGCGATGAAACCGCGAAAGCTGGAGGAGGTCACCACACTTGGTGTGGGCATGGGCGCATTTGAGTTTCAGCCAAAAATGACTGACGGTGGTCCATGGCTAATCTATCCTGTGCCTGGTGCTAAAGAGCAGTTTCGGCCAGTACTTGTTCCTAACGGCCAGATCGAGGCAAACGAGGACGAGATCCACTCTCTTCATGCTGCTACTAGAGCCTTTCATCCAGAGAGCAACCCCACAGTAATCGACGCTCAAATCGCCCGTATGTGCGTAGACCTATCTCATAGCGGCTGGGGCTATCTGGAAGAACTCTGGGATAATTTCAGCCATCTACCACTATCGACGTTCGAGGCTTGGAAGTCACTGGCACGAAATCCCGGTGCTCTCGCACTGGCTACTTTGCGGCTGGGCTTCGACGAAGCGAAAGCGTTACGCTTCCAGGAGGAGCTTTCGATCGTCTGGGAATACATACCGTTGGCTACCTGGCGAGATAGCTATGAAAAGTATGCTAACTGGATGGTCGGCAATGGACTTCCTGAGACAATAGTTAGTAGCATCATGACGCAGCGCAGTAGCGTTTTCGAGAGTCTCATATCTGGCTATGAGAGCATGGAGTCATATATACAAGGCGGTCGCCGCAGCGATCTTAGGAGCGTTTCGCCCATCGAGATATTGCCAATGTTCTTTCAGGACTTGCGCAGGAATTATCCGGAAATCGATCGTTGGCCCAGTTATCTGGGCTCAAATCTACGTCAGTGGGTAATAGATCAAGAGGTCGCACCTCAATTACGCGATTACTCGAACACTCACGAAACAAATGCCTTGGCATACCTACCAATATTTCTTGGTTATGTGACCGCTGGACGCGCAAAGCCAGAAGATCTCGAAGTAAACCCAGATTTTATGAAGTTTGCTATCCGTGTGCTCGCGGACTTTGATCGACAGGGTTGGTTTGTGCCAGCCCATGCAATCGTGACCACGTACCTGATGACAGAAGAATAAAGAGAGCCCGCTTACAATGAAGTATTTCCAGAGTCTGGTAGAACAATCACTCAGCCGTACTAAGCAATCAACTCTCAGTATTCTCGGGATTAGTGATCCCAATCTGCGCGCGCATCTCGAGAGCCAAATGACTGATGAGCTAGGTGCAGAAGGCTGCTTTTTGGCGCCTCCGGTTTTTGAACACACCTTCGGCTGGGCCCCCTCTGATCGTAGTCTGGACAGCCTTTCAGGCAACTTATTGGAACCGGAATTAGTCGAGACGCTAGCGAGCGCTAGCGGAGGTTATGACCTCCCTGGGCACGTTCACCCCTATACACACCAGCTAATGGCGTGGAAAACGTTGCAGGATGATCAGCCTAAGTCGGCAGTGGTCACTAGTGGCACGGGTTCCGGAAAAACCGAATGCTTTATGATTCCGATCCTGAACGACCTGATTCGGGAGAAAAAGCAGAGTGGGCCGCTTGTGGGTGTCAGGGCACTTTTCCTGTATCCGCTCAATGCATTGATCAACTCTCAGCAAGAGCGTCTCGATGCATGGACAAGAGATTACGATAAGAGCATTCGTTTCTGCTTATACAACGGCAATACCGTACATAATGAATCGAAGGTGCGAAAGGAACAGCGAGATCGCCCTAACCAGATCCTGTCCCGTGAAGGTATGCGGAGAGAACCTGCGCCGATACTCCTGACCAACTCCACAATGTTGGAATATATGCTGGTTAGACAGGATGACGCGCCGATTCTCGAGATTTCTCGTAAAGCACAATCTTTGCGTTGGATCGTATTGGATGAAGCGCACACCTACATCGGCTCTCAAGCCGCCGAGCTCTCGTTACTATTGCGTCGGGTACTCCATGCCTTTGGGCGCGAGGCCAAGGACGTGCGTTTTGTTGCAACCTCTGCAACTATTGCTGACCAGGATGCTGAGGCAAAGTTAAAAACCTATCTATCGAGCTTGGCTGGCGTTGATGAATCGCAGGTGGTCGTTATTGGTGGGCACCGCAGTATTCCACAGCTGAAGTGCGATGGTGAGCCATCAACGGCGACGCGGGACGATATCAGTGCTATCGAGTCAAATTCTGAAGTATCGCCATCTCGCTACGAGGCACTCACACACTCGGTGATTGCCTGTCGTCTTCGTGATGCGATCGTTTCCAATAAAGAGGAGAAGCCACAGACTCTGAATGAACTGCTTTCTGCGGTTGAAGACCTATTGCCAAAAGGCGATAGGGAATCGCTACAGCGTGAGGTTCTCTCCTGGATTGACTTGATGACCGGCACCAAGTTCAAAGAGGGGGGCGAGCCCTTCCTAAAGCTTCGGGCGCACTTCTTTCAGCGTATGTTGCATGGCCTCTGGTCCTGTATTGATCCCGCTTGCCCAGAAAAGTCAGAAAATCTTAAAGATTGGCCGTTTGGCAATCTATACGTAAGCGAAAAGTCTCGTTGTAAATGTAATGCACCTGTCTACGAGGTTGCCTTTTGCCACGATTGCGCAACACCACATCTCCTCGCAGAAGAAAACAATGGATTTCTGCATCAACGTAGCGCATATGTACGCGATGAGTTTGCTCTGTCAGTGGAGCAGTCAGAGAGTGAGGATGATTCGAGAAGCGCCTTAGATGAATCAATCGCGCTGGACTCCCAGTGGGTGATTGCCTCGCCGCTGACTGAACGAAACAAGCAACTTGCAAATAATGCAGATCTGGATACATACACCAACGCTAGCGTTGACGCGCGAAATCTGGAAATCAACCTCATCCAGGCCGAGCGCAATATTACCTTCCAGCAATCAACCGAAATAGAAGCTTCATGTCGACATTGTGATAATAGTGGGTTTAACGGTCGAAAGTTTTATCGGCAGTGCTATTTGGGGGCGCCTTTCTATATCAGTAATGCGGTGCCTACCGTTCTGGAATACTGTCCGGATCCAGAAAAGGGGGATTTGGGGAAAAATTCTCCAGAGGAGCTGCCGGGGCGGGGGCGCAAGTTGATTACGTTTACCGATAGTCGGCAGGGTACCGCAAGACTTGCAGTGAAAATGCAGCAGGAAGCTGAACGTTCTGGATTACGTGGGTTGGTTTTTGAAGCGCTCCGTAATCGAATGGCAGATGCAGAGCTCAAGGCGGGAGAGAATTCGGCCAGCTCATACGAAGATTTAATGGCTGCTGCCGAAGCGATGCCAGACCCTGCTATTAAAAAGACTCTGATTATGGCAGCCGAAGATGCTTTGAGAAAGCAGCAGGCCAGCACGTCAGAATCAGTAATTGACTTTGACACGATGACCCGAGAGTTGGCAGCCAATCCAATTGTTGTCAATGGAATTGTTCGTTATAACCGATATGCTAGCCCAGAGTTATTTAGCTCAGGCGACGACCCAAGCACTATGGCGAGGCTTTTGCTGGCCAGAGAGTTTGCCCGCAGGCCAAAAAACCAGAATAGCACTGAAACCCTTGGCATCATTAAGGTTGGTTATCAAGGCCTGGATAGTGTCCGTCAATGCCCAGATTTTTGGGAAGAGTCCGAGGTACAGCTGAACGACGGCGAGAAGCGCCGGCTAGGCATCGATGATTGGCGAGATTTCTTGAAGGTCGCACTGGATTTTCACGTCCGTGAAAATACCTTTTTGGAATTGGAAGAGAATCTTCGTAATTGGATGGGAGCTCGGTTTGCACCGAAGACTTTGTTCTCGCCTGGTGCGGATATAGAGGAAAGTCCGCGTGTGAAGAAGTGGCCTATGGCTAAGCCTGGGCCTCATCGTGGGCGTTTGGTCAAGTTACTGGAGTTGGCTACAGGCAAGGATATCTCAGATCAGACTAGCCTTGATGTCGTAAATGTTTGGCTCGAGAAGGCTTGGCAGGAACTGAAAAACGTACGAATTATTGAGCAGTCCGGGACAGGCTATGCACTGAAGCTAAGAAAGCTGCAGTTCTCACTGCCAAGTCAGGCTTGGGTATGTCCTGTCACAGGGCGATTGCTAGATACAGCATTTGTTGGTCTGACACCTTATCTACCAAGAAAATACCGAGAAGGTGATTATCGCTGTACCTTGGTATCGATGCCTGGATGGACCCAGCTCGAAGCCAAGGAAACTGGAACTGAGAAAGTCAGGACTGTTCGCGACTTGATACAAGATAATTTCGAAGTTCGCGAGTTGCGCGCAAAAGGACTCTGGACCGATCTATCTGATCGGATTGTAGAGGGGGGCTACTACTATAGAACCGCGGAGCACTCTGCTCAGCAGTCATCTGAAGCGCTAAAACAATATGAAGACTTGTTTAAAAGCGGTCAGGTGAATGTACTGAATTGCTCCACCACAATGGAGATGGGGGTCGATATCGGTGGTATTTCGGCGGTAGTGATGAACAATGTGCCTCCTCACCCTGCGAATTACTTGCAGCGAGCTGGTCGTGCGGGACGTCGCAGTGAATCAAGGGCGATTGCCTATACCTTGTGTAAAAAAGATCCGCATAACCAACGCGCATTCACGAATCCAAAGTGGCCATTTGTTACTGCGATTCCTGCACCGTCGATTACCCTAAGTTCCGACCGTATTGTTCAACGACATGTACATTCGTTGATGCTCGGTATATTTCTTCGCGGCCATCTAAAAACTTCTACCGATAACACTAAGCTAAACGTCGAGTGGTTCTTCAGTGGAGGTGAGAGCTCTCCCTGTCAGCAATTCAACGCATGGACACAGTCTTTGCCTTCAGAGCTCGAACAGGCAATGCATGCCCTACTTCGAGGCACTTCCTTAGCTGGCGTTGCGCCGCATAAGATAGTTGATGAATCTAGTAAGAGGTTGACGAAGCTCCAGGACCGCTGGAGGGACGAGTTCGACAGCCTTACATCCAAGCAGGCTGCAGCTACTGATGAGGCTTATAAGAAAGCACTTTCTCTCGAACTAAAACGCCATAATGAAGAGTATCTCCTGCGAGATCTGGCCGCACGTGTTTACCTCCCGGGATATGGTTTTCCGACAGATGTTGTCAATATAAATACCTACAATTTTGAAGAATTTAAACATCGGAAAAACCTGCAGGCAGGCGCTTCGCGTGAGGACAATATTTATAGTTATAAAGAAAAGCCCAGTCGAGGGCTTGATGTCGCCATCCGTGAGTATGCCCCTGGATCCGAGATCGTCATCGATGGTCGCGTCTATCGAAGCGCCGGCGTAAGTTTACACTGGCACTCTGATGGTGCAGTAAATGAGGTTCAGAAATTCGATCTGTCCTGGCGGTGCAAACAGTGTGGCGCGTCTGGCATACAGGAAAATGCTTACAGCAAGACTGGGGATCTAAATTGCGGAAGTTGCAATCATCCAATTTCAGAACCAGAAAAGAAGCTAGTCCTACGGCCAGCAGGCTTTTTGACCGATTTTTATAAAGAAACAACCAATGACATTACTTCGCAAAAATTTATCCGTGTTGAGCCTCCTCGCATCACTGTAAGCGGCTCCCGTATATCACTTCCCGATGAGCGTCTCGGTTATATCCAATATGGGAACGAGGGAACAGTGTTTCATCACTCGTCCGGCGAACACCAGAAAGGCTATGCGATCTGCATGGCTTGTGGGCGCTCGGAGTCTATGCAAGCCAATGGCGAGTTGCCGCAAGCCTTACGTCCTGGTAAGCAACATGCGCCATTGGGCGGAGGAAAAGGTGCAGATAGAGCCGAGTCTTGTAGCGGCGAAAAGGTCATGGGTAACGTATATCTGGGGTACCAGACTTCTACTGACGTGCTCGAAGTTTACCTAAAGAACCCTGCTACTGGAGAATGGCTGCCTACTACACCCGCTGGTCAGGCAATCGCTGCGACTATTGCCGTTGCTCTCAGGGATGAAATTGCGGGAATGCTCGGCGTCGCGAGTACTGAGATGGGCTTTGGCTTTCGCAAGGATAGGGACGTCGAACAGGGCGCTGAGCGCTTTGTAATCCAAGTCTACGACCGGGTGAGTGGAGGCGGGGGCTTCTGTACCTCCGAAGTCGGAAATATTGCACGTCTATTGAAAGGCGCATATAAGCGTCTGCAATGTCCGGCAGAGTGCGATAATGTCTGCTCTGCGTGCCTGACCGGCCAAGATAGTCGTGTCGAGCAGGAAACACTCGATCGACATGGTGCGCTTGCATGGCTTAATTCCATCGGGCTACTCGAATATCTCTCGATACCGTCTGACTTCGATCTGGTGCCCCGTGCTAGACACTGCGCAATTAGCCCGATCGAATGGGTTCGATCAAAAATCAATGGTGGTGCTGACACCGTCTCAATTTGCATACCTGGCTCTGACAGCGACGTCAATCATAAGCACTTTCGTGACCTTGTTCTTGGGTGGAAGGTAGCCGACCGAGTAAATGTCAGGCTGCTACTTGAGCCAGACTTAGTCATTTCAGATGAAGTGAAGCACAGTTTCCAGCTTCTTAGCCGCATGGGAGTTGAAGTTTCACTCAAGTCTCCTTTGGATGGTATTGGTGATGTCAACGTAGGTATACAGGTAAGCGGTGCTGGCGGCGTAGGCACACTTTTAGGCCGGAGCCCTGTTGTATTTGTTCCGGGCGAGAGTTGGCTAATGGATGCCTCTGGAGATGCACTAGTTTCGACTACGGCCCTTCCTGCATTGGAGTATGTGCCTATACCAGCGGAATTTTGGGAGACCAATCTCAGCGGGGCCCAAGTGGTTGAATTCAGTGACACATTGAATGGACCTGTGGTCGATTTTCCTAAACGGTTTGCGCAGTTACTCCAAGAGGAAGTGCCAACCCTTCGCGAGCAGTTCTCTAGTGATCGAGTTAAGAAGATTAGCTATAGCGATCGCTACCTAAAGTCACCCTGGGTAGTCTTGTTGCTGGAAAAAATGCTTTCCAGTTTCCCGTTGCGTGAATGTGTTTTGGAGATCCAGACTGTCAAGGTAAAGGGGATTAATTCATCCTCCTTCATTGATGCGAACTGGACTGATCCGGATGATCAGCGATCCGTGATAGCTGAATGGCTTGGCGTTAATTTAAAGTCACAGGTAACTGTGCATATGGAAAACACGCCAAAGACCATGTCTCATGGTCGTGTCCTTTTGCTGGAATGGGAATCTGGTAAGACAACAAAAATTTTGCTGGATCAGGGCGTCGGATACTGGGATAAAGTTAGAACATATAATGATCGGTTTAACTTTCTTTGTGATGTCGCTCAGCAGTTGCACGCAATCCAGAAATACCAAAATCAGGCAAGCATGATCAACAGCGCTTCTTGGCCGACCTTTAT
Source organism: Microbulbifer sp. ABF4_148 (assembly GCF_056158985.1). Lineage (NCBI taxonomy): Bacteria > Pseudomonadati > Pseudomonadota > Gammaproteobacteria > Cellvibrionales > Microbulbiferaceae > Microbulbifer > Microbulbifer sp. ABF4_148. Next base: position 1,577,744 of record NZ_JBSWUI010000001.1, read on the forward strand.
TACAGTGGTGACCCAGTGAAAGCACAAGACTTACAGTTTACTCAACTGCTTGAGGGATCGAAGCAATTTATAATCCCTATTTTTCAGCGAGCATACAGCTGGGAACTCAGTCAATGTCAGCAGTTATGGGACGATATTCTTCGCGTAGGGAGCAATTCTGATCTCAATAGTCATTTTATTGGCTCTGCAGTCTATATTCCTGAAACAAACGTTGATGCTGCTATCCCTCGCTGGTTGGTCATCGATGGCCAACAACGTATCACTACTATGACGCTACTGCTATTAGCGCTGAAAAATCGACTGCAGAAAGAAGATATAGACGAGCCTATATCAGCAGCGCAGCTCGAGGACTACTACCTAAAGAACCGATACGGTAAGGGAGAGGCGGCATACCGGATGCTTTTGACCAAGACTGACAAGGATACCTTGATTCGGATCTTGGATGGGAAAACATTGGACGACAATGACTCTTTACGTATTGCTTCGAACTATCAGTTCTTCGCTGATCAGATTGAATCAGCGGACATTGATAATCTTTGGAAGGGTATCAAAAAGCTAATGATCGTCGATGTGTGTTTACAGCAAGGCATCGACAACCCTCAGATGATATTCGAGAGCATGAACTCTACAGGTAAAGCTCTCACACAGGCAGATCTAATTCGAAATTTCGTGTTGATGGGGCTCGAACACGATTTTCAGACTCGTCTATATGAAGAGTATTGGCGTCCAATGGAAGTCGAATTTGGTGCAGAGAACTATAGCCAAAGATTCGATGAATTTATGCGTTTTTACCTGGTTGTACAGACTGGCAATACCCGAATGCGGAAGGCAGAAGTCTACGATGAGTTTAAAGCCTACTCGCGTGATTTTGAAGTGGAGTCGTTACTGTCATCGCTAAAAGGGTACGCTAGTTACTATTGCCGGATTGCGCTCGGAACAGAAAAGGACGTGCAACTTGGGGAGGTTTTCCATGACATCCGAGAACTCCGTGCGGACGTAACCTATCCCTTCTTAATGGAACTCTACAAAGATTTTACCGATAAAGTTCTCGATCGTGAGGAAATGTTGGAGATAACGCGCTTAGTGGAAAGCTATGTATTCCGTCGAGCTGTATGTGACATCCCTACTAACTCCCAGCGCCAGACATTCGCCACCTTAATGAAAAGTGTTGACAAGACTCGCTATCTTGAAAGTGCAAAAGCCAGTTTCCAGCTGCTGCCTTCATACCGGCGATTTCCTAAAGATGAGGAGTTTATTCGTCAAATTCAAATCCGTAATTTGTACAAGTTCAATCGACGTTCGTACTGGCTGCGCCGTTTTGAAAATCATGGGCGTAAAGAGCGTGTGCCGGTTAATGACTACACTATTGAACATATCATGCCCCAAAATAGCGACTTGAGTGCGCAGTGGCAGAAAGAATTGGGGGAGGATTGGCAGCGTATTCAGGAGCAGTATCTACACACGCTTGGAAATCTGACGTTAACCGGTTACAACTCTGAATATAGTGATAAACCGTTCAAAGAAAAGCGTGATATGAATGGGGGATTTAGACAATCGCCATTGAAACTGAATGAAGGGATAGGTCTCTTTGAATCATGGGGCGAATCTAGTATCAAAGCTCGAGCAGAGAATCTAGCTCGTCACGCTGTTGATATTTGGCTGGCCCCGAATCTTGGTTCAGAGAAATTACAAGAATATCGCGTTGTAAAAGCTGTGAGCTCTAACTATTCCATTGACGATCATCAGCATCTTCATGGAGGGCGTACGCGAGAACTCTTTGAGTTATTGAGGGCTCGATTGTTAGAGTTGGATGAGTGTGTATCGGAGAGTTTCTTCAAGTTATATGTAGCGTACAAGGCTGAGACTAATTTTGTCGATATTGTGCCTCAAGCCAAGGGTTTGCGGATTTCGCTGAATATGGATTTTCCAGAGATCGACGATCCTCGAGGGCTCTGCAAAGATGTTTCTGATATAGGTCGGTGGGGTAACGGAAATGTAGAGGTGCGACTCGAGGATCCGTCAAATTTGACCTACATCGTAGGACTGGCGAGGCAATCGCTGGATAAGCAACTAGGTAGCGATGAGTAGTGGATCACTGATTAAAGATTTGTATGCTAGGTAAGAGCGGCGCTAAGTTGAGCTGTCTTCAATCAAGAATGAAGTTGCGTGTTGGTGCCATTCTTTCCTGAGATAGCCTTTCGATAATAGCAGTTAAAAATCACATAATTAGGTTTTTCTGTAGTGAAAAATATGTTTAATCGTATTAAAAGCTATATTCGAGATGTAAGGATTAGCCTCGATTTTCCTCGATATGAAAGTCAATGTCGAGTAGAGTATGAAAAACAAGCTTTCGCTAATTTCTCGACGAAGCAATTAGATTATGAAAGGAAAAAAATATTAGCGAAGATTAATCAACAGGCGTCAAATAAATTTGATAAGTCGCTTTACGAAATTAAAAATGAAAAAAGTAAATGTAAATTCGAGTTGGATGAAACGAAACTTTTACTTTCCTTTTTCACAAGGAATTACAAGCAAGAGCTTGAAGGTCTGTACGGTAAAAAAGATTCCTTGTTTGCCAACAAAAGCCACCTTTATGATGAAAAAAACGAAATAAGGGGTTTGCTGTCAGATGCATTTGAACAGAAGGAAGATGCATACCGTGATTTTAATTACTATAAATCTCAAATTGACTCTTGGTACGCCAAATCAGACAGGTCGCAATGGCTATTAGGGAATTCTGGGAAAAGGCTACCAAAGCGTTCACTTTTTGGTCAAAGCATTGGTGATCTCGAGTCTCTTAAAGATAGCAAGGACTCCGCTTATCAGCGTGTGAGCAATGCAAAGCGAAAAATTGCTACTTTAAAGGACCGTCAATATGCGCTGTCCGATGAAATCGCTGATGTGAAAAGTCAGATAGGAATCTTATTTGGTCAGATAGATCAGGTGAAAAAAGATCGTTCTAAGCTACATGAACTAAAAAATGTTGGATACAGAAGAAGTGGTTTGCAGTCCAAGTTGGATTGTTTTCTTATCGAACTGGAAGAGTTGACTCAAAATCTATGTGATGTCGAGTTTCTAAAGAATAAATATATTGATGAAGAGCGAAATAAGCTTGGGGTTGGAGTGCTGGAAGCCAGGATTGCTGAGACCGAAGAGAGAAAAAATCTCTTTCTCAAATCTTTTGACCTAGATGAGAAGCGGGAACAAAGACGGCGATCACATCGGGAGTTATGGCTGCGTAATAAAGGGCTTGTTTAAAAGTATCCATCGATAGGTAAGGCTTAAGATTTCTCTTCGTGTTCTAATTCCAAAATTCTTATACCTTCCATAAATAATACAAATTAAGGGTGTTCATATGGATCTTCCAAATATAGATTCACAATGCGGCAGGTTCTTTGTATATCGTGATTTTTTTGAGTGTAGTGATACTTGGAACTCAACTGGCGTTGATAACATCCCAAAGGAACTTGCAACGTATCAATCTATAAGAGAGATATGTCGTGAGATCCTCGATCCGGTTTGGGAGGAGTTTGGTGAGGTCAAATTGACTTATGGGTTTAGCTCTGCCGCACTTGTCAAACTTATCAAAAGGCAAAAATTTCCGAACATCACGGCGGATAAGGATCAGCACTCCGGCTGGGAGTTGAATCGAAATGGTACGCCCTATTGTCGCAGGTTGGGGATCGCCGTCGACTTTTATGTTGCAGGTCAAAGTTCCTTGGCTGTTGCACAATGGGTGGCAAAAAATACCAATTTTGACCGCTTATATTTTTACTCACCACATAGACCGTTCCATGTCTCAGTGGGCCCCGAATCTAAGAGATCTATTGTTTGGATGGACGGGTTCCGCGGGGGCAGACACCAGCCGAGAGTTCTAAGTCTTGATGCTTTTTTGAATTTCGATACGGCGAAAACTTGAGTTTTTTCTCGTAGTTGTCTGATAGCACAGGGAGCAGTGATTGTGCTCTGTTTTCTGTTATAGCTACGCTCGCTATATCCTCAGCCGGATCGTTTGACACAAGAGAGTTGAACGATTTTGCCTTGAGCAAGTAGCTGGATGCTGTCCGTTTGGTCGTTGATCAAGGGTGTTCAATATCGGTGGTCGCCCGTTCGCTGGATGTCGGTACTATCGTAATCCGTCGATGGTTAAAGTAGTTAGAGACTGAGCAGAGTGGTGAAGCGCCCGCGAACGAAGCTCTCATCCAGGAACAGCAAATACTCTAAGAGCTCGAAGCCCGAATCAATCGCGCGCAATCGTAGAAAAAAACTTAACTTACCGTCCGAAGACCGTTGACCACTACATTCCACCGACGGTCAATCTTGTACCCGCACCCTTCTTGAGCGCCAATTAGTCTATAAGTTGATCTGATATCTAACTATGAGAGGTGCAGTTTCATGAGCCCCGCTGACAAGAAGCTAATTGGACGAGAGCTAGATACCATGCTTGGTCGTTATTTGATCAACATTGATAGAGGCGCGCTTTTCTCTACTTTTGAGAATTGGGTTGCAAATGGTGAGGTAATTGAGGAGCAAGTAATTCAGGGGGTGCAGCGAGTCGTCGCAGAGTGGGGTAGTTCTTCAGCTTCGGCTCAGTTGTGTGCGGATGAATTGTGTCTGCTCGGTGGTGGAATTCCAATTGAGATCGCCTCGGAAACGGGGATATTGATTAGTAGAGTTGAACGTTGTATTCGAGAAGAGAAACTGTATCAGGCCGCTTTACCTGCTCACACGGTATCTGACTTGCTGCATATTGGGGAAGATCAAGTTTGTCAGTTGCAAACTACAGATAACTTGTTCGGGATATCTGGAGATGTGGGAGTGAGGTTTCCAGAGTTCCAATTTTATGATGGCGGCACTATTCCAGCGCTCGCACAGTTACTACCGCTTATGGAAGGCTGGAATCCTTTAACCGTCGAACGTTTTTTTTTGACGGTAGATCCCGATCTAGCTTTTGAGGATGGGGTTGCTGTCAGTCGACGTGATTGGTTGATACGAGGTGGTTCGGTTGATCGCATACGCGTTGCTGCGGCACTTCCCTGAAAAGTAATGGAGGCGTGCCTTGTCTAATGATTCAATCTGGAAAAATCGAGTGCCTCAGACATTTCAATCAGGGTTAAAGACCCCGAATGCATAAGTGTATCTATCCAGATTTGATTCCTGGCAATGTGCATTTGATCTCCTACATGCCCATGAATGACGGCATGGATATTCTTTATTGCAGGAATAGGAGTTTGACGGGCCTTTGAAGTGGCGTGCAGGCTAAAGTCCCAAAGCGAGGTTTTCCATTGTTCATCTGTGAGGCAGCCTTCGGTGATTGATTTCCAGTCCTCTGGTGCCCGGGCATGAATGACGCCAATACTGACATCATCTTTATTGACAGTTAGGGCGGGGGTAAAGTGCGTTTGGATGATACTTGCCAGCCGCGCCCGCTCTGGATCTGACAAATTTTGCACCCAACTGCCCCCGTAGACAGGCTTGATGTACTCCTCGAGTAGGGTGGGCTCGTCCATCACTCGTAGATACATCCATTCATGGTTGCCCAAAACCGAGTAGACATTTTCATTGGATGCGACAAATTCAAGCATACCAACAGAGTCAGGTCCCCGGTCGATAACGTCACCTGTCAATACGAGTAGGTCTTTGTCCAAGTCGACAGATCGGTCGGTTAGCTCCCGCAATAGCAGCTGTAACTCGCCATGGACATCACCACAAAACCAAACCCTTTGCCCTGATTCTGCGACAATGTGACGATGATGACTAATTCCTAGCATGGCGACCGCTGTCAGATTTAGCTCAATGGGGCGGAAAATGCTCAACTAATATGCGAAGTAGGCGTTGCTCGAGGGTAGTGAGTGCGTCGCTCAATTCGTGTGGCAATAGCATAGCACCTTGTAGTTGGTGGGATACCCAATGGGTAATGGCTTGAATATTGGAGTGCTCGTTGCCGGTACCCAGTATCAACACCAATTGCTTACCATCATTGACTTGTAGTCGGTTGCAGAGATATTCAGCGATCAGGTAGTGTCTGCGCCTGGCTTGCCTTGCAGACCGTAGCTCTTCAATTAACATCTCGTGAGTAAGCATTTCTAGAATCCCTCCAATGTTCCCGTAGATTGTGGCAAGCCTCCGACGTAGCCGGCTGTCGACCGTCCCATTTCCTTTTCAATCGCTTCCCAGATGTACAGAATTTTCCGGCCACCAAAGGGCCGAATGTAATGTACTCCCTCGAAAAGCACCCTGTCTTTCAGGCTTACCCTGATGGTGCGAGGGTCGTACTTGATCCGCCTGGCGAGCTCACTGGTTGTTAGATAGGTATGTGACATTCCCCTTGCCTCCTATAGAATGAAAGGAACTCCAAATAATCAATTTGACCTCCTGCAGATCATATTAATCAGAAAAAGGTCTTTTGCAAGCCTTTTTGTCTTTCTGTAGATCAATATGGGCTTTTAAAGATGATTAAGTGTCACTTATCGAGACTGATGGGCGAGAAAAAGCTCAAGATCTCTGATGTTGCTCGAGATACAGGGATAAACAGGGGAACCATCACTCGGCTGTACCACGAGACTGCTGTGAGAGTTGAGTTTGAGGTGCTCGAGCAACTATGTGTCTATCTGGGGTGCGGAATCAGTGATTTGCTAGAGCTCGCACAGAATGATGCGTGAATATTTGGGGGAGGAATGCGTATGCCGGAGGGGCTATATGGGTCGATCGGTTGATAGTTTGTTTAGCTGTTAAGCTTCTCCACCGCGGCAGGTGCTCGCAACACGAGACAATGTGTTTATGAGTCTACGCCTTCCTGCTTTACTCGAGAGTAGTTGAGTAGGGCTAGTGTCGAGAGTCGGAGCCAGGTTTTCCATCCAGAGTGAAGCTCTATCTGAGTCGCCAAAGACACAAGCCGCCAATGCCCATATATAGAGGGTCTCCTCTTCTGCATCACTCTCGCTCTGATCATATTGATCAGGATCCTCCTTCCCGACGGATGGTGTGGCCAGCCAGGCATGGTCGTCTGGGCTGAGCGCCAAGTCCTTGGGGTCAGTACCTTCGATTAGAGATTCTAGGGTAAGTGTTCGTTCTGCGCATTTGGGTTGTGGCTTAGCCGCTGTAAATGTCAGACTCAAGGTTTGGCGTTTTAGCCGTCGGTCAAGCTCCTGAATCCATTCTGGTGTGTCATTCACTAAAGATGTTCCAATCCACAGGAGTTCGACTTGGTATTGATCTTCTTGAGAGGGCATTGGTGACTCCCAGAGTGAAGTGATGATTGGTCGCCGCTGGCAATGAGCGAGATAGCGCTTCTGGCTGGTAGCGGGGGCGGGCGACTCCCTTCAGGATAGGCTGACTGAAATATATACTAGTATGGTGAGATAGCGCTCGAGGCTGGACGGTATTTGACCGAAAGTGTACGTATCGGTTCGATCTAAAACATGATTCTCGACCAATTTCGAGCGCAGGCTGAGGTCAAACGTATTATTTTCTATGGGGGTACATATGAGGGTACGTTTGGGGGTACACCATGATTGATTTGTACATTAATGAATCACTTCGTACAAACCCGAATCAGTTTGCCTATCCCGCCCTGGCACCACATCGTAAAGGGAAGCCGGAGACGGCTTCCCTTTTTTTATGTTCGTTGCCAGTGTGAATTGTTGTCTCAGCGTCGGCCGCCGGTGTGAAAGTGCTTGTTCGGAAGGGTGAGCCCTGATTCCACACTTGTCGCTTTATAAAGAATAAAAACCCTGAATGTTGCACTTCCGCGCTTCTGCATTCCGCGGCAATTGCATGTTTGGCGAATTCGGGACAGTTCCCCATCACGCGCTTAAATCGTGAACCTGTTCCCGTTGACAGCGAACTTTCCGCTTGGCGTCATTGCCAACTATGACCTGCCTCACATCCCCCCTATACCGTGTTGCCCTAGAATCGCGTCTATCATCGCCCGTTTTTATCGCTCGCAAGAACCGCGCTAGCGGCTGTGCAACAAAGCCTGTCGTGAACGCAGGGTTTTAGAGGTAGCAAAATGTACAGGATTCTTCAGATCACCACTCTGATGCTGCTCACCACCTGGGTTTCCGCTCAGGGAGTCAGTCGTGACGAAATTCGAGGATTGGACGAGCAGATCCAGGACGTCAAACAGGATGTGATCGGCATCACTGCCGAACTGGCGCAACTGGAAGAAAAGTTGTTGTTTCCCTCCAACTCCCAAACCGCGGTGTTTGTTTCGTTGAAGGGTGAGCCGGGATTTGACCTTGAAGCCGTTGAGCTCCGATTTAATGGTGAGGTCGTGGCGCATCACCTGTATACCTTCCGTGAATTGGAAGCCCTGCAAAAGGGGGGTGTGCAAAAGTTGTATACCGCGAATTTGCGGGCGGGTACCCATCCGCTGGAGGCGCGTGTCATCGGCAAACTTGCATCGGGGAAACAGGTTCAGGCGCAAGCCGCCTACTCGGTGGATAAAGCTGTTGGCCCGAAGTTTGTTGAAATCCAGATTGTCGGCGCTGAATCCAAAATCAGTTTCAAGGACTGGTAACTGATGGGCCGCCGGATGTTCGCTCGACTGCTGGGTGTGTCCCTCGGCGCTTTGCTGACGACGCAGGGAGCCGCCGCACTGGATCGCCAGGAGGCACCACTGAACGACCTGTTCTTTGGAGCGGCGATGTATGACGCCCATCAGGATAATTTTTTCGATGCGATTGTTTCGCTCGATGCAGAGCTTGCCCAGTTTCGACGGCTGGATGAGCCAGAACTCGATCCGTTTATTACACACTTCGGGGAGGCCGAGTTTTCGGTTGGCGACCTCGAGCTTTCGTATCGTATGCATCGGGAGGCGGGGCGTGCTATTGAGGCCGTCCTGAAGGGCGATGTGCCGAGGCCGGTGCGCAATGCAGCGGCGTACCGCCTGGCAAAGATTCATTACCACAAGCGGCAACCCATGAATGCCCTGCATGCGCTCGAACTGATTGAAGGGCGTGTCCCGGAGCAGGTGCGGCCTGACGAGCAATTCTTACGGGCAAGGGTGCTGATGCAGGTCGGAAGATTTGCCGAAGCCGTGGAAATTCTGCGTGGCCTGCGCGGTGAAGAAAAGTTCGATGGCTTTATCGAATATAACCTGGGCATCGCCTTGTTGAAGTCTGGTGAAGAGGTTGCCGGAATCGCCGAGTTGACGTCACTGGGGCGGCGGACCAGTAAGGACCCGGCGCTGCAGTCGCTCTATGACAAGACCAATTTGATGCTGGGGTCCCGCTTGATGGAGGCGGGAGAGTTTGACGCGGCGCGCTCACGCTTTGATCGGGTGAGCCTCGAAGGGCCATTTTCAAACCGCGCACTGCTCGGTGCCGGCTGGGTAGAGGCTCGGGCTGGGCGTTATGATCGGGCGCTGGTGCCGTGGCAGTTACTGCGGGACAGGAAGGGCACTGACGCATCGGTGCAGGAAGCGCTGCTGGCTGTTCCCTACGCCTATGGCAAGTTGGACGTGTACAGTACTGCGGCGGTGAACTACGGCAGGGCTCTCGACCAGTTTGGCCACGAGATCGATGTGCTGACACGCTCCATTAAAAGCATTCGCGAGGGCAAGTTTCTTGACGCTCTACGCCGCAAGGAGTCGAGCCAGGTAAAGAACTGGGTGGTCGAGCTGCGTTCGATTCCCGGTGCTCCGGAGACGCATTACCTCCTTCAACTGATGGCTTCCAACGATTACCAGGAATTCCTGCAGAATTATCGCGATCTCAATGACCTGTTTGAACGCAATGCCGAATCTCTGGATAGTCTTGTCGCGTTCGAAGATTTGATTGCGCAGCGTCGCGCTTACTACGAGCCGTTGTTGCCAGTGATTGATCAGGAATTCCGTCGGCTGGATGCGCGCATCAAATTGCGCATGGAGCAGCGAGATCGCTTTGCCAGCCGGATTGATCGGATGCTTGTCTCGCGCCGGCCTGAATATTTGGCGACCGCCGATGAGCAGGACAGTCTGTTGCGACTCGAAAGGTTAAAGCGTGCGCTTGCCTACAGTGATGATACGGCAAGCCTGGACCGGGTCGCACGCCTGGAAGGCGTAGTCAATTGGCGGCTTACGACGGAATACGATCAGCGTCTGACCGAGGCGTATCGTCACTTGCAGGAGCTCGATGGGGAGATCACTGCCCTCAAGCAAGCGCACAACAGTTTTGTGCGTAGCCGGCAGGCGGCAACCCACAGCTATGAGGGGTATGACAGTTCGATCCGCCGCTTGCGGGCACGCTTGCAGCAATCCCAGGATCGTCTCAAAGTCCTGATGGCGCGACAGGGTAATATGCTGGAGACCATGGCTGTGGCGGAATTGGAGCGGCGCCGCGCTGCTCTCGAAAGCTACCAGATCAAAGCGAGATTCGCCCTGGCTGACAGTTACGACCGGGCCAACGAGTTGCTCGAGGCGCGAGAGGATCAGCGCAAAGTCGAGCAGTACCAGTTGGAGGACGGTGGTTTACCTCGGGAAAACCCGCCGGAACTTCAGCCCGCTGATGCGCCCGGAGGTACGCGATGATGTCCTTTAAAAAAGCGCCTCTGGCCATCGCTTGCGTCGCTGTATTGGGCGGCTGTGCCACATCGTCGGGTCAGAAAACCATTGCCAGTCTCCAGCGTGTCGAAGTCAATATTGAGGAAACCCAGCTTGACGGCAGCCTTGAGCAGGCGCTGGCGGGCTATCAAAAATACCTGCAGGAGACGCCCGAAAGTGCGCTGACGCCAGAGGCGATCCGCCGGATTGCCGATCTGAAGATCAAGCAAGCGCACCGCGCGGAGGAGACCGGTTCGATTACTGCGGCCGCTCCCGGCCCGGCCAGCGGGAACGCCATTGCGACATTGGAGCTCCCGGTTGCTCCTGATCGTGTGCAAAGGCTGGAAGCGCCATCGGTTGCTGCCGTGGCCGGTGCCGATGCCTCTGTAGTGACGGGTGTTACAGGAGCCGCAATCGCTGATCGTGGCAATGAGACCGATCAGGATTTTGAGGCGCGGGCAACTGCCGGCGCGGACGTGGCAGCGAGTGATGCCGAATTGGAAGTCCCCGAAGGGGATGCCGATGCGATCCTGGCTGCGAATGCCGCCGAAGCCATCGCCCTGTATAAAAAGCTTCTGGCTAAGTATCCGCTGTACCCTCGCAATGATCAGGTCATGTATCAATTGTCCCGCGCCTATGAGGAAACCGGACAAATTGAAGAAGCGGTCGCCATTTTGCGCGATCTGGTCGCCAAATTTCCGGCGTCGCGCCATGCGGACGAATCCCACTTTCGTCTCGGCGAATATTACTTTACGCGCAAGAAGTACCTGGATGCCGAAGAGTCCTATGGCAGGGTCATTGCCATGGGCCAGAGCTCCAGTTTCTATGAGCTCGCCATGTACAAGCGCGGCTGGGCATTCTTCAAGCAAGACTTGTATGAAGAGGGGCTCGATGACTTCATTGGCATGCTCGACTTCAAGTTGTCGCAGGGCTATGACTTTGAGCAGGAATCAAACAAAGTCGAGCGTAAGCATGTTGATGACACCTTCCGGGTGATCAGCCTGAGTTTTTCTTACCTGGGCGGTGCTGAGGCGATCGTCGACTACTTCGAGCAAAAGGGTGCACGCGGCTATGAAGCCTATGTGTATAGCCATCTCGGAGAGTACTACCTGGATAAGCGACGTTATCAGGACGCAGCGGAGGCATACAACGCATTCGTTACGCGTAACCCTCTGGATAAAGTTGCGCCGGACTTTTCCATCCGGGTTATCGAGATCTATGAAAAAGGCGGCTTTCCGAAGCTGGTACTCGATTCCAAAAAAGCATTTGCGAATACCTATGCGCTGGATAGTGAATACTGGGCGGTCTTCGCGATCGACGATTACCAGCAGGTCTACGAATTTCTCCAGAGTAATCTGACGGATCTGGCGGCGCACTTCCATGCGGCCTACCAGAACAAGCGCCTGAAAGATAAGCGCGCGGAGAATTACCAGGAGGCCATCCACTGGTATCGCCGATACCTGGCAGACTTCAGTGATAAGCCGCGCGCGCCGGAAGTGAATTTCCAGTTAGCCGGACTGCTGCTGGAAAACCGCGATTTCCAGGAGGCGGGCGTGGAGTATGAGCGCACTGCGTACGAATACCCCACTCATGAAAAGTCCAGCGAAGCTGGCTATGCCGCTGTCTACGCGTATCGCGAACATCTCGGCGATGCGCTCAAGGACGCCTCGCAGGCCCAGCGGGCGCCTTTCCTGCGCGAAATCATTCGTACGTCCCTGCAATTTGCAGCGACTTTCCCCCAGCATGAAAATGCCGCCCGGGTCCAATTGGGAGCGGTCGAGGACCTCTATGGTCTCGCGGAGCACGCGCTCGCGATCCAGCATGGTCGGGGACTGCTCGAACAGTTTCCGGGTGCCAGCAGTGATATTCAACGTTCCGCCTGGCTCGCTGTGGCCCATGCATCCTTTGATACTGCAGCCTATGTTGATGCGGAGGGCGCTTACGGAGAAGTTCTTTCCTTGACGCCTCGCGAGCCTGAGGATCGGACCGGCCTGATCGACAACCTTGCGGCCTCTATCTACCAGCAGGGTGACTTGGCACGGCAGGCCGAGGATCATCAGCAAGCGGCGCATCATTTCCTGAGAATTCGAGCGGCCGCACCCGGGGCGAAAATCCTGGCCACCGCGGAATATGATGCAGCGGCTTCCCTGATCGCGCTGGCTTCCTGGAAAGCCGCCGCCACGGTATTGAACGACTTCCGCCGGCACTTCCCCGAGCATGAACTGATTCGTGAGGTCACCAAAAAGCTTGCGGTGGTGTATCAGGAGAGTGGTGAGCTATTGCTTGCTGCCGGCGAATTTGAGCGGATCGAGCGTGAGTCGGAAGATGACGCGGTACGCAGGGAGGCACTGGTGCAGGCGTCCGATCTGTATCTCGCTGCGGAGGAACCCTCGCGCGCATTGACCGTGCTGAACCGATATCTGGAGTATTTCCCGACGCCGTTTGAGCCGGCCATTGAAACGCGGCAGAAAATTGCCGACATCTATCGTGTGAGCGGAGATCAGTCCCGCTATCTTGCAGCGCTCGACACACTGGTACGTGTGGAATGGCGCGGTGGCGACAAACGAACGGATCGAACCCGCTTCCTGGGCGGCAACGCCGCCCTCCTGCTGGCGGAGCCGAAATTTGAGGCCTTTGCTGCGGTGTCCCTCGTTGCGCCCGTTGAAACAAGTCTCAATCGCAAGCGTGCGTTGATGAAGGCTGCATCCGATGCATTTACCGGCCTGATCGACTATCAGGTGGCGGATGTCACCGCTGCCGCCACGTTCTATTTGGCAGAGATCTATCTGGAATTCAGTGTGGCGCTGAAGGAGTCCGAGCGGCCCGGTAATCTGAGTCCGCTCGAGCTGGAAGAGTACGAGCTGGCTCTGGAGGAGCAAATTTATCCCTTCGAGGAGCGTTCCATCGCTGTGCACGAGAAAAATATCGAGTTGCTCGGCGCCGGTATTTATAACCGGTGGATCGAACGCAGTATCGGCACCCTGGCCAGGATGATGCCAGCCCGTTATGCGCGGGTCGAAGAGTACGGAGAATTTATGCCTTCAATCGTTCCCATGCCGGTGGGGCAGGCTGAGGAACCGGTTGATGTGAGTTCAGCGGCTGGGCAGTTGGACGAAAGTGCGGACAGCGCGCAGGTGGCTGCCGAGACCGGGGGTGAGTCATGATGCGTTGCGTCAAAGACCGGTGCCTGGGAGCGCGCCTGGTCATGGTGATATTGCCTCTGTTGCTGGCCGCGTGCGCCACGACCCCGGCGGGGCGGTCGGGGGGCGACTTGTCGTCGGTGCGGGTCTCCGGCAGCGTGAATCGCGATTTTGAGCAGTCGCTGGCCTATCTTCGCGGCGAGCAGTATGCCGAGGCGATAGCGCTGTTGCAGGAGGTGATCGAACGTGAGCCACGGTTGCCGGCCCCCTATGTCAACCTGGGTATCGCCCACTACCGCAGTGGGAATGAAAAAATCGCGGAGGAAGTTTTTCTCCAGGCGCTGCAGGTGCGGCCCAGTCATGCCGCTGCCAGCAATGAGTTGGGTGCATTGTATCGTCGTCAGGGGCGTTTTGAGGAAGCGCGCACAGTTTACCAGGCGGGAATACTGGCCAACCCCAATCATCCACCTCTGGTGAAAAACCTTGGCATTTTATGTGATCTGTATCTCCAGGATTTGTCCTGTGCACTGGCACAATTCAAGCATTACCAGTCCCTCAGGCCGGAAGATGCTGAAGTGAAAATCTGGTTGGTGGATCTGGAGCGAAGGGTGCAATGAACAGAACGATCGTATCCGCTGGTGTTGCGTTGCTCATGATGGCCCCAATTGCCCCGGTGTGTTTCGCGCAGGATGAAGCAGAGCGCAAGGAGACAACTGGCGAGCAGGATAGCGGGAAAAAAGTGGACAACGAGGTGAAAGCCCTCTCCGGTATTTCCATTATCGGTAACAAAGAGGCGCCCAAGTCACTTTATATCGTGCCTTGGAAGAGTTCCGAAGTCGGGGTGGAGACGGACCTGTCTTCCAGTCTGCTCGATGATTCGCTGCAACCCCTGGATAAAGAGGTGTTTATGCGCGAATACGAATTTTACAACTTAAGTACTTCCGACGAATAAGACGGGATAACTGAAATCAGGACTTGGTCGGATCAACAGGTGTTTTCCGCTGATCAAGTTTTCAACGCTTACTGCAGTATGTTTCAAGAGGGTGTGTGATGGACTTTTTCAATAGCGTAATCGCGTTTTTCCAGACGGGTGGGGCGTTTATGTACCCCATTCTCGTGGTGCTGGCGCTGGGTTTGGCCGTCGCCGCAGAGCGCTATGGACGGTTGATCTATGAGCGTCATACAAACCGCGCTATGTGGGACAAGTTGCAGCCTGTACTGACATCTGGTGACTTTGATCGCGCGCGCAAAATGGTCAAGCACGACAATACCGGTGTCAGCAAGCTGCTTTCCATGGGGCTTGCCCGTCAGGGCGCAGTGCGTCGTCGCGAGGATATCGAAATCGCGATGGAAGAGAGCATGATGGAGATTATTCCACAGCTGGAAAAACGCACACCCTATGTCGCGCTGTTTTCCAACATCGCCACGCTGCTCGGGCTGCTCGGTACGATCATGGGCCTGATCGAGGCATTTACTGCAGTGGCCAACGCGAATCCGGCGGAAAAGGCTGACCTCCTTTCGGCCAGTATCTCTGTTGCGATGAACACGACGGCTTTCGGCCTGATGGCAGGTATCGCGCTACTGATTATCCATGCGCTGCTGAACTCCCTGACCGGCGAAATCGTCGATAGCCTCGAAATGGTTTCGGTTAAGGCGCTTAACATCATCGCCATCTCCACGCGTCGTCGCGGTGAGGTAGGGGAGAGTGCCGGTGGCGAAGATGTGGCCGATGCCAAAACCGCAGCCAAGGGTAAGGCCGAGACTGCTTCGGCCAAGAAGACGGAAAGTCATGCACCGGCTCAGAACAAAAGCCATCAAGCGGAACCCGTGTGATGAGAAGAAGGCGTTATTCGGCCAATAAAGAGGCGCCGGAGCTGGATATTACTGCCTTCCTGAACTTGATGGTGGTATTGGTCCCGTTCCTGCTGGTCTCTGCCGTGTTCTCTCGTGTAACCATCCTGGAGCTGAATATGCCCTCCGGCGCAGGTGGTGGTGCACCGGATGATCCGACGGTGACGGTAGAGGTGGTTGTCCGTAAAGACCGGCTTGAGATCGGTGATGGTGAAAAAGTCATCGCCCGCTTCCCAAATCTGGTGAGCGAAGAGGATACCGCCGGGGCAGAAGAAGTGGTTCCAGTGAACGCCGGGAGTGAGGAAGCGGCGTTGGTTACCACCGGGGATCTCTACGACCTGCAGAAATTGCGTACTTTCCTGTTGCAGGTAAAGGGTAGCTACCCCAAGAAAACGGATGCGATCATCCTGATGGAACCCGATGTTGCCTATGAACATCTGGTCGGCGTCATGGACGCGGTGCGCAGTGCAGAAGTCCGCAGTGAAGAGAGTGATTCAGAAGATCCGGATGCCGTCGAAATGGTGGTGCTGTTCCCGGATATTTCCATAGGAGATGCGCCGTGAAACGTGAAAGTCGACGCATGAAGCGGATGGCGCGGAGCCGTCGCCGCAAGACGCCCGGAATGAACCTCACCTCGTTGATGGATGTGTTTACGATTCTGGTCTTCTTTCTGTTGACCAATACCGCTAGCGACGAGGCACTGGATCCCCCCAAGGTGATTACCTTGCCGGATTCCGTGGTGGAGTCCAAACCGCGTGAGACCGTCACGCTGATGGTCACCCACGAGGAAGTGCTGATCGAATCCAAGCCGGTATTGACTATCGATGAGCTGCTCGGCAGCGAAGAGACGGTGGTCCTCGCGATCCGTCAGGCGATGGAGGCGGAGCTGGGCAAGGCGATCACGCTTGCAGCAGAAGAAGTAGAAGGTGCTGCGCAAGAGGGCATTGAAATTGAGGAAGAGCCTCCAGAGGTCAATATTCTGGCAGATAGGTCCGTACCATTCAGTCTCCTGAAAAAAGTGATGTCCAGCTGTACGAGTGCTGGGTACACGCGAATTTCTCTGGCTGTTATCCAGAAAGCATCGCAAAGTTGATGGAAGTTTAGTGAGCAATTTTATTCAACAACAGCAGACGGTGAGCGGCGCGCAGGACAAGGTGCGCAGCCGTATCCGTGCACTCGAGGGGGAGCACCAGCAGTTGGCGGGCCGCCTCGCCGAACTCGATCGTGAGTCGGAAAAGCACCAGCTGCTTGCGGAAATCTCTCAGCGTTTGTCCCGACTCGAGGAAGTCGGTGCGGGGGAGCTGTTTTGGGCTGACCAGTATCGAGACGATGCCTCGGAAGTCGTCGTGCGCCGCATTGAGCGTGCCGTCAGCGCGCATGCGGCCAGTCGAGAGACGCTGCAGGAGCGTGCTCGTCAGCTGACAAATCGGATTGAAGGCTTCAAGGACGAGCTCTTTGAGCTGGATGACACGGCGGAGCAGTTGCGGCGCAAGCAAGAAGAGTCGCAGTTCGAGTTTGTCATAACGCGTGACCTCGATCTCTCGGATGGCCGCGCAGCAGTGATGCCATGGCACAAGCAGGGGGAAGATGAAAAACGTTTCAGGCGTTCATTGCTTGTCTCAATACTGCTGGCATTTATGTTGGGATCCGTCGTGTCAGTGTGGACCTTGCCGGAGCCCGATGAAGATGAGGTGATTGAAATCCCTGAACGTCTGGCGAAACTGGTCATCGAGAAGAAGACCAAGCCGAAGCCTCCACCGGAGCCCAAGCAGGCTCAGCAAAAGCCGGATGAGAAGAAGCCGGAGCCGAAAAACGAGGTTGCTCAAAAGGATCCGCCACCGACCAAAGCAGAGAAGAAAGAGGCGCGTCGTAAGGCCGAGCGTGCTGGTGTACTTGCCTTTAAGGACAATTTCCAGGATCTCATCGAGGATGACCTGGACAACCGTCTCGGTGCGCAGACTCAGTTGAGTACCGCCGGCAAGAAAGAGAACCGCAGCCAGCGTTCGCTCATTACTGCAGCCGCGAAGGCAGGCAGTGGGGGTATTGATACCGCTGCGGTCAGTCGTAATGTGGGTGGTACGGGCTCAGCGCTGGACGGTGTGGCGTTCTCTCGCGTAGAGAGTTCTATTGGCAGTGAGGGTGACTTCGCCGGAGAGGATCGACCTCTCAGTGATGGTGCCGGGCCCTCGCGTACCGATGAGGAAATCCAAATTGTCTTCGATCGCTACAAGGCTGCCTTGTACCGGATCTATAACCGCGAGCTGCGTAAGAATCCGGCGCTTCAGGGCAAAATGGTGCTGCGAATTACCATCGAACCTGATGGTAGCGTGTCGCTTTCCAAAGTGGAGACCACGGATATGGACTCGCCAACCCTGGATCGCATGATTGCATCGCGGGTTAAGCGGTTTAATTTTGGTCCCAAGGCTGGCGTGCCGACGATTACGATTCTCTATCCGATTGACTTCCTGCCGGCAGGATAGAAGCGCACCTGCACGTGCCAGTCAGTTTTCTGGCTGGCGTGTGCAACCTTGGCTAAAAAATAGCCTAAAAACCTAAGGTGTTTTCGAGCTTCTCCTGAGAACTAATTGGCAAACATCAAAAAGTTTGTTGTGAGTGCAGGGTAATTTTGACCTGCTTCACGTCCCTATTTTCAACATCCAGATAAAGTGCGATCACCGGGCGAACTCCGTCCGGGAGCTGCCTGCGGGCAGCTTTGTCTTCGGCAGATGATGTGAATAACTGGTGACAAGTTGGTTGCGATGAAGTGGGATGTGACTGAGCGAAAGGGTCTTTCGAGCGTGCTGGCAGCAGGGTTGCTGGGCGTTATTGGTCTGTTCTTGTCGCCGACAAGTGTGCAGGCCCAATCGTGTCCCAATCCGAATATCTCGATTCAGCATTCGAGCGCCAATAGCTACTGCGAATTCTGTGGCGACGGTCAGGTGTCACTGACGATCTCCAACGATACCAACAACGGCCCGGGCAATAATGCGGGTCAGGCTATCTCCGGCATCGTTCTGCGCGAAGATCTCGGTCAGCTTGCCAGTGTTATGCGCTATGTGCCGAACAGTGCCCAGGTTAGCGGCGTGGGTCAGGTGGAGCCTGTTGTGTCGGGGAGTGTCCTGACATGGGATCTCGGCACGGGTGTCACAGTTGACCGGACTAATTCGATTACGGTCACCTTTGATCTGGAGCATCTTCCCAGTCAGCAGGAAGAGTTGCTTGGACTGGCCAATCGAAATCTCTCTGCGAGTATCGACTATGACTATCTGAACTGTGGCACTGGTGCTACCCCCGATAGCGATGCTGCGCCAAGCTTTTCGCTCCCTCTACGCGAGCCAGTCCCGAATCTGCAAAAGCGCGGTCGTAATCGCGATGCCAATCAGACCAACTGGACGCAAACGATCTACGGCAATACGAATGACGATATTGTCTGGCGTATCCGGGTTCGAAATAACGGTAATGCCGCGCTCCAGGATGTTCGTTTCGACGAAATGATGGACGATCCCAATGTCCGGATCTCCCACGCCTGTGCGTCACAGGGCAGTGCTTTCAGTATTGCTGATAATGATGGCTCGGGTAGCTTTGGTGACTGTACCAGTGCTTCCAACACGATGAATAATTGGGAAATGGAGCCTCCTTTCAGCAATGGCGGTACCGACGCCAATGGTGCGTCCATTGATGTTGCTGCTGGAGCAAACGAATTTATTTATCTTGTGGGCAAGGTCAACAGCTCCTGTACTAACGGTACCAACACTGTGGATGACTTCCAGTGGGGGTGTGAGATTGACGGTGATACCGGTGTTGGGGGAATTTCCAGTTCTTCAACCGGCACAAGCCCCAGTGCCTCCGCGACCATGAGCACGGTGGCCAACGGTGAACTCGACATCGTCCGCGAAATCACCGGTGTTAACACCAGTCAACCGCTAGGTGCACGAGGGTATGTCACCCTGACCATTACCAACCTCACCGGTGGCTCCGTAAAAGATGTCAGCTTCGTTAACGATTTGCCTCCGGAGTATGTTGTTGATACCACCTTCGACCCCGTCATTCTCTCCACAGATCGGGGGGTTGGCCACAATGCCAATTACAACGCGTCCTACGACGGAATGGTCGATACCCTGGAGTGGCGCGTAGGCGCAAATTGGAATCAGTGGGATGTCGACCCTCTGCTGAACAATGCACCAGAGTTTCGCTTGCGGAGTTCTTCGCCACACCCTCTCTACGCTGACCAGGAAAATATGCTGCGGCATGGTGACCGTATCCAGATTCGTTTCCGGATCGTTACCGTAGAGCCAG
The DNA here is from genome assembly GCF_056158985.1 of Microbulbifer sp. ABF4_148. Lineage (NCBI taxonomy): Bacteria > Pseudomonadati > Pseudomonadota > Gammaproteobacteria > Cellvibrionales > Microbulbiferaceae > Microbulbifer > Microbulbifer sp. ABF4_148. The sequence continues at coordinate 1,597,553 of NZ_JBSWUI010000001.1, forward strand.
GCTTCTATGACAAGGTGGCTAATCTGGACGTTGAAGCGGAGTCCCCGGGTGATGGTACCGACCCCGACAGTAACTTCCGCTTGTCGACCGACAATGTGCTGACTCTGGAATCGACTGACTTTTGTAGTGGTACCCGGCCCCAGCAGGTTGAAACTGACGGGGTGACGCCGGATCCGGAAGATCTGGATATTTCAACGGTATACCCGCTGTACATTATCCGTGATGACGGTGAGTCCCCGTTAACGGTGGATATCACCAATAACGGAGGTCACGACGCTGAAGACTACTTTGCCTACATCACGTTTGGTGAAGCCATGACGGTGGTCAGTAACGATAGCAGTTGTGTTGCCGTTACCAGGCCGCTCGAACACCCCCTCTGGAATGATCCAGCTTATATCCCTGACTCTGCCAGTGTATATCGTTGTAACGCGGCCGGTATGGGAACTATTGCTCCGGGAGCAACCTCCCGGGTGATTTTTCAGGTCCGGAAAAATCATAGCGCGGTTGATGATGACCTTACCTTTCGTGCCGATGTTGTTGGTGAAATTACCCTGAGCGATAGCTCTAGACTGACATTTCCCGCACCGGCAGATCTTGCCGGTACTCCCGGTACCAATCCGGGCCTGCAATTGGCAAATAACTATACCCTGGATGCTTTTCGGGCCAAAGTGCTGGGCTTCAACCTGAAAAAACGGCTGAGTGGCCAGTGCACTGAATTGAATGAGCCGGGTTTTGCCAATACCGATGTCGTGGTAGGTGAGGAGTGTAAGGTCGAGATCCAAGCGGGTGGCTGGTTTGGGTTCCAGACGCCTGGCTACACCCTGATCGAGGTCAACAGTATTACCTTTGGTGACGACCTACCCGATGGCCAGGGTTATATCGACGATAATCGCTTGCAGTGCATGGATGTCACACTGCCTGACCCGCTCTCCAACTGTGTCGAAATCGGTAACACGACATCCGCAGGTGGTATTGGTACTCCGCTCAGCGAAGTGGACCCACAGTGGATCGTCAATGATCCCATTAGTGTGCGCGATCGCTGGTTTCTGACGGATCTGACAACCCGGATCCTCAATGACAGCGAAGATTCTGTCGGCGGCCCCAACCAACATGGCCTCACTACAACCGATTATGCGCGCACGTTTTTTACTGCTGTATTCCAGCTGGAAGACGGCAGTCAGGTACCGGTGGACGTTGATAATGCCCTGGGTGTCCCGGCCAATATTCCTGGCTTCCCGCCACAGGCGGACTGGCAAGTGGATCTTCGTATTACCGAGCCCCAATTGGAGGTTGTGAAGGAGGTCTGTAACGAGGCGCTGTATGGCTGTGACCCAGATGCTGCCCAGGGTACTTCCGGTTGGACCGATCTGACCGATGAGGGGCACCGGGATCAGACTTACCTGTTTCGTTTAATCATTGCCAACAGAACGGATGACAACGGTGCAGTTCGTGCACCGGCTTATGACGTGGTGGTGACGGACACTCTCGATCCTTCCGGGCAGATGTGCGTCAGACCTTTTGATGCTGACGGCCTCGACAATGATGGAGACAGCAGTGTAGATGAAGGCATTGCCCTCGAGGGGTTGGTTGGTACCGCTGCCGGTCTGGATGACTACGATATCGCGACCCACTGTCAGGAAGGTGGTACATCCGCGGTACTCACTTTCTCTTTTGAGCACACTGCCGCCCTGGAGCGGATCGATGCGGGAGAATCTGTCACTGCGTTGTACCGGGTTAAACCACACGAGAGCGTTGCACCGCAGCAGGTGTTTACTAATCGCGTAGAAGTGACTGCATATGACAGTCTGTCGGGAGAGACTGGTAATCAGACTGCCCCTCTGGTGGGGAATGATAATGACCCACGAACGCTTTTTGCGGATGCCCCTCGGATTGGTGGTGCGCGAATTTATGGGGAAAAACCGTCTGATACAGCTCAAATGCGCATTATTGAAGTCCAGGCGTTACCTAAAACGGCACTGGCGCTGTCCAATGGTACTGTGCAGAGCGATCCCATGAACGGTCCCAACAGGGATCAAATGGTTGTCGGGGAAGAAATCCGCTATCAACTGACGGCCCAGATTCCTGCGGCAAAGTTGCGTAGCTTTGTTATACGCGATGAGCTGCCGGCGGGCATGCGTTGTGTCGAGGCGCCAATGGTTGACCTCGACGCGCCGCCGTTTGATGTGGCTGGCATTATGCCCGGTGGCACGGTTACCCCGACCTGTACCAGCAACGGCACAGCAGACTTTGTTGAATGGGATTTCGGCGACCGGGAACTGACAATGGTAGCCGGAAGCCTGTTCGACTTTCCGGTGGAATTCATCGCGCGGCTGGAGAACAGCGCGAATACCAATCATGGGGACGTGCTAGTCAATGGTGGTACGGGCACAACGGCCCAGCTTACCTACGTCGATGAGTCTGGTAGTACGGTAATCCGTGAATTTGGCGCCCATGAGGTTGAAGTGCTGGAGCCGGAAATTGCCCTGACACTTGCACTGTCAGAATCAGCCGCAGATGCTGATGATATTCTGACGGTGACAGTTTCTGCGACAAATAACGGCGCGGCCACTGCGTATGATTTGCGTGTATTGAATGACCTGACGGCAACAAAGTTCCGATACGTGGAAGGCAGCGCGGTGGGGGTCGATCAAGTTGACTTCCTTGGGGGTGATACTAACGCGCCGATTTTTCGATGGAATCGTGTCGATGCGACACCATACGAATTGGCAGCGGGTGCAGGACCGGTTCAGTTTACTTTCGATATCCGGGTTGTAGGTACAGCAGACAGCGAAGATGTTGAGCCGCTCGAAGAGCTGCAAAATTCAATTGACGCTCGCTGGCAGTCGTTGGCAGGACGCGATATTGCATTGAATTCCGGAGGTGAAATTGGTGAAGATGGCGTTGCCGACGGCATGCGTATCGGTGTGCTCCCCAATAGTGACCCGTCCGATATTCTGAACGACTATGAGAGTACCGCTACGAGTTCTGTCTCTGTACCGGGGCTGGTATTTACGAAAAATGATACCAGTACGGCGGTGCTGCCGACGATAGGCGCGCACAAGACATTTTCTCTTGTTGTCGATTTGCCCGAGGGCGTAACCAATGACCTGCAGATTTCCGATGAACTTGCGGCCGGGGGCACCAGCTACCTTCTGGCGCGGGATGCGAACTACGGCCTGAGTTGCAGCAGTAACGATCCGGGACTGATGGTCAACGGTGTGGCGCTGGCAGCAGACTGTAGCAACTTCTCCGGGCTGCCCGTCGATGCTTCCAGTGGAACCATTACCTGGGATATTGGCAGCGTTGCCACAGGGACCGAGAATGATACAGCGGCGGACAATCTTCAGCCGCGTTTAACGATTACCTACGTTGCGCGTGTAGACAACGAAACGGTGTCGACGAATGCTGGTGACACCCTGCAGAACGCTGCTGACCTTGCGTATCGATCCGGGCCCGATGCTGCGGGTAATGCCGCAGTGCAAACGTTGAGCGACGCCACCACTGCAGTGACCGCCGTCGAGCCACAGCTGGAAATCAGCAAGACGGTCACCGATGCTGTAGGTAACCCTGTAACCATTGCTCAGGGCGGTGACCTTCTACGCTACGAGGTTACGGTTACACATAGTGGTACCTCGACTGCGGATGCGTTCGATCTGAATATTGTCGATATTCTCCCTCCGGAATTACGTTTCAATAGTGACGTTACTCCACTGCTAACCATCAACGGATCTCCGGTGACCGGCTTCGATGTGACTCCCGCCGGTGACCCGTCTGGTCCGCTGACCTGGGGGCGCGATAGCGGCAGTAATCTGCTTGATCTGCCGCAGGGTCAGGTCCTGCAGCTGGTTTTCCAGGTCGACGTGGTATCTGCCTTTGGCCAGCCGGTAGTGAATGACGTGGCTGTCGACTGGACTTCCCTCGATGACTCGGAGACCGATGACACCGCCTACGAACGTCATGGTCTGGGCTGCCCGGCGACAACCAATCCGAATGACTATTGTGCGACTGCCTCTGTGCAGGTGAACAGCGAAGACAGCACTGGTCTGGAAAAGCTATTCATTGAAGACAGCTTTGTTCCTGTGGACGACGCCACACTACGAGTTGGTGACACTGCCACTTACCAGTTGCGCCTGAATCTACAACCAGGCACCACCAACGCAGTATCGGTTACCGACGTTCTGCCAACTGGCCTGACTCTGCAATCCTTTACAGTGGATGATGCCGCTGGCGGTTACAGCTTTGCCATCAACAGTCAACCGACAGCCGGTGATGTCAATGCACTGGTGTGGGATCTGGGCGATGTCACCAGAGAGTTGGGCACTGTCGACCCGCTGGTGATTGAGTATGTGGTGCGTGTGACCGAAGATACGGGTATACCGCATCAAGCAACGACTCCGCTCACCAACACGGCTACTCTGGCCTACGAGGATGCCGCAGGTAACCCGCCCACAGATCCGGCAGTGCTGGCGCGTCTCGAGAGTAGTACGGTCATCACGGTGGCCCAGCCAGTCGTTGACAACCTGATCAAGAGTGATCGGGACGGACGCCCAACCCCATACCTGGTTATGGATCTTACTGGGGACATCATGCGTTTCCAGCTTGAGGCCTGCAATGTCGGGGGCGCGCCTGCCTATGGTCTTCGACTCACCGATGATCTCGCCTGGGAAATGGATGAAACCAGCGTTGCCAATTTGCAGGTCAGCATTGACGGTGTCGCGGTTGATAGCAGTGAGTTTACTTACACCCCGCCCGCCGCCCGCGATGGCAATATGCAGATCGAACTGGACAGGGAAGTTCCTGCGGGTAGTTGTGTCACCGTCGATTACGACATTGGTTTTCACATCGATGTGCCCGGTGACAGTAACTGGCAGAACAGCTTTGTAGTAGATGAGTACTGGTCGCAGCCTCCGGCGGACGCTCAACGGTATGGGCCGGTCAATTTGCCTGCGCCCTACCTGATGGCTACCGCCCCCACCAGTGTGGATCCGCTGCAAAAAATTCTAGTGCTGCCAGCAGATGGTACTGCGGCTATCGGTGAAGAGGTGGTGTATCAGTTGCTGGTGCCTGCCAGTAATACTGCCGCGGCGATCTACGATCTGGAAATCACTGACGTTCTTGATGACAGTCTGGAAGTGGTCCTGGTTCAGGAGCTGAATGGACTGACTCTGACCGACAATTCCGTTGGTAATAGCCTGCGATTATCTCTGGACCTGCTGCCTGCCGGTAGTCAGGCACAGATTGAGATTCGCACACGTGTCGTGAATGAACCTGTTTCGCAACAGGGACACGGTGTTATCAATCAGGCTAGCTATACCTACGCCGCCACGGATGGGGGATCGGCGGTAGATGGTGGTAGTGGCTCGGCAGAGCCCCTTACGATCGTCGAGCCGCAATTGGCCCTGACGAAAAGTCTTGATAATCAGACTAATCCCGGGGTGGCGCCGGACGCGGGTGACATCCTGCGCGTGACGCTGGATATGGCGGAAATTGCCGGTGCCACGGATGCGTTTGACTTGAGTGTGGCAGAGCAGCTTTCTAGTGGCATGGTTTATATCTCCGGCAGTGCGACCTTCGCCGGTGTATCGATTGCGGATCCGGTTGTCACCGGCGATGGTGTGGCTACCGAGCAACGCCTGCAATGGGAGGTCAGTGATCAAAATCTGGATATTGCTGCAGGCGCCAGTGCTGCGCTGGTCTATGACGTATTGGTACTCGATAGTGCGCTCGCAGCTGCTGTGCTGTCGGCAAATAGCCAGATTGAGTGGACAAGTCTTGACGATGACAACACAGGACCTTTCGAGCGGAACGGCTCCGATGGAACGGGCGGTCTCAACGACTATGTTCTTTTGGGTGCGGTGCAGCAGACCATAGCGAATAGCACCACCCTACGAAAAACGCGTCTTGCTGATAGTTTCGTGGATACCGATCCGCAACTTCGAGTTGGTGACCTCGTTGACTACGAAGTACGCCTTAGTCTGCAGGAAGGCGCCCACCCGAACGCGGTGGTGACGGATTTATTACCGCAGGGAATGGTTTTTGAAAAAACCCTTTCGATTCATGGAGTCGCTAATGCGCCTTTCGCTGCAACTGCACCGTTCATACATGCGGAAATTGCGGAAGCTATACCATCCGGCGACCCCGTGGCCGGGCCGACCACTGTTAGCTGGAATATTGTTGACCTGGTTAATGCCGGCGACAACGACAGTGCCAATAATGACTTTGTTATTCACTATCGTGCACGAGTACTCAATCAGGACGCGAACCCCTGGCCAGCAGCGAACACCCCGCTGACGAATAGTGTCGACTTTGTTTTCGATATCGCTACCGGCCCGGTGTCACTCAACAGCAGCCAGACTCTCGACCTGTTGCAACCAGAGCTAGCATTGGTACTGAGTGCAAGCCCGGCCGATGGCAGCACCTTGACGCCGGGTCAGGTTATCGATTACTCGGTAATCGTTAGCAACACCGGTGCGGCCCCGGCTTATGATCCGGTTCTGCGGGATGTGATTCCCGTTGGCCTGCGTATGGCGGGTGTAAGCGTCGAATCGCTGACGGTTAACGGTGCGGCAGTTGGGATTATCGACCCGGACTATGATGTCGCGACCGGCGAGGTCGTATGGGATTTTGGTGCTGGTACCGGGTACGCCATCCTGCCGGGACAGACTCTGGAAATGACTTATCGTGTTCAGGCAGACAGTAATCTGGCTGCGGGTCTGTTATTGCAGAATGCTGCACAGGTACAGGTTTACTACTCACTCGATGACGATGACTTATCCTCGCTAGGCGACAGTAGTGTTTCTATCGATATGCGGGAGGATTATGGTCCCTCCGCGCCGCAGGCTGTGCAGTTCAATACTCCCAGCGCGGCGGATCTGCTTATCGAAAATACACAGCCGACGGCTTCAATCGGTGAGCCATTCCGCTATCGCGTTACCATTCCCGGTACACCACAGAACGCCTCGCTCAATGATGTTGAGGTACTACTGAACCTTGCAGGCGCCGCTGCCGACCTGGTGTTTGTAGATGCGGTTAAAGTGTCAGGTAGTGCGGACTTTACGCCCACTAACAGCGGTGATGAGTCTGTCCTGGTGATTGGTGACGGTACCAATGGCATCGATATTCCAGCAAATGAACAGGTGGTGGTTGATATCACCGTGCGCCTGCGTGATACCGATCCGCCGAATGTCGATGGTCTGCTGTTTAGCAATAGTGCCAGCTACCGTTACAACTTCCATGACGATGATGCCGCAGGTGGGCAGGGCACAGGTGGTGGCAATACCACTTCCGACATGCAAGTCGTCGAGCCTACCCGCCTGACCCTGACCAAGACTGGCCCGGTAACCGTTCAGTCCGGCTTGCCTGGCAGCTTCCAACTGGATTTGCACAATACCGGTATGGGCCCGGCCTGGGATCTCCACGTCATCGACCTGTTGCCGGATACAGATCCCGGCGGCATGTGTGAAACCGCTCCGGAAAATTTTGCTGCTGCCATTGTCGATAGTGGTGGCAACCCGGTAGCGACGCTGGCGATCGACAGTGACTTTACAGTGGTGTTTACAGAGGGTACTTGCCAGCTGGAGATTACTACTGCCGGGGCTGCTGCCATGCTGCCAGCAGATCACCATTTGCTCGTGACGTACGATGCGTATCTGGATGCGGATACGGTGGATGGCAGTTCGCTGACTAATATCGCTGGCGTTGATGTTTGGTTCAGCTGGGATAGTAACGGTCCGGATGCACGTCAATACACCCGTCCGCAGCCGGTAGATGGTACACCGGGTACACTCGACCACGAAGATGTTTATACGACGACGGCGGCAGTTCCCAATGTCGCGTTCTATAAATCGGTTGCCAATGTCACGACGGCGCAAGACCCGGGCGTTTTGGCGAGTCCTGCAGATGTCCTGCAATACACACTGACGCTACGTAATCTCAGTGACCTTGATATCGATGGCATTGTGGTTTCTGACGAACTTGGCAGACTGAACAGCTTGCCGTTATTTGAGACCGGAACGTTACAGGTAACCAGTGTTCCGGATACGGCTGGCGTTACCATCGATCCGATGGGCGGCGTACATGGTAGTGGTCTGCTGAATCTCGATAACTTGCAGCTCGGTGCAACCGGTTCCGGTAGCGAAGAGATTCAGATTGTTTACCAGATTGCTCTGGCGAATGTGATTGACAGCGATACCGTGATTCTGAATCAGGCGCAAGCGCAGTTGCCGGGTCAGTTGCCGCTCGACAGTGACGATCCAAATATCAATGGTGCCGATGATCCGCAGCTGAGCGGCGATGAAGATCCAACAGCAATAACGGTGCAATCAGCACCAGAAATTGTCGTTGAGAAGCTTTCTGAAGATCTCACGAATGATCCGGAGCTGCTGTTGGCCGGGGATACCCTGCGCTACACGATCATAATCGACAACGTCGGTAGTGAGAATGCGGTGCAGACAATTCTTCGAGATCAGGTACCGGCCAATACAACTTATGTTGCGGGCTCGACTCTGCTGAACGGTGAGTCGGTTGCCGATGTTGATGGCACATCGCCGTTGACTGCTGGTTTGGAGCTCCAGTCCGTTGATGCAAGCGAAGGCGAATTGGTGGCTGACCCTGCAGGGGGAGGTGCCGGCATTGCCACGATTACCTTCGATGTAACGATCAATGACGTCAGTGACGGAACTCTGATTTCCAACCAGGCGTACCTCAATGGCGCGGGTGCCGGTAGTGGAGACTTTACGGAAGTACTGTCTGATGACCCGACAACCGAGGCACCGAATGATCCCACGGTTGATGTTGTCGGTGATGTTCCATTGCTGATCGTGCACAAGACCGTTGAGATCGCAGTGGATAATGTTTCCGCCGGTGTCGTCGACCCTGAAGATACCCTCCGTTACACGATCCAGATCACCAACAATGGCGGCATTGATGCAACGTTGGCTGAGTTGCTCGACCAGGTGCCAGCTAATACCACTTATGTTGCGAACAGTACGACCCTGAATGGTTTTGCCATTGACGACAATACCGGTGGTACGTCGCCTCTGGACAGCGGAATGCCGGTATCGTCGGATAATCTGACGCCGCCTCTGCCTGGTGCTGCTGAAGGCATTTTGAGTTCCGGTGAGTCTGCAACGATTACCTTTGATGTGATGATTGACGCAGATACTCCGCGGGGAACGATCATCAGTAATCAGGGCAGCCTCTCAACGATGGAGGTGCCTGCCACGTTGACCGATGCCGATGGAGATCCTTCTAATGGTGCACAGCCAACCGAAGTTGTCGTTGGTGATGCACAACAGCTGTCGATCATCAAAGAAGTTTCTGTTGTTGGCGGTGGCGCGGCGGAAGCGGGTGCGACACTGGAGTATCTGGTAACGATTACCAATATCAGTGCTGTGCCGGTGAACATGGCTGTGATCATTGATGATCTGTTGGTTGCTGGCGATGGGGTACTCACCTATGTCGCCGATTCGGCCCAGCTGAATGGATTGACAGACGGTATTCTGGTGACTGGCAGTGTCATTACCGCTGACATCGGCGCTACCTACGGGGAGCTGATGCCAGGGGCGGAGGCGACCCTGCGTTTCCAGGCGATACTCGCGGAAAATCTTGCCATTGGTTATACGGTGCTCAATACCGCGATTGTGGAGTGGAATGATCCACTGCAGAGCGCAGAGGCCTCTGTTTCTATTGATGTTGGTGGCACACCTGGTATTGCCAATCTGGGAGGATACCTCTGGCAGGATGTGAACTTCAGTCGTACGTTGGATGGGCAGGAACCGGCGTTGCAGGAGTGGAGCGTAGAGCTGTATCTCGGCAACACTCTGCTCGAAATCGTCCAAAGCGATAGCGATGGCTATTTCCAGTTTAATGGGCTTCTGCCCAATATGTCGGGAATGACCCCCGCCGACGGGGAGCAAGCGTATTGGTTGCGTTTTTCTGCGCCTAATGCCGGCGCAAATACCGCTGCTCTGGGATATGCGGATTCTGACTATGAAAATGCGCCTCAGGCAATTCGCGAGATTTTCGTCGGGTCCGGAGCCAATCTGCAAGCTCTGAACCTTCCCATAGCGCCTAACGGCGTGGTTTATGACTCGGTGCTGCGTGCTCCCGTTGCTGGTGCAATATTGACAATGGTTCGAGCATCTTCTGGCACGGAGCTCCCGGGCAACTGCTTCGATGACGACAAGCAGCAGCATCAGGTGACGCTTGCAAGTGGTCATTATCGTTTCGACATTAATTTCAGCAGCGCTGCATGTCCCGCCAACGCGGACTACTTGATTCAGGTAGAGATGCCTGGTGAGAACTATGTGGCGGGCCCTTCGGCCATTATTCCGCCGCAAACGGATGGCTCTAGTGCCGGCTTTGACGTTGCGGCCTGCATCGGCAGCGCGGCTGATGCGGTGCCCGCGACGGCAGATCATTGTGAAGCGCAGTCTTCTTCCTCTCCGCCACCGGTGAGTGTCGCCGCACGGGATTTGACCACCGACTACTATTTGCGTCTGACGCTGAGCGACCAACAGTTACCTCGAGACAGTCAGCTGTTTAATAACCATATTGCCGTGGATCCGGAGCTCGAAGGTGCGTTGTCGATCACCAAGACCGCGGCGATGTTGAATGTGACACGTAGCCAGTTGGTCCCATACACCATTACTTTTGGCAATACGCTTCCTGTTCCGCTGACAGATCTGCGTTTGGTGGATTTCTTCCCGGCAGGTTTTAAATACATCGCTGGTTCCGCTCGCATTGACGGAGAGGCGATTGAGCCTGAGATCAATGGTTTGCAGTTACGCTGGAGTGATTTGCGTGTAGAGGCAGAACAGAGACGAAAGTTGCAGCTACTACTGGTCGTTGGATCGGGTGTCGGAGAAGGTGAATATGTCAATAGGGCGCGGTTGTTCAATGGCCTATCCGGGCAGCAGGCTTCGGGTGAGGCTGCTGCGACAGTACGCGTGGTACCGGACCCGACCTTCGACTGTACCGATGTGATTGGCAAAGTATTTGATGATCGCAATATGAATGGCTACCAGGACCGTGGTGAGGGTGGGGTTCCCGGTGCGCGGGTGGTCAGTGCCACTGGCCTGAACGCCACCACCGATGCTCATGGCCGTTTCCATATTACCTGTGCCGTAGTGCCCAACCAGGATCGCGGCTCCAACTTCGTGTTGAAGCTTGACGATCGCAGCCTGCCCAGCGGTTATCGCCTGACGACGGAGAACCCGCGTGTTCAGCGGGCAACCCGAGGCAAGATGATCGAGTTCAATTTTGGTGCCGGTCTGCATCGGGTCGTGCGTCTGGATCTTGCCGAGGCAGTATTCGAACCCGGTACTACCGAGCTGAGGCCGCAGTGGCAATCGAGGCTTGGGTTACTGCAGGAAAAATTGCGAGAGGCGCCCTCGGTATTGCGACTCTCCTACCTGGCAGAAATTGAATCTCCCGAACTGGTGGACCGGCGCCTGCAGGCGATCAAGTCCAAGATAGCCGAGGCCTGGCTGGTATCGGGAGATAACTACGAACTGACCATAGAAACTGAAATATTCTGGCGACGCGGTGCGCCGCCCAGAAAAGGGGGATGGGAGTAATGTCCTCTAAGTTGAACAGGCGTTTTCCTGCCGCGATGACGCCCCTGGCGCGTGCCATTGCAATTTCGATCTTTGGCCTTGTGCCCACCCTGTCGATCGCTGACGACACCGAAAATGCGGCGGAGAGCACTGCGCCCTGGTGGCAGGTGTGGGGCCAGATTCCGGGACTCAATGTCGGTGAAGAGACACCGCAGGGACTTACCGAACTGCCGGTGGGTACCAACACCGAAGCGATGTTGCTGGGGCAGCCGCGACGCCAGTGGCGCCAGGATGCAACCTTCTTTTCCGAAGCACTTGCCCCGGTCGTGATCGAGCAATTTATCGATCCGCTGTACTACACCTTGCCACAGGACGCAGTTTCGCCTGAAGCGCTACAGCAGCTCGCTGCAAACCTGGAAGCTCTTGGCGAAATCTACAATGTCCGTGTGCACGTCATCGGCCACACAGACGCCGGTGAGATGACGCCGGAAGGGCTAGACGATTATGGGGATCGCGAAACACTCTCGAGTGCTCGTGCCGAGATAGTGGCAGAGGCCATCCGTGCGGCACTAGAGTTGCCCGCTGAGTCGGTGACATTCGAGGGACGCGGCGAAGCCGAGCCACTCGCCGACAACATTACCCAGACCGGTCGAGCCCTGAATCGCCGCGTCGAAGTGCAGCTCACCTATGAGGAGCTCGACGAGGACGCGCAGGCCGAACTGGTGCGTCAGCAGGCGCTGCAATTGAACCGTGTTCAGGTGTGTCGTCAGGAAACCGTATGTCGCCTGAATTACACCAATGGGAGTGAGCAACGGGCACGCCTGAAGAACCTGGTCACGCCGTTGCGCCAGGTCCCGGGCCAGGCAGCCGTGCCGCAGGAGTTTATTCGCCGAATCGCCGAGGTGCGTGCGAATCTGGCGGACAAGGGCAATCTTGTGATGCACTTCGTCGGCCACAGTGCGGCGCTGCCCGGTGCCGAGGATAGCGAGCAAGTACAGCAGCGCTCTGCAGCGGATGCTCGCCGTGTCGCTTTGGCAGTCCGCGACGCCTTGCGATTACCCGATCTTGCGGTGACCAGCGTCGGAAAGGGGAGCGCGCAACCGCTGGCTGGAAATGACACCGGCAAGGGCCGGGCGCTGAACAGTCGGGTAGAGGTGGAGTTCTGGTACGACGACCCGATGGAGTCAGCGGGGCATGGCGTTCAGGCGTGCCCGGAGAGCGCTGCCGCGGAGACGATGACGGTCTCCCACGAGTCGCCAACCGGAGCGCTTCCGGTGCTGCGTTTTGCCGATGGCAAACCTCAGGTTTCAGAGGCGCAGTTGATGCAGATCCGCAATGTGATGGCGGAGGTTTCGGGCAAGGCCAACGTGCGCCTGGGCTTTGTCGGTTATACCGATAATGTCGCCCTGGAGCGCCGTGAAGCCATGGTCTACCAGGATGATATTGGCCTGTCGCGCTCGCGCGCGCGTCGCGCCATGGAACTGGTACAGCAGCGCCTCGGTCTCGATGCGGCGCAGGTAGAGTTTATCGGTCGCGGCCATGTGCAGAGCGAGAGTGTGGTTGCCAGCGGTTTCCTGAATAGCGGCGAGGCCAGGGTCGAAGTTGAAGTGCTGTATGACGAACTCGCGATTCTGGCCGAGAGAGATGACGTAGAGATTGAGCGTATAGAGCGCGAAGCGCAAACGAATAACCCCTATGCGCTCAACCTGATGCGAATTACCGTTGACGGCAGTCCGGAATACGATCCTTACAAGAATTCTGCCGACCTGCAGCGCTGCACCGATGTCGCGCTGGAGCAGGCCAATATCCAGTTCCGCTTCGACAACCAGAAAATGCAGCCACGCCTGAATGTCAGTGCCTGGCCCACTACGATTCGCTACGCGGATGATATTCAAACCGAGTTTGATGACAGTCGCGTTTTCTTCAAGAGTCACAGTAATTACCCCGCGTTTATTGAGAAGGCGGAAGTCCGCCTGTTCGAGGAAGACCAGTCGACACGGGATACGCCGCTCGCGGTTGTCGCGCTCGATGCCAATGGAGAGGCAAGCTGGAGTGCGGATCTGGAGGCTTTTCAGGCACCGCTGAAAAAGTTGCAGTATGTGCTGCGAGTTTATGACGCCGAGGGGCGCTACGATGAGACCCGTGCGCAGGACCTTTGGTTGGTGGATCGGGTCGAGTTGTCCCCCGAGCAAAGCCAGGCGGCGCGGGAGCTGCTTGTCGGCTATGGGGAAAACCGTTTGGCCCGACAGGCGATTCCGTTGCGTGGCAATTCTGTGCTGGTAAACGGTGCCCAGGTCCCCGCGGGACACAGTGTCTGGCTGGCAGGCCAGGCAGTGCCGGTGAATGAGAGCGGAGATTTTGTTGCCGAGCAGATCCTCGACAAAGGACTGCATACCGTTGAGGTGGCATTACTGGATCAAGAGGGGAATGGCGAGTTATTCCTGCGCGATGTGCGCTTCCGGAATGATGACTGGTTTACCGTGGGTATCGCGGATCTCACCATTGCTGCGGACGACACCAATGGCCCGGCGGCGCTGGTGACCGGTGACGAAAGCCATTATGACAACTCGGTCAGCTACGATGGGCGGCTGGCGTTCTACACCAGTGGTTCTTTCGGTGATGGCTGGCGCTTGGCCGCCAGCGCGGATACCCGTGAGGGGCCGGTGGATGAGTTGTTTTCCAATTTTATGGAAAAAACACCGGAAGCGCTGTTCCGTCGTCTGGACTCTGATCTTTACTACCCGACGTTTGGTGACGATTCCACCGTCGTCGAAGAAGCGCCGACGTCGGGCAAGTTCTATATCAAGCTGTCCAATTACGATGATTATGGGATGTGGGGCAATTTTAAGGCCGCATATACCGATAATGAGCTGGCCCATATCGACCGCGCCTTGTACGGCGCCAATGGCCACTTCGAGTCCGATGCGGTCACCAGTTTTGGTGAGAAGCGTTTCCAGGTCGACGGTTTCAGTGCGGAACCGGGAACCATTGCCGGACGCGATGAATTCCGTGGGACAGGCGGGTCACTGTATTTCCTGCGACACCAGGATATTTTGACCGGCTCCGAACGCCTGCGTGTGGAGGTGCGTGACAAGGATTCCGGCCTCGTGCTGGGGGTGCGCAACCTGACGCCGGTGATCGATTACGATGTGGACTACATCCAGGGGCGGGTTTTGCTCAACCGACCGCTATCGGCAATCGCCAACGATAACCTGCTCATTCAGGATGGTTCTTACAACGGTAATCCACAGTTTCTGGTTGCGCGCTATGAATACTCGCCGGGTTTCCGCGAGATGGACACGCTGGCAGTCGGTGGTCGTGCGCACTACTGGATTGGCGATCATGTAAAAGTGGGCGTCAGTGGAACGCGTCAGGACGAGGAAGATAGCGAGTCGTCCCTGCAGGGTGTGGACCTCACACTCCGTATGAGTGCCGGCAGCTGGGTGAAGGTCGAGTCGGCAGCCAGTGAGGGAGGGAACCTTGATAGCATTACCTCTTATGACGGCGGCTTTAGTTTCGACCAGCAAATGCCCCTGCCAGATCCCAATGCCAGTGCCGGGGCATCGCGTATTGAAGGCAGTCTGCAGCTGAATGACTTTTTCGACGGTGTGGCAGGCAGCGGTACTTTCTACCATCAGCAGCGGGAAGCGGGCTTTGCCGCGCCCGGTCAACTGGTGCTGGGAGAAACTGTGCAGTCCGGGGCCAGCGTCAACTTGCCGGTTGGTGAAAGTTTTGATGTCAGCCTGAAGGCGGATACCAACGAGCGCGAGTATGGGCTGCAGACCAGTGCACTGGATGTGGCCGTTGGTTACCGTATTAACGATCGCTGGCGGGTGACCAGTGGTACTCGTACCGATACCCGCGAGGACCTTTCCCCGGTGGTTGCGCCCACGCAGACGCAGGGGGATCGGACAGATATGGCGGTGGAGGCCAGTTACGATTCCGGTGCCGACTGGCGAGCCTTTGGCTATGTACAGCAAACGCTGGAGGTGACCGGCACACGCGAAGACAACAATCGGGTGGGATTCGGTGGTGCTTACCGGGTCAGTGATCGCCTCACTCTCGACAGTGAACTCTCCGGTGGGGACACGGGTACCGCCGCTCGACTGGGGTCCGATTTTCTCGTCAGTGATCGCACCAGCCTTTATCTGAATTACACCCTCGATAATGAGCGCAGTGATACCGGCGTGCGTGCGCGTCGCGGGAATATGAGTAGCGGCTTCCGCAGCCGCTATTCCGACAGCCTGAATATCTATGGGGAAGAACGCTATAGCCATGGCGATATTGCCTCGGGCCTGACCCACGCGTTGGGGATGGATCTTGCTCCCAGTGATCGCTGGCACTATGGGGCCTCGCTCGAGGCTGGCAGCCTTGAGGACCCGCGTACCGGGGCGCAGACCGACCGACGTGCCCTTGGCTTTAGCGTTGGGTACAACGCGGACGCGATCCGTGTGTCCTCCGCGCTGGAGTTCCGCAATGACATCATGGAAACGCCTGTCGATAACGAGACTGTCAGTGAAACCGAGCGCGATACCTGGTTGTTAAAGAATACTGCCAGTTACCAGATCAGCCCCGACTGGCGCTTCGTGGGTAAGCTCAATGTTTCTGACAGTCGCAGCTCCCAGGGGCAGTTCTATGATGGGCGCTTCACCGAGGCGGTGATGGGCTATGCCTATCGGCCGGTGGAGAATGATCGACTGAACGCGCTGGCGAAGTACACCTACTTCTATAACGTGCCCACCGCGGGGCAGGTCACCGTGGAAAACACCGCGGCGGAGTTTGTGCAGAAAAGCCATATCTTCTCGGTGGATGCGAACTACGACCTGAGCCGTCGCTGGACGATTGGTGGCAAGTACGCCTATCGACTCGGACAGTTGAGTCAGGACCGGCAGGATCCCGAATTTTTTGATAGCCGCGCGAGCCTGACGGTGTTGCGTGCCGACTGGCATTTTGTGCACAAGTGGGATCTGTTGATCGAGGGCCGTCTGCTGGATCTGCCGGATGCGGGAGACCGCCGTAGCGGTGCCCTGATCGGGGTCTATCGCCAGATGGGGCGGCACTTGAAAATGGGGGCGGGTTATAACTTTACCGACTTCTCCGACGACCTGACCCAGATGGATTACGATAGCCAGGGTTTCTTCATCAACGCGATCGGTAAACTCTGATCCGGCGATGTTCTGCAGGGCTGGCTACCAGCCCTGCAGAACGATCTTGCCAATGGTGCTGCCGCTTTCCAGCAATCGGTGGGCTTCGCGCAGGTTACTGGCGTTGATCGTGCCGAGGTTCTGATTAACCGCAGATGTCAAAACGTCTTCTTCTACGTGTCCAGCTACCCGATTCAATATCTCTCTTTGTACCGCCATGTCGGCGGTCCGGTACATTGAGCGGGTAAACATAAACTCCCAACTGAACGAGGCGCTCTTGTTCTTGAGCTGCTCCAGCGCCAGTGGCTCGCGATTTTCGACAATCGAGCAAATGTGACCTTGTGGTGCGATGGCGGTGGTCATCGCCTGCCAGTGTTCGTCGGTGTTGTTCATGCACAGGATGTAGTCGACGCCGGAAACGCCGTGGTCGCGCAACTCTTTATCGAGCGGGTTACGGTGGTTGACGACATGGTGTGCGCCCCGTTGCTTGATCCACACGCTGGACTTGGTGCGGGATGCCGAGGCGTAGACTTTGAGTCCCGCCAGCTTGCGTGCCATTTGAATGGCGATGGATCCAACCCCTCCGGCTCCCCCTACCAGCAGGATCGTCTGGCCGGCGTTGCCGCCGTTTGGGCAGATCGCCAGGCGCTCGAACAGGGCTTCCCAGGCGGTCAGTGCAGTTAGCGGGATCGCCGCTGCGGCGGCATAGTCGAGGTTGTCTGGCATGCTGCCGACAATACGCTCATCGACCAGTTGCATCTCGGCGTAGCAGCCGGGACGGTTGATATCGCCTGCATAGTAGACGCGGTCCCCGGGCTGGTAATGTTCCACGTCTGAACCGACGGCAATGACCTCACCGGCGGCATCCCAGCCGGGGATCCGCGGGGAGGGGTCAGCGGGGCTTCCTGCAGCCTGTGCCATGCGCACTTTCGTATCAACCGGATTGACGGCAATGGCCTGAACCGAGACCAGCAAGTCGCGGGGGCCGGGCTGAGGGCGGTCCAGATAAAGATCGACCAGCGATTTCTCGTCGCGAATCGGAAGGTGGTGATAAAAACCGATGGCTTTCACTGCGGTGCTCCCTGCATGGCATTGGGTTCCACCTGGAGGGCAAATCCCGGCCCGCCATTCTCGTGGAACCGTCAGCTTAGCCTTTTTGATGGCATTCGCGCCAGTATGCGCGCTGACGGGATGGGTTTTTACGGGTCAATACGGTCGCTGGCCCGTGCTGTCGCGATTGCTACCTATACCCCGAGTCGCCACCTATAATTGGGGCCAGGGCGAGAAGCGGGCAAAGTGTAAATGAATGCCAAAAGTGTCTTGACTCCCTGAGGCCGCGCCAATAGAATGCGCAGCCTCTTGAGCGGTTGGGGTGACCCACCGCAGGGAAGTAAAGACAACCAGGCTTTGCTTCTCAAGCTGGTGCGGGGTGGAGCAGCCTGGTAGCTCGTCGGGCTCATAACCCGAAGGTCGTAGGTTCAAATCCTGCCCCCGCTACCAAAAAGAGTTGATGCGGGGTGGAGCAGCCTGGTAGCTCGTCGGGCTCATAACCCGAAGGTCGTAGGTTCAAATCCTGCCCCCGCTACCAAATTTGGAATACTGCAGTATGTGTTAGTATTCCGCGTTTGAAGCCCCTGTTAGGGGCTTTTTCGTATCTGCCGGATACGGCATCCGAATGGGCCGGAAGTAGGCGCCGCGGTTTGACATTCGGACCGTGGGCCGGGCTTCCCAGCCCATTTTTTGTTTGTGGGGTTGATAAGTTGGTTTCTGGCTTGGAAATGACGGATTTCCACGCGAGCCTACCAAGAGACAAGAAACCCCAGCCGGTAATGTGGTGATAAAGATGGCGAGCAAGCGCGAACAGCTGGAACAACTTCTGGCGCCAGTGGTAGCTTCACTGGGCTGCGAGCTGTGGGGTATTGAGTACCAGACCCACGGCCGCAATGCTTTGTTGCGGATTTATATCGATTCCGACGAGGGAATCGCTGTTGAGGACTGTGAAAAAGTCAGTCGTCAGGCAAGTGCGGTACTGGATGTAGAGGATCCCATCAGCGGCAACTACACCCTGGAGGTTTCTTCTCCGGGTATGGATCGCCCGCTGTACCAGCTGGAGCATTACCAGCGTTTTCTCGGCGCCCAGGTAGAAGTACGCCTGCGTATGCCGCTTGATGGTCAGCGCAAATGGCGGGGATTACTTGCCGGTGTTGAGGGGGATGAGATCGTGTTGCGGGTCGACAGCGAGAACGAATACCTGTTGCCGATCGACAGCATTGAGAAAGCGAATATCATTCCCCAGTTTTCCAAATAACGGCTCAGTTTACTGAGCATCGACCAGTTCTGAGTAACGAGTAGGCGCCTGGGATCAGGCGAATTAGAGGCACAGCTGCATGAATAAAGAGATCTTGCTGGTAGCTGAGGCGGTTTCCAACGAGAAAGGCGTTGATCAGGAAATCATCTTCCAGGCCATTGAGGCGGCACTCGCCACCGCGGCCAAGAAGCGCTACGACGAGGAATCCACCGTTGAAGTCATCATCGATCGCAGTAACGGTGATTATGAGACCTTCCGTAGCTGGGAGGTTGTCGATGACGACACTCTGGCGGAACTGGGTACCCAGTTCACCCTGGAAGAGGCTGCCGAGAAAGATCCCGAGCTGAAAGCCGGTGACGTTTACCGCGAACAGGTAGAGAATGTCGAGTTCGGCCGTATCGCCGCACAGACCGCCAAGCAGGTGATCGTGCAGAAGGTTCGAGAAGCCGAGCGCGCCAAGGTGGTTGAGGAATATCGCGACCGCGTTGGCGAAATGCTGAGTGGTACCGTAAAGAAAGTCACCCGCGACTTTATTGCTGTTGACCTCGGCAATAACGCGGAAGCCCGTCTGCCGCGGGACCAGCTGGTGGGTCGTGAGATCTTCCGTCTGGGAGACCGGGTACGTGCCATCCTGCTGCAGATCGATCCAGAGGCCCGGGGCCCGCAGTTGATGCTGAGCCGCTCCTGCCCGGAAATGCTGATTGAGCTGTTCCGCATTGAAGTGCCGGAGATTGCCGAGCAGGTCATCGAGAT
The DNA here is from genome assembly GCF_056158985.1 of Microbulbifer sp. ABF4_148. NCBI lineage: Bacteria > Pseudomonadati > Pseudomonadota > Gammaproteobacteria > Cellvibrionales > Microbulbiferaceae > Microbulbifer > Microbulbifer sp. ABF4_148. Next base: position 1,617,316 of record NZ_JBSWUI010000001.1, read on the forward strand.
CAAGGGCGCTGCCCGTGATCCGGGTCTGCGCGCCAAGATTGCAGTGAACACCAATGATGGTCGTATCGATCCGGTCGGTGCCTGTGTGGGCATGCGCGGTGCGCGTGTACAGGCGGTCTCCAATGAGCTGTCTGGTGAGCGTGTGGATATCGTCCTGTGGGACGAGAACCCGGCCCAGTTCGTGATCAATGCCATGGCCCCGGCAGAAATCGAGTCCATCGTGGTGGACGAAGACGCCGGCTCTATGGATGTGGCTGTGGCGGAGGAGAACCTCGCGATGGCAATTGGCCGCAGTGGCCAGAATGTGCGCCTTGCTTCCGAGCTGACCCAGTGGCAGATCAATGTCATGGGCGTTGACGAGTGGCAGGCGAAGCAGGAAGCCGAGTCCGGCAGTATCATGGAAGTCTTCATGGAACGTCTGGATATCGACGAGGACGTGGCTGGCGTGCTGGTGGAAGAGGGCTTCACTTCTCTGGAAGAGGTCGCCTACGTACCCATTGAGGAAATGATCGGTATTGAGGGCTTCGACGAGGAAATCGCTGAAGAGCTGCGCGCCCGTGCCAAGGACGCCCTGCTGACTCAGGCGTTGGCCTCAGAGGAAAAATTGGATGCCTCCGAACCGCAGGAAGACCTGCTGGGTATGGAAGGTATGGATCGTCAGCTGGCCTACCAGCTGGCAAGCCGTGGCATTGCGACCATGGAAGACCTGGCAGAGCAAGCGGTTGATGATCTGCTGGATATCGAGGGGGTTGACCAGGAGCGAGCCGCAGCGCTGATCATGAAAGCGCGCGAACCCTGGTTTGCCGATGACAGTGGTGACGAGGCATAAGCATCGCTTTACCTCCAGTAGTGGGGCCCTGTTGAGGGGCCCAACGGGACACCGTCATGTAAATTGAGAAAAGAAAACCTCCGACCAAGTGACTTTTAGGAGAGAGAATGGCCGAAGTAACAGTTAGCGAACTCGCCAAATCGGTTGGTGCCACCGAGGAGCGTCTGCTCAAGCAGATGAAAGAAGCGGGTTTGCCCCATGACTCCGTCGACGCAGTTGTGTCGGATGAGGAGAAGCAGGTCCTGCTCAAATTCCTGAAGACGATTCACGGGGATAAGGAGGCGGCACCTCGCAAAATTACCCTCAAGCGCAAGACCACGACGACGTTGAAAACCGGCTCGGGCACTGGCCGTAAGACCGTCAATGTCGAAGTGCGGAAGAAGCGCACCTACGTAAAACGTCCTGAAGCGGAAGAAGCTACCGCGGAGGCGCCAGAAGCGGCCAGCGCAGAGCAGGAAGCCGCGGCGGCAGCGCAGGCCGAACAGGAGCGCCTGCGCGCAGAGCAGGCGGAGCGTGAGCGTCAGGAAGCCGAGCGAGCGGCTGAAGAAGCGCGTGCTGCGGCTGAAGCGGAAGCTGCCGCGAAAGCAGCGGCAGAGGCGCAAGCTGTTCAGGCGGCCAGTGAAGAACAAGCCGCGGAGCCGGCGGCAGAGAAGCCTGCAGAACAGCCGGCGCCTGTGCGTTCCAGCTATGTGGATGATATTGAGGCAATGCGTATTGCCGCGATGGAACGTCGCAAAGAGCAGGACGCCCGCGATGCCAAAGAGCTAGAAGAGAAGAAGGCACGCGCAGAAGAAGAACGTCGTGCGGCGGAAGAAAAACGCACCGCCAAGGCTGATACCACCAAGGCCAAGCCTTCCCTGCGTCGCAAGATAGAGGCCGCGCCCACCGAGGCTGCGCCGAGCGAAGAGGAAGAACCACGCAAGCGCCGCAGTCGTCGTGCGCCCAAAGGGGGACCGAAGAAATCCAGCAAGACCGCTCTGTACGATCAGGCGCTGGAAGTTTTCGAGGACGAGGACGAAAAGCGCAGTACGCGTTCTCTGTCGCGCCCGACCCTCAAGATCAAGAACACACACGGCTTCAAACGGCCGACAGGAAAACAGGTGTACGAAGTCCAGTTGGGTGAAACCATTACTGTTGGCGAACTGGCCAAGCAGTTGAATATGAAGGCTGGTGAGCTGATCAAGCGCCTGATGAAAATGGGCGAAATGGTCACCATCAACCAGGCACTGGATCGCGATACCGCGACCTTGCTGGTCGAAGAACTAGGCCACACTGTGGTGCTGCGTTCCGAGACTGAGCTGGAAGACAGCCTGATGGCAGAAGTCGAGCAGGCTTCCGGTAAGGAAGTTTCCCGTGCGCCGGTTGTGACGGTGATGGGTCACGTCGACCACGGTAAGACGTCGCTGCTGGATTACATTCGCGAAGCGAAAGTGGCTTCTGGTGAGGCCGGTGGTATTACCCAGCATATCGGTGCGTACCGCGTTAAGACCAGCCAGGGTGAAATCACCTTCCTGGATACACCGGGACACGCCGCGTTTACCGCGATGCGCGCCCGCGGTGCCCAGGCGACCGACGTGGTCATCCTGGTAGTGGCCGCCGATGATGGTGTGATGCCGCAGACCGAGGAAGCGATCCAGCACGCCAAGGCTGCTGGTGTGCCGCTGGTTGTGGCCATCAACAAGTGTGATAAAGAGGCAGCTGATCCGGATCGTGTGAAGAACGAGCTGGCAGCGAAAGAAGTGATTCCGGAAGACTGGGGCGGTGATACCCAGTTTATCGAGGTATCTGCGCATACCGGTCAGGGCATTGACGAATTGCTCGAAGCCATCTCCCTGCAGGCTGAGATGCTCGAGCTCAAGGCAGAAGTCGGTGTTCCGGCGCGCGGCGTTGTCATTGAGTCCCGTCTGGAAAAAGGTCGTGGTGTTGTCGCCACCCTGCTGGTCCAGAACGGTGACCTGAACCGAGGCGATATCGTACTGGCCGGCCAGAGCTATGGTCGTGTGCGGGCGATGACCAATGAACTTGGCAAGAGCGTCAAGGAAGCGGGTCCGTCTACTCCGGTCGAGCTGCTGGGTCTGGATAGCACACCGAATGCCGGTGATGATTTCATGGTCGTTGCCAACGAGCGCAAAGCGCGTGAAGTGGCGGAGCAGCGCGCCGATAGCGAGCGTCGCGAGCGTATGCGTCGCCAGCAGGCGGCCAAGCTCGAGAACATGTTTGCCGATATGGAAGCGGGTGAGCGCAAGGTCCTGCCGGTTGTTCTGAAGGCAGACGTGCGCGGTTCTCTCGAAGCGATTCTTTCTGCGCTGGCCGATATCGGCAACGAAGAAGTATCCGTCAATGTGGTTTCCAGTGGTGTGGGTGGTATCGCCGAGAATGATATCAACCTGGCCCTGACCTCAGGCGCGATTGTGATTGGTTTTAACACTCGTGCCGATGTTGCTGCGCGCAGGACTGCCGAGGCCGAAAATGTAGAGATTCGCTACTACAGCGTAATCTACAACCTGCTCGACGAAGTGAAGCAGGCGCTGTCCGGCATGCTGGAGCCAGAAGTCCGCGAAGAAATCGTGGGTATTGCCCAAGTTCGCGACGTATTCCGCTCTCCAAAGTTTGGCGCCATTGCCGGCTGTATGGTGACCGAAGGTACCGTATACCGCAGCAAGCCGATCCGGGTTCTGCGGGACAACGTGGTGATCTACCAGGGTGAGCTGGAGTCCCTGCGTCGCTTCAAGGACGACGTCCAGGAAGTCCGTAACGGCATGGAATGTGGTATTGGCGTTAAGGATTACAACGACGTCAAATCCGGAGACCAAATTGAGGTCTACGATATCGTTAAGGTAGCGCGCGAACTGTAATTCACGCGTTGACCGGGACTCGCCCGCAGCTGGACCTCCGTAAATGCGGCGGAATCCACCTGCGGGCGAAACCGTTTAGGGCCATTCAAGACAGGTAACCGATGGCAAGAGAATTCCACCGTGCAGACCGGGTCGCCGACGCCATGCGTCGCGAGCTGTCTCTGCTGATTCAGCAGGAAGTGCGCGATCCGCGCCTCGGCATGGTCAATGTGAATGACGTTGAAGTCAGCCGAGACCTCGCTTCCGCCAAGGTGTTCGTTACTTTTGTGGGCGAAGACGACCGCACGCGCATCAATGACTCGATGGACGCGTTGAACAAGGCGGCCGGCTTTCTGCGTAGCCAGTTGGCGCGCGTGATGCAAATGCGCACCGTGCCACGTCTGCAGTTCCGCTACGACGAGACATCGGTGCGGGGCCAGGAACTTTCTGCCCTGATCGACAAGGCGGTCAAAGCCGATCGCAACCATGCCGACGAAGACGGCAGTGACGAGGGCGACAGCGAGAAGTAATCATGGGGCGCAGACCAAAATGGGGCCGTGCAGTTAACGGCGTTCTGCTTTTGAACAAGCCCGCCGGAATTACTGCCAACGACGCCCTGCAGAAAGCGAAACGACTGTTCTTCGCCAATCGAGCAGGCCATACGGGTGCGCTGGACCCCCTGGCGACTGGTGTTTTGCCGGTGTGTTTCGGCGAGGCCACTAAGTTTTCCCAGTACCTGCTGGATGCGGACAAACGCTACCGCAGCACCTTCTGCTTCGGCATGACGACCGCCAGCGGCGATGCCGATGGCGATGTCATTGCGACCACAGATGCGTCAGCGCTGACCGAAGCGCAGGTACTTGAGGCGATGGATCAGTTTCGTGGTGTGATCAAGCAGGTGCCGTCCATGTACTCGGCGCTGAAGCATAAGGGGCAGCCACTGTATAAGCTCGCGCGCCAGGGGCTGGAAGTGGAGCGGGAGCCGCGCGAAGTTGAAATCTTCGAGTACGAGCTGCTGAGTTTCACGCCTGGTCCGATGCCGCGCGCCGAGATTGAGGTGCATTGCTCCAAGGGTACCTATGTGCGTAGCCTCGCGGAGGACCTCGGTGAAGCCTTGGGCGTGGGTGCACATGTCGAGGAACTGCACCGCAGTGCCGCGGGTCCCTTCGATGAAGCTGACGCGATTACGCTGGCCGAGCTCGAGGAAGAGCGTGGCGAGGGCAGGGCGGAGGAGCTGGATCACCACCTACTTCCTGTCGATGCACCGGCGGGCGGCTTGCCGAAACTGATACTTCCGGACAGCACAGGCTACTATGTACGCCAGGGACAGCCGGTAATGGACCTTCAGGTCTACCGCCTGGGAGAAGAAGGTGATATGGTGCGCCTCTTCCTGGAAAGTGGCGATTTTCTAGGCGTAGGAGAGATTACTGATGACGGGTGCGTCGCGCCCCGGCGTCTGGTAAAAAGCGGCGATTGACCCCGCTGTCTGGCTGGTCAACTTGCTCTGAACGTATGGCGGTACAAGGACGTACCGCCCGCCAGCGGTGGCTGGCGCGAGCCCGCCGGGGCAAGCAGGTCCGCGTACCTGTGCAGCCCCGGCAGGGCGACGATTGAAAACAGCCAGGATGGGTGTTTTTAATCATTAGGCATTAGCTGGTCTGTAAATATGCACGGGCCAGCCGAATCTTCAAAGCATATTACGACGAGGTAATTCGTTATGGCACTGACTGCAGTTGAAAAAGCAGCCATCCTGAAAGAGCACGGCCAATCTGAAGGCGATACCGGTTCTCCGGAAGTCCAGGTAGCCCTGCTGACCGCCAACATCAACAAGCTTCAGGGGCACTTTTCTGCCCACAAGCAGGATCACCACTCCCGTCGTGGCCTGATCCGCATGGTAAACCAGCGTCGCAAGCTGCTGGACTACCTGAAGCGCAAGGATCTGAACCGTTACGCACAGCTGATCGCCAAGCTCGGCCTGCGTCGTTAAGACCCTTGAATGCCCGCCTCTGGCGGGCATTCTTCTTTTTACGGTTTTGTTTTCTGGCAGTGTCCCTGCTGCCAGGAAACAGTCGCATCGAGCATCTGGCGCAGAAGTATGATTCTGCCGGCTGTTCGCTGCTCGCACCGGCTGCAGCCGGTGGCGGTACATCCCGTACCGCTTCATCGCGGTCCTGAGGAATTTTGGACCGCTTGTAGGGGTTGCTGGAATGGGCCAGCAACCGAAAGGAAATAGGAAAAACTAGTGAATCCAGTAAGCAAAACTTTCCAGTACGGCCAGAATCAGGTCACCATCGAAACCGGCCGCATTGCGCGCCAGGCAACCGGTGCTGCCCTGGTCACCATGGGTGAGACCGTAGTGCTGTGTACCGTTGTTGGCGCCAAGGAAGCCCGGCCTGACCAGGGCTTCTTCCCGCTGTCCGTACATTATCAGGAGAAGGCCTACGCCGCCGGTAAGATCCCCGGTGGTTTCTTCAAGCGTGAAGGCCGTCCTTCTGAGAAAGAAACCCTGACCTCCCGACTGATCGACCGTCCGATCCGTCCGCTGTTCCCGAACGGCTTCCTGAACGAAGTTCAGGTGATGTGTACCGTCCTGTCTGCTGAGAAGGACGTTGATCCCGATATCGCTGCCATGATCGGTACTTCCGCAGCCCTGTCTGTTTCCGGTATCCCGTTCGCTGGCCCAATTGGTGCAGCGCGCGTAGGTTACACCCAGGCGGACGGCTACCTGCTGAACCCGACTTACAGTGCCCTCGCGACCTCCGAGCTGGACATGGTTGTGGCCGGTACCAAGGATGCGGTCCTGATGGTCGAATCCGAAGCCAAAGAGCTGCCGGAAGACATCATGCTGGGTGCGGTGCTGTACGCCCACCAGGAAATGCAGGCCATCATCAAGGTTTGTGAAGAGCTGAAAGCAGAAGCGGGCAAACCGACCTGGGACTGGCAGCCAGAAGCTGAGAACAGCGAACTGAAAGCCGCTCTGGAAGCCCAGTTCGGTGGCAAAGTGGCAGAAGCCTACAAGATCACCGACAAGCAGCAGCGTACTGCGGCTCTGGGTGAGCTGCGTAACGAAGCTGCTGAAGCGCTGTCCAGCGAAGAGCTCGATGAAGGCACTGTAAAGGGCTACTTCGGCAAGCTCGAGAAGAAAACCGTACGTGGTGCTGTGGTACGTGGCGAGCCGCGTATCGATGGCCGCGACAACAAGACTGTACGCCCGATCAGTGTAGAAGTTGGCGTGCTGCCGAAAGGCCACGGCTCTGCCCTGTTTACCCGTGGTGAAACCCAGGCCCTGGTTGTTTCCACCCTTGGTGCCACCCGTGATGCTCAGATCATCGACGCGCTGGAAGGTGAGCGTAAAGACTACTTTATGCTGCACTACAACTTCCCGCCCTACTCCGTCGGTGAAGCGGGCCGTGTCGGTGCGACTGGTCGTCGTGAAATTGGCCACGGCCGCCTGGCACGTCGCGGTATCGCTGCGGTACTGCCGAACCCGGAAGAATTCCCGTACACCCTACGTGTCGTTTCCGAAATCACCGAATCCAACGGTTCCAGCTCCATGGCTTCCGTGTGTGGCTCCAGCCTTGCCCTGATGGACGCTGGTGTACCGCTGAAAGCGCCGGTTGCGGGTATCGCAATGGGTCTGGTGAAGGAAGACGAAGGTTACGCGGTTCTGACCGATATCCTGGGTGACGAAGACCACCTGGGCGATATGGACTTTAAGGTAGCCGGTACCGCTTCTGGTGTGACTGCTCTGCAGATGGACATCAAGATCGAAGGTATTACCGAAGAGATCATGGAGACTGCGCTGGAGCAGGCACTGCATGCACGTCTGCACATCCTGGCCGAGATGAACAAGGTCATCGGTGCTTCCCGCGATGTGGTTAACGAGAATGCCCCGCGCTACGCAACCCTGAAGATCCATCCGGACAAGATCCGCGACGTGATCGGCAAGGGCGGTGCGACCATTCGCTCCATTACCGAAGACACCGGTGCGACCATCGATATTGAAGACGATGGCACCGTGAAAGTTTTTGGTGAAGACGGCGAGAGCCTCGAGGCTGCGGTAACCCGTATCGAGGAAATCACTGCGGAAGCAGAGATTGGTGCGATTTACGAGGGTACCGTGGTTCGTATCGTCGACTTCGGCGCATTCGTGAACTTCCTGCCGGGTAAAGATGGCCTCGTGCACATCTCCCAGATTGCAGAAGAACGCGTTAACGCCGTAACTGACTACCTGAGCGAAGGCCAGAAGGTATTCGTTAAGGTACTCGACGTTGATCAGCGTGGCCGTATCAAGCTTTCTATCAAGGAAGCCAAGGCCGAGCAGGAAGCGGGCGAGGAGCAGGGCGAAGCCTGATCCCCAGCTTTATCCTGACAAAAAAACCCGGCGCTTGCGCCGGGTTTTTTTGTGGGCGCTCGCAAGGTGCCCGGACTGATCCGCAGTCCCTAGTCCGCATGTTATGAGGAGAGTAATAACAAATGTCAGGCCTTCGGTTGACGAATGCCTGGAATGATTTATTCCTTTTGTCACGCTGTGTCACTGTACGCTATTCAGGCTGTGTTACTGCTCGGATGGTTTTGACCCGCGTTAAACAGATTTCCTCACTGCTGATCTAATTGGCGCGTTATTACCACTTTTGGTCGCAAATTTCTGACTTTATTTGTCTTAAGTGACTATTTATCGGTATTTTCATCCGATATCTACTCGCCTGTCATAAAAAAATCTCGCACAATGGCTCTCGTTGAATAAGATATTCCTTTGTATATTTATTCATCAAATAAATAATTAATTCTGCTTTGGGCCTCGATGGAGCAACGAGGCTCGTCGGCCCGAAGTAAAAAATAACGTAGAGGCGCCACCGTTGGGGTAGGGGTGGTGCTTTGGGTATTTGGGGGCACAGGCAGGCTGATTCGAGCTGCCTGAAACCACAAGCTGGACCCTCTCTGCTGCGCATTCAACGACAACTTCCTGGAGATCAGCTTATGTTCCAAAAGAAAGCACTCAGTCGCTCATTTGAGCGAATCCGTGGCCTCGCCGCCGGCTCCCGTGCCGTCGCCTTAACTGCTGGCGTGTTGCTGTCTGCAAACGCCCTCGCGCAGCAGACCGGTAGTATCGAGGGTCAGGTGTACCTGGATGGCAAGGGCACTGAAGCTGCTGGTGTTACTGTAAAAGCCACGAGCTCGGTAATGCCTCGCGGCCGTACCGCAACCACTGATAGTGATGGTGAGTTCCGACTGCCCGCGCTGATCCCCGGCTCCTATACCCTGACTTTTACCTCTGAAGATGGTGTTACCCGATCCGTTCCTGCTCGCGTCCTTCTGGATCAGGAGTCTACGGTCACCATAGTGATGGCGCCCGAAGAGGGTGTTGAGGAAATCGAAGTTGTGGGCGAAGCGCTTGCCTACGAAGGAAACGGTGCACTCTCTAATGCAATTGACGCTGATGTGATTGAAGCCTTGCCGGTAGGCCAGGACTTTCGTGACATGATGAAACTGATCCCGGGTGTTCAGTATACCGAAAACTCTGTTCGCGGCCCGAGCGCAGGTGGCAGTGGTCAGGACAACGTGTTCAAGTTTGGTGGTGTGAATGTCACGCTGCCGCTGTTCGGTGTTCTCTCTGCAGAGCCTTCCAGCCAAGACGTCGAGCAGATGTCCATCGAGCGTGGCGCGGCGAAAGCCATTGGGTTCAAGCGTGCCGCGGGCTTTGCCGTTAACACCAAGACAAAGTCAGGCACCAATGAGTTCAAAGGTAGTATCGACTACACCTTCCAGACAGCGGATATGCGCGAGAAAAACGAAGAGGGTGTTAAAGACGATACCAGCTACAACTGGGTCACCACTAGTGTGGGCGGCCCGATTATTGAAGACCAGCTGTTCTTCTTCGGGTCCTACTACGGTCCACGTGAAGAGCGTGATAACAAAGAAACCGCCTATGGTCCGACCAAAGATTACAGCAGTGAGCGGGACGAGTATTTCGGCAAGCTGACCTACGCACCGATCGATGACGTACTGCTCAACATGTCTTACCGGACTTCTGAGCGTGTGAATCAGGGGGCTTCGATTTCCTTTGATGAAGCAGATTCCGTTTCTGTGGGTGAGGAATCCTTACAGGACATCTTCTCCCTGGATGGTGCGTGGGTGATTAATGACTCCACCACCCTTTCTTTCCAGTACAGTGACTACGCGCTGGAAACTTCAGCTGTACCGGATACTAAGCTGGGTGTGCAGCCAGCTTTCGGTGCGAGTCTGGATCTGGCTAATCTGGATCAGATGGGTTACTTCGTTGTCCCAACTGTCAGGGATGGAGACGCTGAGTGGAATGCCTTTGTTCAGCCCTACATCAACCAGCACGGTTACGTCGGGGATGAAGGTGTGCTCGTAGGCAGTGGCGCGGTCGGCGGCTACTACCAGTACAGCACGCAAAATTTCTACAACGAATCGTTTGAGGTGGCCCTGGATCATACCTTTGACTGGGGTGAGACAACCCATGATGTGCACATCGGTTACCAGTTCTCTGAAGGTCAGGAAGAACTGGCGCGTACCTCTAACGGCTGGGGTCTGGTAGGCGTGATCGACGGTGCGGCAGATGCAGACGCTCCGGATAATGCGGCCTTCCAGGCGCTTACGGAGCAAATGAGCTTTGTGATGGCAGACGGCTCGCGAGTTCCGTCCATCAATTCCTATATTGAAACGCAAAACTTCGAGATCAACGATTCCATCAGCTGGCGAGATTTTGTGTTTGATGTGGGTGTGATGATCAGCCAGGACACGTTATTTGGTCAGGGGCTGAGAAAGGCCAATACCATTTCTGGCTTCGAAGCGGCGCCGGGCAACAAGTACGAAATGCATCAAGTTGACTGGGCGGATATGATCCAGCCACGCCTCGGTGTCACCTGGGCTTACAACGGCGTGGATACCGTATTTGCCAGCTTCGCCCAGTATAACCCTGACGTCTCGTCACTGGCTCGCGCCGCATCGTGGGACCGTAATTCCGCAGCACTGTTGAACGTGTACTGGGACCAAAATGGTGACTTTATTGACTCCGAAGCGCGCGCCGGTTCCTCCGGTAAATTCTTCGAGGATGGCATTAAGCCACGTCGTGTGGACGAGCTGACCATCGGTACTGCCAAGGAGTTCGAAAACGGTATCAGTCTGCGCTCACATATCCGCTACAGCGAGGGTTCTAATTTCTGGGAAGATACCTGGAACGGTACCCGTGAATTTTACGGTTGTTATCAGGGTCCAGGGCCCAATGGAGAGATCTGCGTACCGGATGATATCGCAGCAAAAGGGCTTTATATCCCCGAGCTGGATGATTGGCGCGATCAGATCGGTAGTGGTTCTTCCTATGTGATTGCCGCGCTGGACGATGCCTACACCAAATACCTGGAATTCAGTGTTGAGGCCTCCTGGATCGGTGAGCGCACCTATGTGAATGCCTCTTACACGCGCAGTCGCTACCGCGGTAACTTTGACCAGGACAACACGACCACCAATAACGACCAGGCCACTTTTGTTGGCTCCTCTAATCTGGCGGATGGTCGTGGTCGACAGCTGTGGGACCTGAAGGACGGCACCCTGCACGGCGACAAGCCGAACGTCTTCAAGGTGTTTGGACAGTACACGCTGGACTGGCAAGCCAACGTGGGCGCCTTCCTGTTGTACCAGTCTGGAGATCCCTGGGAGGCGTGGGACGGCTCTCTGTATGGCTACTCGTCTAATACGATCCGCTACGCAGAGAGAGCTGGCAGCCGTCGAACCGATTCTCACTGGCAGTTGGACCTGAATTACACCCAGGATCTTGAACTTTTCTCTGGCTACACCATGAAGTTCCGTGCGGATTTGTTTAACGTGTTCGACAACCAGACAGGCTATAACTACAACCCGGTTGTCAACGACGAGGACTTTGGTAAGCCGAGCAGTTACTACAATCCGCGTCGTCTGCAGTTGTCACTGGGTATGGATTTCTAAGATTCTCTCCATCGTTGTGCTCTCCCCCAGGGAGAGCTTTGATTGCCCCGGCTTGCCGGGGCATTTTTGTTGGAAGGGGTAATTTTTCTCCAACTTCGCTAGAATCCCGCTCATTGGTCTTTCAGACCCCTTCGGGAGAGGAAGTTTGAGGAATTTTTGGCTGGCAGAAGTGTTGCTCGCGCTTGCTGCGCTGCTGGTAGCAAGCCAGTACTGGTTTGTTGCCCGAGATCACCGTCGCCCTGTGGCGTTACTGGTGGTGGCGGCGATGCTGTTTCTCGCGCTGGCCGCCTCGGTGGGCGCATACCGCTATGGTATCAACCCCTATATCACTGACCTGCACCGCGCACTCTCCAATCTCTCCGGTTTCCTGACCTTCGCACTGGTGGGGCTGGCCCTGGCATGGATGCGATTTTGCCCCGGCCTGGGCGGCACTTCCCGCGGCGCTGCCTATGCCGTCATTACCCTATTGATTGGCGCCGGACTGGCAGCTAGCGAGTTCATGCCCGCCGGTCAGGTCAGCACACTCTTTTCATCCGTGGGTATCGTTGCCTGGTTGCTGGTCGCATTGTCGCTGCTTTTGGAGGCCCGCTGGCTGCCACGCCCGATGGCCATCCTGTTGTTGATCGGGGCATGCCTGGTGTTAGTTGCCTCGCTTTTCGTGGGCACCAGCGCGACACGCCTGCTGGGGTTGGCACGGCTGAACTGGTTCCACCTGCTCTTGGCGGGTGCGGTGTTGACGTTGATCTATGCCATCCCGCTGTTCGAAAGGAAGCTTCCCCATGAGTCATGATGCCCATTGGCTGCTGGAAGGCGGGTGCCATTGTGGCGCCGTGCGTTTTCGTGCGCGCAGCCCACGGAGTGGTACCGCTCCCTTGGTCGTGCATGAGTGCAATTGCTCGATGTGCCACAAGCTTGGCTTTCAGCATGTGATCGTTTCCGCCGCAGATTTCGAGCTGTTGCAAGGCGATGAGGCGCTCAGTTGCTACACCTTCAATACCGGTGTGGCCAAGCATTATTTTTGTCGCCACTGTGGGGTCAAGTCTTTTTATGTGCCCCGTTCGAACCCCGATGGTTACAGCCTGAACCTGCGTTGCCTGGACAAAGCGCCTGATGCGGTCAAGCTGGAGCCGTTTGACGGGCAGAACTGGGAGCAGAATGCCGGGGCGTTGGCCCACCTGAGCAAGCCGGGCTAGCAGCGCAGGGCTTTCGGTACTGCGCGGTGCCGCTAACGAATATCAGAGAATAACCAAGGACGTGACGTTGACTGACAACCCTTTGCAGGCGTGGATCCACCATACCGATAGCGGCGCCCTCTATGGCAAGCCGGGCCTCGACCTGATTCTTGTCGAGTCACCGGCCTGTCGTGCCGTGATTGCCAAACAGGGGGCGCAGCTGCTGGAGTTCCAGGCTGCCGGGCGCGCGCCGATTTTGTGGCTGAGCCCGCTGGCTGAGTTCGCGCGTGGCAAAGCTGTGCGCGGCGGCATTCCACTGTGCCTGCCCTGGTTTGGTATCCATCGTGAGGATCCGGCGAAGCCGAAGCATGGAATTGCCCGCACCAGCGAGTGGCTGTTGGAGCAGACCAACTTTGACAGTGGCGGCCAGGTCGAAATGGTCTTCGGGTTTCGCCACGAAGGGGACGGTGTTTTCCCCACACCATTTGCCTGTACGGTGACCATGTCACTGGGCAACGAGCTGTCTCTGCAGTTGGCTTTGCAGAACCTGGGTGATGCCCCTGCCGAGTTCAGCTGGGCGTGGCATACCTATTTCCCCGTGGAAGATGTTGAGCAGATTCGGGTAACCGGCCTCGACGGCGTCGACTATCTCGATAATACCCGGAAGCTGGACCGCGCCACTCAGCGAGGGGACCTGACGTTTCGCGGAGAGGTCGACCGGGCCTATGAAAATGCGCCCGCCTGGCAAGTGATTGAGAATGTGGATCCGGTGAACGCCAGCAGTGAGCACTGCGATAGCGTTATCGCGTGGAATCCGGGTGCAGAGCTGGCTGCGACGCTTGCCGACGTGGGGCCGCACTATCGCGAATACGTCTGCGTCGAGCACGGTAACGCGTTTGCGAATAGCTGGACGTTGGAGGGTGGGGAGACACGCACTGCTTCACTGGCGCTGTCCCGCTAAGGTCCTTTACTCCCGAGCGTCTACCCGAACACCGTTACGGTCTGGCGTGAGAATGCTACCAGCGCTCCCTGTGGGCTCCACAAACGGGCGGCGATGACACCATAACCGTCGTCTGCCTGCTCCACCTCGGCCAGGTATTGCCACCACTCTCCGCAACGCATGGGTGGCAGTGGCTCAATAAACTCCACTGTCCACGTCAGGGAACTGACGGGTGCCGGTTGCGACAGCAGGGTGATGGTCGCGGGCGGCCACGCATCGATCAGGGCAAGCAGTGATGCGATGCCGACTTGCTCCTCGCTATCTTGCCCCGGACTGAAACGTACCCATCCACCAAAGCGGCGCTCTTTACTGGCTGAAAACGGCAGGCCACCGGCGGTGATACGGTAATCGAACTTACGCGTGAATTCGGGTACTACGCCCGCTATGTAGGGTAGTTCTGTGCCCGTATCAGGGGAGGGGAAATCGGGCGCGGAACCGCTGCCGAGTTTGACGCTGGAGGCTCGCCCCGCGCCAAAGCTGGCCAGAGCGGCCAGAACCACCTGCCCATTCTGGGACATGCGCGCCTCGACCTGGGTGACCGAGCGCCCCGCACGCAAGATATCCCGCTGCATCTCTACCGGCCCCACCGCAACAGGGGCGACAAAGGAAAAGGTAATGGAGCGCAGCGTGGCATCGGCAGCGACCGCCTGCGAGAGGTGTGCATACAGCATGGCGGTGGTCAGCCCGCCAAAGGTCGCTCGCCCCTGGCTCCAGTCCGGGGGAATGGTCGCAGTCTGTGAACGGCTGTCGAGCAGTAGCTGATGAAATTGCATGCGATTCGGCTTGATTAGCTGAAGGTGTGGGCGTCGCTCGGGAATACACCGGTTTTAACGTCTTCGGCGTACTTGCGCAGGGCCCCGGGGATATCACCGGCTTCCACCAGGAAGTTCTTGGAAAATTTCGGCGGCTTTTCCGTGAGCCCGAGGATGTCATTGATGACCAGCACCTGGGCGTCTGTCTCGCGTCCTGCACCGATGCCAATTGTGGGCATGCTGACGGCCCTGGTAATGCGCTTGGCCAGCTCTGCCGGCACACACTCCAGCACCAGCAGGTCTGCGCCGGCTTCGTCCAGTAGGGTGGCATCGTTGAGAATCGCGCCTGCGGTGTCCTCGTCACGTCCCTGCACGCGGAACCCGCCGAGCTTGTGGACGGATTGCGGTGTGAGTCCCAGATGAGCACAGACCGGGATTCCGCGGTCGGTGAGCATCCGCACGGTGTCTGCCAGCCAGGCGCCGCCTTCAATTTTTACCATGTGCGCACCCGCCTGCATGATACGGGTGGCATTGGTGAGTGCTTGCTCCGGCGTGGCGTAGGTCATGAAGGGCATGTCCCCCATGATCAGGGACTTCTTGTTCCCGCGAGCAACCGCCTCCACGTGATAAATCATTTGCTCCATGGTGACCGGGATGGTGCTGTCGTAACCCAGCACTGTCATGCCCAGGGAATCTCCTACCAGCAGCACTTCGACACCAGTTTTCTGTGCCATGGCAGCCATCGGTGCGTCGTACAGGGCAACGGTAATAAACTTTTCACTGGCGTCTTTCATCCGACGCAGTGTCTGTACAGTGATGGGCTTGGTAAGTTCGGAGGCAGAGTAGGGCATAACAATCAGTTCCCCGGGTTGTAGTAATGGCGGCCGCTTTTTATCGAGAGCATGTATTCGACCAGCTGGTGATAATCGTCGGGCCGATCGACGATATCGATATCCTCACTGTTGACGATCAGCAGCGGCGCCTCGTCGTAATAATGGAAAAACTGGGTGTAGGCCTCATTCAGCGTGGCGAGGTAGTCGTTGCTGATGGAACGTTCGGCGGCAATGCCACGCGTTCGTATGCGGTCCTGCAGGACGCTGAGGGGAGCCTGAAGGTAGATCACCAGGTCGGGCTTGGGCGCTTCCAGGGTCAGGTGCTGATACACCTGGCGGTAAAGCTGCAGTTCATCGGCGTCGAGTGTGACTTCGGCAAAGAGACGGTCTTTTTCGATCAGGAAGTCCGCCACACGCACGGGTTTGAACAGGTCATCCTGGCGCAGCGACTGGATCTGCTGTGACCGCTGCAGCAGGAAGTGCAACTGGGTCGGGAGCGCCGCACTCTTCTCGTCGCGGTAGAAGCGCTCGAGGAACGGATTCTCTTCGGGGAGTTCGAGCAGGGTATCGTAGTTAAAGGTTGTTGCGAGCTTTTTGGCGAGAGTGGTCTTGCCCACTCCGATATTCCCCTCGACGGCGATAAATCGCGGGGGGTTGGCTGCAGAAAAATCGACAATGGGCTCTTCGTCGTTATTGATTACCACTGGGTGTTACTCCTTTGTCATTCTGAACCGTTGCGCAGTTGCCAACATTGCGCACGACATACACCTGTGTATTCAGAGTTTTTGCAAGCGATTGTCCGGGCACTGAGCCACCAGCTGTTCGATCCGATTGCCATTGGGCAGGACCAGTTCAGGTGCAATTTCCTGCAGGGGGATCAGCACGAAATTACGCTCTGCCATCCGCGGATGGGGTACCTGCAGGTCTGCCTCATCGATCTGCAGATCATCGTACAGCAGGATATCCAGGTCCAGTGTGCGTGCACCCCAGCGAATGTTGCGCTCGCGACCCTGTTCCGACTCGATGTGCTGCAGGGCGCGCAATAGCGACAATGGGGGCAACGTGGTTTCCAGTTCCGCGACGGCATTGACGTAGTCCGGTTGCTCTCCCGGCCCCACCGCGGCACTACAGTAAAAACTGGATACCTTGCCCAAGTTAGACTCCGCCATCGCATCCATCGCGGCGAGTGCTGCCTGGAGTTGCGCTGCCGGTGCTGACAGGTTACTGCCCAGACCAATAAAGCATCTTGCCATCGCTTCTGGCCTCAGTCTTCCTTCGGACTCCGCCGTGGTCCACGACGACGTTTGCGGCCACCGCGGCTGCCGCGCGGGTTTCGCTGCAGTCCGCGCACCAGCTTCTCCCGGCCTTCCTCGTCGGTATTCTGGTAATCGGTCCACCATTGGCCAAGGCCGGGTTCGATCTCACCCGACTCTTCCCGCAGCAGCAGGAAGTCGTAGGCAGCGCGAAAACGCGGGTGTTCGCGCAGGCGCTGTGCGCGCTCCCCATTGCGACGGGGCAGACGCAGCTGCATATCCCAGATCTCCCGCATCGGCATGGAGAATCGCTTGGGAATGGCCGTGTGGGCCTGTTGTGACCCGCTGACTTTTTGCGCGGCGGCTGCCAGTGCTGGCACGGGCGGGGTGCCCTTGTCGGCCAGCTTGCTCTGTTCATGCAGGACCGCCGGCCACAGCAACGCCGCGTACAGGAAGGCCGGTGTAACGGGCTTGTCGGCCTGCACGCGTTGATCGGTGTTGCGGAGCGCCAGCACGGTCAGTGTTTTCGCCACTGGATCCTTGAGCCGGGCAGCATTGTCCGGGAACAGGTGTTGCCAGAGGCCGTACTGGTGCAGCAGGGTAAAGGTTTTTTCCGCGTGCCCGCCCAGTAACAGCTTGAGCACCTCGTCGAACAGGCGTGCCGCCGCAATGTTGCGCAGCAGTGGCGCCAGCTCTGCCAGCGGTGCTGCGGTCTTGCGTTCAATTTCAAAGTCCAGCTTGGCAGCAAACCGCACGGCGCGCAGCATGCGGACCGGATCTTCCTTGTAGCGGGTAGTGGGGTCGCCAATCATGCGGATCTGGCGCGCCTCGATATCACGGACACCGCCGGTGTAGTCGTGGATCGCAAAGCCGTCGGTGGTGTAGTAGAGCGCGTTGACGGTGAAGTCCCGGCGGATGGCATCGCTTTCCAGGTCGCCGTAGACGTTATCCCGCAGCAGCATGCCCTGTTCCGACTGCTGTGCTTCGTGGGACTCGCCCTCACTATGGTGTCCGCGGAAGGTGGTCACCTCAATGATCTCGCGGCCGATACGGGCGTGGAGGATACGGAACCGTCGGCCGACGATGCGCGCACCGCGAAACAGGCGCTTGGCCTCTTCCGGGGTGGCGTCAGTGGCGACATCGAAATCCTTCGGATGGCCACCGAGCATCAGGTCGCGCACGCCACCGCCGACGATGTAGGCCTGAAAACCGGCCTCCTGCAGTCTCTTCATGACGGTGAGTGCTGCCCGACTGATGTCACGGCGAGAAATAGTGTGCTCGTCGCGTGGCACGATGCGAGGTCCGGTCTTGCCAACCGGCTTGCGCCAGCGCTTGATGCTGCTGATCAGGGAATTGAACATACGGCTAGTTAGTACAGGCTTGCGATCGTCGAATTGACGTGCGGGAACCCCGGTGTTGGTAAAGGGCGGGATTCTAACACAGCAGACCACGGTGCCGCCTATGGTCGGGTGAATCAGGCAGTCGGGACCAAGTTGGGGGAGTACTCAAGTATGCGCGTACAGCCTGTCGGCGTGGCGAAATGGGAACGGGGGAAACAACTGTACGGGCCTTGGGCCCGTATCCAGTGCTCTAAGATGTCACAGGGATTTATTGTTATTGCAGATGAAGGCAGCGGCTTCCTTGCGCTCTCAATTTGCCGTTAGGCAAACACCCTCTCCCAGGTACAATCAGTCAGTTTGTAACGCGCTTGTGGTTTTTCTTTTTATTACAGCTTGAAGCTTTATTGTTTTTCTTAACGTTATTCTTATTGTTTATTGTTATTTTTCTGCTCGGCTCCAGTCACTTTGGCTTTTATTGTCGACTTTGCCGGTGTTTTTTTATTGTTGTTATTTTTCTTATTTTTATTGTGTTTCGCCCGCTTATTGTGAGTAGTTATTAGGGCTGTAGCAGTCATTTATTTTTATTGTTGGCTGCTTTTCATGTTTGCACTCCCAATAAAGCACTTAGCGTGCCAACTTTTGAAAATCCTTTAAAAACAAATACTTACAAAAATTTACGTTGAATTGTGCGACAAATTTGTGTGGTGAGACGTTACGGAAGCCGGTGGAGTTGTTACTCCGATTGCGAAAGCGGTAACACTTTTTCGAAAAGACCTGCGGGTCGAGGGAACATCGTGAGTAACGGATTGTCCGCCAGCTGGTTATTTGCGGACATTGGCAGGTGCGGAATCATCAAACAGGTTGGCCCGCCTCGCGCAGTGCTTGCGATCAACGGGCGAATAGGGGTAATGAAGCCCCAGAAATGTGGTGGGTTTTCTGTGTGGGAGGCGGCGATCAGGCCTCGGCGGCGGCCCGACGGCTCTTCTTGCGCGGGATGCCCAGCTTCTGCCGACGTTCCCAGAGGCACTTGCGGCTGACACCCAGTTTCTTGGCCAGCTCGGTTTCGCTCATAGTTTCCTGGTGCTCGAGGACGAAGCGCGCGAAGTAGTCTTCCAGGGACAGGTCTTCACGGGGATCATTCTGCAGGCTGCGCGGGCGCGGCAGTCCGACTTCGGTCTCTTCGATGGGTACCAGATCGAGATCGATATCGAGGGTGCGATGATCGACTTCGGTGGCATCGTCTGCGGTCAGGATAACCGCACGCTGAATCGCGTTTTCCAGCTCACGCACGTTACCCGGCCAGGTGTAGGTTGTTACCGCCTGAATCGCTTCCGGAGAGAGCTTCAGCACCGATCGGCCATTCTTGGCACAGAACTTTTCCAGCAGGTGTTCGGAAATGGCCAGTACGTCGCGCCCGCGTTCCCGCAGTGGCGCCAGACTCATCTGTACAACGTTGATGCGATAGTAAAGGTCTTCGCGAAACTTGCGCTCTGCGGCAAGCTGGCGCAGGTTGCGGTGCGTTGCAGCCACCAGACGGACATCCACCTTGCGGGATTCAATCGCGCCGATGGGGCGAACCTCGCCCTCCTGCAGGACCCGTAATAGCCGCGCCTGGGCTTCCAGTGGCAGTTCGCCGATCTCGTCGAGAAACAGGGTGCCCCCGTCGGCTGCCGCTACCAGGCCTTCGCGGGCAGTTTGCGCACCGGTAAATGCGCCCTTCTCGTGACCAAACAGCTCGGCTTCGATTAGGGTTTCGGGAATGGCGGCACAGTTTACAGAGATCAGCGGCTTGTCAGCACGACGGCTCTGCTCGTGGATCGCTCGGGCAACCAGCTCCTTACCGGTACCGGTTTCGCCGTGGACCAGCACGGTGGCATCGGTCGGGGCGACTTTGTGAATGCGGCTGTAGAGACTCTGCATGACCGGGCTGTTGCCGATCATCCCGGTGATCGCACCACCCGGTGCTCGCGGTTGGCTGGCCTGGGCGCGATTCAGCTCGGCCTTGCCAATCACGCGGCGGACGGTGGCAATCATCTCGTCGTGGTCAAACGGCTTGGCAATATAGTCGGCTGCGCCCATACGCATGGAATCGACCGCGGAGCGCAGGCTCGCGTAACTGGTCATGATGAGCACGGGAATGTCGCCGGACAGCTTGAGCAGATCGGTACCAGGCGCCCCGGGCAGGCGCAGATCCGAGATGATCAGGTCCATCTCGCTCAGACGATACTTGTTGGTGGCTTCCCGGACAGAGCCTGCTTCGCTGACCCGATAGCGGTGACGCTCCAATAGCTTGCGCAATGCGGAGCGGATAATCGCTTCGTCTTCAACGATCAGGATATGGCTCATTTGTTACGCCTGGTTACAAATTGCTCAGTGGATGCCTAGTTTTACCCGCCAGCCGTTTCGATGCAACTCAATCTGGCGCGATTGATCAAAATTTGCACAGATTTTGCGCCAATCAGGGGGAATCCCGAGAGTTATTTCGCCAGTGGCAGCTGAACGATAAAGCAGGCCCCGCGACCGGTTGCCGGGTTGGCGGGGCTTTTCAGCTCCAGCTGCCCGTTGTGCTCCTCGACAATGCTGTACACCATTGCCAATCCCAGTCCGGTACCCTCACCGGGTTCCTTGGTGGTGAAAAACGGCTCCAGGATCCGCTCCCGGTGGGCCGCGGAGATACCGGGCCCTTCGTCGGTCACGGAAATACAGGCCAGTTCATTCTCCAGATAGCCTTCTATGTGAATGTGACCGCCGGAGGGGCTGGCGTCACGCGCATTGCTGAGGAGGTTGATGAAAACCTGGATCAGGCGCTGATTGTCACCCGGGGCAAACAGATCTTCCGGCACCGCATTGTCAAATGTGACTTCGGTCTTGTCGCGCTGCAGCGACAGTAGTTGTACCGCCTCCTGCACACACGCATAAAGGTCGACCGGCGCGTGCTCGCTTTCCTGGCTGCCGCTGTGGGAAAAGTTCACCAGTGAATGCACGATCCGGCTGATGCGTTCGGTCTGGCTCAGAATCTGGTCCGCCGTTTCCCGCACGTCTTCCGGATTTTCGGATTCGTACTGGAGGTTCTGTGCCAGGCAGGCGATGCCGGTGACCGGATTGCCGACTTCGTGGGCGACCCCGGCGGCCAGTCGTCCCACGGATGCCAGACGTTCACTGTGGATCAGCTCCTGCTCCAGCACCTGCGTTTCGGTGGTGTCTTCCAGCAGCAGCATCAGACCGTCATCGCGATCGCGTCGCTGTGCCTGACCGTGCTGTAGTTTCGCCTTGTGCAGGTTCAACCAGTGGCTGTTGCCGTCGAGACTGACCTGTTGCTTGAAGCTGCTTTCCTCTTCGGACGCGGCAAAGTCCTGAATCAATCCCTTCCAGGGGTCAGGCAGGTAATCGAGTTTGGAGCCAATCACTTCTCCCGCGGTGACACCGGTGAGGTCCTGCATGGCGTAGTTCCACAGCAGAATTTCCCCATCGCGCCCCAGCGTGCACGCGGCCATCGGCAGCTGCTCCAGCATTTGCCGATGGTAGAGGCGCAGATTGTTGAGTTCTGCCGCGAGCCCGGTCAGCTGGTTTTTGTAGCGGCTCAGTCGCGTTTCAATCAGGTGAATATCCCGGGTGGCGGGCTGATCGCTTTCTTTGAACGGCAGATGACGATCGATGATCTGGCCGGCCAGCACGCGGCCGAGCAATCCGGACAGGTTAGCCTCGAGGCGGTTGCGCAGTTGTCGCAGCGCATAGGGGCGCCGCTCGTCTTCGGGCAGGTTGAGTTCTTGCAGTGCACGCCGGACTTCCTGGCTGGCCGTCCCTGCACCGAGACTCTCAGCGAGTCGCACACTGATTTCATCCGCAGATTTTACGTCCAGCTCGAGCCGCAGGGCCTGACTCAGGGTGTCGTCGCTACAGAGGTCGGCCGCGTATTGCTCGAGATTGGATCGTTTGGTGAGCAGGGAGAGCCCCACAAACAGGATGACGTTGACCGCCAGTGACAGGGTTGTGACATGGGTCCAGATAGGCATCCCCAGCGGCAGTTCGCCGCCGCCAGGTAGTGGCACCTGCTCAATGCCAAGCACCGCCGGCAGCAGCAGGCCGCAACCCCAGATCAGCATGCCGGCCAGCAGACCGGCGATAAATCCGCGCCGGTTGCCCCGCGGCCAATGAATGACGGCAAAAATTCCCGGCAGGAACTGCAGCGACGCATTGAACGCGATCAGTGCCAGATCCGATAGCGACAAGCGGTTATCCAGCAACAGGTAGAAGGCGAAACCGGCAATAAACAGGGTCGCCACCAGGGCGCGACGCAGCCACACCAGCTGCCGGTACATGTTGTCGTCCGCCTGCCAGCGGGTATCCGGCAGCAGCCAGTGGTTC
Organism: Microbulbifer sp. ABF4_148; assembly: GCF_056158985.1. Classification (NCBI taxonomy): domain Bacteria; kingdom Pseudomonadati; phylum Pseudomonadota; class Gammaproteobacteria; order Cellvibrionales; family Microbulbiferaceae; genus Microbulbifer; species Microbulbifer sp. ABF4_148. Next base: position 1,639,662 of record NZ_JBSWUI010000001.1, read on the forward strand.
ATCACCAGCGTGGACAGGGCCAGGGTGATCATGATCAGGGCGCCGGTCGCGGCCGACAGGCCACCGATAAATGCCAGGATAGTGAGTGCCTGCGAACCGCTGGCGCGGGGTACCGCCAGTGCGAAGTATTGCACCGGCTCCTCGACCTCCAGTGCAAAACCTGCCCACAGGATCGGGAAGATCGGCAGGGCCATTAATAACAGAAAGAGTGGGAAACCCCAGCTGGCGATACGCAGTGCCTTGCCGGCAGATCGCTCGGCCACGCTGAGATAGAAAATGTGGGGCATTGCAACGGCCGTGGCGATGAACACCAGCAGCAGGGTATGGGAAGAGCCCTCTTCGATGGGGGTGTACAGGCGAGCCTGCATGTCCGGGTGGTCCAGCAGCCACTGGTCGAGCGCGCCCATCCCACCGAATACGCCGAACACGGCGTAACCACCAACCGCCAGCAGTGCCACCAGCTTGACGACGGATTCCAGTGCCATGGCACTTGCCAATCCGGTGCGCTCTTCCCGATTGGCGCCATACATACTGGTAAACAGGGCGAGCAGCACACAGTAGAGCAAGGCAATCAGGTTCTTGGTGGTGATGCCCACATCGTCGAACGACAGTGTGGCCACACTGACGCCGGAGAGCAGCGCCAGGGATTCGGCCACCGCCTGGATCTGCAATGCAATCAGGGGCATCAGCCCCAGTAACAGGAACAGGGTGGCAAGAATACCGGCAGCGCGGCTGTGGTAGCGGAAGACCAGCAAATCTGCCGGAGAGGTCAGCTGATAGCGCTGTGCCAGGCGCGCCAGCGGTTCCAGCACCACGGGTGCAAACAGGAACATGGCGCCGGTGCCGAGGTAATAGGCCAGCACCCCGTATCCGTATTGCCAGGCGAGATCTACGACACCATAAAAGGTCCAGGCACTGAGAGAGACACCCAGTGACAAGACATACACCAGCGGGTGGCGGACCCATGCGGCCGGCAGCCATCCGCGTGAGGTTGAGAAGGCGACAAAAAACAGCAGGGCAATGTAGGCAACCCCGATCAGCGCGATGTGCGCAAACTCAAAGGTCATCGGAGTTGCGCCTTAACTGGATGAACAACGACAACAGGATCAGGGCAAACCAGACAATAAACGGCCGGTACCAGGCGCCGCTGGGATTGATGATCCAGGTGTAAATGGTGGGGGAAAAAACATAGCCCACCAGAACCAGAAGTATTAACAGGGTGCGATTGCTCATAGTGACAGTGCTGCCGCCCGGTGGGTGCTGTCCGATTGCTGTGGCGGGTGATGTTAAGTGTGGTCGCGTCCTGGCGCAATCGGCTCCGCCATCCGGTTATGCCGGTCGACCTGCAGTCGCTGCCAGCGCGCCAGTGCCCAGTGCAGTATTTCCGATGGGCTGGCCTCCGCTAATGCCTTGTCTACATGAAAGCCCAGGAAAGCGAGTGCGGCGCAGAGATTTTCACTGGCGCGCTGATTCTCAATGGCCGGCGCGTGATTTTGCTTACTGAGTTTTTGCCCGCCTTTGCCCATGACCAGCGGAAGGTGGCCAAATTGCGGCGGTGCAGCGCCCAGTACCCGAAACAGGTGTTGCTGTGCACTGGTGGTTTCCAGCAGGTCGGCACCGCGAACGATATGGGTGATACCGGCGGCAATATCGTCGACCACAACCGCCAGCTGGTAGGCGTGGAGGCCATCACGTCGCTTGAGGATGGTGTCCTCGGTAAGGGGTTGAACCTGCTGTTGGTGCCAGAGATCGGTAAAGGTTTCCGTGGTGCCTGCGCACTTCAGGCGTGTGGCGGCCGAGGTGGTGGTTTCGTCAGCCGATGACAATTCCCCGGCACGGCAAGCCCGGTTCTGGTGGCCCCCAGCACCGCGGATCTGTGCGCGTGTGCAGTAGCAGTCATAAGTGGCGCCCTGGCGACGCAATGTCGCCAGCGTGTCTTCGTACTGGGGCAGGCGCTGGCTTTGCCAGACAACGGGCCCGTGCCAGTGGAGGCCATGTGCCTCGAGGCTATGCAGAATTCGGTCGGCCGCTCCGGGCTCCTCGCGGGGAGGGTCCAGGTCTTCCATTCTCACCAGCCAGTGTCCGCCATGGGTTACCGCATCGAGGTAACTGCCCAGGGCGCAAACCAGAGAGCCAAAATGCAGCGGGCCAGTCGGGGAAGGGGCAAAACGCCCAATGTATCTGGGAGAGTTTGTCACGGTCAGATAGGCAGGGGAGAGAGCCGGCGAGGCTGCCAGAAGGGTCGCCTCGCCATCACTTGCTTAGCCGGAGATCTGGCGTTCCTTGATCTCTGCCAGGGTTTTGCAGTCGACGCACAGAGTGGCCGTCGGCCGGGCTTCCAGGCGACGAATGCCGATTTCTACGCCACAGGCTTCACAGTAGCCATAGTCGTCCTGATCGATCAGCTCGAGGGTGGAGTCGATCTTCTTGATCAGTTTGCGCTCGCGGTCGCGGGTGCGCAGCTCCAGGCTGAATTCTTCTTCCTGGCTCGCGCGGTCGGCCGGATCCGGAAAGTTGGCTGCCTCGTCCTTCATGTGAGTAACGGTGCGATCCACTTCGGCCATCAGCTCGGCTTTCCAGGCCAGCAGCAGATTGCGGAAATGCTGCTGCTGGTTTTCATTCATGTACTCCTCGCCCTTCTTTTCCTTGTAGGGTTCGAAGCCGTGCAGTGTGTCGGTGCTCGCAGCAGTGTTGGGCATAATCGGTGCCTCTCTTTCTATACAGACCCCCAGATATCGGGGCGGTACCACCAAATTCAATCAAGCCTAGCCCGGATTTTTACTGGCTGATGCATTTTTGATCCAATTGATGAATCGATAAGCGGGAGAGCCTGGCGCATCAGGCCAGCTTCGGTAGGCTGCTTCCATTCCGGCGCCATACCCCCGGCGCCTGAGGGGGAGGAAACTATCAAATCTCTGCGATTCGCGCCACAAAATGTTGTCTGGTATTTTCTGGCGCTCGATTTGTCTGCCAGGAGTCCCTAGTGAAGTTTGATCCTCCATTCCAGCGCGGCACGCTATTGCAGCGCTATAAACGGTTCCTCGCTGATGTGCAGCTGGAATCTGGCGAAAAAATCACCATTCACTGTCCCAATACGGGTTCGATGAAAAATTGCTGGGAGGCCAGCACCCCTTGCTGGTTCTCGGATTCAGGGAATCCGAAGCGGAAATATCGACACACGCTGGAGATAACGACAACGCCGGAAGGCGCCCTGGCCGGGGTCAATACAGGCCGGGCCAACGCACTGGTCGAGGAGGCAATCCGCGCTGGCGTTGTGAGCGAGTTGCAAGGTTACGAGGGCCTGCGGCGGGAGGTGCGTTACGGCGAAGAAAACAGTCGTATCGACTTGCTGCTGAGTGGCGACCAGGGAGATTGCTATGTCGAGGTGAAAAACGTCACCCTGGCGGAGGGCAATCGCGGCCTGTTCCCGGATGCTGTCAGTGCCCGCGGAGCCAAGCATCTGCGCGAATTACAAAAGCTGGCGGAACAGGGCGTGCGCGCCGTGCTGTTCTATTGTGTCCAGCACAGTGAAATTGCCACGGTTGAAGCGGCGGTGGAGATTGATCCGGGGTATGCGTCAGCCCTGCAGCTTGCAGTGGCGGCAGGGGTGGAAGTGCTGGCGTATCGCGCGGACATGAGCGCGACGGAAATTCGGCTGGTTAGCGCCCTGCCATTTCTGGCCGGTCCACCGGCCGCTTAACCGGTCAGCAGCACGTAAAGCCCATCCTGCGCGTACTCTACCGGCACTGGTGTCAGGGCGTCGCCCTGGCAGGGACCGGCGATGCACTCGCCAGTGTTGATGCTGAACAGGGCTCCATGGGAGGCGCACTGAATCAGCGCGCCTTCCGGGTCCAGAAACTGGTCGGGCTGCCATTCCAGGTTGATGCCCCGGTGGGGGCAGACATTCTTGTAGGCATAGACCTCGCCGTCTTTTTTGACGGCGAAGACGTTGGCTACTCCTGCGGCGGTGTCCCCCAGTGAGAACCCTTTGGATTGGCCGTCTTCAAGTTCTTCATAACGGCACAGAAAAAATTTTTGCACGGCAGTTTCTAATCATTTTTATGGTTGTGCGCGTCTCAGCGCGGAGCGGCGAGTGTAACGGATGTCTGGCGTTTTTGCCCGTCGCGCACGAAGCTGAGGCTGACTTCATCGCCAGCTCGGCGGTCTTCCAGCGCATTGAGCAAGTCGTCGTAATTACGAATGGGCTTGCGATCCAGGGCAACGATCACATCACCCAGTTGCCAGCTACCCCGTTCAGTTTGGAACACCCCGCGCAGGCCGGCTTTTTCGGCCGGCATTCCGGGTACAGTCCGTAAAACCGCCACGCCCTCGAAGTCGTAGCGCGCCGCCCACTGGTCCGGTGCAGATTCAATACCCAGAACCGGCCTGACCAGTCGCCCAAATGCGATGAGCTCCGGAACAATTTTCTTGACGGTATCCACGGGAATGGCGAAACCGATACCAACGCTGGCACCGCTGGGACTGTAAATTGCCGTGTTGACGCCGATCAGGCGCCCGCTGGAATCCAACAGCGGGCCACCGGAGTTGCCGGGGTTGATGGCTGCATCGGTCTGAATCACATTGCGGATGGTGCGGTTGTTGGATGATTCGATTTCCCGGCCCAGTGCGCTGACCACGCCGGTGGTCAAAGTGGTGTCGAGCCCGAAAGGATTACCGATGGCCAGAACTTTGCGGCCCACGGCCAGCTGTGCGGAATTCCCCGCGACCAGGGGCTGCAGGACGTCTGCCGGTGCATCGATACGCAACACCGCCAGATCTTTCTCCGGGGCGGTGCCGACCAATTCTGCCGGCCATTCACTGCGATCCTGTAAGGTAATGGTGACTTTGCGGGCACCTTCGATGACGTGGAAGTTGGTGACGATATGGCCCTGCTCATCCCAGATAAAGCCGCTGCCGGCGCCCTTGGGAACCGACTGCAGGCGCAGTGTCCAGCGATCACGCACCAGGGTTTCGTTGGTCACGTACACCACGGAAGGGCTGGCGAAGTTGAACACCTGCATGGTGTTCTTTTCATCGTCCGTCGAGAAAGCGGGCAGGCTATCCGCGTTGGCGGTCCAGGCGGCCAGAACGAGTAGCGGTGCAACCAGCAGGTGGAGCAGTATCTTCATGGTCGGATCAGGTTGTTGTCGTTTATTGGTGTCGGGGCGCAGGAGCGCCCCTCAATGGTTCGGTTGAATTCAGCGCGCTGGATTCTGCAGTGCGAGGATGCGGTCTTCCAGTGGCGGGTGTGTGGCAAACAGGGCTCCCATATTGCCGAAAATGCCAAACGCTTTCATGTTACTCGGCAGGGGTTGCTCGCGTCCTGCCTGGAACTCGCTGCGCAGTCGCTCCAATGCACCGATCATGGCGGGGGCGCCGGCAAGGTTCGCACCGGACTCATCTGCGCGATATTCGCGACGGCGGCTGAACCAGGCCACAACCATCATCGCCAGCGCGCCGAACACCATATCCATGATGATTGAGGTGATATAAAAACCGGGTCCGAGACCCTGTTCATTGCGCAGCAGCACTCGGTCAACAAAGAAGCCCACGATGCGCGCCAGGAACATGACAAACGTGTTCACCACGCCCTGAATCAGGGCCAGCGTCACCATATCTCCATTGGCTACGTGGCCAATTTCGTGGCCGATAACGGCCCTGGCTTCCTCGCGGCTAAACCGCTGCAACAGGCCAGCACTGACCGATACCAGCGCGTCGTTGCGATTCCAGCCAGTCGCGAAGGCATTGGCCTGCTCCATGGGGAAAATACCCACGTCCGGCATGCCAATCCCCGCTTCCTGCGACAACTCACGTACTGTCTCGACGAGCCAGCGCTCATCCTCATTGCGCGGTTGCTCGATGATCTGGGTACGGGTGCTCATACGCGCCATGGATTTGGACATCAGCAGGGAAATCAGCGAGCCGCCAATACCCCAGATGGCACAGAACACGAGGAGGGACGGGAGATTCAGGTCGACGCCATTTGCGTCCAGAAAACCCTGAAAACCAAACAGGTTGAAGATAATGCTGATCAGCATCAGAACGGCAAAGTTCGTCAGCAGGAACAGGCCGATGCGCATCATGACGGGGACCCTCACTCGAAGCTTTGAAACTGGGTTAGTTCAAGTGTAGATAGGGGTGACGTGTACAGATTCCAAGTGCCGGCTAACTTGGCGATGCACTTGCGATGACCGGAGCTCCGTTATCGCGCGCTATTGACCGGCGCGGCGGAGTCATTGGCGGTTTCCTGCTGTTCCACCTCTGCCACCAGGCGCTCCTTGAGATCGGGATCCAGATCGTTCCAGTGGATATCCAGCAACGCCCCTTGAAGTGCGTACAGCATGACGCGTGAGACGACGATGCCCCGGTTACGGATATTGATGAATGCGGCGACTGGACCCACCCTCTGCAGGTCTTCATAGGAGCGGATGCCGATAGAATGCAGGATATTGACAGAGGCGAGGCCAAGGTTCTTCAGCTTCAGAAGCTCTGACTGACTCGGATGCATACGGATTCTTCCCTGAAATCTTTGCTGGGGACTTCTGTCGGGCTCGGATCCGTGAGCCGCGACAGCAAAATATCATAAATTGATAATAAGCCAAAAGTTCATCAGTATTGGTACTAAGCGAAAATTCTCCAGTAAAAGTGCAAATACTGTTCCTTCTTCTGGTGTCTTTCTGTAAAGATCTCATTAATTTTTTGTTGTTAAAGAAAATTATTTCCCTATTGTCTCGGTTTGAGAGGTTTTCTGGTGGACCAAGGGTTGAATGCTGTCTTGGAGCGGATGCTATTCGGATTGACCGATGATCATGTGATTGTGGAGCCCGCATCCGGTCAATTGTTACACCCTGAAGCGCTGCAGGCTTTCAATCGATTGCGCCGGGACGCCCGCGCCGCGGGTTTCGAGCCCAAAGTGGTTTCTGGCTTTCGGGATTTTTCGCGCCAGCGGGCAATATGGAATGGCAAAGCCATCGGTGAGCGTCCGCTCCTCGACAGTAGTGGGCAGCCGCTGGATGCCGCCAGTCTGTCCCTGTCAGACCGCGCCTTTGCCATACTGCGCTGGTCTGCCCTCCCGGGGGCATCCCGGCATCACTGGGGCACCGACTTTGACGTGATTGATGCGGCCGCGGTGCCAGAAGCCTATCGTCCGCAGTTGACGCCTGAAGAGGTCGCGGACGAGGGCGTGTTCGGTCCCTTTCATTGCTGGCTCGACGACCAGATGGCGGCGGGCAACAGTTACGACCTGTTCCGTCCTTACGCGCGGGACTGCGGTGGTATCGCGCCGGAGCGCTGGCACCTGAGTTATGCGCCGCGCGCCCATGAGCTGCAGCAATTACTGACGCCGGAGCGACTGTGCGCGCTTTGGCAGCGCAGTGGGCTGGAACTGTGCGACACTGTGTGCGAACGGATCGACGAGATCTTTCCCCGATTCATCTGGGTCGCGGAAGCAAATTATCCGTCGAGCCGCGGCGCCAACTGGGCCTGAGGGCCGATTTCTAGGATTACTACCGGGCTGAATGACTGTGAGCCAAGCAAGTACTGTCAGCGATGTCTCTGCAGGACGTGATGTGTGGAGCGCGATGCGCGCGGAGGCGACTGCCGCTGCCGCGGAGGAGCCGGTTCTGGCCAGCTATTTTCACAATACCGTGCTGCGCCACCGCTCGCTGGATGCGGCGATGGCCTATCAGTTGGCATCGGTGCTCGATCACAGCGCCCTCACCGCGACTGCCCTGCAGGAAGTGATCGCCAGGGCGTTACAGGAAGCCCCGGAAATTTCCCGCGCGATGCAAGCCGATATCTGCGCCTGGTACGACCGCGACCCCGCCTGTGATCAATACCTGACACCGTTTCTTTACTTTAAAGGTTTCCACGCGCTGCAGTCCCACCGGATTGCCCACTGGCTCTGGAGCCAGGGGCGCAGAACCCTCGCGCTGTATTTCCAGAGTCGGGTTTCCGAGCAGTTCGCGGTAGATATCCACCCCGCGGCCAAATTTGGCTGCGGGATTATGATTGACCACGCCACCGGCCTGGTGGTGGGGGAAACGTCAATTGTCGAGGATGATGTTTCTATCCTGCACTCGGTCACCCTTGGTGGCAGCGGTAGTGGCGGTGGAGATCGCCATCCCAAGATTGGGCGTGGCGTTATGATCGGTGCCGGTGCCAAAATATTGGGCCCGGTGCACGTCGAGACTGGGGTGAAAATCGCCGCGGGCAGTCTGGTGCTCACTCATGTGCCTGCACACTCTACGGTGGCCGGAGTCCCGGCACGGCAGGTGGGCAGCACGGCGGCGGCGCCAGCCTATACCATGGATCAAACCCTGGATTCCGACGAATAAGGCCTTTCAGGGCCGTCAGAAAAACGATAAAAAAACACGCGTGAGCGTGTGAACAAACGAGGCAAGCAGAGGCAATCCCAGATGTCCGACAGCAACTACAGCGTTATATTTCGCGGTGACCTCCTCCCCGGGTTTACGGTCGCCGATGTTCGGTCCAACCTGGCAAGATTGTTCAAGACCGGTCCCGAAACCATCGACAAGCTCTTCTCCGGCCGACCGGTAGCGATCCGCAAGGGGTTGGCACAAGCGCAGGCGGAACAGTTTGTCGCTGCCATGGCCAAGATGGGTGCGCAGGCCACCGTGAAGGATGAGAGTGCGGTCGCGCCACCCCCGGCGCCGCGGCCCGCTGAAGACGCGAGCGAAGAGGGTGCTGCGGCGGCTTCACCCAGTGATCAGTGGACACTTGCCCCCATGGAGGGGAACCTGGTCAAGGAGCATGAGCGTGAGCGCAAAGAATCCGTGCAGGTTAGTGTTGATCATCTGGGAATAGCCCCGGTTGGGGGTAATCTGGTTGAGGACGGCGAGCGGGTGCGCAAGCCCTCGGTGCAGGTGGATGTACCCCAGTGGCAGGTGAACTGATTGACGGGAAGCTTCGCCCATAAAAAAAACCGGCCCTGGGGCCGGTTTTTTTTATGGGCTGCCGGAATGCAATCGTATTGCACTCCGCGGCCACTGGCTGATCTCGGGGAGATCAGCCTTCTTCTTTCAGGTAGCGCTCGCGGGACGCCATGACTTCTGCGCGCGCCGCGTCAGCATCGGCCCAGCCGTCGACTTTTACCCACTTGCCAGCTTCCAGCGCCTTGTAGTTTTCAAAGTAGTGCTCGATCTGCTTGACCAGCAGTTCCGGCAGGTCGCCGATTTCCTGCACGTGATCGTACAGCTTGGTCAGCTTGGTGTGCGGTACCGCCAGCAGCTTGGCATCTACGCCGGATTCATCGGTCATGTTCAGGACGCCGATCACGCGGGAGCGGATCACGGAACCGACCATTACCGGGTAAGGCGCGACTACCAGCACGTCCAGGGGGTCACCGTCTTCAGACAGGGTCTGGGGCACGTAGCCATAGTTGGCCGGGTAGAACATCGGGGTGGCGACAAAACGATCAACGAATACTGCGTCAGCGTCCTTGTCCACTTCGTACTTGATCGGATCGTGGTTGGCCGGGATCTCGATGATGACGTTGATATCGTTGGGCAGGTCTTTACCTGGGGAAACCTTGTCGAAACTCATTGTTCTTCCTGATTTTCAAATGGGCGGGAAAATTTGGAGGCCGGAGTATAAACGCTGTCAAGGGTCTGGAAAAGGTGTTGGGCAGCCGCATCCCCCCTGTGACCCCTGCGTTTCGGGGGAATACCGGGCCCGCAGGGCCCATTTGCCCGCTGTTGGATGATCTCGCCGGTGCCGCTCCTGCGCTGGCAGGGCTATCCAGCCGGCCGCACGCGTGTATCCGCGGCGCGGCCGGCCATCGTCTATCCTGTTAGTCGGGCCGAAGTCGCTCGTCACAGCCCAGTCACATTACGCCGCTATCAATAGGGGCGGAACACCACAGAATAACAATGGAAACGAGGGGCTTATGCTCGAACCGCGCAACGTGCGCAGCGCCGAAGATGCGCGCGCCATTGTGGAAGAACGCGACCTGACCCACGTCAAGGTGGGGTTGTTCGATAACGACGGTGTGATGCGCGGCAAATACATGAGTCGCGACAAGTTCTTCGCTTCGCTGGAGAAAGGCTTTTCCTTCTGTGACGTCGTGCTGGGCTGGGACGTGAAGGACCAGCTGTATGACAATGCCCAGTTCACCGGCTGGCATACCGGTTATCCCGACGCCCCGGTTCGGATTCTTCCTCATACGTGTCGTGACCTCCCGCTGGAAAATGGCATGCTGCTGTTTATCGCGGAGTTCGAACAGCAGGCCGAGAGCGTCTGCCCGCGCGCGACGCTGCGGCGTGTGATTGATCGCTGCCATTCCGCTGGATTTGATCCGTTTGCTGCACTGGAATATGAATTTTTCCTGTTTCAGGAGACACCAGATTCCGCGCGGGAAAAAGGCTTTCGTGACCTGAAACCCTTCACGCCGGATTGGTTCGGGTATTCGGTTATCCGAAATTCGGTGCATTCAGACTTCTATCAGGAACTGCTCGGCCTGGCGGAGGCGATGGACTTTCCGCTGGAGGGTTTGCATACCGAAACCGGCCCCGGGGTTCTGGAAGCGGCTATCACGGTCGACGCTGCCGAGTCTGCGGCGGACAAGGCCGCCTTGTTTAAGACCTTTATCAAGGTGCTGGCCCAGCGCAACGATTTGATGGCGACCTTCATGGCCAAGTGGTCGGGGGATTACCCCGGACAGAGTGGCCACATCCATCTTTCCCTGCGCGATCTCGATAGTGGCAAGTCTGCGTTTTTTGCCGAGGGCCAGCCCGATTCAATGAGCGCGGTGCAGCGTCATTTTGTTGCCGGCCAGCAGCGTTTGATGCCGGAGCTCCTGTGCATGATGGCCCCTACCGTGAACAGTTACCGACGTCTGATCCCCGGTTTCTGGGCGCCAACAGATGCCACCTGGGGCGTCGAGAACCGCACGACTGCACTCAGGGTTATTCCCGGTTCGGACAAATCGCAGCGTGTTGAATATCGCCTCGGTGCGGCAGATGCCAACCCCTATCTGGCACTTGCAGCTGCGCTGGGCTCCGGCCTCTACGGGGTGCTCCAGCAATGGGAGCCGGGGGAGCCAGTCGCGGGTAATGCATACGCGCTGGAGCACGCCGATGGTCTGGCATTACCGCGGACCTTGTGGGACTCGGCACAGCGATTGAGGGCTTCTGACGCAGCCCGGGAGTTGTTCGGTTCAGAGTTTGTTGAACACTTTGCCGCGAGTCGGGAGTGGGAAGAGCGGGAGTTCCGTCGTCACATCACCGACTGGGAACTCGAGCGCTATTTCGAAATTATTTAAGAGACTCAGAAACCCTATCCAATAGCCTGAAAGCAACCATGAATACCCTTCAGTGTATTTCCCCTATCGATGGATCGATTTATGTAGAGCGTCCTCTTGCGGACGCGGCAGAAATTTTACGCGTCGTTGGTGCAGCGGATCGTGCGAGTGAGCATTGGCGTCGTGTTCCGATAGCGGAGAAAGCCGACATCGTTCGCCACGGTGTGGAGCTGCTGCTTACCCAGCGCGACGCACTGGGTAAGGAACTCTGTCATATGATGGGACGTCCCATCCGCTATGCCGCAGGAGAGATCGACGGGTTTGCCGAACGCGCGCGCTACATGGTGGATATTGCTGAAGATGCGCTAGCGGATATCCAGTTGCCTGAAAAGACAGGGTTCACACGCTTTATCCGTCGCCAACCACTGGGCGTTTCACTGGTGATCGCACCCTGGAACTACCCCTACCTGACAGCCGTGAATGCCATCGTGCCCGCTCTCATGGCTGGCAATACGGTGATTCTGAAGCACTCTGCGCAAACGCCGCTGTGCTCGGAGCGTATGGTGGCCGCTTTTCATGAGGCCGGCTTGCCCATGGGGGTTTTCCAGTATCTGCATCTGAACCACGACGATACCCGTGAATTAATTCAGGCTCCGCAAATCAATCATGTTGCGTTTACCGGGTCAGTTACTGGAGGCGCAATCGTAGAGCGCGCGGCCGCAGGGCGTTTCATCACCGCAGGCCTGGAACTCGGCGGCAAGGATCCCGCCTATGTCCGCGCAGATGCGGATCTCGATCATGCTGTAGCGACCGCAATGGACGGGGCCTTTTTCAACTCCGGGCAATCCTGCTGTGGCATTGAGCGCATTTATGTCGAACAGACAGTGCACGATGCGTTTGTTGAGCGGGCCGTTGCCTTGCTCAAGGAGTATCGACTGGGCCGGCCCGATGACCCGGAGACAACATTGGGCCCGCTGGTGCGCGCCGACGCCGCCGACCGCGTTCGCGACCAGATCGATGAGGCGGTGGCTGCGGGTGCCCAGGCTCACATTGATCCGAGGGAGTTTGCCTTGGATCAGCGCGGCAGTGCGTATATGGCTCCGCAGTTGCTTACCAATGTACACCACGATATGCGGGTTATGTCGGAAGAGTCTTTTGGCCCGGTTGTGGGGGTGCAGGCCGTCAGCGATGATGAGGAAGCACTGGCGTTGATGAACGACAGTGACTATGGGCTGACTGCGGCAATTTTCAGCGGGGATGAAGCGGCAGCACTGGCGCTCGGAGACCAACTTCAATGTGGCACAGTGTTTCTAAATCGCTGTGATTACCTGGATCCCGCTCTCGCCTGGACCGGAGTCAAAAACTCCGGACGCGGTTGTACCCTTTCGACCGTCGGCTACGAACATCTGACCCGCCCGCAGTCTTTCCATTTTCGTACGTCTATCGACAATGCCTGAGTGAGAACAAGTCCATGCCGGATGAACTGCCTAGTGTGAACTGGAACTACCCGACGGCGATGCGCGTTGGTGCCGGCAGGGTAGACGAACTACCCGATGCCTGCCGTGCATTGAATATCCATGCTCCGCTGCTCGTGACGGATCCGGGGCTGGCCGAACTGCCGATGGTTCAGCGCGCAGTCCAGGCCTGTGTGGGCGAAGGACTCAATACGGCGATATTCTCGGAAATTCAGGGAAACCCGACCGGAAAAAATGTCGAGGACGGCGTGGCGGCGATGCGCGCAGGCTGGCACGATGGGGTGATCGCGTTCGGCGGTGGTTCCGCAATGGATGCGGGCAAGGCCATTGCCCTGATGGTCGGACAGCGACGTCCGCTGTGGGATTTCGAGGATGCCGGGGACAACTTTCAGCGCGTCGATGAAGCCGGCATGGTGCCCGTGATTGCTGTCCCGACGACGGCAGGAACTGGTTCCGAGGTCGGGCGGGCTTCCGTGATCACGGATGAAGAGGCGTGTATCAAGCGCATCATTTTTCATCCCCGAATGATGCCCGCGACCGTCATTCTCGACCCGAACCTGACGGTGGGGTTGCCGCCAGAGGTGACCGCGGCGACGGGCATGGATGCGTTATCGCATAACCTGGAAGCGTATTACTCGCGCTTTTACCACCCGATGGCGGAGGGCATTGCCCTGGAGGGTATTCGCAAGGTGCAGGAATTCCTGCCCCGGGCCGTGTCGGAAGGAAGTGATCTCCAGGCGCGTTTGCATATGCTGGTTGCCTCCAGTATGGGGGCGACCGCATTTCAACGGGGGCTGGGCGCAATGCATGCGCTGGCACACACCATTGGCGCGCTGTATAACAAGCACCACGGATTGCTGAATGCTGTATTGATGCCCTATGTGCTCCTCGCGAATCGTCCGGCGATTGAATCCCCGATGGCACGGCTGGCCCGGTATCTGGAACTGTCGGAGGCGGGGTTCGACGGCGTGTTGGCCTGGGTATTGGATTTACGGCAGCAAATTGGCATTCCCAGTTGCCTGGAAGAGATCGGAATCGATGGAGATCGCGTATCACAGGTAGGGGAAATGGCGGCGGTCGACCCGTCGGCAGACGGCAACCCCATTCATTTTACTGCCAAGCAATACAGCGAGCTGTTCCAACGGGCACTGACCGGCAAGTTGTGAGTAAGGCAATGTACTTCCAGAGGGTGTAATAATTGCCCGAGGGAGCGCGACTAACCTGAAAATACGGAGAATCAGGAGTTGACCATGCGCGTAGTATCTCTGGCATTGCTGGTATTGCTAGGTCCGATGTTGTTCTCACACGGGGCCCTGGCGCAGTCTGTGGCAGAACCCAGCAAAAATATTCGGACCGCGGTATTCGCCGGCGGATGTTTCTGGTGCATGGAGCCGCCCTTTGACAAGCAGGGCGGCGTTATTGAAACCGTGTCTGGGTACAGCGGGGGATCCGTTAAGAACCCTACCTATAAACAGGTCTCCGGCGGTGGAACCGGTCACGCTGAAGTCCTTCAGGTGACCTATGACGCAGATCGCGTTTCCTATGCGGAGCTGCTGGATATTTTCTGGCGCAACGTTGATCCGTTTGATGGGGGTGGCCAGTTTTGTGACCGGGGCGATCAATACCGCAGTGCGATTTTTGTCGCAAACGAAGAAGAGCGAAAGCTGGCAGAAGCCAGCAAGCTGGCGGCGGAGAAGAAACTCGGTAAAGCGATCGCGACCCAGATTGATTCGGCGGCTACCTTTTATCCCGCCGAGGCGTATCACCAAAACTATTACCAGCGGAATCCGGTACGCTACAAATATTATCGGTATCGCTGTGGGCGCGACCAGCGTCTGGAAGAGGTCTGGGGTAAAGAGTAGGGGAATATAGCGGTATTACAGCCGGTAATCGGTTCGCCGCTCATACCTGGGAAATAGTGGCCTCACCAAGCCTGCGGCTGCACAGCGGCGCTATTTCCTTTTCAGGGCGCTCGGGATGCCCAATTGGATCGTCATTTGGTGTGGTCTTTTCCCTGCTCAGATGTGGGTTCTTCCTGTTCCTCTTCCTTGCATTCCAGAATCAACTGAAAAGGCGCATCGGCCTTGGCTACCCAAGTGGTCACAGAGTAGCGAATAGGGATCAACCCGAACAACCAGAATACGAGTTTGGTTTTGACGCCGGGCCGAGATTCAACAAGAGTTACAGGTTCCGGCTCCGCCGAAACCACTGCGACAGGACAATTCTCCGGGCAGCGACCAAAGCCCGGTTCATTTTCTAATAGTTGCTCAACCCGTTGCTTTTCGAGTCTCATCAATACATCTCGATTTTCTTCAGCCCGCGTTTTGGCTTCCCTTTCCGCCACTCCCTGGCCGAATGTCTCGCTCAAGCCAAAGTTATGGAAAAGTGCAAAGACCTTATTCCTACCGCATTGCCATGCCATGATGTGTTCCCGATTGGTGGCCGCCTGCAGTAAGCATAGATGTTGACCGCATTCGCCGACGGATGTCGTTTTTTTGTGCCATGGGACGGTCCATGGCAGGCGGAGGACGGTGGGTCGCATTGATTGAAAACATCGAGGCTGTGCCGGAGTGGAATCCTTCCAGGCGCTCACGAGCGGAGGAATCAGGATCGGTAGACTGATTGATCGCCTGCGACCAAATGATGATTGGTCCCACTACGCTTTTCATGTAATCAATATCCTCTTGTGAAACAGTGAATATGGCGCAAGTGATATGAGTACCCCATCAAAAGTGGTCCTGGTGACCAACGCCACAGAGTTTGTTGGCCCTCCCGCGGTTGCCGCCCTGTCTGCCGAGGGTATGACCGTCGTTGTGCAGGACAGGCTATTTGCCGATGCCAGTGCGCGTGCGGAGTATGTGTCGGGGCGACCCGGTGTTGATGCGGTGGCCATCGAAGAGCCCGAGCGCCTGATCGAGTACGTGTATCAAGAGTACGGCGGTCTCGATGTGCTGGTGAGTAACGATGCCTTCCCGGCCATACATGCACCGGTTGAGCAGGCCGCTGTCGGCGACTTGCAGTCCACACTTGAGCATCTGGTGGTCTATCCGTTTCGCCTGATGCAGGCGGCGATGCCGCGACTGAAGGCGGCGCGCAAAGGCAGTGTCATCATGATCACTTCCTGTCGCACAGAGTTGCCGCAGGCGGGTGGATCCATACCGGATATGGCGCGGGCTGCCGCCAATGCGTTGGTGAAAACCCTGAGTATTGAATTGGCGCCGTTCGACGTTCCTGTGAATGCCATTGCGCCAAATTATCTCTACAGCGAGACATATTTCCCGAAGGAAAAATTTTCCGCTAATCCGGCAGGACGGGCATTCATAGAATCCGCGGTGCCGGCAGGGCGTCTCGGGGATCCGGCGGAGGTGGGGGAGCTGGTACGCTATCTGGCCAATCTGCCGGGGGTATTTCATACCGGCAGTATCATCAAGTTTGCAGGCGGCTGGCCGGTAGCGCCCTCCCGTCCGGACTGAACACATGAGGATCACTGCGCTCAGGAACTTTTTAATGCCTTTCTTCCTGTGCATGACATGCCTGACCGTTGGAAGACGGCCATTTCACTGTGCCTGTTGCAAATACCGGTACACTGCCTGATAGAAGACTTTGTACCCTTTACGGCGGAGAAATCCTGGCTGTGGCAGATCAACCAGGAATTGCACCGCGGCGGGAAAATGGCAACGCAATGGAGAGCAGGAATGGGTGAACAGCTGACAATCGTGGCGCGAATTGAAGCCAAGCCGGACCAGATCGACTTTGTGAAATCCGAACTGCTGAAACTGATTGAGCCCACGCGAAAAGATGCCGGTTGTGTACAGTACGACCTGCATCAGGACCACGATAACCCATCAGTTTTCCTCTTTCTCGAGAACTGGGAGAGTCGTGAGTTATGGCAGCAGCATATGAAGAGTCCGCATCTCGATGAGTACCTGCGGGCGACTGAGGGTGCAGTGAAGTCTTTTATTGTGAGCGAGATGCACAAGGTTTCATCGTAAAGAGAAAAAAGCCGGCGCAGCGCACCGGCAAAATTTCCTGAGAGACGGGCGCCCTGACAGGCGCCTCAGGTAGGGAGAGTGACGTGCATCAACTCAGAAATTGAGCGTTGCACCTGCGTACAGGTAGCGACCCAATAGTGAGTAGTTGTTCGAACCGTAAGACGTATAGGGGTGGTCGGTCCAACGCTCATCGGAAACATTGTTGACACCCAGATACAGTTCCGTCGATTCATTGACTTGGTAGCCTGCCCAGAGGTTGTGGTACAGGGAGTCCTTCACAAAGAATCCCTGGTAACGTTCCGGATTACCATCGAGATCGATAGGTCCGCCTTCGGTGAACTTGGTCGTCCAGCGCACGCTCAGGTCGTTCAGACTGTACAGTGCGGACATGTCAGCCTTGTATTCCGGTGAGCCGAACTCGCCAGCGTACTCGGTTGTTTCGAGTTGTCCGGTTGCGCCGTCCACTTCGGAGTAGGAATGTTCAAGCTGTTTGGTTGCCAGCAAGTTCAGACGCAGGTCACCCGGCACGCCGATGCTGTCCGCCAGGCTGAACTGGTAGTCCAGCTCCAGGTCGATCCCGCGACGACGTGAACCGTCGGCATTAATGAAGGTGTCGCGCACTCCGACAACATCCCCATTCGCGGCACGTTCTACCTGCGCACAGAAGTCATTTTGGATACTGGTCGAATCCACACACAGTGCGAGCGTGTCGCTTGCCCCGAAGCGGACGATCATGTCTGTCAGGTCGATGTCGTAGTAGTCGATTGAAATATTCAGGCCGTCTACGAAACTGGGCGTAAAGATAAAGCCGGCGGTCAACGTGCTGGCCTCTTCTTCCTTCAGGTCTTCATTGCCCTCGGAAATAATTCGACCACGCTGTCCGTTCAGGTTGGACTCCCAGCCGTCGGGAATACCCAGTGCACGACAGTTTATTTCGCGACGTCCATCGGAAGGTCCGCCGTCGATTTCGAGTACATCGCACGGGTCCGTCACATTGCCGTAGCCAATGCTGGTGCCCAGATACATTTCACCGAGCTGCGGTGCACGCACAGACTCGGAGAAGCTGGTACGGAAGCGGACGCTGTCGTTGATGGCCCAGTTCAA
Organism: Microbulbifer sp. ABF4_148; assembly: GCF_056158985.1. NCBI lineage: Bacteria > Pseudomonadati > Pseudomonadota > Gammaproteobacteria > Cellvibrionales > Microbulbiferaceae > Microbulbifer > Microbulbifer sp. ABF4_148. Next base: position 1,657,493 of record NZ_JBSWUI010000001.1, read on the forward strand.
GCCGCTTTTCCAGCTGGTGAAGTTTGCATTTTCGGTGGAATATTCGGCACCCCGTACCGCCGTCTCCAGTTCCAGGCTCTGTACCAGAGGCATTTCACTCAGTAGGGGGACCAGCAGTTCGCCATACACTTCCTTGACCGTCCGGCTCTTGTCGTTAATGGGGGTCTGCTGTGAGCTGAGCAGGCCAGATTGCCACAGTTCTGATGGCTGGTAGTCCAGGCTCTCAGAACGTCCTTCGACACCGACGCCAAACTGGATATCCCCGGCAGGCAAGGAGAATACGTCACCGGAGAGGTTGGCGGCGAAGGTATGCTGCTGAACGTCGGTATAGGTGTTGTGATTCACCATGACGTAATCGATCAGTTCCTGCGAGGCGGGTTCGAACGGAGAAAACGACGGGCAGTTACCGGTTTCCTCACAGGGGCCAATGACCTGGAAGGTGCCAATATCGATGCGATCGTAGCGGAGATTGTTTCCGCGACGCAGTTCGCCCTTGGTATAACCGCTGCCAATGCGGGTATTCCAGCGCCAGTCGTTTGCCAGCGTCCCGTCCAGAGTCAGGCTGGCGGACAGGTATTCACGCTCGGTTTCGTGCCAGCGTGGCCCGGCTTCATCGAAGGTGTAGGGGAGATTCAGCCAGCCACCATCGGTGTTGGCGAGATCCGCCACGGCATCGGGTACGCTGATGCCGTAACCTTCGAGTTCGGTCACGGTAAACCAGGATCCCCAGATGAAGTCGGGATCAATTTCGTCATAGGACTCGGTGCCGGAATACATAATGTCGCCGCTGATACGCAGGTCATCAGTCAGCTCGTAAGTCACACGGCTATAGGCATTGATCCTTTCATAGGGGCTTCGCGCGAAGTTGTAGGCGTTGGGATCATGGGCAGTGCCATCCAGTGCCTTCCAGCCGGCATCGATATTGGCGGCCGGTGTACTCAGGCGGGCCTGGTCGCCTTCCAGCATATACCAGTCGGTTCCACTCTCAGCACCATTCCAGATACCAAACGTATTGCCGACGATATTGAAGTCCGGGTAAGTGACGCCATTGTGGATCAGGAAATCCTTGATGCCATCATCCGGGCCGGTATTTTCCGGGTTGGAGATGTAGCGGGTTCTGCCAGCCGCATCTTTGCGGTCGCGGAAGTGGAGAACGTCCTGCTTGAAGTAATCGAGGGAGACGGCGACGTTGCCGCGCCCGTCATCAAAATTTTGACCGAACGTAAAGGTCGCAGATCGATTGGCCGCGCCACCGGCTTCGGAATCACCGAACTGGGTGCGGAAGCTGGCCCCTTCATAATCGTCTTTGAGAATGAAGTTCACCACACCGGCAACGGCGTCCGCGCCGTATACCGCCGAAGCACCGCCGGTCATGACCTCGACCCGTTCCACCAGTTCACTGGGAATCATGCCGATATCCGTCACCATGGTGTTGCTGTCTGTGGTGACCTGAACGGGTCGATGTCCGTTGACCAGTGACAGGGTGCGAATGGTGCCCATATCGCGCAAGTCCAACGCATTGAGCCCCGAATTACCGAAGGAATAGCTGCCGCTGGTGGAGTCGTAGCCTTCGCCAAATTGCGGCATCGTGGAGAGCATCTCATTCAGGTTGAGCTCGCCAGACATCTTGATGTTCTCTGCGTCGATCACGGTGGTCGGCGCGGGTGTTTCAAAGGTGGAGCGGACAATCCTTGAGCCGGTTACCACTACCTGCTCGATCTCCGCTTCTTCATTACTGTTGTCGGCCTGGGCAAAGCCCACTCCGGTGTACCCCATCGCCGCCGCTGCGATCGCAAGCGGCAGTAGTTTCTTCGTTGGTTGCATGACGCGCTCCTCTCTTGGGAAAGTTTATTTTGTATGCGGAAGCAAACTTAGGTTATCGCAAATATGTTTTTGTGTGCAATAATTTGTTTGCTCGAGGCGATGGCAATAGCGCGCAGCGGAATGTTGTCAGGAAAAATTTCGATGAAAATCAGAGGGTTGGAGATGTCGACAGGTTGTCAGGGAAATTTTGCCAACGACCAGTTGACTGAAATTCGGGATGGTGGGAAAAGAATGGCACGAAAAAGCCCGCATTAAGCGGGCTTATCGGTAGAGGCGTGCGGCGTCAGTTTAGACGTCAAAGGTCTCTGAGAGTTTTTTCGAGACCAGTACTTTCTTCAGCCGCGCGTATTGTGGAATCCCATTTTTGTATGGCGGGTAGTCCTCACCCTGAATGAGCGGCTGCAGGTAGGCGCGACCGGAATCCGAAATACCAAAGCCATCTTCGCTGATGTATTCCCGTGGCATCATCTTCTCAACATTGGCCACCTCAGACAGCGGCGCCTCGCCAACAGACCAGCCGTAATGCTCACCGTTGTCGCGTTCGATGGTGGTCATGATTGAATTCTTGCCTTGCAGGGCTTTCTCGACTGCCGCGCGGCCGACGGCATAGGCCTGGGCAACATCGGTAGCGGAGGCGATGTGGCGTGCCGCGCGCTGCAGGTAGTCCGCCAGTGCCCAGTGATATTTGAGCCCCAGTTCGTCCTTGATCATGCGCGCCAGGGTCGGGGCAACGCCGCCCAGCTGTTTGTGCCCGAACACATCGACGCTACCGGAGTCGGCAAGGAAAGTGCCATCGGCGTATTGCGCGCCTTCGGAAGCAACGATTACGCAAAAGCCTTGCTCATCCACCGTCTTCTGTACGCGGGCCAGGAACTTCTCTTTGTCGAATGCGACTTCCGGGAACAGGATGATGTGCGGGGCATCGCCTTCCTGCTCCTGCGCCAGTGCACCCGCGCCGGCAATCCAGCCCGCATGGCGACCCATCACTTCCAGGATAAACACCTTGGTGGACGTGGCGCACATGGAGGCGACATCCAGCGCCGCCTCGCGGGTGGAGACCGCCACATACTTGGCGACAGAGCCGAAGCCTGGGCAGTTGTCTGTAAACGGCAAGTCGTTGTCGACGGTCTTGGGAATGTGGATCGCCTGAATCGGGTACCCCATCTTTTCCGACAGTTCGGAAATTTTCAGGCAGGTATCCGCGGAGTCACCACCGCCGTTGTAAAAGAAGTAACCGATGTCGTGTGCGCGGAAGACTTCGATCAGGCGTTCGTACTCTGCCCGGTTGGCCTCGAGGCTCTTCAGCTTGTAACGGCAGGAGCCAAAGGCGCCGGAGGGCGTGTGTCGCAGGGCGGCGATGGTTTCCACGCTCTCCTGGCTGACATCCACAAGCTCCTCGCGCAGCGCGCCTACAATACCGTTCAGTCCGGCATAAACATGGCCGATCTGGTCATGGTGGTCTCGGGCGGCCTCGATGACGCCGCAGGCGGAGGCATTGATGACGGCAGTGACACCGCCGGATTGCGCGTAGAAGGCATTTCTCTTGGACATGAGCTTCCCAGTGATTGAGGCGGGCAAAAACGGCGCGAAGTCTACTGGAAGAGGTTGGAAATTGCACTGGAACTGTCGGTTTGCGCAATTACTGTCCGTTCTTACCGTGTTAAGCTTTCGTCGCAATCAGCAGGAGCGCGATTTACAGCATGCATATCCACATTATAGGTATCTGTGGCACCTTTATGGGCAGCCTGGCCCAGCTGGCTGTGGCCGAGGGGCACAAGGTCACCGGCAGTGATGCCAATGTGTACCCCCCCATGAGCACCCAGCTGGAGCAGGCTGGCATTACCCTGACTGAAGGGTACGATCCGGCCCAGCTTGAGCCGGCGCCTGATCTGGTGATCATTGGTAACGCGTTATCGCGTGGCAACCCTGCGGTGGAGGCTGTCCTTGAGCGTGGGTTGCCCTACACCTCGGGTGCCCAGTGGTTGTGTGATCACTTCCTCGGGGAACGCTGGGTGCTGGCGGTGTCCGGTACCCACGGGAAAACCACCACCGCCAGCATGCTGGCCTGGGTGCTGGAATATGCGGGAATGGAGCCGGGTTTCCTGATCGGCGGCGTGCCGCGCAATTTCGACGTGTCCGCGCGGTTGGGGAAAACCCCCTTCTTTGTGGTCGAAGCTGACGAGTACGACACGGCCTTCTTCGACAAGCGCTCCAAGTTTGTCCATTACCGCCCGCGCACCCTGGTGATCAATAATCTCGAATTCGACCATGCGGACATCTTTGATGATCTGGCGGCGATCCAGAAGCAGTTTCATCATCTGGTACGCACGGTGCCGGGTAACGGCCTGATCGTGGCCGCCACCGATGAGGCCGTGACACAGGTGCTGGCACAGGGCTGCTGGAGCGAGCTGCAGCGCTTTGACTGCGAAGATGGCGATGGCGTAAGGCAGGGAGACTGGTGTGCGGTGGATATTTCCGCGGATGGCAGCAGTTTTTCAGTGCAGTTCCAGGGCTCGGTAGTGGCTCATGTGGAGTGGCAGCACACGGGGCTGCACAATGTGCGCAACGGCCTGGCCGCCATCGCTGCCGCGCGCCATGTGGGGGTGGAGCCCGAGACCGCTGCCGAGGCATTGCGGGGCTTTGAAGGGGTCAAGCGCCGTATGGAGTGTCTGGGAGACATCGATGGCGTGCGTGTTTACGATGATTTTGCCCATCACCCCAGCGCGATTGAAACCACCCTCGATGGCCTGCGGGCCAAGGTCGGCGACGAGCGGATCATCGCCCTGATTGAACCGCGTTCCAATACCATGCGTATGGGATTCCACCAGGGACAGCTGTCGAAAGCCTGCACGGGCGCCGACCTGGTGCTCTGGTATGAGCCCGAAGGCATGGACTGGTCGCTCGATGATGTGGTCCACCACTCCACCGTGCCTGCCAAAATTTTCGCCAATATTGAAGCCGGGGTAGAATCCGTGCTGAATCTTGCCGAGCCGGGTAGCCATGTGGTGATCATGAGCAATGGCGGTTTTGGCGGTATCCACCAGAAATTGCTCGCGGCACTGGAAAAGGGCCGCGATGCGGCCGGCTGACGGCCGCTTTGAGACGGAAGCAGATTTGACCGATTCCCCGTTTACCAAGACTGTAACGCTGGCCATAACCGGTGCCTCGGGTGCCCAGTATGGTCTGCGACTGCTGCAGTGCCTGTTGGCCGCAGATTGCCAGGTGTGGCTGTTGTTATCGGATGCCGCACGGGTGGTGATCGCGACCGAGACCGATTGCCCGCTGCCGCAAGGCGATGCCGTCGATGAGTCTCAGGAACAGGCGTTTTTTGCCGAACTCTATGGCGCGCGCCCCGGTCAGCTGACCCTGTTCGGGCGGCGCGACTGGTTTTCGCCGGTCGCCTCCGGATCGGGCGCGTCGTCGAGCATGGTGGTGTGCCCGGCCAGTGGCGGCACCCTCTCAGCGATTGCGACCGGGGCATCCAATAACCTGATTGAGCGGGCGGCCGATGTGGCCCTGAAAGAGCGGCGCCAGCTGATTCTGGTCCCGCGGGAAACCCCCTATTCAGAGATACACCTGGAAAATATGCTGAAGCTGACCCGGATGGGCGCACTGGTGGTACCTGCGAGCCCCGGGTTTTATCAGCGTCCGCAGTCGGTGGAAGATCTGGTGGACTTTGTAGTGGCGCGGATCCTCGATCAGCTGGGCCTGCAGCAGGCGCTGTTGCCGCAGTGGGGCGAGCCCGAGGCGGCTCTGTGAAACCCTCGGTCACGATTCACTACTGCGTGCAATGCAACTGGATGTTGCGCGCCACCTGGATGGCCCAGGAGCTGTTGTATACCTTCTCCGATGACCTGTTGCAGGTTGCCCTGCAGCCGGGCAGCGGAGGCGTGTTTGAAATTTCCGTGGGGGACCAGCTGGTCTGGGAGCGGAAAAGGGATGGGGGCTTCCCCGGTCCCAAGGAACTCAAACAGCGGGTTCGCGATCTGATCTTTCCTGAACGCGACCTCGGTCATATCGACCGCTGAACCGCACTCGAACACCAGGGCGTGCCAGCGGCACCCCGACAAGTAAATAACCGTTACGCGATAACGGACTCATAGAGAAGCGACCTGTATATGTTGTCTGCCCTGAAGACCGCTTATGAAAACCTGGTAACCCGGCACCCCAAGGCGGTGCTGCTGTTCGTCGCGCTGATCGCGCTGGCGGCGGCGCTCGGACTGCCGCGCTTCAAAATTGACGCGTCGGCGGACTCACTGACGCTCGAAACCGATGACTCCCTGGATTACTTCCGCGAGATTGCCGAGCGCTATGCAACCGGCGATTTTCTGGTGGTGACCTACCGCTACAAAGATGGCGACCTGTTCAGCGAAGATTCTCTGGCGACCCTGGGACAGCTGCGCGATACCCTGGCCGGTGTTGAAGGGGTTTCGTCGGTCCAGACCATCCTGGATGTCCCCCTGCTGTACAGCCCCAAGCCGGCTATCAAGGACATTGCCAAGGAAATTCGAACCCTGTCCACGGCGGATACCGACAAAGACATGGCCCGGCAGGAGTTTCTGTCGAGCCCCATCTATCGGGACTTGATTCTCAGCCCTGACGGCCAGACCACGGCTTTACTGGCTAACCTGACGCTCGACAGCCGCGGTATCGAACTGGTGCGCGAGCGCGACGCCCTGCGGCGCAAGCGCAATGCGGGGGAGCTGACTGCGGAAGAGGCGGCGCGTCTGCAAGAAGTGACGGCGACCTATCTGCAGCATCGCACGGAGCAGGATCTGCAATCCCGCGCGCGAGTCGATGAGGTGCGTGGCATTATCGAGGAGTACAAGTCAGACGCCGAGCTGTTCCTGGGTGGTGTGTCGATGATTACCGCCGATATGATCGCGTTTATCAAAAGTGATCTGGTGGTGTTCGGGGCCGGTATCCTTATCTTTATCGTTGTGACGCTGCTGGTGATTTTCCGGCAGGTGCGCTGGGTGCTGTTGCCACTGGTGACCTGTGTGCTGACGGCGGTAATCATGCTGGGCCTGCTGAGCTGGCTCGACTGGCGCATGACCGTTATCTCTGCGAACTTCCTCGCGCTACTGCTGATTATTACCCTGGCGATTACCATCCACCTGTCGGTGCGCTACCGCGAGCTGGTTGCCAAGAATCCCGATTGGGATCGTCGTGAGTTGGCGCTGGAGGCTGTCCGCTTTATGGCGAAACCCTGTCTCTATACTGCGCTGACAACGGCAGTGGCGTTCGTCTCGCTGGTCGTCAGCGGGATTCGTCCGGTGATTGATTTCGGCTGGATGATGACCATCGGTGTCTCGTTGGCCCTGATCATGTCTTTCCTGGTCATTCCGGCAGCGCTGACGTTGTTGCCCAAGCGCGTGGAAGGGGTGTCGGCTGACAACTCCCACGCGTTTACCCTCAAGTTCTCGCGTTTTGCCGATACGCATCGCTGGGTAGTGCTCGGCGTTGCGGCGCTGGCGGCGGTTGTCAGTGTGGCAGGCATCAGCCAGTTGCGGGTGGAAAACCGGTTTATCGATTACTTCGACAGCTCCACGGAAATTTATCAGGGCATGCTGGTGATTGACCGTCGTCTCGGTGGCACGGTGACGCTCGACATCATTCTCGATAAGCCCGCCGCTACCGAAGAGGCAGCGTTCGAGGGCGAGGACGACCCGTTTGCCATGGAGGGTGATGACGAGTACGGCGTGGAAGACGATCCGTTTGCCAGCGAGGATGCCTTTGCGAGCGATGATCCCTTTGCTGCGGACGATCCGTTTGGCAGCAGCGAGGAAGCGGAGCTGCCCGACAGCTACTGGTTCACCGTTGCGGGCCTCAGCAAGATCGAGCAGTTGCATGATTATCTTGAGCAGCAACCGGAAATAGGCAAGGTGCAGTCCCTGGCAACCCTGTACAAAGTGGCGCGGGACCTGAACGATGGTGCGGTGAATGATTTCGAACTGGCGGTAGCACGGACGACCTTGCCGGAAGAGATTAACGCGGTGCTGGTGGATCCTTACCTGTCGGTTGAGAACCAACAGGCGCGCGTCACCTTGCGGGTGATGGAAACCGACCCCAGCCTGCGCCGGGATGAATTGATCCAGCGAATTTACAACTACGTCCACAATGACATGGGCATTGCAGAAACAGATGTCCGCCAGACCGGTTTGCTGGTGCTGTACAACAATATGCTGCAGAGCCTGTTCAAGTCCCAGATCCTGACACTGGGTGCCGTTTTTGTCGGCATCCTGCTGATGTTCCTGGTGCTGTTCCGGTCATTCTCCCTGGCGATGATTGCGCTGGTGCCGAACATGCTGGCTGCCTGTGTGGTGCTGGGCGGTATGGGCCTGGCCGGTATCCCGCTGGATATGATGACGATTACCATTGCAGCCATTACGGTCGGTATTGGCGTGGACCACGCGATTCACTATATCTACCGGTTCCGCGCGGAATTCGCCAAGGACGGGGATTACGTGGCAACCATGCACCGCAGTCACGCCACTATTGGTCGGGCGATGTTCTATACGGCCATTACGATTATCGCGGGCTTCTCGATTCTGGCGCTGTCCAAGTTTGTCCCATCGATTTATTTCGGACTGCTGACCGCGCTGGCGATGTCTGCGGCCTTGCTGGGTTCATTGACTCTGTTACCGCTGCTGATTTTGTTGGTGCGGCCACTACCGGCCCCCGAGGTGCCGGGACGCCAGGTGGGAAAGATTCCGGCGGGGGCACAACCCTGCCTTGATAGCTGAGTTTTTTGCGGTGTAGTCGACACTGCAGGCTTAAAAAAACCGGGCAATCGCCCGGTTTTTTGTGTCGCGCGAAGATTCAGTCGTTACGCGAGGTCACTTCCAGCAGGTGGTAGCCGAACTGGGTTTTGATCGGGCCCTGAACCTTGTTCAGCTCGCCAGAAAATACGGCCTTGTCGAACTCCGGTACCATTTGTCCCTGAGAGAAAGTACCCAGGTCTCCGCCGCTGCGGCCTGATGGGCAGCGGGAATGTTCTTGTGCGATTACACCGAAATCTGCGCCGTTTTCGATTTGCTTCTTCAGTTCCTCGCACTGGGCCTCGCTATCCACAAGAATGTGGCGTGCTGATGCTGTAGGCATGGTATCTGCTCCTTTTTGCATTGAACCCAAAGCCGGGCTCTATATAGATTGACGCGTTGCAGCTTATCAGATTGAGGAAGCCATGGGATGGAATGGCATCATTGTCCTGCCAGTGCAGCGAAAGTGTCGCATTGATTCACGTCGCCCGTCGTGAAGCCGCGGCGAAACCAGAACATTCGCTGCTCTGCGCTGCCATGGGTAAAGGCATCGGGGGAAACTGCGCGACCCGAGCGCTTCTGCAGATGATCATCGCCAACTGCGGCTGCGGCGCGCAGGCCTTCTTCGATGTCTCCCGGTTCCAGCATCTGTTGGTCGCGATGGGCAAAATGTGCCCAGACCCCGGCATAGCAATCAGCCTGTAGTTCTAGCATGACCGAAAGGCGGTTAGCGGTGACCCGGTCGGACTGCATACGCGCTTGCTGCACTTTTTGCGAGGTGCCCTGCAGGTTCTGCACGTGATGACCTACCTCGTGGGCAATCACGTAGGCGAAGGCAAAGTCACCGGGAGCGCCAAGGCGTTTCAACTCACCAAGAAAATTCAGATCGAGATAGACCTTGCCATCACCGGGGCAGTAAAAGGGACCCACTGCGGAGGAGTTGGTGCCACAGGCGGAGCGAATGTAGTCGTCGTAGAGCACCAGTTTGGGGGGGACGTATTGCGACCCGGCGGCGGAGAAGAGTTTGCCCCAGGTGTCTTCCGTATTGGCCAGCACCACGGACACGAACTCCTTTAATTCATCTGAGCCAGTTCCGGCGGGTGCCCCCGGCTGTTGCCCGGGCACGCTTTGCGGAGACGTCTCCATTTGGCCCGTATTGAACAGGGTATTGCCACCGAAGAAATACATCGCCGCGAGCACGGCCAGGATAACCCAGCCCAGCTTGCTGCGGATCAGCAGAGGGGCCAGCGCCAGCAGGCTCCCCAGTCCGCCCCCGCCGCCAGACCCGGAGCGTCCACGTTGATCCTCGACATTGCTACTTCTTCGACCCTTACGCCAACGCATGGGGGTTCTCCACAACAGGGTTTCTACTGAGTCTAGACCAGTAGGCACAAAATTCTTCCTGAGCCTGTGGGGAGATTTGCACGCCGGTGTTATCTTATTGAGGTTGAAGATCTCGAGGCGAGACATTGACTGAACTACCCCTATTTCCGCTGCGGGTGGCCCTGTTCCCGGGCGTGACACTGCCCCTGAGGATTTTTGAGCAGCGCTATATCCACCTGGTGAGTGAATCGCTGAAGAGCGGTTCCGGCTTTGGTGTGGTGCTGATCCGGTCCGGCGGGGAGGTCGGGCATGCGGATATCTGGCCCATCGGACTGCAGGTTCAGATCGTTGACTGGAGTCAGGGCGAGGAAGGGCTGTTGCATGTCGATGTCGCCGGCAGCCGGCGCTTTCGGGTCGTCGATACCCGCCGTGACGAGCACGACCTGCTGATCGGCATGGTCGAGTGGCTGGACGATAACCCGGTGCAGCCGATTCCCTCTGAGTGCGATGGCCTGCTCGGCATGCTGGATGAGCTCAAGGAGCATGCCGCCATGCTGTCATTCAAATTTGCCCCGGTGGATAGCGCAGACGCGCTGTCCTGGCAATTGACCCAGTTGCTGCCCTTCGAAGACCGCGACCGCGTGGACATGCTGGCGATGAGCGATCCACTGGAGCGGCTCGCCTCCATCGCCGCCCATCTGGAACGCTGGACCCGGCAGTAAATCAGGGCGCCCCCGCATCCTGTCCCGGCTTTGGGAGAAATACCGGACGCCGGTAGGGTATACTGCGCGGCCCGCGATTTCGTGTCGCGGGAAAGTATTCAACTGTTTAGCACACCCGCACGGAGAGCCATTGTGAACAGCGTCAGCACGGCGGAAGCCACCGCCCAGCAGTCGACCCAGGCAAAACTCGAGAACATGGGGCGCGCCGCCCGCGCCGCAGCGCGGCTGATGGCCCGCGCCGACACCGGAACCAAGAATCGTGCCCTGCGCGCGATTGCCGGACAACTCGATGCCCAGCGACCGCAGCTGGCGGCGGCCAACGCGCGGGACATGGCGGCAGGCCGGGAAAACGGTCTCGATGCTGCCTTGCTGGATAGACTGGAACTCAACGACGCGCGTATTGACGCAATGATCGAGGGGCTCCAGCAAATTGCCGAGCTGCCGGATCCGGTGGGCGAAATCAGCGATATGGCCTATCGCCCCAGCGGGATTCAGATCGGCAAGATGCGCGTGCCTCTGGGAGTAGTGGGCATTATTTACGAGTCGCGCCCCAATGTGACCATCGATGCCGCCAGCCTGTGCCTGAAATCGGGTAACGCCACTATCTTGAGGGGCGGCAGCGAGGCGTTGCATTCGAACACGGCAATTGCCAGCTGCATTACCGCGGGTCTCGAAGAAGCGGGCTTGCCGCAGTCAGCAGTGCAGGTTGTGGATACCACCGACCGCGCGGCGGTGGGTGCATTGATCAGCATGCCGGAGTATGTGGATGTGATCGTGCCGCGCGGCGGAACCGGGCTGATTGAGCGTATCAGCCGCGATGCCCGGGTGCCGGTGATCAAGCACCTGCATGGTGTCTGCCACGTGTATATCGACGACCGTGCCGATCTGGAAAAGGCGTTCAACATCGCGGTCAATGCCAAAACGCACCGCTACGGTGTGTGTAACGCGATGGAGACCCTGCTGGTTGCCGAGGGCGTTGCCGATGAAATACTGCCGCGTCTGGCGGCGGCGTATCGGGAAAAGGGCGTGGAGTTGCGCGGATGCCCGCGTACCCAGCAAGTGTTGGGTGATTGCCTGCCTGCGGCCGAATCGGACTGGAGTGCAGAGTACCTGGCGCCGATACTGGCCATTCGCGTGGTCAAGGATATGGAGGCGGCGATGGATCACATCCATCAGTTCGGTTCCGGTCACACGGAAGCCATTGTTAGCGAAGATTACACTCGTGCCCGTCGTTTCCTGGCGGAAGTGGATTCCAGCTCGGTCATCGTCAATGCGTCGACGCGCTTTGCCGACGGCTTTGAATATGGCCTGGGTGCGGAAATTGGCATCAGTACCGATAAGATTCACGCGCGAGGTCCCGTTGGCCTGGAAGGGTTGACGTCGCAAAAATGGATTGTGTTTGGCGATGGGCAGATTCGCCAGTAACACACGGATCCCGGTGACACGTTCATGAGTGATCAACGGAGTGAAGCTGGACACCTGAGAAGGATCGGGTTGTTTGGTGGCACCTTTGATCCGGTGCACTTCGGTCACCTGCGCATGGCGCTGGAGCTGCGCGACGCTGTCGGTTTCGACGAGATGCGCCTGCTGCCGAGTCATCAGCCCGCGCATCGGAGCACGCCGGGGGTATCTGCCCGGCATCGCGCTCGCATGCTCGAGCTGGCTCTGCAATCTTGTGAAGCGCTGCAGCTTGACGATCGCGAATTACGTCGCGGCGGCGATACGTTCACGGTGGATACCCTGCACGAGCTCCGCGACGAGCTGGGTGGTGACGTGTCGCTCAGCTTCTGTATGGGGATGGATTCCCTCCTGACCCTGCCGCGCTGGCACCGCTGGCAAGAGTTGCTGCAGTTGGCGCATCTGGTGGTGGTGACGCGACCCGGCTGGTCGCTCGATACCCTGGAGGGGCAGGATGGCGAGTTGCTCAGGAACTTGCTGGCGCGCTGCGGCGGCACGGTTACCGATTTGGCCGAGAACCCCTGTGGCAGTCTGGTCATGCAAAAGTTGACCCTGTTACCGATTTCGGCCACTGACATTCGCGCGCAATTGCGAACGGGTGTCAGCCCCCGCTTCCTGCTGCCGGAAGCGGTTTTGCAATATATTGAAGAAAACCAGCTCTACGGAGCGACCGGCGATGCCGGCAACCAAATCAGATAGGTGTTATGACTGATATTAAAGATATTGCCGTTGCGGCGTTGGAAGATCTCAAAGGCAAGGAAATCGTCTCTCTGGACGTGTCCGGGATGAGCGACGTGATGGATACCCTGATCATCTGCACGGGTACCTCCAACCGCCAGGTGAAATCCCTCGCTGACAATGTCGTAGAAGACGGCAAAAAAGCGGGTGTCCGTCCCATTGGCGTTGAGGGTATGGAGCAGGGCGAATGGGTGTTGGTGGATTACGGTGATGTCGTCGTCCATGTGATGCAGGCGGATATCCGCAATTTCTATGACCTCGAGAAGCTCTGGTCGATGGCTCCCGCTTCCCGCGACGAGCAGGGCCAGTGAAGTTAAGGATCCTGGCGGCAGGCGGGCGTATGCCCGGCTGGGTCCAGGAAGGTTACCAGGAGTATGCCAAGCGCCTGCCGCGTGAGCTGAGCCTGGAAGTGGTGGAGATCCCGCTGGGGCAGCGCGGGCAGAAGAATTCTGCGGCCCTGGTGGACAAGGCCCGACGCCGGGAAGGGGAGGCGATGCTCGCTGCCCTGGGCCCGAGGGATCATATCGTGGCTTTAGATGTCAAAGGAAAGCCGTGGAGTACAGAGCAGTTGTCGGCACAGCTGGCTGACTGGCAAATGCTCGGTGAGAATGTGAGCCTGTTGATCGGCGGACCGGATGGTCTCGCCCCGGAAGCGTTGGCGAAAGCCCGTCAGCGCTGGTCGCTGTCTCCCCTGACTCTGCCACACCCGCTGGTTCGCGTGGTGCTGGCCGAACAGATTTACCGGGCCTGGACTCTGCTGGCCGGTCACCCCTATCACAAGTAGCCCGCAGGCGGGTGCTCTGTAATGAGCCTTGTGACCACCGGACAGGAAATGTTCGGAGGGTGTGATAATGTATGCAGCCTGGCGATTTTAGCGCCACCGAACCGGACCAGAGCCCGCGATAGCCAATGGTTGAGAACCTTCAGCTCAAAGACCCCCACCTGGAGCTGCGCCTCTTTCGAGGACGCATGCTTGTTGCCGTGCTGGGGGTGGTCGTGCTGCTGGGGGTACTGGTGGCGCGCTTCTACAACCTGCAGGTTGTGCACTATCAGGATTACCAGACCCAGTCAGACCAGAACCGTATCCAGGTACGCCCTGTCGCCCCCACACGCGGATTGATCTACGACCGCAACGGTACGCTGCTGGCCGCCAACCGGCCCAGTTACACCCTGTCGATCGTGCGCGAGCGCGTGAAGGATATGGATGCCACTCTGGAGTCGATCGGCGAGCTGGTGCGGCTCGACGATCGCGATGTCGCCAAGTTTCGCAAGCGCCTGCAGCGGCGCCGTCCCTTCCAACCGACGCCGTTGCGCTTCCGCCTGAGCGAGGAGGAGATTGCGCGCATCAGTGTGAATGAATATCGCCTGCCCGGCGTGTCTGTGGATGCGGAGTTGGTGCGGCACTATCCGCTGACGGACTTGTTTGCCCATAGCGTGGGCTATGTGGGGCGGATCAGTGACCGGGATCTGGCGCAATTTACCGAAGAGGATGTGCGTCGTTATCGCGGTACCCAGAGTATTGGCAAGGTGGGGCTGGAAAAGTCCTATGAGCCGCTGCTGCTCGGTGAGGTCGGCTACGAGAATGTCGAGACCAATGCCCGCGGACGCGTATTGAAAGTGCTGGAGCGCCAGGACCCGAAACCGGGCGCGGAACTGACGCTGCACCTGGATGCGCGCCTGCAGCAGGTGGCCAGTGATGCTCTCGGTGACCGGCGCGGTGCCGTCGTGGCGATCGACGTGAAAACCGGAGGGGTGCTGGCGTTCGTGAGCAAGCCCTCCTTCGACCCCAACCTGTTCGTGACCGGCATTAGCTTCAATGACTACCGCGCGCTGTCCGATTCCCTCGACGTGCCGCTCTTCAACCGAGCGATGCAGGGCCAGTATCCGCCCGGATCCACGCTCAAACCCATGATGGGGCTCGGCGGCCTGGATGCCAAGCTGATTACCCGCGACTACCAGATCCGCGACCCCGGCTTTTACCAGCTACCCAATGACAAGCGTCTCTATCGTGACTGGAAACGCTGGGGGCACGGCAACAAGGTCGACCTGACCCAGGCACTGGCCGAGAGCTGCGATACCTATTTCTATGATCTTGCCCATCGCTGGAGCATCGAGGGCATGAAGGAGATGGCGACGAATTTCGGCCTGGGCGCGCGCACTGGCATCGACCTGCCAGTAGAGCGACCGGGGCTGTTCCCGTCGCGGGACTGGAAGCGCGGCGCGCGTGGCATGCCCTGGTTCCCCGGGGATAACCTCAATGCCGTTCTCGGCCAGGGTTTCGTGCTGGCCACCCCGCTGCAGCTGGCGGTGATGACTGCCACGATCGCCAATCGAGGCACGCACTATCGGCCGCAAGTCGTGATGGCCGTGGATGGCGTCGACCAGCCCCCCGAGGTGTTGCACAACGTCGAGGTGCGTCCCGAACATTGGGATCTCGTGTTTGAAGGCATGGAGGCCGTAGTGTACGCGCTGAACGGCACCGGTAAAAAAGCCGGTGAGGGACTCGAGTTCCGAGTTGCGGGCAAGACCGGTACGGCCCAGGTCGTCGGGATTGCCCAGGGCGCCAAATATGATTCCGAGGCGCTCCAGGAGCGCCATCGCGACCACGCGCTGTTTGTCGCCTTTGCGCCCGCCGATGATCCGCAGATCGCGGTTTCCGTGCTGGTAGAGAACGGCGAGGCCGGTGGTGCGGTGGCCGCGCCAGTTGCCCGTGAGGTGTTCTTCGACTGGATGTCGCGGCCGCTGGAAAATACCGTGCAGGTCCCGTCTCTGCAGGAGGCGGCGAATGGCTAGCCGTGATTTCCAGCACCGTCTGCCGGACTCCCATACGAGCCTGAGTCGGCCGGTCAGCCTGGCCAGGCGCTGGCACATTGATGTGCCGCTACTGGTGCTGTTGATGGCCCTGTGTGGCGTCGGCCTGGTCGTTCTTTACAGTGCCGCCGGCGCTGAATTTCGTTATGTGAAACGCCAGGCCATCTTTATGGGCATGGCCTTTGTGGGCATGCTTATCGCCGCCCAGATTCCCCTGGATTTTTATCGACGTTGGTCGCCGTGGATGTATATCGGTGGCTGCTGCCTGCTGGTTGCCGTGCTGTTTGTCGGGGTAGGCGCCAAGGGCGCCCAGCGTTGGCTGGATCTGGGCGGGTTCCGTTTCCAGCCTTCTGAAATCATGAAGCTGGCGGTGCCAATCTCGGTCGCCGCCTTTCTGCATAAGCGAACTTTGCCGCCCTCGTTGCTCAGTATTATTGGCGCTCTGGGCATAGCACTGTTACCTGCGGCGCTGATCGTGCGGCAGCCCGACCTGGGTACCTCGATCCTGATTGCGGCATCCGGCATCTTTGCCCTGTACCTGGCGGGGCTCAGGTGGCGGTTGATCTTTGGTGCGGCAGCGGCGTTGGTCGCTGCTGCGTGGCCTATCTGGCTATGGGGTCTGCGGGATTATCAGCGTCAGCGCATCCTGACCCTGTTCAACCCCGACGACGATCGGCTGGGGGCGGGCTGGAACATTTTCCAGTCGAAAGCGGCGATCGGGTCCGGCGGTACCCACGGCAAGGGATACCTGCAGGGGACCCAGTCGCAGTTGGATTTCCTGCCGGAAAGCCATACCGACTTCATTATCGCGGTTCTCGCGGAAGAGTGGGGCATCCGTGGTGTACTGATCCTGCTGGCGCTCTACGTGCTGATTATTGCAAGGGGCATCTATATTAGTGTTATGGCACAACAGGTGTTCGGCCGTTTGCTGGCGGGGAGTATTACGCTCACATTTTTTGTCTATGTCTTTGTGAATATTGGTATGGTCACCGGCCTGCTGCCGGTGGTTGGTGTGCCGCTGCCGCTGGTCAGCTATGGCGGTACCTCGGTCATCACGCTGATGGCGGGATTCGGGCTGTTGATGGCCATCAGTACCGAGCGTCGGCGGGTAACGTTTTAGGAAAGCGATAATTTAGTGCGGCCTGCCCGGAAGGCGGGCCGATCAAACGATGGCTGGCCACTGGGCCGGTCGACAACCAACGGGGTGTAGGGCGTTTCAATGGCAACAGGAGCGGCGATTTTGAGGTGGACCACAGGATTATTCGTAGGGATGGGGCTGGTGCTTGCCGCCTGTGCCAAGGAACCGAACTACTCGGAGAATTCCCAGGCCCGGGCCTTCGTCACCTATATGGTGGAAGAGCACAATTTCGACGAGCAAAAACTCAATGACCTGATGAGGGAGGCCAAACGCAAGGATTCCATCCTCAAGGCCATTAAGCGTCCGGCGGAAAAAGCCAAACCCTGGTACGAATATCGTCGCATGTTTATTACGCCGCAAAGCATTACCGGTGGCGTCGATTTCTGGGACAAGAACTCCACTGTGCTCGGCGAGGCCGAGAAAAAATATGGGGTGCCCGCGGAAATCATCGTGGCGATCATTGGTATCGAGACCCGTTATGGCGGCAATATGGGCAGCTATCGCGTGCTGGATGCTCTGTCCACGCTGGCATTTAATTATCCACGCCGCTCCAAATTCTTCACCAAAGAACTGGAAAACTACCTGTTGCTGGCCCGTGACCAGGGTATTGACCCGACTTCACTCAAGGGATCCTATGCGGGGGCAATGGGCTTCGGCCAGTTTATGCCGTCCAGCTACCGCGCCTATGCCGTGGATTTCAATAATGATGGCAAGGTCGATATCTGGCGTGATACCGAGGATGCCATCGGCAGTGTGGCCAATTACCTGGCCAAGCATGGCTGGTTACCGCTTGAGCCCGTTGCCGTGTTGTCCAATCCGCGTCCAAACGCGGATATGACACTGGTCAATGAATCCCTCGACCCGAACTGGACGATCGCTGAACTTGCGAAAAAAGGCTTCCCCTCCTCATCGCAACTGGATGGAGACCTGGCCGCCAGCGTGTTCTCGCTGGACACCGAACAGGGCAAGCAGTATTGGATTGGCCTGAAGAATTTCTCCGTGATTACCCGCTATAACCGCAGCCGCTTGTATGCGATGGCGGTTTACGAACTGGCTCAGGAAATCGTCAAGGCGCGCGGAGGACGTTCATAACTACCCGCGTGATGTCAGGTGGGGTTTTGCCGAGTGTGAAACCGCCTGCAAAATAGAAAAATAACGGGCGCAGACCGGGGCATCGCCATCCCGGTCTGTGTTTTGGCGAGGAACTTCGCCATAATCTGACGCTCTGATCATCGAGATTCAAATAATATTTTCTGAGATGTCGTGAAATCACTTCTTTGTTCACGGCGGGGGGAATCATGTACCTGACAACTCTGCGGGTTGCGGCCGTCACTGTGGCCCTGACTCTGTCGGCTTGTGGCAGCCAGCCGCAGCGCCCTGCCCAACCACTTCCCGATACCGTAAAGGACAGTGGCCCGGCCGTTCCTGTCGATATGCTGGCCACGCCGGAGCCCACCCCCGTACGGGAGCCTATTGGCAAGGCGGGTAACAAGTCTCCTTATCAGGTCAATGGCGTTACCTACCGGGTCCGTGCAAACGTCAAAGGTTACCGGGAGGAGGGGCAGGCCTCCTGGTACGGCACGAAATTCCATGGCCGTCGCACGGCCAACGGCGAGATTTACAACATGTATGCAATGTCGGCGGCACACAAGACATTGCCGCTGCCCAGCTATGCCAAAGTCACCAACCTCGACAACGGCCGCAGCGTGATTGTGCGGGTGAATGATCGCGGGCCTTTTGTGCCGGGACGGATTATTGACCTGAGTTACACCGCCGCGCAGAAGCTCGGTTATATCGACCGCGGTATTGCCCGGGTCCAGGTCGAGGCGCTGGACCCGGCGAGCCTGCCCGCGGCAAATGAGACCCTGGCGGCGCAGAAAGATGTCACCGCGCGGGAAGCCCTGGCGCAGGACGCCAGTTTCAAACTGCCCGGTAACACCTTCCTGCAAATCGGTGCCTTCAGCAGCGAGAGCAAAGCCTGGGACCTGCGCAGTCAGCTGGCGGCATTAGTCGACTATCCTGTTACAGTCAGTCCCGTGCAAAGAGACAGCGGCACCCTGTATCGTGTGCGCATCGGTCCCTTCAGCCAGCAGCGGGCACTGATCTCTGCGCGTGAGTCGGTTGAACGAAGTGCCCTCGGCAGCCCACAAGTGGTGTACGACTGACAATGCGCGCGCGGCGCTGTCGCGATTGAACGGAAATCAAAGAACACGAGGAATAACTGGAACTTTTCCCATGATCAAACGCCTTACAGCCATTTTTCTGTCTATCTCCCTTCTGGTTGGGGGTGTGCAGGCACAGCCTTCGTTGATCCCCGCGCCGCCGCAGTTGGCAGCGACCGCGTACATGCTGATCGACGCCCATACCGGCCAGGTTCTGGTGGAGCACAATGCTGACAAGCAGATCCCGCCCGCCAGCCTGACGAAAATGATGACGGCCTATATCGTCTCCGAAGAGATTGAGAAGGGCACGATCAAAAGTGACGATATGGTGAATATCTCCGAGAAAGCCTGGAAGAAAGGCGGCTCGAAGATGTTCGTTAAGGTGGGTGACAAGGTGCCGGTGATGGACCTGTTGCGCGGCGTGATTATTCAGTCGGGTAACGACGCCAGTATCGCACTGGCCGAATTTGTCTCCGGCAGTGAGGATGTCTTTGCCGAAGTCATGAACCAGCAGGCCGAATTGCTCGGTATGCAGGACACCACATTCAAGAATGCGACTGGCTGGCCCGCCGACGGACATATGACGACCGTCCGCGATCTCGCGACGCTGGCGCGCGCGGTGATCAACGATCATCCGGAACACTATTCCTTGTATGCGGAAAAGTATTTCAGCTATGCCGGTATTAACCAGCCGAACCGCAACCGCCTGTTGTGGCGGGACAATGCGGTGGATGGCATCAAGACCGGCCATACCGAAGAGGCCGGCTATTGTCTCGTCGCTTCTGCGGTAAAACGCGGTATGCGCCTGATTTCCGTCGTTGTCGGCACCGACAGTGACGAGAAGCGTGCGGCAGAGTCCCAGAAGCTGCTCGCTTACGGTTTCCGCTACTTCCAGACCCACAAGGTGTATTCGAAAGACGAGGTGCTGCAAAGTGAGCGCGTCTGGGGTGGCAAGGAGCCCCAGGTCGGTATTGCCCTGGAGAAAGATGTGTTTGTCACCATCCCGCGTGGTGGGGAAGAGGGTATCAAGGCTGATCTGATTATCGACGGCGAACTCGAGGCGCCGCTGAAGAAAGGCCAGCCGGTAGGTAAGGTCGTTGTAACGCTCGACGGCAAAACCGTCGCAGACGTCCGCGCGGTGGTTGCGGAGGACGTTGAGCAGGCGGGCTTCTTCAAGCGTATCTGGGACGCGATCAAGCGCTTTGTGATGGGCATGTTCAGCTAGCGCATCCCTTGGGAGGCCCCATCACCGGGGCTTCCCCCTCCCTGCACTTTTCTGACTTATAGCTCTTTTCAGGTCACTTCGACCTGCCGGTCTACTTGCTTGCGCTTCTCTGTCCCCCCGTCCCTCGGCACTGTATAATCGCCGCCCGGCCGTTGTCTGATTATTTATTGTCCATTGCGGCCCCGGAGGCGGTATGAGTCAGGATTCCAGCGAACAGCAACCCCCTAAGATTGAATTTCCCTGCGAGGACTATCTCGTCAAGGTCGTCAGAGACTCCGACCCGGCGGTCCACGACTTTGTCATCGAAGTCATGCGCCGGCACGCGCCGGAGCTCGATACAGGGCGTATCGGCTTGCGCGAGAGCAGTAATGGTAAGTACACCTCGATGACGTTTTACATCCTCGCTACCGGGGAGCCGCAGCTGAAGGCCCTGTTTGAGGAGCTCAAGGCGCACCCTTCAGTACATATGGTGCTTTGATGGGCGGACGTTCAGAGCGAACCCTGGTCTGCAATCTGGGCCGGCGAGATTACGAGTCGGTGTGGCAGGCCATGTCAGCGTATACCGATACCCGCGGCGGGGAGAGTGCAGACCAGATCTGGTGCGTTGAGCACCAGCCGGTGTTTACCCAGGGGCAGGCGGGCAAGGCCGAACACCTGCTGAATACCGGAGACATCCCGGTCGTCCAGGTTGACCGTGGTGGTCAGGTTACCTATCACGGTCCCGGTCAGCTGGTGGTATACCCGTTGCTGGATTTGCGCCGGGCCAAAATCGGAGTACGTGACCTGGTGACGGCACTGGAGTCTGCGACTGTCGCAATGCTGGCCGAATTTGGTGTGGCCGCTGCGCCGCGCGCAGATGCACCGGGGGTCTACTTGACCGAAGGGCCAAGAGCGGGCAACAAGGTCGCCTCCATTGGCTTACGGGTCCGCCGAGGCTGCAGTTTTCACGGTATCGCCATCAATATCGATATGGACCTGACGCCGTTCCTGCGCATCAACCCGTGTGGTTATGCCGGAATGCAAATGGTGCAGATGGCCGAACTAATCCAACCGGTACCTGCCTGGCAACAGGTGGCCGAAATATTTGTCAACGCGCTGCTGCGCGAACTTTCCCTGCCGGATGCTGATTGGCAACTGGTGGATGAATCCCTGTTGGCGCCGGTTGGCGAATCTGGACAGGGACATGAAGAGCAGGAATCTACCCATGGCTGAGAAACCCGATCTGGTACCCGTCAAACGCACCCGACGCCTGCAAGAGGGCGAAAAGCTGCGTGATGGCGACAAGGTGGAGCGAATCCCGGTAAAGGTTATTGCCAGCGATCAGATGCTGCGCAAGCCGGACTGGATTCGAGTGAAAGTACCAGCCTCCAAAGAAGTCGATCGCATCAAGAGTATTTTGCGTTCGCAGAAGCTTGCCACGGTGTGCGAAGAAGCCAGCTGCCCCAATCTGGGTGAGTGCTTCAGTGGCGGTACCGCGACGTTCATGATCATGGGTGAGATCTGTACCCGCCGCTGTCCGTTCTGCGATGTGGGGCATGGCAAGCCGCTGCCGCTGGATCCGGAAGAGCCGAAGAATCTGGCGGAAGCGATTGCAGCAATGAGCCTGCGCTATGTGGTCATTACTTCTGTTGACCGCGATGACCTGCGTGATGGCGGTGCTCAACATTTTGCCGATTGCATCAAGCAATCCAGAGCGCTCTCACCGAATTTGCAGGTTGAGATCCTGACACCAGACTTCCGTGGTCGTATGGACGTGGCTTTGGATATTCTCGAGGCGGAAGCCCCGGATGTGTTTAACCACAATCTGGAAACGGTGCCGCGCCTGTATCGCGAATCGCGCCCTGGTGCCAACTACAAGTGGTCCCTTAAGTTGCTGCAGGAGTACAAGAAGCGCCGTCCCGATGTACTGACCAAATCCGGCCTGATGGTTGGACTTGGAGAAGAAAAAGACGAGATCTTCCGGGTCATGGATGATATGCGTGAGCATGATATCGATATGATCACCATCGGCCAGTATCTGCAGCCGAGTAAAGAGCACCTGCCGGTGCAGCGTTATGTGCACCCGGATGAGTTTGAAGAGTATCGTCGGTATGCCGAACAGGTGGGCTTCAAGCATGCCGCCTGTGGTCCGCTGGTACGCTCTTCCTACCACGCCGACAAGCAGGCCCATGGCGAGGAAGTCAGTTAAACCTCGCCTGTCGATGACCTGCGTCTTTCGAGACGCAGGCCTTTCCCCTCCCGCTCGATTTGCTCTCTCCTCGCGTCTACTCCCAAAATTGACGCCCAAAGCACATCCAGGCAGTCGGTAATGCTGCTTGTGAACCAGTTTTGTATATTAAGTGCTGCTGCCTGATACACCTTGAAAACCTCGCGTGAATCCGCTTTGCTAAGCCTTGGCGATCCACGCATTGGGATAGGTCGTAAGGTTTTTACCCGTAGACGGCAATGACTTGAATAAGGAAAACTGATGAACAAGCTTACAGTCTTGGCTCTTGCTGGCGCGTTGGCAGCCTGTTCGGGCGAGTCACCAGAGAAGAGTGCAGCGGAGGGTGGTAGTGTTGCTGACAAAGCAAAAAGTAATACGGTTGCTGCCATCAACTATCCGGAAACCCGACGTGGGTCGGTTGTTGATACCTACTTCGATATTGAAGTAGCGGATCCATTCCGCTGGCTGGAAGACGATCGCAGTGAAGAAACCGCGGTTTGGGTTGAAGCCCAGAATGCGGTCACATTTGGTTACCTGGATGGCATTGGTTATCGCGATGCACTGAAAGAGAAACTTGAGGCCAAGTGGAATTATGAGAAGGTCGGTCGCCCATTTACCGAGGGTGAATATACCTACTTCTATCGCAATGATGGCTTGCAGGATCAGTATGTGGTGTGGCGCACCAAGGGTGATGGTGAGCCTGAGATTTTCCTCGACCCCAATACCTTCAGCGAAGATGGCACCACATCGCTGGCAAGCCTGAGCTTCTCCAAGGACGGCTCTCTCGCCGCCTATGCCATTTCTGAAGGTGGCAGTGACTGGAGAAAAATCATCGTAATGAATGCCGAGACCAGGGAAGTGCTTGAAGAGCCATTGGTCGATGTGAAGTTTTCCGGAATTTCGTGGCTGGGTAATGAAGGGTTTTATTACTCCAGCTACGACAAGCCTGATGGCAGTGAGCTGTCAGCCAAGACCGACCAGCACAAGCTCTACTTCCACAAGCTGGGTCAGCCCCAGGCTGAAGACGAAGTCATTTTCGGCGCGAGCGAGGCGGAAAAACGTCGCTATGTCGCGGGCTATGTGACAGAGGACGACCGTTTCCTGCTGATCTCCGGCGCCAAGTCCACTTCCGGTAATGACTTGTTTATCCAGGACCTGAGCAAGCCCGAAGCGCCGCTGGTCACCATCCTCGATCACTTCGAGTCCGATACCTACGTCATGGACAATGTCGGTAGCCAGCTGTATCTGGTCACCAATCTGGACGCGCCGAATAAAAAGATCGTCACCACCGATGTCGCCAACCCGACTCCGGAGCATTGGGTCGATTTCATCCCTGAAACCGAGAACGTACTCAGTGCGTCCACGGGTGGTGGCTACATCTTTGCAGAGTACATGGTTGATGCGCTCTCCAAAGTCTATCAGTACGGATATGACGGCAAGCCGGTTCGCGAGATCGACTTGCCGGGGCCAGGCAGTGCGACCGCGATTTCAGGCAAGCGCGAAGATAGCGTTCTGTACTATTCGTTCACGAATTACAAAACTCCTTCCACCATTTTCGCGTTTGATGTCGCCGAGGGTACTTCGGGTGTTTACCGTGAGTCCGGTGCCAACTTTGACAGCGCGGCCTATGAATCCAAGCAGGTT
The DNA here is from genome assembly GCF_056158985.1 of Microbulbifer sp. ABF4_148. NCBI lineage: Bacteria > Pseudomonadati > Pseudomonadota > Gammaproteobacteria > Cellvibrionales > Microbulbiferaceae > Microbulbifer > Microbulbifer sp. ABF4_148. Next base: position 1,681,505 of record NZ_JBSWUI010000001.1, read on the forward strand.
TTCTATACGTCCAAAGATGGCACACGTGTTCCCATGATGATCACGTATAAAAAGGGCCTGGAGCTCAATGGCAAGAACCCTACTATTCTCTACGGTTACGGCGGTTTCAATATTAGCCTGACGCCAAACTTCAGTATCCCCAATGCGGTTTGGCTGGAGCTGGGTGGTGTGTATGCGGTGCCGAATCTGCGCGGTGGCGGTGAATATGGCAAGGAATGGCATACAGCGGGTACCAAACTGCAAAAGCAGAATGTCTTTGATGATTTTATTGCCGCGGGTGAGTACCTGATCGAGAACAACTACACGTCCAGTGACTACCTGGCGATCCGTGGCGGGTCCAATGGTGGCCTGTTGGTTGGTGCGGTCATGACACAGCGTCCGGACCTGGTACAGGTTGCGCTGCCAGCAGTCGGCGTTATGGATATGCTGCGCTACCACACCTTTACCGCTGGAGCGGGTTGGGCCTATGACTACGGCACAGCGGAGGATAGCCTGGAGATGTTCGAGTACCTGAAAGGCTACTCGCCGGTACACAATATCCGTGCGGGTGTCAGCTATCCGGCGACACTGGTGACCACTGCCGATCACGATGACCGCGTTGTACCGGCACACTCTTTCAAGTTCGCGGCTGAATTGCAGTCCAAGCATGCGGGATCATCCCCGGCACTGATCCGTATCGAAACCAATGCGGGCCATGGCGCAGGAACTCCGGTCTCGAAATATATTGAGCAGTACGCCGATATCTTCAGCTTCACACTGCATAATATGGGTGTGCGCGAACTGCCAGAAAGTTGATCTGGTTCGCATTTTTGCATTTTCCAAAGAGAAGCCCGGCATTGCCGGGCTTTTTTTATTCGCCATACTGCGATCTTCTCTCTCATCACGCTTCGGTGTGTAACCGATCAATTCTTGCGCAGACGGGCTGTCTGAAAATTATTCGGTTTACTGCCGGACTCACTGTTTTCAGGGCCTGCAGGCGCATCTCAGCCCTGTCCTCCCCGGTTGTTTTTTACTCCTCCCCCCTGAGGGTGGGATGCCGCTATACAGAGACTGACTTCTAATCCAGATTCCGGTTTTTTACATGCAGGAAAGTACCTGTCGGTCTTGAGGGTAACGCGTGTAGCGATGATGCACCGGGCTACAGCGACGTGAATTCACGTTGTTCTGCAAACAATCGATAAATAGAAACAACAAGGTCTTTGAGCATGCAAGTTTCCTCTCGCGCGCGGGGGCGCGTCCGCGTGGGCTCGCTACTGGCGATGGCAATTGCCGCCGCTGTCCACGGTACTGCCCAGGCTTCAACAAATTCTGAACTCACCATGGTGAATATCCCTGGCTCCATCCAGACCGCGATCGGTTGTGGTGGCGACTGGGATCCGGCTTGCGACGTCTCGCAGCTGTCCTACGATGCTGAGGACGACCTGTGGCAGGGGTCTTTTACCGTGCCGGCTGGCGACTACGAATACAAAGTCGCGATCAATGGTGCCTGGGATGAGAACTACGGCGGTTCTGCAGACCGAGATGGTCCGAATATCGGACTCAGCCTGGGTGCGGAGACCGAAGTTAAATTTATCTATGACCACGAAAGCAACTGGATCGCGGACAACGTGCGTCACACTATTGTGGCTGCTGCCGGCGATTTCCAGAGTGCCCTGGGTTGCCCCGGAGATTGGCAGCCTTCCTGCCTGCAAACCTGGCTGCAGGATGTCGATGGGGACGGTATCTACACCTTTATCACCGACGCGATTCCCGCCGGGGATTACCAGATGAAGGCGGCGCTCAACGAAGGTTGGGACGAGAGCTACGGTGACAACGGCAATAATATCGCCTTTACCGTAGAGGCTGGCAAAGAAGTGTATTTTGCCTTCGACAGCAACACCAACAGCGTTGTTGTCAGCACCGATGGTGTGCCGCGCGGTGACCTGACCACCGACAAAGCGCACTGGGTTGATGCGTCCACCATCGTGTGGCCGGTCACCCTGCCTGAAGGCGGAAGCGCCAAGCTGGTCGTCAGCGACAGTGCTGCACTCACGCTGGGGCCAGACGGTGTGGCGGGTGACAGTGAGGTCCTGCTCGAATACAACATGAGCGGCATGTCAGAAGCCACCGCGGCAAAATTCCGTCATCTGGCCAACGCCACGGCCTTTACTGTCCCTGACAGCGCCGATGTGGCGGCTTTGGTGCAGGGTCAGCTGGCGGTCGCGATCTACGATGCAGACGGCAAAGTTGTCGATGCAACTGGTGTGCAAACACCGGGCGTACTCGACGCGGTATTTGCTTACGGTGGCACACTGGGTGCGACTGTGGGTGAGAATGCCATTGAGTTTGCGCTGTGGGCGCCCACGGCCAAGTCCGTCAAGGTGCACCTGTTTGACAGTGGTGATCAGTTCGAACCCACCACCCATGTTGAAATGACCTCTGACAATGGTGTCTGGACGGCGTCCACCAGCATCGACTGGGATCGTAAGTTCTATATGTACGAGGTCGAGGTTTACTCGTATGCGAGCCGTAAGGTCGAGAACAACTGGGTGTCTGACCCTTACTCTCTGAGCCTCTCCACCAACTCTTACAAGAGCCAGATTGTTAACCTCAACGATGATGATCTGAAGCCCGCAGGTTGGGATTCGGTCATGAAGCCATCACTGGCTGCTGCTGAGGATATCTCGGTTTATGAACTGCATGTGCGCGACTTCAGTATCATGGACGACATGGTCTCTGAAGAGGCTCGGGGCACTTTTGCCGCGTTTGCCGAAGATGGTCGCGGTGCCCTGCACCTGGCCGAGCTGGCAGCGGCGGGCCTGACCCATGTGCATCTGTTGCCTGCGTTTGATTTTGCGACCGTCAACGAAGATCGCTCTGCCCTGAAAACCACTGAAGACCTCAGTGTCTACGCCGCCGATAGCCCGGAGCAGCAGGCCGCTGTGAATGCGATTCGCGACGAGGACGGTTTCAACTGGGGCTATGACCCGCTGCACTTCACCGTACCTGAAGGTAGCTATTCCACCGACCCGAATGGCGTACAGCGTATCGTTGAGTTCCGCCAGATGGTGCAGGCGCTCAGCGATGTTGGCCTGCGCGTGGTAATGGATGTGGTGTACAACCACACCAGTTCGTTCGGTCAGTTCGACCGCTCCATCCTCGACAAGATTGTTCCGGGTTACTATCACCGTCGCAATGGCGACGGCTTCGTCGAAATGAGCAGCTGCTGTGCGAATACCGCCAGTGAGCACACCATGATGGAAAAATTGATGCGTGACTCCATGCTTACCTGGGCGACTGCCTACAAGGTAGATGGTTTCCGCTTCGATTTGATGGGCCACCACAGCAAGGAGAACATCCTGAATGTGGCTGCAGACCTGGAAGCGCTGACCACCGAAGCTGACGGTGTCGATGGATCTTCCATTTACCTGTACGGCGAAGGCTGGAACTTTGGTGAAGTCGTAGACGATGCGCGTTTTGTTCAGGCGCGCCAGGCCAATATGGCGGGTACCGGCGTTGGTACCTTCAACGATCGCCTGCGTGATTCCGCCCGCGGTGGCAATCCGTTTGGTGGCTTCGAGGAGCAGGGCTTTGCTACCGGTTTGTTCACCGATAGCAACGGCAAGTTCGGTGGTGACAACGAGCGCGCAACCCTGCTGACCTTAGCGGACAAAGTGCGTATTTCCCTTGCGGGTAACCTGTCTGACTACCTGCTGGTGGACTCCACCGGAACGGAGCTGACTGGTGCGCAGCTGGTATACAACGGCCAGCCTACCGGGTATACCTCAGATCCGCAGGAGTCGATCAACTACGTTGCTGCCCACGACAACGAAACTCTGTTTGACGGTATCCAGATTAAGGCCAACAGTACCACCAGTCTGGCTGACCGGGTGCGTCTGCAGAACTTCAATAACTCGCTGGTGGCGCTTGCCCAGGGTGTGCCTTTCTTCCACGCTGGCCAGGAGATCCTGCGTTCCAAGTCGATGGATCGCGACAGCTACAACTCCGGTGACTGGTTCAATGCCATTGATTATTCATTGGCTACGGACAACTGGGCTGTTGGTCTGCCGATTGCGGACAAAAATGAAGACAAATGGGGCCTGATGGCACCGCTGTTGGCGAATCCCGCTATCGCGCCGCAACAGGCTGACCGTGAGTTTGCCCTGGCAGTATTCAAGGAGTGGCTGCAGATTCGTTCCAGCAGTGGACTGTTCCGTTTGCCCACGGGTGAGGCTGTGCAATCTGTGGTGTCGTTTGCCAACACCGGTCCGGAGCAGATTCCGGGTCTGATCGCCATGCACCTGAACGATCCGGCAGGGGATTATGACGAGGAGACCTCTCAGATCCTGGTGCTGTTCAATGGTGGTGTGGACGCACAGCAGTTTACGCTGGAAAGCGCCGCTGAACTGCCATTTTCACTGCATGCTGTTCAGCAGGAGTCTGCTGATGAGGCGTTGGCTGATGCGGCAGTGGAAGCCGGCGTGTTCACTGTACCGGCGCGCACAACAGCCGTTTTCATGCTCGCACGTGACGAGGACTCTTCCATCGTAAATGAGGAAGAAGAGCAGGACGAGGATGATCAGGGCGAAGACAATGACGGTGGTTCCAGCGGTGGGGCTATGCACTTTGCACTGCTGGCCCTGCTCGCAGCTGCCTTCTTGCGCCGTCGTCGTCACTGAACGATGTTCTGAAAGCGACTGAGAAAAACCCCGGCCTTGTGCCGGGGTTTTTCGTTTTGGCTGGAGAAAGGCGCCATTTGCGGATGGCTGCTACCTGCCGATACTTGGCGGAAATCGCCGTCAGTCATATCATCGCCTATACCTTTCTTGGACGCAGCGGTTCTGATAAAGGTTTTCTAACACGAAAAAGTTGGAGTCACGATGATGAGCCCAGAAGAAAAATACGAACAAATCAAAGGGCGGCAGCCTCTCGAAGTGCTCTACCGCCGCGAGCGGGAATGTCCGGATCAGGTGTATCTGCGCCAGATGCAGCAGCGTGAATGGCGCGAATATACCTGGGGCGAGGTGATGCAGAAGGCCCGGCGTATTGCCACGTATCTGCGCAGCCAGTGGCAAGAGGGTGATCGCATCGCGATTCATGCGAAGAATTGTGCGGACTGGATCATCGTTGACTACGCCATTATGTTGGCCGGCATGGTGAGTGTGCCGTTGTATCCCGGACAGGCTGCGAGTTCGATGCGCTATGTGTTGCAGCATTCCGATAGCAAGATGCTGTTTTGCGGCGGTAGCGACAACAATGAGGCGCTGCATGAAGTAGCGACTGAGCTCCCCAGCGTGGCTATTCAGCGCTGTGAAATTGAATGTGACCAGCAGTTGGCGGATATTCTCGACAACTACGAACCCTTCGCCGAGTCACCCTTGTATCCCGAGGATGCGGTATTCACCATCATGTATACCTCGGGTACCACCGGTAACCCGAAGGGCGTCATGCATACCTGGTCGGCCATTACCTTTGCCGTGCCGAACATGGTACGCGGATATGCATACAACGAGCATGATCGTTTCTTTTCCTATCTGCCGTTAGCGCATGCGGCCGAGCGTATCGTGGTTGAGTTTCACAGTCTGTATAGCGGTACCCCGATTCATTTCCCCGAGTCACTGGATACCTTTCTCGAGGACTTGCAGCGCGCGCGGCCGACCATGTTTTTCTCCGTTCCCCGGTTGTGGGCCAAGTTCAAGGAGGGCGTGGATTCGAAGCTTTCTCCCTCCGTACAGCGCACTATTCTGCGTATTCCAGGCATCAATACGCTGTTTAAGCGCAAGGTACAGCGTGGCCTGGGCCTCGATCAGGCGCGTATGCTGGTGACTGGTGCTTCGCCCATCGCTGAGGATCTGCAGAAGTGGTATCACCGTATGGGAATGATGGTGGCGGACGGCTATGGCATGACCGAAAACTTTATTTACGGTTGTATCACCCATATGGGCGAAAAGCCGGTGCCCGGCACGGTGGGCAAGCCGTTCTGGGGAAATGAAGTCAAGATATCCGATCAGGGCGAAATCCTGTTCAAGAGCCGCGCGTTGATGAAAGGCTATTATCTGGAGCCGGAGAAAACTGCCGAGGTCATCCGTGATGGTTTCTACCATACCGGGGACGCCGGTTATATCGGCGACGACGGTTTGCTGCGGGTAACCGGTCGTATCTCCGATACCTTTAAGACCAGTAAGGGTAAATTCATCCAGCCCGCCGCACTCGAGGGCCTGTTTGCTGACGTCTCGGTACTGGGGCAGGTTTGTGTGCTTGGCCACGGGATGGATCAACCCGTCATGCTGGCGACTCTGTCAGAGCTCGGACACCACATGGACCGCAGTGAGGCCACTGCCGAGCTCACCAATGCTCTGGATATGGTGAATGAAAAGCTGCCGGCTCATGAGCGTATTCGTACGATCTTTGTGACCGCGTACGACTGGACACCTGATAACGACCTGGCGACGCCCACGCTGAAAATCAAGCGCAAGGCGATTGAGAGCCGCTTCTTGCCCTGGATCGAGCGCAGCCAGCAGCAAAGCGGCATCGTCTGGGAATTGATCGCCAGGGCGTAAGGTTTCCGTGGATACGCCCGGTGCCTGATTTCCGATGTCAGGTACCGAGCGCATAGCGCTCGAGGAAAGTGGCGAGGGTGGCATCGACGACCCTCTCGCTTTCCGTTTCATCCAAAGGCGGGGCGCCGGTCAGCAACTGGGGCCAGAAGCCAAAAGTCTCCAGGGTCCCCTGCAGATGTTTCCCGATAAAGAGTAAATCCCCCTCCCGCAGGCGTTCGTCAGCGGCGGCACCTTCCAGCCACTTCAGCAATGGTCCCGGCGTGACTTGTATGCGTGCCGTCAGTTCTTGCGCACGTGCCGGATCGCTCAGCACCTCCGGAATCGCAATGCGCGCAAGCGCCACATAGGCCGGATCAGCCAGTACCGCCAGTTTCGCCTGCAGGAGCGGGCGCAACTGCTTTGCCAGCGGTTCCTTGGCCTGGTAGGGCTGGTTGACCTGCTCGACGCAGCGTTCCGCGAGGCGCGCCAGCACATGAGCAAAAAGCTGCTCTTTCGTGGGGAAGTGCCGGTACAGGGTTCGCTTCGAGACCGCGGCCTCTTCTGATAACTGCTGCATGGACGTGCCGGCGAAGCCTCGCTCGAGGAACAGCGCCAGTGCGGCATCCAGAATCTGTTGGTGCTTTTGTTCAGTGACTTTCACAGTGCCTGAGTCGTCCGGTGGGGGCATCTGCGCAGCAGGTTAGTGCCTTGTGCCGCAAAGGTAAACAGGTGTGTTTACTTTTTCCCGGAACTGCCGCAAGATGTTTTGCAGAGTGAACTGAAGACAAGATGTAGTCATGAAAAAGAGCGTATCAGGCCTGGTTGGGGGGCTTATAGTGGCCGTGCTGGCGATCGCAGCGGTTGCCGTGGCAAGGGCCTTTCTCGTGTATCCAGACCGTCAGGTGCCGGTCGATAGCGCGCTGGCGCTACTCCCCGTCGATGCGGAATCGGCAGCAGAGCGACTGGCAGGGGCGATACGCTTTCCGACAGTGACTCGTGACGAGGCGCCGCATCTCGACCCACAACCATTTGTCGCATTGCGCGAGTATCTTGAGGCTGAGTTCCCACTGGTGCATCGCGAAGCCCGGCGGAAAATCATCAATGACTACTCACTGGTCTACGAGTTTCCGGGGACTGATCCGAGCCTGAAGCCCATTCTGCTGATGGGGCATATGGATGTGGTTTCCGTCGACGAGGATTCGCTGGAAAGCTGGACCCATCCGCCGTTTGATGGAGTCGTAGCAGATGGCCAGGTCTGGGGTCGTGGCGCTATCGATGACAAGGCCAGTGTGATGGCGCTGATGGAAGCCATGGAGCACCTGCTTGCGCAGGGCGAGAGGCCCGCGCGCAGTGTCTTCTTTGCCTTTGGCCACGATGAGGAGATTGGCGGTAAGAGCGGGGCTGCCGAGATTGCCCGGTACTTTGCCGGGCGTGGCCTCCACTTTGAATTTGTTCTCGATGAGGGCGGGGCGATTACCGAAGGGCTGATGCCGGGTTTCAATCAGCCTGTTGCGATTATTGGCGTCGCCGAAAAGGGTTTCATGAATATACGTTTGATCGTTGAGCAACCCGGAGGGCATTCATCGACGCCGCCGCCGAGCACGGGTGCCGGTATCCTCGCCCGCGCCATCGTCAAGTTGGAAGAAAATCCTTTTCCCACCACGCTCGAATTCACTAATTTGACGTTCGACGCGATCGGCTATCACGCCGGTTTCGGAGCGCGCTTCGGAATGGCGAACCAATGGTTGACGGCCCCACTGGTGGAGTCGGCGATTCTTGCCAGTGACAGCAGCGCCTCGAGCATTCGCACTTCGACCGCGGCAACCATGCTGAAGGGCAGTAGTAAGTCGAACATTCTGCCCACTAAAGCCAGTGCGGTGGTGAACTTCCGGATTATGCCCGGGGAGACCGCCGAGTCCGTTGTACAGCGAGTAGAAGAAGTGATCGATGATGCACGGGTCCGGCTCGAGCCGTTTATGGCAAATAACCCTTCACCGGTCTCCAGCACTGAGGCCTATGGCTATCGGCTGATCGAAAAGAACATTCGCCAGCTGGACCCGCAGGTACTGGTTGCGCCCTATCTGGTGCAGGGCGGGACCGATTCCAAGTACTTTTACCAGTTGTCCGATGCGGTATATCGATTCCTCATGGTCCGTATCACGGCGGACACGGTCAAGACCTTTCATGGTATCGATGAACGCCTCGCAGTAGAGGACTACGCGAACGGCATCCGCTTTTTTATTGCGCTGCTGGATCAGTCGTCATTCCGGAATCCAGAGGATGAAATTGACGCCGTGGCCGGGGCTGTCCCTTGAGGGAGTCGCCCCGTCGGCCGTTTAAATAGTAAAGAAAAGAGAAGGTAATAAACCCGTGAAGAAAATCCTGAAGTACACCGGTGGCACCCTGCTGGCGGGTGTCATTGCTGCCGCTGCCCTGGGCACTCATGAGTGGGTCGCAGAGAAACCGCTTTCATTTCGTGTCTTTGTTGACCGCCCGCTGGTAAAGATTGCCTTCGATAGCCCCGAAACCCTGACTTCGCTCGGCTTCCTGGAGTCGATGGGGATCAAAGGGCACAACGCCGAGCTGGATGTTGCCGACCCAGAAGAAAGTGCGCAGATGTTTGCCGACTTTAAACAGTTCCGTGCGACCCTTGATCGCTATGAAGGTTTGAGTGAGAGCGAGGAGCTGACCCGGGAGATCGCTGCGTATCTCGCAGACATGGTGATTGCCGCAGAGCCCTACCGCTATCACACCTATCCGGTGAACCAGCTATTCGGGGTTCAGAATGGCTACCCCAGCTTTATGGAGGCGCAGCATCGGGTCGAGGACCTGGAAGATGCCGAAAATTACCTGGCTCGTTTGCAGGCGGTGGAATCCAAATTTAGTGCACAGATCGAGGATCTCAAGGTGCGCGAAGAACGTGGCATTATCCCGCCGCGCTTTGTCATTGACCGTGTACTGGATGAAATGCGAGGTTTCGTTGAGACACCTGTGCAGGAGAATATTCTCTACGCATCTCTGGCGAAAAAGCTGGATGAAGCCGAAGCCGTTAGCGAAGAGCAGGGTGCCGAGGTATTGGCCGAGGCGGAGCAGCGTATCGAGCAGTACGTGTACCCGGCTTATCAGGACCTGATCAGCTATTTTGCTAACCTGTCTGATCGTGCAGGTAATGACCATGGCTACTGGCACCTGCCGCAGGGTGAAGAGGTCTATAAGCTGGCCCTGAAAATGTTTACCACCACCGACTATTCCGCGGACGAGATCCACGATCTGGGGCTGGCGGAAGTGCAGCGCATTCAGGGTGAGATTCTCTCGATTCTGGAAGGTGAAGGTTTTGACACCGCGGAGGGTTTTACTGCGGCAATGAATACCCTCTCCGAGCGTCCGGAATTTTATTATGAAGACAGCGACGCGGGTCGCGCGCAGATTCTCGAGGATTACCAGAAGATTCTCGATGAAATCGATGCGGGCCTGGACGAGGCATTCCGGGTACGCCCGAAGGCTGGCATGGAAGTCGTGCGTATTCCCGAGTTTAAGGAAAAAACCGCTCCGGGAGCCTACTACCAACAGCCCGCGATTGACGGCAGCCGCCCCGGTCGTTTCTTTGCCAACTTGTACGATATCAAGGCTACCCCCAAATTCGGTATGCGCACCCTGGCCTACCATGAGGGGATCCCTGGCCACCACTTCCAGATCGCCATCGCGATGGAGCTGGAAGGTATGCCCTTTATGCGCCGTATGGCCCCGTTTACGGCCTACACCGAAGGCTGGGCGCTTTACGCAGAGCAAGTAGCATGGGAACTGGGCTTCCAGGACAACCCATACGATAACGTCGGCCGCCTCGTCGGCGAGTTGTTCCGCGCTGTGCGCCTGGTGGTAGACACCGGTATCCATCACAAGCGCTGGACCCGCGAGCAGGCAATTGAGTACATGCTGGCGAATACCGGCATGGCAGAGAGTGACGTGACGGCAGAGATCGAACGCTACATCGTCATGCCCGGGCAGGCGACTGCGTACAAGATCGGCATGATCAAAATTCTGGAGCTGCGCGCCAAGGCAATGGCGGCGCTGGGAGATCAGTTTGACTTGCGCGATTTCCACGACGTCGTGTTGAAAAACGGCGCAGTACCGCTGGATATCCTTGAAAAGATCGTTGATGGGTATATCGAGGACACCAAGGCGGGCATGGAGATTGCCGCCGCATCTTAAAACAGTTTCAAGCGTGTCTCACAGGCATAGGGCCGGACTTTGTCCGGCCTTTTTTTGTTTTCAGCGCCGGGAAAAGGTCTGACAGCGTATGTTGTTTCCCGAGCCGGATACCTGGATGCTGTCAGCAGCACACTCAAAATCATCATTGTGGCGACACACCGAAATCTTGCACGCACCAACACCCGCAGTGCGGTTGCTGCGTGTATGCACGTTGTTGGTGAAGAATGTGTCGCAGCCGGGGTTTTCTCCGTCGCCGATAGTGATTGCCCGTGCATGGCAGGCATCATTGGCATTGTAGGCGCACTGGCTCACGGCGCACTGGGCAACCTCTGGCATATCGGTCGCTATGATCATGGGGCCCTCCCTCTTTCTGTCGGGCAAATGGACTCTCTCGAGCCTAGTCCAGCACGAGCGCTTGTCAATTCACCCGCCGCATCGGTTACACTCGAACTCAATATTGGGCGTGGCACCAGCATGGTGACTGCGATCCACCTACGCTGACCGGCTTTTCCTGATTGGTCAGCGGGCCAACGAATAACAATAAAACAGGAGTCCTGTATGAGCTTTGAAAGTGATCAGCACGCTGACGCCTACTGGAAAGAAAATCTCCGCATGATGCTCACCTTGCTGTTGATCTGGTTCGCCGTTTCCTTTGGTTGCGGGGTTCTGTTTGTGGACCAGCTCAATGCGATTCGCTTAGGTGGTTTCAAGCTCGGTTTCTGGTTCGCACAACAAGGGGCGATCTACGTATTTCTGATTCTTATCGTTGTGTATGTAGTGAAAATGAACAAGCTCGACCGCAAGTACAACGTGCACGAAGATCACGAGGAGCCGGAAGAACTCGAAGAAGCACTCGAAGAAGAGTTTGGACAGTAGGAGCGCCGAGATGGATATTCAAACCCTGACATTTCTCATCGTTGGCGCCACCTTCGCGGTTTATATCGCCATTGCGATCTGGTCCCGCGCCGGCTCCACGCATGATTTTTATGTGGCCAGTGGTGGTGTTAATCCGGTCGCCAATGGAATGGCGACGGCAGCTGACTGGATGTCGGCAGCTTCGTTTATTTCCATGGCCGGCCTGATCAGCTTTATGGGGTATGACGGCGCGGTGTACCTGATGGGCTGGACCGGAGGCTATGTGCTGCTGGCCTTGTGCCTGGCGCCCTACCTGCGCAAATTCGGCAAGTTCACTGTGCCGGCGTTTATCGGTGACCGCTACTATTCGAATACTGCGCGCACAGTGGCGGTGCTCTGTGCCGTGTTTGTTTCCTTTACCTATGTGGCTGGCCAGATGCGCGGGGTCGGCGTGGTGTTCTCACGCTTTCTTGAAGTCGACATCACCATGGGCGTCATCATTGGTATGGGGATTGTGTTCTTTTATGCCGTGTTGGGTGGTATGAAGGGCATTACCTATACCCAGGTGGCACAGTACTGTGTGTTGATCTGTGCCTACCTGGTGCCGGCAATTTTTATTTCCATCATGATGACTGGCCATGTGATTCCGCAAATCGGGTTTGGTTCGGAACTGGCCGATGGTTCGGGCACGTACTTGCTGGATAAGCTCGACGGGCTTTCGACGGAACTGGGTTTTGCCGAATATACGGCGGGGACCAAGAGTACGATCGACATCTTCTTTATTACGGCGGCGCTGATGGTGGGGACAGCGGGCCTGCCCCATGTGATTGTGCGGTTCTTTACCGTGCCCAAGGTGCGTGACGCGCGCAAGTCCGCCGGATGGGCGTTGGCGTTTATTGCGCTGCTATATACCACGGCGCCGGCAATCGCGACCTTCGCTCGGGTGAATATGATCGACACGATTAACGGTCCGCAGGCGGAAGGTACTGCCTATGAACAGGCCCCGAGCTGGATCCGCAACTGGGAAAGCACCGGCCTGATTTCCTGGGAAGACAAAAACGATGATGGGCGGATGTTCTACTCCGGAGACGAGCGCAACGAGATGACGATCGACCGGGATATCATGGTGCTGGCCAATCCGGAAATCGCCGATTTGCCTGCCTGGGTAATTGCCCTGGTGGCGGCGGGTGGCATCGCGGCCGCGCTGTCTACGTCTGCAGGCTTGCTGCTGGTGATCTCCACATCGATCTCCCATGACTTGCTGAAGCGTAATCTGATGCCGCACATCAGTGACCGGCAGGAGTTACGCTACGCGCGTATGGCCTCGGCGGTGGCTATCTGCATTGCGGGCTATCTCGGGGTCAATCCGCCGGGCTTTGTTGCTCAGGTCGTGGCGTTTGCCTTCGGGCTTGCAGCATCGTCATTTTTCCCTGCGATCATCATGGGAATCTTCAGCAAGCGCATGAACAAAGAAGGGGCGATCGCCGGTATGATCGCCGGCATCACCTTTACTGCGGCGTATATCATTTACTTCAAGTTCATCAACCCGGCAGCGAATATACCCGAGAATTGGTGGTTCGGAATTTCGCCAGAGGGGATTGGCACTTTGGGTATGTTGCTCAATTTTGCCGTTGCGATTGGCGTGGCGCGGTTTACCCGTGATGCTCCTGCGGAGGTTCAGGCGATGGTTGCGGATATCCGTTTCCCCAAAGGATCCGGCGCAGCGAGCGCTCACTAACGAAACGGAAATTTGAAACGTGGGGTCGGCGGGGCCAGTTCTTTCAGGACGGGCTGCCGCTCTCCCTCGTCAGCCCAATGTTTTTGCCAGGAGTGCGATGGCGGTGTCTTCTCCCGGCAGGGTGATTTCGCCCAAAGCTTTAAAGCCGAGCTTTCCCAGCAGCGCCATAGAGCGTGTGTTGTCCGGCTGTGCAATCGCATCGATTCTATTCAGTGCCAGGTTTTGGTGTCCGTGCTCAAGCACCGCCACACTGGCTTCCACCGCATAGCCCCTTCCGCGATATTCGGGCAGGAAGGCGAATCCGAGATCGGGATTCTCCAGCCCCTCGCGCCGCAGCAGGCCGCAGGTGCCGATCGGTGTGCTGTCCTTTAGCACCAGCCACAAACCCATACCATGTGCGCGATACATCGCTCGCGGTCCATCGTTAATGTAGCGACGGGCGTCCTCCAGGTTTCTGACGTTACGATCGCCGATGTAACGGACAAAGTCCGGGTCATTCAATAACCGTAAAATAAACGTCGCGTCCTCGGGCAGGATTTCCCGGATACGGAGATGTTGGGTATGGAGTTCGAACACAGTAGCGCCCAGTCTTCCTTCGACAGGCTGTTATTGTGCGGGTTGGAAACGAGATTGGCGAGGCCCGTGAGGCCAGAGGAATGGGGTAACCCGCCCCTTCAGGGGCGGGTGTGGGACGCAATAATCAGAAACGATAGCTTACACTGACGGCGCCGGTTTCCGCGGTTGGACGCGAAGTGTAGTCGGCGCTGATGGTGATAGCATTGGCTGCCTGCCAGCGCAGGCCAACCATGGCACCCATGCCGTCTTCAAACAGACCGATGCCCGCGCTGTCGTAGCTTGGCATCGCGTTCATATTCCCTTCCATCGACTTCACGCCGACTTCGAGGCTGTCCGTTTCACTTCCGGTGGTGTCCTCATACCATACCTGTCCATAAGCGCTCACACTGCTCCAGCTCTTGCTGCCGAAAGCACCCAGGCGCATGGTGGTATAGCGACGCTCCTGATCACCAAAGTTCATACCCAGTGGGTCGCGCTCGATACCGGCGCCATCCACATAGGTAAAGCCCGCGAGGGATTCTTCGGTATACCCATCAACGTCCATGCTTGCGCGGGTGACGCCGGCGAAGGGACCAAAGCTCTTGTCGCCCTCTGTCAGGTTGATACCCGCGGTAATGTCCAGGGACAGGTTTTCACCGCTGGTGCTGCCTTCCATGTTCGCGTTGAAGCTGTTGCCGAGCTCGATTGCACGATTGACCTGGTCGTAGTCCACATCAGTGATCGTCGCGCTGGCATCCACGAAGAATACGTCGTGGTGGAAACGGCCGAACACACTGTAGTTGGTTGAGGTGGACTCGATATTGGCCAGCTCACTGTCCGCATCCAGATCGGCACGGCTCAGGGCGAAACCCAGCTCCACATTACTGCGCAGTGCGTAGGTCGCACCGATCACGCTGTTGGTGCTGTTGCCAGTAGCCGTGGGCGCGAAGCTATTGTTGTAGTCGCTATCGCCGAATACTCCACTGACAAACACGCCGGTCTGTGCATCGCGGTAGCGCTTGCCGAGCTGGTCACCCTGCAGGGTGTTGGTGTGGGTGCGGGACGCCTGCAGACCGATATCCGGTAGCTGTCCGGCTACCTGGGCGGCCGTCACTACCGACGTGTAGTAATCCGCGAGCGCTTCCTGGGCGGCCTGGGTGGGGTGTACCGCATCGTTGAACAGCAGCTGGCTGTCATCCGGTGCGGAGCCATTGATGCCGTAGACCGGGTGCTCGATACAACCGCCGCTGCCGTCGTAGCAGAAAGCGGATTGGTCAAATTCAGTGGAGAAGCCCAGGGTACCGGCATTGGCCAGGGTCACCTTGAGCATGCCCCACTGGTCCACCATCAAAACGCCATCGATGTCTCTGGCGCTGGCAAGCAGAGCCTGGTTGAAGGCTTCTGCGCCCTCATTGGCGATCGACAGGGTGCCCTGTACCGCCGCGGCCAATTGGGCGTCAGCTTCTTCCTGAGTGACGAAGCCCCCTGCGACGGCATCGGCAAGTTGCGCGGCCTCGGGGCTGCTCATCACCGCCTGTAACACGGCGGCATACATACCCGGCGTGTTGCTGATGTCCGGTACGTTGGACAGCAGGATGTAGTTGGCACCGGCGCTGGACAGTGCGCCTGCGCTGTCAGCCAGCATGGTTGCGGCAACACCAATATTGGCGCCGAACTGTTGCGTATCGATCTGGCCGGCTACGACAGCACTGAAGCCGCCAAGCAGGTCATTACCGCCACCGTTTACCCAGTAGAGGGCGTTCGGGTCGGCCATGCCGCTGGTGGTTTCCAGATAGCCGAGGCCGAGGGGGTGGGGGTTACCGGTAATACCGGAGTCGGCGACAATCATGCCCGGCGCTGCATCAATTTGTGCCTGCAGGCCGTCGGCCTGGGCGCGATAAGCGGCCGCGGTTGCCGGGTCGCCCGCTGCTTCAAACTGATCCGCCGCCGCATTCAGCTCTGCTACCACTGCCGGTCCCTGCAGGAGCAAACCGAGCAAGTCGAGGTCAGCGTAGAGACCGGTGCTGGTTTCACGCGTTGGATCGGGCAGCAATGCGCTGACAAAGTTATGTGCACTGGGGTCAAAGGTGAGACCGTTATTGGCAAGGTATTCAAAGTAGCCACGGGTACCGAGGATGTTCAAGAGGACATCGGCTGATCGATGTCCACCAACCGCCCAGCCGCTGCCAACATTGGGCAGGGCGGACAGGACCTGGCTCTCGGCGGAAGCGAGCAATTCTGCTTCAGACAGTGTGGGGTCGACCTCCGGCAGGCACAGGTTCAGGCCGGCGCAGGAAGGGGTGACCGGGCCCATGCCCAGTTGCTGTGAGAGAATGCTGATTGCGGCCTGTTTATTGTCCCCGCTGGTAAATACGCCGGCGTTACCAACATCGGTCAGGCTGTCTCCGAAAGCGACGACCTGTGAAAATGGGGATTCGGCGTTAACGCTGCCGGAAAGGGAGGCGAGCGCAATGGCTGCCGCAAGACTGCGCTTGGCAATGGGCATGTGTTTCTCCTATCGCGGATATGGTCACGCAAAGACAAGCCGGGTGGGAGAGGGCCCACAGTTGGGCTGGCAAAGCGTGTTTTTATTGTTTTGTACGATCCTGTTATTCAGGATTCACCCCGATAGTAAAGGAACAGGCGCCGGGATAATATGCGGTTTCAACACTAAATGTGTCTGATCGGTCACGGCTGGCGCATAGATCACTTTTATCGGTTGGATAAGGTGTCAAAATCGCGTGTTTAGGCTCATAGAATGGGCGTGGATTGCCATCGGTGTCAGCGCTCGAATCGTAGAAAGTGGATATGTTGAAAGTCACCAATAGTCTCTCAATTGACCTTGCCGAAATCACCCTGAATGCCGTGCGCGCGCAGGGGGCCGGGGGGCAGAACGTCAACAAGGTGGCCACCGCGATCCACCTGCGTTTCGATATTCCCGGTTCTTCATTGCCGGATGAGGTGAAACAGAAGCTGCTCACCCGCGGAGATCAGCGGATTTCTTCTGAAGGTGTGGTGGTGATCAAAGCACAGCGGTTCCGTACTCAGGAAAAAAACCGCGCAGATGCGCTGGAACGGTTGGCCGAACTCATCGCCAGTGCGTGCCAGCGCCGCAAGCGTAGAGTCGCTACCAAGCCCGGGCGTGCCGCACGGGAGCGGCGCCTCAACGCGAAAAGCCATCGCGGTAAAATCAAATCCATGCGCGGCAAGGTCAAGGAGTAAACATGGGGCCAGAAAACTCTCAGGCAGTGTTGCGCTACCGCGCCGATGATCTCCTCTCGTTGGCAACCGCACTCTTTCGTCGCGTTGGCCTCTCTGACGAGCGGTCGCGCCGGATGGCAGACGTATTCCTGCAGGCGGATCTGCTCGGGTACAGTACCCATGGCTTGAATCGTGTATCGAGCAACCTGCGCTGGCTGGAGCAGGGCGAGACCCGTGCTGATGGAGAGCCGAAAGTCCTGGCGGATACGGGTAGCTGCCTCAACTGGGATGCCAACTTTCTGCCGGGCCCGGTTGTGGTCTCCCAGGCGGTTGGCGTGTTGTTGCAGCGCGCGCGGCAGCATGGGGTGGCGACGGCGGTGATTCGCAGGAGTCAGCACATCGCATGCCTCGCTGCTTATTTGCCGGCAGTCGTTGAGGCAGGTTTTGTCGGTATCCTGAGTTGCTCCACACCGGCGGAAAATACGGTATCCCCTCACGGAAGTCGCGATCCCTTATTGTCGGCCAACCCAATCGCTTTTTGCGCACCCGCAGAAGACTATCCGCTGTTATTTGATATCAGTATGTCAGTCATCGCTGGCGGGTATGTGGCACGAGCGAAGCGGGAAGGGGAGTCTCTGCCGGGGGACTACTTGCGCGATCGCGATGGGCAGCTCACAAATGATCCTGCGGTGTTCGATGAGGGGGGCAGTATCTTGCCCGTAGGCGGTGCGGATCATGGATATAAAGGGGCTGCCCTCGGCGCAATGATCGAGGTGCTGTCCATGGCGCTCGGCGGTTATGGTCGGGCGGATGCGGCGGCCGCCGGCGATGACGAAGCCAATTCTGTCTTCCTGCAGATCATTGATCCCGCGGCGTTTGGCGCACGCGGGGATTTTTTACGGCAGACGCGCGCGCTGTGCCACCTTTGGGAAAATTGCCGGGGTATGGAGGGCGCGGTCCGGGTGCCTGGCCAGGGGGCGTGGGCGCGCCGTACTGAACAACTGCAACAGGGGGTATCGCTTTATCCGACCATTATGGAAGATATCCTGCCGTGGGCGGAAAAGCTCGGGGTGCCTGTCCCTATGCCGATTGCAGAATAAGGAGTTCTGTTCATGCCATACATTCTGATTGTCGTTGCGGTGTTGCTATTGATTCTGGGCCCCTCCCTGTGGATCAAGTTCGTGATGTGGCGTCATTCAGGGCAGCGAGAGGAAATGCCCGGCACAGGGGGGGAGTTGGCAAACCACCTGATCGAGCGCTTTGCATTGCCGGATGTCACGGTTGTGGAAGGACAGCCGGGACAGGACCACTACAATCCCGCTACACGGGTCGTGTCACTCAGTCCTGATGTTTATCATCGCAAGTCATTGACTGCGGTGGCTGTTGCCGCCCACGAAGTGGGCCATGCCATTCAGTTCAGCCGCGAAGAACCCGTCAGCAAGTTACGCGATAAGTATTTGTCCAGGGTGTTTTCGGTAAAACGTGCCGGAACGGTAATCCTGACTGTGTTGCCCCTGCTGGCAGTGATATTGAAGTCGCCGATGATTTTTCCGGTGATGATTGGTATCGGCGTATTGACGATGCTTGCCTCCACGGCGATGTATGCGGCGATTTTGCCTGAAGAGTTTGATGCGAGCTTTAACAAGGCGCTGCCCATTCTGGCGGAGGGCTATATACCGGGCGAACATATGCCCGCAGTGCGTCAGGTCCTGCGAGCTGCCGCGCTGACGTATGTCGCGGCGGCACTGGTCGATGTGCTGCGCCTGTGGCGTTGGCTGAGGTTTATCCGCTGAACCGTACCCGTCTCCTTGACAGACGGCGGCCCAGTGCTGACTGGAAGGGCCTGGTGCGGGGATGGGCGATGCCCAACTGGTCAGGCTTTAGTCGCGTTCGTGCACAGGCCGTGCAAATGATAAACTCGCCGCAACTACACAGGTTGATCGTCCGGATGATAGGTTATGGATAAGGCGCGTATAGAGCAGATTATGGGGCGGGCAGAGGAGCGCTGCCGTCTGAATGCCGTGCGCTTTACCGACAAGAGGAAAACTATCCTCAAGGTAATGCTGCAGTCTTCCAATCCGCTTTCGGCTTATGAAATCGCCGATCACTATCGGGAGTTGGCGGGTGAGCCTATTCAGGTGATGTCCGTCTACCGGATGCTCGAATTCCTGATCGAGAATGCGCTCGCGCATAAACTCGTTTCTGCCAACAAATATGTTCCCTGTGCACACATTGCCTGCCGCCACGAGCACGAGACGCCGCAGTTCCTGATCTGTGAACGATGTGGTTCGGTGAAAGAAATCGCTGTGAGTAGCGAGGTGGTTGATTCACTAAAACTGGGCGCGCAGCAGGCAGGGTGGAAGATGCTCAGCCCTACGCTCGAACTGCCCTGTGTTTGTGACCGTTGTTCAGCCTGAACCAAAATCTGGATGTAATCTGAGTAATAAAAAGGGCACGCTGGAGGCCAGCGTGCCCTTTGTTCTATGTTAACGCACCGAACCCGGTTCGCTCACATAGACGACAACTTTTAGTTGCTGTACCAGTATGCATCCAGAGTGAAGCCACTGGCGCCATTGCGGGTTGCTTTAGTACCGATATGCCAGGTGCCCGCTGCGGGGTTGCTGATGGTACAGGATTCCGCGTTGCCGCCACCAGTATCACGGCAGTCCCACTGTCCATTGGTTGGGTTTGCTCCCAGGCGCACGTATAGGTTGACGTTGCCACTACCACCGGAAGTAGAAATTTCCAGACTGGTAGCACCCGCCGGTACATCGATGGTGTAGTACTCCCAGGCCCTGGATGACAGGTTCAAACCTGTCAGGGTGAAGCCATCGCTGGTAGGGCCACCGCTGCCATCGGACACGGTCACAGACTGGGTGTCGCTGTCGCTCGCGCCGTCGTCGTCGGTAACTGTCAGGGTGACAGAGTAGGTGCCTGCAGCTCCGTAGCTGTAGGTTGGGTTGGTATCGGTTGAGCTACTGCCGTCGCCGAAGTCCCAATTGCGGCTGACGATGCTGCCGTCGCTGTCGCTACTGCTATCTGTGAAGGTCACGAACAGGTCCGATGCGTTAAAGCTAAAGCCCGCAGTCGGTGCCTGGTTGGTCGGTGTGCCGCCTCCGCCAACCGCATCGATTGCTGCACTGGCATCGATGATGCCCGCACCACATCCACCGGTACAGGCGCCGGGTAATGCGCGTGCGGTGGATTTCAGTGCGCTCTCAACTTGCGCAGGCGTTACGCTGCCGTTGGCGGCATACATCAGCGCAGCGACACCGGCAACGTGCGGTGCGGCCATGGAGGTACCCTGGTAATAAACGTAGGATTCCAGACCCGGGCCCGCGGTGCCGTCGTTCAGCGTTGATGCCACCCCATGGGTCGCATCGTAGGCGACATCACCACCAGGTGCGCTCACATCCACGGTTGCACCGTAGTTGGAGTAATAGGAGCGCGCGCCGAAGCGTTCGGTTGCAGCAACTGAAATCACATTGTCACAGCTTGCCGGGCGATAACCTGATGCATCCGCATCGCTATTACCAGCACTCACAACAACCGTTGCGCCATTGGCTACTGCGGTGTTGATGGCGGTTTGGTAAGTCGAGTCACAAGCGCCGCTGCCACCGAGGCTCATATTGATAACCTGCGCGGGGTTTGCGTTAACGGGAACACCTGAGACGTTGCCGCCGGAGGCCCATACGATGCCATCGGCAATATCAGACAGGTAGCCACCGCACTTGCCAAGCACACGCACGGGTACGACCTTCGAATTGAAGGCGACACCTGCGACCCCTTTGTTGTTATCAGTAACCGCCGCCACAGTGCCTGCTACGTGCGTACCGTGCCAGCTGCTCGTCTGATCCTGCGGCGGATTGAACAGCCCACATTCGTTGCGAGCCACGGCGTCACCCGGGTCGGAGGGATCTGCATCGCGGCCGTCACCGTCATTGGAGACAAAGGTGTCGTCAATAAAATCGTAGCCAGGCAGAATGTTGGCATCGAGATCGGAGTGGTAGACATAGCCAGTATCCAGAACGGCTACGGTTACACCGGTACCGGTCTGCTTGTCCCATGCGGCGGGCAGGTTAATACCACCGGTAGCTTCATAGTAATGCCACTGTGCGTTGTAGTAGGTGTCGTTTGGCGTGAACATCGGCACCATGAATGCATCTTCCTCAACGGAAAGTACATTCGGGTCAGCTTCCAGTGAGGCCTGCAATTTTTTCAGCTGGCCCGGGGCCATACGCTTTTCCAGACGAAATACCTGGCGATCTGCAAAGGCAGTGCCACGAAGGTGACCCATCTTGGCACCGCCGCGGTTGGAAAGTGCACTTGCTTGTGATTGCCAGTTACGTGCCTGGTTGTCCTTATAGCGGACGATTAGACGCTGGGGCACATTGGAAAAGTCCGCATCGGCGGATACTTGAGCAATGGCCGGCGAGTGATTGCCGAGAAGCCCCAGCGATGTGACAGCCGCGACCGCGGCAAAGGTAGACCCCTTTAGAATGGATTTCATTCTTATTGTTCTCCCAAAAACGGATGATGGTGTGGGTAGTGTGGTGCGTTGCGGCGATCTGCTGTTGGCAGGGCTGCGTGGCACCACGAAAAATTTGCGCCGATGACTGGAAGCCGGTCAGGCTGCGAGTAACGGAGTGCCACAAATCCGGCGGTGATAAATCTGCCGTCAATTGACTGTAATCCACAGACCAGTCTTCAAAGGGAGACGTTTGTCACGGGATCTGGATGATTTTCCTGTCGTAACAGTGTGTAAGGGGCTTTTGACGTCTAGGTGCAGGAAAGACAGTTATTAATCGGATTTTTTGGTACGTGTGTCCCAAACAAAGTTCGCACAGCATCGATGTTGCACGGCCCTTATGTTTGTTATTTGCCGGATCACTTGTGAACTTCTGCGGATGCACGGATACGGCCGGCTAGCCGGCTCGCGGCGATGAAGGCATGGGGCTGGACGCTCGCCTTGGCCGGCTAAATACCGGCAGGCAAGCGCGATTGCAGGAAAAATTTTGTGCTTCAGTTATTGACGCTTTCCAGTTGGAACTGCGTTACCGGGGCATTGTCTGCTGCCAACCGCTCAATAATCTGCCAGCTGGCTCCGTCTGGTCCTGTCAGCAGGAAACTCCGCTCGCCAAATTCGTTATCCTGCTTTTCACTCGGTGTCAGGCCGGCCTGCTGCGCCAGTTGGTGTACCAGGTCCAATCGCGGTGTCCACAGTGAATGCAGAGTAATGCCCAGTTCGCCCGGTCGTTGCCGTTCAGAGCGGTCGTCGGCCTGATGTAATCCTTCCAGGGAAAAGAACTTGAGCTTGCCGCTAATGTCATTGGGCGATACGAACCCCCGGTACCAGTGCGACCGTCCCGGCCCCATCTGGAACACGGCTCTGGGACCGGGTTGCCAGGCACCATCGATAACCGGGTCATTCTCCGGTTTCAGTCCCAATACGTTGGCGTAATAGGCCGTGACCTCTTCCAGCTTACCTTTGACGAAAAAATCGTGATGGGTGAATTCGCTGGTCTGCAGGGGGGCGTCATCGCCAATCGTGCCGTAGCCAGGGATACGGTAGCCGTAGCGTTGATAAAAGACATGGTTGAAGAACTGCCCATAGACACCCATTTCGCGCACGCCTACGCGCCGGTTGCTGATACTGGGTTTTCCTTCTGTTCCGCCATAAAGATCGTCATACACGGGACCGGCGATCAGCCAGGGCTCTCCCGCTTTTTCGCGCAGGTCGTTATAGACATCCGCGATCCGGAAGACATCCCGGGTGCGCATGACGGCCATCCTGGTACCGACAGTTGCCGGAGGCGCAAAGCCGACGCCTGGTCCCAGCGGTTTTTCCCAAACCAGAAGGCGCAACAGGCCATGTGCGTCGATATCCCCGTTTTGTAACCGGTAGCTTTGTAAGGCACTCGGCACCCCGTAGATGCGACTGGCCGCTTCAATGTCCAGTTCGGCCTGCTGGGTGACACGGAAACCAAACTGGGCGAAATAGTCCAATGCCTTTTCGGCATCTTCCACTCCGGCCATTACCTCGTAGACGCCGCTGATTCCGGTGTCCGGCAGCGTGCGCTCGGTCGCGAGTGAGGTGGTGCAGGTTGCCAGGAGCAGGCAGAAGAGAAGAGTGCGCATGTTCGAACCTATGATGCTGCGATGACCGTATGATCATATTGTTATATCTATATAACTTAATCTATAGTAGGGCGCTGATCAGGTAAAGGTATAAGTCGATGTTTCACCAGCGTATCCGCCCGGCCGTCCTCGGCCTGTCTCTGTTATTGGGCCTGCCTGCACTGGCCGGCGAGAGCAATGATGCGCTTGCGCCGAAGAGTCTGGCCAGCGACGCGCTGACCCAGCAGCTGCATACGGTTACGGTCAGTACGGCTTCCCTGGAAGAGAGCCTGCATTTCTATCAGCGTGGGCTGGGGATGGACGTAATCGGTCCGCTAGCGCAAAGCACCGAAGAGAAAGCGGTACAGAAACGTCTGTGGGGCATCGAAGAGGATGTGGACTGGCAAATGTACCTGCTGCGGCGTCCAGCGGCCGAAGGCGCGATTCAGATCCGCTTGCTGGTGCTTGACCGGCCGACCCCTGCGATTCACCGCTCCTGGAGTGCGTTAGAGCTGGGGCCCTTCTCGATGGGCTTCCCGAATATGGATCAGGATGCGCTCGATCAGAAAATTCGCGCGCTGGGTTTCGGTGCCCTCAATGCCATCGAAAAATACGAGGTGCCACGCCCGGATGGCAGCCGTTACGGGATTAACGAGACTATCTTCAACGGCCCGGATTTTGTCCACGGTGTTGGCATCCATCGGGGTGACGGCATGGCGCAGCTGGGGGGGATCGATGCGGAAAGTGGTCTGGGCGGACCGGCATATTCGGCACAGGTCGTTGCGGATTCCGATGCGATGCTCGCTTTCCTGACGGGCGTGCTGGGTCTGGAGTTACGCTCAGATCGGGTATGGAAAAGTGCCGGCACCAAAGGCGCGCTGAATGTGCCCGACGGGACGGTATTCCGTTTTTCCATCGTCTACGCGAAAGGCGCGACCAGCGGACATATGTTGTTTGTGGACTATCAGAATATTGAGCCTGTCGATCCGGGCGTCGAGCCGCGACTGCCCAACCGCGGCATTGGTATGTGGACATTCCCGGTATCCGATCTGGAGCAGGTATTGGCCAAGGCAAAGGAAGCGGGAACACCGGTCATCCATGCGCCGCTGGACTATGAGAGCCCCGCACTCGGTAGCGTACGGGTTGCAACACTACAGGCGCCCAATGGCTTCCCGATAGAGTTGTTCGAGGTGCGGCCATGAAGTATCGCCGTTTACTGTTATCGACATTGTTGGTCTGGTGTTTCTCCCTCCCGATCGCGGCGAAAGAAGACCCGGTCTTGCCGTTTCAGCTGAGTGGCTGGAAAGAGGTGTTGGTCAGTGTGTCCGACTTATCTGCCAGTGTGGCTTTTTTTCAGGAAGTTGGCGGCTGGGAAGTGCGCTACCGCGGTCAGATGAAATCCTCCCAACTTGCGCGCTGGGCACTGCCCGAGCATGTGACTGCCGAAGAAGTGGTGATGGGCAACATCGGTAGTGAAACCGGCTTTGTGCGTCTGGTGCAATTCTCGGGCGTGCCGCAACGGCAGATTCGTTCGAACAGTCAGACCTGGGAGCCAGGCGGTATTCTGGATATCAATCTGCGGGTTGCCGATATGCAGAAAAAGTATGCCGAGATGCAGGCGCTTGGTTGGCAGGGTGCCAATGACCCGGTGCGATTCACGTTCGGACCATTCGAAGTCAGCGAATGGATTACGCGCGGTCCTGACGGATTATCGTTTGCCCTGATCGAACGCCACAAGCCACAGCTCAGCGGCTGGCCGAACTTGCGCGAGTTCAGTCGCGCCTTCAACTCGACGCAGGTAGTGGGCGACATGGAGGCGTCACGGCACTTCTATATGGACCTGCTGGGTTTTGAAAAATACCTGTACCACAAGGGGGCCAGTAGCGGAAACGGGAACAACGTTCTCGGGTTACCGTTTAACCTGGCGCGGGAAGTCGATCGCGAAATCTGGATCCTGCACCCACAGGGCATCAATGAGGGCTCCGTCGAACTCCTGTCCTTCGAGGGGCTGGAAGGCCGTGACTTTGCCGAGCATGTGCGGCCACCCAATTTGGGCATGCTTGCCCTGCAGTTTCCGGTGAACGGTATCGAGGCGCTCGAAGCCCGTTTGCGCGCGGCCGATGTCTCGTTTGCGGTTGATCTGCACACAGGGCTGCTTCCGCCCTATGGCAAAGTGCAGCAGATGACCGCGATTGCCCCCAACGGCACGTGGCTGCAGTTTTATGAAATGCAGACTGCAGATCGCTGATGTTTGAGCAGGGGTTTTGCGAGGCGGTGATCCTGTCCAATGGTGCTGAGACACTGGCTGACAACCTGTGTTTTGCCGCAAATTGGCAGGTGTCGGATCGGGGAATTGCTGAAGAGACTCTGGCGGTCGCGTGGGGCATGGGGCAGAAAAAGCTGCACTGGTGGCTGCTCACTGCACCTGCCAAAGATGCAGCGGCTATCCGGATTTATCAGGCACCCGATGTGCTGCCCGGTCTGAGAAACGGGGCGCATAGCTGGGACAGCGGCGGTATTTTCGATCTGAATTTACGCGTACGGAACATTGACGCGGTGCTTGCCCGATTTCTGGATTGTGGCTGGAAGGCGTTTAGCCAGCCAGTCGAATGGCGATTTGGCAGCAGCCTGGTACGCGAAGTGTTGGTGGAGGGGCCGGACGGTGTGGTATTCGCATTAATCGAGCGTCTCGACCCTCCGCTCGCGGCGAACCTGTTTGGCGAAACCAGCGGTGTCTTCAATTCCTCCCAGGTGGTCGCGGATCTGGAGGCGGCGTGCGCGTTCTACCGTGGGTTGGGGTTCTCGTCAGTGGTGGCGCATCGCGGGCCGTTACCGGGTAACGCAGGCCGGGTACTGGGACTTGCGAGCAACGAATTTGCGGATACTGACGTGGCACTGGAGGTTTTGCATCCGCAGGGAGAAATGGCTGGTTCCGTTGAGCTGGTAACGATTGATAAGCCGGGTAGAGACCTGCGGCAGCAGGTCAGTGGCGAGCATGCTGGCGTAGTGGCATTGCGGTTTCCACTCAAGCCACGGGCGGCGCCGGCAACGCTGCGAGAGTTTGGCCCGTCAGTGCAAATGCAGTTGCCACCCTACGGCGAAGTGACCTTGCACACACTGATATCACCAGACGGTGTGCGGCTGGAATGTTTTGCGATGGCTGCCGGAGAAGAGGTCTAAGTCATGCCTGTATATTTTGCTATCTGCCGGGATAAGCCAGACTCCGCCACGTTGCGTCGCGATTATTTGCAGGCGCACCTGGAGTACATTGAAGCGATTGTGGATCAGGTACGCGTCGCGGGTCCTCTCAGGGAGCCGGGTGAGGAGGGTTACAGCGCGAGTGGCTTTTTCTACTCTGCGAATTCTCTGCGCGAGGCGGAGTCTCTGCTATACGAGGATCCCTACTATCTCGCGGGTCTCTATGAACAGGTTTCCTGGCAGGAATTCATACCCGCAGCTGGAACCTGGATTGGCGGCTTGAGCTGGAAATGACTCAGGGCTCCGGATGCTGCTCTATTGTGGACATTTCGGGCATCAGCACCTCAGCGGTTTTGGCAGCGTTGTAATCCATGACGATAGGCAGGTCGT
Source organism: Microbulbifer sp. ABF4_148 (assembly GCF_056158985.1). Classification (NCBI taxonomy): domain Bacteria; kingdom Pseudomonadati; phylum Pseudomonadota; class Gammaproteobacteria; order Cellvibrionales; family Microbulbiferaceae; genus Microbulbifer; species Microbulbifer sp. ABF4_148. The sequence goes on from NZ_JBSWUI010000001.1 coordinate 1,708,286, forward strand.
CGGTGAAAACGCCATCCGCGCCCAATCGTGCAACGACCACGAGATCTTCAGGTCGGTTGACGGTAAAGACATAATTGCGCAACCCGCGGCGGCGCGCGTCTGCCATCAATTCCGCGTCGACAAAATCCAGCGCATAGTGCATCGAATAGGCTTTTAGCGGTTCTGCGCAGGCGGCCAGGTCCAGAGGGATCCCTTCGAGTAAAACTCCCCGTCGAACCTGCGGCAACGCTTGCAGGCACTGAAAGATTTGACGGTGGTCAAAGGAGGAAATCAGGTACTGCTCCCAGGACGCATTGTTGTCGTGGACGAAGGCGGTCAGTTCCCTTATCAGCAATTCCGCGCAATCCGGTCCCTTGATTTCAATATTGAGCTGGCAGTGGTTGTGCACCAGTTCCAGTACTTCGCGCAGGGTGGGAATGGTGCCGCCGCAGGGCAGTAGTTTTTCCCGCAGGGCTTTGGGGCAAAGTTCGGTGATGAGTTCGCTGCCGGCGATCAGCCGGCCCAGGCGACGATCGTGTTGAACCAATAGCTCGCCGCCGACGTTCCATATGTCGACTTCGATACCGTCAACGTCAAACTCCAGTGCATGCGCGATCGCTTGCAAGGTGTTCTCGGTCGCTTTCTCGCGATAGCCGCGATGCGCGAAGCAGAAGAGGGGGCCGGTTGTCTGCATAGTCAACTGACTTAATTAAAAAACCAGTTACAGGCTGCCGTTGAAGTATGACGTGACCATGACGTCCGCACCACTAATTAAGAAACTTTTTACGGAGTCTGGCAGGCTTCTTCCTACTCGCCCGCAAGCGCCCGATAGCGACCGCGATGGAAGACCAGGGGCTCGCCACCGGTCGATTCAAATTCCAGCACCTCTCCCAGCAGGATGGTGTGGTCACCACCCTCGACGGCCTGGTGCAGACGGCAATGGAAGTAAGCCGCACACTCATCCAGCTGCGGGGTCTGGTTGCTGCCCTCATGCCAGCGCACCTGCCCAAACTTGTCGGCGCCACGACCGGCAAACAGGTTGGAGATATGTTGCTGGTCACCCTTGAGGATATGCACCGTGAAGAAGCCATCTTTGGCCGTAAAGGCGTCGTAACCCATGGATTGCTTGTCGATGCTCCACAGGATCAGTGCCGGATCCAGCGACACGGAATTGAAGCTGTTGACCGTCATGCCCACAGGGGCTCCCCCGGCATCACGGGTCGTGACGACGGTAACGCCGGTCGCGAAATGGCCCAGGGTATCGCGGAGAACGCGAGCCAGTTCGGCGGGATTGGAAGCGGGCGCTTTGTGTTGTGAACTCATACTGCGGGCTAAAATCTGTACAAATTTGTGACTGCCGGCAATTCTACGGTAAATAAGTGCCTATTGCGCGTTTTTACACTCAAAAGAGAACTGGCAGGTCAGTAAAGCCCCGCCAGCCAAACTGACGGGGCCGGAAGCAATCAGTCTTTGTCGCGCATCAGTGGAGCGCATTCGCCGGCAAGATCGTCACGGTGCGAGATGCGGTTGCCCGTGAGGGCAAAGCCCAGCAGTTGTCCACCGGCCTCGCGGAACTCAGCGCGCACGCCATCGCTGTCTGCCTGGACCTGCCAGTCGCCGCTGGCGCCTGGCGCGGGCGGGCAGACGGTGGTGGGCCGCAGCGTGGTCTTGACCGCCACTGGCATGGAGCCATATTGCACGGACGTCGGTTCACCGCTCAAAGTGCGGGCCAGCGCACGGGCGCCCTGCATGAGAGGGGCGACAAAGTACAGTTGCAGACCATCCACTTCAGCACAGTCTCCCAGTGCAAAAATGTTGTCGTCACTGGTGCGCAGATAGCGGTCTGTGCAAATGCCCCGTTCGACGCGCAGGCCGGCGGCTTCTGCCAGTAGCGTATTGGCCTGCAGGCCCAGCGCCGCAAGCCCAAGGTCTGCATCGATGATCGTGCCATCGTCCAGTTCGGCGCGAATACCGGTTCCAGTAGAGTCGATACGGACTACAGAGCGGCCGCTATGGAAGCGTGCTCCCGCAGACTCGAGTGCACGCTGCAGGTCGCGTCCGGCCTGTTCTGGCAGTAACGTGGCCAGGGGCCACGCGAGGGGATCGACCACTTCAACGTCGAAACCGGACTGCACAAGGTCATTGGCAAATTCGCATCCGATCAGTCCGGCGCCCAGCAGCAGCACGCGACGGCGATTGATCAGTGCCGTGCGGAATCCATGGTAATCGGACAGGTTGTTGATGCGTTTGATACGCGCCAGGCCGTCTCCGTCGATGGCTGGCAGTGGGCGGCAACTGGCGCCCGTGGCCAGCACCAGCTTGCCGTAGACCAGCGTCGACGCGTGACTGCCATTGTCTGGCACCAGTGTCAGGGTATGGCTGGCCGGGTCGATATCATTGATATGGGTGTGTATATAGATTTCTGCGTGTAGCTCACGCGCCATTTCTTCCGCACTGGCCGTTGCCAGTTGCTGGGCGCTTTTACCATGTGCGAGAGACGCCGACAGCAGCGGTTTGGAATAGTATCCACCGTCATCGCTGGTGATCATGACCAGGGGGGTCTGTTGGTCCAGCTTGCGGAATTCCCGGGCCAGGTTATAGCCCGCGAGGCCAGTGCCGATGATAACCAGCGGGGCCGCTTCGGTGTCGATCGATGGGGTTACTACGGGCTCTTCCGTGGTTTCGGCGCCACCTTCTGACACCAGTACCATGTCGAATTCTTCTTTGCCGACACCACACTGCGGGCAACACCAGTCTTCCGGGATATCTTCCCAGCGAGTGCCGGGCGCGATACCGTCTTCCGGCCACCCTTTGGCCTCGTCGTAGACCCAGCCGCACACCATGCATTCCCAAATACGGGAGGCGGGTGCAGATGGCTGTGCCGGTGCAGAAGTGGTTGGGGTTGGTGTGGGCGCGTCCGCGGCCTGTGTCTGAGGGGACTTTGCCGCCGGGGTGATCTCCAGCATGACAAAATCTTCTTTTGCCGCGCCGCATTCGGGACAGGCCCAGTCGTCGGGTATGTCTTCCCAGCGAGTGCCGGGGGCAATGCCATCGTCAGGCCAACCCCTGGATTCATCATAAATCCAGCCACAAATCTGGCATTCCCACACACGATACGCGTCCATTGACTCCCCTTACACCGGTTGGCGCGAATAAAACGAAGAGGTTTGCGCGTCGATCAGCGCCAGCCGCTCCACCTAGAACGGGGCGCAGTGTAAGGAAATTTGCCCGGCAAGTCTTCGTTATTCGTTGTCGCGCTGGGCAATGCTGGTCAGGGCGCTGTGGTACACCTCGGACAGGTTCTTTGGATCGGAGATATTGATGCCGAGATCGTGAATCAGGCCGTCGCGCAGGCCATAGATCCAGCCGGTAACCGACAGTTCCTGGCCCCGTTGCCAGGCATCGTGAACCACAGTGCTCTGGCAAACGTGTACCACTTGCTCCAGTACGTTCAGTTCGCACAGCAGATCGACACGGTCTTTCTGCTTGAACAGCTCGATCAGGGTGTGGTGTTTGTCGCGGATATCCTGAATGTGGCGCAACCAGTTGTTGATCAGGCCGAGCTGGGTATTTTCCAGGGCCGCCTGAACCCCACCGCAACCGTAATGTCCACAGACGATAATGTGTTTTACCTTGAGTGCCTCGACCGCATACTGGAGTACCGACAGGCAGTTCAGATCGGTGTGCACCACCACATTGGCGACATTGCGGTGAACGAACAGCTCACCGGGCATCAGGCCCACAATCTGGTTGGCCGGCACACGACTGTCGGCGCAGCCAATCCACAGATACTCCGGAGACTGCTGCTCAGATAGCTTCTGGAAGAAATCGGGCCGCTCGGCATTGGTGTTGTCGGACCAATCGCGGTTATTGTTAATGAGTTGTTTGAGCGGGTGCAACGTATCTCCCACGGGCGTCCTTCCAATGTTCTCTGGTTGATCTGTGACCATTTGGTCTGGCAGTCGGGCAGGATACCGGCTTCGCGTTTGCTGGCCAAGACCCCACGTCATTTGGGGAATAAGCTTAAAGTAGACCAGTGCCAACGCGGATAGGTGGATTTGGCCGTCCGCACGGGCATTCTGCCGGGGCCCCGGTGGGCTGGACGTGCCTCCGGGGGGCCCTGCTACACTAGCGCCTTTCCAAGGCCGTATTGCCCCTGATCTATCCAGGTCACGGGCCGGTCAAGCCATAAGGAGGGATTCGGATGGCCAGGCGAATTCATCGCGCGTCCTCGCGGCGTCGCCGCCGTACCTATCACGCAACGCCTGCCTGCCGACACCGCCAGCGTGTTCGCCGGCTGTGGGCCCAGCGTGGCCGATTGCATGCGTACCGACGGATGTTTGCCAATATCGAGACCGTCGAGGGACCGGTGGAGTAGTGTCGGCCTCTTCCCGTGCCTGTTGGGTTAACAAATGACGACTGCATCGAGTAATGAATGAATAGCGAAGTACAGGACTTGCCGGTTGTGTGTCGCCTGGCGGATTACCGGGATCCGCAGCAGGGGCAGGATATCGTGGCCTTGATGGATGAATATGCGCGCGACCCCTACGGCGGGGGTGAACCACTGCCGCAACACACACGCGAGCATCTGGTCGCACGACTGGCCGAAGTACCCGGCGCGTTCAGCGTGCTTGCGTACTCGCAGGGTGCAGAGTCGCGAGCGATTGGTTTGGTCAACTGTTTTACCGGTTTTTCCACCTTCCTGTGTGCGCCGCTGGTCAATATTCATGATGTGGTTGTGAGTGCTTCCATGCGCGGTGCAGGCGTGTGCACCCGTATGTTTGAACGGGTTGCCGAAGAAGCGCGTTCCCGGGGATGTTGCAAGCTCACCCTGGAAGTGCTCGAAGGCAATCATCCCGCCCGGTCGGTTTACCGCAAATGTGGTTTCCGTCCCTACACACTTGACGAAAAAATGGGAGCGGCTGAATTCTGGCAGCGATATCTTTGACGTCCGATCGCACGCCAATTTCGGCGCATAGTTTTTCCCGTGTGTAATACTTTTTACAGGGTTTAGAAAAATCCTGATTCTCCCAGCCAATTTTCCGTGCTGTTTTTCTCAATCGGCCATTTTCGGCACAAGGAGTGCCGGCCGCTTGCCGCCAGGGTGTTCTGGAAGAGCTGCTTTCCCATTGCTGTAAGAAAAATCGCGGACTGACCTGCGCCTTATTGGTGCATGCAGGTGGGGTCTCCTGAGCGCGATATGAACGAATGATGTTCAGGTTATCCACGCGGCGACTGGTATAGCCGTGCCGGTTGTTGCGATTTGAGAGTCAGGCAGTTCCGACCCCAGCTTGTCACAAGGTTGTGCATGCTCAGGACAGGGAGGAAGTCCACATGAAACTCTGTACCACTCTGGCTCAGGGACGTTTTCATTACAGCTGCGACGGTCGAGAGATGCCCGTGCAGGATTTATGGCAGCTGGGTGACGACGCCGATGGCCGCCGCATCCTGTTGAGCCAGCGCCTCGTCGGTGCAGACCGTTTCGGTTTACAGGTCGGTGCGGCCCTGAGTGATGGCATTGTCACAGAATGCCATGTGACCTGGCGGGATGAGGTGGATGAAGTCTCCGCGACCTATCGCCTTGGTGGAGAACATGGGGAGACACCCGTCTATGGCGCTGATATTCACGCCGACTGGTGTGGTCCCAATGGCCCGCAGCAATCGGTGCTGAATGGGCAGGCCCGTCTTTTATTTCCTCTGATGCGTATTTTTATGGGGCCATTGCTCCTCAAGCTCGCCGATCGTGAAGAAGGCATGGAAGTGGTTTCCCCCGACATTGTCGATCCTTCCCAGCGAGGCAAGCTACTCGCACCGCGTGTCAGCCATCGCACTGCGCGCTCAATGTCCGGTGCGGCCGCCCTGAAGCGCGCGCAGGAACTGGGTGAGGATGTGCGCGGCTTTTACTACCAGGGCGACGAAGCAGAACGGGACGCGCATTGTTATGTGGATCCGCGCGGTTTACTGGTGGGGTATGACTGGCCTTCCAGTACTGGCAGGTTGTGGCAAGTGCGTCTGCGCGACCTGGAGTGGGGCGATCAAACCGCCAACCTTTTACTGACCTGATTGAATCATTTCTGAATCTTTTGCGTCCCACCGGGCGCTCCTCTCTCCTGTTGAGAATCAATAGGGCTCTGTAGCCGCCATCCGCGCGGCTCCCCCCTTCGGGGCTGCTAACTTGGATGGGTATGCTCGTTTCGACAGGGAGGAAAAGTCGTGCAGCGTTCCCCTTTGTGTGAATATTTTCCCGCGGTGTTGGGCCTGTTGATTGTCGCCCTGTCGGGGTGCGCGTCCGTACGGCCAGATGTGGCAACACCCGCTGTCGAGTGTGAGCATTGCGTTGGTTCCAGCTCTTACTCTTCCGGGAATGATGCAAACGCCACCGAGGATAGCGGACCGGCGGGCGCATCTGCGGAACAGGAGCGCCCGCGGGTTGATGGCTATTCCCAATCCCCCTTTGTCAGCGACCGGGTGGCCGCTGTCAGAGAGGCGGCTGACAACCGCCTGTCACTGGCCTCACACCGGACGAATTACCTTTTGCCCTTTTCCTACAACGATGAAATGGAAACCGCGCAAGCGGAGTATTTCAGCGAAAATGGTTACAAACCATTGGAAATGCAGTTCCAGCTCTCTGTGCAGGTGCCCGTGTGGAGTAACCCGGTAGGGGAGGGCTCCTTCGTGAGTCTCGCATATACCAATCGCAGTTTCTGGCAAGCCTATAGCCGCTCTGGCCCTTTTCGCGAAAGTATCCATGAACCCGAAATATTACTGACCTGGTTAAGTGACTGGGAGTTATTTGGTTTTCAATGCGTTGTCAGCCAGTTGGGCATCAATCATCAATCCAACGGCCGCGGTGACGAGTACTCGCGAGGATGGAATCGGCTGTTTGCCAACTTTACCTTCGAGCGCGATGCGCTGTTTTTATCGATAAAACCCTGGTACAAGCTGCCGCGTCGACATGGGCGTGAGAATGACCGCGACATTGGCTATTACATGGGGAACTTCCAGCTGGAGACCGGCTACCGCAGTCATGGTTTTGGTTTGACGATGGGCCTGCGAAATAACTTCCGCTCGGATAACCGGGGTGCTTTTGAGCTGAACTTCAGTTTTCCTGTGGGGCAGAGAGTGCGGGGTTTCCTGCGTTACTTTGATGGCTATGGCGAGACGCTGGTGGACTACAACCTGCGTCAGCGCAGCGTTGGCCTTGGGGTAGAACTCGCCCAGGGTTTCTGAGCAGGCCTCCTCCCATTTCTCCTGTTCAGAGTGCCGTGCTATCTTGAACCCATGATGCAGAGGAAGCGCGCGCCGGAGAAAGGCTATGGGATTCGATGACACTTATCGGCTCAGTGCCCATGCGGTGATTACCAACGGAGACAATGAAGTCCTACAGGTTCGGGCAACCTACGCCGATCGGAACTGGGGACTACCCGGCGGCGCGCTTGATGTTGGTGAAACGGTGCATGAAGCGCTGCTGAGGGAATGTCGCGAGGAGCTCGGTTGCGATGTCGCGATCGATTACCTGAGTGGCATTTATTTCCACCGTGTGTATTGTTCCCATGTCTTTATTTTTCGCGCCCATTTTATCGGCGACGACCAAATCCAACTTTCCGAAGAACATTCTGACTACCGCTACTTCCCCCTTGACGCGCTATCCCCTGTGCAGCGTCAGCGGGTTGTGGATTGCCTGGAGTTTAATGGGCAGGTCCACAGTGCCAAGTTTTAGGTTTTCTTGAGCACAATTCTCCCCTCGACTGAAATCCAAGTGTTATCAGTGACTTAGTTAGCCCGTGGGCGAATGAATGCGCCGGTGCGGGCTATGCTGAAAAGAGAGCGTATAAGTGTGGTAACGCAGATGCCCGATCTCGGCAATCTCAGTGAACGCAGTCAGCCACTGGAGTGCCGGGTGGCGCTGGTCAGCAGTGACCGCGAGTTGTCCGAGGGTTGGGTTACGGCGCTGAACAACACCGCGGCGTTGCATGAAAATCCTTACGGCCTGCGCTTTATGGCCGAAGCGCCGGCGCGCGTGGATCGGCTGCTCGAAGAGGAAGACAAACTGCAGGCCCTATTGATCGATGCGGGGGCGGAGCCCCAGGGGCTGGCGGTCGCGGAAGAACTGGCTGACCGTTGCTTCGCCTCGCGTTCGCAAGTCAATACCTTTCTCCTGGCACAGAATTGCGCGCTGACTGACTCCTCCCGACAGCGATTTGATGAACTCTTTAACCGCCGTGAGCGCAATTTCAATCAGGTGTTCCGGCTGGTGCAATCGTTCATCGCACGGCGAGCCTCGACGCCATTTGCAGATACCCTCAAAACCTATGTTTTTAGCGCCCGCGACGCCTGGCACACGCCCGGCCACTCCGGTGGCGACAGTTTGCGCGACAGTCCATGGGTGGGGGATTTTTATCGGTTTATGGGCGAACACGTGTTCAATACCGACCTGTCTGTGTCGGTTCAGGTGCTGGACAGCCTGCTCGAACCGCATTCGGTGATTCAGGAGGCCCAGGACCTCGCTGCACGCACTTTCGGCGCCCGGCAAACCTTCTTCCTGACCAATGGTACGTCCACCGCAAACAAAGTTGTGATCCAGCAAATCCTGGGTGGTGGCGGCAAGATCATTGTGGATCAGGCGTGTCACAAATCCATTCATCATGGCATCGTGATGAACCGCTGCCAGCCAGTCTATCTCCGCTGTGTGCTGCACCCCGAGTTTGGTATTTATGGCCCGGTACGCCGGGCCGATATCGAATGTGCACTCGATGCGCACCGCGACGCACGCTTGCTGGTGCTCACTTCCTGTACCTACGATGGTTTGCGTTACGATCTCAAGCCGATCATTGACTATGCCCATGCGCAGGGCATCAAGGTCCTGGTCGACGAAGCCTGGTATGCCCACGGCTACTTTCATCCATCGCTGCGCCCAACGGCACTGGAGTGTGGTGCCGACTATGTGACTCAAAGTAGCCACAAGATGCTCTCGGCGTTTTCGCAGGCGAGCATGGTCCATGTGCAGGACCCGGACTTCGACGAGTTCCGCTTCCGCGAAAATCTCAATATGCACGCTTCTACCAGCCCGCAGTACGCGATGATCGCGAGCCTCGATGTGGCGCGCAAACAGATGGCGATGGAAGGCTATGGCAGGCTGAAGCAGTGTCTGCAGGTGGTAGAAAAGTTACGCGCCGCCGTGGATGAAACGGAGGTGTTTCGCGCCCTGACCACCGAAGAGCTGACGCCACCTCCGTTGGCGGGTGACGGGATTCGCCTCGATCCGACCAAGCTGACCATCGACCTTTCCCGAAGCGGCTACACCGGAAAGGAAATCCAGATCAAATTGTTTGACCAGTACGGCATCCAGGTTGAAAAAACCACGTATAACACCGTGAGTATCCTGGTCACGCTGGGCAGCACGGAGAGCAAGTTACTGCGTCTGGTGCATGCGCTGAAACAGCTGGCCCTGACCAATCGCCGGCGCCAGCACCTGCCCGCCGCACGCCGGCTGCCAGAATTTACCCGGCTGAGCACCTTACCGGCGGACGCATACTTCGCCCCGGCAGAGGAGTTGCCGCTGATGGACAATGGAATTCTTGCGGAGAAGCATCTCGTGGGACGTATCAGCGCGGATGAAATTGTCCCTTACCCACCGGGGATTCCGGTGCTGGTGCCCGGCCAGGAGATATCGGCGGAAATTGTGCAGTTCCTTCAACAGCTGTTGCAGGGCCAGAATGCCACCGAGATCCATGGCCTGATTTATCGATCCGACGAACCGATGCTCAGGGTGGTGAAGCAGGATATTGCCATGCCGGTGCTATCGCGTGCGGTGCGTCGTCGACCGCCCCGCAAGGCCGCTTCCTGATTGATGGACAATGGACAGTTCATGACTGACGCAGATGCACAACCGATTGGAACTCCGGATATTGTTGTCGTCGCCGGCGCGTCAGGCGGTCTTGCCGCAGCCATTTCCGAAGAAATCAGGTCCCGTCACCCGGCAGCTGCGCTTGTGGGGATCAGCCGGGCCGCTGTGGATAACCCGGTTTTTACTGCAACGTTACAGACGGATCTCGGCGCAGAGGCTTCTATTGCCGAGGTCGGGAGTTTCCTCGCTGCACATCTCACCCAGGCGGGAGAGGCGCGGCCGCAGGCGCTGGGACTCTGGGTTATCAATTGTTGCGGTATCCTGCATGACCAGCAACATGGGCCGGAAAAGGCGATTGGACAGTGTTCCGATGAATGGCTGCTGGAATCCATGCGCGTTAATGTCCTGCCGCATATGCACCTGGCCCGTGCGTTGGCGCCACTGCTCAAAAAGAAGACGAAACTGGCATGGGCGTCATTGTCCGCCAAAGTAGGCAGCATTGAAGACAATGGCCTGGGCGGCTGGTACAGCTATCGGATGAGCAAAGCGGCGCTGAATATGCTGGTCAAAAACCTGTCGATTGAATGGCAGCGCAAGCTCGCAGCATGTGCCGTGTTTGCCATCCACCCGGGAACGACGGATACCGCCCTGTCCAAACCTTTTCAGCAGAATATCGCGGAAGACAAACTCTACAGCCCGCAGTTAAGTGCCGCTCGTATTGTCGACGTGCTCGACACGATGGATACGGCAAGGAATGGCAAGCTGCTTTTCTGGGATGGTTCCATCCTGCCCTGGTAGCGCATCACTCAGCCGCCGAGTGATCTCTGAGGCAGGTCTCGCCTCTCTGAAACCTTTCTATACTTCTGGCGGGCTGTCACGCCCGCTGACTGATTTCCTGTTGAATGTCGCTGAGAGGGCAGCTGGGAGGGGCAGGCGATGCATTGGCTCGATAGTAGTGAATTAGACGACACCGCTTTCCTGTGGAATGGCTTTCGGGCATCTGACACCCTGCTGAGCCGGGATCGCTTTGCGGATTTATGGGTGACAGACGGGGTCCGGTCCGCAACGCGGGTACACTGTGAAGAGACGCTGTCTTCAGAGCCATTTGTGCATTGTCTTCGGCATCGCTACTTTCTTGAACTGCTCGAAGAATTCCTGGTAAGAGAACCTGATGGCGTATTGATAAATCTCGGTGCAGGGTTCACCAATTATGCCCACCTGCTCGATCGGGACATGCCGGTCTGTGAAGTGGATCTGCCGAATATGTCCCGGCATAAACGGCAGAGAATTGAGGATTATCAGAAAAGTGGCAAGCTTCCTCAGAGATCGATTTCGTTCTTGAGTGCGAACCTGTCCTGTGTGGAATCGATCAAGGTGCTTCTGAAACAACTCAGCGTGTGGCTGAATGGAAGACCTTCTTTCGTCTTGATGGAAGGGCTCATTTTCTACCTGCCGCTGACCGCGGTCGTCGCCCTGTTTGCAGGCCTGGGAAAGTTGCAAAAGAATGGCGATCTGATCGCGGCCATGTCTTTCAGGCCGGAGGAATCCCGTAAGGTGGCCTATCAGGAACTGGTGCGCTATTTCAGGAAAGCGTTTTCTGATCCGGACTTTGAACCGACGGCTCTGCCGGTAAACTTTTACCAGACTCTGAACTTCTACAAACTAGTGGAACACAAAAATTACTATGAATTGGCCATGCAGTTTGCTGCGGAGCGGCGTCTCACAGATCCAGCGCAAGTGTTGGAAGAAGACTGCTATCTGCTGCAGCATCACTGACCCGATGGGGTTGAGTGAAGTGGTCTCTTTCCACTGGTCTGCAGTAGGCACGATGGTGAACACAAGTACTCCCGGGAGACCATATGACAGCAAGCAGTAACAGTAATGACTACGGCAGGGTTGCCAAGTGGCTGCACTGGTCGGTTGCCATTTTGTTTCTTTGCTCTTACCTCTCTGTGTATTATCGCCAGTGGTTTACCGAGAAGGAAACACCGGCAAACTGGACTGCTCTGCAGCTGCATTTGTCTGTTGGGATTACCATTGCCGTCCTGGTTTTTCTGCGTGTGTTTTGGCGGCTAACCAATCGATATCCGGCATTGGAGCCGGGCCCGCGATGGCAGCAGGTGGTTACCCACTCCGGTCATTATGCGTTGTATGCCATTATGATCATCATGCCACTTACCGGCTACCTGGGCACAGGTGTCAGTACCGAATACTTTTTCTTATTTGATATTCCAAAATTCGAAGATACCAGGGTATTTGAAAGCGTCGTGCACAACGGAATGGGGATGAGTTTTGAAGAATTTGAAAAGGGGATGGATTATGTCCACAAGAACATTCTGGGTGAGTGGGTCGCCTGGATGTTGATACTGGGTCATTCATCCGCGGCGCTGTATCACCACTATATTGTTGGTGACAGGACCTTGGCCAAGATGACGACCGGTAGCCGTCAAGGGTAGTTTTCAGCATCAGCTGTTTGGTCTTGACCAATTCCCTTCACAACCGGATTCACTTGTGCTTGAGTACAATCCCACGTTGTTATCTTGGATAAGAAAATGGTTAAGGCCTGCATCAAACGTCAGGAGCTAGATAGCGAATTCTGGACCTCAGAGCAATGTCACATTATCGAAGTGTCGAATTCAGAGGATGACCCGGATGTTTCTATTGCCAGGGCGCGCGTCGAACCGGGCGTAACCACACGATGGCATCGCGTGCGGGATACGGTAGAACGCTACTATATCTTGTCCGGTGAGGGCAGGGTTGAAGTCGAGGGCATGCCCGCGACAGAAGTCTCTTCTGGTGATGTAGTCGTGATACCGGCATCCTGTCCGCAGCGGATCACCAATCTCGGTCAGACAGACCTGTTGTTTCTGGCGATTTGCTCACCGCGATTCCTCCCGGACGCTTACGAAGAGATCGAAGCTGAAATCACTGACGCTTGAGGGATGTCTTCTGCTTTTCCGTCCGTTTCATCTGAGCGCATTATTTTTCATCAGCGGCTCCGCGGTGAATCAGTAGCTCCACGTCGACCCCGGTAGGAAGGGATCCATACCCGTGGCTGTTGTGACGGTGCAGGCGTGATTGAATAAAGCCGCTGGCAACCGGTTCGGGGCTGCCCTGTATCAGTAAGTGGGCCTGCATGGTCAGCGCCAGTTGTTCCGCCAGGTCGCGGGCCCGATATTCGAAGTCGTTGGGTTTGTTCAGTTCCGCCTTCAGATGGGTGAGGGCCCGGTCGTAGCAGAGGTCACTACCGGCACTTTGTTCCAGTTCATCCAGCCAGCAGCTGAGTGCTTCGGGCTCCCTTTGGATGGCACGCAAGATATCGAGCGCCTGGATATTGCCCGATCCTTCCCAAATCGCGTTGACGGGCGCATCCCGATAGAGTCGCGCCGTAATGAAGTCCTCGATCAGGCCATTGCCGCCGAGACATTCCATCGCCTCGTAATTGTGGGCAGGTGTGCGCTTGCAGATCCAGAACTTGCCGATCGCTGCCCCCAGCCGCAACAGGTGACGTTGGCGCTGCTCGTCCTGATGATCCAGCGCCTGCGCTATACGCATGCTCAGCGCCAGCGAACCCTCTACCTCCAGTTGCAGGTCGGCCAGCACATTTTGCATGAGGTGTTGGGAAATCAGGGGTTTGCCAAAGGCACGGCGGTGGAGGGCGTGATGAATGGCCTGCAGGGTAGCCTGACGCTGGGCCGCGGCGGAGCCGATCATACAGTCAAAGCGGGTGAGTGCCACCATCTCGATAATGGTTTTGACGCCGGTCCCTTCATCCCCAACTCGCCAGCCAAAGGCGTTGCGCAACTCCACCTCGGATGAGGCATTCGATACATTGCCCGCCTTGTTTTTGAGACGCTGTATTTCCATCGCATTTTTACTGCCATCCGGGCGCCAGCGGGGCACCAGAAAGCAACTCAGCCCTTCCGGTGCCTGTGCCAGCATCAGGAAGGCATCGCACATCGGCGCAGACAGGAACCACTTGTGGCCGCGAATCAGGTAACAGTCTGTCTCCGTCCCGCCCATGGGAATTGCCTGGGTGCTGTTGCTGCGTACATCCGATCCTCCCTGTTTCTCCGTCATGCCCATGCCTATTGTGAGCGCGGGTTTTTCGGAGTAGGGACGGTTGCTGTAGTCGTATGCCTGTTCGGTAATCTTGGGTAGCCACTGGGCGGCCAGGGTCTTGTTCTTCTGCAGTGTTGGTACACACGCGAACGTCATGGTTACCGGACAGCAATGCCCGGACTCGAGCTGGGAGTGCAGGAAGTATTTGGCTGCGCGTGCCACATGTGCACCGCGCTGTGGCGCGGTCCAGGGGCTGACGTGCAGGCCTTCACCCAATGCCAGATTCATGAGTTGGTGATAACTGGGGTGGTAGTGCACCAGGTCGATCCGTCGGCCGCAACGGTCATGGCTTTCCAATTCGGGCTTGTAACGGTTGGCGAGGAAACCGCGCTCGATCATTTCCGGGCGGCCACACACTTCCCCATAACGCTGCAGATCGTTTTCGGCCCAGTGCCCGCCATAGCGCTGCACGGCTTCCCGCAAAGCGGTGTCGTCTTCATACAGGTTGTGGCCCTGGAGCCTTGGCACCTGGTTCTCTACTGAATGGGTCCCGTCATCGCTTGGCGTGAAATCCATATTGCCCCCGGAGCAGGTGTGGCGAAGTCGCACAGCCCTGTGCGTCAGTCATTGGCCTTCCCAATTTAGCTGCTGATGGTGCGAATGGAAAATACATCACCTGATGTTTGGGCTTCGGGGAGCGCCTGGAGAGGAAGCCGCTATCGCCCGGCAGGAGGGGTTGGTGCGGTCGGGGGCTAGTGGTCCATGCGAGGAAGCGCAGGAATAGTGGTTCTATTTAAAGCTTTCTCAACGCAGAGCAGGACAAGTTGGCGAAGCGAACTGTTACATAATTTTCTGCATGGACCACTAGATACTGCGTTTACCCGACAGGTTGAGGGTAAGCTCCAGAAGCCCGGTCCAGGGATCCTGATCACGAGCGCCCTTGATGGCGGTATCCACGGCACGGGCGCGAAGCAGCAGGCTTTGCAGTTGGCGCGGGTGTAGACGTGACAGGGCGGACTGCACCAGGGGTTGGCGTTTTTGAATGCGTACCAGGCGATTCAGGGGTTGCCCCTGGTCGAGCTTCTCGCCGATTTCCAGCAGACTGCGAATTTCCCGCGCCAGAGCCCAGAGCACGACAGGCGCCTCCACGCCCTCGGCGCGCAATCCCTGTAGTGTGCGTACCGCGCCGTCGGCATCTGCCGCGAGTGCCCGGTCAATCAGGCCGAACACATCGTAGCGCGCAGAGCTCGCGACCGCATCGCGCATGGTGTTGGCGGTAATCAGCGTATCATCGCTCAGCAGTTTGAGCTTTTCGATTTCCTGGCTGGCAGCCAGCAGGTTACCTTCCACACGCTCGGCGAGAATCTGGATCGCCTCGGGTTCGGCGTCGAGCCCGGCTGCGCGCAGTCGCTGGTGAATCCAGCGGGGCATTTCGGCGGCCTCGACCGGCCAGATCTGTACCAGTACGCCGTTGGCATCGAGTGCCTTGATCCACTTGCTGTTCAGCTGCGCGCGCTCCAGGCGTGGCATCACCAGCAGCAACAGCAGATCTGGGTTGCCGGCACTGATAGAAACGAACTCCTGCAGTGCCTTGCTGCCCTTGTCGCCGGGCTTGCCACTCGGCAGGCGCACCTCAACGATTTTTTTCTCCGCGAACAGGGACAGGTTACCGGCAGAAGCGACGAGTTGGCCCCAGTCAAAATTGGCCTCCGCGTGCAGCAGCTCCCGTTCGGTGAAGCCCTGCTGGCGCGCAGCTTCGCGCACATTGTCACAGCACTCCTGCACGATCAGGGGCTCGTCACCCGAAATCACATAAATGGGGGAAAGCTGTTTGAGGCTTTGCGGTAACTGGCGAGGATTAATGCGCATACAGAAATACCCGGCGATCAGTAGCTGCGCTGTTCTGGGGTCGCGCTGATATCAATGCGGCGCAACCGATCGATCATGCGGCGAATTAACTCCCGGCGCATTTCCTCGCGTAAAAGCAGTTCCTCTTCCCCTTTACTCACCACTTCGCCGTCGTCCCACTCGAGTGTGCGATAGACGTCGGCAATTGCGTTATCCAGAAGGATGCGTCCCTGGCCATCCTGAACACTGTAGTTTGCACTGGTGCGCAGCTCATATTCCGATGCACGACCTTTTGCGTCGACGGAAACGATACGTTTGGTTTCACTCTCCTTGTGAATCATCATGACGTAGTCGGCGAGTTCCGGCGACTCGGACATTTCGATGCCGCCGTGCTGCAGCAGACGAGTCAGCTGGGCTGCCAGGTCACTGCGCGTGTTTTCCGATGTGATATACAGCAGGCTGCCCGGCGGGAAATTCTTGGGCGCGCCACGCAGGTGCCAGCCGCACGCCGTTACTGCACAAGTGAGAAGTAGGGTTAGGCAAAGCCGGATCGTTGTTTTCATTGTTTCTGCTTACTGCTGTTCGGCATTGGGCTGACAGACGGAGCCCGCCGTGTCAGAAAGTAGGTCTTGTTAAGGGTTTGCGGCCGGGTCAACGGCCCGTTTGTGGGCTCCGTAGGGAGCGTCCCCAAGTACATTTGTCCGTCTGTAATAACGACGATCTGTTGATGTTTCTTTTCCTGAATCTGCAACTCTGAGTCATCCAGGCGCATCTCTTCAATCTGGATATCCAGCTCCCGAGCCAGATCTCCATCGAGGGTGGTAACAAACTCTCCCAGCCGATATTGACCGGTTAGGAAGAGTGCCCCCTCGCGCACTTCTTTGCACTCATCATCTGCGTAAAGCGCCACTGTTGTCGACACTTTTCCTGACCTGAGATAGGTCGTGGTGGTGATGAGACTGTGGCTGCTCTGCGCGCTGCGCAGCTGGCAAGTGCTTCGCCAGGTGCCCACAAGGTTCTCGATGCTGATTTGAGCATGAAGAGTCGAGGGCGCAAGCGAAAGAAGCGCAACAACCAGAGCGATTTTAGCTGCCAGAGTCATTGCGCCATCCTTGCTTACTGTGCGCTGGATTTACTTTGCGACAATATTCACCAGTTTACCGGGTACCACGATGACCTTGCGCACAGTGGCATCGCCAATAAATTTCTGCACATTGGCATCGGCCAGCGCCATTTTTTCCAGTGCTTCCTTGTCGGCATCTGCGGGCGCTTCCAGTTTCGCGCGCACCTTGCCGTTCACCTGTACCACGAGGGTAATACTGGAGCGCACCAGGGCTTTTTCATCCACTTGCGGCCACTCTGCATCGACCAGCGGGGTGGTGTGGCCCAGTGCCTGCCACAGCTGGTGGCAGACGTGCGGGGTGACCGGCGCCAGCAAGAGCACGGCAGAGCGCAGCGCTTCCGCTTCGACGGCCAGACCCTGCTCGCTGTCGCGCTCGGCCAGTTTGCCGACTTCATTCAGCAGTTCCATCACGGCCGCGACCGCGGTATTGAATGTCTGGCGGCGACCGTAGTCGTCACTCACTTTCTGGATGGTTTCGTGGGTCTTGCGGCGCAGTTGCTGTTGCTTGTCACTCAGGTTGGCTGCGTCGATCACGGCAGTGCTGCCACCGGCAGCGGTATGGCCGTGCACGGCTTTCCACAGCTTGCGCAGGAAGCGGCTCGCGCCCTCCACACCGGAGTCGTGCCACTCGAGCGTTTGCTCGGGCGGTGCCGCAAACATAGTGAACAAGCGCACGGTGTCAGCACCGTACTGTTCAACGGCGGCGTGCGGGTCGATGCCGTTGTTCTTGGACTTGGACATCTTCACCACCCCACCGGCAATGACTTCCTCGCCAGTTGCGCGCTCGACGGCGCGGATGGTTTTACCCTTATCGTCCCGCTCGACGTCCACATCCGCCGGGTTGATCCAGACTTTGTGTGCACCATCTTGCTCTTTGTAGAACGATTCCGCCAATACCATGCCCTGGCACAGCAGCTGCTTGAAGGGCTCATCGCTGGAGACCAGGCCTTCATCACGCATCAGCTTGTGGAAGAAGCGCGCATACAGCAGGTGCAGGATGGCGTGCTCGATACCACCGACATACTGGTCCACAGGCAGCCAGTAGTCTGCGCGAGCGGGATCCAGCATGCCCTCTTCGAAATCGGGGCAGGTGTAGCGGGCGTAGTACCAGCTCGATTCCATAAAGGTGTCGAAAGTGTCGGTTTCGCGCTCCACCGGCTCACCGTTGAGGTCGTCTTTACGCCACTCCGGGTCCGCCTTGATCGGCGACTGTACGCCGTCCAGCTCCACGTTTTCCGGCAGCAGAATCGGCAGCTTGTCGGCCGGCACCGGAATTTCGCCGCCATCTGGCAGGTTGAACATGGGGATAGGGGCACCCCAGTAGCGCTGGCGGGACACACCCCAGTCGCGCAGGCGATAGTTAGTGGTCACTTTGCCTTTACCCGCTGCAGACAAGGCATCGGCAATGGCATTGAAGGCGGCTTCAAAGTCGAGGCCGTCAAAGCCGCCGGAATTGACCAGCACGCCTTTCTCGGTAAAGGCCTCTTTGTCCAGGTCGATTTCCTCGCCGTTGGCCGGAGCGACCACCTGGGTAATCGGCAGGTTGTACTTGCGGGCAAACTCCCAGTCGCGCTGGTCATGGGCCGGTACGGCCATCACCGCGCCAGAGCCGTAATCCATGAGCACATAGTTGGCGACCCAGACCGCGACTTCTTCGCCGGTAATCGGGTGGATGGCCTTGATGCCGGTATCCATGCCTTTTTTGTCCATGGTGGCCATATCGGCCTCGGACAGAGACTGCTTCTTACACTCGGCGATAAACGCTGCGAGCTCTGGATTGTTTTCCGCCAGTGACAGGGAAATCGGATGCTCCGCCGCCAGAGATACATAGGTAACCCCCATCAGGGTATCCGGACGGGTCGTGTAGACGTCGAAGTGGTCAACACCGGCGATGGTCTGTGGCAGGGCGAAGCTGAGGTCGATCCCCTTGCTCTTGCCAATCCAGTTGCGCTGCATGGTGCGCACCTGCTCCGGCCAGTGCGGCAGCTTGTCCAGATCGGCCAGCAGCTCTTCGGCATAATCGGTGATCTTGATGAACCACTGGGGGATCTCCTTACGTTCGACCACGGCGCCTGAGCGCCAGCCTCGACCGTCAATCACCTGTTCGTTGGCCAGAACGGTATGGTCCACCGGGTCCCAGTTAACGGTGGCCATTTTTTTATACACCAGGCCTTTTTCGTACAGGCGGGTGAAGAACCACTGCTCCCAGCGATAGTAGGAGGGCTGGCAGGTCGCCAGCTCGCGGGACCAGTCGAAACCGAAGCCCAGCGCTTTCAGCTGGCCCTTCATGTAGTCGATATTGGCGTAGGTCCACTTGGCCGGTGCGGTTTTGTTCTGGATGGCCGCGTTTTCTGCGGGCAGACCAAAGGCATCCCAGCCCATGGGGTGCAGGACGTTCTTGCCCTGCATACGCTGGAACCGGGAGATCACGTCGGTGATGGTGTAATTGCGCACATGCCCCATATGCAGCTTGCCGCTGGGGTAGGGGAACATGGACAGGCAGTAGAACTTTTCCTTGCTGGTGTCCTCTTTCACCTCAAAGCTTTTTTGCTCATCCCAGTACGCCTGGGCGGCGGCTTCGACTGCTGAGGGGTTGTACTGCTCTTCCATCGGCGGGAACCTATACTCTGTGACTCTGTATTCTCTGTGGTAAAGACAGTCTGACGACTGCAATGCAAGCGCCGAATTATATGGGGGAAGCCAAGATGAAGGAACCGAAGTTGCCCAAGGAAGACAATGTTACCGACGAGTTGCGCCAGGATCTGGAAAATATCGTCGAGGGAGAGCTGGCGGTAGAGAACCTTACCGCCAACAAACTGGCCTTTTTGAAGGCCTGGCTCAAGGATGACCTGCACCGGGCATCGGACTATCTCCAGGGGCTGGGGGGCGAGCTGCAAACGCTGGAAGAGCGCACCGGGGACTGGCTGCTCAACGCGGCCAACCCCACGGAGACGGCTTGGCCTAACCTGATGCGCTGCATTCGTACCGGCAAACCCTGGGCGCTGGCGGGGGAGACGGTAGGTGCCGATGAAGAGCTGCAGTGTCTCGGCTGTGGCTACCGGGCGCTGCCACCCAAGGGGAGCCAAATTACGCCCTGCCATCGCTGTGGCTACGGTTGCTTTCGCCAGATCGAAGGTGGTCTCGAAGATTGATGGAGCTCACCTCGATCCTCACGCTGATGCTGTTGCCGCCCCTGGCGCCCCTGCTGGGGGTGCTGGTGGCCTTGATCCTGCGTTTGTTTCCCGCCAATTCACTGGCAGCAAAATTGTCATTTCCCATGATTATCCTGTCGCTCCTTGCCCTTTGGGTGTTTTCCACGCCGGCTTTCTCTGACTGGATGGGTCAGCGCCTCAAGCAACCGCCAGTGGCACAGGGCGAGGCTGCGCAGGCCGTGGTGGTGCTCGGCGCGGGGCGTTACCGGGATAGCCGCACCGGCGAGGAGCGCCTCTCGGCTGCAGCGCTGGAACGCGTGGTTTGGGCAGCGCAGAAAGCGCCCCGCAAGCTGCCGATGCTGGTCTCCGGGGGGCGGGTATTCGCGCAGGAGCAGTTGGCCGAGGCCGACATGATGGCGGAACTGTTGCAGGAGGCCCTGTCCCGCCCTGTCACTTGGCGCGAAAGTTGCAGCCGCACAACTGCCGAGAATGCAGTTAATAGCGCCAAGATGCTGCGCGACGGGGGTGTCGAGCGGATTGTGCTGGTGACGCACTGGTGGCATATGCCAAGGGCGGCCAAGGCTTTTGCCCGCGCCGGCCTGCAGGTAGAGCCCCTGCCGGTTGGCAGTGCCGATGAGCGGTTACCCCGCGCCCAGAGCGGATTACTGCGCTGGTTGCCCAGTGCAGCGGCCATGCTCCGCGCGCAGCTATATTGGCGGGAGAAGCTGGCGTCGCTCTGGTACGCCTGGCGGCCAATGCCTGAAGTGCGTCGTTGCTGAGGAACTATTCGCAGGATACTGGGTTCAAAAATCCAGTCGCGTCTGGCGCTTGTACGTTTTTAGTACGACACCTAACATGGGTGCCAGCTCGGGATTCCCGAGGTGTCCGGCAGATATGACAGTTAACAGATCGGTAAAGGACACCGCTGATAACAATAAAAGAGGTACCAAAACAGATGAATATCCCTGACACATTTGAACATTTGAAACTCGTGAACCGCCTCAATCGCCCGGTGCAGGTGGGTTTCCGACGAGTTTGCCACGAGGGGCGGGAACTGGTGTTTCTCGCCGGCGATAACCCGGCGGTCGTCAGTAAGAACTTTGAGACCTTTGCTGGTCAGATTGTGCGCGAATTCGACCTCGAGCCCGCCCAGGTGGAATTTATCGAACTGCGTGGTGCGGAAGAACAGGCCAGCTGGTATCGCTGGCAGGCGCATTGGGTCGGCTCCGCGCCCATGGAGTGCGTGGCAGAGCCGGTCAAGGGTGAATCCGGGCGCCGTTTCCTGAGCCAGGTGCTCGAGCGCGACGTCGTAGCCGCCTGATCCCGGCGGTACGCTCCATCCCCTGTTAAATCTGGGTCAGGCGCGCGCGTGATGGTGCGTGTGCTTGTCCAGCAGGTCCGCCAGGGCCTGTTCCAGCGTGGGAAAGCGGAATACGTAGCCGCTGTCCAGCGCCGTCCTCGGCTCCATTTTCTGGCTGGCAAGGAGAAGTTCCTCTGCCATCTCGCCAAACAATCCCTTCAACAGCCATTTGGGTGTTCGCAGCAGGCAGGGGCGGTGCAACTGCTTGGCCAGCAGTCGCGCGAAACTGTTATTGGTGACGGCCTCCGGCGCGCAGGCGTTAAAAGGCTTGCAAAGCGCGTGGTCGATGGCATGTAACATCAGACCCACGACGTCTTCCTCGTGAATCCAGCTCATCCAGTGCTCGCCACTGCTCATCGGCCCCCCCAGTCCGAGACGGAATGCCGGCAGCATTTGCGCCAGTGCACCACCACGCGTAGATAGCACGATCGAGGTGCGCATAGTGCCGACACACAGGCCCGCCTGTTGCAATGGTTGGGTCGCCGCTTCCCAGTCACGGCAAAGGTCGGCAGCAAAGCCGCCCCCGGCAGGGCTGTCTTCGCGCAGTAGGTCGCCGCCGCGATCCCCGTAATAGCCAACCGCCGATCCAGACAGGACATACTGCGGACGCTGCGGCTGTTCGAGAATCCAGCGGGATAGTTGCACGGTGGCATCAACACGGGAGCGACGAATTTCCGCTTTGCGCCGCTTGTTCCAGCGATGGCTAATCGGCTCTCCGGCCAGGTTCACAACGACATCCACCGGCTCGCTGACCTGGGTGAGGTCGCGATAGCCCTGAGCCGCTTCACCACAGAGTTGGTGCACCTGCCCCGGATTGCGGCTGATGACGGTAAGCTGGTTGCCACGGGCGAGCCACTGCTGGCAGAAGAGCCGGCCGATCAGCCCGGTGCCTCCAGTAATTAAACAGTGCATGTGTTCAGGGGGCCCCCGCCACCTCGAAAAAGTTCAGTGACTGCAGCATAGCAGGCTGTATCGGGAGTGATAGGGGGCTGGCTGGCTTAGCGGCAGGGCAGGCCACGAAGAGACCATTAAAGGGACGCAACGGCGACATTCTCACCGCTGCGTGCTGTTTTTATGGTGTTATTCCACCAGTCCGTCGGCAACTGGCGGGGCCGTGCGATCGCGCTGGGCAGCGCGTTGGGCAAACACGGCGATTGCCAGCAGCACCAGAGCCAATGCCAGTACACCGGTGACGCCGGCGAGCATAAAGGGTGTGTTGCCCCGATACGGAACGACACTGCCGACCATGGTTGCCTGCTCAAACTGGGGCAGTCGCTCGATGATTTGGCCCCGGGGATCGACAATCGCGGTGACCCCGGTGTTGGTGCCACGCACGAGGAAGCGACCCGTTTCCAGCGCGCGCATCTGCGCCATCTGCATATGCTGAAGCGGTCCGATGGACTCGCCAAACCAGGCATCGTTACTGATGGTCAGCAGGACTTGCGCGGTTAGCGCGGTATCGGCGACCAGCTGTGGGTACACGATCTCGTAGCAGATCAGCGGTGCCCAGCTGGTATTGCCGGCGAGTAGCGGCGGCTGTGCATCGGGACCGGGACGGATAAATGAGGTGGGCAAGTCGAAGAACTCGATGGTCCCCCGAATCAGGTCTTCCAGCGGCACATATTCACCGAATGGGACCAGATGCCTTTTGTGGTAGACGTGCGGGCTGCGGCCGAACACCGCGGCAGAATTGTGTACCACCCGGCGGCCGCTATCGGTTTTGTCGTAGAGAATTCCGCTGATGAGGTCGACTTCGGTGCGCTCTGCGTTGCGTTGCAGGGCCTGCATCAGGTTGGGGGCCTGGGTGTAAAGGATCGGCAGTGCGGCTTCCGGCCAGATAATGACATCGACTTGCTGTCGGGTGAGGGTCTGCGTGCCCTCCTGGTAACGGCGAATGGTCTCGCCACGGAATTCGGGCAGCCACTTCTTTTCTTGCGGTACATTCGCCTGTACCAGTCCGACCTTGATGGGGTCGCCTGCGGCCTCAGTCCACGCAACCTGGGTGAGCGCCGCGCCGATTGGCCAGGGTAGGAGGGCGGCACTCAGCAGGCCCGCCTGCATCGCGCGGGATTGACCGCGGAGCCTGCCGGTGAGCAGCAGCGCAATGACCGCAGCGGCCAGTGCCAGCAGCAATCCGATGCCATAAACCCCGAGCACCGGCGCCCAGCCTGCCAGCCAGGTATTCAGGTGCGCGTAGCCGGAGAACAGCCACGGGAAACCGGTAAACAGCCAGGCTCGAATCCACTCACTGGCAAACCAGAGCGCGGCAAACGCACAGGTGAACGCGACCGGGCTATCGGTGAAGCGGCCGACAAACGTGAGCGGCAGGGCAATCATGGCGGCCATGATGGCCACCAGCGCACCGGTGAGAATAACGCCCAGCAGCGCCGAAGAACCGCCAAATTCTGTGATCGATACGTAGACCCAGGATCCGCCGCTGGCGAACAGGCCGGCTCCAAAACAGAATGACAGCCAGAAGGCCATTCGCCTGGACAGTCGGTTGCCGCGGCTGGCCAGCAAAAGAACTGCTGCCAAACCGCTGAGCGACAACAGGCCCGCGATCCAGAAATCGAAGGGGGCGAGAGACAGGGTAATCAGAGCGCCGGAGGCGGCGCTCATCAGTGAGAACAGCAGGTTACGCATGGTGTCCGTGTCTGGCTTTGCCGTATCTGATTATGTTTATCGGCGGATTCAGTCGCTCTGCGCAGATCCTTCGCTGACCCGATTGACCCGCAGCAGGTGGATCTGGCGATTATCCGCGTAGAGCACTCTGAAACGGAACTCGCCCAATTCGGTGACTTCGTCCCGCGCGGGCAGATGCCCGAACGACTGCATAATCAGTCCGCCGATGGTGTCGAACTCTTCTTCACTCATGTCGCTGGCGAAGTACTCGTTGTACTCCTCAATGGGGGTGAGCGCCTTCACGATGAAGTCGTTCTCACCCACCTTGCGGATGAAGCTATCTTCTTCTTCGTCATCGGTCTCATCTTCGATGTCGCCGACAATTTCCTCGAGGATATCTTCAATCGTCACGACGCCAGATACACCACCGTACTCGTCAATCACGACAGCCATGTGATAACGGTTTTCACGGAACTCGCGCAACAGGATGTTGAGGCGCTTGCTCTCCGGAATGATATTGGCGGGACGGATGATTTCCTCGAGGCTGAAATTCTCAACGCCCTTGAGAACCAGGGGCAGCAGGTCTTTGGCGAGGAGGATGCCGCGGATGTCGTCGACGCTCTCGCCGGTAACCGGGAAGCGCGAGTGTCCGGACTCGATAATCTTGGGCAGGAATTCGGCGGGGCTATCTTCCAGGCTCACCACAACCATCTGGGAGCGGGGAATCATGACCTCACGCACTTGCTGGCTCGATACATCGAGGGCGCCCTCGATAATCGACAGGGCTTCCGCATCCACCAGCTGGTTTTCTGCGGCGTCCTTGATGATCTCCAGCAGCTCATCGCGGGACTTGGGCTCGGCGGAAAAGGCGCCGAAAAGTTTCTCCAGCCAGTTTTTCTCCCCGGAACGGGGCTTGCTGGAAGAGGGACTACTTGGGGGTTCGTCTGTGGTCATGGAAGTGGCCATGCTCCGCTTTACTCTCTATTTCTCAAAAATCGGTCAGCCGCCCGTACCAGCGCGGTCGTCGTTACCAGTCGGTTACTGTCCGACATCCTGCGGCAGGTAAGGGTCTGCAAACCCCATGCCCTGCAACAGCTGGGTCTCCAGGCCTTCCATCTCTTCGGCCTCGGAGTCCTTTATATGGTCATAGCCCAGAAGATGCAGTGTGCCATGAACAATCATGTGCGCCCAGTGCGCGTCTAACGTCTTGCCCTGTTCGCGGGCCTCCTCTGCCACCACCGGTGCGCAGACTACCAGGTCACCCAGCAGCGGCAGGTCGATACCCGGCGGCAGCTCCGCCGGAAACGACAGCACATTGGTGGGCTTGTCCTTGCCGCGGTACTGGTGATTGAGCGCGCGACTCTCGTCTTCATCGACGATCCGGACGGTGAGCTCGGCCTCATCGCGCTGGCCGGCCAGGGCGGCGTTCGCCCACCGTTGCAGGTGTCCATCATCGGGAAGACCGTCGCAGCGGCTTTCCCGCTGGATATCAATCAGGATACTCACAGGGATGACAACAGACTGCTCATCAGGCGGCGTTATCGCGGCTCTGGGCATTCTCTGCGGCTTTGGCAGCCTGGGCAGCGTCGCGCTCGGCCTCATGTACATCGTAGGCTTCTACAATGCGCTGGACCAGCGGGTGACGAACCACATCTTTTGCCCCGAAATGGGTGAAGCTGATGCCGTTGACCTTGCCCAGTACCTCGACTGAATGGCGCAGGCCCGATGCCTGGCCGCGCGGCAAGTCGACCTGACTGGGGTCGCCGGTAATCACCGCAGTGGAACCAAAACCAATCCGGGTAAGGAACATTTTCATCTGCTCACGGGTGGTGTTTTGGCTCTCGTCGAGAATTACAAAGGCATTGTTGAGGGTACGGCCACGCATGTAGGCGAGTGGCGCCACCTCAATCACATTGCGCTCAATCAGCTTGCCGACGGTTTCAAAGCCCAGCATTTCATACAGGGCGTCGTACAGCGGGCGGAGGTAGGGGTCGACTTTCTGGCTCAGGTCACCGGGGAGGAAGCCCAGCTTCTCACCCGCTTCCACCGCGGGGCGGACCAACAGGATGCGTTCTACTTCATCCTTGAGCAGGGCCTCAACGGCACAGGCCACGGCCAGGTAAGTCTTACCGGTACCGGCAGGGCCAATACCGAAGTTAATGTCGTTGGTTTGTACCGCGCGGACATACTTGCGCTGGTTGATACCACGGGGGCGCACAGAGCACTTCTTGGTGCGGATCAGCACAACCTGCTCTTTCTCGTCTCCCTGGCCGTTCTCAGCCATCAGCTCCTCGACGCCGGCCTGTTGCAGGGCGAGATGAATCTCATCCGGTGTCAGGTGGTCGCGGGTGTCGGTTTCCTTGTACAGGAAGCTGAGGAGCTCGCCGGCAGCTCGGGCACTCTTGGGTTCACCGTAAAACGCAAACTGATTGCCGCGATTGCGGATCTCGATATCCAGTCGCTGTTCTATCTGGCGCAGGTGTTGATCGAATTGGCCACAGAGGTTGGCCAGGCGGCGGGCGTCGTTGGGCTCAAGGGTGATGCTGTGAGCGAGGGTTTGTGTGTCCAAATTGGGTTCCGTGCACCTTCTATCAGGGGATTCAGTCTCTAGGGTATACCGATTTTCCGCCGGGGGGGAAGTGCCATATATGACCAATAGCTTCTAATGGCCGAATTTCCATATAACGCCAGGGCATTACTGCAGGCTTTCGGCGACGAAACGCGCGAAAGCCTGCCGCGGTATGACCAATTTAAAGCAGTGAGTCGTCCAGCTCGGAGCCCAGCAGCGTGCCACGCAGGGAGTTGGGCAGGGCTTCTTCGATGGCGACGTCGGCAAACTTGCCGATCAGGGCCAGGTCGTCAAAGCGGAAGTTGACCACCCGATTGTTTTCGGTGCGGCCCTGCAGCTGACCCGGATCCTTCTTGGAGACACCGGTGACCAGTACCCGCTCGGTGTTGCCCACCATGCGACGGGAGATCTCCGCAGCTTGCTGGTTAATCCGATGCTGTAACAGTTGCAGGCGCTGCTTCTTGACCTCTTCCGGGGTATCGTCGGGCAGGTCTGCGGCCGGCGTTCCGGGGCGCGCCGAGTAAATAAAGCTGAACGAGGTATCGAAACCCACATCCTGAATGAGTTTCATGGTGTCTTCGAAGTCCTTTTCGGTCTCGCCCGGGAAGCCGATGATAAAGTCGGACGACAGGGAGATATCGGGACGGATCTTCTTCAGGCGACGAATCTTGGACTTGTATTCCAGGGCGGTATGGCCGCGCTTCATGGCCATCAGGACACGATCGGAACCGCTCTGTACCGGCAGGTGCAGGTGACTGACCAGTTCCGGCACTTCTCCGTAGACATCGATCAACGCGTCGGAGAATTCCACCGGATGGGAGGTGGTGTAGCGAATACGGTCGATCCCCTCGATGGCCGCCACATAGGTGATCAGCTCGGCGAAATCGACAATCTGGCCATCGGCGCCAGGTGCACGATAAGCGTTGACGTTCTGGCCCAGCAGGTTGACCTCGCGCACGCCCTGTTCTGCCAGGTGGGCGATCTCCTCGAGCACATCCGCCAGCGGGCGGCTCACCTCTTCTCCGCGGGTATAGGGCACCACGCAGAAGGTACAGTACTTCGAGCAGCCTTCCATAATGGAGACAAACGCGGTGGCGCCATCGGCCTCAGGCTGGGGCAGGCGGTCGAACTTCTCGATTTCCGGGAAGCTGACATCCACCACCACGGCACCATTGTCCTGCTCGTGGGTTTCCATCATCTCCGGCAGGCGATGCAGGGTCTGCGGACCAAAGATCAGGTCTACATAGGGCGCGCGCTTGGCAATGGCTTCGCCTTCCTGACTGGCCACACAGCCACCCACGCCGATAATCAGCTCGGGATTCTTTTCCTTCAGGTGCTTCCAGCGGCCCAGCTGGTGGAACAGTTTTTCCTGTGCCTTCTCACGGATAGAACAGGTGTTTACCAGCAGCACATCGGCCTCATCCGGGTCGTCGGTCGGCACCATGGCATGGGATTCGCCGAGCAGATCGCGCATACGCGAGGAATCGTACTCGTTCATCTGGCAACCGTGGGTCTTGATATAAAGCTTTTTTACCGAGGATTCGGACATATCGGGCCTGATCAAAAACTGTTCAATCTGAAATGGGCGGGCATTATAGCGGTCCCGCCGCAAACTGCATAGAGAGGCGCCATTCGGGCTATATTAGCGGGGCAGGAGCTGTGCTATTCTTGCGCGCTTTTTGCGGCAGCCGGATTCCCGGCGCGAACTGATGGCAGGGCAGGGCCCTACGAGAACCCCATGGCAAACCCGATCTACAAAGTCATTTTTCACAACCAGAACCAGGTATACGAGCTGTATGCCCGGGCAATCTACCAGAGCGATATGTACGGCTTTATCGAGGTCGAGGAATTTGTTTTCGGCGAGAAGTCCCAATTGCTGGTAGACCCTAGTGAGGAAAAACTGAAAACCGAATTCGCCTCGGTCGCGCGTTCCTATATCCCCATGCACAGCATCGTTCGTATCGATGAAGTGGAAAAAGAGGGTGTCGGCAAAATCGTCGAGGTCAAAGGCGATAAAGTCGCCAAGTTCCCCTTCCCGGCGCCCATGCGCCCACCGCAGGACAGCGAATAACCCTCGAGGGGCGCGCAGGCGCCCCTTTCGCCCCGACCCGGCTCTTGATCCTCTTCATTTCCCTTCCCCCGATACCGTCCAAGAGTCATTGCGCGCCTACTGCCGCGGTTTATCGCAGCACAGCAGAAGAAGCCCTATGGCGGTCTATTCTTAAGTATGGAAGCGCGCCCGTGCGCTGGCACCCGGCTGGTCGCACGCCTTGCTGGTCATGTACTGCATGCACACTGACACGGGAGCACTATCCAGTTACCTAAATGTTGGGATGTCTTTTAGGTGAGGTGTATGGAACTGATACCAGCATGTAAGACCGCCATTTCGGCACTGAAGATCGACCAGCGGGTAGAGAGTGATGTAAAGGCCGGAATTCCGGAGGTGGACCGCAGTCGGCACACCGAAAGTGAAGAAAGCCTGCGCTCCTATGTGACACGGGAAGTGATTGGTCGGGTGCACGACGAGCGTCAATCCGCAATGGATGAGCAGCTCGACCTGCGCAGCGATATCGATATCCGCCAGCAGTCGCATCGACTGAACAATACGCGCGGGACCATCGACCAGCGTGTCGGTGCGAGGCTCGCCGTGTTACTCAAGGAAATGAAGACCCTCGCCAGGGAGCTGCTTTCAGCCCGTGTGGATCTTGAAATTTTCCGCAACCAGAATGAGCTCACGCGTGATGCAGTGTACAAAGAATCGCGGCTGCAGCATTACGCCATCATTTTCTTTATCGTTATCTGTGAGACGGTACTAAACTCCTACTTTCTCTCCAAGGGCAGCGAGCTGGGCATGCTCGGCGGGTTCTTCCAGTCGCTCGTGATCGCTCTCGTGAACCTCGGCCTGGCCGCATTCCTCGCCTTTTCGTTGCGCAACAGTTATCACCGAAGCCCCATGCGCAAGTGCGCCGGACTGCTGCTGTTCTGCGTGGTCTCTGTGCTTGCCGCTGCGTTTGTTCTGGGTGTGGGGCACTACCGCGAGGCGATGGAAGTTAATCCCTTTGAGGCATCGGGCCTCGCTGTGACGCGCATGCTGGCGAACCCCTGGGGTATCCAGGACTTTAACGCGTGGATCATGGTGATCGTCAGTGCGATTGCCGTCATTCTGCTCACCGCCAAGTTCTTTACCGTCGAAGACTCATATCCGGGCTACGCGGATGCCACCCGTCGCGTCAAAGACCTGCAGCGTCGCTGGCTCGATGAAAGTGCCTCGATGTATGACGACATTCAGTCAGAGATTGAAACCGTCAAGAAAGAAGCGTCGGAGTCCGAGAAGGCCATCCGCGACCAGTACATCGAATTCAAGGCGAGTATTGAGCGCAGTGATGATATCCATCACGCCTACGAGAGTGACATTGTGAAAGCCCAGGAGTTACTCAACGAACTAATTCGGCATTATCAATGCTATGCCGCGCGCATGATGAACCATCGTCCTACCTACTTTGGTGAGCTACTGATGGTCGACCCGAACAAGCTGCCGCGGCTAAATACCGCCGGCCTGGAGCAGCATCGCGAAGACCTGGCCTCGTACCGAAAGATCATCGAAGCGTTGGACGAAGACTACAAGCGTGCTATGGAAGAAGCTGATGCCTGTGGTGAAACCTACCGGCAGAAAATCGCCGAAGAAGTGACTCGCATCGAAAGGGAAGTTGGCCTGAAGGGACTGTAATGAAGCGAAGGAGATCTACGCTGAGCTATGAGGATCGTCGGGGGCTGATTATCTTTGCGGTCAGCTTCCTGATACTGGTTGCCATGGTGGTGGTGCTGGGGATTCAGCTCTCGGCACCTGAGCGGGACTTTGACCAGTCCACGCTGTGTAACGAAAACCTGCCGAGAGGCTCTCACAACCTGTTTATCATCGACGCGTCCGATACGTTGTCCGAGTACCAGAAGTATTTCCTCAGGACCCACCTGACCCGCACCCTCGAAGAGGCTCAGGAGAACGACCGTATCACGCTTTTTATGCTCGACGAGACCTTCAGCGGGCTATCTGCGCCTGTAGTCGATATGTGCAAGCCCAAAGCGGGTAAGGAAATCAGCAGTCTCACCGGAAACCGCCAGTTTGTGGAACGCATCTACAATGAGCGGTTTGAGCGCCCCCTCAAAAAGGCTGTGCGAGTCGCCGTCGCCAGCTCCGAGCAGGGTACTTCGCCGATCTATGAAGCCATGTCCGATATCGTCTCCCTGCGCCGTATCGATCCGCGAGCCGAGCAGGTCAATCTCACCATTGTCAGCGACATGATCCAGAACTCCAGGGCCGGTTCTGTATTCGATAGCGGTTCAGAAGCCATCGACAACCTGCCGGTGATCGACCTCCGTCGGGCCAATACCAATGTACTGTGGCTGGAGCGAGAGAAATACAAGAAATATCAAACCAGCGATCTGGTCAGTAGCTGGCGGGAGTATCTCGACAGTGTCTCGCAGTTTGAGCAGATTGAGCGGGTCAGGGACTGAATCCCATCACCTCTGATGCCCGCTGACATGCAGAGGTGAGGTAATGGCAGCCGCGTGACATGCCAATGGGGTCGGCTAGAGGATACCCAGGTACATCACAAGAATAACGCCTACCAGATTCGAAGTACTGTGCAGCACAATCGGCAGCAACACCGTACCACTCTTCTCGCGCGCGATGCCACAGAGCAGTGCCAGTCCAAAGACGATCGCAAGCTGGACCCAGCCATACTGGCCGAGATGCATGGCAGTAAATAATGCAGACGTGAGCAACAATGTGCCGGTAAACCCGAGCCATGTATGGCGCCATGCTTTATAGAGGTAACCGCGGAATACGAGCTCTTCAACCAATGGAGCCAGAAATACGATGACGAGCGCTGCGATGAGATGTTGTTGGCCAACCAGCGAGCGCATGAAGTCGCCGGGGTCGATCTCAAATACTTGTGCCACAAAATACTGGAACACATAGAACACCGCCAGAATTGGCAGCCATCGCTTTAGCTGGGAGATTGGAAAACGATGCCAGGCTAAAGTCTCTTTGCGGCTCTGGTTGGCAAAGCTGGAAATCGCCAGTAATACCGGCAGTACCAAAAGCGCTTGCACAATGTACATGCCTGCGAAAGCCGTTATTGTCTCAAGATGCGCTTCAATCTGGGCTTCGATTACTAACGGGTCCGGATCCATGCCGCTGATGGCAGACTGGTAACCAAGGTATCCGCCGTAGCCCGAGATATAAAGCACTGCGCCTATCACAGATAGCACAAATAACACTATGGCCCACAGCGATGCACGCCACGGTGACGGGTAGATAGGTCGCGTTTCCTTCTTTTGAGGTGAGCCGATGTCATTGCTGTCAATGAGGCTTTCCAAAATCGAAATCCTTTTACTTTTGAGGTTGAGAAAAGACCATCTATACCAGATATAGGGAGATGGTTAAAGTGGTTGGATGGTATAAGCTAGTCGACAAATAATTACATTCTAAGCTTTTTTTGAAGTTTCAATTATTGGTTGAGCCTTAATCATTTCGATGCGCGGCTAAATATGAAGTCGACCTAAATTCTATAAGATGTAAGTCAAATATCCTGAAGCTTGGTAAACCTCTTAATAACAACCGAAATGCAGGAGATCAGCACTCCTATTAAGAATATGGTTAATGCAGGGTAGGAAATCTCTCCGATCAATGCTCCCCGCATCAAATATATCCCGAAGCCAAAGAAGCTTACAAAGCCGAAGCAGCGATAGAATTCGTTATACATGATAATTCCCATAAAATTGAGATCGCGGGGAGTCCCGCGATCGCATAGATAATAGCTTATCTAGTGGTGGCTAGAGTAATACCAACGCCGACGAGGGCTCCAACTGCCATTCCTACAGGGCCTCCCCATGCAAAGCCAAGCGCAAGTCCGGCAATCCTCCCAGTGGCCCATCCCGCTGCAGTGCCGGCGCCCGCACCAAAGGCAGCATAGCCGATCGATTTATATGAGCCACCGGAAACATGCAAGGTTTCATAATCATTCAATACTTTCATAGTTCACTCCGTTTCTACTATTTTAAAATTTCGGAAATGTCGATCTGCCTCCCTGCAGATCTGACCGTTTCCGGTCTATGTGCAACCATTATCCTGGTAATGTTGAGCCTACTGATTTGGTCATTGACCAAAGACTCATTTGCCACATCCAGGTGGCTGGTTGCTTCGTCCATGAACAGAACTCTGGGTGAGCGGTAAAGGGCGCGAGCCAATATGATTCTTTGCTTCTGCCCGCCACTCAGATGCGCTCCGAGATCGCCCACGAGTGTCTGGTACTGCATGGGCATAGTGAGAATTTCATCGTGAATGCAGGCCATCGCTGCGCAGTCGGTAAGCTTCTTGAGATCCGGATTCTGCGAGAAGGAAGTAATATTGTCGGCAATGCTGCCAGCAAGAAGCTGGTCTTCCTGCATCACACCAGCGATCATGGCACGGTACTGTTGGACCTGTGAAATCGGCTTTCCATCGATCAAGATTTCGCCTTCGCTGGGGGTCAATAGACCCATGAGGCACTTGAGCAGCGTGGTTTTTCCACAGCCACTAGGGCCGGTAAATACGACGGTCTCGCCGGCTTGAATCTTGAAATTCAGGTTTTGGAATATAGGGGCATCTGACTCTCCGTAGGAGTAGCCAAGATTTCTGACTTCGATGC
Source organism: Microbulbifer sp. ABF4_148 (assembly GCF_056158985.1). NCBI lineage: Bacteria > Pseudomonadati > Pseudomonadota > Gammaproteobacteria > Cellvibrionales > Microbulbiferaceae > Microbulbifer > Microbulbifer sp. ABF4_148. The sequence continues at coordinate 1,741,537 of NZ_JBSWUI010000001.1, forward strand.
TACCGTTGAAGGTTTTACTGGAGAGCTCCAGTTGAAAGTGGTCTCTGCCGTTGTGGGAAGATTCCGGTCGGGTAAATACGATGTCTGACAGGCGGTCGAAATGTAGGCCAAGCATCTTGAATTCAATGAGCTTTGAGATTAACCCTTCTGTGGATTCAAGAAATCTCTGTTTATAGCTCATAAACGCGAACAGCATACCGATACTCATTGTGTTGCCCATCACCGCGAGAGCGCCCAGATACACGACCAGAAGGTTCTCTACTCCAAAAATGAGCCGTTGCGCCAATTCATAGCTAATGGTCCATCGACTCACTTTTATATCTTTGTTGATTGAGTCTGCCAGTAGGTTCTGCCATTCATTGTGCCGATCGTTTTCACGTTGGAAGACTTTTACTGTCTGGATCGCACGGATAGATTCCATAAAGTGCGTGTTTTCTTGTGCTTGTGCCTGAATCGTCTCTTCTGACCTGAGCCTGAGCGGTCGGTATAGCGATAGCCGCAATAGCAGATAAATAAGTGCGGCAATGACAACTACGGCGCTGAGCTTCAGGTCGTAGATAAACATTGCCAAGAGGGTGATGATGGCCATCAATCCATCGACAACGGTGGTCACAAGGCCTGTAGTCAACAGCTCCCTAATGTGTGTGAGTGATCCAAAGCGGGAAACCACATCGCCCATATGCCGTGAAGAAAAGTACTCAAGTGGTAAACGAATCAGGTGTCGAAAGAGATTTGACGCCATCTGAATGCTCAGGCGGCTGGAGATATGGACAATCACCCATTGCCGCAACGTGCTCGTGGCCGTTTGTATTACGAGTAGAAGCGCGAACCCCAAGGCAACAGCTGTGAGTAAGTGTGTATCGGTGCGAAGGATGATGTCGTCCACAACCGTCTGCATATAGAAGGGAGATAGAACCGCGAATATCTGAAGAAATAGCGAAAGTATCAGCACCAGGAGTAGACTTCTCTTCAGCCCCTTCGTGCGGGACCAGAAGTGCCAAAGCTTTAATTTGTGTTGCTCCTCTTTTGCCTCGAATCCTTCCGCCGGACTCAGTTCCAAGGCAATTCCGGTAAAGTGGCCGCTAAACGTTTCCTTGGTCATGACAACTTCACCCATTGCCGGGTCAAGTATCGTCACTTTTTTTCCGCTTACTCTGGCGAGTACGACAAAATGGTTCATATCCCAGTGGACGATGCAGGGTAGCTGCAGTTGCCCAACGTGTTCGAGGTCAAGGCGGAGTGCCCGCGTAGAAAGTTGAAGTTCAGAGGATACTTCGATCAGTGTTTTTAGCGTCGTCCCCCGGTTGGAAATCCTGAAACGCTGACGTAGAGCTGTCATTGATAGTTTTAGCCCATGATGTCCAGCAATCATTGCGATACAGGCCAGACCACACTCTGAAGCCTCGGACTGACGGACCAGGGCGGTTTTACGGCGAAGTCCAAAATTGAGCTGGCTTTCCATTCTCCCCTGGACGGGTATAGCGGGTGGAGTAATAGCACTCATTGAATTCGCCCCCGTAAGCTCAACAACGGCTCGATTAGCCACTCCACAAGGCTTCTTTCTGCCAGCTCGATATCAGCTGATAGGGTCATTCCCGGCTTTAAAGAAACGCGACGGCCAAAAGCGAGGAGTTCCTGCTGTTTCAGATGGACTGTGGCTCGATAAACGGGTTCCGTCACCCGAACCGGAGAATCTACAACTTCATTGGGGAGGAGAATGGAGTCCGAGATCTCTTTGATCGTTCCCTGATGGACCCCAAATTTTTGATACGCAAAGGCCTGGTAGCGAATACGTATCTCCTGTCCTCTTTCGACGAATCCTGAAGCTCTGACTGGAACCAGTAGTTTGACGACTAAGGCATCATCCTCCGACAGTAGGGTGAGGAGTGGTTGGCCCGCATGTGCTGTTTGTCCTCTGGTGGCCATGATGTTGCCAACTTTCCCGCTTTTAACGGACTTCACCGTGTAGGTGTGGCGGGCTTCTACCTCGGCCATCCGTTGATTCAGATCTGAAAGGCGAGATTGAAGTGAGCGAATGTCGTTCTCATGGTCATGAGGAAGAAGCTCTCTGGTGAGCTGCAGCTCACGGAGCTTATTTTCCGAAAGTAGCTGAGTTCTTTGCAGTAGTTGTTGTTCGTTTTCGAGCTCCAAATCTCTCGTCGTCGCAAACTCTAGTTCGATATCTGAGATATAGCCATCGCCATTTAGCTGTCGATACCTCATGGTCTGAGATTGACTAATTTTTTGTCTGCTTTGTAAGTTTTTGAGCTGACTTTTTATAAGAGAAAGCTCTGTGATAGCTGAGGAGATCTGAAATTCCAGGGTTTTCAATTTTTCAGGAAAGGACTTCTGCTTTTGTTGGATTTCACTTTTTATCAGTCGTTCCTGCTCTTCGAACTCGGCGAGTATCAGCTGCTCGATCTTTTGCCCGCCGCCTAGATGGCTCTCACTACTGATTTTCAGTAATTCTTGTCCAGTTGCTACGGTATCTCCCTCGTTGACAAGAATGGCCGTCACAACTCCATTTCTGCTGGCGGTGAGGCGAACCTCTCCTGTGTTTGGTTCAATCCATCCCTGTACCGTTGCTTTTCTGGAAAAGCTACAGTTAACCAGCCATATGGCGACGAGCAGAATCCAGAAAGTTAGAAAAGTGACGATAAGCCAATGAGGGATGCTTTGAGAAAGCAAAACTTCACCGTGAAGGCGATTCTCTAAATTTGCAGTGACTTCACGTCGAAAGAAATTAGCCACGAGACGATCCTTGTCTGATACGGCAATTTATTGTTCAGCGAGTAGATGCAAAGACTAATAACGGCGGAGGGCAAGGACAATAGGGATTTTGTCGAAGAATTTTCAATTGTGGTTTTTGTGAGACAGTTCTCTTACTGGTTGTGTCCAATTGATACGGGTTTACCAGTCTCTTGTTGTCGGAGTGTCTATTTTGTTTGGATGAAAAAATTTATTCGGATAGTAAAGAAATAGATCTATTAGGCTTTGGTGGTTAGCATGTCGGCATATTTTGCATGAAGTCGGGTGACTTGCCGTTTTAGTGAGGTGAGCGTTCCGCTGTTGTCGAGGACATCATCCGCTTTGGCTAGTCGGCGGTCTCTAGGTAACTGTGCCTGCATAATGTTCCTGATTTGCTCAACAGAATTTTCATCGCGGGCGGTTGCTCGAGCAATTTGGAGGTCTTCAGGGATGTCCACAACGCAAATACGCTGCACCAGCTCAAATTGCCCGGACTCTATAAGCAGTGGAGATTCGAGGATGGCGTAAGGGCTTTCGCTGGCATTTAAGGCTTCGATGATCGTTTGACGGATCAGGGGGTGCAGTAGTGCTTCGAGCCACTGGCGTTCGGCTGCGTTGGAGAAGACCTGCTCTCGTAGCTTGGCTCGGTTGAGCTGCCCGTTGTCGAGGAGAATGTCGCTGCCGAAGTGTTGGGCGATTTGTTCCAGTGCGGGTTGGCCGGGTTGTACGACCACGCGGGCTGCCCAGTCGGCGTCCACGACGTTGATGCCCAGTTCCCTGAAGCAGTCTGCTGCGGCAGATTTTCCGCTGCCGATGCCACCGGTCAAGCCGACTATAAACATGGGGGCCATCCGTGTTGAAGGTTTGCTCTGTATTGTAGCGAGGCAGGGAAGGATGCGGAATCGGTTGGGGCGCTACTGAGTGAGGTCGGGCCGGGGCAGGGAGCGCCGGGGCAGGGAGCGCAGCTTCCTGAATCCGGGAAGCTGCGACACGTTTCCGATCGTCAGGAGCCCAGGCCGGAGAAGGCGAAATACCAGCCCATAATGTCTTCGCCCCACAACATGGCGATCCAGCCAGCACCAGCCAGATAAGGGCCAAAGGCGATTGGCAGGTTGCGGTCGCGGCCGGCAATTGCGCTCCAGGTAAGGCCGGCAACAGCGCCAACCGCTGCGGACAGGAGTATCACGAGGGGCAGGGCCTGCCAGCCAAACCAGGCACCGATTGCCGCGAGGATCTTGAAGTCTCCGGCTCCCATCCCTTCCTTGCCGGTAACCAGCTTGAAGATATGGTAAATCGTCCACAGGGACAGATAGCCGGCGATGGCTCCCACCACGGCATCTTGCAGGGGAACGAAAATGCCCCAGCAATTGATCAGCAGTCCGGCCCACAACAGGGGCAGGGTAATGTTGTCGGGCAGCAGTTGCTTGTCGAAGTCGATGCCGGTAAGTGCGACCAGCGCCCAGGTGAACACACAGCCGGCGAGGGCTTGCCAGGTGAAGCCCAGTTGCCAGACCACGATCGCGGTGAGCAGTGCTGTGGCGAGCTCGATCAGCGGGTAGCGCTTGGAGATCGCGGTATTGCAGGCACTGCACTTTCCTCCGAGCATCAAGTAGCTGATGACGGGAATGTTGTGCCAGGGTTTGATCTCGGTGTCGCAATTGGGGCAGTGGGAATGCGGCAGAATCAGATTGAACGACTCCTCCAGCTGCGCTTTTTCATCTGCTGGGGGCGTTTTGTCAAAGTACTGGTAGAAGTCCCGCTTGTATTCCCGTTCCATCATGATCGGCAGGCGATAGATGACGACATTGAGGAAGCTCCCGATCAGGGCCCCCAAAACAAAAGCGCTGCCAATCAGCAGCGCCATGTGTGAAGCAAGATAATCCATTCTTTATACAACGTTACCGAGCTGGAAGATGGGCAGGTACATGGCGATCATCAGGCCGCCCACGAGAATACCCAGTACTGCCATAATCATCGGTTCGAGTAGTGTGGTGAGGTTGTCGACCATATTGTCGACGGCCTCTTCATAGAAGTCGGCGGCTTTAGCCAGCATCTCGTCCAGGGCACCGGATTCTTCACCAATCGAGGCCATCTGCACGAGCATGGTCGGGTAGAGGCCGGAGTGGCGCATGGCGCTATTCAGGGTGATACCGGTGGCGACAGACTCACGAATCTGCAGGGTGGATTGCTCGTAAACCGAGTTACCCGTTGCACCGGCCACAGACTTCAATGCGTCAATAAGCGGTACACCAGCGGCAAAGGTGGTAGACAGCGTGCGGGCAAAACGCGCAGCAATCGAGTTATAAGTAATTTGCCCAAAAATGGGCATGCGCAAGATGAGGCGATCGAAGGCTTCCTGCACTTTCTTGTTGCGCTTTTTAACTTCGATTAAACCACCGATACTACCCAGCACTACGATCAATGCGATGAACCAGTTGGCTTGCATCCATTCTGACATACTGACCACCATGCGGGTAAATGCCGGCAGTTCTGCACCAAAGCTCGAGAAAGTCTCCGCAAACTGCGGAACTACTTTCACCAGCAGAATTGAGGTCACGACAATTGCGACCACGACTACCGCGATCGGATAGGTCATGGCCTTTTTGATTTTGGCTTTGAGTGTTTCTGTTTTCTCTTTATAGGTGGCGATACGGTCCAGCATGGTCTCGAGCGCACCGGATTGCTCACCGGACGCGACCAGGTTGCAGAACAAATCATCGAAGTATAAAGGATGCTTTCGCAGGGCTTCGGCGAAGGCAGTACCAGATGCCACATCATCGCGGACCTTGAAGATCAGGTCTTTCAGACCATCGTTGTCCACGCCGTCTGCAACGATCTCAAAGCTCTGCACTAGTGGCACACCGGCCTTCATCATGGTGGCCATCTGGCGGGTAAACAGGGCGATATCTGCCGGTTTTACCTTTTTCTTGCCACCAAACAGGGGCTTCGGCTTTTTCTGGACCTTGTTGGCGATAATGCCCTGCTTGCGCAGCTGCGCCTTGATGAGCGCGGGGCTGGTGCCATTGATTTCGCCTTCGACCTTGTTGCCTTTGTTATCAACACCTTTAAAGATGTATGCGGCAGCTGTGGCATTGGCCATATCTTATACCTGTTGCTTAATCACTTTGGGCGTCATCTGGCCGCCCGTACTTCTTATTGTTGCATCCTGATCATGCCAGGATGGCCTGCATGTTGTCTTAGTCGTTGGTTACCCGGTTGGCCTCTTCCAGGCTGGTGACCCCCTGTACAACCTTTCTCAGCGCAGAGGTGCGCAGGTTGTTGAACCCTTCGCTCTTGGCCTGATCGGCAATTTCAATGGAATTGCCACCTTCCATGATAATTCGCGAGATCCCATCAGTGATGCGAACCACTTCATAGACGCCGACCCGCCCCTTGTAACCCTTGGAGCAGTGTTCACAGCCTACGGGCTGATAGATCTTCCACTCCTTGCGCTCGATGGTCACTGCGTCGAAGCCTTCTTCCTTGAGCACCTCTTCCGGAAGAGTGATGGGCTTTTTGCACTCACCGCACAGGCGACGTGCCAGTCGCTGCGCGATGATCAGGCTGACAGAGGTGGCAATGTTAAACGAGGGGACCCCCATGTTCATCAGGCGGGTCAGGGTCTCTGGTGCAGAGTTGGTGTGCAGTGTCGAGAGAACCAAGTGGCCAGTTTGCGCGGCTTTGATCGCGATTTCTGCCGTTTCGAGGTCCCGGATCTCACCCACCATCACGATATCGGGATCCTGACGCAGGAACGAGCGCAGTGCCTCGGCAAAGTTCAGGCCCACTTTGTTGGAGACGTTGACCTGGTTGATCCCCTCCAGGTTGATCTCTACCGGGTCTTCCGCGGTGGAAATGTTGCGCTCCGGGGTGTTCAGGATATTGAGGCCAGTATACAGAGATACGGTTTTACCCGAACCGGTTGGCCCGGTCACCAGGATCATACCCTGGGGCTGGCCCAGGGCGTCCATATATAGTTGCTTCTGCTCGTCCTCATAGCCCAGCGCATCAATGCCGAGTTTGGCGGATGACGGGTCGAGGATCCGCAGTACGATCTTTTCCCCCCACAGGGTCGGGAGGCTATTGACCCGGAAGTCGATGGCTTTGGTCTTGGACAGCTTCATCTTGATTCGGCCGTCCTGGGGCACGCGCCGTTCAGAGATATCCATTTTTGACATCACTTTCAGGCGTGCCGCCAGGCGAGTCGCCAGCTGGATCGGGGGTTTGGCGATTTCGTGCAGAACGCCGTCGGTGCGGAAACGTACGCGATAGCTCTTCTCGTAGGGTTCGAAGTGGATATCGGAGGCACCAGTACGGATCGCATCCAGCAGTACTTTGTTGACAAAGCGTACAACCGGGGCCTCGTCGCCGCCGGGCTCACCATCCTCGCTTTCCTGGGTATCACCACCGCCTTCGACGTTGAGCGCATCGAGATCCTCGTCATCCATGCCATCCAGGCCGGCACTAATGTCCGAGCTATTGGACAGATAACTTTCGATGGCCTTGGCCAGCTTGTCCGCTTCGACAAGGACCGCATCAGTATTAAGCCCGGTGTTGAAGTTGATCTCGTCCAGGCCGGACAGGTTGGTCGGGTCAGCCACAGCAACAAACAGACGGTTGCCACGCTTGTAAAGGGGCAGTGTGAAATGCTTGCTGATCAGTTTTTCATCAATGATGTCTTTGGGGATCAGATCAAAGTTGTAGGTGCCGAGGTCAAAGACTGGGGAGCCAAAGGCATTGGAGGCAATGGTGGCGAGTTCACGGCTCTTGACCAGCTTGGCTTCTACCGCATGTTGTGCAAATGTCTGGCTTTCCCGGCGTGCAGCCTTCATGGCCGACGCTGCGGTCGTCTCATCGAGAATCTGCTCTGCTACCAGCTGCTTGGCCAGTCCATTGAGGGGGATACTGCTCATGATTCTTACAATGCCTGGGCTACGGTTGTGCGATCGGTCGAATTTTGCGCGTTTTTTAAACGATTTATAGGGCTACCCGGGAGAAGGTGAGTTGCTTCGCTCTCAGCCCAATTGGCGCGCTTAGCCCCAATATATCGAATTCGCCAGAGTTGGCCAATCAACTAGGTCGCATTTAGGCCATATAAGGAAGGCGCTCATTGGGGCGCCCAATTTCTGAGCGGCGACCGGGACCAAAGTGGCTTCCGTGCTGCCATGTCTCCTGCCTGCCCAAACGGCTTGGACCTGACAAATTTTGTCACTTGGTGAGTCTCTGTGACACGCTTAACTCGAATTGCCTAAAAAATACCCAGCTAATTCTTTGATTTTGTTGCAGTTTCGCGGTTGCGCGTATTGGCACATTGCTTGTATTGTTTTACGCGACTTCCTCACGGGATTCATCCAACAATCTAATTGTCTGTATGGAGACGGTTACAATGAAAAAACAACAGGGTTTTACTCTTATTGAATTGATGATCGTAGTTGCGATCATCGGTATTCTGGCGGCTGTGGCTCTGCCGGCTTACCAGGACTACACCGTTCGCGCGAAAATGTCTGAAGTGGTACTTGCCGGTAGTGCATGCCGCACCACTATCACTGAATCTGTTCAGTCTGCTGTAGGTTCTACTTTGCCTACTGGCGGTACTTGGGGTTGTGAATCCTCCAGCGCCGCAACTAAGTACGTACAGAGCATTGCTACTGACGACAATGGTGTGGTCACTATTGCCGTTCAGGGTCTCGCACCGAGCGTTACTGATGGTCAGCTGGTAACCCTGGTCCCGATGACTGGTCCTAATGCAGGCGATACTCTCACCAATGCCGACGTAGGCGCTTTGATCTATGGCTGGCGTTGTGGTGCTTCTGGTGATGGTACTAGCGTCGATCCGAAGTACCTGCCAGGTTCCTGCCGCGGTGGTTTCTAAGTTCTAGTTTAAGTAGGCTTAGTAAAGGCCCCGCTATCGCGGGGCTTTTTACTTTTTGTCGTTTGTCGTTTGTCGTTTGTCGTTTGTTGTTTGTGCATAGGTACCGTATTGGACGGGTTGAGAGGTGAACATATTGAGCCGGCGAACTTCTCTGCTTGATTTTATTCTGGTCGTCCTTGCTCTATCGGCCATCAGCTTTACTTCCTATTTTGGCTTGCCAAACCCGATTCCGGTTGGACTTGCGAGTTCGCTCGGGGTAGCTTGCCTAGTGTTGTCCGCGGTTCTGCTCCTGGGATGGCGATTCCCCAGACTTTCTGTCGTCATTACGCTGATTATTCTTGCCGCCTGTTTTTTGTTGACCGTTACCAACTGGTGGCACTTCCAGTATTTTCAGGTCTTCTTCAATTTTGAGTACCTGCCCTTTGCGCGGGATGGGGGTGACTCCCTCAAGGCGCTGTCGGCATTTGAGTACAAGTCGGAACTGATTCGGGTAGGTGCTCTTTACCTTGTTTTGTATGCCGCTTACTTGTGCTGGCTGAGATATGGAGTAAAGAATAGATGTACCGGAGTTGTTGCGGGCTCGTTCTTTCTGAGTGGCGTTGTCTTACTACTCTGGGTTGGTGTTGTTGTCTCAGATCTGCGCAAAGCGAATGCTTTTACGCTCTCGCCGCATTATTTGCACCCTGTTCATGCCTTCTTGATGCCTCTTGGCGGCGTTTCTGAAGATACTTTTTCAGACTGGTCTTACTTCAAGTTTAGAAATCAGGTGTTAGAGGACGACCAGTTTTTACCTGAAGACTTAGAGCGAGAGAAATACAACATTCTTGTGTTAACGATGGAGTCGTTTCGTGCTTCATTTATCGGCGCCTACGGATCCCAGAGAGGCCTGACACCTAATTTCGATCGCATCGTACAGCGTGGTGTATTGTTTCGAAATTTTTTTGCCAATACCAATTACACGGTAAAAGGTGAGAATGCCATTATTTGTGGTTTTTTTGACCATAATGCCAAGATATCTATCGCTGAGTATCCGGGTGAGAAAAACCTGAATTGTCTGGCCTCTTTGCTAGCTGAATATGGCTATGAAACGCTTTACATGCATGCGAACTACGGAAAATTTTACAACCGAATTCAATTCATGCCGCAGCAAGGATTCCGCGAGGTATATTTCCATGCGGATGTAGAGCCTTTGGGATTGGACTCTCCTGACTATATTGGCTGGGGATTGTCTGATGCTGAGTTTTTTAAATTGGCCATTGATAAAGTGTCTGACCGAGAAGCGCCTTTTTATGCGCATGTGATGTCGATTAGTAATCACTATCCATTTGATTATGACTGGCCAGTAGATGTGCCGAATGATCTGAGATTGCTAGAGGACGAAGAAAAAGTATATAGGGGGTATGAGAACGCGATTTTTTATAGTGATTACGCGTTAGGTGTCTTCTGGGAAAAGTTTGAGAATAGCGAACTGGCGGAGAATACTATTGTTTTGATTACCGCTGACCACGGAGTTTGGTCTTTTTCGGAAAGTGTCCGAGGGAGTGAAGAACGACAGACCGAAGATTTCTTCCGTATGCCCCTGTTTGTTTATCATCCAGATATGGATGGGTTTCAGGAGGTGGAGCAAATCTCTAGTCAGGTGGATATTCCTGTAACCCTGTTAAATCTGGTGGGTGCAGAGTTTGATGCAGATACCTTTATTGGCAAGGATTTGTTTGATGAGGTGGCGAGTCCCTGGGCTGTCTTGATGAAGGGGGGGCAGATCTCGTTACGGGAAGCGCATCAGCTTTGCTTGCCTGCTAAGTCAGAGTGTGCGGGTGCATACCAATCATGTTGGGCCACGACCAGTGCAGCAGATGTCTCCGACTTTTTCGGTGGTGCCCAGTGCTATGAGGTGGATGGCGACCCGCTGAGAGGTGGTGAGTTACATCCAATGGCATCTGCCGATTCTCGTATCGATGGTGCTTTTGGCATGGTTGCTTATGAGAATCGACGGTTGTTTGAAGAATCAGCCTCCTCTGAGGTTAATGCGCCTGTACATCCCAGCTTACGTGAATTTTTCAGGGAGTTGGAGCGTGGTAAGTAGGCCATAACTATGCCATATATTCGTGCTCTCGATGGCTTTCGCGCGATTTGTATTGTCTTGGTGCTGGCTTTTCATGCGCGTGTTCCTAGCTTTTCCGGTGGTTTCCTTGGGGTTGACCTTTTCTTCGTCTTAAGTGGTTTCCTGATTACTACGCTGTTACTGGTCGAATATGGCTCGACCGGTAAGGTCGAGATACGGACATTTCTTTGGCGGCGCTGCTTGCGATTGTATCCAGCGCTTGTATTGCTTGTTGTTTTGTATCTCCTGTTTGCGCCTTTTTTATGGCCCTCTTATGAGTTCCACTGGCGCGACGCGCTGGCTACATTGCTTTACCTAAGTGATTATGGCTATGCCTACGGCGGTCTTCCCCACTATTTACGGCATACATGGTCGTTGGCTGTCGAGTTTCACTTTTATCTGATCTGGCCATTTTTCCTGTTATTCGCCTTGCGCAGGCTGCAAATTATAGGTGTCCTTCTACTGGTGGCAGTTCTTTATGCGCTGGTAATTGCCGCGAGAGTTCTTTTGATCTCGGTCTTTGATGCCAGTTGGGATGAAGTGTATAGCAGGTTTGATACTCGCCTGGGCGGGCTGCTATGCGGGGCTCTGCTGTCATTGTTCATGAAAGTGTGCTCGGAAATACGGTTCTCGGGTATCTTTTTCCTGATACCGATCTTCGTGTTTGTGTTTGTATTTGGGATGGTTGCGTGGGGCGACCGCTTTTTTTTCAACTTCGGGATTGCGCTTGCAGAAGTCTCGGCGGCACTAATCCTATGGGCAGTACTTTTGGGCTACGCAAAATTCCTTGAGCTCCCTGTATTGGTCTGGATAGGGAAGCTCTCATATGGGATTTACCTGTTTCACTACCCATTTGTTTTGTATTTTCGGCCGACTCTCGACTGGCCCGAACTGTTTTTGGTGTCTACGGTAGGTGGTCTCATTCTTGCGGCTTTTTCCTATTATTGTGTTGAACGGTTTGCGCGTAATTTCAGTACTGCTACCAGCAGGCCTGTAAGCGCTTGAATGTGGACGTTTTGCTCGTTATCGGAAACTGCGGACTCTCTGTATCTCCTTGCGGCTGAGATTTTCCATACGTTCGCCTATCAGATGTGTGGTTTGGTATTCGCTGCTCTGCGCTGATCCGGGGGGGCTGCTGAGCTGCAGCTTCCCCTTGATTTCGAGCATTTTTCCCTGCTGGATTTCGGCACGGTAGCGTTTCTGGATCTGTTCCCAGATCACCACGTTCACCACCCCTGTTTCATCTTCCAGAGTCATGAATATCACCCCTGAAGCGCTTCCCGGGCGCTGTCGGCAGGTGACCAGTCCTATCACACTTACGCGCTCCCCATCTTGGCATTGGCTCAGCGACCGGGCCGTGTGGTGGTTGCGGAAGCGGTGGTGACGGCGCAGCAGGGCGATGGGGTGTTCGCCCAGGCTCAGGCCGGTGCTGGTGTAATCGCTATAGGTATTTTCCTCAACGGAGTTGGTGGGCACATGGCTGGCCGCGAGGGCTTGTTGCCCGGCATCTTCCAGGGTTTGCCAGGTGCTCAGGTAGCGGTTGCCTTCCAGGCTGTGGAAGGCATTGGCACTGGCCAGCAGTGCGAGTTGTTCTTTATTGATACCGGCAATACGCCGGAATGTCTCAATGGAGTTGTGAGTCTGCTGTTCCCGGTGCTCGATGATGCGTTCGGCATTCGCGTGGTCAAAGCCTTTGATCAGGCACATGCCGAGGCGCAGCATAGGTTCAGTGGTCACCGGTTGATTCTGCTCAGGTGGGTTAGCTGGCGAGTGTTCTCCATCCAGGTCTGTGGTTTGCAGGCGAGGTTGTTGGCCGGTTCGCTCAGCGAGTTCCAGATAGTGTTCCCAGTGGCTGTAGAGGACATCAATTGGCAGGATTTTGACGTCGTGACGCTGGGCATCGTAGACCAGCTGAGCAGGGGCATAGAAGCCCATGGGCTGGCTGTTCAGCAAGCCGCAGTAGAAGGCCGCAGGGTGATGGCGTTTGAGCCAGGCAGAAAAGTATGCGAGCAACGCAAATGAGGCAGAGTGGGATTCCGGGAAGCCGTAGGAGCCGAATCCCTTCATCTGTTCAAATAACTGCTCGGCAAAGTCTGCCCGATAGCCATTGGCGAGCATGCCATCGATGAGTTTCTCGCGGAACTTATACAGGTGACCATTCTTGCCCCAGCTGGCCATGGCGCGACGTAGCTGGTCGGCTTCGCCCCCGTTAAAACCGGCGGCCACCATCGACAGCTGGATGACCTGCTCCTGAAAAATGGGCACGCCGAGTGTACGTTCCAGTACGGGACGCAGGTTTTCGTGGGAGTAGGTAACGGGTTCCAGCCCCTGCTTGCGGCGCAGGTAGGGGTGCACCATGCCCCCCTGGATAGGACCCGGTCGTACAATCGCGATTTCGATTGTGAGCTGGTAGAAGTTGCGAGGCTGCAGTCGCGGCAACATGCTCATCTGTGCCCGGGACTCAATCTGAAATACCCCTACGGTGTCGGCGCGGCACATCATTTCATAGGTCGCCGGGTCTTCTGCGGGAATATCCTGCAAGCGGAGCCTGGGGCCGTACAGGCGCATATAGTCGAGAGACTTGCGTAGGGCGGTGAGCATACCCAGTGCGAGAATATCGACCTTCATCAGCTTGAGATCTTCAATATCTTCCTTGTCCCACTGCACGATAGTGCGGTCTTCCATCGCGGCGTTTTCGATGGGCACCAGTGAATGGAGCGGTGCTTCGGTAATCACGAAACCGCCGACGTGCTGGGACAGGTGCCGGGGAAAGCCGCGCAGCTGCTCCATGAACAGGGGCAGCATGCGTCCGGCAGTGCTGTTTGGGTCGATGCCGACCTTGCGCATTTGTTCGGGGAATTGCTCCATCGTATCCCACCAGGCGCGCTCAGCCTGCAGTTGCTCAATGGTGGCGCTGCCGATACCGAGGGCCTTGCCGATATCCCGCAAAGCGCTTTTGAAGCGATAGGTTATTTTGGTGGCTGCAAGCCCTGCACGGGAACGACCATACTTCTGGTAGATGTACTGGATGATCTCTTCTCGGCGTTCGTGCTCGAAGTCGACGTCGATATCCGGTGGCTCATTGCGTTCACGCGAAATAAACCGCTCAAACAGCAGGCCGATTTTGTGGGGGTCAATCTCGGTGATCAGCAGGCAGTAGCACACCACAGAGTTAGCGGCGGAGCCGCGCCCCTGATAGAGAATTTGCTGGCTGCGGGCGTGCTTGACGATGTCATAAATAGTGAGAAAGTAGTATTCGTACTCCAGCTCGGCGATGAGCTTGAGTTCTTTCTCAATCAGGTTGGCGATACGCGCTTCCGGGCCGTTGGGCCAGCGAATCGTGATGCCGTCTTCCACCAGTTCGCGCAGATATGCCGTTGGGGTTTTTCCCGGCGGCAGCACTTCGGACGGATATTGGTAGCGCAGTTCGCTGAGGCAGAAGTGGCACTGCTCGGCGATGGCCATGGTGTTGGCGATGGCCTCTTGTGGGTGCAATGCAGCGATATCCTTGAGAGGCCGCAGATAGCGCTCGGCATTTTGTTCCAGCCGATAGCCCAGCGCGTCCAGCGTGCAGTTGTGGTAGTTGGCATTGAGGATGTCTTGCAGGGGCTTGCGACTGCGGCAGTGCATCAGGGCCGCATTGGTGGCGACCAGTGGCAGTTGCAGGCGTTTGGCGAAGGCCATCAAATCCTGGTGCTGGCGGTTTTGCTCGGGCAGAAGATGGTTGCTGAACGCGATATACAGGCGCCCGGTAAAGCTGGACAGAATCGTCTCGGGGATTTCCAGCGGTGCCTTGCCGGGCAGCCAGATTGCGATCAGCTCACGCAGGTGTGCCAGATCCTGCTGGGTGGTCTGGTAGCTGCCTTTTTCACTGCGCAGGCGCGAAGTCGAAATGAGTTGGCAGAGTTCGCTGTAGGCTGCCTTGTTCGGTGCGAGGAGTACCAGCTCACACGGGATGTCATGCAGGCGAAAAAAACTGCCGCAAATGAGTGTTGGTGTGTGCTTCCCTTGTTGCTGTAAATCCTGCAGTTCCCGATAGGCGCGCACCACACCAGACAGTGAGCACTCGTCTGTAATTGCCAGTGCGCGGTAACCGAGCGCGCTGGCACGCTCGATCAATTCCTGTGGGTGTGAGGCGCCCTGGAGAAATGAAAAATTACTTTGGCAGAAAAGCTCGGCGTACTGCATGGGTAGTGGGGGCGACGTTGTTACTGTATATCCTGGTTTGTGATTGCCGGAGCTGTAGGGCCTTTGGTTTCTGGACCCCGGCCTTCGTCGGGGTGACGGCGGTGGAGGGGCTGTATGTAATGCTTCCGGTTGATTTCGTCATACCAGCGGAGGCTGGTATCCAGGCCGCCACTGTACTGCCAGTTCCCTCTGGACCCCGGCCTTCGCCGGGGTGACGGCGCTGGGTGAGGGGGCGGTATGTGATGCTTCCGGTTGATTTCGTCATGCCAGCGGAGGCTGGTATCCAGGCCGCCACTGTACTGCCAGTTCCCTCTGGACCCCGGCCTTCGCCGGGGTGACGGCGCTGGGTGAGGGGGCTGTATGTGATGCTTCCGGTTGATTTCGTCATGCCGGCGCAGGCTGGTACCCAGCGAGAGGAGTCGCTCTCGGTATGGAGTGGATTAAGTGAGTCCTGGGTAGAGGTCATGCCACTGAGGATTGTTGCGCTCGATCAGTTTCAGTTTCCACGCTCTTTGCCATTCTTTGATGCATTTCTCTCTGGAAATAGCAGTCTCCATCACGTTGTGTAGCTCGTACCACACTAGGATTTTGAGTGAGTACTTATTGCTGAAGCCATCTGTCATCCCCTCCTTGTGTTGCCACACGCGCTGCACAAGGTTGGATGTGACGCCGGTATAGAGGGTGCCATTGCGTTGGTTGGTGAGTATGTAGACGCAGGGTTGCTTGTACATGGGCTCGGCTTTTGTGTGTTCTGGGCCCCGGCCTTCGCCGGGGTGACGGCGGTGGGTGGGGGGCTGTATGTGATGCTTCCGGTTGATTTCGTCATGCCGGCGGAGGCTGGCATCCAGGCCGCCACTGTACTGCCAGTTCCTTCTGGGGCCCGGCCTTCGCCGGGGTGACGGCGGTGGGGGGCTGTATGTGATGCTTCCGGTTGATTTCGTCATACCAGCGGAGGCTGGTATCCAGGCCGCCACTGTACTGCCAGTTCCTTCTGGGCCCCGGCCTTCGCCGGGGTGACGGCGGTGGGGGGTTGTATGTAATGCGTTCGGTTGATGTCGTCATGCCGGCGTAGGCGGGTATCCTGGAACTACTGAGTGGCCAGTGCGCTGTGTTCCCGTCTTGCGCTGGGGGAATCGCCTTAACATCTTGAGGTTCAGCCATAGATCCCGTGCAGGTACCAGGCCTCGGAGGTCAGGTCCTGGTAGATCCAGTAGAGGCTGCCTTCTTCGTTGCGGGCAATGTAGTAATCCCGCGCGTGGCGGCGATGCTGCCACCAATAACCGTCGATACGTTCGGGGCCCTGCAGCAGCTGGATCTCGCCGCGATAGAACAGTCGGTGGTCGCGACACTGGAGGCGATCCGGGCGCTGTAATAGCCAGCTTGGACGGGAGGCATTGACGGCCTGTACCTGGTGGCCGCGGCTGTGGCTGTTGAGTAGCAGCGTATCCGCGCTTTGCCAGGCCTGCTCGGGCAGGTGGCTTTCTTTCAGGGTGACACCTGACAGGCTCTCATGCCCGAGGCGCGCCTTGAGTTTGTCGATCAGCTGATGGCAGCGTTTGACCTTGCTGCCCGCGCCGAACAGGTCTTCGTCGAGATCCCCATCATGGAGTCGCACCAGCTGGTCGCAGGTGAGACTGAGTGCCTGTACTGGTTGTTCCAGTGTGATGCGCTCAAGCTGCAGCTTGGTCAGGGCGATCAGGCGCTGCGGATCGAGTTGTGGTCGCGAAATTTCCACCCCAATGACTTTGCAGCCCTGCTGGCCGAAGTCCAGCTTCCAGCGTAACTGCTGGGTATACAGCTGGCGCCGTTGTAGCTGCTGGCACAATTCACGCACCAGTCGGCCGGCGGGGAAAAGTAGCTGCTCACTGTTATCCATTGGGCTGGGGAAAAACAGCTCGCTGTGGAATTCCGGTGGCGGCTGGTAGCTGGGCACCGGGTCATGGCGGGTGCCATTGAGGCGTGCCAGGTAATCCACAAACGTGCGGCCAAAGCGGCTGCCGACCTCCGACAGGGGGATGGCCAGTAACTGGCTGACCCGCTTGATACCACTGGCATAAAGTTTGGCCACGGTCTTGTGATTGCAGTCGAGGAGTTTGCTGGGTGCGAAACTGATCCACTGTTTCCACTGTTGTGGCGTAGGCGGCACCTTGGCCTCTGCCAGCCACTGGCGATGCTCGGGCAGTTGGCTGAGCAGGCGCGCGGCGCTAGGGCTGTGGCCCAGGCCCATAAAATGCGAGATGCGCATTTCACGCAGCTCGGTGTGCAGCTGCTGCAGCATGGGGTGCAAACCACCGCTGGCCTTGAGGCAGCCGCTCAGCTCGAGAAACAGGCAGGCATATTGACCATCGTCGCCGTGTTTGCTGCCCTCCAGAGGGGCTGCCGCACGGGGGGAAACAACCGGGGTAAAGCTGTAGCCCCACTGGGCCAGCTCCTGCAATAACTGGTTTTCCCGCTCTGTATCTCTCTCGAGTATCTGCAGGTCGGCACAGAGCGTACAGGCGGTGGCGATGGTGAGGCCCGTGTCGACGCCGCGCTCGCGGGCGGCAGGGTTGCTGCCGATGATCTGTTGCTGCTCAACCACTGCCTGCGCCTGAGCCGTGTTTTGTTCACGCTGTGCGCGGGTCAGGGCCTGAAGCGGCAGCTGTGGTAATTGGATACAAAGCCAGAGCATGAGCGCCTCCGCAGGGGATTAATGCAGTGGCTGATCGCGCCGGCACAACTCCGGGGCGCGGGCCAGGTTCAACTGCTGGCCGGAACGGCCGCCGAGCTGCTTGAGCAGTTTCAGTGCCAGCTGGTCACCGCTACCGCACAGCTGCAGACGCAGGCTGGCAGGGGAAGGGCTGTTGGCGCTGGACTGGGGGCGAAACTGGAAGTGCAGGCAATCGCCCTCCCGCGCTGCAACTTGCAGGCGACGGAGATCTTTATCGGCGGGTGCCTGGCGGCCCTGCCAGCTGAGCAGGGCACCGCAACAGCCGGACTGCAGGGATTGCTCTATGGCCCAGAGGCTATCCCGCGGGCCGTGGGGATGCAGGATCAGCAGTTTCTCGAGCTTGATGCCTGCTGCTGCCAGGGCGGGCGCATAGGGAATATGTGGCGGATTGACCAGAATGACCATTTGTTCGTTGCGGGTGAGCTCTGCCAGGGTGGGCAGCAGCAGGGATATTTCGCCAATACCGGTCTGGTCCGCGAGTAGCTCAGTGGTGGCGCCGCGCGGCCAGCCGTGTCCGGTCAGCAGGGCGTCGAGTGCGGTATGACCCGTGGAGATACCGCTGCGCTGGCGACGGTGCTCATTGGCGGCCTGCCAGATATCGGCGCGGGCGAGGAGCTGATTCAGCTGTGGGGGCTGCTGGGTATCCTGTTGTGTGCGCTCGCCCTGCAGTTTTAACTGATTGTTTTCTATGAGGTTTTCGGCGTTGTTCACGATTTCTGGTCTCCCTTGGGGGCGCGCTTGGCCACCTATTTACCCCCGTATTGCGTCCGTGTTTGGGCGACTTCTGCGGGAGTGACTGTATATCTGTACAGCAATTACTGTCGATTTATACAGTACCTGTACAGGGTGTGCAAGACTGCCTGGTAGAGATTGGCACTTTTTTGAACAGGCCAAACCCGCTATGATTCGCCTCCTTTACAGGGCCTGTTTTGGGGCCCGAGACCAGCGTACCGGGAGGGGGCAAAGTGAGTATCAAGTCCGATAAGTGGATTCGCCGCATGGCCGAGCAGCACGGCATGATCGAGCCGTTTGAGCCGGGCCAGGTGCGCCGCAATGGCAACGGCGATCGCCTGATTTCTTACGGCACCTCCAGTTACGGCTACGATGTGCGCTGTGCCGGTGAGTTCAAGATCTTCACCAACGTGCACTCCGCCACCGTTGACCCCAAGACCTTTGACGAGAACAGCTTTGTTGATGTCGAGGGCGACTCCTGCGTCATCCCGCCCAATTCCTTTGCGCTGGCGCGCACCGTGGAGTACTTCCGTATTCCGCGTTCCGTGTTGACCATCTGCTTGGGCAAATCCACCTACGCGCGTTGCGGCATTATTGTGAATGTGACACCGCTGGAACCCGAGTGGGAAGGGCACGTCACCCTGGAATTCTCCAATACCACCAACCTGCCGGCGAAGATCTACGCCCACGAGGGTGTGGCGCAGATGCTGTTCTTTGAGTCCGATGAGGTTTGCGACGTTTCCTATGCGGATCGCGGCGGCAAGTACCAGGGCCAGCGCGGCGTTACCCTGCCGCGCGCCTGACCCGTCCGGCCGGGCTAGACTAAAGGCTGCCCGGCCAACGCTCCCTCCCCTATGAAAGATGTCTCCCAGCCAGCCCTGCCCGAACACGTCGATGTTCTGATCATTGGCGCCGGTGCGGCGGGTTTGATGTGCGCGGCGATCGCGGGGCAGCGCGGGCGTCGGGTGTTGGTTGTCGACCACGCCAACAAAGTGGGCAAAAAGATCCTGATGTCCGGTGGTGGGCGCTGTAACTTCACCAACCTGTACACCTCACCGGAAAACTTCTACAGCCAGAACCCGCACTTCTGTAAATCGGCGCTGGCGCGTTACACCCAGTGGGACTTTATCGCGCTGGTGGAAAAGCACGGAATTCCCTACCACGAGAAAACCCTCGGGCAGCTGTTCTGCGATAACAAATCCAAGGATATCGTCGACCTGTTGCTGGCGGAGTGCCGCAGTGCCCGTGCCCAGGTCCGTACGCGTTGCCATATCGAGTCCGTTGTCGCCGGGGAAGAGGGTTACCGGGTAACGACCAGTTTGGGTGAGGTGCGCTGTGCCTCGCTGGTGGTGGCAACCGGTGGCCTGTCGATTCCCACCATGGGGGCGACCGGATTTGGCTACGACATTGCCCGACAGTTTGGCATCGCGGTGGTGCCGACCCGCGCGGCGCTGGTGCCGTTTACCCTGTCGCGTCGTGCACTGGAGAAGCAGGAGTCCCTGCCGGGGAGTTCACTGGCGGTGCATGCCAGCAGTGGAAATGGCAGCTTCCGTGAGCAGATGTTGTTTACCCACAAGGGGCTTTCCGGGCCGGCGGTATTACAAGTATCGGCTCACTGGGAAGAGGGCAGGTCGGTGACTTTTGATCTCGCGCCCGACATGGATCTGCCGGAATGGCTCGACACGCAGCGACACCAGCGTCCGGATGCTTATCTGCATACGGTGCTGGCTGACCTGTGGACAAAGAAGCTGGTGCAGTTTTTCCTGAACCACCCGGGTGCCGGCAGCCCGGATAAGGGGAAGCCCATCGAGAGCCGTGCACTCAAGCACTATGCCCAGGGTGAGCTCGCAGAGATTGGCAGGCAGTTGCAGCACTGGGAGCTGGTGCCCTCCGGCACCGAGGGGTATAGAACTGCGGAAGTCACGCTGGGCGGTGTGGACACCAACGCGATTTCCTCACGCACCATGGAAAGTACCACCCAGCCGGGGTTATATTTTATTGGTGAGGTATTGGACGTCACTGGCTGGCTGGGCGGGTTTAACTTTCAATGGGCCTGGTCCTCGGCCAATGCGGCTGGTGAGGTAGTGTAATCAACCTGCGGGCTGAACGAGAGTAGATTATGGGAGACGTCATTCCATTCAAGCGCAAGACCGCCTGGCAGAAGCACAAGGGCAGTAGCCTGTGCAGGGATGGCTTTCACAAGTGGGAAGTGGTGACCGAGCGTAAATTTGACGTGAAGCAGGGCAAGTTGGTCACGGAGTATCGCTGCCAACGTTGCGGGAAAACAAAAACCAAGTTGGTCTGAGCCCGGCAGTCAGGCACTAAAAAATAACGAGAGTTCGACGTTTATGGATACCAATCCTTACCAGCCGGCAGCGGCAAACCTTGCGGATAGTGACGGGCCGACATCCGGTCGTCTGTGGAATGTACTGAAAAAAGTCCTGATCGGATTCGGTGTCCTGTTTGCGCTGTTGCTCGCACTGGTGATCTGGGCGCTGGTGAAAACGTCCAATACTTCCGAGAAGTTTGTCGATGTTGCAGAGCCCTTTATCTCCGGGTTTCTCCAGTCTCAATCCCCCTGGGACTATGACACGGCCAAATCTGATTTGAGCAAGCTGTGGCTTGAGGGCGTCGACGAGGCGCAATCTCGTAATCTGTTCCGCTATTTCAATAAGCTCGGTGCGTTCACCTCACTGGATAGTGTTGAGCAGGCCGGGTGTATCAATGCCATGCAAAGCAAAACGCCGGTAGAGCGCTGTAACTACAAGATCAAAGCCACCTATGAGCATGGTGAAGCGGTCATCCTGATGGGGCTCAATCTGGAGTCCGAAGCGCTCAAGATCATGCAGCTGAACGTAAACTCGGACGTATTTATGCAGTAAAGCCGTGCGCTGCCCGGGCGGGCTCGCGTTAGCCATCACCAGGTCCGCGAGATGGGCACGGAATGCGTGTGTACCGGAGAGCCTTTCAATCGGGGCTCCAGAATGGTTCCCGTGGGAAGCGGGCGATCAGGTCGAATGGCCTTTCTTCGCTTCTCTTCTCTTTCTCTTTCTCTTTTTCTTTTCTTACCCTTTTCTTTTTCGTGTTTTTTCCCGCCATTCCTGGCGTCGGTTGCGGCAGTAAGTCACAGGTTTCCTGTTTCCAGTAGAAAAAACCGCCACTGAAACGCTTCGGCTTGGTTTCCCCTCTTGCGCGGCGGGCCTGCGTAAACGTATAAGAAAGATATATTGATATGTAGATATGCCGTTATGTCAATATGTCTTTATGTTGTTTGTAGTACCTGTTGTTTTAGCAGCGCCCGCAGACCATGGAGTGGTTCACTTTTCTCTGTCGAGAGGAGCAATGGTTTGCCTTAGCACCCATAAAAATAATCTGCACTCTTTAGGAGAACATTGTGATATCGACCCAATTGATCAGAGGTTCTGTATTCGCGATCGTCGCGTTGTTTATGCATCAGTCAGCCGTCGCTGATGCCCAGTCGGAAGTGGACGCGGCAATGACGTCATCGCCCTCAGTCTCGGTCTTCCAGAAACGCAATTTTGTCGGCGTTTCCCTGTTTTTCGGTTTTGAGCCGGTCGCACCGGTTTCCAACCGCGGCGTGATTGTCTATCCCGGCGCTTTCCAGGATCCCCGTGCCTATGCGCCAATCGCCCGGCACTTTGCTGACCAGGGCTACTACGCGGCCGTCGTTACCCCACCGTTTAACTTTGGCTTTCTCGGTACCCACTATGGAACCTATGCAAAGAATCACTGGCGTAGTGAAGTGGTCGACTGGGTTGTGGCCGGGCACTCGCTGGGCGGCACTGTCGCGGCCTTGTGGGTAGACAATAACCGAGCGCCTTCTGATGGTATTGCCGGCCTTGTCCTGCTCGCGGCATACCCGGATGCACTGACCGATTTGTCTGACGTGCAGATCCCGGTTACGTCAATCTGGGGCAGTGTCGATGGCCTGACCACAGAATCCGATATCGAAGGCAGTAAGAACCAGTTGCCGGCCAACACCAACTATGTACGTATCGAAGGGGGTAACCACACGCAGTTTTACTACTCCGATACCCTGCAGAACAACGACAATCCTGCGCAGATTTCCCGTGAGGAACAGCAGCAGATTGTCGAGCGGGAAATTGCCAGCATGCTCAACTAATTTGTTGCGCACAGGCATAAAAAAACCGGCGCAAAGCGCCGGTTATTTTGTAAAACAGAAAGGCTCAGTCAGCCGCTTTTTCTGTTTTGTCTGCCACGCCCATCTCTTCGAGCAGGTTGTGGGCACCGTCCACATTCTCCATGACCCACAGCATGTATTCGACATCGACATGAATCGCGCGGGTGTTGTCATTGAAGTCCCAGTCCGCGTTGATGCTGTCGTAAGTGCCGTCAAAGGCCAGGCCAATCAATTCACCCTTGCCATTCATGGTGGCGGAGCCGGAGTTGCCGCCTGTGATGTCCACGGTGCTCAGGAAGTTGACCGGTACGGAGTCGAGTTTCTCGTCGTAAAAACGTCCGTATTTCTTCGCCTTGATGGCATCCAGCTGTGCCTGCGGTGAATCAAACGGATCCTCACCGGTGTATTTGGCTTCGATGCCACGCAGGGTGGTGAACGGAACAAAACCGTCTTTACCGTCGTTACCGTCAGCTGCACCCTTGATGGTGCCCGCCGGTGGTGTGTAGCCCTTGACCAGACCGTAGGTCAGGCGCAGGGAACTGTTGGCATCCGGATAGACTGGTTTGCCCTGCTCCTTGTAGAAGGCAATCAGCAGATCCATGTACTGAGGACGCAGCTCGGCAAAGCGTCCGTCCATGGCTTTGTTTTTCTGCTCGATCGCATACATGTCGTCATGAATCGAGACTGCCAGCTGGATGAATGGGTCATCACTTGCACGGAATTCTTCCGGTGATTTCTCCATCCAGGCCAGACGTGTGTCGACATCGGTCAGGCCGGTATTGGCGTACATGCCAGACAGCTTTTCCTGCAGGGCATCACCGCTGTTGGCGTCCGCGAAGAAAGCGTCAAAGCTTTCTATACGCTGGTCTGCCGGCAGCTGGTTGTAGCGGTTGAGGAAGTAGGTCCAGATGGCCTGGTCTACGGTCGGGGCAAAGTTGCGCTCGATGCGCTTCATGCTTTCGGTGAAGCGGGTCATGTCGCGTTCCTGGTAACCGGGCTCGCGCTCCATGTCGGCCTTCTGGTTTTCCAGGCTCAGGCGATACAGGCGACGGGCACTGCTCAGCATGGCAGAACGGCCCATGTAGCGCATCAGCAGGTCGCGCTCCTGAGTTGCCTGCTTTTCTTCGACCAGAGACTGCAGGTCAGCAATCACGGAAGCGTACTTGGCATTGTCCGGGTTGCCTTCAATCCAGGCCTGCAGGTCTTTCTCAAGCTGTTGCTTGCGCTGCAGCAGGTTGCTGCGGCCATAGCCTTCCATCATGCCGGTGAAGTTCTTGGAGTAGTTGTTCAGGCCGGCAACCAGGCTCGCATATTTCAGTTCTGCGTCCTTGTCGTCTTTGGTAGCGTCACCGATCACACCGGACCATTCCTCCAGCACTTTCTGCATGGTGGGGTAGTACCAGTTGAAGTTGTTATCCACTTCAGTGGCGGTGCGGTAGCGGTTGGTGCTGCCCGGGTAACCTGCCACCATGACGAAGTCGCCTTCCTGCGGACCTTCAGTGGCGACGGTCAGGTGGTGCTTGGGTTTAAAGGGCACGTTGTCTTCGGAGAAATCCGCGGGCTTGCCATCAGGGCCGACGTAGGCGCGGTAAAAGGCATAGTCTCCGGTATGGCGCGGCCACATCCAGTTGTCGATGTCGCCGCCAAACTTGCCGATGGACGAGGCGGGCGCGTGCACCAGGCGCACATCACGGATTGCCAGTTGCTTGACCAGATAGTAAGTGGCGCCGCCGTAATAGCTGTACACCTCACAGCGGTGGCCTTCATCTGCTTCGCAGGCGGCGATCAGCGCTTTCTCAGCATCTTCGATGGCTTTGAAGCGCGCGGCACCGTCCATGTCATCGCTGAGCTTACCTTTGATCTTATCGGTTACGTCTTGCATGTCGACGGTGACGTATACGCGGGATCCCGGTGCAGCAGGCACTTCCTCTTCCAGGGTTTTGGCGAGGAAGCCGTTGGCCAGCAGGTCGTTGTCTTCGGTGGAGTTGTAGGAAATGGAGCCGTAAGCACAGTGGTGATTGGTCACTACCAATCCCTGCGGGGAAACAAAGGAGGCCGAACAGCCGCCCAGGCTGATGACCGCGTTCATGGGGAACTTGGTCAGGTCGGTCATGGTGTTAGGATCCAGTTCCAGACCCGCTTCCTTGAGTTTGTCGGCAAGCTGCGGCAGCTGGCTCGGCATCCACATACCTTCGGTGGAGATGGGCTTGCTGCTATCTGCCTGGGTGTCTGTCGGCGTCTGGGCAGGCTTGTCACAGGCTGTCAATAGCGCAGCTGCCAGGGGTAAACCCAGCAGGCTGGAGGTGCTTATTTTTCTCACGGGGTTTCCTTGAAAAATCTACTCTGGTTAAAACTTGTTCAGTACTTTTGGTACTGAGGGTGGCGCATAGTTCCACGGATTCGCGGCAATGAAAATAGCGTCGGGACTGGTGTACGGACAGGCGAGACGAGTGGATGGCCTGACGCGAATGGCAGGGTCCGGAGCAGGGGTTCTGCCCCGGACCTGAGAGAGCAGGAAAGGAAACCTAGCGACGGTAGTAGTGACGACGGCCGTAGCGGTCGTAGTAATAGCGACGCTTCTTGTTGCGGTCATAAATGTAACCGCCCGCTGCGCCGGCTACGGCACCCAGCGCGGTACCACCGGGCCGGCCCCCGGAAATCACAGCGCCGGTCACAGCACCGATGCCCGCACCGGTACCGATACGGCGGTCGGTATCACTCATGTTCGCGCAACCTGTGGATGCTGCAGCGACGATCACCAGGGACGCCAGCCCTGAGCGTTTAAGCAATTGCATACAAAGCTCTCCTGTTTTCGATGGCATGAGCCGAAAGAAGAATCTCGCTCCAACTGCGAACGCTTGGGCAAATCGCTGGCCTTGGGTAGAGTACCGGGCCTGGCCCGGTTACAGTCCGGGAGCAGTTCGACGGCGGAAGTCTATGGTGGCGATCGGGTGATCCCCACAATTTCCCGGCAGTGACACCTTTTTGGAATTGGAAAGCAGTGTGTTTGAAAAGCAGGATCTCGTAGAAATTGCGCGCATGAAAATGCCCTTTGGCAAATATGCCGGACGGGTACTGATTGATTTACCCGAGGAATATCTTCTGTGGTTTGCCAAAAAAGGCTTCCCCGCCGGCCGGCTGGGACAGCTGCTGGCGCTGACACTGGAAATCAAAATCGAAGGGCTCGAGGGGCTGATCAAACCGCTCAAATAAACGCGCTGAACCGGTGTGGAAGACGCGAGCGCACACTAGAATAGGTAGTACCTAGGTAAGCTTCGCATCGCGGAGCAGCAAGAAGAAGCGGTCCGTAACGGAGACTGAGCTAGCCCGAGATCATATACCCTAAGTGGGTATCCACTGGTCTGAATGACTTCAGCGAGGTGAACAGCGGGAAGACTCCAGTCAGCTTAAAGAGAGGGAGCGGTCGAAATGAATTCGGCCGCTTTATCTTTTGGGGGAATGGAAATTCCCGGATCGGATTTATCTCCATTGTGTCCCACCCCTGTCTCGATCCCGCCGCTTTGCCACGAGGGCCCTTGCGCAGGTACTCGGAGTTCCACCTTTTCCTCCTGTTTTCCCTTCGGTTAGATTTCTGTTGTGTATGTATCCTGACTATTGAGCATGAATTTGTATCTATTTGCGTCATATTTGTGACAAGGATCCAATTGCAGTGCTCGCGGGCTGGTCAGGAGTACATGGTTGGGGATAAGTTGATCGGGCAATGACATCGCTGTCATAAAAATGACAGCGATGTCATTGAGAGGTTCGCAGTACACACAGTCGAGCCCGGTACATGGTGCCGCAGAGGCTCGCCAACAATAAAAAATGCTCAAGGTGAATCCAATGCAAACCCCCAAATTCCAGGGCTGGCGGCGCGCGCTGCTGGCACTTGGTCTCGTTAGTTCGCCCGCGCTTGCAGCCCCGGGCGCCCCTACCATCGACTGGATGGAAACCAGCTTTGCGGTGATCGAAGTCGATGAGGCGGCCACCGCCTACGAACAGCTGGTGACCATCAAAGACTACGCCGAAGTTCCGGTGGCCTGGTCCAAATGGTCCGGTGATGATGCCGATACCGCGCAGTACCTGCTCAACGGACAGGTTGTGCTCGAACAGCCCGTGAGTGGCACGGGCAGCCAGACCGGCACTGCCACGTTGCAAATCAGCGAAGGCGGCCAGTATGAACTGCAGGTCGCGCTGTGTAATGACTCCGGCTGCAGCAGTTCCGCAGTCACCGACATTGTCGTCGCCGATACCGATGGCAGTCACCTGGATCCGATCGTGCTCACCGACGGTGAGAATAACCAGCCCTACACCAATACCAGTGGCTCGGTGGTCGGCGCTTACTTTGTGGAGTGGGGCGTCTACGGACGCAAGTTCCCGGTGGACAAAATTCCGGCCTACAACCTTACCCATATCCTGTATGGCTTTATCCCCATTTGTGGGGGTGACGGTATCAATGACAGCCTCAAGGAAATTGAAGGCAGCTTCCAGGCCCTGCAGCGTTCCTGCTCCGGCCGCGAAGACTTCAAGGTTTCCATCCACGACCCGTTTGCGGCACTGCAAAAGTCCCAGGCCGGGCAGAGTTTCTCTGACCCCTACAAGGGCAACTTTGGTCAGCTGATGGAGCTGAAGCAGGCCTATCCGGATATCAAGATCCTGCCGTCGATTGGTGGCTGGACCCTGTCTGACCCGTTCTACTTCTTTGATGATCCGGCGTTGCGCACACGTTTTGTGGATTCCGTGGAGGAATTCCTGCGCACCTGGAAATTTTTCGACGGGGTGGATATCGATTGGGAATATCCCGGTGGCCAGGGTGCCAATACGAGCCTGGGTAACCCGGCCACGGATGGGGAAACCTATCGCCTGCTGATGCAGGAGTTGCGGGCCATGCTGGACGTGCTCGAACAGGAAACCGGACGTGAGTATGAACTCACTTCGGCGATCGGTGCGGGTACCGACAAGATCGAGGATGTCGATTACGCGAACGTCGAGCAGTACATGGATTACCTGTTCGTGATGACCTACGACTTCTACGGCGCCTGGAGTAATGAGTCACTGGGTCACCAGACTGCTATCTACGCACCGAGCTGGGATCCGACCGATAACTACAACGCGCACACCGGTATCCAGACTTTGATCGGTGCTGGCGTGCCGCCCTCGAAACTGGTGTTGGGCACGGCCATGTATGGGCGCGGCTGGACGGGGGTTTCCGGTTGGACCGGTGGAGATCACCTGACCGGTACCGCCACCGGTGCCGTCGCCGGCACCTGGGAAGCGGGTGTGGTCGATTACCGCGATATCGCCGGGAAAATTGCCAGCGGCCAGTGGCAGGAATACTACGACAGTACCGCCCAGGCCGCTTACATCTTCAAGGCCGATACCGGTGACCTGATTACCTACGACAACGAAACTTCGGTGATGCAGAAAGGTGCCTATGCACGCAGTCATGGTCTCGCGGGTCTGTTCGCCTGGGAGATCGATGCGGACAATGGCGATATTCTGAATGCCATGCACGAGAGTCTCGGTCATGGTGATGGCATGGCCAACCGAGCGCCGTCTGCCAATGCCGGTCTGGACCAGTCGGTAGATAGCGGTGCTCCGGTCTCTCTGGATGGCAGTGCTTCCAGTGACCTGGATGGCGATGTGCTGACTTTCAGCTGGACGCAAATTGGTAGCCCGGCGGTATCGCTGCAGGGCGCTGCCAGTGCGACGCCTTCGTTCACTGCACCGCAGGTTTCTGTCGATACCGTCCTGACGTTTGAACTCAGCGTCAGTGATGGCCAGGAAGCGGCGACCGATCGCGTGGATGTGACCGTTCTGGCCGAACAGCCCAACCGGGCGCCGGATGCGAATGCCGGTGCGGACCAGAGTGTGGTCACCCCCGCGACCGTTTCCCTGGATGGCGCAGCCAGTGCCGATGTAGATGGTGACGCCCTCACGTACAGCTGGGCGCAGGTAAGCGGCACGCCAGTAAACCTGCAGTCTGCGGACAGTGTGAGTGCCAGCTTCGCGGCGGCGGAAGTGAGTGTGGAGGCCGTGCTGGAGTTTGCCCTGACGGTAAGCGATGGCGAGTTTTCCGATACCGACAATGTCGTGGTCACCCTGTTGCCCGCGGGCAATACACCGCCCAGTGTTTCTGTGCCCGCCAGTGTTTCCGTTGTGGAAGGGGACAGTGTGAGTGTGACTGCGAATGCGACCGACGCCGATGGTGATGTACTCAGCTACAGCTGGAGTGCACCGGGTCTTGCTGTTGCCGATGGCAGCACCGCAACGGCCACGTTCACGGCCCCGCAGGTCGAAGCCAATACGGCCTTCACCGCCACTGTGACGGTGAGTGATGGCATTGCCAGTGCTTCCGCCAGTGTGCAGGTGAATGTGACTAACAGCTCAACCGGAGACGGCTGTAGCCAGACCGATCCGAATGCGGGCAGCTATCCGGCGTGGAGTGCCGGCAGCACCTACCTCGGTGGGGATCAGGTCAGCCATGAAGGACTCGTCTGGCAGGCCAAGTACTGGACCCAGATGGAGCCGGGGTTGACTGCTGCAGATTGGGCGCTGGTCAGCAATGTGGATGTGCCCTGGAATGCGGCGACGGCCTATAACGGCGGCGATGAGGTGAACCACAACGGCACCCGTTATCGCGCCAAGTGGTGGACTCAGGGTGAGGAGCCCGGTGTTTCCGCAACCTGGGAGGCCATTGGTCCGGCCAGCTGCAACTGATCACTTTCACAGGGTGGTAAATCGAGGTATTCAGGGGCGCTCAGGCGCCCCTTTTCTGTTGCGGTCCACTCCTCAAGATCACGCAGGAAAGCGCGGGCTCGAGTGCCGGGGAGGGGGTAGTAGAGATCGGATCTGAGACGTGAAGCGCGCGGATATGTGGCGCCGCACCACCGCAAATTACACCTTGTGCGCAAACAAAAAAGCCCGGCAGAAGCCGGGCTTTTCATGTGAGAGCTGGACGCTTAGCGCTTGTCCAGATCCACGTAGTCGCGCTGCGGGTAACCGGTGTACAGCTGGCGCGGACGGCCAATCTTGTACGGGTTGGAGATCATCTCGTTCCAGTGCGCGATCCAGCCTGCGGTACGGCCGGTAGCAAAAATCACGGTGAACATATCGGTGGGGATACCGATCGCCTTCATGATGATGCCGGAGTAGAAGTCTACGTTCGGGTAGAGCTTCTTCTCGACGAAGTAGTCGTCTTCCAGGGCGATCTTCTCGAGCTTCTTGGCGATGCGCAGCAGCGGGTCGTTTTCGGCACCCATTGCACCCAGAACCTCGTCACAAATGCCCTGCATGACGCGGGAGCGCGGGTCGAAGTTCTTATAGACGCGGTGACCGAAGCCCATCAGGCGGAACGGGTCGTTCTTGTCCTTGGCTTTCTTCACGTATTCGTCAATGCGGCTCTCGTCGCCAATTTCCTGCAGCATGTTCAGTACCGCTTCGTTGGCGCCACCGTGTGCCGGTCCCCACAGGGCTGCAATACCGGAGGAGATACACGCGAACGGGTTGGCACCGGAAGAGCCGGCCAGGCGTACGGTAGAAGTGGAAGCGTTCTGCTCGTGGTCGGCGTGCAGCAGGAAGATCACGTCCATTGCCTTGGCAACGATCGGGTCGATCTTGCTCGCTTCACACGGGTTGCCGAACATCATGTGCAGGAAGTTCTCTGCGTAGCCCATGCTGTTGTCGGGGTACATGAACGGCTGGCCCTTGGAGTGCTTGTAGCACATGGCGGCCAGGGTCGGCATCTTGGCGATCAGGCGGTGCGCGGAGATCTTGCGGTGCTCTGGATCGTTGATGTCGAGGGAGTCGTGGTAGAAGGAGGCGAGGGCGCCGACAACGCCGCACATCATGGCCATCGGGTGGGCGTCGTAGCGGAAGCCCTTGAAGAAGTTGACCAGGGATTCATGCACCATGGTGTGGTTCATGATGGTGTCGACGTATTCTTTCTTCTGCTCTGCGTTTGGCAGTTCGCCGTTCATCAGCAGGTAGCAGGTTTCGAGGTAGTCAGACTTCTCTGCCAGCTGCTCAATCGGGTAGCCGCGATGCAGCAGCTGACCTTTGGCGCCGTCGATAAAAGTGATTTTGGATTCGCAGGACGCGGTAGAAACGAAGCCTGGATCGTAAGTGAACAGGCCTTTGGCAGTCAGACCGCCGACATCGACAACATCTGGGCCGAGAGTTCCGGAACGGATCGGCATATCGATGGCGCCATCAATACCATCCACCGTGAGTTGCGCTTTTTTATCGGACATTTCTGACTCCTAAAACTTTACTTTACCGCCAGTTCCTTGCGTATAGCGGGGCCTGCCGGCTTTTTGGCGGGGCCAAACTTAAGTGCCGGGCCCGGAATTGTCAAACGCCAAAGGGTGGACGCTGGGTCGAATAACCGCAGGAAAGCCTGATTTATGGCCTCTGGGGCGAGTATTTAGCTGTGAACTTATTGGTCTGATCAATTTTATTCGGCCCGCGTGTCGCGTGGCTCTACGAATACCCCAGTCGGGAAATGCGGAAAATCATGCCTTGGTACGGCCTCTGTTTCGTTGTGTTTTAGGTACCGAATGCCTATAATCCGCGCGGTTTGCGCCAAGGTGTAGCTGTTTTGCACGAAACTCCGGCAAGTTGGTTGCAAAACAATCTGCAAGCGGTACGCCCTCCCACTGAACAAGCTAACGGGCGCCCAGTCGTTCAGGGCAACAAGGTGTTTTTCCTGTGAACAAAAACAGACCTGTCAATTTAGACATTTCCACTATCAAGCTTCCCGCTGCTGCACTGGTTTCTATTTTGCATCGCATTTCCGGCGTCGTGCTCTTCGCCGTTGTCGCGTTGCTGCTGTGCATGCTCGATGCCAGCCTCGAGTCCGAACAGGGCTTCGCAGAAACTGCCGCAGCATTTAATAGCCTTCCGGCCAAGCTGGTGCTCTGGGCATCCCTGGCCGCTCTGATCTATCACCTGGTTGCGGGTATCCGTCACCTGTTTATGGATCTGGGTCTGGGTGAATCTCTGGAAGGTGGTCGCCTCGGTGCCGTACTGGTGCTGGTGATTAGCGTTGTACTGATCCTGCTGGTGGGGGTGTGGTTATGGTAACTACGATTACAAGTTTCGGTCGCAGCGGAGCCTATGACTGGCTTTTCCAGCGCGTCACTGCGGTGGTGCTGGCTGCGTATACCCTCTTTATTGTGGGTTTCATTTTCCTGAGTGATGACTTCTCTTACCAGACATGGTCTGCGCTGTTCGAGCAGCGTTGGATGCGCATCTTCAGCCTGGTGGCTCTGTTGTCCACCGTTGTTCACGCCTGGATCGGTCTCTGGTCCGTGGTTACCGACTACCTCACAAACCGCATGATGGGCGCCAAGGCGACTGTCCTGCGTGTGATTGCCCAGGTATTCCTGGGTGCAGTTGCCGTGTTCTACACGGTGTGGGGCATTGAAATTCTGTGGGGTTTGTAATTTATGGCGAACATGCGGACTATCTCTTTTGACGGGATCGTAATCGGCGGCGGCGGCGCGGGTATGCGCGCGGCCCTGCAAATGGCCCAGTCTGGTTTCAAGACTGCGGTAATTACCAAAGTATTCCCGACCCGTTCGCACACGGTTTCTGCCCAGGGGGGTATTACCTGTGCCATCGCAAGTTCCGATCCGAAGGATGATTGGCGCTGGCATATGTATGACACCGTCAAGGGTTCCGACTACATCGGTGACCAGGACGCGATCGAATACATGTGTTCCGTAGGCCCCGAGGCGGTTTTCGAACTCGAGCACATGGGTCTGCCGTTCTCCCGTACTGAAGAAGGTCGTATCTACCAGCGTCCGTTCGGTGGCCAGTCCAAGGACTTCGGTCGCGGCGGTCAGGCTGCACGTACCTGTGCTGCGGCAGACCGTACCGGTCACGCACTGCTGCACACCCTCTATCAAAACAACGTCAAGCACGACACCGTCTTCCTGAACGAGTGGTTTGCGGTTGACCTGGTGAAGAACCAGGACGGTGCTGTCGTTGGTGTGATTGCCCTGTCCATCGAAGATGGCGAAGTGGTTTTCATCAAATCCAAGGCCACCGTATTTGCCACTGGCGGTGCGGGCCGTATCTACGCTTCCACTACTAATGCGCACATCAACACCGGCGACGGTGTTGGCATGGCCCTGCGTGCGGGCTTCCCGATGCAGGACATGGAAATGTGGCAGTTCCATCCCACCGGCATTGCCGGCGCCGGCGTACTGGTGACCGAGGGCTGTCGTGGTGAAGGTGGCTACCTGATTAATAAGGACGGCGAGCGCTTTATGGAGCGTTATGCCCCGAACGCCAAAGACCTGGCTTCCCGCGACGTGGTTGCCCGTTCGATGGTGCTCGAGATTCTGGAAGGCCGCGGTGCCGGCCCGAATAGCGATCACGTATTCCTGAAACTCGATCATCTGGGTGAGGAAGTGCTGAACAGCCGCCTGCCTGGTATCTGTGAGTTGGCCAAGACTTTTGCCCACGTGGATCCGGTCAAGGCGCCGATCCCGGTTGTGCCGACCTGCCACTACATGATGGGTGGTATCCCCACCAACGTGAACGGCCAGGCCCTGACCCAGGACGCCGCTGGCAATGACTCCGTGATCGACGGTTTCTACGCGTGTGGTGAAGTAGCGTGTGTATCTGTACACGGTGCTAACCGCCTGGGCGGCAACTCCCTGCTGGATCTGGTGGTGTTTGGCCGCGCTTCAGGCCTGTTCATCGAGCAGTCCCTGCGCGAGGGCATCGAACACCGCGAAGCGTCCGAGTCTGATATCGAAGCCGCCATGGCGCGCCTGAACCGTCTGGAAAATACCAATGACGGTGAGTCTGCTGCCGAACTGCGCACTGAGCTGCAGAACGTCATGCAGAACCACTTTGGTGTATTCCGTCGCGGCGACTACATGGCAGAAGGCGTTAAGAAGCTCGAAGACCTGCGTACCCGTATCGAAAACGTACGCCTGGACGACAAGAGCCGCGCCTTCAACACCGCTCGTATCGAAGCACTGGAACTGCAGAACTTGCTGGAAGTGGCCGAAGCTACTGCGATTCCGGCGGAAGTTCGCACCGAGAGCCGCGGCGCTCACGCCCGCGAAGACTTCCAGGAGCGTGACGACGAAAACTGGCTGTGCCACTCCATGTACTTCCCGGGTGAGAAGCGTGTCGGCAAGCGTGCCGTTAACTTTGCGCCGAACACCATGGAAGCCTTCGAGCCGAAGGCTCGGACTTACTAATTCGGGAGCGGAAAGAATATGTTGAAAGTAAGCATTTACCGTTACAACCCGGAAACTGACAAAGCGCCGTACATGCAGGACTACGAGCTGGACACCCAGGGCAAGGACCTGATGGTGCTGGACGTACTCGAGCTGCTGAAGGCCCAGGACGCAACCCTGTCCTTCCGTCGCTCCTGTCGCGAAGGTGTTTGTGGTTCCGATGGTATGAACATCTCCGGTCGCAATGGCCTGGCCTGCACCACGCCGCTGTCTGAAGCGGCGCCGAAGGGCAAGCTGGTTCTGCGTCCGCTGCCTGGCCTGCCGGTTATCCGCGATCTGGTTGTGGATATGGAGCAGTTCTACGATCAATACAAGAAGATCGAGCCGTACCTGCAGAACGATACGCCGGCTCCGGCCATCGAGCGTCTGCAGTCACCGGAAGATCGCGCCAAGCTGGACGGTCTGTACGAGTGTATTCTCTGCGCCTGTTGTTCTACCGCTTGCCCATCTTTCTGGTGGAACCCGGACAAGTTCATCGGCCCGGCCGGCCTGTTGCAGGCATACCGCTTCCTGGCGGATAGCCGCGACACCGCCACCGACGAGCGCCTGTCAAAGATCGACGATCCGTTCAGCGTGTTCCGTTGCCACGGCATTCAGAACTGCGTGAACGTCTGTCCGAAGGGCTTGAACCCGACCCGCGCAATTGGCCACATCCGCAATATGCTGTTGGCACGTGCTGTGTAGTGCCAACTGACGTGGCCGGGTAACCGGTTGGGCCTTGAGCCCGGCGCCAACGGCGGCGCCTAAAAATTGAAACTGGCCAGTAGAGCCGGTGAAAAGTTAAAAAGGGGAGGTGACGCGAAGCGCGCCTCCCCTTTTGTGAGTGAAAGGAAAGCGCAGCGCAACCCCCGAGGAATGGGCGCGCTGCTATTGAGGTAGGCACCAACATGCACGAAAGCACCATGGAGCAGCTGTGGCGCACTTCCCATATTTCGGGTGGGAACGCCGCTTATGTAGAGGAGCTGTACGAGACTTACCTGCACGACCCGACGGCCGTGCCGGATGAGTGGCGCAGCTACTTTGACAGCCTGCCCCGGGTCCAGGGTGGCGGCGAAATGTCCCACTCCGCGGTCCGCACACACTTCGAACTGCTGGCCAAGAACCGCACGCGCCCGCTGAGCGCGCCGGGTTCCGGCTCCGTCAATATCGAACATGAGCGCAAGCAGATTAAAGTGCTGCAGCTCATTAATTCTTACCGCCACCGCGGCCACAAGAAGGCTTCCCTCGATCCGCTGGGCATCATGGCCCGCGAACAGGTGCCTGACCTGCAGCTCAGCTATCACGGCCTGACCGAAGGTGACTTCGATACCACCTTCCAGACCGGTGACCTGTTTTTCTGCAATGGCGAAGCGACCCTGCGTGAGATTGTCGAAGGCCTGGAAAAAACCTACTGCGGTAATCTCGGTGCAGAGATCATGCATCTCTCCAACCTGGAAGAGCAGCAGTGGTTCCAGCAGCGCCTGGAGCGCAGCCAGACCACCGCGAATTTCGGGAATGATGTGCGGACTGAAATCCTGCAGCGTCTTTCCGCAGCAGAGGGGCTCGAGCGTCACCTGGATTCCAAGTACCCGGGTACCAAGCGTTTTGGTGTCGAGGGTGGTGAAAGCCTGATTCCGATGATGGACGGCCTGATCCGTCGTTCCGGCACCTATGGCGTGAAGGAAATTGTGATCGGCATGGCCCACCGCGGTCGCCTGAACACCCTGGTGAATATCCTCGGTAAAAACCCTGCTGCCCTGTTCGAAGAGTTTGAGGGCAAGAAGCTGCTCGATACCTCTGGCGACGTGAAGTATCACCAGGGTTTCTCTTCCAACGTGATGACCCCCGGTGGCGAAGTGCACCTGGCGCTGGCCTTTAACCCGTCGCATCTGGAAATCTGTGCGCCGGTCGTGGTTGGCTCCGTACGTGCGCGCCAGGATCGCCGTGGCGATACCACTGGTGAAAAGGTCCTGCCGATCAATATCCACGGCGACGCCGCGTTTGCCGGCCAGGGCGTTGTGCAGGAAACCCTGCAGATGTCCCAGACCCGCGGTTACTACACCGGCGGCTCCATTCACATCGTGCTGAACAACCAGGTGGGCTTCACCACCAGCAAGCGCGAGGATGCGCGTTCCACCGAGTACTGTACTGACGTCGCCAAGATGATCGACGCCCCGGTACTGCACGTGAACGGTGACGATCCGGAAATGGTGGTGCTCGCCGCACTGCTGGCGGTGGATTACCGTTACGAATTCAAGAAAGACATTGTTATCGACTTCGTGTGCTACCGCCGTCGCGGTCATAACGAGACCGATGACCCGTCTGGTACCCAGCCACTGATGTACCAGACCATTCGCAAGCACAAGACCACGCGCACGCTGTATTCCGAAAAGCTGGTTGCCGAGGGTGTCCTCGACAAGGCTGCTGCCGACGCGCTTGCCAACGACTACCGCGACAAACTCGACCGCGGCGAAGACGTGGCCACCGGGCTGGTCAAAGAGCCCGACGAGTCGATGTTTGTGGACTGGCGCCCGTACCTGAACCACGACTGGCAGACGCCGGCGGATACCGGTATGGAAATGCCCAAGCTGAAGGACGTTGCCAACCGCATGACCACGGTACCGGACGGTGTGGTGCTGCAGCGTCAGGTTTCCAAGATTTATGAAGACCGTCGCAAGATGGCCGGCGGTGCATTGCCGCTGAACTGGGGCATGGCAGAAACCCTGGCGTACGGTACCTTGCTGGAAGAGGGCTACATGGTCCGCTTTACCGGTGAGGACGTGGGTCGTGGTACCTTCTCCCACCGCCACGCGGTCATTCACAGCCAGAAAGATGGCCAGACCTATGTGCCACTGCAGCATATGTCGGAAGACCAGCCGCCTTTCTATATGTACGATTCGCTGCTGTCCGAAGAGGCCGTACTGGCGTTTGAATATGGCTATGCCACCACCACGCCGAAGTCGCTGGTGGTCTGGGAAGCGCAGTTCGGTGACTTTGCCAACGGCGCCCAGGTGGTGATCGACCAGTTCATTACCTCTGGCGAGCACAAATGGGGCCGGATGTGTGGCCTGGTGATGTTGCTGCCGCACGGTTACGAAGGGCAGGGCCCGGAGCATTCCTCCGCCCGTCTGGAACGCTTTATGCAAATGTGCGCCGAGCACAATATCCAGGTGTGTAACGCCACCACTCCGGCACAGATCTTCCACCTTCTGCGTCGTCAGGCAGTTCGCCCGATGCGTCGCCCGCTGGTGATCATGAGCCCGAAGTGGATCCTGCGTCACAAGCTGGCCACCTCCAGCCTGGAAGAACTGTCCTCGGGCAAATTCCTCAACGTGATCCAGGACAACGCCGTCGACCCGGCAAAAGTCAAGCGGCTGGTGCTGTGCTCCGGTAAGGTCTACTACCATTTGCTCGAAGCACGCATGGAGAAGGAACAGGAAGATGTGGCCCTGGTGCGCATCGAACAGCTGTATCCCTTCCCGGATGAGGAATTCGTTGCAGCGGTTTCCGCGTTCAAGAAGTTGAAGAGCGTGGTGTGGTGTCAGGAAGAGCCCATGAACCAGGGCGCCTGGTACCACAGCCAGCATCACATGCGTCGTTTGCTCGCAGAACAGCATCCGAAGCTCGAGCTCGAGTATGTGGGACGCGCCGCATCTGCGGCACCAGCGGCGGGCTATATGTCCACCCACCTGGAAGAACAGAATAAGTTCATCAATGAGGCGCTGACCGTCAAGTAATGGGCGGCAGTAACAAGGTAAGAGTCAATCTCAGGAAACAGGAAAAATGACCATCGAGATTAAAGCGCCAACTTTCCCGGAATCCGTTCAGGACGGCACCGTTGCCACCTGGCACAAACAGCCCGGCGAAGCTGTGTCCCGCGATGAACTGATCGTGGATATCGAAACTGACAAGGTAGTTCTGGAAGTGGTTGCCCCCGCTGACGGCGCTCTCAGTGAAATTATTAAAGGAGAGGGCGACACCGTTCTTTCCAACGAAGTGATTGCCAAGTTTGAGGAAGGTGCCGGTGCTGGCGCTGCCCCGGCTGAAGCTCCGGCAGCGGCTGCCCCTGCAGCGGAAGAAACTGCACCGGCTGCCTCTGGCGAGAAAATTGCCATGCCGTCTGCCAAGAAAATGGCAGCGGAAAAGGGCGTTGACCTGGCGGGTGTTGATGGCACCGGTAAAGGCGGTCGCGTTCTGAAAGAAGACGTCATGAAAGCGGGCTCTGCGCCTGCCGCCGCGCCGGCTGCTGCCGTTGCCGCTGCTGCAGAAGTTGTGGTTGCCCCGGGCGAGCGCGTCGAGAAGCGCGTTCCGATGACCCGTATGCGCAAGCGTATTGCCGAGCGTCTGCTCGACGCGAGCCAGTCCACCGCCATGCTCACCACCTTTAACGAGGTGAACATGAAGCCGATCATGGACCTGCGCAAGGAATATAAAGAGCTGTTCGAGAAGATGCACAATGGCACCCGTCTGGGTTTCATGGGCTTCTTCGTCAAAGCAGCCGTTGAGGCACTGAAGCGTTACTCTGCTGTGAACGCTTCTATCGATGGTGACGATATCGTCTACCACGGCTACCAGGATATCGGTGTTGCTGTTTCCGCACCGAAGGGCCTGGTGGTTCCGGTACTGCGCAACGCCGAAAACATGGGCATTGCCGATATCGAGAACAACATCCGTGACCTGGGCCTGCGCGCCCGTGACGGCAAGTTGTCCATCGAGGAAATGACCGGCGGAACCTTCACCATCACCAACGGTGGTGTGTTCGGTTCCCTGCTGTCCACCCCGATCCTGAACCCGCCGCAGACCGCCATCCTCGGTATGCACAAGATTCAGGAGCGTCCGATGGCAGTCAATGGCAAGGTCGAAATCCTGCCGATGATGTACCTGGCGCTGTCTTACGATCACCGCCTGATCGACGGCAAGGAAGCGGTTGGCTTCCTGGTTGCGATCAAAGAGATGATCGAAGATCCGGCGCGCATTCTGCTGGAAATCTAAGCACACGATGTAGGGTTCGCTGAGTGTCGACAATACGGCACCCGAACCCGTCGCCAGGCCCGAACAGGGCCTTCGCAAACTCACCAATATCTGGAACTGACCATGTCGGAAAAATTTGACGTAATCGTAATTGGCTCCGGTCCGGGGGGATACGTTGCGGCTATCCGTGCTGCGCAACTGGGCCTCAAGACCGCCTGTGTTGAGAAGTGGAAGAACAAGGATGGCAAAGGCGTGAATGGCGGTACCTGCCTGAACGTTGGTTGTATCCCTTCCAAGGCCCTGCTCGACAGCTCCTGGAAGTACCACGAAGCCAAGGACGACTATGACGTTCACGGCATCGAAGTTGGCAAGATCAAAATGGACGTTCCAAAAATGCTGGAACGTAAAGAAGAGATCGTTAAGAAACTGACCGGTGGTGTTGCCGGCCTGTTTATGGCCAACAAAGTGACCTCTATCTGGGGTACCGGCAAGCTGCTCGCCAACAAGAAAGTAGAAGTTACCGACGACGAAGGTAACGCTACTGTTTATGAAGCGGACAACATTATCCTTGCCTCCGGCTCCGTGCCGGTGAACATCCCGCCTGCTCCTGTGGACAACAACATTATTGTTGATTCCACTGGCGCACTGGAATTTGAAAAGATTCCAAAGCGTCTTGGCGTAATCGGTGCTGGTGTGATCGGCTTGGAGCTGGGTTCTGTATGGAGCCGTCTGGGTTCTGACGTGGTTGTCCTGGAAGCGATGGACAAGTTTCTGTCGATCATGGACCAGCAAATTGCCAAGGAAGCCCAGAAGACCTTCAAGAAGCAGGGTCTCGACATCCGCCTTTCCTGCCGTGTGACTGGCAGCGAAGTGAAAGGCAAGGAAGTTGTGGTTACCTATGAAGACCAGGACGGCAAAGAGCATCAGGAAACGTTCGACAAGCTGATCGTGTGTGTTGGCCGTCGTCCGTACACCGAAGGCCTGTTGTCTGAAGACGCCGGCGTCAAGCTGGACGAGCGTGGCTTCGTTTACGTCAACGACCTGTGCATGACTTCCGCTCCGGGTGTCTGGGCAGTTGGTGACGTGGTTCGTGGTCCGATGCTCGCGCACAAAGCGTCTGAAGAAGGTGTTGTGGTTGCCGAGCGCATCGCTGGCCAGAAGCCGATGATGAACTACGACGTGATCCCCAACGTGATCTACACCCACCCGGAAATCGCTGCCGTTGGCCGTACCGAAGAACAGGTGAAGGCCGATGGCGAGCCCTACAATGTAGGCGTTTTCCCGTTCGCAGCCTCTGGCCGCGCCATGGCTGCCAACGATACTGGCGGTATGGTGAAGATCATTGCCCACGCTGAAACCGATCGTGTACTCGGTGCCCACATTATTGGCCCGTCTGCAGCCGACCTGGTTCAGCAGGTAGCGATTGCGATGGAGTTTGGTTCCAGTGCAGAAGACATCGGCATGACCGTATTTGGTCACCCAACCCTGTCTGAAGCAGTGAAGGAAGCGGCGCTTGCTGTCAACGGCCACGCGATTCACATCGCGAACCGCAAGAAGCGCAAGTAAGCATCTGTGGCGCCGGTGCTTTACCGGCGTAGCGGCGGGCCTTCGGGCTCGCCCATCTCAGTTTGGGCGGGATAGATCCCGCCTGTTCAGGACGCGGAGACAGGAAGCCTGCGTCCGTCAACTTTAAAGTGAATTGGTATTAACTATGAACTTGCACGAGTATCAGGGCAAACAGCTGTTTGCAGCATACGGACTGCCGGTTTCCAAAGGCATCGCAGCGGAAACCCCGGCAGCGGCAGCAGCAGCGGCTGATCAAATTGGTGGCGACAAGTGGGTTGTTAAAGCCCAGGTACACGCCGGCGGCCGCGGCAAGGCCGGCGGTGTTAAGCTGGTAGACTCCAAAGCGGAAATCGAAGAATTTGCGCACAAGTGGCTGGGCAACCGCCTGGTTACCTACCAGACAGACGAAAACGGCCAGCCGGTTTCCCGCATCCTGGTAGAAAGCTGCACCGACATTGATCAGGAACTCTACCTGGGCGCCGTCGTAGACCGCTCCACCCGCCGTATCGTTTTCATGGCCTCCACCGAAGGCGGTGTTGAGATTGAAAAGGTTGCGGAAGAGACTCCGGAAAAAATCCTGAAAGCCACCGTTGACCCCCTGGCAGGCGCTCAGCCTTACCAGGCGCGTGAGCTGGCGTTCAAGCTGGGCCTGAACCCGACCCAGACCAAGCAGTTCACCAAGATCTTCCTGGGTCTGGCGAAAATGTTCGAGGAAAAAGACCTGGCGCTGCTGGAAATCAACCCGCTGGTTATCACCGACGAAGGCAACCTGCACTGCCTGGACGCCAAAGTCGTGATCGACAGCAACGCTCTGTACCGTCACGCTGATCTTCGCGAAATGCACGATCCGTCCCAAGACGACCCGCGCGAAGCGCACGCTGCCAACTGGGAGCTGAACTACGTCGCCCTCGATGGCAACATCGGCTGCATGGTAAACGGCGCAGGCCTGGCCATGGGTACCATGGACATCGTGAACCTGCACGGCGGCAAGCCGGCCAACTTCCTCGACGTTGGTGGTGGTGCGACCAAAGAGCGTGTTGTTGAAGCGTTCAAGATCATTCTCTCCGACGAGAACGTAAAAGCTGTTCTCATCAACATCTTCGGCGGTATCGTTCGCTGCGACCTGATCGCAGAAGGCGTCATCGGTGCGGTACAGGAAGTCGGTGTACAGGTACCGGTTGTTGTACGTCTCGAAGGTAACAATGCCGAGCTGGGCGCCAAGGTTCTGGCAGACAGCGGCCTGAACATCATCGCTGCTACCAGCCTCACCGACGCCGCCGAGCAGGTGGTTAAAGCCGCGGAGGGCAAATAATCATGTCCGTATTGATTAACAAAGACACCAAGGTGATCTGCCAGGGTTTCACTGGCTCCCAGGGCACCTTCCACTCCGAGCAAGCGATTGCCTACGGCACCAACATGGTTGGTGGTGTAACTCCGGGCAAGGGTGGCCAGACCCACCTGGGCCTGCCGGTATTCAACACCGTTGCCGAAGCGGTTGAAGCCACCGGTGCAGACGCTTCTGTGATCTACGTACCGGCGCCTTTCTGTAAGGATTCCATCCTGGAAGCGGCGAACGGCGGCATCAAGCTGATCGTCTGTATCACCGAAGGTATCCCGACTCTCGACATGCTGGACGCCAAGGTCAAGTGTGACGAGCTGGGTGTACGCCTGATTGGCCCGAACTGCCCGGGCGTGATTACTCCGGGTGAGAGCAAGATCGGCATTATGCCGGGCCACATCCACAAGCCGGGTAAAGTGGGCATCGTTTCCCGTTCCGGTACCCTGACTTATGAAGCCGTTAAGCAGACTACTGACTACGGTTTCGGCCAGTCTACCTGTGTTGGTATTGGTGGTGACCCCATCCCTGGTTCCAACTTCATCGACATTCTGGAAATGTTCCAGAACGATCCGCAGACCGAAGCCATCGTCATGATTGGTGAGATCGGCGGTACCGCTGAAGAAGAAGCGGCAGCCTACATCAAGGAAAACGTCACCAAGCCGGTGGTTTCCTACATTGCTGGTGTAACCGCTCCTCCCGGAAAGCGCATGGGCCACGCTGGCGCCATCATCTCCGGCGGCAAGGGCACTGCAGACGAAAAGTTCGCTGCACTGGAAGACGCTGGTGTGAAAACCGTGCGTTCCCTCGCCCAGATCGGCGACGCCCTGAAAGAAGCGACTGGCTGGTAAGCCGACCTTCTCTCAGAAGCAGAAAAGCCGCCTTCGGGCGGCTTTTTTGTGCCTGTACGAAAGTGCTTCAAGAGCCATTATCACTGTTACCTTCAAAAACGTTGTCCAGAGGGCTCCGCACATTCTGTGTGTGCTTGCCAGCAACGTGGGTATAGATCATGGTGGTGTCGACATTGCTATGGCCGAGTAACTCCTGAATCGTCCGTATATCGGTGCCTCCCAGCAGTAGGTTCGTGGCGAAAGAATGGCGGAACGTGTGGCAGCTTGCCCGCTTTCCGATGCCACTGCGGGCCAGCGCCCGTGCAACGGCACGCCGCAGTTGCCGCTCGTTCATATGGTGGCGGCGGTAGATACCCTGCTGTGGGCACCGTGCAGGTTCCTGCGCCGGAAACAGATATAACCAGCTCGAGGCACATCTGGCGCGGGCCGCAGGATTTCGGCCCCCTGCAGAAGGAGGCAAATAGGGTGACCCGACGCCGTCCATCTCATCCCTGCGGTTAAGCGCCTGGCTGAGGTCCACTTGCTGGCGGAGGGGCTCTATCAGCGATTGCGGCAACAATGTCCGCCTTTCCTTCCCGCCTTTTGCCTCCCTCACAAAGATACACGTGTTGGCAAAGTCGACATCGCCGACCCGCAGCCGTACGGCCTCCATTACCCTGAGACCCGATCCATACATCAGCGCCGTGGCGAGGCGGAAAGGGCCCCGCATCAACGAGATCACGCAATCCGCCTCGGCATGTGACAACACCGTCGGCAATGTACGCGCCCTGTTGGCATGGGAAAACTGCAACTTACCGATATCTTGCTGCAGAAATTGACGGTACAGGAACACGACCGCATTTAACGCTGTACGCTGGGTGTTCACCGAGACATGACGCTCACAGGCAAGGTGGGACAGCCAGCAGTCGATATCGCGCGCCGACAGCTGGTGAGGCTGCTGATAGGAATGAAATCGAATATAGTCCTTGATCCAGCGGCAATAGGTTTCTTCCGTTTGGTATGCGAGCCGTTTA
The DNA here is from genome assembly GCF_056158985.1 of Microbulbifer sp. ABF4_148. Classification (NCBI taxonomy): domain Bacteria; kingdom Pseudomonadati; phylum Pseudomonadota; class Gammaproteobacteria; order Cellvibrionales; family Microbulbiferaceae; genus Microbulbifer; species Microbulbifer sp. ABF4_148. The sequence continues at coordinate 1,785,030 of NZ_JBSWUI010000001.1, forward strand.
GTGCGAATAAATCCGCGCAGACGGTGCATAAACCGCTCGGGCCGCGCCGGCAACGCGCGAGGGACGTCTTCCATAACGAATTGCACCTTATGTGTATATTTATACAGCATCCTGCGCCGCCGATATTCGAGAGTCAACAATACATATGGACACTGTGACCAGTATCCCGGTAAGCCACCGATCAAGGTTTAGAAAGTCTATAGAAAACAATGACTTGAAGCGTAGCCGAAAGTCTTTGGATACTGGTCAGTATGGGTGTTTTTGCAGATAACGGAATGCAGGGGGAGAGGTGAAAACCTTGACGTGGCCTGGGCTCGCGCGCATTCTTGTCCAAATCGAATAAAAATGGATACTGGTCAGTTACATATGACCAATCTGATCAGTATCTAACTGTTATAAGCGACTTTGAATTCGAATTATGTGGGAAGGAATAGATTCTATAAATTGGAAAGACGTGCCTTCAATTTCAGGCAGATCTGCCACAGAGGCGGATGTAGAGGAAGGCCGGGCCGTATTCCATATTCCAACCGGTAGTGAACCCTACGATACCGAGCTACCTTTGTTCGCAGTACAAATAGATAGTGAGAATAATTCCAGAGTTCCGTGCGTCGCCATACAGATTGAGAATTACTCTGAGGGTACTGCGGTGGGAGTTAGGTATTTTAGTGGCGGCAATGGTGTTGGCATGGCAAACGAGTTTGAGTTTTATAGTGAAATTACAGACGAGTTCAGCTTATAACAAGCCGCAGCAATCGCTCCCATTGGTCGCTGGGACAGACAAAACGCTGCGCTTATTTGTCTGCCCCTGTGCGGGGCGTTATGTCTAGGTTCTCAAATGCACCTGAAAAACTTTCCCGCGATGGATGTTGGGGCGCCTAGCCCAGAAATAGATGTGAATGGGGATAAACTGAGGTGCTCTTATATTTGCAATAACCCCGATTTTCTTGGCTACGATACCCCGATAATAGACGGCCATCCTGGATATGATGAGTATTGCGCGGTAATTGAGTTTCGTGGAGTTTCAAGTTACAAATTCGGATATCCAAACGATGAAGGTTTGGGCAAGCATCCCCTCTATAAGTTGGGTGTCCGTGCATATGAATTTTATAGGTTAACTACAAGTCCAGAGCTCGATCTGCTTCCGGATAAATTTCTTTGGGTTGTTGCTTTTCATGACGAGACGCTACAGGTAGTAGCTTCATCACTTAGCATACTGAGGAGCCGAGTCGATACTTCGTTCCCCCTAGAAGCTCTGGAGCTAGTTAAGTAAAGACATAACAAGCGGCTGTTATCGCCCCTGCGGGGCTGGGACGGCCTTTCCGCCGCTTCGCGGCTCCAAGTTCGCCCCAAAGCCGGGCGTTATGAGCACCACTATGAATATCAGTATTAAGACAGCTATATTCCTGATTATCATTTCGGTACTTTTAAGTGGCTGTCCTCGTGTTGCCAAGCTTGATTTTTACAATAATACTGACGTTAGTGTGATCATTGACATTGGTGGGGCTCATACTGAGATTCTCTCTCAGACCAGTAAAGTCTTGAAATTTACTTCGAAAAATCTGATGGTGACGTCAAGCCTAGGTAGGTGGTCTTACGGACGCGATTTGGTACCGTACGGCGGTGAAGACGGTCATTACTTTGATGGCACGGTGTACGTGCAGTTGAATCAGGACGGTTATTTGTATCTTATTGGTCACGAATCTGCTCGGCCATTAACTATGTTCCCTAACCAGCCAGAGGGCTTCCCGTTACCTCCGAGCTCATAACAAGGCCGGGCAATCTGCTCCGGGCCTGCGGCCCTCCGCGGGACAGCTTACCTTGTGCACCTTTTGCGCAGGTCGCTTTGCTCCCATTTTTGCGCAAAACGCGCACAAGGTAAGCTGCCCCTGCCGGCGGCGTTAGGCAGCTAGTTTATGGATCCTCGAGCATTGGTTGTTCACCTAGAAAAGCCATATTTGAGCTTTGAAAATTCTGTACGAGTAAAAGAAATACTTTTAGCCGGATTAACTTGGGATCCGGACTATTGGCCGGGATTAGCAGTCTCCTGGATCGAGCAAGGGGCGCCAATCGATGGGGAAGTTAGAGATGCTCTTGATGCAGTGGCAAAGAAAAAGCATTTTCCACAGCCGCTGCGCCACAAAGCTTTTTCCTTTGCACGCAAGTGGGAGCGTGAGCATGCCTAACAAGCTAATGAACTTCGCGCGCAAAGTGCGCGCGCCGGACAGCCTACGCTGCGCTTCGGCTGCCGGTTATTAGGGCGTTATGTTTCAGGAGAGTCATGGGGCCATTAACTGAAAAAATGATCAAGGAAATGGACCAGCTATCCAGCCTTCTCGAGCATGCTGGCGAAGACGGCTGGAGCAGTGCAGTTAAGAAAGCTCGCTCATTTCTGTCTGTCTCAACTTATCGAGGTATCGAAGAAGTAAAAACATGGTTCGGCACTATTGGTACACTCAATGACCTTGTAATTCATCCCGCGAACGGGCATCAAGTCTCGGAACAGGAGCTGGTCCAGGTAAATTCAAGGCTTTGCACGCTATGCAGCAATATCTACCATTTGATGCAAGACATTGAGAGAAACACAAGTTTTGAGTAAAAACATAACAAGCACGGGCAATGAAGCTCCGGCCCTTCGGGCCTCCGCGGGACGGCTTACCTTATGCACGTTTTGCGCGGTCGCTTCGCTCTCATTTTCGCGCAAAAAGCGCATAAGGTAATCCGCCCCTGCCGTGGGCGTTATGAATCTATGAGAATACGTCAGGCTATTATAATTTTTGTAGCTATTTCTATAGCTGCATGTGGTGACAGGCATGAAGATGAGTTCATTGTGGGTGATGTGCCTATGGTCGTCGGTATGTTTAAAAATTACTATGAAAATTACGTTCGTGTTGTTGGCTACATGCACAAGCCAGAGGCAGGCAATGTCCTCGAGTTAATCCCTTCAGAAAACCATGAAAATTTGCAGCCCCCAGCCAATGTATTAAGATTGTTACTTTTCTCTGATAAGAAAATTCGCAATGGTATCGTTGAGTCTGAAATGGAAGGCTGCGTAGGCAAAGTAACTTACGTTTCTGGTAGAGTGGGAATTTTTTCGGGCCTCCCAGCAATCATGGATATCCGGGGGGTGTCGTGCTAAACATTCATAACAAGGTGCTGCAGCTGACGTCTTACTTTATGCACGTTTTGCGCGCTCGCTTCGCTCCCATTTTCGCGCAAAACGCGCGTAAAGTAAGCCGCCGCTGAGCACGGCGTTAAATGTCATGGCAAGAAAACTCACTACATTAGTTATCGCAGCACTTCCTTCGCTAGTTTATTGTTATGTTTCGGTGTTATTTGGGGCGGCGGGGCTCGTTGATGCTTTCAAGTACCAGGCTTTTGATGGGCTAATTCTAGTGGTTTTTGCATTGTGTTCGGTAGCAGGGACCATAGGGATATGGCGTGTGACGTTGATGATCACATATAAAACGAAAAGTAATTTGGTTCTCATCGGTCTTGGAGTGTTGGCTGTAGGAGCTATATTTTTGTGGGGTCTTGTAGAGCGTCCGTCATGGTATATTCCTTCAGGTATTAACAAAGACACCTTTGAGCTTCTTTCTATAACTGCTTTATTGTTATGCGGATTGCTCTATTTTTATAAAATTGGTAGAAGTTTAGTTTTGGGTGGCAGGTTGCGTGACTAAACATTTAACAAGGCGTTGCAGCGCGACGTCCAAAGCTGTGTGCCTTTTGTGGTTGCTACGCTTTTACCAAAAAAGTCACCCAACTTTGGCCGCTGATCTGTAACCACTTTTGTGGACGGTATTTACTGTTCATGAAAGAGGTCCAGAATGGGACAAACGAAAAAGCGTAACTACGACCGTTACACATTGGCTTATAAGCTACAGGCCGTTAAGTTGGCCAATCATCCTGACGTTAGGTCAAAGGATGTGGCAGAATCCCTCGGCATACATCCGGTGATGCTATATCGGTGGCAGATGGAGCATCGCAGGGGAGATCTGAAGGAAAATAAGCACATGAAGCCGAGCAAGCCGTCACCGAAACGTCGTCCCGATAGAGCTGATCCAGTAAAAGAAGCAGAAGAGAAGCTGGCTGCTGCAGAGAAGAAAATTAAGAAGTTGGAGCGCGAACTGGCAAATCGCAATGATGAGATCGATTTGCTAAAAAAGGCCGAGCGGTTCTTCCAGCGGAAAAAGTAAAGCTCTTCGAGCTGGTTGAGAAGAACCGCAAAGGGCGGGATGTAAGAAAGCTCTGTAACCTATTAGGCGTATCGAAGAGCGGCTTCTATGCCTGGCGCAGTCGCGAAGAGAGTGAGCGACGTAAGCACGATCGGCGCCTTACTGACGCCATTTTAGAGCTGCATCAGGGGTTCCGGAAGGCTTACGGTGCGCGCAGAGTACATCAGCAGCTGAAGCGTAACGGCCTACCGTGTAGTGTTAGGCGCGTATCGCGGCTGATGAAATGCGCAGGTATCAAGGCCTCTAGCAGAGGGCTCTACACCTGGAACCCAGGCAAGCATGAATTTTACTCGGCGACAGGCAATCAACTTGGAGTAGCTGATCCCGCGGATTCCGTCGGTCGCCAGTGGGCCGGAGACTTTACTTATATAAAGACCGGAACTGGCTGGCTATATCATGCCGTTGTGATCGACTTGTTTACGAGATCGGTGATTGGCTGGTCCTTCAGTAGGAAGCGTAATAGCGAGCTGACGAAGAGTGCCCTAAAGATGGCCTTGGCGCGCCAGAAACCAAAGGCTGGCTGTATATTCCATTCTGACCAGGGAATTGAATATGCCGCACATGAGTATCGAGAGCTTGTTGAGTCGGCAGGGATGACAAGGAGTATGAGCCGAAAGGGCAATCCGCTGGATAATGCCATCGTTGAATCGTTCTTCCACAGTATGAAGACAGAACTTGTCCATCAGCGGATGTTTCAGAACGAAATCGATGCAGTGGCTCATATCATCGAATACATAGAGTTCTATAACCGAGAGCGGCTCCACTCCAGTCTCGGCTATCAATCGCCCTCAGAGTATGAAAAACTGGCGGCATAAAGTGTCCACGAAAGTGGTAGCAGATCACGCGGCTGAACGCGGCGTTAAGCCCACATTTAAATAAACATCTAGCAAGTAGGAAGAAGTATGCTAAAAAAACTTTTCACTGGAATCGTAGCCTCAAGCGCAATTGCCTCAGGTGCATCTGCAGCTGAAAAAGAAACTCGTATTGTCGAGTACCCAGGCTTCAGCAAACTGACGATTGAGGTTCCAGCCGACTGGAAGACTTATGACCAAAAAAGAGTTGGCGTTTTTTCGGCAGACAAAAAACTAGAGGTTTCCGGTAGTGCTTTCGGTACAAATGGTCAACCAATCGAAGACTTCACCGAGAATAAGCACCAAGGCATCACGCAAAAAATGCACTGGTATAAAGCTACGACAGAATTAACAAAAATCGAACACCCTAAATACAGTGGTTACATCAAAGAGTATCAAGGTATTTGGCCAAAAGAAGATATCCCAACAACGTATATCGTGTCTACAATTGGCATGGATGGCATTGCTATGAGCTTAACTTTTACCGGCTTTACTAAAGACATCGATACCTATCGTGAGCAGGTAAAAGACATTATAAAATCAGTTCAGCTCAAAAAATAGGCAAGGCTTAACAAGGCGCTGCAACCGACTGCCAAAAGCGTCACTTGTTTTGCAAAAAGCCGCAAAACAAGCGCCACTTTTGTCAGCGGCTGAGCGCGGCGTTAGCTATCGGAGCGAAATATGAGGAGTTATCTGTTTCTTCTTACCATGAGCGTTCCGCTTGCGATTTCCGCAGCTGAGTTTAGCCCAACTTTTGAAGGCTACTTACAGTGTTTTCATGACACATACGGTCGCAATGGTTCAGAGCATTTATCTGCATTTGGAATTAACAGTGAGCAAACGAAAGCAACGTTCACAAGTACGGAACAGGGAATATCGGTAGAGCGCTCTATTGAAGTTGAAGAAGCCTATGAAATTTGCACTATGATCAATGCCTTAAAAAATGAGGCGGTCAGATTTCAACCAGCTTCAGAAGGTTGGGGCTTCAAAGAAAGAAGTCATATCTTCTATGTTTCCGGTAATAATGTAGAAAAATATGAAGTGCATTACCGAGTTATAGTAGGCAATGAATCAGAGCTTTCTCAGGGTATACTGAGAAAAATTAGATCATTGCAGCACAGAAAATAGCTAACAAGCAGCGGCAGAGCGACAGCCAACGCTACGCACCTTTTGTGTTACTCGCTGGCGCTCAAACATTAACACAAAATGCGCTCCGCGCCGGCGGCGCCTGCGCTGGGCGTTAGCATTTTTATGGTTCGTACAATTTTTCTATTTTTTTTCATCCCATTGGTGTCCCATGTGTCAGATAATCTGGTGGTGCCAGAAGACATTCACGGGATGATTACAGAACGCGGGTGCAGCCAAGTATCTGATTTTTACTCACGAGTATCTATTAAACGGCCGCCTTATGCTGTGAATGTTGCTCCTTACGGAAAGTGGGAAGTCGCTGTATGGTGCACAACTGACATGGACAAAGAGGAGTATTTGCGAGAGTACACCTTATTGCTACATTTCGATGATCCAGAGCACCCCATGGCGTCGTGTCCTAGCAAAATTGAATCTATAGATTTCATTGGAGGCTTGGAATTCAAAGATATAAGTGACCCTGCCAATTGGTATCAATTTGTAGGTACAAATGAAGAGATATCCAGCTTGGAAAAAATTGAAACCAAAGGGATTTTGAGTATATATGATGGTACAGGAGCTATTTATGTGTGCCTAAATGGAAGGTGGGCTGCAAGATTCTTGCACTAAATGCTAACAAAGCAATGCAGCCGACATTTAAAGCGATGCTCCTTTTGTGCATGTTCGCTGCGCTCACATTTGATACACAAAAGCCGCTCCGCTTTAAATGCGGCTGATTGCGGCGTTAGGCATATCGTTCATGAATCCATACAAATCACCTGAATCAGCTATTGAGCTAGAAAACCTAGCCGCTCCTGCAAGTATCAAGGTGGTGTACTTCCTCATAGGCCTTAGCTTTCTAATCTTTTTGATTGAAGAGTTTATCTACGCACTTAACTCTGAAACTGGAATACTCGATCCCTTTAATTACATATTTGCCGCTATATGGGGTGTAATCTTGCTATGGCTATCTACCATGATCACAAAACGGACCGAGAATCCTAAAAATACTTTCCTAATCTTGTCTATCGTAGTCGCCGGCATGAGCATCCTCACCCCTCTTGGGGCCTACTCGCTATATACCGGAATTAGCGAAGCTTCATGCTTTTTAGCGGTGTACTATCTACTTAGCAAAAGAACACCAGAACATTGGTTTAAGCATGTCTGACAAGCCATTGAAGCCTGACCCAGTAAGCGCCGCTGGGTCGGCACGAGACAGCCGTCAGTGTAGCAGATCACACTGCTGTTTACGGCGTTAAGATTGCACGAAATGACGATCTCGTATTCATGGCTTCCTCTAATTATCCCACTCATTCAGATGTTCGTTGTATATCTCATCGTTTGTATTGGGTTGATGAAGAGCGAAGATAAACGGCAGTACTTCAAGAATTTGAAGGATTTGTTCAATCCGCCGAGTACTTTGGTTCTTTTAATCGTAGGGTTTGCGCTATTTATCTGGGGAACGGGTCTTTACTCATTTGTGAGTAGCGTCTTTTATGTCGAAAAATATGTAGGGCTCATCGACCAAAGAAGTAGCTCGATTAAAACTGCGACTGGAGTTTTAAGAGAATCTAATGAGGATGATCGCGTCTACTTCGTTGAAGGGGTGCCGTTTCGTTACGGTAGAGGAGTTTCAACAAGAAGGTGTATAAACTCAGATCTACATCGGCGATACCGAGATAGTGTCGTTATGGTATGGTACATAAAAGACGAATCTGACCGTTTTCAGTTTAGAGGTGTGGAAATGCCAGTGAATTGCATGCTAAGAGTTTCCTTGCTCGACCAAGATTATGCTCCCGGATCTTAACAATGCAATGCAGCCGACGTCTTACTTTTTGCGCGGTCGCTACGTTCCTATTTTCGTGCAAAAAAGCACACAAAGTAAGCTGCGTATAATTGCGGCATTATGTGGCAGAGCTATGAAATGGTCAAAATTGAAGGTTCTGCTAGAGGGCCGATTTGCGAAAGAGATAAAAGGTCGAGTCGCCTTCAATAGCGCAGCGTATGGAAATTGCACATGCGGACACGCCTGGATTACGGTAGATAAAAATCTAGTAGCAAATTTTTGCACTCGAGCCCGGTTTAATAGGCTACACCGGAATTGGAGAGAAAGCGGGATTTATAAGCTGGGCCCTGTTCCAAGTGACATGCTACATCGCACTAAAAATTATTATTTGAGGCAAGCTGTAGAATACGGTGATCTATCTAGGCAGGGCTTTTATCGCTCATGCTGGGACTTCATCCACAAGTTCAGCATCGATGAGTCTCTTTCGTCGGATAACGCATTGATTCAGGCGCTAGCAATTCTGGATGAGAGGGTTGGGAAGCGTCGATTACGAAAGTTAGATCGCGAAAACCTACAGCCGTTGGCTCGTCTATTTTACGACCTGCGTACTAAGCCAACCACATAACAAGCCGTTGTTGCGGCCCTTTCGGGGCTGGCACGGCTTTTTGGTGTTTCGCAGCTACAAGTTCGCCCCAATCCGGGCTTTAAGCCAATAAGGTGTATACGATGAAATATATACTTTCGCTTTTTCTAATGATAACTAGTTCAGGAATAGCTACGGCTAGCGAGGTGCTGCCTGAGCCAGTTCTGAAGCAAAAGGTAGAAGCATTTATCCAAGCAAAGAATGCTAGACAGCAACCGAGCACTACCGAAAAGGACATTGACTACTTCATATCTTTCTTGGCAGATGAATTCGTAGATGAGCATGTAAAGTTCGGCGTAACAGTCAATGATAAATCTGAGCTAAGAAAAGGCATGATCTTAAAAATGAAAGATGAAGTGTTCTTTTCAAACATTACGATAGAGAAAATGATGTTCGGTCGTAATGTAGTGTTTGTGAAGTACAAAGAGCATGCAAAGGTTAAGCCGAGCCATATGGATAAAGTGGTTGAATACACTAGTACAATCATTATGTCTTTGGAGTTTAATAGTGAAGGGCTCATCAAGCACATCCGCCGGCACCACGGTTGAGTTCGGGGTTAACAAGGTCGGGGAATTGCTCCGGACCTTGGGTACTCAGGGGAAAGCTTACCTTGTGCTCGTTTTGCGCAGATCGCTGTACTCTAATTTTCGCGCAAAAGGCGCGCAAGGTAAGCTTATCTTGCTGGCCGCGTTAGGTGTCAAAATTTTATTGCAAAGGAGGACGTTTATGAAGGTGTTAAAATCAATAGCTTTTTTGGCGTGTATGAGTATTTCAGCTCTAGCAATAGCTAAAGATACTGGCTATTTCGGTTTTGGTTTTGGCTATGGGGAATATGAGGTTTCTGGCCTTGAGCAAGGTGAAGGATATCGGTCGCTTTATGGTGGCTATCAACTTAATGAGATGTTTTCGTTTGAGGCCTCCTATTTGAAAGTTGATGGCGCATCAGAATATCTATTGGCTGACGGAATGACTTCTTTATACCAAAATACTTTAAGCGTCGAAGCCTCAGGATTTACATTGGCGCCTGTCTTGAATTATGAATTGTCTAACTCAGTTACAGTGTCTGGGATGGTCGGAATTTCTCTGCTTGATTTAAGTAAAAGCTGGACCGGAGGCACTGCAGTAGATCCAAACCTTGCAGCCGATAACGGAGGCGAGGAGTCCGCTGCTTTTTACGGGGCACGTATTTCTTATGCTCTTTCAGAAAGTATTCATTTCGGAGTAAATGCCCAAAAGTATGAAACCTCGGGTGCAGATATAGATGCTGTATATGCAAGTCTTTCAGTAGCTTTTTAGCGCGTATCTAATAAAGCTTTGCAGCGCGACGTTCAAAACTATTCGCCTTTTGTCGTCGCTGCGCTTTTACTACAAAAGTCACCCATTTTGGTCGCGGCTAAACGCTGCGTTAGGTTAGAAAATGTATCAAGAGACTCATTCATCAATAAGAAAAGTAATTTTCGATTGTGCACTGTTGTCTTTGATTTTTATTTTACTTATCAGTGGATCGTTGTCGATTTTTAATGGGGATACATCTGGAAAGCCACCCGAGATGGTTAAATTATTTCTCTCGTTTGTGTTGTCTCTCTTAGGAATTGTGATTCTATATTTAATAGTATATCAAATTAATAGAATTAGAAACTTTCGAGGCGATTGGCATATTGAAATTGGTGGTGAGGGCATTAAATTGGAAACGCCAGATAATGAAGAGGTAGAGCCGTTCGAATTGCATTCTGGAAAAATTAGAAAATTGTCTAGAGAAGCATATGAAGATGATGGCATATGGTATAAATGGTTTATTTACATAAAAGATGGCGTTATCGAAATAAAGAAGCCATTTGAGCTGGGTCCTTTTTCGGAAGAAAAAATTTCCGAAAAAATCAGGCGAATTTATGGTGTAGAAGTTGTCGAGGTAGATATAAATGGCGAGACATCTGAGTGGAACTATAGTCTATGGTTCAGATGTAAGGCTCTGCTTGGCGCAATTGTTAGTGCATTGATTTTGGCGTCCTTTGTCATCCCAGGGTTCTTTTATCTCGTAAAGATGTTTAAGGAACTTATTCGTTAGCCTAACAAGTCAATTAACTTCGTGCCTTCGGTGGAGGATGCAGCAGATCTGGGCCTGTTATTGAGGCGTTGTGCTTTTGTAGAGATTTGGTGAGGATCATCTTAATGAATTTTGTAAAAGGTTTTGGCATCGGCGTTGGAATATTTGTTTCATATATTGTATTTACATTCGCTTTTAAGGGTGGGGATGCCCTGGATGGGGAGAATGTTTCCGGTTCAAATATGTCCTTAGAGAAAGTGAAGATGGCACATATGATTGGGGTATACGAAGGAAGTTATCCGGATGGAAAGCAGAGAGGTTTTCGTCAGCCTCAAGAGGGCAAGGTGTATGTGATTGTTAAAAATAACCCAGAGGCAGAGTCCGTGACTCTCTTATTGACTTCATATGAATCTGTAGATTGGCATCTCGAGGTGGCTGAGGGAGTGACAATCGATGAAGTTATTCTATCAAGTTATCATCCCAGTAAGGTTACAGGCCTTAAGGATGTTCCTGTGCTTAGAAAGTCATGGGGGTATTCGTACGAGAGGGCTGGATCTATTGGAGAGAAGTTCGCGAATGAGGTAGGCGTTGAGATTGAGTCTTTCCAAGGTAGTTATAAGGGAAATATTTTTGATATTTTTTGAGGTAATGAACATATCAAACATAGCTCATTCGCCGCTGCGGGGCGGATGCCTTTTCCGCGGCTTTGCCGTGCCAAAATCGCCGTTGCTATTGGCGTACTGAAGCTTCTCAACTATGAGCAACAAGCAAGAAAATGTAGAAGAAGATGTATTGATTAAGGATGCACGTCGTGCTCTGTTCGTATTGGTTTGTATCAATTTACTAGTACTGTTCTTCTTTCTAGTCGAAGGTTTCGAGAGCGAAATAGTAATTGTCGGATTGGTGTCGCAGGGAATAATTTTTGTATTTTGGCTAGTGCCAGTATTTCTGTACCAGGTATTGAGGCAAAGAGTATCCTTTAAAGTGGCTACGTACAAAGCTCTTTCCTCGTACAGGAATGCCATGGATCAAATCTCATGGTAGGGCTCCATAATAAGGCCGGGCAATTTACTTCGAACCTGCGCCCCCCACCGTTCTTTAGATGTCAGACCAGTTAAGTTGCATCACTGGGTTCTTAATATGTGAATTTGCGGCGCCTGGTTGTAAAAATGGACAGTGTGCTCTGGTTAGGTCTGTCAATGACCCTCCATCTCAATCAGAGAGTAGCCCTAAAACAAGCGGCTGTTGGCGGCCCAGCGGTGCAGGGTTGGTCTTTCCGCCGCTTTGCGGCTACAAGTCGGCCCCAAGGCCGGGCGTTATGCCTGTATCAGGAACTCTGGTATTCAAATTGAAAAAATTATTTCTTTACATTGCCACATTAGCACTGGGAACTACCGCATACTTTCTCACATTCACGGCATTCTATGAATCTTGGTTCCCGTACTACTATGAAGAATACGTCGGGTATTTCTTCTTAGCAGGAATTTCGCTAATTATTTTGCTTCCGTTCGCTACTTTCAGTGTATTGGGGGTCACCAGTAAGTCTCGTTATTTATCAGAGTTTGCCAGGCACGCCTTAGTGGTCCACTTGATGGTCATTGTGATCTCCGTTTTAGTGTTTATCTACATGTTGTCTAATGGGATCTTAACTTATGGCTCCGGTACATATCAGGTGGTTCCATCAAGCGGATAGGGATAACAAATTCAGGCAAGTGGCCCCGGGTCTTTGGCTATTCCCGGGTCTTTGGCCATCTCCGGCACGGCTTACCTCGTGCGCTGTCTGAGAAGATCACTACGCTCCGATTTATGCGCTCAGCTGCACAAGGTAAGCTATGCCTGCCGTCGGCGTTGTCATACAAGGAATGATCGAATATGAGTAGAAGTATCCATAAAACCGTAAAAGGTGTTTATGGCGGTAAGTCCGCTCGAGAGATGCATCGCATGCTGGAAGAGAACGATCCAGATACTGAAGAGCTTGGTAAAAAGTACTCATATAAAGACGCTGAGCGGAAAAAGCGACGTAGCGAAAGGCAGATAAGAAAGACTGAGAGTGAACAGTAGATGTACAATGCACGTTCACATAACATGCCGCAGCTACTGCTTCCGTTGGGGGCAGGGGTAGCCGAAATGCAACGCTTGGTTATCTGTCCTAGTGTGGCGCGTTATAGGCAATGATATTGAGTTACAGGTAAGTAGCTAAAAGATGAAAGTCATAAGAGGTAGATGTTTCACCGCCGACCACGCTTGGGGTGCCAAACAAATTGCAAATATGCAAGGGATTACGACCAAGCTGCATTGGACTGACAAGCCATACAAATGGCACATAAACGACGGAGAAGAGGTCTTCGTAGTGTTGGATGGTGTAGTAGATATGCACTATCGATTGAATGGCACTGAAGACGTAGCTGTATTGGAAGCTGGAGATATATTTTATGCTTCTGTAGGTACGGAGCATGTTGCCCACCCGCGGGGTGAAGTGCGCGTCCTCGTAGTTGAAAGCGAGGGAAGCGTATAACAATGCCGCGTAAATGGCTCCGGTCCTGCGCACCTAGCTGGCCAGTTTTCGCTGTGCAGATTCTATCGCGGTCGCTTCGCTCCCAGAATCTCACAAAGAGCGCACACGGTCCGCTGCGCATGAGCACAGCGTAGGCAAAATGTGGTAAAACGAAGAGTTGTGAAAAAATTAAAATGGGGTGTAGTCAATACTAGATAATGGGGCCTCTCGATGGCCATTATCTGCGTGCATTATCGAATCGAAAATTAGCTACATCATTGGAGGTTAGAATGAAAAACTTTGAAGAAATATTTGAGCGTAATTTGTTTGCCAGTCGATGGCTTTTGGTGCCGTTCTTTGTTGGCTTGGTTGCTGCGGTTTTTGTGTTGTTGTTGAAGTTCATAAAAGAGATAGGAAGTATTATTCTTAATCTAAATGAACTTAGCGGGTCAGAAGTTATCCTGCATATTTTAACGCTGATCGATATTTCTCTTATTGCCAGCTTGATTTTTATAATCGTATTTAGCGGATATGAAAGCTTTGTTTCTAAAATTGAAGTGGAAGATGACGGAGACCGTCCGGGTTGGATGGGCAAAGTTGGATTTGCAGGCCTAAAGATCAAAGTGATTGGCTCTATCGTTGCTATCTCATCAATAGAGTTGTTAAAAGTGTTTCTGACCATGACCGAAGACAGCGATGAGAGTCTTGTTATGTGGCGTGTTATTATCCATATGACATTTGTAATCTCTGGCACATTGATGGCTTTGCAAGAGAAGCTTAATTCCAGTCATTAACTTTAAATTGTTAGTCAACGTGGGCTGAGTAGAATGCCCGCGTTGAAAATGGTAAGTATGCCATGAAGCACTCCACCGCCGATAAGGCTTTTAATGTGGCATCTTCTAGGTCGTATGCTTTTAATGCTTGATGAGCGCGAAAATAACCAGTTACAAAGTCGCCCGTTGTAGTGGGATTGTGTATGCACACATTCTGTGTAGAAGAAAAGTATATGAAATGAAAGTAAAATGAAAAAAGTTTTACTGAATGTGATGATGCTACCGATGCTGTTTTCACATAATGCAGTAGCACAATTAGGTATGCCTAGTTTTGACATTGTTTCATTGAAGGTTATCTTGTCGGTAAAATCGTGCCAAATATATCACCCGGAATTAGATGAAAAACTCAGCGAGTCATACAGAGAACTTGTAGTTCGTACGGGTGTCGATTGGCCGAAGAATATGAAGGCAGTCGATGGTGAAGAATTTAAACGAGAATTCGATAAAGAGCCAAGTAAAGAGATTTGCTTAAAATTCATCGAAAATATTGATAACAAGCTATTGGATAAATTCGTTATCGAATCATATAAAATTAGAACAAACAAGCGGTGGATAAAGCCATCTTGGCTGGGCGCTAGCGCTTCTTATGGTGGGTTTGAGGTCGGAGTGGTCGGAATTTCTCCTGGTCCTGAATATTCGTATGGAATTATAGATGCTTCGGGGACAGGTAACTAACAACCGGCTGTTATCGACTCCGCGGAGCTGGTACGGCCTTTCCGCTGGTCCGTAGCTGCAAGTCCGCCCGGAAGCCGGGCATTGTGAACAAGGTAATAATGAAATACTTAGCGACTATATTGTTCATTCTTAGCCTTGGTGGCTGTTCGTTCTTAATTGAAATGGAGCTTTTCAATAATACAGGTGCACCTATTGTAGTATGTAATACTCAGAACGATGATCGTCCTTGCGTAGAAATTGGAAGCAAAAAGACTGGCTCAGTGGCAATGCTCAACAATATAAAGGCTGACTCTTGGGCGTACAGTATCAATGGAAAGCTATACGAATTTGTGCTCGGTACCTATCCCGAGTATGCATCCGAGGTTTATTGTAGTGGCATTATACTTAAACGCTGTTCGGTACCATTGCAGCTAGAGCCGTCAGGTTTACTTTACTGGGCTGGAAAAAATAATAAACTTCCTGTGGCTGAATTTGTAAGTCAACCAGAGGGCTTTCCCGTCGAACCAGAAACCTAGCAAGAGCATGTTGCCTGCGCTCCTATCGGACAGTGACCCCCGTACTAAGTACTCCGGTGGTAGGTCCAGCCTTTATAATGCGAAAGTATGATTCGAGCTACATATTTATTTTTGCTGTTTTTGGCGATAATCGCCGCTGCTACAACCTTGGCGCTAATCTTAAAATTTCTACTTTTGATCGACGATGGCTCAGGTGATGGCGGTGCGTTTTCTGTATTTGGTATTGGTTTGGTGGCGTTAATAGGGGGGCATGTTGTCGGAATAGCGGGATTGGTAATGACGTCTATCAAGTTTTTGTTCTATGAATGCCTGCCGAGCAGTAAGCTGTATAGCAATACAATTGCAGTTTCTCTATGTGTGCCGCTGTTAGCTTTTTATGTATATTTGTTGTTTAGAGTGACAGTGGGAGCTTTATTACAAGGACAGGTAACTTGCGCTGGACCTTTGGTCCACTGCCGGACAGTTTACTTTGTCCACCTTTTCAGGGTTATTGCTGTGTTGCGTGTTGGATCGTAGCAAATGGCCAGACAATTTTTGAAGACTAAATAGGAGGTTTAGGTGAGGAAGTTCCTGTCAGCTGTATACATAATGATCTTTTCTTTTCATCTTCACGCGGAGGAATCCGTAGTTGATTTGGAGCAGTTCGCACAAACCTATTTCGCGAGAATGACTGCTACTCAGGCTCCCGGTGCGACTGAGCAGGATCTCGAAAGCTATCTTGAGTTACTTACTGACGATATCGGGCATACCCATCTGCCCTGGGAGCCGGATGGTTCCCGTACACCGGATGGAAAGGAAAATATGCGTAAGGGCATGACTTTTTATTTGGGTGCGCATACCGAATACAGTAGTCAGCTTATCGATATCTTTGTGTTTAATCATTCTGCCGTTGCCATTAGATACAAGAACTATGCAAAGGGGATACATCCTGAAAGCAAGGAAACCGTCGAATATCGTCAAACCATGATGGAAGTTTTAGAAATGGAGGACGGAAAGGTCGCAGTGATTCGTAAATATCACGAATAGTGACGACATGGGGCTGGTTGACGTGCTCCGATATTTGGACCTTCCTCGGGTCATTCGCTCTCGAATGTGATTTTTTCTAGATCGCTGTTCTCTATGTCTTGAAATGGGCGTTTAAGGTAAGACGCTCCGGCAGGCGGAAGTATTACAATGAAACATAGATTGCTTGGGTTACTGTTAGCCTTTCCGGTCTTGGCTTGCGCCTGCGGGGACGGTTCAGAATTTCCGTATAAGATCAATCCTCTTGTACCAGAGCCGTTTGCTGCGAAAGGCTGTTACCCGTTTGATATTATTGTGCCAAAAACCTATGGCGGACAAGTGTTGTCCACCGCGTTCCTAAGGACTTACATGCGAAGTTCCATAGCGCATTTTGGCTCGAATGAAGGTGCTGAGGTGGAATCCGAGTTAAGGGTCAGGGGGCTGGATCAGGAGAGTTCCACGTTGCGGGTATGCTTGAGTGAGTTGGCGGCGGCCAAGACAGTGATCGAGTTGATCTATGAAGACGGGGAGTATGCTGGTGGTCCTATCGCAGTGTGTGGACCATCCCGATACCGTATTGTGGGCATTGGAAGGAAGATCTACAGTGACAACCCTTAGGCGTCTAGCCGGCGCATGCCGCTCCTCGATTGAGTCTATGCGGTCCACCCAGTACTGCCGCTGTTCGTTCCAATTTCGCCATTATCGCTCAATCGATGCATAGATATTGTCTAGTCTTTATTATGCTTGTTTTGACGGGTTGTGCCGTAGGGTATGGTGACTTTGTCAGTCTTAGAAATCAGTCAATTGGAACGAAGGTCGTAGAATTAAAGCCATACACTTGGCCGAACTCTGGTGAGCTGATCCGTTCAGACTTTCTTATTGCCGGGCAAGGGCTCATACGTATTAGTGAGAACGAGGAAGGTGATCTGGTGTACCGTTATAGTGTTTCTGAAGTGCTTCCTCACTTTCATAATAAAGCGTGGGTGGGTAAATGTTTGATTTATGAAGTAATTGACCCATCATCTCGAAAAATAAAGGCCTGGGGTTTCGATAAGGGCGGCAACCCTCAAAGCTGTCGGACATGGTCGTAGTTTCGTTTCGCATGCGCAAGCTGTTAGCCCGGGGTTTTGTAGGCTTTCAGGGAGTGCCTGGTAGTGTGCGTATTCCGCGAGATTTACTTCGATTCTATGTGTGTACGGAGAATGAGCCGGCTTAATTATCCTGATCACGTGCGTGATATTTCAATATGAGAATCTTCTTGTCATTGGCCATTTTGTTGTATCCATCATTGGTACTTTCATGCAGTGATGATGATCTACTGTATTATTTGAATATAAGTCCTTCCAATAGTGGCGGAGACGGTAGTCTTTATGCTGTAGAGCTTTCAGTCCCTAAGATATGGAAGAACATGGACCTAAGGGGGGCGTTGCTTCAAGGTCAGGACGCAAAAATTGCGCTTAAGTCCAGGGCTGGGGATTCTGGATTTCGTTTGTTTTCCTTTGATGGATCAAACAGACTCTTAGACGGCTCAAAGATCATCGTATTCTATAAGCCGCATGTTCGCGTTGAGCGAAACGAAGGTGGTACTGGGCATAGAGTAACGTTGGGGCCTTTATGTGAAATCGCTTATGATGTGCCAATTGAGATGTAGCGAACCATCGTAGGTTACTTACCACCGGCTCGAAGTCCTTTCAATTGTGCCCAGCTTGGGGCGTTATACGTAGATTAGGATGCATTGGAATCAAATAGTGCTGTTCAAGGGGATCGATTTAAATGATTCTTTTGTTCTGACCTGGTTGCGAGAAAGTGATCAACTTCGGTTTGAGCTCGAGGCAAGCATTTGGCCAGAGTCCGAGTATTACTTAAAGCCCGTTGATGGTGAATACACCTGCTATCGCAAGGCAACGCTGATGTTTATCAGTGTTGAAAACGTTATTGGCTTAAATCCCATCGAATCAACGCGGTTCTCTATAGATGCGAGTGGCACGTTGGATTACGGCAATATAGAGGCATTACGTCAAACGGGGAACGGGTTTCACTTATCTGGTGACTTTGGTTCGGTCGATGTCATTGGTGGTGAGCTTCGTTTCGAAGTACACAGCTGATAAGTAAAGGTGAGGTTGTCAGCCGGTGGTGGATCTGTTCGTTTTTCCCTGCAGGATTTTGACGGATGCTCGCTGTTTCTTTTTGAACGCCATATATCGTGGCTTTAGGATCAGGAATATGAACAGACTATGGTTGATAGTGTTATCCACTCTGCTGACCGGGTGTGGAACGGTGACTTCGTTGTCCAGTTCCGATGAACAGATTGTGAGTAATCTGAAGAAGCAGAGAACGCAGTGTGAAAGTACTTCCAGAGCCTACGGTGGTGTGTCCTACAATCTCTGCAAGTTAAATTCGAACTCGAATACGCCAAACTTTAATTGGTTTCTGGGCTTCTATATGCTCGATACTGCCGCATGTGCCATTACCGATACGGTTGTGCTCCCCTATACGCTCTTTCTTCAATCTGAAGAGGGTAATATCGCGATTGATTCCTGAGTTTTCGGTGAATAGCTTCAGGCGATTTTTCGGTATGTGTGATGGATTGCCAATATGATGTATAAGTTGTCGGGCCTCCTGTTCTGCTGCTTTGCGCTGTTTATTCTCTGGGTGATCTACCTCGCCAATGGGGGGTATTCCAGTATCTTTTTTGATCTGGTGAAGGTGCTCCCTTATGGGGATAAGATCGGTCATTTTCTGTTGTTTGGCGTGCTTGCGCTGCTCGCCAATCTGGCATTCCGGTTTCGCAGGCTGTCTATTGGTCGCTTCCAGAGCTATTGGGGTAGCGCCCTCGTTACGGCTTTTTTCTCGCTGGAGGAGTTGAGTCAGTACTTTCTGCCTGAACGTACGCTGGATGCTTACGATTTCCTGGCCAGCTTTCTTGGGGTCGTGGTGTTCAGTGGGGTTTCTCGGGTATTCGAGTCGCGGGTTGCCGCGGCAGATGCGCGCGTTGATTAGTTGTCCATCAGGCGTTGTGGTTCCATTGGTGTGATGCGGGTGCGCGCTTCCCTGGATCGAGCATTGACCAGGAGGGACAGCAGGTGGTGAAGAGCGTGCCTCGTCACCACCATGCAGGCTTCTACAGGGTGATCAGTACCCGTGTGGTGGGAGTCAGATACTGACTACCACTTTGCCCATTGCCTGACCGCTGGCTAGCCGTTCATGCGCTTGACCAATTTCTTCCAGTGTATAGCTGGTATCGTCCAACACGGGCTTGAGATCACCCGCCTCGCAGATTTTGGCCAGTTCAGACAGGATGTGATGGTGATCTTCCCGATGGAAGTCGTGCAGCATCGGGATGAGCATAAACACCACATGCAGTGAGAGTCCCTTGAAGTGTGCGGTGGAGAGATCCAGTTCTACCAACGCGACGGTACTCGCGACCTGACCATTGAGCGCAGCTGCTTCGAATGAGTTTGCCATATTGGCGCCCCCCACCGAGTCGAACACAATGTCGAAGCCCGCTCCGTCGGTATGCATTTGCACATAGTCGGCAACGGATTCCGTCTTATAGTTGATGGGCTCGGCGCCCAGTTGTTCGATCAGGGCCAGTTGCTGCGCGCCGCCCCCGGTGGAATAGACCCTGGCGCCGAAGTGGCGCGCCAGCTGCAGCGCGACATGGCCGACTCCACCGGAGCCGCCATGGACGAGGACTTTGAGGCCCTCTTTGATGCCTGCTCTCTGTAAACCTTCGTAGGCCGTAATGCCCACCAGAGGCAGGGCGGCAGCTTCTCTCATGCTCAGGTTTTTGGGTTTGCGGGCAATCAGGCGCGCATCCGCACAGATGTATTCCGCCAGTGTACCGGGCAGGTCCGCCAGTCCACCGGCGCAGCCGAATACCTCGTCCCCGGCCTCGAAACCGGTAACGCCTTCGCCAACCGCCTCGACGGTGCCGGCAAAATCCATCCCCAGAATGGCGGGAGGCTCGGGCGACAATGGCAGCTCCGGCCCCATCTGGCGGATCATGGTATCCACGGTGTTCACACTGGTGGCGACAATGCGCACCAATACCTGCCCCGGCTGCACGACGGGTGTCGGGACCTCCGCGGGTTCGAAGACGTCCGGCCCGCCAAATTCCTTCACGATCATTGCTTTCATGGTTGCTCTCCCTGATTGGTGAATGCTGCCAGTATAATTTGCTCGGATTTTGGTGATAATCGACCTATTGGGTTAATCAGTTTTTAGAAAAAGTTGATAATGTGTGATGAATCTTGAGCATTTGCGGCTGTTTGTGCGTCTTGCCGCAACCAGCAATATCAGTGCGGCCGGGCATGAACTGGGTCTTTCCCCGGCGGTTGCCAGCGCCCATATCAGCAAGCTGGAAAGCGCCCTGGGCGTTCGACTGGTGCACCGCACCACGCGCCGGGTCTCGCTGACGGAAGAGGGCAGGGCGTTTCTCCCCCACGCAGAAGAGGTGTTGTCGAGTGTCGAGGCGGCCCGAGCCGCGGTAGGCGCGGGTAGTACACTCCCGTCCGGCACGCTGCGCGTTGCTGCGCCGGCGTCCTTTGGCCGCATGCACCTGATGCCCGCACTGGATGACTTTCTCTCGCGCTTTCCGGATCTGACGGTGGACCTGCGCCTGTCCGACACCATTGTTGATCTGGTCGAGGGCGGCTTTGATGTGGCCATTCGCAATGCGGCCCTGCGGGATTCTGCACTGGTTGCGCGGCGCCTGGCGACGGACCGCCGTGTCTTGTGCGCTGCCCCGGCGTATCTGCAAAAATATGGTTCGCCTAAGCATCCGCAGGACCTGCGTGGGCATCAGTGCATCCGATTGGCCGGGTTCGAGTCCTGGCTGTTCGACACCCCGGATGGCCCCCTCAGCATTCGGCCAGCGGGGCGCTTTCGTACGGACAATGGTGAATGTGTGCGGGATGCGTGTGTGCATGGGGTGGGGATCACCATCAATTCTACCTGGAGCGCCTCTGAACAGTTACAGCGCGGGGAGCTGGTACAGATACTGGCAGACTATCCGCTGGTCTCCGATACGGCGATTTGGGCGGTGTACCCGAGTTCCAGATTGCTTGCATCCAAGGTACGGGTGTTTATCGATTACTTTGCCGAGCGCTTTTCCGGTACGCCGTATTGGGATGCCTGCCTGGCCTGAGGCCTGTGCCGAGGCGCCGGAGTCTGCGGCGCGGGCTGCCGGTTTCGGCTACTTTAAGAGGCAGAGGCCTATTGCGGGGCCCAACAATAAGATGCTGTGAATCCCTCTTTGCCGAACCGGAAATCATCACCATGCTGCATGTGACCTTACGTCTCGCTTTCGCGTTGCTGTTTGTCTCTTCTGCGTACGCCGCCGACGACCCCTTCAAGGGCCGCTGGGTCGATCTTTCCCACGATTATTCTGACGAGACCATCTACTGGCCAACGGCAGACAAGTTCGAGAAGACTACGGTATTCGAGGGGCAGTCTGATGCGGGGTTTTACTATTCTGCCTATAACCTGAAGACCGCAGAGCACGGCGGTACCCATATTGATGCGCCGGTGCACTTTGCGCGCGGCCAGCAGTCGGTCGACCAGATTCCCATTGAGCAGACCATTGGTCCGGGTGTGATCATTCGGGTTGCCGACCGCATCGGCAAGGATCGTAACTACCAGATTTCGGTCGAGGATATTCAGCGGTGGGAACGCCAGCATGGTCTGGTGCCGGACGGCAGTATCGTGTTGTTTGATACCGGTAATGCGCAGTTCTGGCCCGACAGGGAGAAGTATATGGGTACGGCGGAGCGGGGCGAGGCGGCGGTCAAAAAGCTGGTCTTCCCGGGGCTGTCGCCGGAGGCAGCCGAATTTCTGATGCAGAAGCGCAGTATCAAGGCGGTGGGGCTGGATACCCCGAGTATCGACTTCGGTGGCTCCACCCAGTTTGAAACCCATCAGGTGTTGTTCAAGCGCAATATTCCCGCCTTTGAAAATGTGGCGAACCTGCAGTCATTGCCGGATCGTGGTTTCTGGATCGTGGCACTGCCGATGAAAATCAAGGGCGGGAGTGGCGGGCCGCTGCGGATTGTCGGGTTTGTCCCGGAACCCTAGCCCTTCGCACTCAAGCTGCGGTCCGGATTACCGGTCGAATCTTGCAGGTTTCATTCTCCAATATTGAAACCGGAAACCCGGTTCCGGTCGCTGAGATTCCTGCCGCCCTGCACAGCAACATAACCTTCAAAAAACGTCCGTCGCACTGTCATCAAAATGGCGCAGAGTTGCCCAAACCGAAATGGGAGCTTTGCAATGGGCAATCGTTATCGCGCAATTTGGATTTCAGATGTGCACCTGGGCAGTCGGGATAGTGAGCCGCATCGGCTCGCTGATTTTCTCGCCCAACATCGGGCCGACACCTTGTATCTGGTTGGCGATATCTTCGATATGAAAGCGATCTCCCAGGGCAAGGGCAGCTGGTGCCAGGCCTCGTCGATGCTACTGGACATGCTCTCCGATATCAGCAGTGTGACGCGCAATGTCATCTACATTCCCGGTAACCACGATGCCCCGATGCGCAGCTGGGCGGGCAAGCGTCTGGGCAATATTCAGATTGAGCGTGAGTGGGTCCACACCGGTGTCGACGGTCGGCGACACTGGGTTACGCACGGTGATCAGTTTGAACACGACATCCGCGTGCATCCCATCAGCTATCGCATCGGTGATCAGAGCTATTACCTGATGCTGCGCTTTAATCGCTGGATCAACTATTGGCGCGGGCGCTTCGACTTGCCCTGGTGGTCGCTGGCCAATCACGTAAAAAACCGCGTGCATGCCGCGCGCCGGATGATGAATCACTTTGAGGGCATTGCTATCCGCGAAACCGCGCGGCGTGGACTCGATGGGATCATCTGCGGCCATATTCACCGTGCAGCCCTGCGCGACTGTGAGGCGAAGGGGCAAAACGTCACGTATGCGAACTGCGGGGACTGGGTCGATACCATGAGCGCCGTGGTGGAATTGCAGGATGGGCGCTTCGACCTGTTGCACTGGCATCGCTCGCCAAAGATCGCCCACATCATGACAGAAGCGGTGGCGGCATGATTCAGCTGGAAAACCTGTTACAGCAGAACCCCTGGTACAGCGCGGCACCGCAGCGGCCCACGCGCAAACTGGTGTCGGCAACCCTGAAAAAAATTTGTTGTGAAGAGCAGTTGCGGGAGTTTGGTCGACTGTATCCGCACCTGGGGGGCATCGACTTTATCCGGCAGGTTTTTGCGTTCTTTGATTTTCGCTACGACATTACGCCCTCGGACCTCGAGCGAATCCCCCAAAGCGGACCGCTGGTGATTGTCGCCAATCATCCCCTGGGGAGCCTGGATGGCCTGGCCCTGATCGATATGGTTGCGCGGGTTCGGCGAGATGTGAAGGCTGTGGCCAGCCAGCTGTTGTGGAATATCGAACCACTGCGCAGCCACCTGCTGCCAGTGAACAATTTCAAAGGGCGTACACGCCGCACCGACGTGGAGGGGATCTACCAGCATCTGGATGCGGGTGGAGTGATCATTGTATTTCCCGCCGGTGAGGTTTCCCGGCTGACACCGCAGGGCGTGCGTGATGGCGCATGGAATCCGGGGTTTATCCGCTTTGCAGAAAAGACCGGCGCACCCATTCTGCCGGTGCAGGTTCGCGGTCGGAACTCCTTATGGTTTTATGGCTTGTCGATGCTCAACAAGCCACTCTCGACCCTGTGGCTGGTGCGGGAAATGTTCAAGCAGAGTCACCGCGGTATTGATTTACGCGTAGGTAGCCCGGTAGAGGCCGAACACTTTCGAGCCTGGCCACTGGCACCCCGCGCGCAGGCAAGGTTGTGGCGGCGTCATGTGCACCGGCTGCACAAATCCCCGAAGCCGTTGGGTCCTGAAATTATTGCCGCGAGTGAGCCGGTTGCAGAGGTGGCCGCAGCGTTGGCGGAAAGTCCGGTGCTCGTTGAGCAAGGTCACTTCCGTGTTTACTGGTATCGCCAGCGCGGCGACTGCCCGGTAATGCGCGAATTGTCACGGACCCGCGAAGTGGCGTTCCGCGCAGTGGGGGAGGGAACCGGCAACAGTCGAGATTGGGATGCCTTCGATGCCTGGTACGATCACCTGTTGCTGTGGGATAGCGAGCAACAGCGAATCGCCGGTGCGTATCGTGTGGTGAGTACCAGTCATCTGCAGCCGGAGCAGATTTACAGCAGCACCCTGTTTCACTATGCGCAGGCGCCGCAGGAGTCACTACCTGGCTCCGCGGAGTTGGGCCGTAGTTTCCTGTTGCCGGCATACTGGCGTGGACGCGGGTTGGACTTGCTGTGGCTGGGTATCGGGCGCTGGCTTGCACAGAATGAGGTGCGCTATCTGTTTGGCCCGGTATCGATGCCCGGGAATTTTTCTGTCCGCGCCAAATCGGCCATTGTGCGCTATTTCCTCCGGCATTTTGCGACCGACACCCCGATGGGCGATGCCCGCCTGCCGTTTCAGGAAAGCGCCGATCTGCCGCCGTTGAGTGAGGATGCCGCTGCAGATATGGCGCAGCTGAAGCAGCTGCTGAAAGAAGAGGGGGTCATGTTGCCCCCGCTTTTCAAAAAGTACACTGCACTGACGCTGCCCGGCGGAACCAGCTTCCACGCCTTTAATGTCGATCCGGATTTTTGCGACTCGGTAGATGGCCTGGTGGTTGTGGACCTGCAGCGGGTGGATCCCAAGTTTGCGCGGCGCTATCTCAGCGGTTGAGGCGTGCGTATTGTTGGCAATAAAAAAGGGCGACTGAGTGTCGCCCTTTTTTATTGCCGAGGTCGCTTGCCGCATTATCCGGCGGCGAGTACCTGACGCACGCTGGCGAGCTTGATGCAGAGCACCAGTACTGCCATGGCGGTGTCCAGTTCTTCCAGCGGTGGGAAGCTGGGTGCGATACGGATATTGCGGTCTTCCGGATCGCGGCCGTACGGGAAGGTCGCACCCGCGGGCGTGAGCTTAACGCCCGCCTCTGCGGCCAGTCTTACCACCTCGGCGGCACAACCGGGGCGTGTGTTGAAAGAGACAAAGTAACCACCTTCCGGCGTTTCCCACTCGCCCAAATCGCTATCGGCAAAGGCTTCCTGGAGCTGGTCCAGCACGCAGGCAAATTTCGGCTTCAGCAGTGCCGCGTGATGTTGCATATGCGCTTTGAGCAGGGAGAACTCGGCAAACAGGCGTGAGTGTCGCAGCTGGTTTACCTTGTCGGGTCCGATAGTCATGACCTGCATTTGCTGCTTCAGTGAGGCCAGGTTGGCCGGACTGGCACTGACAAATGCGACCCCTGCGCCGGCGTGGGTGACCTTGGAGGTGGAGGCGAATTGCAGCACGATATCGGCGCTGTCGTTGGCCAGGCTCGCATCGCGGATACTCGGCAGGTTGACCAGGTGATCCAGGTCGTGGATCGCATAGGCATTGTCCCAGAAAATGCGGAAACCGGGATTGGCGATCTGGCCGAGTCGCGCCAGTCGATTGACTGTGTCGCCGTCGTAAGTGGCCCCGGTGGGGTTTGAGAACTTGGGTACGCACCACATGCCAATGATCTGCGGGTCTTGCTGGATCATTTGCTCGACCGCGTCCATATCCGGACCGGTTGCGGTCATCGGTACATTGACCATCTCGATGCCAAGCTGTTCGCAGATCGAGAAATGCCGGTCGTAGCCGGGCACCGGGCAGAGGAATTTGGGGGCCTCCATATCACGCCATGGGGTGTTCCCGGCGAAGCCGAACAGATAGCCGGTCAGTACGGCGTGATACATCAGGGTCAGGGAGCTGTTGCCGCCGGCAAAGACTTCCTCGTTCGGTACCTGCAGAATATCGGCGCCCAGTTTGCGCGCGCATTCCAGTCCTTCCAGGCCGCCGTAGTTACGGGTGTCGGTTCCGTCGGCCGCGCGATAATCACCTTTGAGGATCCCGTCGAGCTCATCAGAGAGGTTGAGTTGCTCTGCCGAGGGTTTGCCGCGGGTCAGGTCCAGGCTGAGCTCATGCTGGCAGATACGCTGGTATTGCGCGTTGAGCTCTTGTTCCCATTGCTGCAATTGCTCGTTGCTTGCGGGGTCGATACGCACGGGGATTCCTCTGTTGGTTACTGGGTGTATTTAAGGAAGGGCGAGCTTACCAGTGCCGTGCCCGTCCGTCAGCCGAAATGTGGGGCAAATATACGCGCCTGCGCGATTTTTTTCATGAAACGCTTGTTTGAATGGGTTTTTTGCGTGCTTGCGAGCACTTTTTCTTGGATTTATTGCGCAGACAGGACGCGAAAGTCGTGTGCGTACTCGTTCAGGGTGCGGACCAGATGTTGCCGCTGGCGTTCAGAGATAGTGGACAGGATGCGTTCGCTGAGGATGCGGGCCTGGCGCTCGCGCTCCGCTTGCAATTGACGATATTCCTCGCTCCAGAGGCGCTGTGGGTCCTGCATCAAATTGAGTAGCTGTTGCTGGTAGTCGTCCGGCCGGCGGCGCAGGATATCGACAAAGTTGGCTTGCCAGAGGCGACGTTGCTGGTCGCGGAGCAGGGGGTTGTAACCCACCTGGTGAACCCAGTCTGCGATGAGCTGTTCCTGCTCTGCAGACAGCGAGCCGAGCCAGCGCTCGCTTTGCTTGCGAATCTGCTTGCGTCGGCGCTGCTCGATCTTCTCCGGTGACTTTTGCCACTTGCGCAGGGAATCCTGGCGCTTGTCTTCCAACTCTGCGGCAATCTCGTTTACCTGCTCCGGGGTCAGGCTCGCCGTGAGTGGCAGCATGATGTCATACAGCTGGGTGCTGCTGGTTTGCCAGAACTTGTCGACTTTGCTTTCCACTTCATCGAGACGCGTCACCAGATCCGTGCCCTGCTGGACTTCAGCAGCGAGGGAAGAGAAGTAGTCGGCGTAGAGGGGGAGCTGCGTCTTGCGGTGCCATTGGTGGAAGCTGTCCAGCGCGACGCGGAGCTGGGTGTCTTGCTGGGCGGAGAGATCGACAAAGTCGTCAATTTGCCAGCGCATCCAGCGATCGAGCTGGTTGTAGGCAAACTGGATACTGGAACAGCTGGCGATCAGGCTGCTCAACAACAGGACCACCAGGGCAAAAACGCGCCGGGATGTCCGCGCGCGAAAACCTGTGTGGGCGCTGCTGCCGATACGGCGTGCCATGTGGTCGATCCTTGCTCTTGGTCCGGAGGGGCCGGAACGGGAGATATGCCGGGGCAGCGCGCAAAGCAGAGACTGGATACATTGGCGCTCCAATTTCCAGCATAGTTCAGCGCCGTACGCGCTGCCGAACGGTTCGGATCAGAGAGGGATCATAGATGGCCCCACAGGGGCTCAGTGTACCCAAACCTCGACGCGGCTGTTTTTGACCGGTGCATGCTCCTGATCGGCGGTGAGCGGAGCAAAGGCACCCAGGGCGAGGACACGGCTATCCCCAACATTGTGGTCCCTGAGAAGCGCGCCGCGCACCTTCAGTGCCCTGAAGCGGGAAATCAGGTCTGAATGCTGGTCTTTTGCCTTCTGGTCTGAAAACCCGACCAGCGTAAGCTGCACCGGGGCTTCAGATTCGTCCACATACGTCTGCAGGCGCAGTAGATCCTTCTGCGAGCGGCTGTCGAGCTGGGCGCTGCCGTCGTCAAAACGGAATGAGATGCTTAGGCGCTGTGCTTTGGCGGCCAACGCCCGATAGGCCTCTGGCGCGTTGGGGTAGGCCGGTACATCCAGGGTCACGGGTGTCAGGTCGATAAAGCCGACTTCGGCAACCTGCGCCTGGCCCATACGCGATTCGGCATAGCGCAGGAAACTGTCGACATGGGGGTGATAGCGGGTGGGGTTCCGGTACAGATACAGACGCCGCGTCAGCGGGAAGTCTTCCGTCGCAATGATGCCGCTGTCGGGTACGGTCGCCGGCAGGTTGCCGGCCTGGATGGCGACTTTCTTCACATCGCCGGCATCCGCATAGGGCAGGTAGCCAATCGCTCCGGGCGTTGTCAGTACCAGTTCGTGTGTCTCGTTGTTGCCGGAGACTTCATAGGCAACGTGGCGCGGGGGTGGGGTGCGTCCGAACACATCGCCATCAAAGGTGGCGCGGGTGCCCGATTCGATATCGCGGTGCAGGGCCCGGATCGGCAGGTCACTGCCGCCAAGCTCGCGCCAATTACGGATTTTTCCGCTGTAGATGTCGCGCAGCTGCTGCAGGGAGAGCTCCGAAATTGGATTGCTGTGATGCACCGTTACGACAAGCGCATCCAGACCGATAACATGTTCCGCCTCTGCGTTGGACAGGTCGCCGAAGCGCGACAGGAGTTTCACTTCTTTGTCTTTGATTCGCCGCGAGGCCATGCCGATATCGGCGGTGTCCTGATTGAGGGCCTTGAATCCGGTACTGGAGCCGAGCGCAATAATCGGCACCTGGACATCGCGCCCCTGCAGGTTGGCGCTAATCCAGTGTTGCTCGCCGGCACTGCGTTGCTGGATGTTCTGGGCGCCAAGCTGTGTGAGATACCCTTTGACCAGCAGCGGTGCGAGTTCTGCGCCGACGGTATTGGAGCCGGTCATGCGGAACAGGGTGTCGGCCGCCTGGGCGGTCGGCGTCAATAGCTGGGATAGAGAAAGCGCGATCAACAGATGCAGCGCGGAGAGACCCCTCATAGTAAGACTCCTTGCAAAAACCCTGGGGGGGACGGATGGCGGGCGGGAATATGGCAAACGATTGTTACAGGATTGTTGCAACCGTGTTTCATGAGAGGGCTTTCCTGCGGAGCGGCTTTCTCGGCAAGCGGGAGCGCTGGCGAGGCCGTTGTACCGCGGAGCAGCGCTGCCCGGTGTCAGTCCAAACTGCGTGGCATTGTCGAACCCTTGTGTGACGGGCGTGTGAAGTCGCACACATTCGGTGAGGGGGATCTGCCTTTGCTGAAATGAACCATACTGAAAGGAAGGTGTTCTAAAGCCCCCACGGAGGCTCGTCCCCATGCAGAGAGGAAATTTTAAAAAAGTTGATGACAACGCTGTCATTGTTCTTGTAGTATGGCGACAACTAGTTAGCGCAGGAGCCTTTGTGGCTCGCGTAGCGCTACCTCCGGGGGAATTGGGAAGCCCGGTTGCGGTACATAACAATACAAATTCTTAGAGGCCGTTTCTGATGGTTGCTGTGGGAGACAGGGAAATTCTGTATATCGGTATCGATGGTGGCGGCAGTAAGTGTCGAGCCTCAATCCTTGATGGTGATAACCGGGTGCTGGGCACAGGTGTGTCGGGTCCCGCCAATCCACTCCATGGCTATGCCCAGACCATCGACTCGATTGTCCGCTCCGCGGCTCTCGCCCTCTCTGATGCCGGTCTGCCTCCGGAAACTCTCGGTGAGCTGGTTGCTGGCGTCGGTCTGGCCGGCGTCAATATGCCCAGTCTCTACAACGAGATGGACGCCTGGGCGCACCCCTTCAAGCAAATGTTCTTGACCACCGACCAACACTCTGCCTGCCTCGGTGCACACCGTGGTGGTGATGGTGCTGTGATTATTGCCGGTACCGGATCGTGCGGTTATGCCTGGGTGAATGGCGAGGCCCATTTGCTGGGTGGTCACGGTTTTCCCCATGGCGACAAGGGCAGTGGTGCGTGGATGGGTATGGAAGCGGTGAAGTACCTGTTCCTTGCCCTGGATGGTCTCGCCGAAGACTCCCGCCTCAAGGGAGAGCTGCTGCAAGCGTTGGATAGCAGCGACGCCCAGGAAGTATTTGAACGTATCGGCGGCAAGTCCTCCAGTCACTATGCGCGCCTCGCCGTGCCGGTGGTGGAATGTGCCGAAGCGGGCGATCCCGTTGCTCTCGCTATCGTGCGTGACGGCGCCAGCTATATCAGCGACCTGGCGGACAAGCTGTTTGAAATGAATGCGCCACGACTTTCGTTGATTGGCGGTGTGGCACCGCGACTGAAGCAGTGGATGGCGCCGCACGTTGTCGAGCGGGTTGCGGAAGCGTTGGACCCGCCCGAGTTTGGTTGTGTTTATTTTGCTCGCCAGTGTGTTGCTGAAGCGGCGAGCGGAAGTGCTGGCTCCATCGATGTCGATGGTAAAGCATTGTTCGGATGATCATCAAAACGGAACGGAATTGAATTTTCCCGCTGGAGTCGTTAAGGGAGACGGATCATGGGTATGACAATTATGGAAACCGAGGCTCGAGAAGCCCCGGATCGAATTGCAGAACAGCTGCAGAGCAATGCGGCCGTCATGGCGGAACTGGGCGAGCGCTTGCGCAACAAGCCGCCGCGCTTCGTGATGATTGTCGGGCGGGGTTCTTCCGACCACGCCGGTGTATTTACCAAGTATCTGATTGAGATCGAAACGGGCACGCCCACGTTTGCGGCGGCCCCGTCCGTTTCCAGTGTCTATGGGCGTACCCTGAAGCTGGAAGACTCCCTGGTGATTGTGATCTCACAGTCCGGCCGTAGTCCGGACATCCTCGCCCAGGCCAAGATGGCAAAAGAGGCGGGTGCCTATACGGTGGCTTTCGTTAACGATGAATCCGCACCGATCAAAGATATTGTCGACCAGATGGTGCCGCTGAAAGCGGGGCCGGAAAAAGCGGTCGCTGCGACCAAGAGCTACCTGGCAACCCTGTCGGCGGTGCTGCAGTTGGTTGCCAACTGGAAGCAGGATGAAGAACTGCTGAAGGCAGTGGACGATTTGCCGCAAGCACTGCGCGATGCGGTGTCTGCAGAAACCCAGTTGCGCCCCGAAGACCTGGCTTCGGTCAAGAACCTGGTGGTGCTGGGTCGTGGGCCGGGCTATGGCATCACCCGCGAACTGGCGCTCAAGCTCAAGGAAGTCTGCAACATTCATGCGGAGTCATTCTCCAGTGCGGAGTTCCTGCACGGCCCGGTGACCCTGGTTGAGCAGCAGCTGACGGTGATCAATGTGCCGATCGAAGACGAGTCGTATCAGGCGCACAGCGAGCAGATTGCGGACATTATCCGTCGTGGCGGCACCCTGATTAATTTGCACGTACCTTCCAAGGGTGTGCACCCGCGGGTAGCGCCGCTGCCTTTATTGCAGCGCTTCTATATTGATGTTGCCCATGTGGCGGTGAGTCGCGGTATTAACCCCGATGAGCCCGCGGGCCTGAAGAAAGTGACCCAGACCGTCTGACTTGGGTCGATAGAGCAGGGAGTTGCGTGTGGTACAGGTGTTGCTGGCAGAGCGGTTATTTGATGGTGAGCGGGTCTTGCATGAGGTCCCGGTATCCATTGATGGCGAGGGCCGGATCGCTGCGATTGGTGGCGAGGTGCCGCTGTCTGGCGAACCTGTAGAGCGTCTTTCCGGAATGCTGGCGCCGGGCCTGATTGATGTTCAGGTCAATGGTGGTGGGGGTGCGCTGTTTAATAACGAGCCGACCGTGGCATCGTTGCAAAAAATGGCAGTGGCCCACGCCGGTTTTGGCACCACCGGCATGTTGCCGACGTTGATCACTGATGAAGTGGAAGTGATGCAGCGCGCTGCAGAGGCGATCAGTACCGCGTTGCGCGAAAAAGTGCCGGGCATTATCGGTGTGCATTTTGAGGGGCCGCATCTCAGTACCCCAAAAAAGGGCACACACGAGGAGCGATTTATTCGCAGCCTGACACCGGCAGAGCTGGATATTTACGCGCGCGATGACCTGGGCCTGAAAGTGGTGACCCTCGCGCCGGAAAATGTTGCGCCCGAGGATATTCGCAAACTGGTCTCACTGGGTGTGCACGTGTGTCTCGGCCATTCCAATGCCGACGGAGCGACAACTGCAGCGGCCCTGGAAGCAGGGGCGACCGGGTTTACGCACCTGTATAACGCGATGTCACCGTTCCATTCCCGCGAGCCGGGTGTGGTGGGCACGGCCTTGATCAGTGACGATGCGTGGTGCGGCCTGATTGTGGATGGGCACCACGTGTGTGCGGATGCAATCCGCCTGGCCCTGAAGGCCAAGCCGCGTGGCAAGCTGATGCTGGTCACCGATGCCATGTCGCTGGTCGGCAGTGATGAAACCAGTTTCCCTTTGTTTGACCGCGTCGTTACACGCGAGGGAGATAAGTTGACCTCGACCACTGGAGAGCTGGCCGGGTCGCATCTCGACATGATCGGTGCCGTACGGAATATCCACGACTGGTGTGATGTGCCGTTGGAGGAAGCGCTGCGAATGGCTTCTCTCTATCCGGCGGACTTCCTTGGTGCCGAGGGTGGACGCCTGGCAGTGGGTGCGCCGGCCGATTTGATTTTACTGGATGACGAATTGCAGGTGCGCAAGACCTGGATTTCGGGCAGGGAAGTTCACAGCGTTTGAAGTTTTTTCGCGATCAATTCAGACAACGATAACTATATAAAAGGTGCTTCTTATGGAATCCGCCGTAAGTGTTCAACGAGAGACGCGCAGCAGCCTGTTGCCGATGGCAATTATCGGCATGCTGTTCTTTATTTTCGGTTTTGTGACCTGGCTGAACGGATCCCTGATGCCGTTCCTCAAAGTGCTCTGTGACCTCACAGAAT
Organism: Microbulbifer sp. ABF4_148; assembly: GCF_056158985.1. Taxonomy (NCBI): domain Bacteria; kingdom Pseudomonadati; phylum Pseudomonadota; class Gammaproteobacteria; order Cellvibrionales; family Microbulbiferaceae; genus Microbulbifer; species Microbulbifer sp. ABF4_148. The sequence goes on from NZ_JBSWUI010000001.1 coordinate 1,817,719, forward strand.
TCCAGGCACTGTTTGTTACTTTTGCGTTCTATATTGCTTACACCGTCATGGCGTTGCCCATGTCATTTATCTTGCGCAAAACAGGCTACCGCGACGGCATGGCCATTGGTCTGGCGATCATGGCAGTTGCCGCGCTGATTTTTATTCCGGCAGCGCAAACGGGTAGTTACCCAATTTTCCTGATCGCCCTGTTTGGCCTGGGTGCGGGCCTGACGATTCTGCAAACCGCTTCAAACCCGTACGTGGTCAAGGTTGGTCCTGCGGAAAGCGCAGCGATGCGTATCGCTATTATGGGGATTATCAACAAGGGCGCGGGTGTGCTTGCGCCGCTGGCCTTTACCGCGCTGGTGCTGTCTGGCCTGGCCGATTTCAATAGTGAGTCACTGGCCGAGCTGTCTGCCGCTGAACGAGAAGCCCAGCTGGCGGAAGTTTCCAGCCGCCTGATCATGCCGTACATCTACATGGCGATTGCCCTGTTCGCGCTGGTTGGTCTGGTCAAGTTTTCCGGCCTGCCGGAAATCGATGAAGACGACGCTGCGGAAGGTGGTCAATCTGAAGGCCGTTTCCTGGATATTCTGCGCTACCCACAGGTTGTACTCGGTTCTCTGGCGCTTTTCGCCTACGTGGGTGTCGAGGTGATTGCGGGTGACACCATCGGTCTGTACGGCGAAGGACTGGGATTGTCCAATTACGCCGCCCTCACATCCTATACGATGGTATTTATGGTGATTGGCTACATCATTGGTGTGGTCGGTATCCCGCGCTTTATCAGCCAGCAGCAGGCGCTGTTCGGCTCCGCAGTCGCGGGCAGCCTGTGCGTGTTCGGTGCGCTGTTTGGTTCTCAGGAGAGTACTTTGCTGGCGGACGTGCTGTGGGGCTGGAGTGGTATCGCTCCAGTGGTGCCTGACACCATCACCTTCGTTGCCCTGATGGGCCTGGCACATGCACTGGTATGGCCGGCTATTTGGCCGCTGGCCCTCGATGGGCTCGGGCGTCTCACCGCGCAGGGTTCCGCGTTGTTGATTATGGGTATTGCCGGTGGTGCGATTATCCCGACCTTTGGTTTCGGTCCGGTGTCTGAAATCGCCGGCGAAGCCCGCATGGGTTACTGGGTGGCGCTGCCGTGCTACCTGTTCATCCTCTTTTATGCCCTGAAAGGGCACAAGATGCGCAGCTGGAATTAATCCAGCTGTTTGGTGCATCAGTCTGTTTGATTCTCGTCGTTGTATCTCTTTGGTTCTCGTGAACTTGCCCTCCTTTAAGGAGGGCTTTTTTTTGTCTGTTACAGGCAGGGTCAGTTAGAGGGTGCGGCGCCGCTGGAATCCCGTACCACCAGCTCTGGAGTGAATTCGCGTTGAATGCCCGCTTCTTTGCTGGCGCTGGCGCTTTCACTGGATGTTTTACCGCGTGCTTTGCTGAGAACCAGTGCCGCCGCGCATTTGGCGATTTCATTGTTGGGCTGATGTGCCGTGGTGAGCTTGGGCCAGGTCTGGCGGGAGAAGGGGCTGTCCTCAAAGCCCACAATCGAGAGCTGTGAGGGGATGTCGACATTCATCAGTCGGGCAGCAAACAGCGCGCCCGCCGCCATTTCATCGTTACTGGCAAAGATGGCGCTGGGGGGATTGTCGGTGCCGAGTAGCGCCTTGGCGCCCTGGACGCCCGAATCAAAAGAGTATTCGCCTTTCAGGATCAGGCTGTCATCGACCGGCAGCCCGGCTTGTTGCATGGCCTGGCGATAACCCTCGAGGCGGCTGTGGGTGGAGATATGTTCCTCACCACCACAGAGAAAGCCAATGCGCTTGTGACCCAGGCCAATCAGGTGGTGGGTAATGTCATAGGCTGCGGCGGAGTCGTCCACCTGAATGCAATTGTCCTGGTCTTTAACATCCGGAGTTTTGGAGACGATGCGGACGTAGTCGACATCAAGGTCTTTCAGCGTTTCGATTACCGCCGGGGTTTCCGAGAACGGCGGCGTCAACACCAGGCCGGCAACTTTCGAGTGCTCCACCAGGTTTTTCAGCTCGTCGTGGACGGAGGCAGACTTGGAGTTGCTCGGATGGATCAGCAGGTCGTAGCCCCTGGCCTTGCAGGCATCGAGGATACCGTTTTGCATGTCGATGACGTAATAGGCGTTGGGGTTATCGTAAATAAAGGCGATGGTGTACGCCCTGGACCCCGCCAGGTTGCGGGCGGCCAGGTTGGGCTGGTAATTCAGCGCCTTGACCGCGTCTTCGACTTTCTTCTTGGTGGCGGGTCGGACCGAGGGCTCGTTGTTGATGACCCGGGATACGGTTTTGATGGATACCCCCGCGTGGGCGGCGACATCGTTGATTGTGACTTTCATGAGGGTCGTCTGGTCCTTGAACTGTTTCGCCAGCGGTTTTGTCCGCGCTGTTGCTCAGTCCGCCATCTTAGCAGAAATGACTGGGAATTCGCTGCCGGTAGCGTAAGTAGGTGCTCGCTCGCGAGGCTCAGAGGGACCCTAAATGCGCAGTTCCCAGGTCCAGGCAGGCGACCCTGTGTGTCGTGTGAAGTATAACTACAAAAAAACCAGGCTGACTCCGGGTTCTCCAGTGTCGCCAAAGTAGCGCCCGATTGCCCGCATTGGCGCTGCAGGTACCGGAATATTGTCGGTCATCGGGCACCCATCTTTCCCGTTGGCGCTAACCTGACACCGTGATTTCTGTTCGTTTGGCGCGTCGTCGTGTCCGTCGCCGGCCCCCGGTTGAGCGTCCATCGGTCATCGCCCCTTCAATCTCCTTATGTTGCTAGTTTTCAGCAAAAACTGGAAATTGGCTGCAATTTCATGTCACTTTCTTAGAAGTTACTGTTGGTGGCTGATGGCAAGGGCAGGGGTTGTGGCGGCCGTATCAGAGGCGATCCTGATGTTCGCAGGGCACCCCGACGCATCCGCTTTCGGGGCCGCCGCCTGGCGGGATCGCCGGCAGAAATGCGCGCTCGGTCACGTGCGCTGCGTTAAGTGGTCCGCGCGCTTGAATCGTTTTGTAGTTTTACTACATAATAGCGCCGTTGCAGGATGGCCGTAAGAGTCTTCGTGCGATGCCGGGGGCAGATTGCCGTTGGGGCCCGGGCCCTTCCTTGATCGGGGAAAGTGCTAATTGGCCTTTGATATCGGTGAGATTCCCGTTGCCTCGGTTTTCCGGTCTCTGGAAGTAAAAAGGGGAGCGGGAGCAAAAAAGAGCAACTGATGCTCTTGGGTGGCGAGAGTACGCAATCTGTTTTCCCGAGAAGTTGCCCCGGTGCCGGGTAAAAAGGGGATGGCGGCACTACAACCACAGTGAAGTGGTAACGATCGCGCAACACAGAGTGCGCGACATTATTAAAAGCTGGCGCAGAACCGCTGGCAAAAATAGAAAGCGACAACCGGTTTTCTCAGTAAGGGAAGGCAAGCACCCTGAAAACCGGCAATAAAAGATAGGATAACTATGGTACACAGCAAGGTACAGGCAGTTACCGAGCGCATTATTGAGCGCAGCGCGGAGACTCGCGCAGAGTATCTGGCCCAGATTGAGCAGGCCCATATTGACGGCCCTGCCAGTAGTCACTTGTCCTGCGGAAATCTCGCCCACGCCATTGCGGCTTCCCCCGCGCATGAAAAAGACCTGATCGCTACCGGTCGTGGACCCAACCTGGCGATCGTGACCGCCTACAACGACATGCTGTCGGCTCACCAGCCTTACGGCACTTATCCTGAAATGTTGAAAGAAGCTGCGGCGCGCAACGGCGCGACCGCGCAGGTTGCGGGCGGCGTGCCGGCAATGTGTGACGGTGTCACGCAGGGCCGTGCAGGTATGGAGTTGAGCCTGTTCTCCCGCGACGTTATCGCGATGTCCACCGCAGTGTCTCTGTCCCACGATGTGTTCGACGGCAGTATGTACCTCGGTATCTGCGACAAGATCGTTCCGGGCCTGGTCATTGGTGCGCTGTCGTTTGGCCACCTGCCGGCAATGTTCATTCCGGCGGGTCCGATGCCCACGGGGCTGGCGAACGCCGAAAAAGTGCGTGTGCGTCAGCTCTACGCCGAAGGCAAAGTCGGTCGTAAAGAGTTGCTCGAAGCAGAGTGTGCCTCTTACCACAGCCCGGGCACCTGTACATTCTACGGTACCGCCAACAGCAACCAGATGCTGGTTGAAATCATGGGCCTGCAGCTGCCGGGCAGTTCTTTTGTGAATCCGGCCACCGAGTTGCGCCAGGCACTGAATGAGGCGGCTGTCAGCCAGCTGGTAAAAATTTCCGAGCCAAGTAGTTACACCCCGATCGCGAAAATCCTGACGGAAAAAGTATTCGTGAACGGCATTGTTGGCCTGCTGGCGACCGGCGGTTCCACCAACCATACCCTGCACCTGATTGCCATGGCGCGCGCCGCGGGTATTCAGATTACCTGGCAGGATATGGCGGAGCTTTCTGAAGTGATTCCGCTGTTGTGCCACGTGTATCCGAACGGCACGGCAGATATCAACCAGTTCGCCGCCGCGGGCGGTATGCAGTACCTGATCAAGGAACTGGTGGGTGCGGGCCTGCTGCACAGTGATGTGCACACCGTGATGGGCGATTCCGGCCTGGAGCCCTATTGCCAGGATCCGTTCCTTGGCGAGGACAAGGCGAGTGTGGTGTGGAAGCCGACTACGGAAGAGAGCGGTGACACGTCGATTATTCGTCCCGCTTCCGATCCTTTCTCCAGTCACGGCGGCCTTCAGTTGCTGGAAGGCAATATGGGACGCAGCGTGATCAAGGTGTCAGCGCTGAAGCCCGAACAGCACAAGGTCACCGCGCCGGCCATTGTTCTGCATAGCCAGGACGCGCTGTTGGATAAATTCAAGGCCGGAGAGCTGGAACGCGACTTTGTCGCCGTTGTGCGTTTCCAGGGGCCGAAAGCCAATGGTATGCCGGAGCTGCACAAACTGACCCCGACCCTGGGTGTGCTGCAGGATCGTGGTTTCAAGGTGGCGCTGGTTACCGATGGCCGTATGTCCGGTGCGTCGGGCAAGGTGCCGGCAGCGATCCATATGGCGCCGGAAGCACTGGATGGTGGCGCCATCGCGAAAGTACGCGAAGGCGACATGATCGAACTGGATGCTGAAGCGGGTGTGCTACGCGTACTCGTTGATGAAGCAGAGTTCGAAGCTCGTGAAGCTGCAACTGCAGACCTCAGCGAAAATGGCCGTGGTATGGGCCGTGAGTTGTTTAAAAACCTGCGCGCCCTGGCGAGCGGTGCGGAGAGTGGCGCCAGTATTCTGTACTGAGTGGCGAAATAATCACGGGATTGCAGAGCAAAAATTATGATTAATCCTTTTGATATGGTGTTGTTCGGCGGGGTTGGCGACCTTGCCCTGCGCAAGCTGATTCCGGCGCTGTACCGCGCCCACATTGAAGGCGGCCTCCACGACGAGAGCCGCATTCTGCCTATCTGTCGTCGCGATGAAGACGCAGAAAAGTATCTCGATATTGCCCACAATGCGCTGAAGACCTATCTGCGCGATGGCGAATACAGTGAGGCTAACTGGAAGTCTTTCAGCAAGCGCTTGCACGCGCTGGCACTGGATATCGCCACACCAGATGATCAGTGGGACAAGCTGATTGATGTCCTGGGTGGCGATACAGAACGCGTACGCCTGTTCTACCTGGCGATTCCACCGGCTGTATTCGGTCCCTGCTGCGAAAACCTCTCGATCAAGGGGTTGATCCATGAGCAGTCCCGTGTCGTGGTGGAAAAACCGCTGGGTTACAACGCGAAGACCTCGGATGAGATCAACGGCAAGATTGCGTCCTATTTCCCTGAGCAGCATATCTTCCGTATCGACCACTACCTGGGTAAGGAAACGGTCCAGAACCTCTTGGCACTGCGTTTCAGTAACGTGCTGTTCGAGCACCTCTGGGATGCCAGTGTGATCGATCACATTCAGATCAGTATCTCGGAAACCGTGGGCCTCGAGGGGCGCGCGGGCTTCTACGATGAAACCGGTGCGCTGCGGGACATGGTGCAGAACCACCTGCTGCAGCTGCTTTGCCTGATCGCGATGGAATCGCCCAACAGCATGTCGGCGAAAAATATTCGCATGGAGAAGATCAAGGTCCTCGAGGCGTTGCGACCGCTGGAGGGTGAGGGTGTCGATCGCGATACCGTGCGTGGGCAGTACGTTGCCGGTGGCCTTGGCGATGACCTGGTGCCCGGCTATCTGGAAGAGCTCAAGGAACCGGCAAGTAATACGGAAACGTTCGTCGCGATCCGCGCGCATATCGACAACTGGCGTTGGGCCGGTGTGCCGTTCTATCTGCGCACGGGCAAGCGAATGGAAAAACGCTGCGCGGAAATCGTAATTCAGTACAAGGATGTTTCCCACAAGGTGTATGAGGAGTCTGCTGGACAGGTGCTGCCCAATCGCCTGGTGATTCGCCTGCAGCCGGAAGAGAGCATCAAGCTGGTATTGATGGCCAAGAAGATGGATAGCCTCAGCATGGAGCTGCAGCCGGTTGAGCTGAACCTGACTCTGTCTGACACCTACGACAGTTTCCGCAGTGATGCTTACAAGCGTCTGATGCTGGATGCCGCTGCCAACAATTCAGCGCTGTTTATCCACCGCGAGGAGGTAGCCGCGGCCTGGGCATGGGTGGATTCCATTATTGATCACTGGCGGGATACCAATAGCCAGCCGCAGCTATACCGCGCTGGCAGCTGGGGGCCGCAGGCTTCCAATGAATTGTTGGAGCGGGATGGCCGACACTGGTTTAACCCATAACAAGCCGTGAGGCTGGAAAGTATTTCGGGTGCTGAATGCACCCGTTTAACAGGACTGAGTCTAAATCCATGATGGTTGAAGAAAAGTTTTTTCCCGATCGCGAGCGCCTGACCCTGGCTCTGGCCACCGAGTGCGCCAGCATCCTGCAGGCAGGTATCCGGGACAACGGTCGCGCGACGTTCCTGGTTTCCGGCGGTAGCACTCCGGAACCTGTGTATCGCGAGCTCTCCAAACGCCCGCTGCCCTGGGAAAAAATTAATGTGGCTCTGGTTGATGAGCGCTGGGTCAACCCCGGTGAAAGCGGTAGTAATCACACGTTCATCGAGAAAAGCCTGCTACAGAATTGTGCAGCCGATGCGCCGTTCCTCGGGATGAAAAATGGCGCAGCAACACCGGCGGAAGGGCAGGTGGATTGCGAGCGCGCCTATGAAGAGCTGCCGCAGCCGTTTGATATCTGTGTGTTGGGTATGGGTGGTGATGGGCATACCGCTTCTCTGTTTCCGTTTGCGGAAGGCCTGGAAGCGGCGCTCGATCCGGAGTCCTCAGAATTGTGTCGCGCAATCACCGCCAATCAAAGTGAAGTCACTGGCAGCCACGTGCAGCGTATGACGCTGAGTTTGTCGGCCATTTTGAAGGCGCGTGATATCAAGCTGCTGATTACCGGTGAGGAAAAGCTGCGTGTCTATCGAGAAGCACTGCTGGGAAGCGATGAGCTGGAAATGCCGGTGCGCGCGATTCTCAAACAGGGACTTAAGCCAGTCACTGTTTACTGGGCTCCCTGAGCGGCCGACTACTGTCGAAAAGTATTGTTTAACCAAAGAAAGTTAAAAAATCGGAATTGAGTAATGCAAGAAAAATTGGGTGAAGTGCTGGCGCAGGCGGGAGTCGTCCCCGTACTGGTGATTAACGATGTGGCAGAGGCTCTGCCGCTGGCCAGGGCGCTGGTTGAGGGCGGTTTGAATGTACTGGAGGTTACTCTGCGTACCGAAGCCGCTCTTGGTGCTGTCGAAGAAATTGCCCGTCACTTGCCGGATGCGCATGTCGGTACTGGAACGGTATTGAATGCGGATGACCTGCGTCGTTCTGTCGACGCAGGTGCGACCTTTATGGTGAGCCCTGGCGCTACAGAGGCGTTGCTGGATGCCGCTGAAGACTTCTCCGTACCGCTGCTGCCGGGCGCTGCGAGCCCCTCTGAAGTGATGCGTTTGTATGAGCGTGGTTATCGCTATCAGAAATTCTTCCCGGCCCAGGCGGCGGGTGGTGTGCCGATGCTCAAGTCCATCGGTGGCCCAATCGGGGACGTGAAGTTCTGCCCGACGGGCGGTGTGAGCCCTGCCAATGCCAACGAATACCTGTCTCTGCCAAACGTCGTTTGCGTGGGCGGGTCCTGGATGGCATCGCCGGCGCTGCTGAAAGAAGGTAACTGGGATGAGGTTACCCGTCTGGCGCGCGAAGCGGCTGCGTTGAGCAAGTAAGGCTTACGAGCCAAAAACCTGAGTGAAATTTCCTTTAAGAGTGCCGTTCAAGAGCGGCGAACTTTTACAAAATAACTGCAAATAATCGAGGCTAGTGTAATGAAACTGCGAATTGCCATTAACGGTTACGGTCGTATTGGCCGCAATGTCACCCGAGCGATCTATGAGTCCGGCTACAATGATCGTGTTCAGCTGGTTGCGATCAATGACCTGGCACCGGTGGAGGCCAATGCACACCTGACCCGCTTCGATACCATTCACGGTCGTTTCAACACCCCGGTGGCTGTTGACTCCGAAGAGCTGATTATCGGCGGCGACCGCATCAAGGTGTGTCAGGAACGCGATCCGGCCCAGTTGCCCTGGGAAGCCCTGGGCGTTGATCTGGTGCTGGAATGTACCGGCCGCTTTACCGGCAAGGAAGCGGCTTCCGCGCACATTCAGGCCGGTGCCAGGGCGGTATTGATTTCCGCACCGTCCAAGGATGCCGACCTGACCGTCGTCTACGGCGTAAACCATGACAAGCTTGCAGCGGATCACACTGTGGTATCCAACGCTTCCTGTACCACCAACTGCCTGGCGCCGGTTGCGCGCGCGTTGCACGCAGAGCTGGGTATCGAGCGTGGCTTCATGACCACGGTGCACGCCTACACCAATGACCAGAATACCCAGGACGCGGTACACGCGGATATCTATCGTGCCCGCGCTGCGGCCGACAATATGATCCCGACCAAAACCGGTGCAGCAGCCGCTGTTGGCCTGGTATTGCCGGAGCTGAAGGGACGCCTGGACGGTATGGCGGTTCGTGTACCGGTCAACAATGTCTCCCTGGTGGACTGCCAGTTTATTGCCGGTCGCGACACCACTGCAGAAGAAGTGAATGAAATTATGCGCAAGGCCGCCGATGCGAGTGGTGGTGTGTTGACTTACTGTGACCAGCCGCTGGTTTCCGTGGACTTCAACCACACAACCGCATCGAGCCACTTTGATGCCAATCACACCCGCGTGAACGGCAACCTGGTCAAGGTGATGGCCTGGTATGACAACGAGTGGGGCTTCTCCCACCGTATGCTCGATACCAGTCTGGCAATGGCAGAGACCCTGCAGCTGGGTTGATCATTGCCGGCAAAGTGCGACGACAGAGAGTTTTGGGGCGCAGGGCGCCCCAGTCCAACAAAAAATTAAATGACTGGTCCTTATGATTCGACATACCAAAATTGTTGCCACCCTTGGCCCGGGTACCGACAAGCCCCACGTTATTGAGGAAATGGTTCGTGCAGGCGTGAACGTTGTTCGCCTGAACTTTTCCCATGGCAGCGCAGACGATCATCGCAATCGTGTTAATGCGGTGCGCGAAGCTGCTGCCGCGCAGAACAAGCTTGTCGCGGTGCTCGGCGATTTGCAGGGGCCAAAGATCCGTATCGCCCGCTTTGCTGAGGGCAGTATCTGGCTGGAGAACAACAGTGAGTTCACCCTGGATGCGGATTGTCCCCCGGAAGGTGGCGATCAGCAGCGGGTTGGTGTCGATTATCCTTCTCTGATTGAAGACTGTCGCCCTGGCAATATTCTGCTGCTGGATGATGGCAAGATTCGACTGGAAGTGACCGGCACTTCCCCGACCAAGCTGTACTGTCGTGTGCTGCAGGGCGGCAAACTGTCGAACAACAAGGGTATCAACCTGTTGGGCGGCGGTCTGTCTGCGCCGGCACTGACGGAAAAAGATTATCGGGATATCGAGCTGGCAGCAGAGCTGGAAGTGGATTTCCTGGCTGTGAGCTTTCCCCGTTGTGCCGAGGACCTGGAAACGGCCCGTGCGGCCCTGAAAAAGGCCGGTGGCAGTGCTGCCATCGTGGCAAAGGTCGAGCGCGCGGAAGCCGTTGGCGATGACCAGCAAATGGACGATCTGATTCGGGCTTCCGATGCGATTATGGTTGCGCGCGGAGACCTGGGTGTCGAGATTGGTGATGCTGCGCTGATTGGTGTGCAGAAGAAGCTGATCAATCGCGCAAATGCATTGAATCGTGGTGTGATTACGGCCACCCAGATGATGGAATCCATGATCACCAGCCCCACGCCAACCCGTGCGGAAGTGATGGACGTGGCAAACGCGGTGCTGGACGGTACCGACGCCGTCATGCTCTCCGCGGAAACGGCGGCCGGCGATTTCCCGGTCGCGGCAGTGGAATCCATGAGCGAAGTGATCATCGGTGCCGAGCAGTATCTCGACACTGTGCCCCACGTGTCTTCTGCCCAGGCCTCTGCTGAACGTATTGATACCGTGATTGCCCAGGCCGCGATTGATGTGGCGTCCCGCGTCGAGAACCTGTGTGCCGTTGCCGCGCTCACCGAGTCCGGACGTACGCCACGTATGATGTCGCGAACGGCGCGATTGCCCATTTACGCACTGACTCGCCACCCGGCGGTTGCCCGTCAGCTGGTATTGCTGCGTGGCGTAGAGCCGGTGGATTTTGATCCTGCCGCGGTGCCACTGGGCCACCTGACCGAGTCGATCATCGAGGTGCTCGGCGCCCGAATCGATCTGCAAAAGGGGCAGCGTGTTCTGATTACTCAGGGCGAGCGTCTCAATGTCGGTGGTATGACCAGCTCAATGCGTATCAAAGAAATCGAGTAACGCCCGACGGTTATTGGCTCCCATCCCGCAGCGGGGTGGGGGTCTTTTTCCCGTTCTTTCGCTTCTTTTTCTCGGCTGTCTCCTGCCTGTCTCTCACCTTCCTCTCACTTGTCTCTCACATTTGACTGCTTATTGATCACTCTCTAGCATTCTGGCTGGTTAATTCGGGACGAGGGCGTCGTGCCCCTGAACTTCCGCACCTCCCGCAGTGTTGCCTCCACTGTTGCCTAACTGATTGAATTGTAAAGATTTTGATAATGGGCGCGGCCGATGGGAGCCCAACCAATCGCCCGCACCGAGTGTTTTTTACGGCAAAGGCGGTAGCAATTCCGGGGAATCCTGTGTATCTTCGATCATCGAGAATGACAGCGCTATCATAAAACTGAATGACAGCGCTATCATTTGGCGGTACAAGGTGAAACAAAAAAATTACTTACAACCTTCATATAAAAAGCAAGGAAGGGGAAATCGATGCTTAAGCGCAATCAACTCGCTCTGTCTATCAGTGCGGCGGTACTTAGTGGCGGCCTGATGGCTCCGCTGGCTATTGCCCAGTCTGGTGAAGCTCTCGAGGAAGTCTCTGTAACCGGTATTCGCGGTGCTCTGCAGGACGCGGTCAACATCAAGCGTGATGCGACTGCCCTGGTTGACGCCGTTTCTGCGGAAGACGTGGGTAAGTTCCCGGACTCCGACGTGGGTGAAGCTCTGGGTCGTATCCCGGGCATTACCGTCGGCCGTGCTTTCGGTCAGGGTGCTTCCGTGTCCATTCGCGGCGCAGCGCCGCAGATGACGCTGACCCAGCTGAACGGTCAGAACGTTGCTTCCACCGGCTGGTTCGACCAGATCCCGGTAGACCGCAGCTTCAACTACTCCCTGCTGCCAGCCGAACTGATTGGCGGTATCGAGGTATACAAGTCCTCGCAGGCTGACCTGAATGAAGGCGGTATTGGCGGTACGGTTATCGTCAACACTCGCAAGCCTCTGGACATGGACGCCAACACTGCGTTCCTGGGTACCAAGGCAAAATTCGGTTCCATCAGCGATGAGCTGTCTCCGGAAGTGTCCGGCCTTTACAGCTGGAAGAACGACGAGGAAACCTTCGGTGTTCTCGTTGCGGCTGCCAGTGAAGACAGCGAATACGTACGTCGCGGTACTGAATCTGATTACCGCTGGTGGGGCGATGTTGCACCGACTACTTTCCTGCAGGATCGTGAGCGCACTGCACTGGATCTGACCCTGCAGTATGCGCCGTCAGAATCCCTGTCCTTCACTCTGCACTCCATGTCCCTGGACCTGAAGGCAGACAACACCAACACCAGCCTGTACCTGTTCTCCCTGTTTGATAACGGTGGCCTGACTTGTCACAGCACCAACGCTGCGGGCCTGTGTACTTCCAGCACTACCGAGAATTCTCAGTTCGGTGACCTGGAAATCGGTTGGGCCGGTGGCGCCCTGGGTAATGAGACCTTTATTCAGACCTGGGGTCGTCGTTCTGCGATGAGCTCTGATACGTTCGACTTCAGCGGCGACTACGAAGGCGACGGCTATCGCGTAAGCGGTAGCGTAGGTTCTACCAAGGCAGAAGGTGGTACAGATTTCACCACCAACTTCCAGCACTTCCCGAGCCTGGGTGACACCATGTCCCTGTGGGAAGGTTCTATTGATGCCACCGGCAACCAGATCAAGATCAATCCGACCATGGATCCGAGCCTGACTCTGGCTGACTTCGCCGATACCACCTCTCCGCAAGGTTGGGCTGTGGGTAGCGGCCCTGCGCAGGACGAAGAAGTCTACGCGCAGATGGATGTTGAGTTCGATCTCGATGCTGGCATCCTGACCTCGTTCAAGACCGGCGTACGCTGGACTGACCACGAAGTGAACCGTCGCGCTTACCGCGGTGTGGTAACCAATCCCGTTGTTGTTGATACCTCTTCCGTCTACGGCGGTCTGTTTGAAGTCGGTTCCAACGGCTTTACTGCGCCCAAACCGAACCTCGGTGCCATGGTTGCTGCCACCAAGGCGAGCATCGATGAGTGGGTAGAAGCCCGTGCCGGTTACTCTGACCTGAGCGAAGAGAACACTGCGCTGTACGGTATGTTCACTTTCGAGTCTGGCGACATCCGCGGTAACTTTGGTCTGCGTTATATCTCCACCGACGTGACCCGTACCCAGTATGAGCTGGACGGCTCTGCGCTGGCAGCTGGCGATTTGCCGCGTAACAACGGTTACAGCTACTCCCTGACTGACCACACTGCAGACTACAGCGACGTTCTGCCGAGCGTAAACGTTGTGTACGACCTGTCTGACGATGTGATTCTGCGCGCATCTGTCTCTCAGGCGATCACTCGCCCGAGCTACGACGACATGCTGGTGACTTACTCTGGTTACGACGATACCAATGCGTTCAACCAGACCGCACGTCTGGGTAGTGAAGGTCTGTTGCCGATGAAGGCCACTGTGGCTGACTTTGCGGCCGAGTACTACTACGGCGAAGGCAACCTGGTTTCTGCCACCCTGTTCGTGAAGTCTATCGACGACTTCGTGACTTCTCGCATCGTTACCGACCAGTCTATCGGTCTGGTGGATCCTGACGGTGGTGACAGCTGGGCTGTTGAAACCCTGGAAAACGCTGGCGGCGCTGACATCACCGGCCTCGAGCTGCAGTGGCAGCACGCGTTCGACAACGGTTTCGGTTTTGCGGCTAACTACACCTATACCGACGCCGAAGCGCCGAAAGACTCCTACGCTGATCAGCTGACGCTGTTCACCGAGTCTTCCGAGCATGCGTACAACGTAGTGGGTTACTGGGAGAATGACATGTTCTCCGTTCGGACCGCATACAACTATCGCTCCGAGTACATGGTGCGTGATGGTGGTTTCTGGTACGGTAACCGTATGCACGACGACTTTGGTTCCCTCGACCTGAGTGCCAACTGGTACGTTACCGAAAACCTGGATGTGACTTTTGAAGCAGTAAACCTGCTGAAAGAAGACGATATCCAGTACGGTGCGGCTGGCGTTGAAAGCTCGGCTACTGGTGTGAAAGGATCCCTGCAGGAAGGGTTCCCCGCATGGTCATTTGAAGGCGAAGCTGTGTACCAGTTCGGTGCCAGCTACAAGTTCTAAGATCATGAGTTAAGAAAAAGCCCAGCGTATTGCTGGGCTTTTTTTTGTCCGGAGGTAAGTGAACTTGAAAATTAGAAAAATTGCGATTGTCGGTGGTGGCACAGCAGGCTGGATGGCAGCGAACCATCTCGGTGTTGAGCTTGGCCGCGATCCGGATATCGAAATTACCCTGATCGAATCCCCGGATGTGCCGGTTATCGGCGTGGGGGAGGGCACGGTCCCGAAGATCAAGGAAACCCTGAACAAGTTCGGCATATCGGAAGTCGACTTGCTCGCCAGTTGCGATACGACCTTCAAAACGGGTATCAAGTTTTCCAACTGGATGTCGGGAGCGGGAAATCCGGACAAAAATTTTTACTACCACCCGTTCAGCTCGCCTTATCCGGACGGATTTGACGTGACCGATTACTGGCTGGGTGCACAGAATCCTGCGGAGTTTTCCCGGCTTTCCGAAATTTATGATGTAGCCGAATCCAACCGCTGCCCCAAGCTCAAGTCATCGCGCCCTTATCTGGGGGCGGTGGATTATGCCTACCATTTTAATGCCGGAAAGTTTTCGGAATTGCTCGCCACCAATGCGAAAAAGCGTTTTGGGGTCGGGCACAAGTTTGCAACCGTGGATCGGACGCTGCTGGATCGCCACGGGAATATTCGTTCTCTTGTGTACGCCACGGGAGAAGAAGAGTCATTTGATTTCTATATCGATTGTTCGGGTTTCCATGGGGTGCTGATGGGCGGGGCGCTGGAGGTTCCGTTTGTCGACAAGTCGGATCAGATTCTCACCGATACTGCACTGGTGTTGCAGGAGCCGACCGAGCCGAGTGAAGAAATTCAGCCCTATACCACGGCGCATGCACATTCGGCTGGCTGGATCTGGGATATCCCACTGACGAATCGCCGCGGACTGGGCTTTGTCTATTCGAGCAACCATATGGGTGAGGATGCGGCGGCAGCCGAGTTCTCTGGCTACCTCGGTCGCGAAGTGAATGCTGACCAGTTGCGCAAGATCCCCATGAAGATCGGTTACCGCCGCGACTTCTGGAAGAAAAACTGCGTATCGCTGGGTTTGGCCCAGGGGTTTGTTGAGCCGCTTGAGGCAACCTCGATTCTGGTCACGGATTTCTCCGCCAGTCTGCTGGCACGGAGTTTCCCCAGGGAAATGAGCGATGTTGCCCTGTTGTCCGACTATTACAACAAGGCGGTCGAGTACACCTGGGAACGGGTGATTGATTTTGTTCAGCTGCATTATTGCATTTCTGACCGGCGGGATACGGCGTTCTGGGTTGACTGCACCGAGCAGGCTCCGCGCTCAGACGTGCTCACAGAGAGGCTGGCACGTTGGGCGGTAACAGTTCCGCGAAAGTCTGATTTTTTCAGTGCCTTTGATATTTTTGGTATCGAGAACCATTTGTTTGTTCTCTACGGTATGCAGTACCAAACGCGCCCGGTTTTTATTGGCGAAAGAGAAGGGCAGCATGCCGAGAAAATTCTCGATGAGCTGGGCAAGCGGTCTGCAGGTATGGCCGGCGAGCTGATGTCGCACAGGGCCTGGCTGACAGAGCTGCAGCGTCAATTGGCAAGGAGATCATAAGTGCGCGTGAACGAATCTGCGCTGGGTAACGCCCAGCTGCAAGAGTTGGGCGATGACAAGAGTCGGGTGCTCATTGTTGATGATTTTCTGCAGGAGCCCGGGGCGCTGGTGGCGTTTGCGCAGTCGGTGCAGTTTACCCCCTACCCGATCGCCGTCGAGAAAAAAGGCTATCCCGGTGTAAGGGCGGCGGCACCGTCTGCCTATGGTGATCTGGTCAGGCAGCATATTGACCCCCTGTTGCGCGAGCGGTTTGGTGTTGCGGCAGAGTCGACGCTGACCACCTATCAGGAGGCACTCAACCTGATTTCGGTCCCTGAGCCGGAGCTTGGGCCGCTGCAACGTGTCCCCCACTTCGATGCCAGCGATCCCGGTTTCTACGCGGTGTTGCTGTACCTGTGTGATGAGGCGCATGGTGGTACCGGTTTTTATCGCCACAACAGCACAGGGTTTGAGATGATCACCCCCGAGCGGTGCGAGCAGTACCTGGATCGCTGTTACGAGGAGTTCAATAGCCGCCGCCTGCCAAAACGCTACTTTTCAGGGTCCGATACGCTCTTTACGAGAATTGGTTACGTGCCGGCGCGGTACAACCGTCTGGTGGTCTACCGCGGAGGCTTCCTGCATAGCGCCAATCTGGGCGGGGAGCACAGTATTAGTCTCAACCCGGTTACTGGCAGGTTAACGGCGAACGTCTTTATCGGTTATTCCTGAGGGACAGGTGGGGTGCAACTTGCTGCACGTTCCCGCTGACGGGGCGTAAATGGGCTGTTTTGGCGGATTGGTACCCTATGTCGGCCCGGTTGACCGCTCAGACCGTGTTGGTGCTGGCCGTAATTGACGGGCTTTGGGAGGGGATTGAATAAATCCTGGAAAATCGGCGGTAAATGCTTCCCTTTTGCCCCGCTAAAAATATACTGTCCCATCACTTTTAAGAATAACCAACGAACCTGATGGTGTTGTATGTCCGAGAACCAAACTCCCAAGATCGTTCCCCTGACTAAAGAAGCCCACGGCGGCAAGAAAATCCGTGAGCTGGGTGGCTTCGATCACGTGAAGGGCGCGCACATGGTGCCGGTTACTGCGCACGAGATTGCTCGCCTGAGTGCGGAATACCCTATCGTTTTTGTCAAGAATACAGACAATGGTGAATTCCAGGCCGTTGCGCTGCTGGGCCTCAAAGTGGGTGAAAACCTGTTCCTGAACGAAGAGAAGTGGCAGGGCGTGTACATGCCGGCCAGCATTCGCAACCATCCGTTCGTTCTGGCTCCGGCCGGTAAAGACAGCGATCAGCTGGTTGTCGGCATCATGGAAGACAGCCCGCTGGTCAGCGACGACGAGGGTGCGGCCCTGTTCACTGAAGAAGGCGAAGAGTCTGATTACCTGAAGGCGAAGAAGGAAAGCCTGGTCGCGTTCCTCGAGAGCGACCAGATGACCCGTGCCTTTGTAAAGGTTCTGGCTGAGAAGGAACTGCTGACCCAGCAGGCCGTCACCATCAACGCCGGTGAAGAAAAGATCAACCTGAGCGGTATGTACATCGTTGACGAGAAGAAGCTCAACGAGCTGAGCGAAGAAGACTTTGCGGACTTCCGCAAGCGTGGCTTCCTGCCGCCGCTGTACGCTCAGCTGACTTCCCTGCATCAGTTCACCAAGCTGGCCAAGATGCGCGCAACCCAGTAAGGGTTGTTCCGGCCACGATGGTCGGTGGGGTGAGGGCGATCGTTTGCGGCGCGCTCACCCCGAGTCTCTCCTTATTTCAGATGTCTATCTCCGCGCTCCGTCGCCTGCTGCCCTGGCTTAGCTTTCTGGCTGTTTTTTATACCGGCTGGCTGTTGCTGGTGGCTGGTAATGATCTGTGGCATCTGGTCTCTGAACACTGGCCGATGGCGGTTTCCATGGCCGTCGGTAGCTATGCGGCTGGCTCTACGCCCATGGGCGGCGGTACCGTGGGTTTTCCCGTGCTGGTACTGCTATTTGATATGCCTGCGAGTCTGGGGCGCGACTTCAGTTTTGCGGTGCAGTCCATTGGCATGGTGAGTGCCAGTATATTTATCTTCTGTCGCCGCCAGGTGTTGGCGTGGTCGATGCTGCGGGGTTCCCTGCTGGGGGTTCTGATGGCGACGCCGCTGGGTATCCTGCTGTTCGCGCCGATCGTGCCTGAATTGTGGGTGAAGCTGGTGTTCGCTGTGCTGTGGGGCAGCTTCGGCATTCTGCATCTGTATCGACTGCGGGAAATTACCGCGCAAGACCACAAGGGTGACCCGAACTGTCCTGTCGATTTCCGCGTGGGGTTGTTGCTGGGTGCCGTAGCCGGTTTTAGCGCGGTCGCGGTAACCGGAGTCGGCGTTGATATGGTGATCTACGCGGCACTGGTCCTGCTGACGCGGGTGGATCTCAAGGTGGCTATTCCCACCTCGGTGGTCATTATGGCGTTTGCCTCTGTGGTTGGCGTGTTGGTGAAAACGGCGGCTGGTGACTGGCAGCCTGGTGTGTTCGGCAACTGGTTGGCGGCTGCCCCTATCGTCGCGCTGGGCGCGCCGCTGGGCGTCTTTGTGGTTGGCCTGATCGGTCGCCGTCCCACGCTGCTGGTGGTGTCCTTCCTGTGTGTGGTGCAGTTTGTCTGGACCTGTGTGGCAGAGCGGCAGACTCTGGGCGTCAGCGGTGTACTGCTGGCGCTGATGGCTGTGCTGCTGTGTCTGGCCGGCTTTGAGTGGCTGCGCTATCTCGGCCTGCGCAGAGAGGCGCGTCGGGTGGCGGTGCAGGCAGCGGGTATGCCGGCGATGGCCACGGAAACTCTCGCCATGGATGCGCAGTAACCTGGTCTTCCCCGCTGCGGCTATCCCTTCTCACTGTCTCGTGAATGTGACCGATCCTCTGTTGGGGTGTCAGCCCGGTGGCGCTTGGTGTGCGCTGCTGTCGTGCGCGAGCAGTTGGATCATGACCGGGAATGGAGACACAAAAAAAGGAGCCGTAAGGCTCCTTTTTTTGTTGGCAGCTTGAGCTGCCGAATATGGCTGGGGTAGTAGGACTCGAACCTACGCATGACGGGATCAAAACCCGCTGCCTTACCAACTTGGCTATACCCCAGTAAGGAAAGTGGTAGCAAGGGGGAGACTTGAACTCCCGACCTCAGCATTATGAGTGCTGCGCTCTAACCAGCTGAGCTACCTTGCCACTGCACGTCTCGGTGTGTCCGAGGGCGCGCATTATCAGTCGATGGCCCGGGACTGTCAACCCCTTTTTTTGTTGTCTTTTCAACAAGTTAGTGACTACCGGGCCGTCGCTCAAAAAAGCTGCTGGCAGATCAGCGGCTGCGGCCAATGGCGGCGAACAGCGAGCCGCACACGACGATTATTGCGCCGAGCCAGCTGATCCAGTTCAGGGGTTCCACTGCAATGTAATCGGGCCAGATGGCGCCGATCAGGCTGCTGATCAACAGGGTCAGCAATGGCACCAGGGCGAGAGTGGCGCTGACCCGGGAGGCCTCCCAGCAGGCAAGTGCCTTGGTAAATGCGCCGTAGGCAATCAGGGTATTCAAGGTGACAAATGCCAGCAGAACCCAGCCCAGGCTGTCCAGCCCCTTGACGCTCATTGGCTCTGCGCCGGGCAGGAACACGATGGTGCCGACGATGTAGATCAGCACCAGCAGATCCTGTGGCGAGGCGTGCATGAGAATCTTCTTCTGGTAGAAGCCGTAAACCGCCCAGCCCACCGCGGCGAGGATGGTGAGGCCAACGCCGAGGAGATATTGCGGGTCTGCGCCGCTGAGGAGCTCGGGCAGGCGCTGGTTGAAGAACAGCAGGAGGCCGACGACGACCATGGCGACGCCCGCCCACTGGCGCGGAGAAAATTGCTCCCCCAGCCAGACGACACTGGCAACCAGCAGAAGCAAAGGGGCCAGCTGAATCAGTACCTGTACGGCGCCAGGGGTAATGAACTGCAGTCCCTTCGCATAGGCGAGGTAATTCCCCAGCAGGCCGATCACGCCCAGAACGGTCATCGAGGCGATCCCGCCGGTGAACAGGCTTTTCAGATCCAGGCGGTTTTTCCAGCCGTAGTAGCCCCCGGCGACGATCATTGCGCCAAGAAACCGGTACCAGGTGGCGGTCGTGGGCGATATGTCGCTGAGCAGCCCCTTCAGTGCAATGGGGAGCAGAGCCCACATCAGGGTCGTGACCAGGGCCATGGAGAGGCCCAGGCGCCAGTTGTATTGCGGCATGGCAGGTTGTTCCCGTCAGGGGCGTACGAATAGGGAGGAGGGCGCCACCGGGGAGCTCCGGCGGCGCAGCAGATCAGACGTTGAAGCGGAAGTGAATCACGTCGCCGTCTGCGACAACATAGTCTTTACCTTCCAGGCGCCATTTACCGGCTTCTTTGGCGCCGCTCTCACCGTTGTGCTCCACATAGTCGCTGTAGCTGACGACTTCTGCGCGGATAAAGCCCTTCTCAAAATCCGTGTGGATTTTGCCGGCGCCTTGGGGAGCGGTTGCGCCCAGCGGGATGGTCCAGGCGCGCACTTCCTTCACGCCCGCGGTGAAGTACGTGTGGAGGCCCAGCAACTGGTATCCCGCACGAATGACGCGGTTAAGGCCTGGCTCTTCCATGCCCAGCTCTTCGAGAAACTCGCTCTTTTCATCGTCATCCAGCTCGGCGATTTCCGCCTCGAGCTTGTTGCAGATGGGCACCAGTACCGCATTTTCTTCTGCGGCGATGGCCGCTACGGCATCCAGGTGTGGATTGTTTTCGAAGCCGTCTTCGTCCACGTTGGCGATATACATGGTGGGCTTGACGGTCAACAGGCTGAGCTCCTGCAGATCGGCCAGCTCGTCATCGCTCAGGCCGAAGGAACGCAGGGGCTTGGCCTCGTTCAGGTGTGGCAGGATTTTTTCCAGCAGAGCCTTCATCTTGATGGCGTGCTTGTCCTGCCCCTTGGCGGCGCGGGTAAAGCGCTGCAGGGCGCGCTCGACGGTGTCCAGGTCTGCCAGAGCCAGCTCGGTATTGATGATTTCGATATCTGCGGCGGGATGCACCTGATTGGCGACGTGGATGACGTTGTCATCTTCGAAGCAGCGGACGACATGCGCGATGGCATCGGTCTCGCGAATGTTGGCAAGGAACTTGTTACCCAGGCCTTCCCCTTTGGAGGCGCCAGCCACCAGGCCCGCAATGTCGGTAAATTCCATGGTGGTGGGGATGACTTTTTCCGGCTTTACGATTTCCGCCAGTTTGTCGAGGCGTGCATCCGGTACCGGTACGACGCCGGCATTGGGCTCGATCGTACAGAAAGGGAAGTTTTCTGCATCAATGCCCGCCTTGGTCAGGGCGTTGAACAGGGTGGATTTGCCGACGTTGGGCAGTCCGACAATACCGCAAGTAAAACCCATGGTCTGGTTCCTGTGTGCTTCGTCTGGGCAAGCAGGCTGGCTGCGCCCTCGCTGATGTTGGTTTGGTGGGACCTGACGCGGGTTACTTGCCGCTGGTGTGCAGGTCTTTCATGGCGGCGCCCCAGTCGCCGGAAGCGGCGGTGGGCAGAGCGTCAATGGAGCGCTCAATAGCGTCTGCCAGCTGATCCTGCTCACTGCGCGGTGCGCGCTGCAGGACAAAGTTGACCACTTCGCGAGCATTGCCCGGATGGCCGATCCCGAGGCGCAGGCGCATGAAGTCGCGGTTGTTGCCCAGGGACGAAATAATATCTCGCAGGCCGTTGTGGCCGCCGTGGCCGCCGCCAGATTTGAGGCGTGCGGTACCCGGAGGCAGGTCGAGCTCGTCGTGAGCGACCAGAATGGCTTGCGGGGGAATCTTGAAGAAGTTCGCCAGCGGCGCGACAGACTGTCCACTGCGATTCATGTAGGTGGTGGGAATCAGGAGGCGGATCTCCTGGCCACCAACGCGTACCCGGCCGGAAAGGCCCTTGTACTTGCTATCGTTGGCAAGCTGGGCGCCATGGCGGCGCGCCAGCTCGGTCACGAAGTCGGCACCGGCATTGTGACGTGTCCGGTCGTATTCGGGGCCCGGGTTACCGAGGCCCACGATCAACTGGATTGGTGTATCCGGTGCCTTGGACAACGGACTTACTCAGCGTCGCCTTCGCCTTCGCCTTCGGCAGCAGCTTCAGCGTCCGCTTCTACGGCGCCGCGCGGCTTGTGTACGGAAGCGACAACGAGGTCGTGGTCCGCACCGTGGCTCAGCGCTACAGACTCAACACCAGACGGCAGTTTGATGTCGGAGATGTGAACGTTGCCGTCCAGCTCCAGGTCCGCCAGGTCCACTTCGATGAACTCGGGCAGCTTGGAGGCCGGCGCAGTGATGTCCAGCTCGGTCAGGGTGTGGGAGACGATACCGCCCGCCTTGACGCCCTGGCAGGACTCTTCGTTCAGGAAGTGCAGCGGCACTTTCACGTGTACCTTGGTGTTGGCAGATACGCGCTGGAAGTCAGCGTGCAGCAGGATCGGCTTGGCCGGGTGACGCTGCAGGTCGCGCAGGATCACCTGCTCTTCCTTGCCTTCCACATCCAGGGTGACCACGGAGGAGAAGAAAGCTTCGCTTTCCAGGGCCTTGAACAGGTCCTTGCTCAGCAGGGAGATAGAGGAAGCTTCCGCTTTGCCGCCGTAAATAACAGCCGGTACACGGCCTTCGAGGCGACGCAGGCGGCGGCTCGCACCTTTCCCTTCGTCGCTACGGACGTTTGCGTTCAGTTTAAAATCAGACATTGGATAAACCTCTGGTTGTCTGCCCAGGGCGACCTGCGACCGGACCGCTCTGGCGTTGTATTGCATTGGGCAGGCCGAGGCCATTGACCCAATAGTAAACGCCCGGACGGTGCCGGGCGGGCGCGTATTCTAAGGTAAACGGCGCGGTAGCGCCAGAGGGGCCGGGCGGATAGTTGTGCGGGCCCCGGGCCCGCACAACTGGGCTGACTGGCGGTTTCTCGGGCTGGTTTCTCAGGAACGGAACATTGCCGAGAGGGACTCTTCGTTGCTGATCCGGCGAACGGATTCGGCCAGCATGGCAGACAGGGTCAGTTGGCGGATTTTGGGGGCCAGCTTCATCTTGTCGCCCAGCGGGATGGAGTCGGTGACGACCAGCTCGTCCAGAACGGAATTGTTCAGGTTTTCGATGGCGGCGCCAGACAGGACCGGATGGGTACAGTAAGCCACGACCTTCTTGGCGCCATGTTCTTTCAGCGCGTTGGCAGCGTTGCACAGGGTGCCGGCGGTATCCACCATGTCGTCGACCAGCAGGCAGGTGCGGCCGCTGACTTCACCGATGATGTTCATCACTTCCGCCACATTGGCCGCGGGGCGACGTTTATCGATGATCGCCAGCTCGCAGTCCAGGCTCTTGGCGACAGCGCGGGCGCGAACCACACCGCCGATATCCGGGGAGACCACAACCAGGTCTTCGTAGCTCTGGCGCTCGATATCGTCGAGGAGTACGGAGGAGCCGTATACGTTGTCCACCGGCACATCGAAGAAGCCCTGGATCTGCTCGGCGTGCAGGTCGACGGTCAATACGCGGTCAATGCCGACGCTGACCATCATGTCCGCAACCACTTTTGCGGAAATCGGGACGCGCTGGGAGCGGACTCGGCGATCCTGGCGCGCGTAGCCGAAGTAAGGTACGACCGCCGTGATGCGGCCGGCAGAGGCGCGGCGCAATGCATCAACCAGCAGGATGAGTTCCATCAGGTTGCGGTTGGTGGGTTGGCAGGTGGACTGGACAACAAATACGTCACGACCGCGGACATTGTCGGTGATTTCCACTGCGATCTCGCCGTCGGAGAAGCGCTTTACGGTCGCTTCACCCAGGGGAATTGCCATGTGATCGACAAGTTTCTGTGCCAGTTCCGGGTTGGCCGTGCCGGTAAAGACCATTAAGTCTGCCACTGGGAATACCTTTCTCTCTGTAGGGTTGCTGGTTTCTGGTTATAGATTGTAGGCGTCGGCCTCAAGGAGTGGCTCGCGCATACTGTTCTGGGGGAGCGGCTTGCAGGCACGAACAGCCGAAACCACCAGCTTGCCCATCGAAGGCAGCTCAACGTCGGTAGTTACAGGGCTGGGCGTGAGGGAGACTGATTGCATGCTGTTGTTGATCTTCCGCAAAGCAACCGCTTGATTCGTCTGGAAAAGGCCAATACAACATTTTGGCCCGTGTTCTCGCCGCGCGGGAATATCCCGGGTGAGAATAAAAATGGCTGGGGTGGCAGGACTCGAACCTGCGCATGACGGGATCAAAACCCGCTGCCTTACCAACTTGGCTACACCCCAGTAATTCTGTGTGCGATGTCCGTCTGGTTGCGAACACAATAGCAGAGCTATTGGTTGGAGTCCGCTGCCAGATTCGCCAACTGTGTGTGTGCTGGAGATTCCTGCACGCCACAGGCGACAAAGCCCCGCCACTTTGCGGGTAGTTGCGCCAGTACCTGACGGGCCTCTTCGACGGTGTCGAATGGGGCAAATACGCAGCCCCCGGTCCCGGTTAACTGTGCGCTGGCAAATTGCCTGAGCCAGGAGAGGGCTGCAGCAACTTCCGGGTAGAGAGACTCTACCAGAGCCTGGCAATCGTTGCCGGAATGTTGTTCCAGCCAGTCGTTATCCAGGCGCCTATCGCGACGGGGCGCTAATGTAATTGCGGCGGAATCTCTTGTCAAACCCGGGTGCTGGAATATTTCCGCAGTGCTGACGGGCGTGTCCGGCGCAATCACCAGATAGAAACGCGGTTCGGTGATCACCGGGGTCAGGCACTCGCCAATTCCCTCGGCCCAGGCGGTTTGGCCGCGCACGAAAACCGGTATATCCGCACCGAGTCCGGCACCGATTCGGGCGAGCTCATCCAGCGACAGGTCGAGTTGCCACAAATAATTCAGGGCCAGCAACGTCGTCGCTGCATCACTGCTGCCGCCGCCGATTCCGCCTCCGGCCGGCAGTTGCTTGTGTAACTGGATGCTGGCTCCCTGTGTACAGCCGGTGGCTTCCTGCAGCAAGCGTGCGGCGCGGTAAACGAGATTCTCCTCAAGGGGAATTTGCGGGCCGTCCATGTCCACCAGGACATGGTCGTCGTCGCGCAATGCGAAGGTTAGCTGGTCGCCAAAGTCCAGTAGCTGGAAGAGTGTTTGCAGCTCGTGGTAGCCGTCGGCGCGCTGGCCGGTGATACGCAGGATCAGGTTGAGTTTGGCGGGGGCGGGGAGCTGCAGGGACATGGGGTGCGCTGGTTGCAAAAGCGCAATGATAACGGGTTGGGCGCGGTCACGTACAACCCGTTTGCTCAGTCGCCTACTGCCGTCATTAACCGGGGAACCGTTATCGAGGTTGCCACTGCTTAATGACTAATGTGACGCTAACCGGGCCTGCGGCCTGATGCGTGAACGCCTTGATTCGTGTGGGCAATTGAAATCCGCTGACCGCTTTATAGCCACTAAATTCCAGTCGCCAGCCAGACTGCTCCAGTCCCTGCAGTTGCCCGGCCGCATTGCGCTGCTCGAGGACGCTACCCGGGGCCGGTAACCCCCGCACCCAGTAGAACATTTCCGCTACCGGCAACGGCCAGCCCAGGGTTTCCATTGTCAGGTCGGCCGGATTCGCAGCCTGCATCGGAGGTTTATCTCCGCGTTGCAGGGTGGCCCCGGCGCTGGTCCCGCTAATTACGGTGGCACCCGCTCCCAACGGGCCGGTGAGGCGAATGTTGTAATTGGAAGCGGAATTTTGCTGCCAGTTCAGGTTCGCGCTGCCATTTTCCTTGGGCGAGCGCACACCGAGCTTGCCGTTGATGGTCCAGCGCTGGAGTTGCTCAACGGTTTTCTCGGGACGAATAGGCGTTGGGGTTTCTGGGTATTGCTGCTGTCCCTGCTGTTGGCCGGGTTGATCGGGCTGCTGTTCCGACGGGTACTCGGATTGCTGCTGGGGCATTGGTTGCTGCGGCTCTGGCTGTTGAGGTTTCTGGCTTGCACAGGCACTCAACAGCAGGGCTGCCAGAGACGCGATCAGGCTCGGTCGCAGCGTTTGTACGACCCGATCAGTTATCAGAAACATGTTGCTCCAGTGATTCGTTGATACGCAGCCGCTCCATGGCGGCGGGAATAATTTCACTTTGTGGGTTTAGCTCGAGGCCCTGTTGCCAGACTTGAACGGCCTGCTCGCGTTGTCCCTGCATCCACAGTACCTCACCGAGGTGGGCTGCGATTTCGTGATCGGGCAACTTTTCCAGAGCCTGCTGCAATAAGGTGACGGCCTCGTCATAGTTACCGCGACGGTACTCTACCCAGCCCATGCTGTCGATAATCGCCGGGTCGTCGGGGCGCAGCGCAATGGCCTTTTTGATCAGCTCGTAGGCTTCGTCGAGCCGGTCGTCGTACTCCGTCAGTTTGTAACCCAGGGTGTTGAGCAGGGTGGGATTTTCCGGATCGCGGGCGAGTAACTTGCGCAGATCCCGCTCAAAATCCTCGGCGTTGCCGAGCCGGTCGCTGATCAGGGCGTGGCTGTAGAGCAGGCGTCCGTTGTCGGGTTTCTCGGCCAGTGCCTGATTGAGTAGCTCGAGGGCCGCTTCCGGTTGTTGCTGTTTGCGCAGCAGGTCTGCTTCAACCACATAAAAATGTACGGTCTGATCCGGATGTCTTTTGCGCAGTTCGGCGAACCAGTCCCGGCCTTCTGCTGTGAGGCCGGATTTCGCCATTAGTTCGGTGCCCTTGGTAATCGCCGAGACATAGTCATTACCGGGCTTTACCTGGCGGTAGTGGCGGATTGCCTCTGCCGGTTCGTCGCGCTTGTCGGCAATACCCGCCAGATAAAAATGCGCGGCAGATTCGTGTTGTTTCAGCACCAGTAGTTTTTGCAGGAGGTTGTGGGCCTCGTCCAGCTTGCCCGTTTCATAGCGAATGAGTGCCAGAGACAGGAGGATGTTGCCGTCCTCGGGACGTTGTTCGACCAGTTTGCCGAACTGCTCCTCGGCCAGTGCCAGGTCCTCGCGCACCAGCAGTCGCGCGTATTGCAGGCGGGCGCGACTTTCACGGGGATAGACCCTGACCAGGCCCTCCAGCAATTTGACGGCCTCCTTGCGGCGGCCCTGGTCCACCAGCAGGTGGGCCTGCAGCAAGGGTGCATCAAGGAAGTTGGGGTTCCGCTCCTGCACGCGCAAGGTGATGGCCAGTGCCTGGTCGTAGTCCTTTTGCGCGCGCAGCATCATGGCGTGTGCCAGGCTCACTTCCGGATTGTTTGGGTACTGAGCGGACAGGCGCGCAAACGTTGGCGCGACTTTTTCTACCAGTTCGGGGTTGGAGACCGCCGTCGCCGCCAGTGACTGCAGCGGTGCATCTCCGCCCTGGGCGAGCGCCTCCTCGGCATGCAGTAATGCGGGTTCAAGATTGCCCGCCAGGGTGAGCTCTGCTGCCGCGGCAAGTCGGGCCTCAGTGTTATCGGGCTCGAGCTGTGCCCACAGGGTCGCGGAGCGCAGTGCGGCCCGGCGCGCGTTCAGATAGCGTGCAATGCGGGTCGCCCGCGCTGCCACGCCGGCATCCTGTGTGCGCTGGGCCTGATGGAAATAGTTGGCCAGGGCGACGTCATATTGCTCGCGGTTGCCCGCAACTTCGGCCACCAGCAGCGTGTAAAAGGTGTCGATGGGAAAGGCGCGCACCTCAGATGCCGCGATTTCGTCGGCATTCGCTGACGCCGCCGGGGCGGCCGCGGCCGCGGTGGCGGTTGTGCCGGTGGTGCTGACCGCGCTCCCATTTTGGTCGACAGTCGGGGATTGGCTGCAGGCGGTGAGCAGGGCGCAGGCCAGTGCGGTCAGCAGCGGCTGGCGAAAGCCCAATCCATGTCCTTTGGTGCGCCGCTCAGGCCGGAAGAGTGGCTGGGCTGTGGCTAGATTTTGATCAGGAGTGCGTTGTGGGGCAGGGCTAACCCCGCAGTGGCCGGAGCGGGCGATGAGGCGCGGAAAGGGCATAGGGGTGTATCCGTACTGTTGCAGCGCGCCGGCGAACGGCAAGCTGGCTCTTTTAGAGCGTTTATAGCCGTATAATTCTAGTCGCGATTTGTCTGCGGGGAGCCGTTGCGGCGGTATTTTGCCCCCTGACTGAACAGGTGATCACAGTGCTGCCCTTGCAAGCGGCGCGGTGGCGGCAGAAAATGCGCCACCGGTCCCCGTGCGACCAGGGTCTTTGACCCGCGCGAGGACAGAGTGTTCAAAGCAGCGAGAACTTATGCCAATCCTTGCCCTGGGAATTAATCACGACAGCGCCTCGGTCGAAGTGCGCGAGCGTGTTGCGTTTGCTCCCGAAGTCATGCCCGGGGCATTGGCGGATGCGCGCACGGCGCTGGATTGTCGTGAGCTGGCCATTCTCTCTACCTGTAACCGCACCGAGATTTACGGCTCGGTCCCGGAGGATCAGCTGCTCGAGTGGTTGTCCCGGTACCATCGGGTCGATCTGGGCGAACTGCAGGCCTGCAGTTATCGCCATACCGGCGAAGAGGCGGTGCGCCATATGATGCGTGTGGCGTGTGGCCTCGATTCCCTGGTACTCGGCGAGCCGCAAATCCTTGGTCAGATTAAATCTGCCTACGCCGTGGCCCGCGAGTCGGGCAGTGTCGGAAGCCTGTTACACAGTGTTTTCCAGCAGGTGTTTGCCGTGGCCAAAAAAGTGCGCACGGAGACCGCCATTGGGGAAAACCCGGTTTCGGTGGCCTATGCTGCTGTCTCCCTCGCGTCGCGTATTTTTACTGATCTGGGTCAGCAGACCGCGTTGCTGATTGGCGCCGGTGAAACGATCGAACTGGTTGCGCGTCATCTGCTGGAGCAGGGCATCAAGCAGCTGATTGTTGCCAATCGCACGCTCAGCCGGGCGGAGCAACTGGCGGAGAACTTTGGTGCGGAAGCCATTCTGCTGGCGGACATCCCGGAACATTTGCCACGCGCTGACATCGTGATCAGCTCGACGGCCAGTCAGTTGCCCATCCTGGGTAAGGGCGCGGTAGAAACGGCCCTCAAGGCCCGGCGCCACAGCCCGATGTTTATGGTGGATATTGCGGTGCCGCGGGATATCGAGCCCCAGGTTGGTCAGCTGGATGATGTCTACCTCTATACCGTGGACGATCTGCGCGGTGTCATTGACGAGGGCAGGCGCTCGCGGGAGAAGGCCGCTGAGGCGGCGTCCGAGATTGTCGATGTGGCTGCTGCCGGGTTTATGCGGGAGCATCGCGCGCTGGGCGCCGTCGATACTATTCGCAGTTATCGCGAGCACGCCCAACGAATTAGTGACTCGGAATTGGCCAAGGTGACGCAGGCCCTCGACAAGGGCGGTGAGCCCCGTCGTCTGCTCGAGCAATTGGCTCGCTCGCTGACCAACAAGCTGATCCATACTCCCACCGTGAATATGCGTCGCGCCACCGCCGAAGGTGATCTGGAACGATTGCGGGTTGCTCGCGAGCTGATCGGGCTGGAAGAGCCCGGAGTCGAGAGCGATTTCGATCGCGACGTGAAGTCAGACGCGAACTGAATAGCCAAAAGGCTGGTAGCCCTGGCCGCAGTCGCCGAGAAAAGAATTTAGAGAAGTGATGCATGAAAGAGTCGGTTCAGACAAAACTCGATAACCTGGTCGATCGACATGAGGAAGTTTCCGCGCTGCTGAGCGACGCGGAAGTGATCAGTGATCAGGACCAGTTTCGCGAACTGTCGCGCGAGTATGCCGAGCTGGAAGAGGTCGTGCAGTGCTATCGCCGCTATCGCCAGCTACTCGAGGATATCGAGGCGGCTCGTGAGATGTTGGGAGAAAGCGACCCGGAAATGCGTGAAATGGCGCAGGAAGAGCTGCGCGAATCAGAAGGCCAGCTTGATCCGCTGGAGCGAGAACTGCAGACGTTGCTGTTACCGCGTGACCCCAATGACCGCAAAAATGTATTCCTCGAGATCCGTGCGGGAACCGGTGGGGATGAGGCGGCCATTTTCTCCGGTGACCTGTTTCGCATGTATTCCCGCTACGCGGAAAAGGAAGGTTGGCGCCTCGAGATCATCAGTGAAAATGCGGGAGAGCACGGCGGCTACAAAGAGATTATTACCCGCGTTGCCGGCGACGATGTCTATGCAAAGCTCAAGTTCGAATCCGGTGCGCACCGGGTTCAGCGAGTGCCGGAAACCGAGTCACAGGGGCGCATCCATACCTCGGCGTGTACCGTTGCCGTTATGCCAGAGCCCGATGAGCGCGAGGCGGTGGATATCAACAAGGCTGACCTGCGCGTGGATACCTATCGTGCATCTGGAGCGGGCGGCCAGCACGTCAACAAAACCGACTCGGCAGTGCGACTGACCCATATTCCCACCGGTATTGTGGTGGAATGCCAGGATGAGCGCTCCCAGCACAAAAACAAGGCCAAGGCGATGGCGCTGCTACAGGCCAAACTGAGCAGCGAACAGGAAGCTGCCGCGGCCCAGGAAATTTCCGACGCGCGCAGGAACCTGGTCGGCAGCGGGGATCGCTCCGAGCGTATCCGCACCTACAACTACCCCCAGGGTCGCGTGACCGATCATCGCATCAGTCTCACCCTCTATAAGCTCGATGAGATTATGCAGGGGGCGCTGGAAGAAGTGATCGGTCCCCTGCGCACCGAGCATCAGGCAGATCAGCTGGCGGCGTTGGGCGGCTGATGGTGGCGGTGCGCACCGTTCAGGACAATTTGCGGCGCACAGGCGAGTTACCCGACAGCGACAGTGCGCGTCTCGACCTCGAGGTTTTGCTCGCGCATGTTTTGCAGCAAACGCGGACCTGGTTATATACGTGGCCGGAAAAAACCCTGACGCCGACTCAGCAACAAAGCTTTGACGATCTCCTGCGGCAGCGCGCGCAGGGCGTGCCCGTTGCCCACCTCACGGGTCGCCGGGAATTCTGGTCTCTCGATCTGAAGGTTGATGCGTCGACCCTGATCCCGCGACCCGAAACTGAACTGCTCGTAGAGGTTGCGCTTGAGCTGTGCACCCGGCCAGGGGCGCAGGTACTCGATCTCGGTACAGGTACCGGTGCGATCGCGTTGGCGCTCGCCTCCGAGCGACCAGACTGGCGGGTTTGCGCGCTGGAAAAATCTGCACAGGCGGTGGCGCTGGCAGAAGAGAATCGCTCTGCCCTGGGCCTTGCCAACGTGGACGTTCAACAGAGCGATTGGTTTGAATGCCTGGATCCGCAGGCGACTTTCGATCTCATCGTCAGCAACCCCCCGTATATCGATATCGCCGACCCCCACCTGCATGAAGGCGACGTGCGCTTTGAACCGCAGTCTGCACTGGTTGCCGCGCACGACGGGCTCGCGGATATCGAGCAGATTGCAGCCGGTGCGATGCATCGGCTGGTGCACAACGGCTGGTTAGTGGTGGAACATGGCTGGCAGCAGGCCGCGGCCGTGCAGCAAATTTTCCGTGCGGTGGGCTTGCGCGAAGTGTCCAGTCGCCACGATTATGGAGACAGAGAGCGCCTGACGCTCGGGCGACGCTGACCCGACGAACCTGAATGGCAAGGCAAGGATTGCATGCACGAACATTCCCATCACCGACACGGTTCCGGACATTTAAGGCCCCTGGTTTTCGGGCTGATCATCACCCTGAGTTTTGCCTTCGTGGAGCTGGTCGGCGGGCTGCTGTCCGGTTCGCTGGCTCTGCTGGGGGATGCCGGCCATATGGCCACCGACAGCCTCGCGCTGGCGCTGGGCGTGGTGGCGGCACTGCTGGCACGCAAGCCCGCGGATCGGGAGCTCTCATACGGCTGGGGGCGCGCCGAAGTGCTGGCGGCCATTGCCAATGCAGTGTTTATGCTGCTGATTATTGTGGCCATTGGCGTGGCGGCGATTGACCGGTTGCGCGCGCCGCAGCCGGTTCAGGGCGGTATGGTGATGGTGATTGCCGCGATCGGTTTGCTGGTGAATATCCTGGTGGCGTGGACGCTGCACCGGGGAGAGCAAACCCTCAATATCCGCGGTGCGCTGCTACATGTAATGGGTGACCTGCTCGGCTCTGTAGCGGCACTGCTGGCCGGGGCGGTGATTTATTTCACCGGTTGGACCCCGATCGATCCTTTGCTGTCCATGCTGATCTGTCTGTTGATCCTCGCCTCGAGCCTGCGGTTGCTGCGGGACTCGATTGACGTGTTAATGGAGCGGGTACCGCGGGAGCTGAGTCTGCCCGTGGTTGGTGAATCGATGGCGGCGGTGGAGGGCGCGCGTTCCGTGCATGACCTGCACATCTGGCGTCTGGACTCGCGCACCATATCCCTGTCTGCGCATATTGTGGTGGACGACCTGCAGGCCTGGCCGCAGGTGCTGCAGCGGTTGCGCGAGCTGCTGATCCAGCGCTATGAGATCAATCATATTACCCTGCAGCCCGAGCCGCTGGCGTTAGCACAGGCCGAGGTGATTGATCGGGTCTCCAACCCGAGAACATAACCTTCAATGCTCGACGCGATCACTCGTCGTCAGCGGTGTCCGGATCTTCGTCCTGAGCCTCGGTGGGGGTTTGTGTTTCCGGAGTGGTGGCCGGCGCTGCGGCCTCCTCGACAGGGGTCTCCTGCGGGCTTTCGGCCGGTGGGGATGTCTCTGGTTTTACCTCGCCCGCGGTAACCTCTTCCGGCGGACTGATCTGCTCTTCCGGCGCCTGGA
Organism: Microbulbifer sp. ABF4_148; assembly: GCF_056158985.1. Lineage (NCBI taxonomy): Bacteria > Pseudomonadati > Pseudomonadota > Gammaproteobacteria > Cellvibrionales > Microbulbiferaceae > Microbulbifer > Microbulbifer sp. ABF4_148. The sequence goes on from NZ_JBSWUI010000001.1 coordinate 1,849,917, forward strand.
TACCAATGTGATAAGCCGCGAAGCCCGGTTGTACCACCTGGTTCATCGCCATGCCCAGCACGCGACCGTTGTGCAGCGATCGGATCTCGGTGCGCACATTGGTGATGGGGTTTGTCACGGTTCCGAGTAAATCCCCTTTGCGTACCGACTGGCCCAGTTCCACCTCACTGAAAATGATCCCGCCGGTGGTCGCGCGTTGCCAGGTGGAATTGTAATAAACCGGCTCCGGATCTCCCCACAGGCGAAACTTGCTCACCATACCCAGCTGATTGAGCAGGGTGCGGATACCCTTCACGCTGTGGCTCACCGATGTCTCGTCGAGCACCATTGGTGCACCGGCTTCGAGGGTGACCGTGGGGATGCCGGCATTGACCGCGGAGCGTCGTAAAGTGCCCTTGGCGCCATCACTGTGCAGCACGACGGTCGAGCCAAAACCCTTGGTGAGTTTCACCACTTTGGGGTTGGTCAGGTCCCCGCGTAACTGGGGCAGGTTGGTGCGATAGAACGAACCGGTATGCAGGTCCACCACAGCGTCACACTGCAGGATGATTTCGTGGAAAAACGAATGGGCGATGCGCGACGCGGAAGAGCCATTCGGATCTCCGGGGAAGTGACGGTTCAGGTCGCGACGATCGGTCAGGTAGCGAGATCCCCGGTGAAAGCCCTGCAAATTGACGATAGGAACACCGATCACAGCGCCGTTCAGGTTCTCCGGATCCAGGTCATACAGCACCCGTCGCACCGTTTCGATCCCGTTCAGCTCATCCCCGTGGATCGCTGCAGTCAGGCACAGGGTTGGGCCCGGTTTATTGCCGTTGACCACCAGCACGGCGGTGTTGCTGTAAACGCCTTCAAAGTGCTGGCTGGGTGACCAGGCCAGGCGTGTCGCGGTGGAGGGGGGGACTTCGGTACCGAGCAGCCGGAGTGACCGGGGCGCGTCGGGATCCTCGACTTCCTCCGTCTCTGTGGGGCCTTCGCCCGGCGCATCCAGGGTTGGCGCGGGTTCAATGGGCGGGGCGGGAGCGATGGCCGGGGCGGCGTCGTCACTACTTGGCTCTGGCGGAACTTCCTGCTTTGGTTGCGGCTTCGGCAGCTCGTCTTCTCTGAGGGGCTGATCCAGCTGTTGGTTTTCCGCTTTGGGGAGCGCCGGCTCCTGAGCGGGCTGCTGGGGTTCCTGTTGCCCCTCTGCCTGCCCGAGGGAAAAGGCCGGCAATACTGCGAGGCCAAGGCTGGCGGAAAAGATGACTTGGCGCATCAGCGGGCGCAGGGGCATTCGGGACTCCACTCTCTTATATTTCGGGCCGGTTGCCGTATCGCAGCACCGGTTATCCTTTGGAGCCGGATTATAGACAAAGCGTTCCATGAAAATTGCGTCACGTTCGACGAAAACCCGATCAGGCTTGCGGCTGCATGCCCGGATAGGTCGCGATCGTCTTGCGCGACGTGTACCGGAGACGCAGACCGAGCAGGATCGAGGCGACACCGAGACCCACACAAATCCCGACCCAGTACCCGTAAACGCCCCAGAATGCCTCTCCCAGCCAATACGCACTGGACAGCCCGATCAGCCAGTAGGAGAAAATCTGCAGGTACATTGGGGCGCGGGTGTCTTTGTAACCGCGCAGTGCGCCCCACGCCATGGCCTGGGCCACATCCAATAGCTGGAAGGCGGCACAGAGCAGCAGGAGGTTGGTGGCCACAGCGATGATGTCCGGGTTGCTGGTGTAAACCCTGACGAAGGGTTCGCGCATCACAATCAGCAGCAGGCCGGTGCCCAGCGCATACAGCATACCGGTACCGATGCCGACTTTGCTGGAGAAATAGGCCCGCTTTGGTCGCCCCTGGCCGAGCAAGTGCGCGACGCGAATACTCAGTGCCTGTGCCAGTGCGAGGGCAACGAGGTAGAACACCGAGCCGATGCTCATGCCAATTTGATGGGCGGAGACGATGGTTGCGCCGTAAGAGGCCAGCAGCAGGGTGAGGCTGGCAAAGAATGTCACTTCGCTGCCGGCACCCACGCAAATCGGCAGGCCGACGGCCAGCTGGTGGCGCAGTGTCGGCCAGTGCGGTCTCGGCAGTTTCAGGCTGAGTTTGAGGTGGCGATAGGCCGGGTCATTGCCCGCATGCCACCAGAGGGCGATGGCAATGCAGCAACTGACCAGGCAGGTCGCCCAGCCACAGCCGGCCCCGCCCATGGCGGGAATCGGGCCGGCGCCGAATACCAGCAGGATATCCAGCGGAATGTTCAGGATTGCCGCGGCCAGATATATACGCATGACCGGGCGCACTTGCGCCATGCCCTCACAATAGCCCCGCAGGCAGGTTCCCCAGGCAAACGGCAGGCTGGAAATAGCGAGCGCCGCGAGGTAGTCGACCATGACCCGGCGCACTTCCGGCTCGGTATCGATCAGCTGGCTCCACCAGGGAGCGGTCAATAATCCCGCGACCACCACCAGGCCACCGGCGGTGGCGATCCAGAAAGACTGCAGCAGCTGGTTGGCCGCACCCACTTCGTTTCGCTGGCCGCGCAAGTTGGCCACGATGGGAGAGACGGCCGCGAGGAGGCCGATGAGGGTGACTGCACACACGGCCCAGATACTGGATCCGAGCGCCAGGCCCGCCAGGTCAATTTCGCCGGCGCGGCCGGCAACGATTGTGTCGGTAACACCCATGCTGATCACGGCCAGGTTGCTGATGATCAGCGGGCCGCCCAGTGTCGCCAGGCGAGAAAATTCAGTGGCGATCGCCCGTTTGGTCAGTTTGAGCATAAATAGGGGCTACAGTAACTCGAGTGTAAGACTCGGGGGCGCCGGTCGACTAAGGGTTCATCACATATCGTAGAAGAGGGCTGGATTATGGATGGCGCACTGGGCTGGTTCAATCGCTTTTACGCGGCGTTCCTGCGTTTTACCAATTCGATCGATTGGTTGGGGCCGTTGGCATTGCGCTTGTTTCTCGCCCCTATTTTTATCCTCGCGGGCTTGAACAAGGTGGGCAACATCGGAGACGTGGCGGCCTGGTTCGGTAATCCGGATTGGGGACTCGGTTTGCCGGCGCCCATGCTGATGGCCTGGCTTGCGGCCCTCACCGAATTGCTGGGCGGCATCGCCTTGCTGCTGGGGCTCGGTACACGACTGGCGGCGGTGCCGTTACTGGTCGTCATGGCGGTCGCTGCGGTCACCGCCCACTGGCAATACGGGTGGCATGCGCTGCCGGAGAAAACACTGACCATGCCCTGGGAATGGCGTGAAGACCTCATCGAGGCTGCATCAGTGCGCAAAGACAAGGCGGTAGAGCTGTTGAAAGCCCATGGCAATTACAGTTGGCTTACGGAGGCGGGGAACCTGACCGTTCTCAAGAACGGCATCGAATTTGCCGCCACTTACTTTGTCATGTTGCTGGCGCTGCTGGGCACCGGGGGCGGCCGCTTTGTCAGCCTCGATTACTGGCTATGCCGTCGCCTGAGTCGGGGTAACGCCTAGCGTTTCCAGCGGGTGCTCGGGGATTGCAGTGCGGTGACTGGGCTGTTACATCACGGTGTAAGGAGGCGAACAGGGGCCCCGTACCGGTGCATAGATGATATACTCGCCGATTATTTGAACATTTGAGCGAGTAATCTCTTGATAGGAAAGATGTTCCGTCGCGGCCAGGACAAGGGCGGTGATCAAGCTGGCGAGACCAGCAGCAAGGCGCCGACTCCCGAGGCCAAATCTGCCGCAAACGCCGACAGCAAAGGCTCTGGCGAAGGCAAAGGTGCCGGTGAGGGCAAGGGCCGCAGCCGCGGACGCCGTCGTGGTGGCCGCAAGAGCAAGCCGGCAGCACCCTGGAGCCTGGACCAGTTTCAGGTGCCAGAGGAGGAGGGCAAGGTCCGCTTCCACGATCTGGATTTGCCGCTGGAGCTGATGCACGCCATCTACGATCTCGGATTCCAGTACGCCTCCCCGATTCAGGGCCGCTCGCTGCCGCACACCCTCAATGGCCACGATCTGGTTGGTAAGGCTCAGACCGGCACCGGTAAAACCGCTGCCTTCCTGGTCACCATTATTGATGACCTGCTGAAAAACCCCTTCGACGGCGAGCGCTACGCGGGCGAAGCACGGGCTTTGATTATTGCCCCGACCCGCGAGCTGGTGATGCAGATTGCCGACGATGCCAAGGCACTGTGCAAGTACACGGACCTTGAGATCCATACCCTCGTCGGCGGTATGGATTATGCGAAGCAACAGCGTAAGCTGAACGAGCGCCTGGTCGATATTCTCGTCGCAACCCCTGGCCGTCTGCTGGATTTTGCCAGCAACCGTGACTGTTACCTCGACCAGGTGGAAATCCTCGTGATTGACGAGGCGGACCGCATGCTGGATATGGGCTTTATCCCCCAGGTGCGCCGTATCGTTCGCCAGACGCCGCGCAAGACCCACCGTCAAACCATGTTCTTCTCTGCGACGTTTACTCCTGAGGTGGATTCGCTGGTTGAACAGTGGACCGATGAGCCCGAGATTGTCGAGATTGAACCCGAGCGGGTGGCCACCGATACGGTGGAACAGCGTATTTATATGGTTGCGGGCGACGAGAAATATGCGTTGCTGTACAACATCTTACAGGATGAAGACGTCGATAGTCTGATCGTGTTTGCCAACCGCAGGGATCAGTGCCGTCGTTTGCACGAGCACCTGGAAGCACATGGCATCAAAGCCGGTTTGCTGTCCGGTGAGGTCGCCCAGAACAAGCGGGTTCGCACCCTGGAAGACTTCAAGAATGGTGTGACCAAAGTACTGGTTGCCACCGATGTTGCCGGGCGTGGTATTCATATCGATGGCATCAGCCACGTGGTGAATTACACCCTGCCTGAGGAGCCGGAAGATTACGTACATCGCATTGGGCGGACAGGGCGCGCGGGTAAAACCGGCACGTCCATCAGCTTCGCCTGTGAGGACGATGCTATGCGTCTCGAACCCATCGAGACACTGCTGGGGCAGAAGCTGAAATGTGAGGTGCCCCCGGTGGAACTGCTCACTGAGCCGCCGAAAGTGGAAGTGAAGCGCAGCGGCGGTGACCGTGATGGCCGCGGCGGCGGTCGGCGAGGCGGCGGTGGCGGACGTCGGCCGCGTCGTTCGTAAGGGTGGTCCGGAAGGTTCCGGATTCGCACACAAAAAGGTCGGGTTATCCGGCCTTTTTTGTGCGCGAAGCCTTTGTCTGTGGCGTCAGTTGAACCAGGCCTTTACCGGTTACCGACTCTGGCACTGACAAAGTCGATAAAGCTGCGCACCCGGGCGGAAAGGTGTTTGCGGCTGGGATAAATCAGAAACACATCAATCACGGTCCGGGGCCAATCGCTGAACAGCTCCACCAGTTCACCATGCGCCAGTTCATCGCTCAGATTGAAGCGTGGTTGGCGAGTGATCCCCTGGCCCGCCTTGCACAGCGCCAGCGCCATTTCCGGGCTGTTGGTCAGCACCCGGCTCCCCAGCTTCACCGACAGGGTGTCTCCCGCACGGTCCTGGTATTGCCAGGTTTCCGGTGTCGGCAGGTTACTGTAGCTGATGGTGTCGTGTCCGGTCAGCTCGCCAGGGTGTGTGGGGGTGCCTCGCTGTCGCAGATAGTCCGGGGAGGCGAGGGTCACCCCTTCCGATTGCATAAAGCGCCGGCTGATCAGCGAGGAGTCCTCCAGTCTGGCCGAGGCCCGTATGACCACATCGAAGCCGTCGGCGATGACATCCACTTTGCGGTCGTTCAGGTCGAGCTCCAGGGAGACGCGCGGATAGCGGGTGAGAAAATCCGGAATCACCGGGCGCAGCCGCGATAAACCGAGGCTGACCGGACAGCTGACGCGCAGGCGGCCGGACGGCTCCAGTTGGCCACCGCTCAGGGCATTTTCTGCCTGCTGGGCGTCGTCGATGATTTGCTGGCACTGCTGGAAGTACTGCCCGCCCTCCGGGGTGAGGTTGAGGGAGCGAGTGGTGCGATTGAGCAACCGTACCCCGAGACGCTCCTCGAGCTTGTTGATCTCCTTGCTGATATAGGAAGTCGAAAAGCCCGTAGCGGCGGCGGCAGCGGTGAAACTACCGTGCTGCACGACTTCGGCAAAAATGACCATGCCGTCCAGTAGGTGGGTGTTAATCGCCAATTCTGTGTCCAATTACCCTCTATTTGGAAATAATCATTACACATTTACGTGGTTAATCAACATCTGTGGTCAATGTACAGTGTGCAGCAAGTGACGCGGGCAACTTACCCGCTTATCAATCAAGGTGGCGCTGCATGTGCGGCAGGACGCCCCGAAAATGGAGAGAAAGATGAAAGTACTTGCCTTTGCAGCGACCAACAGCCGACAGTCCATCAACCAGCAACTGGTGCGCTATGCCACCTCCCAGCTGGAAGGGGCGGAAATCGAGTTGATCGACCTGAATGACTACGAGATGCCCATCTACAGTATCGACCGGGAAAACGACGGCGGTATCCCGGAAGCTGCCCACCAATTTTTCAAGAAAATTGGCGAGGCGGACGCGATCTTGATCTCTTATGCAGAGCACAACGGCTCCTACACCGCAGCCTACAAGAATCTGTATGACTGGACCTCTCGTATCGATATGCGCGTGTATCAGGGGAAACCGGTTGTACTCTTCGCGACTTCGCCTGGTCCGGGTGGTGCTCAGAGCGTGCTGGCTGCCGCAAAGGCTTCTGCCCCTTACTTTGGCGCCGAAGTGAAAGCCGCTGTTTCGGTGCCCAAGTTCTTCGACAATTTTGATGGAGAAAGCGGCCAGCCCACCTCCGACGCCGTGGCGGCCCAGGTGCGGGAAGCGGTGGCACAACTGGCACTGGAGCCGGCCGGCTGAACAGGTTGGCGGGCCAGCAAATGGCCCATCCGGTCGGAGGATAGGTAGAGCACAAAAGAAATTCGGGTAACATAGCGCGTTTGCAGGCCGGAGAATCCGGCCTGCTGGCTTCGTCCATCAAGGCCCGAAAGGTATGCGCTCGCTTTTCCTCCATATCGGATTTCACAAGACGGGTTCCAGCTCCCTGCAGCTGGCCCTGCACAATCATCGCCAGGGATTGAAGGCTCAGGGCTTTGAGTTTCTTGCTCTCGGCAAGAAAGGAAATTCCTCCGGTGCCGTTGATGTCTCTCTGAACGATGGTGAACTCAGCTTCAGCCTCAATGACCGGCTGACAAAATTGCTCAGTGACAGTCGCGGTGACCGCGTCATCGTCTCCGCTGAGCATTTGTGCTACCTGACCCAGCCGGCGGATATCCAGCGTCTCGCGACATTATGTCGTCAGTACTTTGATGAAGTGCGGGTTGTCGCCTATCTCCGCCGTCAGGATTTACAGGCCATTTCATTCAAACAGCAAGGCGCCCGCGGTGTCGAAGTGGGACGCAGTTCGTCGAGTAAATTGTTCGGCCACGCAGAGGGTGCGCTGCCCGCACTGACACCAGCCGTCAGGGGCTATTACGATTACTTTGCCAAGCTCTGTCTTTGGGAAGAAGCCTTTGGCCGCGAGGCCCTCGTTGTCCGGGATTTTGAGCCGGACAGCCTGCAGGGTGGAGATCTGGTGACGGACTTTGCCGCGATACTGGGTGATGGTGTCGAATTGCCGTCAGCACGGGTGAACGAGGCGGTGTGTCGCAAAGAGGCGCTGTGGACCCATAAACTTCTGGAGCTCGGGGTCGCGCCTGCGGATATTCGTAAGCTCAAGCCGGGCATGCGTGATTGTGATGCCGCCACGAAAATGCTCCCCTCCCGTGCGGATGCACAGGCTTTCTTCCTCGCCTTTGCCGAAAGCAATCGCCAGCTGAATGATCGCTTCCTTGGGCACCGCTCAGGGATGGCTTTTTCCGATGATTTCTCGCGATTCCCTGTGACCGGTAATGATCAGATCACAGCCACAGACTTGGCTGCCTGGGTACCAGATCTGTTTTCCACACAGGTTTCTGATCCGGTAGCACTGAGGGATCTCCTGCTTTCCGACTGGTGTAAAGGGGGGGCGGCATACAAGGTGGATGCCGCTACCCTGAAGTCTTTCGCAGACTGTCTGTCCGGCACCGCGCGGGCACCTCTGGTTGCCGAGCCCTGGTACCGACGCCTGCGCAAGAAACGATCCGGCCGCTAGCCCACGCCCCCCGGCCGCCAATCTGCGACTGACTGCCCATTCTATGCGTTTCTCGCTGCCAAGCCGCCAGCCAGTGTGGTAAAAAGCGGTTTGTATCCCGTGCCCCGGATTGGCCGGGCCGTATGGGCGAGTCTCTGGAATGCCCTCGATTCACGCAGCGGGCGCAATGGCCTGTCGTGAAGCAGCATAAGATCGTCTTTCCGGGGTTTTCGTTTTTGAGCCAGTCATCCTACCGCCCAGACATAGACGGGTTACGGGCCCTTGCCGTGTTGCCTGTGGTTTTTGCCCACGCAGGCCTGCCGGGGTTTGCCGGCGGTTATGTCGGTGTCGATCTCTTTTTCGTGATCTCCGGTTATCTCATTACGGGCATCCTGCACCGCGAGATTGGTCGCGACGAATTTTCCCTGGGACGTTTCTACGAGCGTCGAGCCCGACGCATTCTTCCCGCGCTATTTGCTGTCTTGCTGGTGTGCATGGCTGCCGGCTGGTTTCTGCTGCCCCCGGATATGTTCAAGGGGCTTGGCCAGTCTGCGCTGGCGACCCTGTTCTTTGCATCGAATTTCTGGTTCTGGCGCACCACCGAGGATTATTTTGGGCAGGCTGCGGAATGGGAGCCCCTGCTACACACCTGGTCCCTGTCAGTGGAAGAACAGTTCTACCTGATTTTTCCGCTGGTGCTGCTACTGGCCGGTCGGCGTCGCGGGTTGGCACTCGCTGCGGTAGGCGTTTTGTCCCTCGCCTCACTGATGACTTCGATCTGGACGACCAGTACCAATCCGTTTGCCGCCTATTTTCTGACACCGGTGCGGATGTGGGAGCTGGGCGTTGGGGCGTTACTCGCGTTGGGTGCAGTACCGGGTTGCCAGCGGCAGGGCGTGGTCAACACGGTCGGCGTAGTCAGCCTGATTGTCATTGTATTCAGTATTGTCCAATTTGATTCCAGTACGGCATTCCCCGGTTATGCGGCGCTGTTGCCCTGTCTCGGCGCAGCCGGCCTGATTTGGGCCGGTCAGCAGCGAATGCACGTGGTGGGCAGGCTCTTGTCTTTGCGCTGGCTGGTGGCCGTCGGTCTGATTTCATATTCCCTCTACCTCTGGCACTGGCCGGTCCTGGTGTTCTACCGACTGCACGCGGGGGCCACGCACCTGCCATTGCCGCAGGCACTGGAAGCGGTGCTGGTGTCATTGATCTTGGCGGGCATCAGCTGGAAGTGGGTCGAACAGCCATTCCGTCATTCGAGCGGCTTGCTGCGTGAGCGCGTTGCGGTCTTTCGTTGGGCGGGATTGGGCGCAGTTGGAATGAGCGTGCTGGCGATTGCCATCAGTGCCGGCAAAGGATTTCCCGACCGCTTGCCGCCGGAATTGCTCGCGACCTACGAGCAGGCAGTGGAGCGTCCGGAAGAACACAAGCGGTGTATGGGACGCTTGCCTGAAGAGGGCTTGTGTGGATTTGGTGTTGATGTTGAGCCGGATCAGCCCGCGGATTACTTTCTCTGGGGAGACTCGCATGGTGCCGCTGCTTTACCGGGTTTCTCACTGTGGCTCGAACAGCGAGGACTGCAGGGACTGGCGGCGGTCAAATCGAGTTGTGCGCCATTACTGGGGGTGGTCCGCACGGACATGTCGGAAGGGCATGGCTGCGACCGGTTTAATGAACGGGTCATGACCTTCATCGAAGAGCGACCGGATATCCGCACAGTAATTCTGGTGGCGCGGTGGGCTTTTACGGTGGAGGGCAGTCGCGCGGCGGGAGAGAGCGGTAAGCCAGCCAGTCTGGGGTTGTCACCACTCGCCACGGGCACACCGGCGGATCGCGATAACTTCTCGCTGAGCTTTTTCGGGCTGGAAGCAACCGTCGCGCGCATTCGTGACTCCGGCAGGAACGTCGTGATTGTCGAGGGCCTTCCCGAGATCGGCTATTCGGTGCCGGTCGCAGTGGTCAATGCGGAATTTATCGGCGCCAAGTTACAGCAGCCCCCCAGTCTCGCTGAGGTTCAGGTGCGTAACCAGCGGGCGAATGCCATGATTCACGCGATTGCCGAGCGCCATGAAGGAAAGGTTGCCGGCTTGAGTGAAGTGCTGTGCGATCCCGTCTGTGCCATTGAAACGGGTGGTGTGCCCCTGTATCGCGACGATGACCATTTGAGTACGCATGGCTCCCGGATCCTGATTCCGCCCATGCTGGACCGGGTACTCATCAGTGACAGCCGATTGGCTTCGGGTGAAAGCCACTGAGGGTATAATCCCGCCCATGTCAGATCTTCCCATTTATGCCGTGTTGCCGGAGTTGAAAGCGGCACTGGCGGCAAACCCCAACGTTGTCCTGCAGGCGCCCCCCGGCGCGGGAAAAACAACTGCTGTGCCGCTGGCACTGCTCGACGCCGATTGGCTGCGCGGACGCAATATCATCATGCTCGAGCCCCGCCGTCTTGCCGCGCGCAGTGCCGCGCGTCGCATGGCGCAGCTGCTCGGGGAAAGCGTTGGCCAAACGGTGGGCTACCAGGTCCGGGGAGAACGCCGCCACGGTCAACAGACACGTATTCTGGTGGTGACAGAGGGCGTGCTCACGAGGATGCTGCAATCGGATCCCGAGCTGGAAGGTACCGCACTCGTCATCTTCGACGAGTTCCACGAGCGCAATCTGCAGGCGGACCTCTCCCTTGCGCTGTGTCTGCAATCTCAGGAGGTCCTCAGGGAGGACCTGAAGCTGCTTGTAATGTCTGCAACGCTGGATACCGAGGGCGTGTCGGGTTTGCTCGGTGGAGCAGAGTCGGGCCCTGTTCCGGTGGTGATCAGTGAGGGGCGCAGTTTCCCGGTGGAGGTGGACTATCTCCCACCCCGACAGCAGCCCCAGGATGTCCGTGAGATTCCCGCCCTGATGGCTCGCAAGATTATCGAGTTACTCGATGAAAAAGCGGGCAGTTTGCTCGCATTCCTGCCGGGCGTGGCCGAGATTCGTCAGCTGGAAAAGCTGCTGAAAGAACGACTGGCGACGAGAGACAATGCGGTATTGCTGGCACCCCTCTATGGCGATCTCGATCGCCAGCAGCAGGACGCGGCCATTGCCCCGGCCCCGGACGGTCAGCGCAAGATTGTGATGGCCACCAATGTGGCGGAAACGAGCCTCACGATTGATGGCATTTCCCTGGTGGTTGATTCCGGGCTGATGCGAGAGTCGCGCTTTGATCCGAATAGCGGGATGAGCCGGTTGCTAACGACTCCGATCTCTCGGGCTTCGGCGACCCAGCGCAGCGGTCGTTCCGGCAGGCTCGGCCCCGGCTACGCGTTGCGCCTCTGGACAGAGTCTCGCCAGCAGTCGCTGCCATCGAAGAACACCGCCGAGATTCTCCTTGGTGACCTGACCCCTCTAGTGCTGGAGCTCGCACAGTGGGGGATTGCCGATCCGACAGAATTGCGTTGGCTGAACGTACCTCCGCCAGGCCCCTTTGAACAGGGGCGAGCGTTGCTTGCTGCTCTGGGCGCGCTGGATGCGGATGGACGGATTACCTCGCATGGCGCACTGATGCTGTCGTTGGGCCTGCATCCCCGTCTCGCCCATATGTTGATTCGCAGTCAGGACTGGGGGCTGCAATCGGAGGCGAGCTTGCTGGCGGCGCTGCTGTCGGAGCGGGATATTTTCCGCGGCGAACAGCGCTGGGATCGGGACATTCAAAAGCGCATGGATGTGTTGCAGGGGACAACCAGGATCGATCAGGCAGATCGCGGCGCTATCCAGCGTATCCGCCAGCAGGCACGCAGCTGGATGCAACAGCTGCGTCAGCATGCGGAAGCGGAGCAACCGATTGCGTCCGGCCCGCACAGCAGTGATGCCGTCGGCGTTCTGCTGGCGTTGGCCTATCCCGACCGAATTGCGCAAAATCGACGTGATCGCGATCGCCGCTTTTTGTTGTCCGGTGGGCGCGGCGCGCATTTTTCTCATGAGGATCCCCTGGCCCACGAAGAGTTTCTCGTCGTCGCCGAGCTGGATGGTGAAGGGCGCGATGCGCGTATTCAACTGGCGGCACGTATCCCTCGACAGGCATTGGAAGCGGGCTTTGCCGGTCCCGTAACGCGCAACACCTTTGTGCGCTGGGACCAGTCCGCAGCCAGGGTGGTGGCCCGTGAGCGCCTGATGCTTGGCGGCCTGGTGCTGGAAGAGCGTCCAGCGCGAGACGTTTCCCCCGAACAGATGAGCAGCGCACTGCTCGATGCGATCAGACAGAGCGGTCTCGACAGCCTTCCGTGGAGCAGGGAGGCCCTTGCGTTGCGGGCGCGAGTGAATTTTCTCGGAAAGTATCTGCCAGTTTACGGTGATCTCGCTCACCTCCAGCTGCCTGACTGGAGTGACGCCGGCTTGCTCGAAAGTATGGAATCCTGGTTGCTTCCACACCTGCAGGGATTGAGTCGTCTGGAGCAGCTGCGCCAGCTGGATTTACGCGGGCTACTATTGGCGCAGCTATCCTGGGACTGCCAGCAGGCACTCGATCAATTGGTGCCCACACACCTGCAAGTGCCGAGCGGATCACGCATCGCGATTCGTTATGAAGAGGACCCGCCGGTGCTCGCCGTCCGTTTGCAGGAGATGTTCGGCCTGGTTGAAACGCCGGCAATATTGTCTGGCCGCGTTCCCCTGATGCTGCACCTGCTGTCGCCGGCGCAACGTCCGGTACAGGTTACCCGGGATCTCGCGAGTTTCTGGGAAAATACCTACGAAGAAGTAAAAAAAGAATTACGCATTCGCTATCAAAAGCACTATTGGCCAGATGATCCGCGCGTAGCGCAGGCAACCAATAAAACAAAAAAACGCATGTAATGTATGCGGGCATGGCAGGGAAACACGATGTCGGAGCTAACGGGCAGTATCGAGATTTGGGACGATGAAAAAGGTTACGGATTTATCCGATCGGTGACGGGTGCGGAAAGACTGTTTGTGCACATTACCGATTATAGTCGGCGGCACCGCAGGCCTGAGGTGGGCCTGGCGGTGCGGTTCAAACTGTCCCGTGACAACAATGGCCGCGAGCGCGCTATTGCTGTTCGCCCAGTGAGCGGGCATCGGCCGGAAAAAAAGGTGGCGACTTCTGCTGGTGGAAATTTGCTGGCTGTCGCTGTCCTGTGGGTCGCTGGTTTTGGTGTGTTAATGGTCTATCTGCAGAATCAGCGCGGATTGCCTCCGCTGATCCCGTTGCTGTATCTGCTGCTGGCCGGGGTGACGTTTATTCTGTACTGGCTCGACAAACGAGCGGCCAGGGCGGGACGTTGGCGGACTCCCGAGATAACTCTCCACGTCTGGTCGTTATTGGGTGGCTGGCCGGGTGCGATGCTGGCTCAGGGAATATTCCGACACAAATCGAGCAAACGGGGATTCCGTCGCGTGTTCTGGTTGACGGTGTTGGTAAACCTGGGTGGCCTTGGCTATCTCGCAACACACGAGGGCGACCGATGGCTGCGAAATACCCTGCCTTATGAAGTTCGCTACCCGGTTCCCCACCTGGAGCGAATATGGCGCGAGATCAGTTCGCAGCAGTGGTGACTGGATCGAGCTGGTCGCCGGCTTGTCGAAAAAGCCGCATCAACGCTGAACGGGTTTGTAGGTGACAACGGGCGCCCGAAAAAGGCGCCTGTTAGATCCCCATTTCCTTGCGAGATTCCCCATCTCTATATATCTAGAGTCTTACCTAGAGGTAAATAACAAGTGGGATTCTGGCTATGTTGCGAAACTCCGCCGCCTTTCTGTCGGCCTTTTTGTTGGCTGCATGTACGTTACTCTCGGCCGCGGGCGCCAGTGCCGCGCCTCCCAGCCTGCCGCCGGGGACTCCGAAACCCAATCAATTCTGGTGGCCAGAACAACTGGATTTATCTCCGCTGCGCAGCCATTCGGCGGAATCCAATCCGCTGGGGCCAGACTTCAATTACGCCAAAGCCTTCAAGACGCTCGACCTGAATGCCGTCAAGAAAGATCTTGAGGCCTTGATGACCAATTCCCAGGAGTGGTGGCCTGCCGACTTTGGTCACTACGGTCCATTGATGATCCGCATGGCATGGCACAGTGCCGGTACCTACCGGGTGACGGATGGCCGGGGCGGCGCGGGCGGCGGTCAGCAACGATTTGATCCGCTCAATAGCTGGCCGGATAACGCCAACCTCGACAAGGCCCGGCGCCTGCTCTGGCCGATCAAGCAAAAATATGGGGAAAAGCTTTCCTGGGCGGACTTGATGGTGTTGGCTGGCAACGTAGCGCTGGAGTCCATGGGGTTCGAAACTTATGGATTCGCCGGCGGGCGGGAAGATGATTGGGAACCGGACCTGGTGTACTGGGGGCCGGAGACCAAAATGCTCGATGACAAGCGCTACGAGGACGACCGTCAACTCGAGCAGCCATTGGCAGCGGTGCAGATGGGCCTGATCTATGTGAACCCGGAGGGTCCCAATGGCAATCCGGATCCGGTGGCAGCCGCCAAGGATATTCGGGAAACGTTCGCGCGCATGGCGATGAATGATGAAGAGACTGTCGCCCTGATCGCCGGAGGACATTCGTTCGGCAAAGTGCACGGGGCGGTGAAAGCAGACTGTATCGGTCCGGAACCTGCGGCGGCCGATATTCAGGAACAGGGGTTGGGCTGGAAAAACAAATGTGGCAGTGGCAATGCCGACGATACCTTTACCAGTGGTCTCGAGGGTGCCTGGACGGTGACCCCCGCCCAGTGGAGCATCAACTACCTGCAGAACCTGTTCAATTTTGACTGGGTAAAGACGAAGAGCCCTGCAGGTGCCGTGCAGTGGATTCCGAAAGACAAAAATGCCGCGAGCCTGGTGCCAGATGCCCACGATCCGTCCAAGCGTCACGCACCCATTATGCTGACTACCGACTTGTCGCTGAAGTTTGACCCTGCGTATCGGGAGATTTCCAAACGTTTTCTGGAAAACCCTGATGAGTTCAAGCAGGCGTTTGCCAAGGCGTGGTACAAGCTGACCCATCGGGATATGGGGCCGCAATCACGCTATCTGGGTTCCGAAGTGCCAGATGGTGCGCTGCTGTGGCAGGATCCGCTGCCCACCACCAAAGGGGGGACACTGTCGGGTGCCGATGTCGCTGCACTGAAGTCAAAAATCCTCGGGTCAGGACTCACTACGCCGGAACTGGTCCGCACTGCCTGGGCGTCCGCTTCGACATTCCGTAATTCTGACAAGCGCGGCGGTGCCAACGGTGCACGAATCCAGCTCGCGCCACAGAAAGACTGGTCTGCCAATGAGCCTGCCGAGCTGTCCAAAGTACTGGATGGGCTGCGCAAGATCCAAAGTGAATTTAATCGGGGCGGCAAACAGGTCTCGCTCGCCGATCTGATTGTGTTGGGTGGGTCCGCCGCCATCGAGCAAGCCGCGCAGAAAGCGGGTTACAAAATTGAAGTTCCCTTCCGGCCTGGCAGGGTCGACGCCACACAGCAGCAGACAGATACGGGATCATTTGCTGTGCTGGAGCCTACCGCCGATGGTTTTCGCAATTACTATGCGAAGGGCAATGTCAGTTCACCGACGGAAATGCTGGTGGACCGTTCCAGTCTACTCAACCTGACCGTGCCTGAAATGACGGTGCTGATCGGTGGCATGCGGGTATTGGGTGCCAACAATGGCGGTTCCAAGCATGGTGTATTCACCGACCGTCCGGGCGTCCTCAGTAACGACTTCTTTGTCAATCTTCTGGATATGTCGACCCAATGGAAAAAGGCCCCGCAGGGGGAGGGAATCTATGAGGGCGTGGACAGGAAGAGTGGCCAACGCAAGTGGACGGCCACACCGGTCGATCTGATCTTTGGCTCCAACAGCGAATTGCGGGCGGTTGCCGAGGTCTACGCGTTCAATGGTGCCGGAGAAAAATTTGCACGTGACTTTATTGCCGCCTGGAACAAAGTGATGAATCAGGACCGATTCGACTGATTATTGGTCTTGTCACGCCTGCCTGACCACCTTTACTGCTTGACGGGGCCTGTCATCAATCAGGCCCCGGTACTTTTCGCTCGACGACTTCTGCCATAGCAAGCTACTTTCACCCATGATGCGTACCTGCAGATCCTGACGCCGGTGGGCATCACTCCCCCCAGTGCTCTCGGATCCAGTGCGCAGGCTTGGTGAAGTGGTGCAGTTTCTTTCCTTCATAGCCCTGCAGAGCCTGATGAGGATGCGGCAAACCGTGGAAGGCGACGATGCTGGGCTCTCCGACCCGTTCCGGTGTACGCGGAGACAGCACATAGTTCAACGGAAAGCCGCGGCGGCAGTGGAATTTAAAGCTGCGTACCCAGGCGTCAGGCCAGTAGCACATCTGGTCGCGAATACACTCTGTCAGATAGGTTTGCGGTGGCCACCACTGCTGCAGTGCCTGCTGCTTTTCGTTCTGGAATTTTTCGAGAATATATCCGCACGCATTCGCCGGAAAACGGAATACGGAGGAGTTGCCGATTTCCGGGCGCGCCCGAAAGAACGTCTTGTGCGGCGATATCCAGTTGTGAATGATGCAAATCTTGTCGGGCTGATAGGTAAAAAAGCGATCGAGATTTTGACAAACGACGATATCCAGATCCAGGAACAGCGTTGGCCCCTGCAGGTCGCCCAGTGATTCGCTGAATACACTGAGCTTGCGCCAGGTTGTATTGCCCAATCTCCCCTGGATGCCGAGATCGGGTATGGGCAGTGTCTCAACTGTGGGTAATAGCCCCGAAGGGTCATCGGTCAGGCAAACAAAGCGGTGCGGCAATGTCAGCCAGCGACGCACTTGTTGAGACAATCGATTGACGTACTCGGGGCCATACTTCGGCCCCCACTTCATACAGAGTACATTGACACTGGCTGCTGGCTCTGTGTTCATACTGATTTGTCCGTTAAGATGGCTGCGCTGACCAGAGCGTAAGCTTTCGGTATGACAGTAATTCGACAGGTTTGGTGAAAATACGTTGAAGGGTATCAGGTAACATGCTGACTCCCGGATAACGAGGAAGCCAGAAGCCAGAAGCCAAAAGACAGGGCAGGGAGTCAAAGTGAACGTTGTACCCGCGGATATCAGAGATCTTGAAGCAATAGCCAGTTTGTTTGATTGCTATCGGCAATTCTATGAGCTTCCGTCAGACGTCGACCTGTGTCGGCAGTATTTGGGGGAGCGCTTGCGCGCAGCGGATTCCCGGATTTTTGTCGCGCGTTCCGGCGATCGAATCAGGGGGTTTGTGCAGATGTACCCAACTTTTTGCTCGCTTGCGGCTTCGCGTATTTTTGTCCTGTATGACCTGTTCGTTGAACCTGATAGCCGCAGAGAAGGCGTCGCAGAAGCGTTGATGGAAACCGCTGCAAACTATGCACGAGATGCGGGTGCGGTGAGAATCGACTTGATGACGGGGAAATCCAACTTCGCGGGCCAGCACCTGTATGAGAAGCTGGGCTATAAAAAGGCCAACGAAGCGTTTTTCAGCTACGAACTCACGCTTTGAACCACGGTTAACATCTATTCACGGAGAGCAAGCGCAATGACGGAATTCAAACCCTGGGGACTGGAGCAGAGAACTTTCCTGATGCTGCTCCACTTGAGCCAGTTGGCAGGGTTTATCATCCCCTGGGCCGGTCTCATTCTGCCGGTTGTGATGTGGGCGACTACCCGGGACCAATCTGATGAAATTGATCGTCATGGCAAGGTGATTATGAACTGGATCATCAGTGCCATTATCTATTCGATTATCTGCCTGATCCTGGTGTTCTTTGTGATCGGGATCTTTGGTCTGTTTGTACTGATGTTGCTCAATATCGTGTTTGTTGTCGTTGGGGCCGTCAAGGCGAATGACGGGATTCTCTGGCCATATCCCCTGAGCATCCGCTTTTTCCATTAGTCTTGCGCCGGAGTCGCGTAACGACCATCAGGTGTGGCACGTGGCAACGGAAGGTAGTTGGTATCGGTCCATGTCGCCCAGGGAGTGTCCTTGTGGAAAACTACCACTCTGGGCGGGTGACGCGGGCGGCTAGGGACTGATAAACAACTTTCGGCGATAGAGCCAGTGGAGAATGATCCACTGTACTGCCAGCACGCCGATGACAATCACCAGGTGACCGGCGTCTGCAGAGGTGAGTGCGGAGGCAATCCCGCCAAACAGGCTCTTGCTGGTGTAGGTCCAGTTCACCAGGCTAGTGGCCATGTAGACCAGAATCGCGTTGCAGCCGATCACGGCAAATAGCGTGGTAAACCTGCGCCATTTCCAAATATCCGCGACCAGGTAGAAACTGCCAAGAAATAGCAGGCTACAACCGATGGTGACCAGAGAGAAAGAACTCGTCCATAAATCTTTATTCACCGGGTAAACCAGATTCCATATCCAGCCGAGCAGGAAAGTGGTGAGCCCCGCGAGGAGCAGGCCCCCGAGTAGTTTGCGTGGCTGGTCAGCGTGCAGATGCAGCCAGCGGCCGGCAAACACACCGGCGAGTGCGTTGGCGACGGCGGGCAAGGTAGACAACAGTCCTTCAGGGTCGTAGGGCTTGCCCTGATACGTGATGCCTGGCAGGCAGCACTGGTCCACTGCCGCATTAATAGAACCCGAGGCGGTGAAATCTCCCAGCCCGAGTTGCACGAGCCAGTAGCCAAACAAAATGCCAGCGAAAATCAGATATTGGATGGTCGGTCGAAAGTGCCAGACAATCAGCGCGGCAAAAAACCAGGCAAACCCAATGCGGGCGAGTACGCTCGCAAAGCGGATTTCGGATAGGTCAGCGGGCATACCTGAGCCCCAGCCGTGGTTATAGAGGACACCGAGACCAATCAGGATCAGCAGCCTTTTTATCGCTTTCTTGTGGGCAGTCTGGCGTCGCTGTGGTGGCTGGCCCCGCAGGGTTTTATTGGCCAGACCGAGGGTAACACCGGAAAGAAAGATAAACAGCGGAAAAATCAGGTCGTAGAGCGTGAAGCCATGCCACACGCTATGCTGCATTTGGGTCTGCCCCCAGGCAAATGCGCCAAGCCCGGTCAGCGCGAACAGCGGAGCGAAGAGTGATTCGCCCCCGATGATCCAGAACATGTCGAAGCCGCGCAGGGCATCGACGGATGCCAGGCGCCGGCGGCCAGTGGAGGTGTTGTCGGTCTGTTGTTGCATGGTACTACTTGATTCCGTGCCTGATGCCGTGGGGTTGGCATTGCCCGCTGGAGGCGCAGGCGATGCCGGGTTGTGTTTGCTGGTCTTTGTCTGAGTTGACCGATGGATCAAAGTCCACAGGGGGAATCGAGTCGCGGTTGCCACTCGGTGACTGTATCGCGATAGGTCACCTCATTGCTCCGCAGGGTTTCCACCGCCTGCTGTACCTGGGCGGGTGTCAGTATCTTGCCCGCCTGATGGTAGACCCAGTCTACATCCTGTTCATACAGGCGCTGTTCTTCTGAGTCGATCAGGCCTTCCTGGGCAAACCACAGGTTGAAGTTGATGGACATCGGTGCTTCCGGGTACACATGGGCGCTGTGCTCTGCGAACTGCTCACCATCCACAAAATAGCGGATACGCTCATCGGCGACCTGTAATACCAGCGTATGCCAGCCAGCGAAACTGCCTTGTTTTACAGTGTATTCATTGTCCTTGATAAAGGGATTCAGTTTGAATGTTTCCCAGCTGGTGGCAAATAACCCGTGGTCTTCCTCTCCCCAGCCGCCATTGGCGAGATATTCGAAATCCATTTCGCTGTAGTCGGGGTCCATTGGCGCTGCCAGCGGACTGATGGTGTAGAAGGTCTCGATAATCTGGTCCCCATCGGGACCCTGGCTCGGCGCGTCACGGAAATACACGCGTGCGGCATAGGTGCCGTCGAGGTATTTTCTCTGGTGACAAAATTGCGTATGCCGCGTGTTTTCTCCGCGGCCGCTGGTATAGGAGGCCATGCGCAACAGCGTATTACCCGGATTGGCTTCGTCGTCCAGAAAACTGATGCCCTCCGCGGACCAGCGGGCCCCGGTGACTCCCGGATGTCCGGTTTCTGTGCGAACACGCCAGGTGTTTTGCTCCATTTCTGCAAGGGAAGAATAGCTGAAGTCATCGAACAGGACGGCCGCTTGGGCTGCTGGCTTCTCAGTGCTGCAAGCAGTCAACATTGTTGCCAGTGCGGCGATTAATGTCAGGCGGGCTGTTCGATATAGCTCGGTTGTGGGCATCAGTGAAAATCCTTGCTTGTCAATAAAAAGGCCCCGGAGACCGGGGCAAGTACAGGAACATTAACCTGTAACAACTTCAGAGAGAGATTTGCAACATCCTGTCGAAACAAACGGGGGCTTCCTGCCCCCGCCGGGACTCAGTTCAGGCTGCAGACAAATTCCCAGCTGCCGTCGGGGCTACCGGGAACCGAATTGGTCCACCACTTTGCCCGATAAACGCTGCCGTCATGGATGATTTGCTGACCGCCGCTGGCGTGGTCGCCAGAGGGCCACTGTGGATAGGTCACCAGTCCGCTGGTATCGACACCGGCATCGACGCAGCTACTTCCTCCGCTACCTCCGCCAGTGCCGCCGTCGCCACCACCAGCAAGCGTCGCCAGTGGCAGTTCCGGATGCTCGAACGCCAGTGCGTACGTCGTGCCGTTCACGGTGGCCGTGTAGGCCTGCGGACCGGAGACCGGCAGGTAGTAGTTCATGGTCATATCCCAGGTCTCGCCATCGGCAAGATCCTGCCAGCCCGGCAGGGCGAAGCGCACACGGTGGAACTCGTTCTCGAGTCCGCCGACATTGCCGCCACCGGTGTTGGCGCCATCCTCGATGACCTCAAGACCGGCACCGCTCTGGTCGGAAATGATGTTGGATGTCGACGTCGGCATGTCGAACTCAAACACGGTACCGCCGGGCAACACACCACCGGTGTTATTGGTGATATACAGTTTGGGGTTGAGCGGGTAGTTCTGGTCGCCGAGTTTGAATCCGGAAATCTCGATGCCCACATCGATTGCTTCGGACGGGGTTATGCGATCGCTGCGCTGCTCGCGGTAGGGGGCCGCGCTGGCAAATTTGTCGTAGGCGAGGGTGGTCAGGGTGGAGCCCATATAGTACTCGCCCTTGGCAGCATCCCAGTCGTAATCACCGGCGAGCTCCCAGAACATGATGCCACCGACACCCTGGTCAATGACGTACTGCACCTTCGCATCCATTGACTCTTCGTCTTCGGTGGAGATGTACACACTCTTGCTGCTGTTCCACAGCCACGGTGCTTCAGAGACTGCGTCATAGTTGCGTACGTACGTGCCCACAAACGCATCGTCCGGGTCCCCTGCGGGATCGAGGCCGTAGTCGGTGACATAGGAACCGAGGATGCCATTCTCCAGGTTCTTGGCATGCCACATGGGATTGGAGCCGGCCCCCATTTCTATCCCGTTCTCATCCAGGTCGTGCCACATATTGTCGATGCCAATCGCACCGTAACCGCATTTGGCGGAACCGCCGGTACCGGTCGGACAGTCGGACTGGTTCGGCAGTGCAGCGGAGCCGCCCAGACCGTTATTGCCACCGCTCACGCCCTGCCAGCCACGCGTGTAGTAGGGAATACCGATATTGATTCGGCCGGGGGACATGGATCCGCGGAAGTACTTCACTGCCCAATCGATATTCAGGTAGCCAATACCGCCGTACTGGGAAGTGGAGTAAACACTCGCTGCGGCCAGCTCGGGATCCTCGCCGTTGTCGTAGAGCGCAGAGTTGTGACCCACATATTCATTCCACGCACCGTGGAGGTCGTAGGTCATGATGTTGACGTAGTCCAGGTACTGGGTAATCTGCATGGTTTCCATGCCGCGCAACAGGTAACCGGAAGACGGCGAGGCAATGGTCAGCATGTAGTGGGTACCGTCCTGCTCGCCCGCAACGTCCAGCTTCTCGCGTAAGACACGCATCAACTCAACGTACGATTCCATCAGCGAACCGCGCAGCGGATTGGCGACGCCAAAGTCCAGCGGATTGCCGGCATCGTTCATCGAGGTGGGGTATTCATAGTCAATATCCACACCGTCGAAACCGTACTGGCGAATAAAGTCCACGGCGGAATTGGCAAATGTCTCGATACCGGCATGGTTGATACTGCCGTCCGCGTTGGTGGTCATGGTATAGAAACCACCGTTGTCGACACGATCGCCATATTCATTGAAGTAACCACCGGTTTCCGCCCAGCCACCGACGGAAATCAGAGTACGTACTTCCGGATGCTGTTTCTTGAATTTATTCAGCAGGTTGAAGTGGCCCTGATAGCTAAAGTCCGTATCCATTTCCGCGCCGCCGATGCCGGGCCAGGTCATGCCTGTGGCCGGGTTGGCGGGATCGGCGGTGTTGCCAACGGACACTTCGTTGTTGTCATTGATATGCGCGAAGGCGTAGTTGATATGGGTGATCTTGTCCCAGGGAATATCGTTCACCAGATACGTTGGCTGGCCGTTGGCGCCATTTCTCCAGCTGGTGAAGTAGCCGATGATACGACGCGGGTGATCAGCGCCCATGATTTCCCGGCCTTCCGCGGTATAGATATCGCAGTAGTTCGGTGAAGTCCCCGGGCTGGTAAACAAACCGTCAGGGCGACAGGGGAAATCACTTACCACCGGTTCACCGTTGACGGTGATTGAAACCTGGGCGGAATCCGTTGACTGCTCGGCACTATCAAACGCCCTGGCGAACACGGACGCACTACCCGGAGTGGCGACCCAGTCGACACTAAACGGTGCGCTCGTGTCTTCGCCAACCTTTTGCCCGGCGACGAAGAACTCCACTCTGGAAATCGCACCCTCGGCGTCACTGGCAGTCGCGGCGATGCTGACACTGGCGCCTTCCTCAAACACACTGCCGTCGATGGGGCTATCTAGTGCCACGGATGGTGGGTTATCGGGTGTGCTGACGTCGATGCTGGCTGAGGCTGATTGGGTGCTCTGGCCGTCGTTGTCCGTGGCTACCGCATGCAGGACATGATTGCCCTGGGCTGCCGTCCAATCGGTGGAATAGGGCGCGCTGGTATCACTGCCCAGGCTGTTCCCATCCACAAAAAACTCTACCGATGTGATATTGCCATCGGCATCACTGGCACTGGCGGTGATGACGACAGATGCGCCGGTATCAAACTGGCTGCCGTCCGCGGGGCTATCGAGCGAGACGACAGGCGCTTGTGGGCCGCTCGCGGAAACGGTGATGGCGACGTCTGTGGTAAAGGCGTCCTGCCCGGCATTGTCCACAACGCGCGCACGCAGTACTGGGCTACCGGCGACGGCGTTCCAGCTGGCCTGCCAGGGCGCGCTGGTATCCGTTCCGATAGAGACGCCATCGACGAAAAATTCGACGCTGACGACCTGGTTATCGTCGCTGGCGTCGACAGAAATGATAACGCTGTCATTTTCATTGAAAGTCGTACCCGGCAAAGGGGCGGTGATGGAGCCGGCCGGGGGCTGGTCGGCAGCGCCGTCACAGGCGCCCTGCAACGTCCACTCCTGATACTGGCCGGAGAATTGCTCCGGGTTCTGGTTCTGCGTCCACAAGTTGGCCCGATACGCATTGTTGTTGTACTGGACTTCCGCACCACCGTTATAGGCGGTGGCAGCCTCCCAGTCCGGGAGGCCCGTGCAGTCCACGGCGTGGGCCTGGCCAGCGCCAAAGATCGCCACGGCAAGACCGCCGAGCGCGAGTGATTGTTTCATTGGGTTCACCTTGAGCAAGTTATTTTTGTTGTTGGTCATCGGCAGTTAGGTGATGCGATCGCCAAAATGACACCGCTGTCAAAGTATCAGCGAGTCTATGCCCGCGCAATGCGAAAAGGAACGTTTTGATGACAGGTGCGGAAAACAAAGAGGATTTCGGTGACATCAGGGCTTAGTTGTGATCCATGTCACGATCAAAACGGAACTTTAGGCGAATATGACCGGAGCAAGGCAACGCGTCTTGTTTCCTGGTCCGTGATGTTATCGATCAGGATTGAGGAGAGAAACGAGGGAGCGCGCGTGAGTTGGAAGCGGCAATGTCCCGCAACTTTCAATGGCGTCGATGATCGGTGCCGTTGTGGGACACCACTCCGTTCGCAGGCCGGTAAGGGGCGCGCACGAATAACAAAACTAAATGGAAGCCTACATGAAGCCAATCAATCTACTGAGTAACCCGACTCTGCTGGCGGTAGCGATCGCCGCAGCATCCAGCCCGGTCCTGGCCCAGGAACAAGCCCAGCAAGCTGCTGGAGAGCGAGTCATGGAAGAGGTCATCAGTATCGGTACCCGCGTGGAGGGCCGATCCGCAGCCGATTCCGCCGTGCCGATCGATATCATTACCGGTGATGATTTCGTGAATCAGGGGGACTCAGACCTCAATTCCTTGCTGCGTAACGTTGTCCCCTCCTATAACGTCAATACGCAGCCCATCAGTGATGCTGCCAGCCTTGTTCGTCCGGCCAACCTGCGTGGCCTGGCTCCGGATCACACCCTGGTGCTGGTCAACGGTAAGCGCCGTCACCGTGCGGCTGTGATTGCCTGGCTGGGTAATGGGGTTTCCGATGGTGCACAGGGTCCGGATATCTCGCAGATTCCTTCTATTGCCCTGCAGCAGGTCGAAGTGTTGCGCGATGGGGCTGCAGCTCAATATGGTTCTGATGCGATCGCCGGGGTGATTAATTTCTCCCTGAAAGAGGATGCCGAAGGCGGTGCCATCGAGGTGAAAGCGGGCCAGTTCTACGAAGGTGACGGTCGCACCTTTACGGTAGCTGGCAACTACGGCATGCCATTTACCGCCAACGGCTTTGTGAATGCCAGTTTCGAAGTGGGTTCTGCAGATGACACCGATCGCAGTGTGCAGCGCCAGGATGCCGCGGACCTGATTGCGGCAGGCAATACCGATGTTGCCAATCCGGCGCAAGTCTGGGGGCGTCCAGAAATTTCTGATGACCTGAAGACCGCAGTGAACCTCGGCGTCGACCTGGGTGGCAATAAAGAGTTCTATGCGTTCGGTAACTATGCCAGCAAGCATGTGGATGGCGGTTTCTATTTCCGTAATCCGGAAACCCGCAACGCCGTATTCGCCTCCGGCGGTCAACCACTGATTGGTGATCTGGATCCCAGTAACGGTCTGGACAGCTGCGATGGCTTCACCCATGAACAGGCAATCGCCAGCGCGGAGTGTTTCTCGTTCCAGGAACTGTTCCCCGGCGGCTTCACCCCGCGCTTCGGTGGTGACGTTACCGATCTCGCGGGTGTAGCGGGCGTGCGCGGCGAGCTGGCGAACGGCTGGGGCTATGACGTCAGCGCCTCGCTTGGCTACAACGATGTGGACTTCTTCATTTACAACACGGTTAACGCCTCGCTCGGTCCGCAGACGCCGACCACCTTTAATCCGGGTGACTACACCCAGCTGGAGAAAAACTTCAACGTTGATTTCGTCAAGTCATATGACGTTGGGCTCGCTTCCGATTTGAACGTCGCAACCGGTTTCGAATGGCGGGATGAGACATTCGAAATCACCACTGGTGACCAGGCTTCCTACGAGATTGGTCCGCTGGCGGCGCAGGGCTTCAGTGCAGCCTCCAACGGCTTCCCGGGGTTCAGTCCGCTGGCTGGTGGCAAGTGGAGTCGCTCCAACATCGCGACCTATGTGGATCTGGAAGCGGATCTGGTGGAAGGTTGGCTGGTTGGCCTGGCCGTACGTTTTGAAGACTTTGAAGACTTCGGAACCACGACCAATGCCAAGCTCGCCAGTAACCTCGAAATTACCGATACCTTCTCACTGAGGGGTTCTTTGAGTACAGGTTTCCGTGCACCGACTCCGGGCCAATCCAACGCGTTTAACGTTTCGACTGAATTCGATGTGGCGTTGAATGATCTGGTGAACAACGGCACCATTCCCTCCACTAACCCGGTAGCGCAACTGCGCGGTGGCGAGGCACTGGATCCGGAAGAGTCCACTAACTGGACCCTCGGCGCTGTGTTCTCTGTCGGTGCTGTCGATGTGACCGTCGACTATTTCAATATTGAAGTGGAAGACCGCATCGCTCCGTCCCAGCTGTTCTCCCTAACCCAGCAGGAAGTCGATAGCCTGGTTGCTTCCGGTGTTACCAGTGCCGCAAACCTGCAGAACTTCCGGTTCTTTACCAATGATTTCGATACCACCACCAAGGGTATCGATATTGTTGCAACCTATGGAACCGATGCAATCGGTGACAATACCGACTTCAGCCTGGCGTTTAACCAGACCCAGACCAGTGTAGACAGCTTCACACCGGGCATTATTGACGATACCCGAATTCGTGAGCTGGAAGATGGTTTGCCGGAAACGCGTTGGAATTTGTCCAGTAATACCGTGGTGGGTGACTGGCGTTTCCTTGCCCGTGTGAGCTATTACGATGACTGGTTTGATTCTGAGGATGCGCAGGACTATAGCGGGGAGACCTTGCTGGACGCCGAGGTGGCTTATTCCTTTACGGATAATGCCTCGGTAATCCTGGGTGCACAGAACGTCCTGGACCAGACACCGGAAGAAAATCCTGGTGCCCGGGGTGGCGTGGGCAACCGCTACAGTCAGTTCTCGCCGTTTGGTTTTGAAGGTGGCTACTACTACCTGAGAACCCGTTACGAGTTCTGAGTCGGATGACTTCCGGGCTAGTCCCGGGAGTCTTCCCCCATAAAAAAACCCGCTGCATGCGGGTTTTTTTATTTGGTATGACCGTATCGGCTACATATCCCAGAGCGAGTTCGTTGCCATCGACAGCGTAATCCGTTCCTTGTCCTGTATGTGCTTCAGGTCCTCGAACACTTCTTTCACCTCGGTCGACTCTATCGAGCCGTGAACCGACTGGTACAAATCGGAAAAGTATCGATCGACCTCCCGTCCTACCTTGTTGATCTCCTGGATATCGGGCGGATCACTGAGGTTGAGATGGCGAATGAAGTCCTGAGGCGATTCTTCATTGGTGTATTGCAGCCAGGTTTGCATGACTTTGTTCTGCGCAACCTGGCCATAGTGGGATAGATTTTTCGCCATGCGCTCCTCATGCTCAAGCATGTGCTTCAACAGGAGCCTCGTGCGATTATCGTCAGACCTGTCATACAGGTCACTGTATAGATGGGCAATATCGAGATGGAATTTCTCAGCGTCTTTCAGGACTTCGTACGCTTGCTTGAACGTTTTCATAGGCATGCCTTCGCGGAAATTGCTGTTGTTATCAGTGTTGCAATCGTCCTTGTCTCGTTAATCCACATTCCTCACTATTGGTTATAGCGCATTAATCCAGTTGATCAAGAGTTGAGGAAAAATTCCGAAAACCAGTAATGCGACTGTCAGTATTGATACCAGAAGCTGGCCTGGTACCGCAACGGCTTCCGTTGCAGAGAGTGACGGTTCCGGGGTTTCCTCTCGCTGAACCATAATCAATAGCAATCGCAAGTAGTAGTAAAGCCCCAGTGCACTGCCGACCACTACGGCGCCAAGCAACACCCACAGTTGTCCCTGTACTCCGGCGGCAAAGATATAAAACTTGCCGATAAATCCGATCGTCAGTGGAATACCTGCAAGTGAGAGCAATATCGCCCCGAAGCAACTGGCGAGGAGCGGCTGCCGCCACAGTAATCCCCGATAGTGCTCGAGGTGAAACGGGTTTTCACGCTGATTTGATGGAGGGGTATCACCGCCTGGAAGATTTGGCGCTGCAGCGTCCGCAATCAGGCTCACTACAGCGAAGGCACCGAGTGTCGTAATGACGTAAGCGACCAGATAATAAATCACGGCTTCGACACCGAATGTGCTGCCACTCAGCATAAAGGCGACAAACAGGTAGCCAATATGCGCGATTGAGGAATAAGCCAGGAGCCTTTTCACATCTTGCTGCAGCAGTGCCAGAAGATTGCCGACCAGCATCGAACTCACCGCCATCACCACCAGCATTGTATTCAATGCAGGTGCGGACAGCAGCTCCAATTCGGAAAACAAGCGCAGCACAACCGCGATGACCGCTCCCTTGCCAATCGTCGCAATGAGAGCGGTAACCGGGGTGGGTGCACCCTGATAGACATCCGGTGTCCAGATATGGAAGGGCACCAAAGACAACTTGCAGGCGGCGGCCACCAGCAGCAGGGTAAAGCCGGCGGGCATCAGCAAATCTGGCGTTTGAGATGATCGCAGCGCCGCGGCCGCGGCGGAAAATTCGAGACCACCGCTACCGGCATAGACCATTGCGATCCCAAACAGCAGGAGGGCGGAAGAAAGTGCCGACAGGATTAAATATTTGGTGGAGGATTCAAGGGAAAGTAATTGCTCCCTTTCGCTGGAGCGCTCGCCGATGACGGAAAAACCCAGTAGTGGATAGAGAGCCAGCCCCATCAGCTCGAGCGAGAGGAACAAGCTGGCGAAGTGACTTGCACTCGCCAGGCAGCAGCTTCCCAATATGACCAGCAGTAACAGAATGTAAAATTCCTCCGGGAGGCTGCCGGGTACAGCGTCGCACTGGCGCGCTTTCAGGTAGTGATAACCGAGAAAAGCCACCGGTATTGCAGCCAGTAGCATCAATACCTGAAAAAACAGGGCTCCATAATCCATCAGGAACAGGTCGGTGACCTCGATGCCTGCCCGATCGGGTAAGCGTCCTGCGACAATGAAACAGCTCCAGATCGCCAGTGCAAGGATCGCCAGCGTTGCGATCAATGCGCCGCGGTGATTTCGCCAGAAGGAGACCTGCAGCAGTAGCCACACAATGCCTGCCGAAAGAATTAACAACGGTAAGATCGCAAGAAGTTCCTGACTCGTCATGGTTAATCTCCCTTGTCGCTAGCGTTCGAGGGCGACCGGTACGGGTTGCTGTCTGCGCGGGCGACCACAGTTCCTTCTTTGTCGGGTCGGGAAAGCGTGGATATGTCCGCAGGCGTCTCTCTGACGACCTGGGCAACAGCAGGGGCGGCAGTATCGAATACCAGCTGGGGCTTGAGGCCCAGGTAAACCAGTCCCGCTGCCAACACCAGCATGGCGGTGCAATCACGCAAGTTCAGGTCCGGCAATGTGGAGCCTGGTTTGGGGTTTGCCCGCCGGGACTCGCCAAAGAATGCTTGCTGTACCATCACTAGTGCATACAGCGCCGCGCCAATCATCCCGAGGGCGGCCAGTACGGTCATCCAGGGGTGGTCGGCAAAGGCGCCGAGCAAGACCATGAATTCTGCGATGAAATTTCCCAGGCCGGGCAGGCCCAGTGATGCGATTGCGAAAAACAGTGCGATCGCCGAGAGACGCGGGACTTCCGTCCACAAGCCGCCCATACCGCTCATGTCACGAGTATGCAGGCGGTACTGGAGCGCACCGACGAGAGCGAACAGTGCTGCGGTACTCAATCCGTGGGCGATCATCTGCATGACGGCCCCCTGAATGGCAATCGTATTGAGTGCGTACAACCCGAGGAGCACGAAGCCCATGTGGCTCACACTCGAATAGGCAACCAGGCGTTTCATATCCCGTTGTGCAAAGGCCAGTATGGCGCCGTAGACAATACTGATTGCGCCGATCCCCATGGCCACCGGGGCGAACTGGACTGAGGCATCGGGGAACAGCGGTAGCGTGAAGCGGAGCAAGCCGTAGGCACCGGTTTTAAGGAGGATGGCCGCCAGTAGAATACTGCCCGCGGTTGGTGCCTGGGTATGGGCATCGGGAAGCCAGGTGTGCAAGGGAGCCGCTGGCAGCTTCACCACAAACGCAATGAAGAAGCCGAGCATCAGCCAGTAGGCGGTCGCAGGGGACATCTGGGCGCCCAGCAGATCCAGATAATTAAAACTGACCTGACCGGATGCGCGATAGTGGACGAACACCAGCCCCACAATTGCGATCAGCATTAGCAGGCTACTGGCCTGGGTGAAGATAAAGAACTTAATGGCAGCGTAGGTGCGCGCTTCATGCCCCCAGATGGCGACCAGCAATAACATGGGGATCAACATCACTTCCCAGAAGAAGAAAAACAGGAACAGGTCGATGGCGGTGAAGGCACCCACGACGCCAGCCAGTGTCCACAAGTAGTTCAGGTAAAAAAAACCGCGTCGAAAGTGGATTTCGTTCCAGGTGACGAGCAGTCCAAATACGCCGGTAATAAGAGTCAATACCAGGAGCAGGTAGCCCAGCCCATCCAGCGCGAGGAAAAAACTGATACCGAATCTGGGAATCCAGGTGAGCTCGAATGTTTGCCACCATTGTGGCTGCACTGTGCCGAGGGGCTGGTATTCGGCGAGCGGTGTGGACAGTTGTGCAGTGAGTTGGGGGACAAAGGTGGCTGCCAGTGCGAGGGCAAGCAAGACCGATAGCAAGGTGATCCAGCGACTGAAACCGGGTATCAGGCGCTCGCTTTGCCAGGCGAGAATGCCGCCCCCGAGCAAAACACCAATGATGAGTGCGATTGTCATATGGCCACCAGGATTGCGAGAAGTAAAATGGACCCGGCGATAATCGTCGATAGATACCAGCGAATCTGACCGTTCTGCGTACTGCTCATCAGTAAGTGCAGGTTGCGGCATGCCGAGGTAATACCCCGGTACATGCCGTCGACGATGTCGTTTTTATTCAGGTTTGCTAGCCACTGGAAAGGATGCACCAGCAGGCCACGATAGATGGCGTCGAAACCCCAGCCGCTGTACCACCATTTCGCCAGCCACCCTTGGGGGCTGACCGGCAAGAGATCAAAACGGAACAGGCAGTAGGCAATGATCGCTCCGATGATGGGAGTCGCGATGAGAAGCACTTCCACCCAGGCTGACGGGTTGCCGCTAATACCCGCAGGGAAGATTGCCTGGACAGGCGGAGCGATAAGGCCGCCGGTTAATGCCAGTGTGGCGAGAATCATCAGTGGCGCCGCCATGATGCCAGTGTTGGCATCGTGGCAATGGGACGAGGCCTTGCCGGGTGCCCCAAAAAAGACCAGGAAAAGTAGGCGAAAACTGTACACTGCGGTGACCAGTGCCCCAATCACACCGGCCAGCCATATTGGACTGAAGCCCTCGAGGCTCTGCCAGGCCTGCAGGAGAATCTGGTCCTTACTGTAGAACCCCGAAGTAAAGGGCAGTGCAGCGAGGCAGAGGGTCCCTGCGGTAAAGCAGATAAAGGTCAGGGGGATTTTTCTTCGCAAGCTCCCCATTGCACGAAGATCCTGCTCATGGTGCAGACTGAGAATCACGGAACCTGCGGCGAGAAACAGCAACGCCTTGAAGAAGGCATGCGTCATCAGGTGAAATACCGCACCGGACCAGGCGCCGACCCCGAGCCCGAGAAACATGTAACCAATCTGGCTGATCGTGGAATAGGCGAGCACTCTTTTGATATCAGTTTGCACCAGTGCACTGCAGCCGGCGATGAGTAGTGTCAGTGCGCCCGTCCAGGCCACTGCCTCCATGGCCAGTGCAGACGAGAGAAACAGAGGGTGCATTCTGGCAATCAGGTAGACGCCGGCGGTTACCATGGTTGCCGCATGGATCAGGGCACTGACCGGAGTCGGGCCGGCCATTGCGTCGGGCAACCAGGTTTGCAATGGCAGCTGTGCGGACTTTCCGACAGCCCCACCGAGCAAGAGCAGCGCGGCCAGCGTGAGCATGTGGTCATTGACTGGCGATGTGGCGACCGCATTGTTGAGTGCAGTGATCTCCAGTGTCGCGAATCGACTGAATAGCAGAAACAGTCCGATCGCCATTGCTGTGTCGCCGATACGGGTAACGATAAATGCCTTCCGCGCGGCTGCGCCATTGTCCGGGTTGCGGTACCAGAATCCGATCAGCAGATAACTGCACAACCCGACTCCTTCCCAACCCAGGTACAGCAGCACAAGGTTATCCGCCATGACCAAAATAAGCATCGCACAGACGAACAGGTTCAGGTAAGAAAAGTAGCGACGGTAGCCCGAATCGCCACGCATATAGCCCGCCGAGTAGAGGTGGATAAGGAAACCGACCCCGGTGATGACCAGAAGCATCACCTGGGTGAGCCAGTCGACCCGGAATGAAAAGCCCAGGGAGAGGCCGCCGACTTCCAGCCATTGCCAAAGATTGACGGTCAGCACGGCATCGGGCTTGCCGAAAAATATCGTTAGCATCAATGTAAAGGACAGCAGGGCAGCAAGCCCAATGCTCCCCACGCCGATACAAGCTGAAAAGGTTTCCGAAGGTTCGCGCCCGGTCAGCAGCGGATAGAAAGTGAGTGTCAGGAAGCCCAGTAAGGGTAGCAGTGCTATCCAGCCAGTCAGTTGCTCCATGCTAACCCCGCATCCAATTGAGTTGGTCGATATCCACTGTGTGGCGCCGACGGTACAGCTGTAACACCAGTGCCAGTGCAATTGCTACTTCGGCAGCCGCAAGGGTGATGATGAAAATAAACATCACCTGTCCATCGGCATTGCCCCAGTACGCGCCGGCAATAACGAAAGCCATTGCGGCGGCATTCGTGCAGACTTCAATGCTCATTAGCATAAACAGGATATTGCGCCGGACCAGCACCCCGATCAGCCCGAGGCAGAAGAGTATCGCCGCAAGGAGCAGTCCGTGCTGCAGCGCCGCAACCGGTGTATCCGCTAGCATATTTATTCCTCTTCCTGAACGGTGGAGTGACGACGGGCGAGATGAAAGGCGCCCACGAGACCTGCAAGCAGGAGCATGGAGGCCAGTTCGACCGCAAGCAGATATCCACTAAATAGCGCGATACCCACATCCCGGGCACTGATATAGCTGAGCGTGGTATGGGCATTGCCTGCGCCCGAACTGCTACCGGCGATTAGTGACGGGGCGAGCAGCACCAGCAGCGCCGCGGAAAGGCAGCAGGGCAACAACCAGGTCCGAGGCCTCAACCATTCGCTTTCCTGCGTGGTGGCGGCATCGCCCTGGTTCAGCATCATGATGACGAAAACCATCAGCACCATGATCGCGCCCGCATAAACAATGACTTCCAGGGCGGCGGCAAAGGGAGCGCCCAGTTGGAAAAAAATCACCGCTGCGGCCAGTAGCGAAACAACCAGATGCAATAACGCATGGACCGCATTGCGGCTCACGATGACCATTGTGGTGGCGGCGATGGCGACCAGGCCGACCAAATAAAATGAGATTGACAGCACGGTGATCTCCTTATTCTTTTTTGATGCCTGTGCGGGTATCTATCCCATGGTAGATATTTCCCGAACTAGAGATTCAGAGCGGTGACATTAATCGGTTCTGCCTCCCGGTCGGCCTCTCCCTTGTCTTTGCCGGCGATGGCTTTACCGGACACCTGATAGAAACTGTACTCGTGGTACTTCCCAGGTCCGCTGATCAACAGATCCTGTTTTTCATACACCATGTTTTGCCGGTCGTATTCACACATTTCGAAGTCCGGCGTGAGCTGGATCGCATAGGTTGGGCAGGCGTCCTCACAGAGCCCGCACATGATGCAGCGGGAAAAATTGATACGAAAAAATTCTGGCCGCCAGCGGCCGTCCTCATCTTCTGTTTTTTGCAGGGAAATACAGTCGGGCGGGCAGGCAACTGCACACAAATTACAGGCGACACAGCGTTCTTCCCCATTCGGGTCGCGGGTGAGCACAATACGACCGCGGTAGCGCGGCGCCAGGTAAGGCTTTTCTTCCGGGTACTGTACCGTGGCATTGCGGTTAAACAGGTGGCGGAACACCAGCCACATGCTGCGTAGTTGGCTAGCGATCATGACGGGTCTCCGCGATTACTGAAGCCATAAAAGGATGCCTCCGGTGGCGAGCAGGTTTGCCAGGGACAGCGGTAGCATGATTTTCCAGCCAAACTGCATGAGCTGGTCATAACGTGGTCTGGGTACTGCGGCACGCAATAGAATAAACAGAACGACCAGTGCGAACGCCTTGAGGAAGAACCACACCACCGGCGGCAACCAGGGGCCGAGCCAGCCGCCCAGGAACAGCGTGGTGATCAGGGATGAAATCAAAATGACAGACAGATATTCGCCGACAAAGAACATGCCGAACTTCATTCCAGAATATTCAGTGTGAAAGCCCGCTGCGAGTTCGTGTTCGGCTTCTGGTAAGTCGAATGGCAGGCGATGGCTCTCGGCGAGACCGGCGATAAAGAAGATCACGAAGCCGACAAACTGGGGGAAGATGTACCAGCCTTCCTGTTGGGCCAGCACGATCTCCCTCAGATTGAACGTGCCCGCCATCATAACGACTCCCATCAGGCTGAGGCCCATGAATACCTCATACGAAACCGTCTGTGCCGCGGCGCGAAGCCCGCCCAGTAAGGCATATTTGTTGTTCGAGGCATAGGCGCCGAGAATTACGCTGTATACGGCCATGGAGGACATCGCCAGAAAAAACAGCAGGCCGATGTTGAGGTCCACCACACCAATGGCGGGCGCCACAGGAATCACGGCAAAGCCCAGCAGCATGGTGGCCATGACGATCGTGGGCGCCAGTACGAAAACCGGAATGTCTGCAAATTTCGGTATGAAATCTTCCTTGAAAAACAGCTTGATCATATCCGCGACCACTTGCAGTAACCCAAAGGGCCCGACGCGGTTTGGACCGGGGCGATCCTGCCAGAGGCCGAGCAGGCGTCGTTCCCCCCAGGTCAGTAATGCGGCGAGGACGACAGCGGTAATCAGAACCCCCAATATATTGGCTGCCGTAAGCCAGGTTGCGGATGTCATATGTGCTCTCCCGCCGAGGGTGTCTCGCGACTCATTACCTGGCTTGAAGGTTCGACGCGCTCAATTTCGCATGCTCCAAACATCTGGGAAGTGAGGGTTTCGATTTCCGGCAAACCACATGGGATACCGACTACGCCGGGTGCAATGGGCTCACCGGTTTGCGCCTCCAGCTGGTAGGTGTGCGTGTGCAGCGTGAAGCTCACCAGGTCGCCGGCGGCGATACCGCAGCGATCCGCGTCCTCACGGTTGAACAGGACAAAGGGCGATTCGCAGAGCCCGGCGATGGCCGAGGCCGCATTACTCAGTTCACCGGATCCCAACAGCTGATAAATCGGAGCGACCTGTAAGTTAAGTGGATTTCCATTACTCATCTTGGTGGGGGAGGACATCGGCTCTGGTGTTCGAACCAGATGACATGGCCGTGCGGTACCTTCCCGTGGGCCGTCTGCACCATCAATGAATTTGTGCAGCGCCTGGTTGGAGTTCCAGCCCGGTGACCAGATGTTTGCCTGCAGGGGCGTCGCACCGGCTTGTTGGATACCCTCCATGGAAAAGCTCATGGGCGCATCGTAATCGGTCAGTGGGCGCTCCTCTTTCACATGCTGGTCAGCGTGCAGCGCTGTGCGTCCGCTGGCGCGATGGGTCTGTCGCGCAATCTTCAGGCCATCGATGCGGAAGGTTTCGTCGGGTCCAATGGCGCCGACATGCTGCAGGCTGGGGATCTCTGCGGATACTGCATCACTCAGCTGGTGGCAGTGTTGCCACTGACGCATGATATCGATACGTTTCTCCTGTTGATTGCCGCTGCCCGCGAGTTCCACATAGGCCGCGGCATCCACCAGCCAGCGCCAGCTTTCCTGGATAAATCCCTCACCTTCATAGACTGCGTAATGTCGTTGCAGCAGGCCTGCGCTATTGACGACCGTACCCTCTGACTCCGGTACTGCGGCGGAGGGAAATATCCAGTCGGCGCGACGCGCGCTGGCGTGATACAAACTGTCGATCAGGATCGACTCGTCAGCTTGTTCGAACAGTGCATCGATGACGGGTGAGGCAGCGCGTCTGAACAGGTCGTTTTCCAGTACCAGCAGTGTGACCGGTGCGGTGTCCGGCGCGCGATCGTTGAGAAGGGTAGACAGTGTTTCGAGCGGGACGGGTGTGTCATCGAAGCATTGCATCAGGCCAAGTGTATTCACCTCGGGGCAGGCGAGGTAGGTGGCGCAGGGGTAGCCCTGTCGATCGGCGATGACGGTGGCAAGCTTGCCGGCAGCTTGCAGGATTTCTGTATTGGCGCTGCCGCAGCCGCTGACAATGACCGGGTGGCGAGAATGCTTGAGCGCTGTGGCGATGGTATCGGCCAGCTGCTTAATCTCCGGGGGCAGGGCGCTGGCTGTTGAACTGCCATGTAGCGCGGCTATCAGGGTCTCGATTAACTGGATGATGTTGGCGGGGGTCGCGAGCCAGCGTGCGGCTGCCACATCGTCCAGTCCGGTTGTGGTCGGTGAGGCAATGTAGATCTGGCTTTCATGGCCCTGAAGCTGGCGCACAGAGGCGTCTTGCCAGAGGGGAATCTTGAGGGCTTGTGCCTGCTCCCTCTGGGTTGCGCGTGCGGCCTGTCGAACTGCCAGGCCGATTCTCGGTGCGGTATTGGCAATATCCTCGCCGAGGATGATTACCGTGTCGGCTGCTTCGATCTCGGGGGTATTGGGTACGTAGATACGAGGATCCCGCTGGATCCGGTCCACCAACTGCACCAGTTCAATATCTCGTGCACTGAGGCCTGCGTAAAAATTTTCCGCTCCCACCAGCTGGCGCAAGGCAAAGTTATTTTCCAGTGACGTACGCGGGGAACCGATACCGATCAGACGACGGCGTCCGCGCAGCGACTCTGAAATCGACTGGGCGAGATGGCTGACGGCGCGTTGGGGGTCGACCTCCCTGTGTAACTTGTCGCCCGCGGCCGCGGTACTCTCGATGAGAGCTTCAGATCGGACATTGAGCACCTGTTTTAACCGGTTGTCGGCATAGACATACTCATAGCCAAAACGACCGCGGTCACACAGGAAGTAGCCGTTGATGTCCGGGTTGTATAAATTGCTCACACGGCGAAGGTTTTCGCCTCTGCCGGTTGTATCAGCTCGTGCCCCGGGTGCTGTATTGCATCCCACCCCGCAGTGTTCGCAAATGGAAGGTGCGGTTTGCAGGTCCCACTTGCGGGTGTAATGGTTGCTGAAGGTGCGATCCGTGAAGACCCCGGTGGGACAGACCTCAACGAGGTTTCCACTAAAGCCATTTTCCAGCTTTCCTTCCTGCTGGCGGCCGAAGTACACCTGATTGTTACGCCCCAGTACTTCGAGATCTTCTCCTCCGGCGTAATCCCGGTAAAAGCGGACACAGCGGTAGCAGGCAATGCACCGGTTCATTTCATGATTGATGAAGGGGCCGAGATCCTGGTTGCGATGGGTGCGCTTGCGGTTGTTAAAGCGCCGGTGTGTATGCCCCGACATCTCGGTCATGTCCTGAAGGTGGCACTCTCCACCTTCTTCGCACACTGGACAGTCGTGCGGGTGATTGGTCATCAGGTTTTCGATGACACCGCCGCGAAACTCCCGTGCAGGTTCCGCATTGATACTGTAAATACCGCCATCCCGGACAGGTGTCATGCAGCCCATCACCAGGCGTCCGCGCGTATCCTCACTGTCCTTCAATTCAATAACGGCACACTGACGACAGGCACCCACGGAGCCCATGGCTGGATGCCAGCAAAAATACGGTAGATCGAGGCCGAGACTGAGGCAGGCCGCCAATACATTCTGTCCGTCTTCTACCTCGTAACCTCTGCCGTCGATGGTGATTTTCGGCATGTTATCGGTTCCTGTAGCATTCGCGGCTAGCTCAAAGCAGCAGACCTGCGCTTTGTCGCTGGCGCATAGGGGCAGTAGCCGTGGGTGATGTGTTCGTTGAAATCCTGCTCAAACAGTTTCAGGGCACTTTGGATGGGCTCTGCCGCACCGGGAGCCAGTGCGCAGAAAGTATGTCCCGGTGCCATGCGTCGGGTGTGTTCCACAAGCAGGTCGAGATCTTCGGGAAGCCCCTCGCCCTGTTCGATACGTTCCAGGATCGATACGACCCACGGCAGTCCATCCCGGCATGGAGTACACCATCCACATGATTCACGCGCGAAAAAGCGAGTCAGGTTGAGCACCAGCCCAACGGGGCAGGTATGGTCGTCCAGCACGATAATGGTGCCGGTCCCCATACGGCTTCCCGCTTTGCCAATGACGTCGTAATCCATCGGCAAATCGAGATGTTCTGGCCCCAGGAAATCGGTTGAGGCGCCGCCTGGCAGGAAGCCTTTCAGCTGCAGCCCATCCTGCATACCACCTGCGTGATGCTCGATGATTTCCCGAATCGGGGTGCCCATCGGCAATTCCCAGGTCCCGGGATTTTTGACGCGTCCACTGACGCCGAAAAGTTTGCTGCCGGCATCGGTACCGCGGCCAAGGGCTTTGAACCAATCTGCCCCGAGCTCGACCAGATGTGGCAGATTGCACAGAGTTTCCACGTTGTTGACCACCGTGGGCTTTCCCCAGAGGCCACTCACCTGGGGAAAAGGTGGTTTGGCGCGCGGTATGGCACGTTGCCCTTCGAGTGCATTGATCAGCGCGGTTTCTTCGCCACAAATATAATTGCCGGCACTGCGATGGATATGGATGTCGATGGACACACCGCTTCCCATGACATTGTCACCGAGTAAGCCGAATTCCCGGGCTTCGCCAATAGCCTGCTCGAGCCGGCGCGTGGCCAGGTGATACTCTCCGCGGATGAAGAGATACGCGGTCTGTGCACCAATGGCATGGGCCGCAATTGCCATGCCCTCGATTAACAGATGTGGATCCCGCTCCATGAGCAGGCGATCCTTGAACGTGCCGGGTTCCATTTCGTCGGCGTTGCATACGAGGTATCGGATGGACGGGCTCTCCGGGCCAGTGGGCACAAAACTCCATTTCAGTCCCGTATTGAAGCCCGCGCCCCCACGGCCGCGGAGCCCGGCGTCTTTGAGCAGTTCGATCACTTCGGCGGGTGTTTGCGCCAGCGCGCTCGCCAACCCACGGTAGCCGCCATTTTCCCGATAGCGTTTGAGGTCTGCTGCGACATTGTCAGAGCCGATATTTTTAGTCAGAGGATTGCTCAGCATGTTCCCGCATTTTCCGTTCGATAAGTTGGTCGAGATCGTTCGAAGTCAGGTTTTGATGCATCTGTTCTCCCAGCATCAAAACCGGGGCCTTGTCGCAGTCGCCCAGGCAGGGGGATTCCAGCAAGGTAAAAACGCCATCCCGGGTCGTTTGCCCGGGCTCAATTCCGAGCTTATTTTTCAGGTGCGCCTGTAGCTGGTCGCAGCCAGTGATCCAGCAACTCGCGCTTTTGCACAGGAACATGACTTCCTTGCCAACCGGTTGCCTGAACAGGAGTTGAAAGTATGTGGCGATGCTCTCCAGGTGGGCGACCGGCACCTGGAGATAATCCGAGACAGCGCGGAGGCTCTGGTCAGAAATCCAGCCCCGATGCTTCTGTACAATGCGCAGCGCCTCGAGAGCGACAGATGGCTTTTGCTCGTAGAGTGTGAACTCGTGTTCGATTTCGCGCTTTTCCGCGTCAGAGAGGGCGTCGTCATCCGGACGTTTCCCAGGAGCAGCCGGGCCATCCTCCGATTTCCTGTCTACCGCGATAATGGTGGACATACTTTTTTCTTCTCCGTCTTGCACAGTTCCCTGCTTCACGGTTGTCAGATATTTAGCGGTCTACGTCGGCCATGACGAAATCAATACTGGCGATGATGGCAATCAGATCGGCAACCAGCAGGCCTCGAGACATCAATGGAATCATCTGCAAGTGTGGAAACGACGGGGTACGGATCCGCGTACGATACGACATGGTTCCGCCGTCACTGATGATCTGGTAGCTGTTCAACCCTTTGGTGGCTTCAATGGGGACACAGGTTTCCCCCGCGGGGATTACCGGCCCCCAACTGTTGTTAACGAAATGTTGGATCAAGGTCTCGATGTCCTGCATCGTGTGACGTTTGTCCGGTGGCGTCGTCAGGGGATGATCCGACTTGTAGGGGCCCGGTGGCATGTTGTCGAGACATTGACGGATGATGCGCAAACTCTGGTGAATCTCCTCCACACGCTGGCGGGCGCGATCAAAACAGTCGCCGCCATCGAACACCGGCACATCAAACTCGAACTGGTCGTAGCTGCTATACGGTCGCCGCTTGCGCAAATCCCATTCGAGGCCGGTGGCCCGCAACCCCGGACCGGTGGCTCCCCATTCAAGCGCTTCGCTGGTGTCATACACCCCGATGCCGACCGAGCGACGCTGCACCAGTTTGTTTTTCAGCACCATTTGCTCGTATTCCTGCAAACGGGCCGGCATGTAGTCGAGAAAGTCACGAATCATTTTGTCCCAGCCATGGGGCAGGTCCTGGGCGACGCCACCGATACGGAACCATGCGGGATGCATGCGCCCCCCGGTAATTGCCTCGACAATACCGAACAGCTTTTCCCGATCCACGAACATGTAAAACACCGGCGACATTTGCCCAACGTCCTGAGCAAATGTGCCGTAGAACACCAGATGGCTGGCGATGCGGAAAAGCTCACACATCATCACGCGAATTACCTGCGCGCGTGCAGGCACACGGATGCCCGCGTGCTGCTCCAGGGCGAGTACATAGGGGAGGTTGTTCATCACCCCGCCGAGATAGTCGATCCGGTCGGTATAGGGCATATAGCTATGCCATGCCTGACGCTCGGCCATCTTTTCAGCACCGCGATGGTGATAGCCAATATCCGGTACAGCATCGACGACCTGCTCACCATCCAGCTGCAGTGCAATTCGGAATACGCCATGCACGCTGGGGTGATTGGGGCCCAAATTCAGAAACATAAACTCTGCGCTGTCACTGGCCCGCGCCATGCCCCATTCTTCCGGTCGGAAGAGCAGGGCCTGTTGCTCTTCGCGCTCTTTTTCCGCGGACAGCGTGTAGGGGTCGACTTCTGTTGCGCGCGCATGGTGATCCTTGCGCAGCGGATGGCCGCTCCAGGTGTCGGGCATCATGATGCGCCGCAGATTGGGATGGCCACAGAATTCGATGCCGAAGAGGTCCCACACCTCCCGCTCGTACCAGTTGGCGTTTTCCCAAATTGCCGTGGCCGACGGTGCCCTGAGTCTTGATTCTGGCAGTGCCAGTTTTACCCGGATGAACAGGTCCCTCTGCACCGACAGCAAGTGGTAAACCAGTGTGAAGTCGCTCTGGGGCTGTTGGCTGTCTCCCTGCCCACGCTCTGCGCGCAGCCGTTCATCGATCGCGGTCAGGTCATACAGCATGGCGAACGGCTGGCTGATCTCTGTCTTCAGGAAACGCAGCAGTGGCAACAATTGTTCCTGGCCGATCCAGATCGTTGGGATGTCGACGCAATCCGGCTGCAACCAGTAACTGCGATCGGGCGACTGCTGTGCAAGATCCGCGACAAAGTGCTTCGCGGCCGCGGCGTAGGGCGATTGGATGGTTTCGCTGGTAGCGATGACGCCGGTCATAGGGTTACACCGTGTCTGGAGCGCGCAGCTTTTGTGCGGCCATTCGCTCTTCCCGGTGGAGGTCCCTCTGGCTTGGGCGCGGTACCTGGCGAGGCCCCTGATCGTCCACCACCCAGCTCAGGGCGCGGCGGTCACTGGCGATCGATTTCTGCAGCAAGGTAAGGCCCTGCATCAGGGCTTCCGGCCGGGGCGGGCAGCCGGGGACATAGACATCGACGGGCAGGAAGCGGTCGACGCCCTGCACGACGCTATAGATATCGTACATGCCTCCGGAATTTGCACAGGACCCCATCGAAATGACCCAGCGTGGCTCCATCATCTGTTCATACAGACGCTCCAGGACCGGTGCCATTTTCATAAATACGGTTCCCGAAATGACGATCAGATCTGCCTGTCGTGGCGTGGCACGAATCACTTCGGAGCCAAACCGGGAAATATCATGGCGACTGGTAAAGGCTGTTGCCATTTCCACGTAACAGCAGGAAAGCCCGAAGTTGAATGGCCACAGCGAGTTGGCGCGTCCCCACGCGACCATATCCTCCAGTTTGGTGAGGAGCACATTGCGCTTGATCTCCTCCGAAAAGATTTCCTGGGTATCTCGCCCGTCACTTGCGGCGATGACATTATTGCTCTGAGAGGCTTTGGTTAACTTCCAGCGCATGTTGCTCCCCGCATCAAGATTGTTCTTTGGTTTTGTGTTTTTTCTGCAGGCTCTCCTGTTGCCCACCCCATTCCAGCGCGCCCAGGCGCCAGAGATAAACCAGGCCAGCGAGCAGGATGACAATAAAGACCGCTGCCTCGATAAACCCCGCTAGGCCGACGTCCCTGAAGGCTATGGCCCAGCTGAACAGGTAGACTGCTTCGAGGTCGAATACGATGAACAGGATGGCGACCAGATAGAAGGCCACGGAAATGCGCAGGCGAGCGCTGCCCTGCGAGACGATGCCGGATTCGTAAGGCTCGTCCGTCTGCTCATCGCGACGTCGTTGTCCGAGAAAATGTGATAGTCCGAGCATCAGGGTGATCAGTCCCACCACGGCGAGCGCGTAAACGAGCAGGGGCCATATGGCCGTATCGATACCGGTTGT
Source organism: Microbulbifer sp. ABF4_148 (assembly GCF_056158985.1). NCBI lineage: Bacteria > Pseudomonadati > Pseudomonadota > Gammaproteobacteria > Cellvibrionales > Microbulbiferaceae > Microbulbifer > Microbulbifer sp. ABF4_148. The sequence goes on from NZ_JBSWUI010000001.1 coordinate 1,892,321, forward strand.
TGTAGTCACGGTTTTCCCCGCATATGAGGGCGCAAGAAACGCCATCAATCATCGTTTTTATGGGCGTGCACCGATGCTCATCCGGGTGCATGGCCGGGGGCGCTGAAGTTGGGTCGAATTTGTCGGCTTGGAAATGAAAAAGCAGGCGACCGTTTTTATGGCTTACATGCGCGTTTGGCGACAAGAGCTCTATTTAGGCATGTAATTTATTCAGCGCTTCCATGTGTATAAGCGCTGGAAGGGGTTTCTGCCAGTTACCGGCTGGATCGATTATTTATTAGTGGAAAATTTAATATATGTTTCTGTTCTGTCGCTTTCCGTGTCACACGATCTGCTGACGCAGACTGCGACGCTCAGGCAGATTACCAAGAGGGTACCGATGGTACTTTCAATGGGCACAATTCTCTCTGGCAGAGGGTTACATGGATACAAAAACGGCGCCGAAAGGCGCCGTTTTACGCAAGGGACGATAGTGCGCTAGAGCTGCTGGATCTCCTCCAGTTGTTGCTGCAGGCGAGCTTTCGCATTCTGCATGTCTGCCAGCTTTTCTTTTTCCTTGTCCACGACAGCGGCGGGTGCCTTGTCGACAAACTTCGGATTGTTCAGTTTGCCTTCTACCCGTTGCAGGTCTTTGGAGAGTTTGTCCAGTTCCTTCTGCAGGCGTGCAGATTCAGCGGCGACATCGATCAGCCCTGCCATCGGCACGAGCAACTCCAGGTCACCAACCAGTGCGGTTGCGGACGCCGGTGCCTTTTGACCCTCTTCGAGCCACTCGATGGACTCGAGGCTCGCAAGCTTGCTCAACAGCGAACGGGTTTGCTGCAGCAGGTTCGCATCTTCGCTCGAACCGTTGCGTAGAATGACCGGGATTTTCTTCGCCGGAGAAATGTTCATCTCGCCGCGAATATTGCGCAACCCTTCGATGACACCCTTGAGCCAGCCAATCGCCGCTTCGGCATTGGTATCGATCCGGTTTTCATCGGCGATGGGGTAAGGCTGCAGCATGATGGTGTCGCCGCTCTTGCCCGCCAGTTCTTTGACCCGCTGCCAGATCTCTTCGGTGATGTAAGGCATCATCGGGTGCGCCAGTCGCAAAATGGTTTCCAGTACGCGGATCAGCGTGCGGCGGGTGCCCTTTTTGACTGCGGCGGAGGCATCGTCGTCCCACAGCACAGGCTTGGACAGTTCCAGGTACCAGCTGCAGTATTCCCCCCAGATAAAGTCGTACAGCGCCTGCGAAGCCAGATCGAAACGGTAGGTGTCGATGGCTTCGGCGACTGTCTGTTCTGTACGCTGCAGCTGGGAAATGATCCAGCGATCAGCGATTGTCAGTTCAAAGTCTTCACTGCCATCCTGTCCGCAATCATGACCGTCACAATTCTGCAGAACGTAGCGGGAAGCATTCCAGATCTTGTTGCAGAAGTTGCGGAAACCCTCGATACGGCCCACGTCGAATTTGATATCCCGTCCAGTGGAGGCGAGGGAATAGTAGGTATAGCGCAGGGCATCAGTGCCGTACGCGGCGATTCCCTCAGGGAATTCCTTGCGGGTCTGTTTCTCGATTTTTTCCCGGAGGTGCGGCTGCATCATGCCGGTGGTGCGTTTTTGCACCAGGCTCTCGAGGTCGATGCCATCGATCAGATCAATCGGGTCCAGCACATTGCCCTTGGACTTGGACATTTTCTGGCCGTGACTGTCGCGCACCAGTCCGTGAACGTACACCGTGTGGAAGGGGACTTCCTTTTTGAAGTACAGGGTCAGCATCATCATGCGCGCGACCCAGAAGAAGATAATATCAAAGCCGGTGACCAGTACCGATGATGGATGGAAGGCCGCCAACTCGGGGGTCTCCTCTGGCCAGCCCAGGGTACCGAAGGTCCAGAGGCCGGAAGAGAACCAGGTATCGAGTACGTCATCGTCCTGGCGCAGGGCGACTTCATCACCCAGGCCGTGCTTGGCGCGGATCTCGGCTTCATCACGGCCCACGTAGACGTTGCCGTCACTGTCATACCACGCGGGAATGCGGTGACCCCACCACAGCTGGCGAGAAATACACCAGTCCTGAATATCGCGCATCCACGAGAAATACATGTTTTCGTAGTTCTTCGGCACGAAATTCACGCGGCCATCTTCGACCGCGGCAATGGCTTCGTCGGCGAGTGGCTGGGTTTTGACGTACCACTGGTCGGTCAGCCAGGGTTCAATCACGACCCCGGAGCGGTCCCCGCGGGGCACCTTGAGGGTGTGAGGCTCAATTTTTTCCAGTAAGCCCAGCGCATCCAGATCATCGACGATCTGCTTGCGCGCCGCAAAGCGCTCCATGCCGCGATATTTTTCCGGAACGTTGTCGTTCAGATTCGCATCGGCGTCGAGGATGTTAATCATCTCGAGGCTGTGGCGCTGGCCCATCTCGTAATCATTGAAGTCATGGGCGGGAGTGATCTTGACGCAGCCGGTGCCGAACTCACGATCGACGTATTCATCGCCAATGATCGGAATTTCACGATTCGCCAGGGGCAGCTTGATGGTCTTGCCAATCAGGTGCTTGTAGCGCTCGTCCTCTGGATGCACCGCGACTGCCGTGTCGCCGAGCATGGTCTCGGGGCGGGTAGTGGCGACAACCAGATGACCGGAACCATCGGTGAGTGGGTAGCGGAAATGCCAGAGGCTGCCCTGTTCCTCTTCGTTCAGGACCTCCAGATCGGAAATGGCGGTATGCAGCTTCGGGTCCCAGTTCACCAGACGCTTGCCGCGATAGATCAAACCGTCTTCGTACAGGCGAATGAAGACTTCCTGGACCGCCTTGTAGAAACCGTCATCCATGGTGAAGCGTTCACGGGACCAGTCCGGACTGGCACCCAGGCGTCGCAGCTGGCGGGTGATTGTTCCGCCGGACTCTTCCTTCCATTCCCACACTTTTTCGATGAACTTGTCCCGGCCCAGTTCATGGCGATTCTTGCCCTCGGCGGCCAGCAGTCGCTCGACCACCATCTGGGTGGCGATACCGGCGTGGTCGGTACCTACCTGCCACAGGGTGTTGTCGCCCAGCATGCGGTGATAGCGAATCAGGGCATCCATGATGGACTCCTGGAAGCCATGCCCCATATGCAGGCTGCCAGTGACATTCGGCGGCGGGATCATGATGCAGTACGGATCGGCTTCGGTGTCACCGGACGGCTTGAAGTAACCGTTGTCTTCCCAGGTCATGTACCACTGCTGTTCGATGGCGTTGGGCTGGTATGTCTTGTCCATGTGGATGGGGGAACCTTGTCTCTGAAAATCTACCGGCGCGGATCCGCGCCAGGCTCGCCGCCGGGGGCGGGTCACCAAAAGGGCCGGAATTATACCGCCGGGCTGTATGGCGGCAAAGCGAAGAAGGCGCTCTGCGGTAGCTGCGGCCAAAGATCGCATGGCCGCGGTTGCCCGGGGCCTGGCGAATCAGGCATCTGGAAGTGAATTAGCGACGGGTTTCGAGTTCGTCGAGCATTTGCTCGATACGCGCGCGCAGCTGGCGCTCGAGTTCGGGCAGCTGCTGGGCGACCAGGCGATCGACCAGTTGCTGACGTTGTGGGGACGTGGCCTCGCCCTCGCGGGCGCCCCGATTTGGCTGCGCGTCGTGCTCGGCTGGTGCCGCTTCGATGCGGTCGGTGCCCGAGTCCGTCTGCTCGGTAGCGAGATTCTCCTCCGGCGCCACAGGGGGCTCAAGCCCCTCAGGAGCCTGCTCCCCCGACAACAGCAGCTCCTCGGGTGTTTCGTCGAGCGGGCGATCCGCCTCAGCTTCCCCGGTAGGCACCTTGCCTCCCGTAAGTCGGGCGCGAATATGGGCAGGGAGAAAGGGATTCTCCTTTTCCTCAGCGGCCGATTCGGCAAAGAGCTCGTGCTGGTGTTCCTCACGCCGTTGCTTGCGCTGTTTGCGCCCTTTTTGCGCGGCGGCATCTGCCGGTACGCCAACCGGTTCGATGCTGGTATCTGCTGGTCTGGGCAGCGCATTGAGTGGTTGCAGCAGGGCGCGCTCAGACTCGCTGAGTTCGCCGAGCATATCCTCCACGGGCTCTTCGTCGACCGGGGAGAAGAGGATCGGTAATTCGCTGGGGTCCAGTGGCGCCGGTTCCGGCATCTGTGGGGTTGAATCGGTCGCTCCGCCGGGGCGATCCGAGGGGGCAACCTGATCCAGGATCGGTATATCGCCGAGATCATCGGTTCCGAGAAGCTCCCGCAGGGAATTCAGCTCTGCGAGCAATTCCCGGGATTGGCCACGCTGCTGATGGCGGTGCTTGTGCCTGTTCTTCTTGCCGGACATGGAGTGCGCGTCAGAGCCTGTTTATATTTTGATCAAAGCTGAGTGCCCGCCCCTCAAAAAGAGGCCGTTGGCGACAAAAGGGTAGTTTAGCCGGACAGGCGAATGGCGGGCAATGAACCGGATCTTAATTTGCGTGCTTGGGCGTGGCTTGATCGGGTCGAATCCGGGTGCGGTAGCTTTAGCCGCCAATCTTGTGGGTTTGCAGCGGATATCCGCGGTCGCGGAAATGACTGAAGCGCGTGCGGGATCGCTCGAGCGAACCAGGCTCCTGAATCACGATTTCGGCCAGGCGCTCGAAGCGGCTGAACCAGGCGGGCAGATCACTGCACAAATTGATGAGTAGCCCGTGATGATCGGCAGGGTCTTCTCCGCAATTGACCTCCACTAGCGCATTTTTTTCCTCTGATTGCCGATTGTGTGGAACGTAGCTGTCCTCTCTGAAGGTCCACAGCAGTTCGTCCAGGCGCGTGGCGTGGTCCTCGGAGTCGACGGCCAGCAGCACCCTGAGACCGGCGCGCGTGGCTTTCTCGGCGAGTCGGCAGGCAAACAGGTCACTGTCCTCCGGCTTGTTTGAGGCGAGGACGTAGAAGTCGATTCGGGTCATGGTGCAATGGTCAGGTATTCGTTGTGAGCGCCCTTTCTGCCTCACCTTTGAGGTATGACAGAGACGCTGGCACCGCGGACCCCGGGGGCCCGCGGTGATTTCTTGGTGGTTTGGCCTGCCGGATTACTTGGACAGCAGGTAGTCCACCAGAAGCGGAACCGGGCGGCCGGTAGCGCCCTTGGCGGCACCGGAGTTCCACGCACTGCCGGCAATATCCAGGTGCGCCCAGTTGTAGTCCTTGGTAAATCGGGCGAGGAAGCAAGCGGCGGTCACTGAGCCTGCTTCGCGGCCACCGATATTCTGCATGTCGGCGAAATTGGAATCCAGCATGGGCTGATATTCATCCCAAAGTGGCATACGCCAGGCCCGGTCACCAGTGCGCTCGCCGGACGCCAGCAGCTTTTCGGCCAGTTTGTCCTGATTGGCGTAGAGGCCACTGGCGTGGCTACCCAGTGCAATGACACAGGCTCCGGTGAGGGTGGCAATATCAATGACCGCCTTGGGCTTGTATTTGGCGGCATAGGTGAGGGCATCACATAATACCAGGCGTCCCTCGGCATCTGTATTGAGAATCTCGATGGTCTGACCTGACATCGAAGTCACAATATCGCCGGGCTTGCTGGCGCGGCCGCTGGGCATGTTTTCGGCTGCGGCAACCAGCCCCACCACATTGATTGCTGGCTTGAGCTCCAGCAGTGCGTTAATGACCCCGAATACGCTGGCGGCACCGCACATATCGAACTTCATCTCGTCCATGCTGGCGCCGGGCTTCAGGCTGATGCCACCCGTGTCAAATGTGATGCCCTTGCCCACCAGGACCACGGGCTTGTCACCCGCCTTGCCGCCTTTGTAGTTCATGGCGATCAGTGCCGGGGGCTCGTCACTGCCCTTGGCCACACTCATGAAGGAGCCCATACCCAGTGCGGTCATTTTTTTCTGATCGAGAATGGTAGTACTCAGCTTGGGATGCTTTTTCGCCAGTGCCCGCGCCTGGTTCACCAGGTAAGTGGGGGTGCACACGTTACCTGGCAGGTCGCCGAGTTCGCGCGCGACGTTGCTGCCATTGGCTTGTGCTGCACCCTGGGCGCAGCCGGTTTGTGCGGCTTTGAGCTGTTTGCGCTCCGGGGCATGAATAATGAAGGCAGTCAGCGGGCTGGCTTTGGCGGCGCTCTTGAATTCGGTAAACACGTAAGTTGCCAGACCCATCGCCAGCGCCTGTTGCTGGGCTTGCCAGTTGATGTCCGCGTCAGCGACAGGGACTTCACTCAGGTAGCTGACCGCGTCTTTGAAGCCCTTTACCGCTTTCGCTGCCACTTGGCACAACTTGCGAAACTCGGCTTGGGTGAGTGCTCCCTTACCCGATTGGCCCGAGCGAACCAGAAGCACGCGTTCCGGTTTCGCCGCGGTCTGATTGAGCAGCAGTGTGCTGCCAGCTTTGGTGGAAAGATCCCCGCGCTTGAGCAGTTTACCAATAGCGCCATTACAGGCTTTGTCCAGGGCGGCGCCGCTGGCTGTCAGGCGATTCTTGTCGCCGACCGGCAATATCGCACACGCCGTGCGTTGCTTGGTGATATCAGTAACCTTGGCAGAAAACTGCATGCTTCCTTTTCCTCTCGATCAGTTTCAATCTATAAGTTGTCACCGGCGTCCCATTTTGCACGGGTGACTCTCGAAATTTTCCTTCCCGGGCGATAGATTCGCGCCAGAGTATTCGAGACACAGCCGGTATTTTTGGCGATAATGGGGCAGTGTAACCCGTGACGGGTTGATTTGCCGCGCCGGGGGCCCAATTGTTGGGACTCCCCGCGAGCAATGACCAAGCGCACACCGGGCCCTGGCCACAAGAGTTGCCCGTTCGCTGCTCATTTTTTGCCCGCGCATTGGCTGGGTTTTGAGGACACCATTTCCCCGTGATTATTTTTCGTTACCTGTGCCGCGAGCTATTGTATGCCACTGTGGCGGTCAGCTCGGTGCTGCTGTTAATGGTGATGAGCGGCCGGTTCGTGAAATATCTGGCCGAGGCGGCAGCGGGGGATCTGTCCGCGGCCATTCTGTTTCCCGTGATGGGGTATCGACTGCCCAGCTTCCTCGAGCTGCTGGTGCCCATGGGTATGTTCCTCGGGATCCTGCTCGCCTATGGACGACTCTACATTGAAAGTGAGATGACCGTCCTGCACGCCTGTGGCTTCAGTGAAAAACGTCTGCTCGCCTACACACTCGCTCCCGCTGCTATCGTCGCGCTTGCGGTGGCGGCGATGAGCCTTTACCTGACGCCAACCGGGATGGAGCGCTCTTCGGGCTTACTGACCGCGGATAAATCCCGCAACGAATTTGATCACCTGGTACCCAAGAAGTTTGTTGCTACCGAAGGCGGCCGCGCGGTTTATTACGCAGAAGGTCTGAGTGCCGATCGCTCGACCATGCACAATGTCTTTCTGGCGGAGCTTGGCAGTGCCGAGGCGCAAACAGAGACGGATTACCAGGTTGTGATCCGTGCCGCGGAGGGCGTCCAGGAAATCGATCCTGAGACCGGGTTGCGTTATCTCGTATTACGAAATGGCTTTCGCTACGAGGGCGTACCGGGGCAGCGGGATTATCGGTTGATGGAGTTTGAAAGCTACGAAACTCTGTTGGAAGCGCCGCGGGTGCGTGAGCGCCAGAGTGACCGACTCCAATCCGCGTCGACCCTCGACTTGATGCGCAGTGATGATCGTGAGGCCAAAGCCAACTTGCACTGGCGCTTCAGCCTGCCGGTACTGGTGTTGGTGGTCGCCGTGCTGGCGGTGCCGCTTAGCCGCACGAATCCCCGCCAGGGGCGCTACCTGAAAATGATACCCGCAGTGCTGTTGTATGTACTGTACCTCTATGCGCTGATCTGGATCCGCGGCGCCGTAGAGGATGGCAAAGTGGATAACCCTGCCGCGATCTGGTTGGTGCATCCTCCCTTCCTGATACTCGGTTTGATCCTGCTGTTTGGCAGGAACTGGCGCTTTACGCGTACCAAGCCGGCAGGAGACGCGCAGCATGCTTAAGCTCGATCTCTATATCGGCCGCACAGTGGCGGGCGCGGTGTTGGCTGTGCTGTTGGTCATTCTGGGGCTCGACCTGCTTTTCGCGTTTTTGGACGAGCTGGATGACGTCGCTGAGGGCTATCAAAAGTCCCAGGTTGCCAGTTATCTGCTGTGGACCATGCCCGACCGAATCTATGAGTACCTGGCATTCGGTGCGCTGGTTGGTTGCATGATCGGCCTGGGTACGCTTGCGGGTACCAGTGAACTTACTGTGATGCGTGCCGCGGGTGTGTCCGTCGGACGTATTGCGTGGGCAGTCATGAAGCCCGTCATCCTGCTGATCCTGTTCGGTATGGCATTGGCCGAGTATGTGATTCCCTATACCAGCCAGGTAGCTGAAAGTCGCAAAGCCGAGGCTCTGGGTGACCTCGACCGGCGCGGCCTGGATCAGGGATTATGGATGTACGATCAGGGAGAATTTGTACACTTCAACGCTGCAATGCCGGATGGCCAGCTGTACGGTGTTACGCGTTATCGATTTGCCGAAGAAGGTGAACTGGAGAAAGTAACCTTCTCTGAGCGTGGTGAATACGAGGGTGGCAAGTGGGTCCTGCTGAACAATCGTGAGACCCAGCTCGCGGAAGATCACACGGTAAGTTCCGCCAGTCCATCGAGTAGCTGGGATACGGAAGTGTCACCCCAGCTATTCGAATTGGTCGTGCCGTTGCCTTCAGATTTGGCCCCGCGCAGCCTGTGGTCGTATGCGACTTTTCTCGACCGCAAAGGGGAAGATTCAGGACGTTACTGGTTGGAGTTCTGGAAGAAAGTGCTGCAACCGCTGACCATTATCAGTCTGGTGATGGTGGCGATATCCTTTATCTTCGGACCACTGCGGGAGGTCACCACCGGACTTCGGGTATTCACCGGCGTCATTGTGGGGATCGTCTTCCAAACCCTGCAGGATATGCTCGGCCCGTCCTCTCTCGTCTTTGGCTTCCCGCCGCTGGTTGCCGTAGTCGTGCCCATTCTGTTCTGCTGCCTGCTTGGCTGGGCCCTGTTGCGCCGCGCGGGTTAGTGCCGGGGGCGCGGTATCTGTGAGTGCCTGGCGGTCAGCGCCGGGCACCCGGTATGTCGAGGGTTACAACGCGCCCGCAACACTCTGTCCCGATGTTATGACTTCTTCTTTGGCGGCAGAACACGCACTTGTGAGTCCGAGAACAGGTCATGCCAGGTAGCGCGGTCCGCGCGGCTCAGCCCCCAGAAGTATCCCAGTCCGAAACAGGCCAGCGAGACCGGTCCCACGATGGCCCGGCGAAAGCACTGTCCCCAGCTCAGCTGGACGCCGTCAGGACTTGCCAATAGCAAACGCCAGGCACGCATGCCGATGGTTTGTCCCGCAGCGCGCCAGGACCAGAAGAAGTATCCGGCGATGACGGCAATGGCGCCCAGGCGGAACAGCGGGCCGCTGACACAGGGGTTGTAATCCTGCTGTTGCGGTTGGCATTCGAGACCTCCGACCAGGCCGCCAACCATCAATGCGATAAAACCGTACACCATCAGCAAACCCAGCAGGATCAGGGCGTCGTACAGCAGGGCTGCGAGCCGTCGGCCGGGGCTGGCAAAGGGTAGCTGGGTGTACTCGGTTGGGGGGGTAGGGTTGCTCACGGGAATCTCCGCCACATTGAATGGCGGAGATTCTAACAAAAGGGACAGGATTTGATCAGAGGTTCCCTAGAACTCGTACTCGAAGGACACTCTGAACTTGTCGTCGGACAGACGCACGTCGTAGTCCATGGCCTTACCGATCTTGCCCTGGGCTTTGTTGCTGTAGCGCATCAGGAAGTTATTGCTGTTGCGCTTGTTCTGCTCCCGGTAGGTTTCCCAGCCCATCCGCAGAATGGCATTGACGGCCTTGCCACCGGTGGTAGGCGAGAACTTGTCCGGGTTGGTGTGGGTTTGAAGCCACTGATAATTCAGGCGACGGTGCACCGTGCCCATCGAGTTATTGCGTAGATTTTCGGCCGACTGATAAAGCGCCTCGTTGTCCATGCCAAACGCGCTGTCGATGAAGAACGCGTTGTTGGCGCGGAGATTGAGCGCGCTGCTGGTGTCAGGAATAAAGATTTCGTCTGCGAGACAGCAGGTTGAGGCGGGCACCAAGATCAGCGAGGCAAGCACCCTTGCGCCTAGTCTGATCCTTTTACGAGTACTGCAGAGTTCCATGGAATCAACCCCGGGTGTTTGTTTCCTATGTGGCCTTAACAGCCACTGAATTTATTATGGTTCAACCCGAACAATCTGATGTATCTCATGCGTCGTATCCCCTTGCAAACCCGAATCGTGAATGCTGCTGGTGAGTGGGTCACGTTGGCTCGAATACCGTACCAGCTCTGGCTTTCAAGAGTCTCGCCCAGTCCCCGTGAGTAGTGGGGATGGGGCCGCCAATAGTTTTTAATTACTTCAAAAGCGGCGTTTTCGGCGTCTATAGAAAAACATGATCTAGTTAACGTTCGTTTTTGACGCTAGCTGGTCGTTTTTTGTGCCATATTGACAGGGGGTCCGAGGGTCTTTGCCGGGGGCGCCCACAGCGCTTTGGAGCCAGTTTGCATATTGACAGCGCTGTCTTTTTCGTTATTGTGGGGCAGGTAACGATTGGTGCCATAACAAATAGACAAGGACTCCCATGCTCCGCGCCATTTATCCCCCTATGAAAGCCGCTCTGCGCACTCCTGTTTTTGCCCTGGCCATTGGGTTGGCCGCCGTCCTGGGCGGTTGTGCCGAGCAAAGTCCGCCGGAGCCCGAGCGCAGCACGGCGCAGCAAATCGCCGAGGACTTCCAGGTACATCAGGAAGTACTGGTTAACTACCAGGCCGGCGGCGCGGAATTGGCGTCCCGTTGTAAAGTCGAGGGGGGCAGTGGCGCCATTTGCTCCACGTATCGCATCTCATTAACCAACGCCGGCGCCAGCCCGTTGGTCTCTGGCGCAGCCGACTGGAGTCTCTACTTTCACAGCGTGCGCCGCACTCTGGCGCTCCTGAATCGCGACGACCTGCGTCTGGAGCATGTCAAAGGGGATCTGCATCGGTTGATTCCTGAGGAGAATTTCGCCGGACTCGGTGCTGGAGAAACACTCGAGCTGGATTTGTTGGCAGAGTACTGGTTCCAGTTCGAGTCTGATTTTATGCCGCGCTTGTTCACTGTCGATGGCGACGGTGTGGCACACGTGATTCGCGCAACAGATTCCGACAGTATCGCGGGAATGGTGCTGCCGATTCAGAAAAATCATCCCGACAACTGGAAACGGGCGGCCGCGGACGCCAACACCCTGGCGACAGCCGAAAGCCGCTTCGATACGTTTTCTGCCCGTGGCGTGCAGGGCGATGACCGCTGGCGCACGCGTCTCGTGCCGAAACCCCTAAACATACGGGCGACCGGTGAGACCATTGATATTCGTAAAGGGTTGACCATCGATCATGGTGCCCTGAGCGACGGTGCCGCAGATGCGATACAGCAGCGGTTGCAAATGCTGGGTCTCGCCGGAGCGGGGGCGCAAGCTTTCCCGGTACAGATTGTGGTGGATGCGGGTCTTCCCGGGCTGGGGGATGAGGAGTCCTATCGCCTGAAAGTGGAGGAGCAGGGTGCCGTCATTGAAGCCGTCGGACAGGCTGGCGCTTTCTATGGGCTCCAGTCCCTGATTGGTCTGGTCGATGTGCGCGCAGCAACACTGGTGGTTGCCGAGGTAGAAGATGCTCCGCGCTTTCCCCATCGGGGCCTGTTTCTCGATGTGGGCCGCAACTTCCACACCAAGCCACTGGTACTGAAGCTGCTTGACCAGATGGCGGCGTACAAGCTGAATCGCTTCCACTTCCACCTGTCCGATGATGAAGGCTGGCGACTCGAAGTGCCGGGTCTGCCCGAGCTCACGGATATTGGTGCGCGGCGCTGCTTTGATCTTGAAGAGAATCGCTGCCTGTTGCCTCAGCTGGGGTCTGGGCCCGGCTCGGACAATAATGGCAGCGGTCACTTCAGTGTTGAGGACTATGTGGAAATTGTCCGATACGCCGGTGATCGCCATATCGAAGTGATTCCGGAATTTGATATGCCCGCCCATGCACGCGCCGCAGTGGTGGCAATGGAGGCGCGTTATCGTCGACTGGCGGCGAGCGCCCCAGAAGAGGCATCCCGTTACCGGCTGATCGACCCGGAAGACACCAGCCGCTTCCTGTCCGTGCAGTTTTATGACGATAGCTATATCAACCCCTGCATCGATTCTACCTATCGGTTTGTGGGCAAAGTGATGTCCGAAGTGCAGGACATGCATGCGCGGGCCGGTTATCCCCTGCAGAGCTGGCACTTTGGTGGTGATGAAGCGGTCAATATTCTGGCGGGAGATAGCTTCGAGGATGCGCCCGGTCAGAACCCTGCGAAAGGGGATGCTGACGCCGGTGCCCGTCAACAGCCGTGGTCCGGTTCACCACAGTGCCAGAAACTGATCGCCAGCGGTGCCGTTGCCGATATTTCCGAGTTGGGAAGTTACTACGCGCGCCAGGTCAGTGCGCTGGTGGATGGTGCAGGTATTCCCACGCTGGGCGCGTGGAACGATGGGGTCAAGGCCGTTAAGGATGCCGGCGCTGAGCTGGCCACCGAGAACAATTACGTCAATTCCTGGGCACCTCTGGTTTGGGGTGGCGGTGACGAAAGTTCGCATTTCGCCGCGACTGGATTTGAGGTAGTGCAGTCCCACTCCGATTTCCTGTATTTCGATATGCCCTACGAGGTCGACCCGAAGGAACCGGGCTATTACTGGGCGTCGCGTCACACTGACACGCGCAAGACGTTCAGCTATGCGCCGCTGGTGACGGCACAGTTAGCAGAGGTTTCGACCGATCGAGACGGCAATGCCTGGTCCGCAAAGGCCGCTACGGCGGAGTTTGCCGATAGCGTGCGCGGGATTCAGGGTAACCTGTGGAGTGAGGTCGTCAGAACCGACGCTCAGGTGGAGTACATGATATTCCCGCGGCTGCTCGCTTTGGCCGAGCGTGCCTGGCATCGCGCGTCCTGGGAACTCGACGCGACGCCAGATCAGGAGTTCTCCGCGCAAAGCCATTTGGTGGATGTGGCAGCGCTGGATGCCGACTGGCAAGAATTCTCCGCTGCACTGGGCTATCGGGAGCTGCTCAAACTGGACCTCGCGGGTGTGGGCTACCGCATCCCCGTGCCGGGCGCTGCAGCGGATGGCGACACCCTGAAAATTGCACAGGCATTCCCGGGGCTCGCGGCGGAGTATTTCAATGGCGAGTCCTGGCAACCGGTGACGACGGGTATGCCTGCCGACAAGGTGGACGCTGTCCGCGCCCGGAGTGCCGACGGTCGCCGAGCGGGTCGTGCCGTGCCACTAGCGCCCTGAGCGGGCGCGCCTCTCCAGGGCCTCCACCCGGAGGCCTTCATGATCCCGGGCGCCTCTGGCGCCGCATTGTTAGCGATCCCTTCGCATGTCGAGCGAGTGTGAGATACCGAGCGGCTACAATTAGGCGGCACAGGGCCCACTCGCCACGCTGGTAGCGGCGGCGGCAGCAACGCACAGCTTCTCTTGCGGAATCCGAAATAGCTCGGAAAACCTCGTCGGTCGTACTTGAGGACTGGTGGCGTCTCCCTGTACGGTGCAAAGCACCAAGGGACAGAGAGAGAACCAACATGCCGCGTCAAATGGTATTCGACTACGTTGTTGTGGGAGCGGGCTCCGCTGGTTGCGTGATGGCCAATCGATTGAGTGCCAGCGAACAAAACCGGGTTTGCCTGCTGGAGGCCGGCCCCAAGGATCGCAGTCCTCTCATTCACATGCCCGCGGGTATCAGCTATCTGGTGCCCGGTGACCGGTATAATCTGCATCACGAAACGGAACCCCAGTCAGAGCTCAATGATCGCCGAATGTTCTGGCCCCGCGGACGTACGCTGGGTGGCAGCAGTTCCATTAATGCGATGATCTATGTGCGCGGCAATAGCGCCGATTACGATGCCTGGGAAGCCGCCGGAAATCCCGGCTGGTCATGGCGAGATCTCAAGCCGTATTTCTTGAAAGCCGAAGGGAATCAGCGCGGTAGTGATTCGCATCACAGTGGCTTTGGCCCGCTCGCCGTCTCGGATCTCCGCTGGAAGTCAGAGATTGGTAAAGCTTTCCTGAGTGCAGCCGTCAAGAACGGACACTTCCCAAACCCTGATTTCAATAGCGATAAACAGACCGGCGTCGGCTTCTATCAGGTCACGCAGCGCAATGGTCGCCGTTGTTCCAGTGCGGTTGCTTATTTGCATCCGGTCATGTCGCGTCCGAATCTCGATGTCATGACTGGGGCCCAGGTGGCGCGGCTTTTGTTCCGTGGGGATCGGGTGACCGGGGTCGAGCTGTTAAATGGCCAGCAGATTCTTGCCAACCGGGAAGTCGTGCTGAGTGCTGGAGCCCTGCAGTCTCCGCAGATATTGATGCTGTCAGGGATCGGCGATGCAGCGATGTTGCAGAAGCACGGTATTACCGTTCAGGCGCATTTACCCGGCGTTGGGCAAAACTTGCAGGATCATCTGGATATTACCCAGGTGGTGGAAGCGAGCAAGCCTGTGACTTTCAATACCTCGCCGTGGTCCGTCTTGAAAACCGGGTTCCGATTGCCGGAGTGGTTTTTTGGTGGCAGGGGGCCCCTCACCAGCAATGTTGCCGAAGTAGGCGGCTTCGCACACTCTTCACTTTCCGGTGGTGAGCCCGATATACAGTTTCACTTTACCGCGGCAGCTCTTTTTGATCACGGGCGCAAGAAATTGCCCGGATATGGTTACTCTTTGCACGCTTGCGCTCTGCGTCCACTCAGCCGCGGATACCTGACACTCGCCAGCGCCAACCCCGCCGACTTGCCACGCCTGCAGCCGAACTATCTCTCTGCCAGTGAAGATTTACAGGTGATGATCGAAGCCTTTGAAATGGCCAGGGATATTCTGGACCGACCGGAAATGCGTCGCTATCAGAAGCGTTGGTGGTTGCCGGGAGAAGGTCTGACCGAACGTGAAGACATTATCCGATTTATCCGTGAGCATGCAGAAAGTATTTATCATCCGGTTGGCACCTGTAAAATGGGCCGCGATGAAATGGCGGTGGTCGATGAACAGCTGAAAGTGCGCGGCGTTGATGGCCTTCGGGTTGTGGATGCCTCGATTATGCCCACGCTGGTTAGCGGCAACACCAATGCGCCAGCGATTGCGATTGCCGAGAAAGGGGCCGATATGATGTTGAACGAACCAGCGCCAGTGAGCAGTAAATTAAGGCGGGAGACTGCATGAACTGGACATGTCCTATCTGCAGCCTGGCGTTGCAGTCGGGCACCGTGTGGCGTTGCGATAACGCCCACAGCTTCGATCGCGCGAAGGAAGGGTACGTCAACCTGTTGCCGGTGAATCGCAAGCGCAGCCGGGAACCGGGTGATTCCGCCGATATGCTGCAGTCGCGACGCAGGTTCCTCGAGGCCGGGCACTACCGCCCCCTGGTTGATGCCATTGTGGCGATGCTGCCCTACGAAGCGGGGCTGCAGCTGCTGGATATTGGCAGCGGTGAGGGATATTACCTGCGCGCTCTGCAAGCGGCGGGCTGGCCACAGGATGCGCTCGGTGGGATCGACATTTCCAAGGCGGGCGCTCGCCTCGCCGCGAAGCGGCAGTCGGGGGCACAATTTGTTGTGGCGGGTAGTTATGATATCCCGCTTCAGGATCACAGCATTGCAAGGTTGCTCAGGATTTTTGCGCCTGCTGCAGAGAGTGAATTACTCCGCGTTCTCAAGCCGGGCGGTGTGCTGCTCGATGTGGCGCCAGGTCCCGAGCACCTGTGGTCACTGAAAACAGCACTGTACAACGAGGCGCGTCCCCACGAGCCTCCCAAGGCGATTGCCGGGTTTAACGTCGATGCCCAACTGCGATGCTGTTTCACCTTTACCCTGCGGGGCCATGAGGCGATTGCCGATTTTCTCGGTATGACACCGTTTGCCTGGAAAGGTGATGCGGCCGTGCGGGAAGCGTTGGCGCAGCGCGATACTCTCGAACTGGAAGCCGATTTTGTTGTGCGCCGATTGAGTAGCAAACATTGACGGGAAATCATGGCGACACCTAGGGATTTTGCCTTTATGCAGCAGGCGCTGCACCTGGCGCAGATCGCGGCGGAACGTGGGGAGGTTCCCGTGGGCGCGGTGCTGGTGCGCGATGGTGAGGTGATCGGCGAGGGCAGCAATCGGCCCATTGGCAATTGTGACCCCAGCGCCCATGCGGAGATTGTCGCACTGCGTCGGGCGGCGGAGTTGCAAAATAATTATCGGCTACCCAACAGCACCCTGTACGTCACCATCGAACCCTGCACCATGTGCTTTGGCGCAATGATGCACGCGCGGGTATCCCGACTGGTTTATGGGGCGAGTGAACCCCGGGCCGGTGTGGTGGAGAGCCAGCTGCAATTGCCCCAGGCGAACTTTTTCAACCACCGGATTACGGTGGAGGGCGGGGTGCTCGCGGAGCAGGCTTCAGCGCTCATGAAGGAGTTTTTTCATGGCCGACGCTGATCTGTGGCTTTTGGTGTTGTTGAATTCCCTGCTGGTAGCCAGCGTGGTGGTGATTCACCACGAATGCCTGAACGCGATGTTCGTGCTGGGCCATAAGCGACATGTCAGCCGCAATATGGCCGTGCTGATTGGCGTATTCGGAGGGCTGATTGCCCACGTGATCGAAATCTGGCTGTTTGCAGTGGCTTACTACTACATGTACCAGGCAGACTATTTTGGCACGCTGCAGGGCAATTTTGACGGGACCCTGCATGACGCCGTGTATTTCTCTTTTACCACGTACACGTCACTGGGGCTCGGAGATATCGAACCCCACGGCCAGTTGCGCTTTACGGTGGGGCTCGAGGCCCTGACCGGTCTGGTGATGATTACCTGGACGGCCTCCTTCCTGTTCCTGAAAATGCAAAAGTACTGGCATTCCTACGAGCTCGATCACGACGTCAAGCCCCCCCATCGCTAGCAGCTGTTAACGCGCCGCCCTGTCGCTGAGCACATAGCCGCTGTCGGGATCCACCCGCAGGCGACGCATACGCTGTCCCTGATACGCATAAATGGTCCAGCGCCCGCGCTCAAACTCCATGGAAGTAATCGGGTAGTAGCCCAGTCTCTTCAGTCGCCCGCGGATCGTGGATACCTCGAGCGCAATGATCGAGGGCTCTTCCTCGTACAGATCGGGACTGCTGGGCAGGCCGATATTGGGGGGGATCACCGGGTCCGGCGGAACAGGGAAGGTCAGTGCACCGGCTAACAGGACGCTGATCGTCAGGCTCATCGCTGAATCCTTATCAATGGGAAGACCCATTGATAAGGTGATTTCTGCGTCTCACCCACACTTTTTGCGAATGGCGGGTACTGTCCGCTAGTCGGTGGAATCCGGATTTATCGCATCGGCTGCCGATGGGTTGTCCCCAGCCGCTTCCTGCGCCGGTGTTGCGTTGGTGTCACCGATGATATCGCCGCTGTTCGGATCTACCAGAACGACCTGCACCTCGCCGGTCTTGAAGCCGGTAATCTCCCAGCGTTCGCCTTTCAGTTCCACTTTGACGATGGGGGTGTAGCCCTGTTGTTCAAGACGGGTGAGCACGGTGGACAATGCCATCGCCCCCGGTGGAGGGCGGTCGATCGTGTCAGCCAGGGCCGTGGTGGACAGGAGGCAAATAAGACAGCCGACGGCACAGTGCCGGATCAGGCCGCGGGGATCTAACAACATGAATGACCTCTCCAGAAACGTTGCATGGGTTCTTGCAAGCCCGCTCGGGTAGAAATCGAAGGACGACGGATGTCGTGCTCCACTAAGCATAGGTTGAAATTTGCGCAGTCACCCGAACACACGCTTTGCCGCAAACCGTGCCAATGCGGGGTTGACATTACCTGGAACACAAATGAGAATCCTTCTCACTTTAAGAGTTCTTTCAGGAATCGAACTATGCGCAACAAACGCTTCGCTCAAATAGGCACTCTGCTTGCCGGTATTGGTTTCTCCATTGCCGCCAGCGCCGCCGAACAGGTCAACATCTACTCTTATCGCCAGCCCTTTTTGATCGAGCCGATTCTGGAGAAGTTCACTGAGGAAACCGGCATCGAGGCTAAAGTTGTCTACGCGAGCAAAGGCCTGAACGAGCGTCTTGAGCGGGAAGGGCGCAACAGCCCGGCCGATCTGGTTCTCACTTCCAACACCAGTAATCTGATGGATCTGGTGAACAAGGGACTGGCCCAGCCGGTAGAGAGTACCGTACTGGAAGGCAATATCCCGGCTCAGTTCCGTGATCCTGAAGACCAGTGGTTTGGCCTCACCACCCGTGCGCGCCTGATCTACGCATCCAAAGACCGGGTCAAGCCGGGTGAAATTACTTCCTATGAAGAGCTGGTGGATCCCAAGTGGAAGGGTCGCGTCTGTACCCGCAGTGGCAAGCATCCTTACACCCTGTCTCTGGTGGCATCAATGATTGCCCATCACGGCGAAGCAGAAACCAAAAAGTGGCTCGAGGGTGTCAAAGCCAATCTGGCGCGTAAGCCCCAGGGTAATGACCGCGCCCAGGTGAAAGCCATCAGCGAGGGCGTTTGTGATCTGGCGCTGGGTAATAGCTATTACTTCGGTAAGATGATTACCAACACCGAGCAGCCGGAACAAATCGATTGGGCCAAGTCCGTCAATCTGGTTTTCCCGAACCAGTCCGACCGCGGAACCCATATGTTTATTTCCGGTGTGGCGCTGGCCAAGCACGCGCCGAATCGCGACAATGCCATCAAACTGATGGAGTTTCTCAGCGGTGAAGACGCGCAGTTTGTTTACGCGGAGAAAAACTTTGAGTTCCCGGTTCGCCCGGGTATTGAGCGTTCCGAGCTGATCAAGGAATATATGGGTGACTTCAAGGAAGACGAGCTCAGCCTGACCGAGATCGCTTCGCAGGTGCCGGTGGCTTCCAAGCTGGTGGACGAAGTCGGCTTCGATTTCTAAAGCCACTCCGGCACAATGAATCTGGATTGAGCGCGGCCCCGCACTGGGGCCGCGCTTTTTCTATATGGACGTAACCACTTTAAGCCTATGCCAATACTGAGCAGTTCCAATTCCTCGAGCCGGCGCTGGCTGATAGTGGTCGCTGTGATCGCGTTGCTGGTGGCGCTGCCGGTATTGGCAATTTTCTGGCTGGCGTTTTTCCCGGAAGAAAATATCTGGCCACATTTGCTCGATACCGTATTGGGGCGCTACATCAGTTCCACCCTGATACTGGCGGCGGGTGTGGGATTGCTCTCCTTGCTGGCGGGCATCGGCGGCGCCTGGCTGGTGACTATGTGTCGTTTCCCCGGGCGTCGGCTGTTCGAGTGGGCGCTGTTGTTGCCCTTTGCGGTTCCCGCTTATGTGATCGCTTATGTGTACACGGACCTGCTGGAATACGCGGGGCCGGTGCAGGGCGCGCTGCGAGAGTGGTTTGGCTGGCAGACTGCGCGGGATTACTGGTTCCCGGAAATACGCAGCATGGGCGGTGCCATCGCCATGCTGTCGCTGGTGCTCTATCCGTATGTGTATATGCTGGCACGGGCTGCGTTTCTGGAGCAGTGTGGCAGCATCCGCGCCGCTAGTCGCTCGCTCGGCTGTTCTCCCTGGCAGAGCTTTTTACGGGTATCCCTGCCCATGGCGCGTCCGGCTATCGCTGTGGGGCTTTCACTGGTGCTGATGGAAACCCTCAACGATTTCGGCACGGTGGATTTCTTTGCGGTGCGCACCCTGAGTGTGGGTATCTACGATACCTGGCTCAGTCGCGGCAACCTCGGTGGCGCCGCGCAAATCGCCTGTAGCACACTGGTCTTCGTGGTGTTGTTAATAACACTCGAGCGCATGGCGCGCTCTCGCCAACGGCATTTTGTCCAGTCCCCGGTACAGGAACGGGACTTTTTCACCTTGTGTGGATGGCGTGCCGCGGGTGCCACCTTATTCTGCCTGCTATTGCTGGTGGGTGGATTTGGCGTGCCGCTGTTGGTACTGGGTGGTTACGCGCTCGGGAATTTCTCCAGTTACTGGAACGACGACTTTACTCAGATTGCGGGCAATAGCTTCCTGTTGTCTGCGGTCGCCGCCGGCGCCGCTGCGCTGCTCGGTTTGCTATTGGCGTATGGGCGTCGTCTCAGCCCCAGCGGTCCGGTTCGGGCCTTGGTAGGCGTTGCCAAACTCGGTTATGCAATGCCGGGAGCGGTGATGGCAATTGGGGTAATTATTCCCCTGGCGGCGTTCGACAATACCCTGGATCAATTGCTGCGAGACTATTTTGGTGTATCGACCGGGTTACTGCTCAGCGGCTCGGTATTTGCGATTTTGTTTGCTTATGTCGCGCGGTTTCTGGCGGTTTCTGCCGGCTCCATTGAGTCCAGCCTCGAAAAAGTCACACCTTCGATGGACCACGCCGCCCGTTCTCTCGGTCGCAATAGCTGGCAAACGCTGTGGCAGGTGCACTTGCCTCTGGTGCGGGCCGGTATCCTCAGCGGTGCGCTGGTGGTATTTGTGGATTGCATGAAAGAGCTGCCGGCCACGCTTTTGCTGCGCCCATTTGGCTTCGATACGTTGGCGACCTATGTCTACCAGTTTGCTTCTGACGAAATGCTGGAGCGCTCCGCGCTGGGTGCACTGATGATTGTGCTGGTTGGCTTGTTGCCGGTCATTCTGCTGAGTCGCTCGATGGGTGCCCGGCGCGAGCGGCCGGAGGCAAGTGCCACCATGCAGGGGCTCAATCCCGAGACCTGATTTGCGGGTCCACTTCAGGGGGGAGTATTCAGGCTGGGAAGACCAGCGCGCGCCGCACCCGGGCCGGAACCGACTCGCCGCTGTTGAGTTCGGGCTGCGCCTGCAGGCTGGCTTCTACCGCTTGACCGTCGGCCAGCGTTAACTGATAGAGACACTGTTCGCCAAGAAAGTCGCGCTCGGCAACCGAGACCGGCACGGCGTATTCGTGTTCCCCAATCTCTATATCTCCGCTGCGCACGAATACTTGCACCCGTGCACCGGGCTGGAGAGCGTTTTGCGCTGCCTCTATCAAGCCCATGGGCGTTTGCACCAGCTGGTTGTCGGTGACCACACCGCTGAGCAGGTTGCCGCTGCCGGTCAGACGGGCGACATCCGCATTGGCGGGCGCCTGATACACCTGTTCCGGCGTATCCCACTGCAACAGTTGTCCCTTTCCCATCACGCCGAGTTTGTCCGCGGCGACAAACGCCTCGTTGCGGTCGTGTGTCACCAGCAGGGCGGCAGTGCCTGTTTGCTTGAGGATGCGACGTACTTCGCTGGCGAGTCCGCGACGCAACTCGGTATCGAGGTTGGAAAAGGGCTCGTCCAGCAACAGCAGGCGAGGTTTGGGAGCGAGCGCGCGCGCCAGCGCCACCCGCTGTTGCTGGCCGCCGGAGAGCTGGTGCGGGAAGCGATCCGCAAACTCATCGAGGCGAACCAGTGTGAGCAGCTCGGCTACCCGCTGTTGCTGTTCAGCACGAGACAAGCGATTCAATCCAAAGGCGATATTGTCAGCAACCGACAAGTGGGGAAACAGCGCGTAGTCCTGGAAGACCAGGCCGATATGGCGCTTCTCCGGCGGCAGGTTGTCTTCCGGCGAGGCGATCGCCGTCCCGTCAAAGTCGATGGTGCCGGCCAACACCGGTTGAAAGCCGGCAATGGCATGCAGCAAGGTGGTCTTGCCGCAACCACTGCGCCCCAACAGACACCCGATTTCTCCGGCCGCCAGTGAGAAACTGACATCGCTCAGGACAGGTTTATCGCCGTGATGGCAGGCGACCTGATGGACTCGTAACAGCGGCTGCACAGTAAAAACCTTTGTTTACGCCAATGACAATCGTGTGGGCGGAGTTTACAGGGTCGACAGCACGTCGACCATGGCGCCGGTCAACTGGCTCAGATCTTCCTGACTGATCACATACGGCGGCATGGCGTATACCAGCTTGCCAAACGGGCGCAGCCATACGCCGCGCTCGATCAGCTGTGCCTGTAGCGGGCCGAGGTTAACGGGTTCACGCATCTCGACCACACCGATGGCGCCAAGTGTGCGGACATCGGCAACACCGGGGGCGGATTTGAGGGGCGCCAGTTCTGCGCTGAGTTGCGCTTCGATGGCGGAAACTTTGCCCTGCCAGTCGCTTTGCAGCAGCAGATCGATACTGGCGTTGGCTACGGCGCAGGCAAGCGGATTCCCCATGAATGTGGGCCCATGCATAAACACACCAGCCTCGCCGCGGCAGATGCCGTCCGCCACTTTGTCGGTGCACAGTGTGGCCGCGAGGGTCATGGTGCCACCGGTCAGGGCTTTGCCCAGGGTCAGGATGTCGGGACTAATACCGGCGTGCTCGCAGGCGAACATGCGGCCGCTGCGGCCAAAACCGGTGGCAATTTCATCGGCAATCAACAGCAGGTCGTATTCGTCGCACAGAGCGCGCACCTGCTTCAGGTAATCCGGAGCGTAAAAGCGCATACCGCCGGCACCCTGCACAATAGGCTCCAGAATCACGGCCGCCAGTTCGCCATGATGCTGTTCGATGAGCTGCTGGAGTTCGGCAACATGCTGTGGTTCAAACGGCGCGCCAAAAGCGGGTTGCGGGGCTGGCGCGAACAGGTGCTGGCTCAACTGCGAGGCAAACAGGTGGTGCATGCCGGTGACCGGGTCGCAGGTCGCCATCGTGCCAAACGTGTCGCCGTGATAGCCATTGCGCAGCGCCAGCAGACGGTTTTTCTGCGGACGCCCCTGCGAGTGCCAGTATTGCAGGGCCATCTTGATCGCAACTTCGACTGAAACAGAGCCGGAGTCTGCCAGGAATACCCGCTGAAGCGGCGCAGGTGTTAGTTCCACAAGTTTTTTACACAGTTCGATGGCGGGCTCGTGGGTGAGGCCACCGAACATGACGTGGGCCATCTTGTCCATTTGGGCGCTGGCCGCTTGCTTCAGCTCCGGTACGTTGTAGCCATGCAGAGCGCTCCACCAGGAAGACATGCCATCGATCAGGCCGCGGCCATCTTCCAGGTAAATGCGTACTCCTTCCGCATGGCTCACCGGGTAAACCGGCGGCGGATCAATCAGGGAAGAATAGGGATGCCAGATATGGGCGCGGTCAAAGGCGAGATCCATGGAAAGGGCTCCAGAGCAAAAACGTCGACGCCCCGGCTCCGTTTCTGGAGCAGGGGCGCATAGCGTGAAGACAGCAGTGTAAATCAGGCGAGGGCGCGCAGCACCTTCAATGGTGGTTCACTCACCGCACTGCGACAGGCGAGCGTGCCAGCGGTACCTACCAGCAGGGCGCCGAGTAACGGGCCGGCCAGCCACAGCGTCGGGTGCAGGGTCAGCGGAAGTTCGAATACCCGTTGTGCCAGGATCACCAGCGTTAGTTCCGCACCGACCGCAGCGAGTAATCCCGCGGCGACACCCAGCAGGCCGAACTCGATCATCAGGCTTTGCAGCAGCAAACGCCGGCGGCCGCCGAGTGTGCGGATGACGGCCGCTTCCTGCAGTCGTTCGGCAATACTGGCGCGCACGCCCGCCACCAAGACCAGCACACCCGCGACCAGCATCAGGGCCATCACGGATTCGATCGCCAGGGAAACCTGCGCAATCGTATCGCGGATACGTTCGATGATGACATCGAGCTCGATCACGCTGACACTGGGGAAGTTGCGCACCAGATCATTCACGAGCAGTTTGCGATCCGGAGACAGATAGAAACTGTTGATATACGTCGCGGGAAAATCTTCCAGGGTGCCCGGCGCAAACAGCATGTAGAAATTCGGGCGCATGCTGTTCCAGTCGAGGGTGCGCAGGCTGGTGATGGGTGTTTCTACTTCCAGCCCGCCAATGGAAAACTTCAATTGGTCCCCGATGGCCAGGTTGAGGCGCGCAGCCAGTTCCACTTCAACCGACACACCTTCATCGACCTCATCCCACCACTGTCCGGCAACAATGCGGTTATCCGGGGACAGGTTTTCTGTCCAGCTCAGGTTTAGCTCGCGATTAAGCGCGCCGGCCTGCGCACCGCGCTCTTTCACCGGCACGCCGTTCACTTCGATCAGGCGGCCGCGCACCATGGGGTACAGCTCAGTGGCTTTCAGCTGGTTGTCATCCAGCAGTGCCTGTACACCGTCCCGTTCGTACGGGGCGATATTCATCAGGAAGTGATTGGGCGCGTCTTCGGGCAATTGCATCTGCCACTCATCAATCAGCGCGGTGCGGGCAAACACCATCGCCAGCATCGCCAGCAGGCCGGTGCCGAAGGCGGCAATCAACAGGGTGTTGAACGCGGCCCGGCGCTGTAAGCTGCCGAGGGCAATGCGCCAGGCGCCGCCGAGACTGGCGAGGCGTCCGCGGACCAGCAGCAGATTGACCAGCGCGCTGCCGGCGACCAGTAACGCCATGCCGGCGAACAGCGCGAGGGTGATTGGCAGGCTCGCCGACAGCCACCAGATCAATAGCAGCATGCTGGTCGGGCCGAGAATCAAACCGAGCCACTCGCGTCGGTCGGGGTTGCTCCAGTCGTGACGCAGGGTTTGCATGGGATCGGTACGTGCCAGGCGAAACAGCGGCGGCAGGGCAAAACCCAGTGCACAGGCCAGACCGGTGGCTGCGCCGACCAGCAGGGGTGCCCAGTGCGTCGGGGGCGGATCGACGGGGAAATAGTCTCCCATAAACGCAACCGCCTGGGCCTGGATCAGGGTTCCAACGAGCAGACCGGTTGCGGTGGCCAGCACCGTCAGGCCGGTGAGCTGGCCCAGGTAAATACGCAGCACTTTGCCACGCCCTGCACCCAGGCTTTTCATCACCGCTACGTAGGCAGTGTGTCGCAGGCTATAGCGTCGTGCAGCGAGTCCCACGGCAACACTGGCCAACAGCACCGCGAGGCTCGCCGCCAGGAACAGGAAACGTTCCGCCCGGTCGAGGGCAGACGCGACCTGCGGCTGTCCATCGCGCAGGTCGATCACGCGCTGGTGCTCGGTGAGTCGTGGCTTCAGCCAGTTGAAGTAGTCCTCCAGCACTTTGTCGTCACCGGCAAACAGATAGCGATAGGTGACGCGACTGCCGGGTTGCACCACATTGGTGGCTGCAAGATCATCGCGGTTCATCATCACTCGTGCGCCCATGGCGAACAGGCTGTTGCCGCGGTCAGGTTCATGATCCAGCAGAGCGGTGACCTGTAACTCGGCATCACCGAGTTGCAGGGTGTCCCCCAGTTGCAGTTCCAGCAGAGGCAGCAGGCGCGGCTCCAGCCAAACTTGGCCGGGCGCTGGGCCGCCGTCGACAATGCGGGTCTCGGCAGTTTGTGATTCGCGGATTTCCAGCCTGCCCACCAGCGGGTAGCCGTCACTGACCGCTTTCACGGAGGCAAACTGGAACTGGTCTCCCGCCGACAGCATGGAGGCAAACGTCACGGTACGGGCCTGTTGCAGGCCGCGTTGCTCCGCTTCTTCCATCCAGGAGGAATCCACCGGCTTGCTGCTGCGTACAACACGTTCAGCGGCAAGGAAGGTTTGCGACTGGATATGCATCGCGCGACTGAGGCGATCGCCAAAGTGGGCGATGGCGGTGACACAGCTGACCGCCAGCACCAGTGCGGTAGCGATCAGGGCGAGCTCGCCACCGCGCCAGTCGCGGCTCAGCAGCCTGAGCGGCAGCGTCAGGCCGGTCAGCCAGCTGGATGCTGGTTGGGATTGGGTGGTGGCCATCAGACGGATACCTCCGACAGCTGGCCGTGGTCTCCGTCAGCGGGCTGGTCGCTGGAGAGAATTTCCCCGGCGGCCATGCGCAGGTGGTTGCCACAGCGCTCCGCGAGGCGCTGCTCGTGGGTCACCAGTACCAGTGTGGTGTCGGACTCGGCGTTGAGTTTGAACAGCAGCTCGATCACTTTTTCGCCATTGCCGGCATCGAGGCTGCCGGTGGGCTCGTCTGCAAACAGGATACCGCCGGCACTGTTACTGGCGCTGTCGCTGATACTGCAAAAGGCGCGGGCGATGGCAACGCGCTGTTGTTCGCCACCGGACAGCTGGCGCGGGTAGTGCTGCAGGCGGTGGCCGAGGCCCACGCGCTCGAGAAAGTCCTGCGCGCGCCCGGACGCGTTGCGTTCGCCGCGCAATTCGCTGGGCAGCATGACGTTTTCGAGGGCGGTCAGGCCGGGCAGCAACTGGAAGGTCTGAAAGACGAAGCCGACGCAGCGGGAGCGCATTTCTGCACGCTGCTCCTCGTCCATCCGGGTGATTTCCTCCCCGGCCAGCCAGATTTTGCCCTCGCTGGGGGTGTCGAGGCCGGCCAGCAAACCGAGCAGGGTGGACTTGCCTGAACCCGATGCGCCGGTAATGGCGAGACTCTCACCGCGAGCCAGATTGAGGGAAATATTATTTAATAGCGTCAGGGGCCCCTCACTGGTGGGGACCCGGTGAATCAGTTTTTCGGCCGTAAGCATGGCGGACATAGGATCTTCTCGACGTAATCTGGTCTTATTGGGTATACGGTCAAAGCAGTGGAGAGTATGACATGACGAGCAATTTTTTCCGGCGGCTATTTTCGCAGTTCAGCGTGTGCCTGCTGCTGGTCGTCCCATATGCCGACGCGGCGGAGCGGGAGATCCTGCTGGTGCTCGGGGATAGCATCAGTGCGGCCTACGGGATTGAAGAGTCAGAGGGCTGGGTAGAACTGTTGCGCCAGCGTCTGGATGAGCAGGAAATACCGGTACGGGTGGTCAACGCCAGTATCAGCGGTGAGACCTCCTCTGGCGGTGTGGCGCGTCTGCCGCGACTGCTCAAGGAGCACAGCCCCAGTTGGGTTGTGGTGGAGCTGGGTGGCAACGATGGCCTGCGCGGCTACCCGCCGCCTGCGCTGCAGAACAACCTGCTGCGAATGGTGCGGATGGCGCGGGAGCAGGGTGCCAAGGTCCTGTTGCTGGGGATGCAGATGCCGCCTAATTACGGGCGGGCGTATACCGAGGCATTTGCGGCGGTCTACCCCAAAGTGGCGAAGGCAGAGGACGTACCGCTGGTCCCCTTCTTCCTCGAGCCTGTCGCGCTGGAAGAGGGCGCCATGCAGACCGATGGCATTCATCCCACCGCCAAGGCCCAACCGGCACTGCTGGATCACGTCTGGCCCTGCCTGCAGCGCCTGATTGGAGGGCAGGAAGTGTCCGGCAAGTCAGACAATTTGTGCATGTCGTGATCGAAATGCGTACAATCGCGCCCAGAATCCGGGCGCGTGACCAGGCGCGCCAGTGGTGGCAGGCCAACCGGGTCGAATGATCGGCCAGACCTGACGCCAACAAGCGAATGACAGCACCGCCACCGAGCGCGGGGTGCGACCTGAGAGAGTTACCCATGTCCGAGTTGGAAAACCGCCGCGAGCGTCTCGAATTCAACAAGCTGCAGAAGCGCCTGCGCCGCAATGTGGGCCGCGCCATTGTCGACTTCAACATGATCGAGGAAGGCGACAAAATTATGGTCTGCCTGTCCGGTGGCAAGGATTCCTACGCCATGCTGGATATCCTGCTCAATCTTCAGAAGACGGCGCCGGTCAAGTTTGAGCTGGTCGCGGTCAATATGGACCAGAAGCAGCCCGGATTTCCCGAACACATCCTGCCCGAATACCTGCAGTCACTTGGGGTCACTCACCACATCATTGAGAAAGACACCTATTCGGTGGTCAAGGAAGTGGTGCCGGAGGGGAAGACCACCTGCGGTCTGTGCTCGCGATTGCGTCGCGGGACTCTGTACGGATTCGCCGAGGAAATTGGCGCGACCAAGGTTGCGCTGGGGCACCACCGTGACGATATCGTCGAAACCCTGTTTCTGAACATGTTTTACGGGGGCCGACTGAAGGCAATGCCGCCCAAGCTGCGCTCCGATGACGGTCGAAACATTGTGATTCGCCCACTCGCCTATTGCCGGGAAGAAGACCTGGAGCAATTTGCAGTGCACAAGTCTTTCCCGATCATTCCCTGCAATCTGTGCGGAAGTCAGGAAAACCTGCAGCGTCAGGCGATCAAGCAGATGTTGCGGGAGTGGGACAAGAAATTCCCCGGGCGTACCGAGAATATTTTTGCGGCGCTCACCCGGGTATCTCCCTCACAGTTGGCGGACCGCGATTTGTTCGATTTCGTCAATCTGGAACTGGACCGATCAGAGCCTGCACCTAGCGTGCCGAGTGAGCATTCAGTCGCTCGGCAGGTGAATTCCTGGGTGCCGGATGCGGCTGAGCCGGTGCAGTATATTGACGTTCAGAACCTGTAGTTTCTGAAGCGGCAACCAGCTGGCGATAGCTGCCGATAAAGTCCCGCGCACTGGCGGCAGGTCCGTGGTGGAAGTGGCGATGCCACAGTTTCGCCATGCGTTTGACGTCCCCCGCCTCTACCTGATCGGCGCCCGCCGCACGATAGATCAGCCAGGCGATTGCCGTTGCGTAGCGCAAGTTGGTGGTCAGCTCGCAGTGGGGGTGTTCGAGGAAATCCCGCTGGCTGGCGAGTCCGCGTACCTTCGACGCCAGAGGCGGATGATTGATCAGGTAGTGGTCCCAGATCTCCCGGTGGGTATGCGGCAGAATCTGGTAAATACCCAGACCGTGTCGTCGGCCAAATTTCAGGTGAAATCCGAGTTGTGATTCCTGCGCTGCGGTGCCCAGCAACAGATCTTCCATGCCCGCAGACCAGGCGCGCAGGTGTTTGAGGGTGGGACGAATCACCAGCAGGCGGAGTTCGTCCAGACAAATGCCCATAGTGGTGTCGGTATTGTGAGAATATATTCCAATATCTAGTTGGCCGATTGAGTTGCTGCCAGCGAATTAGTAGATTTACGCGCAATAAACAGAAAAACTGAGCGCATTCCCCAGTCCGCAGGCCAGATTTGCAATGATTCTCCCGCGTGCGGCGCTTGCCTCGGTGTCACATTTTCCCGATTGAGGATTGTCCATGTCATCCGAGTGGCTTGTAGCCCTGACCTTTATCGCCTACCTCGCGCTGATGTTCGCCATCGGTTATATCGCGTACCAGCGTACCCGCGACGCCAGTGACTACTTCCTGGGTGGTCGCTCTCTGCCGCCCGCAGTCGCGGCCCTCAGTGCCGGGGCTTCTGATATGAGTGGCTGGTTGCTGCTGGGCCTGCCCGGTGCCGCCTATGCCAGCGGCTTGTCATCGGCCTGGATTGCACTGGGTTTGTTTGCCGGTATTGTGCTCAGTTGGTCCACCATGGCGCGCCGGCTGCGTATTTACAGTTACGAGCTGGACGATGCCCTGACTGTACCCGCCTACCTGCATCGTCGTTTCAATCTGCGCAGGCCTGCACTGCGCACCGTTTGCGCATTTTTCATCCTGCTGTTTTTCCTGTTTTACGTGGCGTCCGGACTTATTGCCGGCGGCAAGCTGTTTGAGACGGTATTTGGCTGGGACTATCGCCTGGCGGTTCTGATCGGGGCCATCGCGGTGATTTCCTACACGTTGTTCGGGGGCTTTCTGGCAGTTTCCTGGACGGATGTGTTTCAGGGACTGCTGATGAGCCTTGCACTGGTTGTGGTGCCGCTGGTGGTGATGTTCGATCACGGCGGCTTTGCCGGCAGCTGGGCTGAGCTGGAGCAGAAAGTACCGGAGCTGCTGCACTTCTGGAAAGACAGCAGCGGTCAGGCCCTGGCTGCAGTCGCCATCCTGAGCTCCCTGGCGTGGGGGCTCGGCTACTTTGGCCAGCCGCATATTCTCGCCCGCTTTATGGCCGTGCGCAGTCCCGATGATGTACCCGCTGCGGCGACCGTCGCCGCGATCTGGTCTTTGATCGGGTTCCTGGGGGCGCTGAGCGTCGGCCTGTTCGGTCATCTGGCGTTGGACCAGGCCCTGCCCGATGGAGAGCGAATCTTTATCGCGCTGGTCGAGATCCTGTTTCATCCGCTCGTGGCCGGCGTTCTGCTAGCGGCGATTCTGTCGG
Organism: Microbulbifer sp. ABF4_148; assembly: GCF_056158985.1. Lineage (NCBI taxonomy): Bacteria > Pseudomonadati > Pseudomonadota > Gammaproteobacteria > Cellvibrionales > Microbulbiferaceae > Microbulbifer > Microbulbifer sp. ABF4_148. The sequence goes on from NZ_JBSWUI010000001.1 coordinate 1,922,244, forward strand.
CAATTATGAGCACGGCAGACTCCCAGCTTCTGGTGAGCTCGGCGGCACTGGCGGAAGATATCTATCATGTTTGGTTTGGTCGTGAGACCAGCCCCGAGGCGATGGTCAAGGTGGGTCGCTGGGCGGTGGTGGTGCTGTCACTCGTTGCGGTCGCGGTCGCGATGGAGCCCAATTCAAAAGTGCTCGATGTGGTGGCCTATGCCTGGGCCGGGCTGGGTGCGGCCTTTGGTCCTGCGGTACTGCTGAGCCTGTTCTGGTCGCGAATGACCGGCGCCGGGGCCATTGCCGGGGTGATTACCGGTGGTCTGACCGTCGTTGTCTGGCGGCAGCTGTCGGGCGGTCTCTTTGATCTCTACGAATTGTTGCCGGGGTTTGTTCTCTCCACAGCTGCTATCGTGATAGTTAGCACAGTGACAAATTGCCCGGCAGCCGTGGCTTCTCGCCATCGACAGCTCTTCGGGTAAGTGCCCGCCGCCGGCGTGCCGGCGCGCACGGCAGGGGCCTTCACGTGAAGGCTCCTCCGGAGAAATGGATTTCCTTCCGCACCAAGTAGTCAACAAGCGGTTGGAGAAACTGAGTGATCGAGATTCACGTCGGTGATATTACCGGGTTGCAGGTAGACGTTATCGTCAATGCCGCAAACCAGCGGTTGGCCGGAGGCGGTGGCGTTGATGGCGCGATCCATCGAGCAGCTGGCCCGGCTCTGCAGCAAGCATGTCGCCAAATTGGCAGTTGTCCGGTCGGCGACGTCCGCGCAACCGCTGCCTTCAAGATTCCCGTTAAACGTATTTACCACACCGTAGGGCCAGTCTGGCGTGGTGGCAGTCTGGGAGAGCCTGAGCTGTTGGCCAGCTGTTACCGCCAGTGCCTGGGACTCGCCCGGCGCGAGGCGGCGCGCTCCATTGCGTTTCCGGCGATCAGTTGCGGTGTCTATGACTATCCCGCCGAGCAGGCCGTAGAGATCGCGGTGGAAGAAGTGCACAGCCATCTCGATCGCGAGTGTGCCCCGCACAAAGTCATCTTCTGTTGCTTTGATGAGGTCATCGCAGGTCTGTATCGCCAGCAATTGGATGCCCTGATCCGGCGTTGACCATTCAGTCTGATTTTTTCGCGAAATTCCATGTGTTGCGATAGCGTAGAGCTGCCGCGGTATCGGGGCCTTTTGGCCCCTTTTCGCGTTTGTTCGCACCATTGATTCCTGCTGACAGGTCGCCGAAGATAGACGCTGATAAGACAAATAAAGAGAGGACCTGTCCCATGCGTTCAGCGGATCAGTGGTTTGATGAATATGGCGAGAGCCATCAGAACAAACTGAACAAGGCCATTCACTGGGTGGCTGTCCCGGTTATTTACGCAACCGTGATCGGATTGCTGTGGGATATTCCCCAGCCAGAGTTTATGGCGCAAATTCCCTGGTTGAACTGGGCTGTGGTTGCTCTGGTACCGACCCTGCTGTTTTACCTGGTGATGTCATTCCCGCTGGCGCTGGGCATGGCGGCGCTGAGTGCCGTGTGCTTCTGGGCCTGGTCAGTGGCCGAACGTATCGGTATCCCGGTTTGGCAGACCGCACTGGGCATCTTTGTTGTGATGTGGGTATTCCAGTTCATCGGTCACCACGTGGAAGGCAAGAAGCCCTCCTTCTTCAAGGACATCCAGTTTCTGCTGATCGGCCCGGCGTGGCTGCTCGGCTTCGTGTATCGCGCTGTCGGTATCCGCTATTAATCCCGGTTTGGGCCGCCCCGGCGGCCCTTTCCCCAGTACATTTCCCCGCGCTGCCTGTTAGCGGTTGTAGTGCACCGGCACTTCGAGCGTCTCCTTTACCTCTTCCATCACCACATAGCTGGTGCAGTCCTGGACTTCCGGCAGGGTGAGCAGGGTCTCGCCATAGAATTTTCGGTAGGCCCCCATATCAGCCACACGCGCCTTGATCAGGTAGTCAAAGTTGCCTGAAACCAGATAGCACTCCTGGACCTCAGGGAGGGCCGCCACGGCATTGCGGAACTCTTCAAAGGCGTCCTGGGCGGAGCGGTTCAGCCGAATTTGCACGAACACGACCAGTGCCGCGTCGAGGTATTCCGGATTGATCAGTGCGGTGTATCCCTGGATGACGCCATCGTTCTCCAGGCGTTTAACCCGTTCTACACAGGGCGTCGCAGTCAGGCCCACCTGTCTGGCCAGTTCCGCATAGCTGGTGCGTCCATTCTTTTGCAGGACCCGCAGGATGTTTCGGTCGATGGTACTGAGTTCGTCGGCGCGTTTGCGCATGGCTTTTCCCCTGGTGGATCGCAAGGTGAATCTTGCTCGAATTGATCAAAAAAAGATCTTTTTCAAGTCTTAAATAGTGGATTCCACTAGTATAGTTGTAAAACTACCATGAAAACACTTTTTAGGCGGGACTACACTGGGTGAAATCAGTTGATCAGAGCTGAGGAGCGCGCGTTGCACAGACGGCGTGTCAGCCAGGAACCAGGAGTAGAAAAATGTTGATTGGTGTCCCAAAAGAAATCAAAAACCACGAGTACCGCATCGGCCTGACCCCTGCGAGTGTCCGCGAGCTGATCAGCCACGGCCATGAAGTGATCGTGCAGAAAGACGGCGGTACTGCAATTGGCTTTGCCGACGAAATGTACGAGCACGCTGGTGCGCGCATCATTGAGACCGCGGAAGAGATCTTCGCCACTGCCGATATGATCGTCAAGGTAAAAGAGCCCCAGCCTCACGAATGCGAAATGCTGCGTCCAGGCCAGATCCTGTACACCTACCTGCACTTGGCCCCAGACCCCAAGCAGACCGAGCTGCTGGTCAAGTCCGGTGCGACCTGTATCGCCTACGAGACTGTCACCGACCGTTTCGGCGGCCTGCCGCTGCTGGCGCCGATGTCTGAAGTTGCCGGTCGTATGTCCGTTCAGTGTGGCGCGCACCACCTGGAAAAAGCTCAGGGTGGCCTGGGCGTTCTGCTCGGCGGTGTACCTGGTGTGGCACCGGCCAAAGTACTGATTATCGGTGGCGGTGTGGTTGGTACCAATGCTGCCAAGATGGCGCTGGGTATGGGTGCTGACGTCACCATTCTGGATCGCTCCCTGCCGCGTCTACGTCAGCTGGACGATATCTTCGGCGGCGCGGTGCGCACCGAGTACTCCACCAATGATGCGATCGAGCAACACGCGCTGGAAGCAGACCTGGTTGTCGGTGCTGTCCTGATCCCGGGCGCTGCTGCACCGAAGCTGCTGACCCGCGACATCATCAGCCGCATGAAGAAAGGTGCGGTGGTTGTGGATGTGGCCATTGACCAGGGTGGTTGTTTCGAGACCTCCAAGGCCACTACGCACGAAGAGCCGACTTACGTTGTGGATGGTGTTGTTCACTACTGTGTGGCCAACATGCCAGGCGGTGTCGCACGTACCTCTACCATGGCCCTGAACAATGCCACGTTGCCGTATGCCGTTGCGCTGGCCAACAAAGGTGCCAAGCAAGCACTGCTGGACGACGCCAACCTGCTGGAAGGCCTGAACGTTCACGCGGGCATGGTGACCTACGAAGCAGTGGCAGAAGTACTGGGTTACGAGTTTGTCGATCCGAAGCTGGCTCTGCAGAAGTCCGCAACGCCGGAAGGTGCCGCGGCCTGATCGAACGGATGTGGCTCCCGGCGGGAGCTGCAGATGGTTTTAGCAATGATGTGAGGTTTTGAAGCGCATCATTGAACGCGTAAGCAGCCGTGCCCAAAAGGTCAGCGGCTGTGGTTTTTCCTTGGGTGCACACTCACCCGATCTGTGAAACGGGGCTGCGCGGGCCATGGAGTTGGCCAGTAAATCCCCGAGTGGCGCAAGCCACGACGTCCTTGTTGGCCGCGCTTTGCGCGGCTTTTTTCTTTCAGGTCTATCCGTATCGCTGTTACGGCGTGGGCTTTCTCCCTCATTAAGCTAGAGGCGCGGCGCGCCCCTTGTTGGCAAAGTGATGCATCAGCAGATAGGCCAGGCCAATCATGAGGGGAATCGATGCGACGGCAAACCCGAGTCCCATGGTGGTATCTGTCTGGTTCGGCAGGAAGATAACCGTGAGCGCCAAACCAACTGAGAGGGCCGTCCAGACGATACCCGCGCGCAAGTCCTTTTGCGGGTGGCGTTCCAAAGTGTTCAGTTGGCTCACCAGCTCCGGGGTGAGTTCAGTGTTGCGCTCCATGGCCAGGCGAATGGTTTGCTGGGCTTCGGCGCGCGCCTTTTGCTTGAACTGCAGTAGTGCCCAGATGCTGAAACCAACCAGCAGGAAAAAGGCAAATGGGACCAGCAGTGCGAGGGTTCCTTCGTTCATGTCTTCGTTCTCCTTGTTTGTGCAGAAAGAATCAGGGGTTCTGTTTCTATAGATGCACTGAAAAGGCGAAACGGATGCAGGCGCTAGCGAAATTGTACGGGGTTTCTTTTCAGACGGCGGGAAACAGGCGGCTGAGGAGTACCGGCACAGCGGTTTCCACGCGAAGGATCCGACGTCCCAGGTGAACCGGACTGAAGCCTTGCGCCTGCAGTTTTTCGACTTCATAGGGGATAAAGCCACCCTCGGGTCCAATGGCGATTGTTACCGGTTCCCGGACATCAACCGGGCAGGGCGTAGGTGTACCGGGATGCGCGACGAGCTTGCGAGTGTCGGCGCAGATCTGCGGTAGTTCGTCTTCCACGAAGGGCTTGAAGCGTTTGCGCAATTCGATGCGGGGCATCACAGTGTCGACGGATTGTTCCAGGCCCAGCAGCGCCTGTTCGCGTAGCCGTTCTTCGTCAAGCCACGGGGTCTGCCAGAAGGATTTTTCGACCCGATAGGCGTTGACCAGGTAGAGTTCTTTGACGCCCATGGCCGTCGCATGCTGGATGATGCGCTTGAGCATTTTCGGGCGCGGCAGGGCCAGTACCAGCTTTAGCGGCAGGGCAGGGGGAGGCTCCTGGGTGAGGGTCAGGGAGAGCCTGACCTGCGGTTTATCGACAGCGACGACGCTGGCGGTACCGATGGCTCCATTGAGCAAACCGACCCTGAGTGAATCCCCCTCGGCTGCCCGGTGCACGGCCAGAATGTGATCTGCGCGGCGATCCTGCAGGGTGGCCAGCAAGGTACCCTCGGGGCCGGGAGAGCATTCATCTGGATGCAAAAGAATGAGGTTCAATGGACAGATTCCCGATTAGGGGGTGGTGACTGAAGGGGGCTATTATAGGCCCGCCGGCGGGAACTGGAATGCAGGGAGCCCGCGACATCGGCACATATTATGTGGAGTGGGATGGTTGCATGGAGTCCGGGACAATGGTTTCGAGTTGGAAACAGGTGTTCGCCGTCTTCAGGGATTTTCTCTGGCTGGGTTGTCGGAGTTTCGGTGGGCCACTGGCGCATATCGGTTACTTCCAGCGAGAATTTGTCCAGCGTCGGCAACAGTTGCCTGAACAGGAGTTCGCCGGTCTCGTCGCACTGTGTCACTTCTTGCCCGGCCCTTCCAGTTCTCAGTTGGGGATGGCGTTCGGATATCGACGCGCTGGCGTGGCGGGCTCAATCGCGGCGTTTCTCGGCTTCACTCTGCCGTCCGCCTTGTTGATGCTCGCTGCGGCCCTGTGGTTGTCGCGGGTTCCCGACAGCGCGTTGCTGTCTGGCGCATTACACGGACTGAAAGTGTTTGCCGTGGCGGTGGTGCTCGATGCGTTATGGCAAATGGGCCGCAAGTTGAGCCGAGGCCCGTTTTGTCTGGGGATCACGCTGGTGGTCGCGGCCGTCGTACTGTTGTGGCCTTCCGCCTGGACCCAGCTACTGGTTATTGCTGCGGCCGCGGTATTTGGCCTTGTCTTTTTGCGCGGCAGGGTCCCCCCCATCGGCGGGGAGGCGTCCCGCGATATCGCCCCTGCGCCGCGGCACCCGCTGATGCTGTTTGCCTTTTTCGGTTTGCTGGGGCTGTCACTGATGCCCTCGGCGACCGCTGCGGAAGAGCTGTTGCTCAGCTTTTATCAGGTGGGCTCGTTGGTCTTTGGTGGTGGACATGTGGTATTGCCACTTCTGGAGCAGCAACCCCTCGTGCAGCAATTGCCGACGGAGGACTTTCTACTGGGGTACAGCCTGGCCCAGGGGGTCCCGGGTCCGATGTTCTCGCTGGCCGGATTTCTGGGCGCGTTGATCGGGGAACAGAGTATGGGTGCTGTTCCCGGAAGTTTGTTGGCGTTGATCGGAATCTTCTTGCCCGGCTGGCTGTTGCTGTTGTCGATCATGCCGCATTGGGACAGGTTGCAGCGGAAGCCCGGTGCCGCCGGTGCGATTGCTGCCCTGGGGGCCGCTGCCGTTGGGTTGTTGCTGGCCGCGCTGATCAATCCCGTCTGGCCTTCTGCGATTCAGAATGTCGGCGATGGCCTGCTGTTGTTGACGTTTATTCTGGCATTGAAGTTGGCACGCCTGCCCATCGGCCTGATGGTCGTGCTGGCGGCAGGCTGCGGCGCATTGCTGGGATTGGTGGTGTAACGGTTCCGTGAGGTGGTCAGGACGCGGCGCGCCCGATCGCGATGGCACCCTTGCCGATGCCCTCAAAGGCCTTCACCTCGACCTGCTGGTCCCTTTCTTCCGTGGCAATCGTATTGGCGATGTATTGGGCCAGCCATTCCACTGTGGTGTCGCAGTCCAGCAGCTCGCAGCGTGACGCGGGGATCTCGAGGGTAAAATCGCCCTGGCGCGCACGGTAAGCAAAGCCGAGCTTATCCGCGTTGGTTGAGGTGAGGTCCTCGCGTGTGCCCAGATAGATGTCGGCCCAGCGTTTTGCCCAGCGCTGTTCCCACTCTGCACTGCGCGTACCGTTGATAAAAATCTGGATGCGCGAACGGTGGCCGTGGGCAATGCGCTGGCAATTCCCGTCGTGTTTCTTCAGGCCATGGCTGTAGTGATAGTACGCATCCTCGATGGGCTCGCAGGTAAATCGTAGTTGCAGCTGCTCGACGTGCGTGGGGAAGGATGTTGCCAGCTGGGTGACACTCCACGCAGCGACAGATCCCGCGTTGATCTCCTCCGCCTCAATCAGGGCAAACGCCTGGCGAGGGCCACTGACTGACAGCGTCTCGCCGTCTGCGAGCTGCCACGCCAGGGACAGGTTGTCTCCCTGGGCGTTGAGTTTCAGAAAAGGAGATCGGGTGGGTACCAGCAGTCGGTGGTCCAGCTCCTCATCCAGCCAGTGGCGCAGCGTCTTCTTAACAATGCCGAAGTCGCACACCATGCCTTGCTCGTCCAGCGCACCATCGAGTGCGGCATGCGCGAGCCAGGTCTCACCGACCAGGCCGCGCTGGTGATCGAGAAAACTGAAATCGATATTGATGAGGTTGTCGACAAACAGGTGCATGGAACTCTCTTGAACTGGCCATTTCCGGCGGCTTTTGGGGGCGCACAGTATACCTGCAAACTGGGGCTGGCACTCGCCGCAACGAATCTCTATAATCGCGGCCTCTTCGCTACTACACAGTAGTCGAAGGTTGCAGTGGCGGCCCTTCCGGTCCCCCCGCAATGAACAGCTGTGAACCCCGCCAGGCCCGGAAGGGAGCAACGGTAGCAGTGGTATCATGTGCCGGGGGTGTGCTGGTTGGGCTGCCTCCAATCCCCTCTATTTTCCCCGATTGCCTGATTTTGCGCCTCCATCTCTGGGAGAGAACCGCGCAGGTCTGCGACTGTCTGCCGGATCCACCGTTTCCAGATAATTGTTTAAATTACCGTGTATTTGGGGAATTTTGTGCCGATGTTCGCCCGGGTTCGGGTAACGCGCTTCCTGCTCGCGGGCCATATGCTATAAACGGCGACAGAGCAGTGCAGCACCCGTCTCGCTGCACTGTTGGCCCAAACCATAACAACGAGGGACACAATGAAAAAAGTCGCCCTGGCCGTGGCGCTGACCGCGGTAGTCGCTGGATGCGACAGCAAACCCCCTGAGCAGACTCAAGTTGATACATCGGGCAGTACCGCTGCTCCCGCTACCGCCGATGCCACACCCGGCGCGCAACCAACTGCTGCGGATGCGCAGGCCTTCCTTGAGCAGGCGCAATCCCAGCTGGAGAAAGTGGGGCAAGAGTCCGCGCATGCCGCCTGGCTGGCCCAGACGTATATCAATCTGGACTCCCAGTATGTTGAGGCGCTGGCTTCCGAACGTTTCAAGTCCCTGGCCATCGAGCTCGCCAATGAGGCAGCCAAATTCGATGACGTGACGCTGGACGATGACACCCGTCGCCAGCTGACCATGCTGAAGCAGGCGCTGACTCTGCCCGCGCCCAAGGATCCGGCACTGACTTCCGAGCTGGCTCAGATCGAGTCCAAGCTGCAGGCCATGTACGGCTCTGGCAAGTACTGTACCGGAGAAGGGGACAGTGAGAAGTGCTATTCCCTGACCGATATGACCAAGGTCTTCCAGGAGAGTCGCGACCCTGAAAAGCTCAAGGAGTTGTGGGTGGGATGGCGCGAAGTTGCCCCGCCCATGAAACCGCTGTATGAGCGAGAGGTTGAGATCGCCAACGCGGGTGCCCAGGAACTGGGTTATGACAACCTCAGTGTCATGTGGCGTTCCAAGTACGACATGGAACCCGATGCCTTCGCGGCAGATATGGATGCCCAATGGAACAAGGTGAAGCCCCTGTATAAGGCGCTGCATTGCCATGTGCGAGCGAAGCTCAATGAACATTATGGCGATGAAGTGGTGCCCCCGCAGGGCAAAATTCCGGCACACCTCCTCGGCAACATGTGGGCGCAAGAGTGGGGCAATATCTATGAACTCGTGAAAGACGACGACATGGAAGCCCCCTATGACCTGACCCAGCTGGTGGTTGACTCCGGCATGAGCGAAGAAGATATGGTCAAGGTTGGTGAAGAGTTTTTCACCTCTCTGGGCTTTAAACCTTTGCCGGAAACCTTCTGGGAACGTTCGCAGTTCACCAAGCCCCGTGATCGCGATGTGGAGTGTCACGCGAGCGCCTGGAATCTGGATGGGCAGGATGATATCCGTATCAAGATGTGTATCCAGAAGACCGCGGATGATTTCATTACCGTGCATCATGAACTGGGCCACAACTTCTACCAGCGCATCTATAACGACCAGCCGCTACTGTACAAAGAAGGTGCCAACGATGGCTTCCACGAGGCGGTCGGCGATACCATTGCTCTGTCCATTACGCCAAAGTATCTGAAAGAAATTGGTCTCATGGACGAAGTGCCGGACGAGAGCAAGGACATCGGCTACCTGATGCAGCAGGCGCTGGACAAGATTGCCTTCCTGCCCTTCGGCCTGCTGGTGGACAAGTGGCGCTGGCAAGTCTTCAACGGTGAGGTGCAGCCAGAAGACTACAACAAAGCTTGGTGGGATTTGCGCGAAGAGTACCAGGGTATCCAGGCCCCGGTAGACCGCTCTGAAGCCAACTTCGACCCGGGTGCCAAATATCATATTCCGGGCAATACCCCATATGCGCGCTACTTCCTGGCGCGTATCCAGCAGTTCCAGTTCCATCGCGCGCTGTGTGATGCAGCCGGTGAAACCGGTCCGCTACACCGTTGCTCCATTTACAAGAACGATGCGGCGGGTGAAAAACTCCGTGCCATGCTGGCCATGGGTGCGAGTAAACCCTGGCCGGATGCCATGGAGGCGATTACCGGCCAGCGCGAGCTGGATGCATCGGCAATCATTGATTACTTCCAGCCGTTGATGGCTTATCTGGAAGAGCAGAACAAGGATCGTGATTGCGGATGGGAAGACTGAGTGGTTAGCGCGGAACTCTTCCGATAACAAAAAGCCCTGCAGAATTGCAGGGCTTTTTCGTTGGGCGTGCGGAAATGGGGCCTAGCGATTATCAACAACCTGTACGGAGTCCATCACGTCGGCATATTGGCCGGTAATCACATTCATGTTGCGCAGCATAATGTCGGTGGTGCCGGTGATGACATGAATCTGCCGCTCTTCCGACATGGACATTTCTCCATCGAAACCGCGGCTCGCATAGCGCAGGTGGCCCTGAGTCTTGCGCAAGTTTCGGGTGATTTGTTCCGTGTTGTAAGGACTGTCCAGCAGGAAAGCGAGCATGTGCTCGAACTCAGCCAGATCCTCGTATAACACCTCTGTACCTCGTGCATCGGCCACGCCCCAGTACTGGGCGACATAGTTTTTGGCAATGCGCTGTGACAGCATGCGTTGCCGGCCTGATACATTGACCAGCTCTGCACTCTGGTGATTCGCCAGTTCCTGCAAGGCCATCACATAGCCATGCGCAGCGGGCAACAGCTCGTTACTGAGCTTGAATAATTCGCGCGCGTTTGCCTTGTCCACAGGCCGGCGTGCTACTTCGTTGAAACGAATCCACTGATACTGCACCTTCGCCAGCGTGTCACGAACCGGTGCCGCCTCTTCAAATGCGGCCAATTTATCCAGGTTGCGTCCAAATTCATCCAGGCTGCGGGAGAATACCTGCTGGTGGCGCTCTGCATATGGCTGAATACCCTGGAGGATATAGGTCTGGGTGATACGCTGGGACAGCATTCGCTGTCGGCCTGCCATATTGATCGCATCCCCCATAGAGAATGCCACTACATCTGCACTGAATAGCGAAGCCACTACCAGAAAAATTCTAAGCATATGTCAATCCTTTGAGTTAATCGGTTTCGTTGGACCAAAAAAATCCCGGCATCCGGCGTAGCGCCGAAGCCGGGATGATCTGGATCCTGGCTTCAGGCAGGGATCAGAAGGTAGTCTGCGCAGTCAGCCACAGCTTGCTGGTGTCCACGCTGAACTCGTCTGCCAGGTACTCGGCGTACTTCAGGCTCAGGCCAACACCGGCCACTTTGCCGCCCACGGAGAAACCGACTTCGCTACCCAGTTCGTCCATACCGGATACGGAAGGATCGTCAGAAGTCAGCTGGTGATAGGCGAGGGTGAACTTTACTGGGCCGGCGGAAGTGCCGGTGACGACATACAGGTCCTCAATGCCACCGGCAATGTTGCCAGTACCACCGCCGAGGAACTTGTCGCTCCAGCCCTGGAATTTGTGCAGGGTAGCCAGCGGCGTGGTGAATTGACCGTCAGCGCCATCTGCACCCAGGACCTCGTAGCCCACCTTGAAAGTAAACGCGCCGGCTTTCAGGCCGCCTTCGGTGAGCAGGTAATCCGCGGTGTAGCTTGCCGGGTTGTCACCGGCATCGCTCTGTGTGGCGTATTCAAAGGCGTAGTTGAACGCGTCCTTGGCGCCGGCAAAGCGCACTCCGAAAGTGTCGGAAGAGAACGCTGCGACATCGAGGTTGTCGATCAAGTAAGCATAGGTAGACAGGGTGCCTGCAGAAAAGCCGGTGTATTTGGCATTCAACAGATAAGTATCACTCTCGTTATCTCCACGAGGGTCATCTTCGCCAAAGATACGGTTCACGTTGTCTACGTGGGCGAGAAACAGAGTGGTATCGCTCAGACTGGTGTTGGTGACGGAAAAGCCATCGTAGGTTTGTTCATTCTGGCGGAAGCCGACACCGCCGACAAAACGCTGGTTGTCGAGCAGGATTCGCTGGCGACCATATTTAAAGGTAGTAGCGCCAGTGCTGTAGGCCAGGTAGGCCTGATTCACTTCGGTACCTTCCCAGTCTGCCACACCACCTTCATATTCGGTCAGGTGTGTAACGTCATCGACTTCGACCAACAGGCTGAGCCCGGCATACGGGGCAGACGTATAGGTCAGGCGGGTCTTGAGGCTGAGCAGGTCCGCGTCATCGGCACCATCGACCTCAACGGTTTCATGGCGAGAGCGCAGGCCCAGGGAAACTTCCCCCATCGACAGGGCTTCGCCAAATGAGGCTGCGGCTGGAGCAGCAGCTTCTGCGCTATCGTCCTGGGCCAGTGCGGGCGTACTGGCAAAGCTTGCGATGGTCAGCGCCAGCAGGCTGCGTTTGGTCGTCAGAAGGGATCCTTTCATGGTTTTTCTCCAAATTTAAATTTTTTAAGCAAACAACATCGTGTGGGAGATGCTTGATGCAGGGCTCCCCAAATTCCGTTTTTCGGCGCTTACTTCGGGTTAGGCGTTAAGCAGCGGCGTCGTCGATGGCCTTGGTCTTACCAGCAGTATCTGCCTTCGCCATCAAGGTCTCGGCAGCGCGCTTGGGCGAGGCGGCTGGTACATCAGGCTTGTCATGGCGTTCGTGCAGGAACTTCAGTACGGTCGCCCGGTACTGGTTGTAGAGACTGTCGCCGGCGAGCTCGAGACGATGGCGAGGACGCTCCAGATAGATATCGAGAATCTCACCGATGGTGGCGGAGGGGCCATTGGTCATCATGACGATGCGATCAGACAATAGGACCGCTTCATCTACATCATGGGTGATCATGATCACCGTATTGTTGAGCTCCGCCTGGATTTCCATCAGCGAATCCTGCATGTGCGCGCGGGTGAGCGCATCAAGTGCACCGAAGGGCTCGTCCATCAGCAGTACCTGCGGTTGCATGGAGAGTGCGCGGGCAATACCAACGCGCTGCTTCATGCCGCCGGATATTTCACCCGGACGTTTGTGCATCGCATGTTCCATATGCACCAGCTGCAGGTTGTGCTCGATCCACTCGCGCATTTCCTGCTTGGACTTGGTCTTTCCGAAAACCTGCTTGACCGCCAGTTCGACATTTTCGTAGGCCGTCAACCACGGCAACAGGGAATGGTTCTGAAAGACGACCGCGCGCTCCGGCCCCGGTTCGGTGACTTCCTTACCATTCAAGATGACACCGCCCTGTGTGGCCTGGTAAAGACCAGCGACCACATTCAGAACCGTAGACTTACCGCAACCGGAGTGGCCAATCAGGGAGACAAATTCCCCTTTCTTGATTTTCAGGTTGACGTCCTGCAAAGCAGTGAAGGGACCTTTGGGGGTCGGAAACTCCATACCCATGTGGCTAATATCGAGCAGTACACTCATTGGAATATCCTGTCTTATCTGGTGGCTGTCAGTGTTTTTCTGGTATTGGATTAATGCGTTGAAGCATTTTTGTCCCAGGAAACGAATCGCTGAATCTGCAGCATGCCGCGATCCAGCAGGAATCCGATAAACCCGATCACAATGACGGCCGCCATGATGCGAGCAAGCGAATCGGAACTACCGTTCTGAAATTCATCCCAGACGAATTTCCCCAGTCCCGGGTTTTGCGCAAGCATTTCTGCCGCAATCAATACCATCCAGGCAACGCCCAGTGATAAACGCATACCGGTGAAAATCATCGGTACAGAAGCGGGCAAAACGATTTTTTGCACATGCCGCAGTGCTGGCAGACGCAGCACTTTACTGACGTTAACAAGGTCACTGTCGATGGATGCAACGCCCACGGAGGTGTTGATCACCATTGGCCACAAACAGCACAGCGTGACGGTGATCATGGAGTTGAGGAAGGACTTAGCTACCAGGGGATCAGAACTGGTGTACAGGGCACTAACCACCATAGTGACCAGAGGCAGCCATGCCAGCGGCGAGACCGGCTTGAATACCTGAATGATCGGATTGATCGCACTGTTCAATGCCGCACTGAGACCGACGGCGATACCCAGGGGGATTGCGATCAGTGCTGCCAGCAGGAATCCACTCATGACCGTTACGAGGCTAGTGCCAATTTGGTCAATAAAGGTTTCTTTGCCGGTGTAATCGCGAATCTTGGGTACGTACGTCGGATCCTTCTCCATGCGCTTGGCATTGCGCTCATGCTGGCGTTCATAGAACGCCGCTTCCTTTTCCCGTGAGCGCTCATGTTCGTCATACAGGGCATTGAATTGCTCCCAGACCGCAGCGGGTCCGGGGAACTTGCCCAGCGAGGTATCGATATTACGTGCACTCACCGACCACAACAGCAGGAATACCAGGATGCCGACGAGAGGCAGCGCTACCAGGTTGACAGACTTGCTGAGCAGGTTGCCGTCGAACAGCGACAGTTTCCAGTTGCTGAATTTATTGGTGACCATGGTGATGGTTGTCATTGATCTCTACCTCACTTCCTCACTTCAATATTGGGTTCAGACGGCGTTATAGCTTTTCGCCAGACTTCAGGCCGATCGGGAATTTCTCGATGTACTCGTTCGGCTTCTGGCCGTTGTAGACAATGCCGTCGATAAAGTGAGTCTGGGGATCACGGAATCCGTCTTCAGTGGAAAAGTCCGGGAACTCTTCAGCGGATGCCAGGCCTTCCTCGATCAGGGACTTGGCTGCAGCTTCATAGATATCCGGGCGATAGACTTTTGCTGCCAGCTCCTTGTACCAATCATCACTCTTGTCTTCGGGAATCTGGCCCCAGCGGCGCATCTGGGTCAGGTACCAGATAGCATCGGAGTAGTAGGGGTAAGTCGCGTTGTAGCGGAAGAACACGTTGAAGTCGGGCACTTCACGTTTGTCACCTTTTTCATATTCGAAGGTGCCGGTCATACTGTTGGCGATAACATCGTAATCCGCACCGACATAGTTGGACTGCGAGAGAATCTCTACGGCGGCCGGGCGGTTTTCGTTGTCGTTCTCGTCCAGCCACTTGGCGGCGCGGATCAGCGCGCGGGTAATACGCACGGTAGTGTTCGGGTACTTTTCAGCAAACTCTTTGGTGATGCCGAATACTTTCTCCGGGTTGTCTTTCCAGATTTCGTAGTCAGTTACGACCGGTACGCCAATACCCTTGAAGACAGCCTGCTGGTTCCAGGGCTCGCCCACGCAGTAGCCATAAATAGTGCCGGCTTCGAGGGTGGCAGGCATTTGCGGTGGCGGGGTGACAGACAGCAAGGCATCTGCGCTGATCTGTCCAGAGATGTCACCCTTGTGCGGCGCGTAGAATCCAGGATGGATGCCACCAGCCGCCAACCAGTAACGCAACTCATAGTTGTGGGTGGAGACCGGGAATACCATACCCATGTTGAAAGGCTTGCCGTCAGCCTTGTACTTTTCAACAACTGGCTTGAGCGCGTCGGCCTTGATCGGATGCACCGGGCGGCCATCGTCCATCTTGGGGATGTTCGGCTTCATCTGTTCCCAGATGTCATTGGAAACGGTGATGCCGTTGCCGTTCAGGTCCATGGAGAAAGGCGTAATGATGTCGGCCTTGGTACCGAAGCCCATGGTCGCGGCGATTGGCTGGCCAGCGAGCATGTGCGCGCCGTCGAGACGGCCATCGATAACGCCATCGAGCAGAACTTTCCAGTTGGCCTGGGCTTCGATAGTGACGTAAAGGCCTTCATCTTCGAAGTAGCCATTTTCATAGGCGATAGCGATCGGCGCCATATCCGTGAGTTTGATAAAGCCAAACGTCAGCTCTTCTTTTTCGGGATATCCGAGTTCTTCTGCCTGGGCGGCAGTGCTGCCGAGACCCGCCAGCATGGCGAGTGACATGGCCGCAGCCTTGAGAGGGGTTGCCCATTTCATCAGAGAGTCTCTCCTGTTCCGTTTCGGTGAGTTGTCAAAATTCGCGCATAAAAAAAGGCGCTCATCGAGCTCCCGTCACCGGACGGAAGGTCAATGAGCGCCTTTGCTCAGGCTGCCCCAAAACGGGGGCAGTCGACTAATTGTTGTGCCCCTTTCGCTGCAGTACCTCGGAAACTGGGCTCTGCCACATCAATGCAGGGACTGTGCCAATTTAATTTTTCTGAAGGTCGCCCCGCGCTCGGCGCAACGCCGAGGGGCATTGCCGGTCTTATAGAATATCGACGTAAATCATTGTCCATACTGGCCTTTCGGGGAATGTGCACTGTGGGATGCAAGCGCAGTGGAAAGGCGTCGGGGACTCGATAGCGGACAGGAAATTGGGGCGCGTCTAAACGATGCGCGCCCTCGACTGGACTTTTTTACCGCGTTCCCGTCTCGCTGAGATTGCGCTCCCGTGGTGCGTCGACGAGCCGAATTGGCGCGCCGCGATGCTGGTTGATGGTGCGTTGCATGTATCGTGCGATTGGATGGTGCAATCCAAATCTGTGGTGCTGCGAGAGACTCGTATTGGCTGTGGCGATGTCATTTTACAAAGCGGGAAGGGCAGGGGTGCGCGTATTGGAGGCAGTGCGCCTGTTGATGGGCAGCGCAGTAGGCAAAAAAATGGCCCGCCAGCAAAGCTGACGGGCCATGTATAGGTTGTCCAGAATGGGCTCTAGAAGGTGTAGTTGATGGAAGCACCAATGAGCCAGGCTTCGATATTGGTGGTGCCGCCATCGAAGTAGGTGCGCAACGCTGTGCCTGGACCGACGAGACCATCGGTGGGCAAGATATTGCCCTCCAGAATCGTCTCGTCATCACCCCACAGATAGGCAATACCACCATCCACGGAGAGCTGCTTGTCGAATTCGTAAGTGCCGCCGAAGGTTACCCATTGACGATCGGTATCTGGAATAGATAGCGTGCGCCAAGTGATGGGCGAGCCGAATGCCTCTGATTCCTCGCGATTGAATCCGTCACGCGCAGCGCCTTGATCGTAGGCATAGCCAATACGCCAGGTGACTTCTTCACAGGGGTACCACTCACCACCAATACTGAAGCGGTAGCCGCTCTCAAAGTTTTCTTCTTTGATCAGCAGCGGATTGAAGGCTTCTCCCTGGCCGGGCACGAAGCCTTCCAGCCGCTCGAAGTCGTCCCAGTCGGTCCACATCAGGCCGAGCGCCAGGCCCCATTCCTGATTGAAGCGATGGTAGAAACCGAGCTCCAGGGTATCGGGTAAGTCGAGTGTCAGGTTTGCGGAATTCCTGCGGAACGGGAGGACATCCGATTTGATCGTGCCATCCAGTTTCGGATCGAACTCGGAGTGATAGGAAATCCCCAGACGCGTGGCATCGTTGATATTCCACAGGGCGCCAAGTACCCAGCCGACATCCCAATCATCCCCATCCAGATCGAGGATCCTCACCTCAGGTACCGCAATGCCCTGATCCGGCGGTGCACCCAGCGGTAAAACCAGCCCGCGCGGTGTTTTGCTTTTGAGCTCGGCATCCGCATACAGGAAGTTAACCGACAGGCCGATACTGAATTGCTCGTTGAACTTGTAGGCAACAGAAGGCGCAATATTCAGCGTCAGCAGACTGGTCTTGTCTGCGATATGCGTAACCAGCCAGTCGGGATCAAAATCTGTTTCCAGACCGTAGTCAGTGTACGCGGCCAGGCCGAAAGACCAGCACGGGTCAATCGGCACTGACAGATAAAAGTTTGGAATGAATGCATCACTCGCATAATCATTCGCACGGTCAAATTCAGTACCCAGGTCGGTGAATACTGGTCCCCCCGGCGTGAAGCTAATCAACTGGAAGTTGACATCGCCTGCCGCATCGATTTCCGGATTGACGTAGGTAACACCGGCGGAAAGGGTGATTTCATCAAACAGTGCGGAACCAGCCGGGTTACGGCCGAGGATTGCGGCGTTATCACCAATGGTGTTTTCTGCAGCGAAGGCTCGTCCGAGACCGGTCGGGCTCGTTTCCTGCAAGTAGAAGCCGGCGGCCGAGGCGCCGCTGGAGATAGCGCTGATCGCTGTTGCCAGTATTGCACGGCGCAAGAGGTGCTTTTTCATGAGATCCCACTCTTTAGTGTTTAATGCAATTTCGTCGCGCACCGGGCATCGCAATCCATGTGCGGAATATCGAGCGCGAATCTAAAGGCCCTTAGCCTGAAATTGATACAAAAGTTTCGAGCAGGAGGAGTCTAGCAGTGCCAATCGAGTCCCCTCGGGGAAACTCGCGACTTTGTAGAAAAACGGTGCCAAAAACGCATGGCATGACGTGACATTACTTATGTCTTCATCGTCAAAGGGAGGATTTTTTTGACACGGACCAGATTCAGTCTGTGTCTGCGGATAGTTTGGTTAAAGAAATCTGGTAGTTTTTGCCATCCTCTTCTGCCTGGGTCAGTTTGACCAGGGCATAGTCCAGTTCGGGGGCGAACCAGATCTTGGTTTCGCGCTTGTCGCCGCCATTGTGAATGCGCTCGACCCGGATGGTGTTGAGTTTACCGACGGGGGTATCCAGTTGCTCTTCGCCGGCAATTCGGAATTTGTAATCGCGGATTTTTCTGCCATCGGCCACCTGATAGCGGAGATCCTTTTTCCCGGCTGCAATATCCAGTGCCAGTTGTAACTGATAAGAGAGCTTGTCGTGCACTTTCTCTGGCGCGTTGTCGATGGTGCGGTCCGGACGCGTGAGATTGACGACCTTTTGCTGCTCTTGTTCGAAATTCAGTTTGGTTTCCCGCCCGCGCCCGAATCCGCCACGTTTGTAGGTGTAGTGGCGGGGCGTAATCTGCTCGCCATCCAGTGAGAACCTCGAGTATTCCTGAATACGCACGACCAGGGCATCACCTTTGAAATCGATACGCCAGTTGTTGCCCTCACCACTGAGTGTGCGCGTGGCGGTAATGTTCATCCCGGAATGGCGCGCCTGATAGGTGGCGGTAAACGGCTTGAGCTGCGGGGTAGGGGGTGATGCCTGTGCGGAAAGGCCCGCGCCAGTCAGGCAGGCTGCCAGCGCCAATGTCGTCAAAAGTTTGCGCAACACCTTGTCCCCCTGATGGAATTCCCTGGCAGCACGTGTGCTGAAAGATTCTAGCAGCACGGTGGCTCGATGAGTCTAACTCAGACCGCAGGGCGGAAGGAAAGTGCCGTGCTGTCAGGGGCGGGGATCAGTTGCGCAGGACTTTGCCACTGGGCGGCAGTGGCTCACCGTCCAGAACACTTGTGTCGCCCTGCATTTGCAGGCGGCCGGCGGCAAACCACTCGACTGCCAGCGGGTAGATCACATGCTCCTGAACCTGCACGCGCTTGGCCAGTGCCTCGGCAGTGTCATCGGCCAGTACCGGCACCACGGCCTGGACAATGGGGGGGCCGCCATCCAGCTCTTCGGTGACGAAGTGCACGGTAACCCCATGTTCCTCGTCGCCCGCATCGAGCGCCCGCTGGTGGGTGTGCAGACCCTGATACTTGGGCAGCAGCGAGGGGTGGATATTCAGCAGGCGACCACCGTAATGGCGGACAAAGTCTGCAGTGAGGATCCGCATGAAGCCGGCCAGTACCACCAGTTCCGCGCCGCTGCCATCAATCGCCGCAATCAGCGCGCGATCAAAGGATTCACGGTCAGCATACTCGCGGTGATCGACGACTTGTGACGCAATGCCCGCATCGGCGGCTCTGGTGAGACCGTAAGCATCCGCTTTGTTACTGATGACCGAGCAAATGGAAAAGCCGCTGTCGGGCAGTGCCGCTGCATCAATCAGTGCCTGCAGGTTGGTGCCGCTGCCGGAAATCAGCACCGCCACCTGGCATTTACGTTCTGCCATTGCTGTCATCAAATCCCTGCCAGCTCGACAACTTCTTCGCCGTCTGTACCGGCTTCGATACTGCCGATGACAAAAGCGTCTTCTCCGCTGGCCTTGAGGGAGGCGAGGGCTTCGTGCACGCGGTCTGCCGGTACGCAGATCACCATGCCCACACCGCAGTTAAACGTGCGGTACATTTCACGGGCATCAATATTGCCGGCCTGTTGCAGCCACTGGAAGACCGGGGGCAGCTCCCAGCTGGTGGTATCAATGCGGGCACTGGCACCTTCCGGCAGTACGCGCGGCAGGTTTTCCAGCAGGCCACCGCCGGTGATGTGGCTGAGTGCGTTGACCTGGCTCTCCTTGATGAGCTTGAGCAGGCTCTTTACATAGATACGGGTCGGGGCCATCAGGGCCTCGGCCAGGGTCTTGCCACCCATGTCCTGCTGCAGGTCGGCACCGCTGACTTCCAGCACCTTGCGGATCAGCGAGTAGCCATTGGAGTGGGCGCCGCTTGCCGCCAATCCGATCAGTTTGTCGCCAGTTTTGACCTTGCTGCCATCGATGATTTCGGACTTCTCGACCACGCCCACGCAGAAACCGGCCAGATCGTAGTCGTCGCCCTCATACATGCCCGGCATTTCGGCGGTTTCGCCGCCTACCAGCGCACAGCCGGACTGCTCACAGCCCTCGCCAATACCGGTCACTACCTCAGCAGCAATATCGACATTCAGCTTGCCGGTGGCATAGTAGTCGAGGAAGAACAGCGGCTCGGCGCCTGCGACCACCAGGTCATTTACACACATGGCGACCAGGTCGATGCCAATGCTGTCGTGAATGCCCAGATCCATGGCGAGGCGCAGCTTGGTGCCTACGCCGTCAGTTCCCGATACCAGTACTGGCTCTTTGTAACCAGTCGGCAGCTCGCACAGGGCACCAAAGCCACCCAGGCCGCCCATGACTTCCGGGCGCGCGGTGCGCTTGGCCACGTGCTTGATACGCTCTACCAGGGCGTTACCGGCATCGATGTCGACGCCGGCATCTTTGTAGCTGAGGGACTGGGGCTTGGAATCGCTCATGGATCTTCCTGCAATGGGCTTTTTGAAGGGCGCGTATTGTAGGGCCTGTGCGCCGGAAATTCGATAGCTTGCTGGCGTCGAATGTCAGTTGGAACCGGGCCTGGAGCGCTGATAACGGGAAATCGCAATGCGCGGCCTGTTATCGGCGGGTATCGGGGGCCCGGATTCGCGCATATTGGCCCCAATAAGGGTGAGTATTGACGGGCTGGGGGCGAATTTCCTCCAATTGTGCGAACTCGGGGCTGGGAGAAATACCCGACACTGATACAATGGCGTCCTGTTTGGTCCATAGTGACCGGGGTAGCAGGTGCCCAAGGCCCGCCCCAAACCAGATAACTGCGAGGTCGAGTGGAGAAATCTGATGCATAAGTTGTTTCTGCATGGGGTTGCCGGGATGAGCCGGGCTACTCTGGCTGCGCTCTGCGTACTGGTCCTCAGTTTTGTGTCCATCAATGCCCAGGCCCGGGTGATTCCCGATCTGTACGAGGTCGTCGAGGCCGTGCCCAGCCGGACTGGCGTTGATCGCGCAGCGGCGACCCAGCGCGGCCTGCAGCGTATCTTTGTGCGCGTGACCGGCGATGCCGAGATCGGCGCCAATCCCCTGCTGGCAGACGTCTTGTCCCAGTCACAGCAGTTTATCCAGAGTTATCGCTACGTCAGTGAAGACAACCAGCTGTACCTGCGTCTCTCCTATGATCCGCAGGCGGTGGAGGCCAAAGTCCACGAGCTGCAGCTGCCCATGTGGCCGAATAACCGCCCGGGCACTCTGGTCTGGCTCGCTGTAGATACCCTGGCCGGTGGCCGTGGCTACCTCAGCGAGGCCGAAAACCCGGAACTCTTTTCCCAGATCGAAGCCGCGGCCATTGCCCGGGGCTTGCCGCTGGATTTTCCCCAGCTGGACGCCATTGACCAGCGCGCCATGCCTCTCGGCAATTTGTGGGCGCAGGACGAACGCACAGTGGATATGGCCGCGACGCGCTACCGTCCCGATGGCAACCTGATGGGCCGGCTGCTGGAAGTATCGGGGCAGCGGTGGCGCGCGAACTGGTTGCTGGTGCACGGTGGCCGAACCTACGCGTTCGACGGCAGCGGAGATTCTCTGGAATCCCTGTTGCAGCAGGGTGTCGACGAGGCCGCCAACGTCCTGGCCCAGCGCTATGCGGTGCGCCCCGGCACCAATACCGCTCAGGGTGCAGTGATGGTCGAACTGTCTGGTGTGGATAGCTTCGAGGAATATTCCCGGGCACAAAGTTATTTTCGCGGCCTGGCGCAGGTGAGTGAGGCGCGATTGCTGCGTGTGAACAACGATCGGCTCTATATGGCCCTGACCACCACTGTCCCGATTCGCAACCTGCAGGATGCGCTGGCGCTGAACCGCAGCCTGCGCGCAGAGAGCGACGAGGATCCCATTGACTTGACCGGTTACCGCGCGCCGCTTGGCAGCGCGGAGAACCCGCTGCGTTACCGCTGGTATTGAGATGACCGAAAAGCGGGGCGAGCTACAGCAGTTGCCGCTGGGTGTTTCCCTGCGGGATGACGCCACTTTCGATAATTTCTACCTGGGTCCGGAGGATGACAATCGCCAGCCGGTAGCGGCCCTGCGTGCGCTTGCGGAAGGGAATTTGCCCGAGCCTGTGGTGTTCGTTTGGGGCGAGGCAGGCAGTGGCGTCACCCATCTGCTGCAGTCGGTTTGTCAGCGGGTAGAATCCCGTGGCGCCGCCTTTCAGTACTTGCCGCTTGCCGACTTGTTGCCGCTCGATCCCGCTGTCATTCTCGATGGACTCGAGCAGTTAGAGCTTGTCTGTATCGACGATATTCAGCTGCTCGAAGGCCACGCCGAATGGCAGATGGCGATGTTCCATCTCTACAATCGCCTGCGGGACAGTGGCCGGCAATTGCTGTTGGGTTCACGCAAGTCGCCGCGTGGCCTGGAGCTTGGGCTTGCCGATTTACGCTCGCGCCTGCAGTGGGGGCTCACATTCCATCTGGCGTCGCTTAGCGATGCCGACAAGCTGGCTGCGTTGCGTGAGCGCAGTCGCCGGCGCGGCTTTGACCTGCCGGAGGACGTGGCCCAGTACATCCTGCACCGTGCGCCGCGCAGCACCGGTGCCCTGTTCGATTGCCTCGATCAGCTCGACCGGGCCTCACTGATGGCCAAACGCAAAATCACCATTCCCTTCGTCAAGCAAGTGCTTGATATCTGATCCCAGATTCCTGCCATTACTGTTGCCCGGAATAACGTGTGCTCGATGTCATATCGGCGCCGTAGTCTGATGCTTCCTCGTCGTAGAGGCTCTGGCACTCACTCGTGACCTCGCTGCCATCAATCGGCTGGAACAGGGGGTCAAAACAGCGGGGCAGTGGCCAGCGTGGTTTGGTAATGAGCAGTCCCTGATTTTTTGGGCAGCTGCCATCGGCTTCCGGGATGCACCAGTTGGATGGTTCGATACGCTGGGCATGATTCTGCGCATGGCGGAATTTCGAGACGGCGTTGTACACGAGGCGACGAGCACGGTTCAGGCTGCTCAGGGGTTCCCACTCTCCCACGCCATGCCAGGGGTTCATCGACAGGTTTTCGCAAAACGCCTGTTGTTCCGGGCTGGTGAACTCCTGTGGAGGGATATGCACCCGGCCGATGGGAATAAACGGCGAATCGGCCTGCGACCAGATGGCGGTGCCGTCTTCAATGGGCATGTCTGCGCCCGGGACCTTGGGTTGCACCATAAATTCAAAGCAGGCGGCGCCGGTCTCCAGGGTTTGCTCCATTTGCGTGGTCAGGAAGTCCGGTGTATCGCGATCAGCGGTCTCCGCTCGTGGCGCAGCGGGGCAGGGGCGCGCAGAAAATTTTACCTCGGTCTCCCCGAGGCGATAGGGCAGCATGGAAAAATACTGGGCCTGCAGCGGCGAGTCGATACGCGAAGACACGGTTTCCTTGGCCCTGACCAGTTGCGTCCAGTGTAATTTGGGCGGGAACAGGCTGATGAAGCCGCCGGTCCGATCCAGCTTGGCCAGGTACGTGGCCGTTTCCGCGTAGTCGTAAATGTCCCGATTAAAAAATGCCTGGCTGTTGGTCATGATCAGGTCCTGGGTGCCAGTGGCACCCAGTTCCGGTGCAATTGGGGCACCCGTGGTCCCCATGATTTTAATGGCCATGCCCCGGGCATCGGGCGTACTGTCCGGCCTGACCAGCATGTCGCCATTGGAAAAACGGATCCAGGCGCGATACTCGCGCCCCGCATCCGCAAAAATGCTGTGGCGAAAGCGCTCGTCCAGGTTGCCATCGACGGTAAAGCGTGCGCGCACACAGCCTGTCGCTTTGGCGTGTGCATCGCGGCGGAATGGGTTGCCATTGATGGTTTGCGCCACCCGGGAAATTTCCCTGGCGGAATGGATGGCAGAGGCAATGGCCTGCTGCTCTTCAGCGGAAATATCCATCCCCAGCGTATCAAACGATACCGGTAGGTCCGCAGAGGTTGACGGGGTATCCGTGGCACTGGCGATCAATGGCAGGCTCGTAGAAAGTCCCAGCAGGGTGACGAGTGTGAGGGTCGATATTGGCTTCATCGCGCACTCTCCCCTTCAGTCTGCTGATCTTTCTCGATCTCTTCTGTGTTGTGGGCAAAGAGCATCGGGTGCGGGGCACTTTTGCAGGCCTGTTCACCACGCGGATCGGCAGGGGCTGCGCTGTACTGTTCCCAGTTCAGCGGATCGCCGCCCAGCGCATCGGTATAGTCCGGGTTACCCATCACCTTCAGGTATTCAATGATGGCCAGCCGCTCGTTTTCACTCAGCAGGTCACCGATACGTCCGGGCATCTCCACGTCGGTGAACAGGTGGCCGCGGTTACTGTTTCCGGTCTGCGCGGTGTCATGCACAAAACTGCCCGGCAGCGGATCGGTGATATAGCCGAGTTTCTGCGGGTCGTACTCGCGGTGACCCACCGAAAAGGTGGCGGGACGTGCTTCCAAGGGCGACAGCAAATCATAAATCGTGGGGACGGAACCATTATGCAGGTAGGGTGGGGTGGCCCACACACCGTGCAGCGGACGCGCCTTATAGGCGCGTTTGTTGACGATCCGGAAGGGCACATTGAGGCCATCGTACTGGGCAACGCCATTGCCCGCCTGGCTGACATCCCACTCTTTGTAGAGCACTGGTGCCAGCTGGTTGATGAGTAGTTGCAATCCATCACCGGCATTCACCAGTCGCGCTTCCGGGTTATCCGGGTTCGGTGGCACGAGTGGGCCCGGATCGTAGCGGTGATTGAGGTAATTGTCTGCGGCGGTGGCATCGGTGCCAATCACGTCCACATCAATCCAGGGTAATGCCCAAACCTCCGCGCGCCAGTCACGTCGAATCGGCTCGCCATCCTCACCGGTAGAAATATCTCCGGCCATATCCCATTCCCAGTTCACGTCGCGCTGGTTGGCGGGGTTGGATTCGGGACCGGTGGCAACTGCCCATTCGTAGGGTTTGGAAATATGCGGTCCGTGACAGAACGCGCACTGGTCGGCGAAGAGAGCCTTGCCCTGTTGGGCCCTGGTGATATTGATTTCGCCGAGGATGTTTTCCGGCCATTTTGGGGGCTGCAGTGCGCGCAGTGTGGTTTCCACACAATGCAGGCCGTCGAGGTCGATCAGGCTTTTGCCAAATTCACCTGGCGGTAACAGGTTGCCGGAATCGTCCACCAGCTGGATCGGCGCAAGTACGCCGAGGCTCTCGCCCACATTGCGTGCCATAGCCTGGTTGGTGAAGCCGGTGTACTGCACCCAGTCGAATCGCCAGATGTCCCACAGAAACGGATAGCTCACCGGTGCGTCGGCGACCTTGTAGTTTTCCTCGATCCCGAGGTTGTAGCCGAAGACTACATTGCCAATACGTCCGACGGCATCTGTGCGGCCACGGCCTTCCAGTGTGGGGAAATTGTCCGGGTTACCTGGCCCTTTGGCGAATGCCCTGAGGGTGGTGATGACCTTGCCAAAATCCTTGCGCAACTGCTCGCGCGCGGTGTCATCGTTTCCCGCGACGCGATCGGCAAAGCGGCGCCACTTCAGCGGATTGAAGTAGGTTTCGATGAGGGTCGCACCCAGCGTCGTGATAAATTCCCCTTGTGCGCCGGTCGAGATACTTTGTACCGCCTGACCGCCATCGACGCGCAGCGCGGTGCCGCGATAATGCAACTCGCCGGTGTGGCAAGCGGCGCAACCAATGTCGAGTTTTTCCCGACCGGTCTGCGGGTCGCTATGTCGGGTCAGGCCGACCGGCAGGTTTCCCGGATTGGCAGCGGTTGCATGTTGATCCGGGTCAACGATAAACCCCCAGCCGCGCATGTTCCTGGCTGAGGCAAATAACTCGGTAGAGAGTGGCAATTCCAGATTCACCAGCCATTGGTAATCGATACCCAGCAGCTCAGTCCCCTGCGGTGTGTAGTAAAAAGTCTCGCGTGCTTTTTGGTCCCAGCCCTCGTTGAGGTAGTGCACCTGATAAATCTGCTCTTCCGTCAGATTGGGTTTCAGGTAATCCTGGGCGAGGTTGTAGCCAACAGTTCCCACAAGGCCAATGGCTAGAGTGACGCGCAGCCAGCGCGGACCCAGGGCCTTCCAGAACTGCAAGGCGGCGCTGAGCAGCCGGGTCAGCCAGTGCCATAGGGCCATCAGTGTTCGCAGGATGAATCGGGCCAGAGATTTTACGGCCGATAGAATACGGTGGAATATGGCGCGGAGAATCGCCATCAGTTTTCGCATCACTTCCATTGCTTTGTTCTTTTACTGGGGTCGTTAGAGGCCGGTCGATACCAGCGGGACCGGATCCCGAATTGCTGCCTTCCACTGCTTTGGCGGCAATTGCGTCAGGCTAACAGAGGCTGTGCGCGCATTTCAACGCAAAATAAACGTTTGGCAATCTATTTCGCGCATCTGCCTGGCAGAGGGGAATCGCGCTGTAAAAAGGCGAATACTCGACATGTCTGTTTCGCCCAAGCACTTTGTCGCGAGTGAGTGGTTGGCGCAGCCAGTTTTCTGATCTTCAATAAAAAGAGATGAGCCAAAATCCCGTTGGCCGGATTCGCGGCGCGGGTTGCCACTTGGTGAGACGATGCAGAATATTCACAAGGTATTGTTTGTCTGTCGCGGTGATAACGATGACAGTGACGGGTTGGCCCAGGCGCTGGATGTCAGTCGGACGCATGATGCCACCCTGACAGTGCTGGCCCTGGGACCTGAGCTGCCCAATGAGCTGGATGATTACCGGGAGCTTTTTGAAGACGCTTTGCGCCAGCGTGCGCAGAGTGCACTGGGCGCGGCCTGTGAAGCCCTGGGAGATTGCGCGGCGACGTTGTGTGCGCAGGCAACCGTCGAAGTGGAATGCGGTGCGACGCCCGCGGAGCGTATTATTCGGCGTGCCATGACCGATGGCTTTGACATGGTGATGAAGAATGTCGAAGCGGACGATAGCCCCAGGGGGTTCAAGGCGCTGGATATGGAGCTGCTGCGCAAGTGTCCCTGTCCGGTATGGCTGTGCCGGCCGGTCGCGCGTCCGGCTTCGCAGCGGCACGTTCTGCTTGCGATTGATCCCGACTGCAGCGAGCCCAATGCCTATGATCTGGCGATTAACCTGCTGCAGCTATCCCGCCAATTGGCCGACCGGGAAAAAGGCGTGTTGCATATCGTCTCCTGCTGGGATTATGACCTCGATGCCTATTTGCGTTCTCGTGTACCTGTGGGTATCTCTGACGAGGAGCTGGAGCGGATTACCGAGCAGGCCGGGGCGAGTCATCGCGCCAAAATGGATGTATTGATTCGCGCATCGGGTATCGAAGAACCCTTTGAAGTGCTGCATCGCATTGCCCGCCCGGAGCAGTATATTCCGCAGCTGATTGATGACGGTGGCTACGATCTGTTGGTGATGGGGACGGTGGCCCGCACCGGTATACCCGGATTCCTGATGGGAAATACCGCGGAGAACATTTTGCAGAAAGTGGGATGTTCCCTGTTGGCACTTAAACCCGGAGGGTTTTCTTCCCCGGTCAAACCCTGACGAAGCGCAGGAAGCGCTCAGGATCCGCGGGCGAAAACAATAGTGTGTAACCACAATCGGCGCCCCTGGTGTCGATGAACACTGCACAAACAAAAAGGGCCGCTCATGGAGCGGCCCTTTTGCTATTCGCCAACAATCAGTTCGTGGCCTTGGTCTCGGCAACCCATTCGTCCACCAGCTCCTCGAGAACATCCAGCGGCACAGCGCCGTTGGCGAGGATCACATCGTGGAATTCACGGATGTCGAACTTGTCACCCAGCGCCTGCTTGGCGTTTTCACGCAGCTCGAGGATCTTCAGCATACCGATCTTGTAGGCAGTCGCCTGGCCCGGCATGACGATGTAACGTTCGATGGCTTTCACCTGGTCACCTTCCGGGTTCGGGGTGTTTTCACCGAGGTAATCAATTGCCTGCTCACGGGTCCACTTCTTGCTGTGCAGGCCGGTGTCTACCACCAGGCGCGCAGCACGCCACAGTTCCATGGCCAGACGGCCGAAGTCGGAGTAGGGGTCCTGATACAGGCCGATTTCTTTCGGTACCAGCTCGGAGTAGAGACCCCAGCCTTCGGTGTAGGCGGTGTAGCCACCAAACTTGCGGAACTTGGGCACATTGTCCAGCTCCTGCATGATGGAAAGCTGCATGTGATGCCCCGGCAGGCCCTCGTGGTAAGCGAGTGCTTCCATCTGGTAGGTGGGCATGTCCTTGGTGTTATACAGGTTGGCGTAGTAGATGCCCGGGCGTGAACCGTCCGGTGCCGGGCGCTGGTAGAACGCCTTGCCTGCAGATTTCTCGCGGAAAGGTTCTACGGCTTTTACCACCAGGTCTGCCTTGGGTTTGGTGATAAACAGCTCGTCCAGTCGACCCTTCATGGTATCGATCAGGGCGGTGGCTTCGGTCAGGTAGCGCTGCTTACCCTCATCGGTGTTGGGGTAGTAGAACTGGTCATCGGTACGCATAAACTCGAAGAATTCCTGCAGGGAACCCTCGAAACCGACCTTCTTCATGATCTCGCGCATTTCGTCCTGAATGCGCTTTACTTCCTGCAGACCCACTTCATGGATTTCTTCTGCGGTCATGTCGGTAGTGGTGTAGTTGTTCAGGCGGGCCTGATAGAACGCGTCACCGTCTGGCAGTTTCCAGGCGCCGTCATCGGTGGTAGCCAGTTTTTCCAGCTCACCCAGATAAGTGATGAGGGACTCATAAGCGGGTTTTACGCTCTCGAGCATGGCGGTCTGGGCCTTGTCGACCAGTGCCTGCTTTTCCTCGTCGCTGATTTCCAGCTTGTCGACTTTGCCTTTGAAATCAGCAAACAGGGTGCTGTCATCGCCGTCATCAAACGGAGCACCGGTAATCAGGTTTTGCGCATCGCTGATCACGTAGGGGAATACAAACTTGGGAGTGATGACGCCGGCACCAGCGCGCGCTTTCAGGTTTTCGACCAGCTGACCGAAGTGTGCGGGTAGGGCGTTCAGACGGGCAATGTAAGCCTCGGCATCGGAAGTGTCACTGATGCGGTGCTGGTTGATCAGTAGGGAAGCAACACCGGTGTGGGTGGCGTACATCTGGTTCACCGGGTAGGTGTGCAGGCGCCACTTGTAGTTTTCGATGTCTTCCTCGAGATTGCGGGTGGCCAAACGCAGGCTCAGGCGTGTGGCATCGTCGAGGGAAGCCGGATCATATTTTTTCAGGTCGGCCAGCTGGCGCTTGTTCAGCTCCAGGGTTTCCGCTTCAAATTCCGGCGAGATGTTATCCCACTTGTCATAGTCTTCCTTCATACCCAGGAACGTTTTGAACTGTGGGCTACGTGCCACGTGCTCATTGAACTGGGTTTCGAACAGGGCATTAACCTCGGCGCTCAGCGCCTCGTTGCCGCCTTCTTTTTTCTCGCCGTTCTCGGAGGTATAGCTATCGGTTTCAGTAACCGTGGCGGTCTCGACTTCGGCTTCCGGGGCAGCTTGCTTTTGTGCCCGGTCACAGCCGGTTACGGCCAGCGTGCTTATGGCAGCGGCCAACAGGGTGATCTTCAGCTTCATTGTAAGTATCCAGAAAGTGACAAGGGTGTTTCGAGAATCCTAGACACAAAAAAGCGGGTACTAGACCCGCTCTTTCGACAGTGTCGTGCAATCAGGCAAAGTTCTGGTTCACGAAGTCCCAGTTAACCAGTGCCCAGTACGCTTCCATGTACTTCGGACGCGCATTGCGGTAGTCGATGTAGTAGGCGTGCTCCCAAACGTCGCACGTCAGCAGTGGGGTAACGCTGCTGTCGGTCAGCGGGGTTTCCGCGTTGGAGGTGTTGACGATGGCAACGGAACCGTCGGCCTTCTTCACCAGCCAGGTCCAGCCGGAGCCGAAGTTGTTTACCGCGCTGGCAGTGAACTCTTCCTTGAACTTGTCGAAGGAACCGAAAGCGGCATTGATCGCGTCAGCAACCGCGCCAGTGGCAGCGCCGCCTGCGTTCGGGGCCAGGCCGTTCCAGTAGAAGGTGTGGTTCCAGATCTGGGCGGCATTGTTGAACACGCCACCGGAAGAAGACTTGATCACGTCTTCCAGGGACTTGTCGGCATCCGGGGTGCCATCCAGCAGGCCGTTCAGCTTGTCCACGTAGGTCTTGTGGTGCTTGCCGTAGTGGAATTCGAGGGTTTCCTTGGAAATATGCGGTTCCAGGGCGTCCATTGCGTAAGGGAGTTCGGGCAGAACGTGGGCCATTGGATCTTCCTTCTATATGTCTCTGTTGTTAGATGAGGGGGATTCTAACCGCGCTGAACGGCAAATATAAGCCGGCCAGCGGATGAATACAGCGTATGGGGGCATATTCTGCTAACACAAGGGGCTGGGCTAGTCTTATGGTTCACGTGATTACTTTTTCGTCAATTTTTGGTATAAATGCCGCTGAATTCCACAGCCAGTTCCGTGACCAGTCAGTGACTATTAGTGACCACGTGTTCGGAACAGGCCCAAACAGTAGGGTATAAGTCGACCATGCAACGCCGAGAGCCGACCCTGGATGGCAGCGCCGCCATCGAGCCAACCGCAGCCAACCGCCCCATTGGCCGTACCCAGCAGCAGCGCCGTGCTGCGCCACCCGCTCCTGAGCCCGAACGCCGCGGTGGCGGCGGTGGTGCCGTACTGGGCGCCGTAGCCACTATCCTGGCGATCGCCGGACTGGCGGCGGCTGGCTTCCTGTACAACCAGTGGCAGGAGACCCGTTCCCAGCTGGTGGATGCCGATCGTCGTATTGCCGAGCTGGAAAAGCGCTTCGAGCTGTCTGATGAGGAATCTTCCGCATCGGTTGAGGTCCTGAACGCCAAGGCCAAAGAAAACTCCGCGGAGATTCGCAAGCTGTGGGATACCCGTAATGTGAATCGCAAGGGTATCACCGCCAACAAGCAGGCTTCCGACGCCGTGCGGAGAGACGTGGCCTCCCTGAGCAAGAAGATAGACGGCTTTGCCGCGACCGTGAAAAAGATCGCTGCCGTGGAAAGCGAACTGGCAGCGCTCAAGCAGTCTTCTACCACCGACAAACGTGAAGTGACGGACAAGCTGGCCCGTATGGAGCGTCAGCTGGCCTCTATCCGCAGTGACCTGACTGCACGCGTGGGCGCCAATGAAGAAGCCGTCGAGTCCATCGATGCTTACCGTCGCTCGGTGAACAAGGATCTGGTGCAGTTGCGCGAAGCCATTCGCACCCTGCAGAGCGGCTCCACCACGGCTTCCTCCATGTAAGCCGTCCCCGGACCCGGAACCTGACAAGGCGAGCCATTGGCTCGCCTTTTTTGTTGCCCAAACTTGGTGCGACCCGCCGTCTGTACGACTTTGGCAGCAGTCTGACTGCCGGTTACCACTCCTACGCCGGTTTTCGTGTAAAATCGCCCGCCGTATAACCCCACCCTCTCAGTGGAATAACGGAGTCTGTCATGACCACTATCCGCCAGGACGACCTGATCGATAGCGTTGCCGATGCGCTGCAGTTCATCTCCTACTACCATCCCCAGGACTTTATCCAGGCCCTGAATACGGCCTACGAGAAAGAGGCCAACCCGGCGGCCAAGGACGCCATGGCGCAGATCCTGATTAACTCCCGCATGTGTGCCCAGGGCCACCGCCCAATCTGCCAGGACACCGGTATCGTCACCGTGAAACTGAAAGTCGGCATGAACGTGCAGTGGGACGCCGACATGAGTGTCAGCGATATGGTCAACGAAGGCGTGCGTCGGGCTTACATGAACCCGGATAACGTCCTGCGTGCCTCCATCCTGGCGGATCCGGACGGTGCGCGGAAGAACACCGGTGATAACACCCCAGCGGTTATTCACTACGAAATCGTCCCCGGCGATACCGTTGACGTCTACGTGGCCGCCAAAGGTGGTGGTAGTGAAGCCAAGAGCAAGTTTGCCATGCTCAACCCATCCGATTCCGTGGTGGACTGGGTACTGAAAATGGTGCCGCAGATGGGTGCTGGCTGGTGTCCGCCCGGCATGCTGGGAATTGGCATTGGCGGTACCGCAGAAAAAGCCATGCTGCTCGCCAAGGAATCCCTGCTGGACCCGATTGATATTCAGGAACTGCAGGAGCGCGGTGCGAGCAACCGTGCCGAAGAGCTGCGCCTGGAACTGTACGACAAGGTTAACAAGCTGGGTATTGGTGCCCAGGGTCTGGGTGGCTTGACCACCGTGCTGGACGTGAAGGTCAAAGACTACCCGACCCACGCCGCCAACAAGGCCATCGCGATTATTCCCAACTGCGCGGCGACCCGTCACACCCACTTCACCCTCGATGGTTCCGGTGCTGCGCGCCAGACCCCGCCGAAGCTGGAAGACTGGCCAGAAATCACCCGCGAAGCGGGCAGCAACACCCGTCGCGTCAACCTGGACACCGTCACTGCGGAAGATGTGCAGAGCTGGCAGCCCGGCGAGACCCTGCTCCTGAACGGCAAGATGCTCACCGGCCGTGATGCCGCCCACAAGAAAATGGTCGACATTCTGGCCAGCGGCGAAAAACTACCGGTAGACCTGACCGGCCGCTTTATTTACTACGTAGGCCCGGTAGACCCGGTGCGTGACGAAGTGGTTGGCCCGGCCGGCCCGACGACGGCTACCCGCATGGATAAGTTCACCCGCACCATGCTGGAAGAAACCGGCCTGCTCGGCATGATCGGTAAGGCCGAACGCGGCCCGGTCGCTATTGAGGCGATCCGCGATAATAGAGCGGTTTACCTGATGGCTGTAGGCGGTGCGGCCTACCTGGTGGCCCAGGCCATTAAAGATGCAAAGGTCATCGCCTTCCCGGAATTGGGTATGGAAGCCATCTACGAGTTTGAAGTGGAAGATATGCCGGTAACCGTGGCCGTCGACAGTCTGGGTGACTCCGTGCACCAGACCGGCCCGCTGATCTGGAAAGAAAAGATCGAAGAAGGGCGTGTGTAAGCCAGCCTTTCGGCCTATCCAAAAAGCCCCGCTTTTGCGGGGCTTTTTTTTGCCGGAAATCTGCCTGGACCGTGTGCCGTATGGGGTTGTTCGAGCCTTGTGGCAAAAGCGTCGTCAAATCCTTAATGTCTACGCCGCATCTAACCGCAAATTCCTGTTTGTGGAAATCAATCACGTTCATGCGCAGTTCCGGTAATTCTCCGCTGCGCAGTCCGATGAGCGAAGCGAGCCGCGCGTTTATCGCGGGGAGCACGCAGGATCAATTTGTTTGAATGCCCGCGGAGTCGCTCACAAATGCCCTCTAGCAAAGGTCTCCTTTGCTGTAAATGTGCCGTGCCCTGCGAGCAACGCGCGCGCCCGAAGCCCGAATTAATGAGCCATGGCTCACATCCACCGAGAATCTTCTCTAACTTATTGATTTTATTAAAGACGAATTGTGTTCAAGAGCCGCATGTAAAATCAGGCGACTTGAGCCATTGGCTCACTATCACTGGTTACGATATGATCAGAAAGCTATAACGTATTGTAAATATTGGCTTTTATCTGAGCTTCGGATGGGGTCTTCCAGAAATAGTAGCCAAATGGATAATGAGCCACTGGCTCTTTAATAAACTGTTAGGGCAATGGCCATGAAATCGACTATTTTGGCGCTAGCTATGTCCTCATTTGTAAACGCAGAGGAACCGGTAAATTTTGAGTTTACCAAAGTGCCGTGCAAGCCTGATTGGGCTGAGAGTGAGAATGTATGGGTAGCTCTAAATGAATTACCTCATACGACTGAACTTTCGGAAATAAAGGCCTGTGTTAACCCTAAAAGTACGTTAAACATTTTTGGTTTTTTTAAGCTAAACCAGTATTGTCGAGTTTATTTGAGGTGTCGTAACAATAATGAAAGCGGGGGTTTGCTTCTTCATCCAATCGTCGCAGTTGATCTTGAAATGGCCTCAGGAAAAGTGGCTGCGGTTAGCAGGGTACTTCGAGAATCGCCCTAACAAACAGCGGCAGAGCGACAGCCAACGCTACGCATCTTTTGTGTTACTCGCTGGCGCTCAAACATTAACACAAAAGCTGCTCCGCGCTGGCTGCGCCTGCGCTGGGCGTTAACTTATATAGAGGTAATCGAGAATGAATAAGAATATATTGATTTCAGTGGCTCTTGGATTCGCAGCGACTGGAGCTATGGCAAATGATAAATATCAGTCGGAATATGACGAGTACTTTGATAATCAAGAAATTAATCGAGATGTAGTCCTCGGGTCTTTCAAGCGTGATGGAGAAAAACATTCCAATCTGGAAGGTCCGCTGAGAAGTGATCATGAGGCTTGTTTGGGTGCTTCATTTCAGGGTGTAAAATTGTATTTTGGAGACCGTAAAGTTTCAGACCCGTACTCACTCCTTCAATTTTCTCTAGATAATAAATTAGAAGTAGTAACAATGATGCTTACTAAGAAGGATATTGACTCAAAATTTACGGCGCCAGACTTCAAGAAAAATCTAAAAACCGTTGTCGCAAAGGACAAAGAGCGTAAAGCTTGTCTTCAGCAAAAAGGCTGGTCCTTTGCAAGGTAAGTTAACAATGCCAGGCAGTATGCTCCGGGCCTCCGGCCCTCCGCGGGACAGCTTACCTTGTGCACGTTTTGCGCGGGTCGCTGCGCTCCCATTTTCGCGCAAATCGCGCACAAGGTAAGCTGCCCCTGCTGGCGGCGTTAACCCTTGGGGTGTGCAATGTCAATTATGGCACTGGTTTTCACTGAATTATTTTTCGTAGATTATAATTTTCGATGGAAGGCTGAGGAGCTAGTTAGTAAGACAATTTCAGGTGAACTTTGGCCGTTTTCCCCAAATGATTCTAAGGCCTTTGAGGATATTTTTGGTTACGTTGAAGATGGCGGTAAGTGCTCTATTCAATCGTATTCGAAGACAGAAAATAAGAAATTTGTAACTGTAGAGGTTTATTGTGAGAATCAGAACACTGTATTTCTGTTGTTCACTGTTGAGAAGAAAGATAATAAACTTCAGATAGCAAGTTACTCCCTGGTCGCCAAAGGTTAACAAGGCAATGCAGCGCGACATTCAAAGCTATGCACCTTTTGTGTATGTTCGCTTCGCTCACATTTTATACACAAAAGCCGCTCCGCTTTAAATGCGGCTGATTGCGGCGTTAAGTGGCTTTAGAGAGTATGCGCAAACCTTCGAGATTTATGCCAAAGTATGTCGAGAAACCAACTGGTATTTCAGGTTGGCTGATTACTTTTGCTTTTATTTTGATGCTATCCTGGTTTATCTACAAAGTCCCTGTAATTCTCGCGATTGTGCCAGTATTAGTTGCTCTCGAATTAAAAAACTCCAAAGATAGAAAATCCCACTTTTCAAAACTACAAGAAGATCGTAGTAAAGATTCAATTTGTACTTTTTCTCGTCATTTTGACTGTAAATCGATTGATACGTGGGTAATTCGTGCTGTCTATGAGCAGCTCCAAAACTATATCAGTTCAGACAGCAGCGATTTCCCAATAAAGCCAACAGATGATGTATTCAAAGATCTTCTGATAGATGATGATGACTTTGAAATGGACATAGTCGAAGAAATCGCACAACGTACAGGAAGAACGTTAGACCATGCAGAAAATAACCCATATTATGGTAAAGCTAATGTGGTCGAGAATTTGGTGTACTTTTTCAATGAACAGCCAGTCGCCACTTAACAAGCAGCAGCAACCGACCGTCCAAAGTGTCACTCAAATTGCTGCGCAATTACGTGCCACTTTAGCCGGCGGCTGTGCTGGGCGTTAACTGTTCAGTAAGATTATGACCGCATCAGACATTCTTATTTCGATTTTAATTGCCTTGATCGTAAATCTGGCTACACCATTGATTCGTCGGTGGCTCATATCTGGGTTTACACAATTTAAAGTTAAGGCTGGCGCTACTGGTGTAAGAATACTCAACACAAGACTTCGGCAGCTCGAATCGAGTTTGACTTGGTATGAGTCAAAAAGTGATTTACGAGAACTTTTGAAATGGCTACTTCCCAAGGTTTTCGAGCAAATCGTGTTTCTATGGCTGCTGCTTCTATTGCCGTATTTTATGGAAATTGCATCTGGTTTCTGGGAAATTCCGGAAGCAATAGCCAAGGGTGGTCTTTATGGGGTGGTCGGTCTTTGCACTCGCTACTTTGTTTCCTTTTTAGTCATTATGACAATGGCACAAAAGGCTATTTTCTTCTCCGAAACTA
The DNA here is from genome assembly GCF_056158985.1 of Microbulbifer sp. ABF4_148. Taxonomy (NCBI): domain Bacteria; kingdom Pseudomonadati; phylum Pseudomonadota; class Gammaproteobacteria; order Cellvibrionales; family Microbulbiferaceae; genus Microbulbifer; species Microbulbifer sp. ABF4_148. Next base: position 1,958,251 of record NZ_JBSWUI010000001.1, read on the forward strand.
AAGACGTACTTACCAAGCAAATTGACGAAGTAACTGAGAAGCTCGGTGCCACAAACAGTTAACAAACGCAGGCAGTTTGCTCCGGCCCTTCGGGCCTCCGCGGGACGCCCAACGCTGTGCACCTTTTGTGCGGGTCGCTGCGCTCCCAGTTTCGCACAAAAGGTGCACAGTATTGGTCGCTGATCTGTAACCACTTTTGTGGACGGTATTTACTGTTCATGAAAGAGGTCCAGAATGGGACAAACGAAAAAGCGTAACTACGACCGTTACACATTGGCTTATAAGCTACAGGCCGTTAAGTTGGCCAATCATCCTGACGTTAGGTCAAAGGATGTGGCAGAATCCCTCGGCATACATCCGGTGATGCTATATCGGTGGCAGATGGAGCATCGCAGGGGAGATCTGAAGGAAAATAAGCACATGAAGCCGAGCAAGCCGTCACCGAAACGTCGTCCCGATAGAGCTGATCCAGTAAAAGAAGCAGAAGAGAAGCTGGCTGCTGCAGAGAAGAAAATTAAGAAGTTGGAGCGCGAACTGGCAAATCGCAATGATGAGATCGATTTGCTAAAAAAGGCCGAGCGGTTCTTCCAGCGGAAAAAGTAAAGCTCTTCGAGCTGGTTGAGAAGAACCGCAAAGGGCGGGATGTAAGAAAGCTCTGTAACCTATTAGGCGTATCGAAGAGCGGCTTCTATGCCTGGCGCAGTCGCGAAGAGAGTGAGCGACGTAAGCACGATCGGCGCCTTACTGACGCCATTGTAGAGCTGCATCAGGGGTTCCGGAAGGCTTACGGTGCGCGCAGAGTACATCAGCAGCTGAAGCGTAACGGCCTACCGTGTAGTGTTAGGCGCGTATCGCGGCTGATGAAATGCGCAGGTATCAAGGCCTCTAGCAGAGGGCTCTACACCTGGAACCCAGGCAAGCATGAATTTTACTCGGCGACAGGCAATCAACTTGGAGTAGCTGATCCCGCGGATTCCGTCGGTCGCCAGTGGGCCGGAGACTTTACTTATATAAAGACCGGAACTGGCTGGCTATATCATGCCGTTGTGATCGACTTGTTTACGAGATCGGTGATTGGCTGGTCCTTCAGTAGGAAGCGTAATAGCGAGCTGACGAAGAGTGCCCTAAAGATGGCCTTGGCGCGCCAGAAACCAAAGGCTGGCTGTATATTCCATTCTGACCAGGGAATTGAATATGCCGCACATGAGTATCGAGAGCTTGTTGAGTCGGCAGGGATGACAAGGAGTATGAGCCGAAAGGGCAATCCGCTGGATAATGCCATCGTTGAATCGTTCTTCCACAGTATGAAGACAGAACTTGTCCATCAGCGGATGTTTCAGAACGAAATCGATGCAGTGGCTCATATCATCGAATACATAGAGTTCTATAACCGAGAGCGGCTCCACTCCAGTCTCGGCTATCAATCGCCCTCAGAGTATGAAAAACTGGCGGCATAAAGTGTCCACGAAAGTGGTAGCAGATCATGCCGGTTATTAGAGCGTTAGAAATTCTTAGGAAGGTGATTTTGATTGATGAATTAACAAAAACTATCAGGGCTCAGCTTCATGAAAGAGTGAGTAGCCCATTACTTGCCACATTTAGCCTCGCGTGGTTGGCATGGAATTATAAATTTGTTCTCATTCTCGTTACGGCCGTACCGCTAGAAGATAAGTTTGAGTTAATAGATTCAGTTGCGTTCCCATCATTAATGTCTGTGCTGCTTAGTGGTTTGGTATACCCACTAATAACTGCTTTAGCTTTGATCTTTATTTATCCAATGCCAGCGAAGTACGTTTACGAATACGCTAAAAATAGGCAAAAAGAGCTTAAGGAGATACAGCAGAGAATTGACGATGAGACACCGTTAACTAAGGAGGAGGCTCGAGCTATAAGAAAGGAGGCTTTAAAGCGAACGATAGAGCTTGAGGAAGAGCTTGAAAAGCAAAGTTCAAATGTCGAGCGTCTGAAAGAGATAATTAGGGACTTAGAAGAAAAGAGTGTCAGTAATAAAAATCCTAGAAATTTCTCAGTAAAAAGAAATCCAAGAGCGTCCGAAGGAAATATCAATAGAAGTAACATATTGGTCACAGCTGAAAAATTCATAGAGGAGTCAATAAAAAATCATATAACAAGTAATTATTCGGCTGAAGCTGCAAAATTTTTAGTAGACGTGAGAGATGGTAAGCTTAACGTTTATATTTTGCCGGCGGGCGTCGAGGGTAAGTCCAATAGCTATCAATATGACTATAAAATTCCTGAAGACGATGATCTGTCACCAGTAGTGAGTGATCTTCAAAAGAAGTTGGATCAAGACGTGAAATCTTTGCTTAGTGCATAAAAAATTTCTAACAATCGGCTGCACAGCGACCAATCTTCCACCGCTTCGCGGCTCCAGATCGGCGCGTGAACCGGGCGTTAACACATGAAATACATCGTAATTTTAGGGCTAATAATTTTCTGCTCTCCAGCATTGGCCACAAAATGCTGGACTCAATCTCAAAATGAGTTGGTAGCTAACAGCGTCGGTAAAGATGCGTTTGAGTTTGCTATTGAAAGGGCCCAGTTTATCTTCGTAGGAAAGGCGAAGAACGTTCAAAAAACGATCTACGAACAAGAGGGTGCAGAGCCCCGAGTTCTCACAGTGGAAGCAGAATTCGAGGTTGAAGAAGCTATAAAAGGCAACGTTTCTGGTGAGCTAGTTACTAAAAGTGATGACATTTGTGCTTGTAAGTATCAATTTGAGCCCGGAATTACATATTTGGTAGTAGCCGGTAAGTACAAGAATAAATTGCAAGTTTATAGTTGCGAGTACATTAGTCCAGTAGATCAATCAAGGGTCGCAGATGCCCGCAGGATCATAGGTGTTAACAAAGCCAGGCAGTAAAGCTCCGGGCTTCCGGCCCTCCGCGGGACAGCCTACCTTGTGCACGTTTCACGCGGGTCGCTGCGCTCCCATTATCGCGCAAAACGCGCACAAGGTAGGTTGCTGATCTGTAACCACTTTTATGGGCAGTATTTACTGTTCATGAAAGAAGCTCAGAATGGGACAAGCAAAAAAGCCTAACTACGACCGTTACACATTGGCTTATGAGCTGCAGGCCGTTAAGTTGGCTAGTCATCCTGACGTTGGGTCAAAGGATGTGGCAGAATCCCTCGGCATAAATCCGGTGATACTATATCGGTGGCAGAGGGGGTTGAATGGGCTTCGGTCCTATAGATTCTTTGAGCAGAACCTAATTATAAAAATATGGTTTATGAGTAAATTTATTAAGTGTCAAATATGAAGAATATTGTCAATTCGGCATTGCTTTCGATTTCCATCTTTAGTTCAGCAGTTGGGGCTCAGAATTTTCCAAAGAAAGATATCGAAAACTTACTAATCCAAAGATTCGAGCAGCTTGCAGGCGGATACTACGTGAATGAGAACTGCAAGTTTATATCCGGTGACGAGAAGAATACCTATATCGGTATGCTGTCCCAGGTAAATATTTATGCACAAAAATTGGTTGGTCGAGAGATCATTATCTTCCAGCAGAAGAGAGGTAAATTAGGTGCATCGGGTGGTCTTTACAAGGAATGCGGAGACGGAGCTAAGAATTTTTTCGAGGCAGCCAGGCTGTTAACCGAAATGTTTTACGATGACCTGGTGGTTCCACAAGAAACCTAGTGTTACGAGATGGTTAAATGCACGATCTTCGGTGTCCGGCGTAAGATTGGCTCTCCCGTGCGGTGTGAGTTGTGTACTAGAAAATGATTGAGAGAGATATGAAAAAATTCGTCAGGCTCACAGTAACTGTGTGTATTGCTATTATATCGGGAAATACAGTGGCTGAGATGAGGGAGCTTCAAACCTCTGTTCTTCATAATTACGATCATCCAGAGATTGTAATAAAATTTGATGATCAATTTGACGTTGAAGATGATATTCAGGTCATCTTGGCAAGCTTCGAAGAGGCGGTGTCGACTGGGACGGTCTATAAAGATGGCCAAACTTTACAGCTTGGTCCCATGCTAAATAAATTCTCCAAAATGGATGACGGGAGGATTCAATTACTCGAGCCAGATATGACTTCATGGCCTATCAAGTATACTCCCGGGCTGAGTAAGAGTATGCACTATCTTCGCCAGCAGAAATTTGTTGTAGAAAGCTTTAATGAAAGCCTGGCAATGAGCTTTCCCTTAATCGTTAGTGCGATGTTTGTGCATAAGGATTATAAGACGCTGGATAAACTCGTGCTAAGGCGAGTAAAAGGGCAGGGTCGGGTAACCGGGTGGTGGCTTTTTCCTGCTGCCGGTAAAGGAGAAGATTCTAATTACATTGGTGTCTCCATATATGAGCTGGCACAAAATCGTCCAGACCTGATTAAGTATCTCGCTTTGCCGGAGGGTACGTTGATGCGGATTTCAAACGGTGTTTTCGATCAAGGGCGGGTGGGAGCAAGCCGACTTACTGTAAAGGATGGCTCCTATCTCGCAACACTGGAGTAGGTTTATAAGAGTGTCTTGTAGTGCACCCACCAACGTTGCGCTGCGTTCTTGGGCTCGTTAAGTGATTTTTAGTGGCCGAACTTGAGCTGCTACTTGGTCTTCCTGAGTGGTGTGCTATGTAAAAATTAAGCGTGCAGGCCTGTCATCGCTCCGTTGGTGAAAGTGGCCATTCGACAAGTTCCAAAATGATTAAACATATGAAGGGCTGTATCTTTTTCGTTTCAATACTTTTCTATTCAATACAGGCTTCTGCGGAAGTAGATCCAGATAGGCAGGCGTTGGAGTTGATCGTCCAGGATTTTGGCGATGCGATCATTGAGAGGGATGAAGAAAAATTCTTGGGGCTCTTTTTGGAGGAGGGCGTGTCTTGGGTCGGTGTGTACTCAGACGAGAGCATCGGTTTTTTGCAAAGCAAGGTCGATCTGGACAGAGAGAATGGAAAAGAAGTAGAGGATGTTAAGAAAACATTCCACAGTACCCCGAAGGAATTTATACAGTGGGTTTCATATGGAAATGGTCAGTATCAGGAAAGGTTCGAGAATGTAAAAATATTGCACGATAAAGATGTGGCTATCATCTACTTTGACTACGAGTTTTACTTTGGTGATAAGAGGATGAACTGGGGCGACGAGAGTTGGCACCTGGTTAAGACAGAGAGTGGCTGGAAAATACACTCAGTCAATTTTTCCATTACATTTGGGTAGGCTCGTAGTTGACACAAGGCTAGTGCGTTAGTTGTGATTCACACTATCTGGGCTTTGGTGCAAGATGAAGAAACCCAGTGTTTTAATGCTGTTCGGAATGCTGGCCGCTGGATCCGTCCGGTTGAAGCGAGTGATCCAGAATTTTCTGAACGTTGCTAAAAGCTGTTCTAATAAGGTCTCTCGCTTTGCGTTGGTTCTTCGTCTCTTTGCCGGTGGTTTGCCTTTTTAAGTATGTTGCTTGGGTGTTTTCCCGACTATTTTTACAGGCGGCGTGAGGGGTTAGCGCTATTTGCTGCCCGAATTGGATCTTCAATGAAGGAGAGGAACGCATGAAAGTACACTATTTGGAAATTGTTTCACAGGACGTTAGTGCAGTGTGTGAGGCCTACCAGGCCGCTCATGGCGTCAGGTTTGGTGAACCGGATGCGTTGCTCGGTGGAGCAAGAACCTGCAAATTAGCGGATGGGAGTATTGTTGGGGTTCGGGGACCGCTACGAGATTCAGAAAAGCCGGTCGTTCGGCCCTATTGGCTGGTTGATGATATCGAGAAAGCCGTAGATCTTGTGAAGGCTCAAGGGGCAGAGGTTGCGGTGCCTCCGATGGATATCCCTGGTAGGGGGAAATTCGCCATCTATATCAATGGCGAAGTGGACCATGGGTTGTGGCAACTTTGAGGTTGTGATGCATGGTGGGCCCAGTCCGTTTGCTGTGTTATTCGGAATCTTTCCAGTGCGGCTCTATTTTTTTGAAGCTTAATGCCGATCGTTACGATAACGGGTACTGTTCATCGAAGTTAATCCAATGAAGAAAACTCTCGCAACATTGCAGTTAATACTCGGCTACTTTCTACTATGTCTATCCGTGATTTCTCATATAAATAGCTATGGATGCTTTGTAGGCGGCGATAGCTGCGGCACTTTCGAAGGGCTGGTCGCCCTCTACGGTATTGTATTCGGGGTATCGTTTTTGGCCGCTGGCCTGATGCTTCGATATTTTCAGGCATGGCATGCATGGCTTGGTCAGCTGTTATTATGTTATGTGATCATATTTTCACTAACAGTAAAATAAATGATTGTAACAGGCTGTTGATCGGTAGCGGTCAATGGTGCTTGCGGATAAACAGGGGCCGCACGGAGAACTCTTGATCTACCGGCTCTGGGCTTTTCCTGCTGGTGCGAACGGAATGATGCTTGGGCTCGATGATAAAAGTCTCGGGACGCTGGATAATAAACAATATATAACCGCAAGCTGACAGCTGGCACCTATGATTTTCAGATGAAAGCCAATGGTAGCCGGTCTTCGAGCTTGATTGTCTTTTTAGAACCGAATGAAAGGGTTTGCCTTAGAAGTCGAATTAACCCGGCCGTCATTTGGGTTGTGACCATCCCTCAGCGCGCAAATGCTGTCTCATGGTTTGAGTTGAGCGAGATTGAGTGCCCGTTGAGCATGCGGAGCTAGCGTACGCATAGCCTTTGTCAGATGCCGCATTGAATCAACCAAAGTGTAATTTTCTCTATCGAGCCCTCTTTTTTGCGGGATCTCGTATATCTCGCGTATCGGCTCTCAGTTCAGTATCAGCCTACGACGGCTTGATGGCGGGCCAGACCAAGCCGGCTCTTAAGCCCAGCAGCAAAATAACAAAGGACATCTCTAGCGCGAGGAACACGCCAATCGGATGGTTTGGCACACCGCTAATCATCAGGTAGATGAGATAGGCCATAGCAGCCAGGTTTCCCGCAAGTGTCAACGTGAGTGCGTCGCTCCGCGCTCGCCAGAGGGGCTTGCAGAGGAAGAGATTCAGTGCGGCGGTGGCTGCGAGCATCGCGCCGGGTAGGACCAGAAGCGCTCGTCGTAGTATGGCCGTACCTTCATCAGTTACCTGCGGCCAGACAGCCACAAAGTGGCCGCGGGCCCCAAGGAAAAGGAATATTGCCAGAATGACTGCGCCGACGGCGGCGAGACGGTATAGCGCATTGGGTTGCTTAGCTGTATTAAAACTAGAAGCCGACATCACGCTCTCCTGCGGTAGCTAGCCCACATTCATAGGCAAATACCACGGCCTGGGCGCGGTCACGCAGTCCGAGTTTGGAGAGCAAGCTGGAAACGTGGGTTTTGACGGTTGCCGGGCCTATAAACAGGGCCTCGGCAATTTCGGCATTGCTTTTGCCCGCGGCGATGGCCTCAAGGACTTCGCGCTCCCGGGCAGTCAGGCGCTCCAGACGTTCGGCCAGGTTACGTCCGGTCCCCATCTTCTGCGCAAATTGGCTGATCAGGCGCTGGGTGATACCGGGTGCGAGCATCGCACCGCCTTCCGCGACGGTGCGAACTGCCTCTACCAGTGATTCGGGCGGAATGTCCTTGAGGACGAAGCCGCTGGCGCCTGCGCGCAGTGCGCGAAATACGTATTCATCGGGATCGAAGGTGGTCAGGATAATCACACGGCAAGTTGCATCGCTGGCTTCCAGAATACGTGCGGTTGCTTCCAGTCCATCCATCTCCGGCATGCGGATATCCATCAGGATGATATCCGGTTTGTGCGTACTGACGGCCTCGATTGCCTCGAGGCCGTTACCCGCCTCGGCGACGACCTCGATATCGGGCTCGTTATCCAGTACCAGGGCAAAGCCGCGGCGTACCAGCGCCTGGTCATCCACTACCATCACTCGCAACATTATGTTCTTCTCATTCCTGTGGGTAATTGCGCAGAAACTTCAAAACCACCGCGATCATCCGCCCCGGCGTTTAACTTGCCACCGAGTAGTTCCGCGCGCTCGCGCATACCGGTAATTCCATGTCCACCGCCCGGTTGCCCTTGAGAGGGTGTTTCCACTGTCGGTCGCTCACCCGAGCTGTTGCCGTCATCGCGAACAAGAATCATGACACTGTCGTTGTCTATGCGCACACGCACTTGCACCCGCGCGGCAGCGCCGACATGCTTGATCACGTTAGTGAGGGATTCCTGCACGATACGATAGGCGGCCAGGGCGACGCCGTTGGGCACATCCTCCAGCACACCGTGAATTTCGTAGTCGACTTCGCTCAATACTTCCCTGACTTTTTCGATCAGGGTGGGAAAGTCTGTGAGATCTGGTTGCGGGGTAAGCGCAGTCTTTTCGCTGGCCGGGCGAAGTACACCCAGTAATTGGCGCATCTCTGTCATGGCCTGGCGGCCAGCAGCTTCCACGGACGCCATGGCTTCGCTGGCAGCTTCCGGATTATTGCGGCTGATGGCCCTGGCGGCACCGGCCTGTACGGTCATCAGGCTCACCTGATGCGCGACCACATCATGCATCTCGCGTGCGATACGGGTGCGCTCGGCCGCCACGGCACGTTCGGATTCGGCGTTGCGCTCGCGCTCAAGGTATTCCGCTCGTTCTTCCAGCAAGCGCAGGTATTCGCCGCGAAAACGCAATCGGCGGCCGATATACCACAAGGCCCATACCAGCATCACCGTCACCGTGCCGGAAGCCGTAGGCTGGACCAGAAGCCCCTGATCAACTGCCACAAAAATGAGCGTGGCGATCACCCCAATAAAACTGGCCCGGGTATTGGCTTCATAACGGCCAAGGCTATACAGCGAAACGGCCATCGCGACGATGCCATCGGCTGGCAAGCCCAGCTCCAGCAGTACTGTTGCCGCGAGAACAACGGCATGCACCTGCCAGGGGTGCGTCCGGCGCCACAACAGGGCAAAGCAGCCGACAAACGCACACTGGAAAGCAATCACATCCCACAGGCTCTGTAAGGCGAGCACCTCGCGGACGCCGGTGCGCGACCACATTAGCAGCGTCAGCAATAACATGAGCAGGGCGATGAGCAGGTCGGTCAGGTGCGGCCAGCGTTCAAAAGGCCCACGGAACGGTTGCCATACCGGGAGTGTGGGTAGTCCGGGACTGGTACTGGGTGAATGCGATGCGGATGTCTTGGGGGACGGCGATTTCATTCCTGCATGCTAAACCAGGCACGTCCGACTGTCATGGCACCTGCGGGGGAGGCGGGGGCGGGGGCATCTCCACCTTTTGGGGGAGAGCAGATTCCTGCCTGTGACGGATGTGCAGGAACCTACAAAAGCGGAACATGCCCGGCAGATTCATTCAGCCCAAGCGCGCTACCTAATCGTCTGGAGAAACCCCATGAACGACGCAGTACTCAGCCAAACTCTGCCGCGGCCAATTGATACCCGGCGGGCCGTTAACCTGTCGGTAAAAACCTGGTTCACGGTCGCGGCCATCGGCCATGCCATCTTCTTTGCCTACATTCTGGCCGTATTCTACCCACCGATTGCAGAGTCCGGGCTATACGGCCTGAAGGGCCTGCATCTGCCGGCGGGATTCCGTGAGGGCGATACACTGGGTAACCTGGCCTCGGTCAGCCATGTGCTGTTGGCGGCGATTGTGATTGGCGGTGGCCCTCTGCAGCTGGTGCCCTCTATCCGCCGGTATGCGCCCACTTTTCATCGTTGGCTGGGACGCAGCTATTTGCTGGCAGCGGTGATCAGCAGCGCCGGTGGGTTGTACATGACCTGGACCCGGCACACCATTGGCAATCTGGTGTCGCAGATAACCATTACCATCGACGGCATACTAATTCTGGTGTTCGCATTTCTGGCGGTCCGTACGGCCATGCGCAAGCGGTTCACCGAGCACCGTCAATGGGCCTTGCGCCTCTTTATGGCCGCCAGCGCAGTCTGGTTTTTCCGCGTAGCCCTGATGGGGTGGGCAATGCTCACCGGCGGGTGGGGGATCGACTGGAAATCCTTTACCGGCCCCTTTCTGTATGCTTTGGGTTTCGGTCAGTACCTGCTGCCGCTGGCCATGCTGGAGTGGTACTTCCATTGCCAGAAGCGTGAAGCCGGGCAGGGTACCCAGATTGCCTTTGTCAGTACACTGATACCGCTCACCGTGTTTATGGCCATCGGTATCTTTGCTGCGACCTTGGGTATGTGGCTGCCGCGGATCTAGGTTCGCGTGGGCGGGTTGGCGCGCAATGCATCTTTAAGGGTGCGCCGACCAACCACAATTCATCAATTTAGGTTCCCTGGAGCAACTCTGATCGTTGCGATCCTTTAAAAATAAGCAGCAAATCTATCTATGCGAGATAAAAACTTGCAAATCTAGGCTGTTTTTATTGCTTTGAGTGTGGCTATATATTTAATAGTTAACGCAAACCAAAAAAAATATACAAAGGCTGGCCCCGAATATTTTGCGAGCTTCAATACAATACAACCGCTCGGAGAAAAGTTGCCGGCATAAAAGAGCGTTTGGCGAGCTATTCAATAGGCGTAAAGTACGTTGCCCCCGTTTTGAGAAAGCAGCCCAGTCTCTGGGTGCAAAGTCAATGCACACTATGGACAGAGCCAGATTTGAGAAGTCTGGGTGTTGGTCATACCAATAAGATCAAGTCGGACTAAGAATGGCGGGCCGAGCGGGCGCCATTGCTTGATGGCCGCTGAGGCCTTCTCTCAGTCATCGCTATGGTCTTCGAAATCAGCACAATTTTGAGAGAAAAGGATTTTTTGTATGAGCCCTATCGATCAGGAATCAGGTGTGAAAGTCCGATTTGATAGTATTGATGCCTTAAGAGGCTTCGCATTACTTGGCGTTGGTTTTGCGCATCTCCTGGAGCAATATCTGGCTGCGCCAGCACCTGCGTGGATCTCGTCCGTCGCCAATTTGACGCTGGCCGATCAAATTGTTGGTGGGATCACTCAAACCTTCGTCGTTGGAAAGTTCTATATATTATTTTCCTTTTTGTTCGGCCTGAGCTTTTTTATGCAGATAGAGAGGCCGTTCCGACAGCGTGAGCCGTATGTTGGGCGATTCTTGAAAAGGCTGTTTTTCCTGTTTTTGTTTGGTTGGATTCATCATTGGATATATCGGGGAGATATCCTGACGACGTATGCGGTTCTCGGTGTGTTACTGCTGCTAATCCATTCGCTGTCCAATCGTAATCTGCTAATCATTTCTGCCTTGCTGTTTTTAGGCGCGGGGAAATATTTCAGTTTTATTTTGCCGTTATCGTCTTTGGATGCCTTTTCGGCTGACCAGCCATCGATGGTGAACTACTATGAAGTGATTTCTTCAGGCAGTCTGCTGGATTTGGCTCTGACCAATAATACTGGCGCGCTTGAGGGCCTGTTGGCTTTTCAGTATGGGATTTTTGGCAGGGGCTATATGACATTTGGCCTGTTCTTGCTGGGGGTAATGATCGGCAGGTCAGGCTTGCTTCAAAACCTCGCTGAAAATAAGGCGTTAATCAAGAAGACCCTATATTTCTCTATTGCCGCAATGGTAGTTTTTTCAGTGGCGACCGGTGTAGTTTTTTCATTGCTCAGTCAGCCTCTGGCGTTTAATACCTGGCAAGAGGCGATCGCTCTGAGCATATACGACCTGTCAAGCCTCGCGACCTCCTTCGTTTATGGGTGTTCATTTCTACTACTGGTTCAAACTCGAGTCTGTTCGCGTCTAGTGAAGTGGTTGGCGCCTTATGGAAGAATGGCGTTGACCAACTATCTGTTGCAATCGTTGATCGGTTGCTTCTTGCTATATGGCTGGGGTCTGGGGCTGATCGGTCAGCTTCAAAATACGCAGCTTGCTCTACTGGCGATAGCCTTGGCCCTTTTCCACATTGTGATTAGCCGGATTTGGATGCGAAACTTTCACTTCGGCCCGCTGGAATGGGTGTGGAGAATGGCCACCTTGAACCAGCGAATTCCGATTCGTCGCAGACCTGAGCAAGCTGAACTCGGAAATTTGGAACCGGCTGCAAATTCATGATGATTTGCGGACGTCAGGTTGCTGTCCGGGCCCGTTCGAACGGCGAGTTTGGGGGGGAGCGGGGCAATGGCTTGCGGCAAATGCGGTATTTTGTAAATGGGTGGGCGCTACGCTGTCAGCATGCCAAATCCTCCGAGTTTTGCATTGAAACATGGAATATTTCGAAGTAGAGCGCAGTGAGGTCCCTGAGAGTCTGCTGTTGCAAGCGGATCCGTCTGAGCGTCGTATCCGATCCTATCTCGAAGGGGCCTGGTGTTTCGCTGCAAAAGAGAAAGACCAGATAATTGGCGCTTGCGTAGTGAAACCTACTGGCGGCGATAGGGCTGAGATCTTCAATATTGCCGTTTGTCCCAAGAATCAGCAGCGCGGGACTGGCTCTGCGTTATTGCGGTTTGTCCTGGCTGAGTTGGCCAGCAAGCGCATATCCAGAGTGGAGCTGGGCACGGGTACTTTTGGTTATCAGCTCGCGTTCTACCAACGAGCAGGGTTTCGGGTCGAGACTGTGGTGAAGGACCACTTTCTGGATCACTACCCTGAACCGCTCTTTGAGAACGGTATACAGCATAAAGATATGCTGCGTTTGTATCTGGATATCTCATCTCCCCCATAAGATAGGGACCGTAAACTACCAGGACGCAGGCGTGTTGATACGCCTGGATGTGGCTCTGGCTCCATGGAATTTGAACTTCTCTCCGAGACTTACTTCGAAAAGCTTGACCAGTTTGAGCGCGAGAACAGGGTATGGTTTGAAACCCTGATCGAAGCGAGACCGGAAGCTTTCTATTCAGAGTCAGGTGTGCGTCGGCATATACAGGATTGTGTCGCTCTGGAGAAGGCCGGGCGACTGGTGCCACTCATACTGCTTCACGGTGGTGAAATTATCGCCAGGGCCAATCTGAAAGCGATCTGTACTAAATCCGGGGTGGCCGAGGTTGGATATCGAGTCGCCGAAGCCCAGATTGGGAGAGGGGTGGCGAGCCGATGTCTGGCAGAGCTGATTCAAGTAGCAGGTTTACGCTTCGGCCAATTGCGGTTGCGTGCGCAGGTACTGGACAACAATTCGGGGTCTCGCCGGGTACTGCAGAAGCATGATTTTACCGCGGTGCGTTACGAGTCGGATTTCGCAGTGGTCAATGGTGATATGCTTGGCTGCACATTGATGGAGCGGCGTCCTGACTAGTCGGCTATCTCCAGGTTCTGGCGCATTACTCTGACGGATACGAGGTTCTCATGTCTTTTCCAGCCCGGCTCGGTATGCCTTCTCTCTTGTTCTGTCTCTTTTCTCTCGGCGTCGCGGGTACTGATGCCCAAGCTGCGCAGACCCAGGCACGCGCGGATTGGGTTACCGCCTGTACGGACTGGGATGATTGGGACAAACCCGGCCCCGCGTTCCAGGTTTTTGGCAATACCTACTACGTGGGCACCTGTGGTATCTCGACGATTCTGGTGACGGGTGATTCCGGCCACGTACTGATCGATGGGGGCACAGAAGCGGGTGCAGAGGTGATCGCAGCGAATATCCAGTCGCTGGGGTTCTCTCTTGAAGATATCAAGGTACTGCTGCACAGCCACGAGCATTTCGATCATGTCGCCGGGCTGGCCAAACTTCAACAACTGAGTGGGGCATATCTGCTGGCCTCCAAAGACGCGGCACCGGTTTTGCGTTCTGGCGTGACTGCGGATGTCGATCCGCAAGCGGGTATGCATGAGCCTTTTCCACCCGCGAGGGTTGACGGACTCGTTACCGAAGGTAAAAAAGTCCAGCTTGGCGATCTGGCGCTGACTCCGGTAGCGACCCCGGGACATACTGCAGGGGCGCTGAGCTGGCAGTGGAATTCTTGTGAAGAAGACCTATGCGTGTCCATCGTCTATGCCGATAGCCTGTCACCGATCAGCCGTGACGGTTACCACTTTGGTGATCATCCCGAGTATGTTGCCAGATACCAGCAGGGCCTGGAGAAACTCGCGAAACTGCAATGCGACATAATCCTGGCGCCACACCCTTCCGCCAGCAAGATGCGTGAACGACTCCAATCTTCTACTGGCCTGACCGACCCAAACGGTTGTGCTGACTATGCTCAGAAAGTTTCCCAGAGACTGGAGAAACGTCTGGCGCATGAAAAGCAGCCCGATGGAGAGCACTAGTCGAATTGTTCCTCGTGAAATAACAGGCCTTGCCGCGCTGCTTCCCGCCTTAACTGCTTGCCAAGTTGTTTGGGCCCACAAAAGTAGATATGCACCGGTGTCTTCGGATGTTCGCTCCGTAGCTTTGAGAACACCTGAGCCCAGTCTGGGCGGCCGGTCTGTGTTCTCGCCTGCAGCCCGGTTAAGGCATCTTTATCGTGATTGCCCCAGTAGGCATTGAACCCGATCTGCAGCAGCAGGTTCGACAGGTTCAGTTTCAGGCGCGTCAGGTGGATGGTGCCTTTGAACCGGGACTCTCCCAGTTTGGCTTCGGCCTGGTGAATCAGGTCGATAAACCAACTGTAGGATCGCTGGGAGCGGTTGAGCCAGTGAAAATACAGCTGTCCCGGGGTGTTTCGCATCGACTTCAAGAAGGAGTGAATCACTGACGCAAAAGGCGTGACGCCAATCCCACCTGCGATCAAGACGGCTACTGGCGCCCGGTAGAAACCAGAAGTCGGTGCTGCATAGGGACCATCAATGTAGGCCGTCCACTTCTGCCGGTCTTTGTGTTTCTTGTTGGCCAGATTATTCAGTGCCGCTGTCCAGTTGCCCGCATGACGCACATGGATATCAATACGATCAGACTCCGGCGCTGCACTGAGGGTAAAGGGATGCCATTGCCAACGAGAGATCGCGGGGATGCGCACGCGAACATAGTCGCCGGGGACAAACTTGAAGTGCTTGCCGCGCTTGAACTTTACCTGGGTGACCCGTTCGGAGAGGGGTTTGAGCTCAGTGATCTCCACGCGCTTGTAACGGAAGAAGAAGCGTATCAGTGCATCGATCAGCAGCAGCGTGGCAACTGGCGCAAACCACAGCCAGAAGTGCGGCGCATGGAGGAGCAGTGCAACCATGAATGGCGCATATAGCAAGTGGGTGAGCACGAAACGCTCATAGTTCGCCTTTCTGCGCTGGGCACTTCGCCACATCAGAAGCAGGCAAACTGTGATCGCCACGCCGGTAAGGCCGACGGTCGTGGCAAACAGGTTTTCTGCGAGTGCCTGATCGGTTTGCACATAATTCACGATATGCGCGGCGATATGTATTCCCGAGAACAGGATGATGGCGTAGCCGAAGAGACGGTGCGCGTCGGTCAGCCGGTCCAGGGGCAACAGCTTGTGGATAGCGCTGTGCCGCAGGAAGCTGAGAATACTGAGCAGCATAGGGATCAGGATGAGTGCGGCATTGAGGTTCAGGCAAGCACCCCCGCCGCGTGCAATCTGCACAGCAAGGCTTGCGCCTTCCTCTGCATAGCGGGCCATCGCATTGGTAAACAGATAGGCGTTCGCCGCAATGTAAGCGAGGAGCCACAGGCCTGGTACTAGTGAGACATGCAGGGCTGCATTGATGCGTCTCGTGAAGTCCGCAACCGGGTGGTTCGATTTTTTTCGCCGTGGCTTTTCTCCGAGTAATTGTCGGAGAAAGTGGTCGAGCTGTTGGGTCAGGTCGGGAAAATGTTCAAAGAGTGCTTCGAAATCTCGCACGTTGAGGCTGTGCTTCTTGACCTGTGCGGCATCGAGTACACTCTGCACCATCTCATCGAGCGTGTCCTGTGACAATGCCAGATCCTGTTCTGACAGGCTCGTGGACAAAATGGATCGAAGCTCCTCACGGGTGAGCTTGCCATCGTCGTCCACGTCGTAACAACGGAACAAAAATGCGATTCGGTCCGTGCCTTTCAGGGAAAGGACAAACTCCCGGAATTCGTTGTGGTCGATATAGCCCGAGCCATCGCTGTCGATGACGGTAAACATGCGTCTGGCGAGAAAGTCACTATCCACAGATAGTGCTTTTTTCCAGTCGGAATAATCGATGAGTTCGTCGTTGCCCGCGAGCTTCCGGTAGGCACGCTTGATTAAGCGATTGGTTCGCCAGCCCATTGTCGATTCCCCGTTGTACCAGGTTCGATCAAATACGGCAGATCTTATTAGTATGAAATTTGGTCGATTATCTGGTGTGGGTGCGTTATTTTCAACCACTTTGGTGTCTGATACGCGGCGATATCGTGGTCGGCTCCGAGTGAGTCGATGCACGTATCAGTGGCGCGTTCGTTTGAACTGAGGCGCGAGTACCAAGTAGCCTAAGGTTCTGCTCGTGTGGCTCGCAGGCGAGGTTAGAATGTTGAGCTGGCGAGGTGGATAAGAAATCGATGGGCACTGTGCGGGGGAGTTTGGTTGTGGCGAGTCTGGAAACGGTCAACATCAGGCAGGTGAGACCTGCGGACGCTGGCGCCATCACGCGTATTTACAATGCCTATATCCAGTCGACGACAGTGACGTTCGAGCTGGTCCCCGTGTCCGTAGAAGAAATCATCGCTCGAGTCGAAGCAGTAACGCGTTCCGGATTTCCCTGGTTAGTACTGGAAACAACTGACGGTGTGCAGGGCTATGCCTATGCAACGCGCTGGCGTGAGCGAGAAGCTTATTGTTTCTCTGTGGAATCGACGGTCTACCTCGATGCTCCTGCCAAAGGGAAGGGTTGGGGGACTCGATTGTACGCTGCGTTGTTGTCAGAGCTTGAGATGATGGGCGTTCATGTTGTGATTGGCGGTGTCACACTCCCCAACGCGGCGAGTGTCGCTTTGCATGAAAAGTTGGGTTTTATTCAGGTCGCCCAGTTCAAAGAGGTTGGGCGGAAGTTCGACCAGTGGCTGGATGTTGGCTACTGGCAAGTGACGCTGCCCATCGGTGATGCAGACTCCTAGTACATCGTCCCATTAATCAGCAGGAGGTATCGACTCCCAATGTACGCGGTAATTTTCCGAGCAAAAATACGACAGCTGGACGATGAGTACACACTCACTGCGGCGGCGATGCGTCAGTTGGCTTTTGATCGATATGGATGCATCGACTTTATTGCGGTCACCGAGGGTGATGATGAGGTAGCGATATCCTACTGGCCTTCGGAGGAGGCCATTCGTGCCTGGAAGCAGGATCCGGAGCATCAGCTTGCCCAGGCCCAGGGGCGCAGCCAGTGGTATCGGTCTTATTCTGTAGAAATCGTGGAGGTCCAGCGCCGCTACGCGTCTCCCTAGTTGGGCGCAGGTGTCACCTCTGACCTCCACTTTTCCCCATTGTGGCCGCGATATACAGCCGTGGTCCGCGCTTCTATACTGGTTGCCCGCAAAACAGGAGTGAGATCGCTATGGCGCAGGCATTGGTAGGCGTAATCGGTGGCAGTGGGCTTTACCAGATGGAAGGGCTGGAAGATCCGCAGGAGCATTTTCTGGAGACGCCTTACGGCAAGCCTTCTGATGCCATTATTACCGGCAATCTTCACGGTGTGCCGGTTGCGTTCCTCGCCCGGCATGGTCGCGGCCACCGGCTGATCCCCTCTGAAGTTCCCTATCGTGCCAACCTGTACGCGCTGCGCGCACTGGGTGTGCGCTATCTGCTGTCCCTCTCTGCCGTCGGCTCTTTGCGGGAGGACGTCCGCCCGCTGGATATGTTGATCCCGGACCAGTTCATCGATATGACGCGCAAGCGCGAGATGACCTTCTTTGGTGATGGGGCAGTGGCCCATGTTTCCATGGCCGACCCGGTTTGCCCGAATGTCGCGGATGCCCTTGCCCGAGCTTTTGAGGCGACCCAACAGGATGCATCGGTAGCGCTGCACCGCGGTGGCAGCTACGTGTGTATCGAGGGGCCGCAGTTTTCCAGCCGCGCGGAATCCCACTGGTTCCGCAGCATGGGCGCTTCGGTGATCGGAATGACCAATATGCCGGAGGCGAAACTCGCCCGCGAGGCGCAGATTGCCTACGCCACCCTGGCGATGTCGACCGATTACGATTGCTGGCATCCGCAGGAGGAGGCGGTGACCGCCGAGGTCGCGATCGGCCGCCTGCAGGCCAATGCCGCCAGGGCCCAGGTGATTGCCGCCGAAGCAATACGTTTGCTGGGCAGCGAGCAGCCGGTTTCCCCCGCCCATACCGCCCTGGCCAGTGGCCTGGTAACACCGCTGGAGGCGATGGCACCAGAGCGAGCGGCTGTAATAAATACCTTCCTGAAACCGACTGAGGTTTCTGAAGAGACAGCGAGCGTCTGAGCGCCCGCGGTGATACAGAATCGGCCGGTAGGATAGATTCCGGCCACAATGGAGAGCCCATGCACGATACCTTGCCGCTGTTAGAAGTTTCGGATTTTCCGGCGTTGCGCCGGGCGCCTCTGGATACCCTGCAAATCAATATTGGCTACCGCTGTAACCAGACCTGTGTGCATTGCCATGTCAATGCGGGCCCGAATCGTACAGAAATGATGAGCGATGAGACCCTGCAGCAAGTGGTGGATGTGCTGCGTGCACAGTCATTGTCCACCCTCGATATCACCGGCGGCGCACCGGAGCTGCATGAGGGCTTCCGGCCGCTGGTGCGCGCCGCGCGGGCACTGGGCGTGCACGTGATGGATCGCTGTAACCTGACGGTGCTGTTTGAGCCTGGACAGGAAGATACCGCCGAGTTTCTGGCGGAGCATCAGGTCGAAGTCGTGGCCTCCCTGCCGTGCTATTCCCTGGAGAATGTCGACCAACAGCGTGGCAAGGGGACTTTCGACAAGAGTATCGCGGCGTTACAGCAGCTGAATGCGCTGGGCTACGGCAAGCCGGGGACTGGCTTGAAGCTGAACCTCGTGTATAACCCGCTCGGGCCGTTCCTGCCGCCGCCCCAGCAGGCGCTGGAGGACGACTACCGCCGTGAGTTGCGCGCGCACTTTGATGTGGAGTTTACCCAGCTGTTTGCCCTGGCCAATATGCCGATCAAGCGGTTTGGTTCCACGCTGGTGTCCAAGGGGCAATTCAACGAATACATGCAGCTGCTCAAGGATAATTACAGTGAGGACAATCTGGCCGGTGTGATGTGTCGTAATCTGGTGAGCGTCGACTGGCAGGGAAACCTGTACGATTGCGATTTTAACCAGCAACTGGCGCTGCCGTTGCCGGGACGTTTGCATTTGCGCGACCTGTTGGAGCGCGATCTGAATAACGCGCCGATTCGCATCGCTGACCACTGTTTTGGGTGTACCGCGGGGCAGGGCAGTAGTTGCGGCGGCGCGCTCTGAGTTTTTATAGGTTCTGGAGTTTATAGTGAGCAAAAAGCTTGTTGTACTCATTGTGCTCGCTGTACTGGCGACGGCATTTTTCCTGTTCGACCTGCATCAGGTGCTGACTTTTGAAAACCTGAAAGCCGGACACGAGGAGTTCCGCAATATTCAGGCAGCTTCGCCGTTACTGGTGGCGCTGGTGTTCTTCCTGTTCTATGTGGCGGTCACCGGGTTGTCGTTGCCCGGGGCGGCCATCATGACCCTCGCCGCCGGTGCCCTGTTTGACTTGTTCTGGGGCACGGTGATTGTCTCGTTTGCTTCCACCATTGGGGCAACCCTGGCGTTCCTGGTTTCCCGCTATTTATTGCATGACTGGGTGCAAGCGCGCTTTGGTGATCGGCTCGAAACAATCAATAGCGGTATGGAAAAAGAGGGGGCCTTTTACCTGTTCGCTTTGCGTCTTGTGCCTTTGTTCCCCTTTTTCGTTATCAATATCCTGATGGGGCTCACCAAGCTGAAGCCCTGGACGTTTTACTGGGTCAGCCAGCTGGGCATGCTGCCCGGCACCATCGTGTACGTTAACGCCGGTACCCAGCTCGCACAGATCGAAAGCCCCGGCGATATCCTGTCGCCGCAGTTGCTGCTTTCCTTCGTGTTGCTTGGCCTGTTCCCGCTGCTCGCCAAACGTGTACTGGCTGTCGTGAAGCGAATGCGAGGCGACGCCAGTGGAGGTGATGCATGAACGCGAATTTTTCTAAGCCGCGCCGGTTTGACCGCAACCTGGTCGTGATCGGTGCGGGTGCTGCCGGACTGGTCACGTCCTACATTGCCGCTGCAGTGAAAGCGCGGGTGACCCTGATTGAAGCCGGTCCGATGGGCGGCGATTGCCTCAATACCGGTTGTGTGCCCAGCAAGGCATTGATCCGCTGTGCGCGCATTGCACAGGAAGCCCGTGAAGCCCCGACGTTTGGTGTTCAGGTCGGCGAGCCCGACATTGATTTCCCCCGGGTTATGCAGCACGTGCGTGCGTCTATCGAGCAGATCGAACCCCATGACAGTGTGGAGCGATACACCGGCCTGGGCGTTGAAGTCCTGCAGGGACGCGCGCGCCTGGTTGACCCCTGGACAGTTCAGGTCAACTTGAATGACGGTGGTGAGCAACGGCTGACCGCGCGCGCGATTGTGCTCGCAACCGGTGCTGCCCCTTTGGTGCCGCCATTGCCGGGCCTCGATACGGTTGATTACCTTACCAGTGAAACCCTGTGGGATTACCTCGGAGCCTTGCCGCGCGCCCCGGAAAAGCTGCTGGTGCTGGGCGGCGGTGCGATCGGCTGTGAACTCTCGCAGGCATTGTCTCGCCTGGGTTCCCAGGTAACCCTGGTGGAAAAGGCGGAGCGACTGTTGCCTGCGGAAGATCCGGAAGTGTCGGCGACGGTGACGGCGGCGCTGCGCGAGGAGGGCGTGCAGGTCTTCACCGGTACCGAGGCGCTCGGTTTTGCCGGTGGTAATACCGCGGCGTTACGCAATGCCGACGGGGGGTTTGAGCAGGGTTTTGACACGCTGCTGCTGGCACTGGGCAGAAAGCCGCGTGTACAGGGGTTTGGTCTCGAGGAGTTGGCTCTGCTGGACGAGGGGCGTTTGTCCCTCGATGATCATTTGCGCACGGGGTATCCGCATATTCTCGCTGCCGGTGACCTGGCCGGGCCTTTTCAGTTTACGCATATGGCATCCCATCAGGCGTGGTATGCGGCCGTCAATGGCCTGTTTGGGGACCTGAAAAAATTCCGCGTGGATTACTCGCTGGTGCCGCGTGCGGTATTTGTCGATCCTGAAGTCGCCAGTGTCGGCTTGACGGAAGAACAGGCGAAAGCGCAGGGCGTGGCTTATACCGTGTCGCGCTACGATCTCGACGACCTCGATCGGGCGATTGTCGAGGGGCGTGCACGTGGCTTCGTAAAGGTACTGACGGTGCCGGGTAAAGACCGCATTCTCGGCGCCACCATCGTGGGCGAAAATGCCGGAGAATTGATTGCGGAGTTTGTGCTCGCCATGAAGCACAAGCTGGGTCTGAACAAGCTGCTCGGTACGATCCATATTTACCCGACCCTGATGGAAGCCAATCGATTTGTTGCGGGCAACTGGAAGCGTGCGCACGCACCCCAGGGGGCCCTGCGCTGGCTGGAGCGATTCCATCGCTGGCGCAGGGGCTGACATGTCTGCGACGCAGTTAACTGTCGTGGTGCCGGTGCTCAACGAGCGCGATCAAGTTCCTGCATTGGCGCACCAGTTGCGTGTACTTGAGGTGGACCCTCGATGCCAGGTGATTGTCGTGGATGGTGGTAGTGACGATGGCTCCGCGCAGGCGTTAAGTGAGTCCGGACTGACGGTGATCTCGTCAGAGCGTGGCCGCGCCCTGCAGATGAACACCGGCGCCGAGCAAGCGGCTGGGGAAATTGTGCTGTTTCTTCACGCCGATACCTGCTTGCCGGACAATGCCCTCGACCGTGTGATAAAAGCGCTGGCGCCTGGACGACACTGGGGGCGGTTCGACGTGCGTATCGCCGGTCGTAGTCTCTGGTTTCCCCTGATCGGTTTGATGATCAACCTGCGGTCTCGATTCACCGGCATCGCCACCGGTGATCAGGCGATCTTCGTGCGTCGCGATGTTTTCGAGCGCATACAGGGGTTTCCCGCGCAGCCGCTTATGGAAGATATCGAGTTGAGCAAGCGCCTGCTGTGCCAGCAGAGACCCGTGTGCCTGCGGGACAAAGTGTCTACTTCTGGACGGCGCTGGGAGTGCCGCGGGGTGTGGCGAACCATCTTGCTGATGTGGCGATTGCGTTTTGATTACTGGCGGGGCGTCCCCGCTGCTGCAATCGCCGCTCGCTACCGCTAGGTGATGCATGACGCCCGGTTCCAGCTCTCCCATTCGGATCATTGTTTTTGCCAAGGCGCCAGAGCCCGGAATGGCGAAAACTCGCTTGATACCCGCATTGGGGCCAGGGGGCGCCGCGCGACTCGCTGAGGCGATGCTATGGCATACCCTCGACGCGGCACTTGCCTGTGGTGCCGATGTAGTCGAACTCTGTGTCGCGCCGGGCGTTGATCATGTCTTTTGGCAGGCTGCCGGTCTGCCCGATGCGGTGCAGCTTTCCTCTCAGGGGGACGGTGATCTGGGGGCGCGCATGTGGCGTGCCGCCAGTCGGGCGCTGGGTCGAGGAGAGTTCGTGGTCCTGATAGGGACGGATTGTCCTGCGCTGGATGGCGCACATCTGCGGGCTGCGGCTCAGGCGTTGCGAGAGCACGACGTGGTGATACATCCGGCGCTTGACGGCGGTTATACCCTGATGGGATTAAGCCGGCCGGCGGCAAACCTGTTTCAGGGGATCGAGTGGAGCACAGAACGCGTGGCAGCCCAGACACGCGCGCGCATTGCTGATGGGCAATTCGATGCGCTATGGCTGCAGGAACTACCGGATGTTGATGAGCCTGCGGACCTACAGCATCTGCCCCCCGCGTTGCGCGAGGTCATTGAGCCGTTTTCCTGATGAGCGTGCAGGTGCATCCTGCGTGCATTCTGGAGCTCTGCGGGAGTAGGGGCGCCTAGAGCGCGGGCACGGTGCCGCTATTGGTTTCGACCCGCTCTGCATTGGCCAGGGCTTCCAGCTCTTCCTGCTTGGCGCGGGCGATGCGCTGCTCTTCAATGCGGCCGCTCCAGGTCAGCAGTGCCTGGTAGTGACGAATATTCTTTACGTAGGTGACCGGCTCCCAGCCGCGCGCGTAACCGTGCTTGCTGTGCTTGTAGTACTGACGCTTGGCCAGCAGTGGGAGATGATCGCGAACGTCGGCCCAGCGATCGGGGTTGCCACCCATTTTTTCGGTCAGGATGCGGGCATCTTCGAGGTGGCCGTAGCCCACGTTGTAGGAGGCCAGTGCCATCCAGGTGCGATCGGGTTCACGGATACGCTCGGGGATCTTTTCACGGATCTGGGCGATATAGCGCGCGCCGCCGTCAATGCTCTGTAGCGGGTCCAGGCGGTTCACGCCGAGTTCGCGTGCGGTGCCCAGCGTCAGCATCATCAGGCCGCGAACCCCGGTGCGTGAGCGGGCCTTGGGGTTCCAGTGGGATTCCTGGTAACTGAGGGCAGCCAGCAGTTCCCAGTCGATATTGTATTTCTCGCCAGCCGCTTTGAGGGCATCGCGCCATTTGGGCAGGCGTTCGCGGGTATTCTTGGCAAACGCCTGGGCACCACCGGGATTGAGGGTGCTGACATGCCCGAAGAACTCTTCACGCAGCTCGGAAACCAGGCCGTTGGTATTGGCGCGCAGCATAAAGTGCCGCGCGGCGCGGTACAGGCTGTCGTCATCTGACTTGGGGAAAGCCCAGGAAACGGGCTGGAACTGGGTGAGATTGAAGGCGATGTGGGTGTTGGGATACAGGCCCCGGTGAACGGAGTAGGCATGGGAGTCGACAACCGCGTAATGGAACTGGCCGTCGTTCACCATTTCTACCAGCTCTGTCGCATCCACTTCCGGAATTTCTTCCCACTCGAGGCCGGGATAGCGTTCCGACAGTTTGCGCAGCTCCTCGGCGTGGGCACTACCGGCGAGCACCGCCAGCTTCTTGCCCTCGAGGTCCGCGACTTTGCGCGGCCGTTGCTCGCCCAGGCGGTAAATCACTTGCTGGCGAATCTCAAAGTAAGAGGGGGTGAAGCGCACCTGCTCGCGGCGCTCCGGGGTGACCGTCAGGCCCGCTGCGGCCAGGTGGATCGGGCTCTCGGTGTCGGTGTCCTGCAGGCGTGAGAAGATCTCTGTCAGGCTGTAGGTATTGCGGATTTCCAGCTCGACGCCGAGATCGGCGGCGAAGGCTTCCAGCAGACCATATTCGAAGCCAGTATGGGTGCCGCTGGCGTCTTCGTAGTAGGTGGTGGGGCCATTCTGCGACAGGACCACGAGCTTGCCAGAGGCTTTTATTTGCTCGAGCGTGTTCGGGGCTTTGCTGGCGACCAGCAGAGAAGCACAGAGGGCCAGAGCCAGGCCTTTGACAAGGCGTCGGCTGTAGCGCAAAACACGGCTTTTCGTGATCATAAACAGTCCCCTCTGGTCCTTCAGCTGTGATTTCGCCAGCATTTTCGGGCGCTCTGCGCCTCATCCCAGCTGGCTCTGGCAGCGGTCGACGGGGCTCTTCCTGAGCTCGGGTGTCGACAAAAGGTGGCCGATTCTACCCCATCTGGCGATAAATTGCTCATTGGCGGTTGTTTGAACCGAGAGCCAATCGCTTGCAGCCACGCTGTAAGTCTAGTAGAGCCGGCTAAACTCCTCGGAGGTGGCCGGCAAAATTGGCGCATAAGGCCACTTCGACACCAGGATCCAGAAGCGAGTTCAGCCCTTCCTGCCGCGTCTTACAGATCGCGGCTCAAGGCAGTGTCGATGGCGCGGAGCTTCGGGTACAATTGCGCCCGCTCCAATTCCGGTCCCGGCGCCGAAACCGGCCGCGCGGACCTAATTTCAGACCAAGAGGCCAACTCCCGCGATGCTAGTACTGCGTGGTGCTCCTGCACTGTCGAAATTTCGCCATCAAAAATTACTCAGCCAGCTACGCGGTATTCAGCCCGCCATCAGCGATATCTACGCTGAATACGTGCACTTTGCCGACTCTCCGGCACTGGCCGAGCGCGAGCACGCCCTGTTAGAGCGTTTGCTGCAGTACGGCCCCACCGAGGAGAAGCATGCCCCGGAAGGCGAGCTGCTGTTGGTGGTGCCGCGCCCCGGCACGATCTCTCCCTGGTCCTCCAAGGCCACCGATATCGCCCACAACGCCGGACTCGAGCAGGTCAAGCGGCTGGAGCGCGGTATGGCCTACTACGTTACCGGCGTGAAATTAACCCAGGCTGAACGAGAGGCTTTGGCCGCCGCGTTGCACGACCGTATGGTGGAGAACGTATTCGCCAGCTTTGATGAAGCTGAGCAGCTGTTTGTCGAAGAAAAGCCGCGCGAGCTGACCACGGTCGATATCCTCGATGGTGGCCGCGGTGCGTTGGAGCAGGCCAATGTGACCCTGGGCCTGGCGCTGGCTGAAGACGAGATCGATTACCTGGTCACCAGCTTCGAGGAGCTGGAGCGCAACCCCACCGATGTGGAGCTGATGATGTTCGCCCAGGCGAACTCCGAGCACTGCCGCCACAAGATCTTCAACGCCAGCTGGACCATCGATGGCGAGGAAATGCCGCACTCCCTGTTCGGCATGATCCGCAATACCTACCAGAAGGGTGGTGAGAACGTACTGTCTGCCTATGCGGATAACGCAGCGGTCGTTACCGGTTCTGAGGCGGGCCGCTTCTACCCGGATCCCGAGACCAAATCCTATGGCTTCAGCCACGAAGCCATTCACCTGCTGATGAAGGTGGAGACCCATAACCATCCCACCGCGATCGCGCCCTTCCCGGGGGCGGGTACCGGTGCCGGCGGTGAGATCCGTGATGAGGGCGCTGTGGGCCGGGGCTCCAAGCCCAAGGTGGGCCTGACAGGCTTTACCGTTTCCAACCTGCAGATTCCGGGCTTTGAACAGCCGTGGGAAGCCGATTATGGCAAGCCCGAGCGCATCGTGACGGCACTCGACATCATGATCGAGGGCCCCATTGGCGGTGCCGCGTTTAACAATGAGTTCGGCCGCCCGAATATCTGTGGTTACTTCCGTACCTTTGAAGAAAACTTTGCTGGCGAACGCCGCGGCTACCACAAGCCGATCATGCTGGCCGGTGGCTACGGCAATATCCGCGAAGAGCATATTGATAAGCCCGAGTTCCAGCCCGGAGCCAAGCTGGTCGTACTGGGCGGCCCGGCGATGCTGATCGGCCTGGGTGGTGGTGCCGCGTCGAGTATGGCAAGTGGCTCCAGCTCCGAGGATCTGGACTTTGCCTCTGTTCAGCGCCAGAACCCGGAAATCGAGCGACGTTGCCAGGAAGTGATTGACCAGTGCTGGCAGCTGGGCGCCAAGAACCCGATCGCGTTTATCCATGACGTGGGTGCTGGCGGTCTGTCCAATGCCTTCCCGGAGCTGGTCAAAGACGGTGGCACCGGTGGCCGCTTTGAACTGCGCAATGTGCCGTGCGATGAGCCGGGCATGAGCCCGCTGGAGATTTGGTGTAACGAATCCCAGGAGCGCTATGTCATGGCGGTCATGCCGGAAGATCTGGCCCGCTTCGAACAAATTTGCGAGCGCGAGCGCTGCCCCTACGCAGTAGTGGGTGAGGCCACCGAAGAGAAACACCTGCTGCTGAACGACACTGTGTTTGAAGCCAAGCCGGTGGACCTGCCAATGACCGTGCTGTTTGGCAAACCGCCGCGTATGCACCGTGAGGCCACCAAACGCGACGTGGCAAAGGTGACCTTCGAGACGAAAGGCATTGACCTGAATGAAGCGGCGGATCGCGTATTGCGCCTGCCAACCGTTGCCAGCAAGAACTTCCTGATCACCATTGGCGACCGCACCGTAACCGGCATGGTTTCCCGCGATCAGATGGTGGGTCCGTGGCAGGTGCCGGTAGCGGACTGCGCCGTTACCACCGTGGCCTATGACAGCTACGCCGGTGAGGCGATGTCGATGGGCGAGCGCACGCCAGTTGCGCTGCTGGATGCCCCGGCCTCCGGTCGTCTGGCGGTGGGAGAAGCCATCACCAATATCGCCTGTACCCCGATTGCACAGCTGTCTGACATCAAACTGTCGGCCAACTGGATGTGTGCCGCTGGCCATCCGGGCGAAGAAGAGAAGCTCTACCGTACCGTGGAGGCCATTGGTATGGACCTCTGTCCGGAGCTGGGTATCACCATCCCGGTGGGCAAGGATTCCATGTCCATGCGCACCGCCTGGAATGACGAGGGTGAAGACAAAGCGGTAACCGCACCGCTGTCGTTGGTCATCTCTGCATTCAGCCCGGTGATCGACGTACGCAAAACGGCAACACCGCAGCTGCGCACCGACAAGGGTGAGAGCGCGCTGATTCTGGTGGACCTCGGTGCTGGTCAGAATCGCCTGGGTGGATCCTGCCTGGCGCAGGTGTACAACCAGCTTGGTGATGTGCCGGCGGACTTGGATGACGCCAAAGCGTTGAAGGGCTTCTTCGACGTTGTGCAGGACGCCCTGCAGAATGACCGGGTCATTGCCTACCACGACCGCGCTGACGGTGGTCTGTTTGTCACCCTGGCAGAAATGATGTTTGCCGGTCGCGTCGGTGTGGATGTTGATATTTACGAGCTGGGTGAGAACCCGCTGGCGGCACTGTTTAGTGAAGAACTGGGTGCGGTGCTGCAGGTACCTGCCTGTGATGCGGAAATGATGGTCGGCCAGTTTGCCGCTGCCGGTGTGCCGGCTCACCAGATTGGTGAACTGAACAATCACGGCCGTCTGCGCATTACCTTCAACGGTACCGAGATCTTCAGTCGCGAACGCGCTGACCTGCAGCGTATCTGGTCTGAGACCAGCTACAAGATCCAGTCCCTGCGTGACAATGCCGAGTGTGCCGAGCAGGAATTCGCTGCGATCAGCAAGACTGATCCAGGTCTGTCCGCGCACCTCAGCTATGACATCAACGAGGATGTTGCCGCACCGTATATCAGTAAAGGGGTACGCCCGCAGGTTGCGATCCTGCGCGAGCAGGGTGTGAACAGCCAGGTCGAAATGGCGCACTCGTTCCACCGCGCGGGTTTCGATGCGGTGGACGTGCATATGAGCGATATTCTCGCTGGCCGCGTTACCCTCGATGGCTTTAAAGGCCTGGTGGGCTGTGGTGGCTTCTCGTACGGCGATGTACTGGGCGCTGGTGAGGGCTGGGCCAAGACGATTCTGTTCAACCCGCGCGCGCGTGACCAATTTGAAGGTTTCTTTAACCGCAAAGATACCTTCGGCCTGGGGGTGTGTAACGGCTGTCAGATGTTCTCTGTCATCAAGGAATTGATTCCCGGTGCCAACCACTGGCCGCGTTTTGTACGCAACCTGTCTGAGCAATATGAAGCGCGCTTCGCGTTGGTGGGTGTGGAGGAATCGCCGTCTGTCCTGTTCAAGGGGATGGCCGGCAGCTACATGCCGGTGGCCGTCGCCCACGGTGAAGGTCGGGTGGAATTTGCCAGCCAGCAGGCACTGGAAGCCTGTGAGCAGTCTGGCACCATTGCCATGCGCTACCTGAACAATCACCAGCAAATTACCGAGACTTATCCGGCCAACCCGAATGGCTCGGTAAATGGTATTACTTCCCTGTGTTCCGAGGACGGTCGCGTGAGCATCATGATGCCGCACCCGGAGCGTGTTGCCCGGACGGTCAGCAACAGCTGGCATCCGGACGACTGGCAGGAAGATTCCGGCTGGATGCGCCTGTTCCGCAATGCGCGGGTCTTCGTTGATTAATCGGTTGGTCTCCTCGCTGATCAACGAAAAGCCCACTCTTTGAGTGGGCTTTTTTATGTCCGCAGCAGGCTGGTCAGGCATCGGAAAATGATGTTTGAACATGGTGTCGATTGTGAGCCATGGTGGCCTGAGGGCAGGTCAACGGCATGAAAATAGTCTTTACTGAAAGAGGGCTTGAACAGTTATTGGTTTCAGTAAAGGTGCCGAGTCATGTCGTCAGATCACAATCACTTGCAGCAGAATCCCACTACAGACCGCAGTAGTCGCAGGCGCTGGCTGAAGGGGTTGGTGGCGCTGGGTGCTGGAGCTGCTGGGCTGGGGGCAAGCCAGGCGGGTATCGGGGTGCGCGAGCGTTTGGGGATGGACAGTCGAACTGGCCACGCGAGCGCCCTGACCCGCGAGAAGCGGAACAAAATGACCCCGGACGAGATCATTGCGTGGATGTTGGCTGGTAACGCGCGTTTTCGTACCGGCAATATGAAGGGGCAGGATTATCTGGCACAAATGCGTGCGACGGCGGGTGGGCAGTATCCTGCGGCGGCAATCCTGAGCTGCGTGGACTCGCGGGCACCGGCAGAGATCCTGATGGATATGGGCATTGGTGATGCTTTTAACGCCAGAGTGGCAGGTAACATTTTTTGCACTGAGTTACTTGGCAGTATGGAGTTTGCCTGCGCAGTGGCGGGGGCAAAAGTCATCATGGTGATGGGACACACAGGCTGTGGTGCAGTGAAGGGTGCGATCAACCGAGTGAAGCTAGAAAACGTGACCCGTCTGGTGGAAGCGATTCAGCCTGCGGTCGCAGCGACACCCTACGATGGGGAGCGTACCGGTAACAATGAGGAATTTGTTAATCTGGTGGTGCGCACTAATGTGAACCAGACACTCGAAAAAATCCGCTCCAGTAACGTGCTGAAAAAAATGGAAGATGAAGGCAAAATCAAAGCGGTAGGAGCCATCTATCACCTCAGTGATGGGCGGATGGAGGTTTTGCCAAGGGCTAGCTAGTCAGGCTGTCGCACCATCTGGCGCAGTGCGCTGGAGTTTTCTTTCTCTCACTACTGCTGGTGCGCCGATACTCCGGCTGCCAGCAATTTGCATATTTCCTGCTACACTTAAAAGGTTAGCCACAATAACTTTTTAGATATGGTGCAGGATCAGCAACCGTTCGCCGATTACACCACCGGGCTTTCACCACAGCGCAAAGAGCGGGTGGAGGCCTTGCACCGTTTTATTATCGAAAATTTCCCCTCGGCGCAGGTTTCCCTCAAGTACAAGATGCCCACGTATGAGTTTGGCAAAGGCTGGATTGCGGTGGCCAGCCAGAAAAATTACGTTTCACTCTATACCTGTGCGCGCGAGCACATCCAGTCCTATCTCGATATCCATCCCAAGGTGAAGCACGGTACTGGATGTATCAATTTTCGTGACGGCGATGAGATCGCCTGGGCGGACCTGGGGCCGGTTTTGGCATCAGCATTTAACAAGGATGATTAAGGAGGCCGCAATGGCTTACAACGAGGATCTGGCAGAGAAAGTCCGTACGCTACTTCAGCCCAATGAAGGGCTGACGGAGAAGCAAATGTTTGGCGGTCTCGCATTTATGCTGAACGGCCATATGGCCTGTGGCGTGGTCGGTGAGGAGTTGATGGTTCGGGTTGGTCCCGATAATTATCAGGACGCCCTGGGCGAACGTTATACCCGCCCCATGGATTACACCGGTCGCCCGCTGAAGGGTATGGTGTATGTAGAAGAGGACGCCATTGCGGCGGACCTGGATGGTTGGGTAAACCGCGGCGTGGATTTTGCGGGTTCCCTACCGCCCAAATAGGGCCTCTCGACAATCCGTCGTTAATCGGAAACGAAACAATAAAGCCCCGCATTCGGACCCGATGCGGGGCTTTATTGTTTCCAGGCTGTGGTAAAACCGTCCTAAGTGAATTTCAGATGCCGGTTGATGGGCAGGTCGCGGATCCGTTTGCCGCTCGCAGCAAAAATGGCATTGGTGATGCTCGGTGCGACCGGCGGCACAGCGGGCTCGCCGACACCGGCCGGTGCTTCCTTGGAATCCACAATTTCCACCGTCATGGGCGGACTCTGATGCATCCGTAACAATGGGTAGTCGTGGAAGTTGCTGTTGGTAACAGCACCATTTTCCATGCGGATTTCACCCATTAGTGCCAGGCTCAAGCCGAACACCATCGACCCTTCCATTTGTGAATGCACGCGATCCGGATTCACTGGCAGGCCCACATCGGCGACGCAGTGCATCTCCAGAATATCCAGTTTGCCTTCCGCGACTTTGACTTTGGTAGCGATACCGATATAGGAAAGGAAACTGCGGTGGACCGCGATACCCCATCCTTCCCCTTCGCCGGCTTCGTGATCGCCCCTGGCATTCAGGTCCGCTTTTTTCGCCAGGCGTTTTAGTACCGCCTTGAGTCGACCGGTATCGACCGGAAACTTCTCCAGGGGCTCACCGTAGTTACCGTATTTATAGTCGCCCTGGCTGGGATTGATTTGCCGGTCTTTACCAATGAGTTCCAGCAGGAATCGATCCGGGCGCTTGCCGCTCTCGTGCGCGAGTTCATCTGCAAAGCTGCTGACCCCGAAGGCGTTCTGGATATTCGATACCGAGCGTAACCAGCCAATGCGTGCATGGTATTCCGCTTGCTGGGTTTCTGTCTGGCGATTGGGAATGTCGTAAGGCATATCCGACATGCCGAGATCCAGCTCGAATGATGCCGGATGATCGGCCCCTGCCTGGAAGGTGCCGCCGATACTGGGGAAAGCCGTCCGTTGAAGCCAGCCGGTCACGCGGCCTTTGTCATCGAGTGCGCCCTGGAAATACGCCGCACTGATCGCGTGGTAATAATCGTGGTGAATGTCATCTTCGCGGCTCCAGACCACTTTCACCGGGCGTTTCATTTTGCGTGACAGCAATGCTGCTTCGATCACAAAGTCGGGCTTGGATTTGCGTCCGAAACCGCCGCCCAGCAGGGTGACGTTGACCTTGATTTTTTCTGGCGGCAGCCCCAGTGCACCACCGACATTCTGCTGTACGGATTGCGGGTCCTGTACACAGGCCCACACTTCGCACCCGTCGTCCGTGGTCATTGCCGTAGCAGCAGGTGGCTCCATGGTGGCGTGGGCAAGATAGGGGGCGGTATACAGCGCGCTATGGTTTTTTGCGGCGGCACTTTGTGCGCTGGCAAAGTCACCGTGGCTGGTCAGCGTGCGGCCGGGCTGTTGCACCCGTTCTTTCAGGGTCGCGAGATAGGCCTCGCTGTTGTGTTCACTGTTGTTGCTGTCGCTCCACTCGATCTTGAGCTGCTTGCGGGCTTTCATCGCGCTCCAGGTATTGTCGGCAAGCACCGCGACACCGCTGAGGGGATGGAATAGTGGGGGTTCGATACCACCATCGAGCCGCTCGATGGCGACCACGCCCTTGACGTTACGCGCGGCGCTGTCATCCAGTTTGGCGATCTTGGATCCCAGCACCGGCGCGCGCTCGATACTGGCAATCAGCATATTGTCGATCACGACGTCCTGGCCAAAGAGGGCTTTGCCGACCACCATATCTGGCGTGTCGACGGTATCCACTGGTTTGCCGATGTACCGGAACGCCTTGCTGTCTTTCAGCTTAAGGGTGGATTCATCGGGCACGGGCTGGCGTGCGGCCGCTTCCGCCAGCTCGCCAAAGCGCAGGCTGCGACTGGTGGGTATATGTTGCACGGTGTGATTGACGGCTCGGCATTCGCTCGCCGGCACTTTCCAGGTTTCAGCGGCGGCGTTCTCCAGCATGGCGCGGGCGCTCGCGCCCATCTTGCGCATTGCATCGAAGAATCGGCGGATACTGCGCGAGCCATCGGTATTCTGACTGCCATAGCGGGCGTCACCCAGTCCCTGCACAATGTTGACCTTGTTCCAGTCGGCTTCCAGCTCGTCGGCAACCACCTGTGGCAGGCCGGTGCGAATTCCCTGGCCCATCTCTGAGCGGTGGCACACGATGGACACGGTATCGTCAGGGTGGACACTTACAAACAGGTTGAGCTCGCCATTATCGGCGAGGCCCTGCGCCCAGGCCGGCTGCCAGCCGGGTAATGCTGAGCCGAGTACCAGCCCACCGGTGGTCAGTCCGGTGATTTGCAGGAAGCGACGGCGATCGATACGGGTGATTGATTGAGCCATTAGCTTTGCCCTCCCTGTTGGCTTTTTACCGGGCCGGCATCGTAGGCGAGGCCATTGGCGGCATCTTTGATGGCTGCCTTGATGCGCGGGTAGGTGCCGCAGCGGCAGAGGTTGCCACTCATGGCCTTGTCGATGTCGCTGTCACTGGGATTCGAATTGCTGGCCAACAGCGCGGCGGCGGACATCAGCTGGCCACTCTGGCAGTAGCCGCACTGGGGCACGTTGTGCTTGATCCAGGCTTGCTGCAGCGCGTGATCACCTTTCTCGGAGAGGCCCTCGATCGTGGTGATCTGCTTGCCGGCCACCGCACTGGCGGGTGTGACACAGGAGCGGATCGGCTGGCCATCCACGTGTACCGTGCAGGCACCACACAGCGCCATGCCGCAGCCAAATTTGGTTCCGGTTAGTTGCAGCGTGTCACGCAGCACCCACAGCAGCGGCGTATCATTGTCGACATCGATTTCTCGGGTCTTACCGTTTACGGTAATTTGCATGGCTGGTCTCCGTAGGCTCGCCAGTCTTCAGGGGTGTCAATATCCCGCGCTGCCGCGGGTAATGGGTACTCCAGGATTTCTGCAGCATGTGCAGCATCTTGTGGCGTGCGCAGCAAGTGCCGTGCGCCACTGTCACCATCGAGTGCGCACAGTTGTTCAAAACAGCTGCGCGGAAATACGGCCGGCACTGCCCGGCGTCCGGCATAAGTGCTACACACAATGGTCGCCTCTGGCCTGCTGGCGTCACGCCATCTCTGGATCAGCCGCCGGTAGTCGGCGGACGCAATAGCGGGCTGATCCGCCAGGGCCACGAGTAGCGCATCCGCCATTGGCTCTGTGTCGCGCAGGTGGGACGCCGCAAACGCAATCGATTGCCCCATGCCGCGTTGCCATGCCAGGTTTCGAATCATCGGTAACTCGGGGTGTCGCCTGACCAGTGCTTCGTGCCAGGCGCCACTCACAATGGTGACTTCGTGCATGCCTGCAGCCGCCAGGGTGTCCACGGTGTGCTGCAACAGACTGCGCTCGTGAATTTCTTCCAGCAGCTTGCAGTTGCCATAGCGGCTGGACGCTCCGGCGGCCAGTACAATGGCCTGTATATTCGGCGTGGATGCATTCATCCGCTTGCTGCGACCAAAGACGGTGAGGCAGCGATGGGATCTTCCCGGGTCAATCCGCGGGCGCTCGCGTCAAACAGTACCGCGTGCATTTCTGCACACGTGGCCAGAGCAATACTTTCCGGTAATTCGCCGCCCAGATCGAGGCCAATCGGCGCATGCAAACGTGTGTGCCGATTGACGTCGGCCAGTTCCATACCGACGAGCTCCAGGACGCGATCACGGCGACTTGCCGGGCCCAATAACCCGAGATACCGCAGGGATGGTAAGGGCTGCCGCGTGAGCAACTCCAGGGCATCCGCGTCCATCTGCAGGTTATGCGACATCAAGACGGCCGCATCAAACTGACGGAGGTCCGCGACCTCGGCCAACTCACAGGGCGCGCAGTGATGCAGTGTGCATCCGGGAAAGTAGGCGGCACGGCCGTTGGCCGGGCGCGCATCGCAGAGGCTGACCTGCCACCCCTGGCTGCGGCAAAGCTCCGCCATCGGGCGGGCATCGATGCCAGCGCCGATCAGCAGTACGTGAGGCACCGGAGCGGCGGGCGTCTGTAACCACTCGCCATCATTGTCGGTGATGAGTGTGGCTTTTGCGGGTAGACGACCGGCGGTCGGTATAACGATGGCGCTTGCGGTTTCGCCATCGACGGCGATCTTCTGACGATAGATGCAGCCTTCCCGCCGCAGCAGGTGTGCGCGCAGTTGATCGAGGTGCAGGTAATCAGTTTGCGGGAGCACGGGCTGCAACAGGATATGAACGGTTCCACCGCAGCCGATACCGAGCTGGAAGGCGAAGTCGTCTTCGTCACTGCCGTCGTAACACAGCGTGGCAGATTGGGCTGTCTGCAATACCCGTTGTGCATGGCGCTGAATGTCGGACTCCAGGCAGCCCCCACTCAGCAGGCCGTAATGCTTGCCGAGGCTGTCGAATAGCATCATGGCACCAGCCTTGCGGTAGCAGGGGCCCGAGGTGCGGAAAATCGTACCCAGCACCCACTCCCGACCATGCTTTTGCTGGTGCCAGAGTTCTAGCAATTCCTGCAGCTGGTTTGCCATGTGTTCTTTTCTGAATGGTTGTTATTGTTTTGGGCGTACAGCCACACAGGGCGGTTGTCGCAGGGTATTCATGCTACCGCTTCAGTGTTGCTATTCAAGTGCAAGCTGCCATGTGGCGCGTCGTCACACCCGGCCAGTCACTCTGCCCATCGATTGTTACGCAGGTTCTGCCGTTTGGGTTTTGTCGCTGCGCTGGCTTTTTCGTGCGTGTTGCACGAGAGAAGGCTCTCGCTGTGCCTTGGCGTTTTGCATGCGCAGCGCTTCGCGGTAAACCTTGTCCGAGACAATGTACTCTTCTGCGCGCTGGTTGATATCGGCATAGCGACCGTTGAGCTCGGCGATCTTCTCCGAGAGGTGTGCCAGGTCGAGGATGCGGTCGAAGTAGAGTGCGATCAGTCGCTCGCACTCCCGCGCGACAGCAAGGTATTCGTTGCCGATTTCCCGATGCCCCTCGTAATTCTTCTTAAAGTTAAAAAAGGTTTGCACGCCACCCAGCAGGGCGGTGATGAGTGCGAGAAAGGCGCCGGTCCACTTGCTCCAGTCCGGGAGCTCAGCATTGATCAGTGAGAAAAACAGCGAGCCCAGAATCAGGTTGATAATCACGATCGGCACACCGCAGAGTACGTGCAAATTGCGACCTTTCATCGAAGCGCGAAAGTGACTGTGTTTACACAGGTGGGAATTCCAGCGGAGCTTTTCCAGGACTTCAACCGTATTCGGGATGCTGGACATCGGACTTCCTTGTGTTGGTCGAGCTGACGGAGATGCTGTGTATTGCGTGCCACAGTGTGCCGTGACTGGCCGGTAATTCCTAGTGCCGGCATGGATATTATTGGGTAGCTGGAAATCCACCTTTTATTTCCTTATTTTCGGTTAAAGGATGGAAATTCAGCTCTTATTGGTTTTATATTAATAGTTGAAAAAGCAGCTTCAATTGGGCTATTTTGCTGCTAATAGCTTTAATTTCATCTATTAATGATATGGACGCCAGAACAGATCGACAGATTTTGGAAGGGTTGGGGGAGCGCCTGCGTGCGCAGCGCTTGCTGGCCGACCTGACCCAGGCGCAGCTGGCCAGCCGGGCCGGGCTCTCTGTTTCCACCGTAAAGGGGCTCGAAGCCGGACGCGGACGCTTGGATAGCCTGGTTGCAGTGCTGCGCGAGCTCGGGCAGCTGTCGGGCCTTGATGGCTTGCTGCCAGAGCCGGG
Source organism: Microbulbifer sp. ABF4_148 (assembly GCF_056158985.1). Lineage (NCBI taxonomy): Bacteria > Pseudomonadati > Pseudomonadota > Gammaproteobacteria > Cellvibrionales > Microbulbiferaceae > Microbulbifer > Microbulbifer sp. ABF4_148. The sequence goes on from NZ_JBSWUI010000001.1 coordinate 1,994,403, forward strand.
ATTCAGTCCATTGCAGCTGGCGGAACGGAAAGGGCTGCCGCGTCAGCGGGCAAGTGGTCGCCGACCACAAAAACGGACCCGTCCCAAGTCCGACTGGTAACAGCAGATCTCTGATCTATCGGGGGAGATACATGGTTGAGCGTATTGAAACTGCCATTGTGCGCATGTGGGGGCGGCGCGTTGGGGCGGTGTCCTGGCACCCCAACGGCTATGGCGTGTTCGAATATGATCCGGAGTTCGCCCATTCAGGTCTCGAAGTGTCGCCTCTGTTCATGCCCACGGATGGGGGACAAACCCTGTTCTCTTTTCCCGGGCTGAGTCGTGAAACCTATCGGGGGCTTCCGGGATTGTTGGCGGATGCGTTGCCGGACAAATTTGGTAACGCGATTATTGATGCCTGGCTGGCGCGGCAGGGGCGGACGCCCGCCGAGTTCAGCCCAATCGAGCGGCTCTGTTACACCGGAACACGTGGCATGGGTGCGCTGGAATTTGAACCGGCCGTGGATAACCGTTTTCGGGAGTCGGCACCGGTTGAGATTGCCGAGCTGGTGGCCCTGGCCCAACAGGTAACCCACCGCCAGCGCGGTCTGACATCGCAATTTGGAAATGGCGGGGGCGCAGATGCCGATGCCCTGGGAGATATTCTCCGCGTAGGGACCAGTGCCGGCGGCGCGCGCGCGAAAGCGGTGATCGCCATTAACAGCAGCGGAGATGTGCGTTCCGGACAAGTCCCGGCGCCCCCCGGCTTTGATTACTGGCTGCTGAAGTTTGACGGTGTCGACGATATTGAGCTGGGTGCTTCACAGGGGTTCGGGCGCATTGAATATGCTTACTACCTGATGGCACAGGCCGCTGGAATTGAGATGTCGGAGTCCCGCCTGTTACAGGAGGGGGGGCGTGCGCACTTTATGACCCGTCGATTTGATCGCGTTACCGCGGAGGCGGGCACCGAAAAGGTCCACATGCTGTCGCTTTGTGGTCTCGGGCATCTGGATTTCAATCAGGCGGGAGCACACTCCTACGAGCAGATCTTTTCGGTCATGCGTGCCCTGGGGCTGCCGAAAAGTGAGGCGATCCAGCAATACCGACGTATGGTCTTCAATGTACTGGCGCGTAACCAGGATGACCACACAAAAAATACCGCTTTCACGATGAGCCGTGACGGGCAGTGGGCGCTGTCTCCCGCATTTGACTTGACCTATGCCCATAATCCCGGTGGTCAATGGACGAGCCAGCACCAGATGACGTTGAACGGCAAACGCGATCATTTTGTACTGGAAGATCTGATCGCTGTTGGTGAGTCAATCAGTATCAAAAAGCCGGTGGCATTGATCGAAGAGGTGGGTGAAGCTGTGGCAGGCTGGCCCCGCTTTGCCGAGCAGGCGGGCGTACGCGAAGACGTGATGCAGGAAATTGCCGGGAACCATCGTCGCTTTTCGCGGCGGTAAGTGTACCTCGGCCCGGGCTGGTTCCGCTGGCTTGGCGATGGCTGTAGTACCATCCCCCCACATTTAGTTGGCCTGACATGGCTTGTGAGCGAGACAAAGAATAAGAAGTTGGAGAGAGCGTGACGAGGCGATTATTTATTCCGCTGGGGCCACTGTTGGCCGCAGCTTTCTATTTCGGCCTGACGGCATCGGGTATGGCATACCTGCCGGCAATTACGGCAGCGATCACGCTGCTCACGGTGATCTGGTGGATCACTGAAGCCCTGCCGATTCCAGCCACGTCGCTGGTACCCTTTGTACTGTTGCCGGTGTTTGGGGTTGCCGATCACAAGCTGGTCGCGTCTTCTCTGGGCAGTCATGTCATTTTATTGCTGATGGGCGCATTTATTCTGTCGACGGCACTGGAGAAAAGTGGCGCACATGAGCGGCTCGCACTGTATATGTTGCGGATTGTCGGAGTTTCCAGCGGGCGCCGGATGGTACTGGCGTTTATGCTCGCGGCTGGCTTGCTCAGCATGTGGATATCCAATACCGCGACCATCCTGATGATGTTGCCGATTGCACTCGCGATTCTGAACCGCGCCGATAACCATCGACTGACCATTGCGCTGGTACTCGGGATTGCCTATGCGTCCAGCCTCGGTGGAGTCGGTAGCCCGCTGGGCACACCTCCCAATGTGATTTTTATGGGGATCTATGAGGAGTTTACCGGCTATGAATTCAGTTTCTTCGACTGGCTGAAAATCGGTATTCCCATTGTGCTGGTGACGCTACCGTTGATGGCCCTGTGGTTAACTCGCAATGTGTCGCTGGAAAAACCCATTGAGGTACCCACGGTCGGCCCCTGGCGTACGGAAGAGATCCGCACGTTGGCGGTCTTCGCTGTCGCCATTGTGTTGTGGGTGACGCGGCGGGAGCCATTTGGTGGCTGGAGCGGCCTGTTCGGTATCGAAGGGGCTGGTGACAGTACCGTTGCGCTGGGGGCGGCGGTAGCGATGTTTATGATCCCCAATGGCAAGGGCGGCCGGCTGCTGGACTGGCAAACTGCCGAGCGAATTCCCTGGGGAATGCTATTGCTTTTCGCCGGTGGTATCGCGATTGCCAAGGGATTCACCGCATCAGGCCTGAGTGACATGCTGGGCGATGGGTTGACCTTCCTGACGACGATGCCGGTATGGCTGATGCTGGTGTTGCTGTGCCTGTCCGTGACATTCCTGACGGAAATTACCAGCAATACCGCGACGGCGACGCTGTTGATGCCGATCCTCGCGGTCGCAGCGGCCTCTGCTGGGCTGGATCCAAAAGTGCTGATGATACCTGCTGCGATGTGCGCCAGTTGTGCATTTATGTTGCCGGTTGCTACGGCACCGAACGCCATTGCTTACGGCACAGGAAAAGTGCGTATTCAGGAAATGGTGAGGGAAGGGGCCATTTTGAGCGTGCTGGCCTCGCTGGTGATTGCCGGTTTTAGCTGGTTGCTGTTGCTATAGGGCGTGATCGGCAGGGCAGGTGCAGATGGTGATCTTTGAAATGCGAGTGATAAGACTGAATTGGATGAAAGAGAAGCATGCGAAAATTTAGCGATATTGAAGCGCCGGTGATCGAACGTTTCGGTGGCGAAGGTGCGCTCGAGCAGCAGCTGAAAAAGCCAAAGTCTGCTGCCGCTCTGAAGCGGATCGAAAATGGTCGCTGGTTATCGGAAGTCTCCAAGGCGGTGATGCAGGCAGGTTTTAACTGGAAAGTTGTTGAAAAGAAATGGCCGCGCATTGAAGAGATTTTTCACGGCTTTGATCTGCATCATTGTGCGTTCATGCCCGATGACGGCTTGGAAGCGGTGATGAAAGAAGAGGGGATGATCAAGCATTGGGCCAAGACCAAGGCCATTCGTGACAATGCCACGTATTTCCTGGAGCTCTCTCGCGCACACAGTGGCCTGGGTAATTACTTTGCCAGCTGGGACATCGCCAGCTATTCCGATAATTTACGTGCGTTGCGAAAGGGCGGTTCGCGGTTGGGAGGAAAGACTGCACAGGTCTTCCTGCGCCGTATGGGGGTGGATACCCTGATCTTCTCTCCTGACATGGTGCAAGCACTGATTCGGGAGGGGGTAGTGACCAAGACACCGTCTTCGCAGCGCGATTGGTCTGCCGTACAGGATGCGGTGCTGGAGTGGCATGCAGAGAGCGGTCGGGGGCTGAATGGCATCAGCCAGATTCTTGCCTATTCTGTTGGCTAGGTACCACGTCGCTAGGTACTACGGGGCTAGGTACTACGGGGCTAGGTACCACGGGGCTAGGTACCGCGGGGCTGCTTGGGTCCGGCCTGAACAGGTTTACGCCGTTTGCCGCGTTGCTCGCTTGCGGCCAGTGGTTGCGAGCCAAAAGAGGTAGCCGGCCACCACCACGTCAAAAGAAAGACAGGCAACCGCGTACCAGCGCGGTGCGACCTCACTGCCGGGTCCGTAGAGATGCAGTGCGGCATCCCATAGCGGATGCAGCAACCAGCCCACCCCGATCCAGACCACGCCTTTCTTGCTCCCTAACAGAAAAAAGACTCCATACAGCAAGACGCCCAGCCCCTCGATAAGTATCCAGATGGCGGATCCCCAGGCGATCGCGAATCCGATATAGATAATGGCTGCGATAACCAGGCCCTGCCCAAAGAGCTTCGCCTGGGTTTCGATGCGTTTGCCGCGGGCCCACCAAATCAATGGCAAGGCAGCGAGAGCGCCGAGTAGTAACCACAGAATATCCATCACGGGAATTGCCTTAGCCTGAGCTTGATATCGAAAGCGGAAAGCCAGTTATTATTGGGGCTTGATTGTAAAATCCACCGACAGCTCTGCTTCATAAACCAATTCGTCAAACGAGGCGTCCGTTGGCTCCGGTTGGCGAAAGCTCGATGTGTCAGCGACGCGGGCTGCGGTCACCACCACTTCTTCCAGCGCGCTAGCACCGGCGGTGGCACGATGGTCGATACGGGAAGAGCGAATGCCGATCGGCTCCAGCGATACCCCCAGAACCTCTTCATACTCCGCTTTCTGTTCCATGATCTTGGCGAGTGCCAGCTTTTTGACTTCTTTGCTGTAGGCATCCTCCTGCGTATGTTCGAACGTGGTATCGGACAGTTCCACTTCCGCATTTTGATCGGCCAAGCGTGCAATCTCCTGCAACTGCGATTCACTGTCGATGGTGACCGCGACCCGGTTGATGACTTTGTAGCTGCTTGGTTTCTTACCAAGCCAGCCGTACTGGGGGGAGGAAGAGAAGCGGGAATTCTTGATGTGGTCCGCCGGAACCCCCGCGCTGGTCAACGAAGTAGCCAGTTGCTGACGAATGCGACTGTTCGTGGCGATGGCTTCCGCCAGCAAGCGCGCGTCTGTGGTGACGACCAGGCTGACAATCGCGCGATCGGAATATGCGGTCTTTTCAGCCTCCGCAAAAATCACCACCGTCCGCGCCTCGGGGTAGAGAAGGCCTCGCAGATCCTGAGGTGTGCCCTTCAGTTCTGGTATTGCGAGTGTTGGGCTCGAAAGCAGGCTGGCGGCAATCCACAATACGATGCGCTTCATCATCAATGCTCCGGATTCAGAATAGAAAGTTGGCTGCCATCACTGGCAGCCTTGCTGGGAATAGTTGTATCACCGTGACGAAACCGTGTCACGGTTTCGCATCAACTGGCCTGGCTGAGCAGGGTCAGGACTTCGAGAATTGTGAGTGCTTCCTGAATTTGTGAAGAGGGCGTGTCAAACTCATCGCGCCCGGCGACCACCGTTTGCATGGTGTCCTGCAGCAGGCTGAGGTCGGCGTTGGCGATCGGCAGGCTGTGGGTAAGATACATGACTGTTTTCAACCACTGTCGATGATCCTGATAGTCCGCGTCGGCGCGGCTGGCGGCGGCGAGAAAACGCTGTCCATCGGTCTGCAGTGTGGAAATATGTTCCCGGAACAGGTTTTCCTGCTCTTGCTGTTGCGCGCGCTGGAGCAGGCTGTTGAGGCTGCCCATTTGGCCCTGAATCTGATTGAGGTTGGCCGTCAGCTGGCCCACGTTGTCATCGACCTGTCCCATCCATCCCTCGAAGGCCTGCAGTTGTGCCTGCAAGGTCTCCCCGGAGTTGGCCAAAACCCCTTCAAACTGCTGTACATGTTCATTGAGCTTGGCCTGACCATTGCTGGCGAGTGCAAGTTGGTTTTCCAGCGCCAGCGAAAACTGGTTCACGGCATCGCTGTTGCCAAACTCTTCCAATGCACCGCTGACATTGCTGTCCAGCTTGGAATCCATGGCTTCGAGCTTATCGGAGACCACGCCCGTCATCAGTACGGGTGCTAATACCGCAATGACAAAGGCGAGGGTGATGCCATAGAAGCTGCGCCCGAGGCTGGCGAGATGATCCCAGGTTGCCTGTTTGAGCTCTTTGATAAAGCGGCGAAAGAAGGATGGTTTGTTGAGATTTTCGATCGATTCCTTGATCGCTTCCCGCTCGTTTACCGAAGCTTCATGCAACAGTTCACCAATCTGCTCTGCTGGCGTGGTAGCGGATTCCGGTGAACTCTGTTCTGGATTTGACGGCGTGGGTTGCTCGGGATTCGATGATGATCGTTGTTGGGGTTTTTCTTCCGGTCCCGGGGGAATCTGGTCTGCCATGGTGACTTCTCCTTGTCAGGGCCGGGTATCAGCTGGCCACGAGGGTATATTGCTGCGCGATGCTCGGACATCCACTTCCTGCGCTTCGATGCGCGTAACCATGCCGGAATCCGATGGATTGTGCAATATTTATGCAGGGTGGGCTGTTATGTCTCAGGCAAGCTACTCGATCCATCGCTGCGCGTTTGACCGGTTGATCCAGATTTCCGTACTCTGAGTACTAGATCTCCAATAAAGACCGTTCAGGATAAAACTATGTGCAACGAACAAAGCAATAAAGAAGCGGAAGCGTATTTCCTTAACCGGGGCCTGAGCCGACGGGACTTCGGCCGCCTGGGACTCGGCGCCGCATTGGCAACCCTGTTACCTGGGGCCTGGGCTTCGAACCTGACTGAAAAAGAAGTGAAGATTGCGACACCCGATGGGGAAGCCGATGCGTACTTTGTGCACCCTGCGAACGGTAGGCATCCCGGTGTGATCCTGTGGCCCGATATTTTTGGTATTCGCCCAGCGTATCGGCAAATGGGGAAGCGCCTGGCAGAAGAGGGCTATTCCGTTCTGGTGGTTAATCCTTACTATCGCACCATGCAGGGTAGCCTGTTGCCTGCCGACACTACCGTGATCGGCCCGGAGTTGCGCAAGTCTATCTGGCCGAAGGCGAGGGAGCAGGCGGGGACTCTGTCTAGTGCGACGGCGGTCAGAGACGGGCGTGCTTTTGTTCAGTTTCTGGATAGCCAGCCTTCTGTCGATGTTGCCAGAAAAATCGGCACCCTGGGTTTTTGCATGACTGGGTCATACGCGTTCCGCCTGGCTGCTGACATGCCCGAGCGGATTGGAGCGGGAGCCTCGTTTCATGGCGGTCGACTGGTCACTGATCGTGAGGATAGCCCTCATCGTCTGGTGCCAAAGATTGATGCAGGTTTTCTGGTGGCGATTGCCGAGAACGACGATGAGCGCGATCCGGAAGCGAAAGTCGAACTGCGCAAGGCTTTTGATGCGGCAGGAAAGCAAGCGGAGATCGAAGTCTACGAGGACACCCTGCATGGCTGGTGCCCATCAGACTCCATGGCCCATAACCCGGCCCAGGCAGAGCGCGCTCGTAATCGACTGCTGGCATTGTTCAAGGCCAACCTCGGTTAAGCGTATCCCTGCCCACCCCTGTCCACCCTCGCCGGGTGGACAGTGATCATGGCTTAGGTTTCAGAGCTCTTCGTCGAAATACAGATAGTATTCTTCGAACACTTCCTGAACGTCCTCATTATTCTTGAGGTCGGTGAGGAACGTCTGCAGCGAGTCGAGGACAAATTGCTTGTCCTCAGCGTTGTAGTCCAGCTGGCCGGCACTATACAGGCTGGTCGCTTCTACACCGTCGAGCTGATAGGTAAATTCAGCCACACCCTCATTCTGCACGCGCACGAAATACTGTACCGACACCTGGTCACCACCCACGATTGGCGTGATACCCAGCGTCGATGCCGAGAGCATCAGGGTGGCAAAGTTGGCAGCGTCAGCTTTCTGTTCCTTACTGACGAGTGCGACAACCCCAATAGGCAGCGTGCCTACATCGTTGTCGATGGATTCGAAGGAACCCTCTTCCTTCAGCAGCTTAAACAATTCATCGTTGTATTCACTCGCCGCGAAGAAAATCGGCGGGAACTCACGGCCCTCGTGCTGGTAATCAACAGCCTGGGTTTCCACGTTGGCCTGGGCGAACATGGCAAATGAAACGCTCAGAATCAGAGAGAATATTTTTTTAGTCATGCTGAATTACCTGTAACAAGCGACCTGAACGGTGAAATTTTGGGAAAGCACGGACGCCTTGCTGAAATCGGTGCTGGATTTGTCGATCAGGGCTTCTTCGAAGTCAATCTCATTCACTTCAAAAAAGCGCTTCAGCAACCGTGATGAGTTTGCGAAGTTGACATTTTCGGACTCTTCATTGTTGAGTTTGCTGGTCACCATGCCCAGCACAGTGCCGTCGAGGGTGATCACGGGGCCGCCACTGTTGCCCGGCTGGATGGGAGCGGAAATCTGGAACTGGCCTTTGCGTCCTTTCAAGCCGCCAATGGAGCTAAGGTTGCCAATGGTCAGGTTGGGCGAGCCACTCAGCACATTCGCGAGCGGGTAGCCGGTCGCGAGTATCTGCTGCCCCAGGTTGGCGCCAGAGATTTTGTCACTGGCGATCTTTGCATGAGCGGCGGGAGTGCTGCCGGTCTCCAGTACCGCCACATCCAGCAACAGGCTGTGGTCTTTTAGACGCGCCGGATAGCTCTGGTCGCCAACGAATACTTTGGCCGCTTTACACTGGCTCAAGCCGTGCCAGGTGGTAGCAATTTCGCCGGAGTCGTTGATGTAAAAGCCAGAACTGGTGAACGCGGGCTTGTCGAAATTCAAGAATCGGGTATCAGTATAGAGATCCAGTTTTGGAGTCTCCTCTTTCTGGACCAGAGTCTCGATACCCGCCGGACCGATCAGGTTGAGGGATTTAAACAGGCCTTCCTTCAGCGCGCCGGCGTAAACATTGTAAATAGCGAATTTATCGAAAACATTGCCACTGGTGGTCATTTTGCGGCTGGTGACGTTGTATACCTTGTCGGTATGAATATCGTGAACCTCGATGGTCAGGTTGGCGATGTAATTCGGCCAGGAGGTAATTTCGAGGTCAGAACCGATGCGGAATACCAGATCGTATTCTGTGTCATTTTCGATAGGCTCAATGGAGGTGAAATATTCGGAGAACACACCTTCCATTGCCGCATCAAACTGCTTTGGGCCCACAGTGGAAAGCGCTCGTAGTCCCTTCGCTGTGAAGAGGGCACCATGATGCTTGGATTCATGTACGTAGTAGCCAACCTTCAGGTCAACCGGAACAGTAATTTCCTGATTGAGCACCGTAGTAACACGGATTTGTGAAGCTTCTTTCGGTGCGGTGTGGGCGCAACCAACTAGAATGCTCATCGCAAACGCTAAGCACAAATACAGAGACTTTTTCATTATTTCCCCATTCAGCAGGATGTTGCAGCTTGGTCTTTCAAGCGCAGTATTTTCTAGCTGACATTAGGGGATGTCTACCGTTTAAAGTGGACTGAGAGTATCCACTATTCGTAGTGCGGACCTGTATAAGCTGTATTTAATGAACTACGAGCTCATTGTTGGCTGAAAATTCTGCAGTCTGGTTGAAAATCATCCTCGCTCTGTATGAAAAGTATCCGGAAGAATCCGTGGGGCCGATTCGATTAGATGGTTCGCGTATGTCAGTGGAGTCCCTGGAAGAGGCGATCGCCGTTATGACGTTGGGATGAATCGGGATTGTCGATTGGCTGCCACGCAACCCTTATGGGCTTGTTAAGCGCACCTCAGAACCTTTTCCGCGGAGAGCTACCCAAAATGCCCCGATCGCTAGCCGTAATACCTGCGAGTATTCAAACGCTTCATTCAGGCTACGCGTCGGTACCACCATGCCGCCTCAAAATATGGTTCGGCAGCTCTGGAGAGTGCAGTGCCAGATCATCGACATTCTGCTTGATGTTGTGCAGCTCCTCCTTCGATGCGGACAGGGATTCCGCCGTAAGGATATCGAGCTCTTCCAGGGATCGCCGTACCTCGCCATACCTGGCGCCCGCCACACGGTGATTCTCTGACTTTTGGCTGAGCTTCAGAAAGGTCTGCAGGCCTGCGAGAATCGCCACTACCAGGCTAATGACCCCGGATACGGATTTGACCGCGTCGGGGCCCAATTGCGAAATCGTCTCGGAGGAGAGGAGTACTTCGGTACTGCCGATAATTGCAGAAAGTGCGACAACCAGGCAGCCCAGTGTCAGGAATAAGCGTTCATAAAAATTGGCGGCGTCATAGTGGGCGCACTGGGAAACCTGAGCGCGCTGCAGCCATAAGTGGGTGACTTTATGTAATTCATGATCCACGTCACTGCGTTGTTCCGGTCTGATGGCAATGTCGTCCATAGAACTCTCCTGGCACGATTCAACGGGCTGAAGGCCTCAAGTAGTGCGAGAAGGCCAGTGTTGTGGACTCTATTTTATTGGTGAATGTCCATGCTCTGAAATCGTGACAGCAAACCCTGCGTCGATTATGACGCCTTAATTTGCTCCATTGATGCAGCATTACGTAATCGCCGGGGCTTTTCCCGGAGAATACCTGCAGGTTTGGATAGCGGTTATCGAATGTTGCGGAAGTGTTTTTCTCTCAGGCGGGTAGCGGTCATACCAATTCTGAAAAAAAGCGAGCGCCGGCGTTCTGGCGGGTCGGGTTCTGATGTTAAGCTGCAGCGGCCACACCCCGGTGGCCATTTATTAGAAAATTTTACGATCGGAACTGCACCATGAAGTACTTTGTCGGCGCCTATGCCACTGCTCCAATTACTGATCATTGGGATCCTGCTTTGCAGACGGCGTATTTCGAAGGCTTGAAGGGGATGTCCAATGTGCGTGGTCTGGAGCATCCCTTTACCGGCACACTGCACGCTGAGGACGAGGATTGGTTTCTTTCGACGATTGATCCGACCTGGGATTTTGTTTTCACCACCATGCCCGGCGTGATGCAGCGATTGGGAAAAAATGCCGAGTTTGGTTTGGCTTCCGCGGATGAAGCCGGACGTCAGGCCGCGCTGGCATTTTTCGAGGAAGCGCGCAACGCGATTCACCGACTGAATCGACACCTCGGACGTCAGGCGGTCAGCGCCATTCTGATACAGGCATCGCCCCGGGTAACCGAGGCGGGATCTCCGGACGCCGATGCGCTGGCGGCCTCACTGCAGACCCTGGCTTCGTGGGACTGGGACGGGGCCGCACTGGTGCTGGAACACTGTGACGCGCATGTCGAAGGGCAGGCACCAGCCAAGGGCTTTTTGCCGCTGGAGGCAGAAATTGCTGCGATTGAACAAGCCCGGCAGGCGGGTGGTGCACCGATCAGTATTTGCGTTAACTGGGGGCGTTCTGCCATTGAGGCACGTAGTGTCGACGGACCTGTCCGACATATCGAGGCGGCGCGCGCGGCGGGTTTACTCAAAGGCCTGATGTTTTCGGGCGCGTCCGATCAGGAGAGCGCCTATGGAGCCTGGCGCGATACGCATATGCCACCTGCGCAGGCGTTTGGCATCGGCGCCTTCGAGCCCACATCCCTGCTGACTGAGACCGAGTTCCAGCGTTGCCTCTCAGCAGCGGCGGCTTCCAGGCTCGACGTGGTCGGAGTCAAAATCGCTGTGCGGCCGGACAGCATGAGTGTTGCCGATCGGCTCTCGCACGTGTCTGATGCCCTGCATATCCTGGATGAAATCATGGCGACATCCGACCGCTAAATACCTCTCACCGCCCCCGGTCTGTGACGGCCGGCCGGGGTGCAGCAAGTCCCCATCTAGTAGAAAGAATGCTGTTCTTGCGCGGTACGTGTTAAAGCACCGAGCTGTCCAGTTTCACGTCTGCGCGCTGCCAGATGGTCTCGAATTGTTTCTCGGCCTGCCTGGCTTCTTCTTGTTTGCCCTGTCCTGCCAGCGCGAGGCTCAGGCCTTTCAGAGACCAGCCGTTACGCGGATATTGTTCCAGATCTTTTCGATATACCGCCTCGGCATTGGCAAAGTCTCCCTGTTGCAGTAGCGCATGCCCGAGCGACTGTCGGGTGGGGTAATACCAAAAAGGGGGCTCGGTGTAGGGCAGCTGGTCCTGTATCTCGACCGCTTTGCCAAACGCGAGAATGGCCGTGTCCCGGTCGCCCCTGGCCAGGGCAAGTTCGCCGCGCGCGAGGAGCTCGGCAATACCCAGAATATGCGTTGCCGGGTAGTCACTACCGTCGAGAAAGTAGATCGCTTCATTTTGCATCAGGGGCTGCATGGCGTCGATCTCGGCTTGAGCCGCCTCAAGCTTGCCAGTACGGGCCAGGGCGACCGCACGCGCGTAGTGCCAGATAGCGTTGGAATATTGCAGGTTTTCCGGAGGGGCCGGTCGTGCCAGGATATCTTCCCAGCGCGCGAATCGTACCAGCGAGAGCAATGGAATGGTCTGGAAGAACTCCACCACCGGATATTGCTTGATCTGATCGAGCCTGACATTGGCGGCGACCTTTTCGCCCGCTGCGATGGCCACTTCGCTGCGACCTTCCATGGAGGAAGAGGCCCACAAAAAGTGGATGTTGTGGGGGTAGTACATGGCGGGGTAGAAGCCCTGGGCATTGCACTGGGCGATGTAGTCTTCATCCACCTTGGCTGCCCGCACATTCGCCTCGGAGGCATCTTCATAGCGGCCTATACGCCAGTAAATGTGCGAGGGCATATGCACCAGGTGTCCAGATCCCGGTACAAGAGCGGCCAGCGTATCTGCCGCTGTTTCTGCCCGCTCGGGTTTTGAGGACGCTTCAACGGCGTGGATATAAAGATGCAGCGCGAGCGGGTGACGCGGGTTGCGCGCCATTACCGTTTCGAGGGTGTTGATGACTTCGGCCGTTTCCGGTTTAGGATTGTTTCCGTCCAGCCAGTAGTCCCACGGCATGGTATTCATCATGGCTTCTGCGAACAGCGCCTGGGCATCATCATCGTCGGGATACTTGTGGGCAAGCTGGCGCATGCTCTCGGCATAGGCGAGATCCATCGGGTGGCGATCGCTTTCCGGATCGCCGTCATAGCGGGTGGATAGTGCCTGGATATAGTCCTGTTCTTTCTGTGTAGTTTTTGCTGCCAGCTCCTGCGCTTTGAGAATGGCATTGTAAGCCTTTATCCGATCATCCCCGCGCATTACGACCTGTCCGCGGGAGGTGACATTGATATTGGGACCCAGCGCCAGCGCTTCTCCCCAGAAGCACATGGCGCAGTCGGGATCCAGCCGTTGCGCGGCCTGGAAGGACCGAATGGCCTCTGCATGGTTGAACCCTGCAGTGAGCATCATGCCCTGGTCAAAGTAGCGCTGCGCGCCGGGATCGTTGGTGGTGATCGGATGAGTAAAGTTGCCTAAGCCCCGCAGTAGAGGGGCACCGGCGCGCGCGACCAGCTCCGGGTCGGGTTTCTTGTCGACTGCGGGGGGCGTGCTCTGCGGCGGGGCAGAGGTCGCGGTCGATGACTCTCCTTTGTTGGCGGTATCCGATGCCTCGCGACTGCAGGCACTGAGTAAGAGCAGGGGCAAAACGAATGACACAAGAAGCTTGTTCATGACGCATTCCAAAGTAGGGTTTTTGGCGCTTGAAACCGCAGGGCGAACCGGCGCAGTGCGGCCGGGATGCGATAGGCCGAGCGCGGGTTTACTTCAAGGATAGTCGTGTAGCGGTCGTGCAGTTTGTCCTGTTGGGCGGCGTGGCAAGTGAGACAAGAACGGGGCAAGGCACTATGCTACGCGGCCAAAGCAAGGCGGGAGAGCGCGGGTGAAAAAAGTCACCATCCTGGTGGACGTGCAGAATATCTACTACACCACCAGGCAGGCATACGGACAGAACTTTGATTACAACACCTTCTGGCGTCAGGTCACCAGGGACAGGCAGGTCGTGAAGGCGATTGCCTACGCCATTGACCGGGGTGACCAGAAGCAGCGTCAGTTTCAGAATATTCTCAAGGCCATTGGGTTTGAGGTGAAGTTGAAGCCCTATATCCAGCGCGCTGATGGTTCTTCCAAGGGAGACTGGGATGTGGGTATTGCGCTGGATGCGATGGAATACGCCGCCGCTGCGGATGTCCTGGTGCTGGCTTCCGGAGACGGTGATTTCGATCTGCTGGCCGACCGGGTACGACAGCGGTTGCAAACGGATGTAGAGGTCTATGGCGTACCCGCGTTGACGGCACAGTCCCTGATCGACGCCGCCTCGCGCTATGTTCCCATTGATCAGGGCCTGTTGTTGTCTCCGGCTGGCCGATCAACCTAGATATCCATAGAATGCAGCCCGCGGGCACCGCGGGCTTCCTCTCGTTGGCCTGCGCAAGTTGCACAGATTCCTTACACCACGGGTGATTCACCCAACCTGGGGCACGACCTTGTCAGACAAGCCAAACAATCCATGGGGTTCCGCGACTACCGGAACGCCTGCCGCCTTCGCTTCACTCCCGCTCTCCGCCGCCATGCGCAAGAACCTGGGTGATCTTGGCTATACCGAACTGACCCCCATCCAGACGGCTGCCCTGCCGCCCATGCTGGAGGGTAAGGATGTCATTGGTCAGGCCAAGACCGGATCGGGCAAGACCGTGGCGTTTGGTCTGGGGGTCATGCACAACCTGGATGTAAAGCGCTTTCGGGTGCAGGCGCTGGTGTTGTGTCCCACGCGTGAGCTCGCAGACCAGGTGGCCCGTGAGCTGCGCAAACTGGCCCGTGCGGTGCACAACGTCAAGGTGCTCACCCTCTGTGGTGGCATGCCATTCGGTCCCCAGGTTGGTTCGCTCAAGCATGGTGCGCACATCGTGGTGGGTACGCCCGGGCGTATTGAGGACCACGTGCGCAAGGGGAACCTGAGTCTGGATGATGTCAGTACGTTGGTACTGGACGAAGCGGACCGGATGCTCGACATGGGCTTTAAGGAGACCCTCGACAAGATTCTTGCGGAAGTGCCAGCGCAGCGTCAGACCTTGCTCTTCTCGGCAACCTATCCGGAGAGCATCGAGTCGCTGGCATCGCGGGTGCTCAGGCAACCCGTCAAGGTCCAGGTTGCCGCCACCCACAGTCATGCCAGTATCGAGCAGCACTTTTACCGGGTAAAAAACAACGAGGCCCGGCCCGAAGCACTGAGTCGGGTCATGGCGTATTTCAGGCCCGAGTCGGCGGTCGTATTTTGCAATACCAAAGCCGAGACCGTTGAGGCAGCTAACTATCTGAAGTCCGCCGGCTATGCGGCGTCGGCATTGCATGGGGACATGGAGCAGCGGGATCGAGACCGAACACTGGTGTGTTTCGCCAACAAGAGCGCCTCGGTGTTGGTGGCGACGGATGTCGCCGCGCGAGGCCTGGATATCGAGGAGCTGGGCCTGGTAGTGAACTACCACTTGTCCCGCGATCCGGAAGTCCATGTACATCGCATTGGCCGGACTGGCCGGGCCGGCAAGGAAGGTGTCGCCGTCAGCCTGGTCAGTGAAAAAGAGAGCTACAAGGTCAGTCGGCTGGAGGATCTGCTGGGGCAGGAGTTTGATATCTCAACGCTGCCTGAGTCCGACACGATCGATCCACCCGTCCGCCCCGACATGGTGACCCTGCAGATTGATGGTGGCAAAAAACAAAAAGTGCGCCCGGGTGACATTGTTGGCGCATTGACGGGCGATGGCGGAATCGCTGGCGCGGATATCGGCAAGATCCACATGTTTGATTTCAGTGGCTATGTCGCGGTGAAACGCCAGGTGGGGCGCAAAGCGATTGCTAAGTTGAGCAAGGGCAAGCTCAAGGGGCGGAGCTTTCGGGTGCGTATGATCCGCGTCTAGCACCTGCATGACGGATACTCCCAGAAGAAGTCAGAGAAAGAGTTCCTCCTGAAGATGGTATGTATGACGCAGGACAACCGCTAGCCCGGTGATATGTCGAGATTGGCGTCTTGTTCCCGCTCGCCCACTTGCAGGTAGCAGGGCCCGGATAAAGACTGGATACCAGCCAACTGCCGATCGGTTTGCCGGGTTGGTTCCGGCTACGGTCTATTGCTTGTCCGTACCATCGGCATATCACGCCAACACCAATGGAAGGTGCTTTCTAATGCAGGATGCCCGCTCGCTGATGCCCCGCTTTGCAATCGTCGTGTTCCTGGTATTCGCTGCACTGTTGTCATTGAGTGGTTGTGGTGGCAAGCGGGAGACTGCGGACGTCGTCTTTACCAATGGCACGGTATTTACCGTCAATCCAGCACAGCCGGAAGCCGAGGCAGTGGCCGTCACGGGCAAAAAGATCCGCTACGTGGGCACTTCCGAGGGCGCGAAGGCCTGGATCGGTGAGAATACCCGGGTGGTCGATATGCAGGGTGGCATGTTGCTGCCCGGTTTTGTGGATTCACATATTCATCTGGCCACAGGCACCTTGATCGCTCGAGGCGTCAATCTACTGACCGACGACCGGGAAGGGCTATTTCGTCGTATACGCGAGTACGCCGAGCAGAACCCGGACCTCGAGGTCATCACCGGATACGGATGGCGTTTTAATGTCTGGGATGACAGAGACCCCACGGCGGCGGATCTGGATGCAATTGATTCTACACGTCCCATTTTTCTATGGGCCGTCGACGGGCACAAAGCCTGGGTGAACTCCAAAGCACTGGAAGCTGCGGGAATCGACAAAAACACCAAGGATCCGGCACCGGGGTTCAGCTACTTCAAACGCAATCCTGACGGCACGCCGACGGGATACATTATCGAGGTGCCCGCGCAGATTTATACCCTGGAAAAACTCCTCGATCTGGGCGTGGATTACACCCGTTCCGGTATGGAGGAGTGGATGCCAAAGATTGCTGCCGCCGGGGTCACCAGTGTGCTGGATGCCGGTATCCAGGGGGTCGAGCATGACGATGCATTTTCTCTGATTCGTGAGTATGAAGAGGGTGGAAAGCTCCCGTTCCGTATTGTCGCCACCTATTACTGGAACAATGGCGAAGTCGATCCAATCCCGTTTTTGGAAGAGTATCGGGATAAATACGATTCCGAATTGCTCCAGATACAAAAGCTCAAGGTCAACATGGATGGCGATGAGGTGACGCGCACGGCCTTACTGGTTGACCCTTATTCGGATGATCCCGAGGCGAAGCCAACGCCCATTATCGATTACGACATTGTCACCGATGCTGTTACGCGGGCAGATGAAAAGGGCTTTGATGTCTTCTGCCACTGTCTCGGAGACCTGGCAGTGCGTCGCCTGATCGACTCGGTAGATAGAATGATTGCCACCAATCCCGCGCGCGACCGCAGGAACGCTGTTTCCCACGCATGGCTGATCCATCCGGACGACCTGAAGCGGTTAAAGGAATCGGATATCTCTGCAGATATGCAGCTGTCGTGGGCGGGGCTGGACCCACTCACAGACACTACCGCGCGGTTGCGCGTCGGCGAAGAGCGGCTTAATCGTCTGTTTCCGGCGAGGCCGGTATTGGATGCTGGCGCGCGCTTGACGTTGAGTTCGGATTGGCCGGTCGCCGCCTACGCGCCGACGTATGAACCGCTCAAAACCCTGCAGGGGGCGGTCACCCGCCAGGGATTTGGTGTGACCACGCGCAAGCAACCCAAGCTCGGTGGGGCAGAGGCCGGTTTGTCGCTGGAAGAAGCGATTCATGCCCACACACTGGGTGGGGCGTATCTGTTGCGGATGGAAGACAAGGTCGGTTCTATCGAAGTGGGTAAGCTGGCGGACTTCGTACTACTGGAAACGGATCTTAGAAACGTGGACCCGCAGGAAATTGGCTCCACAAAAGTGATGGCGACCATGATGAATGGCAAGTTCACTTACGAAGCGGGATCCGGGGATTCTCCCTAAGGGAGGTCATGGCTTTCGGACCACTCCCGCAGGCTTTCCAGAATATCCAGGGCGCTGCGTCCAAATGTCGTGAGGCTATAGGTCACGGCAACCGGGCGCTCGCTGATGACCACCCTGACTACCATGCCCCGTGATTCCAGCTCCTTCAGGCGCTGATCGATGATTTTCTTGCTGGCGCCACCCAGCATCCTGACCAGATCGTTAAAGCGTACCGGTTCGTCCTTCAGGTGATAGATGATCGAGCCGGTCCACTTGCCGCCAATCAGCCGCATCCCCTTTTCGATCGCACAGGGCTCCAGGCAGGGGCTGATGGCCGTTTTGCGTCCGTGACTATCGGTTTCTACACGACTTCTTACATTTCCCACTTCGCGACTCCCGATGCGTATCTCCACCATTGTGATTGCCGGACTGGCAGGTTACCAAAAGTAAACTAATTGAAGGCTGTCGAAAGGTTACCATAATACACCTGGTTTACTTTAGTAACCTAGATCAAACCAGGAGACCCGGATGAAAAACGTTCTCATCATCAATGCCCACCATCAGTACCCGTTTGCCCAGGGGCGTCTGAACGCCTCCCTTGTCAGTCATGCTCAGGAGCAGCTCGCGGCCAAGGGCTATGCCACGCGCATGGTTGTAATCGACAACGGTTGGGACGTAGAGAGAGAACTGGAGAGTCACCAGTGGGCTGACGCGGTTGTGCTGCAGTCTCCGGTGAACTGGATGGGGGTGCCCTGGACGTTCAAAAAGTACATGGACGAGGTGTACACGGCCGGAATGGCCGGGGCGCTATGCAATGGCGATGGCCGTCACGCAGATACGCCGAAGGAGAACTACGGTGCAGGCGGTACGCTGAATGGCAAAAAGTACATGCTGTCGCTCACGTTCAATGCACCTGAAGAGGCCTTCAATGATGACCGCGAATACCTGTTTCAGGGCATGAGCGTCGATGATCTGTTCGCACCAATGCATATGAATTTTCGCTTCTTCGGCATGGAGCCGCTGGACACCTTTGCCTGTTTTGATGTCATGAAGAATGCCGATGCGGAAAGGGACTTCCAGCGTTTTGCTGCACATCTGGAATCGCAATTCTAATTGTGTCGAGGTAATCGCCTGAACACCGCGTTTGGGCCAGTGCGCTCGCACTACACGGGATGCCGGAGAGATTGATATGGAAACTTTATATCGGTCACAAGGGCGCCATGCGACCTGGTTGGAATTGTTTTTTGACCTCGTCTTTGTCGCGGTGATTGGTGTCGTCGCTCATGACCTGGCCCATACCCATGACCGGCATATCGGAATCGAGCAGTTATTGCGCTTTCCGCTGGTGTTTATTCCAGTGTGGTGGATCTGGATGACGCATACGCTGTATGCCAACCGGTTCGACGCCGATAGTCGCGAGCATCGCCTGTTCAGCCTGACGGTTATGGCAATTATGGTGGTGTTCTCGACATTCGCAGAAGAAAGCCTGAATCAGAGCTTTCCCGCTTTTGTGGGGCTCTATGTGCTGGTGCGCTGGATGCTGGCATACCGCTACTGGCGTGAGTACAAGGATCCTGGCAATAGTGTCCCCTTTACCAAAGATTTGGCACTGGCGATTGCTGTGGGAGGACTGATCAGCCTGAGTGCAATCTGGTTGCCCAGCCCGGCCAAGTTTTTTGTGTTCTATCTCGGCTTGATGGTCGACGCTGGCTGGCAGATTTCTGTTCGTCATAAACAGAAAATCTGTCCTGTGGATCGCGAGCATCTGGTCGAACGAACTGGCTTGCTTGCCATCATCATTCTGGGGGAGTCCATTATCGCAATAGTGGCCTCACTGAATAATCAGGCTTGGGATACGATGGACATTGTCTCCACGGCAACGGGTTTCCTGTTAATCGGTGCCATTTGGTGGGTTTATTTCGATAGCTTCGCCAAGCTCGAACAAGCCAAACGCCTTGTCACCGGTAACGCGCTGATCTACCCCAACTTGCTGGTCTGTATGGGCTTGCTCATTTTGGCGAACATGATTCAGCACGCCATTCTTGGTGACCTGGATCGCCCCACGTTTGGTTTACTGGCTGTTACCGGTTTGTTGCTGTTTTACCTCGGCAAGCAAATCCCATACTGGTATGCCTTTCCGCCCTGGCGCAGTGCGATTATCACTAACACACTGATTTGTCTTTCCATAACCGTGGCGAGCAGCTTTTTGCCACGACTGGAATACTCACTTATCGGTATGACACTGGGCATGCTGACCTACGTTTACCTGACATTTCGGCGCATTCTGACGGTCGATGTCAGCGAGTATCTGGAATCCCCGGAGCGGCCGGCTACGGAATCACGAGACCGCTAAATTTCAACAAGGAGAAAACCCATGGAACAACATAGCGTTCATTGCGACTGCAATAGGGTTGAAGTCGCGATGGCAGGTGACCCGAAAGTGCATGCCTTTTGCCATTGCGAGGATTGCCGTGATCTCTTGCAAGTGCCTTATCACTCAGTGCTGGCGTGGGAAGGTGAACGGGTCAATATTAAGCGGGGTGAAGGCGAAGTGGTGGAATTCCAGCATCCGAGTAAGAAGATGAAGCGCATCTTCTGTCAGGTTTGCGGGGACGTTTTATACAATACCAATGCAATGGGATGGAAGCTGGTATCGCAGTTACTTTACCAGAAATGTAACGGGGCGGAATTGCCCGGCGAACTTCAGTCCAACGCCCACTTCTTCTACGATCGTCGCATTGTGGATGTCAATGATTCATTGCCCAAGCGATGAAATACTGATGGTCCAGCGATGTTCGGGAGGCCTTTCAGCCTCCCTGTAGACCAAAGAGGCCCATTAATAAGAAATGGCCTCTAATTGAAACTTCCGTTCAGCAGTCAATGTGAAGTTGTGGCGACAGGTTGCTGCCTTGCCTTGCGCGCGGCGGCCACCTCGTCGCGAAAGATTGTGTTCAGCCCCAGCCGATAGGTGTCCGGGCTATTCGCAGCATGCGTGCCGCCCTCAATGGTATGGAACGTGATGGACCAGGGCATATTGCTTTGGTTCTTCCAGTGGTCATACCATTCTCGAGCGTACTTGCGCTTGAATTCGTAACGATCATTCGAGCTACTGACGACGATGAGTTTCAGGTCGTCACGTCCTGCGGGCGTTGGCTCGGCATAAAACTGTTCGATATCGGGGCGAAAGCTGGGGTTTCCGGCAATACGAGCCCAAAAGACATCGGGATGGTTAAAAGCCGAGTACAGGGCCAGAAAGCCACCGCGGCTCTGTCCGTACAAGATGCGTTTGCTGGGGTCGATCGCGTAGCGCGCTTCCGCTTCCGGTAATAATTCCTGTTCGAGGAACTGGTGGAAGGCAGCAGCGCCGCCGCTACGTGCCATCTCCTTGGTCAGTGTCGAGAAGTCAACATCACGGTAGTTAATGCTGGGCTCAAAGGAGCCATAGGCAATACCGACCACAATCGCCTCGGGGATCATATCGTCATAGTGCAGAAACAGATGATTGCCAGCGAGCACCGGAAACATGGAGTCGCCATCCAGC
Source organism: Microbulbifer sp. ABF4_148 (assembly GCF_056158985.1). Taxonomy (NCBI): domain Bacteria; kingdom Pseudomonadati; phylum Pseudomonadota; class Gammaproteobacteria; order Cellvibrionales; family Microbulbiferaceae; genus Microbulbifer; species Microbulbifer sp. ABF4_148. The sequence continues at coordinate 2,015,432 of NZ_JBSWUI010000001.1, forward strand.
AAGTAGACTACCGGATAGCGTATATCCGCTGACTTGTCGTAGCCTTCTGGGAAACGGACATAAATGTGATATGGCCGACCGACAACCTCGGAGTCCAGTCGAAAGTAATCGCCGGTAAGTGCCGGGAGGAAGTTCAGCGGTACGGTGCGTTCAGCGTGTTCTTTTTCAGCATTCGCTGGTTGCTGCTGTTTCGCATCGCAAGCGCCTAATGTGAATATGATCAGTGCGATAGCGAGTAGTTTTGAATGGCGATACGTCAATGTTGACTTCCTTGTATGGGAAAGGCTCGAGACAAGTTAGTCTGCGCAAATGAATCTTTTTATCCAATAAAGCTGACGGCTTCGGTAAGCTCTGCTCTATCGGTACGTGCTGTATTTACCTGTGCAGTCTCATCCGGGTAGCCGAACGACATGCCGAACAGGATGCCCTGATGCTTATCCAAACCAAACATTTCTCTTGCTGGGGCAGGGAACTGGCCGAGTGCGCCCTGGAAGCAGCTGGCTAGCCCGTTTTCCTGCAGTAACAGCGCGAGCGTTTGTGCATAAATGCCTACATCGACAGCACCCATAATGTCCAGGTACTTATCCATGACAAAGAATGCAGCATGCGGAGCACCGAAAAACTCCCAGTTCCGTGCCATTGCCGTCATTCGCGCAGCTTTATCTTCGCGTGCAATACCCATGACTGAGTAAAGCGCATTGGCGGAGCCAAACTGTCGTTCCCGGTGAACGCCCTCGAATTTCACATGCCAGTTAAAGTCCGGCTTGGGACCTTGGCCCTTCATGAGCTCGGCAATGAACTGCTGCTTGAGCTGGTCCTTCTTCTCCCCAGAAACTACAAAGATTTTCCACGGCTGTACATTGCAGTTGGAAGGGGCCTTCTGGGCCTGGGTAAAGATCTGGTTGAGCAATTCGGGGGAGATCGGCGTATCTTTAAAGGCGCGGGTAGAAAATCGGGACTCGATAGAAGAAGAAACGGACATAAATGCCTCTGTTGTTCATCGCTTTTGGAGCAGCTTTACACTAAAGGTTGGCCAAGTATAGGGCTTTGTTCGGTAAGCGTCAGATGTTGGCGGTTATGCTGGACTAATCAAGGTTGGTTACCATGCACTCGCTATTAACGGATCCTGTATATAGGATTGCATGGCATCTACTCTGAGGATTGTGCCAGGCGGTTGAATCCCACAACCGGACTGGCACTGGCTACCTTCACTTGATGCGGAAAACAACATTAATCTGCTTTTGCAGGGTAATGGTTTCGGGTACGAACATCTGGGATCGTGCGGCGCCGGCGCTGGCCATCTCCGCAAATACCTGTTGATCCATCGCGCCGAATGTGGCGAAGAAGCTCCCGAAGTCTGATTCCTGTGAAATCGCATAAACAGAGATCACGCGCGTTCCGAGGCTATTCGCTGCGATTTCAGCTTTTTCTCGGGCATTTTTCCCCGCGAGCTGCGTCAGCTCAGTTTCATATGCCTCGCGGTTCGTGGTGTCGAAGCGCGCTTGTATATCGGTGAGGTTGTCAACAGAGATCAAGTCGCTCATCAACATCGGATAGTGCTCGAGCTTGTTGATCTTCAGTACGAGACCCCGCGAGGTTTCATAGCCAAGTATCTCGAGTCGATTGTACTGCTTGTCTCTGTTGCGCTTGGTTTCCTTGCGAATATCCTTGGCTTCGATGTTGCGCTGATCAAATCCATGCTTCTCGACGATCGACAGTACTTTATCAAAGGCGGTTTCCAGATCGGACAGGGAAGTTGCAGAGTCTTTGTTAAAGGAAGTCAGATGTATATATACCTCCGCTTCATCTGGCGGCACCTCTTTTTCTGCCTCACCACGGGATACGACAAAGGGGAAGTCAGGCAAGTTTGCGGAGTAGCAAACGTTGGCCAGAAGCAGGGAGACCGTCAGCAGTAGATATCTCATAGTGTCTAGGGCTCAAATTGTCGTTAGGCTGCGGCGGGGAGGCCGGGTAGTCAGGTGACCTGCCCGGCGCCGCCAGAGTTTACGTTGGAGCGCAATCAGGTGGTGACTGGATCCAGCTTTTCTTGCGCATACTTTCTGTAGCAGAAGGCGATGCAGATCCATGCGACGAGCATGGGGTAAATCACGGTTTGCTCAATGGTCAGGCCCAAGTCGATGCCGTCTCGCAAGATCGACATTGCGGCGAAGGTGAAGGCGAGAATCATCCGTGTCAGGTGCCTGCGTACACGGTAGGACTGGGCGCGAAGGCGATTACGCAAGAAGCCAATGTCTTGAAACAGCAAAAAGCCAAAGGTGGTGCATAAGATGGCCGGGCCGACTGATGGCACGGGAGCGCCCGAGAGTGAGCGGAACAGCGTAAGCCCCGCAAATACACACAGCAAGAGGGGAATCACAACCAGTAGGCGGTCCCACCACTCCGCACTACGTTTATCGCGGAACGCATTGATAGCACTGGGGATGGCATAAAGCACTGCCAGAGACATCAGGATCGCCAGGGGTAGTACACGCTCGGTCATAAAGATGAACACCGAGAGTGCGACGGGGATCATCAGGTAGGCAAAACCCTTACCGAATCGGATATGGACATCCGAGCCTTTGGTAGTGCCTATGGCGATAATGCCGGCAATTAACGCTGCAGTCCCCAGAACCACGTGAATGAGGTAGCTCGCAGGATCATGAGGTTCCCAGAACATGACAGACTCCTTATTTTAATTATTGGAGAAAGCATGAAGTTAGCGGAATACCAGGGGGGGCGTCAATTGAGGGCGCCATGGTGAATTGTGGCTGGCTATCCAATTTCACCGAATAGTTATAGGATTTTATCGATCAGTCACCTGACAGGTTGGTTTGTGCAAATTTTAACCGGTATCGGAAAATGTCTGTGAGTCGATTTAAGGGAATTTGGCTTTTTGCGCTGTTTGCTTCTGTATCGTTTCAGGCGATGTCAGTAGAGCCTCAGCGGCCAGTTGATGATTGTCCTGATCTTGACGCTTGCATAGTGCGTTTGTTTGATGTGGCTGAGCCTGCGGAAGCCTCGTACTCCCGTGTTTCGAGCAAGGAGTGGGAGGTGGCCAGACGGCTCAGTCAATTTGGTGGCGACGGTGCCGACAAGCTGGTCCCCCTTTTGGCACAGACGGATATCGATGTAGCCCAAGTCGCCGCAGTGGCTTTGCGTGAAATGCAGGAAATTGATCCGAAGCATCTACCTGATATTTTGGCAGCGCTGGATAGCGGTAAGCCACTGGATTGGTTGCCAGTGGCACTGGCAAGAATAGACCACCCTGATGCGGCGAGAGAAGCGGTGATTCGCTACCTGCAAGAAGGTGAAGCCGGCGGAAATCAAATTACCTTTGCGGTCGTACGTAGTGGTGAGCGGGCAGTACCGTTTCTTATTCAGGAGGCCTTGTGTGAGAAAGGCTGTCCTACCAATCAACACTACCTGATTGGATATGCGCTGGGGGAGATGGACGCTCGTGCCAGAGCTTCGGCAGCTACCACCATTATCGAATCCCTTTCCGATGCATTACTTGCACAAGACCGGGCAGGAATGGTTTGCATGATCGGCTTTCTCGGGCCAGAGGGAATTACCGTAGAGAGTGATCTCCTTCGCCTGAGAGAAAGTGAGCCAAACCTCACTCATTGTGTCGACAGAGCACTAATTGGCATTCACTCCAAATTCGCTGGTCGGGTTTTCGCGCAAATGCTGACAGAGCATCCGGACATCTTGACCTTGCGCGACTTGTCTGAAATTGGAGCGAATGGCTGGGATGCCGGTCCGGCAGTGGAAGTTCTTCTCGATAGCCGAGACCGGGAGTTGCGGGTTGGTGCGGCCAGGGCCCTTGGCTATTTGCAATATGCGCCGGCAGTGCCAAGGCTCATCGATCTGTTGGAGGATGAGTCAGATGTTGTTTTGAATCTGGTGGCTGCGCTGTCGCTGAAGGAGATTGGGGGAGGACAAGCGGAACAGGCTCTACTTTCGGCCTTTAAAAAGCATTGGCATCCTTATGTCCGTGATGCGGCAAACTTCGCCGATACAGTTTCAGAGGAGGAGCACGCTGGTCAAGGTTTGAATTTCGCGATGGATTTTTTTGACTACTCCCACTTTCAGACAAAATCATGTGCCGTTAATGAAGCGGACATCGTGTCAGAGGCTAGAGACGAAAAACTATACTATCGCAATGCACCAAAAAAGCTAAATGCGTTAGCTTACATGGTAGAAATCGAGGGCTACACAGCGGCTGACGAGGCAGAGCAAAGAGCGAATGACCCCGATGGAATCATAGTGATTCGAGAAGGTAACCTGGCAGTTGTGCGCGAACAGGTTCGACAGGTTCCGGACAAAGCGCTTAAGGTCGAAGGTGGTTGGTTGGCAGGAAGCGATCGCGGTGAGTGGGGTGGGGAATTAGTATTCGTTGATGATGCTGGCGAGTCTCACCTGATCATGGAAAAGAATGTCGAGGATATTTACCGATTTGGTGACCGGTACATTGTTGTGACTGGTCTTGCGCATCTGAGTTTCAATAGTGGCGAAGTTTTTGAGGTGATGAGGCGGTCTGATGGGAGCTGGAAAGCCGATACCTGGCGTGTCTTGCCTGGCGCCCCTGACACGTCTTACTTTGTTGAAACCGGGGAGTTGCAAATCAATACATTCGGTGGTGGTTCTGTTTTGCTTTCGCAAGACGGCAACATGCGTATGGCAGAGTGCGGTCAGGCGCGGTAGGAATTCCCGATGTTGAGGTGGTTGCTTTGGAGCGCACATCGTTCGTTTTTCTGTATATCGTTTTGCTCAATGTAGCCTGATTGCTGGTCTCGGCAATTGAAATGGAAATGTACCCGCCGTAGCGAGATATATCTGGGTTATGGGTCAGAATGAAGGTTTGTTTGCCGTAGTTTTTTAAACCCACGCTTTGTTGAGTCGGTAAAAGCCTGGGGTTTTGGTGAATGGTATCGAATCTCGATCACAACACCTGACCAGCCAGTGTTCGGCAACTTGAGTGGAAAATCGTCAAAATAGGACATTCGTTCCATTTGGGATTGGCGTATCCTGAGAAGGGGAGTCACCTTCAATCTGCAAGATTCCTCATCTTCTGAGCCCCCCGAGTCTCCAGCTTTTCCGGTTCTCGCGTCTTAATTCGACGAATGCATGTCCTGATTTGACCTGCAACAGGGCGTGACGGATCGCATATCCTCTACATTGCCTAATTCTTGGCCAGCGTAACCATCCCCTCTGCCGGTGAGCATACTGCTCCCGCACCCATGGGCGCCTAGAGCGCAGAGGTGGAGACAATAATGAAAGCGGCAGTCGTATGGACCCAGTAACCCTAGACTTTAACCCCGAGAGCCTGTTTGTCCTCAACGTCATGATTGCGATCATGATGTTTGGCGTGTCTCTGGAATTGAAGCCCGACGACTTCAAACGCATCATCCGGAACCCCAAGGCACCGGTGATTGGCTTGCTGCTCCAGTTCCTGATCTTGCCGGCCGCAACCTGTGCCGCGACCTGGGTGTTCAACATCGACCCGATGTTATCCATGGGCATGATGCTGGTAGCGTCCTGCCCGGGCGGTACCTTCTCCAATATCATGACCTGGATGGCACGGGGCAATGTGGCGGTTTCGGTCAGTATGACCGCCGTCTCCAGCGTAGCCGCGAGTGTGCTGACGCCGCTGAACTTCACCCTGTATTCCTGGCTGAACCCCCATACGCGTCCTCTGCTGACCGAAATCGCCATGGACCCGACGGGACTGCTGCTGGTCGTGCTGATGGTGCTAGGCGTGCCGTTGGTGCTGGGAATGCTGGTGGGCGGTCGCTATCCGGGGCTGTCGCGCAAGGTGGAAAAGCCTCTGCGCTTTATTGCAATGGGCATCATGCTGTTATTGGCCGGTATCGCCTTCTATAAGAATACCGATCAGTTTCTTAAGTACTTCGATCTGTTCTTCTTCCTGGTGGTTGCCCACAATGCGCTGGCGCTGTTCCTGGGTTATATGGGGGCCAAAATGTCCGGACTGCCGCCGGCAGACTGCCGGGCGATCTCCCTTGAGGTCGGCATTCAGAATGGGGCATTGGCCCTCGTGATTATCTTCACTTTCTTCCCCAATGCCTCCGGCATGTTGTTGATCGCCGCCTTCTGGGGCGTCTGGCATCTGGTTAGTGGATTGGCCCTCTCTACCTATTGGTCGCGTCGCCCGGTAGAAACCTCAGCCGAACAGCAAGCGGTTCAGCACAAGGCCTAAGCGGTTTCAGGAGTTGTTGTAGTGGAAATGCTTTGGGTGCTGTTCGGGCTGATTATTCTTCTTGCCTTTACGTTGGAAGCGATCACAGGGTTCGGCAGTATCGTGGTTGCACTGTCGTTAGGGCTGCTGTTTCTTCCGATCGATATGATTTTGCCGATTCTGGTTGCGCTGAATATTCCGCTCACCAGTACCCTGGCTTTCAAAAACCGACACAACATCCATGTGCCGCTACTGGTGAAAACCATTCTGCCAGGTATGCTGCTGGGCACCCTGACAGGCTACTTCATCAAGCCCTATCTGGATGAAGAATTTCTGAAGCAGATCCTGGGTGTGCTGATCCTCTGGTTCTCCGGTCGCGAATTGTATCGCCTGTACCACCGATTCGGTGATGTGGCCAAGCCTGCCTGGATCACCCGAATCATTACCTACTTTGCCGGTATCACCCATGGCTTGTTTGCCAGCGGGGGACCACTACTCGTGTACGCAGTAGCAGGTACCAAGATCGATAAATCGAAGTTCCGCGCGACCATGGTGACTGTGTGGTTCAGCATGAACAGCCTGCTACTGGTTGCGTTTCTGCTGGATGGACGCATGCAACCCGTGCTGCTGCAGGTGCTCTGGTATCTGCCACTTCTGTATATCGCATTGAAGCTGGGTAACTACCTGCATGATCGCCTCAATGAAAACCACTTCAGAATCGGGGTATATACCCTGCTATTCGCTACTGGCTGCATCCTGATTGCGAGCCGCTACCTCATCCAATAACGATAAACCGCATCGAACCGACGGACTTTGACTATGTACGACATCATTATCAAAAACGGTACCTACTTCGATGGTTCCAAGCGCAAAGAGAAGCTGGCACATGTTGCGATCAAAGACGGCAAGATCGCAAAGGTCAGTGAGCAACCCCTGGACGAAGCTGATGCTGAACAGGTGATTGATGCCCGCGGCAAGTGGGTTACCCCGGGCTTTCTCGAAATACATAGCCATTATGATGCGGAGGTGGTCGCGGCACCGGCACTGAAGGAATCCGTACGCCACGGGGTGACTTCCATTGCCATTGGCTCCTGCTCCATCTCCATGGTCAACAGCGCCCCGGAAGATTGCTCCGACCTGTTTACCCGCGTTGAGGCAGTGCCGCGCGAGGCCGTACTACCGATTTTGTTTGAGAAAAAGCAGTGGACTGATGCCAAAGGCTACCGGGAGTTCTATGACCAGCATCCGCTGGGGCCCAATGTACTGAGCTTTATTGGCCACAGTGATATGCGCGTTGCAGCCATGGGTATTGATCGTGCGACCAGCGACGTAAAGCCGACAGAAGAAGAAATGCAGGCAATGGAGCGGATGCTGGAAGAGGCGCTGGATGCGGGCTGTGTGGGTATGTCCATGATGACCACCAAGCTCGACAAAATGGATGGTGACCGCGCATGGAGTCAGCCGCTGCCATCGACTTTCTCTACCTGGTGGGAATTCAAACGCCTGTTCAAGATCCTGCGTCGCCGCGGAGCGATCCTGCAGGGTGCGCCGGATGCAGTGAAGAAAGTGAATGTGTTTGGTTTCCTGTGGCAGGCCCATGGCCTGTTCCGCAAGCCGATGAAAGTCACCATGCTGACCGCACTGGATTTGAAGTCCAATCCATTCCTGCACCTGATTACCCGCGCCAGCGGCTGGCTGGCCAACAAGGTACTGCGCGGCAACTATCGCTGGCAGACGCTGCCGGCGCCGTTTACGGTGCATCTGGAAGGCCTGAATGTGAATGCGTTCGAGGAATTCGAGACCGGCGCATTGCTGCGCGATATGAAAGATGAGTCTGAACTGTATCAGAAGATCAATGAGCCGGAATTCCGCAAGGAATTCAAAAAGCATATCTCTGAGATCTTTACCGTTGGCCTGTGGCATCGAGACTTCAGTGATGGCTGGATTACCCATTGTCCGGATGAGTCCCTGGTCGGTAAGAACTTCAAGGAGATTGCCGATACCTACGGTGTAGAGCCGGTGGATGCCTACTTTGACCTGGCCACAAAATACAAAGAAGCGCTGCGCTGGAAAACCAACTATTCCAATGCCCGCCCGCACATTATGCAGAAGCTCATCAAGAGTCCCTCTACCCATATCGGTTTCGGTGATAGTGGTGCACACATTCGCTCGCTGGCGATGTACAACTTCCCGCTGCGCATGCTGAAGTATGTGTTTGACGCAGAAAAAGCTGGCATACCGTTTATGACCAACGCTGAGGCGGTGCACAAACTGACCGGTGATCTGGGCAGCTGGTTCGGCCTGAGCGCTGGCTATATCCGTGAAGGCGATCGCGCCGATGTGGTAATCCTGAACCCCGAAGGGGTGAATGACGATGTGGACCAGATCCAAGAGGCGCCGATGGAGGGCTTTGGTATGGATCGTCTGGTGAAGCGCAACGATGATGCAATCGAGGCGACTCTGGTGAATGGCAAGGTTGTGTACCAGAAAGAGGGCACCACAGCGGATAACTTCGCTGCCGACTTTGGTTCCTCAACTGGCTACGGAAAGTTCCTGGTGAATAGTGAGGTGTCCGGGCTGAAAATGGCGGAAGCCTGATCAAAGTCACGACAATCAATAACCGGCGTTGAGGAAGGCTCGGTCTTCCTCGAAGCGGTCAGAGGGCGCCCAGCACAGCGTTCCCTGGATAAAGCTACTGGGGCTTGGTGAGGATTCGTTCGGCAGTGGGCTCAGTCGTTTTGGGCTAGTTTTGCTGAGTTGGCAAGCGACGAACAATCTCACGGCTGAAGGCCTCCATTGGGATTTCCGGGAATCCCGTTGCAAACCAGACCACGACGGTATCCTTTGCAGGGGACACATAGAGACCTTGTCCGTTCATCCCGCTCTTGTACAAATCACCATCCTTGAATATCGCATCCCATTGATAGGCATTAAACGCCGGTTGCTCGCGGAACTCCTCTGTCAGTCTCGGTCCCAGAGATCCTCTGAGAAAATTGTCCGGATTACCTGAGGTTTGCATCTTCTTAACCACCGCGTCGGAGATCACTTGCTCTTTGCTCAGCACTTTCCAGCTCGGTGTAAACAGCATGCCAAACCGTGCCATATCATCCAGTCTGGAACTGATGAGGCCGTGAATGATCCCATTGCCTTGCGGGCTCAAGCCGAGGGCTGCGTCCCCCTCCATGCCGGATTTCATCCAGATCTTCTGTGAAATCAGCTCGGCCAGCCGCCGATTGGTGACGGCTTCTATGATGAGGCCCAGCATTTGGGTGTTGGCGGACGAGTACTCAAACCGTAATCCGGGTTCCCCGAGCCTGGGTATCCTAAAGAGCGCTTCATTGTGTGTGTAGACGGTGCCATCGGCGGCCGGCAGCCCGACTTCAGCCTTGGTAAACGCGCTGTAGGGCGTGTCTCCACTTCGCGTCGCCGGGTTCTCTTCGAGGTCGAGACCTGACTGCATGTTGAGAATGTCGATGACTTTGATCTTCTCCCATGCGGTATCTTTCGCTTCTGGTAGATAGTCCGCAACCGCTTTCTGGATGTCGATCTTTCCTTCTTCTTCCAGCAGGGCAATCAGGAGTCCGGCGAACACTTTTGCGTTGGACATCCATACATGCCGATCAGTCCGCCGCATGCCCGGATACTGTTCATAAACGACTTTTCCATTGTAGACAACCATCACACCCTGGACTGGCGATTCCGGCGACGTGATCATTTTCTCGAAAACAACGTCCTTGCCGCTATTCGGTAGAGCTATCTCTCCCACCATGCTGGAAAGCATTTTGGGTAGCTCCGACACGGGGCCGTCTCGGGCAATGATGGCGTGTGGAAGAAATTCAGAGAGGTGGAAGTAGGAGTAAGCGCCAGACTCGGTAATATTGAGGAATTTCTCCAGGGTCCAGGCATCATGTAGTCTCTGCGCGTCGCGAAGGCTATACCCGTTCTTTAAATCAGAGACCGAGAAACCCTCAGTGGGTGTTGCGTAAGGATCATCTTCGGAAATCAAGTGATTCGCTCCTGCGCTGACAAAAATACCCAGAGAAATCCCGGCCAGTCGTTTAAGAAACTGGCCGTTAGAAGTTGCCATTCCGGGTTGCCTCCATTTTTCGATGAATGCTTTGTTTAACCAACAGCATAGGCTTTGGGCGTGGCGCCGGAAGGTGTAGTGACAAGGTGAAGGAATCGTCGACATGTCGACTCGGAGATAATCCACGATAAATGCCACGTCAGAAGGATCTGAAATTCCACAAACTCCACCAAGTTTTTTGATCCCGCTTGGCGGATGGCGGATATAGCCTTATCGTTGAAGCTTTTTTGGATAGGTTCCCGGGCTTGAAAGCTATCTCATTTTTTGTCATTCCAATTTCTGATCTTCATATCCGCTATACCGTGGCGGCCTGGAGAGTCTGACGAGCAAGGCGTCGCAAGGGTATGGTTTAGTATTCGAAGGCTTTCGCCGTAATCGGGCCAGGATTTTGCTGTTCGCATTCGGTGCGAAGCTATAATCCTCCGCGTGCGCCCATGTACACTTTGCCGGTAATGACTATGCACGACATCCTCTCGAATCCGATGGCCCAGTTGGTAATGGTTGGGCTTGTATCGATTGGATGCCAGTATCTGGCTTACCGGCTCAAGCTTCCCGCCATATTGCCGTTGCTGCTGGCAGGCCTCGCGTTGGGGCCGATGACCAGTGTCCTCAACCCTGATGATCTGTTCGGGGATCTGCTGTTCCCGCTGGTCTCACTGGCTGTCGCGATCATCCTGTTTGAAGGCGCGCTAACCCTCAAACTCTCCGATATTGCCGGTCATGGTGTGATGGTGCGCAACCTGTGTTCCCTGGGGGCATTTGTGACCTGGGCGGTTGCCACGCCAGCGGCTTACTACTGGCTCAATATGTCCTGGCAAATGGCCTCGCTGTTTGGCGCCATTGTTACTGTGACGGGCCCCACTGTAATCGTGCCAATGCTGCGTACCGTGCGTCCCAATGCACGCATTGCCAACATCCTCCGCTGGGAGGGTATCGTCATCGACCCAATTGGTGCGCTGCTGGCAGTGCTGGTGTATGAGTACATCATTGCCTCCCAGAATGCCTTTGAGCACACACTGGTGATCCTGTTGAAGGTGGTCGCCATCGGCTTTGGATTGGGCTCACTGATGGGCTATTTCCTTGGCACCATGCTCAAGCGCAACTGGGTGCCGCACTATCTGCGGAATACGGCGGTGCTTACCCTGATGCTCGGGGCCTATGCCGCTTCTGATTTGCTGTCCCATGAATCCGGCCTGCTCACGGTGACGGTGATGGGTATCTGGATGGCGAATATGAAGGGACTCGAAGTTGACGACATCATCGAGTTCAAGGAGACCCTCAGTGTCTTGCTGATTTCTGCGTTGTTTATTCTGCTGGCAGCGCGGCTGGAGGTCTATACGATTGCCCAGCTGGGGTGGGGTGCAGTCATGGTACTGGTGGCCATTATGTTTATCGCCAGGCCGCTTTCGGTACTTCTTTCCTCGCCCGGTTCTGGTCTCGAATGGCGAGAGCTGGCGATGCTCAGCTGGATCGCCCCCCGCGGGATTGTTGCCGCCGCGGTTTCCGCCTTGTTTGCCCTCAAGCTGGATACGCTGGGCTTGCAAAACTCTGAGCTCTTGGTGCCGATGGTCTTTCTGGTAATTATCGCGACCGTGGTGCTGCAGAGCCTAACTTCAAAAACCGTTGCCAAGCTGCTGGGCGTGCGATCGCCGATTGCCAATGGCTATTTAATCTTTGGCGGCGGTGACTTTGCCCGGATGCTGGCAAAGGATCTGATGGAAAAAGACGTTCCCGTTATTATTGCGGATACCAACTGGGATGCCATCAGCAAAGCGCGCATGGCGAATATCCCGACTTACTATGGGAATCCAGCATCTGATCATGCCAGTGTGACTCTGGATCTTTCGTCGGTAGGCAAAGTACTGGTTATCTCACCGTACCGGCAGCTGAATCCGGTCGTGACGTACCATTTCGAACACCTGCTGGGGAAGGGGGCGGTACTTGGCCTGAGTCAGGGCAGCAAAGAGGAGCGTGCCAGTCACCAGGTTTCGGAAGACTATGCCAATAAACTGGAGCTTTTTGCAGATAACGCGACTTATGGACGCCTTTCGAGCCTGGTAGCGAAAGGTGCAGTGATAAGAACAACTAACCTGACCGAGTCGTTTACGATTGACGATTACAGGGAAACCTATGGTAGTCGTGCGACGGGCCTCTATACGCTGGATCCCAAGGGCAGGGTGCATATAGTGACTGTCTCATCCGAGTTTTCACCTGAGGAGGGATGGCAAGTCGTCAGTCTGATTTCTCCTGAAGAAAATGTAGAAAAGATGGTCAGCAGTGGGCCGCAATCGGATGGAGGTCTTCCCGCATAGCCATTGATCGGTGGAATACGCTGTAATTTAATGATGTCATCTAATGCGCCCTAAGCTACGAAACGTAGATCGTAGTTTTGTAGCCAATGCCCGATTGGTGTTTTCGAGCTTAGTTTATTTCCCTAGGAAATAGAGAACACTATACCTATGGGTGTGTTGATCATACTTCATCTACCTTCATGATCGCTCCAGCTCCGCTTGTTATACACAAGATTACTATTCGGCACTTACTATGACGCCCTGTTCGCTGTATTGATCCTGTTGGAAAACATACTGTCCTCGCGATATCTCTACATTCGGCGGACGTCCGTAAGTATTGAAGTGGTCATATCCCTCTTTCAGATTCATCCAGAACCCATACCACTGGTTGTCTCGGTGTCGCGCAAGGTTCTCTTTGGATAATTCAAAAGGAAATGCGTGAACTCTGAAAAATGGCTGGCCGCTTTTCAGGGCTTCCGACCCAAGGACATATATCTCCTCGATGTAGTGATCGGTCATTGCATAACAGCCAATGGAGATGCAGTCACCATGGACCATTAACGCGCTTCCCGTTCTACCGAGCTGGCGATCGTATTGATTTGGGTAGCCCAGATTGAACGAAAGGTGGAAGCGGCTCCAAGGGTTCAGTCGGCCTGCATTGACGAAATAAAAGCCTTCCGGACTCTGGAGGTCGCCTTCCCGTTGCTTCGGCCCCAGTTCGCCGGAATAGGTGCAAATGTCGTATTCCTTGAATAGCTTGAATGCTCCAGTTTCGGATTCAACCCAGAGTTCGAGAGAGCCTGGATCCTTGAATATTCGGATAAAAATTGGAGCGCCGTATCTGAGGTTCTTTTCGGATAGCTCTTGCTGGAGTCGGGTCTGTACGTTGTTTATCGCGGTGATAGATCTTTCGCTGGTCGGTATATCGATAGCGACCGCGGATGTGCAGCAGCAGAGGGCAAGAGTCAGTGCGAGAAATGCTTTCATAATAAATGCTTGTGGGCCATTTGCTCAGTAGATTGTCACTCGATGCAGCTCCCGACGATACCCTTCGTAGCCACCCGTCGCCTTGTGCACCACACTGCGGTTGTCCCACATTACCAGCATGTCTTTTTCCCACTGGTGGCGATAGACGAAGTCTTCTCTATTTTGCCACTCGTTCAACTCCAGAATGTATTTCAGTGCTGTATCGTCATCGACGCCTTCGAATCCAATCCAGTAGCCGATGCCACTCAGAAACCCTCTGCGGCCGGTTTCCGGGTGAATGGGGGCTAGCGGATGGGTATAACGAATATGCGCAGCTTCTTCTGATGGGCGGATATCCATGGCGCCGTTCTTGGCAACATCGCCATACACGCCCTGCAGGGAATAACCCATGATCGGAGAGTGAATTGCCTGGAGCTTCTCGAAACGCACGCGCATGTCATCTGTCATTTGCTCGTAGGCCAGGTGCTGGTTGGAGAAATGGGTATCACCACCGTGGGGTGGAATGTCGAGGCTATACAAAATGGTGCCTGACGGAGGCTTTGCGAGAAAGCTCCAGTCGGAATGCCAGTGCTCGGCGAAGATAGGATTGGTATCTTCCGCTTCCCGCCGTACTGCAGCAATGTATTTGCGACCGGGTATCGGATCGAAGAACGGATCTTCACCGAAATCGCCAAATTGCTGGGCAAAGGCTTCCAGCTGATCGCTATCCAATTTCTGGTTGGGGAAGGCCAGCACATGGTGTGTTAACCATGCCTCGCGGATTTGGCGGATCTCGTCGGTGGTGAGAGGTTTACCGAGATCCACTCCGGTAACGTGTGCGCCGCAAGATTGTCCCGTAGGTGTGACGTGTAGGTTCATCGCGTATTCCAAATCTTATTATTTATGTACTGTTTGGTGCAGTTCGGCCGTGCGCGACGCAATCAGCATGCTGAAGCTGAAAGCCTGTCAATGTCGCGACGCCTACAGCTATCGGGGAAAGCGGAACAAAACGGATGCTGTAGTCCGCTTTTTATATCTCAAAGTTCGGCCCTGGCTCCAGCATCTGGCACCAGAGTCGACCAGTCATAACCGGTAAACTTTGACCGGGGACAATCTGCTGGTCTGCTACAGGGCCTTTGTCCTCCACGATCAGGTCAGCCAATCGTCCCGGTGTATTCGATTTTTATCGAGGCTTGTACTGGCTTTTGCGACTTCAGCAGACAACTTATCTTCGGATTGGTCAGCCCGCCAGCAGAAGTTGCGTCGGCTTATCCCAGCCGTTAGCTTACTTCTCGGACCTTAATGCGCCGCCGGCGAGTGCGGCCTCCATAACAACGAGAACTGTATGCAAAACCTATTCAAAACGGGGGCGCTGGTGGCGCTCCTGGCAGGTGCGCAGGCCAGCCTGGCCGCAGACCCACAGCCGGCTGCTAATGCTGACGAGACTAAGGTCAAGGCTGAGCAGTGGGATGTGAATCAGCCCCCGCTGCCCCTCAATACCATTCGTATCAATACTGAGCAGACGACCTGGAGTAACCTGGACATCAGCCCTGATGGCCGGACCATCCTGTTCGATATGCTGGGTGACATTTACACCATGCCCGTGAACGGCGGTACAGCTACGGCCATTACCAATGAAATGGCCTGGAACATGCAACCCCGCTTCAGCCCGGACGGAAAGCAGATCGTGTTCATCAGTGACCGCGACGGGGCTGACAACATCTGGGTGATGCAGGCGGACGGCAGCGACTTGCGTCAGCTCACCAGCGAAAAAGAAAACCTGGTGCACTCCCCCAACTGGAGCCCAGATGGCCAGTATCTGGTTGCGCGCAAGGGCTTTATGTCCGGCCGCAGCATTCCCGCCGGAGAAATCTGGTTGTACCACCATGGCGGTGGCGAAGGTCGCCAGATCAAGAAGCGTCTCGGCGGTAACGTTGCCCAGAAAAATATTGCCGATCCATCGTTCTCACCGGATGGTCGTTACCTCTATTACTCGATTGATGTGACTCCCGGCACCGTTTGGGAGTACAACAAGAACTCCACCCAGAAGCTGTTTGCGATCAACCGCTACGATCTGGAAGATGGTAAAGAAGAGACCTTTGTGTCTGGCCCCGGTGGCTCCATTGCGCCGGTACCTTCCCCCGACGGTAAATACCTGGCATTTGTACGGCGCCAGAACACCAAAACCGTTCTGTTCGTGAAGAACCTGGAAACCGGTCTGGAAGAGCCGCTGTTTACCGAACTGGAGCGCGACTTGCAGGAAACCTTCGGTTCCCACGGCAACTACGTGCAGTACGACTGGATGCCGGATAGTGATTCCCTGATGGTCTGGACCGGCGGTGTGTTCCATCGTATCCCGGTCAATGGCGGTGAAGCGACTGAAATCGTGGCGCAGATCAATGTGGACAAGCAGGTCGCAGATGCGGTGCGTTACACCGTGGACGTTTCGCCAGATACCTTCGATGTGAAAATGATCCGCTGGGCGCAGAAGTCACCAGACGGCAAGCAGGTCGCCTTCCAGGCGCTGGGCAAGATCTATATCAAGGATCTGGCCAGTGGTGAGCAACGTCGCCTGACCCGCCAGCAGGATCACTTCGAGTTTTACCCCAGCTGGTCCCGTGATGGCAGCCGGATTACCTATGTGACCTGGCACGATGAAGCACTGGGCCATGTGCGCAATGTATCTGCACGCAATGGTCGCGGTAACGATGTCACTACCCAGCCGGGCCTGTACGTCGAGCCGAGCTTCTCACCCGACGGTGAGCAGATTACCTTCCGTCGCTTCACGGGCGGTTACCTGCTGAGCCCTGAGTACTCTCTGGAGCCGGGTATTTATCTCGCCGACAGCCGCGGTCGCTGGCAGCGTCGTCTGGCCAAGTCCGGCTTCGAGCCGCACTTTGGTGAGGATGCCGGGCGCGTTTACTACAGCGATTTGGGCTACGAAAACGGCGAAGCCAAGATCAGCTTCAAGAGCATGAACCTGGAAGGCAAGGCAGAGCGCGAGCACCTGCACAGCAAGGAAATCACTTCTTTCCGCCTGTCGCCCAACAGCCAGTGGATCGCCTTTACCCAGGACTACAATGCCTTCGTTGCGCCGTTTATGCCGACCGGCAAGTCCGAGTCCATCAGCCCAACCACCAAGGCCATCCCGGTGACTCAGGTGTCCAAGCGCGCCGGGGAATACCTGCATTGGTCCGAAAACAGCGACACCCTGCTGTGGGCCCATGGTCCGCGCCTGTTTGAGCGCGCGTTGAAGGATGCGTTCGCGTTCCTGCCCGGTGCGCCGGAAGAGCTGCCGGACCCGGTTATGGATGGTATTAACCTGAGCTTCAACGTCGATACGGCAGCGCCGGAACAGACCCTGGCACTGGTCGGCGGCAAGGTAGTCACCATGCGCAACGCCGAAGACGAGCAGGAAGTGATCGACAACGGCGTGGTGATTATCGAAGGCAAGCGCATTGTGGCCGTTGGCCCGATGGGCACTATCGCCATTCCGGACGATGCCCGTCAGATCGATATCACCGGCAAAACGGTGATTCCCGGTCTGGTGGATGCCCATGCACACGGCGCTCAGGGCCGCGAGGAAATCATCCCGCAGCAAAACTGGAACCTGTTCTCCAGTCTCGCGTTTGGTGTGACCACTATTCACGATCCGTCTAACGACAGCAGTGAAATTTTCTCGGCGGCGGAACTGCAGAAAGCCGGCCTGATTACCGGCCCGCGTATCTACTCCACCGGTACCATTCTGTACGGCGCCAAGGGGCCGGGCTACAAAGCGAAGATCAATTCGCCAGAAGATGCAGAGTTCCATGTGCGTCGCCTGAAAGACATGGGTGCCATCTCGGTGAAGAGCTACAACCAGCCGCGTCGTGACCAGCGTCAGCAGGTGCTGGAGGCTGCACGCAAGCATGAGATCATGGTGGTGCCGGAAGGTGGCGGTAAGTACCAGCACAACATGAATATGATTGTGGATGGCCATACCGGTGTTGAGCACTCCCTGCCGATCGCCAATGTGTACACTGACGTCGAGCAACTGTGGAGCCAGACAACCGTCGGTTATACCCCCACGTTTGTTGTCGCTTACGGTGGTCTCACCGGTGAGTTCTACTGGTATGACCGCACCGAAGTGTGGAAGAACAAGCGACTGACCACCTTCACTCCGGACTTTATCGTCAACCCGCGGAGTATCCGTCGCCCCACCGCCCCGGATAGCCACTACAACCACATCAATGTCGCCAGGCATGCGAAGCAGCTGCGCGATAAGGGGGTAACCGTACACATCGGTGCCCACGGCCAGCGTGAGGGCCTCGGTGCCCACTGGGAAATGTGGATGATGGAGCAGGGCGGTTTCTCCAGCTGGGAAGCGCTGCGTGCCGGAACCATTGACGGCGCCCGCTACCTGGGCCTCGATCGTGACCTCGGTAGTATCGAGAACGGCAAGCTGGCAGATCTGGTGGTTATCGATGGTGATGTGCTGTCTGACCTGCGCCTGTCGGAGAATATCCAGTACACCGTGATCAATGGCCGTATCTTTGATGCCGCCAGCATGAACGAACTGGATGAGCAGGAACGTCTCGCGTTCTTCCATGAACGCCTGCCCATCAGTGCCATGCCCGCACCGACTGCAGAAGCGATCCAGCAGAAGATGGAGCGGCACCACTGGGTGCACTAAACCCATATTTCTGCGAAAAGACCGGGGCAATGCCCCGGTTTTTTTGCTCAGGACTTTTGTCTCGGGATTTCACGTTGCTGCTCTTAAAGCCGGGGTAACTGTTGATCCGCTTTCATAATTGACGCGTAAGACGTCCACAGAAAACAACGAACAACAGGAACAGACCATGAGCGAACTGATACAGCTGGTCTATGCAAGTAAGGCGACTTTCAAGCCGGCACCCAACGAACAAGGGGTGGAACCTTCAGTCGCCCGTATTCTGATGCAAAGTCGACGCAACAATAGTCGGGTAGATATTGGTGGGGTGCTGTACTTTGGTGACGGACACTTCTTTCAGGTGCTTGAAGGGCAGCGTGAGGAAGTCGACAAGACCTACCAGCGAATCGTCGGCGATGGTCGCCATAGCCAGGTGACGATACTCGCAGAAAAACCCATTCGCGCGCGCGTGTTTTCCGAGTGGTCGATGAAATACGTACCTGTGGATCAGGCCGTGCGCGAGTTCGTGCGTGGCCGTGGTGAGCAGCGTTTCGCTCCTCTGGACTTTCAGGCCGCGGATGTGGATGAACTGATCCAATTGTTTCATCGACAGCGCGGTGCAGATGCGCCGGACCGAGATCGAAAGCGCAGCTTCTTTAACCTGCGTCGATGGCTGCCATTCCGAAGTGCTTCCTATTCGAGCCGATAAACTGAATTTAGGTGGTCGGCAGTACTAGCGATCTCTGATCGTCGGTTTAGAGGGTTAGTCTTGCTGACCTTCTAAGCCTTCTTCCTGGCGGCCACTCCTATCCTGTTCTTGATCCAGTTTGGCGCGCTCGGCCTTGGAGATATAGCGGGTCTTGCTCTTCTTGGGGTTAAGTTTGTCGTTGGCTTTCTTGGCCTTTTTTTTCAGGATCTGATTGACCTTTTTCCGACGGTTCATACTTCACTCATGAGCTATGGGCTTCAAGCCCGTGGACACTGTTGCGCGACACCAATTTTAACCTGCTCGGCCACGCGAACCAATGCGCAGGCCTTTATGGTACATTGCTCGCCTCTTGACCCCACCCATAGTGAGCCTTTGCATGAAACGCTGGATTGAACTCGGTACCGCCCAGATTCCCAATGAGGGTGGGGTGCTCACCCTGCGGCAGCGGGACCAGGAGTTCTCTATTTCCCTGAGCGGGCCGCGCGGGGAGTTGATGAACAGTCGCCGTTTCAACAGCGAGCGGGAGCTGTCGCTGCTGGGGTGTGCGCATCTGAAACAGCAAAAGAAAGCCCGCGTACTGGTGGGCGGTATGGGCATGGGGTACACGCTTGCTGCGGCACTGGAGGTGCTGCCGCCTGATGCCGAAGTGATTGTGGCTGACCTGATTCCGGAAGTGGTGGAGTGGAATCGTGGGCCACTGGGTGAGTGTGCCGGCCGTCCGCTGGACGACAGCCGCTGCCAGGTGCATATCGGTGACGTGCGCGAACTGTTGGAAAAGGGCGACAGCGACTACGATGCCATCTTGCTGGATGTAGATAACGGCCCCGAAGGACTGACCCAGAATGATAATAACTGGCTGTATTCCCTCGAAGGCACCAGCTGCATTGATGCCAGCCTCCGGCGCAATGGCATGCTGGCGGTGTGGTCGGCGGGACCGGATTCGATGTATGTGGGCCGGCTGAAAAAAGCCGGCTTCAAAGTCGAGGTGAAAACCGTACGTGAGCGCCCAGGCAAGGGTGCGCGGCATACAATTTTCTTAGGTAAGAAATTACTCGGATAACCCGAAGCGCTAACCCATTTGCAAACTACGGTTTTTTCTGCAGTCGTCCCAGCTTTTTAGCCATCAGGCTACCAATATAAAGATACTCCTCGGTTTCAAACACGGCAGTGGTAGTGGCATAGCTACCGGAAGGATCTTGTAGGTCCTGCAGTACTTTCCCTTCCTCATTGATGGCAATGACATGGCCATAGTAGGTCGCCTTGGGGCGGACGAACCGTGGCAGGCGTTGGACGACCTTGCGCAAGAAGGGTTTGTCGGACATCTTGTCCAATAGTGTGTTTCTGGGCGAAACCAGTCCAATCCAGTATTTGCCATCGAGCCCACGGTTGAGATTGTCCGGGAACGCAGGCAACTCGGTAATGACTTCGGTGAGCTGGCCCCGGTTCTGATCCGTGATACCAATCTTTACGACCCGATAGTTGCCGGTCTCGTTCACCAATACTGATTGCTCATCGCCTGACAACGCGAGACCGTTGGCAAAGTTCAGGCCCCGGTATACCAGCTCGGTTTGCCGGGTCTCGGGAGAATAACTCAATACCCGTCCATGGCCACCGTGCTCCATCAGGTCCAGCAGGCTGGCGGGGTAACTGCCGCCCCATTGCCGGGCTCCAAATTTGGTCGAGGCGTCGGTAAAGTAGATAGTGCCGTCGCTGGCGATATCGAGGTTGTTGGCATAGAGAATAGAGGAGTCGCCCAGCGTATTGGTGAGCAGGGTCTGTTCACCGGCGGGGTTGATGGACAGCAGACCCAGAAAGGCGTCCGCCACAATCAGGTTGCCTTGCTGGTCCAAAGCCAGCCCCAGAGGCCTGCCACCGGTTTCGGCAAAGACGGCTATCTGCTGGCCATCGGCGCTCAGGCGGAGGATGCGCCCCTCATGCACCGATACATAGATTCGCCCTTGCGCATCAAGTACCACATCTTCCGGGCCAGTCCATTCTGCAATTCCAAGCTCTTCGAGTTGTGCCAGCTTTTCATTGGCTGCGAACTTCCCGCTGTACCCGGGATTCGCAGGGGACTGCCAGGGTTGGGGGTCCACGGTGACCGGGGCCAATAGCAGATAGGCCGCTGCCAGTCCCAGTATCGATATGATCCCAAACGTTACTGCTTTCATTTTCTTACTCTCGTTTGGTCGGGTGGGGTCAGCTTAGCCCTCCCCCGGTACCTCATGATGCTGTGCAATCTCCGCCGCACTCAGATCCAGGAATCGTGCGGCGTTATGATAGAGAATGTCTCGCTTCTGCTTCTCGCTCAGGAAGTCGGCGCCTTCTATCACTGCAATACTGCCGCCGATTGCACCAAGGTAATCGGAACCGAAGACAATGCGGTCGCCGTGGCCAGACTCGACATAGCGTTTTAGCGCGGCATAGACAGGTTGCTTGGGTACCAGCGTCATGGGAGACGTTTCAACCACGATATTGGGGTAGGTATCCATGAGTGCAATTGCCGCTTCGACAAACTCTGGACGAAAGGCATGATAGAGAACCAGTCTCAGGTCCGGGTGATTGGATAGAATCGGCGCCCACAATGCCGGGTTGCCTAAATCTCCATTGAAATCAGGACAGCAGCCTGCCGCACGAACCCCTCGATCAGCCGGTGGTCCCTGTTCTGCATGTGTGGCGACGATCAGCTTTTTCTCAGCCGCTAACTTCAGGTAAGGCTGCATTCGCGGATCCTGGGGAGAGATGCCGGCATAAACACTATAGAGTTCACCAATCGCGCCAATGCGGCCACTATCTATTTCAGCTTCGAGCCTTTTAATATCGGGCCATTTCTCCCCGTCTTTATAACACTCATAGAAATTCGGGCTATGGCCGTCGATACAGGGAAGAATAATGCCACCCACGAGAGGGACTGATGACGCTTCCCGGAACTGCTGGATATGGGATTCTGGCCCACCCACAATCCCATACACCACGTTATGGTCTTGCATATCCGTAAGCAATGCGCGTATGCGGCCTTCGTCGGGTGTCTCTCCTTCACGCAGCGCGTAGTTGTCCGAAGAGTGGCTTCCCGGTCCGGCGTGGAGGTGCATGTCGATGACCGGCTGCCGCTGTTCTGCAAATGCTGTCGAGGTAATACAGGTAAGTAACGTGAGTAATAAAGAGAATTTCATGGAGCTGTTCCGGTTCTTATTCTTCTTGCTGAGTTTTTCAGGGCATTTTTGAAGCGCTAGAGCGATGGTATCTCGTCAGACTCGTACATCAAAATCGATAGCTTTCCATACTCGATCCGAATCGCCCAAAAAATGAATTTGGCGCCAATTCTTTTGGTGGTGGGCCAGGCCACTGCGCCGCTGTGTTGTTATGTAATTGATTGTATGCGAGCGTGTACGTATAAAAACCGATTCGACTAGAGTCATGGTTGCTTTGGATTCTCGAAGGCTTCCGGAACGATTCCAATTTTCACTGCTGTTGCGAATGGAGTGTTATTCATGATCAGGCTTCATCGTTGTACCCGTTTATTTTCTCTTCAGTCTGCGGCTTTTGTGTGCCTGTTTGGTGTTGTCAGCGCGAGTGTTGCCGATCAGGTGACAATCGTGCAGCCCGGCGCCCCGGGAGAGTCTGTACGTGAGCTGACGGCCGAACAGGCGATTCAGATAGCCGTGAGCAGTTATTCGCCGGATGACGTCCGATTTATGCAGGACATGATTCCGCATCATCACCAGGCGCTGCAGATGGCGATGTTGGTGGCAGAGCGCACCAATAATCCGGAAATTGTCGACTTGGCTGGGCGCATCGACGTATCACAGGCCGATGAAATCAGATTTATGCAGGAATGGCTGCGAGAGCGGGGCGAGATGGTCCCTGTACCGGACCATCATCATGCTATGCATATGGACCACAAGATGGCCGGCATGGCGAGCCCGGAGCAAATGGCCGCACTGGCCGAGGCCAAAGGCAAGGACTTCGATCGGCTGTTCCTCGAACTCATGATTCCCCATCACGAGGGTGCGGTGACCATGGTCGAGGAACTGCACGAAAAGCCCGGCTCCGCATACGATCCGGTCCTGTTCGAATTTACTTCTGACATTACCAATGACCAGGCTGCTGAAGTGGAGCGTATGGGAAAGCTGCTGGCAGGCCTATCCGAGGACCCTCGGGCAGGGCTGGCAGCAGGATACGAGGATGCCGGCGAGGCGATTCTCAATATGACCCACGAGGGGCGGCTGCCCAAGCCGGCCGGTTTTTACGACCCGGCTAACGTGGCCGGACTACCGCCGGCCAAACCACAATCAAAAGATGACAAGGGGGCTGACGAGGTTCAGGAGGGTGAGGAGGAAGCATCGTCCGGCAGTGACGATACCCGCTGGCCGTTTATGGACTTTGCCAACACAGACATCGCCTTTTCCGAAGACATCATGGTGGCGGGCAGCTATCACGGCTTCAATATTTATCGTCTAGCGGAGAGTAGCCTGCCGAAGCAGCTCAGTTCCGTCGTTTGCCCCGGCGGTCAGGGCGATGTCTCGGTCGTTGGCAATTTGCTGATCATGTCGGTAGAGCAGCCCCGTGGCCGCCTCGACTGTGGCCTGCAGGGCAACAGTAAGGATGTGAGTCCGGCGCGCTTCCGTGGCCTGCGCATCTTCGATATTAGTGACCTGCAACGCCCCCGCCAGGTGGGTGCGGTGCAGACCTGTCGCGGCTCCCACACCCACTCGGTTGTGTCGGGCCCCGGCGAAGACGGCAAGATCATTGTGTATAACTCCGGTATCTCCTCGGTGCGGGAGGAAGAAGAAATGCCGGGCTGTATCGATGAGACACCAGGGGACACCCGTACAGCCCTGTTCCGCGTAGATGTGATTGAAATCCCGGTTGCGGACCCGTCCAGGGCGCGGATTGTCGACAGCCCTGCGGTATTTATGGATGAAGAAACCGGAGACCTGGCCGGGCTCTGGCGCGGCGGTGACCACGGTGACAATACCCAGGAGACTTATCTCACTGACCACTGCCACGATATTACCGTGTTCCCTGAGCGCAACATCGCTGCGGGGGCCTGCTCTGGTAATGGCATTCTGTTTGATATTTCCGATCCCCTGAAACCCAAGCGTATCGATGCCGTGACCGACAGTGGCTTTGCTTACTGGCACTCCGCCACGTTCAATAATGATGGTACCAAGGTGATCTTTACCGACGAGTGGGGCGGTGGTTCACGGCCCCGCTGTCGCGCTTTCGACCCGCTCGACTGGGGAGCCAATGCGATCTACGACATTGTTGACGGCAAGCTGGAATACCGCAGTCACTACAAGATGCCCGCACCGCAGGCTGAAACAGAAAACTGTGTGGCCCACAATGGCTCCATTGTGCCGGTTCCGGGGCGAGACGTCATGGTGCAGGCCTGGTATCAGGGCGGGATCTCGGTGATCGATTTCACCGACTCAGAAAATCCGATGGAAATCGCCTTCTACGATCGTGGCCCGGTGGACGAAGAGCATTTGGTACTGGGTGGCTACTGGTCGGCCTACTGGTACAACGGCAAAGTGTACGGTACAGAGATTGCCCGCGGTATTGATGTGTTTTCCCTGCTGCCCAGCCAGCACCTGACAGTTAACGAGATTGGCGCTGCAGAAATTGCAGACCAGGGAGGAGTCTTCAACCCCCAGCAACAGTATCCGGTTTCTTGGCCGGCACACCCGTTGGTGGCAAGGGCGTACCTGGACCAGCTGCAGCGCAGCGAATCCATCCCCGAAAGCATGGCAGCAGATATGCAGGAGGCTTTGGAAGGTTCTGATGCCCTGATCGAGCAGAAGGCCCGCAACAGCCGGCTGTCAGGCAAGCTGGTGATGTTGGCCTCTTCAGCCGTGGCCCATACCGAAGGTGGAGAAGAAGCGCAGAAAACACAGGCGCTGACGGAGTCACTGAAGGCAATCGCTGAGGAGCTGCGCTAGTCGGTTTATCCTTTCACTGAACCTTGGGTATTTCGCCCTAATTCGATGAATGGTGCATTTCCGATTGGAGTGCACCATTTTCGTTTTCCCACCTCAGAAAATCCATTACTTGGCGGAAAACAAAAACGCCTGAAACACTTCGTGCATCACATAAAAGGTGGTGACAATAAATATCATTACCGAAAGCCCAATTTTGCTGAACAGCAGCCTTAGGAACGATCGAAAGCGATGCTTCTTTCCCAGTTTTCCCAGAAAGTCACGCGCCTTGCTGATATGCACTTTTTCACCGGGAAATGCTGCCTCACTGAGAGGGATGGCGATGTGGCGTACGCCGTAGACAAAAATCTGTGAGATCAGCACCAGTAGGAAGGTGGTCAGTACAATCCCCCTGAACACATAGCCTTCCTGAATGCCTTTGTTCAGGGCGAATATCAGCGCTGCACAGGCGGCAATTCCGGACAAGAACTTGAAGGTCGCCTCGATGCGGGCTTCGGTCAGAAGCTCGATGAAAATGTTCTCGAGTATCTCTTTCATTGTTGGCTCAGTCACCCTGACATATGGAAGAGATCGCCAGAGAGTGTTGTACGTTGAGGGGTCTAATTAAAGTACAACATGTGCGCTAACCCGAGGTATGACATGGAGTGTCAGGCGGAGAAAACGGCAGCGTCTTCTCGGTTGTCGCTGCTGTTTGTTCTAAATGACGTCAGTCGTGACAGCGTTCTTTGCCCGGCAAAGATTGGGTCAGGGGGCAGGAAGAGTGCGCCGGCGCTGTGCTGTGTGGTTTACAGCGCCGGCATGAGATTCAGTCCTCCTGGTTTTCCTGCCATTGGGGGAAGGGATCGCTCAGGCTGGTCCAGTATTCCTTCCCTCTCAGCACCTCTTCCTCGGAAAGCAGACAGTTGTCCAGCGCGCTGGTCATCGCCTGCTGGTCCAGCCCCTGACCAATGAATACCAGTTCCTGGCGCATATCCCCAAAGGGCTCCACCCAGTTTTCCATAATGGTTTCCAGGTAGCCTTCATCGGTGGGCCAGTTAGCCTTGGGGACGGCTTTCCAGAACATGCCGGCAAAGCCGTAGTGCGCGATGCCTCCGGCCTGGCTCCACTGGCCGGCAAACTGGGGGCGGGTGGCCAGCCAGAAATAGCCTTTGGAGCGGATCAGCTTGCCGTATTGTTCGGTATTGTGGAGGAAGTGGAAGAACTTCTCCGGGTTGAAGGGGCGGCGGGCCACATAGGTGAAGCTGCCAATGCCGTACTCTTCCGTCTCGGGCACGTGCTCGCCGCGCATTTCCTGTAGCCAGCCCGGGGCCTGTTGTGCCTGTTCAAAATTGAACAGGCCGGTGTTCAGTACGTCGTCGACATCCACCTTGCCGTTGGCGATGGGGATGATTCTGGCGCGTGTGTTGAGGGTCTTGAGGATTGCCTGCAACCGCGCCAGATCGGACTGCTCGATCAGATCCGTCTTGCTGATGAGCAGTACATCGGCAAACTCAATCTGATCCACCAGCAGGTCGGCTACGCTGCGCTCATCGTCTTCACCGAGGGACTCACCGGTTTCCTGCAGGTACTTGGCCTCTTCATAGTCCTTCAGGAAGTTCACCGCGTCGACCACGGTGACCATGGTATCCAGCTCGGCGACATCGGAGAGCGAGACACCGTCTTCGTCGGCAAAGGTAAAGGTCTCGGCCACCGGCAACGGCTCTGAGATGCCGGTAGATTCGATTACCAGATAGTCAAAGCGGCCCTCTTTGGCCAGCTTGTTGATCTCCAGCAGCAGGTCTTCCCGCAGGGTGCAGCAGATACAGCCGTTGCTCATTTCCACCAGCTTCTCTTCCTGGTGGCTCAGCGAGACCTCATTCTGCACCGTGGCCGCGTCGATATTGATTTCACTCATATCATTCACGATCACCGCCACCTTCTTGCCCTGACGGTTATTCAGGATGTGGCTGAGCACCGTGGTTTTGCCGGCGCCTAGGAATCCGGACAGGACGGTTACGGGTAAACGATTCATACGGGTTGCTCTGGTTCAGGCTGGAGAAGAGGGTTATGGGTATAAATGATATAACATATCATATTTGGCGCAAGTGCTTCTTCCAACTGAAAATGCTGATTCTCGGAAGGGTGGTCCACATTGAGGAGTGTTTCGCCTGGGTCCCTAGACTCCACCCGTTCAACAGGCTCGCTTGAGGTATCGCCGGTAGTGGACCCAGGCCAACTCACAGAGGGAAGGCCGAACTGATACGGGACTTATGAATTCGAGAGCCAATGTCATGTGCTGCACAACGTCTCATGACATAGAGTGTTAATTTGACTTGGATGGGGCTTGGGATTGGGTGATAGCTCGCCGCTCATTCTCTGGAGGTTATAGGTCGTAGCTCCCCTACAATCCTATTCATTTCAGGTTTCTAGTTTTCGTTGAGCCCATATTCGCTTCGAGTTAACAGTACTTCTTTCCAATAGCTTTCCCTTTGGATTATGTACTGTTCGCTATCACGAGATGAAGCTTGCTCTAAAAGGGATATTTGGAAGTTGTCCCGTGCGTATTTCTTGGCGTCCTTTTGGCCGGATAGAAGCTTTTTAAGTAGCTTGTTTCCCCCATGGCCTCCAGTAGCGAAGTATCTTGCCCACCTGGAATATATACTGTCTTCCCCATAGGCTGACCCTACGTAGCGGAGGCCAGTTGACTTATCGGTGATTAAATAGACACCTTGGCAGTGTGACAGGGCAGCGGACCAATCTGGTTTGGCGTCAGCCCAAAGCTTTTCCAGATCGGCGTAGCTGTGGTTGATATTCTGATGGCCAGGGAAATCTTCCCCAGCATACACCTCGGGTAAGATTTCAGACACGCTTATATAATCAAGCATGCCCTCTGGCTTCCTATGCTTCGATCGAGCATCTTTTTCCCACTTGATAACCAGCCGTCCAATCAATGCGCGTACAATATCACATAGGCCAACTCTATAAATCACGCCCTCTCTTCCATCCTTGCTTTGGCCTTTGCGAAATGAAAGAACGTTAAATATCCCACCGAATAACCATAAGTTAGGTTGGTTTGGAAGCTCAATAATCGAGAAATTATGAGGGCGATTCCAGCAGTGATTACTTTGAAAATTCCCGTTCCAGTTGTTTTGCCACTGATCAAAACTTCGTGTGAAAACGTCGATAGGTCGATTATTTGGAGATCTTTGTGCGGCATGGATTTTTTCTGTATCCCAGTCTAAATCTTGAAAGAGAGTCGATACTGGAATAAGGCCATTCAATGGAAGTGCTCACTAAAATTTACGGTCATTTCTGGCGTTCATTACGATAATTGTTTGAAATATTTATTCGGATTTAAATGTGATCTAAATGATCCTAAGCCACTTTTTTCTGGTGTATTCAAGTAGTGAGCTGATAACAATGCATTCAATGATCGCTACCAATCCAAGAGTAGCGAGATAAATAATCTGGCTAAGTTGGTCTTTTTGATATTCGAATAAGAGCCAGATTATAACAAGCGCTAATAGTGTGCCGCCAGTTATGCGAAGAAGGCTGTGAAGAGAGGATGCTACTTCAAACAGCAGTTGAGAGAGGAATGAATGACTCCGCTCGATCTTCTCGGAATTGAAAATAAAGCGCCAATCTAAGTATGCCACAGGGAAAAAGATGAATGCGCCCGCCATGCTATAGAAGAGGATCCAGCTATGGGTAAACATGCCTTTAATGATGTCGTTTAGTAGCTCTGGACCACCACATAAATACGACAGCCCGATGGGAAAAACGGAAAGTACAAAAATCGTGGAAAGTTCCTGCTTTATTTTCATGATTGTAAGTTCTTGTCTAGGTTATTTTCCGAAGAAGTACCTTTTGGAACAAGTCGAATATTCCCTGCTATAAGATCAATAAAATATACGCTCAAGTAATAGACAATGTTTGGATACTCTGAATTTCTAAATTCAAGAAGCAGTCTCAGTCTCAGCATTTCTGGTTTTTTTGGCCCGTCTGCTATCTCTCACCATGTAAGACTTGTCTTGATTACGTTTCAATTCGAACAAATCTATGGCCCGAAATAAGCTGCTCAAGTTTTTGAAACCATAATTTCGACAGTCGAAAGACGCCCTGTTGGAGATATTAGAGCCGACAGGTCCAAGCGCAGCCCATCCATCATCGTCTTCGGTGGCTTCGATAGCTTGTCGCAGCAGGGTGATTAGCTTTGTATCTGACTTGAAATTTTTACGTTTTTCACCATTTTTCTTCTCAACGGTATCTGCTTGGTCGAGGAAGAGAAATTTAGAACAGGCGTTTACGAAGGGCGGTGGCGTTTTACGCTCGCCGAACCCAAGTACTACTTTGCCATCTGCCAGCGCTCTGGTCACCATCGGAGTAAAGTCACAGTCCGAGGATATGAAGCACATTACATCGATGTCCTTGGTGTACATCACATCCATCGCATCGATCACCAGGGCGATATCGGAGGCATTCTTGCCCTTGGTTAGATCATATTGCTGCACCGGCTGGATGGCGTGCTCGTGTAGTAGTTCCTCCCAGGACTTGAGAGTCGGTGCCTTCCAGTTGCCATAGGCCTTGCGGATGGTGACCACGCCGTATTTGGCGACCTCACTCAGCACATCCTCGAATTTGCCGGCAGGCGCATTGTCCGCATCAATAAAAAGGGCAATCTTCTGCTTTATTTCGTCCATTATGATTCCATGGGTTTAGCGAGTTCGGTGGAGCTGTGCGCGAATTCTCCCGATCGTGCCCGGAGTGGGTTCAAGCCTCTCCATTAGTCCTGGTAATGATCTCGGGCACCAAATCAGCCGGAAGCAGTGACTTGGACAAGTACTGCCGGCCGCCAGATTTAGCCACCAGAATCAGTCCCAGATCGGTTTCAATGACGCGCTCAATATCAGGCCACGATAGCGCTGTTTGCGTATGGGCGCTCTGGGTCCGGATACCGTCATCATCGACAGTTAGATTCACTTCGCCGCCGGCGCCCTTGCCCCACATCTGCCGTGCTAACCACCAGGCGCGCCGGTATCGAATATGCAGCAGCTCCAGAACCGCTAAAGCGATCAACATATAGCCGGCGACCCTGGGCTGCTCAGTGAACGACAGTAAGCCTGCACCGGCAGCAAACAATAAAAGCGGGAACAGGTAGTTGGGCTTGGCACCTTTACCGTAGGGTAAGGACTGGTCGAAACACTCGGTAAGGTACTCGCGGGATAGCGTAAATTGGGTACTAAACGGTTGCACGGGAGCCACGGGTTGGTTTTGGGTTGCTTGTCATCCGTGAAGTTATACCTTGCCGAAAGGATTGTATAAAGGTGTTTTGGGTTTTCTCCAGCTCAGGCGGGCTGCTCCTTGGCGCTCACTCGGCTCTGGGAGCCTTAATACTGAACGGCGAGCTCTCCTATGGCTCCTGTTGGCCCGGCCCTCGGTGAGATCGAGGGGCTTGAGGGCGGAAGATCCATTCAAGTGCACTGCAATATTGATGCGGGTACGGATATCCACCTAAAGATAGTAGCTCAGGCATACTGTCTCCCTTCGGCAGATGACTCTGATGGTCCTTTCCAGCAGCGGCTTCTGCAGGTTGCCCGCATCGATTAAAACGATGATTTTCTTGTGTTTATCGAGATCTTTCACTGACCTTCTTGCTCTTATTGTTGCCGGCGCTCAATCAGCAGCGGCGGCCAGATGATGCCTTGCGCGCCGAAACTTTACTCTGACCCCAATTATTTCAAGTCGCTACCCTAGAAGTACTAATTTCTCACTAAGTGTCTTCCGGATTTATATTTCTTGGGTGGCGTGAGCGGATCTGCCTATTTACGAAAATTCCCTACTTGGGCGTCTCCTCAATAGATAGAAGGAAATACCTCAATTTCTTTTCGAAACTATCTTTTGGTTCATCTAGGAAAAATTTCTTACAAGATTCAAATTTTACTCCATACTTAGCTTCTAAGTATTCTTCCAAATTCCATGCATTTCTGTCGGTAATGAAGATTATTCTCTCGTTAGGAAGCTTGGATGATGCTTGCTCTAACTCCCATTTCATGTTCTCTGTCGGCGGACTGCTCCAGTGAAGTACAACTAGATCTGCGGGTTCGAGCAGGCTATTTACAACTTCTTTCCAATTGTTATCTGTTGCTGGATGAGCATCTCTAACCTCGCTTAAAATTTCAGCTGAATTTCCCTGAAAGCCTGAATCGGCAAATTCTAATGAGGGGTTATGAAGGATAGAGATTTGGCCAAAAGCTCCGAGAGTTGGTAAGACGGTAGATTTGTGCTCCTCATCAACTTTTAGTGTAGAGTTTAGTATATAAGAGTCTTGAAATCTCCTGAATACTACAATTCTAAAGCTTCTATCTGCGATATACTTTAGGAGTTGGATGATGCATATGTTTACGACATAGAACCAAGTATATGTAACAAGGTTTGCCAAAATAAAGTAGCCAAAGATGAGCTTCCAAGGTGGGTTGCTTGATGGGGCGAGGTGATTGAAGGCCTCGGGGAGGTAAATGGCATAGACTACAGGTATGGATATAAACCAAATCATGAAGTGATTTGTCAATATCTTACTCAAAGTTTTGTTCTTGGGTGCGTTCAGATATTCTTTACTTCTAGTGGGTGGATTTTTAAGTCTATGCTTTCTTAAACGTGCCGCTGTAATAGATGCCAACCCTATATAAACTACTAGCAATGAAATTAGTGCTGGTGTGCCGTAAGGGTGACTTATGAAGCTGGCAGTGCCCAGGATCGTTACAATAGAATAAGTTGGAATCGATAGGTTTTTGTCGATATAAATATCGTAAGATATTTTGGCGAAGATTGATGTGGCGGAAACAAAAAAATTATCCATCATTATCTCTTTCCAGTTTTTAAGTGATTTTTTATATTTATTTTCGTTTTTTATTCGGTCTTTTATCGTTGGCTAGTGGGGAATTAGTCCCGGTACGTCGAGTGGAAGCTGTATAGTGCTCCGTCGCGAAAATTCTTTGGTTTACATTAAGTTGTCACTTTAGTTGTTTTTTACTGAGTTAGTTTTTTTAAATTTTATTTAATTTTAATTGACTGCGTGAGTTAGATGCTTCTCTCAATCTTTGCGATCCATTGGGTGTGTTCTCTGGAAAATGCATTTTCAGTATCTCGAACAAAATCAGAAAAGTTGGTGTCATTGTCTGATTCATGTATCTGTCCTGCAATAATTCCAATTTCGTGTGCGGTTAGTGCATATGCAGCAGAGAGTTCTTTGTAGCGTTTCAGTTGTATCCATGTGGTCACTCCTGCTGCTGAAACTAGGAGTACATCTGTAGGCCAGTATGCCCAATTTGTGAACTCGATTTTAAGCAATACGCAGGTTACGGCTAAGGCTTGTAAGGTTATGAGTAAAAAAAATAGTTGCCTATTCTTTCTCCTAAATCTTTCTGATTTTTTGGAATACCAGGATCGTTGTTCGGAAATACGATTTTCAGCGTAAAAATTTTTCCGTTCCTTAAGAGATGATTCTCTAATTTTTGACATGAATTCTGTAATTTGATCGTGAGTGCAGTCTTGGCCGCTTAAAAAATCTCCTATTTGGTTGTTGGATTGGAGTATTTCTTTTAGTAGACGCCGAAAATCCTGGTTTGCAATCCGAATAGACTGTGAGTCCAAAAAGGGGTCAGCTTTCATCATATACCTCCAAGTCGCGGTTTTAACTGATTCTGCGACGGCACGAGCGCTGTACCAAGATCGCTCGAAAGCGAGTACGGCGATTAAGATTGAAACTCCTAGAGCGATTAAGAACACTAAGGCGTTAACTAAAGAGTATGTTGTGCTTGGTTCTGGGTTGATCGTAAGTGCTGCGCCTATTATGAGGGTCAATATGTGAAGCCGGGTTATTAATAGATAGGAGCTTTGCGCCTCTATCGAGGCGCTATCTGCCGATCGATAGAGGCTAGGATAATCATTCTTTTCCACTGTCGATAGGTCTCATTTTGTGGCTAGTGCTTGTAGGCGTTGTTCGCTCCATGGGTGGACCTTTATCCTGTGTTTTAATAGACAAGTCGGTATTTTTCCACTCGAGCCATTTAGTCGAATAGCATGAACTGGTTTTCCTTTGGCTAGAGTCATTTCCGCTTCGAGAGGTACCCAATAGCTTTTCCAGGTATTATTTCCGACAAAGACTATTGTTCTAGAGGTGCCAAAAATTTTCTTTGAAATTGCTTGCTTGATAACTGCGCTATCATCTGTTTCCCATCGTTTCAGGAGATCATGTACCCTGAAATTCAATGGGGAGTATCTTGAATTTATAGCGCGGCCCTTAATTGTGAGGACTAGACCACGATCATCTTCTTTAAAGCTAAAAAAAGCTACATTTGGCATCTAGTAGTATTCCTTTCTTGCCTGTTCGGACATCCGTATTTTTATCACAATAAAAAAAGCGGGCATTACGCCCGCTTAATTACTTCTCTTCCTGTGAGCGACTACTTCTTGTAGTTGTTCCTTAACTACAGCTTGGTTGTTTAGTGGTTTACCACTGCAGGGCGCCACCTGTCTGGTATTCGATGACGCGCGTTTCGAAGAAGTTCTTCTCTTTGCGCAGGTCCATGATTTCGGACATCCAGGGGAAGGGGTTCTGTGCACCCGGGAACTGCTCTTTGAGGCCCAGCTGGCTCAGGCGGCGGTTCGCGATGAAGTGCAGGTACTCTTCCATCATGTTGGCATTCATGCCCAGTACGCCGCGGGGCATGGTGTCGCGGGCGTAGGCCACTTCGAGTTCCATACCTTCCAGGATCATCTGGGTCACTTCCTGCTGGAATGCTTCGGTCCACAGGTGCGGGTTTTCCAGCTTGATCTGGTTGATCACGTCGATGCCGAAGTTCAGGTGCATGGACTCGTCACGCAGGATGTACTGGAACTGCTCGGCAACGCCGGTCATCTTGTTGCGGCGGCCCATGGACAGGATCTGGGTAAAGCCACAGTAGAAGAAGATACCTTCGGTCACGGCGTAGAAGGCGATCAGGTTGCGCAGCAGTTCCTGGTCGGCTTCCGGGGTGCCGGTCTTGAAGTCCGGGTCGCTGATAGAGCCGGTGTGCGCGAGGCTCCAGGCGGCCTTCTTGGCAACACTCGGGACTTCGCGGTACATGTTGAACACTTCACCTTCGTCCATACCCAGGGACTCTACGCAGTACTGGTAGGCGTGGGTGTGGATGGCTTCCTCGAAGGACTGGCGCAGGATGTACTGGCGGCACTCCGGGTTGGTGATGTGGCGGTAGATGGCCAGTACCAGGTTGTTCGCCACCAGGGAGTCTGCGGTGGAGAAGTAGCCCAGGGAGTATTCCACGATGCGACGCTCGTCCTCGGTCAGACCCTCGGGGTCTTTCCACATGGACACGTCTTTGTTCATGTTGACTTCCTGCGGCATCCAGTGGTTGGCACAGCCGTCGAGGTATTTCTGCCAGGCCCAGTCGTACTTGAACGGTACCAGCTGGTTGAGGTCTGCACGGCAGTTGATGATGCGCTTTTCGTCTACCTGGATACGGGCAGCGCCCATGTCCAGTTCCTCGAGGCCCGGAGCGGGGTCGAGGTTGGTAACGGCGGCCCGGGCAGCGGCTACGGCATCAGATGCCGCCGCAGCTGGAGATTGTTGGGCCGCAGGCGACGCCGGCGCACTTTCAGGAGCACCGTAGTTGGTAGCAGGTTCGGAAACCCCTGATTGCGCAGCCGGCGCCGGTTGCGGTTCGGTAGCCTCAGGCTTTGCATTGAAAGCCTTCTTGGATTCTTGTGACGGTTGTTCGAATTCGTCCCAGCTCAGCATATTGTGACCTTTTACTCCGCCTTTGTGTTTCTTGTTGGTGTTCTTTTGGCGACTGTGTGTGTTCGCGTTTGGTATTGGTTTTGTGTTGGCTGTCGCATGCGACGGTTCAACACGCTCTCTTTATTGCCCGTTCAGTGTCGCTTGACCAGTGTCGCCTATAAAGACGCTGCAGTTACTGCGCCAGATCAAGTGGCAAGGTGCTTGTGACTTCTCAAGCGGCCATTTAAGTAGCCTTTTCATCGGCTTCTTTTATCGGCCTTGCCTTGTCGGTTTACTGCAACCGGTTTTTCACCGGTTGGGGCAGGGGGTGAGTGCGCACCCGAGCCCCGGTCCGTTTTGTTTTTTGCCTCACACGCCTGTGAATCATCACAAGGTGTGCGGTGGACCGGGGTCGGTGCGGATGGTCTTGGCTGCTTTTACAGTTACGACACTCTCCCCCGAGAGACTTTTGAAATCTGCCGAGCGTGCGCCTTGCGGCGTCCGCTCGCTACGATTTCACTAACTCTTTACTGACTACT
The DNA here is from genome assembly GCF_056158985.1 of Microbulbifer sp. ABF4_148. Lineage (NCBI taxonomy): Bacteria > Pseudomonadati > Pseudomonadota > Gammaproteobacteria > Cellvibrionales > Microbulbiferaceae > Microbulbifer > Microbulbifer sp. ABF4_148. The sequence goes on from NZ_JBSWUI010000001.1 coordinate 2,050,561, forward strand.
TCGTATTGCGTGCTTATTACTGACACGCTTCGCAATCCGGATCGTCCAGGGAGCAGGCCTGGGGCACCGGTGCGGCTTGCGGTTCGGCAGCGGGTGCAGCAGCCGGGGCTGCGGCGGCACCGTTGCCTGCGCCATTTGCGCTTACCGCGTTCAGGTTGCCAGTGTTCACGGTGGATTTCTCCGTGCTGGTGGCAGCCAGTGCGCGCAAGTAGTAAGTGGTCTTCAGGCCGCGGTACCACGCCATACGGTAGGTGAGGTCCAGCTTGCGGCCGTCGGCGCCGGCAATGTACAGGTTCAGGGACTGGGCCTGGTCGATCCATTTCTGGCGACGGCTGGCGGCGTCCACAATCCAGCGCGGTTCCACCTCAAACGCGGTGGCGTACTTGGCTTTCAGGTCTTCCGGGATACGGTCGATCTTCTGTACAGAGCCTTCGTAGTATTTCAGGTCGTTGACCATCACCTTGTCCCACAGGCCGCGATCCTTCAGGTCGTGGACCATGTACGGGTTCACCACGGTGAACTCGCCGGACAGGTTCGATTTCACGTACAGGTTCTGGTACGTGGGCTCGATGGACTGGGAAACACCGGTGATGTTGGCAATGGTCGCAGTCGGTGCGATTGCCATCACGTTGGAGTTACGCATGCCCTGGGTCTTCACCTTGCTGCGCAAGCTGTCCCAGTCGAGGGTGCTGCTGGTGTCCTGCTCGATAAACTGCTGGCCGCGGTTTTCGGCAAGACGCTGGATGGAATCCAGCGGCAGGATGCCCTGGCTCCACAGGGAGCCTTCGTAGCTCTGGTATTTGCCACGCTCGGCTGCCAGGTCAGCAGAAGCAGAGATGGCTTCGTAGCTGATCGCTTCCATGGTGATGTCGGCAAACTGCAGTGCTTCGTCACTGGCGTAGGAGATACCGGCCTTGTACAGCGCATCCTGGAAGCCCATCAGGCCCAGGCCCACCGGGCGGTGACGCATGTTGGACTGGCGCGCGGTATCGACGGAGTAGTAGTTAATATCGATCACGTTATCGAGCATGCGCACAGCAGTTTCTACGGTGCCGGACAGCTTGGCGCGGTCGAGCTGGCCGTCTTCACCAATGTGCTGCGCCAAGTTGACGGAGCCCAGGTTACATACGGCAATCTCTTCATCGGCCTTGGTGTTCAGGGTGATCTCGGTGCACAGGTTGGAGCTGTGTACTACACCGGCGTGTTGCTGCGGGCTGCGCAGGTTACACGCGTCCTTGAAGGTGATCCACGGATGGCCGGTTTCAAACAGCATGCCCAGCATCTTGCGCCACAGGTCTACCGCACGCACTTTCTTGTGCAGCTTCAGCTTGCCTTCGGCAGCCAGCTGTTCGTAGTGGTTGTAACGCTCTTCAAACGCGGTGCCGAACAGGTCGTGCAGGTCCGGGCAATCGGCCGGGGAGAACAGGGTCCACTCCTGGTCTTCGAACACGCGCTTCATGAACAGGTCCGGTACCCAGTTGGCGGTGTTCATGTCATGGGTACGACGGCGGTCGTCACCGGTGTTCTTGCGCAGCTCGAGGAATTCCTCGATATCCAGGTGCCAGGTTTCGAGGTACGCACACACGGCGCCCTTACGCTTGCCACCCTGGTTACGGCAACGGCGGTGTCGTTGGCCACTTTCAGGAAGGGCACAACACCCTGGGATTTGCCGTTGGTGCCCTTGATGTAAGAGCCCAGCGAGCGCACCGGGGTCCAGTCGTTACCCAGGCCACCGGCCCACTTGGACAGCATGGCGTTGTCCTGGATTGCACCGTAAATGCCGTGCAGGTCGTCCGGTACCGTGGTCAGGTAGCAGGAGGACAGCTGCGGGCGCAGGGTGCCGGCATTGAACAGAGTCGGGGTGGAGCTCATGTAGTCGAAGGAGCTCAGCAGGTTGTAGAACTCGATCGCACGGGCATCCGGGTCGTCTTCGTTGATGGCGAGGCCCATGGCCACACGCATAAAGAAGATCTGCGGCAGTTCGAAACGGATTTCATCACTGTGGATGAAGTAACGGTCGTACAGGGTCTGCAGGCCGAGGTAAGTGAACTGGTGATCACACTCCGGCTTGATGGCCGCGCCCAGGCGGGCAAGGTCAAAGGTAGCCAGGGCCGGGTCGAGCAGTTCCAGCTCGATACCCTTGGCCACGTAGGCTTCCAGGGCCTTCGGGTACAGGGTTTCCATTTCTTTCTGGGTTGCGGTGTCGGCAACCTCGAGGAAACGCAGGGCTTCGGAACGCAGTTTGTCCAGCAGCAGGAAGGCGGTGGCGAAGGTGTAGTTCGGCTCGCGCTCAACCAGGGTACGCGCGGTAATCACCAGCGCGGTGTTGATGTCGATCTCGGAAACACCGTCGTACAGGTTCTTCAGCGCTTCGTCGAGGATGATGTCGCCGTCTACATCGGTGAGGCCTTCACAGGCTTCCGCAACGATGGTGCGCAGGCGCTCCATATCCAGCGGGACCAGGGTGCCGTCTTCGCGTTTGACGCGAATGCTCGGGTGCGCGTCGGCAACCGGGGCAGCTTCGGCCTGCTGTTCTTTCTCAGCACGCAGACGCGCGTGCTCTTCGCGGTACAGAACGTAGTCGCGGGCAATTTTGTGTTCACCGGAACGCATCAGGGCCAGTTCGACCTGGTCCTGGATTTCTTCGATGTGGATGGTGCCACCGGAAGGCATGCGACGGGTAAAGGTAGCGCTGATCTGTGCGACCAGTTCTTCTACTTGCTCGTGTACGCGGCCAGATGCCGCAGCGGTGCCACCTTCAACGGCGAGGAACGCCTTGGTGACAGCGACAGAGATCTTGTTGTCATCGTAAGGTACAACGGTGCCGTTACGCTTGATGACGCGAATCTGGCCCGGTGCAGTTGCTGCGAGTGCGGTACCGCCGTCGGCTTTTTCCCCAATGGTGCCCTGTTTTTCTGCAGGCACAGCCTTAGAGCGCCCTGTCTCTGTGTGCATAAATTCTCCGCAAGTTTTTCACTGTAGTTTTCGCAAATGCCCGGTACAGAAAGTGGGCATGCGTAACGGGTCCGTCGTTTCCCCCACGCCCCCCCAATGGCAAAGTGCCGGGGCAGGGGACAGGCCGTTGTCTGTTTCCAGCTGGCCTGTTGCGGACATTCCGTTCCGCTGGGTACATCTGGTTTGCTCTTGATCGGGTGTGTACCGGATCAATGGCGCCCGCTGCTTTGTTGTGTGTTGTCGCCACTTCTGTGGATGACATCAGCGCAGCCGTGCGCGGCGTCGGAAGCTTTCCGAAGTTGTCCCCATCGGCCCATTCGGGTCTAGGGGGTGTTTACCGGGTAAACCCAACATCTTGGGGTCGCCTCTCGACTGCGCAACAAGATAATGCGGTGAGGGGGGTATTTCAAGGCGGATAACTCTGTGACTAGTTGTGGATAATTTGTGAGTAGGCGGTGGAATTGGGGAGATTTCCGGGCGCCAGCGCCCGTGGTTCCTTGGGGTGGCGATTTGATGTACAGCAGGTTGCGTGGCGCGGAAATTTTAAGAATTTTTTTTAATAGTGAAGAGGGGGCAAATTAACCTTGGCAATAACCGTTGCGCGCTGTCTAACCTTTAAGCAATTTGGTACGCCAGAGGCGCGAAAAGCGCGGAGTGATCTTTTTTTAACCGGACGTTGATTAGCATGCCAGCTGGTGGTTTTTTGCTCAGCATTCTTCACTCTTCCAGGCTGCTCGGACAGACTCACTGGTGCTGTAATGGGCCGTTATTGCGTTTACGCCGGTCCTGATTGATGCTGTGGTGCCGGGGGTCAGTCCCCGGAGTCGCCGTGCATCGATATTGTCCGGGCTGTGTGACGGGCAGATGATAACAATAACGCCAAAGCACAGAGAGGGTTCGAAAATGCAGACCCAAATGCAGGGCAGTACCCAAACCTCCGCCACCACCGCCATTCCCTCACCTGATGTAGTCAATGCGCCCGAGGCCGCTGCAGACAGCCAGCTGCAAACGCGTGCCGGGCGGCTGGCTTCGGTCGACTTTGCCCGGGGGCTGGTGATGGTAGTGATGGCACTGGACCATGTGCGGGACTATCTGACGTCCGCGCGCTTTGCCCCGGAAGACCTGAGTGAGAGTTCGCCTGCTTACTTTTTCACCCGCTGGATCACGCACTTCTGCGCGCCCTTGTTTGTGCTGCTCGCTGGCATGAGCGCCGGCTTTATGCGTGCAAGTCGATCGCCAAAGGAACTCAGTGTCTTTCTGTTTACTCGCGGGCTGTGGTTGATTTTTATTGAGCAGACGGTGATGTCGTTCGGCTGGGCGTTCGTTCAGCCGCAGGGATACGCTTTGGTGCTCACCACGCTGTCGATGATCGGCTTTTGCATGATTACGATGGCGGCCTTCGTTCATATGCGAAAGTCCTATCTTCTGTTGATGTGCCTGTTGCTGATCGCGGGACACAACCTGCTTGATGGGCGCTTCCCTGTATCTCCGGGAGCGGTGCCTCCGCCCTGGTATGCCTTGCATGAGCCCGGCTTCACCCTGTTGGGCGGTGTACCGATGATGGTGGTTTATCCTGTTTTGCCGTGGCTGGCGGTGATGCCCCTCGGTTATCTGCTCGCGGATCTCTACCGTGCGCCGGGTGACTACCGCCGGCGCCTGCTGTTGACGTGGGGCGGGTGTGCCATCGCTGCCTTCCTGGTTTTGCGTGGGCTCAACGGCTACGGGGATCCAAAGCCCTGGGCTGAACAGGAAACTCTGGGCCTGACCCTCTCCTCATTCTTTAATGTGGAAAAGTACCCACCCTCTCTGCTCTTTCTATTGATGACCCTGGGGCCGGGGCTGGTTCTTCTGGCGTGGTCTGAGCGCATCCGGGGTCCCATCGTTGAGATCGTGAATACCTTCGGTCGGGTACCTTTTGCGTTCTATATTTTGCACATCTATGTCGCTCACCTACTGGCGCTTCTGGTCGCACAGTGGCAGGGGCTTGGCTGGCAGGCCACGATCGGAGGATGGTGGACGTTTCCACAGGGGTACGGATTGCCCTTGCCCGCGGTCTACCTGATCTGGCTGGGTGTGCTCGTAGCTCTGTACCCATTCTGCTACTGGCTGGCGGCGGTCAAGGCACGACGCAAGGACTGGTGGCTGAGCTATCTGTGATGGAAGGCAAAGTCAGGTCCCGGCGTTGGCCGGGACCTGACATCGAACTGCAAGTATGCGTTGGGCAGTGACGGGTTAACTGCAGGGGTTAATTGCTTTGCTCCTGCAGGAACTCCATTAGCGCTTTCTGGGCGTGCAGGCGGTTTTCCGCTTCGTCCCACACCACAGAGATTTTTTCGTCTTCGAGCAATTCACCGCTCACTTCTTCGCCACGGTGTGCCGGCAGGCAGTGCATAAAGATGGCATCGCTGTTGGCCTGGCTCATCAACTCGTGATCCACCAGATAGCCCTCGAAGGCGCGCAGGCGTTCGGTCTGTTCGGTCTCCTGGCCCATGGAAGCCCACACATCTGTCGCCACCCAGTCGGCGCCGCGCACGGCTTCGGCTGGGGTGCGTACGACGGTGACACGGTCACGGGCCTTTTCCAGAATGGCGGCATCCGGGTCGTAGCCCTCGGGGCAGGCGATGCGCAGTTCAAAGTCGCACTGCAGCGCAGCATTAATGTAGGAGTGACACATATTGTTGCCGTCTCCGACCCAGGCCACGGTTTTGCCTTCGGGGCTGCCACGGTGCTCCACATACGTCTGGATATCCGCCAGCAGCTGGCAGGGGTGGTAGCTGTCTGACAGCGCATTGATCACCGGTACCCGGGAATAGGCCGCAAAGCGCTCCAGCACGTTGTGGCCAAAGGTACGGATCATCACCATATCGACCATGCGCGAGATGACCCGTGCACTGTCTTCAATCGGCTCGCCGCGGCCGAGCTGGGTATCGCGCGGGGACAGGAACAGGGCGCTGCCGCCCATCTGTGCCATACCGGCCTCGAAGGAAACGCGGGTGCGGGTAGAGGACTTTTCGAAAATCATCCCCAGCACCTTGTCGCGGAAGGGCTCGGTGGCGATGCCCTGTTCGCGCAGTGCTTTCAGCTCGATTGCGCGCTCGATAACACCGCGCAGTTCTTCCTTGCTCAGGTCCAGCAGGGTGAGAAAGTGTCTGGTAGCCATCTTGTACTCCTTATAGAAAGTCTGGCGTATCGCAATCAGGCGGCTTGCCGCACGAATTGTTGAATCAGGTCGCTGACGGTATCGATCAGCATGGCGCACTCTGCATCGCTGGTGGTCAGCGGGGGCAGCAGTCGCACCACATTGCCCGCGGTGACGTTGATCAGCAAGTCACGGGCGCGCGCCTGTTCTACCAGTTCTGCACAGGGGCGGTCCAGTTCGATGCCAACCATCAGGCCGCATACGCGGATCTCTTTTACTGCGCTGTCGCTCCCCAGTGCCTGGGTGAAGCCCTGCAGGAAGGCCTGGCCCAGAGATTCTGCGCGGGCCAGCAGGCCGTCGTTTTCCAGGGTATCGAGTACCGCGACCCCAGCGCGACACGCGAGCGGGTTACCGCCAAATGTGGAACCGTGGCTGCCGGCACCAAACAGGCTGGCGGCTTTGCCGCGTGCCAGGCAGGCGCCGATGGGCACGCCGTTGCCGAGCCCTTTGGCGGTGGTGACCACGTCCGGCAAGATGCCGGCTTGCTGATAGGCAAAGAACTTGCCGGTACGGCCATTTCCGGTCTGGATCTCGTCCAGCATCAGCAGCCAGTCGTGCTGGTCGCACAGGCCGCGCAGCTTTTGCAGGTAGTCTGCCGCCGGCACCCGAATGCCACCTTCGCCCTGCACCGGCTCCACCAGGATCGCGACAATATCGTCGTGCTGTGCGGCCAGTGCTTCAATCGCGGCGACGTCATTGAAGGGTACGCGCAGGAACCCCTCTGGCAATGGGCCGAAACCTTCCTGTACCTTCTTATTACCGGTTGCCGTCAGGGTGGCGAGGGTACGGCCGTGGAAGGCATTTTCCATGACCACAATGCGCGGGCACTCGAGACCGCGCTCGTGACCGAGGCGACGCGCCAGCTTGATTGCCGCTTCGTTGGCCTCGGCACCGGAATTGGAAAAGAACACATTGTCCATGCCGGAAACCGCCACCAGCTTATCGGCCAGCTGTTCCTGGGGCGGAATGTTGTACAGGTTGGACACGTGCAGCAACGTCTGCGCCTGATCCTGGATCGCCGTGGTCACAGCGGGGTGGCAGTGGCCAAGACCGCAAACGGCAATCCCGGAGATGGCATCGAAATATCGTCGGTCGCTATCGTCCCACACATAGTTGCCTTCGCCCCGGACCAGGGTCAGGGTTCTGTTGCCGTAATTCTGCATCAGTGCGGGGGTAGCCACGTCAGTTCTCCTTTGCTTTGGCTGAAAAATAGGAAGCCGGCAATACTAGCACAGCGATTGTGACGCTTCAGACTCTTTGTAAAAAAGGGGTGAAAACCGCAGATTCTGCGGATATCCGGTCGCTGCTCAAATAGGGTACAATGGCGCCCGCTCGCCAGATGGAGGCTAATCTGGCCGATGGAGCGAGCGTTTCCATAAACCCCTTCGAGCAGAACCTGAGGTCCGTTTTCCCTATGGATACACTGGAGAACATCAAGCAGCAGATCGCTGACAACACCATCCTGATTTACATGAAGGGCAGCCCGAACGCCCCGCAGTGTGGTTTCTCCATGCGCGCCTCCCAGGCTCTGATGGCCTGTGGCAAGCGCTTTGCTTACGTGGATGTATTGTCCAACCCGGATATCCGCGCCGAGCTGCCCAAGTACGCCAATTGGCCGACCTTCCCGCAGCTGTGGGTCAAAGGTGAGCTGGTGGGTGGATGTGACATCATCATGGAGATGTACGAGAACGGTGAGCTGAAAACCCTCATCGACGAGGCGGCTCCGGAAGAGTCTGGCGAATAAAGCCCGGCTTTACCCGCGCCCATTAAAAAAACCGCGGCAATGACCGCGGTTTTTTTGTGCCCGAAGAAAGCGTGCTTATTCGGAGGCACTTTCCATCTGGGTTTGCAGGTAGTTCTGCAGGCCGACCTTGTCGATCAGGCTTAGCTGGGTCTCCAGCCAGTCCACGTGCTCTTCTTCAGAATCGAGGATTTTCTGCAGCAGCTCACGACTGCCAAAGTCGCGCACGGATTCACAGTAGGCGATGCCGTCGCGCAGATCGGGGATGGCCTTGGACTCGAGCTTGAGGTCACACTCGAGCATTTCCTTGGTGTTCTCACCGATCATCAGCTTGCCGAGCTTCTGCAGGTTGGGAATACCCTCGAGGAACAGGATGCGCTCGATCAGCCAATCGGCGTGTTTCATCTCGTCGATCGATTCGTGATATTCCTTGTCGGCCAGTTCTTTCAGGCCCCAGTCTTTGAACATGCGTGAATGCAGGAAATACTGGTTGATCGCAATCAGCTCATTGCCCAGCGCCGTGTTCAAATACTCGATAACTTTGGGATCGCCTTTCATTGCGTTAGCTCCTTGTTTTTTCCTGCAGGCTTCCTGCTCAAGCGATCACTCGTTTGCTTGGGGCAGGGTGAGCCCTAACTCAATTTTATTGTCCCGGTTTCCGTTCGAGGTGTTCCGTTGGTGAAAATCATCGGACCCCGAGCGAATTGCGGTCGAGTTTGATGGGCAGAATGCGGCAAGTCAAGGCTCAGTCTTAAATTCCGCTGGGACTATATATAAAGGCTTAAAAGCAAATTTAGCCGTAAAGGTAAACGAAAACGATTCCTATTTTTGTCCGGTATTTTATTGCGGGGGGGCACGGATGAGCAGGGGACGTAAGATAGCAGCAAGGCAATGGTGAGAACCGAACTCGATGGGTTTTCTGCGTGAAACGTGCTCAGGGACCGGGATTGGTAGAGATCGATACAGAAAGAGAAACGCGCTCGAGAGAGAGCCAATTGAAACTGGCATGACGTAGCGCGATGCTTCGAGACACTTTTTGCCGTGTTAAACCCTCTGTGGTTGTCGTCCGTTTTCGCGTAAGTTCGCGCACGCGATCAGGTCGCTTCTAGCGATCTATCATCGAGCGTAGGCTGCTGTACAACGAAACCCTTGTATTCCTCTTTTATGCGTTCGCGTAGGTGCGGATCGACTACACTGCATTGATTTTCTGCTTCACTTCGGCGGTCGCTACCAAACTTAAGTTCGCAAGATTTTGAAGTGCGTGGATGTGGGTCTGCCCCATCTGTGAATGTCGTAAAAATCGGCGCTGTGCGAACTGTCATGTCTGGAAGTGGCTTGTTGCTGTTGCAGACCAGATACTCTGGGGAGCGCGTTTTAGTGGAGCAACACTTCCATTCCTTTCTGCAGATCGCAGCCTTTGTGATTGAGGCCACCGCTTCCCTTATCATGGTGTGGGGCTTTGTGGTGGCGGTTTATGAAGTGGTGCGTGCTTCCCGGAGCGGATCCCACGCTGATCGTATGATGGCGCTACAGGTGGCACGCTGCGATCTTGGCATCAAATTGGTGTTTGCCCTGGAGCTGCTGATTATTTCTGACTTGCTGCATACCGTAGTGAGCCACACGCTCGAAGACCTTTGGTTTCTCGCAGCACTGGTCACAATCCGTACCGTGATCGGCTTTTTCCTGAACCGCGAAATTGAACAAGTTAAGGGGGAGGCAAGTGGGTAGCGGTAGTTGCAGCTGCGGCTGTAGCCAAGGGGGGCGAGAGCGGGCGATTAGTTTGATGGGGGTGAATGAATGTTATCGATGATCTCGGCGATTTCTTTTCGCTCGCGCGGGCTCTTCAAGAACACTTCACTGTCTGCACGCATCTTTTCTACATACTCGCCCAGGGCATCCCGATCTTTCCCGCGCAAACACTGGTAACTGAGTTGTTGTAGCGCGCGCAACAGATGCCGCATAAACACGGTGTTGGAGCGCCCGTGCTCGCAAATTTCATCCAGCGCCGCAGCGAGCAATTCATCGAAGTCTATGGTGTCCGTAATCAGCCGAAGCTGCCCGTCGTGGCTGCTAAAGCAGTTGGGCGGCGCAGGGCGCAGGGCGACGGTACCAAGACCTTCAATCAACCGGTCGACACCGGCATAGGCAGTGAACGGATCATTGATCCCGGGCGACAGGGCGCGCACGGTGATTTGTGACAATTGCCTGAGGGCGAAAACAATATCCTGCTCGGGGGTTGGTAGCGAGCCGAGGGTAATGCTCGATTGGATTCCGGCGATCAACGCATCGATGTCTGCTCGGCTGTCCGGTGGCTGGAATACACGCGCAATATCACCCCAGTGATGTACGAACCGCCCTGGATGGCAGGTGATTTCAATGCAGGAGGCGCGGGACTCAGCAAGTTCGATCAGCCGGTTATGGTTGATCGTCTGCACATATCCGGATGCGGTGGCTGGCACCTTGAGCCAGCCGTTGCCGAGCTGCAGACGATCCACTTCAAAGCGCTTCGCCTGGTCCTGTCGGGGCTTGGCTGGGTAGAGCCGTTCGATTGACCCACAGAACTCGTGATAGATCTGATGGGCAATATTGTCGACCTGAATGGTCTTGGCCAGGTTGTGAATGAAAAACACCAGAAAGCCGATACTGACCAGTGCCAGCACGACGGCCACGTGGATGGAGAGTTCCAGATTTCTGGGCTGGTCACCCATGGTGTCGATGTTGCGCATGGTCATCAGCGCATAGACAAAGGTAGCGAGAAAGATACCCAGCGTGGCCTGGGTGCCACGGTCGCGGATAAAGTTGCGCATGACCCGCGGCCCGAACTGGTTGGACGCGAGCGTGAGGGCAACGACGGTGATGGAAAACACGGTGCCCGCAACACTGATGGTGGCACCGGCAATGGTCGAGAGGATGACCCGGGCGCTGTCCGGGTCGCTGAGCTCGAGCCAGCTCAAGCCGGTGAGACGGGCAAAATCAAAGTGGTTTTCCAGAAAGCGCACGGCAAAAGCGAGCAGGATCGACAGGACGATCATCGCTGAGGGAATGGCGAAAAAGCTGCTGCGCAATTTTTCCGACAGGTGCTGGAGAAAAAGTCTCATCGGGGTGGGCGTCACGGGGATGGCCACTGAGATCAGAGTGTAGGCAGCGCGTAGGAAAAGTGCGGGGGAAATTGGCCAGGCGAGCGGGCACAGGGAATAAGAGCTGGAGGAGGAGGGTGCTGCGTAGGCGCAGCACCGATTGCAACGAGACGGTCGGAATTAGCCTGCGGAGTAGAACAGACCGTTGTTGCTCACCGAGATGCCACCAGCGTCCATGGTTTCGTCGATGATCTCTTTGGTGTGCTCAGCACAGCGACCACATTGGGAAGAGACGCCCAGCTGGCGACGCAGGGCCTTCACGGAAGTAGAGCCGTCGTGAACGGCCTCTTTGATCTGGCTGTCAGTGATGCCTTTACAGATACAGACGTACATCGCTAAACCGGTCTCTTTTGAACTGCTGAATGAGTGCGCTAATTAAGTATAGGGTGATCGTATTGAAAACGAGAATGGTTGTCAATAACGTTTCCCGTCTGCACAGTTTTCAGTCTAGTTGAGTTACATCTGATCGGTTTGGCAGTTTATTGTTCGACTGGTGAGTCTGCCCGCCAGCCCGCGTCCGGTCAGCTATCGAAGCGATATAAAAATTTAATGGGACTGCCAGAGGGCGCTGTGTATCATAGCGGCCCACTATTAATTCAAGGTCGATTTATAGTGATTGTATATAAATTGACCATTTTCTTTAGCAATCCATCACTGGAATGAGGAGGCTTTTATGGCAGTTCTGGTAGGCAAGCCGGCACCGGACTTTACCGCTGCAGCTGTTCTGGGTAACGGCGAGATCGTTGACGAGTACAACCTGGCTGAAGCCATCAAGGGCAAGAAGGCAGTGATCTTCTTCTACCCGCTGGACTTCACCTTCGTATGCCCGTCTGAGCTGATCGCTTTCGATCACCGCTACGAAGAGTTCGCCAAGCGCGGCGTTGAGGTTATCGGTGTTTCCATCGATTCCCAGTTCTCCCACAACGCATGGCGTAACACTTCCGTCAACGACGGTGGTATCGGCCAGGTGAAGTACGCGCTGGTTGCCGACGTGAAGCACGAAATCTGCCAGGCTTACGACGTTGAAGCCGACGCGGGCGTTGCTTTCCGTGGTTCTTTCCTGATCGACGAAGAAGGTGTTGTTCGTCACCAGGTAGTTAACGACCTGCCGCTGGGCCGTAACGTAGACGAAATGTTGCGTATGGTTGACGCGCTGGCATTCCACCAGGAGCACGGCGAAGTTTGCCCGGCTGGCTGGCAGGAAGGCGACAAGGGTATGAACGCTTCTCCGGAAGGCGTTGCTGCGTACCTGAGCGAGAACGCTGACAAGCTGTAATCCTGCTGCGGCTTTCGCCGCTGTTTGGATGCGGGACTCCGGTCCCGGCAAAAGCCGCCCTCTGGGCGGCTTTTTTGTGTCTGGCAATTGGCTTCTGGTCGGGCTGGCCGGGACGAAGTGCCCCGAAACCCCCACTGGGAGCGGCGCGCGCGTGAGTTTGCGGTTACAATCCATGACCAGCGCGGCGCGTTAGGGGCTGTTTTGCGCCGGTGAACTTAGATGCTGGCTGCTAGTCTTAGAAACACTCCCTTTGCAATCTGCCGCGGCGGCTTGAAGTACGGCATGAAATACGCAAATTCTCAGTTTTCTCTTCCCTTCCTGCGCTTCTCTTGCGCGGTGATGGCGGTCTTCTGTTGTCTGGTGATGCTTGGCACAGAGACGGCCTATGCCGACGATGTTGAGCAGAGTGCTAAAGAGTTCGAACGCTATTTCCGTGACCTGATGAAGGCAAAAGGTATCCCCGGGGGTGCCTACGTCATTGTCGATGGTGACGCAGTGGTCGGCATGGGCACCTACGGCGTTCGGGTCAAAGGCAAGAAAGAGAAGGTCGACCCCGATACGGTGTTCCGCCTGGCATCGGTGTCCAAGACGTTTGCGGCCAGTATGGCGGCAGTACTGCAGCATGAGGAGCAGTTCGACTGGCGCGACAAAGTGGTCAATTATGTGCCCGACTTGCGTTTCAAGACGCCGGCTATGTCCCGCCAGCTTGAAGTTGAACATCTCCTCAGCCATGCCTCGGGCCTGACTCCGAACGCCTACGACAATTACCTCGAAGACAACAAGCCGCTCAGCAAGATTGTCCCGCAGTTTGCCAACATCGATCCCCGCTGTAAGCCCGGCAAGTGTTATGGCTACCAGAACGTGCTGTTCAGCCTGATTGAGGATGTGATCCACAAGGCGACCGGGGAAACCTATGAGCGCCAGCTCAGCAAGCGTTTCTTCGAGCCGCTGGAGATGGATAACGCGTCGGTCGGCTGGGAAGAGTTTATGGCTTCCGATAACCGCGCGGCGCCCCACGTGCAGACCGGCAAGGGCTGGCGCCCGGTGAAGGTGCGGAAAGAGTACTACCATGCTGCACCGGCGGCGGGTGTGAATGCCAGCATCTCTGATATGGCCCAGTGGCTGAAAGCGCAGATGGGCTATTACCCAAAGGTACTGTCACCGGAGGTTATCGCGGATATCACCACCGAGCGGGTCACCACCCAGCGTCATATGCGTCATCGTATCTGGCGCGATCACCTGTCCCATGCGGGCTACGGCCTGGGCTGGCGCCTGTACACCATGGGGGATGACCGCATCATCTATCACGGCGGCTGGGTTGCCGGCTTCCGCGCGGCAGTGGCCTATTCAGAAAAACGCAAGGTGGGCATCGCCATCCTGATGAATGCCGAGTCGCGGGTGATTGCCGACCTGACCGCCAACTTCGTCATCGACGTGACCGGCAAGGGTAACCTGGCCTCAATCGAGATCCCCTCGGACGCGACCACACGGGCGCACTGACCTTCCTGCAGCCGGCGCCCGGGGATTTCCTTCCCGGATCGGCTGCAACCCTTGAATCCTTCATTCCTGTCCCAATATTTGCTCCCTGTTCCAAATGAAGTGTTACGGGGAGACCGACTCATGACCGTAGAGGCCCAAAAAGAAAGCCATGGCTTCCAGACGGAGGCCAAGCAGTTGCTGCACCTGATGATCCACTCGCTCTACTCCAACAAGGAGATTTTCCTGCGCGAGCTGGTATCCAATGCTTCTGATGCCGCCGACAAGCTGCGTTTTGAAGCCCTGTCCGACAGCGAGCTGCTGCAGGAAGACCCCGACCTGCGTATCCGAATCGAATTCGACAAGGATGACAACACCATCTCCATTACCGACAACGGTATCGGTATGAGCCGGGACGAGGTGATCGCGAACCTGGGTACCATTGCCCGATCCGGTACTGCGAACTTCATGCAGAACCTGAGCGGTGACCAGAAGAAAGACGCGCACCTGATTGGTCAGTTTGGTGTCGGCTTTTACTCTGCCTTCATTGTTGCCGACAAGGTAGAAGTGTTTACCCGTCGTGCAGGTGCCGATCAGGGCGTGCACTGGGAGTGTCACGGCGAGGCAGAATACACCATTGAGAATGTCGAGTGGCCGCAGCGCGGTACCCGCGTAGTGCTGCACCTGAAAGAGGATGCCGCTGAATTTGCCGATGGCTGGCGCCTGCGCTCCATCATCAAAAAGTACTCCGATCACATCGCCATTCCGGTGGAAATGCTCAAGGAGCAGCCGCCGGTAGCCGAGGGCGAGGAGCAGGAAGAGAAAGCGCCGGAATTCGAGGCAGTGAACGCTGCACAGGCGCTGTGGACCCGTTCCCGTAGCGACGTGAAAGCGGAGGAGTACCGCGAGTTCTACAAGCATATCTCCCATGACTTTGATGACCCGCTGACCTGGAGTCACAACCGTGTGGAAGGCAAGCTGGATTACACCAGCCTGCTGTACATTCCGGCGCGCGCGCCGTTCGACTTGTATCAGCGCGATGCGGCCCGCGGCCTCAAACTGTACGTACAGCGTACCTTTATCATGGACGACGCTGAGCAGTTCCTGCCGCTCTACCTGCGTTTCGTGAAGGGTGTGCTGGATTCCAACGACCTGCCGCTGAACGTCTCCCGCGAGATCCTGCAGAAGGACCGCAATACCGATGCGATCAAAGCAGCACTGACCAAGCGCGTGCTGGATATGCTCTCCAAGTTGGCGAGCAAGGATGCAGACGAGTACCAGAAGTTCTGGGACCTGTTCGGTAATGTCCTGAAGGAAGGTCCTTCGGAGGATTTCTCCAACAAGGAAAAGATTGCAAAGCTGCTGCGTTTCTCCACCACCCATACCGATGAATCCAAGCAGAATCAGTCGCTGGAGGACTACGTCGGTCGCATGCAGGAAGGCCAGAAGGCTATCTACTACGTGTGCGCGGATAACTTTGCCACGGCCAAGTCGAGCCCCTATCTGGAAGTCTTCCGCAAGAAAGGGATCGAGGTGCTGCTGTTGTCCGATCAGGTGGACGAGTGGTTTGTCGGCCACATGAATGAGTTTGATGGCAAGCCGTTCCAGGACGTGGCCAAGGGCGCGCTGGATCTGGGCGAGGCCGAGTCTGAAGAGGACAAGGCCGAGCGCGAAAAGGCGGAAGAGTCTGCGGGTGCGCTGGTTGAGCGGGTCAAGGCCGTGCTCGAGAACCGCGTTGAAGATGTTCGCGCAACCACGCGTCTGGTGGATTCACCGGCATGTCTGGTCGTCAGTGAACAGGATATGGGTCTGCAGATGCGCCGTATTCTGGAGCAGGCGGGTCAGGCGGTACCGGAAGCCAAGCCGATTTTTGAGGTGAATCCGAATCATCCGCTGGTGCAGCGGCTCGATCAGGAGCAGGATGAGGACCGCTTTGCCGACCTCACCAATATCCTCATGGACCAGGCCAATCTGGCGGCGGGTAACCAGCTGACAGATCCGGCGGATTACGTGCGGCGCCTCAATGCGCTGTTACTGGAGCTGAACAGCTAACCGGTAAAAATGAGAAATGGCGGCCCTTCAGGTCGCCATTTTCCGTTTGGGGGTGTTGAAAAAGTGCACGATTTGGCGGGCATCTTGAACGCTTTGGTGGGTATCTGAGCGAATTTCACATTTTTGCGGGGCGTGCGTTGGGCTCGCGCGGGCAGCCCTCTATAATCTGGCCAACTTGATTTCCCCCTTTCCATTTTCTGGCTTCATTGGAACAGGCATGACACAAACTGAATCCGCAGCACCCATTTCCATTGCCATCCTTGGTGGTGGCAGCTTCGGCACTGCCATTGCCAACATTGTGGCAGGCAACGGCCACGATACCCGTCAATGGATGCGCGACACCGAGCGGGCGGAAAGTTGCCGCCGGTTGCGGGAGAACCAGTATTACCTGCCGGGGGTTGCGCTGCACCCGGAGTTGAAGATCACCAGTGATCTCGCCGAGGCGCTGTCGGGCTGCAAGATTGTTTTTGTCGCCATCCCGAGTAAGTCGTTCCGTGAGGTGGTGCGTCGTGCGGCACCGATGCTCTCCCCGGGTACCATGCTGATTTCCCTGACCAAGGGGGTAGAGCAGGGTAGCTTCGGACTGATGAGTGACATTCTTGAGGAAGAGACTGAAGGCATGCGGGTTGGCGTGCTGAGCGGGCCCAACTTCGCCAAAGAGATTGTTGCCGGCCACTACACCGCCACGGTTATCGCCAGCGCCCACGAGGACCTGTGTGAGAATATCCAGAAGGTCCTACACTCAAAGACTTTCCGGGTGTATTCGAGCAGCGACGTTTTTGGCGTGGAGCTGGCGGGCGCACTGAAGAACATTTACGCGATTATTACCGGTCTCGCGGCGGCGCTGGAGCGCGGTCAGAACACCATTAGCCTGCTGATTACTCGAGCGCTGGCAGAAATGATGCGCTTTGCCGAGGCGGTGGGCGCAGATCCGATGACGTTTATCGGTCTGGCTGGCGTGGGTGACCTGATCCTGACCTGTTCTTCTGACCTCAGCCGCAACTACCGGGTGGGTTATCTGGTCGGGCGTGGTCGCAAGCTGGAGGAGGCCGTCGCAGAAATCGGTCAGGTCGCCGAAGGTGTGAACACAATTCGGTTGGTAAAACACAAAGCGGATGAATTGGGCGTCTACATGCCCTTGGTTTCTGCGATTCACGCCATATTATTTGAATCAAGGCCCATTCCAGAAGTGATTAAGGACCTGATGTCCGGCGCGCAGACTTTTGATGTCGCTTATTCGGCCAAGCCGCCCCAGACGTCCAACTAGCTCAACGCCCAACCGACAGCAAGGGAATGCTTTATGAAAAACGAAGAACTGAAACACAACCTGACCTCCGGCAGCCAGTGGCTGCGCCTTATCTACATGGTGCTGTTCGCGATCCTGCTGGAAGTGGCAGGTGTGGTGATGCTGGCGATTGTGGTGTTGCAGTTCCTGTTCAGCCTGATTGGCGGTGCGCCTAACACCAACCTGAAACGGCTGGGTGATCAGGTGGCTTCCTACATTTTCCAGACGCTGCAGTTCCTGATTTACAACACCGAGGAGAAGCCGTTCCCGTTCTCCGAGTGGCCGGATTCTGATGTGGAAGATCTGGCGGGCTATGAGAGTGCCGAAGAGATGGATGGTGAAATCGTCGCGAGTGCTGCCGAGGCGGATGCCGACGCGGGCGATGTGATTGAGCTGGGTGCCGATGACGTTACCGTAGAGACCGAAGAGAAGCCCGCTGAAGCGCCGGCCAAGAAGCCCGCGCGTCGCAAGTCCACCACGGCGAAGTCCGCTACGACCAAGGCCTCTTCGAGCAAGTCCTCGAGCAGTGCCAAAAGTACAACGACCAAGTCGGCTTCGACCAAGCGCACCACAAAAGCCAGTGCGGATAAAACAGACGCGAAAGAGGCTGGTGATCCCGCGGCCAAGTCTACGGAAGAAGGCGCGACCGACGACAAATAAGCGTCGAGTAACCCATGCAGCGACTACTGATCCTTCGCCATGGCAAGGCTGAGCCGTGGGCCAACTCCGATGAGGAGCGGGCGCTCACAGACCGAGGGCGACGCCAGGTTGCCGCGGTCTGCGATGCACATGCCGCGGACCTGTCGGCGGTCCACGCTATCTGGGCGAGCCCTTTCGTGCGGACGCAGCAGACCGCCGAGATTGTGGCCAAACACTTTGATTTGCCACTGGTTACCAAATCGTTCCTCACCAGTGAAACACCGCCCTCTGAAGTACTCGACGCGCTGTCGGCTGCCAAGGATAAAAAATTCCCCTTGCTGCTGGTGAGCCATCAGCCCCTTGTCGGCGAACTGGTGAATGGCCTGTGTGGTTCGGGCGGCGCGCATCCAATGGGCACCTCCACACTGGCTTGTCTGGAATCGGATGTCTGGGCTAACGGGTGTGCCGAGTTGCAGTGGCTGTTCCACCCGGAAGTGTAAATATCCATTGCGCCTGCCATCACAGGCGCTATCCCCTCGGTCCAGTACTGGCCTCTGGCACATCGGGTCATTGAGGTCATCGCCGTCAGCTGTCACTATCTGCGCCTCTTTTCACGGAAGTATCTGACGAGTCACCATGGCGCCAGAAGAAATTACCCTCGAATTTGATCAAAAGACGATCGCTGCACGGCGTTGGGGCAGAGGTGGGGTGCCGGTGCTCGCGCTACATGGTTGGCTCGACAATTGCGCAAGCTTCGACCGGTTGGCGCCGTTGCTTCCGGGGCTGGATCTGGTAGCCGTGGATATGGCCGGCCATGGTCGCAGTTATCACCGCTCCCACGATGCCTCCTACAACCTGCACGAAGAGGTTGTCGATGTGATGGGAATGGCCCACGCCCTGGGGTGGCGTAAGTTCTCGATTTTGGCCCATTCCCGCGGCGCTATTGTCGGCGTTCTGGCAGCCGGCGCCTTTCCTGACCGGATTGAGAAGCTCGCCCTGATCGACGGACTGGTGCCGCCGAGGGTGGAAGCGGAAACGGCGCCCGAGGTCCTCGCGCATGCTGTGGCCCAGCGCGCCCGTTACCATGGGCGTAAACCGCGTCACTTTGCATCACTCGAAGAGGCGGTGGAAGCCCGTAAGCGCGGGATGTTCAAGCTATCGGTTGAGGCCGCGCGCGCACTGACCGAACGGGGAACCCGAGATAGCGGCGATGGGCTGACCTGGAGTAGCGACCCGCGCTTGATGGAGGCATCCAGCGCGAAGTTTAGCCCCGAGCAAGTGTGGGCCTTTCTGGATCGGGCGAAAATGCCGATGCGCCTCGCTCTGGCCAGCGAGGGGATCGAAGGCATGGCCGACCGGCTGAAGCCGGTGTTGGCCGGGCGTGACAATATCACTGCATGCCAGTTTGCCGGAGGGCACCATCTGCACATGGATGCCGCCGCGGACGAGCTGGCGCAGTGGTTTGCCGGATTTCTCGCAGAACCTGCAGAATCGACCGGTGCTGAGTCCGGCTGAACTCTATCGTCGGGCGTTGCTAGAAGGGCAGGCGTTTGGAGTAGCTGCCCGGGTCCATTTCCCGTACTTCCACCGTCACCGCGGGTACGCCGTCGGCATATTCGCACAGGGTGTTGAATACCGCGGCACTGAGGGTTTCCCGCTCGCGTTCGCTGCGTCCCGCGAGCAAGCGCACTTCCGCATGAATAAAGCTGCCGCCTTTCTCACCCGCAATAAAATGCTGGTAAGACCGGGCGCGTGTTTTGATGGTGTGCTGGGCGAAGAGCCCGGAGGATTCCATCGCCGCCTGGGCAGAGCTCACCAGTGCGGGAATGGAAATTTGTTCTTCGAGTTTTTCGGCGTATTCAATCACCAGGTGCGGCATGACGGCCTCCGTGCCGTGGCGCCCGGAGGCGCCGGTCAGAGCCCCTGGCCGCGGATCAATCGCGAATCAGGGACAGGAATTCGTTACGGGTCGCCTGCTGGCTGCGGAAGGTGCCGAGCATGGCGGATGTTTTCATCACGGAATTCTGCTTCTCGACGCCGCGCATCATCATGCACATGTGCTTGGCTTCGATAATCACGCCTACGCCGGCGGCGCCGGTGACTTTCTGCAGGGTTTCCGCAATCTCTACAGTGAGCTGCTCCTGGATTTGCAGGCGACGCGCAAACATATCTACGATGCGTGCAACCTTGGACAGGCCCACTACAGTACCGTTGGGAATATAGGCTACGTGGGCCTTGCCGATGAAAGGCAGCAGGTGGTGCTCACACAGCGAGTAGAGTTCGATGTCTTTCACCAGCACCATTTCACTGGCGTCTGATGGGAAGAGGGCGCCATTGACGATGTCATCGACAGATTGATGGTAACCACGGGTGAGGAACTCCATGGCTTTTGCTGCGCGCTTTGGAGTGTCCTTGAGACCCGGGCGTTGCGGATCCTCACCAATTGCCTCAATAATTCGCGCGTAGTGTTCGTTCATCTGGTCCAGTTTCCAATCGCTATACCCAAGGGTGGGGGCGCTACCCTAAGCTTTTGTCATCATAGAGTAAAGAACCGCCACATAATTGGGCGGCACCGCTATACCCGTCAGGCGGGGTTAGGCGCTGTATACGCCCGTCAGGGCCAAACGGTTCGCAGTCCGGGACACAGGATGCGAATAACCATTAAGGATAGAGTGAATGATCGAAAAGCGTGAAGCGACGGAGTTGTGCACCCTGCTCGACTATGTGCGCTGGGGCACCAGCCGTTTCAACGAGGCCGGCCTGTGGTTTGGCCATGGTACCGATAATGCGTGGGACGAGGCCCTGCTGCTGGTGATGCACGCGGTGCATCTGCCGATGGAGAGCAAACCCGAGGTCCTGCACGCGCGGCTGACCATGGAGGAACGCCGCGAAGTGATGGCGTTGCTGGAGCGCCGGGTCAATGAGCGCTTACCGGCGCCATACCTGACCCATGAGGCACACTTTTGTGACCTGTCATTCTATGTGGACAACCGGGTGCTGGTGCCGCGCTCGCCCATTGGCGAGCTGATCCGTAACGGCTTCCAGCCCTGGCTGCAGGTTGAGCCACTGGCGATCCTCGATCTTTGCTGCGGCAGCGGCTGCATTGGTATTGCCAGTGCGGAAGCTTTCCCCGAGGCGCGGGTGGACCTCAGCGATATCTCCGAAGGTGCCGTGGAAGTGGCGCAGATCAACATTAATCGACACGATCTGAACGAGCGCGTGCGCGCGGTGCAGTCGGATCTGTTCGAGGGGCTGCAGGGGTGCAGCTATGAGTTGATTGTCTGTAACCCCCCTTATGTGGATGCCCGGGATCTGGCGGAAATGCCCGAGGAATACCGTGCCGAGCCCGAAATTGCCCTGGGATCCGGAGACGACGGTCTCGATTTCACCCGGCGGCTGTTGCGCGAGGCACCGGATTACCTGCAATCGGAGGGGTTGCTGGTGTGCGAAGTGGGCAATAGCTGGGAGGCGCTGGAGCAGACATTCCCCCAAGTCCCGTTCCTGTGGCCGGAGTTTGCCGACGGTGGCCACGGTGTATTTGTGATCAGCCGTGAGGAACTACTCGCTTATCGGGATCATTTCGGTTCGTAATCGGACCAGTGACTGCCGGCACCGATACCCACGGGTCGGCAGTTTCCTCTATAATGCGCGGCTCCCACCGGACAATCCTCTGGCGCAAGGCACGCTCCCGGTGGTGAAAAATGCCTTGTTGCCTGGAAGTCACGGAAGTCTCGCAAGCCTTGGAAGTCAAACATTATGTCCGGTAACACCTTTGGCAAACTGTTCACTGTCACTACCTTCGGGGAGAGTCACGGTGAGGCACTCGGTTGCATCATTGACGGTTGCCCGCCCGGACTGGAAATCAGTGCGGAAGAGATTCAGCTGGAACTGGATCGGCGCAAGCCCGGCACCTCCCGCTATACCACCCAGCGCCGCGAACCGGATGCGGTGCGTATCTTGTCCGGGATTTTCGAGGGCAAAACCACCGGCACGCCGATCGGCTTGTTAATTGAGAATACCGACCAGCGCTCCAAGGACTACGCCAATATTTCCGAGCGTGTACGCCCGGCCCACGCGGATTACACCTACTGGCAAAAGTACGGTATCCGCGATTACCGCGGCGGTGGCCGTTCGTCCGCGCGCGAGACTGCCATGCGGGTTGCCGCGGGAGCGGTTGCCAAAAAATGGCTCAAGCAGCGCTACGGGATTGAGGTGCGCGGCTACCTGTCACAGCTGGGCCCCATCAAGGCCGAGAAACTCGATTGGGATCAGGTTAACCAGAATCCTTTCTTCTGCCCGGATGCCGACAAGGTGCCCGAGATGGAAGCCTACATGCAGGCGCTGATCAAGGACGGCGACTCCATCGGTGCGCGTATTTCCGTCCATGCCAGTGGCGTGCCCGCCGGCCTGGGAGAGCCAATTTTTGATCGTCTGGATGCGGACCTCGCTCATGCCCTGATGAGCATCAATGCCGTCAAAGGGGTGGAGATCGGTGCGGGTTTTGACTGTGTCGAGCAAAAGGGCACGGAACACCGCGATGAGATCACGCCGGAAGGATTCCTCTCCAACCACGCTGGCGGCGTATTGGGTGGGATTTCCAGCGGCCAGGAGCTGATCGCCCATATGGCCCTCAAGCCCACTTCCAGTTTGCGCCTGCCGGGTCGCAGTATCGATGTGCACGGCAATCCCATCGAAGTGGTAACCAAAGGCCGCCACGACCCCTGTGTGGGCATCCGTGCGACGCCGATTGCCGAGGCGATGATGGCTCTGGTGCTGATCGACCATGTTCTGCGCCAGCGCGCTCAGAACGCCGATGTGGAGCCTGGTGTAGTCACTGTCGGCGAGTCATAACGCCGCTCCACTGTTCCCCATGCGGCGACCCTAAAATGTCCGGAGGCATCCATTCCGCGATGCGTGCCGGGAGGGTCGTTATGCTCAAGGTAATCAGTTTCAAAATTTGCCCCTTCGTCCAGCGGGTGATTGCGCACCTGGAGGCGAAGGGCGTGCCCTATGAGGTGCAATATATCGACCTCAGCCAGAAACCGGACTGGTTTCTGGATATCTCCCCGACCGGGCAGGTGCCCGTTCTCATCACCGATGACGGCATGGCGCTGTTTGAATCCGATGCCATCGTCGAGTACCTCACTGAAATCCACGGATCGCTCCAGCAGGGCCTCACTGCTGAGGATCGCGCGCGACAGCGCGCCTGGAATTATCAGGGCAGCAAAAATTATCTGGTGCAATGCAGCGCGATGCGCAGCCCAGACGAAACGACCTTGCAGGAGCGTAGCGAAACACTTTCCCGAGCCTTTGCGCGTGTGGATGAAATTCTGCCTGGCAGTGGTTTTGCATTTGGGAAATTCGACCTCGGTGCGGTCGACATTGCGTGGATCCCGCTATTGCATCGCGCATCCATGATTGAGCGTTTGACCGGTTACGATTTTGTCCCGGCGAATGGCTCAGTAAAGATCTGGCAGCGGCGTGTACTCGGTACGGGTATCGCAGAACGCTCTGTCCCCGAAGACTTTGAACAGCGTTTTATCGACTTTTACCTGTCGGAAGACAGTTGGCTTGGACAGATGTACCGGCACCAAAAGGCAGCTTGAGTATGAAGAGAAAACTGGGGTCGGCGAAGAACGAATTCGCCGGCCCCAATTGGAATGAGTCGAGTCCGATGGGAGAGCTTCCGTCGTCACTGGCCGTCCACGGTGGCGCTATTTTCCTTCGACTCCGTTGGAGTGCTTAGATAGGCGAGGCTCACACGGTAGCGCTGGGCAGACCATAGACTTTGAGCGGCCAATTGGCGTGCATAGTTTTTGGATTCCTCGGGGATGTCAGGGTCGCCCAGCACGATATCAACGTGGCGTATCATCTCGTCGTGATCTTCTTGAGCGAAACTCAAGTTGAACAAAATCCAGTGTATTTGTGATCGCTGCTCGGGAGACATTTTGGTTTTAAGCAGGCGATTGGTCATGCGTACTTTCTTTTCTCTGTCCTTTGCTCGGTGAGCTGGGTTGAGGTTTTGAATTGTTCCAAGCTGTCTCATCATTTTGTTAGAAAACAGGTGGATCTGAGTCTCGAGTGGGGAGGATGGATTCGTACGGTCGTATCTTTGGATTTTCCGGGCCAGAACTGACTTTAATTCAGCTTCGGTTAATGCGCCCAGTTCTTGCCAGGATAGATCAACGTTTTTAAGGCCAAATAGCCTTTGATCACGCAGCTCCGTTGGGGCGATTTCTTCCAGAAAGCTGATGTAATTTGCCAGCACGTCAGACTGCTTGAACAGTTGGAAGTCCACGCAATCCAGGGAAACCAATAGTTTCGCGGGCGCATTGCCAGATTCGTCAATCAGTTCCGGGGTAAGGTACGGCGTATCGGGACAATACTGCCTCATTACCGAGTAGTGTTTCTGTGCCAGTGAGGGGTTTGACTCGATAGAGTGCTCAAGCCCCTCTACCAGTGCCTTTACTACGCTGGGTTTTGGATTTGGGTTGCGGTTGGTTATATCGACAAATTTTTGATAGTCGAGATGGCCAAAGTACCCAAATAAAAATGCATGGGCGTACTGCACCTGTAGGAACTGAGAAAAGTCGGATTGCTCTGGCACGAGTGAGATAGCTTCTTTCAGATAAGCCTTGGCCTTTTCGGAATCTACCTTTTCAGGGAAAGGCTCAATCTCGCGCAGGTAGTCCTCATACAGGGAGCGCGCTTTTTCATCAGCTGTCCTGGCGGGTGTCCAGGGGAGCTTTTGTCCGTCAGTAGTGTCGAAGGCTATTAGTATATGGCAGTTTTTTCCGGAAAATTCTCGGCGGTAAACGGAGCTTTCGATTGCTCGTTGTGCGCTGCTTGAAAAGGATTCCGCCAGACTGTTGTCGATTGAGCGGAAGCCATTGTCCAGTTCACGAATATTCTTTGCTTTACCTTGGTCGGCATCAAAAGTGAGCACAACCCAGTTTCCAGCAACCCCCAAATTAAGAGCTCTTCTAGGGAATACTGGTTCTTGTCTTTGCAGAAGATCTTGTGGTGTGGGGAGGCAGGTGTCTTGGTGAGTAGGGCCAACAAACCGAGGACTAATTTTGGCATCTTCATAGTTATCGCTAAAGAGATTGTAATCGGGGAATAAGCATAAAAAAACGCGGCGTAGCCGCGTTTTTCTATCGTACAACCAGCAACTATTACAGGTGCAGGTTCAGGCCGAGGTAAGGGCCGCTGATCTCGAGGTCGCTCTGTAGATCGGACAGTTCCTGCACTTCCAGTGTCATGCTGCGGTAGCCGGCTTCGATTGCGAAGTCGACGGCCGGCATGAAGTCCCAGCGTACCTTGGCGGTCAGGTCAGTCAGGGAGTCACCGTTGTAACCGGTGGCATTGCCCTGGGCGATGATGGACCAGCCAGTGAGAGGCAAATCGAAGCGCGCCTGGGCGTACACCATCGGCAGCACGCCGCTGAGTTCGATTTCTTCTGAAATATTCTGGGCGATACAAGTGGTGTCACTTGGGCAAGATTGTTCGAGGTTCAGGACACCGTCAAACTGGCGAGCGGTCAGGCCCAGGTCCAGGTTGACCCAGTTGTCGAGAATCTCGTAATACAGCGTGGCATCGGTGTGAGTCAGGTCGATATCCGAAATGACGTCAAAGCCCGCTGTATAGGTTTCATCGTTAAAGACGATGTCCTCTTCCAGAGAGGCCATACCGTTGGTGGAAATCTTGCTGTGGGCAACCAGAATGTTGGGGATCAGCGGAATCGGGTGCTCCAGAGCGGCGGCGATAAAAGTGATGTTGTCTTCTGCCGGGGCAAATTCCTCAATGTCGAACCCATCGACACCAATTGCGCCGCTGTATGCCGGCTGCCAGACACCTGCAGTGGCATCGAAGCCCAGGATGGTATCTGCAGACGCATTGGTTGCAGCGAGGGCCATTGCAATGGCCAGGCTCAGTTTCTTCATGGAAGTTCCCCTTTCTTTATGTTGTCGCTCTTTGGCAGAAGTGTCGTAACTGGCGTGTAGTTTACTATTAATCTATTCACGTCCTATGACACCGCGCGAGATTATGCGGAAAACTGTGATTGGCGTCATTTTTTTCTTGAAAATGTTGCTGCAATTTCGAGCAATAACTGCTGAAGGGCCACTGCCGCGTTACTCATGGTGCGTGCCCGGTGGCTGATTACGCCCAGGTTGCGCACGATGTGGAGCTCTTCAACGGGCAATATGGCGAGGCTGTCGTCAACGAGCGTACGCGGCAGAACGCTCCAGCCCAGTCCGACGCCGGCCATCATCTTGATGGTTTCCAGAAAGTTGGTGGCGAGTTTCGCTGACAGGCGTAATCCGCGTGCGTCGAATTCCCGTTTGATCAGTCGGCCGGTATAGGTATTCAGGTCTGGCAGGATTGCGGGGTAGGCGGCAAGGTTCTCAAGGCTGAGTTGCACCATTTGTGCCAGTGGGTGTTCGGGCGCAGCTACCACTACACACGGATCGGGCCAGACCACGCGGGCATCCAGGCTGGGGTACTCCTTGAGCGCCAAGGTCACCACCGCTAGTTCGTACTCACCTGCCATCAGGGCCTCGTAGGCCTGTTCAGAGTCGACGAAATCGATGTCCAGCGCGACGTCCGGATAGCGGTTGCTGAACGCCTTCAGCACGGGAGGAAGATGATGGAGTCCCACATGGTGGCTGGTGGCAATACGCAGGCTGCCGCTGACCTGGCCGCCCAGTGCGCGCAGTTCCCGTTCGGCATCACTGACTTCGTTGAGAATGTGCCGCGCGCGTGGCAGCAGGGCGCGGCCTGCATCTGTCAGTTGCAGGCGCCTGCCAATGCGGTCAAACAGCGGGGCCCCGAGCTGCTGTTCCAGCGCCGCCAGTCGCTTGCTGACCGCCGGCTGGGTCAGGTGCAAATGTTCCGCGGCTTCAGACGCTGAGCCCTGCTCTGCGATTGCCAGAAAGGCCCTAAGCCATTGAATTTCCATAGTTTTCCTATTGATGGGGCACTGTGGTCAGTGTCATTCCTATTTGGAATCGATCTTATAATAAATATAAATTGATGTTATGCAATGTGGCCCCTACACTCGGTGCCGTCAAAATAAGAGGAGATATGGCCATGGCCGGGCAGACGCTTTACGACAAACTCTGGCAGGACCATCTGGTTAAGAGCCGCGATGACGGCACCGCCCTGATTTATATCGATCGTCACCTGATCCACGAGGTGACTTCCCCGCAGGCATTCGAAGGCTTGCGACTGGCCGGGCGCAAGCCCTGGCGCACGGATTCCGTTGTAGCGACACCCGACCACAATGTGCCTTCCGAGAAGGCCGAGCGTGAAGGTGGTATCGCCGGTATTCGCGACGAAGTTTCCCGTCTGCAGGTCCAGACCCTGGAGGAAAACTGCGAAGACTTTGGCATCGTTGAATTTGGTATCAACGATCCGGGCCAGGGCATCGTGCATGTGATTGGTCCCGAGACCGGCGCCACCCTGCCGGGTATGACTGTCGTGTGTGGTGATTCGCATACCTCTACCCACGGCGCTCTGGGCGCGCTTGCCCATGGTATCGGTACCTCCGAGGTGGAGCATGTGCTCGCCACCCAGTGCCTGATCGGCAAGAAGATGAAGAACATGCTGGTTCGCGTCGACGGCGAACTGGGTCCGGGTGTCACGGCGAAAGACGTGGTGCTGGCGATTATCGGCAAAATTGGCACCGCGGGTGGTACCGGCTATGCGATTGAGTTCGGTGGCGAAGTGATTCGCAACCTGACCATGGAAGGCCGTATGACCGTGTGCAACATGGCAATTGAAGCGGGTGCCCGTGCCGGTATGTGTGCAGTTGATCAGACCACTCTGGATTACGTGAAGGGCAAGCCCTACGCGCCTAAGGGTGAGCTGTGGGATCGCGCGGTTGCAGCCTGGAACAATCTGCACTCTGACGACGATGCCGAATTCGACACTGTTGTTGTACTGCAGGGAGAGGAAATCGAACCGCAGGTGAGCTGGGGTACCTCCCCGGAAATGGTATTGCCGGTCAGTGCACAGGTACCAGATCCGACCGCAGAAAACGATGCGACCAAGCGCACCGGTATCGAGCGTGCGCTCGAATACATGGGGCTCGAGGCGGGCCAGAACATTACCGATATTCCCGTCGATCGTGTGTTTATCGGCTCCTGCACCAACTCGCGGATCGAAGACCTGCGTGCCGCCGCCGAAGTGGCCAAGGGCCGTACCAAGGCGGACAGCGTCAAGCAGGTTTTGATTGTGCCGGGCTCCCAGTCTGTGAAAGCACTGGCTGAGCAGGAAGGGCTCGACAAGGTCTTTACCGATGCCGGATTTGAATGGCGTGAGCCTTCCTGTTCCATGTGCCTGGCAATGAATGCCGACAAACTCGGTGCCGGTGAGCACTGTGCTTCCACCTCCAACCGTAACTTCGAAGGTCGTCAGGGCTACGGTGGCCGTACCCACCTGGTCAGCCCGAGCATGGCGGCCGCCGCGGCCATTGCGGGGCACTTTGTCGATGTGCGCGAACTGCAGAAGGAGAGCAACTAATGAAAGCTTTTAACCAGCACAAAGGGTTGGTGGCGCCGATGGATCGCGCCAATGTGGATACCGACCTGATCATCCCGAAGCAGTTCCTGAAGTCCATCAAGCGCTCCGGCTTTGGCCCGAACCTGTTTGATGAGCTGCGTTACCTCGATGAAGGGCAGCCAGGCCAGGACCATTCCAAGCGCCCGCTGAACCCGGATTTTCCGCTGAACCATGAGCATTTCCAGGGTGCATCGGTCCTGCTGGCGCGGGAAAATTTTGGCTGTGGTTCGAGCCGCGAGCACGCCCCCTGGGCACTGGATGATTTCGGTTTCCGCGCGGTGATTGCACCCAGCTTCGCCGATATCTTCTTTAACAACTGCTTCAAGAATGGCCTTCTGCCGATCGTCCTCGCCGAGGAAATCGTGGAAGAGCTGTTCCAGGAAATGTATGCCGAGAAGGGTTATCAGCTGACGATTGACCTGGAAATGCAGCAGGTGATCAAGCCCGATGGCACCGTCATCGAATTTGAAGTCGACACTTTCCGTCGACACTGTCTGCTGAACGGTCTCGATGATATCGGCCTGACACTTGAAGATGCCGATGCCATTCGTGCATACGAAGACAAGCGTCGCGATCAGGCGCCGTGGCTGTTTGACGCGGTCAAGTAACGCTCGGTTGCCGCGCGTTTTTTGCTGAGGCAATCGCGTGGCAAACCCAAAAAACTCTGCAGGCGGGTCAGCCTGCATCAACAGGAAAATGTTGTGAGCAAAAAAATTATGATCCTTCCGGGCGATGGTATCGGCCCGGAAATCGTTGAGCAGGCGGTGGAAGTCCTGAAAACCGTCGACGCCAAGTTTGGCCTGAATCTCGAGTTTGCCGAGGGCCTGATTGGTGGAGCGTCTATCGATGCGCATGGCGAACCGCTGACCGATGAAGCCCTGGATGCCGCAGGTGCTTGCGATGCCGTGTTGCTCGGTGCGGTGGGTGGGCCCAAGTGGGACAAGCTGGAGCGCGATATTCGCCCGGAGAAAGGCCTGCTGAAAATTCGCAGCCGTCTGGGTCTGTTTTCCAACCTGCGCCCGGCGATCCTCTATCCACAACTAGCCGACGCCTCTTCGCTGAAGCCAGAGGTTGTTGCCGGCCTGGATATTCTCATCGTGCGCGAACTGACCGGCGGTATTTACTTCGGGGAGCCACGTGGCATTCGCATTCTCGCCAACGGTGAGCAGCAGGGCTACAACACCTATGTGTACAGTGAGTCCGAGATTGAGCGTATTGCGCGCACCGCTTTTGAGGCGGCGCAAAAGCGTGGTGGCAAGCTCTGCTCGGTGGACAAGGCCAACGTCCTGGAAGTGACCGTGTTGTGGCGTGAAGTGCTCGATCGCCTGGCACCAGAATACCCGGATGTGGAGCTGTCCCATATGTACGTGGATAACGCGGCGATGCAGCTGGTGCGTGCGCCCAAGCAGTTCGACGTGATGGTGACCGGCAACATGTTCGGCGACATCCTCTCCGACGCCGCCGCCATGCTGACCGGTTCCATTGGTATGTTGCCTTCGGCTTCCATGAACGAAACCGGATTTGGCCTGTACGAGCCTTGCCACGGTTCCGCTCCGGATATTGCCGGGCAGGGCATTGCCAACCCGCTGGCCACGATTCTCTCCGCGGCCATGATGCTGCGTTACTCCCTGGATATGGGAGAAGCGGCAGACGCGATTGAGGCGGCGGTGAGTACCGTGTTGGACCAGGGCCTGCGTACCGGAGACATCCATACCGATGGATGTCAGAAGGTTTCGACGGCTGAGATGGGTGCGGCGGTCGTCGCCGCACTGTAAAGAAAGATCCATTGCGGATCATTCACTGAGTCTTATGAAAAGACGCCTGCACTCTAGTTTCATAACGGGGTGCAGGTATTACTCGATCAACAGGATTTTGAGATGCAAAAAGTAGGTTTTGTCGGCTGGCGCGGTATGGTCGGCTCGGTACTGATGGAGCGACTGCTGGCAGAGGGCGATTTCGCCCATATTGCAGAGCCCGTGTTCTTTTCCACGTCCAATGCGGGTGGTAAGGCACCGGCGATTGGTCGCGAAGTTGCACCGCTGGGCGACGCCTATGATATTGAGGCGCTGGCCGCACTGGATTGCATCGTCAGTTGCCAGGGTGGCGACTACACCAAGGACGTATTCCCCAAGCTGCGTGAGCAGGGTTGGGACGGCTACTGGATTGATGCGGCTTCCAGTCTGCGTATGGATGACGACGCGATTATCGTGCTGGATCCGGTGAACCGCGACGTGATTGATCGCGGTATCGACGCAGGCGTGAAAAACTTTATCGGTGGTAACTGTACGGTCAGCCTGATGCTCATGGGTCTGGGAGGCCTGTTCAAGGCCGGTCTGGTCGAGTGGGTAACCGCCATGACCTACCAGGCGGCCAGTGGTGCCGGCGCCAAGAATATGCGCGAGCTGATCTCCCAGATGGGGGCGATTCGCGATGGCGTTGCGACTGAGTTGGCCAACCCTGCCAGTGCGATTCTCGATATCGACCGCAAGGTGGCGGCCGATATGCGCTCCGCGGAGTTCCCTACCGACCTGTTCGGCGCGCCGCTCGCCGGCAGCCTGCTGCCGTGGATCGACACCCAGCTGGAGTCCGGCCAGAGCCGCGAAGAGTGGAAAGCGCAGGTCGAGGCCAACAAGATTCTGGCGACAGATACTACGGTGCCTGTGGATGGCACCTGCGTACGGATTGGCGCCATGCGCTGTCACAGCCAGGCGTTCACCGTGAAACTGAAGAAGGATGTACCGCTGGCAGAAGTTGAGCAGCTGATTGCCAGTGCCAACGACTGGGTAAAAGTTGTGCCCAACGACCGTGACGTAACCGTGCAGGAACTGACTCCCACCGCGGTAACCGGCAAGCTGGATATTCCGGTAGGACGCCTGCGCAAGCTGAGCATGGGCCCCGAGTACCTGAATGCGTTTACTGTGGGCGACCAGTTGCTGTGGGGGGCCGCCGAGCCCCTGCGTCGCGTGCTGCTGATTTTGCTGGGCAAACTGTAATTGCCTGTAATGCAGGGGCCCATTTAGGGCCCCTGCGTCGTCTGGTACGCTGGCGGATAAAATTACCTTCAGGATATCGGCGATGCGCCTCTTCCCTTTCGCTAAATTTGCTGCCAAGTGGCTCCTTCTGGCCCCTCTGGCTTTCCTCGTCGCAACTTACCTGCTGTTCCTGCTCTTGAACCTGAATGATCGGCCTGCCTCTGAGGCAGCGCGTCACTTCGAGCAGGAATACGCGCGGATTTCGGATATACCTTCTTCGGAAAGTGCATGGCTCTTCGCCTTCGGATTTGATGCGCCGCGGGGGCAGGGCCCGATGGCGGTTGGCCGCGAACGTGCTGCGTGGATGCGCGAAAAGATGGCTACACCTTTCCCGCGGATTTTTGAGGGGATGCCATTTGATGGCGAAAATGAAAATTCCCCAGGGGATGAGCGGACAGAGGCGCAAAGGCTGGTCGCAGATGCACTGGGCGACAAAGAGAGCCCCACGCCTTTCACGACGGTAGAAATGAGTGAGCTGCTGCACTGGCTGGAGCGGGATGCCTGGAAGCTTGCCCGCTACGAGAAACTGATCGGGTTAGGGGAATGGCAGGAAATGGTCTTCGCGGATCCGGCAGCGCCCTTCATTCAGTATTCGAAGATCATGGATGGGCAGGAATTACTGCTGGTCAATGCGCGTTTGAAGGCAGAAGCGGGGGAAATTGCAGCGTTACGCGCACTATTGCAAAAAGACATGGAATTCTGGCGTATGGTCATGCGTGAGAGTAATTTGCTGATAAGTAAAAT
The DNA here is from genome assembly GCF_056158985.1 of Microbulbifer sp. ABF4_148. Classification (NCBI taxonomy): domain Bacteria; kingdom Pseudomonadati; phylum Pseudomonadota; class Gammaproteobacteria; order Cellvibrionales; family Microbulbiferaceae; genus Microbulbifer; species Microbulbifer sp. ABF4_148. The sequence goes on from NZ_JBSWUI010000001.1 coordinate 2,082,660, forward strand.
GATCGCCGCTGCTGCGATCGAACGCAGCTTTCGTGTTGGCAATGCCATCTTGAAAGAGTTGCCGGATGGGGGCGCAGAAGCGGTACCGGAATCTTGGCAACAGCCATTTACGTCCGCAGAGGTCTCTCTCGCGCGAGCGATGATCGGCGAGTGGGCTTTCGGTAAGGGTATAGTGGATATGCTTGCTGAGTGTGGCGATGATTGTTATGCAGAGCTGGAGATGAATACGTCATATTCATTCGTCGACAAGGCGACCGAGAGTCTGTTTATGTCGCTGTTTCAGCCTCAGCACTCGACTAACCTGATAAGCCAGAATTTCCTCTCTTGGTCAAATAAAACCACGGTTTCCCCGGCGGACTTGCCGGAGCAACTCGCTGATATCGAGATGATGGAGCCCTTTGATACTGATGGGTTCTGGTACAACCCGGTGGGCCGACTGTTAGTGCAGAGCGCCGCTCCTGAGTGGGGGAAATACGCAGCGCGGAGCGCTGACCTTGAGGGGGTGCGCCGCGCCACCCTACTAGCGGTCACCTTGCGTCAGTTGCGCGCGAACGATGCGTCTTCCGAGCATTTTGACCAGATGCGGTCCGCTGTGGAATTCAGCGACCCCTATACGGGCCAGCCACTGGAGTTGGACAGCCAGGGACCGGCCCTCCAGTTCCGTGGCCTTGAGGAGGGGGATCGCGGAGCGCACCGTATCTTTCTCTAGATGAATCCCGGCGGTCTGCCGCCTTGATTGCTGCATCATCAGGTGATTGCCCTGTTAGATGCAGCGCCCCGCTGATGACGCCCCTTCCACGCAGCCCGCGCGCAGGTATAATCGCCCCGCTTTTACCCATCCCCACCCAGAGAATACCCGAGTCATGTCTGAACAAAGTCCGGCTGCCGAGCAGGAATCCACCCGTCAACTGGTCATCGTTGGCGTCAACGAAGCGGCGTTTACCCCGCTATTGGAAATCCTCGAAGAGCGTAAAGTCGTCACTCCTGGTGAGCTGGTATTGCTGGAGGCGGACGATAGCGATGTAGACCAGCAGGTCTTTGCCAACCGCAACATTACGGTGCAGTCACTGGAGCAGTTTCAGTATGCGCCGGAGCAGGTCGTCGTGCTGCTGCGCGGCGGCGATGCGGGGCAGGCGGCACTGGAAGCGGCAGAGGCCGCCGGCGCCTGGGTAATCGATGCCGCGGAAGTCACCCGCGGCGATGAAACTGCAGAGGTTGTGCATCCACTGGTGAACAGCGGTGTGATTGCCGAATCGGATCGCCGTGTACTGGCGCTTCCCGGCGCCGGTGCTGCGATGGTCGCAGAGGCGTTATTGCCGTTGCGCGCCAAGCTGCAGGGGGTAGAGGTGCAGCTGAACCAGCCGGTATCGGCGCTGGGCAAGGCGGCGGTAGACGCCATGGCCGCGCAGACTGCCAAGATGTTCAATGGCCAGGAGGCGGATATCGATCCTGAGGTCGGCCATCGCCTGGCGTTTAATCAACTCAGTTCTGCCCAGCCTTTGCTGGCCAGTGGTCACAGCCTGGCGGAGCTCTCGCTGGTGCATGACCTGCGCCGGTTGCTCGGAGAGGAGATCGCCGTGGATGCCTGCGTGAATACCGCTTCGGTATTCCATGGCCAGCTCGCCAACTTGCGGGTCGTGCTGAAAGAGGACGCCGACCTGCCCACGATCGAGGGCCTGTTGCGCAATGGCACCGGCCTCAAACTGAGTGACAGGCCGTCGGCGCAGGAGTCGGTCGGAGATGACGTCACTTTGATCGGGAGGTTGCGTCAAAGCCTGTTAAGCAGGCGTCAGATTAATTTTTGTGCAGCATCCGACAATTTGCGGAAAGATCTCGCAATAAACTGTGTACAGATTGTTCAGTTATTGCTAAAAACCCACTGATATTTAATACTTAGCCGCCATAGTGAAGGTTCATTCTTAACTTTCAGCGGTATGGGGATGGCGAAACTTTCGCCATTGACGGGGGGTCATCGAGCAGATGGCCACGATAAAGATCGTTTTTTGTACAGCCTGGCCTGCTCGTATCCTTTGCGACAGGTGCCAGGAATTCTAACAATAAAGGGATTCGGATATGCGTGTGCGTAAGCTGGCGCTAGCTGTGGGTATGGTCAGCGCACTGGGTGGCAACACGGCTCTGGCGCTTGGTCTCGGAGAGATCAAGCTGAAATCCAACCTCAATCAGCCTCTCGATGCGGAGATTTCGCTGCTGCAGACCCGTGGTCTGAGCGAAAGTGAGATCCGTGTACGTCTCGCTGGAACGGAAGAGTTCGAGCGTGCTGGAGTGGATCGCTCCTATGCGTTGAATGACCTGCGCTTCGAGGTGGATTATTCCGGTCCCAATCCCGTTGTTCGGGTGTCCACTCGAACGCCGATTCGCGAGCCCTTCCTGAACTTCCTGGTGGAAACCCGCTGGCCGAGTGGCCGTTTGCTGCGTGAATACACCCTGTTGATGGATTTGCCGGCCTTCTCCAGTACCGCGGCACAGCAGCCGGTTCGCGCGGCCGAGCGCGAGCGGCAGCAGGTACAGCGCCAGGAGCCGGTGACAGTATCCCGCCCTGCGCCACAGCCTGTGGCTCAACCACAGCCGGCAGCCCAGCCTGAGCAACAGCCAGTGGAGCCCGTGGAGGAGCCGGCACCAGCGCAAGAGCCCGCGCCGGTTGAGGCCGAGCAGCCAGTTTATGAAGAGCCCGCCTACGAAGAGCCAATGGAACTGGATAGTTCCCAGTCTCCGCAGGCGGAATCAAACGTCGATCAGGCCGGTAGCGTCTATGGTCCGGTGTCTTCCAACGACACGCTGTGGGAGATCGCCCTGCAGGCCCGTCCAAGCCGCGACATGACCGTGCAGCAGACCATGCTGGCGATCCAGCGTCTGAATCCGCAGGCGTTCATCAACGACAACATCAACCTGCTGAAGAAAGGCGCGGTATTGCGTCTGCCGTCAGAGGTCGAAATCCGTGCGCTTAACCGCGGTGAGGCAGTTGCCCAGGTAGCGGTACAAAACGACAGCTGGCGTGCGGGTACTGGTGTCGATGATCTGGCAACCGGCGCGCCGCTGGATGCCCGTGAAGTGGTTGAGAGCGCTGAGGTGGCCAGCACCGTTGAGGGCCGTGTCAGCCTGGCAGCGCCGGGTGACAACGAGTCGGTAACGTCTGGCTCCGGCATTGGTGCGGAAGACAGCGAGGCGCTTGAGGGCGAACTGGCAGTCACCGAAGAAGAACTCGACAAGTCCCGTCTGGAAAGCGAAGAGCTGCGTGAACGTATCTCCGAGCTGGACGAGGAAATCGATACCATGGAACGCCTCGTTGAGGTGTCCAACGAAGAGCTGCGCGCAGTTCAGCAGGCCTCCGAGCAGGCAGACGATGCCATTGCCGATGCGGAACCAGTAGAGGAACCTGTTGCGGAAGAGGCTGAGCAACTCGAAGTTGCTGCGGATACCGCAGAAGAAACCGAGGCGGCACCGCAACAGCCGGAGCGTCCCCGTGTGGTCGTACAGACCCGTGAGGAGAAGTCGATTGTCGACCACGTGATGGACAACATCTACGCGGTCGGCGGTGGCCTGGCCGCGCTGCTTCTGGGTCTCCTGGGCTTTATGTCCTGGCGTCGCAAAAAAGCGGAAGAAGAAGAGCTGCGCAAGCTGGAAGCCGAAATGGCGCAAGAGCGTGCGCTGGCGGATGCCCCTGAAATCGAAGACTCTGCCGAAGATCTCGTGGCAGGTGGCGAACAACTGGAAAGCGCGGACGACTTCGATCTGGGTGAGCTGGGCGAAGTGGAAACCGAAGACCCGGTGTCCGAGGCGGAAATTCACCTGTCGCTCGGTCAGCACAGCGAAGCGGAAAGCAAGCTGTTGTTGGGTTTGCAGCGCGACGGTCAGAACGTCGACGCGCGCCTGATGCTGCTTGAGGTGTATGCACAGCAGCAGGAAATCACCAAGTTTGACGATCACTACCGTCAGCTGCTCGCGGTCAGCGATGGCCCGGCAATTGACCGTGCCGCGCGTCTGCGCGAAAGCATTGCCGGCGCCCCGGCCTTTGAGCAGGGCGAGATTGGCGAGCTTTCCAGCGAATCCCTGGAAGCGCTGCAACTGGACGAAATGAGCTCCTCGTTTGATGAGCCTGCGCTGGGTGATGACAGTGCGTCGAGCGAGTTTGATGATGGCGGTGTCGGCCTGCTGGACGAACTCACCATGGATGTCGATACCGGTGCCATCGAGAGCAGCGATGACGCAGCCGAAGGCGATTTCTCCCTGGACCTGGATTTTGATGCGGGAGACCTGGGCGCCGATCTGACAGCGAATTCAGAACCGGCCGCGGACGCTGGCGATTTCGATCTGGGCGACCTGGGTGATCTCGGAAGCCTGGACCTGGAAAGCGATGCGGGCGATACGTCTGCCGCGCCCCAGGCTGGCGGCGACCTGGATACTTTTGAGCTCGACCTGGATCTGGATGCCGACGCCGCGCCTGCTGCAGAACCTGCCGCTGAAGACAATGGTCTGGACTTTGACCTGGATCTGGAGCCGCTGGCTGAATCGGAGCCGACGGCTGCAGCTGAAAGCAGTGTCAGTGACCAGCTCGACCTGGACTCGCTGGACCTGGGTGACATTGCGCTCGAGACCACACCGGAAGAGCCTGCTGTTGAAGCGCCGTCTCTAGACGCTTTCGAGGCACCTGCCGAGCTGAGCCTGGAGCCGACCGTCGCAGAATCCGCCGGTGATGAGCTAAGCCTGGAAGGCGATCTCGATCTGGAAGGTAGTCTCGATCTCGAGGGTGGCCTGGATCTGGACGGTATCGACCTGGATGGTATCTCGCTCGACCTGCCAGAAGAGGGTGCGGCCGCGGCTACCGATGTCGTTGAACAGCCCGTTGCCCAGGCGCCTGCGAGCAGCAGCCCGGCAGCAGCGGGGTCTTCTGCTGAACTCGAAGATCTCAGCTTTAACCTCGAGGGTGACCTGGACTCCGAGCTCAATCTGCTGGAAGGCAATGATGAGGTCAGCACCAAGCTTGAACTCGCCCAGGCCTATCTGGATATGGGTGACAAGGACGGTGCGAAAGACATCCTCGCCGAAGTCGTTGATGAGGGTGGCGACGAGCACAAAGGGCGTGCCCGTGAGCTGCTGGAGCGAATCTCGTAACAGCGGTCTCCACGCCGACAAAAACCTCGCACTCGATGCGGGGTTTTTTTTTGAATGTTGTAAATTGAGAGTGGCCGCCGCTTTGGGGCGGGCCATCGACTGGAAAGAGGGAGCGGGGCCGTGCACCCAGGGAAAACCGACTATCAGTACAAACCCAATGGAGAAGTGCCTCCGGGCGAGTCACTGCCGGAGGGCGTCAAACGTTACGCGCTGGGAGTTGAGTATTGTGGTTCCGACCTGCATGGGTTCCAGAAGCAGAAGCACTCGCCGAAGACGGTGCAGGCGCATCTGGAACAGGCCCTTTCCAGCATCGCCAATGAACCCGTGACACTGGTGTGTGCCGGTCGAACCGATTCCGGCGTGCATGCGACCAATCAGGTCATCCATTTTGATTCGCGCGCCGTCCGTCCGCAGCAAGCCTGGGTTCAGGGGGTTAATACGCGGCTCCCGGACGATGTGCGTGTGCGCTGGGCCATGGAGGTGCCAGCGCAGTTTCACGCGCGTTTCTCCGCGCGCTCGCGGACCTATCGGTATTTGATTCACAGTGCACCGACACGTTCAGCCCAGGCGGCCCGCGAGGTCACCTGGACCCAGCACCCGCTGGATCTGGAAGCGATGCGGGAGGGGGCGACCCATTTGGTGGGGGAGCACGACTTTAGTAGTTTTCGTGCCAGCCAGTGTCAGGCGAAGCATCCGGTGCGGGAACTGACCCGCCTGGATATTGCCCGTGTCGGACACCTGATTGTGCTGGAAGTGAGCGCGACGGCTTTCCTGCATCATATGGTGCGAAACATCACCGGTGTTCTGATGGCGATCGGTCGGGGTGAGCGGGATCCTTCCTGGGTTGCCGAAGTACTTGCCGCTCGCGATCGCAGCGCGGCCAGCGTGACGGCGCCGCCTTTTGGCCTGTATCTGGTCGATGTGCAATACCCGCCCGAGTTCACCTTGCCCATCCAAGAGCCGGGGCCGCTGCTGGTGCCGGTCCCGTTGGGATCCATTTGTGCTCCCGCGGAGTAAAAGTCAGTAAGCAAAGGCGTTTTTGGTGGGCGGGCGGATTCCGCGCGGTGGCGCAATCTGCTAGTATCGCTGGCTGTTTCTTTTCTGAATTTCCAGTCAGCTGTCCATCACCATGCAAGTCAAGATCTGCGGTATTACCCGGTCAGGCGACGCCCGTCACGCGGCGGACGTTGGCGTGGACGCGCTGGGGCTGGTTTTTTATCACCGAAGTCCTCGCAATGTGAGCCTGGAACAGGCCGTTGATATCGCAGCGGTTGTACCGCCGTTTGTGACGCTGGTGGGTTTGTTTGTTGATGCTGAGCCGGCTGATGTCAGACGCGTTCTGGCCCAGGTGCCACTAAACCTGCTGCAGTTTCACGGTGCGGAGCGCGCCGAATACTGTGAGCAATTTCAGCGTCCTTACATCAAGGCGATCCGGATGAGACCGGATGTGAACCTCGACGCAGAGATGGCGGCGCACCCGCGCGCACGCGGGTTCCTGCTCGATGCCTATCAGCCTGGCGTGCCCGGTGGTACTGGTGAATCCTTCGACTGGCAACGCGTGCCGCAAAACTCCGGTCGCCCGATCGTGCTTGCCGGCGGTTTGTCCGCGGACAATGTTGCGGAGGCGATTTGCACGGCGCAACCTGACGGTGTGGATGTCAGCGGGGGTGTCGAGATGGCACCTGGATGCAAAGACGCCGACAAGGTTACGGCATTTGTGCGAGCCGCCCGATCAGTCAAATAGTTGATTTTGCCTGCGTGCCTCCGGTTGGTGACAACCAGCCTTGAGTCGGCACGTGGGTGCAGAAATGGAAAAGGAGCAGTCGTGTGAGCGATCAATCAAAACTGGATTTTTCTCACTTTCCCGATGCCACTGGGCATTTCGGTGATTATGGTGGGCGCTTTGTATCCGAAACCCTGATCGACGCGCTGGATGAACTTCAGGAGATGTATTCTCGCCTGAAAGATGATCCTGAATTCGTCGCCGCGTTCGATTACGACCTGGCCCACTACGTTGGCCGTCCTTCACCCCTGTTCCTTGCCGAGCGCCTGACGGCAGAGGCCGGTGGCGCGCGCATCTGGCTGAAACGCGAAGACCTCAATCACACCGGCGCCCACAAGGTGAACAACACGGTGGGCCAGGCCCTGTTGGCCAAGCACAGCGGCAAGTCCCGTGTTATCGCGGAAACCGGCGCTGGCCAGCACGGCGTGGCAACGGCTACTGTTGCCGCGCGACTGGGTCTCGAGTGTGTGGTGTATATGGGTGCCGAGGACGTCAAGCGCCAGTCTCCCAACGTGTATCGGATGAAGCTGCTGGGTGCAGAGGTTGTGCCGGTTGAATCCGGCTCCAAAACGCTCAAAGACGCCATGAACGAAGCGATGCGGGATTGGGTCACCAATGTCGATGACACCTTCTACATTATTGGCACCGTTGCCGGACCGCACCCCTATCCGCAGCTCGTGCGGGATTTCAACTCCGTGATCGGTCGCGAAGCACGTCGCCAGAGTCTCGAACAGTTCGGGCAATTGCCCGATGCCCTGGTCGCCTGCGTCGGCGGTGGTTCCAACGCCATGGGATTGTTCCATCCATTCCTCGCCGATACTTCGGTGAAGATGTACGGTGTGGAAGCCGGTGGTGACGGTATCGAAACCGGGCGCCATGCGGCGCCGCTGAGTGCCGGTATTCCGGGTGTACTGCACGGCAACCGCACTTACCTGATGGAAGATGACGACGGCCAGATTATCGAGACCCACTCGGTGTCCGCGGGCCTGGATTATCCGGGTGTCGGCCCTGAGCACGCCTGGTTAAAAGATATTGGTCGAGTGGAGTATGTCGACGCCAATGATGAGGAAGCCCTCAGCGCGTTCCGTATGCTGACGCGCAAAGAAGGTATTCTGCCCGCGCTGGAGTCGAGTCATGCGGTGGCGTATGCCCTCAAGCTGGCGGCGACCCTGCCTGCGGAGCAGAACATTGTGGTGAACCTGTCCGGTCGTGGCGACAAGGATATTTTCACCGTTGCCGCTATCGACGGAATTTCCGTTTAACGGGGGATTTGGCAACCGGGCGACAGTGCTTGTATGGCTGCCGCCCAGTTTGGAAGCCGGAAGGGACCGGCGACTGTCCAGGGAAAATGTAGTGACACAAGAAAACAATACCTCACAAGAAAATCGCATCGATCGTCGATTTGCCCGGTTGCGGGAAGAGGGCCGTAAGGGTCTGGTGACTTACATCGTGGCTGGCGATGGCGGTCTCGAAAATACCGTACCGATGATGCATCAACTGGTGGAGTCCGGCGCGGACCTGATTGAGCTGGGGGTGCCTTTTTCTGACCCGATGGCGGAAGGGCCCGTGATCCAGCGCGGCCATGAACGCGCACTCGCCAGTAAGGCTTCGCTGCGCAAATGCCTGGAGATGGTGCGTGAATTCCGCACCCGGGACAGCGAAACCCCGGTTATCCTGATGGGCTATGCGAACCCGATCGAGCGTATGGGCGGAGCGACATTCGCCGATGCGGCGCTGGAGGCTGGGGTCGATGGGGCGCTTACTGTAGACCTGCCGGCAGAAGAGGCGGGTCCCCTGAGCACCTTGCTGACAGAGCGGAACTTGCGCAATATCTTCTTGCTGACGCCGACCACCAGTCCTGAACGTATTCAGGAAATTACGCGTTTGGCCAGCGGCTTCATTTACTATGTTTCGTTGAAGGGCGTAACCGGGGCGGGGCATCTCGACCTTGGCTCGGTGCGCGACAAGCTTGATGAGATCCGCGGCTACACCGATTTGCCGATGTGCGTTGGCTTTGGTATCAAAGATGGTGCCTCGGCGAAGGCTGCCAGTGAACACGGCGATGGCGCCGTAGTGGGCAGTGTACTGGTGAGCGCCGTCGGCGAGGCGGCAGACGCCACACAGGCCAAGGCCAGCCTCGCCGGTGTTGTCAGCGAAATCCGCGAGAAGCTGGATAGCTGAGCTGTCGTTGCATGCAGCCCGCGAACTGGTTGGCAGGATCCGGGCTGGCAGGCAGGCTTTGGCTGAAAAGCCGAAATTGCCGGCTGAAATGGCCGGGTCTGAGTGCAGCGATAGTGTTTTAATTCTCACCCTGAAACGCATCGGTCAGGTTTTAGATCGTGACCAGACAACAGTATCGGGAATTGGATTCGAAATGAGCTGGTTAGAAAAAATTGTACCCGCGGTCATTCGCACAGAGCGCCGTCCTGGCGCCAGCAAAGTGCCGGAAGGTGTTTGGAAAAAATGCGTTAAATGTGACGCCATGCTGTATCGGCCGGAACTCGAGCGAAATCTCGATGTGTGCCCCAAGTGCAACCATCACTTGCGCATCGGTGCCCGCCGTCGGCTGGATATTTTCCTCGATGAAGACGGCCGCGAAGAGCTCGCAACCGATGTGTTGCCGGTGGATCGCCTGAAGTTCAAGGACGTTAAAAAATACAAGGACCGCCTGACCCAGGCGCAGAAGGCGACCGGTGAAAAAGATGCACTGATCGCCATGCGCGGCACCCTCGAAGGGCGTCCGCTGGTGGCGGTCGCCTTTGAGTTTGCCTTCCACGGCGGTTCTATGGGCTACGTGGTGGGTGAACGCTTTACCCGCGCTGCCCAGCTGGCGCTGGAAGAGCGTATCCCGCTGGTTTGCTTTTCCGCGACCGGTGGTGCCCGCATGCAGGAGGCCCTGATTTCCCTGATGCAGATGGCGAAAACCTCCGCGGTGCTGGAAAAGATGAAAATGGCCGGTGTGCCCTACATCTCCATCATGACTGACCCGGTATACGGTGGTGTCTCCGCTTCTCTGGCATTGTTGGGTGATATCAACGCGGCCGAGCCCGGCGCGCGCGCCGGCTTTGCAGGTCCGAACATCATCGAGCAAACTATCCGTCAGAAGTTGCCGAAGGGTTTCCAGCGCAGTGAATTCCTGCTGGAGCACGGCGCTATTGATATGATTATCCCGCGCGCAGATATGCGTAAGACCGTCAGCCGCCTGCTGGGTAAGCTCGGCGGCGCCTAAGCCCTTGCCGGGGCTCAGTCGGGCCCCTCAGCTGCCATAGCACGGGCCGGATGATCCCCGGCCCAGAACACCCCGGTGTAACGGGCGTGAGAGTACTATGAGCGAGCTGCACTCCTGGCTCAGCCGTCTTGAGCGGCTGCATCCCACCGAAATCGAGCTTGGCCTCGGGCGCGTTGCCCAGGTGGCGACCACGCTGGGTATCGAGAAACCTGCAAACACCGTGATCACGGTGGCCGGTACCAACGGCAAAGGCTCGTGTGTTGCGACCATGGAAGCCTTGCTGTGCGCCGATGGTCGCCATGTCGGTGCCTATAGCTCTCCCCATTTATTGCGCTTTAACGAGCGTATCCGTATCGACGGGCAGGAGGTGGATGACGCCTCGCTTGTGGCTGCCTTTGAGGCAATTGAGCAGGCCCGCGACACCGTCAGCCTGACCTATTTCGAATACACCACGCTGGCGGCGCTATGGCTGTTTCAGCGTGCCGGCGTAGACTATGCCTTGCTGGAAGTCGGGCTGGGCGGGCGGCTGGATGCAGTGAATCTGGTCGACCCCGATCTCGCCATTATTACCAGCGTGGCGCTGGACCATGAGGAATGGCTCGGCAGTGACCGCGAAGTGATTGGTCGCGAGAAAGCGGGCATCCTGCGCCCCGGCGTTCCCTTTGTGTGCGCCGATCCGGAGCCGCCCGCCTCGGTGGTTGCGGCCGCTTCGGGTCAGGCGTCACCGGCCTGCTATTTCGATACTGATTTTTACATGACGGAAGGCGCATACCGCTTTGGGGATCTGGAACTCGTTCTGCCGGAGGTTCCCCTGCCGCCACCGAGCGTGGCGGCGGCGCTGACCGCGTTGAAAATGCTCGACGTCCTGCCGGCGTATCCGGTGCAGATCATCAGTCAGCTGCGTCTGGCCGGTCGCTGCCAACAGGTGCGCTGGCATGAGCGTGAACTTTTGCTAGATGTTGGTCACAACCCGGCTGCCGCGGCTTATCTGGCCGACTGGCTCGATCGCCATCCTGTGAGTGGTCGCACACTGGCGCTGGTCGCGGTAATGGCGGACAAGGACCTGCCGGGCCTGTTTGAGCCACTGGTTTCTCGCGTGGACCACTGGTATCCCGCGCTGTTGCCAGACAATCCGCGCGCTGCCGATGGTGCGCAGCTGCAAGAAGCACTGCGTGACACAGGGGCCAGAGGGCTGGCGGCGGATTGTGCGCCCATCAGTGACGTGCTACAGCGCCTGATTGATGAGAGCGACGTCACAGATCGGTTGCTTGTCTTTGGTTCTTTCTTTACCGTTGCAGAAGTTTTACAGCGCATGCGGGAAGAGGGCGATGGCGTCGTGTGACAACGAGGCTCCCAAGCGGGGGCGTTTAGATGACGGATTCAAGCAGCGAATAGTTGGCGCTCTGGTGCTGGCTGCTCTCGCTGTGATCTTCCTGCCGTCCCTGTTTGACCGGGAGGGTGCGCGCTACATCGACGTCACCAGTCAGATCCCCGAGCCCCCGCAGATTCAGCCGATCCAGATTGCCGAGCCACAACCGGTCGAGGGTATTGCGGCTGCGCCAGACCCAGACAGTCTGTTTCAGCCAGAGGCCGATCCAGAACCGGTCGCTGAGCCCGAGCCCGCGGTGAAAGCCCCGCAACCGGCACCGTCCCCGGCGGTGGCACAGGTGGAGCCGGCCAAGCCTGCAGCGCCTGCCCCGACGAAGGCGGTTCCCGCAGAAAAACCAGCCATTCTCGATGCCTCCGGGCTGCCCCATGCTTGGGTAGTGCAGGTGGCCTCTTACAGTCAGGCCGATCGCGCCGGGCAGATGCGTGATCGTCTGCTGGGCGAAGGCTACCGCGCTTTTGTACGTCCGGTAACCACGGATCGCGGGCGTTTTGTGCGGGTCTTTGTCGGCCCCAAGGCCGAGAAGGCAGAAGCACAGGGTGTGAAGCAGGAGCTGGACCAGCTGCTGGGCCTCAAAACCCTGGTGATGCGTTTCAAAGCCTGACCAGTTCGTCACGACGCGTATTGCGGGTCTCGCTGTCCCACGGTTCCCCGGGTTTTTGCGAACGGCTTCACGCGCCCCCGGTGGTAAGTTAGAATGCGCGCTCTTTCGCGACAGCTGCCGAGGCAGATGAGAACTGAATGAATTGGGCTGACTGGACCATCCTGGCTATCGTGGCAATCTCCACGCTGATCGGTCTCAGCCGCGGATTCGTCCGGGAAACCCTCTCTCTGCTGACCTGGGTGGCCGCCTTTGTGATCGCCATGATGTTCCGTGACGAGCTGGCGCCGCTGCTGTCTCGCCTCGTGGATACCCCGTCACTGCAGGCCATAGCGGCCTTTGGCATCCTGTTTATATTCACCCTCCTGGCCGGAGCCGGCCTGAACATGACTGTGTCCGCGTTTGTGGAAGCCACCGGGCTATCCGGCACGGATCGGGTGTTGGGGATGATTTTCGGTTTGATGCGCGGGGCGATTATTGTGCTGGCGCTCCTGATTATGGCGCCGGCAATGATTCCGGTGGAGGAAGACAGTTGGTGGCGCGATTCGGCGCTTATCCCCCATTTCCTCACCTTTGAAGACCGTGCGCGCGATGCGGCCGCGGTGATCAAGGACTTTTTTGTAAACTTGTTTTAACGGGCAGCCGCCCGCCAACGTTCGACCAGTAGGGCCAAAACTATGTGTGGTATTGTCGGTATCGTCGGTAAGAGTGACGTCAATCTGCAGCTGTATGACGCGCTTACCCTGTTGCAGCATCGTGGACAGGATGCTGCCGGCATCGTGACCTGCGATGAGGACCGTCTCTGCCAGCAGAAGGCCAATGGCCTGGTACGTGATGTGTTCCGCGCGCGCCACATGCAGCGCCTGACCGGTAACTTCGGTATCGGTCACGTGCGTTACCCCACTGCCGGCGGTTCCGGCCCGGCGCTGGCGCAGCCGTTCTACGTGAACTCCCCCTACGGCATCGCCATGGCACACAATGGCAACCTCACCAACAAGGACGAGGTTGTCGAAGAGATTTACCAGCAGGACCTGCGCCATATCAACACCGATTCCGACTCGGAAGTCCTGTTGAACGTATTTGCCCATGAGCTGCATAAGCTCGGCAAACTGCAGCCCAAGGCTGAAGATATTTTTGAGGCCATGCGAGCGCTCAATAAGCGTGTCCGCGGTGGCTATGCCTGTGTGGCACTGATCGTGGGTTATGGCATCGTGGCTTTCCGCGATCCGAACGGAATTCGTCCGCTGGTTTACGGCAAGCGCGAAACCGATCGTGGCACTGAATACATGGTGGCGTCCGAGTCCGTTGCGCTCGACGTGCTGGGCTACACCCTGGTCCGTGACGTCGCCCCGGGTGAAGCGATTTACATCGAATTGGATGGCACCGTGCACGCCGAGCAGTGCGCCGAGAATCCGTCCCTGAACCCCTGCATTTTCGAGCACGTGTACTTTGCGCGTCCGGACTCCATCATGGATGGTGTCTCGGTGCACAAGTCCCGTCTGCGCCAGGGTGAACACCTGGCTGAAAAAATCCTGCGCGATCGTCCGGACCATGACATCGACGTGGTGATCCCGATTCCGGATTCCTCCCGTACGGCCGGCCAGACCGTGGCTTACCGCCTGGGTGTGAAGTTCCGTGAGGGTATGGTGAAGAACCGCTATATCGGCCGGACCTTTATCATGCCGGGGCAGAAACAGCGCAAGAAGTCGGTACGCCAGAAGCTCAATGCCATTGAGCTGGAATTCCGCGGCAAGAATGTCTTGCTGGTGGATGATTCCATCGTGCGCGGAACCACCTGCAAACAGATTATCCAGATGGCCCGCGACGCCGGTGCGGCCAAGGTGTACTTTGCTTCGGCAGCGCCTGCGGTCAAGTACCCGAATGTATACGGTATCGATATGCCGTCTGCAGAAGAACTGGTGGCCCACGATCGTACTACCGAAGAAATCTGTGAGGAGATCGGCGCAGACTGGTTGATCTACCAGGACCTGGAAGATCTGGTGGAGTGTTCCGCGGAAGGCAACGAGGCCATCCAGAGCTTCGACTGCTCCGTATTTGATGGCAAGTACGTGACCGGTGATGTTGACGAGTCTTACCTCGAGCGCCTGCACGCCGAGCGTAATGACAACGCCAAGTCCAACAAGGGAGATGAGGCGGCGATCTAAAGCCAGCCTCCGATCCCGTCGGGTGGTAAAGACCCGACGCCCTGAAACCCGCGGTACCCATCGCGGGTTTTTTGTATCTGCGAAAAAACGCAGCCTGCGGATGCCGGGGGGCTTTTCCTTGCAGGTGCACCGTTTACAATAACCGGCACTGCCTTGGCGATAAAGTCATATGCGGCAGTGGCTTCACGCCTGGATTGGCAAACGTTTTACCCGGATGGTTCAAGTTATGTTTGAAGATGATGATTACGCCCTGGATACCCTGGCGGTTCGCGCCGGCCAGATTCGCTCTCAGGAAGGCGAGCACTCCGAGGCGATGTTCCTGACTTCGAGCTATGTTTTTCCGTCCGCTGCCGAGGCCGCCGCACGCTTCTCCGGCGAGAACCCCGGGAATGTCTATTCGCGCTATACCAACCCGACCGTGCGTATGTTTGAAGAGCGCATGGCGGCGCTGGAAGGTGGAGAGGCCGCGGTAGCCACCTCCAGTGGTATGGCTGCCATCCTCAGTGTGTGTATGGCGTTGCTGAAAAGTGGTGACAAGGTCATCTGTTCCCGCAGTGTATTCGGCACGACCACCGCGCTGTTTGGGCGCTACATGGAAAAGTTCGGGGTGAAGGTGAGCTATGTGGACCTCACCGATATGGATGGCTGGCGTGATGCCCTCGATGGCGATACCCGCCTGCTGTTTATGGAAACGCCCTCCAATCCCCTGTGTGAAGTGGCGGACATTGCCGCACTGGCAGACCTGGCCCACAGTGCCGGCGCACTGCTGGTCGTGGACAACTGCTTTTGTACACCGGCCCTGCAGCGCCCGCTTGAGCTGGGCGCAGACATTGTTGTGCACTCCGCCACCAAATACCTGGACGGGCAGGGGCGCTGTCTGGGTGGTGTCGTTATCGGCGGCAAGGCGCTGATGGACGAACTGGTGATTTTCCTGCGCACTGCAGGGCCGAGTCTGAGCCCGTTCAACGCCTGGGTCTTCCTCAAGGGCCTGGAGACTCTCAGCCTGCGCATGCAGGCCCACTCGCGCAATGCACTGGCACTGGCGTGGTGGCTCGACGAGCAGCCGGCGGTAGAGAAGGTGAATTATACCGGCCTGCCCAAACACTCCGGGCACCTGCTGGCAGCGAAGCAGCAGAAGGCCTTTGGTGGTGTGCTGAGTTTTAGTGTGCGTGGCGGTCGGGAAGAGGCATGGAAGGTGATCGACGCCTGCCGCATCATGTCGGTCACCGCCAACCTGGGGGATGCCAAGACCACCATTGTGCATCCCGCTACCACCACCCATGGGCGCCTCAGCGATGAGGACAAGGCTCGAGCGGGTATCACTGAAAACCTCATCCGTGTGTCTGTCGGGTTGGAGGATGTCGAAGATCTGCAGAGGGATCTGGCGCGGGGCTTGGCTTTACTGAAATAACTTGCCCTGAGTGGCGCAAAATGTGACATTCGTGGCAGAGTAGTAGCGGCCTCCACCTACTATTAAGAACAAGAATTCCGGACGCCCGTGCGCCTGTCGGTGCGGGGGCGGCCGCAGCACCGGAACCATTATGCAGAATACGATTTCCGCCATTATCGACGACATTGGCACGGTTTTGTTGGGCAAAGAGCACCAGGTCAAGCTGGCAATTGCGTGCCTTCTGTCCCGTGGGCACCTGTTGATCGAGGACCTTCCGGGCATGGGCAAGACCACCCTGGCCCATGCGTTGGCACGGGTGTTGGGGCTCTCCTATAACCGGGTGCAGTTCACCAGTGACATGTTACCGGCGGACATCATCGGGGTATCCGTGTTTGAGCGGGACACCAGCCAGTTCCGTTTCCATGAGGGTCCCGTATTCAGCCAGCTGCTGCTCGCCGACGAGATCAATCGTGCGTCCGCCAAGACCCAGAGCGCCTTGCTCGAGGCTATGGAGGAGCGCCAGGTGAGTGTCGACGGTGAAACCCGCGCGCTACCCAATCCTTTCTTTGTCATCGCAACCCAGAATCCGTTGCAGCAATCCGGGACCTTCCCGTTGCCGGAGTCCCAGCTGGATCGCTTCCTGATGCGGATCAGTCTCGGCTATCCGACCCGCGAAGCCGAGCGCGCGTTGTTTCAGGGGGTCGATCCGCGGGCGCAATTGCGTGAACTTAAACCGCGAATCGACCTGAACGGCCTGGCCTTGTTACAGCGTCACGTGAGCGCGGTGAAGGCTTCCGACAGCCTGCTGGATTATCTGGAGCGCCTGGTGCAACACACCCGTCACAGCGCGGAGTGCAACGTGGGACTTTCCCCGCGCGGTGCGCTCGCCCTGTTGCAGGCTGCCCGCGCCTGGGCGGTGATTCACGGACGTAACCATCTGGTACCAGAAGACCTGCAGGCGGTTTTGCCCTCGGTGGCAGGTCATCGCCTGCAGAGCGAGGCCGGGGATGGCACTCAGATTGTCGAGCGCCTGATGCACCAGGTCGACGTTATCGCGGCCTGAACCTGTGACAAACCTGGCGAAACAACGGCAGGCGCTCGGGGCACGCTGGCGTGAAATGACGGAACGCTGGCTAAAGCGGCGCCTGCCACCCTCGAAGCAGGTCTTTCTCGACCATCGCAAACTCTTTGTGATGCCCACCCGTGCCGGTGCCACGTTTCTGTTGCTGGCCGCTCTGCTGTGGCTGCTGGGGACCAACTACGAAAATAACCTGGTCTTTGCGCTGGCATTTCTGCTGCTGAGCGTATTTGTGATTCTCCCCATTCATACCTTTTCCAATCTCAGCGGACTCGAGTTGCGCCTGTTGCGAACCCGACCCGCATTTGCCGGAGACCTCGCCCAGGCCCGCATCCTGTTGGCGCGGGATAACCGTCGTGAGCGCGAGCATCTGCACCTGCGCTGGCCCGATGGAGAGAGTGCGGTGGCGCATCTGTGTGAAAAAGACGGCACACAGATTGTCGATGCCGAAGTCGATGTGGCATGGCCGGTTGAACGCCGCGGTCGTGTGCGGGCGCCCCGGCTTGTGATTGAGAGTCGTTTTCCCCTGGGACTGTTTCGCTGTTGGAGTAATGTGGATCTCGATGCCGAGTTTCTGGTGTACCCGCGCCCGAAATCCCCTGGTCCATTGCCCTTGGAGGCCTCCGCAGGTGATGGAGACTCCGAGATCAAACGCGCTGACGGCGACGAGTTCGCCGGTTTGAAGCCCTATGTGCCGGGGCATTCACTGCGGCATGTGGCGTGGAAGCAGTATGCCGGAGGGCGTGAGCTGCACAGCCGGGATTTCGAGCAGGGCATTGACCATCGCCTGTGGCTCGATTGGGATTTGCTCGGGGGCCGGGATGTGGAAACGCGCTTGAGTAATCTCTGCGCCTGGGTCCTCGACGCTGAACGTCAGCAGGTGCCCTATGGATTGCGTATTCCCGGTACCACGATTGCGCCCGCGCTTGGTGAGGCACACCAACGGCAATTGTTGACCGCATTGGCCCTGTTTCCGGTAGGAGGCGTGTAAATGGAAACTGCGCGCTTGCCCCGGGAAAGCCTACTGTGGATCTTTGCTGCACAGTTTGTGGTTTTACTGCCGCACTTTACCCGGCTGCCGATCTGGATCGTGCTGGGGTGGGTGGTCGCGGTGTTGTGGCGCTTTGAAGTATTTCGCGGTCGGCGCGAGCTGCCCGGTAAAGTTGCCAAACTGATTGCGGTGATTATCGCAATTGGTGGTTTGTCATTGTCTTACCACCGCTGGTTCGCACTGGAGCCCATGGTGGCACTGCTCGCCGTGGCATTCTCTCTCAAGAATCTGGAGCTGGTGACCCGCCGGGATGCCTTCCTCAATCTGATACTGGCGTATTTTGTAGCCGGCACCTTGTTGGTATTTGAACAAACTATCCCGTATGCCCTGTACGGTTTAACTGCCGTTGGCGTGGTGACCGCGGCGCTGGCCGCACAGCAGGGCGGTGCCTCTGCGCAGCCGGCGCGGGCGTTGCGGATGGTGACCAAACTGTTCCTGCAAGCGTTGCCGCTTATGGTGTTGCTGTTTGTGGTGATTCCCCGAATGGGGCCTTTATGGGCAGTGCCACAAAACAGTGGGGCCGCCACAACCGGTATGTCGGACACCATGAAGCCCGGCAGTTTTGGCAAGTTGTCACAGTCTGATAAGCCCGCGTTGCGCATCAGTTTTGACGGCCCGATACCACCACCGGAACAGCGCTACTGGCGCGGCTTGGTATTTTCCAACTTTAACAATGGCGAGTGGCGCCAGGGGATTGGTGTGGACCCCCGTGATGGCGGGCGGGTTATCTGGCAAAACAGCCAGGTGCCTCTGCCGGAGGTTGGCCCGCGCTATCGCTATCAGGTGATTCAGGAGGCGACCCAGCAACCCTGGTTGTTTGCGCTTGCCAGCCCTTATTCAGAGACCCGTAGCGTTGGCGAGACCCTCGATGATCGGTTGGTAAAACGCACCCCGGTCTTCAATCGGTTCGCATATCAGGTTCAGTCCTGGCCGCGTGAGTCGTTCAACGCGGCTCGGGAACTGCGTGAATTCGAGCGCCGCCGCAATTTGCAGTTGCCCACGCAGGGGAATCCGCGCACCCGCGATTGGGTACGGTCACTGCAGCAGAACCACAGTAGTGCCGAAGCGATTTCTACCGCGGTACTGAATCATTTCAATCGCACGTTCACTTACACGCTGGAACCACCCACGCTGTTCGGGGATACCGTGGATGGCTTCCTGTTCGATACACAGCAGGGCTTTTGTGAGCACTTTGCCAGCAGCTACGTTTTTGCGATGCGCGCCGCCGGCGTGCCCGCGCGCGTGGTGGCTGGCTATCAGGGCGGGGAATGGGTCGAAGGGCAGCAGTACCTTCTGGTGCGGGAATATGATGCCCACGCCTGGGCTGAGATCTGGATCGAAGGGCGAGGCTGGCAACGGGTAGATCCCACTGCCGCCGTCGCACCGGAGCGGGTTCGCAGTGGGCTGCAAACTGCGGTCGCCGACGAGTTTATGCAGGACGCGTTACTGCCGTTGCATAAAAGCTCGTTCCTGAATGAATTGCGCCTGCAGTGGGACATGATCAACTACCGCTGGTATCAGACAGTTGTCAGTTTTGATGCCGAGCGGCAGCAGAGCCTGCTGCGCAAACTGATTGGGGAAGTGGATGCCATGCGTCTGGCGTTATTCCTCGCGCTGCCGGTGGTACTGGCACTGCTGAGTTTGTGGGGGTGGATGCTGTGGAGCGGGCGAGGGCGCAAGTTGCCACCTGCCGCCCGGTTGTACCTGCGATTCTGTCGGCGGTTGGAGCGCGTGGGGCTCGTGCGTGAACGGGGCGAGGCGCCGCGGGATTTCGCCGAACGGGTGGCCGCAGAGCGGCCAAAGCTCGGCCCAGTGGCCCGACATTTTACCGCCGCCTATGAGCAGGCGGCGTATGCCGACAATCCTACGGCTGTGCGTCAAATGCGTCGCTTGTTGCGCGGGTTCTGGCCTGTGTCCCTCATGGGGTAAACTCCGCGCTCGGCAACCGGCCTGTCGCGTCGGGTAAAACAGAATCGCCACGCTTTTTTAAACGGACTTAAATTCGGTGAAGTTTCCTTCGGCAAGACTACAGACCTTCCTGCTTGGCTACGGTGGCACCGCGCTTGCTACCGGCCTGCAGGTGATCCTGTTGCCGTGGATCGCCGTCGCCGTTGTCGATCTGCCGCCTATTCAGCTGGGCTGGGTGCAGGCATCGGTGTTGCTGCCGACATTGCTCTTTCTCCTGTTGGGTGGTGCACTCGCCGACCGACGGGATTCTGCCGCGGTCGCCGCGCTCGCCTGTCTGGGCCTCGCACTCTGCCATGCTGCTCTGCTCTGGTACTTCCAGTCCCGTGTACCGACGCTCGCGGTCCTGCTCGCTTACGGTTTTTCCTTGGGCACCTTTACCGCCTTTCTGCAACCGGCGCGGGACAATCTGGTGCAACGCAGCGCGGGCAAGCAGGGCAGTGTGAACGACCCCAATGGCAAGCCAGGACATCGCCAGGTGCAGGATACCGTCACCTGGATGATGCTGGCCCAGTATGGAGGCCAGGCGGTGGGTATGCTGCTGGCGAGCCAGTTTGACCGCTGGGGCGTCGCGCCGCTGTTACTGATTCAGATCGGCGTATTACTGGTTGCCGCCATCCTGCTGTTCTCATTGCGCTTCCGACGCGCGCCTCGCCCGATGCGTCTCTCACTGCCGCTGGACATGATTCACGATGGCCTGCGTCGCGCCTGGGAAAACCAGCCCATCCGCGAGCTGATCGCCCTGGTGGCCTTCAACGGTTTTGTCCATATCGGGGTTTTCCTGGTGGTGCTCCCATTACTGGCCGAGCAGTACGACCGTGGCGCCAGCTACTACGCCACCCTGCAGATTGCCTTCATCGTCGGTACGGTGATTGCGACGGCAGTCATGTTGCGGCGCGGGCAGGGCAGTACCCCTGGCCGGGGCATTCTGATGTGCTTGCTCTATAGCGCGGGTATTCTCGTCGGTATCAGCTTTGGCCCGACCCCCTTTGGCCTGATGCTGCTCTGCGCCTGCTGGGGGGCGGTCGCCGCCGCGTCTGCCGCGCTGGGGCGTGCCATCGTGCAACTGCTGGCCCCGGAGGAATACCGCAGCCGCCTGATTTCTATCTATCAACTCGCCCTGTTCGGTTCCGCCGCACTCGGCGCACTCTGTGCCGGTGTCCTCAGCGAATACGCAGCACCGCTCACGACCCTGATGTGGGCCGGCATCCTCAGCCTGGTTGCCTTTGTGCTCGTCATTGCCAGTGGCTCACTGCGTAAATTAACGGTCGAAACCGCGGAATAGCAGGCTTAAGGAAGAGTGTTGACCTTGTAATTCGGTGGAATCAAAAGTTCATCGTCTGTGTTCCTCTTTTGCTTTAGCCTGACTCACTCATAAAAGTAAGAGTTATGGATCGTGTAACAGCCTCTCTGGAGTTCGAAACGAAACATCAGGGTGGCCACAAATCAGGGGCTCATTGTGTTAACCAGTCAAATTTTATTTCACTTTTTTGTTGCTCAATTCCCGCGCAAATTGGCATAAAATTGTGTCAGACCATGTTTCCTTTTCACGCGTTAGGCGGTGACGGAATTTCAGTTGGCAATTATATGGAAAGACTATTCATATATGGTTCGTTAGGGCCTGGAAGAAAAAATCACCATATGCTGGAGGGGTCGAGGGGACTTGGGAGCTGGCTACAGTCAGTGGTGCGCTCAAGGCTGAGGGTTGGGGTGCCGAGTTGGGATTTCCTGGGTTTATACCTTCTGAAAGTGGTGAGCGGATTGATGGCTATCTGCTTACTTCTGAGAGTCTTTCAGCATATTGGCAAATGCTTGATGCGTTCGAGGGGGTTGAGTATCAGCGTATGGAGGTTATTGTCACTACTCACGAAGGGGAGCATGTGAAGGCCTATATCTACGGACTTCGTCGAGGCGTTTACAAGTAGCTGTCGTCAGCTATTAAAGCTGTATTGAAACTCTACAAAGTTCGATATGCTTAATTCATATATAAGATATCGGAAAGACTATTTGTAGAGTGTCTGATCTTATTTGGTTTGGCGGGAGAGTCTCATAAAGAAAGTATTTCTGACATTCTGTTTGCTGATTCTTATCGGGTTTTCGTTTCCGGAGGGGAGGACGATACCTGTCGCTGGGGCATCACCGGCGGATTGGAATAGTGATACATTTTGGTATGAGCCTTGGGGCGTATCTGGTGTGCATAAAGGGATTGATATCTTCGCCAAGAGGGGTACACCTGCGCTCAGCAGTACAAATATGCTTGTTATTTATACAGGCGCCCTCCCCAGGGGTGGTAATGTCGTGCTTGGTCTGGGGCCCAGGTGGCGGGTGCATTATTTTGCTCATCTCGACACTGTCTCTGAGCAGTTGGGATTCTTGGCATCGACAGGAGAAGTGATAGGTACTGTCGGTGATACCGGTAATGCTGCCGGAAAGCCATCGCATATGCACTACTCAATTGTCAGTCTGGTGCCGTTACCGTGGAAAGCTGACCGTTCGACTCAGGGCTGGAAGAAAGCGTTTTACCTGAATCCCATAGAATACCTTATGGAGAAATAGGCTTTTTCCTTAAGGAGGCGTTGGTGATGGATGGCGCAATCGTGTCCTTCGTAATTGCAGTCATTGGCTCCTTTGTGGAGCAATAAATGGAGAAGCAGGGTAAAGCGCGGGCGATGGGGGATAACTACACCGAAATTGTCAGAACCACTGTTGGCCGACACCGATTGGAGCTTCTGGCAAGTGAGTTCGCCGCTTGTTATAGCTGTTTTTCTGAGTTCAGACCTGAGGATGTCCAGTTCTGGTGTGACAATGGGGAGACGGCTTTGTGTCCCTTTTGTGGTCTCGACTATGTCGTTGGATTTAGCGGTGGAATTGATCGTGACTGGCTAAAGTCAATGAATAAAATTGACTTCCCTTACTATCCATAAAAATACACATTTCAGCTATTGATGAATATGGACAGTAGATTCAGTAGGTTACTTGCCAAATATGCCGTCTGGCTCTGTGGGATGCTTGCCCTGCTGTTCGTTGTGAAACTGGTGTTTCCTCACGAGACAGGAGCAATAGTCTATGAAGTGTAAGCATCTTGGCTTCAAAAACCTAGGTGTAGACAATCGAGCGCGCTTATAGGTACCTTATTCAATTCTTAATTTAGTGATAGATAGAGGAAGGGCGAATGAATCTTTGGGGCTTTTTGAGTATTTGTGTGGTTTTCAGTTTTATCTTTGTTATGTTTTTGGCCTATCTAAATCATAAGAAAGTAATGAAACAGTTGGAGATTGAATCCGCACGGGGCGAGCTGGAAGAACAATAATGTAGTGATTATCGGTGAATGCTTCGTCTCCATCCCGATCAATATCTCAATTTAGGGGTGTTCTTCGGTGGGTTGGGTCTATTGCTATTGAGCCTTGGGCTGTTTTGGTTTTACTCCACTTATGAAAAGAATGTGAGTAAGGTTCAGAGGGTTCAGAAGGTGCATAGTCTAATTTGGGCCTTGCATGGTAATTGTGCTGACTCAATTATTTGAGCATTAGATCGGCATAACGCTATCCATTATCCTCTACGTTCTTGGCCGGTCTTTTTAATCCCTTTTTTCGTATAAAAAATAGACATGTATTAG
Organism: Microbulbifer sp. ABF4_148; assembly: GCF_056158985.1. Lineage (NCBI taxonomy): Bacteria > Pseudomonadati > Pseudomonadota > Gammaproteobacteria > Cellvibrionales > Microbulbiferaceae > Microbulbifer > Microbulbifer sp. ABF4_148. Next base: position 2,106,055 of record NZ_JBSWUI010000001.1, read on the forward strand.
AGTGTATTAAATTCACGTTCTAAATTCCTTCGTCCAGGCGCAAGTATTTTGTGTTTTAATACCAACTCCCTGTTTTTCGCCGGTTTATGCTGATCGCCCACGTAATACAGTTACGCCTGCTAGCGTGCTTACTATCAGTATTCCCTGACACGAATAATCAATAAGGAAATCTCATGTCGGTTTATCGTCAGCCGCGCAGGATTGCGGTTGTACTAGTGTGCGTTTTCGCCTTTGCTTGTTCTAAAGAGAAGTCGGATAAAACGATTATTGCGGATCCGCGCTTTGATACCGAGCAGAGTTCCGCAGGTGCTCGCGAACAGTCAGAGTCGCTAGCCGATGAGGGAATCACCAACGGGTCCGATATCGAGGTGGCGCCTGAGACAGAGCCATCAGCGGCTGTAGAAGAGGAGCGGTCAGAGTCCGCGGGTGGCTATGGTGCGTCTGTCCAGGGTTCAAACTCCGAATCAGTTATCGATGCGGAGCTGCACCCGGGTGCTTCGGATACTGATGCAGCGGAGCCGGCATCCGCTGTTGCCGGAACTGAGGATGTTTCCGGGCTAGCTCTTGATGGGGCGGGGACCGATGATGCCGCTTTCGGCGCGGTCGCGCCGACGCCGGAGACGCGTCCACTGAAAGCGCTGCATATTGGCGAAAGAATGTACAAGGACAAGCGTGCAATCGCGATCGTCTTTTCAGAACCGCTGTTGAGTAAGGCGCTTTTTGGATCCTATATTTCACTGACCCGCGAAGATGGTGAGGATGTGGATGGGGGTTGGGTGCTGTCCGACAATCAGAAAACCCTGTATTTCCCGCATGTTGAACCAGATACCACGTATAAACTTTCCGTGCGTCCGGGTTTGCCAGGTGAAAATGGCCTTGAACTGGAGGAGTATAAGCAGGAACGCATTCGTACACGTCGCATCGAGCCCAGCATTAGCTTCTCCAGTAATGGCAGCGTGTTTCCCGTTACAGTATCCCCGGGTTTGCCCGTCACTGCCGTTAGTATCGATGCGGTTCAGATCCATTTTCACCGTGTGAGACCGGAACATTACTCAGCGTTTTTCCGTCTGGTGAAACGGCAGTCGCTAAAGAGCTTTTACCGGCTGCAAGCGCTTAATCAGTTTGCGGACATGGTTTATACGGCGCACTTTGACCTGACTGACGAGAAGCACGTACAACGGGACTTTGATCTTTCCATTGGACATATCGAGGCGCTCAGGGAACCGGGTATTTATGTTGCGGTTATGGCCCCGGCTGGCGTTTACAACGCCCGACTATATGACGTTTCCCATTTCTCGGTAACCAATCTGGGCATGCACGCTCGATTCTACGCCGATACCGTCGATATGTACGTTTCATCCCTGGATGAGGGCGAGGCGCTTCAGGGGGTTGAGGTCGATCTGCTCGATGAGAAAGGCGCGCTACTGGATCGCCAGACTTCTGTTGGCGATGGACGTGTGCGTTTCCAGCTCGCAGGTCACGCTGAGAAAGCGCCGCGCTTTTTCGTTGCCCGAGATGTCAATAATGGACATTTTTCCATGCTGGATCTGCGTGAGCCAGCACTGGATCTCTCCGACTTTAATTTGGGGCAGCGTCCGGCGCGTCCCATGGAGCTCTTTGTGTACGGTCCGCGAGATCTGTACCGTCCCAACGAAGCGGTACAGATCAGTGGTCTCCTGCGTAATTATGATGGCCGCTATCTTCAGGACTTGCCGCTGAAGGCCGAACTTATTAAACCCGACAATACCAGTGTGCGCAGTTTTACCTGGCACGCCAGCAAGCCTGGTTACTATGAGGCGCTGGTACCACTCCCGCAAAACGCACCGACCGGAAATTGGCGTGTGGATGTGGAGCTCGCGGACGGGCGCAAAGTCAAGTATCCGTTTAAGGTGGAAGAGTTTTTGCCTGAGCGCATGAAACTCGTCCTGCAAGACGGCGCGGAGCGCAGCCTGGTAGAGGGACACGACGCTTCGGTGACATTGGCGGTAGAGGGCAGCTACCTATACGGGGCGCCCGCTGCAAATAATCGCCTCGAGACAATGGTGCATGTCAGCCACTACCGGGAGCCCTTTGAACAGTGGAAGGGCTATCAGTTTGGTGATGTTCGGGAGCAATTGTATGGCCGCCAATTTGATGCCCCCACTGTCGAACTGGATAAGGATGGGCGGGCCCAGCTGCGGATGAATTCGCGTTGGCGGCGTGCGCAGAGCCCCCTGAAGGTCAATATGTTGTCGAGCCTGTTTGAGTCCGGTGGCCGACCAGTGACCCGTCAGCATCCGTTATTGGTATGGCCGGAGCATCCAGTGGTGGGTATTCGACCCAACTTCAGCGACGAAAACCCCTCTGCGAACAGCAAGCCGGAATTCGATATCGTTGTGACGAATGCTCAGGGTGAGCCTGTGACTGGACGAGAGCTGAAGGCGGTATTGATTGCCGAAGATCGTCAGTATTTCTGGGAGTATTCCGCGAGTCGCGGTTGGCATTACGAGTATTCCAGCGCTGAGTATGAAGCCTTCAATCGTTCACTGGCGTTTGTAGATGGGCGTCCACTGAAGCTAACCGTGCCAGTGGATTACGGCCATTATCGTCTGGAAGTGACGGACGCGAGTACCGGAGCCACCAGTAGCGTGCGTTTCCATGCGGGGCGCAACTGGTATTACTGGTGGCGCAAGGACCAGATGGCAAAAGGACAGGCGGCACGTCCGGATACGGTTGCTTTGTCACTGGATAAACCGAGCTATGTAGTAGGAGAGCGGGCGGAGCTTACAATCGTGCCGCCTGCGGATGGGGAAGCCCTGGTATTGGTGGAGAGTGATCGTCTGTTGTGGTCAGAACGCCTGACGGTTGAGGCTTCGGGGACGAGTGTCGAAATTCCCATTGCCCCCGAATGGGACAGCCACGACATCTATATTTCAGTGACTTCCCTGCGCCCGGCTGACAAGCGGGAACGGATAGCGCCGAACCGGGCGTTCGGGCTGGCACACCTGCCACTGGACCGCGAGCCACGGAGATTGCCGGTGGCAGTGGAGGCGCCAGGGCGCGCATTACCGGGCTCCGAGGTTCAGGTCACTGTCAGTACGGATATTGAATCCATCCCCGAGAGTGGTCGCACGGCCTGGACCACCGTCGCAGCGGTGGATCTCGGGGTGTTGAACATTACGCGTTTTGAAACACCCGATCCCTTCGATGCCTTCTTTGGGCAGCGTCGCTATGGCGTGGATGTGCGGGATATCTACCATCGCGTGATTGAGTCCGATAGTGGTACCGCGGTAGAGCAGCGCTTTGGTGGTGATGCCGAGCTGGCGCGCGGAGGGGATGAGCCGAATTCTGATGTACAGATTGTTTCTCTGTTCTCCGGTCCAGTTGCGTTTGATGCAGAAGGCAAAGCCCAAGTCACGCTGGAATTACCGGACTTTAATGGCAAATTGCGCCTGATGGCGGTGAGCTTTAGTGACGACCGCTTTGGTAGCGCCGATACGGAACTCACCGTTGCCTCTCCGGTGGTGACCCAGGCGGCACTGCCGCGTTTTATGGCACCGGGAGATCGCAGTACGCTGGCATTGGATCTCAACAACTTAAGCGGTCAGCCACAGCAACTTACGGTAGAGATGCGTTCTGTCGGCGCGGTTGATCTGGACATGGGGGACCGCCTGTTGGAGCTCGCCGATGGCGAGCGCAAGACCTTGCGTTTCCCGATCACGGCCAAAGAAGCGACCGGTGACGCTGAGTTCCAGCTGTTGGTGCACGGTGCGGTGGATGAAGATGGACAGGATATCCGGATCGAACGTTCCTGGGGGCTTGGTGTGCGTCCCGCCTGGCCGGCGACATCACGCACGCAGCGTCGCTTGCTCTCTGTGGGGGAGCGCTTCTCGGTAGATGCCGGTTTCCTGGATTCCCTTATGCCTGACACGGTCCAGACGCTCGTGTCTCTCGACAGTCGACCACAGTTGCAGCTCCAGGATCACCTTTCAAACTTGTTGGGATATCCCTATGGTTGTCTCGAACAGACCTCGAGCCGCGTCTATCCCCTGATCATGGCGACACCGCAGCGACAGCAAAAGTTGGGCATTGAGCCTCTGGACGAAGCGGAGCGTGCACGACGGATTAATGCGGGTATTGAACGTATCTTCAGCATGCAGAAGGGCAATGGCGGTTATGGGCTCTGGAGTTCTGAATCACCGGAGAATCAGTGGCTCACTGCCTACGTGGCCGACCTGCTATTGCGCGCACGGGATCAGGGAATTGTCTTCGATGACGCACGCCTGGAGTCCACCCTGAATCGTTTACAGGACTATGCCCGAGAGCGTGGCGGTTTCTATCGCCAGCGTTACAGCAGCGCGCCAGATTTTTATGCGTTTGCGTCCAGAGCTTATGCGGCCTACGTTCTCTCACGTGTGCAGAAAGTGTCTCTTGGCCAATTGCGCAGTCTCTATGAGGCCGGCGCGAGCATGACGCAGTCGCCGTTGCCGCAGCTGCATCTGGCCCTCGCGCTGAACACGATGGGTGACATGGCACTTGCACAAGAAGCGGTGCAGAAAGCGCTGTCTATTGAGCGGCAACGTCGTAGCTACTATGGGGAGTACGGTTCAGATTTACGTGATACCGCACAAATGATTGCCCTGATTCTCGAGCATGACTTTGCCGCCGACCAAGCCGAGTCACTGGTGTTTGAGCTGGCGGATCAGCTGCACGGACGCAGCTACCTGAGTACTCAGGAACGTAACAGTGTCTTTATGGCGGGCGTTCAAATGCAGCTCAATAGCGGCAACACATGGTCCGCAACTCTGGACTCCGTTGAGGGCATGCGTGAACTCAATCGAGACGCGCCGCTGAGTACACTGTTCCGCGGTCGCGATGCTGCTGTGTCGGTTGGGGTAACGGCGCAGATCGACAACCTGTATGCGGCAATTACGACCAACGGCTATAGCAAACAGGCGCCTGCTGCCGTCGTGGGCAATGGAGTCAGAATATCCCGTAGTTATCACCACCTGGATGGTAGCGCTGTTGTACCCACCCAGGTGAAAGAGGGCGAACTGTATCTGGTTCGCCTTGAAATTGATGCGGATCAGCGACTCCCTGATCTATTAGCAGTGGATTTGTTGCCCGCCGGATTCGAGCTGGAGAATCAAAACCTTGCGGACAGCGTTAAAGTGGATGAGCTGCGATTCGACGGTAAGTCGATTCGGGACTGGCAGCGGGATCAGGACAACGTCGAGCACACCGAATATCGGGATGACCGTTTTGTGGCCGCGATCGACCAGTCCGGGTGGAAAACCACCAACCTGTTCTATATCGCCCGCGCGGTGACGCCGGGCACTTATCAGGTGCCGCCACCATACGTGGAAGATATGTACAATCCCGAGCGTTTTGCCATTGGTACTAATCCACTCGTTCAACTGCAGGTTATCGGAAAACAGTGAGTCTGGTAGCCGCCGCTCTTCGCCTCTGGCAGTGCAGCCGTCGCACCGTCCGTGCGTTGCTGCTACTGCCATTGGTGTTCGCGAGTCTGCTGCTTCTCCTTGATGCGGTTTTCCCGCTGCCTGTACCGCAAGGGCAAGGGTTCGCTCGCGTCGTTGCTGATCGGCATGGAAAGCCGTTGCGCTTTTTCGCAGATAGCCGGGGAGTTTGGCGCTATCCGGTTGCCCAGAATCAGGTCTCCCCGCGCTTTATTGAGGCGCTGCTGACCTACGAAGATCGCTACTTTTACCAGCATCCGGGGGTTAATCCTCTCGCATTATTGCGCGCTACTGGCCAGTACCTGCGCACTGGAAAAATTGTTTCCGGTGGTTCGACGCTGACCATGCAGGTGGCGAGGCTACTCGATCCCCATCGAAAAACCCTGCCGGGCAAGGGAAAGCAGATGTTGCGGGCGCTCCAGCTAGAGTGGCATTTCAGCAAACAGGAAATTCTGGAGCTTTACCTCAATCTTGCGCCCTACGGCGGCAACATCGAAGGTGTAGAAGCAGCCAGCCGTCTCTACCTGCGCAAGTCTGCCGCAGATCTCACGCATGCCGAAGCCGCGCTGTTAGCAGTCTTGCCACAGGCGCCGAGCCGGTTGCGGCCGGATCGGCATGCTGAGCGCGCACAGAGAGCGCGCGACAAGGTGTTAACCCGGCTCCGCGACTTTGGCGTCTGGACTGATGAGGAGGTATCGCGGGCCAGTCTGGAAAGAGTCTATGCAGAGCGACTGGCATTTCCCCAGTTTGCGCCTCATCTGGCGCGCCGCCTTGTGAATTATGCCGGAGATCGGGAGATCATTCGCACCACGATTGATGGCAGTGTCCAGCGTGGTTTGGAAGACTTTCTGCGTGACCATATGAGTGCGCACCCCGACAAAACATCGGCCGCGGTCGTCGTCATGGAGAATTCCAACATGGCAGTGAGAGCTTATGTCGGATCTTCCCACTTTGGCGATGAACGTCGCTTTGGCTACGTGGATATGGCTCGGGCAGTACGGTCCCCTGGCTCGACTTTAAAACCATTTTTGTTTGGGCTGGCGTTGGACGCCGACCTGATCCATAGCGCGTCACTACTCAGCGATGCTCCACGTATCTACGGTGACTATCGCCCGGAAAATTTTCGTCGCGGTTTTTCGGGGCCGGTGAGTGCCAGCGCGGCGTTGCAGCGATCACTGAATGTGCCTGCGGTTCAGCTGCTGGAACATTACGGTCCGGTGCGATTTGCAGCAGCACTTGAAAATGCCGGCCTGTCTTTACAATTTCCCAGTGGCGGAAAACCCAATTTGGCGATGGTACTGGGCGGTGTGGGTGCACGTCTGGACCAGCTAACCGGCCTGTACGCCGCACTGGCCCGCGGCGGCCTGTCGGCAGCGCCGCGATATCTTCCCGAGGTGCCCCTGCGGGAGCGTTACCTGATGTCCCCGGAGGCGGCCTGGGTTACCTTTGAGGTGCTGGCATCCAATCGTGGTGGTTCGCGTCGCTGGCGCAATTTGGTGCGGCAGAATGCTGCGGACATCGCCTGGAAGACGGGTACCAGCTATGGCTATCGTGATGCCTGGGCAATCGGCGTGACGCCGACTTATACCGTTGGTGTGTGGCTGGGACGACCAGATGGCACACCTTTGCCCGGCTATTACGGTGCTATTAGCGCGACGCCCTTATTAAATGCAGTGATTGCCGCGCTACCGGGGAACCAACGCCAGCGGCTGCAAAAGCCGGTGAACGTATCGCAGGGGAGTATTTGCTGGCCGCTCGGCGGGCGCGAAGACCTGACCCCAACGGAACACTGCCATCAGCGGCGTGATGCCTGGCTAATCAAGGGGCGCATTCCCAGGACCCTGACCGCAAACAGCGAACCCTTGATGGCGGCACAAACCTTTACTTTTTTCGCGAACAGACGCGGTTTGCGGGTGAAACCCAGCTGCATGGGAGCAGATGCAGAAAAGCAGACCAGAGCGCTTTGGCCAAAAGAGCTGGAGCCCTGGCTGCCGCCAGGTCAGACTCGATCTCGACAGATTCCATCTACCGCTCCGGCATGCGGAGCCCCCGCTGCAGCAAACGCGACCCCGCTTAAGATTGTCGGCACGGGGGATGGTAGCCATTACCGTCCCGCGGGTACTGATTCTTCACTGCCAACCCTGAATCTGAGTGCGATAGGCGGGCAGGGGACTCGTTACTGGTTTATCAACGGTACGCCCCGTGGCGAGACGCAGGGTACCGAGAGTCTTCGCGTGGTACCTGATTCTGGATCGCAGCAAATCGCCGTATTGGACGCCAGCGGCAATGTGGATCGCCTGGAAATCGTCGTAGAGACTGCAACAAACTGAAGCGTCTTCTGCATGAGGCTGTAAGATCCTGTCAGGGTACGTTTTGTCACTAGACTTTTGGTAACGCAGCCTTCCTTCTCAAGTGACCGATGAACCAATTTCCTTTTGCAATTTCCCCCGCCGATTATCCATCTCCCCTGCGGGTCATGGGCGATACGGTGAGCGTGCTGGCCCGACTTGCCCAAACGGGTACTTACGCCATTACCCTGGTGCATGGCAAGCCCGGCGATGGGCCGCCGCCCCACCGGCATGACTGGAATGAGACGTTTTTTGTGGTGCGGGGCAGTGTGCGCTTCTCTTATCATGGCCACAGCCAGGAGGCCGGTGCGGGTACGCTGGTGCACTTTCCGGCGGGAGAGATACACGCCTTTACCTTCGGTGAGCAGGGCGCGGAACTGCTCGAGATTACAGGGGAGGGGAGTCGTGCGGTGGAGATGTTCGAGGCGCTGGACCGTGACATTCCGGTGGACTGCCAGGATGGCGCCAGAATAGCGGCAGTACTGGCAAGCAATGGTGTTGACGTTGTGAAGTAGCCGCTGTGTCAGAGGCCTTTCCCTAGCGCTGTCGATCGCGATGCAAACGCGGCACTCTATAAGGTAAGCAGCCTCTTCACAAACGCCTTGTTGAGGCTGGTACTTTTGCTCACGAGTTTCAGGAGAAAAAAGAGTAGCCGCCTTTTTATGGGGTTGGCCGACAAAATGAATTTGCGGCCCGCCTCCGTGTATTGAATGACCTCTTTCCCTTTTTGATGCCTCTCTGCATGGTAGTGCTCCAGGCCTCCGTGGATGATGCGCCTGGCAAGGTCTGCCGCGTCGGCGATGCCCAGATTCATCCCGCGTCCCCCGACCGGTGAGTGGGCATGTGCGGCATCGCCTACCAAGAAAACATTCCCAAGCGCGTAGTGCACCGCCTGTCGGACGGAAATTTTGAAGGTGCCGGTTCGTTTTATCTCACGAATGGCCAGGGGGATCGGTACCAGATCCAGTGCATGACTAGTGTTCGAGATGATTCGTAAACGGTTGGGCTCCATGGGGATCGAAATGACTGCCTGTGCTCCCTGGAGCAGAAATATACGGAAGATCGCTTCGGTGAATTCTGTTTCGGTATAGATATCGGCGATCGACCAGTCGTCATCCAACTCATAACCCGGGAAATCGATGCCAAGAAGAGTCCTTACTTTGCTGTGGACACCATCAGCAGCGATGACCAGGTCGAACTCGGTGGAATCTCCGTTCACCTGGACCGTCACTTTGTCTCCGTGCTGGCTGATTCCGTTAAGCTCATGCCCATAGAGGACTGTGCCACCCAGTTGCGTCAGGGTATCTGCCAATATCGACTCTGTCTGGTCCTGAGGCAGAGCATACATATGCTGGTAGTGTTCATTGAGCACATCGATAGGAATTGACGCGATCGGCTGTGATTGAGAGAAAAACTGCGCCCGCTGAATGATCATGGCTTGTGCTTCGATACGTTGCGCAGCGCCACTGGGGCTGAGGATTTTCATGGTGGCGGGAAGAATACCGACTGCACGGGACAGCGACGAGGGTTCGTCTTTTCGATCGATTACTGTCGGGATAACCCCATAGCGGGCGAGCTCGATCGCTGCGGTCAAGCCCGAAGGACCGGCTCCGACAATCAGGATTCTCATGGCACATGCCTAGATGACGGGTGGAGTCAGGGGGCGAGCCACTGGTATCGGGCCCGCTTGAAGCGCATCAAAAGTATATGTCGAACGTTTGAAAGAGGCCGCCCAGCGGCCTCGAGTTCGATCCATGATGGCGGGGAGACTAACCTGCTCAGTTACCAGCGATTGGTGATCCACAGGGTCTGGTAAGGCTTGAGCGTCAAGGAACCCATCATATCGTCGAGGATGTCCTCGCTGACCAGGTCTTTCCAGCTGTCTGTGCCGATCAGGTTGATGCTGGACATCGCCACGATTTGTTCCTGATCGGAAATATTGTTCAGACAGAAAATGCTTTGGCGACGGTCCATGCTCTGGCGCCAGAAAGCAAAAATCTGATCCCCCAGGTGCAGAGTGAATTGTGTGGCGTTCGGGTGGAATGCCGGTTGCTCACGCCGCAGGCGGATCAGATTGCGCAGGCGGTAGAACACCTGGTGGTGGTGCGAGGCGGGATCGGCCAGCTTCTGGTTGAGTTCATCTTCCTGCCACTGGCGGCGATTGATCGCCCGGTTGTGACCATGGTCTTCTACGCGTTGGTAGTCGTTGGTGGTACCCACGAGGCTGTGCAGGTAAAACGCAGGAATCCCCTCGAGTGCCAGCATAATGGCGTGAGCACACACAAAACGCTCCAGCTGCCAGCAGTCCTCGCCACCGGTCGTGCCTTTTAGGGCGTCGAACAAGGAAATGTTAATTTCATACGGTTTGCGGTTGCCATCGTCCAGTGCGCGCCAGGAAATCTGACCGCCGAAATTCTCCATCGTCTGGATGAGGACTTCCTGCTCCTCATCGGAGAGCAGGCCCTCGACGGGACGCAGGCCAATGCCATCGTGGGAGGCAATAAAATTCAGGTAGGTGGTGCCATTCTGGGCCGGCGGCATGCTCATCAGCCAGTTCTTGAGGTGATGGCTGCTGCCGGAAACCAGCGTGTTCACCAGTAGTGGTGGCAGGGAGAAATTGTAGATGCAGTGCGCTTCGTTGGCGTTACCGAAATAGGAAAGGTTCTCACGGTTGGGAATATTGGTTTCGGTAATGATGACGGCATTCGGGTCGGCATGTTCAATCAATGTGCGCAACAGGCGAATGATCTCGTGGGTCTCTTCCAGGTTGATACAGCTGGTACCAATTTTCTTCCACAGGAACGCAACGGCATCGAGGCGGAAAATTCGCACTCCCATATCCAGATACAGGCGAATCACGTCAAGCATTTCGATCAGGACCTGTGGATTGCGGAAGTTCAGGTCAATCTGGTCGTGGCCGAAGGTGCACCATACGTGTCGGGTCTCCTCCCCATTGGGCACGGCACGCAGTAGCGGGGTAGTGCGCGGACGCACCACGCCGGTCAGGTTTTCATTGGGATCTACCGCGAAAAAATAATCGTTACCGGGGTCTTTCCCTACCTGGTAATTCTGGAACCACTGATGGCTTGCGGAACAGTGGTTGACGACTAGATCTGCCATCAGGTGAAAATCGGTGCTGATACGCAGGATGTCATTCCAGTCGCCCACGGATGGATCGACCTGCTTGTAATCCACTACCGCAAACCCATCGTCGCTGGTAAACGGGAAGAATGGCAGGATGTGCACACTGTTAATCAGCATGGTGAAGTGCGTTTTCAGAAAATGGTGTAACGACTTCAGTGGATGCTGGTTTTCACTCAGGATTGTATTGGCATAAGTAATGACCGCGATGTCGGTTTGATCCCACAAATTCTTGTGGGCCAGCGGACTCTGGCAATCCTGGTCCAGACGCATGACTGTCATCAATTGCTTTGCCAGGGCCACACCATCGAGGTCGGGATAGATCACCTCGAGGTGGCAGCAAAGTTTCTTCAGCAATACGTCTGTAATTTGCAGTTCTTCGGTAGCAGCGGTCATGGTCTCGATCCGGCTTAGGCGTTGTACTCTTCGTAATCGGCCTCGACGGCCGCTTTGAGCTCGTCGAGGAATTCCGGAGCGGCACTGGTGATGCGGCTCCAGCTCGGGATAAACGGGGTTTCCATCGGATTATCGAGGAAGGTCTGCCCGGCTTTTACCAGGTTGCGGGCAAACAGCTCTACGGTTTGCTCCTCTTTATGAATATCAAATTCCAGGCCATTCATGATGGCATCGTTGCGATAGGTCTCGACGAAATCGAGCGCGATGCGGAAATAAGTGGCCTTGATGCTGCGGAACGTTTCAGTGGAGAACACCGTGCCCTGGGTGGCGAGTTTGCGGAACAGCGATTTGGCAATGTCGATCGACATTTTGGATAGGCCGCACTGTTCATCATCGAACGAGACCTTCTGGTGCTTGTGGTCATAGTTGTGCGCAATATCCACCTGGCACAGGCGATTGGTGGAATAGTTCCGGTGCATTTCTGACAGCACGCCAATTTCCAGGCCCCAGTCACTGGGGATGCGCAGGTCATTAATGACATCGCGTCGGAAGGAAAACTCGCCGGCGAGGGCATAGCGGAAGCTGTCCATGTAATCGAGATACTCGGTGCTGCCATAGATCTTCTTCAGCGTCCGAATCAGTGGGGTCACCAGCAGGCGGCAAACGCGGCCATTGATTTTGCCGCCTGCGACCCGTGAGTAATAGCCCTTGCAGAACTCATAGTTAAAGTTGGGGTTGGCAATGGGGTAGAACAATCGCGCGAGCAGGGAGCGGTCGTAGGTCACGATATCGCAGTCGTGCAGGGCAATGGCCTCGCCGCGATTCGATGCCTGGATGTAGCCGAGGCAGTACCAGACGTTGCGACCCTTGCCGGGTTCGAGGGGCGCGAGTCCGCGTTCCTGCAGCTTGGCATCGAGCTCCCGCAGGCGAGGGCCATCGTTCCAGAGCACCCGCACGTGTTGGGGCAGAATGCTGAACTGGCGCAGGGCATCGCGGTATTGCTCTTCGGTGGCACGGTCGAGGCCAATGACAATCTCGCTGAGATACGGCACCTGGGTGAGGTGTTCAAGGATGCGCGGCAGGGCCTCGCCTTCCAGTTCGGAATAGAGGGACGGCAACAACAGTGACATAGGACGCTGACGCGAAAACCGCACCAGTTCCTCTTCCATTTCCTCCAGAGAGCGGTTGGAAAGATTATGCAGGGTGGTAATCGAGCCGTTCTGGAAAAAATCAGTCACGGGTGACTCCTGTTGTCGCTAGATAAAGTGTGCTGCCCTCTTGTCGGGGCTGCATCGAGTTTTGAGCATTGCCACGGGTCAGTGGCATTGTGTCTGCTACTGGATCGCTACAGCAGCGCAGACATGGCATCGCTCCAGCCAGCGGGACCTTCCCGCTGGGTGATTACGACACTACGGTTTTCGCTTTCTTCCAGCTGGGGCGGCAGACGGTGCGGGCCGCGTACGATCACAGCGAGGTTTGCCACGCTGAGCATGTCCATATCATTGGGGCTGTCGCCCGCCGCTGCCAGGCGGAAGCCTCCCGCCTGCGACTCATAGAGTTTCAGCAGTGCGAGCGTGGCGCGCCCCTTGTCGGTATCGCCGAGCAAGTGCAGGAAGCGTCCCCCCTCCAGGGTTTTTAATCCGCTTTGCTCGGCGCGTGCGCAAAATGCTGCTTTTTCCGCGTCGCTGCCTTTCCACAGCAAAGGCTCGGAAAAGTCGCGGCGTCCGGCGGCCTGCGCATTTTCGAACGGCAAGCCGGTGGCGGCGACAATCTCTTCAGTGGAGGCTTGTGAAAAAGACAGGTAGGGGGCGCCGTGTTGCGCGGCATCCTGGTTAAGGTAGTCGACCAGCGTTGACCGTGCACGGCCCAGCTCAAGGGCATAAAAGCCGTCCGCAAGGGCGCTGCCAGTCGGGGCCTCGGCGAAGTAGTTTTCGGGGATATAAACGGCAGAACCATTTTCCACGATAAATGGATGCCGGTTCCCGAACTCTGCCCGGAGGGCCAGCATTTCCGGGCGGGTTTTGCTGCTGTTGAAGATCACCGGAATGTTGGCGGATTCCAGATCAGCCAGCACCGCATCTGCCGCCGCATGGGAATAGGTATTGTGGTCGAGCAGGGTACCGTCGAGATCCGTGACGATTATCCAGGGATCGTCTTGTTGTAAAAAATGCTTCATCGCCGACTGTGTTTTTGGGTATGGAATTTACGATCCAAAAATAGTGCCAGTTCGGGATTATGGGCTAAACCGGTGCCTCCCATTGGGGCCGGAGGAGGGATTTCGAGTAATTATTGGCGCTAAAAACATTTTTAGGTTGCCCGCGAAGTGAGAGGCCACGGGCGTTCTCAGTTCTTCAGGGATTTTTGCGCGATCTTGGGGCGAGCCGGGTGTGGGTAAATATCCGGTGGGTCAAAATGGTGCAGGGCCGGGCGGGTGCCCGGCCCTTGAGGGCGATGAATTAGAACGACTGGGTCCAGCTGCCATCCTGCTGGCGGCAGGCGGAGCCTTGCTCACTCCAGGTCTGGTCCTGGCTCGCATACTCGGTGGTGAAGTCGCGACAGTAACGATCGCCACGTTGCTCAATGGGACCGGGGGTTACCGCGTAGCGGTGCTGGTTGTCTTCCCAGGCGATGCGCTCACCAGCCGGGGCAAATTCCAGGGCTTGTCCAATGCAGGCCTGGTTGCGCTGGTCCATGCGGCGACCAATCTCTCCGCCAACCAGTACGCCGGCGATGGCACCGCCAATGGTTGCTGCGGTTTGACCACGCCCATCACCAATCTGATGGCCCAGCACACCGCCGATCAGGCCGCCCAGCACACTGCCGACCTTGGCGCTGTTACAGCGTGTGGCGGTGGGTTGAGGGGCGGGGCGCCATTCCGGATGGTATTCCGGTTCCCGGGTGTCGCGATCAAACCAGGGGGGTAGAACCACTACCGCCGGACGGTGATGGTGGTCGCGTGGAGCCTTGCACTTGCGTTTTTCTTCGTAGTCGCCGTTGCGCTTCCACTTGCGGGTCACTTTGCAGTTGCCGTCCCAGTATTCCTCGTAAGCGACTTCCTTATGCTTACGATGCTTCTTCCAGCCGCGCCCTTCGGGCGGATCCGCAAAGGTAACGGCAGACAGGCTGCAGCCCAGTAGCAGGGCGAGAATCGGGGTGAATGCTTTCATAGGGGCCTCAGGTCATCGCGAAACACGTCGGTATCAGGTGACGTTTGGCGCGAATATAGACGAAAGTCAGCGGGTGGGCCGTGAACTGGGTCTAAGTCGCGGGGGAAGGGCGAGGCGGTGCGGCGAGGGGTTGGAATAACGCTTGGTTGGTGGAGAAGAGCCAGGCCGGGATATCTCCGGCCTGGCTTGCTGATCAGGGCGATTTACAGGCCAGGCAGCGGGCATACAGCGCGCGAGGGTCACGATAGCTCTGCAGCTCGGTCAACGGCGACAGGGCTGGCGCCAGGCTCTGAAACCAGGCCCCGAGGGGTAGGTTGGCCTGTACGTGCTCGGACACGCGCACGCCGATGTTGTCCGACAAAGCACGCATAAAGCGTTCGCTGGGGCTCAGTTCGCGCTCGATTTCCACGACCTGATACTTCTCGATTTCTGCCAGTTGGGCTGCGTCGGAGATGGCATCGTCGAGATAGCCCAGCTCGTCGACCAGCCCAAGGCGCAGCGCGGCGCGGCCGGTCCACACCTGGCCCTGGGCAATCTTGTGGACCTCATCCGGCGTGGTACCACGGGATTCCGCCACAATACCGAGGAAACGGCCATAAGTGTTTTCCACGCCCTGCTGGATCAGGTCCGCCGCCTGCTCTGGCAGGGGGCGATCAATACGCAGCGCCCCGGCCAGATCCGATGTGCCAATGCCATCGTTGTAGATGCCGAGATGCTCGAGGGAGTCCTCGAAGGTGGGGAAGGCACCGAACACGCCAATAGAACCGGTAATGGTCGAGGGGGCTGCCCAGATACGATCCGCACCGGTCGCGATCCAGTAGCCACCGGACGCCGCGACGCTACCCATGGACAGCACTACCGGGATACCGGCTTCGCGGGTGGCCAGCAGTTCCTGGCGAATGGCTTCCGAGGCAAAGGCCGAGCCACCGCCACTGTCGATGCGCAGTACCAGCGCCTTGGCTTTGCTCTCGCGGGCTTTCACGATCAGTTTACCGAGCGTCTCGCTGCCAATCTGCCCCTCGGGGGCTTCGCCATCGACAATGGCGCCGGTCGCTGAGATCAGGGCAATGCGATTGCCCCGGGCGGGGGTAGCGGCCTTGAGTGTCAGTTTCTGGTTACGCAGGTAACGCAGCGCGCCGATGGATTTATAGCTGTTCCCATCGTCAGATTCGCCGATCTCCTCCTGCAGGGCCTGGATAGCTGCGCGACGGTTCGCCAGTTTGTCCACCAGCTTGTTGGCCTGGGCGGCTTCCGCCCAACTGCCGGACTGGGCGCGCAAGTTCTGGGGCAGCTGGTTAATAAACTCATCGATGGATTCCGGCGGCAAGTTGCGTAGTCCGGTCACCTGCTCGGTGTATTCACCCCAGAGCTCATTCAGCCAGCGCTGGTTGTTTTCACGCGAGGCCGGCGACATGTCATCGCGGGTATAAGGCTCGATAAAGTCTTTGTAATCGCCAACCCGAAAGACGTGAAAGTTGATCTTCAGCTTGTCGATGGCGCTCTTGAAATAATTGCGGTAGCTGCCAAAGCCGGTCAGCAATACCGAGCCCATCGGATTGAGGTAGATGGTGTCTGCATGACTCGCGAGGAAATACTGCGACTGGGTGAAGTTATCGGCCACCGCATAAATCGTCTTGTCTTCCGCCTTGAAGCGCTGCAACGCCGCACCGATTTCCTCGAGCTTGCTCAGGCTTCCACCAATCATACCGTCGAGCTCGAGCACCATTGAGTTGATGCGGCTGTCCTTGGCGGCATAGTCGATGGCATCCACCAGATCCTTGACCCGGGTTTCCATTGGGCCGCGCGAACCGCCGATAAAACCCGGTACGCCGCTGGGCGGGGAGAGTTGGTCGACCAGTACGCCAACTGGCGCGACCTTCAGGGCCGACCCCTGGGGAATGGTCAGTTGTTCCTCGTCGCCAAAAATGGCCGCGATCACCACCAGCATAATAAACAGGAACAACAGATTGGTGACGACGCGACGCAGCCAGGTAACGGCACCGCCAATGGCACCGAAGAACCGCCGTACTACGCCTTTTTGCGGGTTGGTATTGCTCAAACCTCGGTCTCCTTGTCAGGGGTTTGATCGGCCGGCTCTTGGCCGGGGATCAGAGCTGGTGCTGCCAGCGGCTGGTCATCATGGATGAAAAGAACAGCGTAAGGCTCAATACGAGTAAAAGGCCATGTCGCCAGCCGCGCCCAGGCATCATTACGTCGACAACACTGATACAGATGTAAATCAACAGGATAAAGCACAGCCACAGATAGCTGCGATTGGACTGTTTCAGCAGGCCGGGTAGCACCAGCAAGAGTGGCAGGGTTTGCAGTACCCACAGCACGGCGGAGCCACGCTGGAGGTTCCAAACCACGAACAGCACCAGCATGCCGATATAGCAGATCCAGTTGAGGCGCTGTGCGATGGCCAGTTTCGTTGCAACGGGGGTCGTCATGCTTTGCTCCCGGGTTGGCTGAGGACCAATGCCAGCTGTGCGACCCGTTTTCCGAGGGCCTGGCACAGGGTGATTTCATCTTCACTCAACTCTGCAGAGTTGCCGCGATTCCAGTGTGATGCGCCATACGGGGTACCGCCAGAGGCCGTGTGCATCAGTGCGCCCTCGGAATAGGGAATACCCGAAATGACCATGCCGTGATGCAGCAGGGGCAGCATCATGGTGAGTAGCGTGCTCTCCTGGCCACCGTGCAGGCTGCCGGTGGAGGTAAATACGCCGGCGGGCTTACCCGACAGGCTGCCATCCAGCCACATGTCGCCGGTCTGGTCGAGGAAATGTCGCAGCGGGGCCGCCATGTTGCCAAACCGGGTCGGGCTTCCAAGCAGGAGCCCGGCGCACTGGCGCAGGTCTTCCGGCGTACAGTAGGGAGCGCCCTCGGAAGGCACTTCCGGCAGGCTCTTTTCCGTCTGCGGTGAAACGGGTGGGACCGTGCGCAGTTTTGCGGCAATGCCGGTGGCTTCGATCCCGCTGGCGATTTCCCTCGCCATGCTCGCAGTGGCGCCACTGCGACTGTAGTACAGCACCAGAACGTAGGCCGAGTCTGCTGACATCAGATCAGCTCCAGCACGTTTTCGGGCGGTCTGCCGAGTACGGCCTTGTCATCTTTTACGACGATGGGACGCTGGATCAATTTGGGATGTGCCACCATGGCGGCGACCAGCTCGGCGTCTTCCAGGGTTTTGTCCGAGAGGTTGTTCGCCTTGTAGGCTTCCTCGCCAGTACGCAGCAATGCCCGCGCAGTGATGCCGAGTTTACCCAGCAACGCGTTAATGGTGGCGGCGTCAGGCGGTGTCTCCAGATACAGGACGACTTCAGGATCAATATGGTTTTCTTGCAGAAGCTGCAAGGTTTGGCGAGATTTTGAACAGCGGGGATTGTGGTAGATCGTCCACATTGGGTCATTATCCTGTTAAGGTTTGGCGTATTCTAACAGGCATAAGAAAATCAGCCTATCGTACAGCTAGTTATGAGGCTGAGAGGTTGCGGGGCTCGAGGAATTGGGACGGGTATTTCCATGACAGAAATGGTGCACCGCTGGCGTCGCTTCTTTTTTTCACTGTGGACCTTGTTCAAGGAGAAGAACTGTCAGCAAAACGCTGCTGCGCTGACTTACATGACGTTGTTTGCCATCGTGCCTCTGGTGACGGTGAGTTATGCGATGTTATCCCTGTTTCCGGATTTTGCCGGCCTGGAAACCCGTCTGCAGGCACAGATCTTTGACCACTTTGTTCCGGAAAGTGGCCGCGAGGTGCAGGAATATATCAGCAGTTTTTCGTCTCAGGCCCAGCGGTTGACGGGTGCGGGCATCGCGATTCTGCTGGTCACTGCGGGCCTGATGCTGCGCAATATCGAAGGCACCTTCAACGCAATCTGGGATATTCCCCGGGGCCGTAGCGGTGTATCCAGTTTCCTCCTGTATTGGGCCACGCTGAGCCTGGGGCCGATCCTGCTCGGTGCCGGACTGGCGGTGTCGACTTATTTCTTTTCACAAAAGTTTTTTGTTTCGGATGTCGACAGCTTCGAGCTGGTGCCGATGCTATTGCGCGGGCTGCCCTGGGCGCTGACCGCGGCCGCGTTTACTTTGCTCTTTATCGCCGTGCCGAATTGCAGGGTTCCGTTCCGGCACGGTCTTGCCGGCGGAGTGGTGACTGCCTGCGCGTTTGAAGTGGCCAAGTACTTATTTGGTATTTTCTTCGCAAAGAGCTCGGTACAGGCCATTTATGGGGCCTTTGCGTTTGTCCCTCTGTTCCTGCTGTGGATCTACCTGATGTGGATGATTGTCCTCGCCGGCTGTGTGCTGGTGCGGACGCTCTCCGCCTATCACGCGGCCACCCGGGCCCGCGAATACAGTGATCTGATGGCCGCACTGGTCCTGCTGAAAGGCTGTTATGCCAACTACGAACGTGGTCAACCGCTGCGCGATCGGGATATTTCCCGGGCCGGGGTCAAGCCGGCGCAATGGCGGCGCATCCGCGAAGTGTTGCAGAAGCACAACCTGATTACCCAGACCGATCGCAACGATTATGTGCTGGCTCGCAATCTGGATGGCATTACGCTCGCACAGTTGATGCACTGGCTGAGCCCTTCGCCCCTGCCCAAGTCGGGCCACGGCGAGCTCAATGGTCAGGGCTGGTACGGAGAGTTTGCCAATCGGGTGAGCGAGGCGGAATCGCTTGCGGAGCAACAGTTCTCGGTGAGTCTGGGCGAACTGTTCCGCACCGCCATAGAAGAGACGCCCCCGCCGGCGGATGGCGGCACGGATCCCGAATCAAATAGCAAGAAAACGCGCGGCAAGCGCGGTAAAGAGGAGTCTGCTAGTGAGGACACTGCAAAAGCTGGTCTTTCTGTTATTGGTCGTCGCAACAAGCGCATGTGAGCGCGAGGCCCCGCTGCTGGATATTGACGGCAAAGCGGTCGACACCGCCGGGCAGATACTGCTGGTGAATTATTGGGCGGAGTGGTGTGCCCCCTGTAGGGAGGAGGTGCCGGAGCTGAACCACCTCGACGCCCAGCGTAAAGATGTCACCGTGGTGGGCTTCAATTATGACGCACCAGAGGTGGACAAGAATCGTGCACAAATGGCAGCGCTGGGTATCGAGTTCCCGGTACTGGCGACGGATCCGGCGACAATCTGGGCACAGCCGCGCCCGCAGGTCCTGCCTACCACCTTCATCATTGGTTCAGATGGCCTGTGGAAGGCGACGCTTGTCGGTCCGCAGACCGAGGCTTCCTTATCCAAGGCAATTGATGCGGCGGTGCAATAGCCGCCGTCGCGATGCGGCGTGCTCATCGAATTTTTTCAATTTGGTGTCAACCATTCGCCAACTTCCCCGTTGATACAGGTAAGCCCCGGCAATTCCGCCGGCGTTAGCCCAACAATGAGGAACAGAAATGGACAAGCTGACTCACACTATCGCCCTTTGTGCCGCTCTGGCCTTCTCGGTGCCGGCTCTGGCCGAGACCAGCGACGTGGAGCAGGTGACCGACCGCGGTGATCGCGTCGAGGCCCGCCTGGATCGCAAGGGGGACCGCATTGATAACCGGTTGGACCGCAAGGGTGATCGCATTGATAGCCGCCTCGATCGCAAGTCCGAGAGGGCGCTGGAAAATGGCAACGAAAAGCGCGCGCGCAAGCTCGACAAGAAAGGGGACCGGATCGACAGGCGCCTTGATCGCAAGGGGGATCGCATCGACCGTAAACTGGACCGAAAAGGCGAGCGGATTGATCGGCGCATGGATCGCCACAGTCCACGTAGCGGAAGCTGAGGCGCGTTGCCCGCATCGGTTCAGGCTGGCGAACGCGGTGACCGCAGTATGGGGGATTCTTAAAGCCTATGGAGCAGTTCCTGGCCTCCGTAGAGAGGCGGGCCTTTACCATAGCCAGGCTGGCGGTGGGTGATGCCGACGAGGCGCTCGATATCGTTCAGGACAGTATGTTGTCCCTGGTGAAAAGTTACCGCCACCGGCCTGAGGCCGAGTGGCGGCCGCTTTTTTCTCGATCCTGCAAAACCGGGTGACCGACTGGCACCGGCGCCACAAGCGAATATCGCGCTGGCAGCTATTGCGGGAAAAGCTACCCCAGGATGGCGAGGACGAACTATGGGATCCAGGCGACCTGCCTGACCCCCATGGAGAGCGCCCGGAGCAGGAGTGGCTGGCGAGTAAAACCATGGAGGCAGTCGAACGCGCCGTGGGTGCTCTGCCGCTGCGGCAGCAGCAGGCCTTTATGTTGCGGTGCGTCGAGGGATTTGACGTGGCGGAAACTGCGCGGGCGATGTCGTGTAGCGACGGCAGCGTCAAAACCCATTTATCGCGGGCGCTGAAGTCCCTGCGGAATCAACTGGAGGAATTGCGATGAGCCAGCGAAATACCCGTGCCAACGCCGACCGGGAAATGGTCGACAAGGTACAGCGGGCGTTGCGTCAGCGTGAAGATGGGCTCGATGGTGAGACCCTGTCACGACTGCGCCGCGCACGGGCGGCCGCTCTGGCATCGTCCGAGACTCCGGATTCTGAAGGTAACCTGCTGGGCTGGATGCTGGGGGGCAGTGCTGTGGCGGCACTTTTGGCGGTACTGCTTGTGCCGGCGGTGGAATTCCAGTCAAACGAGCCATTGCCCGAAGACGATTTGCTGGCCGGCGCAGATATTCTGCTGGATAGCGAAGTTGAACTGGAGCTTCTGGCAGAGCAGGAGTTTTATCAGTGGTTGGCAGAGGAAGCGTTGGATGGGCATTCTTCCTGAGCGGCGAATGGTTTTCCTGTGGGGGATTTGTCTCGCGACCTTGCTCGGTATTGGTACCGGGCCGGTGCACGCGCAGGACTCGCTCGGCGAAGAGGATTCCGAGCTGGATGAGGATTTTCTCCTGTTCCTGGAGGAATGGGTGGATGAAGATGGTGAAGTGGTTGAGTCAGATGCGCTGGAGTCGCTGCTGGAAACCGGCGCGGTGGATGCCTCTGCGGCAGAGTTACCGCGGGGAGAGCAAGATGAAAAGTAACGCGTTGATTACCCTAATGGTCGTTGTTGCACTGGTGAGTTTTGCCGGTGTCGACCGGGCCCGTGCCGAGAGTTGGCAGTCGCTCAGTAGCGAAGAACAAAAGTTACTGAAGCGTTTTGAACCGCGCTGGGATGGTCTGACGGAGGCCCAGCAACAGCGGCTGAAAACAGGCGCACAACGCTGGTCAGCAATGACCCCGGAGCAGCGTCAGCGCGCCCGCAAGCAGTTCGGCAAGTGGCGGGATATGTCTCCTGAGCAGCGCAAGCGCATGCGAGATGCCTATCGGCGGTTTCAGTCCCTGCCGCCAGAGAAGCGCAAGCGCCTGTTGGAGGCACGCAAGCGCTTTCGCGAGTTGCCGGAGGAAGAGCAGCGCCAGCTGAAAGACAAGTGGCGCAAGATGAGCCCTGATGAAAGGCGGCAGAAGCGTCGCCAGTTCCGCAAGGATAAACGTGCCAGGCGGTCAGCATTCAGGGGGGGGTAACCCGCGCGCCCTGTGGCCGGGCCCTGGCCCGGCCCATTCTTCTTTTGTACCCAAATTTTTCCCGCCGAATCCGGCCTCGTGCCGGATTTCCAACCCCATCAAATGTCCTGCTTTTCTGCGCTCTTACCCGGCTTCCGTGCGCTTTTATGACCAGGCTGTCTGGTTGGTCGCGAATTTGTCTCTATCAGTTCAGGTTGGATTCAGTCTGGGGTGGGTAAAGTGCCTGCCAATCTAGAGGATCCTTATCGGAACAGAGGACAAGGAAATGACTATCCCAAGACACTTTGTATTCGGCCTGGCCGTGGTGGCAATGGTAGCAATCAGCGTTTCGGTGCGGGCTGGTGACAGTGGATATGGACACCCCCAATACGGGGATGGATTTGATTATGCACCGGTGATTGGAGTGACCCCGGTGTATACCGATGTGCAGGTGCGAACGCCCCGTACCCAGTGCTGGGATCAGCAGGTGGCTTACCCGGGCCCTGGCAGTGCCACCGGCACAATTGTGGGAGGACTGATTGGCGCTGCAGTGGGCAATGCCAGTGGCAAGCGTCACGGGCACCGTCGCTACCACCGTCGGCACCATCACCACGGTGGCCGTGAGGCCCGCACGGTGGCCGGAGCCTTGATTGGCGCCGCCATCGGACACAGCGTGAGCCGACATCAAAATGTGCAATATGTGACCGAGCAGCGCTGTCAGGTGGTGGATGAATATACCACCCAGCGGGAACTGGTCGGATACGACGTTCGCTATCGCTACAATGGCAGGGAATTCCTGACTCGCACTCAGCAGCATCCAGGCGATAGAATCAGGGTGCGTGTTGACGTCACCCCGGTGCATTGAACCGATCCAGAGGAAAAATATTGTGAAATCTGCTCGTATGACAAGTCGGTGGCTGCCTCTGGCGGCAGCGATATTCGCCTGCCTGTTCCTGCCGACCGCAGCGAGCGCCGCTGTGGCGGGTAGCCCGCTGGGTGTGCCGAGTGCAGATGTTCACTATCTGGTGAAGCCGGTGCAGAAGAAACGGGAGATCTCCCGCGATCAGGCCGCGGCTATGGTGAAGCGCCGTTATGGTGGCAAGATCCTGGCGATTTCCGAGGTGCAGCGTAATGGTCGCAGCAACTTTCGCATCAAGGGACTGTCGGGGAAAAGCCAGGTGTATGTGGTCTTTGTAGATCGGGCGACCGGCAAGATTTCGAAGTGAGGCCGACGGGATTACCCGGCGCTCAGGTAACGTATTTCGTCCGGACAAGTAAAGGTGCAGGTATCGATTCTGCCGGTTCGGGCACAAGAAAAGCAGGGGGCATAGGAAGACACAATGCGTGCTCTGGTTGTTGAAGACGAACTTCTCCTCCGCCAGCAACTGGTGGAATCATTGAAAAATGCGGGCTACACCGTTGACGAAGCGCCGGATGGAGAAGAGGCGCTTTATCTGGGTCGTGAGTACCCTTATGACGTGGCGGTAATGGACCTGGGTCTGCCCAAGGTGGACGGCATCGAGGTGATTCAGACACTTCGGCGCGAAGACAAGCACTTTCCCATTTTGATTCTCACGGCGCGCGGTCACTGGCAGCAACGGGTCAGCGGTCTCGAGGCCGGCGGAGATGATTACCTGGTTAAGCCCTTTCATACCGAAGAATTATTGGCGCGGCTGAACGCCCTGGTGCGTCGCTCGGCAGGGTTTTCTTCACCGGAAATCAAAGCCGGGCCGATTACATTGGATACGGGTGCACAGCGCGTTCTGGTGAATGATGATGAGCTGGAGCTCACTTCCTACGAATACAAAGTCTTGGAATACCTGATGCTGAACCCGGACAAGGTCATTTCCAAGACGGTGCTCACGGAACACATCTACGAGCAGGATGCGGACCGGGACAGTAACGTCATCGAGGTATTTATCGGGCGCTTGCGCAAAAAAATGGAAGCGGCCGGTGGTGTCAAACCGATTGAGACCCTGCGTGGCCGTGGCTATCGATTTGTAGCGCCGGTCTGACTGTCTCTGCATGGCTGCGACCTCTACCCGTTATCATTCCCTCAAAGGACGCCTCACGCTGGTGACTGCACTGGTGTTGGTGGTGTTTCTCGTGTCTGTTTCTGCCGCGCTGGAGCACAGCTTCCGCAAATCCCTGGCGGAAGCGAAAAAGCGCGAACTGCAGCTGCATGTGTATACGTTGCTCGCTGTGGCCGAGTCCGATGGAGACGGTCTGCTGTTTCCGCCCGTGTTACCCGAGCCGCGTTTCAACCAGCCGGACACGGGATTGCTGGGGGTGGTTACCGACGCTTCGGGTCGTATTGTCTGGCAGTCGGCGTCGGTCCTGTCCACCAATGGTTTGCCCTCAAAGCCCGTCGCCCAGGGGCAGGAGGTGTTCCGCACTGAGGCAATTGACGAAGCGCCATTCAGCAGTTTCCGCCAGGGTGTCGCCTGGGGGCTTGAGGACGAAGACCTGTATACCTTCAGCGTATTGGAGGATGCGGCCCCCCTGACCGCGCAGGTGAGGGAGTTCCGGGAAACCATTTGGCGCTGGCTCGGCATTGCCGGCTTGCTGCTGGTGCTCACCCAGTGGCTGGTGATGCGCTGGGGACTGGCACCGCTCGACCGGTTGGCCCATGCGCTGCGGGATATCCAGCAGGGGAGCAGTGAGCGATTGGAAGGGGACCTGCCACGCGAGCTCCATTTACTGACGGACAATCTCAACCTGCTGATCGAAAACGAACGCCGCCAGCGGGAAAAGACCCGTCATACGCTCGATGATCTCGCGCATAGCCTGAAGACACCTCTCGCGGTACTGAAGACACTGGAGATTCCCGAAGCGACTGCCACGCAACAGGTCCTCGACGAGCAGGTG
Source organism: Microbulbifer sp. ABF4_148 (assembly GCF_056158985.1). Lineage (NCBI taxonomy): Bacteria > Pseudomonadati > Pseudomonadota > Gammaproteobacteria > Cellvibrionales > Microbulbiferaceae > Microbulbifer > Microbulbifer sp. ABF4_148. The sequence goes on from NZ_JBSWUI010000001.1 coordinate 2,130,896, forward strand.
CAGCGGATGGACGGGATTATCCGCTATCAATTGCAGCGCGCGGTCGCCAGTTCGCCAAAATCCATTTTGCGCGGTGTCCCGGTTTGCCCCCAACTGGAAAAAATTCTTTCGGCCCTGGCCAAGGTGTATCGCGATCGGTCGGCGGAGGTGGATACTGAGTGTGACGATGCCGCACTGTTTTATGGCGACGAGGGGGACCTGATGGAATTACTGGGTAACCTGCTCGACAACGCGTACAAATATGGTGATGGCCAGATTCGTGTCAGGGTCGTCGCTACTTCGGGTCAGTATCGTCTGCGCATGGTTGTCGCGGACAACGGGCCGGGCATCAGCCAACAGCACTGGGAGCAGGTCACGCAACGCGGTGTACGCGCTGACCAGCAGCAACCGGGGCAGGGCATTGGTCTGGCGGTTGTGGTTGATATCGTGGAAAACTATGGTGGCGATATCACCGTCGCCAGGGCAAAAGAAGGCGGAGCGGAAATCCGCATCGCCCTCTGAGGTCTGCGGGTTTCCGGCGAGCGTCTACGGCCAGTTATTCGCTGGCAAACTTCTCCAGTTCAGCGGTCACGGTGCGCGCGGGAGTGACCTGTTCCCACAGGGCGCTGGCCAACGCCTGATTGCTTTGCTGGCGTCCTTCGGCAATCCAGCGGGCAATGCCACCGGCCACGTCCGGCCACTGCAGATGCGCGCTGGAGGGCTTGGCGTCGAGCCACTTGCGGATGCTGTTGGCGTCAATGCGTTTTACAACCGTTGCCAGTTCAAGCTCTTCCAGCGCCATGGCATTGGCTTCCTGTTCAAACTGGCCGCTCAGTGGGCGTGTCAGAATCGGCTTGCCAATCGCCAGGGTTTCGGCGATCAATTCAAACCCGCTGTTGCAAATGACCGCCCTGGAGGTTGCGACATCCGTACGGAAGCCTTCCACGGAGGGTGCTTTCAGTTCGATATTGTCGGCACAGGGCATCTCGGTAGGCTGTCCGTAGACAATAAATCTCTGGCTGACCCTGGCCAGTTCTGCCATTAGTCCCTTGCCGCTTTCGAACGGCAGATACACCAGGATGTGCTCGTCGACGGTATCGTGTCCGTACGCGTGGGCGATCGGTGGCAAAATTGGTTGTCCGAAGTGATGCCAGTGCAGGCCGAGACTGTGCTTGGCCGGGGCATAGGCACGCATAATCATTCGGGCAAGCCAGTTGAATCTGGGCGCAGGAATGGAAAAGTTGAACGCGTATTGGTGGCCAAGTCCAAGGCAGGGCACGCCGGCGCGCTTGGCGGCCCACGCGGTGACCGGCTCAAAATCAGTAATGACCAGATCGAACTCTTTTACCGGCAGTTCGCGAATGTCGCGCAGCAGCTGCTTCGGCTTTGCTGCGCGAACCGTTGCCAGCTGATTGATCCGGCCGCCTTCGGTGACGAACGTCAGGCCTTCCCGCAGCCAGAAATCACCGAAGGCTTCCATCTCGAAAAAACGGTCGCGGGGGCGGCCAGAGAATAGCCATTGCACTTCGATTTCGGGATGCGCTTCAAGCGCAGTCACCATCGCTCTGGCGCGGGAAAGGTGGCCGTTGCCCGTACCCTGCACACCGTAAAGAATTCTCACAGGATGACTCCAGCTGCGGCGAGGCCAACGCCAGTGCCGAGAGCGGCTCCGGCGCAAACGTCGCTTGGAAAATGAACACCAAGACCCACCCGGGATGTGCCGACTGCCGCAGCCCAGAAGTATGCCAGCAGCCATACCGGACTGAGGCACTGGACCAGCAGGGTCACAAACAGGAACGCACCGGAGGTGTGTCCCGATGGCAGGCTAAATCGATCGTTGGCCACGATAATCGAGCGCATGCCCGGTATGGCTTGCGGGGGACGCAATCGTCGCGTGGTGTTCTTGATGGTCCAGTAGAGTGATCGCTCGATGGTGAAGGCCGCACCACACAGATAGAAAAACTGTGTTGCCAGATTGGCGGTGGTCGCCAGCGCTACCAGCAAGGGAGAGGCGAGATACAGCCAGCCATCAGCGGATTTGGATATCATCAGGTATCTGCGGCGCGAGGCGGGCCTGGTAGCCCGTTCTGCCATGCGCAGGACCAGCGAGATATCGACGTGTTTTAGGGTGACAGGTAAGCTTCGCATGTGCACACAGTACGAAGCCTTTGTTGCGCGGAATTGACCGGCGTATGTCAGAGATGTGAAATCTTTCGGCGCGGTGAGGCCCGCGCCCTACCGAATCGGCTGGTCAGTCAATGCCAATCTTGATGGTGCTGGAGCCCGGCAGTTCCTCCACCAGGGTACTGCCGCACAGTCGCGAGGGTGTGTAATAACCGCCGCTGCCTTCATAGTTGGCAAGGAAGTCAGCTACCGCCAGAGATCCTGATACCGTAACGTCATAGCCATTTGCGGTCACGACGCGCCCGATGCGGCGCTCGCCGCGGCGGTCGTTGCGAACCTCTCCCCATACCCAGGTTTTCTGGTCACTGCGCTGTTCCTCTGATGGGCCGGTTACCTTCTGGTCAACCTTGCCCTTGAGCCAGCGCTGCACAAAACCGATTTTCAGCAGCCAGCGAATGCTGTTCAGCCGCTGCATTTTCTTGGCCCGGCGCGGGCTCATGGGGATGTAGACCTCGATGTTGGGTATCTCGGTGGAATAGTAGGCCGTGACGACGTCGCCCCACGGGATGGCCACCGCAAATTTGTTGCCGCGGCCAAAGTCAATTTCACGGGTCAGCTCGGCGTGGCCAATGGATTCGACTTTGCCATTGCTGCGCACTGCTCCACCGAGACCCAACGCCTCGATCGACGTCTTGGCGGTGCCGGGGCTGAGACCGGAATCGGAATCAAAACCCAGGGTCAGGTGGGTCGCGCTGGGCATGGCCTCTTGCAGTGCCTTGGCCAGGCTGTCGGTGGGGATCACGTCAAACCCGGTACCGGGACACAGCACGATGCCGGCGGCCGCGGCTTCCGAATGCAGGCTGTGGGCCAGCTGGTATACCTGCATTTCACCGGTAATATCCTGGTAGTGGGTACCGGTGGCGATGCAGGCGCGCATCATGGGTTCCGCGGTCGCGGAAAAAGGGCCGGCACAGTGAATAACGATATCGACCTGCTGCAGGCTGCATTCCAGGGCTTCGGTGGCATCGAGGCCAATGGCCATCGCCGGTAGTCCCAGCTCTTCGGCCAGCGGTTGCAGCTTGGCCGCACTGCGGCCAGCCAGAATCGGCCGCAGGCCGCGCGCGACGGCTTCGCGGGCGATCAGCTCGCCGGTATAGCCGTAGGCGCCGTAGATCATTATTGTTTTGTCGTTCACGACGTGACCTTATCGTTGTATGCGTTCGCAAGGATGAATTGCACGCAACATTAAACCGGTGTCTGTAGCCGTGCAAGCGGCGGCCGCACAAACCCGGACGCCCGGTACTGCTTTATGGAGTGAAAGCGCGCTCCAGCGCGAAGCGCGGCACGCGGACGCCATCTTTGTCGACTTCTTCCTGGAACATGGCCAGCGGGCGCACCCAAACGCCGTAATCACCGTAGAGTGCCCGATAGACAACAAGAGCTTCCCTGGACTCGCTATGGGTGGCCACTTCCATCACTTCGTAGAGGGCGCCTTTATAGTGGCGGTAAATGCCTCGCTGCATCTTTCACCTACGCCATATGGTGCGGGGACAATTGCATCTGCTCAATCTGGCGGCCGTGGATCACCACGATCCCGCCATAGCGGCGCTCCCCGGTAGAGGTGAATTCGAACTCAAACTGTCGCTGTAAACCGAGTCGACCGCGACGATCCCGCTTCAGGCGGGTGCGCGTCAGCGCGACGGTATCGTCCAGTAGCTGGACACCCAGGCGCGCGCAGTGCTGGGCTGCGGCGCGACGTGCCAGCTCCTTGCTGGCCATGCCGGACCAGAAATAGGCCACCGCTGCAAGCAGCAGGAACAGCCATACAAGATCGCCGAGAGAGTAATACATAGTCACAGGGTTGTTATGATGCAGCGGCAAAGAATACCACTGAAGGAGATCTCATGCCTGACACTGTGCTGATAACCGGCTGTAATCGGGGAATTGGGTTGGAACTGGCACGTCAATACGCGGAAGAGGGCTGCCGGGTGATTGCCACATGCCGTCAACCGGAGACCGCCCAGGATTTGCAGGCGCTGGCGGAACGTCATGGCAATCTGAGTGTCTATCCGCTCGATGTGACCGATTACGCCGCAGTGCATGCCCTGGCGGGCGCGCTCCGAGGCACGGCGATTGATATTTTGATCAGCAATGCCGGCGTCTATGGCCCCAAGGGCGTGGTTTTTGGCGCGGTGGACCCGGAGGTTTGGCGACAGGTGCTCGAGGTCAATACCATCGCTCCGTATATGCTGGTCGAAGCGTTTTGCGAGCATGTGGCCGCAGGACAGCGGCGCGTCATCGGCGTTTTGAGCAGTAAGGTCGGCAGCATCGCCGACAACGGCTCGGGAGGCGGGTATATGTACCGGAGCTCCAAGACGGCCCTGAATCAGGTGGTGAAGAGCCTGTCGATTGACCTGGCGGACCGCGGGATCCAGGTGTTGGCCCTGCACCCGGGCTGGGTGCAGACAGATATGGGTGGTCCCAATGCACTGATTTCCGCGGAACAGAGCGTTGCGGGTATCCGACAGTTGCTGGACGCCGCGGGCGTGTCGCACACCGGTCGATTTCATAACTACGACGGGGAGGAGATTCCCTGGTAAGGGCCCCGTGCCATCAGTTTTTGTTTGTAATATTTGCCGTGTCCAGCCGACTAACCCACAGGTGCACAGCGCTTTGCGCACTGAGTTGTACTTGGCGGTTGGCTGAGGCTTCGGTTATAAGTGGAGCTTTATGACCCGGCATCAATGTTCGGGTCGCTCAGTCGATACCACTGCCAGGAGATGACTTTGAACGAGCAAGCAGCCGCTTCTAGCGGCGAGGCGCATGACGTCGCGGATTCCAGCCCTCTGGCCGATAGCGAGTATCTGGAAACCTTGCGCGTGCAGATGCAGCGCTTTGCCACGGTACAGCTGGCAGATCCGCATCTGGCCGAAGACGCCGTGCAGGAAGCTCTGGTAGGCGCCCTGAAAAGCGCGCGGTCGTTTGCGGGGCGGGCCGCACTGAAAACCTGGGTGTTCGCGATCCTGAAAAACAAGATCGCGGATATTCTGCGTCAGCGCAGTCGGTTTGTTGAGGCCGACAGTCTGCTCCATACGGATGAGGAAGATCAGGCGCTGGACAAACTGTTTGATGCCAAAGGGCACTGGCGCATGGATGAGAAGCCAGCGCACTGGACCGATCCGGAGGACGCCATGAGCGACTCTCATTTCTGGCGGGTGTTCGATGCCTGCCTGAATCATTTGCCCGGGCGTCAGGCGCGGGTCTTTATGATGCGCGAGTTTATTGAGTTGGAAACGCCGGAGATCTGCGATGCGGTGGGGATTACCGTGAGTAATCTCAATGTGACACTGCACCGCGCGCGCCTGCGTCTGCGGGAATGTCTGGAAAACAACTGGTTTGCACAGGAGGACACAGCGTGAGGAGTTGTCGAGAAGTAACGCGCTTGCTGTCGGAGTCCCAGGAACGTGAGCTGAGATTCGGTGAGCGTATGGAGTTGCGGTTCCATTTGATGATTTGTTCCGCGTGCCGACACTTCGGCCAGCAAATGGATAGCTTGCGCAGTATCATGCGCGCGTACTCCAGAGGAAGTGGTGATGTGGCGCTGGATGAAGATCAGGGCAAGCGCCCGACCGGCAAAAAGCCTGACTAATCGCGCCCCGCTGGAGATGGCTATTTTTCTGTGCCAGGTATTTCCCCAATCACCGGCAGCGGCTCCTCTCCCCTGACCAGGGCTTCCTTACGGGCCTTGGGCCATCGTTTGATTTCCGCCTCGAGCTTCAATGCCGCTGATTTGTCAGCGGCTTCACACTGAAATATCAGTTCGAGTGGCCCCCGTCCTCGCAGGGCTTTCGCCGCGCGCTTGCCGCCGGCCGAGTGCTCGGCAAAGCGACGCGCTACATCGGTTGTGATACCGGTATAGAGGGCCCCCGCAGCGGTACGTATCAGATAAACAGACCAGGCTTGCAACTCGAATTCTCCTACATCCCTCTGGCTATTTTGCGCGATTCCGGCGCTCTGCGGAACTGCACGACAGCGGGTTTTTTTGCAAATCCATGGCCTTTGCCTAGGGTATGTAAGATGGGCGGGGAGCCTATCCGTAGCAGGCTGCGCCGGGTGCCGGAGTGCGAGTGCGCTGCGTGTCGTCCGAGAAAACAGACAGATGCGGGCAGGAAGCCTATATGGAGCAGGTGCTTGACACCCGACAGACCCTGATCGTCGCGATTCTCGTTCTGTTTGTGGGCAAATTCCTGACGAAGAAAGTCGGTCTTTTGCGCCATTTCAATATCCCCGATCCTGTTAGCGGCGGTTTGCTGGCGTCCCTGACGCTGACGGCGATGTACTTTATCGCCGACTATTCCGTGTCATTTACCATGACCCAGCGCGATTCCTTTCTGGTCATATTCTTTACCTGTATCGGCCTGTCTTCGCGCCTGAGCAGCTTGTTGGCCGGTGGGAAAACCCTGTTGATTCTGCTGGGACTTGCGGTGGTGATGTTGTTCCTGCAGAACTTCACCGGCATGGCCGTTACCGCTGTCAGCCATCTCGAGCCCGAGGTGGGTTTCCTGGGGGGAAGTGTCTCCCTGAGTGGTGGCCATGGGACGGCAATCGCATGGGCGCCGATCTTCGCCACAGAATACGGTATCCACAATGCCATGGAGCTGGGTATCGCCTGCGCGACCTTTGGGCTAGTGCTGGGGGGGATTGTCGGCGGACCGATCGCCCGGTTCCTGATCGATCGCTTCAATCTCAAGTCGACCAGTGACGACTATCTCGTTGTGGGGGTGCCCCAGGCCGGGGAGAAAGAGCCCATCGATATCGATTCGGTACTGAACGCGATACTGGTCATCAGTGTGGCAATCGGCCTCGGGATACACCTGAACCACTGGATTGCCAAGCTCGGGCTGCAGCTTCCCATGTTTGTGAGTTGTCTGTTTGCCGGGATCGTGCTCACCAACACCATTCCGCTCGTGTTCAAGCAGGTCCGCTGGCCTACGGGAACACCCATTCTGGCATTGATTTCCGATCTGACCCTCGGCCTGTTCCTGTCGATGTCGCTGATGAGCCTGCAGCTTTGGACCCTACTGGACCTGGCGGGCATGATGGTGTTGCTGCTCGTTTCCCAGGTCGTCATGATCTCCCTGTTCGTGATTTTTGTGGTCTTCCCGCTCATGGGGCGAACTTACGATGCCGCGGTCATTTCTGCTGGATATGCCGGATTGGCATTGGGCGCTACCCCGACCGCAATCGCCAATATGACGGCGGTGACGGAGCGGTATGGCGCTGCGCCGCAGGCTTTTCTCGTGGTACCTCTAGTCGGAGCGTTCTTTATCGACATCGCCAATGCATTCGTAATCAATGTGATGCTGAAGCTCTTCAGCTGAACCCTGTCCAGGGCCTATCCAAACAGATCGCCCTGATCTCCGGGCTGGGGTGGCGGCGCGAAGCGCTGGCTGTCCAGGCGCCGATGGTTCTCATTCAGACCCAGCTGCTTGCAGGCAATGCGGAAGCGTCGTTGCAGCAGTTGGGCAAATACGCCGGTGCCAGTCTGTCGCTGGGAGAAATCACTCTGGTAATCCTTGCCGTCGCGGCTTTGCTGGACAAGGCTCATGACGTGGCTGGCACGTTCCGGATAGTGCACGGCAAGCCACTGGCGAAACAGCGGGCTGACTTCATGGGGTAAACGGAGCAGCACATAAGCCGCCTGAGTTGCGCCCGCATCGTGGGACCGGGCCAGGATACTTTCCAGCTCACAATCGTTGAGTGCGGGAATCATCGGGGCTGCCATCACGGCGGTGGGAACGCCGGCTCCGGCCAGGGCTTCAATAGTGCGCAGCCTGGCAGTGGGGCTGGCGGTGCGCGGTTCCAGTTTACGTTTCAGGTCTTTGCACAGGGTGGTCACACTCACGGCAACGTGACAGAGATTTTCCTGCGCCATTTCCGCGAGTAGCGGCAGGTCACGCAAGATCAGTTGGCTCTTGGTCACGATGGTCACCGGCTGCCGATAGCGCAGCATCACTTCCAGTAGCTGTCGGGTTATCTGCTGATCGCGTTCCAGCGGCTGGTAGGGGTCCGTGTTGCTCCCCAGGGCGATCGGGCGGCAGCGGTAGCTCGGCTTGCGCAAGGCAGTTTCGAGCAGTCTGGCGGCATTGGCCTTGTAAAACAGGCGGGTTTCAAAGTCGAGCCCGGGTGACAGATCCATATAGGCATGAGCCGGACGCGCATAACAGTAGACGCAGCCGTGCTCGCATCCCCGGTAGGGATTGATCGACTGGTCGAACGGCAGGTCCGGGGAGCGATTGGTCGCGATAATGCTTTTGGCCTTTTCTTCAATCGCCTCTGTCAGTACGCGCTCCAGCGGTTCCAGATCTGTCTCCCAGCCATCGCTTTCCCGTGTGCTGACCTGGCTGATAAACCGGCCGGCCAGGTTACTGACCACACCGCGTCCGGTGTGGATCTGCACAGGGTTGTCGGGGTGGTCATTCGCCATGATTGCAGAGCGTGGTTGGGTACTTCTGTATGCTGTATATGCGTACAGTCTATTGGCGTTAGCGGGTTGATGCAACCTCTGGCTGCGGTTGCGTTGAGATCAGTGCAAGGAATCTGGGGGAGGCATACAATGGGAAGATTGTCGGCAGTATTGCGACCGTTTGAAGCCAGCGTGCGTCGGGAGAGCATTTCATGGATCTGGAGGCTGTTGCCACAATCAAGGCGTTTGCCGTCAATGTGTTACAGGTGTTCGCGTTGCTGTTTGCCTTCGGGCTGGTGGTACTCGTCCTCTATGTGATTTACCTGTATGCCGCCGACGTTACCCAGAAGAAACATGCGATCCGCCGTAACTATCCTGTTATCGGTCGCTTTCGCTATCTGTTTGAGCACCTCGGGGAATTTTTCCGGCAGTACTTTTTTGCCCTGGACCGGGAGGAAATGCCGTTTAACCGTGCCCAGAGAAACTGGGTTTACCGGGCGGCCAAAAATGTCGACTCTACGGTGGCTTTTGGCTCCACCCGCCCCCTGAACCAGCCCGGGGACGTGATCTTTTTGAACCACCCGTTTCCCACGCTGGCCAAGGATGCCGTGCCGCCAAAGGCGGTGACTGTGGGAGAGGGTTACGCCGAGAAACCCTATACCACCAGCGCATTTTTCAACATTTCCGGAATGAGCTTTGGCGCGTTGTCCGCGCCCGCGGTGAGGGCGCTGTCCCGGGGAGCGCGGGAAGCGGGTATCTGGCTCAACACCGGGGAGGGTGGCCTGTCGGATCATCATCTTGAAGGCGGTTGCGATATCGTGTTTCAGATCGGTACCGCAAAGTACGGGGTGCGGGATGAGCACGGCCACCTGTCCGATGAGCGTCTGGCCGAGGTGGCGTCTCACAAACAGGTGCGCATGTTTGAGCTGAAACTTTCGCAGGGCGCCAAGCCTGGTAAGGGCGGGATCCTGCCAGCGGTGAAAGTCACTGAGGAAATTGCCCGGGTGCGGGGCATCCCGGTGGGAAAGGATTCGATCAGTCCCAATGGCCATCCGGAGTTTCATGACGTCGGTGGATTGCTGGATATGATCCAGCATATCCGCGAGGTAACGGGCAAGCCTGTGGGCTTCAAGACGGTTGTCGGTGTCAGTGACTGGTTGTATGAACTGTGCGAGTTGATTTTACAGCGCGGACTGGAGTCCGCCCCTGACTTTATCACTATCGACAGTGCCGACGGTGGTAGTGGTGCGGCGCCGCAAAGCTTGATGGATTATATGGGGCTGCCCCTGAATCGCAGCTTGCCGCTGGTGATTGATATCCTGGCGCAATATGGATTACGTGATCGGGTCAAAGTCGTTTGCGCCGGCAAACTCCTGACCCCCTCAATGGTGGCTTGCGCGCTGGCGGTGGGCGCAGACTTCGTCAACTGCGGGCGCGGTTTTATGTTTGCACTAGGCTGTATTCAGGCGATGCAATGCAACCGTAATACCTGTCCCACCGGGGTAACGACCCATGACCCGGACTTGCAACAAGGACTCGATCCGATGAGCAAGGCTGACAGGGTCGCGAACTATGCGCGCAACATGACGCATGAAGTCGGCGTGATCGCGCATTCCTGTGGTGTCAGGGAGCCCCGTCAGCTGCGTCGCCACCATGTGGAAGTGATTAATGAGCGCGGTGTTGCCGTGCCATTGAGTGTTTCGGTACCGGAAATAAAGCCTGCATCGGTGATTGCCAGCGATCGAGACGATTCACGCGACGGATAGTGTTGGCGCTCGAAACAAGGATGCTAGAGGTATACAGGGATGTCTGGAGTGACAACACTGGTTGGCCAGGGCCTGTATATGGCCGTTGCCGCAGTCGTCGGTCTGGGTCTGGCCAGGCTATTGCGCACGGACAATACCCTCGGCTGCCTGATTGCCGGTGTCGGTGCCGGCATGCTGTTGCCATTGCTGGACTTTGATACCGGTATCCGGGCCAGCAACCTGCAGGAACTGGTTTTCTTCGTCATTCTTCCCATCCTCATCTTTGAGGCAGCCTGGCAGATCGAGCCGGCGACGCTCCGACGGTGGCTCGCGCCCATCCTGTTATTCAGTACGTTGGGGGTGATTATCTGTGGTGCGGTGATTGCCTTGATCACCTACTACGGCATGAACCACCCCTCAGGATTTCCCTGGACAGCGGCGTTGCTCACCGGCGCTATCCTCGCCGCTACCGATCCCGTAGCGGTGGTCAGTAAGTTACGTGACAGCGATGCCGATGACGATCTGTTGACGCTGGTCGAGGGAGAGAGCCTGTTCAATGATGCGGCGGCGATCGTCGCTTTTTCCCTGGTACTGGCGATTGCGTCCCATACGGTGATGGAAGCTGGCGAGCCCACCGGTGAACCCCTGAGCGGTGCGCCCGTGATTGCGCTGTACTTTCTGGTGACACTAGCGGGCGGGGTGGCCATAGGCCTGATATGCGGACTGGTAACTGCCATCATCGTGCTTTTTCTCGGCTCTGCCGCCGCAGCGCTGGTGGCGCTGGTGCTTGCGGCTTTTGGTACCTTTTACCTGGCAGAGCACGTGGCGCATGTATCCGGCATTATCGCGGTGATGGTCTGTGCCATAGTGAGCCGCGCCTGCCTGAGGGAACAGCGGGATACTTTTCTGATTCATGCGGGGCCGACCTGGGATTGGCTCAGCCTGATGTTTACCGCGCTGATTTTTGTGATTATGGGCCTGTTGTTCACCGTCGAAATGTTTACCGAGCGCTGGCTGGCAATGCTGATTGCGATTGCCGCTGCGGTCGGTGCCAGGGCGTTGGCTATCTTTACGGTTGCGCCGCTTTGCGGGCTGGTGGGGCCGACGATTCCGAAGCCGTGGCGCATGGTGCTCGGCTGGGGTGGTTTGCGTGGGGTGATTGCGCTGGCACTGGTGCTGTCACTGCCCATTGAGCTGCCCTACTGGTGGACGGTACAGTCGATGGTGTTCGGCGTTGTGCTGTTCTCCCTGCTGGTACAGGGCACCACATGTCGGGTCCTGATCCGGAATATGCAGGAAGCTGAAGCGGGGTTAGAGGCCCGCGCGAAGTCCGCCGCGGAGCAACGTGATTCCTAGTCTCCGTCGGAATTTACCGCGGCTACAGACCCAGCTGTATTACCAGCTGATCCTCCTCAATATCAATGTCTTTTAGCAGCAGGCGCGCGACTCGTTGCTTGAAGCCTGCGTTTTCCAATTCGTAGACCGGGTGGGTATTGAAATACTCTTTCAGGATGGTCGTGATGGCGGCAGCCGCCTGGGTGCTTGCGGCTTTTTCCTGTACGTCTCCCGGTAACTGAATGTCTTCAACCTGAATATCCCTGATAAACAATGCGCCTTCCTGAGAGACGTAATCCGGTTTGCCCGACAGATCGACGCTGCCCTCCACGGTTCTGCTGTCGTCTCGTGCACGCAGCTCGAGGGTAAAGTCGAGGCCGGCGTGTATTCGCTCTTGGGCCGGATTCAAATCAATCCGTGGATTTTGCAGGCGCAGGTGAATGATCGACATATAGCTGCGTTCAACGGGCATACGCTTTTGCTGGCTCGCCAGAATCTGCGCTTCTGTAATATGCAGTGTGAGCGCCTTATTGGAAAAGTAGAGGTAGGCCGCTGCCAGAAGCGCCAGAACGATAACCGCCAACACTGTCAGTACTCTCAGCATGTGATGACTCCCAGTCAAATTTCCAGATAGCGTCGGAGACGAAATCGACCTGTGAGTATAGGTCTTCCAGGCTGTTCTCTGTGTCGCTCAAACTCACTACGACTTAAGTCGAATACTGCTTGTTGTCGCGCTGCGGGAAATTGACCTGTCGGCAGCAGGGGGAGTGAGAGCGGTTTGACTCTTCTGGGTCGGCGAATACATAAAAAATATGATGCCAGATCCAGTTAGTGACCTGGTTGATGTTCAGCGAAACGGAGAAAAATAATGTTCAAATACCTTCGAATTCGGCGGCGCGGTGCATTTGCAATCGATAGATGCGCTTTGCTACTGGGGCTATGTGTCCTGCTGTTGCTCCCTGCCGGAGCATTGGCACAATGCCGCGATAACGTTGTCCTGGTGCATGGCAATACCGGAGATCCCTCGGACTGGGGGAATACGTATCAGCAGTTACTCGATAACGGTTACAGTGCCAGCCAGATTTATCGCCCCAGCTGGGGTTCAAAAGTTTGCGCAGCATGCAACAACCATAGTGGTGCGGAAGAAACACCTGTGCGCAACGCGATTGTGAATGCGCTCGCCTCTTCCTGTAGTGGCAAAGTGGATATCATCGGTCACTCGATGGGCGTGACGTTGGCGGGGCAGCAGGTGGTCAAACTCGGGGTCGCCGCAGACGTCGATGCATTTGTTGGTATTGCCGGTGCCTATCGCGGCCTGCGCAGTTGTGGGACCTATCCGTTCAATATTTACAATTCCACGTGTGGTCGTGATGGGTTATCCATTTCCAGTCCGTTTTTGGACTGGCTGTACGGGAAAACCCTTGGCAGCCGGGTATTCAGCATCAAAAGTTGGTCGGACCAGATTGTTTGTTACGGTGGGATCTGTACAGTCGGTGGCATTCACAGCAGCAGCATTCGCGGTGAACAGGCTTCCTATACCTATCCCTATGGCCACTTTGGTCTGCAGACATACACTTATGAGAAGCAGGTCGAACTCATTCAATAGTGCGGCAACCCGTTAACGGGTAGCTGACTCGCAAAGGCCGGTCAATCTGTCAGGTTGCCGAAATATGAGGGTCAGCTACCGCAGGACGACGGCCTGGTCGTAATGTTTGGTGCCCGTTTCCACATCGCCTTTTCTCTATATTGGAGTGTTTTTTTGCCGGCTTCGCACTAAGACAAGTCCTTTCGATACGTTAGCGGTGTGACGCCGGTCCAGCTGCGGAACGCGCGGATAAACGCACTAGCTTCGGAAAATCCTGTCAGGAAGGCAATCTCTTCAATCGATGTGCGCTGCCGGGACAGGTGATAAATTGCCTGGTCGCGTCGGATCTGAACTTTTAGATCACTGTAACTCAGTCCCTCATCATTGAGATGTCGTCGCAGTTGCTTGGGGTTTAACGCCAGGCGCGTGGCGATTTCTGCGAAGGTCGGCATTATGCTCAGGTCATCACCGATAACATCCTTGATTTTCTGGCTCCAGCTCTTGCTGTGAAAACTGTTGACCAGCGTGTTGTAGAGCGGTTTGCGCAGGAAATCTGCAAGACTCTGCGGCGTTTGTTTTACCGGCTTCTCGAGTAGTTTCCGCCTGAAGACCAGGCGGCATACGGGTGCGTCATAGTCGATCGGTGCGCCAGCAAACAGCGCTCGATACTCTTCGCTGTATGTCGGCTTTGGATAGGGGACGGAAGCGCTGACCAGAGGCAGGTTTTGCTGAGTCAGCCAGCACAGTTGCCGATGCAGGGCAAAACAGAAGAGTTCGTAGGCATAGGCTTCCAGTGGCGGTGCGTCTTCTGCGGACTGGCGGATCTCAACGATGGCCAGATCGCCATCGATCATAAGCCGCGGAGCCAGGCCCTGGTTGAGGATGTCGTAAAACAGGCAAAACCGTTTTATGACCTGCCCGAGCGTCCTGCATTGGATCAGCCAGTGGCACAGGGCAGACCACTGTCCCAGCTTGAATGGCTGGGGGTAGTAGCCCAGCATCTCATCACCCATTTCATGCATGGTGACCGTTTGCAGCTTGGCATATTGCGCCGCGCTTACCCGGGCCTGGCTCTGTTCCAATAATCGCGGAGAAATGCGGCTGCGGCGCAAGAGTCGCTCGACATCATAGCCTTGTTCGGTAGCCTTCTTGAGTGCCGCTTTCACAAAGCAGACGTGTACAGAAATATCCCGCATGGTCGCCGGACCTCGTTATTTGGCGTGTATTTAAACCCTTTGCAGGCCGGCAGGCCGGTTCAGCTGGTGCGGGCTTAAAATGTCTATTTTTGTCCATCATGGTCATTGTTTTGGCGGTTTGGCGCAAGTAAAAATGCATAAAACGTACATTATTACGTGAGTGTCGTTTCTAAATTTGATCAGGCAGGGGTTCTCCCAATGGCACCAAATACTGCATATATCTTCGATGCAATTCGTACTCCCAGAGGTAAAGGAAAGAAAGATGGATCGCTTCACGAGGTGAAGTCGGTAGCGCTGGGCTCGGGCTTGCTACGCGAGCTGCAGCAACGCCACGATCTGGATACCCGTTACGTAGACGACGTGGTGATGGGATGTGTCTCACCGGTTGGCGAGCAGGGTGGTGATATTGCCAAGACCATCGTCCAGTACGCGGACTGGGACGAGAGCGTGGCCGGTGTGCAGCTGGACCGGTTTTGTGCGTCGGGCCTGGAGGCAGTGAATCTGGCGGCGATGAAGATCGCCTCCGGGTGGGAAGAACTGGTCGTTGCCGGCGGCGTGGAGTCCATGTCACGGGTACCGATGGGGACCGCTGGTGGAGCCTGGTTGAACGACCCGGAAATCAATATTGCCACCGGCGCGGTGCCCCAGGGGATTGGGGCCGATACGATCGCGACGCTCGAGGGCTGGAGTCGGGAAGATGTGGATGCGTTTGCATTGAGTTCCCAGCAACGCGCGGCCCACGCGCAGCAGAGTGGCTATTTCGATCGCTCTGTGGTGCCGGTGAAAGATCTCAACGGAGTCACGATTCTCGACCGGGATGAGTTTATCAAGCCGAAGTCCACCATGGAGATACTGGGCAAACTGCGGCCGTCGTTCGAAGCCATGGGATCGCTCGGGTTTGATGACCTGATGTTGCGGAAGTATCCGGATATCCCCGCGATCAATCATGTCCACACACCGGGAAATTCCTCCGGGATTGTGGATGGTGCGGCCGCGGTGTTGATCGGTTCGGAAACCGCAGGCAAAGACCTGGGGTTAACGCCTCGCGGTCGTATTGTGGCAACCGCTGTACTGGCGACTGATCCCACCATCATGCTGGTAGGGCCGGGACCGGCGGCCAAGAAAGTGCTGGCCAAAGCAGGCATGACCACGGCGGATATTGATCTCTTTGAAATCAACGAGGCATTTGCCTCCGTCGCGCTGCGATTCATGCAGGACCTCGATATCTCCCATGAAGTGACCAATGTCAACGGCGGTGCGATTGCCATGGGACACCCCCTCGGTGCAACTGGCGCAATGCTGGTCAGTACCATTCTGGATGAACTGGAACGTCGCGACCTGAAACGGGCGCTGGTCGCACTGTGTGTGGGCGGCGGACAGGGTATTGCAACCATCATCGAGCGTGTTTAACCGGAGCCCATCGCAACCTGAACGGGTTACGGGCACTACAGAGCAAGGTAACAAATCATGAGTGAAAACATTCACGGCTTTGTCTATCAAAAAGACGCCGATGGCATCGTCACCATCACCATGGATATGGATGGACCGGTGAATGCGATGAATGAACAATATCGCCAGGCCATGGCGGTGATACCGCAAAAGCTGGAAGCAGAAGAGGACCTGACCGGTGTTGTATTCGCCTCGGCAAAGTCCACTTTCTTTGCTGGTGGAGACCTGAAAGAACTGTGTGCGGTTCCTAAAGGGGGTGAGGAACATCAGTTCCAGGTGCTGGAGGAAAATATCAAGGCACCGCTCCGGCGTCTCGAAAAACTGGAGGTTCCGGTGGTTGCCGCCATCAACGGTGCGGCGTTGGGCGGCGGTTTTGAACTGTGTCTCGCCTGTAACCGGCGTATTGCACTGAACGGTCCCAAGGTCGTTGTCGGCTTTCCCGAGGTGACTCTGGGATTGCTTCCGGGTGCCGGAGGGATCGTGCGCTCCATTCATATGCTGGGACTGCAGAAAGCCCTGCCTTTCCTGATGGAAGGCAAGCGGTTGAAGCCGGCACAAGCGCTGGAGGTGGGGTATGTCGATCAACTGGTGGATGCCAGTGAAGAATTGATCACAGCGGCAAAACAGTGGATCAAAGACAACCCAACGGCTTGGGCCCAGCCCTGGGACATCAAGGGGCACAAAATACCCGGTGGAGACATTTGGCATCCATCGATCACCAACTTTCTGGCAATCGCGCCGGCCGCGACCTACCAGAAAACGCGCGGACTATTGCCGGCGCCGGAGCGGATACTGGCAGTGAGTGGCGATACGGTTTCGGTGGACTTTGATACGGCGCTGCGTATTGAGTCTCGCGGACTTGCGCATCTGGTCACGACCCCGCAAGCGAAAAACATCATTAATACGGGTTTCTTTCAGCTCAATAGCATTAACAGTGGTATCAGTCGTCCGGCGGAAATCGAGCGCACGCATGTGACCAAGCTCGGTATTCTGGGGGCAGGCATGATGGGGCAGGGCATTGCCTATGCAGCGGCCAAGACCGGTATTCAGGTGGTCCTCGTAGATACCAGTGCGGAAGCCGCAGAGAAGGGCAAGGCCTACAGTGCCAAAGTACTGGATAAACAAATCCAGCGTGGCCGCAAAACGGAGCAGGACAAGCAGGTGATTCTCGATCGCATCACTGCCACTGCGGAGTATGCTGCGCTGCAGGGTTGTGACCTGATTGTCGAGGCGGTGTTTGAGGATGTCGCACTGAAAAACCAGGTCACCAGGGATGTAGAACAATTCCTGGCCAAGGATGGGGTGCTGGCAACCAACACATCGACACTGCCGATTACTCTACTGTCGGAGGCCAGTGCGTCTCCGGATAACTTTATTGGCATTCACTTTTTCTCTCCGGTCGACAAAATGCCGTTGATCGAAATTATCTGTGGAGAAAAGACCAGTGACCGAACCCTGGCGCGGGCTTTTGATTTTGCCCGGCAGATCGGCAAGACCCCCATTGTTGTGAATGATTCGCTGGGTTTCTTTACTTCCCGTGTCTTTGGCACCTTTATGGATGAAGGCGCGCGCTTGTTGGTCGAGGGGGTTAATCCCGTCCTGATCGATGCGCTGGCAAAACAGGTTGGTATGCCGGTAGGCCCACTGGCAGTACAGGATGAGGTTAGCCAGGAACTCACGCGTAAAGTTGCCGAAACCCACAAAAAAATGGGGGTATCCAATTCCCTTGGAGACAACAGCTGTAATGCCGAGGTGTCAGAGCGGCTGATCAGTGAATTTGGCCGCGGCGGTCGCCACTATGGCGGAGGCTACTATGAATATACCGAAGATGGCAGCAAGCACATTTGGCCAAAGCTTTACGAGCTCTACTTTAATCCCGAGGTTGAATTGCCGCACGACGATATCAAGGACCGTATCCTGTTGCGCCAGGTCGTCGAGAGTCTCAAGTGTTTGCAGGAGGGCGTATTGCGCACTGTGGCGGATGGCAATGTAGGGTCGCTGATGGGTATCGGCGCTCCCGCATGGACCGGTGGATTCTTGCAGCTGGCGAATACCTATGAGTACGCTGGCGAGACGGGCCCGCAGGCACTGCTGGCACGTTGTGAAGCGTTGGCGGCGCGCTACGGGGAGCGTTTCTCCGCACCGGAGATTTTGCGGGACAAGGCGCGTTCTGGCGCCGAGTTCGAGTGACACCGCCTGATAGATTCAATCTTCTGATTTCATGGGAGTTATGCCGAGATGCTGAAACGTGACTTCACTCCGGAACAAATGATGTTCCGGGACGCCTATCGCAAGTTTTTGCAGCAGGAAATTGTGCCGCATATGGAAACATGGCGGACGCAGGGCATTGTCGATCGCGAGGCTTTTCGCAAGGCTGGCGAACAGGGATTCCTGATGGTCTGGCCAGATGAGGAGTTCGGCGGACTCGGCGATAATGACTTTCGCTTCGAGCAGATCATCCTTGAAGAAAACCAATACGCGCTGACGGGAGATTGGGGCAGTACCCTGCACAGCCGTCTCATTGGCCCTTACCTGACGCGTTTTGGTAGTAAAGAGCAGCAACAGCGCTTTTTGCCGAAGTGCGTGAGCGGAGAAACCATTCTCGCCATTGCCATGACCGAGCCGGATGCCGGCAGCGATCTTGCGGGTATGCGTTCGACCGCCATTGACCAGGGGGACCACTTCCTCCTGAATGGCAACAAGACCTATATCTCCAACGGTATTAATGCCGACCTGGTGATCGTTGCCGCAAAAACCGATCCTGCCAATGACCCGCGCAAAGTCGGCCTGTTCCTGGTTGAGCGAGGCATGGAAGGCTTCCAGCGTGGGGCCATGCTCAAAAAGATGGGCCAGAAAGCGCAGGATACTGCCGAGCTGTTTTTTGAGAATGTCATTATTCCCAAGGAAAACGTGCTGGGCGATCCCTCCTGTGGATTCCTCTATCTGATGGAAGGCCTTGCGGAAGAACGGTTGATTACCGCGGTCGGCAGCCTTGCCATGGCGCAAAAGGCCTTTGATGTCACGCTGGCATATACCCGGGATCGCAAGCTGTTTAACCGGAGCCTGGGCGATTTCCAGAATACCCAGTTCAAGCTGGCCGACCTGCGCGCAGAGCTCGATATCCAGCAGGTCTATGTGGACCATTGTGTAAAGGCGATCGGCCAGGGTCAGTTGACGGCAGAAGATGCGGCCAAGGCCAAACTGCTGACCACCGAACTGCTCGGCAAGGTGGTCGACGAAGGGGTGCAGTTGCACGGTGGGGCCGGATATATGGATGAATACCCGATTTCTCGTATGTACACGGATGCCCGGGTGACCAGGATTTACGCCGGTACGTCAGAGGTGATGAAACTGATTGTGGGACGTGATCTCTACAGGAATGAAACGGTGCCGTTTGTAGACCGGGATTTGCCGTAACGTTGTACCGCGGCGTTTTAGCTTGATGTATCGCACTGCACTTAACAACAGGAGCAGAAGATGGATATTCGGGGGAAAACCGCAATCGTCACAGGTGGGGCATCTGGCCTCGGCGCTGCAACCGTAGAGCGCTATGCTGCGGATGGTGCCAACGTCGCGATTTTCGATGTGAATGAAGAGGCCGGCAACGCGCTGGCCGACAAGCTGGGCGCAGACGTTGGTGACAAGATTGCCTTCTTCAACGTCGATGTGACCGATGAAACGTCGGTGCAGGGCGCCATCGATGCCGTGGTAGCGCGCTTTGGTGCGTTGCACATTGTGAATAATTACGCGGGCATTGGCCCTGCGTGTAAGACGTTCGGCAAGAAGGGACCGCATCCGATTGCACTGTATATGAAAGTGGTCATGGTCAATCAGGTGGGCACGTTCAATGTGGCCCGCCTAGCGGCGGAGAAGATGGCGGAAAATGAACCCGTCAATGCGGACGGCGCACGAGGTGTGATTATCAATACCGCTTCTGTGGCTGCCTACGAGGGGCAGATCGGTCAGGTCGCCTACAGTGCAACCAAGGGTGCGATTGTGGGAATGACTCTCCCCATGGCCAGGGAGCTGGCCCCCTACGGTATCCGGGTGAATACCATCGTGCCCGGGTTGATCCATACCCCGCTGTTCGAAACCATTGAAGAGTCTTATTACAAAGCGCTGGAAGCGTCTACGGTTTACCCAAAACGCCTCGGCAAAACCAGTGAAATTGCCAAGCTGTCGGCCCATATTGTCGACAACGACTACATCAATGGCGAGTGCATCCGCATGGATGCTGCAGTGCGAATGCAGCCCAAGTAGTCCGGGTGGAATGCGTGTTCCAGTAGCGGCGCTTGTCGCCCGGCCAGCCAGTTGGCCAATGTTTTCTTTACAGTAGATTTACGACGGGGTTGGATAGCGATGGGTGTATTGAGCGGATATACCGTCATTGAATTGGCTGGCATGGGCCCCTGCCCGATGGCAGCCATGTTGCTCGCGGACATGGGCGCGGAGGTCATACGTATAGAGCGCGGTCCGCAGAGAGACCCTATTTACACCCACGATATGAGTGCGCGGGGCAAGAAGTCGATCATCCTCAACCTGAAAAGCGACGAGGGGCGGGAGGCGCTGTTACGCCTGGTAGAGCGCGCAGATGTATTGCTCGAAGGGTTCCGCCCGGGGGTCGCGGAAAAGCTCGGGTTGGGCCCGGCAGAATGTGCCGAAAGAAATCCTGCGTTGGTGTATGGCCGCATGACCGGGTGGGGACAGACTGGCCCATTGGCCCAGAGCGCTGGCCATGACCTGAATTACATTGCACTGACCGGTGCGCTTCATGCGATAGGTCGTCCCGGCGAGAAACCGGTGGTGCCGCTGAATCTGGTAGGGGATTTTGGGGGCGGCAGTATGTTTCTCGTGACCGGTGTTCTCGGTGCATTACTGGAAACGAAACAGTCGGGCAAAGGCCAGGTGGTCGACGCGGCGATGGTCGATGGTACTGCCAACCTGATGTGGATGTGCCACAGCTTTTCTGCAGCGGGTATCTGGGATTCGGCTGAGCGTGGCGTCAACTTGCTCGACGGTGGCGCCTTCTTTTATGACACTTATGAAACCCGTGACCAGAAATTTATTGCCCTCGGCGCGATAGAACCCCAGTTTTATGCGGAGCTGGTCAGCCGCGCCGGCCTGGATCCAGAAGTCTACGGAGTGGATAGACAGTATGACCCGGCCAGCTGGAAGGACTGCTCGGCGGCCTTTGCTGAAGTATTCCGCAGTAAGACCCGGCAGGAGTGGTGCGAGATCCTCGAGGGCACGGATGCCTGTTTTGCACCGGTGCTGACGCTGGAGGAAGCGCCCGTTCATGCCCATAACCAGGCCAGGAACGCCTATGTGGAAGTCGATGGCTTCCAGCAGCCCGCGCCCGCACCCCGCTTCAGTCGCACGCCGTCAGTGGTACAGCATGGGCAGCGGCATCCGGGAGAAGACACAGAAGAGATCCTCGGGACGCTCGGCTACAGTCCGGAACAAATTTCAACGTTGAGGGCAGCAGGTATTTGCACCTAGGGATTAGTCACTCAACACAACAACAATAATCGAGCGGGGCAGGTGGTTATGAGTGAATACGAAACAGTCAGTTATCATACGGATGAGCAGGTAGCCGTTATTACCCTGAATCGTCCCAAAGCTCGCAATGCACTAAACGCAATGATGCGGGTAGAACTCCACCAGGCACTGTGCGCGGCCAATAACGATAGCAATGTGAGAGTCGTGCTGTTGGCAGGTAACGGAAAAGGATTCTGTGCGGGCGCCGACCTCGCTGAAAGATATCCTGACTCGGACAAAGACGGGTTTATCACCCATCAGCTGCGCACTGAATATCACCCCATTCTTCAGGCGATTACCGAATCCCCCAAACCCTTTATCTCTGCAGTCAATGGCGCGGCTGCAGGTATTGGTGCGGCTATTGCCATGGCCTGTGATCTGATGGTGATGGCAGAGGATGCGTTCCTGTATTCGGCTTTTGGTGCAATCAGCCTGATACCGGACGGGGGCACACACTGGTTCCTGTCCAGAAGCCTCGGAAACAAGAAAGCTTTCGAAATGATCGCTGAATCGCAACGGCTTTCTGCGCAGGACTGTGTGCACTACGGGATTGCCAACCGCGTTGTGGATGCCCGACACCTGCAGGAAGAGGCCCTCGGTTGGGCACGCTCATTGACGGATCTCGCACCCTTGACCCTGCAATACAGCAAGCAGCTGTTACGCGAGGCAAGCACGGCAACCCTTGCAGAGACCATGGAGCGGGAAGCGCAGACCCAGAATATTCACTATCGCAGTGAGGACTTCCGGGAGGGGGCGCAGGCGTTCCTCGAGAAGAGAGCGGCAAAGTTTCAGGGGAAATAGACCCGCCTATACCGATCCGGCAACCGGAAATCCCGGAGGAGCCCAAAGCGATGAAACAGTCGACATTGGATTTTGATGCACTGGATGTTTGTGCCCTGCACTCTTTACAGGGCAAGATCGCATTGGTCACGGGAGCCTCCAGTGGCTTGGGCGCCTATTTTGCCTGGGTGCTCGCACAGGCCGGAGCCGAGGTAATTGTTGCAGCGCGACGCATGGAAAAGCTGGAACAGTTGGTGGCCAAGATCCAGGACTCGGGCAGTTCTGCCTATGCGCTGGCGATGGACGTGGCCAGTGCCGAGAGCGTCGCGATGGCTTTCGAACAGTTGGACAGAGACAACGTCAACCTGGACATCGTGGTGAACAACGCGGGCGTCAGTAATCCCCCCACCCGATTCGTCGAACAGAGTGAGCAGGACTGGGACCGCCTCCTCGATACCAACCTCAATGGCGCTTGGCGGGTTGCGCAGCAGGCGGCGAAACGCATGAAGGCCGCCGGACAAGGTTGTATCGTCAATACCGGTTCTATCTACAGCCTCACCACTGGCCTGATGAAAACCGACTACAACGTTTCCAAGGCGGCGATCGCACAGCTCACCAAAAACATGGCGCTCGAACTGGGTCGCTACGGCGTGCGCGTGAACGCGCTGTGCCCGGGATATTTTGCATCGGCAATCAATCAGGATGAATTCGCTACGGAGCGTGGACAGGCTTATATCAATCGCCTGGTGCCGCAGCGGCTGGGGCGTTATCCGGAGCTGGCGGGTCCGCTATTGCTACTGGTGAGTGATGCGGGCTCTTTCGTGAATGGCGTGGCGTTACCGGTGGATGGGGGATCTCTGCTGGCTCCGATCTGATGAAGCGCATTTACAGAGATGAACAGTTTGGGTGGAGCCTCAATACCGATTGAGTGCGTCCCGGAAAATGGAAACGGCAGCGATGAAAACAAGAATTACCGAACTCTTTGATATTCAGTATCCGATTATTCAGGGTGGCATGATGTGGGTCGGGCGCGCCGAGCTGGCTGCCGCCGTCTCCAATGCCGGAGGACTCGGTATGCTAACCGCCCTGACCCAGCCTTCTCCGGAGGCGTTGCGAGAGGAAATCGCCCGTTGCCGCTCGATGACAGACAAGCCTTTCGGTGTGAACCTGACGATATTGCCGGCTATCAATCCGCCGCCCTATGCGGAATATGCTCAGGCAATTATCGAGAGTGGTGTCAAAATTGTGGAGACCGCGGGGCGCAGCCCGGAGCCGTTTATGCCGGCCTTCAAGGCGGCAGGGATCAAGGTGATCCACAAGTGCACTTCGGTCCGCCATGCCATCAAGGCGGAGAAAGTAGGCTGTGACGCGGTCAGTGTGGATGGATTTGAATGTGCCGGTCATCCAGGCGAGGATGATGTGACCAATCTCGTACTGCTCCCGGCGGCGTATGCCAGGCTGACGATCCCGATGGTTGCCTCAGGCGGGATCGGCACCGGCACACAAATGGCTGCCGCCCTCGCTCTGGGGGCGGAGGGAGTGAACATGGGCAGCCGCTTTGTGGCGACTCAGGAAGCGCCGGTGCACGAAAATATGAAGCAGGCGATGGTCGAGGCCGACGAGCGCCACACGACGTTGATGTTCCGTTCGTTAAAGAATACCTGCCGGGTTTTCAGGAACCCGATTTCAGAGGAAGTGTTGAGTATTGAGTCGAAGCCCGGCGAAACAGATTTTACTGATCTGCGGCCATTGGTTTCGGGAGAGCGCGGACGGGAACGCTGTATCGAGGGCGGCGATATCGATGACGGAATCTGGACCGTCGGCATGGTGATGGGCTTGATCCATGACATCCCCACCTGCCAGGTGCTGATCGAACGTATGGTGTCAGAGGCACGCGCTACGATTCGTCAGCGGCTGTCGTTGATGGTCGAAGACTGAATTTTTCTGGCTGCTTGAACCCTTCTGATTCGCCAGTCGGCAGCCCCAGAGATTGTTGCAGGAAGCGAAAATTCGCTGCAAAGAGCTTTCGGGTGACTTCGGCGCGGGGTGCAATGGTTTCAAAGGCATGCGGTGCGCCGGCGACGACATGGAGCGCGCAGTCCACATCCGATTGGCTGAGGCGCTGCGCGTAGGTCAGACATTCTTGATAAAACAAGTCGATATCGCCGATACCAATCCAGGTCTCGGGTAAGCCGGATAAGTCTTGTCGTCGCGCTGGTACCGCGTAGGGAGCCACCTGAGGTGCACCTGGCGTTTGGCGAAGGTACGCAGACCAGCAGGCTCGATTACTGCGGTTATTCCAGATTTTATGATTCAGCTGATCAAGCGCTGCGTTGGTTGCCGTGCGGTCGTCCAGCATTGGACAAAACAAGGCGACGCTGGCAGGCGTGATGCTGGCTTCGTCAGCCAGGCGTTGCGACAGACTAGCTGCGAGTCCTCCGCCGGCACTTTGTCCGGCGAGCGCTATGCGCGTGGACTCGATATTCAGTCGGCCGGCTGATGTGACCAACCATTGCCACGCTTCATAGCAGTCATCCAGTGCAGCGGGGAATGGATGTGCGGGGGCGAGGCGATAGTCCACTGAGACAACAACCAGGCCAAGTTCCCGCGCATAGGCCGCGCACAGGGCATCATCCTGGGCTGCCCGCCCGGATACCAGTCCACCACCATGCATCCACAACACCGCTGCGCCTGAACGTTCGCCCGTCGGTTGGTAGAGGCGAATGCGCGCGTTCGAAAGTGCATGGGTTTCTATCGTCGCGCCGTCTGCTCCCCTGGCGGTCGGCCATATGCGCTGAAATGACTGAATGGCTCTGACAAACCACATGCGATGAAATGGCAGGGTTGGGATCAACCGAATGATCGGCGCTAATTCCGGATGTACCTTCAGAGGCATCATGATCAATGTCTTCCGCTCGGCAGGTTGGGTTCGCCCTCGAGCAATTCGATCGCCATATCGGCAAGGGGCTTCACCAGGGCGCCTAACTGTTCGGCGCGTTCACTGGACGCGTTGCCATCGATGGCGCGTCGTTTAACGCCTTGCAAGATTGCCGCGAAGCGGAAAAAGCTGAATGCCAGATAGAAGTTCCAGTTGGGGATACTGTGGATTCCACGATTTGCACAGTACTCGCGGACATAGGCGGCTTCCGAAGGAATGCCCAGGTCGGCCCGATCCAGTCCGCCGAGCCCGGGCATTATTCCCTGGCTATCCATGCGCAGTTGCATGCACTGATAGGCCAGATCGGCAAACGGATGCCCCAATGTGGAAAGCTCCCAATCCACCAGAGCCAGGACGCGCGGTTCGGTGGGGTGAAACAGCATGTTGTCGAGGCGGAAGTCACCATGCACCAGTGCAATCTGTCCATCGTCTTCAGGCATATTGGCCGGTAACCACTGCATCAGTGTCTCCATTGCTGGAATCGTTTCGGTTTCACTTGCCCGATACTGCTTGGTCCAGCGCCCGGTCTGCCGCTCGAAGTAATTGCCGGGTTTGCCATAGTCACTGAGTCCGACCCGTTCGATATTGACCGAATGCAGGGCCGCCAATACCCGGTTCATTTCAGCATAGATAGCGGCGCGCTGGCTCGGCGTGAGCCCCGGCAGGGCGGGGTCCCACAGCACACGCCCATCGATGTATTCCATTACATAAAACATGCTGCCGATAATGCGCTCGTCCTCACACAAGTGGTAAACCCGTGCGACGGGCACCCAGGTATTGGCCAGGGACGACATCACGCGAAATTCCCGATCGACGGCATGGGCAGATTTGAGCAAATTGCCCGGTGGCTTGCGACGCAAAACGTATTTGCCACTCTTCGCCTGTATCAGGAAGGTGGGATTGGATTGTCCCCCGGCAAATTTGGTCACAGTCATGGGCCCCTGAAAGCCCGCGACGTGTTGCTCCAGATAGGCCTGTAGACTGTCTGTCTCGATATCCATCGCGGTCGCATTCATGAGCTCTGCTCCTGCTGCTCATCTTGCGGAGCGGAATAACGATCAATGATCTTTTTTCCCAGTGCCATCTGGTGGACCTGATCGGGACCGTCGGCCTGCCGGCACCAGCGTGCGTAGTTAAAGGCTTCCGCCATAAAATAATCTTCGGTCAGGCCGCCGGCACCATGAATTTGCATGCAACGGTCGATAATGTTTTGTACTAACAATGGCACGGTGGTCTTGGTGGCGGCAATCATATCAACGCTGGCGGGCACACCGTACTGGTCCATTTTGTGACTGGTTTTCAATACCAGCAGGCGTGCCATTTCAATCTCGGAAAAGCACCTGGAAATATCCTCGCGTACGGATTGGTGCTTGCTCAGAGGGCGGCCAAAGGTGGTACGAGAGGCGGCGCGCTCACAGGCGAGTTCCAGCGATCGTTGTGCCGCGCCTATCAGGCGCATACAGTGATGCATGCGGCCCGGGCCCAGCCGGCCCTGGGCGATCTCGAAGCCACGGCCTTCCCCCAGCAACACATTGCCCAATGGAACCCGTACGTTGTCGAAGACAATCTCTGCGTGACCGATGGGGGCATCGTCATACCCCAGCGTGGTCAATGGTCGAATCAGCTGGATACCGGGAGTGTCTTTCGGGACCAATACCTGGGTTTGCTGCTTGTGTCGATCCGGGTTGTCTGGATCAGATTTTCCCATGACGATGAACAGCCTGGTGCGTTCATACATGGCGCCGGTGATAAACCACTTGCGACCATTCAGTACCCAGTTTTCGCCCTGCTTTTCGATACGCAGTTCAATGTTGGTGGCATCGCTTGATGCGACCTGGGGTTCAGTCATGGCGTAGGAAGAGCGGATCTCACCGTTCAGTAGTGGTGTCAGCCACCGGGATTGCTGCTCGGGGGAAGCGTAATTCATCAGCACTTCCATATTGCCGGTATCCGGTGCATTGCAATTGAAGACTTCTGGTGACCAGGTGACGCGCCCCATCATTTCCGCAAGCGGTGCATAGTCGAAATTACCCAGGCCCCCGTGGTTGCAGTAGTGACTGTGATTTTCCGGTACAAACAGGTTCCACAGGCCCGCAGCTTTTGCCCTGTCTTTGAGGCTATCCATCAGTGGTAAGGGTGCGAAGCGGTTTTCCGCCTGGTGCAGATGCTCGGCATAGGCCTTCTCGTTCGGATAGATATACTCATCCATAAAAGCACTGAGCTTGTGTTGAAGTTGCCGGGATTTTTCACTGAAAGTATGCATTACGGTCTCCATCGGACGTTGTCATCGTGCTTCCTGTTCAGGAAAACGTGACATTGTGCGGTTGTTCTTCACAGAGCAAATGGCCCACGTCATTAAAGCTGTCGAGGGTAAACCCATCCGGGGACAGGTTGCTGCGGGAATAGAGCAGGCGGCTGGTACTGCTGTTTTTGATCTGCAGTGTCATGTCGCGGGTACGCTTTTCGTCCAGCCCCAGTACCCCCGCAAGGACAACCGCAATGGGTCCGCCGGAGGTGACCACAAGGGTGCGTTGCGCATGTTCCGAGCAGGCAAGGGCGAACCCATCGCGTACGCGCTGCCTGAATGAACGCCAGCTGTCGTTGCCATCCGTTTGAATCGCGCCCTGCATCCAGTAGGTCAGGGCAAGCTTCATGTTGTGGTAGTAGTCCCGTCGCGCTTCACCAGTATCGGACCATTGCGCCGGGTATTGTTGCCTTAGTGGACGCAACAGTCCCTGAAAGCTGTATTCGTTTAACCCGGGTGTCGACTTCATGGGGATCGGTTGGCCAAGTCCCTGGAGGACGCCATCAGCGGTTTGCCTGTGACGGATCATTGTTCCGCAGACGAGACGGTCAAATGTCTGCCCAAGCGCGCGTAAATGTTGTCCGAGCAAGATCGCCTGTTGTTGCCCAAGTGCACTCAGGCGATCGTAGTTGTCCGCACCAAAAGAAGCCTGGCCATGCCGGATCAGGATGATTTCTGCCATAAACCAATGGTTACCAAAAAGAGTCTTGGCAGGCGGTATTGGCCTGCGGATATTGCCGGTTCCTGGTTGCGGGGATTACGCCATCACTGGTGGCGTTTCCTGTACCAGTGCCTCTCGCTCGTTCACACACTGCCCGGTCAGGGCAAACCCACCGATGTTTCCGGACGTATCCCGGAATACTGCCCTGACCCCATGGACGGTGGTTTTTTCAATGGTCCATTCCCCTTTGCAATCACGGGCAGGCGGATTGGTTACTACCGGGTACAGGGTTGTCTTGACGGTGATCGGTAGCGTGCCGTACTTGACTGGGGTGGTGTCGCCGGTGAGCGTTCGGGCCAATGCGCGGGCTGAGGCCATCAGCGGGGCGACGTAGAACAGCACATGGCCATCGACTTCGGCGCAATCTCCCAGCGCGTAGACGTTGCCAGCGCTGGTTTGCAGGTTGCGGTCTACCAGAATGCCGCGATTGATCTGCAGGCCAGCCCTTGCGGCGAGGTCCGTACGCGGGCGCACGCCAATTGCCGAGAGTACGATATCGGCCTCTATCTCATTGCCATTATCGAGCTGCGCGACAACAGGATGGGCACGCTTACTCTGCTTCACAGTATTGACGACGGTCTTGAAGTGAAAGGTTACGCCGGCTTCTTCCAGGGCAGCCTGTACCGAATTGGCCGCAGTTTCAGGCAACAGGCTGGACAGCACATTCGGCATTGGGTCGACGACATCAACCTGATATCCCGCTTGCACCAGATCATTGGCATATTCACAGCCGATGAGCCCTGCTCCGATGATCAGCACCTTTTGTGCACTCTTCATGGCGTCATGGAAGCGCGCATAGTCCATCAGGTCATTGACCGAATACACATGTTCGAGGCCGTTGCCCGAGAGTGGTACGCTAATACAGGCGGCGCCACTGGCGAGCACGAGTTTGGAGTAAGGAATTTCCTGCGCACCAATTGCGACACGCTGCCTGTCAGTATCAATCGCCGTGACCTCGGTCATTGTCCTGACGTCAATTTGATACTCGTTCGCCATTTCCGCGGCAGACGCTGTTGCCAGGTCATCGGCGGTCTTCTGCTTTTGGAAACCGGTGGAGAGCAGGGGTTTTGAATAGTATCTTCCGTCGTCCGCGGTGAGCATGATGATCGGGGTTTGCTGATCGAGCTTGCGCAGTTCTTTTACCAGTGTGTAACCGGCAAGACCGGAACCGACAATGACAATCGGTTCGATCGCCGTACCGGTTGACGGTATGGCACTGACCGCCGGCTCGCGGGTGACTGGTGAAACAGGGGAGGTGCCAACCACCTGCATTTCGAAGTCCTGCTTGCCCACCCCGCACTCCGGGCAAAGCCAGTCTTCCGCAACGTCTTCCCAGCGGGTACCGGGTGCGATACCGTCTTCGGGCCATCCCTTTGCTTCGTCGTAAAACCAGCCACAGACCAGACACTCCCACAATTGGTAGGGTTGTTCCGCTACCTTTGCTGCGACAGTGTCTTCTTTAGGGGGCACCGCTTGTGCCTCGGCACTGGTGACCCCCGTTTCGATCATCTCGAAATCGGCCTTGCCGACTCCACAGTCCGGACACAGCCAGTCATCGGGGATATCTTCCCAACGTGTGCCCGGCGCGATGCCGTCTTCCGGCCATCCCTTGGCTTCGTCGTATACCCAACCGCATACCAGGCATTCCCAGGTTTTGTAGTCTGCCATTGCTTTACTACCTTTTCGCTGTTCGTTGCGCCGCAGCCATGATCGGCGTGATGGATTGTGCGTGACTTGCCGCAGGATGATTGGTCTGCGGTACGCTAGCCCTTGAGCATCTGTTGAATGGTTTTCTCGGTCTTTTCATTAAAAGGCGGGCTCATTCCGGTCATGCCATTAATGTCCATCTTGGACTGCCGAAATATGGACTTGGTATGGCTAAAAGTCCTGAACCCTTCGAAGCCGTGGTACGCACCCATACCGCTGGGGCCGACGCCACCAAAGGGCAGGTCCTCTTGCGAGACATGCATGATGACGTCATTGATGGTGACACCCCCGGAGGTTGTGCGATCGAGTAGCGCGCGCTCCTCCTCTTTGTCCTCACCGAAGTAGTACAGTCCGAGGGGGCGGGGCTTGCTGTTGACGAAACCGATCACCTCATCGAGATGACGATAGGTTTTAATGGGCATCAACGGGCCGAAGATTTCTTCCTGCATCACCAGCATGTCATCGGTGCAATCGAGCAGCAATGTTGGCGGAATCTTGTGGTGCGGCTGCCCTGCAAATGATTCGTTAGCGGGGTTCAGTTCAATGATCGTGGCCCCTTTCGCCCTGGCGTCCGTCAGATAGGTGGTCAGGCGATCGAAGTGGCGCTGGTTGATGACAGACGTATAGTCACTGTTGTTCAGCAAAGAGGGAAACATTTTGCTCGCCGAAGCTTTGAGGCCTTCCACATACTGGTCGAGGGCCTGTTCGGGAACAAAACAATAATCGGGTGCCAGGCAAATTTGTCCTGCGTTGGTGGTCTTGCCCCACATAATCCGGTCGCACACGAGATTCGGATCCGCAGATTCACTGACAATCACTGGAGACTTGCCGCCGAGTTCCAGGGTAACGGGAACCAGGTTCTGTGCGGCCGCCGTCATGACATGCTTGGCGATCGAGGTCGCACCGGTAAAAATCAGGTGGTCAAATGCGAGGCTGCTGAAAGCCTGGCCGATTTCCGGGCCACCCGTGATCACTGCCACCTCAGTGGGATCAAATGCTTCCTCCACCATGAGTTTCATCAGCTCGGAGGTGGCCGGGGTGAACTCGGAGGGCTTAATCATTGCGCGATTACCGGCTGCGAGCACCTGCGCCAGGGGCGCAAAGGTGAGGTTCACCGGGAAATTCCACGGGCTGATAATGCCCACGACACCGAGAGGCTGATACTCGATTCGGGAGCGTGCGCCAAATAGATTCAGTGGGAACAGGGTGCTGCGTTTTTCCGCACGCATCCATTTCTTCAGGTGTTTCCTTGCATGTGCGAGTGGGCCAACTCCGGCCGCCACGTCCATCAGTTTACTGTGCTGCGTTGAGCGGTGACCAAAGTCGCTATTGAGTGCGTCCGCAATCTGGTCCTGATACTTCTGCAGTTGGGCGATCGCGCGGTTGAGGCGGTCAATACGTACCTCTGCAGAGACATGCCCCTCCTGCAGGTAGGCCGCTCGCTGTGCGTCCAGGCAGGTCGCCAGCTCTGCTACAGATTGCGCATCTGGTGGGATGATTGCGTTCATTATTATGTCCTCTACTGGTGCGGTTCGCGCCGCTGTTTCACCCGAGTCCAGCCTAATAACGTTCAGGGTCGTCGTCTATGCCTGAGTCTAAGGCAATATCCCAATAAAGAAAACAGGATAGACGGATTGTTTTGTTGTAGGCGGTTTGCTACGATCGTTGCAGGTGGTGCTGAACCGTGTATTGCGGGCGTGCCAGCGGTCGGGAAGGTTGTGTAACCCTTTGAAATTGTGAGCTTTGTTGCGTGTCAGTGGGTGGTCACACAAGCTTTAAAACGTAAGCAGACATTCGTTGGAGTCGAAGCAATATGGACTTTTCTCTATCAGAAGAACAGGCGATGTTGCGCGATAGTGTCGAAAAATTCGTACGCGAAAATAGCGATGTAGAACGCCACCGTGCGCTGAGTAAAACGACTCAGGGGTTCGATCCGCAAACCTGGCAACAGTTTGCCGAACTGGGTTGGCTGGCAATGCCCTTCAGTGAGGCTCTGGGCGGTTTTGGTGGCGGTGCGGTAGACCTGATGGTGATGTCAGAGGAAATGGGCAAGGGATTGCTCAGAGAGCCCTTCCTGACCACAGCAGTCACCTGTGGGGGATTCCTGCAAGTCGCGGGCAGCAGTGCGCAGCAAGATCGATATGCGGGCGAAATGATCGCTGGCCAGTCGCAATGGGCTTTCGCGTTCGCGGAGTGTTCGGGCGGTTATGAGATGCATCGCATTTCGACCCGCGCCTCGTTGACGGAATCTGGATATGTGTTGAGCGGCAGTAAACTGGCCGTGTTGAATGGCCATTGCGCGGACTATTTCGTGGTGACTGCGGCAACAACCGATGGATTGAGCCTGTTTATTATTGATGGGCAGCAGGAAGGCGTGCGGCGGGAAGCCTTTTCGGCGGTCGATGGGAGTCGCGGTGCACACGTTCACTTTGACCGGGTTGAATTAGGCGTCGAGCAACTGCTGGGTAAGCCGGGATTGGGTGAGTCGTACATTGATGCGGTATTACAAAAGACCATCGTCGCGATGGGCGGCGAAGCCCTTGGTGCAATGCAGGTGTTGTTGAACGCTACGGTGGAGTACACCAAGACCCGAGAGCAGTTTGGCCAGCCGATTGGCAAGTTCCAGGCGCTGCAGCACCGTATGGCAGATATGTTCCTGAAAGTGGAGGAAACCCGCTCCCTGCTATTACACGCCGCCATTCTGGTGGACGAGGGAAGTGATCAGGCCGGCAAAGCCTGCGCGGCGCTAAAGGTCAAACTGGCCGAGGCCGGGCGCGCGATCTCCCAGGAAGCCATTCAGTTGCATGGTGGCATCGGCATGACCGACGAACTGAATGTCGGACACCATTTCAAGAGGCTATTGCTGCTGGCGATGCTCTACGGCGACGAAGAGCACTATCTGGAAAGGTATTGTGCGCTGTCCGCCTGAGCCTCCGCCAGCGTCCGCGGACAGGGCCTTTCGGGTGGAATAAAGCGACAGAGTAGACCCAAAAAAGCCACCCGAAGGTGGCTTTTTTTAGCTTTTCGCTTTCATTTTCGCGGAGTGCTGGGAAATGGCGGTCGGGCCGTCATCGGAAAATATTTCTTCCAGGCGATCTCCCAGGTAGTCGAGCAATCGGTTGATCCGCTTGTTCTTGTTTTTGCCCCACTGGCCGACGGCCATGCCTTCCATCATAAATTTGGTCAGGTCCATGGCCAGGAAGTAAAGCTCTCCACGCTCATTCCACTCTTCAAAGAGCTCGTGATTGGACTCATGCACGTGCTCTTCAAAGCGTGCGGTTGCACGTTCCAGAATGGAGTTGAGTTCCTCGTCAGTACGTCCGGCCACACACAGCTCATGGTAAACAACAAACAGGTCGCCGGTCAGGTGCTCCCAGTAGGCGTCGAGGCCCGCACGCCTGCGCTCTCTGCCTTTCAGTTTCTTGGGGATTCTTGCTACACGCTGGGTGTAGTCATCGAGCAGCTTGCCATGGAGATACTCAACCGCGGCCTGGATCAGTTCTGTCTTGGAGGGGAAATGATGCAGCATGGCGCCACGGGAAACGCCGGCCGCATCGGCTACTTTAGCAGTGGTGACGTTGGAGTAACCCAAGTTGATAAAGCAATCAATGGCGGCTTCCAGAATACGGTCACGGGTCATGGCACTCTTTTTCGACTGCCAACTGACCTCGCCTTCGGCCAGGTCATCAGATTTACGTGCCTTCACATCACTCATCGCGATCTCGTTTCCTGCTGCGTTTTATTAAAAACAGTTGGTACTGTTTTAGTCGGTCAGTACTGCGCAATTATAAGGAAATGTGCTGCAAAAGAAAGGCCAGCACCGGTTAGTTGTGCGGCTTTCACCCGAAAGCCGGTCGAGAAAATTTATCAGGCTTGCCATTTCGGTCTAACCGGTATGGCGTGACCGCCCGGGCTTTACGGCACTCTCGTGTGCGCTCAATGCTGTGCAAAGGGTAGGTATACGCATCGGTATTCCGGCGTGGATTAGGGTGAAGTAACGGAATCACGGGGACTTTTGATCGGAGAATCCCTCCCGGTGCCGCTTCACCGGGACGGAGATTGTCGAGGCATCGCGCTCTATTGGTTTACCCCACCCATACAGAGGTATTTAATTTCGAGATAGTCATCGATGCCATATTTGGAGCCTTCGCGCCCGATGCCGGACTCCTTCATGCCTCCGAATGGTGCGACTTCGGTTGAGATGATGCCTTCGTTGATACCGACAATACCGTAGTCGAGACCTTCGGACACTCGCCAGATACGACCCATATCTCGGGCGTAGAAGTAGGCCGACAATCCAAAGGGCGTGTCATTGCCGATACGGATCGCCTCTTCTTCGGTTTTGAACTTGAACACCGGTGCCACCGGACCAAAAATCTCTTCGCGATAGACATCCATAGAAGCGTCGACGTTGGTCAATACCGTGGGTGGGAAAAAGTTTTGACCCAGCCGCTCGCCACCGCCCCCAATCAATGTTTGGGCACCATTGTCTGTGGCCTGGCGAACGATGGCGCTGACTTTGGCAAAGGCGTCGTCGTTGATGAGCGGACCAATGGTGACGCCTTCGTCGATCCCATCGCCGACTTTGAGCGCACTCACAGCGGTGACAAACTTGTCGACAAAGGCATCGTACACAGATTCCTGCACGAGAATACGGTTTGCGCACACGCAGGTCTGCCCGGCATTGCGGAACTTGGATGCCATAAGCCCCTGTACGGCCGCATCGAGGTCGGCATCGTCAAAGACAATAAATGGCGCATTGCCACCGAGCTCCATCGAGGTTTTCTTGATGGTTCCTGCACACTGTTCCATGAGTGTCTTGCCGATCTCTGTGGAACCGGTGAAGGTGAGCTTGCGCACGATCGCACTGCTGGTCATTGCGCCGCCGATATCGCGGGCCTTATTGCCAGCCACCACACTAAAGGCACCCGCAGGGATACCCGCTTCTTCGCCCAGTTTTGCCAGTGCCAGCGCACACAGCGGGGTCTCGGTGGCTGGTTTTAGTACGATAGTGCAGCCTACGGCCAGTGCCGGAGCCACCTTGCGGGTAATCATCGCGATCGGGAAGTTCCATGGGGTGATCGCGGCCACCACGCCGACCGGTTGCTTCAGGGTGACAATACGCTGATTGGGATTGTTCGCAGCAATGGTATCGCCGTATACGCGGCGGCCTTCCTCCGCAAACCATTCGACAAACGAGGCGCCATAGGCAACTTCCGCGCGGGACTCCGCCAGTGGTTTGCCTTGCTCCGCGGTCATCAATCTTGCCAGGTCTTCCTGGTTCGCCATGATCAGTTGGAACCAGCGTTTGAGCACAGCAGATCTTTCTTTGGCGACGACCTGTCTCCAGCTTTTGAGCGCCTCATCTGCCGCCTGGATCGCGCGGTGGGTTTCTGCCGCGCCGGCGTTGGGCAGATCGATGATTTTTTCGCGGGTTGCCGGGTTGTATACCGAAAATGTGGTTTCATTATCGGCGTTTACCCATTCACCATTGATATAGAGCTGGGAGCGGAGCAGCGATGGATCGGAGAGGGCTAGCATAATATTCCTCGGAGAGTCGGCAACAGAGTTGAGTTCATAGGGGATTGGAGATTCGGCCGCATGGAGAACATTTGAGGCCCACACAGCAAATATTTTGTTGTGGGCACGGTATTGCTGCAAGCGGCTTTGAAGTATTCAGTCGGGTACGCTCACCTTGCGAACTGACACCGCGATAGCACTTTGTTGAGCCATACCGGAGTATTTCGCCGGGTTGTCCAGGTTGTGGATGAGCCGGTTGGTGTTGGCCCCGATTTCCCGCACCTTATCATCGCCTGCGCCATCCGGGGCGCTCCCCCAGCAGTGCGCCATGGAAATCACACCCCGGCGAATATCCGGACTGCTCTGTGCCACACCGGGGATTTCACCGCGCGCGGAGCGAATAAAGATGATCTCGCCATCTTCGATGCTCAGGTCCGCGAGATCTTCCGGGTTCATATAAGCCGGATTGGTTGTACCCTTGGAGGCGAGGAAGCTCAGCTCCGGACCGGTGGAGTTAAAGGTATTTTTCATACGACGGCTCACCAGCAGGTAAGGGTGTTCACCCGCTTGTGCAACACTGCGATCCGCATCACTGGCGGCGCCTTCGAGCTCCTCTGCCAGTCCTTCAGGGAAGAGGTCCAGCAGGCCTTTGGTTGTCGGATCCGCCGGCTCGACTATGACATCGGGCGCGTCGAATACATGACCGCCCTCGCGCTGGTAAATCTCTTCCAGCGGCACTCTTGAGCCCGCCGTCATTTTTTCCAGGATTTCGTACTTGGTCGGTTTGTTGACCATGTCCAGCGGCTGCTCGCGTATGCTGAGCTCCAGTCCGAGACGCTTGCCGAGCTCCCAGAACAGTTCCCACTCCTCGATGACGTCGCCCTCGGCTTCTACCACCGTCTTCGTATAGTGACTGTATGGCTGTTCGTACCAGATATCGGTGAGTACAGTGAGATCATCGCGCTCCAGGCAGAGCTTCGAGCCGATGACGTAATCCGCCATTTCCGCCGTGGCAGAGAGTTTGTAATCGAGGCAAATCAGCAAGTCGAGATTCTTCAGCGCCTGGTAGGCTTTTTCCTGTCCGGGCCATGCCAGCAACGGGTTTCCGCCAATACAGATTAACGCCCGAATTTGTCCTTCGCCCTCCATCAATATCTCGTCTGCGCAAATAGCGGTGGGCATTTCCTTGATCGGACCATTCGCTGTGAGTACGGTCACCTCGCCAATGTCGTCGGATACCCGGCTGCGTATGCCCGTCAGCCACTCCGGTTGTGGAGGTACTGCCTGCGCCATGCGGGGAAAGGGTGGCGAGAGTACGCCGGGATTCGGCAGTTGTTCTCCCGCGCGGTAGTGACGCCCACAAATCGCATTCAACGCCTGGGTCAGATGTTGTACCAGATTGGGGTAGGGGCCCATTTCCGGCCCCGTGCCCGTGGTGGCGGAACCCCTGGGACCCGCAGCGAACAGCCGCGCCGCTGCGAGGATGTCATCTTTTTCGAGCCCGGCGCGCTCTGCGACGTAATCCGGAGTAAAGCGCGCGAGACTTTTCTGGAAGGCTGCCAGGTTCTCAATATTCTCTTCACAGAACTCGGCGTCGTGCAGGTTTTCTTCCAGGATGATGTGCAGCAGTCCCGCCAGCAGAATCGCGTCCTGACCGGGTTTGATCTGTAAGTGGATGTCTGAACGTGCAGCGACCTCTGTGCGCCGGGGATCGACACAGATAATTTTCAGGCCGCGCTTTTTCCCCTCACGCAAGGCGCTACTGGGGCTGAATGAAGGAATGCCACCTGGAATGGAAAAATGCGAGACCAGGGTATTGTTGCCGACAATCAATGCGACGTTGGAATCCCGCCAGGTATGGTTGCCGCCGGCCCAGAAACCCATTCGCGCCTGGCCAATGCCCACTTTTGCTGGCTGGTCGATCGTGATGCTGGTGTAGTAAGACGGCGAATCCAGCGCGGTATGCCAGGCTTTGGCAACCGGATGGGTCGCAGAATTTTGAAAGGAGACGGTACCGTTGTAACTGGCAATACTGCGTGGACCGTACTTGTCCCGAATGGCTTTGAGCTTCTCGGCGATCTCATCAAGCGCCTGTTCTGTGGAGATTTCACTGCGGGTACCGTCGGAATTTTTCTTCAGCGAGCTGAGAATCCGCTCGGGCAAATACAGCTGTTCTGGCATTTGCCGGCCTTTCAGGCAGGTATATCCGCCAAAGACTTCATTGTCGGTGTCTGGCCGCAATCCGATAACCTTGTTGTCCCTGACCGTGACCTCCATCGGGCAGGTCGCGTGGCAGAATCGGCAGTAGGTTTTAATCTTCTTGTCGCCTTGCATTTCAGCCATGATCTTCAACCCTGAATTTTATTATTGATAAGTTGGCCTGTGCCTGAACCTGGCGACTAGGCGGTAAAGAAGTCACCGCGCGGGTTGCCCTCGGGATCATAAACCGGTTCTTCAATGGCGATTTTGTATTTGGAAACAGCGGTGTCGAGTATCTCGAAGCTGCCGAGTATGCCGAGCATCTGCGCGTAATAGGGGCCGGCAAGATGCGCAACGAGGTCTTCGGAGGAGTCCCACTTCTCGTAGACATAGACGCGGGTCGCGGATGTCGGATCCGCAGACCACACATAATGCTGGCAGCCCTTTTGTGCGCGTGTTTCTTCAATGAGTGACGCAGCGGCTGACAGGGCCCTGGCACGGTCCTCTGCCTTGATGTCGACATATCCGTTGATCAGTACCGTCATATTGCTGTCCTTTTGCTGTGCATTCCCGCTGGGTTTGTCAGTCATCTATTGGCTTTCGCTAAACGTATCAAACTTACCAAAGTCAAACAATCAGGTTTGACTGTTTTTTTATCCGGGTTTATATTGCCATAAAGGTCGGGGGGCTGGACCCGATCGAGTCATCGCCGGGGATGGCCGTTTGCGGAAGTTCCGGCGAGCGGTTACCGATCGCCACCTCGCGACGTTCACGGCGCAGGCAAGGTGACACCCGGTGCGTCTGGATGAGCTGCGATGTGCGCTCTGGTACAGGGGGTGCCCCTGTTGAACAGGTGTCGGTATTCGGTGCCTCATACTGAAAGGCCATTTTCTCTATGCAAGACTTGATCAATCGACAGTTCTACCTCGCGTCCCGTCCGGCTGCGGCGCCGACACCGGAAGAAGTTCCTTTCCGTGATGTCCCCCTGCGCGAACCTGCTACCGGCGAAGTGGTTATCCGCAATATGTATATCTCTCTTGATCCAGCCATTCGGGGTTGGATGAGTGATGTAAGTAATTACATTGAGCCGATTGCGATCGGCGAGCCGATTCGTAGCTCGGTCATTGGCCGGGTTGTGAAATCTCAGAGCGAACTCTTGTCGGAAGGGGATGTCGTGCTGGCGGTAGGCGCCTGGGAGC
The DNA here is from genome assembly GCF_056158985.1 of Microbulbifer sp. ABF4_148. Lineage (NCBI taxonomy): Bacteria > Pseudomonadati > Pseudomonadota > Gammaproteobacteria > Cellvibrionales > Microbulbiferaceae > Microbulbifer > Microbulbifer sp. ABF4_148. The sequence goes on from NZ_JBSWUI010000001.1 coordinate 2,169,682, forward strand.
GCTACACCACTGCCCAGGCTGCCGCGATGACCAAGCTGGATGAAGCCGCAGGAATTCCTTTGAGCAGTTTTCTCGGGATTCTGGGGCCGACGGGACTGACGGCCTACTTCGGTTTGCTGGAAGTCGGACAACCGCAAGCCGGGGAAACCGTATTAGTCAGTGCCGCGGCAGGTGCGGTGGGCTCAACTGTCGGCCAGATTGCCAAAATGAAAGGTTGCCATGTGGTCGGTATTGCCGGAGCAGATGACAAGTGTCAGTGGATTACCGAGGAGCTCGGTTTTGACGCTGCGATTAACTACAAGACCTGTGATGACCTGGAGGCGGCTATCCGTGAGGCTTGCCCGCAAGGTGTCGATATCTACTTTGACAATGTGGGTGGTGACATCCTGGATGCCGCGTTAATGTGCCTGAATAAGCACGCGCGAATTGCCGTGTGCGGATGGATTTCCACGTATAACGATGCAGATGCGCCGGGGCCGAAAAATCTGTGGCAGCTGGTCGCGAAGAGTCTGAAAATCCAGGGATTTGTCGTACTCGATTACGTCGACCGCTTTGCTGAGGGCGTTGAACAGCTTGCCGAATGGCTCGTTGCCGGAAAGCTCCAGTACCGGGAAGAGATTGTCGATGATCTGGACAATATCCTGCCCACCTTCCTCAAGCTATTCGACGGTTCAAACCAGGGCAAGCTGATTACCCGTATTCCTGAAGAAACTGTATAGAGCGGCAGTTCGCGCTCTGGTCAGTGGTCATCTCCAGATGCGCTGTCTGGCCAGATACTGCAGGTTCTGGCCATTTCGCTTCAAGCATCGACGGTTGTGCCCGTTGCTTCAGCGCCCTCGGCAGCTTTTGCTGATGAGGCGGAACCATTGGGCGATGGAAACGCACCGCTAAACATCGCTTCGCCGGTATACAGGATCTGGTAATCACGCCGTTGATATTTCCACTGTCCTGCCTGCTTGATGTAGCGGTCCTCGTAGCGACTGAACAGTGCAGTCCCTGTTCCGCTGGTATCGCGCGTGTGCTCCTGCAGGTACCAGTAGCCCGTTGCGCAATCCCCGTTGACCTCGAACTGGCAGAAACTGGGGATCATCAGGGCAAACTCGAACCCCGTCATGACTTGCTGCCAGAACGCCAGGATCGCGTCTCTGCCCGCAACCTCATTCCCCAGAAGATTCCACTCCGCATCCGAGCTCCAGCAATCGATCCAACGCGCGGCATCATTGCGGATGACGGCATCGCAGTACTGGGCCATCAGGCTGCGCAATGCGATTTCATCCGCCAACTCCATGTGACTATCCATTACTTTCTGCATTTCTCTATCTCAGCTTGATTCGTCTTTTTATCTGCAGGGTGACTGTATCTGGCGTGCAGAAAAAAATAAACAATCATGACTGTTTTCTTTAAAAGAGAGCTGATAGTATCTAGTGAAACCGCAGGCCTCTCATCGATGTATCCGCGGCGGCCTCACGAACTCAGGGTTACGTTAAGAGGGCGATCTCATGGATTTAAGTGTCTCTCCATACCTGCAGGGCAACTATGCCCCGGTGACCGAAGAAAAGGATTTCGGGCCTGACGAGCTCAGGGTCGAAGGAAAGATTCCAGATAATCTATTGGGGGCCTTTATGCGGGATGGCCCCAATACCGCATACCAACCCAACCACTATGTCTATCCGTTGGATGGCGATGGCATGATCCATGCCGTGTATCTCCGGGACGGTAAGGCGACCTATAAGAATCGCTGGATCGAAACCAGTCATTTAAAGACGGAGCGGCGATTCGGTCGGACCATTTACGGCAGTGTTGGAAAGCTGCTGGAAGTTCCACCGGAAGTGATTGAGGCTGGGGGCGAGCCGAATCCGGTGCGCAATACCGCCAATACCAATGTGCTGTATCACGGCGGAAAGCTTCTGGCGATGTGGGAAGGTGGTTTCCCGCACCTCCTGAATAATGATCTGTCCACAGTCGGGCTTTACGACTACGAAGGCGCGCTAAAGCCGGGGGATGCCCTGACTGCGCACCCAAAAATCTGTCCGAATACCGGTGACCTGATCAGTTGTACCCAGCGCTGGGATAGTGCCAATTACTGGGTACAGATATTCGACAAAAATGCTCGCCACAAAAAAACCATCGAGGTGCCGTTCGCGCGCAAGGGCATCATCCACGATCTGCAAATTACAGAGAACTACGTCGTCATTTTCTATGCACCGGCCTTCCATGATGTAGAGCGGGCGATGCGCGGTGAAGATCCATTTTCCTGGGAACCTGAAAAGGGAACAAAGATCTTTGTGATTCCCCGTAGCGGGGACGGTGACATTGTCACCTACGAGACCGATGCCTTCTTTAGCTGGCATTTCTGCAATGGCTTCGAGAAAGGTGGAAAGATCATCATCGATTATGTGTGGATCAATTCCATGCCCTTTACCCAGACACAGGGTACCGGTGTGGAAAAGCAACCGCGCCGGATGTATCGCATGGAGCTCGATAAAAAAACGAGAACCGTTACCAACGAAAAATTCTCTGACGTCTTCTGCGAGTTCTCCAGGGTAGATGAGCGCCGTATGGGTAAGTCATACCGGTATGGTTTTGCCGCCTCCAGCAATCGCAGCTGGGGTGATGCGCATGGCTACAACTGTACCGGTCGCTATGACTTCAATACCGGTGAAACCCTGCTGCACGATTACGGGCCCGAGGCGAATGCCGGTGAGCCGGTCTATGTCGCGAATCCGGAATCGGATCGTGAGGAAGATGGATGGCTGATGTGCTTCGTCTATAACCCCGGTGAAGGGCAGTTCCTTTCCATTCTACCTGCCGGAGACTTCTCCTCCGGTCCGGTAGCAAAAGTCCACGTACCGAGTCGAATTCCCAACGGTTTCCATGCGAACTGGATGCAGGGCTTGATGCTGTAACGCGAATGGCGTTGCCCAAATTCCACCGCTGTTGTTACCGGTAACAATAAATCGAGGCAGAAAATGTCCCTAGATACCCCAGAAATCACCAAGCCCAAAGCGTCCACAGAAGGCATGACCAAACAGCAGTTCCTGAAAGCCTACCGGACGATGCGCACGATTCGCGATTTTGAAGACAAGATCAGCGAACAGTTTATGAAAGGCAATATTCCGGGTTTTCTCCATCTCTACTCTGGCCAGGAGGCAGTCGCCGCCGGCATTTGCCTGTTGCTGGAAGACGATGACTACGTGATCAGCACACACCGCGGCCACGGCCACTGCATCGCCAAGGGCGGTGATGTTGGCGGCATGATGAAAGAAATCATGGCCAAGCAAGGCGGGCTGTGTGATGGCAAGGGCGGCTCTATGCACATTGCCGACTTCGACAAGGGGATGCTCGGCGCGAACGCCATTGTCGGCGGAGGCCCGCCCATCATCGTCGGCGCTGCGCTATCCGCCAAGACGCTGGGTACCGATCGTGTCGGTGTTGCCTTTGGTGGTGACGGATCGTCCAACCAGGGCACAACCTTCGAGGCAATGAACCTGGCGGTTGTATTGAAACTGCCTGCCATTTTTCTGTTTGAAAATAACGGCTATGGCGAAGGTACCCATGCGAGCTATGCCGTTGGGTCAAAGGATATTGCCAGTCGAGCACAGGGCTTTGGTATGCCGGCCTACAAGGTGGATGGCACTGACTTGTTCGCCGTCTATGAAGTCTGCAAGCAGGTGGTCGAGCACTGCCGCCAGGGCAATGGTCCGGTGACGATCGAAGCGAATGTTCCGCGCTTCAAGGGGCACTTTGAAGGGGATCCCCAGGCTTATCGCGGAGAAGGCGAGATCGAGCGTCTGATGAAAGACGAGGATTGTCTCGCTATAGCGCGCAAGGCCGCAGTCAAGAAGAAACTGGCAACGGCGAAAGAGCTCGATGCGATCGACGCTGAAATTGCCAGCACCATCAATGAAGTGACCGAGGCAGCCCTGGCGGCTCCCGCGCCAGGCGACGATGAACTACTGACTAACGTCTACAGCTCAGCGTATTAATGAACCCGAAGGCGCTTTGATAAAAGCCCGTTTACAAGAATAAATTTGGAGTTATCAGGATGCCCGTCAAGACATACAGAGAAGCAATCAACGAAGCATTGCACCAGGCGATGGCCGAAGATTCCCGCGTAATCGTGCTGGGTGAGGAAGTTTCCGGCGGTGCGGGGTGTGATGGATCCCGGGACGCCTACGGCGGTGTCATGGGTGTCACCAAGGGACTGTTGCCGACCTATGGCGACTCTCGCGTGATCGATACCCCGATCACCGAATCGGCGATTATCGGGGCGGCGGCAGGGGCCGCACAAACTGGTCTGCGCCCGGTCGCTGAACTGATGTTTATGGACTTCTTCGGGGTCTGCTTCGACCAGATATACAACCAGGCAGCCAAATTCCACTATATGTTCGGCGGAAAAGCCAAGTGTCCCATGGTTATTCGCTGTACGACTGGTGCGGGATGGCGTGCCGGTGCGCAGCACTCACAGAACCTCACCCAGATGGTCACCATGGTACCGGGGCTGAAAGTCGTATGTCCCACCAATGCCTACGATGCGAAAGGCCTGATGCTCCAGGCGATACAGGATGACGACTGCGTAATCTTTGTAGAGGACAAGATTCTCTACGACACCAGCTGCGAAGTGCCCGATGAGATGTATACGGTGCCCTTTGGCGAAGCCAAGTATTACCGCGAGGGCAGTGACCTCACCATCGTGGCGATTTCCAATCCCATGCACAAGGTGCTCGCGGTGGCAGACCGGCTCGAGGCGGAAGGCATTACTTGCGATGTCATCGATCCTCGCACGACATCGCCGCTTGATGAAGAGGCCATTCTCGAAAGTGTAGAAATGACCGGACGACTGGTGGTGGTGGATGAAATGACACCGCGCTGCGGCATTGCGTCAGACATCTCCAGCATTGTTGCGGAAAAGGCCTTTGGTAGTTTGCGCGCACCGATCAAAAAAGTGACGGCGGCGCATTCTCCGGTACCGTTTGCGCCCAACCTCGAAGACGCCTGGATGCCGCAGGAAGCTGACATTGAGGCTGCCGTTCGACAAGTGCTGGAGTATGCGTCATGAGCAATTTACACGCACTGACGGTCCCCAAGTGGGGCATGTCGATGGAAGAAGGCGAGATTACCGAATGGCGTGTTGATGTGGGGGATCAGGTCTCGGTTGGCGATGAAGTGGTCGATATTGAAACCTCAAAGATCGTCAATACCGCAGAGAGCACCTGTAGTGGCACACTGGTTCGTATCGTCGCACAGCCCGGCGAAGTACATCGTGTAGCGATGTTGCTGGGTGTAGTCGCAGAGGGTGATGTTTCCGATGCGGAAATTGATGCTTTCGTTGCGAATTTCGAACCCGATGCGGCAGCACTCGTGCCTCCTCTGGTTTCTGACGGTGAGCAAAAACCACAGGCTACGCAGTCGGCGCCCGTAGAGCCGGCGCCGATCCCTCAGCCAGAGCCGGCTGAATCCGCTACTGCGCCAGCAACGAAACCGGAGCTGTCTGCGGGGGCTGATGATACAGACATAAAGGCCTCTCCTGTCGCACGGCGAATTGCCAAAGCCCATAACATCAACTTACACAATATCACGCCCACCGGACGGAACGGCCGCGTTTCCAAGTGGGATGTGGAGAAAGCAGCGGGGATAGCGGCGGGGATAGCCGCTTCCGTACCCGCAGGGAAAGTAGCTCAACAGGTACAGGGTGCGGGCATCTCCCTGGACGACTCCCGCGTTGCGGCGACCCCGGTGGCGCGACGGCTCGCCAAAAAGCTCGCCCTGAACCTGAACGATATTGTGCCGACAGGTCGCCGAAATCGGGTCACCAAAAATGATGTGGAAAGTGCGGCGCGCATACTGAGCGGGGCATCGGATTTCCGCGTGGAAAAAGTCAGTCGGATGCGCAAGGTGATCGCAGCACGACTGAGTGAGGCGAAACAAAGTATTCCGCATTACCGGGTAAACGTCGACATCGACATGGACAGTTTACTGGCGCAGCGGCGGTACATGAATACGGAGCTTGGGCATCGTATTTCGGTCAATGACTTTGTCATCAAGGCTTGTGCCAGTGCACTCAAGCGCGTGCCGGAAGTGAATGTTCAGTATGCAGCCGACACGATACGCGCATTCGAACGGGCGGACATATCGGTTGCGGTTGCCATCGACGGCGGGCTGGTGACGCCCGTGATTCGCAATGCCTGCAGCAAGAGCTTGGTTCAGATTGCAGAACAATCGCAAGACCTGGCGCGGAGGGCCCATGCGGGGGCGCTGCAAGTCGATGAAATGCAGGGTGGCACCTTCAGCATCTCCAACCTGGGAATGTTCGGGGTCGATCAGTTCGATGCAATCATCAATGCGCCACAGGCGGCGATCCTGGCGGTGGGTGCCGGTAAGGAAAAAGCAGTTGTCAGCGATGGGCGCGTCGTTTCGGCCACGATGATGACCGTCTCACTCTCTTGTGATCACCGTGTGATCGATGGCGCCGTGGCAGCCAGGTTCCTGCAGTCACTCAAGGGGTTTTTGGAAAACCCGGCGTCCATGCTGGTGTAAGGAAATCACTGTGACACAGAGCAACGTGGATAAACAAACATTCGATCTGGTCGTTGTGGGAGCCGGACCCGGAGGCTATGTCGCAGCCATTCGCGGCGCCCAGCTGGGTATGCGTGTCGCCCTGGTAGAAAGCCAGCATCTGGGTGGTATTTGTTTGAACTGGGGATGTATCCCCACCAAGAGTTTGCTGAAGAGCGCTGAAGTTTACCAGCAGATGCAGCATGCCGATGACTACGGGCTGACAGTAGCGGAACCCGGATTTGATCTCGGGAAGATCGTGCAGAGAAGCCGCAGTACCGCGGATCGCCTCAGCCAGGGTATTCGCTACCTGATGGATAAAAATGACATCAGTGTTTTTGAGGGGGTTGCCAGTCTGATCGATCGCCATACGATCAGCGTGACGACCAGTGGCATCCTCTCCACCACGCTTACCGCCCCACACATCCTTCTCGCCACCGGTGCCAGCCCCAGAAAGATTCCCGGTGTCGAAGCTGATGGCGAAGTGGTCTGGACGGCGCGTGAAGCAATGACGCCCTCTGCGGTGCCCGAATCCCTATTGATTATTGGTGCCGGAGCCATCGGTATTGAATTTGCCAGTTTCTATTCAACGTTTGGCAGTGACGTCACGCTGATCGAGATGGCCGACCGGATCCTGCCCCAGGAAGATGAGGATATCTCTCGTTTGGCGATACGTTCATTCCGAAAGCGGGGGGTGCAGTTTTCTCTCGGGTCGCGGGTGCAGGGTATTGAAGTTAAAGATGGGCGAGCCCACGCCCGTTGGCAGGATGCTCAGGGGGAGCCGCAGCAATCAGTGTTTGATCGGGTCATCCTCGCAGTCGGGGTTGTTGCCAACACGAAAGGGCTGGGGCTGGAAGCACTGGGTGTTCAGCTTCAGAACGGTCAGGTCGTTGTCGATGAATGGTCTGAGACCTCTGTTAAGGGGATTTATGCCATTGGCGATATGACAGCGCCGCCGTTATTGGCTCATAAGGCCAGCCATGAAGCGATCACTTGCGTGGAAAGAATCGCGGGCCTCGACGATCTCGAGCCCGTCGATCCGCTCTGCATACCGTCCTGTACGTACAGTACGCCCCAGGTTGCCAGCGTAGGCCTGACCGAATCCCAGGCAAACGCCCGGGGGCTGGCAACAAGGGTGGGTAAATTTGACCTCGGTAATCTCGGCAAGGCACAGGCCATGGGGGATTTGGAAGGTTTCGTAAAGACGGTTTTCGATGCGGATACTGGCGAACTGCTCGGCGCTCACATGATTGGCGCAGATGTGACCGAGCTGATTCAGGGCTATGTCATCGCCCGAAAAATGGAAACCACGGAAGAAGAGTTGATGGAAACTGTCTTTGCCCATCCGACCATGTCGGAAGCGATGCATGAATCCGTCCTCGATGCGTTTGACCGCGCGATTCACCACTAGGGAGACGGCAATGTACAAACAAGTGCCTATCGCAGAAGGGCTTTTCACCTGGCCGTCGGACAATCCGGCACTACTCGGTAGCCGCTGTCGCGCCTGTACGATTGCGGAGTTTCCGCAGAAGTCCAGTTGCCCTGCCTGTGGTAGTGAGGATGTGGTTGTTGAGGAGTTGCCCCGGCGGGGAAGGCTGTGGAGCTGGACCATCCAGGGGTTTATGCCGAAAAAGCCCTATCACTCAGATGAAACGCCGGAGACGTTCACGCCCTTTGGTGTGGGATATATCGAATTACCCGGTGCCGTTTGCGTGGAGAGTCGGCTCCTGGAAAACGATCCGGAAAAACTCAGGATCGGGATGGAAATGGAGTTGGTGGTGGAAACTTTTCGTCATGACGAGTCCGGCAATCCGGTGATGAGTTTTGCTTTCAAGGCTGCCGGATAAGAAAAGCCCGGACAGTGACGATTCTATCCTCGGCGCCGACGCGAATACCTCGGCATCGGGGAATGGATATCGCGGAACGCCGAGATGATTAATTTGGGGGAGTGATGGACGTTGCAATTGTTGGAATCGGGATACACCCGTTTGGTCGTACACCTGGCCTGAGCGGACTTCAACAGGGCGCCTACGCCGCACGCATGGCGTTGAAAGATGCCGGCGTTGAGTGGAAAGACATGCAGTTTGGGTTCGGCGGCAGTGCCAGCGCAGGCAGCGCAGATGCAATGGTCAATGAGCTGGGCCTCACCGGTTTACCGTTTATCAATGTGGCCAATGGCTGCGCGACTGGCGGCAGTGCGTTGATCTCTGCCTTCAATGCCATCAAATCCGGTGAATATGACATCGGTATGGTGACCGGTTTCGACAAGCATGAACGCGGCGCCTTTAATGCCGACCCACGACAGATGGGCATCGGAGAATGGTATGGCGAAATCGGCCTGATGATGACGACCCAGTTTTTCGCCATGAAAATTCAGCGCTATATGGATGCGCATGGCATTAGCAGCAACACCCTGGCGAAGGTTGCCCAGAAAGCTTTTGCCAATGGCGCGAAGAATCCGAATGCCTGGCGCCGGGAAGAGATCCCGCTCGATGTGATCAGTGAGTCGCCGATGATCAGTCATCCCCTGACCAAGTTTATGTTCTGCGCGCCAGGGGAAGGCGGTGTGGCATTGATTCTCTGCCGGGCAGATATCGCGCATCGTTATGCCGACAAGCCAATTTACCTGAAGGCGGCAGCCGTACGCTCGAGACGTTATGGGTCTTTCGAAGTGTTCGCGCCGTCACAGGCACTGACGCAGGTTGACGGGCCGACGGTCGATGCCTCAAAAGCGGCGTTTGAAGCCGCTGGCCTGGGTCCCAAAGATATCGATGTTCTGCAGTTGCAGGATACCGAGTCTGGGGCAGAAGTGATGCATATGGCGGAGAACGATTTCTGTGAGCACGGTGAGCAGGAATCACTCATTCAGGCCGGGGAAACCGGAATCGACGGGAAGCTACCCATTAATACCGATGGCGGCTGCCTTGCCAATGGCGAGCCGATTGGTGCCACTGGCTTGCGGCAGGTGTTTGAGACCTGTGTGCAGCTCCGGGGCGGGGCCGGTGCGCGTCAGGTGCCGAACGCGCCCAAGGTCGGCTATACCCATGTCTATGGTGCGCCCGGCATCAGCGCCGTGACGATTTTGCAACGCTAGGTAACGACAAGAAGAGGCAGAGCCATGTCAGAACAAGTGGAACTGAGCCCGGAAGATATTATTGCCCGCAGCCCTTCAGACTCCTTCCAGGATTTACTGAAGCGGGAGACGGTCGACGTCCCCGCGGCACTGCTGGAAAGCACCGAAACCTATCTCGGATCGGAAGACCTCTCTGTCGAACGCTATACCTCCAGGGCGTTTTTTGACCTGGAAGTGGAGAAGGTCTGGCGCAAGACCTGGCAGATTGCTTGCCGGGAAAACCGATTGCGCAACGCCGGCGACTACTTCGTCTACGATATCGTCAACGACTCAATCCTGTTAACACGGACCGAATCGGGCGAGCTAAAAGCCTTCCATAATTCCTGTCTGCATCGCGGCCGGGTACTGAAGCGGGGCGCGGGCAACAGTGATAACCTCCGCTGCCCCTACCACGGCTGGTCATGGGATCTCGACGGTGAGTTTCTCGGCGCGCCCTGCCAGTGGGACTTCCCCCATGTCTCCAGAGAAAACAGCAAGTTGCACGAAGTGCGGGTAGATACCTGGGGCGGCTGGGTGTTTATCAATATGGATGAAGAAGCTCCATCGCTCAAAGAGTATATGGAGGTGCTTCCCGAACACATGAATCAGTGGAAGCATGAACAGCGCTTCGTCTCTCTGCATATCGAGAAAGTGATCGCCTGCAACTGGAAGGTCGCACTGGAAGCCTTCATTGAGTCCTATCATGCGATTGCGACGCACCCGCAACTCATGCCATTCCAGGGCATCGATAACTCCCAGTATGACGTCTGGGGCGATCATGTCAGCCGCACGATCAGTGCGTACGGTGTGGCCAACCCCAGCCATGCGGATCAGTTTACCGAGCAGCAGTCGCTGGATGCCATGATGGAGCTTATTGGCGTTCCGGACCGACCCCAGCTCGCCCCCGGACAAACGGCACGGGAAATGTATGCGCAGCTCAACCTGCCGGTCGCCAACCAACAGGCCGGCGAGGACTTCTCCGAGCGGGCGACCATGTCCGAGTTGATGGACTCCACGCTGTATCTCCTGTTCCCGAATTTTGCGCCCTGGGCCGGGCATGGCACCGTGATTACCTATCGGCATCGCCCCAACGGGGATGATGTCGATAGCAGCATTATGGAGATCTTCCTGTTAACACGGTTCCCGGAAGGGGAGGAGTCTCCGCCGGATGCGCCAGTTTTCCGTCTCGGTATTGATCAGCCGTTCAGTGAGGCCGCCGAAGTGATGGGGGCCGGTTTTGCCAACGTATTTAATCAGGACGGTGCGAACCTGCCACAGGTACAAAAGGGCTTGAAAGCCTCGAAGAAAGGTGCGGTGACTCTTGGTAACTACCAGGAGGTGAGGATTCGACACTTTCACCAGACACTGGATAAGTACCTCAAGGCGAAATAGATCGGTGCACATGCGACAGGAGAAACACCATGAATGACCTGCTAAATACCTTTTCCCTCGAGGGAAAAGTTGTCCTGGTAACCGGTGCTTCCAGTGGATTTGGCTTGCACTTCGCGGAGGTGTTGGCGGCTGCCGGTGCCAGGGTCGTACTCGCAGCACGGCGCACTGAACTGCTTGCCGCAGCGCGGGATACGATTATTGACCGTGGTGGCGAAGCCATGTCGGTCACTATGGATGTGACCGATAGCGATAGCATCAAGGCAGCCTTTGATGCCGTAGAACAACGGTTTGGCGTGGTGACAGTGGTGATCAATAACGCCGGGATCACCATCCCCAAGTTACTACTCGAACTTTCTGACGCAGACTGGAGTGGTGTGGTGAATACCAACCTCAATGGGGTTGCCTACGTCACCCGGGAAGCGGGCGCGCGACTGGTCGCAGCGGGCTTGCCGGGCAGCATTGTCAATATCGCCTCAATCACTGCCAGTCGACTGCAAAAAGCATTGACGAGTTATGCGTCCGCGAAAGCTGCGGTTGTTCAGTTTACCAAGGCCGCCGCGCTCGAGTTCGCTGAACATAATATTCGCGTGAATGCCATCTGTCCGGGTTACTTCAATACACCGCTGATTAGCGAATGGCTCAAGACAGAAGACGGGCAGGCCCTGCTGAACCGCATACCCACACGGCGCATTGGTGAACTGGATGAACTGAATGGTCCTTTGTTGCTGCTGGCTTCGGATGCCGGCTCGCTGATGACTGGTGCCGCCATCACCGTTGATGGCGGACATGTGCTGTCGGAACTATAGCAATCCGGGTACCCACTACTTGAACGGTGACTTTTTAAGCGAGGGAAAATAATCATGATGAATCCTCTGACTGAAGACCGTATACAGCGAGATGGACATCTTTGGTCCGACCAGACCATTGCCGATGCGGCCTGGCAAAAAGCGGCCACATCCCCGGATGAGGTCGCCATCTACCTGGAACACGAACCGGCAATCACTTACGGTTCCATCGCGGAACAGGCCAAGCGACTGATTACCGGCCTGCAGGGTCTGGGCATGAAGGCCGGCGACGTGATCAGCTTCCAGCTGCCGAACTGGCGCGAATCCGTGATTTTGGATATTGCCGCATCCGCCATGGGGCTGATCGTCAACCCAGTGATTCCGATCTACCGGGACCGGGAATTACGCTTCATTCTGAAGGACGCCGGTACCCGGCTGATCTTCATACCGGAACGTATTCGCAGCCTTGAATTTCCGTCGATGATCGCATCGCTTCGGGCGGACTTGCCGGATCTCGAATATGTAGTGACCGCGCGGGCTGAAGAGTCCCATGAAGGGACGCTGCGGTTTGAGGATTTACTGAACAATGCGCCGGCGGATATCGCCCGGTTGCCCAAGGTGGATCCGAACTCGGTCAAGACGATCCTGTATACATCGGGTACCACCGGACACCCGAAGGCGGTGCTGCACAGTCATAACACCCTCAGTCGGGTCATTCAGAACTCTGTCGATTGTTGGCAGCTGGATGAAAACGACATCATGCTGATGCCGTCACCAGTGACACATATCACCGGCTATGGGTCGGGGATGGTACTGCCGTTTATCACGGCGGTGAAGTCGGCCTTGATGGCACGTTGGGACGCTGATGCTGCCGTCGAATACATCACGCGTGTCGGCGCGACCGCGAGTGTCGGCGCCACCCCATTTCTGGTCGAGTTATTGGCGGCCGCCAAGCGGCACAGCACCCGCTTGCCAACAATGCGCCTCTTTGCCTGTGGCGGTGCCGCAGTGCCTCCCCAGGTAATCCATCAATGCTATGAGCAGCTGGAGCGCTGTCGCGCATTCCGGGTGTATGGCAGTACCGAAACGCCCGTCATTACCCAGGGGTTTGTGCGAGACGGCGAGCAGAACCTGGCTGCGGAAACCGATGGGATGATCTATGGCTACGATGTCAAGATCGTTGATGACGCCGGTAAGGAAGTGCCCACTGATGTCGATGGAGAAATTGCGGCACGTGGCGCCGGCATGATGTTGGGTTATGCAGACGCGGAGCAAAATGCCGCATCCCATGACGAGGATGGCTATTTCTATACCGGGGATATCGGCATGCGCACGGCAGACAATGCCATCCTGATTACCGACCGCAAGAAAGACATCATCATCCGCGGCGGCGAAAACCTGAGTGCCAAGGAAATTGAGGATGTGCTGCACGATCATCCCCAAATCAGGGAAGCCGCGGTTGTGGCGATGCCACACTATCGACTGGGTGAGGGAGTATGCGCGTTTATTATTCCTGCGTCTCGTGACCATAAGCTCGACCTGCCCAAGATCGCCGACTTTGCGGATAAGGCTGCGCTGGCAAAGCAAAAGATACCGGAGCACGTTGAGTTCGTAGAAGACCTGCCCAGGACACCGAGCGGCAAAGTGAAGAAAGACACTTTGCGTAAAGAAATTGCAGATATGTTTGTGGACTAAACGACTACCGGGAGAGGGAGTTCGATATGGGGACGTTAAATAACAAGACCGCAGTGGTTTTAGGGGCATCGGGTAAACAGAATTTCGGGTCTGCCATTGCGCGCAGGTTGGCCGCCGAAGGGGCCAATGTTGTCGTGGCGGCACGCCGGGAAGGACCTCTCCAAGCACTCGCCCAGGAGATTGGGGGTATCGCGGTCCCGTGTGATGTGACCAATGAAGACCAGATCCAGGGTCTATTCGATTCGGCCGTCAATCAGTTTGGCACCGTTGATATCGCGGTAAACTCCGCGGGTATTCACGCGTCCCACCTGATTGACGATCTGACCAAAGAGAAGGTTATGCCAACCCTGGAAATCAGCTTTATCGGGGCGCTGTTGTTTTTCAAGTGGGCTGCCAAGGCCATGAAAGCTGGTGGTTCGATCGTCACGATTTCTTCTTTGACGGCGCGATTGCCAGGACCTGAGATGGCCGTTTATGCCGGGGCGCGGGCAGGCATTGACTATGCCATCCGTGTCGCTGCCGTCGAGTATGCTCAGAAAAAGATTCGCTTCAACTCTATCGCTGCTGGGCTTATCCAGACGGATATGACGGATGCATTCTTCAGTGTGGAGCCCATCATCGATGCCTTTATCAATGAGACCCCGGCGGGTCGTATGGGTACGGTCGACGATATCGCAGAAGCGGCGCTGTATCTCGCCGATGATCAACGCTCCGGGTTTGTGAACGGCCAAATTATTGATCTCGCCGGCGGCCAGCAGATGGGGCACTTGCCACGCTTCTGACTCGTGGTCTTGCCATATGGCGATGATGGGATGAAATCTATTATTGGGGAAAATGCTTATGTCTAATGATATGCAGGGTTATGAGGATGTCACGATTTATGGGCTCTCTAAAGAACGCGAGCAGGAACTGCTGAGCAAGCAAATCGAGTGTAACTTTATCTGGACCAACAAGGAGGGGCATGGGCTGGGTGTGATTATGAACTACATCGCCAAGGATGGCTCGATCTGGGTCACGGCAACCAGTCAGAGGCCGAGGGTAAAGGCCTTGCGCAGGGACCCGCGTGCATCCGTGGTTATTTCCAGTATGGGAACAGATATGGGGCCGGGCAAGACGGTGACCTATAAGGGCCGGGTCAAGATTCACGAGGACCAGGCAACCAAGGACTGGTTCTACCCGGCGATGGCGAAGATCATCTCACCCTATCCTGCACCGACGGAGGAAGCTGCCATCGCTCATCTGGATACGCCGCTGCGGGTCATCATCGAGTTGATCCCGGAAAAGTCGATCAAGTTTGACGGCGATAGCATTGCCAAGTCTTCCCATGAGGGCACCATTCCCGGTACATCCGCTTAAACTTCATCCCGGCTTACGCAGGGAAGGGCGTAGCTTGATGAGATTTATCTGAGTACCGGATACAAAAACAGGCGCAATTTGCGCCTGTTTTTTTGTGTCAAGGGTAAGGCGCGGTGCGCCTGCCCAAGTCAAGGCTCGATGATAATGGGGATTTCTTCCAGACCGCGGAGCAGCAAGTGAGGCATGTAATCCAGGTCATCGGCTGAACCGACCAGTCTGAAATGACTGCTATTCTCGATGAGCTTCTCCCAGGCGACGATCATTTCCAGTTTGGAAAGATGCTGACCAATGCAAACGTGGGATCCGAACCCAAACGCTACATGACGGTTGACATTCTTTCTGGTCAAATCGAACTTTTGCGGATTCTCAAACATCTTCTCATCATGGTTCGATGAGAAGTACTTCAGCAAAACCATGCTCCCCGCAGGAATCGTGACACCACCGAGTGTGTAATCCGCCTTGCACACACGCCACATATTGGAGGTCGGCGTTGCGATGCGCAGTGATTCTTCAACCAGGGTAGGAATGAGTGAGGGATCATCGCGCACCATTTGTTGCTGGTCCGGATACATACAGAGCTGCCGCATGCCTTCTGCCAGCGTCGCGGTGGTTGTTTCATTGCCTGCAACCAGGAACTGGGTGCAATGGGACAGCTGTTCTTCGATAGTCAGCGGACGCCCCTCATAGGTCGCGTGAGCGATCAGGGTCAACAAGTCGTCCTGCGGGTTCTGTTTGCGCTCGTTCAGTGCCTTGACGAACCAATCGTATTCGTCCTTGAGTCCCGCATGGGCGGCCAACAGTGTTTCCTTGTCGCCCAGCTGTGAGAAGACGGTAACGTTATCTACCGTCCATTTAAACGCAAGGTCACGCATCTCCAGGGGCATACCCAATACATGCATGATGACCGAGAGTGGCAGAGGGCGAGTAAACTTCTCGATAAAGTTAAATGCTTCCCCACGGGGCAAATCACTGACCAGTTGATCGGCGAATTCGCTGATCCAGGGTCGATATTTGGCCAGATTTTTGGCCAGGAAGAAGTCCCTGAGCGCATCGCGATAGATCTTGTGCTCCGGGTCATCGACTGTCAGCAGCGTACCTTTACCGAGGTCGTACGTATTGGCCATTGCGGCGACTATATCCTCATCAAGTGCTTCGTCGGCACCCTTGGCCAGAGCAAAATCATTGGTAAAGATGTCGGGTTTTTTGTGCGCTTCACGCACCAGTTCGTAGGTGGAGACGATATAGATGCCCGAAGAAGGGTCCTGGTAGACCGGAGCCTTCTCGCGCAAGGTTTTGTCAAAGTGATACGGACACTTGAGCGTTTCAGAGTCAAATAATGGCATGTCAGCCAAAGATTGTGGATCTTCTAGGATTGCCTCAGTCATGTGGTCTTTCCTCATTATTGTCCAATCATGATGTGGTACCGCGATAAAACCGTGAGTTTTGACGGCTATGTATGTTTAAGCCCTATATCGTTGTCTGGCAGTGCGCTTGAAACGATCATTGTCGGATTCTCGATTCGACCTTGCGTTCTTGCGTGCGTGTTGGCAGACCGTGTCCTGCTCTCTCGATCCCGTTGAAACTCTGCGCACTATCAAGATGCGCCTTCAGACGCCCCGGACCGCGCAGGGTGTTGTTCTGAATGAAATTGCGTTTGCAGCGGGCCTGAAGTCAGGCCGGCATCAATAATGAGTGTATGCCCTGATACGTTGCGCGCTTGTTCGCTCAACAGGTACAGAATTCCGTCGGCAACATCTTCCGGTCGGCAGGAAATGCCCAGCGGCGATGCCGATTTGATGGCCTCCTCGAGCAGGGCTTCACTCCCTGCAGTTAATGCGGCGGCTAATGGTGTGACAGTTCCGCCTGGCGCGACCGTATTGACGCGGATACCGAAACCGGCCAATTCGTTCGCGGCTGACTTTGTCAGTCCAATGACACCATGCTTGGCCATGGTATAGACATGGGGCCCCAGTCCTCCCATGAGTCCTGCTGTGCTCGCCACCGAGACAATACTGCCGCCGCCAGCCTCCTTCATGGCAATGGCTGCGTGCTTTATCCCGAGAAAGACGGCACGTGATAGCACTGCCATTGTGCGGTCAAAGGCTTCCGTCGTGGTTTCGGTAATCGGGCCAGTGACGCCGAGGATGCCGGCGTTGTTGACCATACCATTCAGCGCCCCAAAGGCGTTTTCGCTGCATCGAACCAGTCGCTCGATATCGCTTTCGTTCGTTACGTCAGTGGGCTGAAACAGGGCACTTGGTCCCAGCGAGTCCGCCAGTGCCTTTCCCTTATCGTGCTGTATATCGGCGATCACGACATTTCCGCCTTCGCGGACAATCGCGGTGGCGGTAGCGCTGCCAATACCACTGGCGCCGCCGGTGACGGCGATGCATTGTCCTTCAAACCGATTCATGGTCTTCCCAGCCCTGATGCGTTTGCCAGACGTTCTCTGGAGGCGAGCCACTTTGGAGTAGCCAACAAGGAGAACCTGAAGCATTAACGTAGTCAGCTCATATTAGCAGGAGGATGAAATTAAAAACAAGCAAGACGGTTTGTTTTTAATTGATTCTTGATTTGGATCAATTTGGGGGGGGGAACAAGCAAAGGGGTAAAGAAGAAGGGAGGCGACCGCGCGCATCCCGTGATTTGCATGCCAGCCCCGTCGAATACATGTTCTCGGCGACGGTGCCGGCATGGGCAGGCTGATACGCTACTCTGGCTGCAACTCTGCCTGGCTGTTGATCGCATCCGAGGTTTTGTCGCGCATGGAACCGCCGTCAAATGAGATCGTCTTTTCCGGGACGACTTCAATAATGATGCGCTCGGGCGTATCGAGGAATTGTACAAACAGCTCGGGGGTTGGGGCCGGGCTATTGGTGTGCCGGGCAAAATCGGGATAGAACCAGTCTTTGGTTTCCTGATCGGTGTGCAGTATGGCATGTCCCTTAAAGGTAATGGACTGGCTAACATCGATGTCAGTACCGGCACTGGAAATAACCACACTACAGCGATTATCTCTTGCCAGGGCCTTCATGCGTGCGCGTTGAGCGGTAGCGGTACACCAGATGCGGCCATTGCGCCAGATATAGCTCATGGTGACGCCCATGCCATGCCCGGCTTTATTGGTCCATATAAACGTGAGTTCGTTTTGTTTGCGCAGGAGTGCTTCTTCCCGTTCGTTGGTCAGCCCATACATGGTGACGTCATCATAGTTTTTTACATGTTTATCACTCATGGCATTGTCTCTCCTGCGTGGTTGCCGAATGTACTGTCACTCCGTCGAATGAACCCGTGGCGCATGGCTGCCGCGAAAAACGCCAGGCACCGAAAGACAGGCCCCAGCTTTTTAACCGCGTTCCCGCCTGATTACGCTGTATCGAGTAAGCGAGTCGCTAAATCACGATTGCAACATGCAATTTATGACAAATACGACATTACTCACCCCATACATGTCGGGTTCGTTCTCTATATAACGGGATTTCTGTTCCGAGTTCAATGGAAATAAAAAACAGTACAAACTGACTGTTTATCTGTTAAGGTATCGGTCAGCGCTGTGGATTGCAAGCGCTTAGCAGGCGGTTTCGGCAGTACTTCGATCGATCCTGAAGCTGGTCCATCAGTTGGAAAAAATCCTTGAAAATCAGTTTCCTGGAGGTCTTTTCGGGTGATTCAATTGGCGCGCGATGTGAATAGATTGTGCGATCAACAGCACTGCTAACGCGTGCGTTCGGCAAGCTAAGTGGCAAGGTAAGTACTAACCCATTTCAGGCTTTCCTGTCGGGCTCGGGTGGAGAGAGTCAGGATTCGTAGCACGTTGGCGCGTTTTTCTACCCGCGGAGCGTTCCTAGGCTGATTGAGGCCCGTACATAAGAGGCTCGGTATCTTGTCGTGATTCGATGCGCAAATGATTTATATATGGTACAAACTTTCTGGAAGTCTTAATAATTTAAAATAATACGAGGCTCAGTGACTTGATGGGACGTGTAGATAATAAAGTAGCGATTATCACGGGCGCTGCCTCCGGTTTGGGGTTGGCTTCAGCGAAGCGACTGGCAGAAGAAGGTGCTTCGGTGATTATGGCCGATATCGATGTTGCACGCGGAGAGGCGGAAGCAGCAAAGATCGGTGGTGCAGAGTTTGTAAAATTGGATGTCACCAGTGAATCCGCGTGGGAAGCACTGGTCGACGGAGTGGTATCGGACTACGGGTCCCTGGACATTCTGCTCAACTGCGCCGGCATTGCTGAGCTGGCCAGTATCGAGCAAACAACCGAAGCGTTGTGGCGTAAGGTCAATGCGGTGGGTACCGATGGGACTTTCTTCGGTTGCAAGCACGCGCTCCGTGTCATGAAGGCACAGGGTCGTGGCTCCATTATCAATATGTGTTCTACCGCGAGCATTCAGGGGGGGCCGGCAATTTTTGCTTATGCTGCCTCCAAGAGTGCGATCCGCGGCATGACCAAATCTATCGCCTGCTTAAGTGCTCAGGCGGGTTACGGTGTTCGCTGTAACTCTATTCACCCTGGCAATATGTCCACACCGATGCTCGATACGATGTACAACATCGTACTGGAGCATGACCCGGTTACTGCCGCCCAGATGAAAAAGAGCTGGGTGGGAGATCCGGCGGATGTCGCCAATATGGTGCTTTTCCTTTCTTCCGACGAGTCTGTATCTGTCAACGGTGCAGAAATGGTGATCGATAATACGGTGACCATTACAGAAGGTATGGTTCCCAAAATTTAACCCATTCCTAACGGTTACTTGTCAGGGGGAAGACCAATGACAGAAAAGGATGTACTCCAGCTCGAGTCCGAGTTTCGCGCGAGTTACTACGCCTATGCTGAAGGACTCGATAGCAAGAACTGGGCAAAAGTCCGACGCTGTTTTGCCGATGAGCTGTATCTGGATTATGGGCCTGCAGTTGACCCGACGGTTTCACCGGATAAACCCAAAAATGCAGATGAGTGGGTAAAGCGCCTGCACCACAATATCGGTGGCTTTGACCTCACCCACCATGTCATTACCAATTTTCGCGTCGATCTGTCTGGCGATCTACCGAGCTGCAGGGCCTATATGGTCGCAGATCATATTATTTTCCCGGATCCTGCTTTGCCTGTTGCCGGCCCACAAGATGTGATTACCGTCATTGGCGAATATACCAACCACTACCAGCGTATTGGCGACGAGTGGAAGATTTTGAAATCCCGTCTTGAGGTGCGCGGCTCAAAGGGCAACTTGGATCTCTTTGCGCAGGCCATGGCGAGAGTTGCGGCGGAAGAGGAGCCGATAGCCGGTTAGGTGTTTTATCTTCGGTGAAGAGGCGCTGATGGTTGTTAAGCGTTCTGAAAGAATATGGATAATCTAGGAATACGGTGATGACGACACGACCCGCAATGGACCTTGCGCGCTTTCCCTACCTGCAGGGAAATTACGCACCGGTACTCGAAGAATCCACCTTCGATGAAGGGGAGGGTGGGCTTCGGGTCGAAGGTAAGCTTCCCGAGAATATCACCGGGGCATTCATGCGCAATGGGCCGAATGTCGCCTGGCAACCCGATCACTATGTGTATCCGGTGGACGGCGATGGCATGATCCATGCGGTCTATTTCAAGGATGGGCGTGTGCACTATCGTAATCGCTGGGTACGCACCCAGTGGTTCAAGGTAGAAGAACAGCTACAGCGCGCCTGCTGGGGTAGCCATGGCAAGCCATTCCCTGTGGACGAAGAAACCATCGCTGCGGGCGGTTCGCCCAGCCCAATGAAAAATCCTGCGAATACGAATGTTCTCCTGCACGGCAACAAGCTGTTTGCGCTATTTGAAGCAGGATTTCCCCATGTTATGAGCCCGGATCTGTCGGCGGCTGATGAGTATAGCTATGACGGACTGTTATCTCCGGGTGAGGGCTTAACGGCACACCCGAAGATTTGCGGTCGTACCGGCGAGCTTATTTCAAATACCCAGACCTTTACGCCCCCATATTTTACGGTGCAAATTTTTGACAAGTCTGGCGCGCACAAGCGTTCTATACCTATCCACGGCATGCATCGTCGGGCGATGGTTCACGATATGCAGATTTGTGGTGATTATATCGTTGGATTCTTTGCACCGGCATTTCCTGATATCGAAGCGGCAATGAAAGGGAAGAATCCATTTGTCTGGGAAGGAGAGCGGCCAACAAGAATTTTTGTCGTGCACAGAGAGGGTGGCGAGCCACAATGGTTCGATGCCCCTACGTTCTTTAGCTGGCATTTCTGTAATGGTTTCCAGAGCGGGCAGAAGCTTTACATTGACTACGTCTGGATGAACAGTATGCCAATTTCGAATGATCTGGGCACTGGTATCGAGTCTCAGATGCGTAATATGCACCGCCTGACACTCGACCTAAAGACCGGCGAAGTCGCCAACGAAAAAGTCGGTACCACCTACTGCGAGTTTTCCCGGGCAGATGATCGTCGATGTGGACAGCGGTATCGATATGGCTTCGCCGCGGCGGCTACCCATGATTGGGGCGAGAGCCCCAATCATGGTTACAACGGTACCATTGCCTACGATATGGACACTGGAACATCAAAGTTCTGGGATTACGGGGAGGGTGCCAATGCCGGGGAACCGGTGCATATTCCCAATCCCGATAGCGATAAAGAAGAAGACGGTTACCTGATGACCTACGTGAACCATCCGGAAGATGGTCGTTACCTCGCAATTTTGAGCGCGGGAGACGTGGAACAGGGACCGATCGCCAAAGTATTTATTCCATCCAGGGTGCCTAATGGATTCCATGCAAACTGGATGGACGGACTGACGTTGAACAGATAGCAGGTAAGACGCTACTTACAGGTCAGGCATCCGTTGCCTGGTGCTGTAGGGCCGCTACTGTCAGTCTGTAGTCGTCGTGCACAACAATGGAGTCGTTGGATATGACCGGTATTGTAAAAGGCGGATGCCTCTGTGGGGAGTTTCGCTATGAGTTTCCCCGCGAGTATGTAGTGACAGCGCTGCATTGCCACTGTAAAGATTGTCAACGAGTCAGCGGTAGCGGTAAGGCCACGATTGTTCTCGTGCCCTCAGAAGCACTGGTTACTCACGGCGAGCTGAAAACCTATACCATTGAGGGTAGTGAAGGCGCGCATGTCTCTCGGGGCTTTTGTTCGACCTGCGGATCACAGGTGATGAGCAACGTTGAAGAGCTGAATACGGTGAAGTTTATCAAGGCCGGCTCCCTGGACGACAGTAGTTGGGTTCAGGTGGGCTCCAGTTGCTGGAGTACCTCTGCGGCACCGTGGTCACCGGTTGATGATGAACTGCCAGCATTCGAGAAAAACCCCGAGCTACAGTAGCGCTGACGGCGAGACACGGTTAATTTCTCTGTCCGTAACCATACGAGTAACACCAGCGATCGGTCTCTGATCTATCGCGACTCGGCGTACTCTCTTTGTATTTTCCGCTTTGAGCGGCACCGTGCAGAGCGCGTCGTATGCCCGTGGGATATCGCAGCTTCTATGGTATCCACGGGAAAACTTCTCCATTCATTTTCCCTCTCTGCAGCAGTCATGATCGCTTCTTTCGCCTGTTTTCCTTTTACAGGCATTATTGTCGCGATTCGTCGCAAGAAATCATCACCGTATCGCACTGATTACCCGCTTTGTTTATCGCTGCTTTTTCAACCTTGAGCAAAAAGAAATTCTTGATAAAAATCAAAAGGATGGCGCTGCTATTGGTTTTACTTTGTGGTGGTGTGGAAGATTGCGCTGAATGGCGAATGGACTGCACCTGGCCGCTTTTTTTGAAAATTTCGCAAAAAGCCGCTTGCCATGGCCCTAATTCGCTGTATAGCATAAACAGTACGTCCTGATTGTTTTGTGGTAGGGCTGATATTGGTTGCACTGCATAAAAATTAAACCAACGACCAGTATCGAGTTGTTCAAGTGCTATCGGGTTGAGCGAACCGACTTTCTCAATAAGTCGGCAGAAGCCCGGTGGGGAACCACTAAAAGCGATGGGAGAGATCGATGCGCACAACAAGGAAACTGAACAAGATTACTGCTGGGATGGCGATGGCCGGCTCAGTCTCAACACTCATGGCGCTGCCCCTGATGGGTTACGCCCAGGACGAGAAGGTTGCTCTCGAAGAAATTACCGTGACGGCCCGTAAGCGGACAGAATCCCTGCAGGACGTTGCGGTATCGGTCACCGCGATTTCCACCCAGCTACAAAACGCGGCGGTAAAGAGCCTTCAGGACATCAATAATTACTCTCCCAATGTCAATTTCGACTTTGGCCCGGCCAGTGCGAATGGTGCTGCGATCTCTATCCGCGGTATCAGCCATCAGGATCCCGATAAGAGTATGGAAGCGCCGGTAGGCGTGATTATCGACGGCGTATTCATGGGCACTACCGCTGGTCAGATGATGGACAGTTTTGACCTGGAACGGGTTGAGGTGCTGCGCGGTCCGCAAGGGACGCTATTTGGGAAAAATACCACCGGCGGTGCGGTGAATGTGATTCGCTCAAAGCCGACCAAAGAATTTGGTACCAAGATTCAAGTCGGAGCCGGAGACTTTGGCCTGATCGAGACCAAAGCGATCGTCAATACGCCCCTCACTGAGTCTGGTGGCCTGAAGCTGTCTGTGAACAAAAAGCAAAGCGATGGCTACTGGAAAAATACCACGACCGGTGACGATCAAGGCGGTCTGGACTCGCTGAAGCTGGGTGCCGCGATTGCATTTGATGTGACCGATAACTTCGACGTGCTGTTCTCTTATGATCGCATCGATGATGATTCGGAGCGCGGTGCCTTTGCGAACTTCAATGATGACGCCAGCCTGGCGTGTCTGGTGAGTGTCGGCGGCCTCTTCATCCCGGGTATCGTCAACATTCCGGCGGACCCGACCAATCCCGACTTTGGTTCTGGCTGTATGAGCTTCGACCAGGGTAGTGACGAGGATCGTGTATCCACCAACGGCCCGAATACCGGATCAATCGAAGATGATTTTGCCACGCTGACCATGAACTGGGATCTTGGTGACTGGCAGCTGACAGCGGTGACTGGCTACCAGGATCGCCAGGAAGAGTACAGCTACGAGTGGGATTCAAGCCAGGTACAGCTTCTCACGGTGACCGGTGGACACGAATATTCCCAATTCACCCAGGAACTGCGAATCAATGGCCAGTTCAGTGAAGCTGTGAACCTGACTGCAGGCGTCTACTACTTCGAGTCCGATGCCCGTCAGCACCAGGATAGTTTCAACATGTGGTACTACCTGGGATTTGGCCCGGACTTTGCCATTCCTGATGGGATGGGCGGCGCTATTCCGTTCCCACTTCCACTGGAAGATGTGAGTGCGAACCTCGATGGTTCTGTTGCGAGTGAAGCCAGTGCGGTATTTGCCAGCCTCGACTGGGCACTGACCGATGATCTCTCGTTGAACCTTGGTGGGCGCTACACCTGGGAAGAGAAAAGCTTCTCCGGAGGTGCAGGTGGCTGGAATTCGCAGATTCTTGGTCAAGGCTTTATTCCACCTGGCCCTGTCCGGAACCTGTCAGATGACTGGAAAGAGTTCTCTCCACGCATTGCCCTGCAATATAACCTCACTGATGATGTGATGACCTTTGCTTCCTATGCCAAGGGCTTCAAGAGTGGTGGCTTCTTTGCGCGGACCCAGAATGTTGCGGCAATTGCCTCTTTCGATCCAGAGTATGTCGACACCTATGAAGCGGGCCTGAAGAGTGAATGGATGGATAGCCGTGTACGCTTTAACGCTACGGCGTTTATGACGGACTATGTCGACAAGCAGGAAGAAATTCTGGTGCCGGAGGAAGGTGGCCAGGTAAACACGATTGTGCGCAATGCCGGTGACGTCGAAATATCAGGACTGGAACTGGAACTGCAGGCTGCACTGACTTCCGAGCTAAGCATCTACATGATGGCCGGTTTGCTGGATGCGGAGTACAAGGAGTTCTTCGCGGATGTGGATGGTGAGGCATTCCCGGGTGAAGGCGCAATTCCCACCGACAATACCTACCTGAAGCTGCGTAACACACCGGATAGTACCTTCGGTGCCGGCTTTGACTACTACCGCGATACTTCATTCGGTGAGCTCTCGGTCAACTACAGCTACCGCTGGTCTGATGAGTACGAGAGTGAATTTTTCAACGATCCGCGCGGTCATGTTGATGCCATGGGGCTGCACAGCTTGAGCACCAATCTGACGATTGACGAGTCTTATCAAATCAGTCTCTATGGCAGAAATCTGACCAATGAGCGCTACGCTCGCCTGGTGAAGATCGGTGGTCTGTCGCAGATGGGTATGTACAATGCACCGCGTACCTATGGAGTTCAGTTCACCGCTGAATTCTAAGGAGAGACCTCTCCGGAGTGAAAGGCTGCAATGCGTAATGCAGTCTTTCACTCGCGGAGCGAGTAATCATTGATCTCGGATACTCTGGACTTTTTTCCAGAGTATTCGGGACGCTTGGTAACGCGTCCGAACGTCAAGAAAATACCGCTATTCTGTACTATTTCTACTGCCGCGGATGATCGCGGTAGTCGATTTTCTGTTGCCTTTTCTATTTTCCCTCACGCTCTCCATTTCCAAATTTCCGCATGATCCGTCTATGACAAATGCGATCAAACGCTGTTGCAACAAGGATAATTCTGGCTATATTATAAACCGTATGTCCTGATTGTTTTGTGGTTTGGGGGCTACATGCTGGTCGCTGAAAACGCGCTGCCAGTAAAGAAAACCGGCTCGCCTGAACAGATTGACTGCAACAGTATTCGAAAGCCTGGGCAGGGCCTCTGGATACGTTGGGCGCTTCGGAATCAAGACAGTTTGACGGAGAGATCCATGATAAAAATGAATAAGATCACGGCTGCGATGGCCGCAGCGGGTTCTATTTCTGTGGTCACCACTTTTCCACTGGTGGTGCATGCACAGGAAGAATCAATCGCGCTTGAAGAAGTCACCGTCACGGCACGTAAGCGTGCGGAATCCATGCAAGACGTGCCGGTTTCCGTCACTGCGATCGCCGGACAGTTGGACAACCCGACAGTGCAGAGCCTCCAGGACGTTCAGAACTATGTTCCCAACGTATCTATTGATCAGATTCCTGGGAACAATGGTGCCTCTATTTCCATTCGAGGCATTAGTTTTCAGGAAACCGACAAAAGCCTGGATCCCCCTGCCGGGGTGATTGTGGATGGCGTGTATCTCGGTGTCGCCGCTGGACAGCTGCTGCACAACTTTGATATCGAGCGCGTCGAGGTCCTGAGGGGGCCGCAGGGCACGTTATTTGGCAAGAACACCATTGCTGGTGCCGTCAACGTGATCCGCACAGCGCCCACCAAAGAGTGGGGAGCACGTGTACGAGTCGGGGCCGGTGACTGGGACAAGCGGGAAATCAGTGCCGTAGTAAATGCGCCGCTTGGTGAGAACGGCGGTGTCAAACTGTATACGAACAAGACCGAGCATGACGGATATATAGAAAACAACATCATCAATGAAGATCTGGGTGATGTGGACTACCAGCAGCTCGGTGCCACATTGGCTTTTGATGTCTCCGAGCGTTTTGATGTTGCACTCACACTCGAACGCATTGAAGACGACTCGGAAGTCGGCGCCTGGTCGAACTTTAGCCGCACTACGGACAGTATTGCCTGCTGGTCTACGCTCGGCGGCGCAGTACCGGGTATCCGTGTTGCCGATGTTCCGTTTGGTTCCGGTTGTATGGAGTTCGATGACGAAAGTGGTGTGGGCAAGAGCTCTGTCAATGAGCCGAATACGTCGACCGTGACGAATGACTACGCGAATCTGACCATGAACTGGGCGATTGGTGACTGGCAGCTGACGGCCATTACCGGCTATGTAGATCGGGAAGAAGACTTCCGCGTTGAATATGATGCGAACCGCAACCCCTTCCTGCATGTCGATGCCGCGCATCGTTACTCGCAGACGAGCCAGGAGTTGCGTATTAACGGTGATCTTACCGAGAGTATCAATCTGACGGCAGGACTGTATTACTGGGAATCTGATTATTGGCAGACCCAGGAAAGCTATGACATGTGGTATTTCTTCGGCGTTGGTGACAACCCCGGTGATATTTCCCAGGACCTGACCGGCGAGGGCGACAACACCGCCTACTCACTGTTTGCCAGCGTCGACTGGCAGTTGACGGACGCCTTGATGCTGAACTTGGGTGGCCGATTTACCCAGGAAGAGAAGACCTTCCGTGGCGGCAGCGGGGCGCTGACCTTTGTACCGGCTAATGTTGTGGTTGTCCCCGCGGGTCCCATTACCGAGCTGGAGGATGACTGGAATGAGTTTTCTCCACGGATTGCGCTTCAGTACACACTGAATCCGGACGTGATGCTGTTTGGTTCTTATGCAAAAGGCTTCAAGAGTGGTGGCTTTTTTGCTCGAACCCAGGATGTGTATGGCATGCAGTCATACGATCCCGAGTACGTCGACACCCTGGAGGCGGGCATCAAGAGTGAATGGTTTGACAATCGACTGCGTTTGAATGCCACCGCTTTTGTTAGTGACTATACCGACAAGCAGGAAGACGTGATTGTGCCAGACTCGACTGGATCGGTCGGTACGGTGGTGCGAAATGCCTCGGATGTAGACATCCAGGGACTGGAAGTCGAACTGACCGCAGCGGTTACCGCCAATCTCAGCCTGTTTATGAACGTGGGACTGCTGGATACGGAATATAACGAGTTCTTCGCAGATATCAGTGGCGATGGTATCGCGACTGACAACTCTGGCCTCGTGATCCGCAATGCGCCAGAAAGAACGCTGGGTGTCGGTGCGGATTACGTCCGGGACTTCAGCTTCGGCGCGTTTACCGCAAATTATAATTATCGCTGGCGCGATGAGTATCAAACGATCTTCGGTAATGATCCGCTCGGATTGGTGGATACGACGGCGTTCCACAATCTGAGTCTTGGCCTCAATATTGACGAGAAGTATGAGATCAGTCTCTACGGGCGTAACCTCACCGATGAGCGCTATGCGCGGGTTATCCTGATTCCGCCCGTCTCCAACTTTGGTCAATACACCCCTCCACGGCACTACGGTGTCGCATTCACCGCAAACTTCTAAGTAATACGCTCCCGCCTCGGCGGGAGTTTCTTGTAGTGCTCCCGCATTCGCGGGCGCGATCTCCATAGTAGTCAGTAGTACAGCAGTAAGGGCAGTAAATGCAGTTAGATTCAAGCTAGAAACACAACATAATAAAGGATGAGAGAATGATAATTAGAAATACCCTACTCCTATTGGCGATAGTGTCGCTATCAATAGCCACAGGCAGCCAGGCACAGCCGTTACCTGGCTACCAGTCATATAACGGTGTCACCAATGACGTCGGCCCGGATCTGGCTACCGTCATTGAGTACGACGTGACAAAAGCGGCTTGTGATCAGTATCAGGCCGATCTCGATCAGTACCTCATTGATAATGATGCAGTATTGAGCCAGCTCAGTGATCAGGAGGCAAACCTCGGTGTGCTGTCTGAGCGCGAGCAGTACATCATCGATAACTTTGTTGATACTTATGATGCCGCGTCTGTACTGCAGTGTGGCAAGTACCTGTACTTCTATGGCCATTTCGATACAACTGGCGGCCCTCAGGTCATATTCAACTGGCTGTTGCGTTACTTTGACGATTTCTTCGGTCCAGGCATGACGAACTTTGGCATGTATGAAGATCCCAATCCGATTGCTACGATTCCCGCTCCGGCCTCCAACCCGGAGATCGGCACACGACAGCTGCCGGTTGGTCTCGCGGCGAGCAGTGGTGATTTCGGAACGGCAGATAACCCGGAAGATGCCATTGCCGTTTACTCCTTTGCATGCGCATCCTGTCACTTCAAAAAGATGAGCGATGGCAACTATGCCGTGGGCATCGGCAATACCGATTTTGATTACGCGCGGATGGTTGCCGCACAGGGTCAGCTTCCCCTCTCCGTCCTTTTGGATATGCCTGGTGAAGCACATGACCCGGATGGCCTGCTGGCGGCCCTTGCAGATGCGGTTGCGGATTCCAATCAGAAGTATGGTCAGGACGCCGCAAAGAATGCCTTCCTCGTTGTCAATGACATCATCAGTGCGGGTTCCAAGCCTGAAGAGCTCACCTCGATCCAGTCAACAATCGAGGAGCAAAAGAGAAACTGGGTTACCTGGACTGGTGCACTCGACTTCCTTGTCAGACCCATGCAGGACGATGGTGTTCATTCTCTCACCCGTATCATGAATACCAACTCTATCGTTACGGATGAGCATGTGCACAAGCAGCATGGGTTTCCGCAAAAGGCCGGCCTGAGCTGGAATGGTGGTGCCTATGACCTGGTTCAGTTTGTACGCGGATTCATCACCATCACGCCAAGTGATCCGGACTATCCAGAGTCTCGTGAAGAGTACAACTACTGGGTGAAAGAATACCGTTATATGCCATTGGTGCGGTATCTGGAGTCACTCAAGGAGCCTGAGCTCCCCACTGATCGTACATTCGACATGGTGGCGGCGAAGCGTGGAGAGGCGATCTTCGATGCAAACTGCACCAGCTGTCACAATGGTCCCGGTGGTGAGACAAGCCGTCCCTATGATCATAGTGAACTGGGTGTTGAGGCGTCCCATGCGAATATCATGAATCCATTCTGGGATCCTGATGCCTTTGGTGGGCTCGGCGGTTGGGAAAATGGTATTCCACTACTCGCTGAGCGTTTCCCCGCTGGTGTGACCGGGGAGATTACCCGGCAGGTGAAATCGCCCAGGTTTGTATCCATGTGGGATAACAATCGACTGCTGCATAACGCCTCCGTTGGTGGCCTGGAAGAGCTGCTGACTTGTGAAGAGGATCGTTCCAGCTATGCGAAAACCATTCCTTATGTTGATGAGTTCGGAAATACCGTTGTACCGACGCTCGAGGAACATTTTGCGGAGAACCCCTTCTTCTCCAACAAGGGACACAAGTTTGGTTGTCACTTCAGTCCAGAAGATAAGGCGGACTTGATTGCCTTTATCGAGACGTTTGAAACCAGTCGTGACGTTGGTAATCGCTATAACGGTCAGTGGGACGGCGTCTGTAACACTCTCAATAATGGCAAGTCACAAATCGTTAACCTGACGTTTACCAATGGTAAGCGGATGGACCTGCTGGTGAAGTACTATTCCGATGCCAACTGCCAGGTATTTGACACAGAGCGAGTGAAAAACCCCGGGCATGGTTTGTCATGGGAAATGGAAGTCGGTAGCCCCTTCATTAACTCCCGCGGGTATCTTTCGCACAATGTGACCTATACCAAGCCCGACGGCACCATTGCCGAAGATGTCATTGCCATAGAGGGCGATCAGTTGGCAAATGCGGAAGAAGGTGATCCGGAACCGCGTGGTCTGTTTGTACGTCAGCGTACAGATTACCCGGGCCTGAATGGTCTCTGGTTGAACGACGAGTGCACCGTCAACAATACCCGCGAGTTATTGGCGATACGCGATGGTATCCGCGTCAATAAGACGGTGACATACAACGCGTCCGGATGTACGGGTGGTGTGTTGTCGATGGTCAATGACAGCGCCTGGAGTTTCGAGGATCCGAAGTGGCTGCGAGCCGGTGTGCAGGGCACTACTTTCCCGAACTACAACATGCGCCTGAAGATGACCAATGTAGACGATGCTACGAATTGGACACAATTCATTAATGTGACAGAAACGACGTTGCATGCAATGTTCAACAACAATTTTGCGGCAAGTATCAACGGCAATGGGGAGCACTATACCCGTGTCTACAATATCAATACTGCCGAATAGTTTTTTGCTGGCTGTATCTTGAGCAGGGATGTCGCTTTTCAGGGGGCTTGAAGCCCCCTGATTTTTTCTTCTGATGACGTCGCGTGGCGATCTCCGCGGGGTGTCAGAAACAGAAAGGAACAGAAGGTTTGCCGTTGAGAGGAAAATTGCACTTTTCGTTCGACGAAGGAAGCAAAATTGTGTTCGAGTTTGCGCTTTGACAGGAGGGTGGAGTATGGAATGAATGCCTATCCGATTTCGTCTTTTTTGAGTGATTGTTTTAATTTAATCTGATACCTTTGAAGGTAATAATAATTACTTTCTAGGTTGTTGCGCAGTCACAGCGTTTCGAAACGAGCGTGTGGTAACAGTAGTAAGCTCTAGAGGTCAGTTCGGAAGGCGCTGCGAACGCAGAGTTGATAGGAATGACAATGAGTGAGCAAAAGCCTGTAATAGCCATTCTTGGCGGAACCGGGGCGCTGGGGACCGGTTTGGCCCGTCGCTGGCTACATGCCGGTTACAAGGTGATTATCGGATCCCGAAATCGGGATAAGGCGATCACTGCAGTAGAGGATCTGCGCGGCGTGATGCAGCAGCGTGGTGTGCAAACCCCCTCCGTAGAGGCCATGGATAACACCGAGGCCGCGGAACGCGGGCAGGTGGTCGTCGTTACCGTCCCGTTCAGCCATCATTCCAGTACCCTGGAACCCCTCAAGCATTCGCTGCAGGGCAAGATACTTATAGACGTGACTGTACCGCTGGTTCCTCCCAAGGTTGCGCGCGTTCAACTCCCGGCGCAGGGTTCTGCCGGTCAGATTGCGCAATCCCTCCTTGGCGATGAGGTCCACGTGGTCTCTGCGTTCCAGAATGTCCCTGCTATTCACTTGCAGGAGGGGGATGATCTCGATTGCGATGTACTGGTCTGCGGCAACAACAAAGCGGCGCGCGCAACCGTGATTGAGCTTGCCAATGCCGCGGGTATGCGTGGTTTGCATGCGGGGCCGATTGACAATGCCGCGGCGGTTGAAGCAATGACTTCTGTATTGATTTTTGTCAATAAACAGTACAAATCGCACGCCGGTGTGCGTGTCACCGGCGTTGAAGCCTGATCGGTAGAAGGAAGTCATCGCGATGGTGCAGCGCATGGAGCTGATTGCCTTGCCCGATTTTCCGCTGGTGGAGCCAGGGGATGATTTGGCAGGTTACGTTTTGCAGTCCCTTGGTCGAGCCGATATTTCCCTGGTTGATGGCGATATTTTGGTGCTCGCCCAGAAAATTTTCTCGAAAGCGGAAAACCGCTATGCGTATCTGAATCAGGTTGAGATCTCTCCCGAAGCTCGAGCGTTAGCTGGCAAGACGGACAAGGACCCCCGGCTGGTACAGCTGATCCTGAATGAGTCGGTGGAGGTCATCAGGCATCGCCCCGGTGCCATTATCGTTGAGCATCGCCTGGGCTACGTGCATGCCAACGCCGGCATTGACCAATCTAATATTGAGTCCGACGTGTCGGACCAGCGCGTTCTGCTATTACCCGAGGACCCCGACCGCAGTGCCGATGCGCTGCGTCGGGCGCTGGGCGACGCGACGGGGGCAGATATCGCCATCATTATGAACGACAGCGCCGGTCGGGCCTGGCGAAATGGTACCGTCGGGTTTGCCATTGGTACGGCGGGCTTGCAGCCCCTGGTGGACCTCGTCGGTGAAGATGACCTTTTTGGACGCGCGCTGGAAACCACGACCGTAGCCGTGGCAGATGAGTTGGCCGCGGCAGCGTCGTTTTTGATGGGGCAGGCTGCGGAAGCGGTTCCAGCCGTTCTCGTTCGTGGCGCCAATCTGCCGCGGACCGAGCATGGCTCCGGAAGCCTGATTCGTGAGCGTAGTCAGGATCTATTTCGTTAGCCTTGTTTCAGGAGAGTTCGCCGTTGCTGTCTAAAGGTAAAAAGATTCTCGCCCTTTCGGGTGGAGTGGGGGGCGCGAAGTTAGCGCTCGGCCTCAGTCATTGTTTGCCGGCGTCCCAGCTGACGGTGGTGACCAATACGGCGGATGATTTCGAGCATCTGGGGCTGAGTATTTCTCCTGACCTGGATACGGTGATGTATACCCTGGCTGGCCTGAACGACCAGGAGAGGGGCTGGGGGCTCGCCGGGGAATCCTGGACGAATCTCGCAGCACTTGAACGGCTGGGTGGTGACACCTGGTTTCAGCTGGGTGATCGGGATTTGGCGACCCATCTGGTCCGCACCCAATTGCTGGCTTCCGGAAAAGTGCTCTCCGAGGTTACGGCGCACCTGTGCCACCAGCTTGGTGTCGCGGTCAGGCTCTTGCCAATGTCCAATGATCCGGTTCGCACCATGGTGAAAACAGAGAAGGGCGAAATCGGATTTCAGCAATATTTTGTCCGGGAACGCTGCGAGCCAATAGTGCAGGGCTTCCGTTTTGAGGGGGCAGACCGGGCTTCAGCGCTGCCGGAGTTTCTTGATTTGCTGCGGGACGATTGCCTGGCCGGTGTAGTCATCTGCCCATCTAACCCTTTCGTCAGTGTGCAGCCCCTGTTGTCTTTGGACGGCGTACGCGAGGCGCTCGCCAGCTGTCGCGCTCCTGTTATTGCAGTGTCTCCCATTGTGGGAGGGAAAGCGATCAAGGGGCCGACCGCAAAGATGATGCAAGAACTCTCCATGCCAACGTCTGCCATCGCGGTGGCAGATCACTACGGGGACATTCTCGATGGTTTCGTACTCGACGAGAGTGATGCGAGCGAGGCACCGGCGATTCAGGCGATGGGTGTGAACACGCTGGTAACGCCGACCGTCATGCAGAGCCTGCAAGACCGAATTGACCTGGCGCAACAGGTGATTCGCTACGCTTCGCTTCTGGCGCAACCTGAACTCGTCATTTAGGAATCGTACCTATGTGGGCCCTGTTACCCCTGAAGAGGTTTCATGCTGCCAAGCAGCGGTTGGCTGGCGTGCTGACGGCCGCAGAGCGCCGGGGGCTTTTTCGGGCGATGGTCTGTGATGTGTTGTCGGTGTTGCAGTCCCACCCCGAAATTGATGGTGTCTTGGTGATAGGGCAGGACTTCGAGGCGCGGAGCCTGGCGAATCGTTTTGATGCAGAGTTCATCAGTGAGTCGAGTCTGGCGGTGACCGGCCTCAATGGTGCTGTGCATGCCGGGATTCAGGTTCTGGCGCTGCGTGGTATTGAGCAGGCGATGGTGCTCCATGGCGACATGCCCCTGATGACGATATCAGAGCTGAACCGACTACTGGATATGCACCGCCAGAGTTCGTCAGGAAGACGATGTTCCGTCGTCACCATTGCGCCGGATAAGTATGGGCGTGGGACCAACTGTCTGATCTGCCCGACGAACGCCGGGATGCAGTTTTTTTATGGCAGTGACAGTTTCGCAGCGCATGCCCGGTCGACGTTTCGCGCGGGCCTGCAGCTGAAGGCCATCTCACAGATGGGCACATCCTCCGACATTGATACCCCTGAGGATTTGCAAGCACTACTGTGCAATGCTGGCCCGGAGAGGGCGACGGGCACCTTTCACTATTTAGGCTCTACAGACATTGGTGCACGGCTGGAAGGCAGGTGCATGGAGTCCGCAGCGGATTTGGACGAGCAGTACTACAGGGTGAGCTGACAAAAGGAGTAGGTATGGCGAACTTCAATGCAGAGAATTCTTTACCCTCAGATGAGCAGGCACTCGCCCTCGCTGGAAACACCGATACTGCGGCACTGATGGCGGCGGCGCGGCAACTTCGCGATGGGCAGTTTCGCAATCTGGTGACGTATTCCCGCAAGGTGTTTATCCCGCTGACACAGCTGTGCCGCGATGTTTGCCACTATTGCACTTTCGCCCAGACGCCCAGGAAGATTGAACGACCCTATATGTCCGTGGAAGAAGTACTCGCTTCGGTGCGGGACGCGGAAGCGATGGGCTGTCGCGAGGCCCTGTTTACGTTGGGTGAGCGCCCGGAAGACCGCTATAGCGTGGCGCGGCGGGCGCTGGAAGAAATGGGATTCAAGTCGACGCTGGAGTATGTCGCTCATGTGGCCGGGCAGGTGATCGAGCACACCAGTGTGCTACCGCATATTAATGCGGGTTGTATGGATAAGGCCGAGATCGAGATGCTGCGCCCGGTATCCGCTTCGATGGGCATCATGCTGGAATCCACATCCAAGCGGTTGTGTGAAAAGGGCATGCCACATTACGGCTCCCCGGATAAACAGCCGGAACGACGCCTGGAAACCCTGCGGCTGGCGGGCGAAGCCAGGGTACCTTTCACCACAGGTATCCTGATTGGTATTGGCGAAACACGCCTGGAGCGTATTGAGTCATTGCTGGCGATCCGTGCATTACATGCACGCTACGGCCATATTCAGGAAATCATTATCCAGAACTTCCGCGCGAAGCCCGGCACCAAGATGGCCGAGTCACCGGAGCCGGATCTTGAAGACCTGGTATGGACAATTGCGGTAGCCCGTATCCTCTTCGGCGCAGAGATGAGTATTCAGGCACCGCCTAACCTGAGTCCTGGCGTATTGCCGCGGTTGATTGACGCCGGGATTAACGACTGGGGCGGTGTATCTCCGGTGACACCGGACTTCGTCAATCCCGAGGCACCCTGGCCTCATGTGGAAAAGCTGGCAAGGGAGTCGGCGTTGTCCGGCAAGTATCTGCAACAGCGTCTTACCATCTATCCGGAGTATGCACTCGCGGGGCGTGAATGGCTGGATTCGGCATTACAGCAGCCCGTTTTGCAAATGCTGGATAGCGACGGCTACCCTCGTACTGATGGCTGGGTATCCGGGCAAAGCGCCGCTGCGCCAGCCCATGTTTCTGGGGAGCTGGAGTCAGTCAGCGACGATCGCTGCGTCAGTGAAGAAGTGAAGCTCCTGGTCGCCAGGGCATCTCGTGGTGAACGTCTGGCGGAACAGGACATTGAGCGGTTATTCCAGGCTCGGGGGCCCGAAGTTGCCTTTGTCTGTGGCCAGGCCAATCGCCTGCGTCAGGCAGTCAACGGCGAAACCGTCCGGTATGTGGTGAACCGTAATATCAATTACACCAACATTTGCTATTTCAAATGCCAGTTCTGCGCCTTCTCCAAAGGGAAGCTCAGCGAGAATTTACGTGGGTTACCTTACGACCTCTCAATGGATGAAATCCAGCGCCGGTCTCTGGAGGCATGGGAGCGCGGCGCCACAGAAGTGTGTATGCAGGGCGGAATTCACCCGGACTACACCGGTGAAACCTATCTGGCCATTCTGCGAGCGATCAAGTCCGTGACCCCGGACATGCATGTCCATGCGTTTTCACCTCTCGAGGTTTGGCAGGGTGCCAAGACGATGGGTATCCCCGTTCGGCAGTTTCTGCAGGCACTCAAACAAGCGGGTTTGAGCAGCTTGCCAGGCACCGCAGCGGAGGTACTGGACGATGAAGTGCGGAAAGTAATCTGTGCAGACAAGCTGAATACCGAAGAGTGGCTGGAAGTGGTCGAAACTGCCCATGAAGTCGGGCTCAGGACCACGGCCACGATTATGTTCGGTCATGTAGACCGCCCGATTCACTGGGCGCGTCACCTGTTGCGTGTACGCGATGTTCAGTCACGTACCGGAGGGTTTACCGAGTTCGTCCCCTTGCCCTTTGTCGCCCAGGAGTCTCCGATGTACCTGAAGGGCAACGCCAGGATGGGACCGACGTTCCGGGAGACACTGTTGATGCATGCGGTTGCCCGGCTGGTATTAAACCAATCCATCGACAATATTCAGACGTCCTGGGTAAAAATGGGAGAGGCGGGTATCGCAGCCTGCCTCAATAGTGGTGCCAACGATTTGGGGGGCACCCTGATGAACGAGACCATCACCCGGTCTGCGGGTGCGGCACATGGGCAGGAGAAGACGCCCGCCAGTATGGATGAACTGATCCAGAGGATGGGGCGGGCGCCGGCACAGCGTACGACAACCTATGGCGAGGTACCGATCGAGCGCGTACGCTCGTCATTTTTTGCGGCTCCTCTCAAAGAGGTGGTGAATACCCCGGTGAATGCGCGCAAGCGTGGTTGCGGCCCGAAGCGGACGCTGGTGCGCTCCAGTGTGCGCGATCATGAAGAACTGATTGCCACCACGTAACAGGGGCAGGCAGGGTCGACTATTCAGGAAATAAAAAAAGGGCCCACAAACGTGGGCCCAAGCCTGGCCTACAGGAGGCGTTCAGGGGGGCGACAAAGTCGGTACGGTGTTACTGGCTGACCTGTGTAAGCACCTTGCATTGGTGGGTTGGTGTTCTCAGTGCTTCAAAAACACCGGGCAGGTCATCCAGGCTGATCACATCGGTAATCATGGGCTTTATATCAATACGTCGTTCTGCCAGCATGGCAATGGACGTTTCAAAATCGTCTTTGGTGTAGGCAATGGCGAATTGCAGATTGAGCTCCTTGACCAGACCCAGGAAGGGCATGATGTTGTCGGGTTGCTCGCAGACACCGACCGGCACAATCTTGCCCCCATAAGGGGCCATTTCCATACACTGCTGTAACAGGCCGGGTGCGCCAACACACTCGAAGATGATATCGGGTGTAGAACCGGTCAGGTCGCCAAATTGCTCAAGCAATGCGGGGGCACCGGCACTGACATCTGGCTGGACCACATGATTGGCCCCCATCTTTTTTGCCAGTTCCGCTCGGGATTCGGCAAGCTCGCTGACAACCACATCCCGGGCACCGAAGAACTTGGCCCATAGTGCGACTGTCAGGCCAATCGGCCCCGCTCCCATAATCAGCACGCGATCTCCGGCCTTCAGGTTGGCGACGCGTACGGCATGTAAACCGACCGCAAGTGGTTCAACCAGGGCCGCGGTCTCGAGATCCAGATTGTCCGGAATCAGAATGGTTTCGCGAGCCCCGGTAGTGACGTAATCAGCGAAGCCGCCCTGGTCATTTACACCGGATACCTTTTTCTCTTCGCACTGGAAAAACTGCCCGGTGGAGCAGGCTGCGCATTTCCCGCAACCGATAAACGGTAGTGCGCAAACCCGATCGCCAACTTGCCAGTTTCCTTCGGCCGCTTTGCCGACCTCGGCAATCTCGCCGACAAACTCGTGACCGAGAATTTGTCCACAACAGGCGGTGGTCAGCCCCTCACGGGTAGCGTGTAGATCGGTGCCACAAACGCCGCAATAAGCGACTTTCATGACCAGTTCTCCGGGTTCGGGGGTTGGATCCTCAACGGTCTCAACACTCAGTGGCTGACCAACCTCTTTAAACACCGCTGCTTTCATAGTGGTATCCCAATGGTTTGCGTGACTTTTTTGTACCGCTTACAGCGGGATGCAGAGCGCCTAACCGGTCCGGTCGAACGCTGGAATCTGAATCCTTGCAGACAGCCTATCCAAGCAAAAACAAACAGTCAACACTGATTGTTTTTGCTTTTGAGGTTTGCTACCCTGCTGTTCGATGGTCGCTAAATAACCAATAAAACTGCCCCGGCCTGTACTACCCGTCTGATCAGGGCAGCCACCAACAGACTAGGAGATTGTTATGGATCTCGGGCTTTCCGGAAAAAAGGCAGTCATTACAGGTGCGACGCGCGGCATTGGACGTGCGATAGCAGAACAATTGGCCAGCGAAGGTGTGGACCTCGCCATTTGCTCCAGGAACCAGGAAGAGGTGGAGTCCGCGGTAAGCGCTCTCAGTGCCAAGGGTGTCAAAGTGCTTGGCTCGGTAGTGGATGTTGCGGACAAGGATTCCTATCAGGCATGGGTGGCGCGCGTCGGCGACGAGCTGGGCGGTATCGATATCTTCGTGCCTAACGTAAGTGCTGGTGGCGGCAACATGGGCGATGAGGGTTGGATCAACAACCTGAATGTCGACGTGCTGGGTACGACACGCGGTGTAGAGGCGGCAATGCCTTTCCTGGAGCATTCGCAAGCGGCCTCCATCGTCATTATCGCCAGTACTGCGGGTGTTGAAACCTTTATGGGGCCTCAACCCTACAATGCCTTGAAAGGCGCTCTGGTCATTTATGGCAAGCAATTGAGCCAGGCGGTTGCCGGGCAGGGGATCCGCGTCAACTGTGTGTCTCCGGGGCCGGTATTTGTCGAGGGCGGAGCCTGGGACTTTATCAAGGAAAACATGGCCGAATTGTACGACGGCACGCTGGCGCAAATTCCTCAGGGCCGTATGGGTAGTCCGGAGGAAATTGCCAACGCCGTGACTTTCCTGGCGAGCCCGGCAGCCAGTCTCATTACCGGGGTGAACCTGGTGGCAGACGGTGGATTTACCAAGCGGGTACAGCTGTAACCTGAATCGGGAACCGCATCACGATGGGCGTCCGCCGCGGGCGCCCGCGTATTCTTCTTTGTGAACAACCGGGGGATGCTATGGGTAAAAGTGATCGTATAGATGTCTATCTCGTTGCCGGTGGTAAGTACCACAATATTGACCATGCCCGCCTGGAGCTGTTGAAGCTGCTCGCAGAGCAGCCCCGGGTAAAAGTCCAGGTAGGTGCCGATTACAGCGATATTGAGGCGATTTGTGCGTCTGATTTCATCATCACCTACACATGTGATGTGATTCCGACGCCTGAGCAGACATCACGTCTATGCGACTATGTGCGCAGTGGCAAGAAATGGTTTGCCTTGCACGGTACCAACTCGATTTTACGTTTTCTGGTCAATGATGGTGACTTTACCGTTGATTGCCCGGAAGACAACGTTCCCTTTATGCAGATGCTCGGCAGTCAGTTCATGGCCCACCCGCCGATTCACGAATATGAGGTCAAGGCAACCGAGCCGGATCATCCTCTGGTGAAGGGCATTCCCTCGTTCAAGGTGGACGACGAACTGTACCTGAGCAAATTCCACGGCGAATACCAGACCCTGTTGCATACCCACTGGAATGACCCGGTAGAAAATTTCACGAGTAATGACTGGGTGAAAGAGGACGATATACAGCCTGTGCTCTATATCCATCCGTATGGAGATGGACAGGTATTGTATCTCACGCTTGGCCATTGCCGTGGCAAATACGATATGCAACCCGCCATTGAAGAGTATCCGGAGCCCGAAGAGGGCGCCTGGCGCACCGATGAATTCTATGAGTTGCTGCGAAGAGGTATCCGTTGGGCGATGGATCCCATTGCACAGTAACGCGAAGGCCGGGGCGGGCGCGAACCGCTCTGACTGTTTTGTACCCAGGGGGCAGTGAGAATGGACCTATCGTTTAGCCAGGAAGAGCTGGCGTTTCAGCAGGAAGTGCGTGCGTTTCTTCAGGACAACCTCCCCGAACATATCGTCGCGGCAACACGCAATGGCAGTGGCGTGTTCGTGGACAAAGCCGTTGCACTGGAATGGCAGGGGATTCTCGCGGAAAAAGGCTGGGCAGTGCCTCAGTGGCCGGTAGAGCATGGTGGTACGGGGTGGACGGCAACACAAAAGTACCTCTTCAGTAAAGAGTGTTACCACGCGGGTGCGCCTATGCTGATTCCGCTCGGATTGCTGATGCTCGCGCCCGTTCTGATGGCGTTCGGTACGGAAGAACAGAAGGCGGAATACCTGCCCAAGATGCTGAGTGGAG
The DNA here is from genome assembly GCF_056158985.1 of Microbulbifer sp. ABF4_148. Classification (NCBI taxonomy): domain Bacteria; kingdom Pseudomonadati; phylum Pseudomonadota; class Gammaproteobacteria; order Cellvibrionales; family Microbulbiferaceae; genus Microbulbifer; species Microbulbifer sp. ABF4_148. Next base: position 2,209,940 of record NZ_JBSWUI010000001.1, read on the forward strand.
AGCACTACTGGTGCCAGGGCTACTCTGAGCCCGGTGCCGGATCGGATCTGGCGAGTCTGAAACTGAAGGCCGAACGCGATGGTGACGATTACGTGCTGAATGGGTCCAAAATCTGGACAACACATGCCCATCTCGCGGATCACATTTTCTGCCTGGTGCGGACCGACAGCCAGTGCAAGCCACAGCATGGCATCAGCTTTTTACTCGTGGATATGCGCACGCCGGGGATTTCCGTTGAGCCCATTATCACCATGGCGGGCGACCATGAGGTGAATCAGGTCTTCTTTGACAATGTTCGGATCCCGCAATCCAATCGAATTGGCGAGGAGAACAAGGGCTGGACTTATGCCAAGTACCTGCTCGAGTTTGAGCGCGGTGGTGGTTTCAGTGGTGACCGAATTCGCCACGAGCTGAATCAACTCAAGGCGCTGATCGACGATGTGCGGGAGACGAACCCTGGCTTCGATCGTACCGGCTCGATTGCCCGCAAAGTGGCGCGAATCGATATTGACCTGCAGGCACTGGAAATTATCGAACTGCGCATCTTGTCGTCTCTCAGTAGTGGGGGAACACCAGGGCCAGAGTCTTCGGTGATGAAACTCACCTATACCCGAATTGAACAAGCGGTCAATGAGCTGGCAGTTGAAGTGATTGGATACCAGGGGATCCCGATGGATCCGGTTGACGATGGCAGTGACGAGCGGCCCAATTATGTTAGCTCGATTGTTCCGCGTTACCTGAATAATCGCGCCGCCTCCATCTTTGGCGGTTCACAGGAGGTTCAGCGCAACATTGTGGCCAAATTCGTGCTGGGATTGTAGGGCTCGCGCAGAGCCCATTTTTTTAATCCCTGGTACCTTGCGCCCGTATATTGGTTGAGCCGGGGAGGCGTCAATGCAGCGACATTTATTGCTCGATGAAGTCAAGACACTCATGCGTCTGGTCGACGAGAATACCACCACGCTGGCTGACGATATCATGCAGATCGACATCAGCGAGTACACCGATCCTGAGCGTTTTGTCCGCGAAAAGCGCACATTGTTCCGCGACCATGCACAGTTTGTCGGGCCCAGCTGCCTGATCCCGAATCCCGGCGATTACTTCACCTTTGATGATACCGGTGTCCCGATTCTCATTGTGCGTAATGCGTTGGGGGAACTGAACGCGTTCGTCAACATCTGCTCGCATCGTGGCGCACCCCTGACACAGTGCGCCAGTGGCCAGGCGAAAAAAGGCAGACTGTTTTCCTGCCCCTACCATGGATGGACTTATAACCTTGAAGGAGGTCTGGTCGGTATTCCGGGCGGTAATGAAGGTTTTCCTGGCGTAGACCGGCAATCACTTGGCCTGCGTTCGCTGCAGGTAGAGGAACGCTATGGCATGATCTTCGTGATGCCGAACCCGGACTTACGGTTTGATATTGAGGAGGTGCTGGGGGGGATTCAGGAGCGTCTCTCTAGATTTGGTTTCGACGACCACTATTTTCTGGGGATGAAGAAAGTCGACACCGCATTCAGTTGGAAACTCAATATGGATACCTTCCATGAGTTTTATCATTTCGATTTTTTGCATCCTGACAGTATCGCCAAGATGGCGTACGGCAATATCGCGCACTATCGTCAGTTTGGCCGCAACCATGCCATGAGCTCCCCCTCGCTGCAGATCAAAGAGCTCAAGGACTTGCCGGAGTCCCAGTGGCAACCGCGGGAATACACGTCCTACGTCAACTATATCTTCCCGAATACCGTCATCTTTATTGTGAATGACCACTTCCAAACCTGGAGGGTTTATCCGGTTAGCCCGGACCAGTCCGTGGTTTACCACAGCATGTTTATTCCTGCAGCGCCAAAAGACGCTGAGGAACAGCAGGCATTCGAGGATTATTTCCAGATGATCAATGATGTGGCCGTAACCGAGGACTATCAGCTGGTCGACCGTGTCCATCGCGGGCTATCTGCAGGCATTCCGCGCAAGGTGATGATTGGCCGCAACGAGCCCGGTGTGCAGAATATGCATCGTCAATTGAATGCTGCCCTTGGCGTTTAATAGACCTTCCACCAGGTTCTTGCACCTTATAACGGATACGTCACCGTCCCCTGCCGAAGCAGGGCCGGAATCCGTTTTGATGGCATTCCCGAATTTGCGATGACCTCAGGCGTGTTCGAGTAGCTCAAGAATACTGGAGAAGTCTTTCTTGCCGTCTCCCGCGGACTGCTTCTCGCGATAGAGTGCTGCCGCATGCTGGCCCAGCGGCACTTTGCTGTTGGTTTCCTTCGCGTTGTCCATGGCGAGCCCCAGGTCTTTGCTCATTAAATCCACCATAAAACCTGGCTGGTAGCCCCGTGAAGCCGGGCTGTCCATCACGCCAGGATAGGGATTGTACAGTTCCAGTGACCAGTTGCGGCCGGAGCTTTTGAGCATGATCTCAGAAAGGATGCTGGGGTCCAGGCCGCTGTTTGCGCCCATCTTCAGAGCCTCGCTGGTCCCGATCATATGAATAGCAAGCAACATGTTGTTGCACATCTTGGCGACCTGTCCCGCGCCGTGGCCACCGGCATGAAAAATGTTCTTGCCCATTGCGGACAAAATGGATTCCGCCCGCGCAAATCCGGCTTTTTCGCCGCCGCACATAAATGTCAGTGTGCCGGCCTGGGCAGCGGCTACTCCGCCGGAGACGGGCGCGTCGAGAAATTGTTGTCCTCTCTCGGTGGCTTTCTGCTGGACCCGTCGTACGGTATCGACGTCGATGGTGGAGCAGTCGAGCACCAGGCATTCCGGGCTGAGGGTATCGAGTAGTCCGGGGGCGTCGTCATTACCCAGGTATAGAGCGGCCACATGTTGCCCCGCCGGCAACATAGAGATCACTACTGCCGCATTTTGCGCCGCGTCGGCAGCGCTCTTGGCGGCGATCGCGCCCCGTTGGGCCAGGGTTTCGACGGCGGCCGTGGACAGGTCGAATACTCGAACATCGTGACCTGCTGCCACAAGGTTGGCTGCCATGGGGCCGCCCATATTGCCCAGCCCGATAAATGCGATTGTTGTCATGGATGATTCCTCCGGGGAATTCGATTACAGGTCGGAAAGGGGATGCTGGCTCCACGGTGGCTCAAAGAATGACTCGATCAGCGGCTGTGGAATCTGGTCGAGGTCATCGAATCGCCAGCGGGGCTTGTTGTCCTTGTCGATGAGCAGTGCTCGCACACCCTCCGCAAAATCTGGAAAACGCACCACATGGGTGGAGAGCTGTAATTCTGCCCTGAAGGCGTCGGCAAGTGAGCAGTCGGCGCAGCGTTCGAGCTGCTCGTAGATGAGTCGAGCGGACAACGGTGAGCCTGCCTGGAGCGCTGCCTTGGCTTTATGCAGCCATTTTGCATCACCCGGCAAGTCGAGAATCGCCGCGATGATTTTGGCCGGGGTGGACTGGCTGCAGGCCATTTCAATTTTTTGACCTAAGGGTTGGAGCTGCGCCGCGGGCAGGTCGTCGTGTGCATAAGCGGACAGGAGTTCGCTGGCGATCGCATGGTTGGCGTCCACGTTCGGACCTATGTTGGTGCCCGGCTGCCATGCCTGGCCGCACAGTTGCTCGAGTATTTCCTCGCGCTTTTCTGACGGTACCGCGCGATCCACCAAACCAACATAAAGGGCATCGGTAAGATTCAGCGAGGTTGCAGTGAGTCCCAGAAACAGACCCAGCCGATGGGGCATGCGGCTGAGGAAGTAAGTTCCGCCGACATCCGGGTAAAGCCCGATGGTAATTTCCGGCATGGCGATGCGGGTGCGTTCGGTGCCTACCCTGTGCGAGGCGCCTGCCATCAGGCCAAGGCCGCCACCCATGACAATGCCATGCCCCCAGCAGATCACCGGTTTGCCAAACGTATGGATCAGGTAGTCGAGACGGTATTCCTCGAGGAAAAAAGTTTCCGCATAATTGTTGGGGCCGCCGTCGGCAGCCACCGCGGAACGGTAGAGTTGCTGGACGTCGCCGCCCGCACAAAAGGCCTTGTCTCCGGCACCCTGCAGGAATACGGCAGCAATGGCCTCGTCTTTCTGCCATTCCAGTAATTGTCTGTACAGCGCTCGCACCATGTCCAGTGACAGGCTGTTTAACCGTTGGCTGGCGTTCAGGGTAAGGATGCCGATCGCGCCGCGTTGGGCCGGTTGAACCTCGGCGATGATATCTCCGGTCATGGGTGTTCTCTGGTCCGGTTTGATGATTGTTCTGCAGCTACTGCCAGGCGGGATGACGCTTTTCCAGAAAGGCGTTGGTCCCTTCCAGCTGGTTTTGCCCGCCAATGAGGTCCGCAAAGAGCGTGCGCTCGGATTTCAGTCCTGCGGACAAGGCATGCTCTCTCGCCTGTATCATCAGGCGTTTACAGCTGCGCACCGCATCGGGACTCTGCTGTGCGACCTGGCTGGCGAGCACGATGGCCTGCTCGAGGGCTTGCCCTTTCGGCACGACTTCCTGTGCCAGCCCGATGCTTTTTGCGGTTTCTGCATCGACACGTTCACCACACAGAATCATGCGAGACGTCCAGCCTTCGCCGACGAGCCAGCTCAGTCGCTGGGTGCCCCCGGCGCAGGGCAGCAGCCCGACCTTGGCCTCGGGCAGCGCGGCTTGTGCATGCGCTTCAAAAAAACGGATATCGCAGGCGAGGGCACACTCGAGTCCGCCGCCCATGGCGTAGCCATTGACTGCTGCAATGGTCACCCCTTCAAACAGCGCCATGGCTTCAAAGGCTTCACCGAACAGACGCGCGACGTCAGCGGCCATTGCCTTGTCTCCGGAAGCAAACTGCTTCAGGTCAGCACCGGCAGAGAAGAATTTTTCGCCCTGGCCATGAATGACGAGGGCGGTTGTTTTTTCCAGCGCATTCAGGCGATGGATAATTGTCTTGAGACCGCTGAGGCTTTCCCGGTCCCAGGTATTAGCGGGCGGATTATTGATGGTCAGGATGGCAATGTGATCCCTGATTTCGACCAGAAGCTTTTCGGTCGGGCTGATGGCGTTCATGGTGCTCTCCCTGAATTTTTATTGTTGACTGTCCTGTGCGTGTTAGGTCGCCGGGAGGCTACTCAATCAGTGCAGCGCGCCGGTCAGACAAGAGTTGGCGCGCGATTACCAGGCGCATGATTTCATTGGTGCCTTCCAGAATCCTGTGTACGCGGGTATCGCGAAAATAGCGTTCGATCGGGTATTCGCGGATATATCCGTAACCACCGTGGAGTTGAATTGCGTCGTCACAAATGGTGAAGCAGGCATCGGTGGCAAATCGTTTGGCCATCGCGCAGAAGCTTGCGCGATCGGGCGAGCCCTGGTCGAGCTTGGCTGCGGCCAGCCGGATCATTTGACGGGACGCGACCAGTTGGGTGGCCATATCGGCGAGCTTGAACTGGGTATTCTGAAATTCCGCAATCGGTTGGTCGAACTGTTTGCGTTCCTGCACATAAGTGGTGGACAGATCCAGGCAGGCACGTGCAGCGCCCACTGAGCAGGCTGCAATATTGATTCGGCCGCCATCGAGCGCCTCCATCGCCAGTTTGAAGCCCTGTCCCTCTTCGGCAAGCCGGTTTTCAATCGGAACCCGTACCTTTTCGAAGGTGAGGGTGCGTGTGGGCTGGCTGTTCCAGCCCATCTTTTCTTCCGCTTTACCATAGTGGATGCCCGGCGTATCAGCGGGGATGGCGACGCAGGTGATGCCCCGTGGCCCGGGTTCTCCGGTACGTACCATGGTGATCAACAGGTCTGTTTCGCCGGCGCCGGAAATAAAGCACTTGCTACCATTGATGACATAGTGATCGCCATCCCGATCGGCCCGGGTCGAGAGGGAAGCCGCATCAGAGCCGGAGCCTGGCTCTGTCAGGCAGTAGCTCGCCAGTCGCTGGCCGGATGCGAGGGCTTCACACCAGTGTGCTTTGAGCGCCGAACTGCCATAACGGGCGAGCATGTTCAGGGCCATATTATGGATACTGATATACGCCGCAGTAGACGTGCAGCCAGTGGCCAGCTCCTCGATGACCAGCGTGCTGTCCAGTCGGCCCAGCCCAATCCCGCCATCTTCTTCGGGTACGTACAGGGACATAAATCCCAGCGCACCCGCTTCGATGAACAGCTCAGTCGGGAAAATATGTTCGGCATCCCACCTGGCAGCCAGCGGCGCCATAGAAGTTTCCGCAAATTTACGCGCGGTTTCCTGAAACGCAATCTGGTCTTCATTGAGTTCGTAGTGCATGGGTGTCCGGTTCCTGCAGCCCTGAAGAAAGCGCGCGGGGTAGCTCCCGCGCGCAATGCCCAGTGAAAGAGCAATTTACTTGAGCGCGATACTCATATTCGGTGCCGAGACGCGCGTCTCTTTCCAGGCGGCTGTTACGGTTTTGGTTTCGGTGTAGAACCGCACTGCCTGCTTGCCGTAGGCATGCAGGTCGCCCATAAACGACTTCTTCCAGCCGGTGAAGGAGAAGAACGGCAGCGGCACCGGAATCGGGATATTCACGCCAACCTGGCCGACTTCCACTTCGTGCTGGTAGCGCCGTGCATTGACGCCGGAGGTGGTAAAGATTGACGTGCCGTTGCCGTAGGGACTGTTATTGACAATCTGCAGCGCTTCATCCAGGTTGTCGGCGTTCATGCAGGAAACCACCGGGCCAAAAATCTCTTCCCGATAAATATCCATGTCCGTGGTCACATCGGTAAACAGGGTGGGGCCCACCCAGTTGCCGTCGGGATAGCCCTCTACCTCGATATCCCGGCCGTCGATCACGCAGGTGGCGCCCTGATCGATTCCGGATTGAATGAGGCCTTTCACACGCTGGGCCGCGGCCTTGCTGACCAGTGGGCCAAAGGCGGCTTCGGGATCATTCCAGATGCCGGGACGAATACGCTTGAGACGGTCCGCCAATTCCCCGGCCCACTCGATCGTATCGCCCACAAAAACAATCACGCTGATGGCCATACAGCGCTGGCCGGCGGCGCCAACAGTTGAACCCACCAGGGTATTCATTACCGTTTCCTTGTCGGCATCGGGCATGACCACCATATGGTTTTTCGCACCGGCGAAGCATTGCGAGCGTTTCAGCAGATTGGTGGTGGAGCGATACACATGCTCGGCCACCGGCACAGAGCCCACAAAAGAGGTCGCCACAATGTCCGGATGATTGATTAGCTGGTCGACCTGATCCTTGCCGCCGTGAATCATCTGCACGAGTCCCGCGGGCGCGCCGGCCTGCTGGAACAGTTCGAGCAGGCGCACGGTGGCCAGGGGGACCTGTTCCGAAGGTTTCAGGATCATCGCGTTGCCGCAGGCTACTGCCATCGGGAACATCCACAGGGGAATCATTGCCGGGAAATTAAATGGGGTGATCCCCAGGGTGACGCCAAGCGGCTGCACCAGGCTATAAGTATCGACACCGGAGGCGACATTCTCGACGGTTTCACCCATGAGCAGTGTGGGGATGTTGCAGGCATGCTCGACCACCTCGATACCACGCCAGACATCGCCCATGGCATCTTCGAGGTTTTTGCCATTGTCCTCCGCGAGGATTTCCGCAATCTCCCGCTGGTGTGTCTTGAGCAGGTGCTGGTACTCGAGCATGAGACGCGCGCGCTTGGGAACGGGCGTATTCCGCCACTCCTGGAACGCGGCTTTGGCGCCGGCGACTGCCTGATCAATCTCTTCCGGGGTGGAAAAGGGGACCTGGGCCAGTACCGCCTGCGTGGCCGGGTTTATCACATCTTGCTTGTCTGAGGATTGGCTCTCAATGAACTCGCCATTGATCAGCATCGGTACTTGTCTGGTCATCATTGTTGCCCTGGTTGCGTCGGTGGTATGCGTTCCTATCCGTCAGTCTAGCGCTCCAGGCGGTACCATCTGCGATCGAGCGTGTGGCCTCAGGAAGGGCGATTGCGCTTAACAGGCAAACTTTACTGTGAATAGCCCTCGCTAACATTGACGAAATTGCGGCATGCATGGACGATATTGCTGATTCCGGGCGGCCGGGTTTAGAATGGTTGGCTATGAGCGAACCATCTTCCTGGCCCTTGCCCGCTAGCGGACTGCGCTACCTCGCCCCGCGCTTTATTCTCGATCACCTGAGCGAGAACCTGCTGACCCGTGAGTGCTATCCCACCGCACTCGGCTACTATCCGTCGGCGAAGGGGCATGCCATGCGTCGCGGTAGTCACGATGATTACCTGTTGCTGTTTTGCGAGAGTGGCGCCGGGCGACTGCGGGCGGGCACCTTTGACGGCGCGATTGGCAAGGGCGATGTGCTGATATTGCCGCCAGGGCTGGCCCACGAATACCGCGCCGATGGGGATGACCCCTGGACCATCTACTGGTGTCATTTTCGCGGCGCGCTGGCGGATGTCTTCTTCCAGCATATCGGCCTGGACAGGGCAACCCCGGTGTTAAAGGGTATTGCCGATCCGGCTTTTCAGTCCAGCTTTAAATCGCTGCTCAGTATTGCGCGGACCGGCTATGGCAAAACCGCGTTTGTGCATGCGGCCAACCAGCTGCGCCAGATGCTTACGCTGCTGGCACGATTGCGGAAGCGGCGCGAACGCATCCAGAAAAACTTTGATTACGAGGTCGTGCATACCTATATGCTCGACAATATCGACCAGCCACTCAGCCTGGAAGCACTGGCGGCCGTGTGTAATCTGTCCAAATACCATTTTGCGCGAAAATATAAAGAACTGACGGGCTACGCACCGTTGCAGCATTTTACCCATCTGAAGGTGGAGCACGCCTGTGTCCTGCTGGATAGCTCGGAGCTGAGTATTGGGGAAATTTCCTTTCGGTTGGGCTTTGAAGATCCGTTGTACTTCTCGCGGACCTTCAAGAAAGTGACGGGGCTCTCACCGACAACCTACCGTCAATCGACCCATCGCTAGTTCAACAATACGCAGGCAATGACGTACGCACCGATCATGCTGATGGGTAGCCGTTTGCTGAAGGGCGACTCTGGGTAAGAATGATGGGCAGGTGAAATTGGGGTAGGTGAAATTGGGGTAGATGAAAGAGGGGAAGGTTGCCAAGACAAGTTGGGCAAGATGGGAGAGGAATCCTCTCCCATAAAACGGTCCCGGGATCAGCGCCAGTCGAGAATGACCTTGCCGGATTCCCCGGATGCCATGGTGTTAAAGCCTGTCTGGAAGTCGTCGATCGGGAAGTTGTGGGTAATGATCGGCGACAGGTCCAGCCCGGACTGGATCAGGCTTGCCATCTTGTACCAGGTCTCAAACATCTCGCGCCCATAAATGCCCTTCAGGACCAGGCCTTTGAAAATAAGCTGGCTCCAGTCAATGGCCATCTCACCAGGGGGGATGCCGAGCATCGCGATCTTGCCGCCATGGTTCATGGCGTCGAGCATATCGCGGAAGGCGACCGCCACACCGGACATTTCCAGGCCGACATCGAAACCTTCGGTCATGCCGATTTCTGTCATTACATCAGATAATTTTTCGCGGCTCACATTCACCGCGCGGGTTGCACCCATTTTCTCAGCGAGTTGCAGGCGGTAATCATTGATATCGGTAATCACCACGTGGCGGGCGCCAACGTGACGGGCAACGGCGGCAGCCATGATACCGATGGGCCCTGCACCGGTGATCAGTACATCTTCCCCAACGAGGTCGAAAGACAGAGCAGTATGTACCGCGTTACCAAAGGGATCGAAGATGGCCGCGAGATCATCGGAAATGTTGTCGGGAATCTTGAAGGCATTCAGGGCCGGAATCACCAGGTACTCCGCAAACGCGCCCTGGCGATCGACGCCAACGCCATAGGTATTGCGGCATAAATGCCGGCGGCCAGCGCGACAGTTGCGGCAGTGACCACAGGTAATATGGCCCTCACCGGATACCCGATCGCCAACATTGAAACCGGCCACTTCCTGGCCCATGCCAACCACTTCGCCAACGTACTCGTGCCCGACGACCATGGGTACCGGGATGGTTTTCTGGGACCACTCATCCCAGTGGTAGATATGCATATCGGTGCCGCAGATCGCAGTTTTGCGAATCTTGATCAGCAGGTCGTTGTGGCCGGGCTCGGGGATATCGACGTTCGTCATCCAGATGCCGGGTTCGGCCTTGAGTTTGGAAAGCGCTTTCATGTGTATTCCTGAATCGGGCGCGGAGCAAAACCGTTTGAAGGTTGCTTCTGGATGCCGGTTGCAACCGGCATATCGCGCACAGGGTCATCCGACACCCCGGCGCTCGCCGGGGTCCAGTTCCGCAAAACGCGGTTAAATAATATTGAGTTCGCGGCCCACTTCGACGAAGGCATCGATACAGCGGTCCAGCTGCTCGCGCGTGTGGGCGGCGGACATCTGTGTGCGGATGCGGGCCTGGCCGTTGGGCACAACCGGATAGAAGAAACCGACCACATAAATGCCGCGCTCCAGCATCTTGTCTGCCATTTGCTGGGCGAGGGCGGCGTCACCGATCATGACGGGAATGATCGGATGGTCTGCGCCGGCAAGGGTAAAGCCGGCAGCGGTCATACGCTCACGGAAATAGGCGGAGTTCTCCCGCAGCTTTTCACGCAACTCGGCACCTTCCATCAGCATGTCGAGTACGCGCAGGGATGCGGTCACGATGGCCGGCGCCACGGAGTTGGAGAAGAGGTACGGGCGCGAGCGCTGGCGCAGCATGTCGATGATTTCTTTGCGGCCGGAAGTGAAGCCGCCGGACGCGCCGCCCAGGGCCTTGCCCAGCGTGCCGGTAATAATATCGACGCGGTCAATCACGTCGCAGAATTCATGAGTACCGCGGCCGTGTTCTCCGAGGAAGCCGACCGCATGCGAGTCGTCGACCATTACCAGGGCATCGTAGCGGTCGGCCAGGTCGCAGAGGGTTTTCAGGTCGGCGATGACCCCATCCATGGAGAAGACACCATCGGTGGCGATGAGCTTGGTGCGCGCGCCGGCCTCGGTGGCTTCGCGCAGGCGAGCTTCGAGCTCCTGCATATCATTGTTCGCGTAGCGATAGCGCTTGGCCTTGCACAGGCGCACTCCATCAATAATGGAGGCGTGGTTGAGCGCATCGGAGATGATGGCATCTTCTGGGCCCAGCAGGGTCTCGAACAGGCCACCATTGGCATCGAAGCAGGAGGTGTAGAGGATGGTGTCCTCGGTGCGCAGGAACTCTGACAGGCGGGATTCCAGTGCCTTGTGAATGTCCTGGGTGCCGCAGATAAAGCGCACCGACGCCATGCCAAAGCCGTACTGGTCCAGCCCCTCTTTCGCCGCTGCAATCAGGTCAGGGTGGTTGGCGAGGCCCAGATAGTTGTTGGCACAGAAGTTCAGTACCTGGGTGTCGTTGTTGACCTGGATTTCCGCCGCCTGCTGCGAGGTGATGATGCGCTCACGCTTATACAGGCCGTCAGCGTCGATCTGCTGTAGCTCTTCTTTCAGTCGCTGATAAAAAGGGGATGACTTGGACATGGATTGTCTTGGCTCCTCGAAATCGCGCTTTTGGCGCCCGGTTCAATGGCGCGCTGCGCTTATTTTACTATCGGCACGGTTGGGTGCCGGATGCACTAAGCGTAGCGCATGCCGCTGTTCAACCGGCGAGTTCGCAAGCCTTGTGGGCCGTAACGGGTTGTTCGCTGGCGCGGCAATTGGTGGCGAAGTTTAACGCTTCTTCCGCCGTTTCGAACAGTAGTTGCCACAGGAGTTGCTTATCTGCGCGACGACGTGCACGGACGGCAGTACGGCTACGCTGGTTGGCGATCTCGATCTCGATAACTTCTGAGCAGGAAAGTGCTTGTTCGGACATGGTCCCTCCAAATAGTGCTTGGAGGGCTGACGGGTAGGCAGCGAAGTGATTCGCGAATCCGGTTGGATTGCTCGGTTAGAGCCCCATCTCTCCCGCTTTCGCGGTGAGAAAACCACCTTGCCCCGGTCGGCAGGTTGGCGTTGGCGTCAGCCACTCTCTTGATGTGCGGGCAAAGATAGCTTTGGAGGAACGGCCAGTCAATAGCGCCAGCCACTGGGCTGGCGCTACGGCAGATTATTTCGGCAACTGCACCGATTTCAGTTCAATAAACTCGTCCAGGCCGGCGGCGCCGAATTCACGTCCGTTGCCGGAGCGCTTGTAGCCGCCGAATGGCGCATCGTAGTTGAAGTCACCCCCGTTGACGAAGCACAGTCCGGCCTCAATCCGACGTACGACGGGCAGGGCGCTGTCGGCGTCTTTGGCCCAAACACCGCTGGACAGGCCGTACTCGGTGTCATTGGCGATGGCGATGGCCTCGTCGAGATCCTGGTAGGGGATCATGCAGGTGACCGGGCCGAAAATCTCCTCCCGGGCGATGGCCATGGAGTTATCGACATCGGCGAAGACAGTGGGGCGGACATAGAAGCCCTTGTCCTGGCCGGCGGGGAGCTCTGTGCCTCCGGTGACCAGCCGCGCGCCTTCTGCAATACCTTTGTCGATATATCCGAGCACGATGTCGCGCTGCCGGGCGGAGGACAGTGGCCCCATAAAGGCTTCCCCATCCATGCCCACTGACACTTCCTCGGCCACTTTCCTGGCGATTTCGACCGCTTCTTCGTAGCGGTCGGCGGGCACCAGCATGCGCGTCAGGGCAGTGCAGGTTTGTCCGGTATTGATAAACACATCTTCACAGCCGTAGCGGACTGCTGCCTCGAGGTCGGCGTCCGGTGTAATGATGAACGGGGACTTGCCGCCCAGCTCCTGTGTTACCCGCTTGACGGTCGGCGCCGCCGCGCGGGCGACCTCGATACCGGCACGTGTTGATCCGGTGAAGGACACCATGTCGATGCCCGGATGAGAGGACAGGGAGGCACCCACGATAGGACCGGCGCCTGGCACCAGGTTAAATACACCAGCGGGCAAGCCTGCCGCATCGATAATCTCCGCCATCACGTAGTCTTGCAGCGGGGTGATTTCGGATGGCTTGGTGATCATGGTGCAGCCTGCGGCGATCGCCGGTGCCACCTTGCCAACAAACTGATGCAGAGGGTAGTTCCACGGGGTGATGAACCCGCACACACCGACGGGCTCGCGATAAATCACCGAGTTGCCCGCATTTTCGGTCTTTTCCATTTCTGCGGCGCGTTCCGCGTAGTAGCGCACGGCGTAAATGGGGCCGTCCACGTGCAGCCAGCCGGTGACGTGGGCGGGGCAGCCCAGCGGTGTGGAGACTGCCTGAATCAGCTCTTCGCGGCGGGCTTCCATACCATCGGCGATGGCATTGAGCAGCGCCGCCCGTTCTGCTGCCGTGCTGTAGCGGAAGGTCCGGAAGGCCGATTGCGCGGCAGCGACTGCAGCATCGACGTCTTCACTGGTTCCCTGAACAACCTCGCAGACGGTTTCCTCCGTGGCCGGGTTGATGACCGGATGCCTGTCGGTACCGCTTGAATCGCACCAGCGACCATCGATGTAAAGCTTGTCCAGTTTCAGGTTACTGAAGGCGGTCATGCGTTGACTCCTTGTTAATGCTGTCATGATCTTGCCGTTATTCGGGGACGCTGATCTCGATGAGGGTAGGCCGGTCGGCAGACAGTGCCTCGGCCACGGCGTCCTGTAATTGCTCGGGGCGGTCGATGCGACAGGCATTGGCCCCGAAGGCCTTGCCGAGCGCAACGAAATCCGGCGCGTGCAGGTTAACACCTTCCTGAGGAACTTGCGCCGCGTCCATAAAGTCCCGAATTTCCCCGTAGCCGATATTGTTCCAAACCAGAATGGGCAATGGCAGGCGCTGTTCAACTGCCGAGGCCAGTTCACCAATGGTAAACATCAATCCGCCATCGCCGATAAGGCAGAGTGTTGGCTTGCCGCTGGCCAGCCGCGCACCCACGGCTGCGGGCAGGGCAAAGCCGAGCGTGCCGTAACCGGTCGTGCAGGTAATGTGGCTGCGGGCCTGATAGAGGGGCAGGGCGTGATTGGTGTTGTACGCCAGCTGGGTGGAGTCGGTGACCAGTAAGCCGTCGTCCGGCAGCGCTGCGCGCAGTGCCTCAACCCAGGGGAAGCGTTCTTCTGATCCCGGCCACCATTCTTCACGGCAGCGCGCAACCAGATTGGAAAGCGATTCCGCAGCAGCTTCAATCTCCCCACGCTTGTCGACGTCCAGCGCTGCCAGAATCTGCCGGATGCTGGCATCTGCGTCTGCGCAGATAGCGAGATCCGGCTGGGCATTACACACCAGTTGTGCGGGATCGATATCAATGCGAATCAGCTTGCCCGAGAACGCATAGTTCTCACGGACCAGGTTGCGATCCGTTTCCGCCAGTTCGGTACCGACGGCCAGCACCACATCGGCGGACTCGAGGTAGTCCCGTACGCAGTCAAAGCTCAGGTTGGCACCGCCGCAAAGGGGGTGACGCTCATCAACAATGCCCTTGGCCGCCAGCGACAGGAACACGGGTGCCGCGAGTTTCTCTGCGAGTGCAGTCGCACTTTCGCTGCACGCTGCTGCACCACCGCCCAGGAGAATCACCGGCTGTTTGGCGCTCGCCAGCCACTCGGCGGCAGCGTCTGCCGCCTGCAGGCTGGCAGCTGGCAAAGCCGGAGCCGGCGCGGCGCGATAGTCGGCCAGGCTGCCCGGCATCTCGGCGGGAAACAGGTCGATGGGGATCTCAATGTGCACCGGGCCGGGGCGGCTGCCCTGGAGTAACTGAAACGCCCGTTCGATGACCTCGGGTAATTGCTCTGCCGTCGTCACGGAGTGCTGCCACAGGCAGATGCCCCGGCTGGCATCGCTTTGTCGCGGCAGTTCGTGCAGGCGACCACGGCCCATTCCCAGATCTTCGCGACGATTGACGGCTGAAATGACCAGCATCGGTACAGAGTCCGAATAGGCCTGCGCCATTGCGGTCGCCGCGTTGGTCACCCCCGGACCCGTGATCAGAAAGCAAACCCCGGGCTTGCCACTGGCCCGCGCGTAACCGTCGGCCATAAAGGCGGCACCCTGTTCATGGCGCGGCGTAACGTGCTTGAGACCGCTGCCTGGCAGACCGCGATACAGCTCAATGGTATGGACACCGGGAATTCCGAAAACGGTATCAACCTGATGCGCCTTGAGCAGATGCATCAATACCTGGGCGCAGGAGGGTGCAGAAGACATGACAGCAGTGGTCCTTATTGATCTGAATTTGGCATGGAGCCTAGCGGGGCCGGACAGGGGCTGCAAGCGCCTGCAGACTCTGCGATTTTTGGCGCAAATTCGCTGGATTCTTAGGTTGGGGTGGTGGCAGGAGGCAGGAAACTCGAATTTTCCGGGTAAGGTGTCGCATGCGTCAGGATGATCGCTGGCGGTTGCCGGAGTGGTGGTGTTGCGAGTTCCGGGCACCAATCGGACCGGACAGGTCTGTCAGGCTCTGCCCCCCGATGGGGATGCAGAGCCTGCTGGAACAGGACAAGTTGATGACTCAGAGAAAGAACGGTTTTTCCGTGGCGAACAGCAAAGCCTGGGCCTGGCGACGCCAATCATCGGGCGCCTCATTGCCGAGCAACACCAGCCCTGCGGCCAGGAGCTGCCCGCGTACCCGCGGGGGTAGCCCGTTGAGTGTTTGGTCGGCACCGCTCAGGTCCTGACCGGATTGCAGCAGCCTGAGGAATGCCACCGCCTGGTCGTTGTCCTCTATTTGCGTGTCGGCCCATTGCTCAAACGGCGCCGGATCCTGTCCCGCCTTCACCGCCAGGCTCCAGGATAACCATACCGTTGAATCATCCAGGCCCTGTGTGGGCGGCAGGGCCAGCGCGCTCTGTACCATTTGCGTGTCAGCGCCGTCCGAGGCAGCGAGGAGCCGTGTGAGTCTATGGGCATCCTCTCCCAGGCTTGAGGCCAGCTGTTGCGCCTGCTCGAGTTCGCCCCGTGACAACTTGGCATAGGCGGACAGGGCGCCCTCCAGTGCACTTTCCTGTTCCACCGACAGCAGGAAACCCAGTTGATCAGAGTGCGATGCCAGGCTCTGTATTTCGTCGCCGCTGTCCGGCATTAATCGCAGAATCCGGGCCAGATCCACAGTAATCCATTCATTGAATGCCCGGCTGTGATTGAGGGTCGTCAGCCAGGCCTCCGCGGCGCGGTCCCAGTCACCCTGCTCCGCGTAGATCGCGCCGCCTGCGAAATTGAACCAGGGGTGCTCCGGCCAACGCTCCAGCCCGGCGAGGAAACGTTGGTTTTGCGCCGTGTCATCGGTCAGGCAGCGCACCGAGAGGTACTGCAGATTGACATTCTCTTGTTGGGCGTCGGCCAGGGCGTTGTGATCTGCGCAGACCGTTTTGTGGGCAGGGGTTCCCTCAACAGAGTCCTGCTGCATGCGCATGCCGAAAACGTCATTGGGATAATTGGCGAGCCGGGCCGCGAGCAGCGCCGGCAAATCTTCCTCCATGTGCTCCAGTGCCAGCTGCAACCAGAAAGCGATGTAGGCGGAGTCCGCTTTGTCCCACACTACGTGGCTGCGAATCATGGCTTCCACTTCTTTCTCGTTGCCGACCAGCTGCAGCAGACGATACGGGTTCTCGTCCCCCATGCCGGAGAGCACTGACCTGACACCGCCATTGCCCGAACTGGAAATCGATTCCGGTGGAGGGGCGAAGAATACATCCGCATCAACGGAGGTCCAGCGTGGTGCTCCGATTTCGGTATGGGGTAGATCGCGCGCGCTGCCGTAGGACTGATGCCACTTTACCAGTGGGCTCGCCGACGCAACGTTGTAGACGAAAGTAGAGTGCATCTGACCCGTCTCGGCGGTGAACGCCTCGATCTGGCGGTCCCCCGGAGTGAACGCTGCGACCTCTATTTCACTGCGGCTGGACAGGTAGATGGTGTCGGCTGAGAAGGGGGGTAACACCGCACTCGACCCGGAGATCTCAACGCGCACCGGATGCGCCAGACCATTGTAAATATTAATCATCGCGCCACCGGCAAACTGGCCGGCAACGATGACAGAACCAACAATCATTGCCGCTGCACTGAAGCGCAGTGCCGCTGGTACAAATCCATCTGCGGTCTGGAACCGGTCCCAGAAATCCAGCTTGGTCTGCAATTTGCGTTCGGTGCCAATAACCCGCGTGCGGAATTCCGTGGGCACTTTCGGCATGCTGGGTGCACCATCGGGTTGCGCGCCGTTTTGGAAATTTTGGCTTACCCGTGCCTCGAGACCCAGCAAATGCTCGAGCGTCGCCATCTTGACGCTGGAGAGAATATTGATGGTGCTGCCTATCCAGCCGTCGATGGCCTGT
Organism: Microbulbifer sp. ABF4_148; assembly: GCF_056158985.1. NCBI lineage: Bacteria > Pseudomonadati > Pseudomonadota > Gammaproteobacteria > Cellvibrionales > Microbulbiferaceae > Microbulbifer > Microbulbifer sp. ABF4_148. The sequence goes on from NZ_JBSWUI010000001.1 coordinate 2,227,155, forward strand.
ATCCATTCGTTCAGGTTGTCTCGGGTGGGCGCAGGCAGCTTGAGTTCGCCCAGTGCTTCCGACCAGTTGGCAATGCCGAGTTCGTTCGCTAATTCGGGCCCTAAATCCACTTCCGATGCCTGGCTGTACACGCTGGCCAGCGAGTCGTAGACCTCATTGGATACCCGCATCAGCCGGTTGAACTCTGATCCACTGACGTGGCCATCCGCAGTGACTACGGCCACTGCATTGCCCAGATAGCCATGGGCGTCATGGAGCTCGGCTTCCGAGTGGTCGACGTAATGCAACAGGGCAATGGTGCCCTTGAGGGTTGCCTCCCAGCCACCCCCGAGTTGGCGTGCTGCGCACAGATGCGCGCTGCGGCACTGGAAGTCGTGCTGCCGGACTTGGGATTCTGCCTGCTCGATCTCCGCTTTCAGGCTCTCGATGGCTTGCGGCAAATCGGCGCGTTCCAGCTGCTTGCCGCGATGTCGAATGATCCCGCCGTTGATGGTCAGCGTCTTGTTGTGGATGCCCTCCAGATTGGCGAGCTCCTCATACAGGTGCCTGAGTGTTTCCAGATCATCGCCAAGCGTGGTGGGATAAAGCGCGTTGAGGGTGGCCACCAAATCGGCATCTGCCACGTTGGCGTCGTACAACTCCTGGGGAGTTTGTGCATTGCGAACGATAGATCGGCCCAGGTAGGCGCCGCGGAAACTTGGACGCAGATAGGCTTTGTTGAATTGTTGATCCAGTGACTCGAGGGACTGTTCAATCGGTTGGACGGTGACTTCTACACCCTGGAACAGATGCTCTGACATCTTGGCTCGAACAACGGAAGCGTCCTCAAAGACGACCCAAGCGCTGCGCTCATCAATTGCGCTCTCTATGTAGTGACGTTTGGCATTTTCTTCGCGAACCGCATTTTCCGGATGTGTTGACCACATCTTTGGCGGCGATGCGATGGATTGGGTAAACACGCGATGGTCAGCGAGGCCGGATTCCGGCAGTGGCGGTATCTTGCCGTAGGTGGGGTCATCGAGTACCACGCCAAGTCGTTCGATAATGTGACTCTGCACCGCGAATAGATCGGCAACGCCATGCCCATTTTGCGCCTGGCCCTGGGCAAAGCCGATGCTGCGGTCCCAGGCCTCATCGGCTGCATGCAGTTTATGCAGGGCGTGAATCAACGAATCGGATCCTGTAAGGGAGACGGCCACCAGGTCTGCCTGCAGCTCCATTTCTCTGGAAAGGGCCCTCTGGGCCGCCACAACCAGAATAAAAACGGTGTCGAGTAACGAGCGAATACTCCAGATAACCAGACGCAGTAGCCAGCCGATCCAGGCGATACGCAAATCGAAGCGCGACAGCCCGTGCAAAAAACTGTCAATCATGTCGCGCTGATGAATTAGGTGTGCGGCAATCTGCTGGGCGATGTAAACCCAGCTCCCCACCGCCATGGATTTTTGCGCGAAATGACCGAATTCATGTGCCAGCACCGCTTTGAATTCGGACAGGTTCAGGGTATTGATCAGCCCAAGCCCTATCTCGAGGTTTTTGCGGGAGGGAAAGAACAGGTTGAACAGGGTGAGGTCGTAGAAGACCGCGGCATTCACCCTCGGAGACAGGAATACGCGATGAGGGCGCGGGGCACCGGCCTCATCAGCGAGCTGGTGCAAAAAGGCGAACAGACGCGGTTCCTTTTCGGGGGAAACCTCGATATCGCGACTCTCTTCTGCACGCTTAACAAAAAAGAGCGCCTTGAGCATAAAGGCGGCAAGCAATGCCGCGGGCAGTCCGGTGCCGAGCCCCCAAAACCAATCTCCGCCCGGTGCGAAGGCGCTTGAGATCAGTCGGTAGGCGGTAACACTAAACCACGCTGCCAGAGCGAGGTAAACGGCGATAAACGCGACCAGTCCCGCTACCGCAATCCAGGCATTGCGGCGATAGGTGCCAGAGGGTTTGGTCAGGTTTTCGGGTACCGCGGACGGACCGGGTGGGTAAACATTGCTCATGAGATCCCCGTGATGTTCTGAGAATTGTTATTCGTAGGAATTCATTGTTGGGGATCGGACTCTCTGTCGCCCCTAAATGGCTGCGAATTCCCGGTGTCATCCAGTTTGCGCACCAGTCCTTACTCTGAACGAATCCGGTGGGGTGTCTGGAGTCGGGTAAATCGACGATACAACCGGCCAAGTATAGTCCCATCTCTTGGGCAAACGACCGGGGTGTAATCGCGTGTAATGGCACTGTCATTGGCATCAATGTGGGTGCAGGCGGGACGGACAGGCCATCGTATTGGTGTGGGGGTGTCCACGCACGGATCGTGATTGTCTCGTCTGCGCATACCAGGGCGGTGCGCATCTACGCGCAAAAGTTTCTGCCTCTTGAGCTGAATCACTGGGCAAAAGGCGGCGAGGGGGTAAACTTGCCTCAAAGCATTCAGGTATTCATCCCGAGAAGGAAGAAGTAGATGGAAATTGATCAGTGGCGTCGGGAATATTTAAAGGGCGGACTCGACCGCGAGGATCTTGATGAGGATCCGTTCCGGCAGTTTGGCCGTTGGCTGAGAGAGGCTGCCGATTCGAGCCTGTCCGATCCGAGCTGCATGAGCCTGGCCACGGCGGATGCCAGTGGCCAGCCCTCCCAGCGTATCGTTTTGCTGAAGGGGTTTGACGAAAAGGGATTCGTCTTCTTTACCAACTATGAAAGCCGCAAGGGCCAGGATATTTCGGCAAACCCGAAGGTTAACCTGCTGTTTCCCTGGCAGGCGGTAGAGCGACAGGTCATCGTGTATGGTAAGGCCGAACTGCTGAAGCGGGCACCCTCGGAGGCCTACTTCCATTCCCGTCCGCGCGGCAGCCAGCTGGCGGCCTGGGCATCGCATCAGAGTGAAGTGATCTCTTCACGGGACGCCCTGGAAGATGCCTTTGAAGAGGCGGATACGCGCTATCCGGAGACGGTGCCGCTTCCCGATAATTGGGGTGGTTATCTGGTAGTGCCCGACGCAATCGAGTTCTGGCAGGGGCGGGCCAGCCGCCTGCACGATCGCTTTATGTATCGTCGCGATGACGCCGGAAGCTGGGCCATCGAAAGGCTGGCGCCGTAACCTGCTGCCCTAACGAGCTGCAACAAGACCGGGAGAGGCAGGTTGGATCTGTTTCTCCCTCTCCCGGCAAAATCTCTGTGTTTGTGCCGCACGATTGATCGTGTCGATAATCCGACTGCGACACAGTCCCTGCCGGACCCTCTCCCAGAATGACATCCGCTCGCCGGCAAAAACGCATCGGCGGTCGTTGTGATTCGTTTCGCCTGGAAAGCGGAATCCAAAACTCTGCCTGTCGCGTAGTGAATATCCGAGTGATCGAAAGACGTAAACCTGATGCCAGCTAACTGGCAGCTGCTCCGGGAAGGACGGGCCCGCCCGTAACCTTGTTGTTATTGGGGTGGTGAACGTGGAAAGGCGGAAGCGCGTGCAAGATTTGCTGAATCATTTTGGTGCGCGCGAGTGTTTCTCCCTGAGAAATTCCGTTTTGACTGGTACGGACTATCTAGTCACGCTTTGAGTTGGTGTAATTGCCGCCGATAAGGCGTGAATTCCCTTTCCCCCATGGCGAGAGACGGTTACTCTTTCGATGTCGCCTGCTGGCGATGATATTCGGCGCGGTCACAGGTCGGATACCCCCACAAAAAAATAACCGGGGGGCTGCATTACCGACCGCGTAATCCCGTTGCTGAATCACGATAAAAACAACGAAAGCGATGGAGAGATGAAGATGGAAAGTCAAAACCCCACCTGGAAACCGTCCGTACTGCTGTCGGCCTGCTCGGTTGCCGCTTTATGGGTAGCCAGTGGTATTGGCGTCGCCCAGGCAAATGAGGGTGCGATCAGCACCATCATGGATGAGGTCGAGGTAACCGCCCGTAAGCGCGCGGACGCGGAAATGCTACAGGAAGTGCCTGTCGCGGCTACTGCGTATTCCGGTGACCAGCTGGAAGCCCTGCAGACGCGGGATCTCCAGAGCCTTTCATTCAAGATGCCGAATGTGCAGCTTGACGATGTGGGTACGGTGAAAAATACCGCTAACTTTACCGTGCGCGGATTGGGTGTAAACAGCTCTATACCCTCGATTGACCCGACCGTTGGTGTCTTCGTTGACGGCATGTATATGGGCATCAACGCCGGTGTCGTCACCGACATGTTCGACCTCGAAGGTATCGAGGTGCTGCGTGGTCCGCAGGGCCTGCTGTTCGGCCGCAATGTAACCGGCGGTGCGGTGGTGATTAAAACCGCGCGCCCAACCGAAGAGTTCAGCTCCAAATTCAAGCTCTCCACCACCGATAACCTCGATACCGTTGCGGCCATGAGCCTCAACGGCGCTATCTCCGATCGAGTGAATGGTCGCCTGACGGCTTACTATAACGACGACCAGGGCTGGTTCGAGAACGTGGCCACCGGCAACGACAACCTCGGTGCTTCCCAGAGCTGGTTCATCCGCCCGAGTGTCAGCATTGCACTGACTGAAGCCTCCGAGCTGCTGATTCGCGCTGAACATGGCCGTATGGATTCCGACGGTGTTGTTGGTCAGAACCGCGGTCAACCGATCTTCGCTCCTGACGGCACCCTGATTGCCCCGGGCGCCCAGCAGATAGCAGGCCTGTTCGGTATTACCGGTTGGGATAACAGCGACGACTCTTTTGAGGTCGCGATTGACGAGGAAGGCTTCCAGGAAGACGAGTGGAGCCAGGTCATTACCGAATACAACCACGACGTGGCGTTCGGTGATGGCACCATTACCAATATTCTCGCCTGGCGCGAGTACGATGCCGTCGGCCTCGGCGATATCGATAGCCTGCCGATTTTCGGCTTCCATGCCAACACCAAGGTTTCCCAGAGCCAGCTGAGTAATGAACTGCGCTACGCCGGCCGCTTTGGCGCCACTGCGCTGACCACCGGTTTGTACTGGTTCAGCCAGGATCTCGAATACTATGAGAATCGCCTGCTGCCTCTGTCTGCCCCGGGCGGACTCGACTGGACCGGCGGTGGCCTGCAGGACCACGAGGCCCGCGGTGTGTTTGTGCAGGCGGATATCGATCTGTCCGATGAGTGGGTATTTACCCTGGGTGGCCGCTACTCCACCGAAGAGAAAGACGCGCGTATCGCCACTATCCCGGTGAACCTGTGTACCCTCGACGGCGGCTGTGTCGCCTACGATTTTGAAGACAGCGAAACCTGGAACGCGTTTACTCCGAAAGTCGGTCTGCAGTGGAATCTGTCCGATGATGCCCAGCTGTATACCTTCTGGACCAAGGGCTTCCGCAGTGGTGGTTACAACATGCGCAATACCGGTCCGGGAGAGCTGCCGGGGCCGACCGACCAGGAAGAGCAGACCAGCTTCGAAATCGGTGCGAAGAGCGAATGGATGGATGGCCGGGTGCGTACCAACCTGGCGCTGTTCCACAACACCATCGACGATATGCAGCGTGAGGAAAACCTGTCCAACCCGGCTGTGGGCGTAGTGCAGATTATCCGCAATACCGCTGACGCGACGATTCGCGGCGCCGAGCTGGAAACGCTGGCTGCCATGACCGATAACCTGCTGTTCACCATGAATGTCGGTTACGTCGACGGCGACTACGACAGTGTCAACGGTGATATCAGTGGGGACGGCGTCGTCAACGCGATCGATCTTGGCCTGGATATCCCGCGTCTGGCGCCCTGGACCTACGGTGTAGGCCTGATCCATGATCTGGAACTGGGCTCACTGGGTTCGCTCACTTCACGCATCAACTTCAACCATCGTGATGCGGCGCCTTATACCGATAATAACCTCGGCATGCTGTCCGAAGTCGATATGCTCGATTTCAGCCTTGGCTTTACCCCGGCAGAAGGTAGCTACCGCCTGTCACTGTTCGGCAAGAACATGCTGGACGAAGTGACCGAGGGTAACAATACCCAGTTGCCGGCGACTCTGGGCGGTATGGGCGCAAGCTTTACTCCGCTCAACAAGGGCCGTGTGATGGGGGTGGAATTCACCTACGACCTCTAATGTTCGCATGGTGAAATTGCCCTAGAATAAAGCCCGGCCTGGCCGGGCTTTTTTTATGCCTGAAGTATTTGGGCTTGAATTGATGAACTCGATGCAACGGAGTGGGGAAGAATGCGGTATATCGACTTGCCAGAGTTTGGCGACGTGGATGTCATGGTGATGGCCGAGGGTGCAGCACCGGAGCCGGGCGACGGAGAGGTGTTGATTCAGGTGGAAGCCGCCGGAGTTAACCGGCCCGATGTCGTGCAGCGTCAGGGTTTTTATCCCGCGCCTCCTGGAGCGTCTTCTGTGTTGGGGCTCGAAGTTGCCGGGACCGTCATCGGTACTGGCAGCGGTGTCGAACGCTGGCAGGTGGGAGATCGGGTTTGTGCGCTGACTAATGGTGGCGGCTATGCGGAGCAGGTGGTAGTGCCTGAAGGCCAGTGCCTGCCGGCGCCCGAGGCGCTGAGTATGATCGAGGCGGCGGCCCTGCCCGAAACCCTGTTTACCGTATGGAGTAATGTCTTTGATCGCGCGGCGTTGAAGCCCGGTGAAATATTACTGGTGCACGGCGGTTCATCTGGCATCGGCACTACCGCCATTCAGCTGGCGAGTGCACTCGGGTCCCGTGTGTTTGCCACTGCCGGATCGGATGAGAAGTGCCGCGCCTGTGAAAAACTCGGTGCCGAGTTCGCCGTCAATTATCGCTCCGATGATTATGTGGAAGTAGTTCGCCAGCACACGGACGGATACGGGGCAGATGTGATTCTGGACATGGTGGGCGGTGACTATATTGACCGCAACATCAAGCTGGCTGCTGCCGATGGTCGCATCGTCAATATCGCCTATCTTCAGGGGGCAAAAGTGCAGGTGAACATGCTGCCGGTTATGCTCAAGCGGCTTTCCCTGAGCGGCTCCACCCTGCGTCCGCAACCACCGGAGGTCAAGGCGGCGATTGCTGCAAAGCTGGAGCAGGTGGTGTGGCCATTAATCCGCGAGGGGCGCTTTCGCCCGCAGGTTGCGGCCACATTCCCGCTGGACCAGGTAGCCGATGCGCATCGCCTGATGGAGTCGAGCAGCCATATCGGCAAAATTGTGCTGACTGTTTGAAGAGGGCAATAAACCACTGGTGCGGCGTCTTCATCGGCGGACGCCAACTCACATCCCCGCTGGTGATCTGCGTGTACGATTGGTAAAGGTGGCTGATTTTACGCACATACGCCACCGGTTCATCGCCATGGACAAAACCATAACGCGCCTTTTCGAAATAGCGTGGTTCTGACAACTTGCGGATGGCCACTTCCACATTGTCGAACCACTTATCGGGATCGAGACCGAGCTTCTCCGCCAATCGGCGCGCATCACGCACGTGGCCAAAGCCTGCGTTATAAGACGCCAGCGTAAACCAGAGCCGCTCGGTCGCGGGCAGCGTTTCTTCAAAGCGATCCCGTACCCAATTGAGATACTTCACGCCCGCGTCGATGCCTCTCTCCGGGTCGAATACCGGTGGTGGAAACCCCATGTCGCGCGCGGTACCGGGCATGACCTGCATCAGCCCCTGGGCACCGGTGGACGATACCGCTTTGGGGTTGAAACTACTCTCGGCCCACATCTGTGCAACGATCATGCGCCAGTCAAAGTCGTGTTTCTTGGCCGCACTTTTGACCAGGTCGTCGAAGGGAGAGAGCGGCTCGCCCGGCTTGATTTTCGCGGTCGCTTTTTTCAGGAAAGCGGCATTGGGACGGAAGTAGCGTTTGAAGATTGCATCGGCTTCGGGGTCGTTTTTGTACTTTTGGACAAAGGCATTGAGTTTCCTCAGTAGACTGCGGTTGCCCTGTAAGACCATCCAGCCCTGGGGCAATGGTTCTTCCACCTGGACGCCCACACGGAGATTGGGGTTAAAGGCCGCGCGGATCTCAACCCGGTGGGTGTCCTCGAGGGTCGCATCGTACTTTCCCTCTGCCACACCATTAATGATCTGTGCCTGCGAGACGTCATCCGGAGCCTCCTCTACCTTGACGTCAATGCCTTGCTCCTGCAGTCGCTTGGCGATGTCGATGTAAATGGAGTGGGCCCTGACCGTCAGGGTGCGGCCGTTGAGGTCTGCCAGCGTCTCGATCGGTTTATCGTTTTCATTACTGATCACGCGTGTACCTGACTCAAAGTGTGTATTTGTGAAGGCGACGCCCTGGGCCTTGCGCTCCTCGGTAATGGTTGTCGATGCGCCGGCAAAGTCAGCGAGCCCTTCGGTAACCCACTTGGTGAGCGGCTCGTGGGTGGGTACCACCATGACATGTAGCTGCAGGTTGTGCTCATCGGCAAACATCTTGGCGAGTTCGTAATCGAAGCCCATCAACGTGCCTCGCCAGATAAAATAACTGGTCGGCTTGTTATAGGTGGCGAAACGAATTACCCCGGACTTCTTGATCGCACGCCAGTTGGTAGCACGGTCGCCGACTTCCTGGATCAGTTGGCGCGTCAGAAAAGTATTGAGGCGGTTCAGCAGGACTGGCGACGCCTCACGTGCTGCCCACGCGATATTGATTTCATCTCCTATCTTTTGACCAATTTTCAGGTCGATACGGTAACTGGCAATTTCATTTGCCAGCGCGAGATTGCCGATGGTCACGGCGTTCGGTAACCGTGCCATCTGATCGAGAAAGTGGTCGGTTTTTTCGCCGGGAATCGGGACGACTTTTACCTCTGCAAAGGCTTCCGGATAGTCCTTCAGCAATTGTTCTCCGGTTTGAACATGGGCTGAACCTTCCCAGAGGAAGATGGTTGCGCCTTTGAGCTTGCTGATGTCAGAGACATCGGGACCATTAGTCGTGGTAATTAATACACGATGGGTTTGTTTTAGCGGTGTGCTTAAAACGACAGCATCATCCTGCGTGAGGCTCAGGGTAATGTAGTCCGCAACAATATCGGCCTCGCCACGCTTTACCATGTCGACTGCGAATTCAGAATTAGGCGCAATAATCCATTTGGGTTTCAGCCCCAGGCGCTTGGCAAATTCGTTTGCGAGGAACCGGTTGCGCTGGTTGATGATGCTGTCGCGGGGGAGCATCTCTGGATATCCCCCCGTCACATTGGCAAAGCGAATGTAGCCGCGCTTGCGTATGGCTTCGAGATCGCCCGTTTCCGTATATGAGCTGGTAGTGGCGATGATTTCCAGGCTCTCAAGCTCAGGCGCAGCATCCGGGCTCACGGGCTCCTGTTCCGTTTTTTCGCACCCGGCAAAGAGCAAAGTCAGCGTGGTCACGGCGAGACAGGCAAGCTGTGATGATCGCGGAAGAGTCAGATGTTGCAGCAAGTTGGGAAAAACAGGCACCAGCGGCAGCCTCCCAGTGGGTAGGCTACCAAGTTTAAGGTGCCGAAAAGAGGGTCGCGAACGGGCGCCGGTGCACCGTCAGGTGTGGGTCAGTGGTCAATCTGACTCTGCGTGCACCTGACTGACGGTGGCTTCGAATCCCCCACTCGCGAGCGTGACGGAAACCTGCTCGCCCGCGGTGACTTGTCGGGCACTCTTGATGACCTGGCCGTCGGCATTGCGGCTGATGGCATAGCCGCGCTGCAGGACTGCCAGGGGACTGACATTGTTCAGCATGGCGGCGGCGTGCTGCAGGCGATCCTGCCGGCGCGCCAGCAAGTCTTTCCAGCTGCGCTGCAGGTCCTGCATCGCGGTGGCGAGCTGCTGGCGCTTGATCGCGAGCTGCTGTTCCGGATGAACCCGCGCGAAGCTGCGCAGGCTGGATGACAGTGACTGGCGACGACGCTCTACCTGGTTCTCCATCGCTGCCTTCAGGCGCAATTCCAGATGGTCCAGTTGCTGGGCGCGGTTATGCAGCTGTTCACGCGGGTGGCGCAAACGATTGCCGGTAATCTGCACGCGCTGGCCGAGATGGCGCAGCTGTTGTTGCATGGCGCGTTCCAGTCGGCGGCTGAGGGTGGTCGTGGTTTCCAGCAAGGTCGCGGCGTTAGCGCTGGCAATTTCCGCTGCGGCCGAGGGCGTCGGAGCGCGGACGTCAGCGACCAGGTCCGCAATGGTGTTGTCGGTTTCATGGCCAACGGCGGAAATGGTGGGGGTAGGGCAGTCCGCCAGTGCACGCGCAACGACCTCTTCATTAAATGCCCACAAGTCTTCCAGGGAGCCTCCTCCACGCCCCACAATAAGCAGATCGTGTCGGCCCAGGCGTCCCGCCTTGCGAATCGCATCGGCGATCTGTTGCGCGGCACCTTCGCCCTGCACCGGCACCGGCCAAAGTTCGATATTTGCAGCGGGATAGCGTCGCCCCAGTACCTGGATCATGTCGCGTACTGCGGCGCCCGTGGGCGAGGTGATAATGCCGATATTCGCGGGCAGTGCGGGCAGGGGACGCTTGCGCTCCAGCGCAAACAGGCCCTCGGCCTTCAGTTTGGCTTTCAGTTGCTCCAGCTGGCGCATCAACAGACCGAATCCGGCTTCTTCCATGTGCTCGGCAATCAGCTGAAATTCACCGCGACCTTCATACAGACTGACCCGGGCGCGAATCAGCACCTCGCGACCGTTGGTGGGCGGGAAGGAGACCGACCGGTTGCGCCCACGGAACATGGCACAGCGCACCTGTGCACGGGCGTCCTTCAGAGTGAAATACCAGTGGCCGGAGCTGGGCGCGGCGAAATTGGAGATCTCCCCGCTGACCCAGAGTAGCGGTACGCTGCCTTCCAGTAGCTGCTTCACCTCCCGGTTCAGGTCGCTGACGCTGAGTACACTGCGTTCCTGACGGACATTGCCGGAAGCGCCAGCGGCAGGATTGGGGGGAGGCGGAGGGGTATAGCGGGGCATTGCCTTCTCTTTATCTGAGGATTTCCGTGACTCCCGGGTATTGCCGGGGTCCGGTCGGGTTGCCAAAGAAATAGCATTTGGGCACAAAATGCAAATTGTCTTTTGACCACAGCGAAACTGCCGCTATAATCGCGCCGATACCCAATCCCGCCCTATCGAGGTTTGAGTGTCCATGTCTGATACTGGTCTGCGCATCGCGCGCGAAGCTCTCACATTTGATGACGTCCTGCTGGTGCCCGGCTATTCCGAGGTGACCGCCAAAGACGTTTCGCTGAAAACTCAGCTGACCCGCAACATTTCCCTGAATATTCCTCTGGTGTCCGCCGCAATGGATACCGTGACGGAATCGCGTCTGGCAATTTCGCTGGCGCAGGAAGGCGGCATCGGCATTATCCATAAAAGCATGTCGATCGAAGAACAGGCGCTGGCTGTGCGCGCTGTGAAGAAGTTCGAAGCTGGCGTGGTAAAGGATCCGATTACTATCGAGTCCAGCGCCTCGGTCCGCGAACTGATCGCCCTGACCACCCACCACAATATCTCCGGCGTCCCGGTGATGGACAAGGGCAACCTTGTCGGTATCGTCACCAGCCGCGACGTGCGCTTCCAGACTGATCTGGATGCTACAGTCGCCAGCATTATGACGCCGCAGGAACGCCTGGTAACCGTGACCGAAGGTGCTGCCCCGGAGCGTGTCCAGGAGCTGCTGCATCAGCACCGTATCGAGAAGGTTCTGGTGGTCAATGACCAGTTGGAGCTGCGCGGCCTGATTACTGTCAAAGATTTTAATAAGGCAGAGCAGTACCCGAATTCCTGTAAGGATGCCGATGGTCGTCTGCGAGTGGGTGCTTCTGTTGGCACCAGCCCGGACACCGATGACCGCGTGGCGGCACTGGTCGAAGCCGGTGTCGACGTGCTGGTCGTGGATACGGCCCACGGCCATTCTCGCAATGTGCTGGACCGCGTCCGTCGTATCAAAGAAATGCATCCTGAAGTGGATGTGGTCGGTGGCAACATCGCCACTGCTGAAGCGGCAACTGCGCTGGTTGAGGCCGGTGCCGATGCGGTGAAGGTCGGTATTGGCCCCGGTTCCATCTGTACCACCCGTATCGTCAGTGGCGTTGGCGTACCGCAGATCAGTGCCATTTCTGAAGTGGCCCGCGCGCTGAAGAATACCGACGTGCCCCTGATTGCAGACGGCGGTGTGCGCTTCTCCGGCGATATCGCCAAGGCGATTGTGGCGGGCGCGAGCTCTGTCATGATGGGCTCGATGTTTGCCGGTACCGAAGAGGCACCTGGTGAAGTTGAGCTGTACCAGGGCCGTACCTACAAGTCCTATCGTGGTATGGGGTCCCTCGGCGCTATGTCCCGCACCCAGGGTTCTTCTGACCGCTACTTCCAGGACGCCAGCAAAGGCGCTGAAAAACTGGTGCCGGAAGGCATTGAAGGACGCGTACCTTACAAGGGCCCGCTGGCCGCGATTGTGCACCAGATGATGGGCGGCCTGCGCTCTGCGATGGGTTACACCGGCAGTGTCGACGTCGACACCATGCGTACCCGTCCCGAGTTTGTACGCGTCACCACTGCTGGTATGGGCGAGTCCCACGTGCATGACGTGACCATTACCAAAGAGGCGCCCAACTATCCGGTTGGCGGTCGCTGATTGGCAGGGCACCGCATAATCGGTGCCGGCTAAACTGTTAACAGGCGAGCGGACCCAAGGGGTCCGCTCGCAGTTTCTGGGTTTTACCCGCTTCAATTCTCGAGAGAGCCATGTCCCAAGATATTCACGCCAGTCGCATCCTGATTCTCGACTTCGGTTCCCAGTACACCCAGCTGATTGCCCGTCGTGTACGGGAGTTGGGAGTGTTTTCGGAAATTCGCGCCTTCGATATGAGCGAAGAAGAAATCCGCGAGTACAACCCGCAGGGCATTATTCTCGCCGGCGGTCCGGAGTCTGTGCCGGAGGAAGGTTCCCCGCGCGCGCCTGCAGTGGTCTTTGATCTGGGCGTTCCCGTACTGGGGATCTGTTATGGCATGCAGACCATGGCGCACCAGCTGGGTGGCGCAGTGCAGGGCAGTGATGTGCGCGAATTCGGTTACGCCCAGGTGAAGGTCGAGGGTGAATCTGCGCTGCTGCACGACATCAAGGATCATCTCGATGGTGACGGCCACGCCCTGTTGGATGTGTGGATGAGCCACGGTGACAAGGTTGTGCAGATGCCGGAAGGCTTCGAGTTGATGGCCTCTACGGATTCCTGTCCGATCGCCGGCATGTACCACGCGGAGAAAAAGTTCTTCGGTGTACAGTTCCACCCAGAAGTCACCCATACCCTGCAGGGCACGCGTATCTATGAGCACTTCGTGATTGAGTTGTGTGGCTGCGAAAAATTGTGGACTCCGGCCAACATCATTGAAGACTCCATCGCCAAAGTACGTGAGCAGGTCGGGAGTTCCAATGTCCTGCTGGGCCTCTCTGGTGGTGTCGACAGTTCTGTAGTGGCGGCGCTGCTGCACAAGGCGATTGGTGATCAGCTGACCTGTGTATTCGTCGACAATGGCCTGTTGCGCAAGAATGAAGGCGATCAGGTCATGGAGATGTTCGCCGACAACATGGGCGTCAAGGTGATTCGTGCCGACGCCGAAGACCTGTTCCTGGGGCGTCTGGCGGACGAGAGCGATCCTGAAGCCAAGCGTAAGATCATCGGCAATACCTTTATCGAGGTGTTCGATCAGGAAGCGAGCAAGTTGGAAGATGTGAAGTTCCTGGCACAGGGCACCATCTATCCGGACGTGATCGAATCTGCGGCTGCCAAGACCGGCAAGGCGCATGTGATCAAGTCACACCACAACGTGGGCGGTCTGCCGGAAGACATGCAGTTTGAGCTGGTGGAACCGCTGCGTGAACTGTTCAAGGATGAGGTGCGCAAGATCGGCCTGGAGCTGGGCCTGCCTTACGATATGGTGTACCGCCATCCATTCCCGGGCCCGGGGCTGGGCGTGCGTATTCTCGGCGAAGTGAAAAAGGAATACGCCGATATCCTGCGTGAAGCCGATGCCATCTTTATTGAGGAACTGCACAACGCGGACTGGTACCACAAAACCAGCCAGGCGTTCGTGGTGTTCCTGCCGGTGAAATCTGTGGGCGTTGTTGGTGACGGTCGTCGCTACGAGTATGTCGTGGCACTACGTGCAGTAGAAACCGTCGACTTTATGACGGCTCGCTGGGCACACTTGCCCTACGAGCTGATCGAGCGTGTGTCCAACCGCATCATCAACGAAATTGAACATATCTCCCGCGTCACCTACGACGTGTCCAGCAAGCCGCCTGCCACCATCGAGTGGGAATAACGGCGACACACCGTCTGGTTATCACTGGCACTGCGGGAATCCGCAGTGCCAGCTCGCTTTCCCCTTCAAATTTTCTTTCCTGATCGCGCGCGCCACGACGTCACCAGGCCACATGTGAATATTCGCGTAGAAAACTGCCGTTCCAAAACCTTCCTGCGATTGCCTAACTAAACTTCCCCTAATCTATTCGTCCTGCTGGTCACCTGGCCGTACGGAACGGATGTACACACTCAAACTGGGAAGACTGTTATGGCGGTAAATCGCGAGATCGGGCAAACGGGATTACGGGTACCGGCACTGGGCTTTGGCAGTACTGGCCTCGGCAGTATGCCGGATCTCTATGGGTATGAAGTCAATGAGGATCGCGCGTTGGGCACGATCCGCGCCATCCTCGAACGCCCCGACGGATTTATCGATACGGCCCGCAACTATGCCGTGGGTCGCAGCGAAGAACGCATTGGCAAGGTGGTCCGCGAACTCGGTGGCTGGCCCGAGGGCAGGGTACTGTCGACCAAGCTCGATATGGATTTGCAAAGCCGCAAGTTCGACGGCAACCAGGCACGCAAGTCCTTTGAGAAGAGCCTGGAGGCGCTGTGTGTCGAGCGCGTGGATATTCTGCATATCCACGATATTGAATATGCGGCCGATCTCAAGGAAGTCACCCGGGAGGGCGGCGCGCTCGATGTCCTGTTCAAAATCAAGGAAGAGGGGCTGGCCACTGCCGTCGGGCTCGCGGCGGGCAATATTGATGTGATGATGCCGGTGCTAATGGAAAGAGACTTCGATGTGTTACTGAGCCACAACCGACATACGTTGGTAAACAATAATGCAGCGCCGATGATCGAGCTGGCCAAATCGAGAGGCATTGCGGTACTCAACGCGGCGCCTTTTGGCGGTGGCATACTCTCGAAAGGCAGTGCGGTGCAGTCGCATTATGCCTATCGGGAGGCGAACAAGCCGACGCTGGCACTGGTGCACGCCATTGAAAAAATGTGTGCTGAGCACGACGTACCGGTGGGCGCTCTGGCCTTGCAAAGTTCGATGCGGGATTCTGATATCTCCGCCACTGTCTGTGGCGTGACTTGGCCCGAACGGGTTAGGCAGGCGCATGAGTGGGCAGACTGGCCAATTCCGCCGGCCGTCTGGGAGGCGCTTGCCAAGCTCAAGCCTTTGCAGACCAATCCTGAAGCAGCAGCGGGCTAACCTCGCACACCACGATGGAACTGCTGGCAAGAGCGTTTCGGCAAGAGAGCGTGGGAAGCGAGTTTCTGGAAGCGCGACGCTGAGACTTTGACTTAAATGCAAAGTCGTCTATTCGCTAAAGAACACCATCAATAGAACAGCCACACCGGATCCACCGAGTGGCCGTTCTGCCTCGGCGAAGCAGGGCGACAAGAGCAGCGCGATCTGCGCTACTCCTGTTGGACCTTGCGATCGTGCCGCTTAGAAGCGGTAGCTCGCCTGCAGGCCTGCCAGCCAAACGCTGCCGTTCATTTCCGCTTCCAGGGTGGAGACGATAAAGCTGTTGCCCGCCGGCAGAATCACTTCTTCGCTGATGGTCGCATCTTCCGCAAAGATGTAGGTGAAACCACCGTCCACGGTCAGCTGCGGGGAAACCTGTACGGCCGCGCCAAAGCTGGTCCAGATACGATCGGTTTCCGGAATGGTCGGGGTGCGGTACTCATCGCTCACCGCGGAAGTATCGTACGCCAGACCCGCACGCAGCGTCACAGTGTCGCTGTACTGGTAGCTGGTACCCGCAGCCAGGCGATAGTTATCTTCCCAGTTTTCTTCTTTGATCAGGTCTGGCTGCGCGAAGCCTTCAATGTCCGCTTCCAGCTTTTCGAAGGAGCTCCAGTCGGTCCAGTTGGCGCTGAAGTGCAGTACCCATTCGGCATTCAGCTGGTGGTTGCTGGCAATCTCCAGAGAGGCTGGCAAGGTCAGGTCCATTTTGCCACCGAGGGTCTGACCGCCATAGGCCAGACCAGACGCTTCGCCGTCCAGAGTAAAGTCAACGGCGGAGCGGTAGGCGATGGCAACGCGGCTGGCCGGAGTAACCTGCCAGGTAGCACCGGCTTGCCAGCCAAAGGCTTCGTCTTCACCTTCCATGTATTTCAGGTCGGTACCGCCCATTGAAGGAGGCAGCGCGGCGCCAAAGTGGCCTTCACCCAATACGTAGCGAATACCGGCACCGACGGCCACGTCGTCGTTCAGCTGGTACGCAACATTCGGGTTGATTTCTACGGACAGGATTTTGCCCTGGTTGCCGAAGTGTGTTGCGAGGTAATCGCCTTCCAGCTCAGATTCCATGCCGTAGTTGGTGGCGACTGCCAGGCCGAGGCTCCACTCATCATTCAGGGAGTGCGACAGGTAAAAGTTGGGAATGACGGCGTCGTGCGCGATGTCTTCCGCGGTGGTGGAAACTGCTGGTCCACCAAAAGTTACGTCACCTTCTACCTCGATGTTGGGGTCAACATAGATAGAGCCCGCAGAAATCTGCGTGCCTTTCAGCTGCGACAGCGCTGCCGGGTTACGGAACTGCGCACCGGCGTTGTCAGCCAGTGCGGCTTCGCCCGCGTAAGCGCGGCCAAGGCCGGTTACGGAGTATTCAGCCAGCTGGAAGCCGGCAGCCATAGCCTGGGAGCCGGTCGTCAGGGCGATGACAGCGGAGAGGGACAGAACTTTATGATTGTTACGCATACTTCTCTTCTACAGTGATAAAAAAGGCGCCGCATCATACCCAGCGATAAAAATGAGTGAACTGCCGGATCGCGTATTTTTTCTTGGCAATTTCGGTCACCGGAATGGAAATGAGAGATTTTGTCAGTGCATTTGGCGGGTGGGTCGATGATCCGCCCTCCGCTGCCAACAGCCGGGCATAAAGGAGCAAGAGGTTGCGGGTTTGAGGGAAAAATCCATGACCGTTTTAAACCAGTTAGCGGATGGGTCGACCTTGAGGGCACCGCGGGAATGGCAACAACCGAATGCTTTCACTATTGGCGATCACAGCCACTCAATTAGGGCTCAGGCCGACGTCACCCGTGCATTCCCGTCACTTGCACACAGGACGTCGGATGCTACTTTGAAGTGACCGCGTCAATACACGCACGGTATCCCGTGCAATCCAAACAACCAATTTCTGCCCGACTCGGTGAGGGAAATGATATGCGGCAACTGCCCACGGCACTGGTCGGCCGCGTCACCACCGGTCAGGGCAAGGCCCGTCGTTTCACTCAGCTGCCCTGGGTAGTGCAGGCTTGTCAGAGCCAGCTCGGATTTGCGCCTTACCCGGGCACTCTGAATCTGCAACTCTCCAATGAAACAGATCCGGAGCGTTGGCAGGAGATACGACATTCACACGGTTTGCCGCTGAACAACCCGGCTACCCCGCCCGACCGTATCGAGGCGCGCTGCTTCCCCGTCAGGCTCGATGTGCCGCTGACCTGCGCGATCGTGGTGCCGCACGTCCCGGACTATCCGGCGAGCCAGGTGGAGTTGATTGCACCCGCTAACTTGCGTGCAGTTCTGTCGGTTGATGATGGAGACATCCTGCACTGTGTGCTGGTCTGGAAGGGAAGTGGCTCACGGTGAGCTCCCCATGGCGGGGTGCCCCGTGACAGAGACACGATGAAAAAACGGAACCCTCTACACGCCGATACAGAGTGAAACGCCCGCTATGGACAAAATTGTCTCCTTTGATCATGAAGCATTGATTCTGGTGGATTCGCAGGGGCGCGAACTCGGGTCGCTTGCCAAGGATGCCTGTCACGATGGCGATGGGGTATTGCACCGCGCCCTGTCCGTGTTTGTATTTAACCCCAGGGGAGAAGTGCTGCTGCAGCAGCGCAGTGCCTCCAAACGGTTGTGGCCGGGCTACTGGTCTAATAGCTGTTGCAGCCATCCGCGCTGGGGGGAAAGTATCGGGGCGGCCGCCCGCCGTAGGGTGCAGGAAGAGCTGGGCCTGCAGGTCGACCTGACCTTCCGCTTTGAGTTCGAATACCGTGCACAGTATCTCGACGTGGGTACAGAGCATGAACTCTGCGGAGTGTTTACCGGCGTGACCTCGCAGGAGCCGCAGGTAAACTCCAATGAAGTTGCCGACTGGCGCTGGGTTGCCCCGACAGAGCTCACCCGGGCACTGAGCGAGCAACCGGAATATTACACGCCATGGTTCATTCAGGAGTGGGCCACCTTGATGCAGTCCCATCCCATCGTTTTCCAGGCCCAGGGATAGCGGTGCATTTCGCGCATTCAATATCAGTCCTTCTGTTTGCTGTCCGTCGATCCAAGACACCCGCACAAAAGGGATTTTGCTGACGGCCGGCGCCCTATATTTCAACATACTCTCCGCGCCAGCGTCCTTGCCCCATAGGTATTTCCAGCTAGTTTTTTAGTACCTTCGTACTAATTTTGGATTGTGGTTCATTAACGACGTTTTGCGGCGTAGACAGACCTTGAGTGGCAGGCAACTTTCCCTGGGCTTGATCCTATTCGATCCGTCAGCGGGCGGATGGCAGGTGTTCCATCCGGAAAATCACATCCGAACGGTCCGTTGTGTGAGGCAGGTGTTCCGCTTGCCAGTGCGCAGCGAAAAATTCCGGCAATCTGAGTAGGAAATCGATTTACACAATGTCCATTGAACTTGGCAGTTTGTTAATGCCGTCACTGGCACCTGAAGTCTCAATCGCACAAGGACAAACCGCGGCACTGCAGGAAATTGCACTGCTCGACACCCTGGGCTTTTCGGAAGCCTGGATTGGCGAACACTTTACCGCCCCCTGGGAGCCGTGTCCGGCGCCGGACTTGCTGATTGCGCAGGCATTGCCGATGACGCAACAGATCAAACTGGGGCCTCTGGGTCACCTGCTGCCCTATCACCATCCGGTTGAGCTCGCCCATCGGGCAGCGTATCTGGACCACATGGCGCAGGGCAGGTATCAGTTGGGTGTGGGCATCAGCGCGTTGCCGTCCGACCGGGAATTATTTGCCATTGATCCTTCCCCCGGTGTTAATCGGGATATGACCTTTGAAAGTCTGGAGATCATGACGCGGCTCTGGCGCGATGGCGATCATGCATTTGCCGGCGACTATTGGTCCTGCGGCCAGGTGGAAACCAAGTTGGCCGGGCTCGGCTATCACCTCCGTCCCTTTACCGAGCCACACCCGCGCATAGCAATTGCCGGGCTGACACCCGGTTCCCGCAATCACAAGCTCGCCGGCGAGAAAGGTTATATCCCCGTCAGTTTAAGCGTCAGCCCTGACCACGACATTACTGCGGCCCACTGGACTGCAGTGGAGGAAGGTGCGGCAACCGTTCAGCGTGTGCCCAACCGTGCCGACTGGCGGATTGTACGCGATGTCTATGTGGCCCCCACGGACGAAGAAGCCCGCTCCCTGGCCATTAACGGGATGATGGGGCGCTGCTGGCGGGAATTCCTGTTGCCGGTTTATCTCGGGCTTGGGCTCGGCCCCTTCCTGAAGATTGATCCGGACATGGATGAATCACAGATTGATCTCGACTATGTGGCGGACAACCTGTGGTTCGTCGGCTCGCCGGAAACCGTCGCGCAGAAAATTCTGGATATGCACAGTGCCACAGGCGGCTTCGGCAAGCTGGTGATTTTGTCGTACCACGCAGAAAACGAGCAATCCAATTGGGAGCGCAGCCTACGTCTTCTGGCAGATGACGTCCTGCCACGCTGCAACGCCGCAATTGACGCACAGGCATCGTCGCCGTTGTCCTGCGCAGACAGTCTTTAATCCACTCCGTAATCTGAACCAAGCGCCCATCGGGGCCGCTCGCATAGGCAAACAGGAAATTCATCATGGCATATAGCGTTGACCGATCAGCAATTCCCCGTACATATCGTGACTACATCGCAAAGCTCAAGGAGATGGGTGAGGCGGTAGAGATCGATGACGAGGTCGATACGAATCTGGAAATGGGAGCGATCTGCCGTCACTCCTATGAGTCTCGGGCTCAGGTTCCGGTGTTCAACAAAATCAAGGACACGCCGGATGGATTCCGCGCTTGTGACATTGGCTATACCAAATCCGGCACCCCGGGCAAAGAATGGTGTCGTCTGGCGGTAATGTTGGGGCTGCCTCCCGAGGCGAAGCTGATGGACATCCAGAAGGCCTATCTCGAAGCGCGGGAGGGCACCGATGTCCATGACCCTGTGATTGTCGATGCCGCCGATGCCCCTTGTAAGGAAAACAAATGGACAGGCGATGAAGTCGACCTCTACAAAATTCCCGCACCCCTGGCCCATGATGGCGATGCTGCCCGTTACATAGGAACGGCCGGCGTGAACATTGTTCGCACGCCAGATGAAAGCTGGACAAGTTGGTCGATCAACCGCGCGATGATCGTCAACAAAAATACCATGACCGGTCTCTGGTTGCCTTCGCAGCATAATGGCATGGTACATGATGCCTGGGCCCGAGATGGCAAGGACACCCCCTGGGCCATGGCATTTGGGGTGCCGCCAGTAGCCCTGTCACAGGCGTCCTCGAAAGCCCCGGATTACACTAACGAATATGACTACGCGAGTCGGTTGCTCGGCGAGGGCATCCGCATGGTCAAATGCGAGACCCACGATTTACTGGTACCGGCGGATGCCGAACTGGTGCTCGAAGGTTTCGTGTCCAAAGATCAGGTCGAAAGCGAAGGCCCGTTTGGTGAGTATCAGGGCTATCTGCCCTTTGATTCGGCGAATCGCGCACGGATGACCGTGACCTGTGTGACCTATCGCAATAACCCGCTTTACCCAATCTCCGTTCCCGGTAAACCGATCGATTCGTGCACTGTGGGAATGGGCTTCTTTATGTCCGGTGATGTGGCCGTGGCATTGAAAAAAGAAGGACTTCCGGTGATCGACGCGATGCTCACCATGGAGTCCGCGCTGGCGTGGCTGGTGGTGCGGGTCAGCAATGACTGGCACGAGAAAACCGGCATGGGTATGGAGGAGTTTGTCCGCAAGATTGCCACCACGCTCTGGTCCCAGCATTGTGGCAATGTCACCACGAAACTGATCGTGGTGAACGAGGACATTGACCCTGACAATGTCAGTGATTTGAGTTGGGCCTTTGCAACCCGGAATCACCCCACCAAAGGCACCTATGGATTTCCGGAAATCACCAATGTTGTTGGGACCGGACTCGAGGCCTATCACTGCCAGAGTGACTTTATCCATGGCAGTGGTCTGACGGCCTATAGCTGTTTGCCTGCGGAGTCCAAAACCGGCCAGCCACTGGAGCGGATCCTGACCTTCGAAGATAACTATCCCGACAATATCAAAAAGAAAGTGCTGGATAACTGGAGCAAATGGGGTTTTGGCGGCTAGCGAAGTCTGTCGAAAAGCCAGCGTCACTTGCGCAAGCGAGTGACGCGCAGATTGCTTGGGTAGCTGTTCGCTAACTGAGTGTATGGGGTAGAAAAACCGGAACTCTCAAAACCTCTCCAGGGAGTAGGGCTGCAGATGGTTTTGGTATGGGTTTTGATAAAGAAGGTTTTCAATGAGATCACTTAGAGTGCACATGTCGCTACTGGCGATTGGCTTGCTATCTTTGCAGTTTTCGTCATCTTGCGTGTTGGCAGAACCGGACGTCGATTCAGCGCTGGCGCCGAAATTACGGGTTGTCGATTCTCGACCGTCAGCAGATACCGGCGGACATCTGGGAAAATTTACCAACTGGGGCGCCAATGAGTCCGACGTTTCAGGCAGCCCATTCACTTCGCGGTTTCAGGGTGAATCCCCTTCATTGGCTTCACACGGAAATGCACCGCATGCCAGTATGGCCGTATCCCATCAATCGGGAAATCGCACTCCAGATCAGGTGCTTTATGAGCCGCACCCAGGGGCTTCAGCATCCAGTTCAAATCGACGGGTTCAGAGTCGTCCACCACAGGGGGGCGACAAGGATATCGCCGCGATGGCGACCAACCCGACTGCGCCACTGATTCAGTTTGCGCTGCAGAATGTGCACGCCTGGGACGTGCATGATGCGGACGGCAGTTTCAATCAGTTTATTATTCAGCCGGTTATCCCCGTCCACCTTGGCGATGACAAGTTTTTCCAGAATATGCTGATTCGCCCCACCATACCGATTAACACCTTACCGCGTACCCCGGAGTTTCCCGGTGCGGAGACGCGAATGACTGACACCACGCTGATTATCAATCCGGTACGCCATTGGGATGTGAATAAAGAGCTGGGGTTTACCGCGGGTCCCATTCTTTCTGTGCTGATACCGACCGGAGAGAACGACCGCACGAGCTCGGATAAATGGAGTGCCGGCCCCGGTGGCGTCATCGTCGGTGCCAAGAACAATCTCTTTACCCATGGCGACTCCATTCAGTTTGGTGCCTATGGCTATCAGGTCTGGTCATTCGCGGGGAGCGATTCGCGCCCGGACGTCGATCAGTTCTATTTGGGCCCGATTCTGACCTACCAGTTTAAGAAGCTGTTTAACCAGAAAGGCTGGTATGTGCGGTTCACCGACCAGCTATGGAGCTGGGATTGGAATCAACCAAGCAAAGAGCGCAAAAGCTGGCCTGTAGGTATTTACATGGGGCGGGTCTTCTCTGTTGGAGGCAAGTATCTCAATGTATTCGGCGGGGCGGACTACTATGCGCAGGACCGCGGCAATGACCAGGTCTGGGATATCAAGATCAACGCAACCTTGCTATTCCCCGAGTAACCCCGGCTATTCCTTTAAGGTGTATTGAATTGAGTTTTATTGCGCTAGCCACTAATCAGTTTGAAGTGGTCTCCCACTTCTATGAAGAGATGCTGGGTCTGCCTGTAGTAGACGGGTGGGACCGCGAGCGCGGGCGCGGGCGACGCTATGACCTGGGTGGGATGAAGCTCGAGATCCTCGATAACCAGCGGGTGCCTGAGCCGATGCTCCTCGGGGATTCGACCAATAAGGTGCATGTGGTGGTCGAGGTGGATGATGTCGACGTATCTCATACACAACTCATTGCGCGCGGCAATCTGCCTTCAGCGATTGAAGACACTTCCTGGGGCGCGAGATTGTTTCGGCTGTGCGATCCGGACGGCACTGCGGTGACATTCCTGCAATGGACGTAATATTTTCTGCGCGAGAATACCCAGTAAGTTAGGGACGCAAGCCGCATTCACTGATTAAGCGCAGGATTTTCTGTTTTGGATGCATGTTGGTCACCCTTATTGTTGCTTGAGATCTATGTTGTTGTATTGGCAGCAGTTGCTGACTAGCCACTACGGTCGATCAAATGCTGAATTTTCTGCCTGGCTGGGGACTAAGAGTTTATAGCCTTTGCGAAAGCCCGTTCTCTCTAAATGTATAAGGTTTCCAATTGATTTCGTCAGGCTGATAGTGCACTTGAAAACATCAGTGATCATCATTTTGCTGACACGATGATTCAAAGTCACGACGTCAAAAGGCCGGCGGACATTGCACTGCTATAGTTAGGCTCCATGACTGAAAGCTTGAAGTCAAAGAATTTTCTGCCGTGCCAGTGAAAGACCAG
Source organism: Microbulbifer sp. ABF4_148 (assembly GCF_056158985.1). Classification (NCBI taxonomy): domain Bacteria; kingdom Pseudomonadati; phylum Pseudomonadota; class Gammaproteobacteria; order Cellvibrionales; family Microbulbiferaceae; genus Microbulbifer; species Microbulbifer sp. ABF4_148. The sequence continues at coordinate 2,250,853 of NZ_JBSWUI010000001.1, forward strand.
TAAGGAGAATAACCAGAATGAAGATGAAGCGATTGATTGTAGGCATTTCTGGCGCGAGTGGTGTCATCTATGGCATACGCCTTCTTGAGATGCTCAAGGAAATCCCGACGGTCGAGACGCACCTCATCCTGAGTAAATATGCCCGTCTCAATATCGAGATCGAGACAGACTATGCAGTGAAGTATGTCGAGAGCCTCGCGGATGAGATTCATAGTCACGGCAATCAGGCGGCGAATATCTCCAGTGGTTCATTCAAAACCGAGGGGATGATCGTCGCGCCTTGCTCGATGAAAACCCTTTCGGCGATTGCCAACTCCTCGGCAGAAAGCCTGATGTCACGGGCGGCCGACGTGGTACTGAAAGAGCGTCGTCGACTGGTGCTAATGCCCCGCGAAGTCCCATTGCATACCGGGCACTGCAAGCTTTTGTACGAAGCCTCACTACTGGGCGCCGTGATTGCGCCACCCATGCCTGCCTTTTATAACCGTCCAACGTCCATCGATGATTTGATCAATCATAACGTGGGGCGGGTACTGGACCTGTTTGATCTGGATCCACCGAATATGAAACGGTGGCAGGGAACCGGTTCCTCTTCAGCACCCTCCTCGGATACGCCCGAATCCTCTATGGCCACCAGCGAGTAGTTGGCGGCATATCGCTCCAATTTTCTTCGGATTATGACAAGTGGTGAATGTCGACTGAGTTTCCATGAGTAACTCATTGATATTCACTTTTGTCTGAATTGTTCTATTGGGTTTTTTTGGAACAGGCGTACGAATCAGCACGAATTGTTATGTCGCAACTATAGTTGGGGCCGGGTGCTCAGTGGCGGAATGTGGTGCGTACTGACTTTTTCCATAATTGAACGGTTAACCAGAGACGAGCATAACAATGGCTTTTAAAGACTTAAGGACCTTTATCGATGCGCTTGAGAAAGATGGCCAGCTCATCCGCATGAAAGATGAGGTGAATCCGGAGCCGGACATTTCAGCAGCATTGAGTGCCAACAATAAAGGCATCGGTGAGAAGGCTCCTGCGATTATCTTTGAAAATATCAAGGGATTTACCAGTGACACACAAATTGTATCGAATGTGCATGGTTCCTGGCCCAATCTCGCACTGGCGATGGGTATGCCAAAAGATACATCGGTCAAAGATCTGACGACAGAATTCAATAATCGCTACCAAAATTTTTCCAAAGGGAAGATCGAAGAAAAAGAGAACCCTCTATGGCAGGACGTCGTGGTGGAAGGCGACGATATCAACCTGTTTGAACTGATGCCGCTTTTTCGCCTGAACCCTGGTGATGGCGGAATGTACATCAACAAGGCGTCGATTGTTTCCCGCCATCCGGATCATATGGACGACTTTGATCAGCAGAACGTCGGCATGTACCGCTTGCAGGTCAAGGGCCCCAACAAGCTGAGTATGCAGATTGTGCCGGACCATGATGTGGCGGTGCACCTGAAGGCAGCGGAAGAGAAGAATCAGCCCTTGCCAATTGCAATTACCGTTGGCAATGAGCCAATGATCCCTCTGGTCGCGAGTATGCCGCTGCTGTACGACCAGGATGAGTACAACATGTGCAGCGCGTTGGCGGGCGAGCCCTATCCGGTGGTGACGCTGGATAACAAGCTACAGGTTCCCTGGGGCTCGGAATACATGATTGAGGCCAATATTCTCCCTCGAGTGAGGGAGCCTGACGGTCCCTATGGTGAATTTACCGGCCACCTCTCTGGTATTCGCAATATGTGTAGTGTCGAGGTGACGAAGGTTTCACACCGGAAGAACCCCCTGTATGAGTACTGCGCTATCGGTATGCCCTGGACCGAGATTGATTATATGTTTATCAATACCGGTGCGGCGCTATATGTGCAGCTCAAGGAAAAATTCCCGGAAATCAATGCCGTTAATGCGCTCTACACCCATGGCCTGGTGGTGATTGTATCGACGGATATGCGCGTGGGTGGGTTTGCCAAAACCGTGGGGATGTCGGTTTTGCAGACGCCGCACGGTACCGGCTATGCAAAGGTGGTGATTATTGTCGACTCCGATGTGGACCCCTTTAATCTACCGCAAGTGATGTGGGCGCTATCGACCAAATTTAACCCCAAGTTCGATGCGGTCATCATTCCCGGTTGCTCCATTCTGGCATTGGATCCTGGATCTGACCCGGTGGGCATGTCGCACAAAATTATTCTGGATGCGGCCACACCGGTACCACCAGATGATCATGGCGACTACTCCATGCAGATTAAGAATCCTCCAGAAGCCAAAGACTGGTTGCCGAAGATCCAGGCACTTATCCAAGATTTAGCCAAGAGCCAATAAGGAGAACGCCAGATGGCCAACGATTTTTCCGTCTGTCCTCGCTGTGACTCAAAAACCACAGAGGTGCAATTCAAGTCTCCCGTAGAAGGCGTATGGGTACTTTATCGTTGTACGACCTGTCTTTTTGCCTGGCGCAGCACCGAACCAGAGAATATGACAGATCCAAAACTCTATGATTCGACTTTTAAAGTGAATCCTGCGGACCTGGGCGATTGCCCTGTTATGCCCGCTATTCCGCCGCTAAAACAGTAAGCACGCAGGGAGAAAACCTATGGGCGTTACGCTTCGCCATTCAGTCAAGATTGATGCTGCACCAGACAAGGTGTTCCATGCGTTGACCGATACCAATGACATTGCTACCTGGCATATGGGATCGGTCGAAGGAAAGGTTGCACCAGGGGACGTCCTCTTTCTCGACTCCAAACCGGGATTGCGCTTTGGTTGGAAAACCAAAGAGCTGGTGCCCAATCAAAAACTTGAGCAGGAATGTGTGGAGGGGCCGGGCTCTTCTGTCGGTAAAACCCTGTCCTTTACGCTCACGCCAGACGGCAATGGAACCATTGTTGATCTGACCGATGGCGAGTGGAAAGAGGGAGATCCGAGCCTGCCGTACTGCAATACCCATTGGGGTGGGGTATTGCACCGTTTGAAGTCACATTTGGACGGATAAATTCCGGGAATTCGAATGCTCGTTCTTGCGCGGTCATGGTCATGGTGATGGTCGGATCGCATAGGAGCGAGCATTCGCTGCCAACACACGGTCTTCGACTTATTCTTCTTTGGCTCAGCATTTCTGTCATGAGTCTTCGACATCGGTAAAGCCGCAGATGGGTATTGCCATAAGGCTTACGGGCCCGGTTGCGCTGACCGTTGCCAAAATCGCTTTGGGAAACTTCTCTCACTAGACGGCGTTTTCCCCGGATATCCGCCATCAGGATTGCTTTGCTGCCACCGCCGATCTTTCCCACCCATTGGTAGACCGCTGCCATCTACGCTTTAAACAGGCGACTTCGGTCACATACCAACCAACTGTCTGAGTAGGACTATGAGAATTGAGCGCCAATGTCTGGCTTTTGTTTTGGGAACCCTGCTGATGTGCACTGCGGTGGCGGAATCCGAATCTGAATGGCGTTACGACCTGACGATCTATGCGAATGTGCCCACCCTCGAGGTAGAAACCCAGGAGGGGATGAAAACCAAGATCAGTCGTGGCGATGTGATCGATGACCTGGATTTTGTCTTCCAGACCCGCGCGCGTGCACTAAAAGGCAAGTGGTCGCTCACCACCGATCTCTATTATTTCGATATTTCCAACTCGGACACTGTGGTGCTGGAGCCCGGCGTGGTGCGCGACCGAGTCAGTTTGCAGGGTTTTATTGGCACCCCGAGTATTGGATATCGGATCCATGGCTCCGAAGAGCATATGTCCACGCACACGGATCTGTATCTGGGTGCCCGCTACCTCTGGATTGACAACGATACCAAGACAACCGCTGAAGGCCCGCCGCCGGAGACGAGCACTACGTCGATCTCCTTCCGCAACTGGGATGCGGTTGTCGGGGTTCGCGGGCGCTATTTTTTGAGCGATCGCTTGTACATCCCATACTTCGCCGACATCGGAACCGGGGAATCCAACTCACTGGGGCAAGTGGCCCTTGGGATGGCCTATCGATTTCGGTGTTTCAGCCTCGATGGCGGATGGCGTTACATTCGTTACAACCTGGGCACCAGCGGCGGGCCAGTGAAGATGATCGATGCCAGCGGTCCGTTTGTGGGTGTCACACTGTTCTTCTAGGCAATGGTGGTCGCCAGTCGGCTGGGTCCGCGTCGCGGGGCAGATCGCGGACCCGATTTTCTGCCGGAGCCTACAGGGCAGCCCTTCAGGGCAGTTGGCGCAGAAACAATTGACTTAGCGCTATATCTAACATGCGTCGGACTGTCGTTCCTGTCATTGCAATCCCTCTGTGTCCGTAAGGCCTTTGTCACATCCGTCGGATTGGATCCGACAGGCTTTCCACAGCGAAAAAAATAAACTTTTCTCTTGCAATTTAGCGGGATTTGTTCGTGCCACGCTTTTGAGAGTCCTTGTAACCTATTGTTTTTAATGGATTTATTCCGTTGATTAAAATTTCTTCACAATAAGGTTGCAACCGAAACATGGGGCTTGGCGGCCGATTCCCATTAGTTGTGCACAAAGATATCCACAGAATCTGTGGAAGGAGTAGACCCTGGGGCGGTTTTTGTCCAACAAAAACCTGGGGGGCGTTTTGAGAGGGGCCCGCGCGTGGCAGGCCCCACAGGGTGGGGCGTTGTAATCAACGGAAACGCATTTCTACCCGGCGGTTCATTGCGCGTCCGGAGTCTGTGTCATTGGGTGCGACGGGTTGGGACTCGCCATAGCCGTTGGCGCTGAGCCGGTCGGCAGGGATACCGTTCTGAATCAGGAATGCGCGTACTGCATCGGCGCGCTTTTGCGACAGCCGACGATTGTAGTCGTCATTCCCGCGGCTATCGGTATGACCCGCAATTTCGACCATGGCGTTGGGCTGGCTGCTGAGGGCGCGCACGGCGCCGAGCAGGTCGTTGCGTGCAGCAGGCGTCAGTCGATCCGAATTGAACTCGAAGCGTACCGCGTCCAGCCGGATGGTTTCGTTGGCCTCCACACAACCCTCACGATTCACCCGCGCGCCCGGAAGGGTGTCCGGGCAGCGGTCGTCCTCATCGTAAACACCGTCACCATCGGAATCCTGCGGTGGCGCTTCGACCGGCATGGGGGCCGCGGCGGGTGGTGGGGCCATGGCGACGGTGGTGGACTCGCAGCACAATGGAATGCTAAAGCCCAGACCCAACTGCCAGTCGTTCATCCCATCACCAAAGTCATCGTAGACGTAGCGCACTTCCGCGCGAAACTTGACACCTTCGACGGACAGTGGGCGGGAGATCACGCCAGCCGCGACGTTGACGAAGGCGTTGGTGTCACTGGCGAGATAACCCTGGGCGTCATCGTAGACCGCGCCCAGTCCGCCGAGCAGATAGGGTGTATAGCCTGTGCGGTCTGCGAAGTTGTAGACGATGTCGAAACCGGTACCGGCACTGCGGGCGGTTCTGCCATCTCCGGGCAGGTCGCTGCTCAGAAATGTGCTGAAAGCCTGTACTTCTCCGGACCAATTGCCGGTCAAGCCCCAGTTATAACTGGCCCGGAATCCGCCCGCCTGCCGGTCCTGCTTACGGGAGCCGTCGACGCGGGTGAAGTAGGGCATGACATCCAGGCGCGCATCTTCGGGTAGCGCGGCGAGGGTGGGAGTAGACGCGAGCAGGCCTGCCGTGAGCAGGGCGGGGCAAATGATTCGCATGGAGCCTTCCTTGTGCCGGAGATTGACCTCCCGAAGATCCAGGGGAGGGGACATTTTTCTGGTTGTAGTACCGTTCTCTAGAGTTATTTAGTCGAAACCCGGCGGGTTTTCAGCGCCGAATTGGCGCAGAACAGCAGAAAGTCGTGCAAAGGCACGGTTCTGGCAGGCGGTCTGGTGAGAAAGGCTCAGGATTGGCTGGTTGGCCGAACTACAGCTGTCGTCGAAAGCAAATCAGTGCGGCGGTCACGGCGACGTTCAGGCTCTCTACTGCATTCTGCATGGGGATGCGCACGCGGTGGTTGCACTGCGCCGCGCTCGCGTCACTGACGCCACTGGTTTCATTGCCCAGAACGAAGATGGTGGGTGTGTCCCCCTGAATGGAAGACAGCGTGTCGTCGGCATGTGATGACAGGCCACAGACCCGGACACCGGCATCGCGAAACCGCTTCAAGGCAGTTGGCAGAGTTTCGCAGCGCAAAATAGGCGTGCGGAAGAGTGTGCCGGTGCTGGCTTTGATCACCAGCGGATCGATCTGCGCACAGCCCTTGCGCGGCAGAATGATGCCATCAATCCCGCTTGCACAGGCAGAGCGAATGATCATGCCCAAATTTTGGGGGTTGGTGATTCCGTCCAGTGCGAGAAGCTCATAATGGCCCGGCGCTTCCTGCAGAAATTGCTCTGTGGTGTTGTAGAGCGGCGGTGCCAGATCGAGCGCCACGCCCTGATCCTGGCGCGCATTTTTTGAAATGCGCGAGAGTGATTTCCGATCGTGGAACGCAATTTCGATCCCACGCTGTTGCGCCAGCGCCTCAATGCGATTGATGACTTGGTCGCGGCGATTGCTGTCCGCCAGGTGCAGCTTGTGCGCTGGCAGGCGGCTATCTTCCAGTGCTTCCAGCACGGGCTTGCGGCCGTAAATGGTCAGCAGTCGATCAAAGAAAGCGCGCTTTTGCAGGTATTCGGGGGAGTCGTTCAAGGCTGTGCTCGGGGCTGTAATTTACTCAATGCTCAGTTTCGTTGAGCAACTGAAGCAGGGGCTCCGCCAATGTCGCGGGCAGGTCGGAGCGGCGGGCCAAGTCTACGCCCGCGAGCGCCAGTTGGCGATAGGCATTTGCCATCGGTTGCGGCATGGCTTGCAGGGCGTCCAGGTGAGCGCGCACCGTAGCCAGGTCCCCGCGGGCAACCGGGCCTGTCAGCGCGTTTTCCGGCCCCAGTGCAAGATTGTTGTCCAGCGTCTGCTGCAGGATCGGGGCGAGGATTTGCAGGGCATCGCCCTTTTCGATGCCCGCTCGCTGATAGCATTGCAGGCTGAGGTCGAGCAACACCGTCAGGTAGTTGCAGGCAAATACCGAGGCCGCATGGTACAGCGGCTTTTCTTCGCCATTGATGCCAATGGGCTTTGCGCCGATCGCTTCAAACACATCGCGCAGTAACCCGCAGGCTGCGCGATCGCCTTCGATGGCCACGCTGGTGGTGGTGAACGTCTCCAGGGAACGGGACGGATCGGCGAAACTGTGTATCGGATGGGCACTGGCGATCTGCGCCGGTCGGCAGGGTTCGAGCACCGCGGCATTGAGGGATCCGCTGCAGTGGAATACCACCGTTGAGGAAACCAGTTGCTGGCACTGCGCCAGTCGATGCGCGGTATTGCCGATTTCTTCGTCGGCGGTGGCGATCAGCCAGCAGTCCGCTGCCGGCATCGCGGCCAGATCGTTGGTGGACTGAGGCGGGGAATTTTCCGCGATAAAACGCGCGGCTTCGGCGGCGCTGGGCTCGGAGCGGTTACAGACGGCAAGAACTCTGAAAACCCCGTGATCCTGCCACAATCTCGCCAGTGTGCGGCCGAGTCGGCCGCCACCGACGACATTCAGGGTGCGCATCAGTTGCCGGCCAGGCAGCGCAGGTAAGCGGCCACGGCATCAGAGAGTCCCATGGCGATCGCGTCCACGGTCAGTGCGTGGCCAATGGAAACTTCCTGCAGTCCCGGCAAGGTGCGGTAGCGCGGCAGGTTGATCAGGTTGAGGTCGTGACCGGCGTTTACCCCAAGCCCCAGTTGCCGCGCGTGCTCTGCGGCCGCGCAGTGGGTATTGAAAATACGATCGATGTCAGCGCTCTGCGTTGCGACCGCCTCTGCATAGGGGCCGGTATACAGCTCGATGCGGTCCGCCCCGACTTCTTTGGCCAGGGAGATCTGTTCCAGATCGGGGTCCATAAACAGGCTCACCCGAATGTTGGCGGCCTTGATTCGCTCGATCATCGGTATCAGGCGATCGCCATCCTTACGCAGATCAAATCCGTGGTCGGAGGTGAGCTGGTCGTTGCTGTCCGGCACCAGGGTGCACTGGTCCGGTTGGGTTTCCAGCACCAGGGGCAGCAGGCCCGGATAGTCGGCCATCGGCTCGGCAAATGGATTGCCCTCCACATTGAACTCGACGCCGCTGATGGGCTTGCAGAGTGCCGCCAGTTCACGCACGTCCCCCGGGCGAATGTGGCGTTGATCGGGGCGCGGATGCACAGTAATGCCCTGTGCACCGGCATCGAGGCAAATGCGACCGTGGGTGACCACGTTCGGGAAGTTGCCCTCGCGGGAGTTGCGAATCAGTGCGATTTTGTTGAGGTTGACGCTGAGGTCGATCAACGTTTGTTCTCCTGGATGGTTTTGGACTTGGCGCCGCCAGTTGCGCTGCTTTTGGCTGTGCCACTCGCTGCATTACTGTCGAGCCGGCGCGCTTTCAGGATGCGAACGGGCGTATTGGGCGCATCGGGAAAGGTGCGGTAGATGCCGCGGGGTTCTTCCGCGAGCTTGTCGAGCACTTCCATGCCTTCAACGACCTTGCCAAACACGGTATAGCCGGGGCTGTCTTCTGCCGCGTCCAGATGGGTGTTGTGCTTGTAGTTAATAAAAAACTGGGACGTGGCGCTATCCGGGTCTGCCTTGCGGGCCATCGCGAGGGTACCGCGCTCATTCCTGAGCCCATTGGTGGATTCATTCGCGACGGGATCAGCGGTGTCCTTGAGTTGAAAGTCGAACGTATGGCCACCGGTCTGGGCCATAAAGTCGGGTATGACGCGGTGGAAGATCACCCCATCGTAAAAGCCACTGTCGACGTAAGAGAGAAAATTACCGACCGTCGCAGGCGCTTGTTTCGGGTACAGCTCGATCAGAACGGTACCCAGGTCGGTTTTCAGTTCGACCTGCGGATTGGCCGCCGCCGCAAGGCTGGTGGCGGTGAGCAGGCAGGCGGCGACTATGCCGCGCAACAGGTTTCTCATGGCATCTCTCCTTGTTATCCGACCCGTGCGGGGCCGCTATTGAATTCGTGCCTTTCCCTGGCCCCCAGGGCGTCGCCGGGGGGGCGACGCCTGGACTGATGCCGGATGTCAGTTCGCCCACTCAGAGCGACGGCGGCGGGGACGCAATACCGGGATAATCAGGGTGAGGATAGCACCGAGGCCAACAGACAGCGCCCCATACAGCCACCATTTGTGCGCATCATTGTTGGTCAGCAGCTCGATTTCAGCGGCGGCCATGCTGTGTTTCTGCTTGAGCAGCTCGTGCTGGTGCAGCAGCTTCTGATGGCGCTCATTCAGGCTCACCGCATCCTGTGAAAGAGTTTTGAGGTCGCGCAGCTCTTTGGTGAGCTGGTCTGCGCGCTGCTGCTGGGTGGAGAGGTTTTCGCGCAGCTCGAGATTCTCGGTCTCCAGGCGGCGGACTTCGCCACCGAGATTGCCTTCCATTTGTTCGAAGCGAGCCAGGTTGGCTTCCGCACGTTCCAGGCGAATGGAAGCGACCGGATCAGCCACCAGGTACTGGCGACGTATCCAGCCCTCTTCGCCACCGGGGGTGCGCACCCGCGCCCATCCGTCGGAGGGGTCATCCTCCAGCAGGGCCAGTTTGGTACCGCTGGGCAGCCCGCGATGCAGGATACGGAATTCATTGCCTTTGCCAGAGCGCATGGGGACATGCAGTCGGTCAGTAATGTAGCGGGTGTCGTCCTGGGCAAACGCCGTGTTGCCGAGGCTGATCAGGGTTGCGGCAACCAGGCCGGAAATCATCTTTTTCATTTTGGTACAGCTGTATTCGCGTAATCGGTCTTTAGTCAGTAGTGCTCAAATACGGGGCTCTCCCTTCCCCGCAAACTGCCCGGATCAGGGCAGCACCAGTTTGTAGGGTTTCACAGTTACCGAGGCGTAGACACCGGCATCCACATAGGGATCGACATCGGCCCAGGCCTGTGCGTCTTCCAGAGAGGGAAACTCGGCAATAACGAGGCTGCCACTGAAGCCAGCTTCGCCCGGGTCGTCACTGTCGATGGCCGGGTGAGGACCTGCGGCCAGCAGGCGCCCCTCGTCCTTCAGTCGCTGCAGGCGCTCCAGGTGTTGTGGGCGGGCGCCTTTGCGCAGGGGCAGGCTGTCTTTCACATCTTCACTGATGATGGCATACCACATGGTCGAGTCTTCGTCTCCGGATAATTGGTTAGAGTTCGTTATTGTTGTACCAGCACGTCTTCGATTTTCAGGCCCGTGAGCTTGCCAATGCGCCGGAACAGGAAGAACAGTACCAGCATCAGGATGATCGTTGCCGGGAGGGCGATCACAGGAAAGCTCAAAGCTGTCATTTTTCCGAGCTCTTCATTGAAGGCTTCGGTCCCTGGAGGACTCTGCAGCAGCACTTTCGCCAGGATGTAGTTGAGTGTCGAGGACAGGAAGAAGGAGCCCGCGATCATCCACGAGGCTTGCTGGAGCGTGCGCTCAAACGCGCTGGCATTGCCGTTTTCCTGCAGCGCGGTAGCGACCTTGGCAGTATTCAGAATGCGGTCATTGTAGAGCAGCGTGCGCACCAGCGGCCATGGGGTATACAGTGACGCCACGGTCGCCAGGCCCAGTATTCCGGGGATGGCCGCTTCCTTGATGGCAATGTACTCGGCGTCCAGTTCCAGCAGGCTGATGCCGCCCGTGAGCAGGATACTGATGGTGCCCAGTGCAGAGAAAAAATTGATTTTGCCGGATTGCATCAGGTCCCTGGCACCGTAGGCCAGGGGGAAGGCCAGTGCGACAACAATGGCCCATTTGGTGCCAAGCCACGCATCACCGGACATCTTGGTCAGGATCAGGGTCGGGATGACGATGTTGATCAGCAGATTACCCAGCAGGCTTTCTTTGCGCGGCTGTGCCTGCGCGCCTGCGGTGGTCTGCGTGTCTGTCGGATTGGTATCAGTCATGCTCGGTTCCGGGGTTAACTCATCGCGGCCGCTCGCCAGTCCGGGCGGTCAGGGGTATTTCCCCTGGAGCCGTGTTTCAATGCGCACTGGGTTCTGCCAGAAAGCATCAATCCAGTTAAAATAGGACACCCGCGGGCACCGCTTGTTCCGTGACCGAGGGTATCTGCCAAGTTCTATCGCCGCTGGCGAAACCGGAGAGTCATTTTTGCAACAGCTTCCTCACAGTGCGCTTGCCGACAAAATCGACCTGCACTGCCACAGCACGGCGTCGGACGGTATTTTAAGTCCTCGAGAGCTGGTGTCGAGGGCGAAATCCCAGGGGGTTTCGCTGCTGGCGTTGACCGACCACGATGTGATCGCGGGTTTTGCCGAGGCCCGGTCGGCGGGGCAGGAGTGCGGGGTGCACGTGTTGCCGGGCATTGAGTTTTCCTCACTGTGGGGCCGGCGCCAGGTGCATATTGTCGGCTTGAATGTCGATCCCGACTCGGCGCCTCTGCGAGCAGCGATCGATGAACGGCAGCATTTGCGCGTCGCGCGCGCCAGCGCCATCGCCGATCGCCTGGAAAAACGTGGCTTCACCGGGGCACTTGAAGGGGCGAAAGCCTACTGCAGTGGTCCGGTGCTGGGGCGTCCGCATTTTGCCCGCTGGATGGTGGATGCCGGCCATGTCGAGTCCATGGAAATCGCGTTTCGTCGCTACCTCGGCGCCGGTAAGGCCGGGGATGTGCGCACCGAGTGGCCGGATATCGAGGCTACGGTTGCAACGATTCAGGCCGCCGGTGGCGCCGCAGTGCTGGCCCATCCGCTCAAGTACGGACTCACCCGCACGCAGTTGTCGCGTTTACTGGTGTCGTTTGCCGTGGCCGGGGGACATGCGCTGGAACTCCTCTGCGGGCGCCAGAATCCCCAGCAGATACAGGAGTTGCGCCGTCTGCGCGATCAGGTCGCCCCTCAGCTGATCTGGTCCCTCGGCAGTGATTTCCACCAACCCGGGCAGCCGTGGCGCGAACTTGGCAGTGTTCACCTGCCTGTGGACGTCGAGCCGATTTGGAATCTGTGGCAAACTACCCGCCCCGCAGGGGACAACGCAGCACCGGCTATGGATCATTAGTCACGTTCGGTTGCTGCAGCAAGGTAGTGGATTCAGGGGGAAGAGCAATGGCGCAGTTTTTTCAGATTCATCCGGAAAATCCCCAGGGGCGCCTGATCGTCCAGGCTGCAGATATTGTGGCCGGTGGTGGCGTGATCGTATTTCCCACGGATTCTGCCTACGCGCTCGGTTGCCGACTGGGCGACAAGCTGGCGGTGGAGCGCATTCGCGCGTTGCGACAGCTCGACAAGCAGCATAATTTCACCCTGATGTGCCGCGACCTGTCTGAACTGGCGAGCTACGCCAAGGTGGACAACCAGATGTTTCGCCTGCTCAAGGCACATACCCCCGGTCCATACACCTTTATTATGCCCGCAACCGCTGAAGTGCCGCGGCGTCTGATGCATGCCAAGCGCAAGACCATTGGATTGCGGGTGCCGGACAATGCGATTGCGCTCGCGCTGATGGATCAGCTGGGTGAGCCACTCATGAGCTGTAGCCTGATTATGCCGGGTGAAACCGCGCCGCTGACTGACCCCTATGACATCCGTGACACCCTCGAGCACCAGGTTGAGCTGGTCATTGATGGCGGCTTTTGTGGGTTGGAGCCCACGACTGTTGTCGATCTGACCGGAGACGAGCCGGAGCTGGTGCGTCAGGGGTGCGGGGCAATTGACGAAATTATCAGCTGACGGCTGCGGCCACGTGTATAATCGGCCGTTTGCGTTGTGTAGGTATTCCAGTGTCCAGTGAAGAATTACTCGCCGAAGCGGAGGCGCAGGTACTCGCCGATGTAGCCGCGGCCGTGGAGGCTGGTGGCGAAGAGCAGGCTGGTACTGAAGCATCGGCCGATAACGCCGACACCGCCCCTGAACAGGTTGCCACTACCGAAGCGACCGGTGACTCCGAGGGTGCCGCCGGTCCCCGTCAGGGCGAAATGCCTTTTGCCGTGGTACAGGGCGAAGCCGTTACGGATCTCCCCGCAGATCTGTATATCCCACCCGATGCGCTGGAAGTGATCCTCGAGGCCTTTGAGGGGCCCCTCGACCTGTTGCTGTACCTGATTCGTCGGCAGAATCTCGACATTCTCGAGATCAATGTTGCCGATATCACGCGCCAGTACATGACTTACGTGGAGATGATGACCTCCATCCGCTTCGAGTTGGCAGCGGAATACCTGGTCATGGCGGCAATGCTCGCCGAGATCAAATCCCGTATGTTGCTGCCGCGTCCGCCGGAATCCGAAGAGGAAGAAGGTGAGGATCCACGTGCAGCGCTGATCCGTCGCCTGCAGGAGTACGAGCGTTTCAAAACCGCTGCCGAGGATATCGACGAGATTCCCCGCGTTGGCCGGGATATTCACCAGGCCTCGGCCCAGGCACCGGATCGCAATATTACCCGCCCAGACCCGGACGTTTGCCTGCAGGAAGTGCTGGTTGCCCTGGCCGATGTCCTGCGACGTGCCGATATGTTCGAAAGCCATCAGGTCGAGCGGGAGAAACTCTCTACTCGTGAACGTATGACCCAGGTGCTGGATCGCATTCGCCATCGCCAGTTCGTGCCATTCGTGAGCTTGTTCAAGGTGGAGGAGGGACGCCTGGGCGTTGTGGTGACCTTCCTGGCCGTAATGGAGCTGGTCAAGGAATCCCTGGTGGAGCTGGTCCAGAACGAGGCCTTTGGTCCCATCCACGTGCGTGCCGCCGGACAGGACCCGGACGCAGAGTTGGTGGACGATTTGGATATGGGACACGCGGACGAGTTTTCCGGTGAGCCGTATGCAGAGGACATTGACGAAGAGGAACCGGTACACGCAGACGATCATGTCGATGCGATTGATGACCGGGTGGATCCTGGCGCTTCTTCTGACGAGGATGAGCCAGCGCCTATGGACAGGGTGAATGATGTGTCCGCGCGCAGCGAAGCTGCTGATGAAGTGGATAGTGAAGAAGCGCCTTCCGGAGAACTGAGCCCGAGCTGAAGCGGGACCCGGATCGCGAGGATAGTAAGACTCGTGCTGATTGAAACAGTGCGGGCGAAATTGGTTGAGAGTGACAGAAATGACAATCGCTCCTGAATTACTGCGCCGAATTGTCGAAGGCGCGCTGCTGGCGGCTGGTCAGCCTCTGACAGAAGATCGACTGCTTTCGCTGATCGATGAGGGCGAACGCCCGGAGAAGAAGGATCTGCAGGAAGTCCTGCAGGAGATCGCCGAAAGCTGTGCGGAGCGCGGCTTTGAGCTGCAGCAGGTGGCCAGCGGCTGGCGCTTTCAGGTGCCTGCGGAGCTGGCTCCCTGGGTCAACCGTCTGTGGGAGGAAAAGCCCCAGAAGTACTCCCGTGCGACGCTGGAGACTCTGGCGATCATTGCCTATCGACAACCGATTACCCGCGGTGATATCGAAGAAATTCGCGGTGTCGCGGTGAGCTCACATATTGTGAAGACGCTGTCGGAGCGCGGCTGGATCAAAGTCGTCGGTCAGCGTGACGTGCCGGGTAAGCCGTCACTGTACGCCACCACCAAAGAGTTTCTGGACTACTTTAATCTGCGCACCCTGGATGATTTGCCGACTCTGGCAGAAATTCGCGATATCGAAAGCCTGAACCAGAGTCTGGATCTGGGTGGTGCCGCAGCGGGCGGTGAAGCCGCGGCCAATGAAGCCAACAACGCCGAGGCAGCATCGGAGTCTGCTGAGGCTGCGGGCGCGGAGGGCGCTGTGGAATCGCAGGCCGCCGATTCCGTGAACGAGGCGGCTGGTGATGCAGACGAAGGCGACGAGCCGCGAGAAGCGCATTCGGACGGTGAGACACTCCCGTCGGTCGACTCCGGGGAAGTGGCAGGCGACGATGCGTTGGTAGAGGCAGACACGTCTGCGGAGCACGTGGAATCTGGCGAGGTGGCTGTGCCTGTGGCGGCGGTTGCCGTAGAAGGGCGCGATACTCCGGCGGAGGAGACTCTGGTGTCCGACAATGAGGTTGTGGCAGAGGCCGCAAGCGAGGATGCTGTTATCGAAGCCGAAGCCGAAGCCGAAGCCGAAGCCGAAGCCGAAGCCGAAGCCGAAGCCGAAGCCGAAGCCGAAGCCGAAGCCGAAGCTGAAGCCGAAGCCGAAGTCGAAGTCGAAGTTGCTGATGAGGCTGATGAGGCTGATGAAGTGGAAGGCTCTGAGGGCTCTGATATTGCTGAGGGCTCTCATATCGCTAAGGGCTCTCATATCGCTAAGGGCTCTATTTCCGCTTCCTTGCCCGCGAGCAGTCTGTTTGGTGCACCCTCTGGCGACACAGAGAGTGAAGAGGTCGCTGGAAGCGACGACGAGGCGTTAGATTCCTCGTCTGAGACATTGAATACGGAAAAATCCGACACATGAGTGAAGGTATCCCGCCGTCTGGCGAGAAATTGCAAAAAGTCCTGGCGCGCGCTGGTCTCGGTTCTCGCCGGGAAATGGAGCGCGCGATTGAAGCTGGCCGCGTTCGTGTGAACGGTGAAGTGGCCGAGCTCGGTGAGCGCGTTGGCGAAGAAGATGTCATCGAGCTGGATGGGCGCCGCGTAGCGGCTTCCGAGCCCGAGCGTTGCCGGGTCATTCTCTATAACAAGCCGGTTGGCGAGATCTGTTCGCGTCATGACCCCGAAGGTCGCCCGACGGTCTATGATCGCTTGCCGCGGTTGAGCAGCGGCCGCTGGATTTCGGTTGGTCGTCTCGATTTCAATACCAGCGGCTTGTTGCTGTTTACCAATAGCGGCGAGCTGGCCCATCGACTGATGCATCCATCGTCTGTCATCGACCGGGAGTACCTGGTACGTATCCAGGGCGAAGTGGATGACGAGATGAAGAAACGCTTGCTGGCGGGAGTGCTGCTCGAAGATGGTGCCGCGCGCTTTACGGATATCGTCGAGAGCGGTGGCGAGGGCAATAATCGCTGGTTCTACTGCGTTGTGATGGAAGGTCGCAACCGCGAGGTGCGTCGCCTGTGGGAATCTCAGGGCGTGCGTGTGAGCCGCCTGAAGCGTGTGCGATATGGCAGCGTGTTTATTCCCTCCCATGTTCGCGTCGGCCAGTGGATCGAAATGGAGCCGGCGGAAATCGATGACCTCTGTGTGACAGCGGGCATGCCGAAGCTGGGCCAGCGACCGCTGACCCAGGCTGAGCGCCAGAACCTGCAGCGCCAGCGCCGTCGCTTGCGCAAGTCTGCCGCACCTGCCGGTCGTCGGGGGCGTTAAGGTCGCTGATACGGGCCGACTTCCCAGAGGGGAGTTGGCCGTGCGCTAGACCTGATAGGCGGGTTGATAAATTGAATACACCCGCACATAGCTGAATTTGTTGTGCTCACTTACCTCGTAAAACGCAGCCATTTGCAGTCGAAATCGACTGCCGGCCTCATGCGCCACGCCTACCCATTCCAGATCCTTCTTACATAGAAAATCGATCGGTGCTTCGACTGCCAGTTTGTGGCCCGTGTGCACAAAACTCGTATGGGGTTGGATTTTCTCTTCCATGATCTGGTGCACCGACTCCCAGAACCTGACGGTGACTTGCTTGCCCCGGTTTTTGAGGGCCTTGGGAATATATTCGAAGGTGGCGTCCGGTTCGTAATACTGGTCAAAAAAACGCTCGAATCCACTGCCGTCACCGGCGCAGGCAGCATTGAAATCACGAATATACTGACGGTAATGCGCTTCGGTCATCATGGTGGCGTCTGCCAAAACACCGAGTATAGCAACGCGGGAAAGTGGCAAGCGGAGCGGAGAGGTCCGCGAGGGAGGGTGCGTATCGAACCCCAGCGTTCACTGGGTGTTCGATACCATTCGGAAGGTGACTGTCAGCCGCTTATTCTGGCTGCGGTTCAACTGGCTGTTTGTTGGCGGGGTCGGATTCAATCAGTTTTTTCAGCTTGTCCAAGCCCTGCTGATAGGAGTCCCCCACCATTTTCTTGACGAAAAGGCCGGTCCAGCGCGCCAGCGGGCCCTCGCCGACATCGGTACTGAATGCCCAGGTTACTTCGGTGACATCGCCAACCGGCTCCAGGCGCCATTCGGCCATGGCCATACCCTGCGTGCCAAAGTCCAGATGCGTGCGAATCAATGAATCGGGCTCGCTGGCAATGATCGTTTGCTTGCCCATGCCCACATTGGGGTCCTCGCTGGTCCAGGACATGCGCGCACCCAAACCTTCTTGAGCGCCACTGTACTCATACTTGGTAGAAGGGTCGATGGAATACCAGGGGGACCAGGTATTGAAGTTCCGCATGTTATTCAGGTAATTGAAGATTTTTTCCGGCGGCGCGTCGATAGTGACCGTGCGCTCGAGGCTGACTTCGCGCGGGAAAAAGTAGCCCGCTACGACCAGTGCAATCAGAAACGTGATGATGACGACAAACCAGCGCATGACAGTCCCTTTGTTGTTATTGGAGCGAAGGGGGTAGGCCGTGGTGTTGCTGACAGGGCCCGCCCTGTATGAGCGTGAGTTTAGCGGTTTACTGCGCGGCTTCATACCTTGCCATGTCACGTGGCCGTCTTCATGCCATTTGGCGCACTCCTGTCCGCGACACGCGGGTTCTCTTCTCAGGTGTCATCTTCTCCCAGTCCATCAATACAGGGCAGGGTAATTTCGACGCACAGGCCGCCCTGTTTGAGGTTGCGGGCAGTAATGTTGCCGCCATGCTGCATAATGGTCCGCTGCGCGATGGCAAGGCCCAGGCCAATTCCGCCACTCTCCCGTGTTCGAGCATCGTCCGTGCGGTAAAAAGGCCGGAAAATTGCCTGCAGCTCCGTCTCACTAACCCCGTTACCGGAGTCTGATACGCGGACGCGACAGCGGTTTCCGACTTGTTTGCCGTCCTGGCCCAGATGCGTGAGTTCGACGCGAACTGCGCTGTTTGCGGGACTGTACTTTATGGCATTGCGCAGCACGTTCTCCATCACTGCGGTCAGTGAGCTGCCCCGTGTTGCCACCAGTTCTTCTGAGCCACTGTGCGTAACGTGAATGTTGACGTCGCGCTCTGCGGCTTCCGCGGACAACTCGGTCCGCGCCGCATCGACGAGACTGTTCAGCTCGACCACGTCATCCAGTGGTCTCGTATCACCGCCCGCGACAGGCAGCGACAGGATGTCCGAGATGATGTCTTCGAGATAGTCTGCGGCCTTGCCAATCTTTTCCAGCTCTGGATCCAGGCTGGCGACATTCTTTTGCCGCGCAATGCCCAGCGCCACCTGCAGCCGCGCAAGTGGTGAGCGCAGCTCGTGTGACACATCCTTGATGAGGCGGCGTTGCTCCTCCATCGAGGCCTGCAATTGCCCGGTCATCGAGTCAAAATCTGTGGCGAGCTCCGCGAGTTCATCACTGCGGCGGCTGATCATGGGGGAAACACGATAATCAAATTCGCCCGCTGCGACGCGGCGGGTGGCCGCACGCAATTCCTGCAGGGGATTACTGAGGTAACGCGCGAGCCAGTAGCAGACCGCCCCGGAGGCGAGCATCGAAACGAGCAGAATTGGCCAGAAGTTTCGCCACAGGAAGCGCAGCAGCAGTTCTTGCTTGCTGCGGCCTGCAACGAAAGCAACGCGCAACACATTGCGATCTCGCGTCGGGATAAAGAACCCGAGAGTTGGTTTGCCATTGATCAGGGCATATTTTTCGCGATCACGCCATTGCAGGTTTTCCAGTAACGGAGAGATACCATCGGGCAGCGCGCGCCCCAGCATCTCGTCGCCATTGCTGTCTACTGCAAAGATTCTCGCCTGGACATCGGCAGGCTGCCGCTCGAGCCAGTGCCGCAGATGGTCGACACCGTGCCGACGGGTGCGACGGAGGTTGTGCGTTAACTCGCGGACAAGCTCCGTGCCTTCCCAACGGTCTTCCTGCCTGGGGTCTCCGAACTCGCGCATATGCGTGACGTAGATGGTGGAGATCACCATGATCATTGCGGTCAGCCAGGCGCCGACAAACATTTTCCAGAAGAGGTTGCCCATCAGCCGCCAACTTCCCTGGTCAGCATGTAACCCGCACCGCGAATATTGATAATCTGGTCTCGGCTGGCACCAGCCTCCGCGAGTTTCTTGCGGAGATTACTGACGTGTACGTCGATTGAGCGATCGTAAGCCATTAACTTGCGCCCCAAAGCATTCTCGGTCAGAGATTCCTTACTGACCACCTCGCCTGCATTTTGTACCAGGCATTTCAACACGGAAAACTCGGCACCGGTTAGCGGCAGCGTTTGGTCAATCCACAGCGCCTGATGTTTTTCCGGATGCAAACTGATGTTGCCGCTGGAGAGGGGACCGGTATCCGGTTCCTGTGTGGGAGTGCCACGACGGAGTACCGCGCGCAGTCGGGCGGCCAGCTCCCGTGGATCGCACGGCTTGGGCATATAGTCGTCAGCACCCATTTCGAGTCCGACGATACGATCAACGGTGTCACCTTTGGCGGTCAGCATCAGCACGGGCACAGACGCCCCGCGCCCACTGTCTGCGCGCAGGTGTCGCAACACATCAAACCCGTTGTGGATTGGGAGCATGACATCCAGTACCAGTGCGTCGTAGTTCCCCTGGCGTGCGAGCTCTAGACCCCGCCCACCGTCATTGGCAACGGTGACTTCGAAGCCCTCTCCGCAGAGGAACTCTCGCAACAGGTCGGTGAGTTCGCGGTCGTCATCGACCAGTAGTATCCGGTTCATGCTGATTCCTGAAGAATTTGCGCCATTATAGGAAGTTTCTCTCAGGCTGCTGCCCGTCCCGCCGGCGCTTTTACTGTTCTTAACAGTTGTTTACCGCGGTTATCCCCTATTTACCTTGGCGCGCCCTATTCTTTATACACACCTGTTGAACACATGAGGACATAGGAAATGATGAAGAGCAACTGGCGAATGGCAGTCGGTAGTGCAATGGTAGCGGCCTCCCTGCTGGTAGTAGGCACCGGGGCGACGGCTCAGCCAGACGAGGGATTCAGGAAAGCCCATCACTTCAAGCAGTATGGTATGCACCACGATGCCGAAAAAATGCTGGAGCGGATGGCGGAAAAGCTGGACCTGACGGAGGGGCAGAAAGCCCAGATCAAGGCGAATCACGAGGCTGCCAAGGCAACCCGGCAAGGGCTTCGGGAACGCAAGCATGCAGTGAAAGAGCAGTTGCGTGAGGCGGTGAAGTCCGGTGCGGATCAGTCCCAGCTCGACGCGCTCGGTGCGGAACTGGGCCAGATCACGGTGCAGAGCATGCAGCAGCGCCACAAGATGCACCAGGAGTTCGAGGCCATTCTGACCGATGACCAGAAAGCCAAATTTGAGCAGATGAAAGCGGAGCGCAAGGAGCGTCACAAGGAGCGCAAGCAGCGCTGGAAGGAGCACCGCGGCAAGCATCACCATGACAAGAAAGCAGAGGGTGACAGTGCCCAGTAGATCAGTCACTTTCTTGTAACGCCTGAAGCCCCCGCCCTGCGGGGGCTTTTTTGTGGCTGCGACCCCCTCTGGCTTGCCGAGCAGGCGCAGAGTTGGGAGAATACCGCGCCCGCTTTGCAGGCGCGCCTGACCGGCAAGTCGATGGCGTGCGGCGGGAGAGACGAGGAGGCCAAAGGTCACCGGCAGTGAGTAGGAGTGATTGTGAGTAAGATCGGCTTGTTTTTTGGCAGTGACGAGGGCAATACCGAGGCCGTCGCCGAGCGAATTCGGGTGCGCCTGGGAGAGAGTCGTGTCGATGTGCACGATATCGCCGATGTGACCCAGCTAGAATTTGTTGATTACCAGCAAGTCATTCTCGGTATTCCTACCTGGGACTTCGGTCAGATCCAGTCCGACTGGGAGGAATTCTGGGAGGACATTCAGGAAGTCGATTTTGCCGGCAAGCAAGTGGCTCTGTTTGGCCTGGGTGATCAATTTGGCTACGGGGACTATTTCCTCGATGCCATGGGTATGCTGCACGATGTGATCATCGAGAAAGGTGCGCAGATAGTCGGCCACTGGTCCACCGAGGGCTATGAGTACGAGGCATCCAAGGCCGAAGTACCTGGGGCGGCAAAGTTTGTCGGTCTGGCCATCGATGAAGATCAGCAGGAAGAATTGACGGCGGCGCGGTTGAATCAATGGTGCCGCCAGATTGCCGAAGAATTTGGCCTGGAGGGCGGTGCCGAAGGCATCGCACAGTTGGATGATTGAAGCCAGTACGCAGCCCCAGGCATCCATGAGCTTCCAGGAATTCTGGCCCTGGTTGACCCAGCACCCGAACTGCATTCTGCGGGCGGGGACCGCCGATACGACTTTCTACGACGACGACGATTACTACTGGCGGTTTGGCGAGGAAGATTCCAGAACGCTGGTGGTACAGGTCATGCGTGGCAAGCGTCCTGTATCTGAATTGTTTATTGAGCCCGCGGCGGTAGCTTCAGTACAAGTCACTCGCGGAGAGAAGAACGAACATATTTTTGACTTGTTCGTGGAAGTGCAGGGGCAACCGCAGCTCGCCTATTTTTTCGTCATGACACACGGTATAGATGAGCAGGCTGCCGAAGAGGGACAGCGCGAGCGGCTTCACTAGATTTCCGCTTGCGCTGTTTGTATTTCCACTCTCCGGTCGATGCGACCCCGAGCAGCTGTTTCCTACAGCCACCCCAGTATCAGGTAGATACCCAGTAAAAGCACCACCCCGGCCACCATACTGCCGGTGAGCCAGTTGCGGGCCATGATGCCGTCGGCGCGGTGATGGCTCGCTACGCCTTCGACCAGCCGCTCCACACCACCAACCGCAGCCCGGCGCAGGCGCTTGTCCAGCGCAAACAGGCGATTGAACGTGGCCCGCATGGCATCAGGGATCAGTCTGCGGTAAATCCATTCCACATCCAGGTTCACTGACGGTAGTTCCGGCGGGTACAGGTGCCGCAGGTTCAGCCACACGAACGCGAGTGCCGAGAAGAACAGCAGCTGCAGCTGGGTGAGCACGTGGGTGACGTCGTAGGCGGTGTAGGACATCTCGTGCGGCAGCAGGCTATACAGCGCCTGAGGATAGATACCAATGGCCAGGCACAGCGCCGCAGCAATACTCATCGCAATCAGCATATTCACCGGCGGCTCCCGCGCCGGTAGCTTGGCGTCGTGGGCGAAGAAGGCGAAGTAGGGGATCTTGATGCCCGCGTGGTGGAAGACCCCTGCAGAAGCGAACAGCAGGATCAGCCATACCCAGTCGTAGCCGTTTTTGATCGCCGCACTCATCACCATGGACTTGCTGACAAACCCGCTGAACAGGGGGAATGCGGAAATGGAGGCCGCACCGATGATGCACAGCACTGTGGTCTTGGGCATCTTCTTGTAGAGACCACCAAGCTCCGAGCCATTGATCTTGCCCGTCACGTGCAGCACCGCGCCCATCGACATAAACAACAGCCCCTTGAAGATCACGTCGTTAAAGGCGTGCGCCACGGCACCGTTGATGGCGAGCGACGTGCCGATGCCAATACCCACGACCATAAAGCCCAGCTGGTTGATCAGGCTATAGGCCAGTACCCGGCGCAGGTCGTTCTCAATGACGGCATAGAAAATCGGGAAGCAGGCCATGGTAGCGCCGATATAGACCAGCAGCTCGGTACCTGGGTAGGCCCGCGCCAGCGCATAAACCGCTACCTTGGTAGTGAAGGCGCTCAAAAATACCGTGCCAGTGGGGGTGGACTCCGGGTAGGCATCCGTAAGCCAGTTATGGAAGAACGGGAAGGCGCACTTGATCCCGAAAGCGAGGAAAATCATCCAGCTATAGGCGTTGCCGTCGAGTCCGATCTGACCAAATTCCAGGGTGCCGTGGGCCTGGCCGTAGAAGATGATTCCGCCGAGGAGCAGTAGCCCGGAAAGGATATGCAGGGTGAAGTAGCGCAGCCCGGCCACATAGGCCCGGCCACTGCGACGCGCCCACACCAGGAATACCGAGGTGAGTGCCAGCAGTTCCCAGAAGATAAACAGGGTCAACAGATCACCGGCAAACACCGCACCCAGTGCGCTGCCCGCGTAGAGCATGCTGGCCACCTGTTGCAGGGTGTCACGCACGTGCAGGGCGTAAATCACCGAAATCAGTGCCGCAATATGAAACAGGTAACCGAACAGCAGGCTTAATCTGTCCGCGTTGAACAGCAGCAGGTTGAAATCGAGAATGGCGTAGTGGCCAAAGGAAATACCTGTGCCACTGGCGCCGAGTAGCCATAAATTGGCGAGTCCAATGACCGGGACGGCAATAAACAGCAGCGCCCGCATCCAGCCGCGTAAAAACAGGCCCAGCGTGGCAGCGATAAAGAACGGAATAAATGGCGCAACTTCAAACACGGTCGTGCCCTCCGTTCGGGTAGCCAGCGACTTCCTGCTCGGATGATGCGCCACCTTCCGCGGTGTCGAGATCGACCAGCTCCCGCTTGTCGTAGTAGTCCTCCGGGCGCATCAGGAAGGTGCGCATCCACTTGGCGGCAAACACCAGGATGACACAGCCTACAAAACCGTAGACGGGATAGAAGCCGGGCAGGCCCTCCCAGCGGAATTCCGTATGGCGATGCACCACAAAGTCTGCGGCAAACAATAACGCGCAGATAACGTAGAACACTCGCAGCATGTTGCGGATGTTGTTTGGATTGTCGAAGAAATCCTGTTTTTTACCGCTCATATCAGATTCCGGCCTTGATTAGCTGATAAAACGCATCGGGGAATAGCAAAAGATAAATACAGCCTGCTGCGGTAATACCGAGGGCGATCAGGGAGGGCAGGGGTGCTTCCCGGATAACGGCAGTTCCGCTTGTGCCAGCGTCGCCAGAGGTATCTCTGTCCTGGTCGCCACTTGAAAAGAATGCGCGCAGCGGAATGGGCAGCAGGTAAGCGATACTCAGGAGTGAGCTGATCATGAGCAGTCCCATCAGAATCCACTGATCTGCCTCAAAAGTGCCCAGCATCAGATACCACTTGCTCCAGGTGCCGCCAGTAGGCGGGATACCGATAATGCACAGGCTTGCCACCAGGAAGGCGGTCATGGTCACCGGCATCTGTCTTCCCAGTCCACGCAGCTGGTCGACTTCGGTTTTGTGTGCGGCCACCAGAATGGCACCGGCGCAAAAGAACAGGGTGATCTTCCCGAAGGCATGCATCACGATATGCAGTGCGCTGCCGGTCATGCCGGCGCTGGTGGCGAGCAGCGCGCCCAGGGTAATGTACCCCAGCTGGCTCACGGTGGAATACGCCAGGCGTTTTTTCAGGTTCTGCTGGCGCAGGGCAATGATCGACGCGAGGAGGATGGAGACACCGGCGAGATACAGCAGCCATTCGGTTGCGGGGATCGCCTGCAGGGTGTCGAGACCGAAAATCAGCAGGCAGATTTTCAACAGCACAAACACGCCGGCTTTTACCACAGCGACAGCGTGCAATAGCGCACTTACCGGCGTCGGTGCGACCATGGCAGCCGGTAGCCAGCGGTGGAAGGGCATGATTGCCGCCTTGCCCACACCGAACACGAACAGTCCCAGCAGCACAGACAGGAGCGCGAGTGACGTGCCGGGTGCGAAAACACCGCCTTCCTTGAAGGACAGCGTGCCGGCCAGAAGCCAGGTGGCGATGATCGCCAGCAGGAAAAAGCCGACCGAGGTGCCCAGCAAAATACCGAGGTAAGTACGTCCACCTGCGCGCGCCTTGTCGGTGCCCGCATGCGTGACCAGCGGATAGGTGCAGAGGGTCAGTACCTCGTAGAATATAAACAGGGTAAACAGGTTTTCCGCAAAGGCGATACCCATGACTGCGCCAATGGAAAGGGCAAACAGGCTGAAAAACCGCGCCTGGTTTTTCTCCCCATGGCTGCGCATGTATCCAATTGCGTAGAGGGTGGTGATGATCCACAGGAAGCTCGCCACCAGCGCGAACATGAGTCCCAGGGGCTCTACCCGGAAGGACAGAGCAAGTCCCGGCAGAATATCCAGCCAGTAAGCGGCAATGACTTCTCCCGCCAGCATGGGCTGGTAAAGCTGGGTGACGGTGAAAAACAAGCTGCTTGCGGCGATCAGCGAAACCGCTTCCCGTCTATTTTCCCAGCGTGCAGTGAGCTGAATGCCTACCAGTGCCAGTATGGGGATCAGTAAGGTTAATTGCAGCAGAGTGGAGGTATTCATTGCGCAACGCCCCCCAGCAGGAATTGGGAGGCAGCGGCAGTCACCTCAATCGGCAGGCGGGTGTCGATACCGAAATAAATATTGGCGGCGATCAGCAGCCACACGGGTAGCAGGATGCCCACAGGGGCCTCCCTGCGAATAATCGACTTCGTTTCATTACTCGGGGCTTGAAAATAGGCCGCCTCCACCAGTTTCCAGACATACGCGACCGCCAGCAGCGAGCCGAGTATTACCAGTATGGCGACCACCCAGAATTGCTGCTCGATGGCGGCAGCAATCAGGTACCACTTACTGACAAAACCCACCGTCAACGGCATGCCGATCAGGCTGATGCCACCCACGACGATAGCGGCCATGGTCCACGGCATGGTGCGTCCAAGGCCACGGAAGTGTTCAATGCGGCAGCCGCCCATTTGATAGACCAGGCCTGCCAATGCCAGGAACAAACCCCCTTTCATCAGCGCATGGTTGAACAGGTGCAGGAGTGTGGCCTGGAGTGCGGTGGCGGTACCGATTCCGATCCCCACCACCATGTAGCCAATTTGCGCCACACTGGAAAATGCCAACATGCGTTTGATGTTGGCCTGGTAGATCGCGACGATGGATGCTGCAAATACACCGACTAAACCTAAGCCAATCAGCAAAGTATCCAGCGGCAGGTGCGACAGGGAAAAGTCCACGCCGAACACAGTGAAGGTAAAGCGCAGTAGCAAATAGAGCGCGACCTTGGTGGCAGTAGCCGCAAGAAAGGCGGTCACGATGGAAGGAGCGCAGCTGTATGCGTTGGGCAGCCACAAGTGCAGCGGGAACAGTGCCAGCTTCAGGCAGATGCCGACAAAAATAAAGGCGAAGGCCGCAAGGACTGTGGTGGATTCACCGAGCGGCGGAATACGCGAAGCCAGGTCCGCCATATTCAGAGTGCCAGTCATCATGTACAGGAAGCCGATACCAATCAGAATAAAGGTCGCGCCGATCGTTCCCATGATCAGATACTGGAAGGCTGCCCACAGTGCGCGCCGGTCTTTACCGAGAGCGATCAACGCATAGGTGGACAGGGATGAAATCTCCAGGAAAACGAATACGTTGAAGGCGTCGCCGGTAGCCACAATGCCCAGCAATCCGGCAAAGCACAGCAGGTACAGGGCATAAAAGACGGTTTGCCGGCCGGGTTCCAATTCCTTTTGCACGCTGGTACGCGCTGCAGTCAGCACCACACTGCTGAGCGCGGTGACGATGAACAGGACCCAGGCATTTAACAGGTCAATGCGGTACTCGATACCCCAGGGGGCTTTCCAGCCACCCAGCTCATAGGTGATCGGGCCGGTTGCGTACACCTGTTGCAGCAGCAATACGCTCACCACAAGTGCAGCAATGCTGACAACCACGGTAAACAGCCACACCAATGTGGCCCTGCGAATCAACAGGCAGGAAGGTGCCGCCATCAGCGGCAGGATCACCTGCAAAATAGGAAGATGTGCCAGCATGGTTTACTTCTCCTTACCGGCTGGAGCCTGATGATGAGGCTGGGACTGAGAGGAGGCCTGCTCCTGCAGTGCTTCCGCGGCCTGGATATCCCGTTCCTCGATGGAGCCATAGGCGCGCTTGATGCGAATCGTCAGCGCGAGCGCCAGCGCCGTAGTGGCGATCCCCACAACAATGGCGGTGAGAATCAGTACATGGGGGAGCGGGTTGGAGTAGAGCGTTTCGCCCTCGCTCAGGATCGGCGCACCGGCACCATCGACCTTGCCAACACTGATGTAAAAAATAAAAACCGACGTCTGGAAAATATTCAGACCAATGATTTTTTTTACCAGGTTGCCTTGGGCGATGACCATATACAGGCCGATCATCATCAGCGCGATAACGATCCAGTAATTGTAATGCGATGCCAGTAACACCTTATCCGGCCCCCTGTTCTAAAGTTTGCATAGGCGATGCCGCACTGTCGGCAATACCGCCAGAAGTACTACCGGTTTCCGGCTGAGCCCCCTTGTCGGAGCGTTCTACTTCGCGGTCGCTCAACTGCGCCGAGAACAGATAGGCAATCATGATCATGACCGCGGCGACGGTAATGCCGACTCCCAGCTCAATCGCGATAATGCCGATGTGCTGCCCGGTAATCGGGTTGTCAGCCAGCGCACTGTAATCCAGGAAATTCTTGCCATTGGCGAGGCTCAACAGGCCCGTGCAGCCAAATACCAGAACCCCGACTGCCGAAAGCAATTGCACTAGCCCGTGGCTGGCAACCTTGCGCACTGCATCCAGCCCGAATACCAGACTGTAAAGAATAAAAGCGACGGCAAAAATCACTCCGGCCTGGAAGCCCCCTCCCGGGCCGTACTCGCCATGAAACTGTACGTAGAGCGCGTACAGCATAATGGGCGCAATCAGTACTTTGGCCACCACGCGCAGCACAATATCCCGTGACTGCCGTTGAACAGAGGATCTTTCGAAAAGCGGTTGTGGCTGGGGTGTGTTGGTCATTAGCAACGCAAGAACCCCGAGACCGGCTGTGAAGATAACCACCACTTCACCAAAGGTATCGAAGCCGCGGTAGCTGGCCAGTACTGAGGTCACGATGTTGGGGATACCGATTTCTTCCGCGGAGTCCTGAATGTAGTGCGGCGCCACGTGTGCCTGTGCCGGCGCGTTGGCGTCTCCGAAAGAAGGCATGTCGACGGTGGCAGTGATCAACAGTGCACCCACGGTGACCACAAGGGCGATTGCCAGGCGAGCGCGATCGCGATCCGCACGCTGGTATCGTCCGCAAAGGGCAAGGGTCATCATAATCAGTAGCGGTGAGATGCCGGCACCAACGGCGGCTTCGGTAAAGGCGACATCCACCGCCCCCATCGCCATGAAAAATCCTGCAGAAAGCAGTCCGTATATGCCCGCGAGCATGGCGGCTGCAAACAGATCCTTGATCCAGGCAATGGAAATGGCCGTCACCAGTAACAGTGCCAGCAGTGCGATATCCAGCAACAGGTCCATCAAGATCTTCCCCGGGCTGATTCTTTTATCGTTTTCATCATCAATACTTGTTTGATCGGTCTGTATTTATTGCATTGGGCTGTGTTCTTCAGGCACAGCGAACTGGACAGCTTTTAGATGATTCTGTCTCAAGAGCTCTCCGCGGCTTCGATTCTCGAGGTCGACGCACTTTCCCGTGATGGCGTACCAGAACCGTCTGCGAGATCTGGCGTCTTCGCAGGATGGGTCAGGCGCAGAGCGCATAATTGGGCTGAGCGTGCCAGCGCGTGGCTGGCCGTGGGGCTGGTAAAGAAGATAAACAGCATAATCAATGCCAGCTTGAACAGTGCCAGACTCCACCCTGCTGCGAGCATGAGGCCACTGATGATCAGGAAAGTAGCCAGGGTGTCGGTAATACCTGCCGCATGCATACGGGAATAAAAATCCGGAAAACGCAGCAAGCCAACAGCGCCAGTCAGCATAAAAAAGCAGCCCAGGAGAAGCAGAGCGCCACTGGCATAGGTGAGTAACCAATCAATCACTTGCTGTCTCCGTTGCTTCACTGGTATTTCTCTGGCGAAACTCGAAATAACGCAGTACGCCAATCACACTGACAAAATTGATCAGTGCATAGACGAGCGCGATATCCAGAAATTCAGGTTTGCCGAATGTAAAACAGATGACGGCGATCAGTAGCACCGTCTTCGTCCCGAACATGTTTACTGCGAGAATGCGGTCGTGGATGGTCGGGCCCTTGACTGCGCGCACGAGCGCGAGAGCCATCACGACAAGCAGGGCGATCAGCGTTGCGTTCAGCATTACTTTTGCTCCCCAGCGGCAGCGCCCGGACTTTGACACTTTTCTGTCAACGCGAGAACCTGGTTTTCCATGTCTCCCTGCTTCAGCTCATCCAGCCCATTGCGGGTCAGCGCATGAACCAGAATTGAACGGTCATCGACATCGATGGCTACGGTGCCGGGTGTGAGGGTGATTGAGTTGGCATAGAGCACCTTGCCAAGGTCGGTACCCAGTTTGGTGGGAATGCGCTCGCTGCAGGGCGAGATGGCCGCGTTGCGGGAAAAAAGACCTTTCCACACGCAGGCGGCGACTTCCAGGTTGCTGGCAATAATCTTGCGAAACAGCCAGAAGTAATAGCGGGGCAGGGTGGCCCACAGCTCAAGTGGCAGCGATTCCCCGTCCACCACTTTCATGCGCCGGGCAATCA
Organism: Microbulbifer sp. ABF4_148; assembly: GCF_056158985.1. Taxonomy (NCBI): domain Bacteria; kingdom Pseudomonadati; phylum Pseudomonadota; class Gammaproteobacteria; order Cellvibrionales; family Microbulbiferaceae; genus Microbulbifer; species Microbulbifer sp. ABF4_148. The sequence goes on from NZ_JBSWUI010000001.1 coordinate 2,280,138, forward strand.
GGATGACGAAAACAACGGAGATCAGTCCGAACGAGAGGATCAGTGGCGTGTAGAGTCCGGAGTTGGTCAACCAGATAAACGCGAGAACGGCGAAAAGGCAAAAGGTGTAACGCATGAGTGATTTACTACAAGATCTTATTAGATACCTTTACGGAAGCCGCCCGCGAATAAACGCCGCGGCGGCACCGGTTTAGGGGTTAAGTACGTCTTTACAGCGGTAATGCTTTTCCAACACCGTCAGTATCGCGGATTCTGCCGTTGCATCCGCTTCGAACGGCTGCGAAAGTTCTGCCACCTTGGCGATCAGGATGTCGTGGGTTGTGGTCGTTGGGAGGCAGTAACGGCTACTCAGTCTTTGTTCCGCTTCATCTGAAAGTCGGCTGGCCCGGGTTTTAATGGCGCGGGCGACAAATTCGGAAGGACGCTCATCGACAGCAACAATATCCTTGCTTGCAGACAGGTAGCCATGAATAAAGGCCTGGCAGCTGGTTGCGAGCGCATTTTGCTCGCCAGCGTGATAGGTCTTGCAACCCTCCACCAGCTTCGTTGCCGTTAGGGGTTCGGCTAGTACACGGGTTGTCAGGCCAACTGTCAATACGACGACGGCCATCGGGGCAATCACTGCGTGCAGCGTTCGCTTCATACTCGTCACCTGTTATTTTTATTCATGTGCTTACCGCGGCATTGGCGAGGCCCTATCCGCATTGCATCACTGTGCCGATTTCGGCGCAGCGCGCTGTAAGTCGCATGCAGCCAGTGCTAAATCTTGCAGAGTTTTCGACGCTCGTCAAATGCGTACAGCTGCCATAAAAATCCATATTATTGATAGGAATGTATACAAACTTTGTTTCAATTATTCATTTAAAGCTTCAGTGGCGATTGGCTTGCAATATTTCAAAAGTTTCGATGGGCAGATGTATAGCTTTGACTGGTGGTTCACGAGGTGGCGCTGGAGATAGCTTCGGTCATAGCCAAAGCAGTAAAGAGTGGCGAGAACCGTGAATTGGCGGGCTGTTCCGGTCACCCTGGGTGCCCAGGGCAGGAGTGGCGCCTTTTGCTTTTTGGTCAGGCCAATCCCGTTGGTAAAACCGAGAACGGGACCCATTGCTCAGCGGTGGCAGTGCCGATCAGGCATCTGTCTTTCCGTGCGTCATTCGTTTGAGTGGCATGAATGCCAGAGATCGGTCGATTACCCGCTGGGGAGCTTGCGTCGACGTGCGGATCCCGTAGCCCTGCCGGTAGCGCGTTCAACTGGGAGGATTGTCGCGGTAACCCCCTGAGAATCAACAGAAGTGCGCACGGCGGTGGTGGACGCTCGCTACGAACGCGTGATGGTTTGGCCGGGAACAGCCCAGGATAGACGGATATTGAGGGGGTTCGTCGGGTTGGCGTAGCGCCAATAGCGTGGTGGCCTGAAGACAGCAGTCCGCGGAACGCATTCCGCCGACTGCTGATGTCACTGATTGGGCTCAGCGCGCGAGAAGGTTGCTGAGTATTTCGCGGTAGGTATCCTTCAGAATATCGAGGTCCGCCGCTTTCACGCACTCGTCCACTTTATGAATGGTGGCGTTTACCGGCCCCAGCTCCACCACTTGAGCGCCGGTGGGCGCGATAAAGCGGCCATCGGAGGTGCCACCCGCGGTAGATAGGACCGTTTCCTTGCCGGTCACCGCAAAGATGGCTTGCTGGGCGGCTTCGACCAGTGGGCCCTCTGCGGTGAGGAACGGTTGGCCCGAGAGCCTGAAATCAGCTTCGTACTTCAACTGGTGCTTATCGAGAATATCGCGGGCGCGTTGCTCGAGCTCCTCCGCCGTGGTTTCGGTAGAAAAACGCCAGTTGCAGATCAGGTTCACTTCGCCGGGAATGACATTGGTTGCACCGGTACCCCCATTGATATTGGAAACCTGGAAGCTGGTGGCTGGGAAAAAGTCGTTGCCGTCGTCCCACTGTTCCGCCGCCAGCTCCGCCAGGGCGGGTGCCAGCCCATGAACCGGGTTGTCGGCCAGGTGCGGGTAGGCCACATGACCCTGAATCCCAATGATCTTAAGCCAGAGACCGAGGGAGCCTCGGCGACCATTCTTGATGACGTCCCCAACCTGATCGGTACTGGACGGCTCGCCGACCAGGCACCAATCGATTTTCTCGTCCTGTTCTTCAAGCCACTCGACGACTTTCACGGTGCCGTTGTCTGCCGGGCCTTCCTCATCACTGGTAATCAAAAAAGCGATGCGACCCGTGTGGTCGGGATGTGCGGCGACGAACTCTTCACAGGCGACCACCATGGCCGCGAGTGAGCCTTTCATGTCGGCGGCGCCGCGGCCCAGCAGGTATCCATTTTGCACAATTGGGGCGAAAGGTGGGTTCTGCCAGTTTGCTTCCGGGCCGGTTGGCACGACATCAGTGTGCCCGGCGAATGCGAACAGCGGGCCGCCCTCTCCGCGGATTGCCCAAAGATTGTCGGTGTCTCCGCGGCGCAGGTAAGTGGCTTTAAAGCCAATTTTTTCGAGTCGCTCCATCATCAGGGGCATACAGCCCGCATCTTCAGGGGTGACAGAACGGAGACTAATCAGATCGGCGGCGAGTTGAACCGTGGGGGTCATTTGGGGGCACTTCCTTGGACTGCGAATTCATTTGGCTATGGGGCGGGCCCGGCCAATGCGATGGCCGGGCCAGGACTGTCGATCAGTTGCTGTGCAAAGCAGCGTTCAGCTCGACAGCGCTCTTGTTCGTCAGGCATTCGACTGCACCATTGGTGGAGTTGCGACGGAAGAGCAGGTCGGGTTTGCTGGCCAGGTCCCGGGCTTTGACAGACTCCACCAGCTTACCGTTGTCATCCAGTAAGGCCACTTTGGTGCCGGCGGTCAGGTAAAGACCGGATTCAACCGTACAGCGGTCACCCAGCGGAATGCCGATGCCGGCGTTCGCGCCGATCAGACAGTTATCGCCGACCGCAATGATGATATTGCCTCCGCCGGAAAGTGTGCCCATGGTGGAGCAGCCGCCGCCCAAATCGGAGCCCGCGCCGACGAAAACGCCCGCGGAAATGCGGCCCTCAATCATACCGGGACCTTCGGTGCCGGCGTTAAAGTTGACGAAGCCTTCATGCATGATGGTGGTGCCTTCGCCCAGGTAGGCACCCAGGCGAACTCGCGCAGTATGGGCAATGCGAACGCCCGCGGGTACCACGTAGTTGGTCATCTTGGGGAACTTGTCCACGCAGGATACTTCCAGCAGCTCGCCCTTGAGGCGCGCTTCCAGCTGGCGCTGGGGCAGTTCGTCCAGGTCGATGGCGCCCTGATTGGTCCAGGCAACGTTGGCGAGCTTGCCGAAGATTCCGTCCAGATTGGTGCCGTGGGGCTTGACCAGGCGGTGCGAGAGTAGGTGTAGCTTCAGGTAGGCTTCCGGCACCGTTTGCGGCGCGCTGTCTTTTGTCAGCACGACGGCAACCAGCGGGCGCTGGGTGTTGCCAAACTGCGCGAGGATCTCTGCCTGATCTGCGGCACCGGCGGCGGCGAGCTTTTCTGCCAGCGGCGCCAGTTGGGCCGGATCCAGCGCGACGGTGCTGTTGCTGGCGCCGGTGCCCAGTACGTCATTGACGGCTGCGGAGACTTCCTTGCTCGGCGCAAGCAGGGGCTGGGGGAAGAAGACTTCCAGCCATTCTCCCTTGCCGTTGCAGGTGCCGACACCAAAACCGATGCTGTACAAATCGCTCATCAGAGTGTTTCCTTATTTAACCAGTTCCGCATATGCAGAGTCTTTGAATCCAAACAGGGTATTCGCCCCCGCGACCGCAACGGGGCGCTTGATCAGGGTGGGGGTTTCGCTGGCGAGGTCCAGCGCCAGATCGTTATTCATCCCGGTTTTTTGTTCATCGGAAAGCGCGCGCCAGCTGGTCGAGCGGCGATTCAATACCTGCTCCCAGCCAAACTCCGTCAACCAGGACTGCAGCGGAACGTCGGCCATGCCGTCCTCGCGAAAATCATGGAACTGATAATCCGCGCCGTTTTGATCGAGCCATTTGCGCGCTTTCTTGACGGTGTCACAGTTCTTGATGCCGTAAATCGTAATCATGCTTTTTTCGTCTTCTTGGGGTTTTTGCGAGCCGGATAGCAGGTTGTGCAGATTTCGCACACGGTACCGTCACAGCCTCTTGCTGAGCAGTACTCACGCCCGTAGAAAATGATCTGCAGGTGCAACTTGTTCCACTTGTCGCGCGGAAACACCCGTTTAAGGTCTTTTTCGGTTTGCGCGACGTTTTTTCCTGATGTGAGCCCCCAGCGTTGCGCGAGCCGGTGGATATGCGTATCCACCGGGAACGCCGGATGGCCAAAAGCCTGCGCCATCACAACACTGGCCGTCTTGTGGCCGACACCAGGAAGGGTCTCCAGTGCGGCCATATTCTCCGGCACTTCACCGTGGTATTCGTTGACGAGAATCTCGGAGAGCTTGCGGATTGCTTTGGCTTTTTGCGGCGACAGGCCGCAGGGACGGATCACCGCCTGAATTTCTTCGACAGGCACCTGTGCCATGTCCTGCGCATTGTCGGCCAGTTCCCAAAGTGCGGGCGTTACCTGGTTGACCCGTTCATCGGTGCACTGGGCCGAGAGCAGAACCGCGACCAGCAGGGTGTAGGAATCCTTGTGGTCGAGCGGAACCGGCGTTTCCGGATACAGTGCTTCGAGGCGCTGCAAAATATACTCGACGCGTTCCGCTTTCAGCAGGTTGCGTGGCGCGGCAGTCGTGCTCATCGGCAAAACTCCCGAATGCGCTCCGCGGCCTCAATACATTCTTCCAGTGTGGCGACCAGCGCGAGTCGCACGTGCTCTTCTCCCGGGTTCACGCCATTGCTTTCGCGCGCAAGAAACGCGCCTGGCAACACGGTAATATTTTGTTCCACGAATAGGTCGCGGGCGAAGGCTTCGCCGTCCCCCACGCGAGGCCAGAGATAGAAGCTGGCTTCGGGTTGCTGTACATCCAGCTGGTCGCCGAGTACGTCCAGGACAGCATCAAACTTCCTGCGGTACAGATCCCGGTTGGCCACGACATGGGTCTCGTCTTCCCAGGCGGCGGCAGAGGCGCATTGGGTCGGCATGGACATGGCACATCCATGGTAAGTGCGATAGAGCAGGAAGCGCTCAAGGATCTGTGCATCGCCGGCGACGAAGCCGGATCGCAGTCCAGGCAGGTTGGAGCGCTTGGAGAGGCTGTGGAAGGCAACGCAGCGCTGGTAATCGTTCCTGCCCATCTCGGTACAGGCCTGCAAAATACCCGCGGGCGGGCATTGCTCGTCAAAATACAATTCTGAATAGCACTCATCCGAGGCAATGACGAAGTCATGTGTGTCGGCAAGGCGAATCAGCTGCTGCAGCTCATCGATACCCAGCAGGGCGCCAGTGGGATTACCCGGCGTGCAGATATAGAGCAGATCGCACGCCTTCCAGACGGATTCTGGCACGGCATCAAAGTCTGGTTTGAACTGGTTGCTGGCGGTGCAATTGAGAAAATAGGGCGTTGCCCCTGCCAGCAGCGCCGCACCTTCGTAAATTTGGTAAAAGGGATTCGGCATCAGTACCTGGCTGCCCGGTCGCACCACGGTCTGGGCGAAGGCGAACAGGGCCTCCCGGGTGCCATTGACGGGCAGTACCTGGCTCTCCGCATCAATCTGGGTCAGATGAAACCGTTGTTGCAGCCAGTTGGCAATCGCCGTGCGCAGTGCGTCTGAGCCTTTTGTCAGAGGGTAGGCGCCGAGCTTATCGAGATTCGCCACCAGCGTGTCGGTGACAAAGTCCGGGCCACTGTGCTTGGGCTCGCCGATAGAAAGCGCGATATGGGGCTTGTCTGCGGGCGTCAGTCCGCTCTTGAGTGAAGCCAGCTTGGCAAAAGGATAGGGCTGCAGTTTTTCCAGATTGGGATTCATGTTGATTCTGTTGTTGTCGCGCAGCAGGCGCTGCCTTATGTCCGATTCTCTGTTTTACTGGGGTGAGGGGGCCTGGTGTGCATCCAGTTCCCGGCAGATGGTTTGTTCCAGCTCGCGATTGAAGGCCGCGTCTTTAAGCGGATTCCCGTCGGCATCGGTGATATGGAAAATATCTTCGACGCGCTCTCCCAGCGTGGCAATTTTGGCATTTTGAATGCGCAGGTCGTGGTCGACAAAGATGCGGGCGATGCGCGCAAGAAGGCCCGGTCGGTCGGCACTGCTGATTTCCAGTGTGCTGTAGCTGTCACCGGGTTCTGTCCACAGGCTGGCGCTGGTGGCCAACTCAAACATCTTTAGGCGCCGCGAGGTGCGGCGACGAATCAGTTTGGAGTATTCCTCAACCAGTGCCAGTTCGCCCTGCAGGGTTTCTCTGATACGAACCAGTCGTTCGGGGTCGTCCACCAATGGCTGGCCCGCATCGTCAAGAATATAGAACGTGTCGAGGGTGTGGCCGGAGGCAGCATTGTAGAGGCGTGCATCGTGGATGCTCAGGTTAAGCATATCGAGACCCGTCACTACCGCTGCGAACACGTTGGGACGGTCCGGCGTATAAATAAATACTTCGGTAGCGCCGTCGTGTTCTCCCGGCCCGGAGTTTCTGACCAGCACGAGCGAGGTGTTTGCGGCCTCGCCGCCGGCGTCGGTTCTGAGCTGGTGAATGGCAGCCGTGTGCCAGGTAATACTGTCTGCTGTTTCGCGGACAAAGTAATCCTCGCCCATCTGCGCCCAGATCTCCTCGATCGCGGCCTGGGGTAATCCCATGGCACGGAGCAAGCCCATGGCCTGGCAGCGCGTCTCTTCGATGATCTCCTCGCGATCGATGGGGTTCTCCAGTCCGCGGCGAAGCGCATCCCGCGTCGACTGGTACAGCTGTCGCAACAGACTCGCGCGCCAGCTGTTCCAGAGTTCGGGATTAGTGGCATTGATGTCGGCTACGGTCAGGGCGTAGAGGTAGTCCAGGTGCTCTCGATCACCGACCTCTGCGGCGAAGGCGTGGACGACGTCGGGGTCGCTGATGTCCTGCTTCTGGGAAACTGCGCTCATCAACAGGTGCTTTTCTACCAGCCAGCACACCAGTCGACGGTCACGCCCTGGCAGCCCGTGGCGACGGCAAAATGCGTCGGCATCCGCGACGCCGAGCTTTGAATGGTCTCCACCCCGTCCCTTGGCGATATCGTGGTACAGCCCGGCAATGTACAGCAGTTCCGGCTTGCGCAACCGGGTCAGGACCTCTGCGGCGATTGGGAACTTCTCGCGCGCTTCCGGGCTGCGGAAACTACGCATATTGCGCACAACTTGCAGGGTGTGTGCATCGACCGTGTAAATATGGAACAGGTCGTGCTGCATCTGTCCGGTGACGCGACCGAATTCCGGCAGGTAGCGGCCGAGAATGCCGTAGCGGGTCATGCGCGACAGCTGGCTGGACAGCCCGCGCCTGGAGCGTAGCAATTGCATAAACAGCTCGGCGTTCCTGGGGTCCGCGCGAAAGCGCTCGTCGATCAGGTAGCGGTTTTCGCGAATCAGGCGAATGGTCGAGGCGCGCACATCGGCGATCGCCGGGTTCTCTGCCATCAGGACGAATATTTCCAGCAGGGCAGAGGGGTTTTCTTCAAAGACTTTCGTCAGCGTGGCCTCGATGGTGTCGTCGCGCAGCTGGAAGCGTTCGTTGATGGGGGTGACGCTCTGGCTCTTGCCCCGTTGCAGGATGGCTTCATTCAAGAACTGCAGCAATACATCATTGAGCTCCCGCAATGCCATGACGATGCGGTAGTAGTTGTGCATAAACTGCTCAACGGCGAGCTGGGTGTCATTGTCGACGTAGCCAAACTGCTTGGCCAGCTCCCGCTGGTAGTCAAATAGCAGGCGTTCTTCGGCGCGCCCGGCGAGCAGGTGGAGGCCGTAACGAACGCGCCATAGAAAGTCTTCGCCGGATTGCAGGATTCCGTACTCCTCTTCGGTAAAGAAGCCTTTACCCTGCAATTGCTTCAATGTGCGGACACGGAAATAGCGCTTGGCCACCCAGCCGATGGTCTGGATGTCGCGGAGCCCACCCGGAGCGTTCTTGATGTTTGGTTCGAGGTTGTATTCTGCCGATTGCAGGCGGTTGTGGCGTTCCTGCTGCTCGGTAAATTTCGCGCTGAAAAATTCTTTGGCCGGCCACAGGGCGTCTGGTGACATGCCCTCGTTGAGTCTCGCTCGCAGGTTGTCGTCACCGACGACCGTGCGACACTCCATCAAGTTGGTGGCGACCGTAATATCCTGAGCGGCCATTTCCAGGCAGTGCTGTATGGAGCGCACTGAGTGGCCGATGTCGAGACCAAGGTCCCAGAGAAACGCTACCAGTCGCTCAATATTGTCTTTGACGGCTTCCGCGTCGCCATCGCTGGTTAAGATCAGGAGGTCGATATCGGAATGGGGGTGCAGTTCGCCGCGTCCGTAACCGCCCACCGCCAGCAGGCTGATGCCCTCCGGCCACTGGAACTGGTGCCAGGCGTAGTGAAGGATGCAGTCGACGAAGAGGGCGCGCTCGTACACGAGCGTGCGGACGTCTTCCCCCTCTTCAAAGCGCTGGCGCATCTGGGTGTCTGCAGCGCCAATGGCATCTTTGAAGGTTTCCAGGGTCGGCTTGGCATCATCGGCCAGCGCCTTGCGGAAGCGCGCCTGGTCAAAAAAGAACAGGGGGCGGGTAAAGTAGGGTGTATTGGCCAACTGCATCGATCAATTCCTTGAGCCTGGGCGGGAAGGCGGCTGTAGGCCGCCGCCTTCATCCTGAAAGCACCGATTGGAGCCTGGTGGGTGTTCCGCCGATCAGAAACTCTCTTCGCTGCGGGCCGTGAGTACCTCGACCCCATTACTGGTCACAACCATCGTGTGTTCCCACTGGGCGGACAAGCGGCGGTCAGAGGTGACTGCCGTCCAGCCGTCGCGCAACACACGGGTTCCGGGTTTGCCGGCATTGATCATGGGCTCGATGGTGAAGGTCATGCCTTCCTCCAGCGCCTGGCCGGTGCCCGGCTTGCCGTAGTGCAGGATTTGCGGGTCTTCGTGAAACACGTTCCCAATGCCGTGGCCGCAGAAGTCACGGACCACCGAGTAGTAGTTCTTCTCTGCGTGCTGCTGGATCACGTGGCCGATATCGCCGAGGGTGGTGCCTGGGCGGACGATTTCGATGGCTTTATACAGGCATTCCTGGGTCACGCGCACCAGACGCTCGGAATGGGTGGCCGGCTTGCCCACGAAGTACATCTTGCTGGTGTCGCCATACCAGCCATCTTTGATCACGGTGACGTCAATATTAATAATGTCGCCTTTTTTCAGTACCTTGGCTTCCGACGGGATGCCATGGCAGACGACCTCATTGACGGACGTGCAGATCGACTTGGGAAAGCCGCGGTAGCCCAGGCAGGCGGGAATCGCGTCCTGAACATTGACGATATAGTCATGACAGCGGCGGTCGAGTTCCTCGGTAGTGACCCCGGGTACTACATATTCGCCGATCATCTCCAAAACCTCGGCGGCAAGGCGGCCGGCGGTGCGCATTTTGGCAATCTGTTCGGGGGTTTTGATGGCTGTCGTCATGATTTGTCCGGGTACCTACCTTCTGGGGTGCATGCGGGCCTCTCCCGCGGGGCGCGCTATTGTAGCGGAATCGGCGACAGCCGGCACCCGCTGGTCCAATTCTCCTTCAGGGTACGCTTCCAGCCCGCGAGAGAATATGGTATAAAGCGCGCCGCTTCGGGTGGTTCACCCGGGGTGAATACCTAAACGTCACACACACACCGGCACATGTGCCTGGGTGTCCTGCAGGGAATCCTGCGGGATTGGTTCATGGGGTGTGTGGAGGATATAACCCGGAAAGTCCAGTCCGAAGTGTCGACGGGCTTTCGTTGAGAAATTGAGGTTTATTATGCCGCAAGTCAGCATGCGCGATATGCTGCAGGCTGGTGTCCACTTTGGTCACCAGACTCGCTACTGGAACCCGAAGATGGGTGAATACATCTTTGGCGCCCGCAACAAGATCCACATCATTAACCTTGAGCACACTGTTCCGGCTTTCAACGAGGCCCTGCAAGTGATCAAGGGCATGGCCGCTCAGAAGAAGAAAATCCTGTTCGTTGGTACCAAGCGTGCCGCACAGAAGTCCGTTCAGGAGCAGGCTGAGCGCGCAGGCCAGCCGTACGTCAGCAACCGCTGGCTCGGTGGTATGCTCACCAACTACAAGACCATCCGTGCTTCCATCAAGCGCTTCCGTGACCTCCAGATCCAGTCTGAAGACGGTACCTTCGAGAAGCTGACCAAGAAAGAAGCGCTGATGCGTACCCGCACCATGGAGAAGCTTGAGCGCTCCATCGGTGGTATCAAGGACATGGGCGGCCTGCCGGACGCACTGTTCGTGATCGACGTTGAGCACGAGCGTATTGCGATTCAGGAAGCCAACAAGCTGGGTATCCCCGTTATCGGTATCGTTGATACCAACAGTGATCCGGCTGGCGTTGACTACGTGATCCCTGGCAACGACGACGCGATTCGCGCGATCAAGCTGTACACCACTGCAGTAGCTGATGCCGTTCTGGCTGGCGCTGCTGAAGCGGGTACCGCTGCAGCCAAGGATGAGTACGTCGAAGCAAGTGACGACGAAGCCGCTGCAGAATAATCAGCAGGGCACAACGGTGTAACAGAGACACGTTACACTGGAAAGCGAAAAGGGGCCCGACAATCGGCCCCTTTTTTTCAAATCCTAATTATTTAGTGTTAGACACCCGAGGATTGAGTCATGGCGATTACCGCGTCAATGGTAAAAGAACTGCGCGAGCGCACTGGTTTGCCGATGATGGAGTGCAAAAAAGCACTGGCAGCGGCTGACGGCGATATCGAAAAAGCGATTGAAGACCTGCGTAAGGCATCTGGCCTGAAGGCAGCCAAGAAGGCTGGTCGTACTGCTGCGGACGGCGTTGTTGCCGCAAAAGTTGCCGAAGATGGCAGCTTTGGTGTGCTGGTTGAGGTGAACTCCGAGACCGACTTCGTTGCTCGAGACGACAATTTCCAGGCTTTCGTTGGCAAGGTTGTGGACAAGGCATTCGCCGAGCGCCAGAACGACGTTGCTGCACTGATGGAAGGTGAGCTGGAAAATGCGCGCGAAGCGCTGGTTCAGAAAATTGGTGAGAACATCGGCGTGCGCCGTATCCAGCTGGTTGAAGCGCCGGTTGTCGGTGCCTACGTGCACTCCAATAACCGTATCGCTGCTCTGGTCGCGCTGTCCGGTGGTGAAGCTGAGACTGCACGCGACGTCGCCATGCACGTGACTGCGGTTAACCCGCAGGTCGCCAAGCCGGAAGATATGCCGGCTGACGTGCTGGAGAAGGAAAAGGAAATCATCAAGGCTCAGCCGGATATGGAAGGCAAGCCTGCAGAGATCGTCGAGAAGATGATGGGCGGTCGAATCAAGAAGTTCCTGAAGGAAAACAGCCTGGTCGAGCAGCCGTTCGTCAAGAACCCGGACGTGACTATCGGCAAGCTGGTCAAGGATCAGGGTGCTGAAGTAGCCTCTTTCATCCGCTTTGAGGTTGGTGAGGGTATCGAGAAGGAAGAAGTTGACTTCGCTGCGGAAGTGGCGGCTCAGGTCAAGTCTACTTCCTGATTCCCGCGGCGCATCGGGCCAGGGGTCAGATGCGCCGTCAGCGGCCCTGAAAGGGTCGCCTGCAGAGGGGTGCCATCGATGGGTTCCAGGATCCATTGTGGCGCCCCTCTGTGTAAATGACCGAAATTGTTGTAATGTTCGGCGGCAACACTCGCCATCAGGACAGAGGAAGATCGATGCCCGGTATCAAAGACCGTAAGTACAAGCGAATCCTGTTGAAGCTCAGTGGCGAAGAGCTCATGGGCGATCAGGGCTTTGGGATCAGCCCCAAAGTCCTCGATAAGATGGCCCTCGAGATTGGCCAGTTGGTCGGTATTGGGGTGCAGGTCGGTCTGGTAGTCGGTGGTGGCAATCTATTCCGCGGTGCCGCCCTCAGTGAGGCTGGTCTTGATCGGGTGACCGGCGACCATATGGGAATGCTGGCGACCGTTATGAACGCGCTGGCATTGCGAGACGCGCTGGAGCGCTCGAATATTTCTTCCCGGGTGATGTCTGCGATCCAAATGAGCGGTATCGTTGACCATTACGATCGCCGCGCTGCAATCCGTTATCTGGAGCGCGGAGAAGTCCTGATTTTTGCGGCTGGAACCGGCAACCCATTCTTTACCACCGACTCTGCCGCCTGTTTGCGTGGCATTGAGATCGAGGCGGAGATGGTCCTGAAAGCGACCAAAGTGGATGGCGTCTACTCCGCGGATCCCAAACTGGATCCGACTGCGACCAAGTACGACCAGCTGACCTATGACGAGGTTCTGGACAAGAAGCTGGGGGTTATGGACCTGACGGCAATCTGTCTGTGTCGCGAGCATAATATGCCCGTACGGGTTTTCCGCATGGATAAAACCGGGGCTCTACTGAATATCGTGGTTGGCGGCGAAGAAGGCACGCTAATTGAAGAGGAAGTGAAATAATGATTGACGAAATCAAGCAGGAAGCCCGTCAGCGTATGAGTAAGGCGCTGGACGCTCTGGGTTCCAACTTCAATAAAATCCGTACCGGACGTGCGCATCCCAGCATCCTAGATGGCATCCACGTATCGTATTACGGTTCGGATACCCCCCTTTCCCAGGTCGCCAATATTACGGTCGAGGATGCTCGCACCCTGTCCGTGACCCCGTGGGAAAAGAACCTGGTCCCGGACATTGAGAAGGCGATCATGAAGTCCGATCTCGGTCTGAACCCGAGCACCGCCGGAGCCGTGATTCGCATCCCGATGCCCATGCTGACAGAAGAAACCCGCAAGAACTTTATTCGCCAGGCCAAGGGCGAGGCGGAAACTGCTCGGGTATCTATCCGTAACATCCGCCGTGATTCGCTCGGCGAGGTGAAGGCGCTGCTCAAGGAGAAGGAAATCTCCGAGGACGACGAGCGTCGCGCAAATGACGAGATCCAGAAAATTACTGATCAGTTTGTGGCCGATGTAGACAAGGCGCTGGCAGTCAAAGAAAAGGATTTGATGGAAATCTGATGACGGTTGTTCCCGCGGAAACACCACCGTCGACAATGGGGCCACGCCATGTCGCCATCATTATGGATGGCAACGGGCGCTGGGCCGCCAGTCGCGGTCTGCCGCCGTCGGCCGGGCACAAGGCCGGTGTAGAGCGGATCCGGGATTTACTGTCTGCCTGCCGGGAACGCGGGGTGGAAGCCCTGACGTTGTTCGCGTTTTCCAGTGAAAACTGGCAGCGTCCACCCAAAGAGGTGGAGATGCTGATGACACTGTTTCACTCCTATTTACGCCGAGAAGCGCGCCGGATGTGCGAGGAAGGGGTGGAGCTGCGAGTCATCGGCAGGCGGGATCGTTTTTCAGCCCGATTGCAGAGAGCCATTGAAGAAGCGGAAGCACTGACTTCCGGTGGGAAGAGCGGCACTCTGGTTATCGCGGCTGATTATGGTGGCCGTTGGGATATCGCGCAGGCCGCCCGAACGCTGGCAGAAGAAGTGGCGAGCGGGCAGCGGACCGCGGAAAGTATCACTGAAGAATCACTTTCCGAACGGGTCCAGTTGGCAGATCTACCACCTGTGGATTTGCTCGTGCGCTCGAGCGGCGAGCAGCGAATTAGCAATTTCATCCTGTGGCAGTGTGCCTACAGCGAGCTTTATTTTACTGACACCCTCTGGCCAGATTTCGGCGAGCGAGAGCTCGATGCCGCAATTGCAGCCTACGGCCGGCGCGATCGCCGGTTTGGCGGTCGGTCAGATGGTGAATTGGCCGCGCGGGCCTGAATCAAGCAACTAATTAGAAAATATCAAAGGGTTTTGCAGTGCTAAAACAAAGAATAATTACCGCGCTGATTTTGGTCGTACTGTTTCTGGCAGCGCTGTTTTTATTGCCGATGGAGTGGTTCACCATACTCACGGTCCTCGTGATCTTGTTGGGCGGCTGGGAGTGGGCCAATCTCTCTAACCTGAATCGTTCCCTGCGTTTTGTCTTTCTCGCGGCACTGGGTGTGACCCTGATCGGGGTGGCTCAGTACGTGTTCCGTATGGACTTTTCCAGTCCGGATACGGACAGGGTGCGACATATCCTGGCCATCGCTTGCGGTTGGTGGGCACTCGCCTTCCTGTGGGTCCAGAGTTACCCGGCCAGCGCGATGCTGTGGGGCAACCGTTGGATTCGCGGTCTGATCGGGCTGGTGGTGCTTGCACCTGCCTGGTTGTCTATCGTCATTCTGCGCGGCCTGGATCAGGGTGCCTGGCTGGTGCTTTTCCTGGTGGGTATCGTGGTGGCCGCCGATGTGGGTGCGTATTTCGTAGGGCGTCGGTTTGGCAAGCACAAGCTGGCACGTGAAGTGAGCCCTGGCAAAACCTGGGAAGGCTTTTTTGGAGGCCTGGGGGCCTGCCTGATTCTGGCCCTGATTATTTCCTACTATCTCGAGCTTCCGGCCAAAAATACCCTGTTATTTTCCTTTGGCGTGCTGGTGACGGCCGTGGCCTCTGTGGTTGGCGACCTGGTGGAAAGTATGTTCAAGCGCCATCGGGGTATCAAAGACAGTAGCCACATCTTGCCGGGGCATGGCGGTATTCTGGACCGGCTCGATAGCCTGTCGGCCGCGCTGCCGGTATTTACCATGGCCGCGCTGGCAGCAGAATTGCCGAAATATCTGTGACAGGGTCTGCCACGGGTGGCCCTGACACTTTCTTAGTCTGAGAACTCCGGACGGTATTGCCGGAGCCAGGTGAGATTCAGAGGTACAAGCGAGAAGATGCAATCCCCGCAACCGCAGTCTGTTTGCGTGCTTGGCTCAACCGGCTCCATTGGAGTCAGTACCTTGGACGTTCTGGCCCGGCATCCGGGTCAATACAAGGTGTTTGCGCTGACCGCAAATACCCGCCTGGAAGAGCTGGCGCAACAGTGCCGGCGTTTCAATCCTGTTTATGCCGTCGTTCCCTCGGAGGAGGGCAGTGCGCGCCTGCGTGACATGCTGGCGGTCGCGTGTCCGGACACCCGGGTTCTCTGGGGCGTTGAAGGGTTGTGTGAAGTGGCGTCTGCCGCGGAAGTCGATGTGGTCATGGCCGCGATCGTGGGCGCCGCCGGGTTGCGGCCCACCTTGGCTGCCGTGCAGGCCGGCAAGAAAGTGCTGCTGGCCAACAAGGAATCCCTGGTGATGGCGGGGCCCGTGTTTATGCGTGCCCTTGAGCAGGGTGGGGCGCAGCTGCTGCCGATCGACAGTGAGCACAATGCGATTTTCCAGTGTCTGCCGTATCCGTGCCGCAGCCTCCGTGAGGCGGGTGTCGAGAAGATTCTGCTGACCGGGTCAGGTGGCCCCTTCCGCACGCGCGAGCTGGATTCCCTGCATGGGGTTACCCCCGAAGAGGCTTGTGCACATCCCAACTGGTCCATGGGGCGCAAGATCTCGGTGGATTCCGCCACCATGATGAACAAGGGACTGGAATTTATCGAAGCGTGCTTTCTGTTTCACGCGGCCCCTTCGGACATTGATGTTGTGGTGCATCCGCAGAGCATCGTCCATTCGATGGTGCAATACTGTGATGGCTCGCTTCTGGCGCAAATGGGAAATCCGGACATGCGCACGCCGATTGCGCATGCATTGGCCTTTCCTGCCCGTATCGATAGCGGCGTAGCGGCGCTGGATCTGATCAGTCAGGGCAGGCTCGATTTTGAAGCGCCCGATGAGCAGCGTTTCCCCTGTCTGCGGTTGGCGCGCGAAGCAATGATGGCTGGTGGTAGTGTGCCGACCCTGGTCAACGCGGCAAATGAAATTGCCGTTGATGCATTTTTGAACGGTCGACTGTCGTTTACCCGCATTCCCGCTGTCATTGAGCAGGTGGTGGAATCGATCCCGTCGATTGAACTGAGCGGACTGGATGCAGTCGAAATTGCGGATCGCAGTGCGCGTGAGCTCGCCGTGCGCCTGATCGATTCTGAGTGCCCGTAGCGCATATAATGACGCAAATGCTGGCTGGCGCTGTGGCAAAGAGCTGAAAATAGTATGGATTTTGTACAAACCCTGATGTGGGCGCTGGTCGCTCTTGGAATCCTTGTCGCCTTTCACGAGTTCGGACA
This sequence comes from Microbulbifer sp. ABF4_148, assembly GCF_056158985.1. Lineage (NCBI taxonomy): Bacteria > Pseudomonadati > Pseudomonadota > Gammaproteobacteria > Cellvibrionales > Microbulbiferaceae > Microbulbifer > Microbulbifer sp. ABF4_148. Next base: position 2,296,281 of record NZ_JBSWUI010000001.1, read on the forward strand.
TTTCCTCGTGGCGCGTCTTTGTGGTGTGAAAGTCCTCAGATTCTCTGTGGGTTTTGGCAAGCGGTTGTTCTCTCGCTACGATCGGCACGGTACTGAATTCACCCTCTCGGCGATCCCGCTCGGCGGCTATGTCAAAATGCTGGACGAGCGCGAGGGCAATGTCCCCGCCGCGGAGCTAAACCAGGCGTTTAACCGCAAAAGTGTCTGGGCCCGTATCGCCATTGCGGCTGCCGGGCCTGTCGCCAACTTCCTGTTGGCCATATTCCTGTATTGGGCTGTATTCCTCGGTGGCACAGCGGGCCCCATTCCTATTGTCAGCCAGGTGGCGCCCGATTCGATTGCGGCCGCTGCGGGACTGGAGGCGGGTCAGGAGATCGTTGCCGTCGATGGCGAGTCGACACCGACCTGGCAGGCACTGAACTGGCGCCTGGCCAACCGCATTGGCGATTCCGGTACGATCGAATTCACCGTCCGGTATCCGGATTCTGCCCTGGAGTATCACTCGGAAGCCGATATCGATCGCTGGCTGGCCGGGCGAGAAGTGCCTGATCCCGTGCGCGAAGCCGGTTTGACGATGTGGAGGCCGCCTGTCTCGATGATCATTGGCCTGGTGACCCCGGATAGCCCCGCCGCCGCTGCCGGGTTCGTGGTCGGCGATCGCGTGGTGGCGACCGATGGCAAAGCGTACGATTCCTTTGAGGATTGGAGCGCATATGTGCGCGCCCATCCCGGCCAATTGCTCACTGTTGAAGTAGACCGAGACGGAGAGCGTGTAGATCTGAGTGTTACCCCGCGTACTTTGAAGGATGACGAGGGGCAGGCGTATGGGCAGGTTGGGATTTCCCCGCTTGGCTCAGCCTGGCCCGAGGACAGGGTAAAACGCTACTCCTACGGTTTGGTGGGGGCCTTCCAGAAGGGCTTGCAGGAAACCTGGGAAAAGACCCTGTTTACCCTCAACAGCTTGAAGAAACTGGTGACAGGCGCGCTTTCCACCAAGAACTTGAGTGGTCCAATTACCATTGCTAAAGTGGCCGGCACCTCTGCAGACGCGGGCTGGCAGTCCTTCCTTTCCTTGCTGGCCCTGTTGAGCATCAGTCTTGGTGTACTCAACCTGTTGCCGATACCTGTGCTCGATGGTGGTCATTTATTGTACTACGGCATCGAGGCGATCAAGGGGTCGCCGGTGTCGGAACGGGTGCAAGTCATTGGCCTGCAGGTAGGGATGGCGATGGTGCTCGGCATTATGGCGCTTGCGCTATACAACGATATCTTGCGGTTGTAGGACATCCGTGTCGTCAGTCGCTCTGTGAGCGGAACCAAAACAACAAGTTGCCGTCTGAGAGGCGGTCGTGACGGGATACTTCCCGTTGGAAACTGGGAAAAAGAACTCGGAATTAGTAGATGAAAAACTTCCTGAAAGCCGCCTCCCTCGGTCTTGCTCTGCCCGTCAGCGCGCTGGCGCAATCGTTCGTGGTGAACGATATTCGCGTCGAAGGCTTGCAACGGGTGTCCGCGGGAACCGTATTCGCGGCGCTCCCGGTGCGCGTTGGAGACCAGATTGAGGGTGTTGAGGTCCAGAGCGCGACCCGCGCCCTGTTCCGTACCGGCTACTTTCAGGATATCCAGATTGGTCGGGAAAACGGTGTCCTGGTGATCACCGTGCGGGAGCGCCCCGCCATTTCCAAGATCGAAATTACCGGCAACAAGGCCATCAAGACTGAAGACCTCATGAAAGGTATGAGCGACAACGGTCTGGCGGAAGGGCAGATCTTCAAGCGTGCAACGCTGGAAGGATTGGCTCAGGAGCTGGAGCGTCAGTACGTTGCCCAGGGCCGCTATGGCGCGAGTGTGACGACCGAGGTCAAAGAGCTTCCGCGCAATCAGGTTGAATTGAAGGTCATCGTTGACGAAGGATCTGTTGCAGCGATCAAACATATCAATGTAGTCGGCAACTCGGTTTTCACTGATGAGGAATTGGCAGACATCTTTGAGCTGCGGACCACGGGCTGGCTGTCCTGGCTGCGTAGCGATGACAAGTACTCACGCGAAAAGCTGACCGGTGACCTGGAGCGTCTGGAATCTTACTATCTAGACCGCGGCTACCTGGATTTCAGTATTGATTCTACCCAGGTTTCACTGAGCCCTGACAAGCGCAGTGTATTCATTACCGTCAACATCACCGAAGGGGATATCTATAAGGTCAGTGATGTTGAGTTGGCGGGTGATCCCGTCGTGCCGGAAGCGGAAATCCGCCGCTTGCTACTGGTGCGCGAGGGCCAGAACTTCTCTCAGGTTCTGATGACCACCACCTCGGATTACATCACCAAGCGACTCGGTAACGAGGGTTATACGTTTGCTGAGGTCAATGGTATTCCGGAGCCTAATGAAGAAGATAAGACGGTAAAAGTCACCTTCTTTATTGATCCGGGCAAGCGTGCTTACGTACGCCGGATTAACTTCCGTGGCAATACCCGTACGTCTGACGAGGTACTGCGCCGCGAGATGCGCCAGATGGAGGCAGCCTCCGCATCATCAGCCCGTATTGAACAATCCAAGGTGCGCCTTGAGCGCCTCGGTTACTTTAAAGAGGTCCAGGTAGAAACGACAGAAGTGCCGGGTACTTCGGACCAGATTGATGTCGAGTATACGGTGGAAGAGCAGCCGTCCGGTACGCTCGGTGGCACCGTTGGCTATGCGCAGAATAGCGGCCTTGTATTGGGTGCCAATATTCAGGAAAACAACTGGCTGGGTACCGGCAAGACCGTGGGTGTGGCGATTAACACGTCTACCTATCAGTCCGTTGCGAATTTCTCCTATACGGATCCCTATTTCACTCCGGATGGTGTGAGCCGCGGTTTCAACGTGTTCTACCAGGAGCGGGATTACTCTGAGATTAATCTTGCGAGCTACAACACTAGCACCTATGGCGCCGGTATTAATTTCGGCTATCCCGTGTCGGAGATTTCGCGCGTGGGCCTGAATCTCGGCTTCTCCCATCTTGAGTTGGGCACTCAGACCAATTCGGTGAAAGAAATCCGTGAGACACCCCGGCCGATCGAGGGAGTTAATGAAGTTTTCTTGAATTCGCAGGCAAATCGTGACGCGATCGCCGCGGCCGTTGAAGCCGGTGAAGCCCTGGATCTCAGCATGCCGCTGGAAGATGGTCAGTTGAATACAGACCTGAATGGTTTCGTTGACCTCAATGGTGATGAGTTTGACTCATTCAGTGTGACCACGTCCTATGCGCGCTCGACCTTGAACCGCGGTATTCTTGCGACTCGTGGTGCGTCGCAGCGTGCCTCGATTGAAGTCGCGCTGCCCGGTGGTGATCTGGAATACTACAAGGCGATTTATACCGCCCAGTATTTCCGGCCGATTACCAAAGACCTGACGCTGCGTTTGCGCACCCGTCTCGGGTATGCGGACAGCTATGGTGACACCAGTGAGTTGCCATTCTTTGAGCACTTCTACGCGGGTGGTTTTGGATCGGTACGTGGTTTCGAGCGTAACACCCTGGGGCCACGCTCTACCCCTCCGACACCATATTCAACTACTTCATCGGTGGTGACGTTTGATGCAGCAGGTAATGTCGCCGGTGTCCCCTGTGCGGTGAATGCGAATGGTGTTGCCACGAAGTTCTGTTATTTGGAGTCGACAGCAGACGGCCAGCTTCTGGTGCAGAATTTTGGCAGTGAGCCGCAGCCGTTTGGTGGCAATATTCTGGTCGAAGGCAGTGCAGAGGTGATTTTCCCGATTCCCTTCGTGAAAGATCAGCGTTCCATGCAGTCGGCGTTCTTTATCGATGTGGGTAATGTTTTCGACAGTAGTTGTGGCGAAACCCAGATCAACTGTTTTGATCTGGATGCCAAGCAACTGAACGTCTCGGCTGGTGTCGGCCTGACCTGGATTACCGGTTTTGGCCCGCTGCAATTCAGTGTCGCCAAGGCGCTGGAGAAAAATGACGAAGATGAGATTGAGGTTTTCCAGTTCTCGCTGGGTAACAGTTTCTGATAGTCTTCAGTTCGGAAGAAAAAGGCGACTGCAAAAATTGACTATAAAGTGGTAGTCGCCCTGAAGTATGAATAAGCAATATGGAGAGACCGACGTGCTTAAATCTGTAAAAATTCTCGCTGTCCTGGCGATTGCGAGCCTGTTCTCTGGTGCGGCTCTGGCCCAGGGCAAAGTTGCCGTATTCAACGCTCAGGCAGCCATCATGAGCACTGAGGCGGCCAAGACCAAGGTGAACGCCCTGAAAACCAGCGCTGAGTATTCCAAGTTGCAGAGCAGTGCAGAGTCCATTCGTGCCGAGCTGCAGTCGCTGGCGGAAGAGGGGCAGAAGAACGGCGTGACCTGGTCCAACGAGCAGAAAGCCGAGCACCAGCGCAAGATCAATTTCAAGCGTTCCGATTTCGAGACCACCGCACAGAAAATCCAGGCGATGGAAGCTCAGGTGCTGCAGGAAATTCAGCGCGCCATGGCACCGAAAGCGCGTGCGGCGCTGGAAGCGATTGTGAAAGAGCGGAAGCTGGACCTGGTGCTGAATGCCAATGCCGCTGTGTACGTGAGCCCCAACACCGACTTGACCGCAGAGGTGGTCAAGCGCATGAACACGGACGGCTAATCCCGAGTTCAGGGTTCTGATGTCACATTCATATTCACTAGCCCAGCTCGCCGAAGCGCTGGGCGCAGAGCTGCGCCTCGTTTCCGGGGCCAGTGCAGATGCCGTGCCGGCCGGGCTCAATACGCTCCAGGACGCAGGCCCCTCAGAAGTCAGTTTTCTCGCCAGCGCCAATTACCGGCGCTTTCTCGCGTCCACCCGGGCGATGGCGGTGCTGGTCACAGCAGAGCAGGCCGGAGAGTGTCTCTCGTCTGCCCTGGTCGTCGACAATCCCTACCATGCTTTCGCATTGGCCACGGCACTGTTCGATAACACGCCGGCAGGGGTGCCGGGTGTCCACCCGAACGCTTCTGTGGATGCCACTGCAGAAGTGTCGGGCTCGGCTTCCATTGCCGCTGGCGCGGTGATTTCGGCCAATGTGCGCATTGGCGAAAATGCGGTGATCGGTGCCAATTGCTTTGTCGGTGAGGGGAGTGAGATCGGCGCTGGATCTCGGCTGCATGCGGGGGTCAGCGTATACCACGGCTGCAGTATCGGCAGTGACTGCATTATTCACAGCAATACCGTGATCGGGGCCGATGGATTCGGGTTTGCACCGCATGAGCGTCGCTGGGTGAAAATCCACCAGCTTGGCGGTGTGGAAATCGGTGACGGCGTGGAGATCGGCTCCTGTACCTGTGTAGATCGCGGTGCACTGGGTAATACGGTCATTGGTCAGGGTGTCAAGATCGACAATCAGGTCCAGATCGCGCACAATGTGCAAATTGGTGACTGGTCAGCCATTGCTGCGTGTTCGGCAGTCGCGGGCAGCGCCAAGATTGGTAAACACTGCACGATTGCAGGCGGTGCGGGGATTGTGGGTCATGTCACAGTCGCAGACCACACCCATGTCACGGCGATGACGCTGGTGACCAAGTCGATCGAGGAGCGCGGTTCCTATTCCAGCGGTACCCCCTTTTCCGACAGTCGTAGTTGGCGCCGCAATGCGGTGCGCTTCGCCCAGCTGGATCAGCTATCTCGCCGGGTGCGCGAACTGGAAAAAGGTCAACAGCGGGGTTCGGATCGGTCCGGTGATGACGGGGTGGCGGATACGCCGACTTGAGCAAGACGCGCAGGTTTTACCATCGGTTATTGAAATTCGGGGCGTTTTCACGCCCCGAACTGTTTTCTGGGGAGTAATGAAATGATGGATGTTAGAGAAATACGCCAATACCTGCCGCACCGGTACCCCTTTCTGTTGGTGGACCGCGTTGTAGAGCTGGAAGAGGGCAAATACATCAAGGGCTACAAGAATATCTCTGTGAATGAAGAGGTCTTCAATGGCCACTTCCCCGAGGCGCCGATCTTCCCCGGAGTGATGATCGTCGAGGCAATGGCGCAGGTCTCGGGCATTCTCGGCTTCAAAACGCTGGGACAGAAGCCTGAGGACGGTTACCTGTATTTGTTCGCTGGCATCGACAAAGTCCGATTCAAGCGCCAGGTGGTCCCTGGAGACCAGCTGCAGCTGGAGTCCGAGGTGGTGTCGGAGCGTCGCGGTATCTGGAAATTTGCCTGTAAAGCGAGTGTTGATGGCGAGCTGGCAGCGTCAGCCGAGGTACTGTGCGCGGTCAAGCAGATCTGAGACCTTGCGTCCGCGGCGCGACTTGCCCGCTTGTTCGTGACGGGATTGGTTCTATTATTCTTGCTTTGGGGTTACAGTAGCCCGATTTTTCGGTATTGAGGAGCTGGGCGCAGCATGCAGACGAATATCCACCCCACTGCGATTGTCGACGAGTCCGCAGTTTTGGGCGCCGGGGTGAGTATTGGTCCCTACTCGATTGTGGGGCCCGGCGTTGTGATTGGTGACGGTTGCGAAATTGCTTCCCACGTGGTGCTTTCAGGGCCGACCACGATTGGCAAGAATAACCGCATCTATCAGTTTTCCTCTGTCGGGCAGGACACGCCGGACAAAAAGTATCGTGGGGAAGACACCACTCTGGTCATCGGTGACAACAATGTGATCCGCGAAGGGGTGACGATTCACCGTGGTACCGTGCAGGATCGTGGGGAAACCACGATCGGCAACGACAACCTGATCATGGCGTACGCCCATGTGGGTCACGACAGTGTCATCTGTAATAACACCATCCTTGTGAATAACGTGGCGCTTGCCGGGCATGTGATTGTGCGGGATTGGGCCATTCTCAGTGGATTCAGCCTGATCCATCAGCATTGCACCATTGGCGAGCATGCTTTCACCGGGATGGGCGCGGCGATCGGTAAAGATGTACCCGCCTATGTGATGGTGGCCGGTAACCCGGCTGAGGCCAAGACCATTAATGCAGAGGGGCTTCGTCGACGTGGCTTCTCTCGTGAGGATATCTCTCTCATCAACAAGGCCTACAAAGTGGTCTACCGTCGTGGGCTCACCACAGACGAGGCGCTCGACGCGTTGGCTGAGTTGCGTGAGCAGTCGGCTGTGATTCAACCCTGGATCGATTCTCTCAAGAACTCCGCTCGCGGCATCGTGCGTTGAATTCCATGGCGATTACCAGTGAGCAGTCCGGGGGGGAAGAGCCCCTCGTCCATCGGCATGGCGGTCAGTTGCGTGTCGGTATCGTAGCGGGAGAGGCGTCGGGAGATATTCTCGGAGCCGGCTTGATCGAGGAACTGAAAAAACGATTCGACCATGTGGAGGTTGTCGGTATCTGCGGCCCCCGCATGTTGGCGCAGGGTGGTGAATCGCTGTTTCCCATGGAGCGTCTGTCGGTCATGGGTCTGGTGGAGCCGCTGAAGCGGTTGCCCGAATTGCTGCGCATCCGCCGTACGTTGCGCAACCATTTCCTCGACATGCGTCCCGATGTCTTTATTGGTATCGATTCCCCGGATTTCAATCTGTCTCTGGAAGAGTCGCTCAAGCAAGCCGGTATCCCCACCGTTCATTACGTGAGTCCGTCGGTCTGGGCGTGGCGCCGTGGCCGAATCAAGAAAATTGCGCGCGCAGTGGATCATATGCTGACCCTGCTACCGTTTGAGGCGGGGTTCTATCGCGAAAACCAGGTGCCGGTAACCTTTGTGGGGCATCCATTGGCAGATGAAATTCCTCTGCAGGTGGACATGCTCGCGGCGAGAAAAAAACTCGGCTTGGCACCTGAAGAAAAAATTATCGCGCTTTTGCCGGGAAGTCGTGGTGGCGAGGTGCGTTTGCTGGGGCCGCTGTTTTTACAGGCGGCACGCTGGTGCCAGCAGCGCAGCCCCGAGTTTCGATTTGTCCTTCCTGCGGCCAATGCGCAGCGGTTATCGGAACTCGAGGCGTTGCTGGCCGAGTATCCGGACCTTCCGGTGACGTTGCTCGACGGGCAGTCTCACGATGCAGTGGCGGCATCGGATGTCGTCCTGATCGCTTCCGGAACCGCAACGCTGGAAACGCTGTTACTCAAAAAACCGATGGTGGTTGCCTACAAGATGGCGCGCCTGTCCTATGCGATCTTTTCGCGAATGCTGCATACCGACTGGGTCTCATTGCCCAACCTGCTGGCCCAGCGTGAGCTGGTACCGGAAATTCTCCAGGAGGATGCGACTCCGGAGAATCTCGGTAAGGCGCTGCTCAATTACTTCGAGGATCCCGTTCTGACTGATGGCTTGCAGCGAGAGTTCGATGAAATGCATCAGGAATTACGTCGCAATGCGTCCGCACGCGCTGCAGATGCCGTAAGCCGGCTGGTATCGGAACGAGCGGAGGCAGGCGCTCATGAGTAAAGCGGTCCTGGAGCCCTATGTCTGCACTTACCGAGGGGAATTACTGGCGGGTGTCGATGAGGTTGGCAGGGGGCCACTTGCTGGTGATGTGGTGGCCGCAGCGGTGATTCTCGATCCTGCGCGCCCTATCGAAGGGTTGGCAGACTCCAAGAAGCTCAGCGAAAAGAAGCGAGAGCTCTTATTTGATGTCATTCAGGAGCGCGCGCTGGCGTTTGCCATTGCGCGTGCGAGTGTTGAAGAGATTGATCGACTCAATATTTTGCATGCCAGTTTGCTGGCCATGCGTCGCGCAGTAGAAGCCCTGAAACCGCAGCCAGAGTTTGTTCTGGTGGACGGTAATCGAAAACCAGACTGGCACTATGCGTGCGATACGGTGGTAAAGGGGGATGGTCGCGTTCAGGAAATTGCGGCTGCGTCGATTCTTGCCAAAGTGACGCGTGATCGGGAGATGGTTGAGCTGGATCGCCAATACCCCGGTTACGGACTCGCCGGCCACAAAGGTTACCCGACCAAGGCGCATATGCAGGCGCTGGAGACGATGGGGCCAACACCCATTCACCGTCAGAGTTTCGCGCCGGTCAAACAGCTGGGTCTCAGTTTCTAAATCCGATGCGGTTGTCGCCGCGCAGCGGTAGCAGGTCCCCTTACTTGACCGCTTTGACCCGGGCCTTGGTAATCATCTTTTCCGAGACTTCCTCGATTTCCACCAGGTAGTTCAGGATGTAGAAGCTGAGGTTACCGTCCGGGATGCTTTCCAGATGTTCCATGGCCAGGCCATTGAAAGTCTTCGGGCCATCCGTTGGCAGGTCCCAGTGCAGGGTACGGTTGATATCGCGAATCGATGTGCCGCCTTCAATCAAATACCAGTCGTCGTCGAGCGCGGTAATTTCCTCATCTTCGCTGGGGATCTGGCTCGCAGTGAAGTCTCCGACAATTTCTTCGAGCAGGTCTTCCAGGGTGACAATGCCCATCACTTCGCCGTATTCGTCCACCACCAGCCCCATGCGACGCTTTTTCTGCTGGAAGTTCATCAGCAGCGTCGGTAGCGGCGTGGCTTCCGGCACGAAGTAGGGCTCGTCCGTATAGAGTTTTAACTGGGCGGGATCGAAAGTGTCCGGGCCGCCACGCAATAGCTGCACGGCGCGGCGCAGATGCAGGATGCCGACGACCTTGTTGATGTCTCCCTGAAATACCGGCAGGCGGGTGTAGCTGCTTTCGGCCAGCTGTTGCAGGATCTGTGATCCCTCATTATCCAGGTCGATGCCCACCACTTCGTTGCGGGGGATCATGATGTCTTCGACGGTGGCCTGGTCCAGGTCCAGCACGTTCAGGAGCATTCCTTTGTGTTTGCTGGGCAGCAGCGCGCCAGACTCAAAAACCACGGTGCGCAGCTCCTCCGGGGCCAGGTGCTCCGCTTCACTTTCCTTACCGGCCTCTACGCCGACCAGGCGCGCCAGGGCGTTGGAAACGCTACCCACCATCCATACGAATGGCGACAGTAAAACCTGTAGGGGCTTCAGGATAATAGAGGCGGGGAAGGCGACCTTTTCCGGGTGCAGGGCGGCGACGGTTTTGGGTGTGACTTCTGCAAAAATCAGGATGACGACGGTGAGGGCCGCGGTGGCATACAGAACGCCGGCATCTCCATACAGTCGAGTAAATACCGCACCGGCAATGACCGAGGCGAGAATGTTGACGAGGTTGTTGCCGATCAGGATTACGCCGATCAGTTTGTCCGGTCTGCTCAACAGTGCCATTGCGCGCTTGGCGCCGCGGTGTCCGCTCTTGGCCTGATGGCGCAGGCGATAGCGGTTGAGCGCCATCATGCTGGTTTCAGAGCTGGAGAAAAAAGCGGATATGACGATCAACAGGCCAAGAAGGCTAAACAGCAGGCCGGGGGATATATCGTTCAAGATCAGGCTCGATTTATTAATAAGTCGGCAGTTTGAAACAGATTTCGCCGCCTCGCAAGCCTTCGCTTGGCCGGTGGGGCATTCTCGGGGGGCTGCCGGAGCGCGCTGATCAGGCGCGCTGCAGAATGACTTCAAGTACCAGCTTGCTGCCGAAGTAGGCCAGCATCAGGATAGCGAAGGCGGTCAGTGTCCAGCGCACGGCGGTATTCCCTCGCCAACCCCATTTCCAGTGGCCCCATAGCAGCAGGGTGTACAGGAGCCAAGCGCCAATGGATAGCACGGTTTTGTGGACCAGGCTTTGCCCAAACAGGTCGTCCACGAACAGGAACCCGGTCGCCAGCGAAGCCGTCAGTAGCAGCTGCCCGAAGGCTACCAGGCCAAACAGGAGTGACTCCATGGTCTGGAGTGGCGGGAGGAACCGGCTGATCCCGCCCGGGCGGTGATTGTGGAGTTGGCGGTTCTGGTAGTAGAGATAAATAGCCTGCAGCGTGGCCAGGGCCAGCATGGCGTAGGCGGCAATCGACAGCATCGCATGTACGGCGATGCCGCCGGACAGTTGCTCCCGCGATGAAGCCGCGCCCCAGGCGCTCTGGCTGAGGAATTCCGCCAGTGCGCCAAGGGGCGCCTGTATCAGAATCAGCAGTGTCAAAGGGTGCCGGATAGCCAGAATAAGGATGAGGAGGTTGGTCACCCAGACAACCAGGGAGAACATGGCCAGCAGGTCGAAGCGGTAGCCCTCGGGTGATACGAGGGTGAGCATCAGCGACATGCCGTGGGCGACCAGTGCACCCGCGAGCAGGGTGAGTAACAGGGTTTTGCCGCGCACCGCGGGGCGCGTCACCATCAGTGCGGCCAGAAGGGTCGCCGCCAGGTAGAGTCCGATTGCCGTCCAGTGGGCGATAGCCGCCATGGGGTGGTCCATTGTTGTTTTCCGGTAACAGGGCGGCAGTGTGGCACAGGGCGCCGTGCGAGGAAAGCCTCCCGGTCGCGTCGAACGGTGGGACGTGGGTGGGGTCAAATCCCTGTATTTCGAGGGGATTTCGGCTGCGGCGATGACTGAGCTATACTGCCGCGCCTCAAGGCCGGGCGCGAAACCCGCTCGAGCCCGATAGAATTATCAGAAACCCTGAGAAATCGAGTACAGCTATGTTCGACAACCTGAGCGATCGCCTGTCGGCGGCTTTAAAGAAAGTCACTGGTAAGGCGCGCCTGACGGACGACAATATTCGCGACACCTTGCGAGAAGTGCGCAAGGCGTTGCTTGAGGCAGATGTCGCGCTGCCGGTGGTGAAAGCCTTTGTCCAGCAGGTGCGCGCTGCTGCGGTGGGCCAGAAAGTCAGCAAGGCCCTGAATCCGGGGCAACAGTTCGTCAAAATCGTCCAGGATGAGCTGGTCAATGTCATGGGTGAGGCGGCGCAGCCGCTGAATCTGGCGGTTCAGCCGCCCGCGATCATTCTTATGGCCGGCCTGCAGGGTGCGGGTAAGACCACCAGTGTGGCCAAGCTCGCCCGTTACCTGCAGGAACGCGAGAAAAAGAAGGTCATGGTGGTGAGTGCGGATGTCTATCGACCCGCGGCCATCAAGCAGCTCGAAACCCTGGCTGGTGAGGTGGGCGCGCTGTTCTATCCGTCCAGCAGTGACCAGAAGCCGATCGATATTGCGCGCGGTGCCGTCGATGCGGCGCGCAAGCAATTTGCCGATGTGCTGCTGGTCGATACTGCGGGCCGTCTGCATGTCGATGCGGAGCTGATGGACGAGATTCGCGAACTGCACGAAGAATTGAACCCGGCCGAAACGCTGTTCGTTATCGACGCGATGATCGGCCAGGACGCGGTCAACACGGCCAGTGCGTTTAATGACGCATTGCCCCTCACTGGTGTCATTCTTACCAAGGCGGATGGCGATGCCCGCGGTGGTGCGGCACTGTCTGTCCGCCATGTGACCGGTAAGCCCATCAAGTTCATCGGTGTAGGTGAGAAAACGGACGCGCTGGAGACCTTTCATCCAGATCGTATTGCTTCGCGCATCCTGGGCATGGGTGACATCCTGTCTCTCATCGAAGAGGCCGAGCAGAAGATCGACAAGGCCAAGGCTGAAAAGCTGGTCAAGAAGGTTCAGAAGGGCAAAGGGTTTGACCTGGAGGACCTGCGCGATCAGCTGCAGCAGATGCAGAATATGGGCGGGTTCGGCTCTCTGCTGGAGAAAATGCCGGGTATGGGCAATATGGCCCAGATGGCCGAAAAAGCGGATATGGGCAAAGAGTTCAAGCGCATGGATGCCATTATCAGCTCAATGACCCCTGCAGAGCGCCGTAACCCGGAGCTGCTCAATGGCTCGCGCAAGCGTCGTATTACAGCGGGTTCCGGTACCCAGGTGCAGGATCTGAATCGCCTCCTGAAGCAGCACAAACAGATGGGCAAGATGATGAAGAAGCTCAAGGGCGGCGGCATGGGCAAACTGATGCGCGGCATGGGCGGCCTTCCCGGAATGGGCGGCATGCCAGGTGCCGGCGGCGGTATGGGTGGCATGGGCGGAATGCCCGGTGGCCTGCCGCCAGGCTTCAAGAAAAAGTGACCGATTTTAGCGCGCGATACACGGTCTTTTTGAAACTGATTTAAGCGCTATACAAATTTGGGGCGGTACATTAGAATACGCCGCCTTTCAGCCGGGTGAGCTGCCGGCTCGTTGTTATGGGGGTCTGATTTCGTGACCACCCAGTGTTTGAAACTACAGGAAAGCTACATGGTAACCATTCGTTTGGCTCGTGGCGGTGCAAAGAAGCGCCCGTTCTATCACCTGACTGTGACTGACAGCCGTAAATCCCGTGACGGTCGTTTTATCGAGCGTGTTGGTTTCTTCAACCCGGTCGCTCGCGGCCAGGAAGAGCGTCTGCGCGTTGATCGCGAGCGTGTTGAGTACTGGGTAGGCCAGGGCGCACAGCTGTCTGATCGCGTTAGCAAGCTGCTGAAAGAAGCTGCTTAATTACTCCCGAGACTGCAGGAAGTACCGCTGTGACATCGACTGGCAATACCGGTGAACTGGTCACAGTAGGGCGTCTCACTGCAGTGTACGGCGTCCGCGGTTGGGTAAAGGTCCATTCCTATACCGAACCGATGGAAAACATCCTCCAGCTCCATTCCTGGCAGCTGAAGGGTGATAAAGGGTGGGAATCCCTCGAGATTGATGGCGGGAAGCGCCATGGCAAAGGTCTGATCGTCCATATCAAGGGTGTGGATGATCGGGATGAAGCCGCCAGATTCTGTCAGCGGGATATCGCGGTATCTGCAGGACAGCTGCCAAAGCTTGCCGAAGGTGAGTTTTACTGGCACCAGCTCGAGGGTCTCGAGGTGGTCAGTCGGTTTGAAGGCGGAGAGTACGTATTTGGCGCCGTGGTTCGCATGATGGAAACCGGTGCCAATGATGTCATGGTGGTACGTGAGGAAAGCGGGCGAGAGCGCCTGATTCCCTACTTGCCCGGCGACTTCATCACAGATATCGACCTGGAAGCCGGTTTGATCACCGTCGACTGGGATCCCGAATTCTAAGGGCGGATTGATGGCCTCGAAGCGGATTGCGCTGGTCAGCATCTTTCCGGAGATGTTCTCCGCCCTGACGGACTACGGTATTACCGGTCGAGCTGTGAAAGATGGCTTGCTCGAAGTACGTTGCTGGAATCCTCGGGATTTTACCCAGGATAGGCACCGTACCGTGGACGATCGCCCTTATGGTGGTGGTCCCGGCATGGTCATGCTGGCGGAACCGCTGTACCAGGCACTCGAAGCCGCCCGTCACTGGGCGAGCGAACAGGCGCCTTGTCGCAGCATTTACCTGTCGCCGCAGGGGCGGCCACTGGATCAGTCCGGTGTGGAGACCCTGGCTGGTGCTGGGAATCTGGTCCTGCTGGCCGGTCGTTATGAGGGTGTCGATGAGCGTATCGTCGAAACCCTGATCGACGAAGAGTGGTCGATCGGAGACTATGTTTTAAGTGGTGGCGAGTTGGCTGCCATGGTGATGGTGGATGCCGTTACGCGACTGATTCCGGGAGCGCTCGGTCATGATCAGTCGGCGGTGGAGGACTCCTTCGCACAAGGTCTTCTGGATTGCCCTCACTATACGCGCCCTGAGGAATATCGGGGCAGGGTGGTGCCGGAAGTATTGCTATCCGGAAACCACGAGCGCATTCGCCGCTGGCGCTTGCAGCAGTCGCTACAGCGCACCTTGGAGCGGCGCCCGGATCTACTCGAGTCACTTGAGTTGGATACCGAGCAAAAAGCGTTGCTGGAGGAGATCCAGCGACATCCGGACGGTCGTTCGGACTAGTGAAAGAATACGGGTGGTTGGCTTTGCCGGTTGCCGTTGAATATGCCGGGTTCGCCGGGAGGCGTTAGAGGTTCGGCCATCTAGCTGAGAAGCTACACAAAATCAGTTTGGGAGAATCCAAATGACCAACAAAATTATCCAGCAGCTGGAACAAGAACAGCTGAAAAGCGAAGTGCCAGCTTTTGCACCGGGCGACACCGTTGTTGTTCAGGTAAAGGTAAAAGAAGGTAACCGTGAGCGTCTGCAGGCGTTCGAAGGTGTTGTAATTGGCAAGCGTAACCGCGGCCTGAACTCCTCCTTCACCGTGCGCAAAATTTCTCACGGTGTCGGCGTAGAGCGTACCTTCCAGACCCACAGTAAGCTGGTTGACAGCATCACCGTCAAGCGTCGTGGTGACGTTCGTCAGGCCAAGCTGTACTACCTGCGCAACCTGACTGGTAAGGCTGCTCGTATTAAGGAAAAGCTCAGCTAAGCTGCGCTCATCCGCTAAAAAAACCGGGACTTGTCCCGGTTTTTTTATGTCTGCGAGAAATGTGGGCGCCAAGGCCGGGTCGGGAAAAACTGTGATTTAATGCAGCGATGGATATAAGCACTGACGAGCAGCAGCTGATCGACAGCTGGCTGGATATTCTTTGGGCTGAGCGCGGTGCCAGTGAGCATACCCGTGCCGCTTATGGGCGCGACTTGCGCGCCTTCGCGGTCGCGAGCCAGCCGAGTCTGTTGCGATGTGAGCGCGCCGATGTGCTGGATTTCCTGCAGGGAAAACACGCGGCCGGGCAATCGGCGCGCAGCAGTGCCCGTGCGCTGGCGGCGCTGCGCAGTTTCTACCGTCATTGCCTGCGCCACGGCATGATCGAGGTGGATCCCGTTGCGCAGGTCGAGAATCCCCGCTTGCCCAAGCCGCTGCCGAAGGCCCTGTCGGAGGCGGATGTTGAAGGGTTGTTGGCAGCCCCTGACCTGGAGACGTCGATCGGGCAGCGTGATCGCACGATGCTGGAGTTGCTGTACGCGTGTGGCCTGCGGGTAACCGAGTTGACTGAATTGTGTGTTTCCCAGGTTAACCTGCGCCAGGGCGTTGTGCGGGTGTACGGCAAGGGCAGCAAGGAGCGGCTGGTGCCCATGGGTGAGGAGGCCGCGCAGTGGATGCAGCGCTACCTGGCCGACGTCCGCCCGGAGCTGGTACCCCCCGGAGAGAGCGATGTGTGCTTTCCCGGCCGTGGCGGCCGGGCGATGACCCGGCAGACCTTCTGGTATCGCGTCAAGCATTGGGCGACGGTAGCGGGCATCGACAAGCCGCTCTCGCCGCACACCCTGCGTCACGCGTTCGCCACCCACCTGCTGAACCACGGCGCAGATTTACGTGTCGTGCAGTTGCTGCTGGGGCATTCGGACCTCTCTACCACCCAGATCTATACCCAGGTGGCGCGCGCGCGTTTAAAGAGCCTTCATCAGGAGCACCATCCCAGGGGCTAGTCGCTGTTCCTCGCCCGCGGGCCAGAATCGATTCATCTGGTCATTTCCTGGCGTGCGTAGATAACATTTGTCGCCCGTTGGTGCCATACTGGCGGGAACCGTGATTTAGTGCGGAAGTCGAAGCATAAACAGATCAAGGAATCCCCGATCATGATGTCGATCAAAAAACCGCTGGTGCTGCTGGGTGCTCTGTTGGCCCTGGCTGCCGGCCCTGTCGCTGCGGAAGTGGACCCGGCCGTCGTGAAGACCATCAAGGAGCGCCTGAAGGCTGGCAATCCGAAGTCTACTTATGGCGATGTCCGTGAAAGCCCGATCCCGGGACTGTATGAAGTCGAAGTAGATGGCGCGCAAACCCTGTTTGTGTCGTCGGACGGCGGTCACTTCATCTACGGTGACCTGTTTCAGATCAGCCCGCAGGGGTTCGTTAACGTTTCTGAGCAGCGACGCACGGGCCAGCGGGCCAGAGTCATGGCGGCTCAGGATGTTGGGGAAATGATCGTGTTCTCGCCCAAGGACAAGCCCAAGGCACATATTTACGTGTTTACCGATGTGGATTGCGGTTATTGCCGCAAATTGCACAACGACGTGCCGGAGTTGAACCGTCGCGGTATTGAAGTGCGTTACCTGTCGTTTCCGCGTGGCGGCCTGAACTCGCTCGGGTATCGCAAACTGGCGACTGCCTGGTGTGCGAAGGATCCCAACAAGACCCTGACCTCGCTGAAGAATCGCGAGAACGTACCGCTGAAGGTCTGCAGTGACAATCCCGTTGCCGCTCAGTACCAGCTGGGTAACGATGTGATCGATGTGCGCGGTACGCCCACTATTGTCATGGAAGATGGCACGGTGGTGCCTGGCTATGTGCCGCCCGAGACCATGGCGAAGGCCCTCGGAATCTAATCTGCCTTGAGTCCCTGCGAACCAGGTGCCCCACATGACCGGGGCGCCCGGGATCGTCTCCAAAGCGCGCAACTTTATTGACATTTTCACTAGAAAATCAGTAAAGTTGTCGTCGTTTTTTCGTTTCTGATTATATTTATTGCGCTGTTATCTGGCTCATGCCCGATTTGTGCCGTTCGGCGCAATCGGGACGCGGTCCTCCCGCTGGGCCGGCAGAGCAGTTTGCGCGGAGGGAGTTTGTGAGCGCAACCGTAGAAGTACCGTCCCAACCCGAAACCTCGTCGACGTCTGCTCAGGACCTGCGCCCGGCGCGCATAGGCATTTGCGGGCTGGGAACGGTGGGCAGCGGCACCGTCAATGTGTTGCTGCGTAACTGTGAGCAGGTAGCTGCCCGTTGTGGGCGCAGTATCGAAATCGTCCAGATTGGTGCGCGGCGGGATAATCCGGCCTGCGATACCAGCAGTCTGAATGTCTCTCGTGAAATTTTTGATGTGGCCAGTAATCCCGAGGTGGATATCCTGGTCGAGCTGATTGGCGGCACGACCGTTGCCCGTGAGCTGGTGCTGGCGGCCATCGCCAACGGCAAGCATGTGGTGACCGCCAACAAGGCGTTGATTGCGGAACATGGCAATGAACTGTTTGCGGCCGCTGAGGCCCAGGGTGTAACCATTGCCTATGAGGCCGCAGTCGCGGGTGGTATTCCCATCATCAAGGCGCTGCGTGAGGGGTTGGCCGGCAATCGTATTCAGTGGCTTGCGGGCATCATCAATGGCACCGGCAACTTTATTCTCACTGAGATGCGTGAAAAGGGACGGGACTTCGCGGATGTTTTGCGCCAGGCCCAGGAGCTTGGGTATGCGGAAGCCGATCCAACCTTTGATGTCGAAGGCATCGATGCCGCGCACAAACTGGTGATTCTCGCTTCTCTCGCTTTCGGGATTCCGCTGGCTTTTGACAAGGCTTATACCGAAGGTATCAGCCGGATCTCCAGTGAAGATATTCGCTATGCCGACGAGCTCGGTTACCGTATCAAGCATCTGGGGATCGCCCGTGGTACGGACAAAGGCGTGGAGCTGCGTGTACACCCGACCCTGATTCCTGAGCGCCGCCTGATTGCCAATGTCAATGGCGTGATGAATGCGGTGGTGGTCAATGGCGATGCTGTGGGCCCAACGCTGTATTACGGGGCGGGTGCAGGCGCCGAGGCGACGGCTTCCGCGGTTATCGCCGACATCGTGGATGTTGCCCGTACCCTGGAGGCTCGTCCGGAGCATCGTGTACCTCCCGCGGGGATGCGTGCCTCTGCTGAAGACAGTCCGGCCGTGCTGCCGATGGATGAGGTCATTACCAGCTATTACTTGCGTATTTCCGCGCATGATAAGCCCGGTGTTATGTCCCAGGTCGCGAAGATTTGCAGTGATCAGGGCATTAGTATCGAGGCCCTGATTCAGCACGAGCCGGCGGAAGGAGAGGCTCTGGTGCCGGTGGTGATCCTCACCAGTCGTGCACAGGAATCCCGTCTGCGCGCGGCAGTGAGCCAAATCGAAGAGCTCGATACCGTGGAAGGCGACGTGGTTCGCATTCGCGTGGAATCCCTGGGGTAAACCCAGTCAGCAAGCCCCGGGCAAGTTGCCCCGGGGGGCGAGCTGGAGCTGGCGCATCGACGTGGCACTGGAATGCCGCCTCGCGTCAGCCTTCCCAGCTTTTTTCTTTAGCGTTAAGTAAAAGTACCACCGTGAAATTTGTCAGTACCCGCGGCCAGGCGCCGTCCCTTTCCTTTGCCGATACCGTTCTTGCGGGCCTCGCCAGTGATGGCGGTCTGTATGTGCCTGAAACCCTGCCTGAGTTTTCGCTGGAGGAAATCCGCGAGATGGCCGGTCTCGATTACCGGGAGTTGGCGTTCCGCATTATCCACCCCTTTGTGGGTGGCGACCTGGAAGATAGTGAGCTGCAGGGCATTATCGAACGAGCGTACAGCACATTCCGCCACGATGCCGTGGCGCCGATGGTGCAGTCTGCGGGTAACGAGTGGATTCTTGAGTTGTTCCATGGGCCGACGCTGGCTTTCAAGGATTTTGCCTTGCAGTTTCTCGGGCAGCTGTTCGATCACTTGCTGAAAAAGCGGGGCGAGCGCGTGGTGGTGATGGGGGCAACTTCCGGTGATACCGGTTCTGCCGCAATCGAAGGTTGTCGCCACTGCGACAATATCGACATTTTCATTCTGCATCCGCACAACCGCGTATCGGAAGTGCAGCGTCGGCAGATGACCAGTGTGCTGTCCGACAATGTCTTCAATATCGCCCTGGAGGGTAATTTTGACGATTGCCAGAATATGGTGAAGGCCAGTTTTGCCGATCAGTCATTCCTGCCCGACGGCCGACGCCTGGTGGCAGTGAACTCGATCAACTGGGCGCGCATTATGGCCCAGATCGTGTACTACTTTTACGCAGCCCTGAATCTGGGTGCGCCCGATCGCGCGGTGAACTTTTCCGTACCCACCGGTAATTTTGGCGATATCTTCGCCGGGTACCTGGCGCGGAAGATGGGCCTGCCGATCAACCAGCTGGTGATTGCCACCAATGCCAATGACATTCTGCACCGCTGTATCAGTGATAACGATCACTCACCGCAGGCGCTGGTGCACAGTCTTTCCCCGAGTATGGACATCATGGTCTCGAGCAACTTTGAGCGACTGTTGTTCGATCTCTACGGGCGTGACGGTGCCGCTGTGGCGGAGTTGCTGGCAGACCGGAGCGCTCCGATGCATCTGGATGGCAGTGTGCTGGCGAAGGCGCAGGAGCTCTTTACTTCCTGGCGGGTGGATGACGAGCGTACCGTCGAAGTGATTCGTGAAGTGTATGAGGGCAGTGGTTACCTGCTGGACCCGCATACCGCAATTGGTGTGGAAGCGGCCCGGCGTACGCGTCGCTCGGAATCTGAGCCAATGGTTTGCCTATCGACGGCACACCCGGCAAAATTCCCCGATGCGGTGGCAAAAGCCCTGCCGCAACAGGAAATTCCCCTGCCGGCCCACATGCAAGACCTGTTTGAGCGTGAAGAGCGCATGAAAGTACTGTCGAACGACATTGCCCAGGTTCATGACTATATGGCGTCGGCGCTGACCTAGCGGATCGCGCATGAACAAACAGATCCAGCGGCGGCCAGTGGAGGTATCCACTGGCCGTTTTGCATCTGAAACCCCGGAAATTCTCCAGCGTGTGTTGTTGGGGCGTGGCGTTACCAGTGAGTCAGAGCTGGACCATCGTCTCGCCTGTTTGCACGATCCGCGGACCATGCGTGGCCTGGACGCGGCAGTGAAACTGCTGGTGGAAGTCGTACGTGCGCAGCAGAAAATCCTTATCGTGGGTGACTTCGATGCGGACGGGGCAACCAGCAGTACGCTCGCAGTACTGGCGTTGGGGGCGATGGGTGCGGGCCCAGTCGATTTCCTGGTGCCCAATCGCTTCGACTACGGATATGGACTGACCCCGGAAATTGTCGAAGTGGCGCGGGAGTACAATCCGGATCTGCTGATCACCGTCGACAATGGCATTAGCAGTATCGACGGCGTCGCTGCTGCAAGAGCAGCGGGCATGCGGGTGATCGTCACGGACCACCACCTGCCCGGTGCCGAATTGCCCGCTGCCGATGCGATCGTTAACCCGAACCAGCCCGGTTGTGAATTCCCCAGCCGCAGCCTTGCCGGCGTTGGTGTGATCTTCTACTTGCTCAGCCGCCTGCGAACTGCATTGGTGGAATCCGGCTGGTTTGAGGACGCTCGCATTGCCGCACCCAATATGGCGGATTATCTCGATCTCGTCGCGGTGGGTACCGTTGCGGATCTGGTGCCGTTGGATCATAACAATCGCATTTTGGTGCACCAGGGCATTGCCCGGATTCGCGCCGGTCACTGTCGCCCCGGTATTGCGGCGCTGCTTCAAGTCGCTGGTCGCGACCAGCGACGCCTGTCGACTACGGATATCGGTTTCACCATAGGTCCGCGCATCAATGCGGCGGGTCGTCTCGATGATATCAGCACCGGGATTCGCTGCCTGCTGACACAGGACCCGGCCGAGGCTCAGGAGCTGGCGCGGGAGCTGGACGGCTTGAATCGCGACCGCAAGGCGATCGAGCAGGGCATGCAGCGTGAGGCGATGGCCGCTCTGGATAAGCTTCAGTTGGATAGTGACCTGCCCTGGAGTCTCTGCCTGTACGATGCTGGTTGGCACCAGGGTGTGGTGGGGATACTTGCCAGCCGTATCAAGGAAAAATTTCATCGTCCGGTGATCGCGTTTGCCGATGGTGATGGCGGCTTGGTCAAAGGGTCGGCGCGGTCTATCCCGGGTCTGCATATTCGTGACGCGCTGAGTGATGTGGCAGCCGCGGATCCGGCGTTGATCAGCAAGTTCGGTGGTCATGCGATGGCCGCGGGCCTGAGTCTGCCGGCAGAAAATCTGCCGGCCTTTACTGCCGCGTTTGAGCACGCGGTACGCCAGCGACTGGAGGCTTCGCAGCTACAGGCGATTGTCGAATCCGATGGTGAGCTGATGCCGGGGGACTTCAGCATGCAGATTGCGGCGATGCTGCGCGCTTGTGCGCCCTGGGGCCAGGCATTTCCAGAGCCTGTTTTCGATGGGGAATTTCTACTGCTGCAGCAGCGAATTGTGGGGGATCGACACCTGAAAATGGTGGTCGCACACCCGAGTGCGCCGCAGCAGGTGATTGATGCCATCGCGTTCAATGTCGATACGAATCTCTGGCCGAACGCCACGCAACGGGTGAAGCTGGCATTCAAGTTGGATATCAACGAATATCGCGGCCGGGAGTCCCTGCAGCTGATGGTGGACTATCTCGAGCCCGCCTGATCCAATTTTCCGTGGTGCCCGGCGGGGTGCACCACGTTCCCATATTCTTTTGAGGTGTATGAATGGACCGCAAGCAGGCCCGTGCGGAGTTATTGCTGGTATTGGCTGCCCTGTTCTGGGGGGTTGCCTTTGTCCCACAGAAAATTGCGATGGACCACATCGAGCCGCTGGCCTTCAATGCCTGGCGTTTCTTGCTGGGTGGTCTGCTCTTGGTGCCCGTCGTTTACTGGTTCTCGCGGCGGTCCGCTGATGGGCAAGGAGCGTCTGAGGGTGTGACGCGCACCTGGAGAGCCAGTCTGCCAGGAGGTGCAGTGCTGGGGTTCTGGTTGTTCCTCGGCGCGGCTTTGCAACAGGTCAGTCTGCTCTACACCTCTGCGGGACGTGCCGGCTTTATCACCGGGTTCTATTTGCTGCTTGTGCCGGTCATCGGCCTCTCTCTGGGACACAAGACCAATCGTTGGACCTGGGCGGGAGTGGCGCTAGCGTTAGTCGGACTCTACTGGTTGGCAGACTTTTCTGAAGAAGCGCAGCTGGTGGGTGACCTGATGGTGTTTGCCAGCGCATTCGTCTTTGCCATTCAGGTCTTGTCGGCGGACCATTTGGTGCGTCGGCACGATGCCCTGCGCCTCGCCTGCGTGCAATTCCTGAGTTGCGGGTTGTTGTCGGCACTGGCCGCATTTCTGATTGAAGAGCCGACATTGGCGGCGGCGAAGGCGGCAGCGTGGCCGATTGCCTACATGATGGTTTTCTCAACGGCCATCGCGTTTACGTTCCAATTGCTTGGGCAGCGGTACGCGGCCCCCTCCCATGCCACCGTGATCATGAGCCTGGAGGCGGTTTTCGCGTTGGCTGCCGGCTGGCTGTTTCTCAACGAAGTGCTGACGGTCCGCGAATTGGCAGGATGCGGACTGATGCTGGCGGGTATGCTGGTCAGCCATTTTGGTAACCACGCCGGGACACACCACTGATGATGCCCTCGCTGGATTTTTCCCTGCTCGCGCTGTTTGTGCCCACGTTTTTCTTGGTATCGATCACACCGGGGATGTGCATGACGCTGGCGCTGACACTGGGAATGACGGTAGGGGTGCGTCGCGCCAGTTGGATGATGCTGGGCGAGTTGGCCGGCGTGGCGCTGGTTTCGATTTCCGCGGTGCTTGGCATCGCTGCCCTGATGTTAAAGTTCCCGCTGGCATTTCAGGTCTTCAAAGTACTTGGTGGCGGCTATCTTTGCTGGGTGGGGGTGCAGATGTGGCGCTCCCGCGGCCGCATGGTGCTGGTGGCGCCGGCAGATGGCGCTCCCCGGGCGCTCCCGTCCCGCGGCGCGCTGGCCGCCCAGGGGTTTCTGACCGCGGTTGCGAATCCCAAGGGTTGGGCGTTCACCATTGCGTTGCTCCCGCCATTTATCAACCAGTCTTTACCCCTGGCGCCACAGCTCACCGTTCTGGTTGCTATTATTTTGCTGCTGGAAACCGTGTGCATGTTGGTATATGCCGGTGGCGGTAGGGCGCTCGGGCAGCTGCTGCAGCGCAGCGAAAATGTGCGCCTGGTGAACCGGCTGGCGGGCACCCTGATGCTTGTTGTCGGGGTGTGGCTGGCATTCGGATAGGCAGGTCTTCCGGCCTACGCGGGAATAGACTTACACAGGAGTGAAGAGATGAACCAACGGATGGTAGCGTTACTGCTTGCGGTACTTGCGGTCACCGCCTGTGATCAAAAACGCGAAGCCCCGGATCCGAATAACGAGCAGCAGGGCACCGCCGCGGAAACGTCGCGAGAGCCCATGGCCGTGCAGGCCGAGCAGTTGATCTGGGTCTATCGGGCGCGGGGCAATCGCCAGTGCGAAAACGGTGGGTTGACGCTGGAAACCAGTACCACCTCGCTGACTGCCAACGGGGTGGACGTCGAAGAGTCCACCTGCGGGGTCAGGACTGACCGGATGTTTCCGGCGGTGTGCGGCGGTCAAACCGGCGATGTGGTACTGCATTTGATTCCAACGGCGAGTCTGGATGTGGCCCTGCAGCAGGGGTTCGACCCGGCCTCGCAGATCCAGTACCAGACCAGTGAGTGCAAGCAGGCCGCATCGAGCAGCCCGGCCCCCAGCTGAATCGCCGTTCCGGGCGCCGGGCTTTGCCGCTGGGTGCCTCCCTGCGGTAGAATGCGCGCCGCCCTCGCAGCAGCCTTGCGTGGGAGACTGGCAGGGCACTGCTCCGGATGACCGGCGTGCCTGAATGTTGAACCGTTGTCCGGAATTTCACGCATCATGGAAATCAACCCCCTCCTGAACCAGTTGAAAGACCTCGAAGAGCGCACTGACGTTCTTAGGGGGTATCTTTGACTACGCCAGCAAGAAAGAACGCCTGACCGAAGTCGAGCTGGAGCTGGCGGAGCCGAGTGTCTGGGAAGAGCCGGATCGCGCCCAGGAGCTGGGTCGCGAACGCTCATCGCTGGAAACGGTCGTCAACACCATCGAATCGCTCGACAGTGGTGTCAGTGATTGTCGAGAGCTGCTGGAGATGGCGGTTGAAGAAGACGATGAGGATTCCGTTACCGAGGTGACCGCCGAGATTGAGGGGCTCCAGCAGCAGCTGGGTATTCTCGAGTTTCGCCGTATGTTCTCGGGCGAGAACGACAGCAACAATGCCTATCTCGATATTCAGGCAGGTTCCGGTGGTACCGAAGCCCAGGACTGGGCCGAGATGCTGTTGCGTATGTATTTGCGCTGGGGTGAGGCGCATGGTTTCAAGACCACACTGGAAGAAGTCTCGGCCGGTGAAGTGGCGGGTATCAAGAGCGCCACGATTCACTTTGCCGGCGATCATGCGTTCGGCTGGCTGCGTACCGAAACCGGGGTGCACCGTCTGGTACGGAAATCCCCGTTTGACTCCGGTAACCGCCGTCACACGTCATTCTCTTCCATCTTTGTCTCTCCTGAGATCGATGACAATATCGAGATTGAGGTCGACAAGTCCCAGGTGCGCGAAGATACCTACCGGGCTTCCGGGGCCGGTGGTCAGCACGTGAACAAGACCGATTCCGCGGTGCGACTGACCCATATTGAGACCGGCATTGTGGTGGCGTGCCAGAGCGAGCGCTCGCAGCACCAGAACCGCGATAAGGCCTGGAAGATGCTGCGCGCGCGCCTGTACGAGCAGGAGATGCTCAAACGCAATGCAGAAAAACAGGCCATGGAGGACAGCAAGTCTGACATTGGCTGGGGCAGCCAGATTCGCTCCTACGTGCTGGATGACCAGCGCATCAAGGATTTGCGTACCGGTGTGCAGACCAGCAACTGCCAGTCCGTCCTCGATGGAGACCTCGACCAGTTTATCGAGGCCAGCCTCAAAGCCGGGCTGTAAAGCCCGGCCGACCGTTTCCCCAAACACTAAATCAGAAAGCGATACTCCCGATCATGAGTCACGAAACCCCTGTCGCCCAAGACGAAAACAAGCTGATTGCCGAACGCCGTGCCAAGCTGACCGCACTGCGTGAAAAGGGCAATGCGTTTCCCAATAGCTTCCGCCGTGAAAACCTGGCCGCTGACCTGCAGGCAGAGTTTGGCGAGAAGTCCAAGGAAGAGCTTGAGGCACTGGGTAAACGGGCGTGTGTGGCGGGGCGTATCCTGGCCAAGCGAGGCCCTTTCCTGGTGATCCAGGATGTCTCTGACCGCATCCAGCTGTACGCTGACAAGACTGCCCAGAAAGAGATCAAGGAGCGCTTTGGTGCCTGGGATATTGGTGACATCGTTGGTGTGAGCGGTGCACTCCACAAATCCGGCAAGGGCGACCTGTACGTGAACTGTGAAGAGTTCCAGCTGCTGACCAAAGCATTGCGTCCGCTACCGGAAAAATTCCACGGTATCGCCGATCAGGAGCTGCGCTATCGCCAGCGCTACGTGGACCTGATTGCCACACCTGAGTCCCGTGAAGTTTTTCGTGTCCGCTCCAAGGTGATTGAATACATCCGCAGCTTCCTGAACGGCAACCATTTTATGGAAGTGGAAACCCCGATGCTGCAGGTGATTCCCGGCGGTGCGACGGCACGTCCGTTTGTCACTCACCACAACGCGCTGGATATTGATATGTATCTGCGTGTGGCACCGGAGCTCTACCTGAAGCGTCTGGTGGTTGGCGGTTTCGAGCGTGTGTATGAAATCAACCGCAATTTCCGCAACGAGGGCCTGTCCACCCGGCACAACCCCGAGTTCACCATGCTGGAGTTCTACCAGGCCTATGCCGATTACAATGACCTGATGGACCTCACCGAGCAGATGATCCGCGGTATCTGTGAGAATGTACTCGGCAAGACCGTGGTTGAGTACCAGGGCAGCAGTTACGACTTTGCCAAGCCGTTTGCACGCATGTCCGTGTTCGATTCCATCCTGCACTTCAACCCCGAGCTATCGGCATCGGATATCGATAACCTCGATAGCGCCAAAGCCGTCGCCACGAAGCTGGAAATCCCACTGAAGGAAATCTGGGGCCTGGGCAAGATCCAGATAGAAATTTTCGAAAAGACCGTCGAACACCGCCTCGACCAGCCGACGTTTATCACTGAATACCCGACCGAGGTTTCTCCATTGGCCCGTCGCAATGACGACAATCCGTTTGTGACCGATCGCTTTGAATTCTTTGTCGGTGGCCGTGAAATTGCCAATGGTTTCTCGGAACTGAATGATGCCGAAGACCAGGCGGAGCGTTTCAAAGCCCAGGTGGCAGAGAAGGATGCCGGTGACGATGAGGCGATGCATTTTGACGCCGATTATATCCGTGCGCTTGAATACGGCCTGCCGCCAACGGCGGGAGAGGGCATTGGCATTGATCGGCTGGTTATGCTGCTGACCGACTCTCCGTCCATTCGCGACGTATTGCTGTTCCCACATATGCGCCCAGAAGGCGCCTGATAGTCACCTCACATACCGGGTGCTGCGGGCATTCAATGTCCGCAGTACCGTCATCCCCTCCCAGCTTCGATCTCACCTTTTTCTGCCTGTCGTCCGGGGAGTCTCTTCCCGATATGAAACCTACCGCGCCAGCACTATTACTTCCCTCCAGCACGCAGGTCCAGCGGTGTCCACCAGCGTCTCTATGGCATTGAATGCAGCATTTTGTCGCCGGACACCAAAGTTACGCCACCTGTCATTCGCAACTGGATCTATCGTTAGTGTTGGGCGAAATATGCCTCGACTGCCGGTGGGTGTTCTGACGCCAATGAGCCTACGGATAGGCGGAACACATCGGATCCAGCAAAAAGATGAAGGAGCGTCTCGGGGGTGCCATGGCCGGAAAGCGATTCCCGTGGAGGCGGTGTACCGTCTCCCTGATTTTTACGATTCCTCTCGCGATTGTGCTGCTCGGCATCATTGCGGAGCAGGGCAACCGGGTGCTGGCACAGGAAGTCCTTCCCCAGGCAAATCGGGCGAACGCGCCGGCGACACCACCGGGGCGTACCGCTTCGCCGATTCGTGGTGGCGATTATCCTGCCAGCTATTTTCCCAATACCGAGTTGCTTGGCTCTGAGGAAATGCGCATTACCGCACTCGGTACGGGTATGCCCAATCAAACCCGCGCCGCGGTCTCTATTTCCTATCTGGTGGAGCTGGGTAACGGCGAGAGCTTCCTGTTTGATATTGGCATGGGCGCCATGGCGAACCTGTTTTCCTTGCGACCGGATTTTTCCCGGCTCGACAAAGTATTTGCCAGTCATTTGCATATTGATCATGTAGGCGACTTTATGGGACTGCATATCGGTGGATGGCTCTCGGGACGATATACGCCAATTCATTTCTTTGGGCCCAGTGGCTCCACACCCGAGTTAGGTTCCGCGGCTTTTATTGAGGGGATGCGCAAAGGTTACGCGTGGGACCTGGCCACGCGCTCCGGCGCACTGCCTGACAAGGGTGCTGAGATCGTCGTGCATGAATTTGATTACCGCCAGGAGAATGCAGTCGTTTATGAGGAAAATGGGGTAACGATTCGCTCCTGGCCCGCCATACACAGCCTCGATGGTTCTGTCAGCTATAGCCTGGAATGGAAGGGTTTAAAGTACGTATTTGGTGGCGATACCTACCCGAACAGTTGGTATATCGAATACGCCAAGGATGCCGATGTCGCTTCCCACGAATGTTTCCTGCCACCGGAAGAATTGGCTACGTACTTTGGCTGGGACCTGAAGCAGGCCACTTATGTGGCGACAAGAATCCATACTTCACCGGATGCCTTCGGCAAAGTAATGTCGGCGGTCAAACCGCGTCTCGCTGTCGGCTATCACTCGGTGCAGTCGCCGGAAAATAATGCGGCGATTATGGATAGTGTGCGGACCACCTATAGCGGGCCGCTGGCGCTGGCACGTGACCTGATGGTAATCAATGTCACCAGGGACGATATCGTCGTGCGTATGGCGACGGTGGACGAGTATGTGCTGCCGCCCGCCGTGAGTGAGGCCTACAAAGAAGCCCCGCGGACCGATGAGAAAAGCCCGTCCAAAGCGATCGAGGCGGGCAAGTGGCCGGGCTACACGCCGCCACCGATGCCCGAGTAATGGTCTATTTTTTTCGCCTGCCTGTCCGCCATCATATGGAGTATTGCTCATGGATCTCGAAAGAAATAAAAGACCGACAGGCGGGCAAGCTCGGGATAGCGGCCGGGCTTTGCATGGTTGGCTCGCTTTACTCTTGTTGTCTGTGTTTTTGTTGCCGACGAAGATTCTGGCTGAGAACCAGGAGGAAGAATGGGAATATTCACTGACTCCCTATCTTTTTCTGCCGGTGGCGACACAGGGTACCTCGGTGGTTGCTGGTACCGAAGCCAAGCTGGATCTCGATTTATCCGACGTACTGGAGATTCTCGATGTGGCATTTGCAACGCGTTTTGAGGCCCGTCGTGATCGCTTCGGCATACTGGCGGATCTGTACTATGTCTCGCTGGGCCTGGACAGAGGCGCGCAGTTAACGCCGGGGAATAATCCGAATCTGGACTTGACCGCAACGCTGAATGTAGATGTTGATGTACGGCAGGGTTGGCTGTCGCTGCAGGGCCTTTACCGCGCGTTCGAGTCCCCCGCCGACGCGCGCTTTCCGTGGGCGTTTGACGTGTCTGCCGGGGCGCGCTGGAATTACCTGAAACAGGAAATCAAAACAGACCTGTCGCTGAACATCGGGCCGAGGCCGGGTATCCAGCAAACCCTCGGCGGTTCGGAAACCTGGTGGGAGCCGGTGATTGGGTTTCGCGCTGGTGTGAGTGTCTCTGAATGCCTGACGCTGGCGCTGCGCGCGGACGCCGGGGGCTTCGGTGCGGGGGGAGATGACTTGCAGTGGGGGATCCTTGCCGGGGCGGAACGCGCGTTTAATGATCGTCATGCGCTGCGCTTTGGCTATCTGTTTTACGGCATTGATTATCGGAGTCGTCGCTCAGACGGCATTTTTGCTTATGACGTCAATCAGCGGGGGCCTTATATCGCCTATAGCTGGCGGTGGTAGGACGTTCATTGGGCATAGCATTCAGGCGCCGAGGGCGCTGACAAACTGATAACTGCGGTCGACCGTCCAAAACAGGGCAATCGCAATACAGCCTAGTGCGACGGCGCTGCAAACGGATTGCTCCCAGCTTTCGCGCCGGTTTCTCACCAAAGCCAGCAGTGGCCAGATGGCCAGAATAATCAATGCCTGCCCCAGCTCCACCCCGATATTGAACGCCAGCAGGCTCTGCCAGATATTCGGCGCGTCGACTTTCAGAATTTCGTGCAGCACAAAGGAAAATCCCAGGCCGTGCAGCAGTCCCAGCCCACAGGTGCCGACCACGATCCAGGTTTCACTCAGTATGATCCGTTGGCGCGGCGATGCATTACCGGGACGTCGGCGTGTGCTGATGGCCATCCAGGCAGCAAAAATAATGGAGAGTGCAATACCGGTTTCTACCAGAGGCACAAACCAGGCACCGGAAGGCACCAGCCCGAAGAAGCCCGCTGACAGCGTCACGCTGTGGCCAATGGTGAATCCCGTGATTCGCCAGAGCAGCGCCGACAGGGAAGTGGCACCAATAATGAGGCATAACACGAACAGGACGTGATCCAGACCTGCGAGGATATGAATAACGCCCTCATGGATAAACGTCGCCATCGCGCGAGTCGTTGAATGGCTGATTTCAATGGGGTTTGTCAGCAGTCCGTTGGAGCGGAAAATCTCGGTTTTTCCGCCACGGTGGTCCAGCACCAGATTGGCCGTGTTCTCCTGTCCTGGCAGGCCGGGATTCAAATAATCGGCCAGACGATAACGGGATTCCCCAGTGATCGTGGGATATCTCAGGCGAATGTCGATTACGGTGTCGCCGACATACTGTGCAGTTTGTCGCCGCATCGAAACCGGGATTGGGCGGGCCCTGGTGAAGGCATTCTGCGCTTCTTCGAGCGTCGCGAAGTCGGGTTCAGTGCCCAGCGCATGGAGTCGTACATCGATGATTTCACCGCGCAGCACAGCGTCACCGCTTTCCAGGCGTAAGGCTGACTCTGCAATGTTGCCGAGCCCCAGCGGTACTGCGGCCACCTGAGTGAAGTCGACAAAATGAACGACTGCGCCATCCTCCAAAGCGTTGCGTGTATAGGGCGCTGGTGACGGCAAATTACCGGGTGCATTGTCACGGCCGACCTTGTCCGCCAGCAGGTATGGCAGCGGCATACGCAGGTACAACTCCGTACCGTAGTCACTGTGCTCGACATGGAAAATTCGCACGTTGAGGTTGAGGAGAAAGTGTGCCGTTGCCTGTGAACTGGCCAGCAGGAGCAGGCACACACTCAGACCCAGAAAAAAAATGCGAAAGCGAAATGACCCGCGGGCTCCTGTCGCCGCGATACCTGCCGCAGTTTGTTGGGTTTTGGCGTTGTTATCAGTCTGTTTCAACATTCGCGGGGTTTCCCGGGTCAGGTGAAGTGATGGGCTGCCGGCCTGTCTGAGCCGCCGTCAAAGAGGGGGTCCATTCCCGCACCGACAGTGGGGTAAATCCGACAATCTTCCACTGCCGGTCAAGTTCGACCAGGTCGAGCATGGCCCGAACTTTGACTTGCTTGCGGTCGCTGTGCCCCCAGAAATAGCCCTCCACGGTGGCGTTCCAGCTGGATAGCGTTTGATAGATCGTTTGGTTGCCATCGTGCTTGCGATCGACCTGTTCGAGCTGTACTTCATCGATTGCCGTCACGAATCCCCGGTCCCCGGTAATGGTAAGCGGTCGATATACCGCTGACAGGGCATTCTCAGTAGCGACGGAGTGCTGCTGGGACACCAGGCGAGATAGGGCGGTATCGTAACGATGAGGCTCGCTTTCCAGATACGCATCGGGAAGTTCCCGCAGCAGCTGGGTCAATACCCTCACAAGCTGCTGCTCCGCGTTTTCAGTGGGTGTTGGCAGGTTGATCGAGCTGGGGGCAAGCACGACGAGGCCCAGACTGGTGACCAGTCCCACGAGTGCGGTAGCGAGAACGCGGCCATGTCTGCGGGTTCGATAAAAGTCGAATATGACGAAGAGCAGAAAGGCAATGGCCACAAACGCGGCGATCAGGCGTGGGGTAATCGTATATCCGCTTCTCTCAGCCATTATCGGCATGACTTGGGGATCATCATGGGCGGTGAGGAAATTCTGCCAGCGAACTGTGGCGAGTGTCGATGTCAGAAAAGTTGGGAAAGGCCCGGCCGGATCCTGTACCAGCGAGGGCACTCGCTCCTCCAGATGGCTGAACAGTTGCCATTCAATATCGACGTTGGTTGGCAGCTGCTCGACGACATAGCGCTCCCGATAGCCAATCAGGAGTGCGCCCAGGGGAATTTCCTCCGCCGGCTGCAACGGGATCAATCCGTCTAGCGTGAGCTTCATAAACGCTACCTGGATGGAGTCCGGTTGAACAGGCCGTGATTCGATCGAGGTGGGGTTACGACCATGGAGATAGGCCTGTGTTTCTGCGCGCAAAGCCGATCGTTTTTCCGCAGTCAGTACCTGCCAGGCCTCAAACGGTACCCCTGACCAGGCTGCCAGGTCCCTGGGGCGCAGTACGACTTCGTGCCGAACTTCTCGTGGCCCAACATACAGGAAGGACTGCAATGGATAGCGGAGGTGCTTGAGAATGCGTGGATTTTCGAGTTGAGTCTGCCAGGGGTCGAGCCTGCTGATATGCCAAGTGGCCGAGCGCGCCATATAAGCAAAATTATTCACGGGCATGGCATCGTGGCGTGATATGAAGCCAATAACGGCTGCCGTCTGGCCGTCGCTATCCAGTGGCGGAACCACAGTGACTGTGTCGGCACCGGAGAGCGGGTAACTGGCCTCAAAGCGGATAACGTGTTGATCAGTGGGTAACGCTGGGAGTCGCCTGCCGGTTCGCGGATCAATTGAGCCGGCGAAGGGTGATTTTCTCGGTGTGCGTGCGGCGACGGTCACCTGGGGCTGCTGCGCTGGTAGATCGCCGCGCTCCGTGAAAACCTGAAAGTTCATGTCAGGATGCTCACGCGCTTGTGTCGCGAGCGCCTCGAGATCTGTGGAGCGCTGATTGGCGGGCCAGAAATAGTACGCGTCGCGCGCAGATATTTCCAGCGTGATATGCAGCTCGTCCCCTTCGATTGCCAGCTCTGCAATGTTGGGGGCCGTCTCCGCGCCAGTCAGGCTGGTGTAATCTGCCCGCGCCAGTGCGCACTGCAAGAGACCAATGAGCAATGCCAGGCAGACGATATCCCGTATTTTGCACGCATTCTTATTTTTGAAGTGCATTGTCGCTTCATCTACTTGTTGGTTTAGCTGTTGGTTCATTCGGGCGTCTCCTGCATTCTTCTGTAGTGCAGGTTTTTTGAACCAAAGCTCACTTTTTCGCTATCGCAGTCCTTCCATTTCGACAGAAACCGGGGGCAGCCGACGATATGGCATCAGCTGCGAATCCCGAGGGGGCCGCTTGGTACATACAGTGTCTGTACCTGGCCACTACCAGCACGTTTCACTTCAATCGCGACGTCTTTACCGGGGGGTACCTTGTAAATTTCGGTGCGTAGATCCCCCATATGAAACACCCTAGAGCCATTGTACGAGATGATCTTGTCCCCTGACTGAAGGCCGGCTGTTGCCGCTGGTGTGTCACTGACGACGGAACGAATTTCCATATCCTGCCGACCATTCAGTACATCCAAATAGGCTTCAAACTCGCTATCGGAAAGCTCTTCAGCAAACATCTTGCGCGGATTGGAATAGGTGTCCAGTTTCTCTCTCAGTGCCTGGGCCTCCGGTGAACGCTTGTTATTCTGATGCTGATAGGCATGGG
Source organism: Microbulbifer sp. ABF4_148 (assembly GCF_056158985.1). Taxonomy (NCBI): domain Bacteria; kingdom Pseudomonadati; phylum Pseudomonadota; class Gammaproteobacteria; order Cellvibrionales; family Microbulbiferaceae; genus Microbulbifer; species Microbulbifer sp. ABF4_148. The sequence goes on from NZ_JBSWUI010000001.1 coordinate 2,329,391, forward strand.
AGATTTGCATGTGCTCATATTGGAAACGCTCTTGTTTGCGCAAGACAAATTCTGCGCGTTCAGGCGTCATTCCCGCTAACACCAGTTGCTCAAACTGGTGGTCGCGCAGGCGGGCTTCACTCTCTGCGCGACTGAGTCTACGCCTGCTACGGCGGTTGTCGTGGGAGGTTGCGGCCTCGCGCATTGCCGCGCTGACTTGACCGGGGGCGGAACTGGTCGACTCCAGCTGCTCCTGCAGTTCTTCCACCAGATCCAATGTGCGCGCCTGGATCTCCTGCGCTGCACGCAGTGACTTTTCCAGCTGTTGCACCCGTTCATCCAGCGATGCATTGCCCGCTGCGTCTTCACTGGCAAATACGTGACTGTCAGAGCGACCTGCGCGGTCGCTTTCCCGCGTGTCAGAGTCCAGCGGTCCGCCGGCGAGGTAGGCAACCGGAATAAGAATCAGGGCGGTACCCAGGGTGATAAAAATTCCTTTTTTCATTGTTCCATCAGGCTAGTGATTTGGGAATGATATACGCCAAACCTGTACAGGTGCTGGAAGGGCCGGGTGCGGTTTATTCCGGGTAGTCCAGCATGATCAGATGATTTGGCAGCTCATTTTTCATTTCTGTCAGTGGTGCTGCCTCTTCCAATAATTCACCACATCGCTGGATACAGTGTATGAAAGCTTCGCCGGTTTTGCCTTTGCGAATTTCACCGATGAGCTGCTCCACAATTTCCTGCCAGCGCTCGTTGGTAATATGTTCTGCGAGTCCCCGGTCTGCGAGAATTTCCACATAATGTTCCGCTTCTGAAGCGAAAATCAGTAGCCCGAGGCGCCCCTTGGTACTGTGAAGTTCTTGCAGCAAAAATTGGCGTCTGGCGAGATTGGCTGCGCGCCAGAACTTCACTTTTTTGGGCACCAGCAGCATGGTGAGTGGTGGCCAGCGGAAGAGCAGTGCAAGCGCGATAAACAGGAACCATTGCAGGGTGAAAGCCTGCTGATAGTCAATCCACCAGGGCAGGAACTGCAGGAGAGGTGCGAGTAACAGGGCGAGAAAAGCCGCCCAGAGGGTGGAAATGTACAGGTAGCTATCTGCACTTCTGGCAAGCACGGTGACGACTTCAGCGTCGGTTTTGGCTTCCACCGTACGGATGCTATCGGCTACCTCTCGCTTAAATTGGCTATCCAGCATCACCATCCTCCCGATGCGCCACCGCCACCAAAACCGCCGCCTCCGCCACCGAAGCCACCTCCGCCAAAGCCTCCGCCGCCACCGCCGAATCCGCCGCCAAAGCCGCCGCCGCCGTAATAACCACCGTAGCGTCCACGCCGGTAGCTGCGCCCAGTATTACCTCCCGACAGGGAGGACGAGAACAGGCTCAGCATGATCAGTAGCAAAACCAGGGCCACCAGCATTGCAAGTCGTTCATCCCCCTCTGAATCAGTGGGTTCAGCGACGTATTCATTCTTGATAGCGGCAATGACGGACTGAATACCAGCGCTGACACCGCCGTCGAAATCACCGGCGCGGAAGCGTGGCAGAATTTTGGTGTGGATGATGTTGGCGGACAGGGCATCGGTCAGCGCGCCCTCGAGACCATAGCCTACCTCAATGCGAACTTTTCGCTCGTTCGGGGCGACAATGAGCAGAACGCCGTTGTTCTTTCCCTTCTGCCCGATCCCCCAGTGCCGTCCAAGCTGGTACCCATATTCCTCAATGGTGGTGCCACCCAGATCGGGAACCGTCACCACGACAAGTTGGTTCCCAGTCTTTTTTTCATGTTGTTGCATCAGCTCGGTCAGCTGAAAGCGGGTGTCAGCCCTGAGCATGCCAGCGGTGTCCACGACCCTTCCACTCAGGGGAGGGAATTCGGGGGCTGCGTCTGCCGGGCCCACACCCAGCGCGAGGCCACAGATCAGACACCATAAAAAGTGTCGCAAAGGCTCCATGGATTCGGGTGCTTACTGGAAGTCCACTTCAGGAGCCTTGTCCGCATCCTCGCTGGTCGCCGAGAACGTCTCGCGAATAGGCAAGTCGCTGTAGAGGATGCTGTGCCAGATTCGCCCGGGGAAGGTGCGGATCTCCCGGTTGTAGCGTTCGACGGCAGCGATATAATCGCGCCGAGCCACACTGATCCGATTTTCTGTCCCTTCCAGTTGCGACTGCAAGGCGAGAAAATTCTGGTCCGCCTTGAGATTGGGATAGCGCTCCACGACCAGCATCAGGCGTGAAAGTGCGCCGCTGAGCTGGGCCTGAGCTGCTTCGAACTGCTCCAGCTTGGCAGGGTCATTGATCAGGTTTTCGTCGACCTGCATCTGGTTGACTTTCGCACGCGCTGCGGTGACTGCCTCAAGGGTTTCGCGTTCGTGAGAGGCATAGGCTTTGACGGTCTTGACCAGATTGGGGATCAGGTCGGCGCGGCGTTGATACTGGTTCTCGACCTGAGCCCAACCGGCTTTGACCTGTTCATCATATGTCGGGATATTGTTGATACCACAGCCACTCAGCGATGCCGCGAGGGCACTAACGAGTAGCAGTGTCAGCAACCGGTACCGGGTATAGTGGCGGGCGAAAGAAGGTAAAGTCGGCATCCTGGGATTCCACTGGGTTGTTGGGGGCGCTGAGTTTGGGCTGTGAGGGGTATGCCACGCTCACAGTACGGTATTTCAAGGCAGCTAAATAATAGTCGCCGGTTGGTCCGGCAGGACGGCGGTAGCGGGAACAGGATTGCGAATGGCACTGAAAGCGACGATATTCAAAGCGCAACTACAGGTAGCGGATATGGATCGGCATTATTACGCCGAACATGCGCTGACTTTGGCACGCCACCCCTCTGAGACCGATGAACGGATGATGGTGCGTTTGCTGGCCTTTGCTCTCAATGCCAGTGATTCACTGGAATTTACCCGTGGATTGTCCAGTGACGATGAAGCAGAACTCTGGAAAAAGAATTTGAGCGGAGAGATCGAAAGCTGGATTGAAGTGGGTGTGCCGGCAGAAGAGCGTGTACGCAAGGCCTGTAACCGCTCCACAGAGGTTCGTGTCTACGCTTACGGTCGCCGAACGGCTCCGGTTTGGTGGGAAAAGCAGCGTGATGGCCTCGCCCGTTTTGACAAATTACAGGTTTATTATGTGCCGGCAGAGCAAAGCGAAGCGCTGGCAGCCATGGCTGAGCGGAATATGGATTTGAGCGTGACGATCCAGGACGGGCAGGTCTGGGTCGCGGCGCAGGGTGGGGACCAGTCTGTACTGGAAGTTTCCCTGGATCGTTGGCAGTAATCGCCGCAAGTTAGCCGGCGGCAAGAATTGAGGAAAAACTATGCCTTCTTTTGACATCGTATCTGAAGTCGATGCACATCAGCTCACCAACGCGGTAGATCAGGTCAACCGCACAGTGGGCAACCGATTTGATTTTAAAGGGGTTAATGCTGTTGCGGAAATGAAAGACTTTGCCCTGACCTTGCGGGCGGAGTCTGACATGCAGGTGACACAAATGGTGGATATGCTGCGAGCGGCGCTGATCAAGTGCAATATTGATCCCCTGGCCATGGATGTCGGTGAGATGGAGCAATCCGGCAAGGAAGTCAGGATCTCCGTGGCGATGAAAAATGGTCTGGACAAGGACCTGGCAAAAAAAATCACCAAAATAATCAAAGAAGAGAAACTGAAGGTGCAGGCCTCTATTCAGGGGGATCAGGTACGCGTCACCGGCAAAAAGCGTGACGATCTGCAACAGGTGATTGCCTTGCTCAAAGGGAAGGAACTGGAACAACCATTGCAGTTCAATAATTTCCGCGATTAACCCTGCAGGAGAGCTAACCGGTTTGCGCTACTCGATATTGTTCCTACTGTTCACACTCACCCTGGTGCCCGTTGCTCTGCAGGCGGGATCTAGTGGTGTTCATGTACAGCCGGCGACGTTGTTACACAGCTATTGGCTGGATGGCAGCGAGGGGCTTGATGTTTCTGGTCTGAGTTTCTGCAATGGCAGGTTACTCGCGGTTTCCGACAAAAAGCCCAGTTCGATATATACCATTGAACTGGCAGGGCAGCGCGGTCGGTTTGTTCCCGATCAGGACATTCGTCTCGAGGTACCCGATGGTCCCTGGGAAGGGGTTGTTCCGGCGCTATTGAATGTGGTTCAGGAAGCACCGGCTGCGGACTTCGAAGGTATTTCCTGTTCGGATGAGGGCACGATCTATCTGGTCAGCGAGCGTCACCACCGGATCGCTGCGTACCGTCCGGATTCCGGGGAGGTGGAGTGGTTGCCGGCGGTGTGGGCTTTGGAAGCGCGCCGACGTGGATTCATGCAGCACTTCAATGGCGCGGCCGAAGGTGTGGTCGTGATGGGCAAAGATGTCTGGGTGGCACTAGAGCGCGATCAGCGTGGCCTCGTGCAGTTCAAGGACGCGCAGGTAGAGCCCCGGTTTCACCAGATACCCGCAGTAGCCGGACTCGATTTTAAGGGACGCTCTGAAGATGTGGCCGGCCTGTTCTTTTATGACGGGGCACTGTACACACTGGAGCGCAATGCTTCTGCGGTCTGTCGTCGCGGACCCGATGACCTGGAGGCGGAGTGGTGCCTTGACTACCGGCATATTGAAGAGGGCCCGGAGTACGTCTACCAGGACACCGAATACGGCAAAGGTGAGGGCCTTGCGATCAATGAGAAAGGCATCTTTGTTGTCCTCGACAACAACAATGTCGCGCGAGCCGCGGAGCCCGAGGATCGCCGCGGTTTGCTCCTGCACCTGGCCCATCCCGCTTTGGGATCCACTGACTAATCCGCGGGTCGGGTGAGTACGAAGATTCCCCTGCAAGATCTGCTGCGCGAAGTGCGCAGCTGCCGCCTGTGTGAGGCCAATCTCCCGCGTGGCCCAAAGCCGGTCATTCAGGTCGGCGAGGGCGCGCGGCTGTTGATTGTCGGGCAGGCACCAGGTACCCGCGTGCACGAGACTGGTATTCCCTGGAACGATCCATCTGGAGACCGCTTGCGGGACTGGCTGAATCTCTCCAGGGCGCGCTTCTACGATCCGGGGCTGGTGGCCATCATTCCGATGGGGTTTTGCTATCCCGGGAGAGGACGCGGCGGAGATCTGCCGCCCAGGCCAGAATGCGCATCCACCTGGCACCAGCGCTTGCTCGATCAGCTCCCCAGTTTGCAGCTCACCCTGCTGGTCGGGCAATATGCCCAGCGGTATTACCTGCCGCGGCCGTTGTTCCCGCGCGCTGCCAGTCTTTCAGACAACGTGCGTCGTTTTCGTGAAGCGTTACCCGAGGGGTACTTTCCGTTGCCGCATCCCAGCCCGCGGAATACGCTGTGGTTACGCCAGCGCCCGTGGTTTGAGGCGGAAGTCGTGCCCGAGTTGCGTCGACAGGTAAAAAAAGTCATCGGTTAAGTGGTGGAGCAACCATGCCAATGGATTCATCGGTAAAAATTCATCCGTCCTGGCATCGGGTGCTGGAACAGGAATTTACCAAGCCTTACATGGCGCAATTGCGAGATTTTCTCCGTTCGGAAAAAGGCGCTGGTAAAAGTGTCTATCCTCCGAGTGGGCAAATCTTCAATGCCTTCAATTCCACTCCGTTTGATCAGGTCAAGGTCGTGATCCTCGGGCAGGATCCCTACCACGGTCCCAATCAGGCACACGGTCTTTGTTTCTCGGTGATGCCCGGGGTGCGTATTCCGCCTTCCCTGCAGAATATATTCAAGGAGCTGGATAGCGATCTCGGCATTGCGCCTGCGAAGCACGGCTGCCTGCAGCCCTGGGCAGAGCAGGGCGTGTTACTGCTGAATGCGACGCTCACCGTCGAAGATGGAAAGGCCGGTGCGCACCAGGGTAAGGGTTGGGAGATATTTACGGACGCCGCAATTCATGCGCTGGCAGAACAGCGTGAAGGCCTGGTGTTTATTTTGTGGGGCAGCTACGCGCAGAAAAAAGGCGCCTTTGTGGACTCAGGGCGCCATCTGGTGCTACGCGCTCCACATCCCTCACCGTTGTCCGCCCATCGGGGCTTTTTTGGTACGCGCCCGTTCTCGCAGGCTAATGCCTGGTTGCAGCAGCATGGCACCTCACCGGTTGACTGGGCGCTGCCCGACGCGTCTGCACTGCGCCGGGTTGCGGTAGAGATTTGATCCGGACTGAGTCCTACCGGTAATGCGCGCTAAGCGAGCGGGTCCGCATCTGCATCGTACGGCAGTTCCTGCAGGGCGAGCTCACGAGCGTCCTCCAGATGAAAGGTGGCACCCTCCGCGACTTTACTGTTGGTGAGTACCGCAAGTAGCTCGATACCGCCGTTGTTGGAGCTGGACTCGACAACATTGCCGACGCCCTGATCGCCGCCGGCGAAAATCGTTGCACCGGCCGGTGGGGGGCTACCACCATCAATGGATGCCCGGTACATTCGACGCTTTGACGCGCCACGAAACTGCATTCTGGCTACTACTTCCTGGCCCGTATAGCAGCCTTTCTTGAAGCTGACACCGCCCAATACATGGAGATTGGTCATTTGTGGGATGAACTGTTCGCTGGTGGCAGCGAAGATCTGCGGCATCCCCTCTTGTATCAGCGCGCCACTCCAGCTGTTATAACCGCCCGGGTGCGCGGACTCAGCGAGATGATCCCACGCGGCAGCAGATGCCGAGTTGGGCACGAGCAGGGCAACCTGATGTGTGTTGAGTGCGACGGCGATCAGGTGTGCTCCCTGCCACTCGAAGTTGTGCATAGCGCCGGGAGCCATAGTCGGAATGCCGAGCAACTCAGCGCTCAATGTCAGTGCATGGTGTCCCTGCAGGCCGAGCCATCGGTGGCTATCGCTGATGTTCTCCAGTTCCGTCTTGAAAAACACAGCATATTTCGCCAGGGCAGCACGGGCCGTCTCAGCCAGATCCCGTGGCATCCAAAGAATGAGCGTCTCTTCGCTGTGCTTCAGCGCGCGAAAAGCGCTGATCATACGTCCCTTGGGGTTGCAGTGTGCCCCCAGAGTCCAGTGTTCTGGCGGAAGATTGACCAGGTCGCAGGTGACCTGGCCCTGCAAAAATTTCTGGCTGTCAGGGCCTGCAACTCGAATCGCCCCCTGCGGTGAGAGGTCGACCAGCGCAAGGCCATCCCCGGACGGGGTGAATTCGGCAGCGTCCCCCTGCCAAACCGCGCCTTTCGATTCGAGAAATGCGTGCCACTGCTCCTGATTCATGCTGTCTCATCCGTCGTTGTGGTATTGCTCTGTCGCTGTCACACAGCGCGAGTCCTTCTGGAATGCTGATTTGGGGCTGTCTGCGGTGATTTCAAGCGCCGCTGTTGCTGTGGTGACTTGCAGGCACCCCGTACCAATGGCGGCTGTGCGGCGGCGCGTTAGCGGGTATACTGCCGCAAATTTTCTGGGTTGGATGGAAGTATGGATCGCAACCGCCTGTTTTGGGCCAGTCGCCGAGGCATGCTGGAACTGGATCTGGTATTGCTCCCTTTTTTGGAGAATGTCTATGACTCGCTGGATCCAGAGGATCAGCAGCGCTATGTAGAGCTTCTCGATAGCGAGGATCAGGACCTGTTTGCCTGGTTCCTGCGCCGCGAGGATCCGGCCGATCCGGAGCTGCTGCGCATCGTTCAGATCATCCGTGACAACACCGGCCTGCAAGAGTAGCGCGGACACGCTTGCGGGCGACCGCAGTGCCCGGCTATCGATTGCCGTGGAGCCATCTAAATGTCTCATGGGCATTCTGGCAGGCCTCACGCTGCTGGTGCTGACCCTGCTCTGGCTGCTGGCTCCCGGCTGGCTCCTGTTATTGTCTTTCAGTCTGCTGGTATTGGCGTTCGCCGCACGGGATTACCAGCGGCTGGGCGCTGTACGAGGGCGGATTCACTCCCGTGATCGCCGCTGGTACTGGGAGAATGCAGCTGGTGACGTTCAGGCGTTCGAATTCACTGGTGAGCTGGTCTTGTGGCAGTGGCTGCTGATCATCCATGGTCGCGACAGTCACGCGCAAAAGTTGTGTCTGGTTCTGATGCCGGACAGCGTGACCGCAGGCGACTGGCACGCGTTACAGGTTGCCTTGCGCCATTCCAGGGCTGGTGCCGTGCGTCGCGCGTAAGCATCCCCTTCGAGCCATTCCCCTCAAGTAGCAGTCACCGCGTAATACAAAGTCCGAATTAAACAATGTGTCTCTGGTTGGCAAAATTTTCCGGTACCAGAATGGTGTCCATGGCCAGCTCACGGAGTTCCGGGTAGTCGAGAGAGTAGTGCAGGCCGCGGCTTTCACGTCGATCCAGCGCAGAACGGATGATCAATTCCGCCACCACCGCGAGGTTACGCAGCTCGATCAGGTCGCTGGTAATCCGGTAGTTGGCATAGAATTCGCGGATTTCCTGTTGCAATAACTCGACGCGATGATGGGCACGTAATAATCTCTTGCGGGTTCTTACAATGCCGACGTAGTCCCACATAAACCGCCGCAATTCGTCCCAGTTGTGGGAGATCACGACGTCCTCGTCGGAGTCGGTTACCCGCGAAGCGTCCCAGGGCGGCGCTGTCCGCGGTTTGCTCACGCCATCGAGGGTGGCGTCTATGTGATGTGCTGCCGCGCGGGCGTACACCAGGCACTCCAGCAGGGAATTGCTGGCAAGGCGATTGGCGCCATGCAGTCCGGTGAATGTGGTCTCGCCGATGGCATACAGCTGATCCAGATCCGTGCGGCCGTGTTCGTCTACCATGACACCCCCGCAGGTATAGTGCGCGGCTGGTACCACGGGAATGGGTTCGACGGTGATGTCGATACCGTACTTCAGGCAATTGCTGTAGACCGTCGGGAAGTGTTCGCGCACAAACTCCGGGTCTTTGTGGGAGATATCCAGATAGACACAGTCGGCACCGAGACGCTTCATCTCGTGGTCGATCGCGCGGGCCACAATGTCACGTGGCGCCAGTTCCCCACGCTTGTCAAAACGCTCCATAAAGCGACTGCCGTCGGGCAGCTTCAGGTGCGCGCCTTCTCCTCGCAGCGCTTCGGTCACCAGCAGGGCCTTGGCTTTGGGGTGGTAGAGGCAAGTGGGGTGGAACTGGTTGAACTCCATATTCGCGACGCGGCAGCCCGCACGCCAGGCCATGGCGATACCATCGCCACTGGCGCCGTCGGGATTGCTGGTATAGAGGTATGCTTTACTGGCGCCTCCAGTGGCCAGCACCACCGCGCGGGCCTGGAACAGCTCAACCTGCTCGGTTTTCTTGTTGTAGACGTAACTACCGGCACAGCGGAAGCGTCCAGTGGACGTGTCTGGCTGGCGGATCAGGTCGAGCGCAACGTGATGCTCGAAACAATCGATATTCCGCGTGTTGCGCACTTCGTCAATCAGGCGACTGTGCACGGCGCGTCCGGTGGCGTCAGCACTGTGGATGATGCGCCGGTGGCTATGGCCGCCCTCTTTGGTGAGATGGTAGCCGGTCTCCTCGCGGGTGAAATCCACGCCCTTGTCAATCAGCCACTGAATGGCGGCAGCCCCATTCTCGACAACCTGTCTTACCGCGTCCGGGTGGCACAGGCCTGCGCCCGCGTCTAAGGTGTCAGCGATATGGGATTCAACGGAATCGGTATCATCCAGTACTGCGGCGATGCCGCCCTGGGCGAACCAGGTGGAGCCATCTTTCAGTCTTTGCTTGGACAGCAGGGCCACGCGATAGCGGGCAGCGAGATGCAGCGCCAGTGTGAGACCGGCGGCACCACTACCGATCACCAGAACATCGTAATTTGACTGTACTCTCATAATTTTCATTGTTTCGAGGGGTGGCGTAGTATAGCGCCAACTTCAGATTCGTCGATTTGACGGGAACTTATGTCCAACGGCCGCTGTCTCCAGCTCCATAGAATAAACGTCGGCGCGCAGATCTCCAGTTTGCGCGCTGTGGGGGCAGTAGCTGTTTTAGGGAGTAGGGGATGACAGCGCAACAGGCGTCACCCAGTGATCGCCAGCTGGTAGAGCGGGTCCAGAAGGGAGACAAGCGCGCCTTCGACCTGCTGGTATTGAAATACCAGCACAAGATCGTGGCCGTGGTGAGCCGATTCATTAAAGACCACGCCGAAGTGCAAGATGTCGTGCAGGAAGCGTTTATCAAAGCGTATCGTGCGCTGGCCAACTTCCGGGGCGATAGTGCTTTCTACACTTGGATGTATCGGATCGCGATTAACACCGCAAAGAACCACCTGGTATCTCGCAGCCGCCGGCCGCCTTCCTCCGATGTGGATCTGGATGATGCGGAGTTTTATTCGGGTGCGGACCTGTTGAGGGATAACGAGACGCCTGAGAACCAGTTGTTTCGCGATCAGCTCGAAGAGGCTGTGCACGAAGCGATCCGTGCATTGCCAGAAGACCTGCGCTCCGCGGTTACCCTCCGGGAAATGGAGGGGCTCAGCTACGAAGAAATTGCGGAAGTGATGGGCTGCCCGGTAGGTACGGTCCGGTCGCGGATATTTCGGGCGCGGGAAGCCATTGATCGGACAGTTCAGGCGGTTATGTCAGGTGAGGCAGAACCGATGGGTGACCGAAGCTAGCTCGTCGGTTTCCTTTTCAAAATTTGTGTAAATTTTTGCAAAAAAACGTCGTGAATTGTGAACCAATTAGCAAAGAGGCGGGTCATAGGGGATAACCGGTGACCATAGACGCCGGAGGTAACAATTCTCAGGGGGTGGGTGGCAACCCGCCAAAACGAAACAAATACCACAAGAGGGTGTGCCCGTATGTCCCACGGGAATCATCAGGAGCGACTAAACGAGTCGCTGTCGGCGCTGATGGATGGCGAGGCAACGGAGTTGGAGCTCCAGCGTGTGCTCAAGGCCAGTGAGGGCGGTGAAGAGATTGGTGAACGCTGGACCCGCTATCAGTTGGCCGCGAGTGTCATGCGTCGAGAATCGGTGTCGGCGGTTGATACCGACTTGGCGGCACGTATTTCTGCGGCAATTGATGCCGAACCTGCGCTGAACGAGTCCGCGGAGGGGAGCAGTGTTGATCATTCCGCCACGGATAATCGTTGGTGGCGCTCCCTGTCACGAGGGGCGGTCGCCGCCACCGTGGCATTCGCAGCCATCCTCGGCGTGCAGCAATTTTCCGGGTCCCAGGCTGGCCCTGAGCTGGTCGCGGGTACCGAGCCGGCAGCGGTGGCACCCAAGCCGGTGGTTCAGTCCACGCCACGGCCCAGTGGCTTCTACGTGCCCGCACCGAGTACGCGTGCTGTGAGTACCGCACCGCGTATGGTCCTTGAACGCCAGATTGGTGTCCCAATGCGCCAGCCTCCCGCAGAGTTGATGGAGCACCTGAATCGGGTCATGATCCAGCATTCCGAACAGGCCGCACATCTCGGTAATCAGGGCATGGTGCCTTTTGTGCGCGCCACTTATGGTGAGCAGAACGGGCAGTAATTGTGCTTCGATACTTTGCGAATTTGACCACTGAAGCCAACAGCTTGCTGTTGGCTTTGTTGTTGCTGGCGCCTTCGGCCATTGCCCAGCAAGAGGGAACACCGGATCGCCAGTCGGTATCAGGTGGCGTTGACTATTGGCTCGACAAATTGGGCCAGTCGGTCAGTGAGCTTGAATACAGCGGTTTGGTGACGTTTGAACATGGTGGCATGCTCGAGACGCTGCAGGTGGTGCACGGCCTGGATGAGGGCGTACCCATCGAGCGCGTGCGTTACCTGAGCGGGGAGCCCCGCGAACTGATTAGTCGCGGTAATCCTACCTGTGAACGCGGTGCGACACTGCTCGGGCGCGCGATGCTCGGGAATCCCACGGTGCGTGCGCGCCTGCGAGAGGCCTATCAATTTGCCTTGCGCGGTAACGAGCGCATCGCTGATCGCGACACTGTGGTCATCGAAGCGCGGCCGCGCGATCCCCACCGTCTCGGAATGTTTCTCTATATCGATCGTGATACGGGCTTGCCACTGAAATCCATGCTGATTGGCACTCAGGGGCGGGTGCTCGAGCGCTACCAGTTTGTGCAGCTGGATCTCACCCCGTTGGCTGAAAATGCGCTGGAGCCGCGTTCCGCGAACGTAAAGCGCATCGATAACAGTGAAGCCTGCAAAGAGACGGAAAGTCGTTGGCGCTTGAGTTGGCTCCCGTCTGGCTACCAACAGGTCGCGGTCCGCCGCCTGGCCGATGGCGAAATGCTGGTGTTCAGTGATGGCCTCAGTATGTTCTCCGTGTTTGTGCAACATCGACCCGGACTGGATTTCCAGGGGCGGGCGATGCGTGGCGCCACCGTGGCCTATATGAACCGTATCGACGCCGATGGCACCAATTACACCGTAACGGTTGTCGGCGAAATACCGGGCGCAACCGCAGAGCGGGTAGCGGCCTCTGTGGCGCTGGAAGGTGCGGGGCAGCAGGGTGGTTGAGGAGCGGGGCCGGGTGGTCGCCGTTGAACAGGACGCGATCTGGGTAGAGACGGTACAGCAAACCACCTGCGGCGGCTGTACCGCCAAATCCTCCTGCGGCACGGGTTTATTGGGCGATTATTTTGGCAGCCGATCCCGTATCAGAATTGCCCTCGGCGAGCGGGATTCCGAGTCTATCGAGATCAACGATACTGCCGTGATTGGCGTACCGGAGCGCGCGGTGACGCGCGGTGTGCTCTTGTTGTATCTGGTGCCGTTGCTGGCCTTACTGGGCGGGGCCATTATCGGCGATCGCTATGCAGGTGAAATTGGAGCCATTGCCGGGGCTGTCCTCGGCCTGCTCGTCTCGGCGATCGCCGTGCGCTGGTACAGTGCGGTACAGCGTGCCAATTCCCTCTACCAACCGGTGTTGATCCGCATTGAGCCCGCGCTGTCGGGCTGATTACTCCTACACTTGCTGGAAACCCTGATAAAGGACCCGAGAGCACTCGGGAGGCCCCGTACAGGAGATTCCAATGCGCGCGCGTTGCTTTATCGAGCGCTGGCCCCTTAAAACCCCATTTGTCATCTCCCGCGGTGTGCGAACCGAGGCCGTCGTTGTCGTTGTTGAACTTGACGACAACGGAATCATCGGCGTTGGCGAATGCACACCTTACGCACGCTATGGTGAGACTCCCGAGCAGGTGATGGCGGAAATCGACGCGCTATTGCCGGAAATTGAATCGGGCATGGATCGCCATCGGCTGCAATTGCGTTTGGCAGCTGGCGCAGCGCGCAATGCGCTGGACTGCGCGTTGGTCGATCTTCATCGACAACAGTGTGGGGAAACGGGAGCGCCGGGTCCTGAGGTACTCCCTTCGGTGCAAACGCTGGCCATTGACGCACCGCAGGCGATGGCTAGGCGTGCCAGTGAACTGGTGGCCGCCGGAGTTGAAACCCTGAAACTGAAACTCGATGAAACGGATGTGGAGGCGCGTGTCGAGGCCGTACGCGCGGCGGCGCCCGGTGCGCGTCTGGTTATCGACGCCAATGAGTCCTGGGGTGTCGAGGGCCTGGAGGAGCGCTGTGCGATGCTCGCGCACCACGAAGTGAGCATGCTCGAGCAACCACTGCCGGCGGATAACGATCACTTTCTGGAAACCTTCCCGCACCCGCTGCCGATCTGTGCCGATGAGAGCTGCCACACCCGCGCCGACCTGCCGCGACTGGAAGGACGGTATGACATGTTGAATATCAAGCTGGACAAGACCGGTGGCATCACAGAAGCCACCGCACTCGCGGCTCAGGGCAAGGCCAAGGGGTTTCGCCTGATGCTCGGCTGTATGTTGTGTACCTCGCGGGCAATTCGCGCTGCCTGGACGCTGGGCGAAAACATGGAATTCTGTGATCTGGACGGCCCCACCTGGCTGGCGCAGGACGCCCGGCCATCATTGCGTTTTGATGCGGGCAGGGTTTATTGGTCGTAACAAAGCAGGGCCATCAGTGCTTCCAGGTAGTCCTCGCTGGCTGCGTCGGCGGAGATCGGTGGATACTCGATGGTGATGCAGGGCAGGCCGCGTTCTTTGCACCAGCCGCCAAAGGAGCCGTGTACGGCGTAGCCGACGTCGCTGACAAGGGGCAGTGACAGCTGTTGTGACAGCCAGTGGCCAAGCGGAGATTCGTCCGGATCGTCAATGCAGGCCAGTGGCTCGTGAATCGATACCACCCAGACCGGCATCAGTTGGTCAATGAGCGCGCACAGTGCGCGGGTTTCCGCTTCGGATCCTCCGCTTTCACCAGTTGCCAGGCGCACATCGCGCTCATCTGCCATGGAATTCCAGCGGTACACCGTTCCCCCAGCCTGCCAGGTGGCCGTGGGGAAATTGCGGTTGATATCGACCCCGCGGCCATTGCAGCGCAGTCCAAGCTGACTGCCATCGGGATTGGCGGTGAGGACAACGTGGTGGCGCAACGCGCCGGGTGACAGGGTCCGCAGGGCACAGGACAGGGAAACGATGGCCGCCGCTTCATCGCCGTGGGTACCGGCCAGTACCAGACCCGCCCCGGTTGAGGCCGGGTTCTGTGCCGGAAAGTAGACCAGTGGCGCCCCCAGTTCGGAGCGTCCATAGGTCTCGAAGGGCAGGCCAAAAAAGCCTCGTTCTGGGCGCGGGCGACGGGGATTCATGCGGTTTCGTGACTACCTCGGTCGTTGGGATGGTGACGGCTTAACATTCATTAACAAAGTTCACAGAACTTTTGTGGACGAATCGCCACTAAACAATGAAGGCACGCCCCCAGGGCGATGCCGATAACGTAGGCCGGCCAGTCAGTGCCCGATTTTGGGGGGATGGCCGCCGGATACACGAAAAGGCATTTTTTCATGCCACTCCAGTCATATTAGAAGGGATAACTAGGGGTAACAAACCGATGGTTACACGCAGTATTCAGGTGTTGCTGACGATCTTTCTCTTTGTTTCCGCGGGCGCTTCCGCCAGGGGGCTGCCAGAACTCACCGACCTGATCGAGGAAAACTCGCCCGCGGTCGTCAAAATCAATACGGTAGAGCGGACCCGCGTGGCGCGGGGGGGGATGTCCCCGCGTTTTCAGCAGGAGATTCCCGATATCTTCCGCCACCTGCTTGAGCCCCGGCGTCGCGAGCAGCGTCCGGTGGCCAGCATGGGGTCCGGGTTTATTATTTCCAGCGATGGCTACGTAGTCACGAATAATCATGTGGTGGAAGGCGCGGATCAGGTGTTGGTGACCCTCACCGACCGCCGCGAATTTGAAGCCCGTGTGATCGGCACGGATCCTCGGTCCGACCTGGCACTGCTCAAGGTGGACGGGAAAGGGTTGCCCTCCCTGGACTGGGGGGATTCCGAGGACCTGAAAGTCGGTGAATGGGTAGTTGCCATCGGGTCGCCGTTCGGCCTGGACTATTCCGCTTCCGCGGGTATCGTCAGTGCGATGGGGCGCAGTATTCCCAACGAAAGCCGCGAGAACTACGTCCCGTTTATCCAGACGGATGTCGCGATCAACCCGGGTAATTCGGGCGGTCCGCTGTTCAACCTGGAAGGCGAAGTCATCGGTATCAACAGCCAGATTTACACCCGCAGCGGTGGATCGATTGGCCTCTCATTCGCGATACCCGCGCATCTCGCCCGCGATGTGGTGGCTCAACTGAAAGACAAGGGCCGTGTCGATCGCGGATGGCTCGGGGTCGGAATCCAGGATGTGGACCGCAAGCTGGCGGAAGCCATGGGGCTCGGCAAGCCTAATGGGGCGCTGGTTGCCCAGGTTGAGGCCGGTGCGCCCGCCGCTGAGGCCGGTATTCTCGCAGGGGATATCATCACCCGCTTTAACGGACAGAAAATCAGCATGTCCGGTGACCTGCCCCATGCGGTGGGCCAGACAAAGCCCGGCACGGAAGTGAATGTTGATCTGATGCGCAAGGGCAAAAACCACCGCATCAAGGTGGTGGTGGGTGCGCTCACCGGTGACGACAGTGAGCAGCAGGCTTCGTCCACGCCTTCGACCGAGATCGGCGGCCGCCTGGGGCTGGTGGTGGGCGATATTCCCGAAGCCATGAAGCAGCGGCAGGGCGTCGATAGCGGGGTCCTGGTCAAGCAGGTTGTGCCGGGCAAGCCCGGTGCAAAAGCGGGATTGCGTTCCGGCGATGTCATCGCCCAGCTGGGATTTGAAGAGGTCCAGAATATGAAGGACTTCGATGACGTGGTCGCGGACATGCCGAAAAAAGAGCTGCTGCCCATCCGATTCTTCCGCGGCGGCCAGCCGACTTTCCGTACCATTCAGATTGAGGATGACTGATCGTGATCCTGTGCCGTGGCCCCAAATTGGGGTCGCGGCGACTTCCCCCTGCCCAGCCACCCCTGCCTTTGGTAGACTTGCGCCACGTCTCTGGTTGTAATTCCAGATAACCTTTTGATTTTTATAGGATTTCTACTCCGCTGTGGCCACAGATCTCTCCCATATCCGCAATTTTTCCATTATTGCCCACATCGACCACGGCAAATCCACACTCGCTGACCGCTTTATTCAGGACTGCGGTGGCCTCAGTGATCGGGAAATGGCCGCACAGGTCCTCGACAGCATGGATCTGGAGCGGGAGCGCGGTATCACCATCAAGGCGCAGAGTGTGACCCTCGATTACACCGCGCGCGATGGGAAAACCTACCAGCTCAATTTCATCGATACCCCCGGACACGTGGATTTCTCTTATGAGGTCTCCCGCTCCCTGGCCGCCTGTGAAGGGGCCCTGCTGGTGGTAGACGCTGCTCAGGGCGTCGAGGCGCAGTCGGTCGCGAATTGCTACACCGCTATTGAGCAGGGCCTTGAGGTGATTCCTGTCCTGAACAAAATGGACCTGCCCCAGGCGGACCCGGACAAGGTGGCGGAAGAGATTGAGGACATCATCGGCATTGACGCCACGGAGGCCACACGCTGCAGTGCCAAGTCCGGCCTCGGTGTGCAGGATGTTCTCGAAGATCTGGTACGCCTGGTACCGCCGCCGGAGGGGGATGTCGATGCGCCCCTGCAGGCTCTGATTATCGACAGCTGGTTCGACAGCTATCTGGGCGTTGTGTCTCTGGTCCGCGTGGTCCAGGGCACCCTGCGCACCAAGGACAAGATCGTCACCAAGTCCGTCGGCCGAGCGCACGTCGTCGACAGTGTTGGCATCTTTACGCCGAAGCGGACCGAAACCGGTATGCTCCGCGCGGGTGAGGTGGGCTTCGTCGTCGCGGGTATTAAAGACATTCATGGTGCACCGGTGGGTGACACACTGACCCATGCAAAAGGCGTTGACGACGTCGACATGCTGCCAGGCTTCCAGAAAGTGAAGCCGCAGGTCTACGCGGGCTTGTTCCCGGTCAGCTCGGACGACTACGAGGCATTCCGGGATGCCCTGGACAAACTGTCGCTGAACGACGCCTCCCTGTTTTATGAGCCGGAGACCTCCGATGCACTGGGCTTCGGTTTTCGCTGTGGCTTCCTGGGCATGCTGCACATGGAAATCATCCAGGAGCGCCTGGAGCGGGAATATGACCTGGACCTGATTACCACGGCGCCGACCGTAGTGTATGAAGTTCAGATGAACGATGGCGAAGTGGTCACCGTCGACAACCCGTCGCGACTGCCAGATTTGGGCTCGATCGAAGAGATGCGCGAGCCTATTGCCGAGGTCAATATCCTGGTGCCACAGGAGTACCTGGGTAATGTCATTACCCTGTGCGTCGAGAAGCGCGGTATCCAGAAGGATATGCAGTACGTGGGCACCCAGGTATCGCTTCGATACGACTTGCCCATGAGTGAGGTGGTGATGGATTTCTTTGACCGCCTGAAGTCGGTCAGCCGCGGATTCGCCTCGCTGGATTACGGTTTTGTGCGATTTGACCCGGCAAAACTTGTACGCCTCGATATCCTGATCAATGGTGACCGCGTGGACGCCCTCGCATTGATTGTCCACCGGGAGAATGCGCAGCAGAAGGGCCGCGCAATGGCCGAAAAAATGAAAGAGCTGATCCCGCGACAGATGTTTGATGTCGCCATTCAGGCTGCCATCGGCGGCCAGGTGATTGCGCGGACAACGGTCAAGGCACTGCGCAAGAACGTGACCGCAAAATGTTACGGTGGCGATGTCACGCGTAAGAAGAAGCTGCTCGAAAAGCAGAAGGCCGGTAAGCGCCGGATGAAGCAGCTGGGTCGCGTAGAGGTGCCTCAGGAGGCATTCCTGGCCGTGTTGAAGGTTGATCAATAGCCCCGGAAGTGGCTATTGATCGGCCCATCAGAACAATGAATGCAATAAAACAGTAAGGCTGTCCAAGAGAACAATATGGATATTAATTTCCCCCTTATTCTGCTGTGGCTGGTTGCAGGCAGTGGTGCAATCTGGCTGGTAGATAGCCTGTTTTTTGCCCGGCGTCGGCGCGAGCAGGCCGGTGCGGGCGCCGAGGATCCTGTGGTCGTCGAGTACGCCAAATCCTTTTTCCCGATTCTGGCTATTGTGTTCGTGCTGCGCTCGTTCATCGTCGAACCCTTTCAGATTCCGTCCAAGTCCATGGTGCCCACCCTGGAAGTCGGCGATTTTATTCTGGTGAACAAATTTGCCTACGGACTGCGCCTGCCGGTATCACGCACCAAGGTGGTGGATATTGGCGAGCCGGAGCGCGGCGATGTTATGGTGTTTTTTCCGCCACATATGAATGATACTTACTTCATCAAGCGGGTAATCGGCTTGCCCGGCGACCGGATCAAGATCGAGAACAACATGCTCTACATCAATGGTGAGCTGGCGTCTCAGGAGCTGATACAGGCGGTCCCGCCCGGCAACCCGCTGAAAGAGGTGATGTGGGAAGATATTGATGGTCATCGCCACCTGATGGCCAAAAACGTGCGGCCGAGTCGGTTTGCGAACTTTAATGGCGTGGTGCCAGAGGGGCACTACTTCATGATGGGGGACAACCGTGACAACAGCCTGGATAGCCGTGAGTGGGGTTTCGTCCCCGAGAACGATATTGTCGGCAAAGCGTTTGCGATCTGGATGCATTGGGACAAGCTGACCAGCGTGCCCAGCTTCAAACGTGTGGGTTCAATCGAATAGCACAGTGCAGTAATCACGCTCGATAAGATAACAATGGGAGCAGAACCATGAATCAATCCGTTAATCTCAATAGTAGTGGCCTGGGTGCGCAGCGCGGTCTGAGTTACTGGTCTCTGCTGATGATTATCGCCGTTTTCGGATTTGTGCTGACCTGCGTGTCCAAAATGGGCCCGGGTTATATCGATGCGTATTACGTCGAAGAGGGCTTGAAGGAGCTTTCCAAACGCCCGAATATTCGGGAAATGAGCCGGGCTGACATCAAGCGGGAGCTCGGTAGCTATTTCCTGATCAACAACGTGCGGGGCGAACCCACCAAGTCGGTCAGAGTGCTGCGTGGCGCAGACAGCGTCCTGGTCAGTATCGACTACGAACTGCGTCAGCCCTTGCTGGCTAACATTGATGTCGTAATGAAATTTAACAAGCAGCTCAACACCGCCAAGGCGGATCAGTGCTGTGAGCCGCTGGTAGACCTGGAACAATTTGTCAAAAGTGAGTGATATCCACCTGCAGCGCCTGTGTGGCCGCCTCGGACACAACTTTCAGCGAGAGGACTTGCTGGAGCTGGCGCTGACCCACCGCTCCCGCGGTCGCACCAATAACGAGCGTCTCGAGTTTCTCGGCGATTCCATTCTCGGCTTCACCATCGGTGCGGCCCTGTTTGAGCAGTTTCCGCAGGGGCGTGAGGGCGAGTTAAGCCGCTTGCGGGCAAAACTCGTCAGTGGGGAAAGCCTGGCCGAGCTGGCTCGCGAGCTGGAAATTGGCGACTGCCTCCTGTTGGGGGAGGGCGAGATGAAAAGTGGCGGCCATCGCCGTGCCTCGATTCTTGCCGATGCCGTGGAAGCCCTGATCGGGGCCATTTACCTGGATGCCGGGCTCGAAGCGGCCCGCGCCCGTATTCTCGCCTGGTTCGATAGCCGGCTCGCAGAGCTGTCACTGGAGACCGCGAAAGACCCCAAAACACGACTACAGGAATGGCTGCAGGCCCAGCGCAGGCCTCTACCTGAATACGCCGTGGTGCAAGTCAGCGGTAAGGAGCATGCCCAGCAGTTCGTAGTGGAGTGTCGCGTGAAGGGGTTAGCCAAGCCCACACGCGGTGAGGCAAGCAGTCGTCGCAGTGCCGAAAAAATTGCCGCTTCCCTGGCCTTCAACCAACTTACCGGCACCGATAGTGACTGACTGATTGGTCGCCACGTTAACATCCTTGCTGATTACCGAAATCACCGCGCTGGTCCTCCGTTTGGCCGCGTGAATCGGAGACTCTTTCTTGACTGAACAACCTTCTCGCTGCGGATATGTTGCAATCGTGGGCCGTCCCAATGTCGGCAAATCTACCCTGCTGAACCACTTGCTCGGCCAAAAGATTGCGATTACCTCGCGCAAGCCCCAGACAACCCGACACAATATGCTGGGTATCAAAACCGAGGGGCCCAACCAGATTATCTTTGTGGACACCCCGGGGTTGCACGGAGATGCGGAAAAAGCCATCAATCGCTATATGAATCGCGCCGCGAGCAGTGCCGCGCGGGATGTGGATGTGGTGGTTTTTGTGGTGGAGCGAGCGCGGTGGACCGAAGGCGACCAGCTGGTGGCGGACAAGCTGCGGGGAATCAAAAGCCCGCTGGTTATCGCGGTCAACAAGGTGGATCAGCTGGAGGACAAGGCTGAACTGCTTCCCCAACTGCAGGCCCTGGCAGAACAGCATCCCAAAGCCGAAATCGTGCCGATCTCAGCACTGCGGGGGGTGAACCTCGACACGCTGGAAAATGTCATCACCGGCTTTCTTCCGGAGAGTGAGCACTTTTTCCCGGAGGACCAGATTACGGACCGCAGCTCCCGGTTTCTGGCCGCCGAAATCGTACGAGAAAAAGTCATGCGTCAGCTGGGTGCCGAAATCCCATATCAGGTGACCGTTGAGGTGGAAGAGTTTTCCGACGAGGGCGGTATCCTGCACATCAGTGCGGCAATATTGGTTGAGCGGTCGGGACAGAAACGTATCCTCATTGGTAACAAGGGCGACCGTATCAAGCAGATTGGCAGCGAAGCCCGTAAAGACATGGAACGCCTGTTCGATAGCAAGGTCATGCTGAACCTCTGGGTAAAAGTAAAATCCGGCTGGTCTGATGACGAACGCGCGTTGCGCAGCCTGGGCTATCGCGACGAATAATGCGCTGAGTAGAGTCTTGCGCGACGATTGGTCGGGGGAGCTGCATCTCCCCCGGCACTAACTGCAGCGCAAGTGCGCCCGCGAAAACTATCCGAGAAGTACCGACAACTATTTGCCCCTACGGGACTTCCATGCCTCAAGCACCCATACAGCAACCCGCTTATATCCTGCATACACGTCCTTACCGGGATACCAGCCTGATTGTGCAGTTGCTCACCCCCGAGCAGGGGCTGATCAGCTGTATTGCGCGCGGGGCCCGCCGCGATAAGCAGCGTCGCCAGCAAGCGTTACAACCCTTTGCGCCGTTGCTCGTTTCCCTGTTGGGGCGGGGGGAGCTACGCACGCTCGGCCCGGTGGAAAACGCCGGGGCTGCGCTCTGGTTAAAGGGTAGGGCGCTGTATGGTGGGCTCTATGCCAATGAGTTACTGGTGCGCTTGCTGCCCGAAGGGGAGACGCAGTATGCGCTGTTTGCTGCTTACCAGTCTCTCTTGAGCCAGTTGGCTGCGCTAGATGGTTCCGACGCACGACAGCTGGAGGCACCGTTGCGCTATTTCGAGCTGACGCTGTTGCAGCAGTTGGGCACCTGCCCACAACTGGATTTGTGCGTGGAGACCCAGAGCCCGGTGCTTCCGCACGGCTGGTATCGACTGTTGCGCGATCGAGGGGCTGTCCCGGTCCATCGGCAGGACGCAAGTGCCCGAATCGACGAGTTCAGCGGGAGCGATTTGCTGGCGCTGGGGCGCTATCATGCGGGTATCGAACTCAATGAGGCCCAGCTTGCCGCGGCCAAGCGTCTCAGTCGTGTGTTACTCCAGCCGCTACTCGGTCGTCGTCCCCTGCGAAGTCGGGAGTTGTTCAAACAGGTTTATCATGATCATTAGTATCGGCACAGATATTTGCAGCTATTCCCGCGTGGAAAAGGCCTGGCACCGGTTTGGTGAACGCTTTGTCCAGCGGGTCCTGTGCGCCGCAGAGCGCGAGGCGTTTTCGCAACTGGCCGCGGCAAATCAGGGGGCCTACCTGTGCAAGCGATTCGCGGCAAAAGAAGCGTTGGGCAAAGCCCTGGGTACCGGGATCGGCGAGGGGATTTCGTGGCAGGACATCGAGGTGCGGCGCCGGCAACGGCAGGCGCCGCAAGTCATGCTGAGCGGTGCCGCCAGGGAGCGCGCTCAGTCAATGGGCGTCGAACGGGTGCATCTGACACTTTCTGATGAGCGTGATTTCGCCGTGGCTTTTGTGGTGTTCGAGGGGGCTCATCCCTAAGCCCATAAGCCCGCGTGCTGGCAGGCAAATACTGCCAGCACGCGCGTTAGCGGATCAGGTGCCCACCGCTTCGCGCAGGCCGAACAGCGCATCCAGATCCTGTTCTTCAGACCAGCTCTTCAGTGCACGGAGTTCTTCTGCCACGGCTTCTACCAGCGATTGGTCGATGCTCGCCGTTTCTTCCTGCTGTTGCCCGCGCAAATGTTCCTGCAGTCGGCCAGTCGCTTTACGCAGCCGAGGCACGCCACAGTAGCAGCATCCGCCGTGCAGGCGGTGCACGAACTCGAACAGGCCTTTGTGCTGTCCCGCGCTGGCCAGTTTGCGCAATTGCCGTTCGTCCGCATCCAGATCCTTGAACAGCATTTGCAGCATGTCCCGGGCGAGCCGGCTGTCGCCGTTGCTCAGACGCAGGCTATCGGAAACGTCAACCAGCCGTTCGACACTGGTCTGGGCGGCGGAGGCCATGGATGTGGGGCTGATGATTTTCATCCAGCGCTTGATCATATTGCTGAGCTGTACTTCGCTCACGGGTTTGCTGAGGTAATCATCCAGTCCGGCGGCGAGCAGCCGGGCTTTTTCTTCTGCGCCCGCATGCGCCGTCAGGGCGATAATCGGGGTGCGGCTGTCTGACTCCGCCTCGCGTATACGTTTGGTTGCCTCGATCCCGTCCATGTCGGGCATCTGGATATCCATGAAAATGAGGTCAAACTCCTGCTCGCGCCACAATTCCAGCGCCTCTGCACCACTCGCTGCGATCGTGACGTCAGTACCCTGGCTGCGCAATAACTCGGCGACCAGGGTGCGATTGGCTTGATGGTCATCGACCGCCAGCACCTTGGGTGCCTCGGTTGCGGGGAGGGCGGGGGCCGTGTTGGTGATCGGACGCGACTGGCTATTGGGCAGCACCCGGCGCAGCGAGCGCAACAGGTTATCCCTGGTGACCGGCTTGGGCACGAAGGTGAGCACCCGGGTGCGAAGCTGTTCATAGCAGCGTCGCAGCTCTACCGGCGCTCCCTGGATAATGACTCGACACTGGTAGGTGTCGACCAGCAACTGGACCATTTCGATAAAGTCGCTGAAGTGCTCTCCCGCAATGGCCGTGTCGATAATCACGGCGTCAGGCAGGGCATCGTGGTTCCAGAGCTGCTCCAGGGCGGGTTTGAGTGTGGACGTGTCCGAGAGCTCAATGGGCTCAATTTGCCAGTTGGAGAGCAGCTGCGCCACCTGCATGCGCGTCATGCGGTTGGGATCGGCGATCAGGATCCGGTTGCTGGGGAACTGGTCTCTCTCTGGCAGCGTGCGATTGCGTTCGAGGTGCAACGGAATGTGGACCCAGAAGGTTGCGCCACCGGATGGGGATTCATCGATACCAATGCTGCCGCGCATGCGGCCTACAAGGCTTCGCGCAATGGCGAGTCCAATGCCATTGCTACTGATCTGCTGACCCTGCGCCTGAGCCTGGGCGCCGTGCTCAAGGATCTGCTGCATTTCCTTGCGACCCTGCTCATCGATCCGGTTGCCCAGGTCGGTGATACTGATCCGTACCATCAACTCTGAATCTTTACCGCTTTGGACCCCGATACGGACCGGGATATTGCCATGCTCGGAGTTCCGCACCGCGTTACCGACGAGGTTGGTCAGAATCTGTTTGACCCGCAGCGGATCACCGATCAGGGTGTTCGGCAGCTGACTGTCAATGAGCGGCACCAGCTCCAAATGGTTGTCATGGGCGAATGGTGCAAGGATCTGCAGTGTCTCTTCCAGCAGCTGGCCCAGATTCATCGGAATATGGTCGAGCACCAGATTGCCGGACTCAATCCGGGAGAAATCGAGAATATCGTTAATGGTCGTGAGCAGGTTTTCTGACGAGCGCAGGATGGTTTGCAGGTAGTCCTGCTGGAGTTCATCGATATCGGTTTTCAGCAGCAAGTTGGTGAAACCGATAATGCCGTTTAGCGGGGTGCGGATCTCGTGACTGGTGTTGGCGAGGAACGTCGATTTGACCCGGTTTGCCTCGACAGCCCGTTTGCGTGCGAGGTCGAGTTCGATGTTCTGCTCTTCCATACTATCGAGCGACTGGCGGAGATCCTCCATCGACTGCATCAGGTTGGATTTATAGTCTTCCTGGTACTGGGAGAACTTCGTCGCCATCCTGTTCACCTGATCGGACAGCACATTGAGCTCTCTGTTGGAGCCGTGCCTTACCCGGCGGTCCAGCTGGCCATTACCGACGGCTTCGACGACGTCCCCGATGCGGGAAATGCGCCGGGCAAACCGCTCCGACAGATATACAGTCCATACGAGTGCTGCCAGGGTACACAGGATCAGTCCGACCAGCCCCGCTAGGGCAATCTGGTAGCTGCCGATAGTGAAATACGGGCGATGCAATTCGACGGCAATCCAGCAGGTGAGGCCATCCTGGCTGGGGAGGGGTTGAAGCACCTGGATGCTGTCGCCTTCTTCCCGAACAAAGGGGGCGGAACCGTCGAGCACGTCTGCCGACAGTTGTTCTCTCGGCCTCGGACCGGCGCCGGCCAGAAGCTTCAGGCCCGTTGTGGGGTTCAGTCCCTCACCTTCGGTCGAGTATATCTGGACAGAACGCACCATATCCTTTTCCAGCATCAGCGCCATAAGGCTCTGATGCAGCCATTCGAGCCGCATTTCCTTGGGATGCCCACCGCTCAGTTCGATCAGGCGTGCGAGTTGCTCGGCGCTGGCGCGACCGTGGCTCAACAGCAGGTGTCGGCGGTCACTCATTTGCTGCAGGGACAATAGCGACCCGAGCAGAACCGTCAGGATAAGCGCAGGCGTCAGCGTGGTGCGGAAGATCAGCGCGCGAAGGGACAGGACTCGGGAGCGGCGCGGGGCCTGCTCCTGGGACTTCTCGGCAGTCATGGGAACCCCGAAAATGGTGTTGTTTTCGCTCGATTCTACTCCTCTGTGGCGCATAGCGCACTATCTGGTCGCAAATATCCGGATTAGCACCAAACACACGGCAGGGGTAGAATGTCGCTCCGTTTTTTCTGGCACGGACATCGCCATGCAATATCCCACCATCGCAGACTGCGTGGGCAATACCCCGTTGGTACGGCTGCAGAGACTGGTTCCCGAAGGGCGCGGTAATACCGTATTGCTCAAGCTGGAGGGAAATAATCCCGCTGGTTCGGTCAAGGATCGCCCGGCACTGTCGATGATCAACCGAGCCGAGGCCCGCGGGCAGATCCGTCCCGGGGATACCCTGATTGAAGCGACGAGCGGTAACACAGGCATCGCGCTGGCCATGGCGGCGGCGATCAAGGGATATCGAATGATCCTGATCATGCCGGAAACTGCTACGGAGGAGCGCAAGGCTTCCATGAGTGCCTATGGTGCCGAGCTGGTGCTGGTCTCTGCCGAAGAGGGCATGGAGGGCGCGCGGGATCTGGCATTGAAGATGCAGGAGCAGGGCCGGGGCCAGGTACTGAATCAGTTTGCGAACCTGGACAATCCGCAGGCCCACTATGAGGGCACCGGGCCGGAGATCTGGCGGCAGACCGGGGGAGAAATCACCCATTTTGTCTCTTCGATGGGGACGACCGGCACTATTATGGGCTGCGGACGTTACCTGAAAGAGCAGAACCCTTCAGTCGAGATTCTTGGTCTGCAACCGACCGAGGGGTCCAGTATCCCGGGTATACGGCGATGGCCCCAGGCCTACCTGCCGAAGATTTTTGTCCCGGAAGAAGTGGACCGGGTGATCGACATGGAACAGGACATGGCCGAGAAGATGGCTCGCCGTCTGGCGCGCGAAGAGGGTATTTTCGCCGGCGTTTCCTCGGGAGGCGCGGTGGCAGCTGCGCTACAGCTGGCCGCCGAGGTCGAAAATGCCACGATCGTGGCGATTACCTGTGACCGCGGCGACCGGTATTTGTCGTCCGGTCTATTCGACCAATGACCCAACCCCAAGTACTCGAACCCCGGATAAGTCAGCGCAATATCGATCGCGATGGTACAAGTTAGAAAACATCACTCCTCGGACACCGACAGCGTCCTCGACCTTGAAGCCTGGTTGCGTCACGTGCAGCAACTGGCTGAGCTGGATGGCGGGACCCTGGTGACTCTGCGCCGCGCGGCCGAATGCAGTCGCAAGGCTGAGCAGAAAGCCATTGAGGCCGAAAATATCTGGAGTGAAGGCGCCAGTAGTTTCCGCACCGGTCTGGAAATGGTGGAGATCCTCGCGGACTTGCAGGTTGATGGTGAAGCGCTGTGTGCTGCGGTGCTCTATCGCGCAGTGCGGGAAAAGCGGCTTTCGCTCGAGTCCGTGGAAAAAGATTTTGGCAAGACGGTCGCCAAACTGATTCAGGGCGTGCTGCGGATGGCCGCCATCCGCAGTCGCAGTGCGGATACAGAAGTCCAGGTCAGCGGCGCGGTGGAGGAGCATTCGGAAAACATTCGCCGGATGCTGGTTTCCCTGGTCGACGATGTCCGCGTGGCCCTGATCAAGCTGGCGGAACGGACCTGTGCCATTCGGGCTGCCAAGAATGCCGATGATGCCAAGCGACGCCGGGTAGCCCGGGAGGTTGCCGATGTGTATGCGCCGTTGGCCCATCGCCTGGGCATCGGTCATATCAAGTGGGAACTCGAGGATCTGGCCTTCCGCTATCTGGAGCCGGAAGACTATATGCAGATCGCCCGGTTGCTGGATGAAAAGCGACTGGACCGGCAAAAGTACATCGATAATGTGCTCGAGCTGTTAAGAGACGAGTTGGGGCGCGCAGATATCGCCGGTGAGGTCTTTGGCCGGGCCAAGCATATCTACAGTATCTGGCGCAAAATGCGCAGGAAGAATATCGGTTTTACCCAGGTCTACGATATTCGCGCGGTACGTATTCTGGTGCCGACGGTCCGGGACTGTTATGCGGTGCTCGGGATCGTGCACAATCTTTGGCGCAATATCCCGAACGAGTTCGACGACTATATCGCCTCGCCCAAGGAGAATGGCTATCGGTCCCTGCACACCGCAGTCATTGGCCCCGATCGCAAAGTCCTCGAAGTGCAGATTCGCACGTTTGCGATGCACGAAGAGGCGGAGTACGGGGTGTGTGCCCACTGGCGCTACAAAGGCACGGACCAGAAGTCCGGCGGAGAGTCACAGGATAGTTACGAGCAAAAAATATCCTGGTTGCGCCAGGTACTCGATTGGCACGAAGAAGTGGGTGGAAACCCGCTGCAGGATGATCTCGCAGCCAGTGAAGCGGATACCCGGATCTATGTCTTTACGCCCGACGGGCATGTCGTGGACCTGCCCAGTGGCGCGACACCGCTGGACTTCGCCTACAAGATTCACACCGAAATCGGCCACCGTTGCCGCGGGGCCAAGATCGATGGTCGTATTGTCCCGCTGAACCATAAGTTGCAGACCGCCAACCAGGTAGAGATCCTCACCGGCAAGCGCGAAGCGCCCAGCCGCGACTGGCTGTCTCCGGGGATGGGGTACATCACGACATCGCGGGCCCGGGCCAAGGTGATCCACTGGTTCAAGATGCAGGCGCGGGACCAGAATATTGCGGACGGGCGCACTATCCTCGACAGCGAGTTCCGCCAGCTCGGATTGGTGGAACTCGATTTTGGTGAGCTGGCCAGCAAGATGAACATGCACTCGCTGGATGACCTTTATGCCGCGGTGGGGGCTGGAGATATCGGCGTTGGCCAGGTGCTCAATGCCGCACAGCGCATGGTGCGGGTCGTCGATGTCGAGCCGGTGCCTTCGCTCACTGCGCCGGTGGCGCGCAGCGACGGACAAACGGATGTTTACATTGATGGCGTGGGTAACCTGATGACCCATATCGCGCGCTGTTGTAACCCGGTCCCGGGCGACGACATTATGGGCTATATCACCCTGGGGCGCGGCGTTTCAATCCATCGCAAGGATTGTCCCAACATGCTGCGGATGGAGACCGAGGAGCACGAGCGGGTGCTGCAGGTATCCTGGGCGGAAAAACCGCAGCAGGTCTATGCAGTGGAGATCATGATTGAAGCCTACGATCGCCACGGACTGCTGCGGGATGTGACTGCCATGCTGGACAGCCAGCGTATCAATATTACTGCCATGCAGACTCAGTCGAACAAGCATAAGCATACGGTGGATATGGTGCTGACCGCGGAGGTGCACAGTTTTGAGGAACTGAGCCGCGTGCTGCACAGAATCAATCAGCTGCCGAATATTGCACGCGCCCGTCGGCGTATCCTGCACTGATACTTTCTCGCAAGGGGCTAGGGAATGGCAACGAATGACGACAATGCGCTGAGTCGGTACACGGTTGATGACCTGCTTTACCTGATGTCGCGTCTGCGCGACCCGAAGGGAGGTTGTCCCTGGGACCTGAAGCAGACTTTCGCCTCCATCGTGCCTTCGACCATTGAGGAAGCGTATGAGGTAGCAGAGGCCATCGAAGCTGAAGATTTTGAACACTTGCATGAGGAACTGGGTGATCTCCTCTTCCAGGTGATTTTCTATGCCCAGCTGGGCAGCGAAGCGGAGTACTTCGACTTTCCCCGTATTGTGGACACCCTTGTGATCAAGCTAGTGCGCCGCCATCCCCACGTATTTCCCTCCGGCACTTTGCAGTCTGCCGCCGATAGCGATGCCATCGAAGAGAGCGAGGTCAAGCGCAACTGGGAAGCGATCAAGGCGGCGGAGCGTGAGTCCAAGGGGGAGACCGGCACGCTGGCCGGTGTCGCCAACGGACTCCCCGCGATGACCCGCGCCTTCAAACTTCAAAAGCGGGCTGCCAATGTAGGATTCGACTGGCCTGCGGTGTCCGGAGTCCTGGATAAAATTGAAGAGGAAATTCGCGAGTTGCGCGAAGCCGTAGAGAGCCAGGATCAGGCGCATATCCAGGAAGAGTTGGGGGATCTGCTGTTTTGTTGTGTCAACGCGGCAAGGCACCTGAAGCTGGAACCCGAAGCGACGTTGCGCCAGAGCAACAGGAAGTTTGAGCGGCGATTTTCACTGGTAGAGCGTCAGATAGAAGCGACTGGTCGCACGTTATCGGAATGCTCTGTCGAGGAGCTGGAAAACGCTTGGTGCGCGGCAAAGCGTGCCGAATCCCCGTCCAAACCATAATGACTGATACAGCAGGGGGCTTTCCTGTCTTTTCCCGCGGTTACCTTTCCGGCTCAATCTTCTCTGGAGGCAATAGCTGGTTTTCGCAGTTGCCCGTGGTCTCGAATTCGCTGACATTCGCCAGGGTCGTGCGGGCGATATTGGAGATGGCCTCGCGGGTAAAGTAGCCCTGGTGACCGGTGATCAATACATTGTTGAAGGTGAGCAGTCGGGCGAACACTTCGTCATTGATGATCGTGTCGGAATGATCTTCGAAAAACAGCGTGTCCTCCTCTTCATAAACATCAAGGCCCAGATAACCGATTTTCTCGTGCTTCAGGGCCTGAATCACTGCTTGCGTGTCGATGACGCCGCCTCTTGACGTGTTGATCAGGCAGACACCAGCGCGCATTTCAGCAATCGTGCGTTCATTAATGAGGTGATGGGTCTCAGGGAGCAGCGGACAGTGCAGCGAGATAATGTCGGCTTGCCGACACAGTGTATCCAGAGGGACGTAGCGCATGCCCAATTCCTTGCAGAGGTCATCCTCGACAGGATCGGTGCCCAGTAATTCGCAGCCGAAGCCGTGCATAATCCGGGTGAATACCCGACCGATTTTGCCGGTTCCCACGACGCCGACGGTTTTGCCATAGAGATCAAACCCCATCAGG
Source organism: Microbulbifer sp. ABF4_148 (assembly GCF_056158985.1). Taxonomy (NCBI): domain Bacteria; kingdom Pseudomonadati; phylum Pseudomonadota; class Gammaproteobacteria; order Cellvibrionales; family Microbulbiferaceae; genus Microbulbifer; species Microbulbifer sp. ABF4_148. Next base: position 2,359,536 of record NZ_JBSWUI010000001.1, read on the forward strand.
CCATCGAGCAAGAAATTGCCCTCGCGGATACGGAACTGCGCACGGTGGATTTTCCGTATCAGGCAGAGAATCAGGCCAACGGCATGTTCGGCGACGGCATAGGGGGAGTAACTGGGTACGTTGGCGACCATCACCCCGTAGCGGAAGGCCGCCTGGAGGTCCACGTGGTTATAGCCGGCAGATCGCAATGCCAGCATTTTCACACCCTGTTCGCGCATCCGTTCCAGCAGGCGGGCATCCACAGGGTCATTGACGAAAATGCACACGGCCTCGGCATCATGCGCCAGCGGCAGGGTATCTTCGTTGCAATGGGCATCGATATACAGGAGATCGTGGCGAAAATTGCGGTTGTAGCGATCGAAATAGCTCCGGTCGTATGACTGGGCATTAAATAGGGCAATCTTCATAGCCGGCTATCCGGGGTAATACAGGTATAGGAAAGGGTAGTTTCGCGAGGTGACAGACTGTTCCGTCGTCGAAAAGCGATGTTTTTCTGGTCAAATTGGGAATTTTTCCTACAAAATCGCCCTAAGAGCCATGGACTTTCGTCACCTTGCCCTAATCTGGGTCTCCGTGTAAGGTAGCGCTCTTTTGACGCTGCGGGCCCTCACCGTGGCCGTCAGGCAGCTTTCATATAAAGGTTAAGGCAGGCAAGACATGCGAATTATTCTCTTGGGCGCCCCAGGTGCTGGCAAAGGTACCCAGGCACAATTTATTACAGAGAAGTTCGGCATCCCGCAGATTTCCACCGGTGACATGCTCCGCGCCGCGGTTAAAGAGGGGACTCCTCTCGGCCTGCAGGCGAAAGACATTATGGCTGCCGGCAAGCTGGTATCTGATGACCTGATTATCGCCCTGGTGAAAGAGCGGATTGCACAACCGGACTGCGCCTCCGGTTTCCTGTTTGACGGGTTCCCGCGCACCATTCCGCAGGCCCAGGCACTGTTGGACGCAGATGTTGCCATCGACCACGTACTGGAAATTGCGGTTGATGATGAAGAGATCGTCAAGCGCCTGTCCGGACGCCGCGTACATGAAGGATCTGGTCGTGTTTACCATGTTATTTACAATCCGCCCAAGCAAGAAGGCGTTGACGACGCGACCGGCGAACCTCTGGTGCAGCGTGAAGACGACACCGAAGAGACTGTACGCAATCGCCTGGCGGTTTATCACGAGCAGACTGCGCCGCTGGTAGGCTTCTACCGTGAGCTGGCAGAGCGTGCCCCGGAGACCGCGCCTAAGTACAGCAAGGTAATGGGTGTGGGCTCGATGGCGGATATCCGGGAAACAGTGATGGCTGCGCTGTCCTGATTGCCATTGGGCCTGATAGTCCCAGACACTCCTTCCCTCTGTGCCGCGGCAGTTTGCTGCAGTACAGCCGCAAAAAAGGCTCCCGTTGAGGGGGCCTTTTTTTGTGCGCTATCGTTGCAAAGTTGACCCCTGCTTACCAATTGGGTCACTTGCCTTTACTATTGCCTCTCAGTCATCTCCTGCAACAGGTTCCGTTCATGTCAAAAGCCGTAATCTTGATGAATTTGGGCACCCCCGCCGAGCCCACGCCCAAGGCCGTTCGGCGCTTTTTGCGAGACTTTCTCTCTGATCCGCGGGTGGTGGAGATTCCCAGGTTGATTTGGCTGGTGATCCTGCATGGAATCGTGTTGACACTTCGTCCGCGCAAGGTCGCTCCCGCCTATGCGGGCATCTGGGGCGAGGGCGCGAACGGAGAGCGGATCGAAGGCTCGCCGATTATGCATTACACACGCGTGCAGGCTGAGCGATTGCAGGCGCGCCTGCGTGAATCCAATCCCGATATTCGAGTGGATTACGCGATGACCTATGGTGATCCGCAGTTGTCGGATGTGGTTGCCAAGCTGCGCGGTGAGGGAGTCCAGCAGTTTCTGGTTTTCCCCCTGTATCCGCAGTATTCCGCGACGACTACGGGTGCGATTTACGATCAGGTGGCCGATCTGTTCCGCCTGAATCGGGATATTCCGGATGTTCGGGTGGTGCGCGACTATCACGACCATCCGCTGTATATCCGCGCGTTGGCGACTTCAGTACGCGAGCACCGCGAAACGCACGGGGCTGCCGAGCGCCTCTTATTGTCTTTCCACGGCATTCCCAGGGCCAACGTGGACAAGGGAGACCCCTACCAAAAACAAAGCGAGCGCACAGCGCGATTGCTTGCCGAAGACTTGGGGCTTGATTCGCATCAGTGGCAGCTGTGCTTTCAATCGCGGTTCGGCAAGGCGGAGTGGCTTCAGCCCTATACCGACAAGACGCTGGAAGCCTGGGGTGCGCAGGGGCTGCCAAGTGTTGATGTTATCTGCCCGGCATTTTCGGCGGATTGCCTGGAAACGCTTGAGGAAATTGCGGTAGAGAATCGCGCTACTTTTCAGGAAGCTGGTGGTGGAGACTATCGATATATTTCCGCGCTGAATGCCAGGGAAGATCATATTGAACTGCTCGCGGCCGTAGTCCGGGAGCAATTTCCTGTTTAAGAGAAATTTCTCTTTTCAGAACGCCCGGATGATCGTTTTTGGAAAAATGGCGGCGGCCTGAACAGTTTTTCTCTTTTTTTTGCAAAATACCTCAAAATTTTGTTGTCTTTTCTTGCAATGCCGGTTTTTTTTATTAACTTTGATTAAGTTGCTGTCAATGCAGTCCAGCACGCATACCTGTTTCAACGGAATTCCGGGGAAGCCGGTAACCAGCAGGTGGTCCAAAGTGGCTGTGTTCCAGGGGGGGTATGCCCGTTTGAGACACGAAGTTGCCAACACATTTTCGGGTTGATGAAAGAAACTTTTCTCATATAGGAGACTAGGGATGGCACGGGTAGCAAAAAAGCGTGTAGCCAAGAAGAAGGCCCCGGCAAAGCGGAAAGCGGCGGCAAAGAGTGCAGCGTCAGCTTCACCAGTCGTTACCAGAGCACAAAAGTCCGTAGATAGTGCGGTAGCGTCGCTCGACGCTCAGATGGATCGTGTCGCCAAGGCCAGGGCCAGGGCGCAAAAGAGTAATTCCGTCGCAGCAAAAACGTCGTTAAGCAACGCCAGTGGCAAGTTAAAGGATCTGCGCGTCAAAGTTGCGCTGGCAAAGGTCGATCTCGCCAAAGCCAAGGTGATGGACGCGGTCCGCACGGTTGAGGAATCGGCAAAAGTAAAAGTTGCCGAGATGTCGGATAGTTTGTCCAGTAAAGCCGATAAGGACCTGGATGCAGCGGTGAAGGCGTTCACCGCAAAATGGAAAAAGGCCCGGGCCAAGGCCGATGCCAAAAAACTGAAGACAGCAGAAAAGAAAGTCGAGGCAAAAGTAAAATCTGCCGCCAAGAAGGCCGCAGCGAAAACCAAGGCTCTGGAAAAGAAAATTGCTGCAAAACTGAAGGCTGACGCGAAGAAAGCAGCCAAGAAGGCCGCGAAGAAGGCACCGAAAAAGAAAGCTGCCAAAAAAGCGGCTAGAAAAGCGCCTGCCAAGAAGACTCGTGCTAAGAAGGCTCCGGCCAAACGCGCGACTGCCAAGAAGGCCCCCAAAAAGGCCGCACGCAAGACGGCGGCCAAGAAGGCTCCGGCCAGACGCGGTCGTCCGCCAAAGAAAAAAGCCTGACGCTGTTGGGGGGAACCCCCTTCTTTCCCTCGACTAACCCCGGATTTCCGGGGTTAGTGCGTTATTCCTGCCTGTAAAGTGCCCTGCGGACGGTGATTCGGGGCGCGCGCCATTCCAGCTGCCTCCTTTGGCCTTTGGCGTGATTGAATGGTATTGCGGATGACTCGACGTCACCGTCATGCCACAATTCGCCCCTCTCAAGGCTCAGGGATCAAATACCGTGAAAATCCTCGCTCTGGACACTACTTCGGGCGCCTGCTCTGTTGCTCTGCGGGTAGACGGGCATGTGCACGAGCTGTTCGTTCGTGCTGAGCGGGACCATACCCGGCGTCTGCTTCCGATGGTGGACGAGGTACTTGCCGAGGGTGGTCTCTCCCTTGGGGATATGGATACGCTGGCGGTAAGTCGTGGGCCCGGATCATTCACTGGTCTGCGAATTGCAATCAGTTCGGTACAGGGGCTGGCATTTGCAGCAGACTTGCCCGTGGTTCCGGTATCGAGCCTGGCGGCGCTGGCCAGTGGCGCACGCAGAAAAAATCCGGCCTGGGGCGATGGCATTGTCGCCGCTGCCCTCGATGCGCGAATGGGGCAGGTCTATTGGGGGAGTTACAGTGCCACCGATCCTGCGGATAGTGTCCTGCCTGAAGCCGTGCAGAATCCCTCCGACGTGGTAAAGGTGCTCGAGGATGGCTCGCTGCCCGAGCCATTCTTTGCGGCCGGACCGGGTTGGCATTATCCGGAATTTGATGGCGCGGGCCTGACAGAGTGCGACCCGGATTGTGATATCCACGCGGCAGAGATCGCGCTTCTCGCGGAAACGCTGTTTGCACGCGGGGAATCGGTTGTGGCGGAAGCGCTGCAACCACTTTATCTGCGTGATGAGATAACGTGGCAGAAACGCCGCAAGATTCGTTCTTGATAAGAAGCCTGTCTGTATATGGAAATACTGCACATCATTGTACTTGCGCTGATTCAGGGTTTGACGGAGTTCCTGCCCATTTCCAGCTCGGCGCATTTGATTTTGCCAAAAGAAGTGCTCGGCTGGCCCGATCAGGGGCTCGCCTTTGATGTGGCGGTGCATTTTGGTTCGCTGGCGGCGGTCATCCTGTATTTTCGCAAGGACGTCTGGGCATTGATCCGCGACGGGGTGGGCGGCTTTGCGACCGGCAACTTTACCGATGAAGGGCGTTTGGCCTGGTTGATCGTACTTGCGACAATCCCAGCGGGTCTCGTGGGGTTGATGTTCAAGGGATATATCGAAACGCACCTGCGCTCTGCCGGGGTTATCGCGGCAACGACGATCGGTTTTGGGTTGCTACTGTGGTGGGCGGATATCCGTGCGGAGCGATCCAGGCCTCTGGCGCAGCTGAACTGGCCGATGGCGCTGGTCATTGGATTCGCCCAGGCAGTGGCGCTGATACCAGGTACCTCGCGCTCCGGCATTACCATGACGGCGGGACTGATGCTGGGGTTGACGCGAGAGGCGGCTGCCCGCTTCTCCTTTTTGATGTCGATTCCTGTCATTGCCCTCAGCGCGTTGCTGCTGACATACGAATTGCTGTCCGTGGACGATGTACCCTGGTTCGACATTATTCTGGGGGCCGTCCTGTCCGGGATCAGTGCCTATCTGTGTATTCACTTTTTCTTGCAATTCATCAGTCGTATCGGCATGGCACCTTTTGCCATTTACCGGCTTGTGCTGGGCGCCGCGCTGATCTGGATGATCTGGGGGTAACGAACCATGGCAACCGTAGCTTTTCTCGGGCTGGGGGTGATGGGCTTCCCGATGGCGGGATATCTCGCCAAGGCGGGCCATCAAGTACGCGTGTACAACCGCACTGGCAGTCGCGCGCAGGAGTGGCTGGCGGCCTATCCGGGTGAATCATTTCCGACGCCTGCGGAGGCAGCGTCCGGTGCGGAAGTTGTGTTTGCCTGTGTCGGCAATGACGATGACCTGCGGGAAGTGACGACGGGTGAGCAGGGTGCATTTGCCGGAATGGCCCCAGGGGCTCTGTTTGTTGATCACACCACGGCTTCTGCGGATATCGCCCGGGATCTTGCTGCGATGGCGGAGCAGCGTGGACTCGGGTTTATTGATGCCCCAGTGTCCGGTGGGCAGGCAGGCGCGGAGAATGGTGCCTTGACCATTATGGTTGGCGGTGAAGAGGCGGACTATCTACGGGCGCTGCCATTGCTGGAATGTTATGCGCGGGCGGTCAATCGCTTGGGTCCGGTTGGCAGTGGCCAGTTGTGCAAGATGGTCAATCAGATTTGTATCGCAGGCTTGGTTCAGGGGCTTGCGGAGGGCCTGCACTTTGCAAAAGCGGCCGGACTGGATGCCGAGCAGGTTGTCGAGGTGATTTCCAAGGGCGCAGCGCAAAGCTGGCAGATGGAAAATCGATATCAGACCATGCTGGCAGGCGAGTATGAGCATGGTTTTGCCGTGGACTGGATGCGCAAGGATCTTGCAATTGTGCTGGCTGAGTCGCAGAAAAATGGTGCCTTGTTGCCTGTGACAGCACTGGTGGACCAGTTTTATAGCGAGGTCCAGGCTCTGGGCGGCGGTCGTTGGGACACTTCCAGCCTGTTAGCTCGCCTGACCAATATTCGCAGCTTTGACTGACGACAGGGTGACGTCAGCCAGGGTCTTGCTGTTGTCGGCATACGATGCCGGCAGCCATCGACACTGGCGGCAGGGGCTCGCGGCCGCGATTCCCGAGTGGGAGTGGACGCAGTTGGCCCTGCCACCCCGATATTTCAGTTGGCGTATCCGCGGTAACAGCCTGAGCTGGGGGCGCGGTGAAAACGCGGAACGATTGCGGGGGCCATGGGACTTGATTGTGGCCACGTCGATGACGGATCTTTCGGCGTTACGGGGGCTGGTGCCCGAGATCGCGCAGATCCCCACTGCGGTTTACTTTCATGAGAACCAGTTTGCCTATCCCGTTTCTGGCAAGGCCTTCGCTTCGGTTGAACCCCAGTTACTGAACATCTACACCGCGTTGAGCGGTGATCTGTTGCTCTTCAATTCAGAGTTCAATCGACGCACCTTGCTTGAGGGGGCCCAGGCGCTGCTGAAGAAATTTCCCGATCAGGTGCCTACCGGGATTGTTGCGGAAATCCGCGATAAGTCCCGTGTTCTTCCTGTGCCATTGGAAGACGCAGTGTTCTCCCGCAAACCGGTCTCCACCAGTAACGACAGTTTGCCATCCGCTAGCGAGGCGCCGCTGGTCATTAGTTGGGCCGCACGCTGGGAATATGACAAGGGTGCGGACCGGCTGTTGCAGATCCTGCAGGCGCTGCGTGGAGCTCAGGTCGACTTTCGCCTGAACCTGATGGGAGAAGCCTTCCGGCAGGTACCGGAGTCGTTTCAGGTGATTCAGCGTGAATTTTCCGATGTGCTGCTGACGGAGGGTTTTCAGGCGTCGCGTGCTGATTACCTGGCCACCTTGCGGAACAGTCACGTCTTTCTGTCGACCGCTTATCACGAGTTTCAGGGGCTCTCCGTTCAGGAGGCTGTGGCACAGGGCTGTATCCCCCTGGTTCCCGATGAGCAGGTCTATCCCGAGCTTTACCCAGCACACCTGCGCTATCGCAGTGTCGACGAAGCCGTCGAACGGCTTCAGGGTCTTGTTGATGCGTTCCGGGCCGGAGAGAGTGTCTGCAGGCCAGATGTGAGCCATTTGCGTTGGTCCGTCCTGGGGGATGAGTATCGTCGACAGCTGGCGACGCTGGTTGGCCGTTGATCGCCTCCTTGGGGCCCGCAAGACGCGGCCCGGGCATGGTACGGCGATCAGTTGGCGTAGATTCCATCTTGGTTACGTGATTATTCAATGTTGTTGCCTGTATTCGAATAATGTATTCTCTCTCGAAAGTGCGGGGTTGGCCGGCCGCGTCGACCGGCGGCATAGCCGCTGCGGTATTGCGAAATGGGGGAAGCATAGTGAATACGATTAGAGCGACCGTTCTGCTGGCTCTCGCTGCTTTTTCCTGCGCCTTACTGTCGGGCTGTAACCAGCCAGCAGAGTCCGCGCCGACCGCTGTGGCGTATTCCACCGATGTGCCAGGTATTGACGAATCGATGCTGTCGGCCACGTTCTGGATCAATCAGCTGGATGCGGATGCCATTCGCCTGTCGGCGGATCAAATCGATGCGCGAAATCGCCGCAACTTGCAGCAGGATGCCTTTCTCCACGATCTGGATGCCTTTCCCGATACGTTGCCTGCGGCCGACGTTCAGGAATTGATGGAATCCGTCAGTCGCGTCCCTGGGGCGCCACGATTTTTCGCGGATGGCCAAATGGTGAGGGATGCGGACTATCAGCGCCTGAATCGACTGATCGCGCTGGAGGCGTTACCTGAGAGCGTTTCCGTGCGCTGGGGACTGGTGACGGCGCGCGCGGCGATGCGCAGTTTTCCCACCATGGAGAAAGTCTTTAAATCCCCCACTGATCTCGATCTCGATCGCCTGCAGGAAACCGGCGTGTTTCCCGGACAGCGCGTTGCACTGTTGCATCAGAGCCGCGATGGCGAGTGGTGGTTTGCGGTGAACTATCACTATGCCGCCTGGGTACCGAAGGCCGCTGTGGCGGTTGGCCAACGAGAGGAGATTGCGGATTGGTTGGGGCGCACACCCAGGTTAGTGGTGTCGGGAGCGCAGGTGCGCACCAATTACAATCCGATCGATACGAGAACCTCGGAACAAGTACTGGATATGGGGGTCAGTCTGCCATTGCTGACTGCCGATGATGTGGGGCATAACGTCCATGGGCAGAATCCCTTCGCGAGCCATATTGTTGCCTTGCCCGTACGCGGAGAAACGGGCCAGCTTGAAGTGGTGCCCACGCTGATTGCGCGAAGTCGCGATGTAGCGGTGGGGCATCTGGATTATCGGCCCTCGCAGATATTGAAGCAGGCCTTCAAATTCCTCGGGGAGCGCTATGGATGGGGTCACGATTACAACGGGCGCGATTGCACGGGGTTTGTTGGCGAGGTCTACAAATCTTTCGGCTTGTTGATGCCGCGAAATTCTGGGCAACAGGGCCGCAGCGGATTTACCAAAACCCGTTTTGTTGACGACGCACAGTCCCGCGCAGAGGCCCTGGCCGAGCTTTCTGTTGGAGACCTGATTTACATACCCGGCCATGTCATGATGTATATCGGTCGGGTAGGGAATGAACCCTATGTGATCCACGATGTGACGGGTCTCGCTTATTTCGATGATGACCAGACCTTCTACCGGGGCACGCTGTCGGGAGTGTCGGTGACGCCGCTGTCGCCCCTGCGACTCGGGCCGGAGAAGAGCTATGTCGACAGTATCTACGCTATAAAAACTATCCAATAACCGGTATCACGATGAAAATTGTTGATGTAAAGCTAGGCATGCTGAAAGTGCCGTTGATTACCCCGTTCAAAACTGCGTTGCGAACGGTGGAATATGTCGAAGACGTGATTGTGATGCTGGAGACCGATACGGGCCATATCGGTTACGGCAATGCACCATCGACCGCGGTAATTACGGGAGATACGCACGGTTCTGTGATCGCAGCGATTCGTGAAGTGTTTACGCCCCTGTTGCTGGATCGCGATGTAGCAGATCTCAACCGCCTGACTCGCGAAATCGGCAGCGCAATGATCAATAACACCAGCGCAAAAGCCGCAGTGGAAATTGCGTTGTATGACCTGTTTGCACAGAGTTACGAGACTCCGCTTTATCGGATACTTGGGGGTGGCGAAAATAGCCTCACCACAGATATCACCATCAGTGTTGATTACATCGACAAGATGGTGGCAGATGCGGAAAGTGCCGTAGAGCGAGGTTTTGAAATTCTCAAGCTGAAAGTGGGCAAAGATATCCGGCTGGACATCGAACGCATTAAGGCAGTGTATTCGGCAGTGAAGGGGAGTGCTTTGCTCAGGCTCGATGCCAATCAGGGGTGGACGCCAAAGCAGGCAGTCACGGCGATCCGCAGTTTGGAAGAGGCCGGTGTGCTGCTGGAGCTCGTGGAGCAGCCCGTGCACGCGAGTAATCTTGCCGGCATGCGCTATATCTCCGAGCGGGTGAAAACGCCGATTATGGCGGACGAAAGTATTTTTGGCCCGCGGGAGGTGCTGGATGTCATTGGCCACCAGGCGGCCGAGATTATCAATATCAAGCTGATGAAGACTGGCGGCATCTCCAATGCGCTGAAAATCGCTGATATTGCGGGAATGCATGAGATTGAGTGTATGGTTGGCTGTATGCTCGAAACCAGTATTGGCGTGTCGGCCGCCGCACATGTCGCTGCAGCAAAGTCGCCAGTGGTATCGAAACTCGACCTGGATGTGCCATCTCTTTGCCAGTTTGACCCGGTTATTGGTGGTGCTACCTACCGCGATGCGGATATCATTCTCAATGAAACCCCAGGATTGGGCATTGAAAAGATAGAAGGACTGGAGATGCTGGCATAATTGCCGGGCATTCTAGAAGCGGGAGCGGAGCTGCCAGCGATGACTTGTTTGTTAAAAATGCGCGCGATGCGAGACCAGCTATCGGTCAATGAGCGCAAACTCGCGGATTTTATTCTCGACAATACCAAGTTGCTCAGGGATTACTCCTCCCAGCAGCTTGCCGATGCCGTTGGGGTGAGTCAGTCCAGCGTCGTAAAGTTTTCCCAGAAGCTGGGCTATAAGGGCTATCCGAGCCTCAAGCTGGCGGTCTATGAAACTTACGCCGGTGCACCTGCTGCAGCGAGTGACCGCGAGCAATTGGTTGCGCATTCCAGCTCCCCCTTGCGTCAACTGGGCCAGAAAAAGCTCGAGATCCTGGAAAATACCGCCAGCATCAATGATGACCAGAATCTTGCCGATGCGGTTGATGCGATTCGGCAGGCGCGCTGTATTCAGGTGTCTGCCTGCCCCGGTTCAACCTCGGTGGCCCAGTACCTGACTTACCAGCTGCTGGAACTCGGTCGCTGGGCGGTGTTCGATCAGGGTGGGGTGCTGCAGAGGGCGATGGTGGATGCCCGTACGGAACGGGATCTGTTGTGCATTATCTGTGATCTCGATGGCGAAGAGGCGATGGTCGAAGCCGCAAACAAAGCCCGTGAGCAGGGTGTCAAAGTGCTGAGCCTCACCCGCTATAACTACAATGCCGCGAGTATCAATGCGGATATCCGGCTTTTCGTCATGCCCGCCGAGGAGGAGCAGGAAATGCAACGCCTCTTGTTTCGTTCCGGTCAGCTGCACGTGATTGAAAGCCTGATTGGTGGCCTGATTTCGTCCGAGTCACTGTAACTCGCCTTTACTGCCTCCTCATCAAACACGTTCTTTCCCCGGCGACTCTGTTGCCGCCTTGTTGACGCATTCCTGGTAAGCGCGGTGCGCACCCGGAATGCGTGAATGCAGAAACCTTTTCAGTACAGCTTCATTGGCCGCGGGCTATTCGCCCGCAGTCCCGCCGTTTTGTGCCAGTTCAACGGGTTTCCAATCCATCGAGTAGTCCCATTGATCGAAATACAGGTTGCCTCCGCGCCATTCAACCTCGCCGCGCTGTGAGTCCACGGTCTCCGAGCGGAAGTGTTGTTTGGCGGGGAAGAAAGGACGTCCGTAGTCGCTGTTAAAGATCAGTCGGTAGGCATCAATCCCGCCCAGATAGAACCAGTCTGTGGCTTCTTCTCCGCCAAGGCGGCCGTGGGTTACATCCATTGGCATCCAGCCATAAGGGGCCAGATAGATTTCGCCCCAGTCATGCATCGTGTCGAATTCCGAGGGAGAGAATTCCCAGCCTGACTGCCAGCGCGCGGGGATACCATTCATGCGTAGTAGCGTAATCAGCAGAAGGGTTTGCTGGCCGCAGTCCGCGTGGCCGGCACCCGCGGCATACGCACTGATATTGCGGATGGTCGAGTATTCTCGTGCACTTGCCCAGGGAATCGCGTCGACATGGCTGAAGAGTTTTTGCGCAATTCGGTAGGGATTTGTCTCATCGCCGACGATGCGCTCGGAGAGCGCGCGCAATTCCCTGGTGAATACGACATGGGGCGCGCGTTCGCTCAGGAAAGGGGTGAGCGTCGCGGAGTCTTCAATGGCAGTGACAATGTCGGGGTCAATATCGAAGCGTTGTGACAGGCTGTCAAACGCGTAGGTGACAGAGAATTCGGTGGCTTTACCGGCCTGGGCGCTTTGCTCGAGATAGATGGTGCGCTGGGGCCGGTCGGTTGGCGCAAGCTGGTGGCTGGCGGGCGTGCTGCCGATCAGGGTAATGTTTTCCTGGCGCCCCGTCACGGTCTTGGGAAAGGGGATCCAGGCGCGGACGGTCTCACCATGTGGGACGGCATCGGCATCAACACTTAAGCGATAGGTAATTTCAAAGCGGTTGCGCAGTGGTTGTTCCGACTCCAGCACCGCATGATGGTGTGCGTGCAGTTGATACAGCGGTGCGCGGGCAGTGAACAGTTGATAGTCGCCTTTGCGGGCCAGCGCTTCCGGTGACTTGTGCAGGAGGTTGTACGCAGCACGCGCGAAGTAGCGTTTCTCACCGTTGATGAGTTTGTACTCCAGCAGTCCGTCGGCATTCCACTGGGCAATCTCGGCATCTGATGCATCCGGAATGTATCGGCGGATGGAGTCTGCGAGGCCATGCTCGTCGAGTGTGAATTCCATCTCGATTCGGCGCATGCGCTCGGCTTCGAACGCCACCTCGTGCTGGATGCCGTTACTATCCTCTTGCATGCTTTGGATCTCCTGTTTGGCGACCTTGTATTGGCCGGCGTCGACAAGGCGTTGGACGTCATCCAGCGTTTTCGGGTCGCCATGACAAGCGGAGAAAAGCAGGCTCAGTCCCGCGGTGCAGGTGGCTGCGGCGAGGCGGAACAGGCCGGTGGTGCATTGTTGGTCGGACACGCAAAACTCCCTCTGGTGATTCTGGCGCATATTGAGTAAATGAATAATTTATTATTTACAGTGTTTTAGTGTATTGATAAATTATTCCGAATCTACTGACGACCGCTGTAGCAGTCAAGTGGGGTTTTGCTCTGGCGAGCAGCCGTTGGTTTGTTGATCGATTTCAGCCCGACGGGGCCCGTTTACAGTGACAGTAGTGCTGGCGTTCGCCAAGCATGCGGATTTCGTCATCGGGTAAAGTCAGCGCAGCGGATTGAACGGCAAGCGCAGTAAATGAAGAGGTGAACCACATGGGGCGATTAGAGTGCTGCAAGATGCACCAGGGCAATAGCGGGTTGCTCAGTGTGACAGCGCTGCGTGTGTTGCTGGCGATGGGTATCACTGCTTGTTCCGTCGTTCAGGTCGCCTGTAGCGGTGCCGACAAGCCCACGGCCGAGGGAATGCGATCCCTCGTTCAGCGGGTTGCCGAAGAAGAGCGCTTGCCGGGTATCGCGGTCGGTGTCTGGAAAGATGGGCAGGTGGTGCTTCTGGAGGGCATGGGGGTAACGAATGTGGACGCCCCGCAACCGGTCACGCCCGAAACCCTGTTCAAGCTCGCCTCGACCACCAAAGCCTTTACTGCCGCTGCACTTGGTTTGCTGGTGGAAGAGGGCAAGCTGCAATGGGACAGCCGAGTGGTGGACATCCTGCCGGAGTTCGCCCTGCAGGATCCCTGGATAACGAATGAGTTCCGCGTGGTCGACTTGCTGACTCACCGCTCGGGCCTCGGGCCCGGCGCAGGGGATCTGATGTTGTGGCCCCAGCCAAACCATTTCACCCGCGATGACATTGTCAGTGGTATGCGCCATCTCCCTCTGACGCGCAGCTTTCGGGCGGACTACGCGTATGACAACCTCCTGTACATTATCGCCGGGGAGGTGATCGCAAAGGTTGCTGGCCAACCGTATGAAACCTTTGTCGAAGCGCGTTTGCTGCGGCCTATGGGGCTGCAAAACTGTTATGCCGGGCCGGTGCCGGTGGCAGGCCGCAAAAATCTGGCCGATCCCCACCGATTGGAAGACAGTGGATTGGTTGTCGATACCCCCAATCTGGCTGGCGATGAGCCCATCGTGCTTGCGGCGGCCGGCGGCATGCATTGCAGTGTTGCTGACATGCTGAGGTGGGCACAAACCCTGATGGCCGGCGGAAAAACGCCAGAAGGCGAGGTTATTTTTACAGAAGAAACCCGCGATCGACTGTGGCGGCCGGTCACCCTGATGCCGATGTCTCCCTCGCGATCTGAGCGCGATGGTGGGCATTTCTATGCTTATGCCCTGGGCTGGCGGGTGCAGGATATGTATGGCAAGAAAGTGCTGCACCATACTGGCTCGCTTTCCGGTATGTACGCCTGGATGGCACTGGTACCGGAAGAAAACCTGGCGATGGTCGTACTGATGAACCGCAGTGCGGGTGCCGCGCGTCAGGCGTTGATCCATGGTTTGTTGAAACCCTACCTGGGGGCGCCGCCGCGGGATTGGCTCGCTTACTACCAGGAAAAATACGGCAGCGCGGAAGCGCCTCCGGAACCGGAGTTACTGCCGCCACCGGAAAACGCCAGGCCGCTGGCGGAATCCCGTATTGCAGGCCGTTACGTGGACCCCTGGTTTGGGTCTGTTGTGATTGCCCGCGAGAATGACACGTTGCGCTGGCGCTCGCTGAAGGCGCCCCGGCTCACCGGAACCATGCAATTGGCCGCGCCGGGGGTTTGGCGCGTGACCTGGGACGATCGCAGTCTCGAGGCCGACGCCTGGCTGGTGGCCACAGAAGGGGAAAGTGGCGAGACGGTATTGACCATGCAACCCCTGTTGATGGGGGTGGATTTTAGTTACGACTTCCAGGATTTGCGCTTTACCCGCGCGCCTGGGCGACCGCAGGGGGAATGAATGCAAAGACGTAGCCTGATCAAAAGCCTGATTGCCGCGCCACTGGTTGGCGGTATGGCGGGGTTGGCAGTGGGGCAGCAGGGGCGCGATAGCGACGCCATTGATGTGTTGGCCCCCGGCGAAGCGCCCAAGCGCCCAAAAAGATTGCAAACCGGTATGACTGTAGGGCTGGTGACGCCGGCCAGCAATGCCTGGGAGGATGAGGATATTGGTTTCGCGATCGACATCGTGGAATCACTGGGTTTCCGCGTTCGCGAAGGCAAGAACCTGTACCAGCGTACACAGTATCTGGCCGGTCCGGACCTTGCGCGCGCGCAGGACATTAACAGCATGTTTGCCGATGATTCTGTGGATGCCGTGTTTTGTCTGCGGGGCGGCTATGGCACGCCGCGTATTCTGCCGATGCTCGACTTTGACATTATCGGCGCTAATCCCAAAGTGCTGCTGGGATACAGCGATATTACCGCGTTGCTGAATGCAATTTATCAGCGCTGCGGCATGGTGACTTTCCATGGCCCGATTGCAGCGCAGAACTTTTCCGATTACACACTCGAGGAGTACCGCAAGGTACTGGTTCGCGGGGAGTCACCGGTTCAGCTCGGCGCGCCACCACCCTTTGAGGCCCGTCCCGGGCGTGCGGAGCGGGAAAATCGGATTACGCGCTTCCGTGGGGGGCGGACAAGAGGGCGCTTGATCGGCGGTAACCTGACTTTGATGTGCAGCTTGCTGGGGACTCCGTTCGAGCCGGATTTCCGTGATCGTATCCTGTTCCTGGAGGATGTCGGCGAGGCCCCGTATCGTATCGACCGGATGCTGACCCAGCTCTGGTTGGCCGGCAAACTGGATCAGGTTGCCGGTATCGCCTTCGGCAAATTCACTGAAGCGGATACGTCTGGCAATACATTTAGCGTTGAGCATGTGTTGCGCGAGCGCTGTGCAGGGCTTGAGGTCCCGGTCGTGCGCGGCCTGATGTGTGGGCACGTTGACGACCAGACGGTGATGCCGGTAGGAGCCATGGCGGAGCTGGATGGCGATGCCGGTACACTGCGTTTGCTGGAATCAGTAGTGAGCTGACGCCAAAACCACTATGATGCCCCTGCGGCGGCGGGTACCTACAGTGCCCGCCGCCGCTGCTATTTCGAGAATAACGATTAGAGCGATATCGAAGTCATGACTGAAAGCGCCGCCGCAGACCTCACCTGGGTCACATTGCTTCCCCCGTTTCTGGCCATTGGCCTGGCCCTGCTGACCCGGCAAGTCTATCTCGCCCTGTTTGCGGGTATCTGGCTGGGTTATTACCTGCTCAATCAGTCGGGTGTTTTCCCGTCGCTGGCGGAAGGGATCGACGGCCTGCTGGCGGTCCTGGCCAGCCCCGGTGATGCCCGTGTGGTGATGTTTACCCTGGTCATTGGCGCCTTCATAATTACGCTGGAGCGCAGTGGCGGCGTCAGTGGCTTTGTGCATTTTCTGGAGCGCAGCCGCTGGGTGACCAACCGCAAGCGCGCCCAGTGGATGTCATGGCTGATCGGCGTATTTATCTTTATCGAGTCGAACATCACGGTACTGGTATCCGGAACCGTCTCGCGCCCCTTGTTTGATCGATTCAAGGTGGCGCGAGAAAAGCTCGCGTACATCGTCGACTCGACGTCGGCGCCTATCTGTATGCTTATCCCCCTCAACGCCTGGGGAGCTTTCAACCTGGGGCTGCTGGATGGGTTGGGCGTGAGCGACCCCTTGTCGGTCCTGTTGGCCAGTATTCCGCTCAATCTTTATGCCATCACCGCAGTGGGCCTCACCGCATACACCATCGCCACTAACTACAATCCGGGCCCGATGGCGCGCGCGGAAGCCCGCACGGCAGCCGGAGAGATCGACGGCATTGACGTCGGTGTCTCGACTGGAGAGAAAACCGGGGTCAAACCGCGGGCGATCAATATGCTGCTACCGGTCTTCACCCTGGTTATCGCCATGCCGGTTGGGCTGTGGATCACAGGGGAGGGAGAGTTGTTTGCCGGTTCGGGTTCGACCTCGGTGCTGTGGGCTTCCCTCGCGGGTCTATTCGTCGCGTCGGTACTGGTATTGGCGCAGCGCATCATGTCTCTGGATGAATTAAGTCATACCTGGATGGAGGGGGCCGGGCGCATGTTGCCGCTAGCGGTGATTCTCGTACTGGCACTGGCGCTGGGTACGGTTTCCAAGGCCCTGGGTACCGGCACCTATGTGGCGGGTATGGTTGGGGACACCATCCCCCTGGCATGGTTGCCTGTGGCAATCTTCGTGGTTTCTGGCGTCATAGCCTTCTCCGTGGGCTCCAGTTGGGGCACATTCTCCATTATGCTGCCCATCGCTATCCCGGTGGCTACCGCTCTTGGTGCGGAGCCGGCACTGTTTGTGGCGGCGGTACTGTCCGGTGGTATTTTTGGCGATCATGCATCGCCGATTTCAGACACCACGATTGTGTCGTCACTGGCATCGGGCACGGAACATATTGACCATGTCAGAACCCAATTACCCTACGCGCTGCGCGCCGGCGCGATCAGTGCCGTGGGCTTCGTCGCCCTCGGTTATCTGTTGCTGTAAAACGAGATAAGTAACGCATGAATTGCAATGTTGTATTGGTCACCGCTGACGAGGCCTTCGGGCGCCGTTGGGCGGGAGAACTGGAACTGGTAGCGGAAAGTGATTCCGGCTCCCCGATTTCTCTCAAATTTGCGTATTGTGAGCCGGGAGAGGCGCTGCAGGTCTACCTGCAAGATGGTGCGACCCAGGTGGTTGCGGTGGACGATGGCAGTCTCGGTGAGGAGGTGTTAAGGGCGACCTATGGCCAGCTTCGCAGCTATCGTGCCGAGATTGATTGCGTGTTGCTGACTGCAGCGAGTGCGCCGGCAGAAGATCGCGTCTACGAGTGTGTGATTTCCCGCGCTGAATCGAACTATGGGGTCGTTTACCGCACGTTGCGCCGGATCCTGCTGGAGCGCATTGCGACCCCCTTTGCGGATGCCCTGAAAGAGTATGTCTATGCTGCACGGGATTCCTGGCACACTCCGGGACATTCCAGCGGTGACAGCCTGAGTTCCAGCCCCTGGGTAGTGGATTTCTATCGATTTATGGGCGAACACATTTTCAATACGGACTTGTCTGTCAGTGTGAAAATGCTCGATTCCCTTATGGATCCGGTCAGTGTCATCCGCCAGGCGCAACAGTTGACCGCGAAAACCTTTGGTTCGGCACACAGCTATTTCGTCACCAACGGTACGTCAACCTCCAACAAGATCGTATTGCAGCACCTGCTGCGCCAGGGGGATCGGGTGGTGGTGGATCGAAACTGCCACAAGTCCGTGCACCATGCGATGATCATGAGTGGCGCGCTGCCGGTCTATCTGGAGTCTTCGGTCAATCAGGAATATGGCATCTATGGCCCGGTGCCGAAGGCGAGTATTTTCCGGGCAATTGATGAGAATCCCGGCGCACGCATGCTGGTGTTGACCTCCTGTACCTATGACGGCCTGCGCTATGATCTCAAGCCAATCATCGATTACGCACATGAACATGGCCTGTATATTCTGATTGATGAGGCCTGGTACGCCCACGGTCGCTTCCATCCGGAACTGCGACCGACTGCGCTGGAGTCCGGAGCGGATTTCGTGACGCATTCGACGCACAAGATGCTTTCAGCATTTTCCCAGGCCAGCATGATTCATGTCGGAGAGTCCGTAGGGGATTTCGACGCGGCCGGGTTCCGCGAAGACATCAACATGCACACTTCCACGAGCCCGCAGTACGGCATGATCGCCAGCCTGGATGTTGCCCGGAAGCAAATGAGCATCGAAGGCTACTCGGTGATGAGCAGAACACTGGCGTTTGCCAGCGAAATCCGGGATTTCGTCCATGCCAATACCGGCTTCCGGTGCCTGACTGCAGAAGACCTGTGTAGTGAAGAAGTTGCACAGGATGGTGTGCGTTTGGATCCGACCAAAGTCACGATTGATGTGGGTCGAGCGGGCTTGTCGGCGCCTGTTGCCCAGCAGGTTTTGTTCAACGAATTTGATATCCAGGTGGAGAAGAATACCCACAATACGCTGTCATTCCTGGTAACTATCGGTACTACCGAGAGCAAGTTGCTGCGTCTGAAACAGGCGTTGCGCGTATTATCCGAGCGTGCTGAAGCGGGCGGGCAAATCGCGCCCGATGGACAGTCCTTGCCAGCACTGAGTGACATTTGCGTGTTGCCACGGACTGCCTACTACGCTCGCGGGGAATTGTTGGCCTTGGACGAGGCCGGCATTGCGGCGCTGGTCGGTCGAATCTCCTGCGATGAAGTGGTGCCCTATCCACCGGGTATTCCGTTATTGGTGCCCGGGCAGGAAATTACACAAGAAATTCTCAGCGCCATTAGTTCCTATGTGCATGAGCGCGATGACCTGGAAATGCACGGCGTGCGCGCAATGCCCAATGGCGTCGGCATCCGGGTCATGACTTCGAAAGAAGCGGAGCAGGGGATCAGGGAGCTGGAAGCCATCTGATGTCACGTCGTCACCCTGGTTGACCTGACAGGGCGCACGACGACAGGACAACAGGATGCAGCACGATATTGGCTTGTCCCGTCCCTTGCCGAGGGGCGGGAAAAGCAGGCATCCAAGCCTTGTCTACTTTAGTAGGGTCGTTGTTTGCTGCCGCGCGTAGGGTTTGCGCTTTTTAGGCTGGCGAGAAGCCGTGTCGCGATGTATTCGTTCACGTCATAAAAGGAGTTACTGCCATTGTCTGCCCCGAACTTGATCCTGCAGCTGCAGTCACTGGTCTCCAAAGAGCGTGTGCTGAGTGCATCCGAGCAGGTAGCGCCGTTTGAATGCGATGCCCTGCCGGTTTATTGCGAGCGACCGAAGGCGGTGGTGTTGGCGGCTTCTGAGCGGGAGGTGCAGGATGTCGCCAGGCTCTGCCAGAGATTGAAGGTCCCGTTGGTAACACGCGGTGCGGGTACGGGGCTCTCCGCCGGCGCGAAGCCCAATCGCGATGGCGTATTGCTCGTGACAGCCCCCATGAACCGCATACTTTCCCTCGACCCGATCACTATGACAGCGCGGGTACAGCCCGGCGTGATCAACGAGCAAATCAGTCGCGCTGCCAGTCAGCATGGTCTTTACTATGCACCAGATCCCTCTTCACAAATCGCGTGTTCAATTGGTGGCAACGTCGCAGAAAATGCGGGCGGTGTACATTGCCTGAAATATGGGGTCACCGTTCAAAACGTTCTGGCGCTGCGGGTGGTGACTGTTGAAGGTGAAATTCTCGAAGTAGGCAGCGATTGCCTGTCGCAGCCGGGCTACGATCTGCTGGCACTGACACATGGATCGGAGGGATGCCTTGGGATCGTTACCGAGGTAACGGTGAAGCTGACCCCTCGCCCTACTCAAACCAAAACCCTGCTGGTGGATTTTGACACGGTGCGCGGCGCTGCGGATGCCGTGTCAGCAATCGTGCGCGCCGGGGTCGTTCCGGCGGCGCTGGAAATGATGGATGCCCTGGCGATTTCGGCCACCGAAGACTTCTGCCATGCGGGCTATGCCAGGGATGCCGCCGCTATCCTGATCATTGATCTGGATGGGGATCCGCTGGAAGTTGAAGCGGAGCTGATACTGGTGCGCGAAGTGCTGGGACAAGCGGGGGCGTCCCGGGTACAGCTTGCGGAAAACGAATCCCAGCGTCAGCTTTGGTGGCTGGGCCGGAAAAGTGCTTTCCCTGCGGTGGGGCGCTTGAGTCCGGATTATTACTGCATTGATGGGACGGTACCCCGGCATCGTATTGGTGATGTGCTCGAGGCAATACAGGCATTCTCCCAGCGCTACGATCTGCGCGTCGCCAATGTGTTCCATGCGGGCGACGGGAACCTGCACCCGATTATCATGTTTGATGCGGGCGTGCAGGGAGAGCTTGAGCGCGTGGAAAAACTGGCTGCCGATATTCTCGAATTTTGTATTGAGGTGGGTGGCACCATCACGGGAGAGCATGGTGTCGGTATCGAGAAGATCCATTCAATGGCCGTACAGTTTACCGATGCAGAAATCGAACAATTCCTGGCGATCAAGTCGGCCATAGATCCAGATACGTTACTCAACCCCGGAAAGCTCATACCTACATTGGCGCACTGCCAGGAGTACCGGGCGTTGAGGCGTACAGAGCGCGCAGAATAGTGCCTGTGACAGGGCTCGTGATGAGAAGGATTGGCCATTGAGTGAACACGACAGAACGGATTGGTTGCAGCAGCAGGTTCAGCTTGCGTTGGAGGCTAGTGAACCGCACGCGCTCACGTTGAAAGGGGCAGGCAGTCGGGGGAATTTTTTTCCCGCTGCCGACGCATCGCTCTCTGTTGGTGATCATTGTGGTGTGATTGAGTACCAGCCCGATGAGCTCATGTTGAAAGTGCGGGCGGGCACTCCACTGATCGAACTGGAAAGTTTGCTCGCGGCCCATGGGCAACAACTTGCGGCCGATATTCCCTGTCCGGATGAACACAGCACCATCGGTGGCGCCATCGCCAGTGGTTGGGATGGGCCGGCGAGAGCATTCGGCATGTCCTTGAGAGATTCGGTGGTTGGATGCCGGCTTATCAACGGTCGTGGCCAGGTGGTGAACTTTGGTGGCCAGGTCATGAAAAATGTGGCGGGCTACGATTTTGCGCGCCTGCAAGTGGGTGCCCTGGGGACTCTTGGTTTAATCCTGGATGTGAGCTTGCGCCTGCTGCCTCGCGCCGAATTCAGTGTGAGCCGTAGTTTTGCAGTGAACCCAAAACAGCCGGAGGCCCTCCAGGAGTGGTGGAAGACCACGCGTGAGTTACGCCCGCTCCTGAATGGGACGTGTTTCCATGAGGGACAACTGCATTTGCGTCTGAGTGGCCGCGAGAGTGCTATCTCTGCCGCGCTGGACAAGCTGGGAGGTGACGAGAGTACTCTCGATTGGCAGGCGCTGAAAAATCTTCGGTCCGGTTTTTTCCATCAGGCGGATCTTGCCTGCGCGTACTTACCACGATATCGCCATTTCGTACCTGTCACGGACGAATATCTCGGCGAATGGGAGGGTGCCAGGGTGTGGGTGCGTGGCGGTGATCATCATCAGTTGGCCCGAGATGCGGCGGCCGCCGGTGGCTTCTTGCGGGTGTTTCGTGGCGAGCCGGCGCTGCCACAACCCAGGGGGAGTTGGGGTCAGCGGATACGGGATGCGTTTGATCCACACGGAATCTTTAATCGCGAGTTGTACCAGGTGCACTTTGGTGGTCCAGAGACGTCTTCGTCCGTCGCGCCGGATAGCCAACACGGAGGATCGCGGCCATGCAAGTAGATCTCGTTGATAACCTGCTTTCGGCACAGGCGTCCGCACGTGCGGAAAAAGTACTGAATGCGTGTGTGCATTGTGGGTTCTGTACTGCAACGTGCCCAACATACCTGCTCGAGTCCAATGAACTCGATAGCCCCCGGGGGCGCATATACCTGATGAAGGAAATGCTCGAGCGTGGTGAGGCTGGCGAGATTACGCGGACGCACCTGGATCGTTGCCTGACCTGTCGAAGTTGTGAGACCACCTGCCCATCAGGGGTTGAGTATCATACGTTGCTGGCTATTGGTCGAGAGACGGTTGATCAGCTGGTTCCGCGGAGTTTTGCGCAGCGCTTTATGCGCGCGGCCATTCGTCAACTGATGCTGTCTCCCAGATTATTTGGCGGTCTGATAAGGATCGGCCGCGTTTTTGCGCCGCTACTCCCAGCCTACCTTCGTCGCGTTTATTTCCCGGCACTGCACAGCTTCCCGTCACCGCACAGCGCGGCCATACCAGCGCAACCGGTGCCAGCTGGAAGTGCGTCTAAGGACGTTGTTTTACTATTGCGGGGTTGCGTCCAGCCAACCCTGCGTCCCCAAACGGATCGCGCTCTCGAGGACGTGCTCTCGCATTGCGGTGTGAAGGTGCTCGCTCCCGCCGCGGCGGGATGCTGCGGTGCAGTCAGTACGCATACCGGGGCGGAGGAGCAGGGAAGGGCGCTGGCGCGAGCCAATGTTGATACCTGGTGGCCCCTGCGAGAGCAGCACAGCGTGCGCGCTATCGTGATGTCGGCTTCCGGATGTGGTGCTCAGCTGAAAGACTACCCGGCGTTGCTTGCTGATGATCCGGACTACGCGGAGCGGGCCATGGTGCTGGCGAACCTGGTTCGTGATCCGGTCGAAATTCTCGAAGCGCTTATCGAGGAGGAGCGCTTCGTCCCGCCGATGCTTGCGTCTGAGCCGGAGAGTGTTTTTCACTGTCCGTGTACATTGCAGCATGGGCAGCAGTTGCATGGACGGGTGGAGAGGCTGCTGGGCCGGATGGGACTGGCCTTGCCTGCGGTCGCTGATGGCCATCTGTGTTGCGGGTCTGCAGGAACCTACTCGATCCTCCAGCCCGAGCGCGCGAAGGAATTACGCAAGCGCAAGCTGAATGCGTTACTGGACAGTGAACCCGATGAAATCCTGACCGCCAACATCGGTTGCCAGCTGCATTTGCAGGGGGGAACAGAAAAACCTGTGCGCCACTGGCTGGAGCGGGTTGCCGATGCGGTGCGCGATAGCGACAGACGGAGACCGTGATGGAGCGATCGGGCTGGGCTGGGGTTAGTGTCCGACCGCCTTGGCCGGCTTGTCTCCGGAGTCTCTTCCCAGTTTTTGCAGTGCGAGGCGCAGGAACCCGTCTGACTCGGCGAGTGCGGCTTCCGCTTGATCGGCGGGAAGGCCACTGAGAATCATCATGATGGCGAGCTTGGCATTGTGGTCGCAACTGGCCAGGACGCGGTCTGCTTCTTCGAGGGAGACGCCGGTCGCTTCCATTACGATACGTCGGGTCCGACCGATAAGCTTCTCGTTGGTGGCTTTCACATCCACCATCAAATTGTGAAAACTTTTTCCGAGCCGGATCATGCTGGCAGTGGTCAGCATGTTCAGCACCAGTTTTTGTGCGGTGCCTGCTTTCATCCGGGTGGATCCAGTGAGAATTTCCGGTCCGACCTCTGGCAGGATCGCAATGTCTGCCTCTTTTCCCACAGCAGCCGACTTGTTGCAGGACAGTGCGACGGTCGTGCAGCCGAGCGTTCTTGCGTACAGCAACCCCCCAATGACATAGGGTGTTCGCCCGCTGGCGGCAATCCCGACCACCACGTCGTTTGCCGACAGCTCAATGTCGACAAGGTCCTGCCGGCCGAGAGGCTCGCTGTCTTCAGCGCCCTCCTTGGCGCGGTAGACGGCGTCCTCGCCGCCCGCGATCAAGGCCACCACCATGCCTTCTGGGACGCCGTAGGTGGGTGGACATTCAACGGCGTCCAGGATGCCGAGACGGCCACTGGTCCCGGCACCCATATAAATCAGACGCCCACCCTTGCGAAAGGCTGAGACGATCGCGTCAACGGCGGCCGCAATTGCCGGTAGCTCTTTTGCCACTGCCGGCGGGACATCGGCATCGGCGGCATTGATGAGCTGGAGAACCCCCATGGTGGGCAGAAGATCGATATCTTCGGAATCGGGGTTCCGTGCCTCGCTGGTGAGTTGGCTCAGTTCCTGAATCAAGTCTCGCTTCATGACTAGGTTCCCGGTGGGACACAAATGGCGCTGACGGTGCTTCTATACGGATCCGAGAGGGTGCCGGGGCACCCGGATCAGGTTCTCGGAATTATAGTGCGACAGGGCGGTGGCTCATTAAATGGGTGGACGATGAGTCATGAAGTGCTTGCAGGACTCAGGGTGGTGTCATCGAACGCTGGACAATGATGTCGCGGGGATACCCTGTTAGGGGAGGGGAGCTCGGCAAAAGTGGCGCGCCCGGAGGGAATCGAACCCCCAACCTGCCGCTTAGGAGGCGGCTGCTCTATCCGGTTGAGCTACGGGCGCTATGCGTGTTCCTGGGTGTCAGGTTCGGAACTGCGGCGCATTCTAGCGATTGTGCCGAAGTGTGTCACCGAGGGTAACACGAGTGTTTCTCTACGCGCCACTTTCGGTCATTTCGAGGATCGCAGATTTGTCGTAAAACTGTCGCATTCTGGTCAACATTCGCGGATATCTTTGCGCCAGGTTCCGCGATCGAGAAGGATGAATTTGCAACGGATTCCTTTCTCGGAATCGGCGCGAAAAAAGTTGTTTCCCAGCGCAAATTTCTTCTTGACCTCCAAGCGGCGAGATGGCTAATCTGCGAGGGCAAAACAAAAACAACAAGGGTGTTTCTGTGACCGCAAGGCGGGGCAGAATCGAATGCGTGGAGTTTACTATGAGTAGCAATACCAGCGAACGTCACTTCGATATCAATAACAACGACATCCCACAACTCGCATCCGACGTGTTGCGAGAGGCCGCTTCGGAGGCTCCGCGAGATGCCCGCCGCATGGTGGAAGACAAGCTCGAGGAAATTCGCCTCTGTCGAGAGCTGACTGACTACGACTACGAATAATCGCATAGGGCGCCTCTTTAGGCGCCTTTTTGCTTTCGTGCGATCACCAATCGGTCGGATTGCCGGGCGTTGCCCTGGTCAATCTGATGGGACGCTTTTGTGCGACGGTGGCCGATCACTTCGGTTCACCGGGTGCAGCGGCTTCGCGTCAGGTTTGCCAGCGTTTTCGTCGTGAACAGGAGGTTCAAATGATTGGCTTCGACCATGCGCCCGCACGGGTTTCGTCGGAGTTGTCCGCTGATGGTGCGGCGCTGACCATTCGGGTCGACGGTAGCTTTGATTTCAACTTGCATAGTGAATTCCAGAAAGCCTACCAGTCATGTGCGGGTAACCCTCGGGTGTTCTGCATCGACCTCGCCGAAACCAGCTATCTCGATAGTGCCGCGCTGGGCATGTTACTTCTGTTGCGGGATCACACTCTTGCGAAGCAGGAGGAGGGTGAACCCCTGACCGTCGAGCTGGTCAATGCCAATGACCACGTTGCGCGCGTTCTGGCGATCTCAAACTTCGATAAACTCTTCAGAATCCGCTGACCGTGGAAGTTGCATTCCGTGTTTTTGTTATTGAGCAGGCGGTGGATGCAGCGGTGGAGCTCTGTGCGTTGCTGTTTTCCTGTGGTGAAGCGTTGGGTCGGGGTGTTTCGATTTCGCCGCTGGTGTTTGCCGATACGGATTCGGCCGAAGAACAGTATGCGATAGAATCCCCGGACCTGATTATTTTTGGTCCCAAATCCTCACGCGACCTGGAGGAAGGGGCGCTGAAAACGCTGCGCACCCGGGTCGGACTGGATCCGGTCCCCATTCTTCTTGTGCTGGCGAATTCTGATATCCAGTCTCCCGGGAAATTGCCTGCTGGTTGCGATGACGTTCTTCTGTTGCCTTACCAGCGCAAGTTGGTCGCAGCAAAGTTAGCATCGCTGCGTCGATTTTGTGGCTTGGGCCGTGCGCTACTGGCCCAGCGTAATCAGGTTCGACGTAACCACGCTGATCTACTGCACGAGCTGGCTGGTGCACGACAGATTTTTTCCAACATGAGTAAAGAGGGGTGCCTGGGACAGCTGCGGGCCATTCGCTACCACCTGTCTCCGCAGGCGTTGCTCAATGGGGATGTGTTGGCAGCTGCGTGGGCTCCCGGTGGTCGGCTGTTTTTAATGCTTGGCGATATCACCGGGCACGGACTCTCCGCTGCGGTGGGAGCAGTCCCACTGACGTCGATTTTCTACTCCATGGCGCCCAAGGGCTTTTCATTGGGGCATCTCGCCCGTGAACTGAATAACAAGCTGTATTCGGTGCTACCCGCCAATATGTTCGCTTGCGCCTTTCTTGTTGAACTGGATATGCACCGGTTGCAGCTGCGGGTATTCAATGCCGCCATGCCCAGTGGTTGTGTGTTGCGTGAGCAGGGCGCGTTGATGCTTGATTCCCGCCACCTGCCGCTCGGTGTCTTGGCGGATGTGGACTTTGAACGCTGCGTACAGCATGTGAAGCTCGATGCCGGAGACCGGCTGTATTTCTGGAGTGACGGATTGCTTGAGGCGCGCAATCCGGAAGGGGAGTTGTTCGGTGAAGAGCGATTACTGGCGTCGCTGGAATCTTGCCCGGACCCGCAGCGCCGCTTTGACCAGCTGCTCCTCGAGGTGAGCGGTTACAGCCTGGAGCAGCACGATGATCTTTCTCTGGTTGAGGTTGATCTCGATAGTATCCCGATCCGGCCTTCCCCCGTTGGTCGGCAAAATATCGAGTCGTCGAGTCGGCGGGGCGTGGATGAGGTGGTGGCCGACTATCTGGCGCCAGTGGCGCCTATGCCCTTGCGCGATTGGACATATAGCCAGACGTTAACGGCAGAGGAATTACGCCAGCGTGAGGTGCTGCCAGAGTTGCTGGTATTACTCGAACGTTTGCGAGGACTCGATGGCATACGCGAAGTCGTGTCGACAGTGCTTGGTGAGTTGTTGCGCAATGCGCTTGAGCACGGGCTACTGCGGCTCGATACCGCCCTGCGCGCCAGTGAAGATGGCTTTGCCGAGTACTATCGTTTACTCGAGAGCGGCAGGGCAGGCTTGCAGAGCGGTTGGATTCGCCTGGACTTTTTTGCCAGTGCAGAGCGCGCTGAGCTCGACATTGTCATCGAAGACAGCGGACAGGGTTTTCCCGCGTTTTTTGATCCGGCAGGCGCCTACGGCGGGCGGGGCCTGAGTCTGCTGGAAGGGCTTTGCCGGCGCGTGCGCTTCGCCCCCGGGAGTAGCCAGGTGTCGGTCACGCTGGATCTGGATCAGCCCAGTGGACCCAAACCGCACTCCGGATCACCGCGACCCGTGATGACCCAATAGTCCCCGGTGGGTCGAGACTCTCGAAAATCATGCAATTACCGACGTTCCCGGTATAATGGCGCTCAGTTTTTCACCAGTTGATTCGCTTGTTCCCGCCGGCGGGAAGCGTCATTGCAAGGGATAGATTCAGGTCTATGTTGTCATCCTCCCAGGCAGTCCCACACACAGGGCCGTTATTGCAGGTGCAGAATCTGACCTGCGAGCGGGATGATCGCTGCCTGTTTACCGGGCTGTCCTTTTCCCTCGAGGCGGGTAGCGCAATTCAGCTGGAGGGCGCAAATGGTGCCGGTAAAAGTACCTTGTTACGTACCCTGATTGGCAGTGCCAGCGACTTCGAGGGCCAGATTTTGTGGCGGGGGCAAGCCTATCCAGAGGCACTTCCGTATTTGCGTGAATCCCTCCTGTATATTGGTCACAATGCTGGGGTGCGCCGCGGCCTGACACCGCTGGAGAATCTTGCCTGGTATGGCGCGCGCCACGACGAGGCGCTGCACGCGCTCGACTGTGTCGATCTGTTTGGTTTCGAGGATAGTCTCTGCCTACAACTCTCTGCGGGTCAGAACCGACGGGTCGCCCTCGCTCGCCTTTTTCTGCCCGATGCGCCGGTATTGTGGATTTTGGATGAGCCGCTAGCGGCGCTGGATGTTGCCGGTGTTGCGAGCCTTGAAAAGCAAATGGCTGCGCACCTTTCGCGGGGTGGGGCGGTGCTGTTTACCTCGCATCAGCCCGTTTCTCTGGAATCCCTGCAGGTCGTACGGCTTGGCGATTACGCCAAACGGGAGGCGCTTGATGTCGTCAGCTGATCTTGGCGAAGTCGCTGCAGTCCCAGCGGCGCAGGGGCGCCGGGCAAGTACGGGTTTCCTCGCGCTGATGCGGGTTGAGTTGTTGTTGGCGCTGCGGCGTCGCGCGGATATCGCCAATCCAATCCTGTTTTTTGTGACGGTGCTGGCGCTGCTTCCGCTCGGGGTCGGGCCAGAGCCAGAGCTGTTGGCGCGCATGGCCCCCGGTATGATCTGGATCATGGCCCTGTTGGCGACCATGCTCTCCCAGGAGAGTCTGTTTCGCAGTGATTTTGAAGATGGCTCGCTGGAGCAACTGACGCTCGCCCCACAGCCCCTGTATTTCGCCGTTTTGGCCAAGGCGACTGTGCACTGGTTGGTCACTGGATTGCCGTTGGCTCTGCTGTCGCCGATGCTGGCAGGCATGCTGAATATGTCGGCGGACGGCTACTGGTGCCTGTTGGTCTCGCTTTTGCTGGGCACTGCCAGTTTGAGCTTGATCGGCTCGGTCGGGGCGGCACTGACCGTGGCGCTGCGTCGTCCGGGATTGCTTCTCGCGCTGATTGTTATGCCGCTGTATGTGCCCGTGTTAATCTTCGGCACGGGCGCGGTGCAGGCCGCTCTTGATGGCTACGACTATGCTGCGCCGCTGGCAGTGTTGGCGGCTTTACTGGCGGGCGCTGCTGCCCTGGCACCGCTGGCGGCAGCGGGTGCAATCCGCATCAGTACAGATAATTGACGGAGGTTGCCTGTGGCTTCTTGGCAATGGTTTCACCGCTTGGGATCACCCCGCTGGTTTTACGAAAAAACCAGTGTCTGGCTGCCGTGGATTGCGGTAGTTAGTCTGGCATTGCTGGTAACCGGGACGGTCTGGGGGCTGGGTTTTGCGCCAGAAGACGCCAAGCAGGGCAATAGTTACCGCATTATCTACATCCATGTGCCCGCTGCGTTTCTTGCCCTGGCCGGTTACTACATCATGGCCATTAGCGGTGCCATCGGTCTGATCTGGAAGATGAAGCTGTCGTTCGTGGTCATGCGCGCGGCCGCCCCCATTGGCGCAGTACTGACTTTTATTGCACTGTTTACCGGCGCTGTTTGGGGCAAGCCCACGTGGGGTACCTACTGGGTGTGGGATGCGCGAATCACGTCGATGGTTATGCTGCTGTTCCTCTACATCGGTGTCATCGCCCTGTCGCGTGCCTATACCCGTGAAGTCATGGCGGACAAGGCCAGTGCCATTCTCGCCCTGGTTGGCACCGCCAATATTCCCATTATCTACAAGTCTGTCGACTGGTGGTTCACGCTCCATCAGCCCGCCACTATCAAAATTACGGAATCAAGCACCATTGATCCGAGCATGTTTTATCCGCTGATGATCATGATTGCCGGTTTTTACCTGTTCTATGCCTGGGCTCTGATCAGTCATACGCGGGTACTGGTTATCCAGCGGGAGTCAAAGACCCAGTGGGTTCAGCAGTTGCTGGCGGGAGGGAAGTAACATGACATTCCAGTTTGAGAGCTTCGCCGCGTTTCTCGCAATGAATGGCCATGGCCCGTATGTCTGGGCTGCCTATGCGGTAACCCTGTTTGCGCTGGCGAGTCTGTTGGTGCAGCCGGTTCTGCGCCGCCGTCAGCTGGCGCGCGAGTGGCAGCGTCAGCAACGCATCCAGGCGCGACGTAATGAGCGCGGCGAGCGCGTGTCCGGCCAAGCCAAGTCCGGCGAAGAAGCTGGTGAAACCGCCTGACGGTTGGTCGCGAAACAAATACTGAATCTAGAAGTTTAAGGACGCCTAATGCCCATGCATCCCGCACGTAAACAACGCCTGATACTGGTCGTGGTCCTGGTCGCGCTCTCCAGTGCCGCGGTGGGTTTTGTCACCTACGCTATGCGCAACAATATGGACTTCTTCTATGCCCCCAGCGCATTCGCTGCCGGTGAAGTGCCGTTTGAGAAACGTATTCGCGCCGGCGGCTGCGTGGTGCCGGGCAGTATTGTGCGCGCGGATGATTCTCTGGATGTGCGCTTTATGCTTACCGATGGCGCTGAAGAGTTGACCGTGGTGTTCGACAAAATTCTTCCCGACCTTTTCGCAGAGGGGGAGGCCGCGGTGGTTACCGGTAAGTTGCTGCGAAATGGAGAGGTCCGTGCGGACCAGGTGTTGGCCAAGCACGATGAAACTTACACTCCGCCGGAAGTTGCAGAGAGCATGGCTGGCAAGGCGACCTGTGAGGGCAACGCAAAAATATGACACCTGAATTTGGCCATTTTTCCCTGCTGGTGGGCGTACTGCTATCCGTAGCGCTCGCTATTGTTCCCATGGCCGGCAGCTATACCTGTCGCACTATTTGGATGCAATCCGCGCGACCACTGTCGTTTGGTATTCTGGTTTTCACCGCCATTGCCTTCGTATGCCTTGTACTTGCATTCGTGCAGAGTGACTTCACCGTCAATTATGTGGCGCAGAACTCCAACAGTATTCTGCCGACGCACTATAAGATCACCGCGGTTTGGGGTGGACATGAGGGTTCTATCCTCTTGTGGTTGCTGATGCTCGCAGGCTGGACTGCCGCTGTGGCCCTGTTCAGCAAGCAGTTGCCTGAAGAGCTGGTGGCCCGGGTACTGTCTGTGCTCGGTATCGTGCTGATCGGCTTTTTCCTGTTTATCCTGATGACCTCCAATCCGTTCGATCGCGGTCTGCCGTTCCCGCCGGTGGAAGGTAATGACCTGAATCCGCTGTTGCAGGATCCGGGGATGATCATCCATCCACCCCTGTTGTATATGGGGTATGTAGGATTTTCAGTGGCCTTCGCCTTTGCCATTGCGGCCCTGCTCGGCGGGCAACTGGATGCGGCGTGGGCGCGTTGGGCGCGGCCCTGGACGGCAGTGGCCTGGGCTTTCCTGACGCTGGGCATCGCGCTGGGAAGCTGGTGGGCCTACTACGAGCTTGGCTGGGGCGGCTGGTGGTTCTGGGACCCGGTCGAAAATGCCTCTTTTATGCCGTGGCTGGTGGGTACTGCGCTGTTGCACTCCCTTGCGGTCAGTGAAAAACGGGGGCTGTTCAAGAGCTGGACCATCCTGCTCGCGATTTTTGCCTTCAGTCTAAGCCTGCTGGGTACTTTCCTGGTTCGTTCCGGGGTGCTGACTTCCGTGCATGCTTTTGCCACCGATCCGCTTCGCGGCGGTTTTATACTGGGCTTCCTGGTGATCGTGGTCGGCCTGTCTCTGATTCTGTTCGCCTTGCGCGCCCCGGCGGTAAGCGCCGGAAGTGTATTCTCTTTCCGCTCGCTGGAAACCTTCCTGCTCGGCAACAATATCCTCCTGATGCTGATCACCGGAGTTGTCCTGACCGGAACGCTGTATCCGCTGCTGGCAGATGCGCTTGGCTGGGGCAAAATCAGTGTGGGCCCGCCATTCTTTAACCTGTTCTTTGTACCCCTCACGCTGTTGCTCGGCGTACTGCTGGGTATGGGGATTCATGCCAACTGGAAAGACAGCCGCTGGGATCGTCTGCTCGGTGCGTGGGGCTTGCCCTTCGTGATCGCGCTGATCGCTGGTGCGGCGCTGCCGTTTGCGCTGGGTGGTTTCCACTGGGGAGCGGCAGTCGGTATTTTCACCGGTGTCTGGATAACCGCATCCTGCATTGCCAATATCCTTTCGCGCACTCGCAACGCCGAATCCTTCTGGATTGGCCTGAAGCGCCAGCGCGCGAGCTACTACGGTATGCATCTCGCTCATATCGGTCTGGCCATCTCTGTGCTGGGTGCTGCGCTGACGACTGTTTACAGCGTCGAGGACGATGTACGTATGTCGCCCGGTAGCAGCCACGAAGTGGCCGGCTATACCTTCCGGTTTGATGGCATCGAGATTGTACAGGGGCCGAACTACCGCGCGATGGAAGGTCAATTGCTGGTCAGTCGCGATGGCGAAGTGATTGCTGAGTTGAAACCGCAGAAACGCAATTATTTCTCCGGTGGCAATACCATGACCGAGGCTTCTATCAACACCACCCTGTTCCGAGATTTGTACGTGGCTCTCGGTGAGCCAATGGACAGGATGCGCCCGGAAGGGGATTGGGCGGTGCGCCTGCAGTATAAGGCGTTTGTTGTCTGGATCTGGCTTGGCTCACTGTTTATGGCGCTGGGTGGTGCTATTGCGGTAGCCGACAAGCGTTACCGTAAAGCACGTGTGCAACATACCGAGAAGGCGTCATCAAAAGATACGTCTGGTAAGCCCGCGCCGCAGGCAATCTGAATCGAGTATTGCGGAGTCAAAGGAGTCCTTTCGCAACCATGGCTAGGCTGAAACTTTTTCTGCCCCTGATTATATTCGCGGCACTGGCCGTGCTGTTCTGGCGCGGTCTGTCGCTTGATCCGCAAGAGATGCCCTCTGCACTACTGAACAAGCCTGTGCCGGAGTTTGATTTGCCGCGGGTATCTGACACGCAGCAGCTGGTGAAGAAATCGGATCTTCCGGCAAAACCGCTGTTGATGAATGTCTGGGCAACCTGGTGCATCGCCTGTCGTGTTGAGCACCCGTATCTCAACAAGCTGGCGGAAGAGGGCGTGCCGATCGTTGGCGTCAACTTGAAAGACGATGCGGCTGAAGCGCGAAAGTGGCTGGATAAGTTCCATAACCCCTACCTGTTCAGTGTCTTCGACAAGGAAGGGCGGCTCGCACTCGATCTGGGTGTATTCGGTGCCCCGGAAACCTTCCTGGTGGATGCCGGCGGCACGATCCGCTGTAAACACGTCGGTGTGGTTGACGACCGTATTTGGCAGACCAAGCTGCAGCCGCTTTACCAGCGCTTGCAAACGCAATCCTGGGATGAGTTCGCCGGTGAGTTACCAGAGTCCCTTATCACCCGTTGTCAGTGAAACCGAGGAAAAGAAAAGCCGATTTATCTGCTGGCTCGGCCCGGTTGAAGATAGAGCGGCTTTTCGTGCACAGGTCGAGTTAATCCAGACACGTTACCCAGACGCCAGCCATCACTGTACGGCACTGATTCTTGGCAATCCTTCCAACCCCGATACGATGCAGGCTGACGACGACGGCGAACCAGGTGGGAGTGCCGGGCGTCCAATGCTGGAGTTTCTCCTTAAACAGGATGTCGGTAATGTGGGGGCGATCGTCACCCGTTACTTTGGTGGTACAAAGCTCGGCGTTGGCGGCCTAATGCGAGCCTACCGTGGCGCGGTGAGCGCCGCCCTGCAGAGCGCCCAGCTCAAAACTCACGTGCCCTTGAAGGATGCACAGGTAGTGTGCGGTTTTGCCCAGGAGTCGCGTTTGCGGTTTCTCGTTGGGCAGGCCGGTGGCTATTGCGTCAATGTATCCTACGGACAGGCCGTAAAAGTCGCGATTCAAGTGCCGGAAGACCATTGGGATGGCCTGAAACAACAGCTATTGGGTGAGTCGTTCAGTTTGCCCGATTGAGCGCCTGTAGTCTTTCTGATGTCTGCCGCTACGGTGATAGTCGTAGTTGAATCCCGCGCATATTAAATGCACCGTTTCATGATCTTTTCTGCTGAAATTCAGCACTGTTCGCCTTCCGAACGATCATTGGCCCTGTGAGCCTGCACGGACGGCCTCCGGATTCTCCACGTTTTCTTGCCGCGCCCAGGCTCGGCCCGTTCTGGCGATCTGGTTTTACCCGGCTATAGTTGGTTCGCCAAGGGACTCTACCGTAAAGGCTGGAAGAGAGGGTGGATGTACCTGGCGTGCGCGAATGACACCCATGAAAAAATTCCTGGAGACACCGATGAAAACCATTGTGATACTCGGTAATTCAGCAGTGTTGCTATTTTGTCTTTACTGCGTGTTGCTGATGGGCCCGGCGATATTTCACTCTGAGACTATGTCGGTCAACTCCACTGCATTGCTGGTCATCGGCTTGTTGCTGCTGTCCATTGTGAACCTGATTTTCGTGTTCAGACGTGCGGGGCAAGACGCGCCTGGTAGTGTCCTCGCGCTGTACTTGCAGCGTAAAGCCCTCGAAGAACGCCAAAAAATAAAAGCGTTGGAATCTCGCGGTTAGTGGTACCAATGACTCACTAGGATCTGAACCCTGGCGCAGGGCTCGGGTTGACTGGCGATTCAAGGTGCATTGGAGCGTGGCCCCCGAGATCACTGCTCGCAGACTTTACGCGCTTCACGACAGTTGAGACTTCTCAGTCACTAGCCTGTCGCTTTAACTTGATCCAATAGTACTGGCCCCTCCTGTCGACTCCTTATACTTGTGCCACTGACTGTAAACAGCATGGCGGATTTCTATCGTGCATGCCAAGTTGAGATGGGGTGACGCGATGAGTGAATCGAGAGTTGTCTGGGGTACAGGGACATCACGCACTTTACGACCACAGTGGGCGTTGATTGAGCTCGGACTGGAGTTTGAGCACAAGAAGGTATTGCCCCGTGGTGGAGGTATCGAAAAGTCCGGGCTGCTTAAGCTGAACCCGCGGCACAAGGTCCCGTTTTACCAGGACGACCGGGTGGGGATCGGTGAGAGTGCGGCCATCATTTGCTATCTGGCGGATCGCTATGGAGAACGCGGGATGCCAATGCCGGCGATCGGCAGCGCAGAGCGGGCCGTGCTGTTCGATAGAATCTTTTACATCATGACAGAGATGGACGCGCGGCTATACACGGTCCGAATGCATGATAAGCCCCCGTTGGGACTCTCAGAAACCTATGGCGCAGCGCCGGTCGCAGTGGACGCAGCGAAAAAATACGTCGGACGTGGGCTGGACGAAGCCGCTCGCTGGCTCGAGGACGGACGTGCTTTTGTCGGAGGTAAGGCGTTTGGAGTTGCCGACATCCTGCTCACTTCCTGCCTGGACTGGGTGCTTTCTTACGATATGGCGCTGTCAGACGCACTGACGAAGTATCGCGATCAGATTGCCCAGAGACCAGGTGATGCGCAGGCGATGGAGAGTAACACTCCGGATAAATCGTGAATTTATCTCTTTTGGTTCGCTTGCGCCTCGGTACGCCTATACCAGTTTGGCAATATTTCTGCGCACCTGATGATAGTCGAGCATGAGTGAATCCTGGCGTAAAAACTGGTCTGAGCTCGGGCACTGTGTTGGTCTGGTGCCGAGGACGAATGAGCTTAGTTGCACCGTGTCTGCGCGATCAATGAAATAAATCTCGTGCGATGACAAGATGGAGGCACGGTTGCGATGGGTAGCAGCTGGGATGACTACGCAGAGAGTTGGGACGATAACGCGCAGGCGATTGCGTATGCACAACAGGCGTATGAGAGCCTGATCGCCAGGGTAGGTGTGCAAGAGGCTCATATTTTTGATTTTGGTTGTGGAACCGGATTGCTTGCCGAGCGCATTGCTCAGTCCGCCAGGGAAGTGGTCGCGCTCGACACCTCTGCGAAAATGATTGCAGTGTTGGAGGCCAAGCACATTGAAAGTGTTGCAACGATTGCCCAAGCGCTCACGGATGAGGTGGTGGGTGCCTATCACCTGGCCGATAGGTTTGACTTGGTAGTGGCATCTTCCGCACTGGCATTTGTCGAAAACTACGCAGAGACACTGGCCCGCTTGCGGCAGCTATTGAAGCCCGGCGGACACATTGTGCAGTGGGATTGGTGGAAGTGCGATAACGGCGCCGGACCTGGATTCACCACTGAGGAAGTGGAGCGTGCAATCGGGAGTGCGGGTTTTCAGCAGCCGGATATTTCCTGGCCTTTTTCGATGGAAGCAGAGGAAGGAGAAATGACCGTTCTGATGGCAGTCGCCAAGCGCTAGTTTACAGCGCGAGCGGGGTCGGCATCGGGCGTTGCGGATCGCCGGGTGTCGGTGAATGCAACCGAGGCGTCGCAAGCCTCTTCAGTTCGTGTTTTTCATTTCTCCTAATCTCTTTAATGAATAAATGATATTGGTAAGCTGAAAAAGCCTAGATAGACTGTTGGGCGGTAGCGTTGTTGGAATGGTAGGCTTTTGTGCCATTTTTTCGAAGCAAGTACCGGTTCCTGTTGGAAACCGCGGATAGAAAAGGGACGGACAACCCATGAAGAAACTTATCAGTACGCTGTTTTTGCTCCTGGCCGTAACGGCCGGGTTTTCGCAGCTCGCGTATAGCCATTGTCAGATTCCCTGTGGAATCTATGACGATCACGCGAGGGTCAAATTGATGCTGGAAGATGCGGCGACCGTGAGAAAGTCGATCGACTTAATCGCTCAATTGTCCGGTAAAGACGACCCCCAGTCGAATAACCAGCTAATACGTTGGGTGATGAATAAGGAGACTCATGCCCAAAACATCATTGAGACGATCAGTGATTATTTTCTGACCCAGCGTGTTAAGGCGGACCAGAAGGATTATGCAGAACGCCTGATGAAGCATCATGCAGTGATCGTTGCTGCGATGAAGGTTAAACAAAATACGGATATGAAACATGTGACGGATCTCGAAACCAAGATCAAAGCGCTCGCGCCTTATTATCCAGAGCATAAGCACGAGTAAGCGTCAGCTCGGTTGACGTTGTGCTGGAATGTTCTTCCCCCAACGTTGCCCTCGATTTTGCACACAAAAAGCCCTGCTCCAGCGAGCGGGGCTTTTTCGTACAGGGCGGAGCGGATAGGGCGGGGCGGACAGGGTTGGGTCGTTGCATAGCCGCTCACCCTTCGGGCGCCTGCGGCGTCCACCAGCGCTTGCGCGCTATTGTCGAACGGGGCTTCTCGCATGCCGATCCAACAGATATAAAAAAGGCCCACACTTTCGTGTGAGCCTTTTCTGTAGTTGGCGGCGCAGACGGGATTGATTCGCGGCGTGGCCGCTCACCCTTCGGGCGCCTGCGGCGTCCACCAGCGCTTGCGCGCTGTTGTCGAACGGGGCTCTCGCACGCCGATCCAGCAGATACAAAAAAGGCCCACACTTTCGTGTGAGCCTTTGCTGTAGTTGGCGGACCGGACGGGATTGATTCGCGGCATAGCCGCTCACCCTTCGGGCGCCTTCGGCGTCCACCAGCGCTTGCGCGCTGTTGTCGAACGGGGGCTCTCGTACGCCGATCCAACAGATACAAAAAAGGCCCACACTTTCGTGTGAGCCTTTTCTGTATATGGCGGACCGGACGGGACTCGAACCCGCGACCTCCGGCGTGACAGGCCGGCATTCTAACCAACTGAACTACCGGTCCGCATTCCTTGCTTCCCTGTATCAACCTGCCGGGCAGGTGAGGGGAAGTGGTGGGTGGTACAGGGGTCGAACCTGTGACCTACGGCTTGTAAGGCCGTCGCTCTCCCAACTGAGCTAACCACCCCGCGTCAGGAGGTGCGTATAGTAATGAAATTTTTCGGGCGGTCAACGATTTGTTTGCACTTTTCTGACTTGGGCTGATTTTTGTTCAACGGGTGTCTCGCTCGGTTTTTTGCTCCCGGGGCAACGCCTGTGAATGCGTCGAAATGGCAGTTCGCCAATACCTGCTTGCGAATTCTTCCAACATGATCGGCCAGACCGACCGAATACGGTTTGCGCTCTGGAACTGCTGGTTGCCGACGCATAGTATCCGGCCACATTACCGGGTGCCTGTGCGCTCCCGTTACTCAGCAATTTGTGCAGGCTGTACTTATGTATCCCTTCGTCCGCTTTCTCGCCACCTTATGGCGTGCCCGTCGTGCGACTCCTTTGGATCCAGGTGGTATCGATGAGGCCACCTTTGTGTGTCGGCCCTGGGATCTGGATATGTTCATCGAGATGAACAACGGGCGTGTATTGACGCTTTATGATCTTGGTCGGTTTAGTCTCTCAGTGCGTACCGGTTTGGCCGCGGCCCTGCGGAAGCATCGTTGGGGGCTGGTCGTTGCCGGCAGTACAGTGCGCTACCGTAAACGGATCCGGGCGTTTGATCGGGTCACGATCCGCACGCAAGTTGCCGGATTTGATGGTCGATGGATTTATGTATTGCAATCCATGTGGGTAAAGGGCGAGCCGTGTTCTTCGGTACTGTTACGCACAGCGGTAACCAGTAAAAAGGGGACGGTACCGGCAGAAGAGGTGAGTCGGGCAATGGGGGCAGACGGCTGGCAGCCGGAGATGCCGGCCTGGGCACACGCGTGGGAAGCGGGTGAAAAAGTGCGGGATTGGCCGCCGGTGCCGTGATGCCTGGGCTGGGTGTGCGGTCCTGACGCAAACTTCCCGCCCCGGCTTTTTGAATGCTGCTCGTTTTGTTGTCCGCAACAGTGCTGCTTTAGAAAAAGACCCTGTGCTTTTGAGTGGGGCTGTTTTGCCCGTCGTGGACGGACGGGATTGATTCGCGGCATGGCCGCTCACCCTTCGGGCGCCTGCGGCGTCCACCAGCGCTTGCGCGCTGTTGTCGTACGGGGGCTCTCGCACGCCGATCCAACAGATACAAAAAAGGCCCACACTTTCGTGTGAGCCTTTTTTGTATATGGCGGACCGGACGGGATTGATTCGCGGCGTGGCCGCTCACCCTTCGGGCGCCTGCGGCGTCCACCAGCGCTTGCGCGCTGTTGTCGAACGGGGGCTCTCGCACGCCGATCCAACAGATACAAAAAAGGCCCACACTTGCGTGTGAGCCTTTTCTGTATATGGCGGACCGGACGGGACTCGAACCCGCGACCTCCGGCGTGACAGGCCGGCATTCTAACCAACTGAACTACCGGTCCGCATTCCTTGCTTCCCTGTATCAACCTGCCGGGCAGGTGAGGGGAAGTGGTGGGTGGTACAGGGGTCGAACCTGTGACCTACGGCTTGTAAGGCCGTCGCTCTCCCAACTGAGCTAACCACCCCGCGTCAGGAGCTGGGTATAGTAATGATATTTATTGCAGGGTCAACGGTTTCTGTAAAATTTTTTGTCTTTCAATAGCTTAAGTAGTATTTGGCACTGATCTCGGCCCGTGTGGTAGGGCCTCCGGGCTGGTATACTCTGCTCAATTTTTGCCACTTACCGCTCGGAGGGGCCCGTGAGGCAGATCGTGAACTTGGCAGGCCGGATATTTCGTCCTTTGCGGCTGATAGCGCTGCTGGTGGGAATGACCATCTCTGCAATGGTGGTCGCCGCCGTAGAAGTGGAGCCACTGTCCACACCGGAGTTGGCGGCCCGTTACGAT
This sequence comes from Microbulbifer sp. ABF4_148, assembly GCF_056158985.1. Taxonomy (NCBI): domain Bacteria; kingdom Pseudomonadati; phylum Pseudomonadota; class Gammaproteobacteria; order Cellvibrionales; family Microbulbiferaceae; genus Microbulbifer; species Microbulbifer sp. ABF4_148. The sequence continues at coordinate 2,398,580 of NZ_JBSWUI010000001.1, forward strand.
GTGTTGATTGAAGAAATGCGCTGCCCCAAGTGCCAGAACCAGAATTTGGCTGGCTCGGATTCGCCGGTGGCTCAGGATTTGCGCAGGGAAATACGTCGCCTGCTGGAAGAGGGTTTCACCGATATAGAAATCCGGGACTACATGGTTGCCCGTTATGGGGATTTTGTCCTCTACCGTCCGCCGTTGCAGAGCAATACCATGGCGCTGTGGCTCGCTCCGGGTGTTTTTGGGGCAATTGGTTTGATTGTGTTGCTGGTCATTGTCATGCGCTCGCGCTCGGGCACCGGGGCGCTGCAAAGTGACGATAGTGGCGAACTCACCGGTGAGGAGCGCGAGCGTCTTCGCCGTCTGGTTGGGGATGATGCCCTGACTGCGCAGGAGCGTGAGCCGCAAGAGGGGCGTCAGAATGATTGAAATGTGGATAGGGATGGCCTTGCTGGCCCTGCTGTGTGTGTCCTTTCTGCTCTGGCCAGCCGCGCGCGGAGCGGGTCGTAACGCGTCGAGCAAAGAAGGGCATCGTGCGGCGCTGGCAACGGTCTATCGCGAGCAGTTAGCCGACTTGCAGCGGGCCCGCAAGGGTGGGCAGGTCGATGATGGCCAGTTTGCGCAAATGGAGACCGAAATCGCCCGCAACCTGCTCGCGGCTGAGGCTGACGTCGGTGCGCATGCGACGGCGCGTGGCGGTCGCGGGCTGCTGCTGGTCCTGGCGGTGCTGGTGCCGATGTTGGCCCTGGGGCTGTATCAGTACAGCGGTAATGCTGCGGGTTTGGTGCTCTATCAGGATATCGTGGCGAGTCAGCAGGGCGAGAGTTCCAAGGTGCTGGAAGCCCGTATCTCCGCCGGTCTGGAGGCGTGGACAGAGCGCAACCCGGACGATCTCACGAGTCGCTACGCGCTGGCCCAGCGTCAGATGGTCGATGGTGATCTGCGTGCTGCGGTGGCGTCTTATCAGTACGTGATCGAGCGAGAGCCGCAGGCGACTGGGCTCAAGGCTGAGCTCGCGCAAGCGCTGTTCTTTGCGAACGGATCCCGGATCTCTCCGGAGATCAGTGGTCTGGTACAGCAGGTGCTGGCGGAACAGCCTAATAACGGCACTGCTCTGGGACTCGCGGGAATTGCGGCATTCGAGTCGCAGGATTACACCGCTGCGCGGGACTACTGGTTGCGCGCCCTGCGTCAGTTGCCGGGAGATTCTCCCTCTGCACAGGCGCTTGCGGCCGGTGTGGCGCGGGCAGAGAAAGCCCTGGCCGATGCCAGCATGGAAGGTGCCGCAGCCGCAGCTGTCGCGGTGGATGGTGCGCAGCCTGCGGAACCCTCAATCCGGGTCAGTGTTTCACTGGCCGAGGGGATTGACGCCCCTGCGGACACACCGGTGTTTATCTATGCCCGTGGTACCCAGAGTCGGATGCCGCTGGCGATTGTTCGTCTGACGGCCAGTCAGTTGCCCGCTGAGGTGGTGCTGGATAAGTCCAGCGCGATGATGCCCAGTGCGACCCTGGCCACCGTTGATGCGGTTCAGGTGGTTGCCCGGCTCGCCCTCAAGGGGGATGCCCGTCCTGCGCCGGGTGACTGGCAGGGCGTTGTGGCAGAACTGCCGTCCGCGCAATGGGTTCAGCCCGTGTCGATTACCATCGACGAAGAGCTCTAAGTCCTCTCATTTCCTCCCTGACGTGCTGGTCACGCCTGCCTCTATGGCGGGGGTGCCGGCACGGCAAGTGCCCGTGTCATTTGTGTGTAAATAAGCGCTGAAACCACTCGCTCAGACATGTACAATCGCCTATTTGGTGCGGCCTGGGCCTGCCTCCCTGGCGCCTGCCGGCAGACAATACAAATCGAGTTACAAATTACATGCGTCTGAAGTGCATCAAGCTTGCGGGTTTCAAATCTTTCGTTGACCCGACCACTGTCCACTTTCCGTCCAACCTGAGTGCCGTTGTCGGCCCCAATGGCTGTGGTAAGTCCAATACCATTGACGCCGTGCGCTGGGTTATGGGGGAGTCGTCTGCGAAAAACTTGCGCGGTGACTCCATGACGGACGTCATCTTCAATGGTTCCAGCGGCCGGAAGCCTGTGGGGCAGGCATCCATCGAGCTGGTGTTTGATAACTCTGAGGGCAAGCTGACTGGTGCCTATGCCGGTTTCGCGGAGATTTCGGTCAAGCGCCGTGTTACCCGTGATGGTCAGAACAATTACTACCTGAATGGCGAAAAGTGCCGTCGTCGCGATGTGACCGACCTGTTCCTGGGTACCGGTCTTGGCCCGCGCAGCTATGCGATTATTGAGCAGGGCATGATCTCCAAGCTCATCGAGGCCAAACCCGAGGAGCTGCGGGTTTACATCGAAGAGGCTGCGGGTATCTCCAAGTACAAGGAGCGCCGGCGCGATACCGAAAATCGCATGCGCCGTACCCACGAGAACCTGGAGCGACTCACCGATATTCGCGACGAGCTGGATCGTCAGCTGTCTCGCCTGGAACGACAGGCTGCGGCCGCCGAAAAATACAGTCGCTTCAAAGAAGAGGAGCGCGCGCACAAGGCCAATTTGCAGGCCCTGAAGTACCGGGATCTCGACGATCAGGCCGGCGACAAGCAGCGTCAGATCGGGGAGCTGGAGCTCACGGTCGAAGAACTGGTCACTCGCCAGGTGAGTTGCGATACCGATATCGAACAGAAGCGAGTGGGCTATCACGAGCTTTCTGATAGCTTCAATGAAGTTCAGGGTCGCTTCTATGCGGTTGGTGCTGACATTGCGCGCCTTGAACAGAGCATTGCGCACGCCCGCGAACGCAACACCCGATTGCAATCCGACCTGCAGCAGACCGAGCAGGAATTCCGCGAGGCGGAGACCGCCCTGCAGGTCGATCAGGAGAAAGCCGCTGAATTTGAGGCGGAACTCGAAGTCATCAATCCGGATATGGAGATGGTCCAGGCCGCGGAGGAGGAGTCTTCCCAGACCCTGCTGAGCGCGGAAGACCAGATGCGCGACTGGCAGAATGAGTGGGACCAGTTTAATGCCGGTGCGTCCGGCTCGCGCCAGAAAGCCGAGGTTCAGCAGTCCCGTATTCAGCATCTGGAAACTTCCGGGCAGCGTTTGCAGGAACGTATTAACAAGCTCCAGAGTGAACAGGCAGGCTTGGTCGGTCAGGAAGAAGACGGTGACCTGGAGCAGCTCAACGAAGAGATGGCTGAGCTGGAGATGCAGGCCACTGAACGCCGCGAGTCAGTTGCTGAAAAAAATGAAGCACTGGCGGAGCAAAAAGTCCGCGACAGCGAACTCGGCAGTGCGCTGGATAAGCTGCGTCTCGAGCTGCAGACCAGTCGCGGGCGCCAGGCCTCGCTGGAAGCGCTGCAGCAGGCGGCCATGGGGCAGGGCAAGTCGGTTGAAAACTGGCTTCAGCAGCAGCAATTGGCTGATACGCCGCGACTCGCCGACCAGGTCAGTGCCAGCGCCGGCTGGGAAAAAGCCGTTGAAACGGTACTGGGTAACCAGCTGCAGGCACTCTGTGTCGATCAACTGGAAAGCCTCACCGAAGCCCTCGGAGCGCTGGAAAGCGGACAGGCCACGTTTATTGATCGCAGTGCGGTACCGGCAGTCGCCGACAGTTCGCTGTCTCCACTCTCAGCCGTCGTCACGGGGCCCGAAGTGCTCGGCAGCGTGGTGGCTGGAATCTATACCGCGGAAGACCTGACTGCCGCCCTGGCCGTGCGCGGCCAACTGGAGGCGCACGAATCGATCGTGACGCGTGATGGTCTGTGGGTTGGTCCCAACTGGCTGCGTGTCAGTCGTGCGTCCGATGCGGAGTCCGGTGTACTGGCGCGCAAGCAGGAGCTGGAGGAACTGGAGCAGTCCATCGCTGCCTGTGAAGAGCAGATCGAAACGTTGTCTGCGGAGCGAGAGTCCCTGCGCGAAAAATCTGCTGAGCTGGAATCCGCCATCGAGCAGTCACGCAGTGAAGCAGAGCAATTTGCGCGTCGCGAAGCCGAACTGCGCAGCCAGGTATCTGCCCGTCGCGCGCGCGCCGAACAGATGAATGAGCGCCGCAACCGCGTTGAGCAGGAAATTGCCGAGGTGCGTGAGCAGCTCGATATGGAAACTGAATCCCTGTCTGAAGCGCGCTTGTTGCTCCAGGAAGCGGTTGAGGCCATGAGCGATGATACCGACCAGCGCGAGACATTGCTCGAGAGACGTGAATCATTGCGCGAGTCACTGGACGCGGCGCGCCAGCGTGCCCGTGAGGACAAAGACCGTGCGCACGAGCTGGCGATGCGTGAACAGTCCGTGCGTACCCAGATGATCAGCTTGGAGCGCACGCTCAAGGTGATGCGCGAGCAGTTGGAGCGTTTACGCGTCCGTCGCGAGCAGCTGCAGGAGCAGATGACGGAGACTCAGGATCCGTCACAGGACTTTCAGGGCGAGCTGGAAGAAAAGCTGGCCGAACGACTCGATATCGAGGGCGAGCTCGGTACCGCCCGCAAGAAGCTCGAAGAAGTCGAATCCGGGCTGCGCGAGCAGGAGCAGGAGCGCCATAAGGTCGAGTCTGCACTGCAGGGTGTTCGTGCCCAGTTGGAACAGGAACGCCTGGCTGCGCAAACGTTGGAAGTTCAGCGCAATGGCCTGGTAGAGCAGCTGCGTGAGTCGGATTACGATGTAGACCAGGTTCTGGGGGCGCTGCCTGGTGACCTGACGATATCTCAAGTGCAGGAAGCGCTGGAGTTGGTTGCGGCGCGTATCTCGCGACTGGGTGCCATAAACCTGGCGGCTATCGACGAGTACAAGCAAGAGTCCGAGCGTAAACATTATCTTGATCGTCAGTACGATGACTTGACCGATGCGCTGGAAACGCTCGAAAACGCCATCAAGAAGATTGATCGAGAGACCCGTACCCGCTTCAAGGAAACCTTCGATCAGGTCAACACGGGCCTGCAGGAATTGTTCCCTAAAGTGTTCGGCGGCGGTCACGCTTACTTGGAGCTGACCGGTGAGGACCTGCTCGATACTGGCATCGCGATCATGGCGCGCCCGCCCGGCAAGCGAAACAGCACAATTCATTTGCTGTCCGGTGGTGAAAAGGCTTTGACGGCCATTGCGCTGGTATTCTCGATTTTCCGCCTCAATCCGGCCCCGTTCTGTATGCTCGACGAAGTGGATGCACCGCTCGATGACGCGAACGTTGGTCGTTATGCGCGTATGGTTGAAGAGATGTCCCAGCACGTGCAATTTATCTATATCACTCACAACAAAATCGCCATGGAAATGGCGCACCAGCTACTTGGCGTCACGATGCATGAACCTGGCGTTTCACGTCTGGTATCGGTCAACGTTGAGGAAGCTGCGGAACTCGCTTCCGCATAAGGTGCAGGGGAATTTGCTGAAATGGACAATTGGCTAATTACCATTCTGGCACTCGTCGTGTTGGTGGCAGTTGCTGATGGTGTGCGCCGCGCCGTTAAGCGCCAGCGCGATACGGTGCGTGTTTCCCGCAATCTTTCACGGGCGATGCAGGGTAGCGGCGATCCTCTGGATAACCTGCCGGAGGACTACGATCCAGAAGAAGAAGCCCGGCGTGCGCAGATCGCGCGGGAGCTTCCGGGTAAGGTGCGGGTTTCTCAACGTCGTGCCGAAGATGCAGAGCAGTTGAATCGTCAGTTATACGAGGGCGCACAGCCCGGCCGCAAAAAGAGTGAGCGGGCAGAAGTGGCCACGTCGCCGTCCCAGTCGGCACAAAAAGCCGATGAGCCATCATTGCCCGAGGTGCGTGAGATGCGTGAGGAGCGTGGGGAACGGTTGGAGCCTGCTCCTGTTGTCCCTGCAGCGAGCGCAGAGCCCAGCGATACCGGGGCGCTGGAGGCTGCCCGCGAACAAAAGAACACTTCGGCGCCTACCATTGCGCAACCCGCGAAAGCGCCAGCGCCACAGGCTGCCCAGGCTGCGCCTCAGCAAGCCAGCTTGAACCTGGAAGACCAGGTGCCCACCCTGATGGAGTCTCTGGTGAGCGACAGCAGTCGTTGCGAGCCTTCCCTCGACGAGTCTGCCAGTGCGGAGCTGCTCAAGGACTTGCCTGACACATCCCGTTCTGTGGGGGCGGTATCCGAGGCTGCGGCGGTTCCCGAGGTGCGCGTGAAGGGCAGAAAGGTGTCGAGCAAAATCGCTGGCCCCACCCCTGAGCCAGAGCAGAAGCCTCCGGTGGAAGAAGTCCTGATTATCAATATTGTTGCCCGGGAAGGCGATTGCTTTGAAGGTAACGACCTGTTGCGAGTATTGCTCGCGGCGGGTTTGCGCTTCGGCACCATGAAGATATTCCATTACCACCGTGACGGCTTGGATGACGGCCCGATCGAGTTCAGTCTGGCGAATATGGTAAAGCCCGGTGTGTTTGACCTGGGGCAAATGGAAGATTTCACCACACCCGGCCTGAGTTTGTTTTTGACCTTGCCGATCGAAGGTGAGGCAATCAAGGCCCTCCAGGCAATGCTTTCTGTGGCGCGCCAGGTGGCAGAGCAGCTCGGAGGCGAGCTAAAAGATGAGCATCGTAGTGTCTTCACGGCGCAGACTGCCGAGCACTACCGCCAGCGTGTCGCTGAGTTCCAACGCCGCAAGGCACTAGCGCGCGCTCAGGCGTGAGACATAGAGGTTGGCCCGCTGGATAGCGGGTCAACGGTGCTCTCTTCCCATTCGAATCACAATAAGATCTTTCTATTCGACCAATGACAGCTAAAGAAGTCCCGGCGCAGGCCCGCGCTCGAGTACAGGAACTGCGAAAAATTTTGCTTCAGGCAAATTACCAGTATTACGTACTGGATAATCCTGAGCTGCCGGATGTGGAGTACGACCGCTGCCTGCGGGAGCTGCAGGGCCTGGAGGCCGATTACCCGGCGTTACAGACGGCTGACTCGCCCTCTCAGCGTGTTGGCGCTGAGCCACTGACGGCTTTTGCAGAGGTGCAACACGAAGTACCGATGTTGTCATTGGATAACGCCTTTGATGACGACGAGTTACGTGAGTTTGATCGACGTGTGCGCGAGCGTCTCAATACCCAGGATCCGGTTGAGTATGCATGCGAGCCCAAGCTGGATGGCATCGCGGTGAGCCTGCTGTATCGCAATAGTGTACTGGAGCGGGCGGCAACGCGGGGGGATGGCAGCACCGGTGAAGATATCACGCGCAATGTCCGTACCATTGGCTCGGTGCCGTTGCGCCTCAGGGAAAATGGGGTGCCGGAAGTATTGGAGGTGCGCGGTGAAATCTATATGCCAAAGGCCGGTTTCGAGGCGTTGAATGAGAGGGCGCGCAAGGCCGGTGAAAAAACTTTTGTGAACCCGCGCAATGCAGCGGCGGGCAGCTTGCGACAGCTGGACTCCAAAATTACCGCGCAACGTCCGCTGGAGATGTGTGCATACGGTGTTGGCCTTGTTGAGGGCGCCGACCTGCCGCAAAAACACACCGATATCCTGCATCAATTACATGCGTGGGGTTTCCGGATTAACGCGGAGATGCGCGCTGCAGGCAATATTGAAGAGTGTATTGCCTACCATCAGGAACTGGGCGAAAAACGCGATCAGCTGCCCTACGACATCGATGGTATCGTATTTAAAGTCAACAGCACGCCGTTGCAGCGACGCCTCGGTTTTGTCGCTCGGGCACCGCGCTGGGCAATGGCCTTCAAGTTTCCTGCGCAGGAAGAAATGACGGTACTCAAAGACGTTGAATTCCAGGTGGGGCGCACAGGCGCCGTTACACCGGTGGCGCGATTGGAGCCCGTCTTTGTGGGCGGCGTCACCGTGTCGAATGCAACACTGCACAATCGCGATGAAATTGACCGTCTGGGGGTCAAAGTTGGCGATACGGTGGTGATCCGCCGCGCTGGGGATGTCATTCCCCAGGTCGTGTCTGTTGTGAAGAGTAAACGCCCTGATGGTGCCCGCGAGATAGAATTTCCTGACCACTGTCCGGTGTGTGACTCGCCGGTAGAGTCTGTGCCCGGTGAGGCGGTGGCCCGTTGTAGTGGCGGGTTGTTTTGTAGTGCCCAGCGCAAGCAGGCGATCAAGCATTTTGCCTCGCGTAAGGCGCTGGATATTGAGGGGCTGGGGGACAAGCTGGTCGATCAGTTGGTCGATGAGGGGCTGCTACAGTCGGTGTCCGGTTTATACCATCTTGATGTGGACGCCGTGGCCGGTCTTGAACGAATGGGGCAAAAGTCCGCGCAAAACCTGATCGACGCGCTCGAGCACAGCAAAACGACGACGCTGCCGAAGTTTTTGTATGCGCTTGGTGTTCGCGAAGTTGGCGAAGCTACCGCCCGTAACCTGGCCCGTCATTTTGGTGAGCTGGACCCCTTGATGTCTGCTGGCGTTGAGGCCTTGCAGGAAGTCGAGGATGTCGGTCCTGTGGTTGCCCATTTCGTTGCCGAGTTTTTCCAGCAATCGCATGCACAGGAAGAGATTGAGGCGCTGCGTCAGGCAGGGGTGCACTGGGATGCGATGCAGACAGACGCCGACGCGCAACCCCTGGCCGGGCAAACCTGGGTGCTGACCGGCAAACTGGAGACGCTCTCGCGGAGCGAGGCCAAGGATTACCTCCAGCAGCTGGGGGCCAAAGTGGCCGGGAGTGTGTCGGCCAAGACCAGTTGCGTTGTGGCCGGCCCTGGTGCTGGCTCCAAGCTCAACAAGGCGCGAGAGCTGGGTATTGATACGCTCGACGAAGATCAGTTCCTGGTGAAGCTCGGTGAGCTCGGTATCGAGATCTGAGCGGTATTTTTCGGCAAGTCATACTGACTGACTCACGGTCTTTCAGTCCCAGGCTCTTGCTCGAAGTCTGCGCGGGTTGCTCGCTTTATATGCAAGGTTTTCTGATTGAGATGCAATTCCGCTAGCAACGGTAGCTTTCTCTGATAGGCGCCGGTAAAGTGAGGCTGTTCGAATTATCTTTCTCCGGGTCGTTTGGCCCGGTCGTTGGGGAACAGTCGGTGCTAGGCGATCAGGAATCCATTGTCTACGGATGTATCAAGGACAGTAATAATCTTGCGGGAAGTACCGAACGGCGTCGTATCAACCGTTCTGCAATTCTTGCGCTGCCCAGTGCGGATGAGTGGCCCTTTCTTTGCCGCGATATGTTCTCTGTGCCTACCATCAAGGTAAAGCAATCTCAGTATCAAACCGATGTGATTCACTTTGGTGCGTCCTACCGTGCGGTGGAGTACGAATGGAATCACTGGATCCAGAAGTTTGAGGAGCTGCTGCGCAGCATGTACTGGGTGTCCGCCACCGTACATTTGGAAACAGAATTGTCCGGAATCCATTCATTTACCTGGGAGGCCGCCGGCCTGTTCCATGAGCCAGGCAGTGGCGACATGCAGGTGCGCTGTGAGTGGACCCAGGAAGGTCGTGTTTCTGTCTGACGCAGGTCGCTGGTCTGCATCCTTGTTGCGCTGACTTTTGCAGTCGCGGGGCCGTTGTGCCGGTTACTGCCGTTAGAATCCTCGATGTCTTCACCCATCGCCTTTTAGAATGCTGTTTTAAGACCGCATGGTTTTTTAAGCCAGGTTGCTATTTCTGCCCATCGTTTGGATCCAAAGGCGCTGGAGAGTACAGTGTGTGCATTCATCGGGCTGCGGGGAGCGACGCAATGGCCCGGTGATGCATTACCAAAGTAACAGCGAGGGGTTTCCTATGAAACCGGTATTGGTTCGTGGTGTATTGATGCTGGGTTGCGTAGCGTTGCTGGCCACTGCTGGCTGTACGCGTGGAGAGCGGCGCACCGGCGATGCCGAACGGGAAGCTCCCAGCGAACGCCCCATGGACAAAGTGGTCAGCGAAGAAGCGATTGAGGTGACGCCATCTGCCGACGGTTCGACAGATCGCGGTATGCTCAGTGAATCTGCCCCGAATGCGAAGATATATTTTGTTTCGCCGAAAGATGGTGAAACGGTCGGGCGGACTTTTAAGGTGCAGTTCGGCATTGATGGCATGGAAGTGGTGCCCGCGGGTACTGACAAAAAGTATTCGGGTCATTTTCATGTGTTAATCAATGTCGATGAACTGCCGGACATGACCATGCCGCTGCCCGTAACCGATAACATTTTGCACTTCGGTGGTGGTCAAACCGAAACCGAAATTACGCTGCCTCCGGGTAAACATACGCTACAACTGTTGCTGGGCAATTACCTGCATGTGCCCCACAGCCCGCCGGTTTTTTCTGAAAAGATTACTGTGATTGTTGAGTAATGAGCCTGGTGCGTACTCGGGTCGAATGGACATATTCGACCCCGGCAAGCCTTACCTTTTACTGAGAAAATTGCCATGGATCCCAAAAAGAGCACGACTGGTACTGCCGATGTGTCGGGCCTGGAGAGGGGCGCCTATCGTCTGGAGTCAGACAGTCTCGGAGAGGTAAGGGTGCCCGCAAAAGCACTTTTTGGGGCGCAGACGCAGAGAGCCTGTGAAAATTTTCCTGTTAGCGGGCATGGCCTGCCGCTTTCATTTATTCGCGCGATCATAGAAATCAAACGTGCAGCCGCTCGTGCCAATCAGGAGTTGGGTCAACTGCCAGAACAAAAGGCCGATGCCATCGTTCTCGCCTGTGATTTTCTTCTTGCGCGCATTGATGCCGAATCCTCACCAGATTCAGTGGGAAAGCCCGCTGATGCTTGTGATCAACTGGGCGAGATGCCACTGCGAGACCAGTTCCCGGTGGACATTTATCAGACCGGATCTGGCACCAGCACGAATATGAATGTAAACGAAGTCCTGGCACATCTTTCCGAACGCTTGACGGGTGTATCGCTCAGTGCCAATGACGATGTCAATATGGGGCAAAGTAGTAATGACGTGATTCCCAGTGCGATTCACGTCAGTGCATATCAGGCCGTGCATGAGCGGCTATTACCTGCGTTGGACCATCTCGAGACGGTGCTTGAAAACAAGCGAGGTGAAGTGGGCGAGGTGCTCAAGACGGGTAGAACCCATTTGATGGATGCTGTACCCATGACCCTGGGTCAGGAAATGGGAGCGTGGCAAGCGCAGGTCGCATTGTGCAGGACACGTCTGCAGGAAACACTGCCTCGCTTGTCCGCGCTCGCCCAGGGGGGACGGCGATTGGTACGGGGCTGAACGCCCATCCTGATTTTTCCAAGCGGTTTTGTCAGGCGCTGAGCGCCAATATGGGAGTCGGCTTTCACCCTGCTGAAAATAGTTTTGCTGCGATCAGTGGTCAGGACACCGCAGCGGAACTGTCGGGTGGGCTGAAAGGGGTTGCTGTTGCCCTGATGAAAATCGCAAATGATTTGCGCTGGATGAATAGCGGACCCTTGACGGGCTTGCATGAAATCGAACTGCGGGCGCTGCAGCCGGGCAGCAGCATTATGCCGGGAAAAGTCAATCCGGTTATTCCGGAGTCTGCGGCGATGGTGGCGGCGCGAGTCATGGGCAACGATACGACGATCATGGTCGCTGCACAGAGTGGAAATTTTCAGTTGAATGTAATGCTGCCCCTGATTGCGGCAACGTTGCTGGAGAGCATTCAGTTACTGTCAGCAGCCCTGCGGCTCGTAGGAGACAAGGCAATAGGCGAGTTTCAGGTCAACAGCGTTTCTCTCAGTGAATCCCTGTCGATGAATCCGATTCTGGTGACGGCACTCAATCCGGTGATCGGTTATGAAAAAGCGGCACAGATAGCCAAGCGCGCCTATCGAGAGCATCGGCCCATTATTGACGTTGCCCGCGAGGATAGTGGGTTGGACGAAGAGACGCTGTCACGTTTATTAGACCCGCGGCGCTTGGTTGCAGGAGGAATGCCGGATGAGAAGTCCTAGCGCCCGACGAGAGATCTTCATCGCGACGCTGACCGACGTGTCGGTGACGCGTCGAGGGCGGCGCGATGGAGCAATGTGGCCCATGAAGTCCGGTCATGCGAGCAAGAAGACACCCAACATGAGTGACCCGATCATCGCGGTCATTCCGCTTAACCAGCTGAAGAGTCTCAGCAGGCTCGAGCGATCTTCCTGTCGAAAAAGTAGTCTGTTATCCATGGCAACCTCCGGCGACGTTGACACGCGAAGGGCTTTGGCTCACGATTCCGCGCCGCATCGGTTATCCTACCCATCATTCAATGGTAGTGCCGGTATTACCGGCTGACCAAAGGTTCAATTGACCGTCGGAATTCGTATGGCCAAGAAAACACGTCGTTCCTTCATAACCAGCGTGCTCGCCTGTATAGCGTTTATTGCTGCAGCCATCTTGAGTTGGGATTTGCCGGTGGAAACGGTGCTTTCCTACCTGGTTCTGTTGCTGGTGTTTCTGGTGGCGATTGTGGCAGTTGCGCTGGGTGCCGGTGCATTGCTGAACTGGTTCCGCGGGCGTCGCAAATAGATGGCAATTTCTGAAGAAGATATTCGGATCCCGATCGCCTATCTGGAGCGTTTGCTCGAAGAGGCGGAGCGCAATGGCTGTGATCGTGCGGAACTGCTGAGTTCTGTCGATATCGATGAGTCCGAGTTGCAGGGCGTTGCCGCTTTCTCCGCGCTGAAATATGGACGCTTGTACCAACGGGTGATGTGGCAAGTCCAGAACGAGTGGTTTGGCATGCTCAGTGGTGGCCGGGTGCGTTCTGGCTCCTTTCGCTTGCTGTGCCTGATGGTGGTGAACTGTGCGACCATTCGCCAGGCCATCACCTTGAGTGCCGAGTTCATGGAAATTTGCCGGGGGTTCAAAGTGAAACCCGTGCTGCGAGGTCCTGTAGACGGCCGGGAAATGGTGTCGATTCGCGGGATCAGCTCTCTTGCAGACGGCGAGTTTGAGTCCCTGTTGGCGAACACTAATCCGGGTGTCGTGCGCACTACACTGGCAGTGTGGCACCGGTTTTATTGTTGGCTGGTTGGCCGGGAAATTCCGCTTGCGCGCCTGCATTTCTCTTTCCCCTGTCCGGAGGAATTCCGCACGCTTGCCCAGAGTGAGGCGGACGAACTTTGCTTTGATCAGCCTTTCAATGCCCTGGAGTACGACAGTCGCTATCTGGATTACCCGGTTGTGCAAAGTCCGCAGACCGTGGAAGACTTTATTCGTACCGCGCCCTATCACCTGGTGATCAGTGATGGCAGTGCAAACAGTATCAAAACCAAGGTGAAGACGATTCTCAACCGGGATGTGAGTGAGTCGATGCCTGCTGCAGAGGTCGTTGCGGAACGCCTCAATATGTCCGTCACAACCTTGCGCCGGCGGTTGCAGCAAGAGGGGACTTCCTACCAGAAACTCAAGGACGAATGCCGTATGGAAGCGGCTTTTCACTACCTCAGCTGCCCGGATCTCTCCAATGGGCAGATTGCGGAAATGCTCGGTTTTGATGAATCGAGTGCCTTCTTCCGCGCTTTCAAGAAATGGACCGGGATTACGCCCGGGGAGTATCGCAAAGGCGGCCGTGGCCAGGCAGTCCTGCCTGACTGATCAGTCTTGATACTTTGGAGCACTGACGCGCGATTTTTGTCAGCGCTTTGGACGGGTTTCGCTATAGAGCCGTCCGACTCCCGACTACTATTATGAACCAATCGTAATTCTTGGTCACAATTGTGACCAGTCGGTACTCTGTGCCGGCAATACCAAGAACTGATACAGATACAACAGTGAAAATGAGGGTAGCAGGATGACCGACATCAAAATTCCAGTGCGTGACATTCGTTTCGCCATGCGCGAACTGTTCGATTTTGACGGCCACTACGCGAGCCTGGGCTATGACGAGGCGAGCCCTGACGTGGTTGACGCCATTATCGAAGAAGGCAGCAAGTTTTGCGAAAACGTGCTGGCCCCTCTGAACCAGATTGGCGACCAGCAGGGCTGTACCTGGAATGACGGTGAGGTAACGACCCCCGAAGGCTTCAAGGAAGCTTACCAGCAGTTCGTAGAAGCGGGCTGGCCATCTCTGGCGCATGATGAGGAGTTCGGTGGCCAGGGCCTGCCGCCCTCACTGGGTACCGTATTGAGCGAAATGATCGGAACCGTTAACTGGTCCTGGGGCATGTACCCGGGCCTGTCTCACGGCGCGATGAATACGCTGGACGCGCACGGTACCGACGCGCAGAAAGAGACCTACCTGACCAAGCTGGTTGAGGGCAGCTGGACCGGCACCATGTGTCTGACCGAGCCGCACTGTGGTACTGACCTGGGTATCCTGCGTACCAAGGCAGAGCCCAATGAAGATGGTTCTTACTCCCTCACTGGTACCAAGATTTTCATTTCTGCCGGTGAGCACGACATGGCGGAAAACATCGTACATATCGTACTGGCCCGCCTGCCTGATGCCCCTGCCGGCACCAAAGGCATTTCCCTGTTTATCGTACCGAAGTACCTTCCGTCTGCCGATGGCTCAGTCGGTGAGCGCAACGGCGTAACCTGTGGCTCTCTGGAGCACAAGATGGGTATCCACGGTAACGCGACTGCCGTGCTGAACTTCGACGGCGCCAAGGGCTACCTGATCGGGCCGCCCAACAAAGGCCTGAACTGCATGTTCACCTTTATGAATACCGCGCGTCTCGGCACTGCGCTGCAGGGTGTTTCTCACGCGGAAGCCGGCTTCCAGAAGTCTCTGGCCTACGCCCGTGATCGCCTGCAGATGCGTTCCCTGAGCGGAGCCAAGAATCCGGAAGGCGCTGCCGACCCGATCATCGTTCACCCGGACGTACGTCGCATGCTGCTGACCCAGAAGGCGTTTGCTGAAGGCGGCCGCATGCTGATTTTGCAGTGCGCGCAACTGGTCGACCGTTCTTACAAGTGCAGCGAAGAGGAAAAGAAAGAAGCCGACGACCTGCTGGCATTCCTCACGCCGATTGCCAAAGCCTTCCTGACCGAAGCCGGTCTGGAATCTGCAAACCTCGGTCTGCAGTGTTTCGGCGGTCACGGTTACATCGCTGAATGGGGTATGGAGCAGAACGTGCGTGACGCACGTATCGCCACCATCTACGAAGGAACCACCGGTATTCAGGCGCTTGACCTGCTCGGCCGAAAAGTCCTGATGAGCCAGGGTGAAATGCTGCGTCGCTTCACCAAGCAGATCCACAAGTTCTGTCAGGCTGAAATTGATACTGAAGCACTGGCTCCGTTTGTTTCCCGTTTGCAGGAAATCAACAAGGAGTGGGGCGAGATCACCATGAACGTCGGCATGAAGGCGATGGAGAATGCGGAAGAGGTGGGCGCGGCATCCGTCGACTACCTGATGTATTCCGGCTACGCCGCCCTCGCATTCCTTTGGGCGCGTGCGGCGAAAGTGGCTAATGAAAAACTTGCCGCCGGCGAAGGCGACGCGGATTTCTACCGCGCCAAGATTGCGACTGCACAGTTCTACTTTGATCGTATCCTGCCGCGCACTGCAGCACATGCGGCAGCGATGCAGAGTGGCGCAGACAATCTGATGTCACTGGGTGCTGAGCACTTCTCATTCTAATAAACAGAAATTCACGGAACCGCCGGTCAATGACCGGCGGTTGACGTTTTCAACGCATCAAATTTGTGCGTTTCTTCAAGGTATCGAGGTATCTATGCAGCTTCCTCAGCAAGTAGTGGCCCGTCTGGGCGGGATGCCTTGTTTGCGCGCAGTCACTCGGGTACAGTTCCGGCTTCCGGACGCTGACGATTTTTGCGTCGCGTTGTCGCGAAGCGAGGGCGAAACCCGCGCTGCTTCCGAGCCGGGAGAGTTTGTCGGCGCCGACCTGGTGTTGGAGTTGTCGCGTGACACTCTGGATGCCATCGTGGAAGGGCGCTTGAGCGCACGCCATGCATTCCTTCTTGGAGAAATTCAATTTTCCGGTGATAGGGAACTAGCCGCCGCATTGGCGGATTTATTTCCTGCAACAACAACACAAACACAATAAATATAGGTTCGTGCACCTACTGCGACCGCAGTAGTTCCTGTCACAGCGATTTTTCGTCTATATAACAACGGAAGCGCGGACCAGCGGCAACAACAGGACTGGGAGAAGAAAGTTGGACATCGACCGCAGCATACTTGACGTTTTTTCAAACGCTTGCACCAAATTTAGTGACAGACCGGCTTTTACCTGTCTGGGGCAAACACTCACCGTAGGGGATATTGATCGGCTCAGCGCCAATTTTGCGTCCTACCTGCAAAACCACACCGACCTTCAGCCCGGCGATCGTATCGCTGTGCAGCTGCCGAATGTTCTGCAGTATCCGGTCGTTGTATTCGGCGCTTTGCGTGCCGGACTGATCGTCGTGAATACCAACCCGCTTTACACGCAGCGTGAGCTCAAGCATCAGCTAAACGATTCCGGTGCAAAAGCGTTGGTGGTTCTGGCGAATATTGCTGACACCGCCTCTGCGGTTGTGCCAGAAACAGGCGTTGAGCGTGTGATCGTCAGTGAAATCGCTGATATGCACAGCCCGCTCAAGCGCGTGCTGATCAACAGTGTCGCCAAATACGTTAAAAAAATGGTGCCGGAGTTCTTCTTCAGTAATTCCGTTTCTTTCCGTGAAGCGATGGCGCAGGGTGGCAAGCAGCCCCATGAAGACGTCAAGCGTGCCCCGGAAGAGGTTGCTGTACTGCAATATACCGGTGGCACTACGGGCGTTGCCAAGGGTGCAATGCTGACCAATCGCAACCTGGTCGCCAATATGGAACAGGTGCGCGAAGCAATGGGCGACGCGATGAAAGAGGGTGAGGAGTATTACGTTGCGCCTCTGCCGCTCTACCACATCTACGCCTTCACCATCCACTGCATGGCTTTGTTCTCAACCGGAAACCACTCGCTGCTGATCCCGAATCCGCGCGATATTCCGGCGTTCGTCAAAACCCTGAAGGGCGTACGTTTTACTGGCTTCGTCGGCCTGAATACTTTGTTCAATGGTCTGATGCGTGCACCTGGCTTCGCCGAGCTGGACTTCTCCAAGCTGCACACGACCGCTTCCGGTGGTATGGCGTTGACGCGTGATACCGCGACGCGCTGGGAGAAAATGACCGGCTGCGTGGTGACCGAGGGTTATGGCATGACAGAGACCTCTCCTGTGGTTTCTTTCAATCCCGCGAGTGCTGTTCAGCTGGGTACCGTTGGCTTGCCTGTACCAGGCACCGAGGTGAAAGTTGTTGATGAGAACGACAACGACCTGCCGAACAATACGCCCGGCGAACTCTGCGTGCGTGGCCCGCAAGTTATGAAGGGTTACTGGGAGCGTCCGGAAGCGACCGCCGATACCATCAGCAGTGAAGGCTGGCTGAATACCGGCGATATGGCGGTTATTCAGGATGATGGCTATATCAAAATCGTTGATCGCAAGAAGGACATGATCATTGTGTCTGGTTTCAACGTTTATCCGAACGAGATCGAAGATGTGGTCAGTGCGAATGACAAAGTCGCCGAAGCCGCTGCGATTGGTATTCCCGATGAGAAGAGTGGCGAGCAAGTGAAACTGTTCGTTGTGAAATCCGACGATTCCCTGACCGAGGAAGAGGTCATTGCATACTGTCGCGAGAACATG
This sequence comes from Microbulbifer sp. ABF4_148, assembly GCF_056158985.1. Taxonomy (NCBI): domain Bacteria; kingdom Pseudomonadati; phylum Pseudomonadota; class Gammaproteobacteria; order Cellvibrionales; family Microbulbiferaceae; genus Microbulbifer; species Microbulbifer sp. ABF4_148. The sequence continues at coordinate 2,416,051 of NZ_JBSWUI010000001.1, forward strand.
ACGGCTTACAAAGTGCCGCGCCAGGTAGAGTTCCGTACGGACCTGCCGAAAACCAACGTAGGTAAGATCCTGCGTCGCGAATTGCGCGACGAAGAGATGGCCAAACTGGAGACGCCAGTGAGTGCCTGATCGCGAGATCGCCGCCTGAAAAAGCCCGCTTGTTAGCGGGCTTTTTTTGCCTTGCGGATATTCCCATCGGGCGTCGATGAGTCCACGAACAGCGTATCACTGGTCTATACCTTTAGACTGCCTGGCTGATTGGTGGCGCGGACTGTCGCGCCTGTTGCAATCAGTTGTTGTGAATTGCGCAAGGAAAGCACCCGAGGACCATGGAAGAGAAACCCAATCCCAGTCTCGTCACCTATGACGACCTGCCAAAAGAGCACCAGGACCCCCTCATCCGGGTGCTGCATCAATTGATCCGCATGTCAGTGCGTATTCTCGCGATCTTGATGGTGCTGGTTATCTTCTGGAGCGTGATTAATGTTGTCTATGTTCTGTATGAAAACCTTAAGGAAGTACCGTTGTATCTTCTGGATGACGACGACCTGTTCGATATGTTCGGTGCTTTCATGGTGGTTTTGATTGGCGTTGAGATATTCATCAATATTCGCCTGTATCTGGGGTCTCAGGTCTTGCCGGTACAGCTTGTTGTCGCGACGGCCTTAATGGCCATCGCGCGTAAAGTGATTGTTCTGGACTTGTCGGTGACCGAGCCTGAATACGTTTATGCGATTGGTGTCGTGGTGCTTGCGTTGGGTATCACATATTGGTTGTTGTTCAAAAAAGGCATGCGCCACCAAAGCGAGGACGGCGGGCGTCATTAGACGATGTGGTAAGTATCTGTTTTCCAGATAACAAAAGACCCGGCATCGCCGGGTTTTTTGTTGCTGAGAAAGCGTGACTTACTGTCTGCTTTCAGAAGACGCGTCGCGAATCGCTCGGAATTCGTTGCCTTCATACCAGTTGGGCCAGTCTCTGCCATTGGCCAGATCCATGGCAATCTGCAAGCCAAGTTGCAGGTCCATGGCGGCGCCGCGCAGGTCCCAGTTGTTGTCGTACTCATCGGCGGGCTTGTGGTAGGCGTTCGCAACGTATTCGTTGGCTTTTTTCTCTGCCCACTCTTTACCGTGTTCAAAGCTGTCGGTGCCGGAATCGAAGTACAGCATGGGAACACCTTTCTTGGCGAGGCTGAAATGATCCGAGCGATAGAAGTAACCGCGCTCAGGGTGCCCCTCGGGGATCACATAACGGTCCTGCTCGCTGGCTTTCGCCTTCAGTAAATCCTCAAGCTCACTGTTGCCGTAGCCCACAACGACGACATCACGCATCGGCCCCAATACGCCCATCGCATCAAAATTCAGGCCGGCAACGGTTTTTTCCAGTGGCACTACCGGGTTTGCCGCGTAGTACTTGGAGCCCAGAAGACCGGATTCCTCCGCGGTGACCGCTACGAAGACCAGTGATCGCTCTGGCTGGGGCAGCTTGACCGCCTGGCGAGCAATTGCCAGCAGGCCGGCGGTACCGGTGGCATTGTCTACTGCACCGTTGAAAACCTGGTCGCCGCCTTCGGCGTGGTGGTTAACACCAAGGTGGTCCCAGTGCGCTGTGTAGATCACCGCTTCGTCTGGATAGGTACTGCCCGGCAGACGCGCTACCACGTTACGGGAGTCAGAGGTGCGTACCGTATTCTTCAGGGAAGCCGACGCGCTCAGACCCAGGGCCTTGGGCTTGAAGTTGCGGGTCTTGGCGGTTTCCATTTCCTTGTCGAGATCGAGGCCTGCCGCATTGAAGATTTCGCGGGCCGCGTCTGTGGTCATCCAGGCCTCGACGTCAATTCGATCGGCGTTCTTGTTCTCAGAAGCCAGGCTGATCTGGGCGCCGGACCAGCTGCCGCTGACTACTTCCCACGGATAGCCGGCAGCGCCGGTCTCGTGAATGATGATTGCGCCGGAAGCGCCCTGGCGGGCGGCTTCTTCAAACTTGTAACTCCAGCGGCCGTAATACGTCATGGCGTTGCCATTGAACAGCGCTTTGTCCTGTGTGGCATAGCCGGGATCATTGACCAGGATGACGGCAGTCTTGCCGGCTATATCCAGGCCTTCGTAATCATTCCAGTCATTTTCTGGTGCGACGATGCCATACCCAACAAATACCAGTTCGCTGCCGTCGAGCGCGCTGGTTTCAGTCTGGCGCTGGGTAAAGGCGACCATGTCGGTCAGCGGGGCTAGTGACTTTTCGAAGTTCTCGCCCTGAATGCGCAGTGGGGTGGTTTCGATTTGCATCTCGACCACCGGCACATTCTGGAACCAGCTCGGCTGGCCGTTTTTATCGACAGCGCCTGGTTCGAGACCGATCGCCTTGAACTGGTCCGCCAAATAGTTGACGGTCAGCTCTTCGCCGTTGGTTGCCGGAGCGCGCCCCTCAAACTCGTCACTGGCCAGAATGGCGACGTGCTTGTGCAGGTCTGCTGCCATCTCTGACACCTGAGGGGATTCTGCCGCTGTGGCGGTGGAGCTCTCGGAGCTACTGGTTTCGGCCGCGCTGGTATCCGCGGAGTCGACCGAGACGGTGCGCTCGCCGCAGCCGCTCAGGCTGCCGGCAACCACTGCGGATAGCAGCAGGCGCTGGAAAAGTGGGTTCAGTCGCATGATGATTTCCTGTGACACTATTTTTCTCGCAGGCAAAGCTAACAAAAAAACACTGGCGCGCCGAGTGCTACCGGGCAGAAATTGGTTTGGGAGGGCAGCCTGTCACCGCGATAAGTTGGGTGACAGGCGAGGAGCCGGTGGTGAGAGGTGGCTCAGAGAGTTGCCAGGGAGGCGCGGATCGGTGCAAAGATATCCCGTGCGAGCTGCTTGGATCGCGCGGGTGACCAGCCTTCCAGCGCATCCGGCAGGTTGTCATTGTCCTTGAATGGCATTTCGAGTGTCAGGGCGAGTGTGCGGAACTGGTTGCCACACCAGTTTGTGCCGACGGTCATATTTGCCTGTCCGGGCTTGTCCAGATCGTAGCCTTTCTCGGTCTGGAAGTCGGGGCTGGCGGCAACGAATGCCTGTTTGAAGGTTTCCTCGAGAGCCGCGTGGCGCTCGTCATAGTTCGGTACGCCCTCGCAGGCAGCCACGAAGTTGAAGGGCAGGGCTTCATCGCCATGAATATCGAGGAAGATGTCGCCGCCGGTCGCCAGCATACGCTCCCGTACCAGGTAGACTTCCGGGCTGCGTTGCATGGAGGGCTCCTGCCACTCCCGGTTCAGGTTGGCGCCCACCGCGTTGGTGCGCAAGTGGCCTCGTACGCTGCCGTCCGGGTTCATGTTGGGCACGATATAGAACACGGTATTTGCCAGGAGTGCGCGGGCGCCAGGGTGGCTTTCATCCAGCAAGGTCTCCAGGAACCCCTCCATAAACCATTCCGCCATGGTTTCACCGGGATGCTGGCGCGCGATCACCCAGACCTTGCGTTTTGCCCGGGACGGGTGACCCACCGTGAGCAGCGTCATGTCGCGGCCGTCCAGCGTCTGTCCCAGGGTTTCCACCGAAACCAGATCGTTGCCTTGCGCCCAGGCGATCAGGTCCAGGTGGCGTTCCCAGGAGTAAGGCGCGAAATAGGCCAGGTAGATGGCGGGCTGTTCCAGTGAGACGTCAAAGTCCAGTACCTTGCCGTCGTAGTTGGCGTCGATACGGAACCAGTTCTCGCGGTCGTAGGACGCACACACCCGATAATTTTCCCAGCCTTCGGGGTAGGCAGCTTTACCAGCGTTGGTAAGGCGCAGCGGATACGTTTCACCAATAGCCCCCTCGAGGCGGAAGTGGAACCATTGGTAGAAATCAGAATTGTTGTCGCGGCGAATGGCGAGTTCAACCGGGCGGGTGTCGGCGTTGACGATTTCGATGTTGCCGCTGTCAAAAGCGCTGCTGATGTGCATATAAAGTATCCGTAAACAGATATTTGAATGGTGCTTTGCCACCCCTTTACCGGGTCGGTAGATGGAGCGGAGCCTAGTGTAGCAGGGGGAGGGTAGGCAGATGAACGATTGCTCCGCCCGGACGTTCTGTGTGGTAGTGCTTGAGGCAGTGTAGAAGAGGGCAGCGGTGCGTCAACGGATTTCCGGACCCCTGTCGCAGGCCTTTGTGATGGCACAAATAAAAAGGGCGCGGTACTGCTGTTACCGCGCCCCTGCCATCCATGGCTGCACCTGATACGACTACTGCTCCCTGAAATTCCCGGGGAATCTGGGCGACCGCACGCTACCCAGAAAGTCCACTAGTACGTGACCTCGTACTACCGAAAATTGTGTACTGCTCCTTTACATCCCGCATCAACGTGCTGATTAAAGTTTAGGCACGCGGACCGCGCTAAGTGGTACTAGTTCGCAAAGTTGGCGGAATTTTGATCAGGTATCTTCTGTTTCAGGATTCTGGCACCGATTTAATTCAGCTCGCGGTCTTTCCAGAACTTGGTGCCTTTGAGAGTAGCCTGCAACGCGATTCCGCTCTCGGTCAGCTGGTATACCCGCATACCGTCGGCGACCACCTCTGCCGCGTAAGCCGCCCCCTTTTCCTGTGCTTTCGCAGCGGCATCGGCGTGGCCGCCAAACGACCAGCCCTGATCAATAAAGCGGCGCATGACTTCAGGGGAGTCGAACACGAACAGCGCGCGGAAGTCTTTAACACCGAGACCAAGCCCGACGCCCAGTTCTCCCATTTTCATATAGGTGCGCTGGCGATTGCGATTGTCGATGGCGACACCGTAACCGGTAGAGGCACTGGCGAAGAGCAGGTTGACATTGACGTTACTGAATACGGCGTATCCCGGCGCATTGCCAATGTCGGTGCGCAGATCCGGTTTGAGCGCAAATAGTTCGTTGAGTACCGCGCGCTCGGTACTGTCGATATGCTGGCGTTGGTCGGAGCGCGTCTGCCCGGGAGCCGCACAGCCACTGATCAGTAACATGCCCAGCAGGCTGAGGAAAAACGTGGTTCGCATCATCTTTTTATACTCGTTGGATTGATAGGCGGTAAAAACTACCGCCATTAAAGCAAAATGGGATATTTCTTGCTAAATGGGTGGCGTGCGGATTGAGAACCACGCCTCAATAAAGGCTTTTCACGCCACTTCCTCGGTGCCGGTGGATCGGGTAGGCTAGGCGCCCTGGTTTTTCTAATAACGCGAGATTTTCCTATGCGAGTCAATACCAAGCGACACGCCCTCAAGCGCATTACCGCTGCCAGTTGCCTGCTGGCAATGATGGTTAACCTCACAGCCTGCGGTTACCTCCTTTACCCTGAGCGCAAGGGGCAGTCTGGCGGCCGTCTAGATCCGGTGGTCCTGTTGCTTGACGGCGCTGGCCTGCTGTTTGGTGTACTCCCGGGCGTTGTTGCCTTTGCGGTTGATATCACCAACGGCACCATTTACCTGCCACCTGGTGGCAGCTCGGCAATTGATCGCCACCTGAGCGCGGTTGATCAGGAAAAGGTTGAAACCGGGGTGGATGAGTACGGGCAGGTTTGGCAGGTTGTGCCGATGGATGTGCTCGCACCTGGCGCTGAAGACCTGGAGCAGGTCACGGCGGCACTTTCTGACCTGGCGGGAACCGAGGTCGCGGCGCAGGAAATTATCTGGGTCGAGAATCTGGCGGCGCTGCGTTCCGCTACTGAGCGCGGGCTGGCCAGCCGCTAAGGGCGGATGGTTGGGATGCTGTTGCCACTCCTGGCGCTGTCCAGTGGCGTGGCAACCGTGTCCTGACGATGTCGATATCCAGCGCAAATTGCCAAAATGCGGCGTTTTCCCTGTTCCCAGAACCTGACCGATAGCACAGTGCCATCTGTGTTGCCCTTTATGGCTACAGCGGATGTTGTGCATATGGGGCTGTCGGCGCTCTCCCCGTCGGATTGGATTCTGCCGGCGACCCATCTCCATCATTATCTGAGCAACAAGCTGCGGGCGCGGCGGCGCTTGGGTGCACGTGTTTATGCGGCTCTGCCGGAGTCTGAACCTGCGCAGCGCGAACTGTTTACCGAACTCTCCTGGCATATACGTACCCGCCATCGCGTGCAGTATTCGACCTCACCCACTGCGCTCCGGTGGCGTGGCGAAAGCGGGAGTTTGAGCCTCCCCTTGCCAATGGGAGACGAGCCGTTATGGCAGGCCTCACTGTGGGTCCCAGACGATCTGTGCCTGCTTATGCCGTCGCCGGACGGCTACCGGCTGGTGGCCGCCTCTCTGGCGGCACCGAGCTACTGGAGGCTGGAAGAGAAGATCGGCCGGCCATTATCTGCCATCCATGCACCCGTACCGGGGCTTGAGCAGAAAATTGGTGCGCAGATGGCGCGCTTCTTTGATCACCTCAAGCCAGAGTTTCCTGTCTGGCGCAGCAACTGGTCGGTGGTTGATTCCCCCGCGTTGCTGCAGCGTGGCGGCTTGGCCGGTGATCAGGGCAGTGGTGATCTGTATTTGCGGGTGGAGCGGCAGTCGTTGCGTCGCTTGCCGGAGAGTGGGGCTGTGGTGTTCACGATCCGTGTGATGATGAATCCTATGAAAGATTTGCGGGCAGTGCCGGGTGCTATCGACGCCCTGACGACAGCAGTGAGCGCTATGTCTCCCGATGAATCTGCCTACAAGTCGCTGGCGCCGCTGTTGCCACGCCTGAGCGACTTTTTGCGAGAGGCTCAGGCAGACTCTTGATAGACGGGCGCCTGTTGATGCGCCAGCTGCTGTTTGCGATAGGCCTTGGGTGACATGCCCAGCCAGCGGCGGAAAGCCTTGCCAAAGGCGCTCTCGTCGCAGTATCCCAGTGCCGCGGCAATCTCGGCATTGTTCCTGGTCTTCTGGCTCAGCCACTGGCAGGCATAGTGGCTGCGCACCTGATCCTGAATCTCACGAAAGCTGATGTTTTCCTCCATCAGTTTACGCCCCAGATGGCGGGCGCTGATGCACAGGCGACTGGCGACCTGCTCCCGGCTGAGCTGGGGCTCCTGCTGCAGCAAGTGGGTCACCCGCAAGTGCAGGCTCTTCTGATTCAGACTCTGCAGCAGCGCGTCCGCTTCGGGCTTCAGCTGGGCCATAACCTGACGGTCTGCGGCGACCAGTGGTGTGTGCATATCCTGGGGGCGCAGTCGAATGGCAGAGACAGGCGCATTGAACTGTACCGGGGTCTCCAGCAGGCGTTGGTATTCCTGCTGAACCGCCAGGGAGGGTGCCGGGAATGCCAGCTGGACGCTTTGCGGGCGGAAGTCCGGCCCGGTCATGGCGCGAATCTGGCTAATGCAGGTGGACAGCACTGTTTCGACGCGTAATTGGGTACAGCCGATATAGTTGGGCAGGTAGCACACGTCGACATATTGGCCGCCCTGCCGCAGCTCAAACTGACCGCCTTCGCCAACGAGTGGATGGTAAACCAGCAACTGTTCGACAGCGGCCCCCAGAGTCCCCTGGGTCATGAATAGATAACCGGCGAGACCGAGTTGTCCGCTGCGAATGGCCTGGCCCAATTTAACGCCAAGTAGAGGGTCCTGATGGGCGTCAGCCAGTGCTTTCCAGATCTCTTCCTGAACGTCCAGGGGGACCCGGTCAAAATCGTTTACTTCGGACAGAATGCGTTTTGCCTGTCCGGGAAGTTCCAGCCCGAGAAGGTCCAGGGCGTTGGTGAGAGCGAGTGTGTAGCTGAGGGTAACACTGCGATGATCGTTTGCTAACACGTTTGATGTCCGAAATTTACCAGCGACCGCCCGATTATGACGAAGCGGAAACCGATTGTCACTGTATATTGTGTGACCAGCGAGAATAATCAGGAAGGAGAGCGTTGTGCTTCCATACGCTGTGATAGGTGCGGGGCCCATGGGGCTGTGTACCGTGCGCAATTTACAAAAATTTGGCATTCCTTGCATCGGTTTTGAGATTCACAATGATGTTGGTGGCTTGTGGGATATCGACAGCCCCACCAGCACCATGTATGAATCTGCACATCTGATCTCGTCCAAGAAAATGACCGAGTTCCACGAATTCCCAATGGGGGATGACGTGGCAGACTTTCCCAGTCATCGCGACCTGCGGGGCTATTTCCGTGCCTATGCGGAGAAATTTGGCCTCTATGACGCGTATGAATTCAGCACAGAAGTGGTGCATTGTGAGCCTTTTGAGGAAGGCTGGCAGGTCACTACCCGCAGCAATGGCGAAACGCAAACGCGCCAGTTTGCGGGTGTGCTGATTGCCAACGGCACCCTGCATCACCCCAATCGCCCCGCGCTGCCGGGCGAGTTTTCTGGCGAGGTATTCCACTCCTGTGAATACCGCGATGCCGCCATGTTCGATGGCAAGCGGGTGTTACTGGTGGGTTGTGGCAACAGTGGTGCCGATATTGCGGTAGATGCGGTGCATCGTGCGCGCAGTGTCGATATCAGTGTGCGTCGTGGCTATTACTTCCTGCCGAAAATGATTGGCGGCAAACCTACCGATACCCTCGGCGGCAAGATTCCGCTGCCGAAATCGATCCAACAGCGCATCAGTGGCGCGCTGAGCCGGTTTATTCTCGGTCGACCGAGTCAGTACGGCTTGCCGGATCCTGATTACAAAATGTTTGAGTCCCACCCGGTCATCAACTCCCTGATCCTGCACCATATCAGTCACGGAGATATCCAGCCGCAAGCTGATATCCAGGCTATTGATGGTCAGACGGTTACGTTCACCGACGGGTGTACGGCGGATTACGACATGATTATGCTGGCGACGGGGTACAAGCTTGATTATCCGTTTATTGATCGCCAGCACCTGAACTGGCAGGGCATGGCGCCGCGCCTGTATCTGAATGTGTTCCATCCCGAGCGCGACAATCTCTTCCTGATGGGTATGGTGGAAGCTGCGGGTCTTGGCTGGGAAGGGCGCAACAAGCAGGCCGAGCTGGTAGCCATGTATCTCCGTCAGCTCGCGGATGGTGCACCGGCAGCGGATCAATACCGCGCACTGAAACGCGCCCGCAGCCAGTGGCGTGCCGATGGTGGTATGCAGTATCTGGAGCTTGAGCGCATGGCCTACTATGTCCACAAGGAAACCTACCTCAATGCTCTGGCGAGTGATCGCAAGGTGCTGCAGGCAGGGTTGTCCATCGACGGGGACGACGTGCCAAACGTCGTCCACGGTGCCGCATAGTGGAAACGGCTGCCGATATGGCGCTGAATTTTCAGGTCTCGCCGGTAATGCTGTTGCTGCTCAACGGGGTACTGGCGTTGATGATGTTCGGTGTGTCGCTGGGGTTGCGGCCATCAAATTTTGTCGCGGTGGCGAGGCGGCCACTGGCGCCGCTCACCGGGGTCATTGCGCAATTTGCGCTGTTGCCTGGCCTGACCTGCCTGGCGACGAGTCTGCTATCGCTGGATCCGGCCATCGAGCTCGGCATGATTTTGGTGTCCTGCTGCCCCGGCGGCAGTTTTTCCAACATCATGACGTGGCTGGCGCGGGCGAATGTGGCGACATCGGTCAGCATGACCGCTGTCTCGAGCCTCGCGGCTGTATTGCTGACCCCGGTGAATTTCGCCTTCTTTGGCAGCCTGAATCCCGCAACTCGGGAGCTGTTGCACTCCATTGAGATACCTGCCGGTAATCTGATCCTGCTGGTGTTGCTGGTGCTGGGATTGCCAATGCTGCTGGGGATGCTGGTCGGTGCAAAGTTGCCGACATTTGCGCGCCGCAGTGAACCGTTTTTCCGACAGGGATCCCTGCTGGTTTTTCTACTGTTTGTCGCGGTGTCATTTTCCAAACACTGGCAAACGTTTGTTCAGGTCGCCGGATTGGCAATGTTGGTGGTGATCGCCCACAACGCGCTGGCCTTTACGGTTGGTCATGTCAGCGGCCGATTGATGCAGCTGCCTACAGATGACCGACGTGCAGTGACGATGGAAGTGGGGATCCAGAACTCCGGCCTGGCGCTGGCCATTCTGTTGACCTTCTATCCGTCGGCGGCGGAGATGCTGGTTATCGCGGGGCTCTGGGGTGTTTGGCATCTGGTCGCCGGGCTCGGGTTGGCATTGTATTGGGGTCGCAGTCGGCCGATTAAACAGGCAAGCAGGAATGTCCTGATAGAGACAACAGAAGCATGAGTAAGGCAATGAAAGTTTTGATCACCGGCGCATCCGGTTATGTCGGCTATCTGCTTGGCGAGCAGCTGGCTAAACGCGCGCCGGTCGTCGGAGTGGATATTAATCCGCGACACGCCACCTTTCCTATTTTGAAAATGGATATTGGCGACCCCGCTCTGGGGGAGCTGATGCGCGCTGAGTCTGTGACCCATGTGGTGCACCTGGCATCTGTCATGGCTGCCGGAAGAAATCGGGCGTTGGAGTACCGCATCGACGTAGAGGGAACCGAGAACGTTCTGAAGGCGTGCATCGCCGCGGGTGTCGAGCATTTGACCGTTACCAGCAGCGGCGCGGCTTACGGATACCATGCGGATAACCCCGAGTGGTTGTCAGAGGCGGATCCGTTACGGGGTAATCCGGAGTTCGGCTATTCCGACAACAAGCGGCTGGTCGAAGAGATGCTGGCGGCGTACCGCGAAAGTCATCCCCAGCTGAAGCAGCTGATCTACCGTCCCTGTTCCATCATTGGCAGTGCCCGTGGCAGCCGAATCGGCGAGCTGTTCTCTGGGCATGCGATCCTTGATCCGGGCAGGCACAATTCCCCCTTCGTGTTTATCTGGGATCGGGATGTGGTCCGCGCGATTGAGTACGGGGTAGAGCGCAGCGCTGAAGGCATCTACAACCTCGCCGGGGACGGCGCGCTGACGCCGGCTGAGATCGCGGAGCGCCTGGGCAAGCCAGTTCGCACGCCACCGGTTTGGCTGGTGAAGCTGCTGCTCGGAGTCGGTTACTTGTTGCGCCTGACGGACAAGCAGCCTCAGCAGGTGATGTTCCTGCAATACCGCCCCGTACTGAGCAACAAACGGTTGAAAGAGGAATTGGGATTTATTCCGGAAAAGACTTCGGCGGAAGCCTTCGATTACTTTGCCAGCGAAGCGCTGGGTGTTGAGCTGGCCATGCCGGCGACGGGTGGAGCGGCATGATGCAGCAGGAGATGGATCGCAGGGTTTGTGTCATCACGGGCGCGGGCGGTGGTTTGGGTCGGGAGATCGCGCTGGAGCTGGCCAGGCGATCCCCAGCAGAATTGGCGCTGATCGACATCGATCAGGGTGCGTTGGCGGAAAGTGCGGCGCTGCTCGAGCAGGCCGGCGCGTCGGTGCAGGTCTTCGTTGCGGACCTGTCATGTGAAGAGAGCGTCGCCGAGCTCGCCAAGACACTGCGTTCTCGTTACTCGCAAGTGGATTTGTTGATCAACAATGCCGGCATTACGCATCGCAGTCTGGCAGAGAAAACGCACAATGCGGTGATCCGGCGGGTGATGGCAGTCAACTACCATGCGCCGGTGGAGTTGGCGCAGGGGCTGCTGGAGCCGCTGCGCGCGGCGCGCGGATGTGTGTTAAATATCAGTTCGATGGCTGGCTGGATGCCGGTCCTGGGGCGTGCGGGATACTGTGCCTCCAAGAGTGCGCTACATCAGTACTTCGAGACATTTCGCGAGGAGGTGCGCGATTACGGCATCCGGGTGCAGATGGTCTATCCGAGTTTTGTTGCCACTAATATCGAGCGCAACGCGCTCTCCGGTGATGGCGGTCGAGCCAGTCATCCGCAGAGTACGATCGGTGCAGTTCGCAGTGCCCAGCAGGCGGCGGCCTGGATTGTCGATGGTTACGAGCGCGGTCGCGAACGACTCTTCCCGCGGGATTTGACCCACTTTTCGGCTTACCTGTATCGGTTGTTCCCCAGGCTGTTTTTGCGGCTGATGGTGAACCGGTTTCGGGTGGAGCTGGAAGCCGGCCGGACCGCGAGCTAGTGCAGATCAGATCATCGTTACGACACTGGCGGCCAGCAATACGCCCATCGCGATATTAAAGCGGCGCAGGTGCTGGGGGTTCTGCAGGAACTGCTTGAGCCCAGCGCCAAACAACAGCCATGCCGCAACACAGGGGCCGCCGATCGCTATGAACGCGAATGCGATCCGCGCGGTCTCAACCCACACCTGTCCGCCAGGGCTGGTAAATGCGGCCAGCGCACCCACCGCCATGATCCAGCCTTTCGGATTAACCCACTGGAAAGCCGCCGCCTGCAGGAATGACAGCGGCTTGCCATCTTCCGCAGCGTCAATGGAGCGGGTATTACCGATTATCCAGGCCAGATAAAGCAGGTATGCAATCCCGGCCCAGCGAATCATCTCATGTAGCCACGGCCATTGGATGAAGGCGGAGCCCAACCCCAGTCCAATGGCCACAATCATCGCGGGAAACCCGATACAGATGCCTAAAAAGTGTGGTAACGAGCGGGAGACACCATAATTCAGCCCGGAAGACATGATCATGATGTTATTGGGGCCTGGTGTAATGCTGGTCGAGAACACGAACAGGATAATGGGTATCAAAACCTCGAGCACAAAAATCTCTCTGAGTACGCAGGTGTTACTGGTTGGGGAGAACGGTGGTTATCACGAGCGTCTCCCTTGGGTGGGCTGCAGGCGTGTTAAAATACCCCAAATTGCCACTCTGTGCCTCTTATCGTGCCCCTGATTGACAGTCATTGCCATTTCGATTTTGCAGCCTTTGATGAGGATCGCGCCGCTGTCTGGCAGCGATGTCGCGCGCAGGGAATTGATGGGCTTGTGATTCCCGGTGTGAGTCCGGCGCAATGGGCGAACCTTCGAACACTGGCCGAGGAAACTGCCGGTTGGTGGTATGCCGTTGGGGTACACCCGTGGTGGCTGGAAGGGATGTTAGGTGAAGAGGGTTCGGAGAGCGCCGCGCTGCTGAAACGATCCCTCGCTGAGCATTTGCGCTCCGAGCGCTGCGTTGCCGTCGGGGAGTGCGGCCTCGATAAGATGATCGATATCCCCTTTGATCAGCAGGAACGTGTGTTCCGGTTGCAGCTGGAGGTTGCGTTGGATCTGAGGGTGCCGGTCATCATTCACGTGCGCAAGGCCCACAATGAGGTGCTGCGTCTGCTCAAGCAGGTGCGTCCGAAAGCCGGTGTGATCCATGGGTTCAGTGGCAGCCCCGAGCTTGCAGCCGCGTACTGGGAGCTGGGATTCTGTCTCGGAGTAGGGGGGACGATCACCTATCCCCGTGCTGCAAAGACCCGTGCGGCAGTAGCGGCGGTGCCTGCCGAGGCACTGCTGTTGGAAACTGATGCACCGGATATGCCGTTGTGCGGTCGTCAGGGGGCCCGCAACAGCCCGGAATATTTGCCGGAAATCGCGCGATCACTGGCTGCGATACGGGGCGTGACCCTTGAAGATATTGGGATGCAGACATCGGCAAATGCGGTGAGGCTGTTCGGGTTATGACACACACATTTTCTGCCGCAAAGTTCCGTAATCAGTTTCCTTTGTTTTCTGCCCCGGAGAATCGCGATCTCGTGTATCTGGACAATGCCGCTACTACGCAGAAGCCCCGAGCGGTCATCGATGCCATTTCGTACTTTTATGGTCACCAGAACGCGAATACCCATCGCTCGAGTCATCGCCTTGCCCGGGCGGCAACCGCGATGGTCGAGGAAACTCGCCAAGCCGCTGCCACTTTTCTGAATGCCACATCGCCGCGGGAGGTTATTTTCTGCCGCGGTGCGACCGAAGGCCTGAACCTTCTGGCGAACAGTCTTGGGGAAGAGTTGGAGCGCGGGGACGAGATCGTTGTTTCGACGATTGAGCACCACGCGAACCTGGTGCCCTGGCAAATGCTGGCGCGGCGCAAGGGCCTGAACCTGCGTTTTGTCCCGCATACCGCGGGCGTGCCAGAATTTGACCGGTTGCACGAGGTACTTGGCGCGCGGACGCGCATTGTGTCGCTGAGTGGTGGCTCGAATGCCCTGGGTGTCAGACCGGATTTCGACATGATTCGCGATCAGCTGCAGGGTCTCAACCTGCGCTGGATTGTCGATGGGGCGCAGTTGGCCGCCCACGAAGTGGTTGATGTGCAGGCGATGGGCTGCGATTTCCTGGTGTGTTCCGCGCATAAGTTTTACGGGCCGACGGGCGTGGGGTTGTTATATGGCCGCGAGCAGCTGCTGGAGCGGATGGCGCCATGGCAAGGTGGGGGCGAAATGATTCAGCAGGTCGGATTGCAGGAAAGCACTTTCGCCGGGCTGCCCCATCGATTCGAAGCGGGTACGTCATCGCTGGCGGGGCTCGCAGGCTTACGTGCATTATTCAAATTTCTCGATGAACAAGATCGTGCGGGAATACAGCGGCACGAACAACAATTACTATCGCGTCTGCACGCGGGTGTGGCATCGATGCGCGGATGGGCGCTTTATAGCCAAACTCGACACAATCTGGGGATCGCCGCCCTGGCGCCGCGCGAAGGCAGCGTTGCGGACCTGGCGCAGTGGCTGGATGGCAGGGAGATCGCGGTGCGGACCGGCCATCACTGTGCGCAGCCACTAATGCAGGAGAGCGGTGCCGGCGCTACCTTGCGGGCTTCGGTTTGCGCGTACAACACTGAGCAGGATATCGATCAATTTCTCCAGGCGCTGGAGGAATACGGGGCAGAGGAGCGAGTGATCGCGGGGATACCGCATACCGCGGTTGATGCGGAGGTCCAATCCCTGGAGGGGGTGTGGCGCAGCGACACGCTTGACGCATTGCGTCTGGAGCAGCTGGCGGCGCAGCGAAACTGGCAGGATCGCTATCGGGAGCTGATGCGCTGGGGAAAACACATTCAGCCGAAACTACAAATTCGCATCGCAGAAAACCTGGTGCATGGATGCGAGTCTGCCGCCTGGTTGTTGCACCGCCGCGAAGGTTCGTTGAATCGATTTGTCCTGGACAGTGACAGTCGGGTGGTCAAAGGCCTCGGGGCTTTGCTGCTGATTCTGGTCAACGGGCGCAGCACGCAAGAGATCGACGCGCTGGACTTAAAAAAGATCTTCTCTGATCTGGGTCTTGACGCCCACCTGAGCGTATCCCGGAGTAATGGGTTTTACGCGCTGGTGCGACGTGTTCGAGCACTGTCCGGATGCCCGGTTGGCGACTAGACCTTGAAGCCGGACGTTGCCGGTTTGATTCAGTGCGGTTGACGGGCTTTCGCCAGTAGTCGCTTGATCGTCTGGCTCGCTGCGAGAAATCCAAAAGTGCCAGTGACCATGGTTGCAGCGCCAAATCCACCACTACAATCCAGCTTAACCCCGTCTTGCATGGCTGTTTTCTGTTGGCACACCTGGCCATCCGGTTGCGGATACACCATCGGCTCCGCAGAGTAGATGGCGTCCACTCCAAACTGGCGCTTGCGTGACTTCTGGAAGTTGTGGAACCGATACAAATGTTGGCGCACTTTGGCGAGCATCGGGTCGTTTGTGGTTCGCCCGAGATCGGTACATTCAATGCGGCTTGGATCCTGTTTGCCTCCCGCGGAACCCACGGTAACCAGTCTCAGTTTGCGTGCTTTGCAATACGCAATAAGCGCGGCCTTTACGCGGGCGTTGTCGATGGCATCCACCACTACGTCAATCGGTTGGCGACCGGGGTCAATCACTTCTGCAAAATTGTCCGCCGCGATAAAGTCTTCCTCGAGATGAACCTGGATCTCCGGGTTGATCGCGCGCAGGCGCTCCGCCATGACCTCGATCTTCTGCTGGCCAATGGTGCTCTGCTGTGTATGGCACTGCCGATTGGTGTTGGTAATGCAGATATCGTCAAGATCAACCAGGGTCAGTCTCCCCACACCACTGCGTGCGAGTGCCTCGGCGGTCCAGCTCCCCACGCCGCCAATTCCAATGACCACACAATGAGCGTCGGCCAGGATCGGCAGGCTGTCATCGCCGTAGAGTCGTGCAATTCCGCCGAAGCGCTGGAGATACTGGTCGCTGAGGTTCATGGGGTTTCGAGTTACCTGGTTCCTGGAACTGTGCAGTGGAGTTGGGCGGCGTTGGATGATGCTGTCGCCAGAGGCGCGGGATAATAACTCACTTTAAACCGGGGTGTAGCCCGTGGCATCGACCAGCGATTCACAGATCGATGGTTCTCTTAGCCAGCGAAATGAAAGCCGGCGCGATCAGTGCTGGGTGACGGTGTGATGTTGGCGGCTGAGGGGGATGCCGACGATACACTTTGCCTTTTGGGCGGAGGGATGCGGGGCGGCAATGGCCGCCCCTCGGGCCACGCTTAGTGTACGTGGCCGTGGTCGATTTCCTCGGGCGTTGCCTCGCGAATGGAAACCACTTCAATGTCGAAATGCAGTTCGACACCGGCCAGGGGGTGGTTGCCATTGATGGTGACGTTGTCACCGTCAATCTCAATGATCTCTACTTCGATGGGCTGGCCGTCTGTGCTTTGCGCATGGAATGCCATGCCGACTTCCAGTTTTTCAACACCGCCGAAAGCATTGCTTGGAAGAGTCTGGATGAGCTCGGGGTTGGGCAGGCCGTAGGCCTCTTCCGGCGGAATCACGGCAGTGAACTTGTCGCCAACAGTTTTGCCCAGCATCTCTTTCTCAAGGCCCGGGATGATATTGCCGACGCCCTGAAGGTATTTGAGTGGTTCGCCGTCAGCGGAAGAGTCGATAACCGTACCCTCAGCGTCTTTCAGGGTGTAGTGGATCTCCACAACGGAGTTGTTGGCAATATTCATGAATGCTCTCTGGGGAAGTAATTGGATGGGTTGCGCCTTGCGGCACCTGAGCCCAAATGGGTGATGCAAAATGCGCGGTCATTGTAGGTGGGCTCAGTGAGGGCTGCAACCGCCCGAGCGACGGTCCCGGGCGGAGTCTACGAGGGGAATTGCGTCATCCGACCAGCGGTAGGGGTTGTTCGCAATGGCCGTAAAGTGCTTTTGCCCTGGCAACGAGGCGGCTGCCCAGGTCCCCGGAGAAGCCCAGTTCGACAAGGCGGGCTTCGACGAATTCGAGCAGTGCCTCGAACATTGGGCGGTTGAGCCCGTGGGCCAGGAAGCTGGCGCGACTGCAACGCAGCGGCTCGGGCTCATCGGAGAGGGCGTTGTTGAGAAACTGGGACTGGCGGGTGGCCTGCTTGTCGTGATCGCGGCTGTCCGCGTCACTCAGGTGACGGCCCACTGCCTGGTAAAATTCGTAAACGGTCTGGTCGATCACCTTGCGGCCACCGACCTGCCGGAGCAGATCGCTCATGATTTTCCCCCTAAAAGACGTGATGGCTATCTATCTGTTTTGCGGTGCTTTTTTGTACTGATTAGGCCAATTATGACTTCCCTGACACTCTTGCTGAGCGCGTTCCCCTGGGGTGTCGGTTGGCTACGGGAACGAACCTTAAGCGAAGGTGTGGAGCCTGCCAATGGAGCTGGGGGAGATTGTCATCCGCTTCTTCACTTGTCCGGCTCGCGGTAGATCTGCGCGGCGCAATGAGGGAGCAGGCGACGTCTTGCGGAGGGGAGGGGAGATGGATGTCTCCCGAATCAGGTCAGGGAAAGCGGCTGCGTGGTGTCGAGATTGCGTATAGACTCTCGAGCCATATTGGTTCATTACCTGCAATTGGCCCGAGTCGTGTTGGGCAATGGCGATGCGGGTATCGATGAATCGGATGGTGGAGCAAGGGAACATAACATGGCGAGTATTTTTACCCAGATTCTGCAGGGTAACCTGCCCGGGCACTTCGTATGGCGCGACGACCGTGCGGCGGCCATTATGACCATCAGCCCGGTAAAGCCAGGCCACTGCCTGGTCATTCCGGTGGAGGAGATCGATCATTGGGATGATGTGCCCGAGGCGCTTGGCGCACATCTTTTCGCAGTCGCGCAGAAAGTCGCCAAGGGTCTGAAGGCCGTGTATTCACCGGAGCGGGTGGGGGTGATGATTGCTGGCCTCGAGGTGCCCCATACCCACCTGCATCTGCTGCCAATCGATGAGCTGCAAGATCTCGACTTTTCGTTACAAAAGAATGCAGATTCTGATGATTTGGCGGCAGAAGCTGCTAAAATTCGTGCGGCACTGTCGGATATGGGCTTTTCTGAAGCGCACTGCGGTTGAGGCAGGGGCGCCCCGGCAAGCGTCTTCGGTAGAAAAAATTGGACACTGGTGCATCCGAGTCTGCGGTTCACTGCGTCTCAGGACCAGACGAGCAGAAATTACTCGATCCAGTCCCAATCGACCCCCTGGGGTCAACATGAGAGAGGAAATCATGATCAACCCGACAAAGTTGTTGTCACCATTGTTTGCACTGGCCCTGATCGCCGTCCCGGCGCTGGTGAGTGCTCAGGAAGAAAGCCGAGAGTACCCCCTCAATGGCTTTGACCGTATCGAATTGCGCGGAAGCTCCGAGCTGGAGATTATCCAGGGCGATACTTTTGAGGTGGTCGCCACCGGAGATCCCGAGGTGTTGGCCAAAGTCGTCGCGGAGGTGAATGGCGGCACACTGGAACTGTCCGTAGAGGATCGCAAGCGTCGATTCATGGGGATGGTGACGGTGAGTGACAATCAGTCGGTCGATTTCCGTGTGACTCTGCCCAAACTGGAAGCGCTGAGCGTGACGGGCTCAGGAGATGCGCGTGCGGAGCTCATCGAAAGTGAGTCGCTGGAATTGCGGGTGCAGGGCTCCGGCGGCCTGTTTATCAAGAAGGTGGCTGCGCAATCTCTGGATGCGGCTATTGTCGGCTCAGGGGACCTTGAACTCGGCACGGTGCTGTCGGTCAATACCTCTGCGTCGATTCGTGGTTCTGGTGATCTCAAGTACGAGAGCCTGGCGGGAGAGTCCCTGCGCGCGGCAATCATGGGATCAGGTGACATGGTGATTGGCGGCCGCATTGGCACCCTGAATGTCAGCGTCATGGGCTCTGGTGATTTTGTCGGTCGCGCACTGCGCTCAGACCGCGCAGAGGGGTCGGTAATGGGCTCCGGCGACGTCGTATTGCTGCGACCCACCAATGGGGATTCCTTCAATGTAATGGGATCCGGGGATATCGCCTTCCTGGACTGATTACGAGATTGGACACCGCGAGATTTCATTATTCGTCGGGGTTCAGATTTGGTAACGTTGAACGCGCAGCTTTGCTGCGCGTTTCTGGTTTTGGCGTCGGGGTTTCTCTCGCAGGCAGTCAAAACCCGGCGGCATCCGGTGCACGCTAATTTCGATGGTTGATACGGAAGTTTTCAATGGAAGATCACTCTGGGGCAGGAAGCAGCGGGAAAGGGACCCGGCTTCGCCGGCTGCGGAATCGTTTGCGGGAGCTCGGCGGGGAGGCGGCGGATCGCTCGCAGTGGGCAGCAGAACGGTTACTTGATCGCAGAATATGTCTGGGCGTCACCGGATTGAGTGGTGCCGGCAAGTCCACCCTGTTGACTAGCTTGATCTATCAGCTCAGCCACCCTCACAGTGCCCAGTTACCAGGCTTCGCCCCAGCGCTGAATGGGGACCTGTTGCGCGCAGAACTGAAACCTGCGGTTGATTCCGGTCTACCCGCCTTTGATTACGCCAGCGGCCTGTCCGCGCTCTTCGACAGTCCGCCTCGCTGGCCCGACAGCACTACAGACGTTTCCGCACTGGAGCTGCATTTGCACCTGCGCAAGCGACGCTTCGGCAGGGAGCGTGAGAGAACCGTCGTACTTGAGCTGCGGGACTATCCCGGCGAATGGTTGATGGATTTGCCCTTGCTGCGGATGGACTACCCGTCCTGGTGCCGCCAGCAAGCGGAGCTGCTGGATGGAGAAGCGCGCAGCGGGCTTGCACCCGATGTGATTCGTCGCCTGGCGGCGCTCTCACCTGAAAGTCCGGCGGACCCTGATCAACTGCATACACTCTGGGAAGACTATCGGCAGTTCCTGATTGATTGCCGTATCCAGAAGCGTCTGAGTTACCTCCAGCCGGGACGCGCGCTTCTTGATGAGACACCGTATCTGGTCATGCCGTTGCTGGACCTCCGTGGCCGTAGTACGCAGGAGCTGGAGAGCCTGCCGGACAATTCAAACTATCAGTTTTTCGCGCACAAATATCGTGACTACGTTGACGAGTGTGTGACCCCATTTGTGGAGACGCATTTCCGCCATGTCGATCGACAGCTGGTGTTGGTCGACATGATCGGTACCCTGTTTGCGGGAGAAGAGGCGCTGGATGACATGCGCGCGGCGTTCGGGCATATCGCCGACACCTTTAAGTACGGTTCCACAGGCCTGTTGCGCAAACTCTGGCGTCCCCGGGTCGATCGACTGGTGTTCGCTGCGACGAAAGTCGATCAGGTACTGGCGGCGGACCATGATGCATTGCGTCAGTTGTTGGGGCAGCAACTGCAAAAAGCCTTCAGTTCCGCGCGACACCGCGGACTTCCACTTTTTTGTGAGGCGATTGCCGCGGTGCGCTGCTCGCGCGAGAGTACGCGGGACGGACGCCGGATGCTGGTGGGGCATGCTGAAGATGGCCGTTATCTCGGTTTCGAGAATGCAGAGATATTTTCCAGGTTGCCGGAGGAGGGCAGCGAGTGGCAACACTATGATGGTGCCGCTCCACCCCAACTCCGGCCGCCCACCGGTATGGAGAGCGAAGGGCGAATTCCCCATATTCGCGTCGATGCGTTACTGAACCTGCTGTTGGGAGACAAGATCTGATGACCAAAGATCGTGAAAATTCCGGACGTCGCCAAACCCGTATTGAGTCTTTGGTAGAGGCAGAGGAGCAGCAGGCAGAGCGTGATGAGACCAGGGTCGAATCGCTTAATGGTGACGATCAGGAGCTACCGCGCTCAATTACTGTGGGAGAGGCGTTGCCTGACCGAATTTCATTCAGCGAGTTAAGGTTGCCCTTTTTTCGGCTGAAATTCTGGAAGCCGGCGCTGATTGCGATGGGGGTATTGGCTGCGTCCGCGGTCGGATGGGAACTCTACCAGCTGGTGACCTGGGCGCTCGAGCGTCACTGGACGGTCGGGGCTTTAGTCGGTCTATTAGTCGTGGCCTTGTTTGGCATTATTCTTTCTGCAGTATGGGAATACTTTCGCGCGGGGCGGCCATTGCGAAAGCTGCAGCAGACGCAGACGCTGGCTGCTGAGATGCGCGCGCACCGCAGTACTGACAGCGCGCGGGAACTGCGCGGCAGGTTGGATGCGCACTTCTCCGGTAAGCCACAGGGTGTGCTGCTGACCCGGGTTTTGGATGAAACCCCGGACTACTACGACAGTAGCGAGTTGCTGAAGCATCTGGAAGTGACCTTTCTCGATGCGCTCGACGAAGAGGCGAAACGGCGAATCGTCCGGCATGCAACCACCACCGGGGCGCTCGTGGGGCTGAGTCCCTTCGCGACGATAGATGTCATTGTTGCTCTGCGACAGTCGTTGAGGATGATCGATGATGTTGCGCAAATATACGGGGTGCGACCATCGATGGTCATCCGCTGGCGCCTGTTCAAGCGGGTTTTGGGGCTGGTGGCATATAGCGGTGCGAGTGAATATGCGGTGAGTGAACTGTGGCCCGAACTGGTCGGTGACAGTTTGCTCAGCAGTGTCTCAGCGCGTCTCGGTCAGGGTATGGGTGCCAGTTTGTTTATGGCGAGAATCGGGATTGCTTCCATGCACAGTTGCCGCCCAATCCCCTTTTCGGAAAAGCGGCGTCCTCGTCTCGCTTCACTGAGTGGAAGGATTGTGGCGAGCATGAAAGAGCGTTTTCTCGGTGAAGCCTCCGTAGGGCCAGCGGGAGATCTGCGCAAGGTTTATGAGGCCGCGATCAGGGCTGCCGAAGCGCATCAAAAAAGTAAAAACCAGGAGTAACAAGCAATGCCCCTTGCACGACTGAAAGAAAAGCTTGCTGCGCTCATCCTCTGCACGTTGCCTTTGCCGGTTGCTGCGGAAGTCGTCCAGAGTGAACCGGGCGCGTTCACCGTGAGACTCGAGCGCAGTGTCGACAGCTCGAATACGGAACTTTACGCCGGGCTTGCCGAACTGCCGCGTTGGTGGAATGACAGTCACTCGTTTTCAGGGTCGGCATCAAATCTAAGTTTTGAGCTGCGCGCAGGAGGGTGTTTCTGTGAACAGTGGGGTAACGGTTCTGCCGAACACCTGCGTGTGGTTTACGCGGTCCCCGGTCGGGAGGTGCGACTGCGTGGCGGCCTGGGTCCCTTACAGGGCATGACGGTCGACGGCCTGATGCATTGGAGAATCGTGCAGACTGACAGCGGATCGCAGCTCACCTGGGAATATCGGGTTTGGGGCACACCGGATAACCAGCTTGATCGAATTGCCCCAGCAGTGGACTCGGTGCTGGCAGAGCAAATCGACGCACTCGTTGCCCTGGTGGACGGGAAACCGCGTAAAGAATAGGGCCTTCCGACACTGATAAGGCGGTCGTTTAAATGGATGGCGGTCAGTCTGTCTGCAGAGCGGAGAGGGAGTGAGGCCGGGGCGAGGCAGGAGAGAGGGTAAGGGGGAGCTGAACTCCCCCTTCAGTGTTTAGCGGAACTGCTTCTTCATCAGATTGCGTGTGTGGTGCTCGTCCACCAGCTTGGCCAGGGTGTCGTACCGCTCCTTGATGAAAGGAGCCGGGTTGTTGGCCCCCGTTTCATCCGGGTATTCCACGCCTTCACGAACGAACTGCAGTTCCTTCGCGAGCAGATCCATGGCAGAGAGAATGTCAGTGGTCAGCTGATCGTTGAAGAACACGCGCGATTGCGCCGTATCTTTCAGGTAGTCGTCGCACTCCCTGAGCCAGGAGGCGCGCTTCTTCAGATTGTCGATCGTGATACGGATACTGCCCGGATACTGCGGGTTAAAATCCTGATTGACATATTTATCGAAGCTGCGCATATCAAAGCTCACGAACTGATCAACCAGGTCAGTACAATACTTGGGCGTCAGGTAAGAGGGGTGTGTCTTCGCCGATGCCAAACCGCTGAAAAGTGCCAGCGCCATAAAACAGGCTGCGATGCGGAGCTGGGATTGTTTAATTTCCATGATGTAGTGCCTATTGTTTGTTCTTGTACAGACAGGCTTTATTTTTGTGAACGTCATCACATGAATATCCAAACCGTGATTTGATGTCAACGTGTATTAATTAATAAAAGTCAGGAGAGGTCCGTTTTTTTAACCTGGCGCACAAAAAATCATAAAGATGAAAGCGGCGCAACGCGACGGCATGGGATGTTTGTTTGATATTTGATCGTTTTGGCTTATTTATCGGCACCTTTATTTTTGGGCCGCAGATTTTGTCAGGAGTGTATTTTGTCCGAGTTTGATTTTGATCTGTTTGTTATTGGTGCAGGCTCTGGTGGTGTGCGTGCCTCGCGGATGGCCGCGTCTCAGGGCATGCGCGTAGCGGTCGCAGAAGATCGTTACATGGGAGGCACCTGCGTCAATGTGGGCTGCGTGCCCAAGAAGCTCTTTGTTTATGCCAGTAGCTATGCCGAAAGCTTCGAAGATTCTGCCGCCTTTGGATGGCAGTCCGATGCGCCGACCTTTGACTGGGATACGCTGAGGGACAACAACGCCAAGGAGATCAAGCGTCTCAATGGTATCTATGAGCGCCTCCTGGATAATTCGGGCGTGCATGTGATCGATGGGCGGGCGAGTGTGGCGGGACCCAACAGCGTAAAGGTGGGTGAGCGGGAATATACCGCCGAGCGAATCCTTATCGCCACCGGAGGCTGGCCCTTTGTCCCGGATATTCCCGGCAAAGAGCATGTGTTGACCTCCAATGAAGTGTTTTCAATGGAAAACTTCCCCAAACGCATACTGGTTGTGGGTGGGGGGTATATCGCGGTGGAATTCGCCGGCATTTTTGCAGGCCTCGGTGCGGAGTCCCATCTCTCGTATCGTCGCGAGCTCTTCCTGCGGGGGTTCGACCGGGACCTTCGTACATTTGTGCGGGATGAAATGGGCAAGAAAGGTGTGAACCTGCACTTTAACCACACGGTAGACAAAATCGAACAGCAACCGGACGGCAGCCTGTTGGTGCATGCGACCGATGGCTGGACCCTGGAAGTGGATGCGGTGCTGTACGCGACAGGGCGCCGGCCAAACACGGCAGGTCTGGGGTTGGAGCAGTTGGGTGTGGTATCCCACAGGGACGGCACCATTTCGGTGGACGATAATTTCCGCACTAGCGTGCCCTCGATCTACGCGCTGGGCGATGTGACCGGAGAGCCGCAGTTGACGCCGGTCGCACTGGCCGAGGCCATGGCACTGGTGAAGCATTTCCAGACCGGCCAAACGGCAGAAATCGACTACAACACAATTCCTACCGCAGTATTTTGCCAGCCCAATATAGGCACTGTCGGCCTGTCGGAAGAGGAGGCCCGTGATTCAGGTATTGCGGTCACCGTTTTTAAGTCAGAGTTTCGCCCGATGCGTCACACCGTGAGCGGGCGTGATGAGAGAACACTGATGAAGTTGGTGGTGGATGCCAATTCCGATCGAGTGATCGGAGCGCATATGGTTGGCCCGGATGCCGGTGAAATCATTCAGGGGATCGCGATTGCGATGAAAGCGGGCGCGACGAAAAGCATATTCGACAAAACCATCGGTATTCACCCGACAGCGGCAGAAGAGTTTGTCACGATGCGGACTCCGGTCGAATAAGCCTGCCGTCACAGCCAATGGTGATGTATGAACGAGAAGCGGAGCCAATCGGCTCCGCTTTGTTGTTTAAGGTATCAGCGTCAGACTTCGACTTGTGCGTGTGCTAGTGGTTGGTGCCGCTGTGCGATACGTCGGGAGCTTCTTTCTTTCAGGCAGCGTTCTGCTGATTCGAAAGCCCCGTTGACGGCGCGGTGGATGGATTCGCTTTCGCTGCTAATCGTTACGGGATTGCCGCTAACGGCCAGTTCAACGGAAGCGCGGAAGTGCTTGCCCTTGGACTTGTGTTGGTGGGGTGCTTCCAGAACCACTCGACTCTGGATAATGTCGCCACAATAACGTTCCAGCTTATTCAGTTTCTTTGACACCGTCTCGACGAGGGCCGGGGATTTGTCGATGTCACGGAACACGATGTTATCGTTCGGCGTAGATTTCATGGGCACTTACCTCCGGTTATAAGAAGCCTTGCAGGCCGCTTGGTGCGGTTTGCTAAATAAGAGGTAGGGCGCCCTTCAGGGAGTCGCTGTGTGAACCAGCGGCTAGAGGCATCGGTAGCGCAACGTGAAGTTGTCTGCGGAGCAGTTGTAGATGTTTTGCGTCCGGCCCCGATTACCGCCTGGATCTAAAAACGATCTCCTTGATGTCCATAATGCGCTCGCCGTCAAAAAAATCAAGCGCAATTGTTCAAAAAATGTCACAAAAATTTGAGCGCAGAATGTGACGACGTCGATGGTTCGTCGAAGTTGTCAGCTGCAGGGGGTGATTGCGCCATTGCGATGGGGTTGGCTGGATGGGTAAAATCCCGCTTTATCAAGATTTGTCGGTGTTTTTCGACATTTTCGCCGCGACTTTGCTGTCATTTGTTTCTACGGACTGGCGCAGGATTTGCAGGGAGTGGGCGACGCAGGGGTTGGCGCAACGACCCTGTGTGGATGGGTTTTCAGGAAAAAATACGAAAGTAGGAAGTAACTATGGAATTGGCGCGTTTCGGCCGATCGATACTCATTTCAGCCTCCATCGTGTGGGGTGGGGTAGCGACAGCGCAATCGACCTCCGGATTGGAGTCAGAGAAGAACCGCTTGGCGCGACTGGAGCAGTCACTGGAAAACCGTGCTGTAGAAGTCGAAGATTACGAAAATGAACTGCTCGCGCTTGATTACAAGTTGAACGAAGCTCGGCAGGATCTGGCGGGTGCGCGCAAGAACTATGAGGATGCCCGTGTCGAGTTGACCCGCGTCGAGCGAGAGCACGCGACGGCGGCTTCCAAAGATACCGAGCGCCAGTTACGCAAGGCCAAGCATGCCTTCGCGATGGCAGAACGCGGTGTCGATAGTCGTCGGCGCCGGGTGGACTTTTTTGAGTCAAATCAATCCAAGTTGAAGGCGGAGCAGGAAGCGGCGTCTGCAGACATGGAGTCGACAAAGGCCCGTATCGAGGCACAAAAGAGCAAAGTTGAGACACTGGTGGCCGACATGCTTGCTCGCGCAGAGGCCGCAAAGCGCGCGCCCAAGCCGGCGGTAGCAGTCACTAAGCCCAGTGTCCCAGCCCCCACAGTGGCGGCAGTGACCCAAGAACCGGCTGAGGCAGCAATGCAACAGCCGGTTGAGAGCGGGGTTGAGCGAGAAATCGATCCCGATCTGCTGGCTTATGTCACGCGTGAACAGAACCGAATGTCAGTGATGCTGGAAAAATCCGACACGCGCGGTCAGAGATTCAAAGAGCTTACGATTCGCTTTTCCGATGGAGAGCGCATTGCGCTCGAATACCTGGGGCACAACCATTACCGGGCAGTTGCCCCGGTGAAGGAAGGGGTGCAGACGTTTGAAGTGAAGGCATCGAACACCTGGAAATTCCGCAGGACGATTCCGGCCGAAGATGCCGATGAGCCTTATGTATTTATTCTGGATGCCCGGCGGGTATCTCGCCCCCGGCTGATCATGTATCCCGAGTACGCCCTGTCGTTCGTGGAAGAATAGATCGCGACGGTGTCCCGGTGTGATCGTAAAAGCCCGCATATGCGGGCTTTTTTTGTTTTGGGGGCGATAGCCGCTTTGTCAGTCGATTGCCTCGGCATCTGCCGGGCCACTGAGAGCACACTCAAAGATCGGTGCATACTGACTGCCACCGGGTGCCAATAGGCTCTCGTACAATACCAGGTTGTCGAGCGCGACGACCTGATCCAGGGGGTACGGTCTCACGCCTCCAAACCCTGATCGGTTGCGGCCAAGGGTGAAGTGTGGACGGTAACGTGCCCCCTCTGGTGTCAGGCCGAGATCGATCATCAGTTGCCGGCAGCTATCGTGTAAGCGGTCAAGCTCGGGATTGGTCAATAGTTCCGCTGCCAGCAGGCGAGAGCGTGGCTTGGGAAAGGGGGCGAGAGAGACGATGCGTCCCCAGCAAGGCGCATGTTGTCCGGCGATAGTAGCGATGCCTTGCTCCAGTGGAGGGATCAGTGATTTGGCGGTTTCCCCCAAAAAGGCGAGTGTTAAGTGCCGATTCGTCGCGCTGGTCCAGCGCACCGGGCGTTTGCCCAAACCGGGCTCTATCGATCTGACGAGGGCGTCACAGAATGCCTGGGTGCGGGAGTCTGGGCGGATGCCAATAAAGAGGCGCACCGACGCGTCATCCCGTTGGGCTTCTTCGGCAGGTTCGGGCGGTGAGTCGAAGGTTTGCGGGTCATTGGTTTCGGGCATGGCTGTGCATTTCCCTCACTATTAATTTTTTTCTCTGCGTCCCTTGAACAAGTGGGGGGTGCCCCCATATCTATTGTCAGAGGGCAGGCTCAATTGAGGTGCCCTTGTGAAACGCCCGGTCGATCAGACGGGTAATTTTTGAATATTGCTCTGAATTGAGGATATCACAATGCGTAATTTTGACTTTTCTCCACTTTACCGTTCCGCCATCGGTTTTGATCGCATGGCTCGCCTGCTCGACGGCATGAGCGCGAGCGAGCAAAACCAACCTGCTTACCCTCCCTATAACATCGAGTTGACTGGTGAGGACCATTATCGAATTTCCATGGCGGTAGCCGGTTTCGAGCAATCCGAGCTCGATATTCAACTCGAACAGAACAAGCTGACGGTCACCGGTAACAAAGCGGACGACACCGAGGGGCGCAATTTCCTGCACCGCGGAATCGCTGCGCGTAACTTCGAGCGACGGTTCCAACTGGCTGACCATGTGAAAGTCGTGGATGCTAATCTGGTGAACGGGCTGCTGCACGTCGATCTCGTGCGCGAGATACCAGAGCAGATGAAGCCGCGCAAAATCAGTATTGGTGGCGGCAATTTGTTGCAGGCCGAAACCGCCGACAGTGAACGTGCGGCCTGATTGAATGCAGTGCCCCCTGTGCGGCCATTCGGCCGCGCACCCATACCATTCCGATCGACATCGGGAATATCTCCAGTGCGCCAATTGCGCACTGGTTTTCGTTCCCGCTCGCTACCACCTCACGCCCAAACAAGAGCGCGATTATTACGATCTTCACGAGAACTCTCTCGAGGATGAAGGCTATCGCCGGTTTCTATCACGCTGTGCCACTCCTCTGTTGGCGGCAATCAAGGAGGGAAGTCGGGGGCTGGACTTTGGCTGCGGCGCGGCACCGTTACTGGCACAGATTCTGAGCGAGGCCGGGCACCAGATGGCTGTCTATGACTGCTATTACGCGGCAGATGAGACAGTACTCAGTCAGCGCTATGACTTTATCGCCTCGACGGAAGTGGTTGAGCATCTTGCTGCGCCTGGGCAGGAGCTCCAGCGATTGTGGGACGCATTAAATTGTCCCGGGGTGCTGGCTCTGATGACAAAGCTTGTTGTCTCGCAGGAGCGGTTTGCGCAATGGCACTATATCCGGGATCCAACCCACATCTGCTTTTTTTCTCGGACAACCTTCGAGTGGCTGGCAAGAGAGTGGGGTGCCACTCTGGAGTTTCACGGCGCAGATGTCATTTTTCTTCACAAACACTGATCAGGTGTTTACCCGAAACAGTTTTGCCCGCACGGTAGTGCGGTATTCACTTGGGGTGGTGGAGAGGAATTTCTTGAACAGGGCGGTAAAGTGCCCCATGTCCTGGTAGCCGACTTTCTCGGCAATCTCGTTCACTGACAAGTTGCTTGATTGCAGCAGCTCTCTCGCCATATCGACGCGAACATTCTGTAAATACTGAAGCGGAGTTTGTCCGGTCGCGAGCTTGAAGCGGCGATTGAACGAGCGAACACTCATGTCGAATTGCTTGGCGACTTCGCTCAATTTGACCTCTTCGCTGCAATGTTCCTTTAGCCAGGTCTGGGCTTCGACAATTTCTTCGTCAGGGTGCAGGTGTACAGCGCCTTCTGAGTACGCGATCTCTTCAAAAGGTCGGCGAATTTCATGGGAGAAATTCCGCTCCACGTGGCTCGCCACTGCAGCGTTGAATAGCTGTCGAATCAAGTAAACCGTGACGTCCGCGAGAGAGTTGATGCTGGCCGCGCAAAACAGCTTGTCGGCCTGGGTGATGAAATACTGCCTTTTGAGCTGTACGTTGGGATAGTCCGCGGCGAAGCGGTCAAAATAATGCCAGTGGGTTGTCGCCGGTTTGCCATCGAGCAAGCCCGCTGCGGCAGGGAAGCAGACCCCTGTGCCCACCGCGCAGATAGCAGCGCCTTGCGCGGACTGTTGCTGCAGCCACGTCAGCAGCGGTTTCCCCTGCTTGAGCGCAGGGCGCGGATTGCGCCAAAGTGCGGGTAAATAAATGATGTCGCTGTCGGGCGCGTCTGCCAGGGATACATCCGGTTGCAGGGGAAAGCCCGAGCGGGTTGTCACTGCTTGGCCATCGATACTGGCCGTGACAATGTTCAGGCTATCGGGATTGCCTTCGACCCTCGCGCGGCTGTCTGCGCCGCGCAACATTTCAAGGGGTAAGACCGTGCCGCTAGCGAGCATCTGATCTATCAAGATAAAAGTGACAGTACGCATTACTTCTCAAGACGCTGCAGAAATTGACCGATTGGCCAGAAACTCAATTTTGCTGGCCAGTATGCCCATAACTAGGCCGAATCGCCACCCCCTAAACTGACCTCGTTCCAAATTTAGTCAATTACTCGGCATTTTCGCCGGAGGTCAGGATGCAACGCCTTCCAGTCATCACCGCATTCGGTGGATTTAATCCCGCGGGTCGCAGTTCGTTCCACCACGGCTATCGCCGCCTGGTGCTGGATCAGCTGGGGGCGACAGAGCGACAGGAAACGCTATCTGACCTGGCGGCGCTCATGGGGTTGCGCACCGGGGCCGCGGCGTCCTCGCCATTATCCGCAGAACTCGAGGCGCAGGTGATTGCCGGTACGCTGATCCGGGAACTCGAACCACGTTTCTATGATTATCGTCGCTGTCATTTCCACCAGCCAGCGGAATTGGCCAATACCGACGGTTTTACGTTTGAAATGTCGGCACGGCAGTTGCCAGATCCGTTGCCTGGCGATTGGCGGGTTGAACCGCTCGAAGGTGGGCGCGTGCGTGTGCACAGTGGCAATCTGTCCGTGATGCTGGACAGTTATCGTGAAATCCCCGTGGCGTCTGCGGGGCAGTTGCCCACGGGTTTTGAGCCCAGCATCGAATACAACTCGCGCTTTCATCCGCGTGGATTGCAGCTGGCGATTCTTGGCGCCTCAGACGCTGTCCAGTCGATGGGTATCGACTGGGAGGCTGTGGTAGCGGCGGCGGGTCCCGAGCAAATCTCGGTGTACGCAAGTTCAGCGATGAGCCAGCTCGACCCCTACGGAAACGGTGGTCTGCTGCAGGCGCGCCTGCGCGGTAATCGTGTCAGTTCCAAGCAGCTCGCACTGGGCCTGACCAGCATGCCGGCTGACTTCGTCAATGCCTACGTACTGGGCAGTGTTGGTACCACCGGCGCTGTGGCCGGGGCTTGCGCCACTTATCTGTATAACCTCCGTGCGGCGGTAGAGGATATTCGCAGTGGTCGTGCGCGCGTCGCCGTCGTGGGTGCCGCAGAAGCACCCCTGGTTCCAGAGGCGGTTGATGGTTACACCACGATGGGCGCCCTGGCCAACCTCGACGGGTTAAACAAGATTTTTGATGGCGACATCGATTTCCGTCGTGCCAGTCGTCCCTTCGGAGATAACTGTGGTTTTACCCTGGGCGAGGGGAGTCAGTGGGCGATTTTGATGGATGACGCACTGGCCCTGGAGCTTGGCGCAAATATCCACGGAGCGGTGGCCAACGTGTTCGTGAATGCCGATGGGACGAAGAAGTCAATTTCCGCGCCAGGGCCGGGCAACTATCTGACCGTTGCCCGTGCACTGGCGGAAACCCGCGCGATCGTCGGTGAAGAGAGCTTGCAGCAGCGCAGCTTTGTTCAGGCGCATGGCTCGAGTACACCGCAAAACCGGGTGACCGAGTCGGCAATTTTCGATCGTCTGGCACCGGCGTTCGGTATCTCAAATTGGCCGGTGTGCGCGGTCAAGGCGTATCTGGGGCATACAGTAGCCGCGGCAAGCGGTGATCAGCTGATCACCAGCCTTGGCATCTTTGATCGCGGTATCTTGCCCGGGGTTACCACCATTGATCGCATCGCTGACGATGTCCATCACGATCACCTGGATATCGCGCTTGAGCACCGCGAGCGAGATCCGAAATCTCTGGACGTAGCCTTCCTCAATTCGAAGGGGTTTGGTGGTAACAATGCCACTGCCAGTGTTCTGGCGCCGCATCTCGTTGAGCGTATGCTGGCAAAACGGCATGGAGAGCGCAGTATGACGGCTTATCGTGCGCGCAATGAGTCCGTGGTCGAACAGGCGCAAGCTTACAATTCGCGGGCGTCGGCTGGTGATTTGAATGCGATCTATCGTTTTGGTGAGAGGCTCGTAAACGAAGACGATATCGCGATCTCCAGCAATGCGATGAGCCTGCCGGGTATCCCGGAAGTCAGCTTGCCCGCAGAGAATCCCTTTGAGGACATGTGCTGAGCGTCTTTTCTCGCCGCGTCACAATCGCTTAGACTGGACGCAGGAGCAAAGGGGCGCAACATGGACGAAAGTGAAACCAGGCTTCAGGGTGCCGATTCTTCCGGTACCGACGACGTGGGTGACCGGCTGAAATCGGTGCGCAAGATGCATGGCTGGTCCCAGCGGGAGCTGGCCAAGCGCGCTGGGGTCACCAACGCCTCTATCTGTCTGATTGAGCAGGGTAAAGTCAGCCCCTCCATCGGCTCCCTCAAAAAAGTCCTCGATGGCATTCCAATGTCATTGGCTGACTTTTTTACCTTTCAATTGTCTGATAATCCGAAGGTCTTTTTCCGCTCGGAAGAGATGCCGAACGTGGGAGCGGGCAATATCTGTTACCGATTGTTGGCAGCGGGTGTCTCCCGGCGGGAGATGTCCATTCTGCATGAGGTCTATCCCCCGGGTGCCGATACCGGCCCCGAGCTGTTGAGTCACGATGGGCAAGAAGGCGGAATCGTCGTTTCTGGTGAACTGGAGGTCACGGTCGGGGCAGAAAAGAGCCGGCTTGGCCCTGGGGACGGCTACTATTTCAGCAGTCGATTGCCACATCGCTTCCGCAACCCCGGGGATGTCGATTGCGTGTTGGTGAGTGCCAATACGCCCCCCAGTATCTAGCGTTCTGTCGTCGGTTGGTCTGCTGACACGTGGGGGCGGCCCGGGCGGTCGCAGATTGCTCAACCTGCTCAATTTCCATGCGCTTTTGCCGGTGACGCAGTATCCACACGGCCTTTACTTGGCAATGTCGCCACCAAATTTGTCACTTATGGTATTCAAACGTGTGTTTGAATCTGTCTATACTAAGCGCGGCCTGGTACATCTGGGATAGTTCCCGCATAGAGTGTGCTACTGGCCTTACATAAATTTCGACCCCGGGCCAACGGGCCCCGAATACAAGAGGTCATTCAATGTTATTCAATGGCAAGGCACTTACGGTGCAGATGCTGGACGACGGTATCGCCGAGCTGAAATTCGACTTGCAGGGCGAATCGGTCAATAAATTCAATCGCCAGACTGTACAGGAACTGTCCGAAGCGCTCGACGTGATCGAGTCAAATAGCGACATCAAGGGCTTATTGCTTTCCAGTGGAAAGTCCGTCTTTATTGTCGGCGCGGATATTACCGAGTTTGGCGATGCGTTCTCTGCGGGTGCTGACGGCATTTCCGGCCTGATGAATATGAACAACGAGAACTTCAATCGCCTGGAAGATCTCAACGTACCGACTGCGGTAGCGATTAACGGATTTGCGCTGGGTGGTGGCTTCGAGGTTTGCCTCGGCTGCGATTTCCGCGTAATGGGTGATCAGGCAAAAGTGGGGCTGCCTGAAGTGAAGCTGGGGTTGATCCCGGGTTGGGGTGGCACCGTGCGCCTGCCGCGTGTCGTCGGTATTGATGTTGCCGCCGAATGGATTGCAGCCGGTAAGGAACAGAAGCCGGATGCGGCGCTGACCGCACATGCCGTTGATGCGGTAGTGCCTTCCGATAAATTGCATGAAGCGACGATCACGTTGCTGAAGCGCGCGATGAGCGGTGAGCTCGACTATGCGTCACGCCGTGAAATCAAAAAGTCGCCGATCCCGATTAACGATACCGAAGCGTTGATGGCCTTCTTTACCACCAAGGCGTTTGTCGGTCAGCAGGCCGGGCGCAATTATCCTTCACCCGTGAAGGCGATTGAGTCCATTGAGCAGGGCTACAAGGTAAGCCGGGAAGAGGCGCTGAGTTTTGAACAGCAGAAGTTCATCGAATGTGCCCAGACTGGCACCGCCAAGTCCCTCGTCGGCCTGTTCCTGAATGATCAGGCGATCAGTAAGGTCGCAAAAGGTTGGGAAAAGAAAGCGGACAAGAAGATCGAGCGCGCTGCAGTGCTGGGTGCTGGCATCATGGGTGGGGGTATCGCTTACCAGTCCGCCTACAAGGGCACCCCGATCAAAATGAAGGATATTGCTCAGGCTGGTATCGACCTGGGGTTGAATGAAGCGAGTAAGCTGCTTGCCAAGCTGGTAGATCGCGGTCGCATGACCCCCGCCAAGATGGGTGAGGTTCTGAACCGAATCGAGCCGACGCTGAGTTACGACGGGTTCGACGATGTCGACGTTGTTGTCGAAGCGGTTGTCGAAAACCCGAAGGTGAAGCACGCGGTATTGAAAGAGGCGGAGACCAAGGTTTCCGACGATACGATCATCGCTTCCAACACCTCTACGATCTCTATCGACCTTCTGGCGGAGCCGCTTGCGCGCCCTGAAAACTTCCTCGGCATGCACTTCTTTAATCCGGTGCACAAAATGCCGCTGGTGGAAGTGATTCGTGGCAGCAAGACATCCGACAATGCTGTGGCTCGTGTCGTGGCCTACGCCAATAAAATGGGTAAGAAGGCCATCGTTGTGCGCGATTGCCCCGGGTTCCTGGTGAACCGCGTATTGTTCCCATACTTCGCTGGTTTCTCCATGCTGGTTCGCGATGGTGCGGATTTCCAGCAGGTCGACAAAGTGATGGAGCGCTGGGGTTGGCCGATGGGTCCGGCTTACCTGATGGACGTTGTTGGTATCGATACCGGCGTACATGCAGAACAGGTGATGGCCGAGGGCTTCCCGGACCGTATGGGCAAGACCTTTACTGCTGCTTCTGACGTTATGTATGAAGCGGGCCGTTACGGCCAGAAAAACAGCAAGGGCTTCTACAACTATGAGCAGGACAAGAAGGGGCGTCCGAAGAAGGTTGCCACGGAAGAGTCTTACGATCTGTTGAAAGCGCATGTCGCCGATCGCCGCGAGTTTGAAAACGACGACGTCATTGCGCGCATGATGGTGCCTATGGCAACCGAGCTGGCCCGCTGCCTGGAAGAGGGGATTGTCGATTCTCCGGCGGAAGCCGACATGGCACTGATCTACGGCATCGGCTTCCCGCCGTTCCGCGGTGGTATCTTCGCCTGGCTGGATAGCATTGGTATGGATAATTTTGTTGCGATGGCAGACAAGTACGCCGATCTGGGTGAGCTGTACAAGCCGACCGAGCGTATGCGTGAAATGGCCGCTAGCGGCGCAACCTACTACGGCGACAAGTGAGGAGAAATAGCATGAGTTTGAATCCGAGAGACGCCGTTATTGTTGACTACGCCCGAACTGCAATGGGGCGTTCCAAGAATGGCGTATACCGCAATGTGCGGGCCGACGATATGTCTGCCGAGTTGCTGAAGAAATTCCTCGACCGCAACGAGAAGCTGGATCCGGCCGAGATTGATGACCTGATCTGGGGCTGTGTGATGCAGCGTGACGAGCAGGGCTTCAACGTAGCGCGTTTCATTCTGTTGCGTGCAGGTCTGCCCCACACCATTCCAGCGCAGACGGTCAATCGTTTGTGCGGCTCTTCGATGTCATCCCTGCACACTGCGGCGGCCAACATCAAAGCTGGCGTGGGCGATGTCTATGTGGTCGGTGGTGTTGAGCATATGGGTCACCTGAACATGATGGAGCATGTGAGCCCGAACCCGATGCTGGGTCGCAACATGGCCAAGGCCGCCGGCTCCATGGGCATGACCGCAGAGTATCTGGCGATGATGCATGGTATCCAGCGTCAGCAGATGGATGAGTTTGGTGCTCGTTCGCATCAGCACGCTGCGGCTGCGACCCGGGATGGAAAGTTCAACCGCGAAATTATCGCGATTGAGGGTCACGACGAGGCCGGCGTACCGATTCTCGTGGAAACAGACCAGACCATTCGTCCGGATACCACGGTTGAAGGCTTGGCCCAGCTCCGTCCGGCATTCGATCCGAAGCATGGTCAGGTGGCTGCCGGTACTTCTTCCCAGATTACCGATGGTGCCTCTGTGATGCTGGTGATGTCTGCTGAGCGGGCGCAAGCATTGGGTATGACCCCGATTGCCAAGGTTCGTGAAATGGCGTTGGCTGGCGTGGATCCGTCCATCATGGGCTACGGTCCGGTGCCGTCTACCCAGAAAGCGCTGAAAAATGCCGGTCTGTCCATCGACGATATTGATCGCGTCGAGCTCAACGAAGCGTTCGCAGCGCAGGCGCTGCCGGTACTGAAGGATCTGAATCTCCTCGACAAGATGGATGAGAAGGTCAACCTGTACGGCGGTGCAATTGCGTTGGGCCACCCGTTCGGTTGTTCCGGCGTGCGGATTACCGGAACCCTGCTGAGCGTGATGCAGAACGAAGGTGGAGACCTGGGTGTGTCCACCATGTGTATCGGCCTGGGGCAGGGCATTACCACCATCGTTGAGCGTGTCTAAGCGCACTTAACGCTGGAAAAGGGCGCCTTTTGGGCGCCCTTTGTGGTTTCAGGGCCTCCAGGCGCTGCCTTTTGTTGAAGCGCCTAGGCGCCTGTGGCACAATCTGCACCCCTTGCCGCGGGGCTCCACGGTCTTTATGTGAAATTGCATAAATATCAAGAGCTTAGCGGCGGGATGCAACGGGGACGTGGTGGAATTGGTAGACACGCCAGATTTAGGTTCTGGTGCCGTAAGGTGTGGGAGTTCAAGTCTCCCCGTCCCCACCAAGAATACAGTTTCGCGGCTCGCTTCACCGGATGTGTGGTGTTGGCGGGCCGTGAGCGTTTTCGGACACTCGCTGTGGCCCGGGTTTGTGGCCGGATGTGTCCGCGCAAGGGCTGCTCGGTTGGGTCCGACAGCCAATGGATGTTTGCGCTGCGGCGCACTAGAAGAGTCTAGAGAGTCTCACGAGGATAAAGATGCAGGTTTCCATCGAAACAACTTCCGGCCTGGAGCGTCGCTTAACGGTCAATCTGCCGGCGGAAGTCGTCGATCAAGAAGTGGACAAGCGCCTTCAGCAAGCCGCTAAGAACGTCCGTATCAACGGTTTCCGTAAGGGCAAGGTCCCGATGAAAGTTGTCCGTCAGCGTTTTGGCGCTGGTGTTCGCCAGGAAGTTCTCGGTGAGGTAATGGGCCGCTCATTCTATGAGGCGGTGCAGAAGGAGCAGGTTAAGCCTGCCGGCCAGCCGAGCATTGAAGCCAAGCAGACAGCTCCGGGTGAAAACCTGGAATACGTTGCCACTTTTGAGGTTTACCCGGAAGTTGAGCTGACGGATCTGGCTGAAATCAAAGTGGAGCGTCCTACCGCTGAAGTAACTGACAAAGACGTCGACAACATGGTCGAAGTGCTGCGCAAGCAGCAGTCAGGCTGGAAGGACACCAAGCGCAAAGCGCAGAAGGGCGATCGCGTCGTGATCGACTTCCTGGGCCGTGTTGATGGCGAAGAGTTTGACGGTGGCAAGGCTGAGGGTCATCAGCTGGTACTGGGTTCTGGCCAGATGATCCCTGGCTTCGAAGACGGCATTATCGGCATGAAGCCGGGCGAAGAGAAAGAAGTCGAAGTGACTTTCCCGGAAGATTACCAGGCCGAAAACCTGAAGGGTAAGGACGCGGTATTCACCATCAAGGTGACTGCTTCCGAAAAGCCTGAGCTGCCCGAGCTGAACGAAGAATTCTTCAAAACTTACGGTGTTGAAGAAGGCGGTGAGGAGAAGTTCCTCGAAGAAGTTCGCAACAACATGACCCGTGAGCTGAAAAATGCTGCTCTGAATCAGGTGAAAACCCAGGTAATGGATCAGCTGTTCGAAAAGCACCCGGTAGAGCTGCCTGCAGCATTGGTTGCCGGTGAGGTCAGCACCCTGCGCGGGCAAATGGTTCAGCAGTTCGGTGGACAGATCAAAGCGGAAGATGCGGAGAAGTTCCTACCGGACAACATGTTCGAAGATCAGGCAAAGCGTCGCGTTGTACTGGGCCTTGTTGTTGGCGAAATCGTCAAGCAGCACGACCTGAAAGTTGACGCCGATCGCGTTAAGGCCAAAGTGGAAGAGCTGGCTTCTACCTATCAGCAGCCGGAAGAGGTTGTTGAGTACTACTACAGCAATCGCGAATTGCTGGGTGGCGTTGAGTCTGTAGTACTCGAAGACCAGGTTGTAGATTTTGTTCTTCAGTCTGCCAAGGTTGAAGACGTAGAAAGCACTTACGACGACGTAATTAAGCCCCAGCAACAGGGCTGATTCCGCATGTGTTCCGACGGCCGCTCTTGCGGCCGTCGTTCCCTTATCCCCTCCTAATTAGCCGGCTGGCATTCTGCTTCGTGACCGGTTAAGCTCAGAAAAAGATTTTCTTACCGTTGGCAAAAAACTGCTATTCGGTCCTGCCTTACACGCCAAATAAGGAAGCAATGGTATCTATGGCACGCTTTGATTCCCCCAATTTTGCATTAGAGCCGACCGCCTCAGGGTTGGTGCCAATGGTTATTGAGCAGACTGCCCGCGGCGAGCGCTCATTCGATATTTATTCGCGTCTGCTCAAGGAGCGGGTGATTTTCCTGGTGGGTCAGGTGGAAGATCACATGGCCAACCTGGTAGTGGCGCAATTGCTGTTTCTTGAGGCGGAAAATCCGGACAAGGATATCCATCTGTACATTAATTCTCCCGGTGGGTCGGTGACCGCTGGAATGTCCATCTATGACACCATGCAGTTCATCAAGCCGGATGTCAGTACCATGTGTATTGGTCAGGCGTGCAGCATGGGGGCATTTTTGCTGACAGCTGGCGCCGAGGGCAAACGCTACGCGACGCCGAATTCCCGCGTGATGATTCACCAGCCCAGTGGCGGTGCCCAGGGGCAGGCCTCAGATATTCATATTCACGCTCAGGAAATCCTGAAAATTCGCCAGCGCCTGAATGAGTTGATGGCGCATCACTCCGGTCGCAGTGTGGCTGATATTGAGCGGGATACCGAGCGCGATCATTTCCTCAGTGCGGATGAGGCCAAGGAGTACGGACTGGTCGACGAAGTATTGTCCCGTCGCCAGATTGCCGATAAATAACCCGGCACGCTCTAAATCTTCGCGGAGTTTGGTCAACTGGTTTGGCTGTCTCCGCGTATATAACAAGGGTGTTTGTCGTGAAAGGGCTTGAAAAAAGCGCCGAAAGACCTCATCTTCCTAGGAACACAGAAACAGAAAAAGGCGCCGGTAAACCGGCTGACCGGAACAGGACGGAGTAATTGAATGACCGATCAGGGCGGTGGAGAGGATAACGGCAAACTGCTTTATTGTTCTTTTTGCGGCAAGAGCCAGCAGGAAGTACGTAAGCTGATTGCGGGTCCTTCTGTCTTTATCTGCGACGAATGTGTTGAACTTTGCACCGATATTATTCGAGAAGAGGTGCAGGAAACTTCCGAGGGCTCAGAGGGCAAGCTGCCCACCCCCCGTGAAATTACCGAGATCCTCGATCAGTACGTGATTGGCCAGGAAGCCGCCAAGCGCGTACTGGCAGTTGCGGTATACAACCATTACAAGCGTCTGCGTACCAAAACCAACGCGCGCAAAGATGACGTAGAGCTCAGCAAATCGAACATTCTGCTGGTCGGACCCACGGGTAGCGGTAAAACCCTGCTCGCGGAAACCCTGGCCCGTCTGCTGAACGTGCCGTTCACCATCGCCGACGCGACGACGCTGACCGAGGCGGGATACGTCGGTGAAGACGTCGAAAATATTATCCAGAAGCTGCTGCAGAAATGTGACTATGACGTCGACAAGGCCCAGCAGGGGATTGTGTACATCGATGAGATCGACAAGATCTCCCGCAAGTCCGATAACCCTTCTATCACTCGGGATGTATCCGGTGAGGGTGTGCAGCAGGCGCTGCTCAAGCTGATCGAGGGCACTGTGGCGTCTGTACCCCCGCAAGGTGGCCGCAAGCACCCACAGCAAG
Source organism: Microbulbifer sp. ABF4_148 (assembly GCF_056158985.1). Classification (NCBI taxonomy): domain Bacteria; kingdom Pseudomonadati; phylum Pseudomonadota; class Gammaproteobacteria; order Cellvibrionales; family Microbulbiferaceae; genus Microbulbifer; species Microbulbifer sp. ABF4_148. The sequence continues at coordinate 2,455,321 of NZ_JBSWUI010000001.1, forward strand.
AGTTCCTGCAGGTCGATACCTCTAACATCCTGTTTATCTGTGGCGGTGCTTTTGCCGGTCTGGATAAAGTGATTCGTGACCGTTCCGAAAAAGGCGGCATTGGCTTTGGTGCCGAGGTTAAGTCCAAGGACAGCGACAGTAACTTTGGTCAGGTCCTTCGCGATCTGGAGCCGGAAGATCTGGTGCGCTACGGTCTTATCCCGGAGTTCGTCGGCCGTCTGCCGGTAACTGCGACGCTGGATGAGCTCGATCGTGCCGCACTCGTGAAGATTCTGACTGAGCCGCGCAATGCCCTGACCAAGCAGTATGGCAAGCTGTTTGAGATGGAAGGCGTTGAGCTCGATTTCCGTCCGGACGCGCTGGATGCAGTGGCGACCAAGGCGATGGAGCGCAAAACCGGTGCACGCGGTCTGCGATCCATAATGGAGTCTGTTCTGCTCGAGACCATGTACGACATCCCGTCTACAGACGATGTGGTCAAAGTGGTGATTGATGAGGCCGTCATCAAGGGTGAGTCTGCGCCTTTGCTGGTATACGGCACTGCCGAGGCACCGACTCAGAAGGCTGCGCCGGAAGAGTAACTGGGTGTTTCCCGATACGGGAGCGTGCTGTATTTGAGAAAAGCCCCATTTTGGGGCTTTTTTTGTTTGGCCGCGGTGATTCTCGTTGTTGTCGCGACGGGCTCAGGGTGTGGCTAAACCGGCGCCGTTGCAGTGGTCCTAAGGTGCGTTGCCGGCGTAACCACAATTAATGCCACTACCTGCGACCGGCGCTCTATATTATTAGCCTGCTTGGTATCGGGTTTCTCGACGGGCTTCAGGGGATCGCTTGGGAAAAAAGACTCCGTCAGGGCTTGTAAAAGCCTGACTGGCGCCCCATCTGTAGCCTTAGAGCAGAAATTTAGCGCAGTCACTGATATTCAGTGACCTCTGCGCCACATAGTAGGGCCGCATTTACTTGGGCCGAGAGGAGTTATATGGATCAGCCATCGGACACCCCCCTGGAATACCCCCTGTTGCCATTGCGAGATGTCGTCGTCTATCCGCACATGGTGATCCCGCTGTTCGTGGGTAGGGAGAAGTCGATAGACGCGCTGGAAGAGGCCATGCGCAGCGACAAGCAGGTGCTGCTTGTGGCGCAGAAGCAGGCCTCTGAAGACGACCCGAGCGCGGACGATGTGTATCGCGTCGGAACTGTGGCGAGCGTGTTACAGCTGCTGAAGCTGCCCGATGGCACGGTCAAGGTGCTTGTGGAAGGCAGTACCCGGGTCAACATTTCCGAAATTATCGAAGGGGATGGGCACTATCGCGCGAAAGTCGAGCCCATGGAAACCGAGGAGTTACCGGAGGCGGAGGCCGACGCGCTGGTGCGCTCTGCAATGTCGCAGTTTGAGCAATATGTCTCCGTCAGCAAGAAGGTCCCCAATGAGGTCATTACCTCTTTGTCCGGTATTGATGAGCCCGGGCGTCTGGCAGATACCATTGCGGCCCACATGTCGCTGGAGCTCGGTCAAAAGCAGGAGCTGCTGGAAACCGCCAGTGTCAAAGCCCGTCTGGAACATCTGCTCGGATTGATGGATTCGGAAATCGACCTGATCCAGGTGGAGAAGCGTATCCGCGGCCGCGTGAAGAAGCAGATGGAGAAGAGCCAGCGGGAGTACTACCTGAATGAGCAGATGAAAGCCATTCAGAAAGAGCTTGGCGAAATCGGTGAAGAGCCCAATGAAATCGAAGAGCTCGAAACCAAAATTGCCGAATCGGGAATGAGTGCCGAAGCTGAGAAGAAAACCCGCGCAGAACTTGGCAAACTCAAGATGATGTCACCAATGTCTGCCGAGGCATCGGTCCTGCGCAGTTATATCGACTGGATGCTGAGTGTGCCCTGGAAAAAGGCCAGTCGCGTCCGTCACGACCTCAAGCGCGCGGAAGAAATTCTGGACAAGGACCACTATGGTCTGGAAGAGGTTAAAGAGCGCATCCTCGAATACCTGGCGGTACAAAAGCGTGTGAAGAAAGTGAAGGGGCCGATTCTCTGCCTTGTTGGCCCTCCTGGCGTCGGTAAGACATCACTGGGTCAGTCTGTTGCGCGTGCGACTAACCGCAAATACGTCCGTATGGCGTTGGGTGGCGTTCGGGATGAGGCTGAAATTCGCGGTCACCGCCGTACCTATATTGGTTCCCTCCCGGGCAAGCTGATCCAGAAAATTTCCAAGGTCGGCGTGAAAAATCCGCTGTTCCTGCTGGATGAAATTGACAAGATGGGCATGGATCATCGCGGTGATCCGGCTTCTGCTTTGCTGGAAGTGCTGGACCCGGAGCAGAATAAATCGTTTAACGACCACTATCTCGAAGTGGACTACGACCTGTCTGATGTGATGTTCGTCTGTACCTCGAATTCGATGAATATCCCGGGTCCATTGCTGGACCGTATGGAGGTGATTCGGATTCCTGGATACACCGAAGATGAAAAGCTCAATATCGCCCAGCGCTATCTTGTACCGAAACAGCGCAAAGCCAATGGTCTTGGTGAAGAAGAGCTGGCGCTGGCTGATGACACAGTGCGGGATATCGTGCGCTACTACACCCGCGAGGCAGGTGTGCGTGGTCTGGATCGTGAAATCGCGAAGATTTGTCGCAAGATCGTTACCGAGCATGTGCGCGACGGCAACACCAATAAGGCGATTGTTCAGCCGGACCGCCTGGAAGAGCTGCTGGGCGTTCGCAAGTTCGACTTCGGTCGTGCAGAAGAAGAGAACAAGGTGGGTCAGGTCACCGGTCTAGCCTGGACAGAAGTCGGTGGTGAGCTTCTGACGATTGAGTCTTCTGCGGTGCCGGGAAAGGGCAGGGTGATCAAGACCGGTTCCCTCGGTGAAGTGATGCAGGAGTCTATCCAGGCTGCGTTGACTGTGGTGCGGTCGCGTTCGCAGTCGCTGGGTATCGCTCCGGACTTCCATGAAACCCGTGATATCCATATTCACGTGCCGGAAGGGGCGACCCCGAAAGATGGCCCGTCTGCAGGTATCGCCATGTGTACCGCATTGGCGTCTGTACTGACCGGGATTCCCGTTCGCTCGGACGTCGCGATGACAGGTGAGATTACCTTGCGGGGCGAGGTTTTGCGCATCGGAGGTCTCAAGGAAAAGTTACTGGCGGCACATCGCGGCGGCATTCGCACTGTGTTGATTCCGGCGGACAATGAGCGCGATCTGAAGGATATTCCGGACAATATTATCCAGGATCTGGTCATCAAGCCGGTGAAATGGATTGATCAGGTGTTGGATGTGGCGCTCGAGAGCAAGCCAGAGCCGTTAACGGATGAAGAGTATTCCAACCTGCAAAAGCAGGCGGAGGAACGCTCTCGCGGCGGTATGCGAACGCACTGACGGTTCGGTCCGGCGTGATCTTCATTGACGCCGTAGAGAAAGCCGCCATGAGGCGGCTTTTCTTTTGCTCGGATTCCTGCCCCTTGGACAGGCCAGCTTGCCCTTTGCGCGTAGTGACCGGCTACCGGTCTGACCACTCAATGTGTATTGAGGAAGCGCCGGTTGACTGTGTGTTGAGTTATCCGCCTAAAAAGTGAACTGGATGTCTGAGTTGTGTTCGGAGTCGTTCCGGTAACTGCTCTGAAACCCGCATGGTTCCTTGACCCGCTACAAGGCGCTTGGTATAAAACGACCCTTATTGGCCGGCGCCAAAGTTGCCGCGGGCCAACGCTCGAACACCGAAGGTGTCCAATGGGGGCACTTGAGACACACTAGAAAAGAACAGAGGGATTAAGCGTGAACAAGTCCGAACTGATTGAAGCAATTGCCGCATCTGCCGACATTCCGAAGGCTGCTGCTGGCCGTGCTCTGGACGCAATGGTGGACAGCATCACCGAAGCGCTGAAAAAAGGGGATCAGGTAGCTCTGGTTGGCTTTGGCACTTTCGCAGTCAAGGAGCGTGCAGCCCGCACTGGCCGCAACCCGCGCACCGGCGACCCGATTGAAATTGCAGCTGCTAAAATCCCTAACTTCAAAGCTGGTAAAGCTCTGAAGGATGCGGTGAATTAATTTAGCCTCGAATCGATTTGATCATTCGAAGCAGCAAAAGAGGCGTATCGCTGGATGCGCCTTTTTTGTATCTGGTTATTTGAAATTCAAGAGTTAACTTATCGGAGCTGAGCATGCTTCAGTCCATGCGTGACAATATGAAAGGCGCTGTGGCGATTATCCTCGCCCTGCTTTTCGGCGGTATCATGGTTGTTACCGGCATTGATTTCTTCACCGGCTCGAGCGGTGGTTCCGCCAACAAGGTGGCGGAAGTCAACGGCGAAAAAATTTCCGAGCTGGATTTGCAGCGCGCGATCCAGAATCGTCGCAACGCCATCATGAACCAATATGGGCAGAGTGTGCCGGAAGACCTGTTGAGCGATGAGCGCCTGCGCGCACCGGTTCTCCAGGATCTGGTCTCCAATATGGTCCTGCGCCAGGCTGCCGATGAAAAAGGCATGGTGATGAGCAAAGTTGCCGTCGACCAGACCATCGCGCAGATGCCGGCATTTCAGATCAACGGGGCCTTTGATCCCCAGATCTATCGTGACGCGCTGCGCCGTATGGGTTATAGCGCGGCGAATTTCCGTCAGATTCTCGAGCGCGACCTCGTGTCCCAGCAATACGCCGACGGCGTAGCGGGCAGCAGCTTCAGCACCCGCGCAGATGCGGAGCAGATTATTGCCATTTCCATGGAAGAGCGGGATTTCGACTATGTCATCCTGCCAGTCTCCGAAGTGGTCGAGGGCATCGAAGTTTCCGCGTCAGAGGTGGATTCCTATTACCAGGAAAACCAGGCGGAATTCGCGCGTCCTGAACAGGTTGCCATTGAATACATCGAATTAAAGCCGGAGATTTTTGCCGAGAATATTGATGTTGCCGAAGAGGATGTGCGAGCTCAGTACGAGCAGGAACTACAGAACGCCGCGGCCAAAACCAGCCGACGCGCTGCGCATATCCTGATCGAAGAAGACGAAGGCAAAATCGCTGAGGTACAGGCGGAGCTCGACAAGGGTGCCGACTTTGCTGAAGTCGCCAAGTCCTTCTCTGAAGATATCGTGTCTGCAGAAGAGGGGGGTGATCTGGGCTTCACCGAGGGTGACGTATTCCCGGAGAACTTTGAGCAGGCACTGGCGGCATTGGAAGTCGGGCAGGTATCTGGTCCGGTAAAAACTGATTCCGGTACCCATTTCATCAAACTGCTGGAAATCAAGGAAGAGAATCCTCCCAGCTTTGAGGAGCGCCGCGCGGCGATCGAGAAAGAATTGCGTGCAGCCGGTGCCGAGCAAGAGTTTGTCGATGCGCTGAGTCGCCTGGCAGACCTCGCTTACAACGCAGAAGATCTCGCCGGTCCGGCGGAAGAGCTCGGTGTTGAGTTGAAAACAACGCCGCTGTTCGGTCGCAATGAGGGCACCGGTATTACTGCGAATGACACTGTCGCATCTGCCGCGTTTTCGCCAGAGGTGATGGAAGATGGCAACACCTCTGATGTGATGAACCTCAGTGAAAATCACTCGGTGGTACTGCGGGTGACCGAACATCAGCCTGCGGGTACCTATCCGCTGGAAACGGTTCGGGCGCGCATCGTCGATACACTCAAGCGTGACAAGGCGAGCCAGCAGCTGTCCGAGCGGGCCAACGCGCTTGTGCAGCGTGCAAATGCCGGAGAAGACTTCGGCGCTATCGCTGAGCAGGAAACGCTGACGATTGAATCCAGCGATAAAACCCGTCGTGGTGGGTTCGGCCAGCGTGGCGAAATTGTGACTGAAGCCTTCTCGATGGCAGCGCCTGAGAGTGGCAGCCGCACCGAGCGTTTTGCCGCGAGCAATGGTGATCAGGTAGTGATTCAGCTGCGTGCCGTCCGTCCGGGTAGCCTCGTGGGTCAGGCACCGGAGCAGCGTCAGGCACTGCTGCGCCAGCTCGCCAGTGTGATTGGCAATGCCGAAATGGCTGCCGTGCAGAAATATCTGTCGGATTCTGCCGATGTGGACGTGCCCTCGGTGGGCGTGCCGTCGGGCGGCTGATATAGCGCCTGAAGGCTCGGGGGCGCCCGCTCTGACGGGATGGCCCCACGACTCGGGGTGACAATGTGCCACCCAATAAAAAACCCGGCTTAGCCGGGTTTTTTATTGGGTGGGTAGCGGGGATGTAGCCGTCTACCCCCGCGAGGCGCTGTCGACAAACAGGGTCAGGCGCTGACCTGGCTGCAAGTAGGATGATCGGCTGATCTTGTTCCACTTGAGAATGTCGTTGACCTCAAGGCTGAATTTTTTCGCGATCCGGTACAGTGAGTCCCCATTGCGAACGCGGTAAGACACCTTGCGCGTGGTTCTGGAGCTGTTGCTGGAATCGGTGTAGACCACCAGTTTCCGTCCTGGCCGCAGAGTGTCACCGGTTGCCATGCTGTTCCAGCGCGCGAGTTCGCGTACAGACACCTTCAGGTTGCGAGAGATATCCCATAAGGTGTCGCCCTGGCGTACGGTATAGGACGTTTTGGAGCGACCTTTGGCCGCCCGCGCGGCGTTGCGGCTGACCCGCTGATCAAGGGCGTACGCGTATTGGCCCTGAGGGGCCGAAGAGCGAGGGATGAGCAGCGTGGAGCCGGCGCGAATACTGTTGCCACGCAGGTTGTTGGCCTGGCGAATCGCAGCGACGGTGGTTTCGTAGCGGCGCGCGATTACCGACAGGCTGTCTCCACGTGCGATCTTGTATCGCTCCCAGGTTACGCGCTGTTCTGTAGGAATCTGTTCCAGTGCCGTCAGGAAGGTATCCTTGTTTTCCACCGGTACCAGCAAGGTGTGCTTGCCGTTGGGATCAGTCGCCCAGCGATTGAATCCTGGATTCAGCAGGTACAGCTCGTCAATTTCAATATCGGCGAGTTCTGCGGCCTGTGCCATGTCGATCTGGCTGCCGACATTCACTGCGGCGTAGTAAGGCTGGTTGGCGACATCGTGCAGGGGTACCCGGTAATAATCCGGGCGAGACACGACTTCTGCCAGTGCCAGTAGCTGTGGCACATAGCGTCTGGTCTCACGCGGGAGCTTCAGATCCCAGAACGTCGTACCTTTGCCGCGACGTGCGTTCTTCTCGCGAGCGCGACGCACGGTGCCTTCGCCGGCATTGTATGCGGCGAGTGCCAATTCCCAGTCACCATCGAAGCGTTTGGACAGATACTGGAAGTATCTGACAGCCGCTTTGGTCGATTCATGGACATCCCGGCGACCGTCGTACCACCAGTTTTGCTCCAGCCCGAATGAGCGGCCGGTACCGGGAATAAACTGCCACATGCCGGAGGCTTTGGCATGGGAATAGGCAAACGGGTCGTAGGCGCTCTCGACAATCGGCAGCAGCGCTAACTCCATGGGCAGGTTCGCCGCCTCGAGTTCTTCCGCGACGTGGAAGATGTAGCGGCGAGAGCGCTCGGTGACACGGGCCATGTAGCCGGTGTTCCGGGAGTAGTAGGCGATATAGTCCCGGACTTTGGGCTGGTCGACTTGCCGATCCAGCTGGAAGCCCCGCCGGATGCGTTCCCAGACGTCCGTCGGCGGGAGGGCCTTTTCCGCGACCCCGGCTTCCGCCAAAGGTACCTGCGGGACGGCTTCAGCCGGCTCCGGGGCGATTTGAAGAGGTGTAGTTGTGCGATGATCCTGCACTTGAGCGCAGGCCCCCACTGCCGCAGCCAACACTGCTACGGCCAATTTCTTTTGTACCATGCGGGTATCCGTAAGCGTTTTTGATGCTTCCCGTGCCCAGGGTGCGCAAGTTATGACCGCACCTGAGCAATACGTTGTAATGGCCTGATTCTAAAGAGGAGGGCGACTGCGGGTCAATGAAAACTGGTTAGTTTTTGCGCAAAAAGTTTTGCTCGTCCTTGAGTCACTGTTCTCGTTTGAAGGCCATCTCAAAAATCGTCTTTCCATTGCCGCAGTGCGGCAAACACATCCGTCGGTGTCGGGCAGGTAGCAGTACTATGTGCCACCGCCGCAGCAGCCACATCATTTATATGGCAGCGAAGGAAGGGGTTGGTGGAGAGTTCAGTGCCAATATTTGACGGCAGTGTCGGCTCTCCTGCCGCACGCAGGGCTTCCGAGGCGCGTGTCCTCTGCTCGATGTCCGGGTTCCCGGGTTCCACGGCGGCGGCAAAACGGAGATTACCGAGGGTGTATTCGTGAGCGCAATAGACCCTGGTCGATGTCGCCAGGCTCCCGAGCCGGCTCAGGGACTGGTACATCTGGGATGGCGTCCCCTCGAATAACCTGCCGCATCCGGCTGCAAACAGGGTATCGCCGCAGAACAGATGCTGGTCGCCGGCCGTGTCGGTGAGCAGGTAGGCGATATGATCCAGCGTGTGGCCCGGCACAGCAGTGACCTCAACCGGGTGTCCCAGCACCTCTGTGGTATCTCCGTCGGCCAGGGCATGGGTGATGCCAGTGATTGTGCCGGGGCCGTAGACGGGACACTGGTAACGTTGAACGAGGGCTTCAATGCCGCCGGTATGGTCCCAGTGGTGATGCGTGACCAGTATCCCGTCCAGTGAGCGCCCTTGCAGGGCGGCTACGACAGGCTCTGCGTCACCAGGATCGACCACCCAGTGCCTGTTCTCTTCGCTGAGTAACCAGATATAGTTGTCTGAAAATGCCGGAATCGGGTGTATTGTGAGCATTGATCGCTACCACTAACCTTGTGGGGGCAACCATATCACACGCTGATCATCGGGATTGCGTTACTCTAGGCTCAGCGGTGTGAACCGAGGCCAAGCGAACGTCAGGGAATCGGGTTCCGCGATCCCGCTTCCGATTGGAATAGCTGTCCAGAACCACAGGTATCGCAGTTGGAATTTCCCGTAGTGTCGGGTTCATTGGAGGAAGAATGGCGAGCATGCAATCCGGTCCTGATGGGCCGAGCGATCCGGGGCTGAGCCAGGCCTGTGCAGACCTTGGGCACTGGTTCTCCAGCAATCTCGGCAAGGAGTTGCTGTCCCAGCAACTGTCGATTGCGCAACCGATGGTGGAGCGGCTGTTTGGCTACCATCTGATGCAGGCAGGAGTGACGGCGGATGTCGACTTCGCCGCGTGCAGCCGGATCAACCATCGCTTTCGCCTGACCCCCTGTGTGCAGCAGCCCGGCGCGGCTGTCGTCGAGTTTGAGCAGCTGCCGTTGCCCTCCGAATCGATTGATGTCGTGGTACTGCACCATTTACTGGATTTTTCCTCGCATCCGCATCAGGTGCTGCGCGAGGCGGGCAGGGTGCTGATTCCGGGCGGACACATGGTGCTGATCGGATTCAATCCTTTTTCGCTCCTTGGTCTTTCCCGTTTATTGTTCCAGGGGGGCGCTCACCAGGCCGGTAACCAGCTCCGCGCGGCCCGCGTTGCAGACTGGATGAACCTGCTCGATCTGCAGGCAAATTCCGTTGAGCGAGGCTTTTTCCGCTTTCCTTTGCAGCATCGGGAACTGCTCGCCAAGACGAGCTGGATGGAGCGCATGGGGGCCCGTCTCCGCTTGCCTTGGGGTGGGTTTTACATCATAGTCGCGCGCAAGGAAGTGGCGCGAATGCGCACGATCAAGCTGAACTGGCGCGGTGAGCGCAAGCCCGCGTTGTCAGCGGTACCGACCAGTCCCCGTGTCGCGGCACGTCGCAGGCATCGTCGTAGATAAGTGGCGAAGCGTGTGCTTTTATCGCCCGCCGGGTTCAACTCTGACTGAACAAAACGAGTTCAATTGAAACAAGTAACCATTTATACCGACGGCGCTTGCCGGGGGAACCCGGGGCCGGGCGGCTGGGGTGCCTTGCTGATTTACGGCGAGGCAGAAAAAGAGCTGTTCGGTGGCGAGGCCCATACCACCAATAATCGGATGGAGTTATTGGCCGCTATTCGCGCGCTTGACGCATTGCGCCAGTCCTGTGAGGTCGATCTTCACACGGACTCCCAATACCTTCGTCAGGGTATCACCAGCTGGATCAACGGCTGGAAAAAAAATGGCTGGAAAACTTCGGCGAAGAAACCCGTAAAAAATGCCGACCTCTGGCAGGAGCTGGATCGGTCGGTCGCCAATCATGAAATTCGTTGGCACTGGGTTAAGGGCCACGCTGGCGATCCGGGGAACGAACGTGCGGACCAGTTGGCGAACCGCGGAATTGATGAGCTGGAGAACAGTTGATGCGCCAGGTTGTACTGGATACTGAAACCACGGGCCTCGATCCCAAAAGCGGTCACCGTATCATTGAGATTGGCTGTGTTGAGTTGGTCAATCGCAAACTCACGGGCCGTCACTACCACCAATATATTAATCCGGAGCGGGAAGTTGATGACGGCGCGATCGAAGTGCACGGCATCACCAACGAGTTTCTGGTTGATAAGCCCGTTTTCGCCAAAGTAGCGGATGAGTTTATGGCGTTCTGTGAAGGCGCCGAGCTGGTCATTCATAATGCGCCGTTTGACGTTGGCTTTATTGACTGGGAGCTAAAGCGGCTCGGCAGCCCGCGCTGGCGTTCGGTCGCAGCGCATTGCGGCGTGTTGGACACGCTGACACTCGCCCGGGAAAAGCACCCGGGCCAGAAGAATAACCTTGACGCTCTGTGCAAGCGTTATTTTGTTGATAATTCCCAGCGGGATCTTCACGGTGCACTCCTTGATGCGGAGATTCTGGCCGACGTCTACCTGGTGATGACGGGTGGCCAGACAGATTTGATGTTGGCTGGAAGTGACGCAGCCCAGGATGGTGATGGCAAGGCGGGCGCTGAGGTTGTCGCCGGTGGTATTCGTCGGTTGTCTTCGGGTCGTGCGCCATTGCCAGTGGTTGGTGCCAGCGAACTGGAGCAGCAGGAGCATCAGGCGATGCTGGAGATGCTGGAAAAGAGTGCCGGTAAACATTTCTGGTAAGCGGCACACTCCGCGGCTGAGCGAAAAGTCATGCCGCGTCGGGTATAAAAAAAGGCAGCCATTGGCTGCCTTTTTTTGTTTGCGCTGAAGTTGCGGAATCAGGAGCCGATGACAAATACCACACAGCTGAGTGCGACAATGCTCAGGACCACCGTGTATGGCAGTGCCATCATGACCATTCTTCCGTAGGAGAGGCGGATCAGTGGTGCTAGTGCGGAGGTCAACAGGAACAGGAAGGCGGCCTGTCCGTTCGGTGTGGCGACACTGGGTAGGTTGGTTCCAGTGTTGATGGCAATGGCCAGCCGGTAAAAATGGTCCTGGGTAATTTCGCCAGCAGTCAACGCGGATTTCACCTCGTTGATATAGACCGTGGCAACAAAGACGTTGTCACTGATCATCGACAGGATACCGTTCGCAACGAACAGCATGCCCGGTTGTTGGTGTGGTTCCAGCCCCAGGACGAACTGTGTAATCGGTTCAAACAGGTGCTGCTCGTGGATGACTGCCACAATGGCGAAGAATACTACCAGCAGCGCAGTGAATGGCAGAGCCTCTTCAAACGCGTGTCCGATACGCGCTTCCTGCACCACGCCGTTGAACGCGGTCAGTAACACGATGATCATCAGGCCAATGATGCCTACCTCAGCCACATGCAGGGCCAGGGAAAGAGCAGGATGACCGCCACCAGACCCTGAACCCACAGTTCGGCAGTCTCTTTTTGGGTGCGCTTGGCATCCTGTTCCCGTGCATAAATGGTCAGAATTTCGCGTACGGCACTGGGCAGCTTTGCGCCATAGCCAAACAGGCCCGTTTTCTCCAGGAGGGCACAGGTAATCAGGCCCGCAATGAAAGAAGGGATGGTCACCGGCGCCATAACCTGGAAGAACTCGACGAATTCCCAGCCGGCTTTTTCTGCAATCAACAGGTTTTGAGGTTCCCCCACCAGGGTGCACACGCCGCCGAGCGCCGTACCAATGGCGCCGTGCATGATCAGGCTGCGCAGGAAGGACCGGAACTGGTCCAGATCTTCACGATGGTACTCGATCACCTGCTCGTCACTGCCGTGGTCGTGGCCATCCGCGTGATGCGGCTGGTTGGAGGCGACCCGATGGTAGACGGCATAAAAGCCGACCGCCACTGCGATCAGTACTGCGGTCACAGTGAGGGCGTCAAGAAATGCGGACAGCACGGCAGATACGCTGCAAAACAGCAGTGACAGCAAGGTCTTGGAGCGGATATTCAGCAGGATCTTGGTGAACACAAACAGCAGCAGGTTCTTCATGAAATAGATGCCTGCAACCATAAACATCAGCAGCAGGATCACTTCGAAGTTCTCGGTGATTTCATGAAAGACCGAATCGGTGGTGGTCATTCCCATCACGACCGCTTCGATGGCGAGCAGGCCGCCGGGCTGCAGGGGGTAGCACTTGAGTGCCATCGCGAGCGTGAAGATAAATTCCGCAATCAGGACCCAGCCGGTGACAAAGGGGCCGGCGACATACAGTAGAATCGGGTTGACGACCAGCATCAGGGCAATGGCCAGCTTGTACCAGTCGGGCGCTTCTCCCAGAAAGTTTTCGGTGAAGGCCCGGGCAAAAGTGCTCGCCGGGGCTGTCTGGGCGTTATTGTACGTCGTCATTCATTACTTCCTTGGTTTGCCGCAGGGGCCTGCCCCTGCTGCGGCGCGCTCTTGGACCGGGTTTTACGCCGAAAACCCTACGAAAAGGCGGGTTGTCCGTGAAAAGCGCTGAAAGCTACCCGGTTTGCGAAAAAAATCAAGCACATGCGCCGAGGTCCGGGGTGCGGAGAAGCTCATTCCTGGTTGAAAAATGTACAAAGCGTCCGTCGCTGATCGACCTGCTGGGCTATCTGTCGTGCGTGCTGTAAAAGTGTCGATTGATCGGCGGAATTTCACGGGCAAATAGTGGAAGCTTGGAAGGTTAAGCGTATTAATACGTTTGCCCGGTTGGAGGGGGAATTCTATTCAGCAAGAGAATTGCTGCGAATGACCCAAATGTACAAGTAGAAAAATCATCGGGCGCGTAATATTTGTACAGTTCAATAACGATTCAGTGGTACGGACAGTGGCTGAGCAACGCGAAATAAACATTATCTCTGTAAACCTGGTTAAGGAAGAACTGGTTGCCGCGTCTGATAGTGCTGCGGGGCACTTGGATCTGTACTCTGCGTCCGGGGCTGATAGTCAGGCACTGGCCTCCTGTATTGCGGATGTGCGCCAGGTTTGTGGCGTTCTGCAGATGGTGCAGTTGCAGGCTGCGGAATTGCTCGCCCGTGAGATGCTGTCTGTGTTGCAGGATCTCGAGGCGGACCGGGAGAAACCGGAGTCCGACCTGCTCGAGGCGGTGAGTACCGGCCTGTATGTCATTACCCGCTATCTTGAGTTTGTGCAGACGCGGGGAGTCGCGCGTTCAGAATTACTCATTCCCTATATTAATCAGTTGCGTGCGCTGCGCAGTCAGCCGCCCATTCCCGAGAGCCAGTTTTTCCGTTGCCGGCTGGATGGTGTAATCCCGGGCGCCGGTACTGCGTCGGTTATGTCTGAGGACCTCCGGCATTTCGCCCGTCGATTCCGCCATATGTATCAGGTTGGACTGCTGGCGGTCATGCGCGGTAAGCCGAAGAAGCCCGCTTACACGATGATGGCACGCGCGCTGCAGCGCATCGCCAGCGTCGCGGGCTCGCGCCCCAATGGCAAGCTCTGGTACGTAGCGGCGGCGGCCCTTGCCAGCCTGGCTGAGCAGGATGCGCCATTGAGTCGCTCCCGGGTGATGGTACTCAGTATGCTTGACCGGCGACTGCGCGAAATTCACAAGCGCGGCGGTGATGTTCTGGATGAGCAGCCTTCCCCGGTATTGCTGCGTGAAACACTGTACTGGCTCGCCCTGGCAGGGGACTGTCGGCACAGCGCGGTGTTGCAGGCCTTCGGTGCCGATAATCTGGGCTTTTCTGCCGCCGAGCTCGAGCGCGATCGCATGGCGCTGGGTGGGCCTGGCGCCACCGCGATGACAGCGGTGGCCAGTGCGCTTGATGAGGAGCTGTCTGGTATCCGTCGTTTGCTCGACGATGCGGACGGTGTCGGCCTGAGCGCGCTCGACGAAGATGAAGGTTTGAATACCACGCTGCTGCGCATCGCCAATATCCTGGAACTCCTGAACTTCCGCAAAGCGGGAGAGGGGCTGCGCAAAGCGGTGCAGGGTATTCGCGCGACGGCCAAGATCGGCGGTAGCGATGCGGAGGCGGCTCTGCAGTTCCTGACCGGCCAGGTCCTGACCGTGGACAGTACCATTCGCGCGCTGCGCCAGAGTACAGGCATTGATGTGGATGAGTCCGGTAGCGCAGATATCGCGATTGGCCGCACTCAGCTGGCAGAAGCGGAAGTGGCCGTGTTGAGCGAGGCTGAGGCCGGCCTGGCATTGATCAAGCGCGCCCTCGGCGCATACGCAGAATCGAATTTTGATTATGGCCATATCCGCAATGTGTCCACCACTTTGCACTCTGTCCGGGGTGGCTTGCTGGTCCTGAACCTGTCCAAGGCCGCTGCCGTGGTTTCCCGCCTGACTGACTTTGTCGATACTGTCATGGAGCAGCGAGAGTCTGCCCCCACCATTGGCCAGTCCCTCGAGATTTTTGCGGACGCAATCATCAGCCTTGAGTACTATGTGGGTGAAGTGAAAATGAACCGCAAGGCGGATACCCAGTCTCTCGATCTGGCAGTCGACAGCCTTGGGGCGCTAGGGTACCCCGTAGAAGCAGCCTGACGGAGTCCGCAGTGACCGAGTTGTTTTCCCCAGCGGCAAGTGCCTTGCCGCTGCCTGCTTTGTCGCGCCATATCTATGTGGTTGGCGGCCGCCTGTTGTGCAGTGAAGCACAGTTTGTACACGTCTCCGCGCAAATACATCAAATGCTTTCCCCTCAGATACTCGGCTCTCACTATCTGGGAGACCTTGAAGGGGCCGCCCTGGGGGTTCACCTGCTTTCTGAGGAAATTCCAGCGCAGGGCACAGAGTGGCGCGGACTCCGCAGCTTGCTGGGGAAAGTCGATGATGCCTTGTTCGCACTCGCTGGGCGCGCCGTACAGGTCGCGGCCTGGGATCTGGATCATCGCTTTTGCGGGCGCTGCGGGTCTCCCACGGTACATGCCGGCCGTGATCGCGCCCGTCACTGCGCCGCCTGTAACCATTCCGTATATCCCCGCATTTCACCCTGTGTCATTATGCTGGTGACCAGGGGGGAAGAGTGCTTGCTCGCGCAACATTCCCGGCATAACAGTCCGTTTTTCACTGCCCTGGCGGGTTTTATCGAGGCTGGTGAAAGTGCTGAAGAAGCGCTTGAGCGTGAGGTGCTGGAGGAGGTTGGACTCCGGGTGGGGCGCCCCCATTATATCGGTAGTCAGTCGTGGCCCTTTCCGGGCCAGTTAATGCTGGGATATCTGGTGCCCTGGGTCGGCGGAGTGCTCGCACCGGACCCAGAAGAGATTTCGCGCGCGGACTGGTTCCATTACCGCGAACTGCCCGATCGGATTCCGCCGGTTCAGACACTGTCCGGCCAATTGATCCGGGAGTTTGTTCGACGCGCTTCCGCAGAATGGCACGGCGGCCCATGATGGTCATGAAAATAATCAACGAGACCCCAGTCGGAAGAGCGGGGCAGGTGGAGCACACATGTACATAGGTATTACGTTTGTTATCGCTTTGGTTGCCTTGCTGCTGGTATTTTGGGGCGCGCGCGTCTTGATTGGTGGCAGCTGGCTACTGGGATTCCTGCGCGGCGCGGTCGGCCTGGCCTTTCTTGCGGCGGCATTGCTGATCGTGATCGTTGCCGCTGACGTATACAGCTATCGCAACCTGGCCAATGAACACAGTGTGGGAACGGTATCCTTCAGCAGGATTGGCGACCAGCATTTTTCGGCGACTTTCTCCGATGCCGATGGTGTTGCCCAGAGCTTTGAGCTGCACGGTGATCAGTGGCAGCTCGATGCGCGCATGCTCAAGTGGAAAGGGCCACTGGCAAGGTGGGGTATCAAGCCAGCGTATCGCCTGGACAGATTGAGCGGCCGCTACCTGACACTGCAGGATGAGCGAAATCGCGAGCGTTCGGTGTATGAGATTACCGCCAGTGCCTATGGCGTAGACGTTTGGCAAACACTGCGCGGTATCGACAGTGAATGGTCGTTTGTCGATGTCGTGTATGGCAGCGCAACCTTTTTGCCAATGCAGGATGGTGCCGTTTACGATGTGCGTATTTCACATAGCGGGCTGCTGGCCCGCCCCCTGAATCAGCAAGCCACCACCGCGATGGAACAGTGGCAGTAACAACACGGAGTCTCAGTGGAATTTCTCAGTGAATATGGCCTGTTTCTGGCCAAGGTAGTCACCGTGCTGGTGGCGGTACTGGTCATCGTCGGTTTTATTGTTGCGAACCGGGGGCATGGTGGTGAGCAGGGGCAAATCCGTGTGAGCAGCCTCAATGAGCGCTATGACGAGATGAAGCACGCTGTGCTCGGCGCCGTACTGCCCAAACACGAATTTGCCCATCTGCATAAGCAGGAGGCAAAACAGCGCAAGCAAGAAGAAAAGCAGGCTGCAAAAGCCCATAAAGCGGCGGCGAAAAAGGCTGCAGATACCACCGATAAGCAGTCCGCGCTGCCAGAGCAGGCGGAGGCTGATGCGGAGGCCGGTGAGGAAGGTGCGGTGCTCGCACCGATCGCCGCGGAGGAACGCCGTAAGCGCGTTTACGTCCTGAAGTTTGACGGTGATATCAAGGCCAGTCCGTTGTCGCGGCTGCGTGAGGAAATTACTGCTATTTTGCAGGTAACGGAGCGCGGCGATGAAGTGGTTGTGTGTCTCGAGAGCCCCGGTGGCATGGTGGCCAACTACGGCCTCGCCGCCAGCCAGCTGGCGCGCGTTCGCAGTGCAGGTATTCAGCTGACCATCGCAGTTGATAAAGTGGCCGCCAGTGGTGGTTACATGATGGCCTGTGTCGCTGATCGTATTCTGGCGGCGCCGTTTGCCATGATCGGGTCGATCGGGGTTGTCGCGCAGTTGCCCAACTTTAACCGCCTGCTGAAAAGCCACGATGTAGACTTTGAAATGTTCACCGCCGGTGAATACAAGCGCACCGTTACGATGTTCGGAGAGAACACCGAAGAGGGGCGCGAAAAATTCCAGAGCGACCTGGAAGAGATCCACGAATTGTTCCAGCACTTCGTGTCCGAGTATCGCCCGGCACTGAATATCGGCAAAGTGGCGACCGGCGAGGTTTGGTTCGGCCAGCGTGCGATGGAGCTTGGACTCATTGATGAAATTCAAACGTCGGATGAGTACCTGACCGGGAGTGCATCCAGTGCAGACCTGTACCTGGTTGAGTACAAGGAAAAACATAACATTGCCAAGAAGATTGGCCTTGGTGCGCAAGCTGCACTCGAGTCCGCCTTCGATCGCGCACTGACGCGACTGAGTGCGTTGCGCCATCAGGCCCAGTAACGCGTTCGCCCCTCCGGATGAGTGCTGATCGCTGGTCGGGGCCGCTGATCGGGAGCGCTGATGGAGGGATAGCCCAACTGGAAATACTTATGGATAAGCACTTTCGGGCCATGCTGGTAGAAGAGGTTGCGACTGGCAAGTACGATCAGGTAATCGTCGATCGAGCCGTCGCATCGCTTCCACCGGCCCCTCTACAGTTGGCCGTTTCCCATTCCTGCCTGAACTACAAGGACGCCCTGTCAGCGTTTGGCAACCGTGCTGTGACAGAGAAGTATCCTCACACGCCGGGCATTGATGCGGTCGGCCAGGTGTTGCGGGATGATAGCGGGCAATTTGCGCAGGGCCAGGAATTACTGGTGACCGGCTATGATCTCGGCATGAATACTTCCGGTGGACTTGCCGAGCGTATTGCAATACCCGCGGACTGGGCATTGCCGCTGCCTTCCGGGTTGACCGCCCGCGAGTCCATGATCCTCGGTAGCGCGGGTCTCACCGCGGCGCTTTGTGTAGAAAAACTGCTTGAGTCCGGCGCTGCACCGGAGGACGGTGAGGTCCTGGTTACTGGCGCTACCGGCGGCGTCGGGTCGATCGCGGTTGCCTTACTGGCACATCTCGGGTTTCGCGTTGCCGCCGTCACAGGCAAGCTGGAGTCTTCCGATTACCTGACGGGGCTCGGTGCCTGGAAGGTGCTGGATCGCGAGACACTGATCCCGTTTGCCAACAAGGCGATGGGGAAACCACTGTGGGCCTGGGCCGTTGATACGGTTGGTGGGGAAACCCTGTTTAACGTCGTCAAATCCCTATCCTATGGTGGCGGTGTCGCCGCCTGCGGTATGGCGGCAGGCGCTCAATTCCAGGCGAATGTGTTCCCATTTATCCTGCGTGGTATCAGCCTGCTGGGGGTGGATAGTGTGGCGTTGCCGAGGCACAAGAAAGCCCAGGTTTGGGAGCGACTGGCCGGAGAGTGGTACATCGGTGATCAGTTGACGCGCATCGCCGAGGATATCTCTCTCGAGCAGGCGCCCGAATTCCTTGCCCGCTTATATCGTGGCCATGGTATTGGCCGGTATGTCGTCGATATGTCACTTTAAAGGACGGTTTGGCGGCGGGTGCCTGCTATGATGGTTAGCTCAGAATTGAGTTTGTGAGCAAGTTGTTTACGCCGATAGGGGATCGGATGTAGTGTGATCCGCAATATTGACGCAGTGGTAGAATAAATTGTCTGCAGAGAGCGAAGTCCCCAAATTAACGCATCAATCCAGTGCGCTGGTGCTGTCGGGCGGCGGTGCCCGCGCGGCCTATCAGGCCGGCGTGCTGAAGGCCCTTGCGGAGCTGGTGCCTGAAGATCAACCGCATCCTTTCCAGATCATTTGCGGCACGTCAGCGGGCGCTGTGAATGCGCTGTTGCTCGCGTCGCACCCCGGGACTTTCCGTGAGTCCGTCGATCGTTTGTGCACTCTCTGGTCGGAACTTTCGGTAGACAGTATTTATCGCTCTGGTTGGGGCAGTTTGCTCGGCAACCTTTTCGCCATCACCCGGTCTCTTTTCAATCAGGGGGTTGGGCGTCAACGCCCTCTGGCGCTACTCGACAACTCCCCCCTGAGGGCGTTGATCGAAGAAGTGATTAAATTCGATAACGTTCAGAAAAAAATTGATGCCGGCGATTTGCGAGCGGTCTGCGTCAATGCCATGTCGTATACCGCGGGAGAGTCGGTTTCCTTTTTTCAGGGGCATGAAAGCCTGAAAGAGTGGCGAAGATTCCGACGCTACGGCGTACGCACCGAGCTGACCGTTGATCATTTGATGGCATCGGCGGCCATTCCGACGCTCTTTTCCACGGTCAAAATTGGCGACGATTATTACGGTGATGGCGCGGTACGGCAGCTGGCGCCCATCAGCCCGGCACTGCACCTCGGCGCGAATCGGGTGTTTGTGGTGGGGGTGTCCGATAACCGCTCCCCGGTGCACTGGGGAAAACGTCGTATCAAGGCCCAGAAGCACTCCCCGTCGATGGCGCAAATCGCCGGGCAGATGTTCAATGCGGCGTTTATCGACAGTCTCGAAGGGGACCTCGAACACCTGGACCGGGTCAACCTGTTACTGAATTCGGTAGATGAGAAGGCGCTGGAAACGCTGGGCCCATTACGTCCGGTCGACTCCGCGGTGATCGAGCCTTCGCAAAGCCTCGATCGTCTCGCCGGGCGCAAGGTCCGTCACCTTCCACCGGCGGTACGCTGGCTGTTCCGGTCAACCGGGGCGACGACGTCCGGTGGCGGGGCCTCTGCGGCAAGCTACCTGCTATTTGAAAAGCCCTTTTTGTGCGAATTGATCGAGTTGGGGTATCAGGATGCGATGTGGGAGCAAAACAAGTTGCGTGCGTTCTTGGAGCCCCACAGTGAGCCAGAAGAACCCACAGGGCGGCGGGGCCTGTTCGGTATCCGCGCCAAGCCCGTTCCGGAATCGGCGAATGGAAATTCTCAGGTTTAATGCTCCCGTGGGGAGCCAGCTGCTGCGGCGCGGCCTATTGATCGCGGCGGCCCTGATCGGGCTGCCATTGTTGTCTGCCTGTAGCAGTACACAATCGCCTGCGGTGACCGCGGGTGCGCCGACGACGGTGGCAGAGCAAGCACAACCTCGCACTGAGTATGAGCGTCTTCTCGCAGAGGCGCGGCAGTTGTCTTTTTCCCTCGATTTCGACGCCTTGCGTCGGGCTTATGTCGAGTCCCCGCAATACAACCCCTATGGCGGCACCCGTATCAAGGGGCTGCCGGAGGCTTTTCAGGCGGTAGAGCGTGGCGACTTCGATGCGTGTCTGGAGCATCTGGACGGTGTGCTGGCAACCAACTTCATGAGTTTGGAAGCGCATATGATCGGTGTCGTCTGCGGCGGCGGTGGCGGAAACTATGAGCGTGAGGATCTGCACCGGTTTATGGTGGATGGCCTGATGGCGGCGATAGAAGGCTCCGGCGACGGGCGTTCTGAAGACTCGGCCTATCGGACCATCAGTGTGTCGGAATCCCAGGGCTACGTGCGGCTCAAGGGGTTGCAGGTGCTCGAGCAATCAATAGTTTATGGCCGTGACGGGGTCTTTGATAAGTTGCGTGTGCGCGACCCTGAGAATGGGGAAGAATATGCGCTGTACTTCAATGTGAGTGACCAGTTTGCGCACTCGATGGGATCCTCCTCCGACGCCGAGCCTGCAGAAGCTGCCTCCCCCTGAGTTTTATTTTCTTGTTCCTGCGCCGTTACCCCGCGGCCGCTACTCCAGAAAGGGTACGAGACGCTCCCAGTCGAAACGTCTGGTCTGGCGATCGCTAAACAGGATCGCCACCCGTTCATCTTCCCATTTGATCACACGCCCGTGCCCGAGTTTACGGTGCTGGATTGCGTCGCCTGGTTCTGGCCGGCGCCGCTGGGGCGGTGGCGCTTCTACATCGGGGTTGTAATGACATGCGGCGAGATAACGCAATGCCACGGGGCTGATGGGGTAGGGGCTTTGGATTTTTTCCGGGCAGCTTTGCAGGCTCTCGGCAAGCAGTCCGCACTGGGGCAATTGCAATTCATCGAGAAACAATGAGGGCTGCTGCTCTTCGGTATTCCTGCCTGCAGAGGAGGCGCTGGCGGCTGGTGCAAGCAGGTAGAGCGCTCGGCGCGCCCTGGTCATTGCGACATAGAACAGGCGCCGCTCGCTTTCTACCGAGGGTGTGGTGCTGCCCTCCCGCTGAGGTTGGTAGGGCATATTGTGGCGATTGAGCGAGGGTAGAATCACCTGGTCCCATTCCAGTCCCTTGGCCTGATGCATGGTGGTAATCTGTACCGCATCCACATCGCGCTGCTCACCCTCCTTGTGTTGCCGTTGCAGTTCCTGCAGATGTCCGAGGGCCGATTCCGGCGATTGCTTGAGCCGGTCCAGGTACTGGCAGAATGCGAGGATAGTCTGCTGCCGTTCTTCGCCCTGTTGATGGGTAAAACTGTCGTCGGCGATACCACTCAAGTAGTCGAGTTCGCCAAGCTGCCGACGAAGCAGTTCTCCGGCAAGGCCGCGCCAGCTTTCCATTTCACTCAGCAGTGCTGCGCGCTGGCGCAGGCGCTTCAGTTGCGGCTTGCTGAGCGAGTCCGGAACGCATTGCATCAGGTGCTCCCCCCAGTGGCAATCACGCCTGGCCAGCTGTGCGCACAAAGGTTCAAGTTGCTTGCGCGCAATGCGAATATGCGGGGCCGTTAGCCATTCGTAGAGCCCCTGTTTGCGCCGTGCTTCCGGCAGAGCGGCGAACCGTCCCGAGGCAATATTGAGGCTCCAGAAAAGCGGGCGAAGTTCGCGACGTGAAAGCACCGTGGTGCGGCTGGCTGATCGATAGGGGATGTTGTGGGCCAGCAGTGCCAGTTCAACCGGTGCTGCGATCGACCACAGACGCACCAGAATGGCGATATCCGCCAGGGCGACGCCCTGTTGTTGCTGGCGGCGTAAATGGTCGGCTATCCAGCGGGTTTCGCGGTCTGCATCGATCCGTTCGATACGGGTGTCCGGACAGCTGTCGGTCGAGCGGCAAAGTATGTCTGCACGTTCTTTATTGTTCGCAATAAAGTGATTGGCGGCGAGAGACAGCTGGTGGCCGTAACGAAATGTCTGGCTCAGCTGGTACACATTGGATGGCGGAAAGTCACCGTCGAAATAGCGGAGCAAGTAGGCGGGTTTTGACCCGCGCCATTCATAGATGGTCTGGTCGGGGTCACCGATGGCGATCACATTACCCGACTTGCCATAGATGGCACGCAGCAGGAAATGCTGGATCTCATTGATGTCCTGATACTCATCAATCAGGATGTCTTCATAGAAGCTGCCATATTGCTCTGCAATTTCAGGGGACAGGCTGAGTAGCATTGCCGGGTCATAAATCAGGTCGGAGTAGGTGACCGCCGCCTCCTGACGGCGCCACGCTTCGAACGTCCGGAACACCTTCAGAAAGTACATGTACTTCTCGTCCAGCCCCAGCTCCTGGAAGGCTTCCAGATCCCCCCCGAGAATCGTCTTGGTGTAATCGATGAAAAATTCGGCTGCCTCGATTTCCGATTGTTTGCGGTCTTGGATATCGTCGCGGATATGCGATGGCGCACACTTCTCAATTGCCTTCCAGATTTGCAACTGCACGGTTGCCTGCGGCAGTGGCGACAGGTTAGCCGCCGCAATATGTCCGCGGGCAATCATTTGCTGGTAGAGGCGGTAGCCGAGACTATGAAATGTCTGAACGCCGGGCGCCGGGCCATCGACCAGTTGGCGCAGCCGCCGATCAAAGTCTTCCCGCGCACTGCGGTTGTACATCAGCACAAGAATGCGCTCGGGTGATATGCCGCGGCGCAAGCGTTCGTTAATGTAATGCAGTAACGCCGTGGTTTTACCGGACCCGGCAACGGCGATGATCTTGGCATGCCCACCGGTATGTGAGGCGATGGCCTGCTGTTCATCGGTGAGCACGGGTACTGGCTGAGACATGGATGGGGCTCAAATACTGTATATTTTGCCAGTATATCGCTTTTGGGTAAATCGTGTCGTTCTCTTGGGGGGAGAAATGTTACACGGGAGCGGTCTCGGGCGTGGGATTGCCCCGGCGGCGCAGCGCCAGTTCGGCAATGTAAGCGGAAAGAAATATACGTCCCGAGAGTTCTTCCAGTAGCCGTGAGCGGCTCAGGCGGTCGAGTACCGGCCCTTTCACTTCTGCCAGGTGCAGGTTGATCTCGCGGTCTATCAAGTCCCGATTCACCTGCTGCAATCGATCCAGCGCAGTGCCGTCGATGCGACTGACGGACGAGAGAATGAGCACCAGATCACGGACCTCCCGGTGGCGTTTCAGCTCACTCAGCAGCCGGTCTTCCACGGCACTGATATTACTGAAGAACAGGCTCTCATCGATGCGAATAAACAGCAGGTTTGGCTGGGTTTCCACGGTGTGCCGCAGCACATTGCGGAAATGCTCGGTCCCCGGGACACGCCCGACAACGGCAATGTGCGGTCGGCTGGTGCGCCAGATCAGGGTGGCAAATGACAGGCCAATTCCGATGCCAATGCCCGCTTCCACGCCAAACATCAGCACACCCAGGAAGGTACCGGCCATTGCCAGGCCATCGGTCCGGTCGTAGCGCCAGTTGTGTACAAAGCCGGATACATCAATGAGATAGCTGGCGGCGACAATAATGGTCGCGGCGAGTACGGTCAGGGGCAGGTGAGTGAACGGCTCGGTAAAAAACACGAGTACCAACGCCAGCATGCCCGCTGCTATGACCCCGCTGAGGGGCGACCGCGCACCGCTCTCTTCGTTGACGGCGGTGCGGGCAAAGCTGCCTGTCACGGCAAAGCCGCCCGAGGCCGCGCTGAACAGATTGGCCACCCCGAGCCCCCGCAGTTCCGCATCCGGATCGAGTCTCTGTCCCCGACGCAGCGCGATAGAGTGTGCAATCGACAAGCTCTCCACAAAGCCGAGCAGCGCGATAATGAGCGCCGGTAATAGCAGCTGGTACACCATGCCCACGCTGGCGGCAGGGAGGGCGAGAGCGGGTAGTCCGGGGGGAATGGGGCCGACAATCGCCAGTTTGTCCTCCCAGTGTAAAAAGGTGGAACACGCAATGGATATGGCGACAACCACCATGGGGGTCAGGCGCGCATACAGGCTGGCCCTGTGTGCGGGACAGCCCAGTTTGCGCAGGAGTGGCGGCATCCACAGTCGGGCCAGAACTAACAGGAATAGCGCACCGAGCCCTACTGCCGCCGTAAAGGGCTTGGCTTCCGGCAATTGCTCCAGAGTGCCCTGAACCAGTTCCAGCGCACTGTTGCCGCGACTTTGCAGGCCCAGTAGGGGATTGATCTGGCCGACGATGATCAGCATGGCGGCGCCGGACACAAAGCCGTGGATGACCGGGTGGCTGAGGAGGTTGGCCAGCGCGCCCAGTCGCAGCAGACCCATGGCCAATAGAATCAGCCCGCTCAGGCCCGCCAGGGTCACTGCCCCAAGAATATATTCCGGAGATCCGGCCGCCGCGATGGGGCCGAGGGCGGAGGCGGTCATTAAGGCAATGACGGCGACCGGGCCGACAGACAGTGCGGAACTGGTACCGAACAGGGCATAGCCGAGCAACGGCAGCAGCCCCGCGTAGAGGCCGACATGCGGGGGTAGCCCGGCGAGTGCCGCATACGCCAGGGCCTGGGGAACCAGCATCATAGTGGTAGCAACAGCCGCCAGTGTATCTCCCGAAAACCACTGGCGCCGGTATTGTCTGATCCACTGGGGTAGGAAGCGTTTGGCCCGCATTCTGCCTGTCGTCTTGTCACCGGAGGAGGCGATATCCAATTGTAGAGGGCGCGCCGTGCCGGCAGATCTAAAGGGGCCCGTCGGGGCAGACGGCAGCTCCCGGCTACCTGCAAACGCACTCTGGCAAAGATAGTCGTGATTGTGCGACGTCGGGCTGGATAGGTTTGGACGAGAGCCGGGTGTTCCGGGCAGTGCGGGGAAGAAGGTGGGGAAGGTGGGGCGCATTGCTGCACCCCGGCATCCTGTGAGGGATTCTGTATCGGGTGGCGTCAGGCGACCCTGGCGCTGTTCCGGCGTTGCAAGATATTGAACAGGGCCATGCCAGTGAGCATCGCAAGTGTGAACAGCACTGCCTTGCTCGCACCAGCGCCGCTGGCAACGATCGCCGGGCCGGGGCAAAAGCCGGCCAGTCCCCAACCAGCGCCGAATACCAGGCTGCCGATTACCAGGCGACGATCAATGCTGCCTTTGGCGGCAGCGGGCATGGGGCGATCCAGGAAAGACTGGCTTCGCCCTTTGGCCAGCAGGAACACCGGCAGGGCGACACCGATGGCGCCGGCCATGACCAGTGCCAGGGAGGGATCCCAGGCGCCGGCGATGTCGAGGAAGGCGAGGACTTTCTCCGGGTTCGCCATACCTGAGAGCAACAGGCCGAGACCAAATACCAGGCCCGAAACAAATGCAGTAATAGTGGCTTTATTCATTTCCTACTTCTCCAGGGCTGATCAGGCCAGTGATAACAGGTGGCGGGTGACAAACACGGTGGCAAATCCTGCCGCCATAAACGACAGGGTCGCCGCCAGGGAGCGGGGAGAAAGCCGGGACAGGCCGCACACACCGTGGCCGCTGGTGCACCCGGAGCCATACTGGGTACCCAGGCCGACGAGCAGGCCCGCGGCAATCAGGGTGCCGGTACCCGCATTGATTTGCATCTCGGGCAAGGCACCGAATAGCAGCCACAGGGTGGGAGCGGCGAGCAGACCCAGGATAAATGCGAAGCGCCAGGCGGTATCGCCCTTGCTGGGCGGTAAAAGTCCACCGAGAATGCCCGAGATACCCGCGATCCGGCCGTTCATCATCAGCAAGATCACACTGGCCAGGCCAATGAGCGCGCCACCCGCGAGGGACTCCAGAGGTGTGAATGCGTTCCAGTCTATGTTCATCGTTTACTCCGCACAGAACAGTTCATACATGGTTTGCAGCAGGTGCAGTACCCGCTGGTCAGCAATGCTGTAAAACACCCGCTTGCCGTCGCGGCGCGTGTTTACCAGGCCCTCCCGGCGCAACACACCCAGCTGTTGCGACAGGCTTGGCTGCCTGATGTCGAGGCGCTCTTCCAGATCGCCCACGCTGAGCTCCTCCTGGGCGAGCTGACACAGCAAGAGCAGTCGATCCGGATTGCCGAGGGAGCGCATCAGGGCAGAGGCTTCATCTGCCGACGCGCGCATGCGATCGAGGCTAATGTTGGACGTGTCGGGCATGGGCTTCCTGTTAAAGGCCGTATTAATTTACCAAATAATAATATATTGAATTATATATTATTGGAAGATATATTGAAGCCCGCAGTGAAAACCAGAGGTTGAATCATGTCTGTAAGTCGCCCCAATGTGCGCCCTTTCCTCGATCGGGATACCGAAACCTGGAGTTACGTGGTGTTTGACCACGCCGGTGGCAGCGCCGCGGTCATTGACCCGGTACTGGATTACGATGCCGCGTCGGGCGGTACCGCCACCGCTGGTGCGGAAAAGATCCTGGCGTTTTTGCACGAACAGGACCTCACGGTGGAGTGGATTCTTGAAACCCATGCCCATGCCGATCACCTGTCGGCGGCCCCGTTTATTCGTGAGCATACCGGTGGGCGTATCGCCATTGGTGAGCATATTGTGAAAGTGCAGGGCATCTTTCGGGATGTGTTCAACCTGGAAAAAGAATTTCTCGTCGATGGAAGTCAGTTTGACCACCTCTTCACCGAAGAGGAAACCTTCCGGATCGGGGAGCTGGAAGGGCGTGTGATCTACGTACCCGGTCACACGCCGGCCGATATGGCCTGGTTGATCGGCGATGCGCTGTTTGTCGGTGATACGCTGTTCCTGCCAGATGTTGGCAGTGCGCGCTGTGACTTTCCCGGTGGCGATGCGGCGACGCTCTATCGCTCTGCACGCAAGTTGCTGGAATTGCCGGGCGATACGCGGATGTTTATGTGTCACGATTACCCGCCCAATGGCGAGCGTGAATATCAGTGCGAAACCACCGTTGCAGATCAGAAGCGCGGCAACATTCACCTGCGCGATGGCATCTCCGAGGCACAGTTCGTCGAGATGCGCAGTACAAGGGACGCAAAGCTGGCGGTGCCTCGCCTGATTATTCCGTCCATCCAGGTCAATATTCGCGCGGGACAGATGCCACCGGCAGAAAGCAATGGCGTGGTCTATCTGAAGGTGCCAATTAATACGCTGTAACGTTACGATCGCGTTTCAAATGAGGAACTGCAGTTCCTCGATTTCGCTCAAATGGAGATGTCAGAGAGGTTTATCGTGAGCACATTGGAAAGTCGCAAACTGGATGACCAGGTCAGCGTATCGGCGCAGTTTGGCCAGGAAACACTCGCTGAGCTGAAATCGGCCGGTGTTGAGGTCGTGGTTTGTAATCGCCCTGAAGAAGAAGCCGGTGATGTATTGCCTTTCGATACGATGCGACAAGCGGCTGCGGCGCTCGGTATGGAGTTTGTAGCAATCCCATTCTCCCGCGGGCAGATGACCCGACGTCATTGCGAGGAATTCGCCCAGTTGTTGCAGCAGGGCAAGCGTGTCCATGCCTTCTGCCGGACCGGCAATCGTTCCAGCAATCTCTGGGCCGGCGCCAGAACGCTGCAGGGTATACCCGCCGCCGAGCTCATCGAAGCCGCCAGAAACGCGGGTTTTGATGTGAGCGGTGTGACCGTGGCGTTGAGTGGCGACGACTGATCGTCTGTTGAGAACCGACCTCAGGATCCCGAATGCAGTACCTGAAAGCCTATTTGCCCATTGCCCACTGGATTGGGGATTACAATCGCGACGCGTTGTCGAAAGACCTGCTCGCGTCGGTGATTGTGACCATTATGCTGATTCCCCAGTCTCTGGCGTATGCATTGTTGGCGGGTTTGCCAGCTGAGATCGGGTTGTATGCGAGCATTGTGCCGCTGCTAGCCTACACCCTGTTTGGCACCAGCCGGACACTTTCGGTGGGTCCGGTAGCGGTTGCCTCGCTGATGAGTGCGGCGGCCCTTGGGCAGGTCGCCGTTCAGGGTACTGCGGATTATTTATCCGCTGCGGTGATACTCGCACTGTTGTCCGGTTTGTTTTTGCTGCTGATGGGGGTGCTCAGGCTCGGTTTTCTTGCCAACTTTCTCTCGCACCCGGTCATATCGGGTTTTATCACCGCCTCGGGGATACTGATCGCCCTCAGCCAGCTCCGCCATATTCTTGGTATTGCCGGCGGTGGCAACAACTTGCCGGAAATGCTCCTTGCAATGGGGGCCAATCTGTCGGCGGTCAATATCATCACGGTTGTTACCGGTTTGGCAGTCATCGGTTTTCTATTCTGGTCGCGTCGCGGTGCCGCAGACTTCCTGGTCCGGCTCGGGCTGCACGCACACACTGCCGGTCTTCTGACAAAGGCGGCTCCCGTGGTGGGGGTGATCGCGACGGTGTATGTCGCCATGGCATTTGACTACGAGTCGCAACAGGTGGCTCTGGTTGGCAATATTCCGGCGGGATTACCGGCTTTGTATTGGCCCAGCCTCGACTGGGAACTCATCAAACAGCTGGCGATTCCCGCGGCCATGATTTCGATTATTGGCTATGTCGAATCGGTTTCTGTCGGCAAGACGCTGGGCGCGAAGCGTCGCCAAAAGATCGATATGAATCAGGAACTGGTTGGGCTCGGTGCTGCGAATATCGGATCGGGATTGTCCGGTGCTTTTCCGGTGACGGGTGGGTTTTCCCGGTCCGTCGTTAATTTCGATGCTGGGGCCCAAACGCAGATGGCCGGGGCGTTTACCGCGATCGGCATCGCATTGGCTTCCATTTTTCTGACCCCATTTCTGTACTACTTGCCGAAGGCCACACTCGCCGCGACGATTATTGTCGCGGTTCTGTCTCTGGTCGATTTCTCGATCCTGCAGAAGACGTGGCGCTTTTCCCGCAGCGACTTCTTTGCGGTGCTCGTGACCATTATCGTGACCCTGCTGTTTGGTGTGGAAGCCGGTGTATCCTGTGGAGTCGCCGCATCGATTGTGCTGTTCCTGCTGCGGACGTCGAAACCCCATATCGCCGAAGTTGGGCTGGTCGAAGGCACCGAGCACTTCCGCAATATCCTGCGTCATCAGGTTTTCACGGTACCGGAAATCCTGACAATCCGTGTCGATGAGAGCCTGATGTTTTCCAACGCGGCTTTTCTGGAGGAGCGTATCTATGATGATCTGGCAGACAGAAAGTCGGTGCGCCATGTCATTCTGATGTGCAGTGCCGTCAACGAGATCGACTGGAGCGCCCTCGAAGCACTGGAGTCTGCCAATGACACCCTGCAGGAGTCTGGTATCCAACTGCATCTGTCAGAGGTGAAAGGCCCAGTAATGGATTCCCTGGAGCGCACCGGATTCCTCGAACACCTCTCCGGCGAGGTCTTCCTGACGCAGTATCAGGCGTTCACGGAGCTTCGAGTACAAGCCGCCGGTGCCTGAAGCGCTGGGTATACGGGTTACCGTGTTGGCAGGGTAAAACCTTCGTAATACTCGCAGGGCAGTGACTTCACCTGAATCTCAAATGTGTCCGACGCATCCGGACCGAGTGCATATTGTGACAACAGGGCCGACAAGGCGACAGGCGTGCCCTGCACAAAAATGTGCGCGGATTCCTTGCCGGATTTTTCCAGTCGCCCGTCCACCCCTTTTTCGATAGCACGCTCGCGTACCCAGTGTTCGAAGTCTTCGCGATCAACGGCTCCGGTTACGGAAATCTTCAAGTGGAGTGTTTGTGCTGTGCCGTCCCG
The DNA here is from genome assembly GCF_056158985.1 of Microbulbifer sp. ABF4_148. NCBI lineage: Bacteria > Pseudomonadati > Pseudomonadota > Gammaproteobacteria > Cellvibrionales > Microbulbiferaceae > Microbulbifer > Microbulbifer sp. ABF4_148. The sequence continues at coordinate 2,485,067 of NZ_JBSWUI010000001.1, forward strand.
GGACCCCGGGAACAAGCTGTCCAGCAGCATCGGCGCCACGTCTCGACCAAATCCAGTGGTGGGGAAGTAATGCCAGCCAAGCGCAGGGTTGCAGACGACGTCGCTGATCAACCAGGGTTGGTGGGAAGGCGGCTGGCTGATGTCCTGCGCAATAATGTCGACACCAGCGAGCACCGGGTTAAAGAGAGAGCGAACTGCCTTGGTCGCGATATGCGCGAACTCTTCATGGATCGATTCACTGACATCTGTCAGGTTATCGCGGAAGATCCCTTCGCGCAGAGATTTAGATTTCTTCCCCTTTTTGTTGCGGCCGCTTTCTTTTCTCAGGCCGGAAACCACTCGGCCGTCAATCACCAGTAATCGGTAGGTTGCAGACTCCTGCTCAATCCGCTCAGTAACTGCCGAGGCAGTACCAAGAGAGGAGGCGACATGGTGTTGCTCGAGTAGTTTGGTACGCAATCCGTCATGGATGCAGGCTCGTCTCGCACCCTGCAGAACTACATCAGGCATGGCGCGATGGAAGAGAGTTTCGCGTCCCTCACTTTCGATCGCGAATACGGAACTGCTGATTTCCGAACTCTTCAGATTGCGCCGATAGGCAGCCAGGCTAATGAGGGTTTTCTGGCCGGATAAATGGTGCTTGAGAGACCGATCAAAACGATCATGATCCCAACGCGGGGCAATGGCCAGCGGTGTCGAAACGGGTGTATCTACTGAAGTTCGAGCACGATGGTTCTCTTGAGGCTGAAATTCTTCGAACAAGTAATCAAACAGTAATTGGGGTAGATCGATCGCTTCGCCAAAGTTGGGGAAGACCGGGGCCGAGGTCGCAGAATTTGTGTTGATTTCAATGATATAGGGTTTGCACGCATCAGCGGTGTCGTAGTCTGGTACCAGCACATCAACACCCACATGACAAACGCCCGGAAATGCCTTCGCCGCGCGCTCGGCAATATCCAGAATAGCGGGATTGAGATGTTCGATCAGCTGGATACCTTCACCCCCCACCGAGACGTTCGCAACACCCGACAGCCACACTCTCTCGCCACTATGGGGAACGCTGTCCAGCGCGCGACCGGATTTCTCCAGAAGTTCGGTGCGCTGAATGTATTCAGACATCAAAAGGTGCGCCGGGTTTTTGCGACGATTCTGGTTCTTCAGGTCAATGAGTTCCTGAATCGTGTGCTCACCATCACCCACCACGTTGGCCGGGATCCTTAAGCAGGCGGAAACGGCACGCCCCCCGAGAACATTGACCCGGACATCGCTACCTTCGAGATGTTGCTCGATTAAAATGGTGTCTGATTTGTCCCGTGCGATCTCCCACGCCTTATGTAACGCGTCTTTGTTGTCCACACCGGTGGTGATACCGCGTCCATGGCTGCCCCGAATGGGCTTGACCACCACAGGGCCGTCCTGCTGTTCGAAGTAGCGCAGGGCCTCCTCGTAGTCTTCGAATACCTCGCCAGGAGGGACTGGAATGCCATTTCTTGAGAGGACTTCTTTGGTGATGTGCTTCAGCTGTGCACAAAACCGGTAAACTTCAGAGGTTTCCGCAGAATTCTGGCAAAAAAGGATGCTCTTGCCAGCGCCCGAAACCGTGTAGATGCTCTTGGTGAGATAGTTTAAATCGAGTCCCCGCAATCGGGCCGTTTCGGTAATCAGTAGCTGGTCGATATCCCCCTGCATAGAGAAATAGGGCGAGCCAGAGAAATCATTTTCTTCCTCGAGTAATTCACTGTTCAACAAACGCTCCTGGGAAAAACGGTCCCTGAACAGACTTTCGATTTGGATTTTCTCTTCCATTAGAAAACTCTCTGATTCCAGTAATGCAGCTTGGCTGCTGCAGTATTCATCGTATTCAGGCGGGAATTTGCGCTATCCGACTCATTAGAATGCTACTCGCTAATGGTCCAGCGTACCTCCACGTCCACCAAATGGGATTGGTCTTTGAATGCCTTGGGCCAGGAGTTCGACCAGACCCAGCCGAAGTTGCGCGTGAGAATGACCTTTTCAGATCCTCCAGTCCCAAAGCCATAACCAAATTCAGGATCCAGCGCCAGATTGGGGTCCACGGGAATCCACTCGCCGTTCAGGAATACCTCTGCTGCATGGTGATTTGGTTGGCGAAATACCTGCCGCTTGCGGAACAGGAACTCGGAGGTCACCCGCGCCGGGTATCCCATTGCTCGGGCTATCGCCACGAACAGTGCAGCGAACTCGGTGCAGTCCCCCTGACGTTCGTTCAGTGCGTAAAGGGCACCTCGTGAAGGCATGACTTTGTATTCGAGTCGTTCCTGTGGAATCAGGAAGGCGGCGCGCAACCGACTCTCGTCATTGTTGAACGAGCGTTGAATCAAACGTGCGATCCGCACGACGGCTTCAGTGTCAGACTCAACATATCGCCCGGGAATGGTGTCAGTCGGCTGCGGACTGGCGTGGCGAAATCCGCCGTCGGCTACGGACTTGGGGGCTAAGTTGTAGGGTTTTAACTCAAGGTCAAAATATACGGTTCTCGTCGATTCGGTCAGGGGAGGGATGTCCCACTGCATCTCAACATAGCGACCCCGGCCGGCCGATCGCTCTTTCTGTTGGTGGTGTTCTTGCGGCCCGTAACGCACATTGAGGAGTGATTGCTGCCGATGCCCGGATACCGGCATCGCAATTCGGTGAATGTATCCCTCTACGACTTGGCGCGAGCGGTTTTCGACAGTGACTTCTGCCGTCAGAGTAATTTTTCTGCCGGTGCTAGCCTGTCCGTCGTTGCTCAGGCCGAGTAGCGAGAGCAATCCACTGAGAGAAACCGCCAGGGCCATCGGCCATTGTCGCATTGGCATGTCAGAGGACGCGGCGGAGTCTGTTCTGCTCCGGCGACCAGGAAATGCATTGAAGTGTGTGGGCGAGGCTGGCAGGCACCTGAATGCGTGGCATCGGCATCGGCCTCAGCATAGTTATGGTCATGGTCGCTTACTCCGGCGGGTACACCGTCTTCCAATCTTCTTTCATATCGATGACCAACCAGTTATTTTCCTTGGCCTGGTCCAGAGCTTCGTCCAGACGACCAACGTGCGATTCCCGGTCGTAAGCCCACTCTCGCTTGCCATCGGTATGATGCAGAATGACCGGAAGGCGCGGCCCGCCTCCTGTCGCGGTCCATTGCAGCATCTGCAGGTCACCATCAGAGTTGCCGAATGCCGCAATCGGCCGGCGCCCAATATGCAGGTGAATTCCTATTGGCTTTTCTCCTTCATCGTTGAAGAAGTGGAGCTTTGGCTGGCGAATCAGCCGTGGGTCGCCATCGCGATACTCATAAATGCTTTCCAGAGAACTACCGACGACGCGCTCTGGCGGTATGCCATAGACGACCTCCGTCCAGGGACGCATAAACTCAATACCACCACCGGATACAATGAAGACTTTGAAATTGTTTTCATGAAGGTAGCGGATCAATTCCAGCATCGGCTGGTAAACCATGTCGGTATAGCGTTTCCCGGTTTTCGGGTGACGTGCGGTCTTCAACCAGTCGGTGACAGTCTCGGAAAATTCCTTTGTGGTCATTCCCGCATGAGTCGCCATGACCAGCTCCATCATGGATTTTTCGCCGCCCTTTAATGCGGCTTGAATATCTCCACGGAGGATGGAAGCAAAGGGTTCCTCGGTTTTCCATTCGGGATGCTCTGGTGCGAGCGCCTTGATTCGGTCAATGGCAAATGCCAGCTGTACGTAAATCGGCTGCTCGCTCCACAAGGTACCATCATTATCAAAAACCGCGATGCGCTCACTCGGTTTGACATAGGTCTTGGCTGTCCGGTCAGTAACTCCTTCGACAAACTCAACGATCTTTGTTCTGGCGTTGCCATCACTCCACGACTGCAGTTTGCCTTTTGCACTGTCACCAGGACGGGGGGCTGCGTGGGCGAAAGCGACCAGCACCGCAAGGATCGCGGCCATTATGATTGAGCTAATGTAGCGGGCATTCATAGAGGTTCTTAACGCAGCCTGCGTGATCCATCGTGGAATCGAATGGGACTGCATAGCAGCCCCAAGACGTGTGTTATCGACTGCCTACGCCCGACTCAAGTTGCTTCTGGATCTTTTCCAGATTGAACGAGCCGGGTTTCTGGCTAGGTGGATATTCCTGCATGGTATTCAGGAACTTACCAATGTATTGCTGCATCGGAACCAGTACATAGGCACGATCAAGAAACCAGTCGTTGTAGGTGTTGGAGTTGTGCTGGGCCCGCTCGAAGGGGTCCCGACGTAAGTTGAACAACAAAGGAATGCGCAACTGTACAAACGGCTCACGCCATACTTCAAACGCACGCCCTCGGTTCTCGAGGAAGACCGCCTTCCAGGCGTTGTAGCGCATCGCAACCACCTCCCCGTCATCGTTGACGTAGATAAATTCTTTACGTGGTGACTCTTCTGCTGAACCTTTGAAGTAGTCGAGCATGTTGTAGCCATCGATGAAATTGCGATACTTGCGTCCATCGAGGCGAACGCCCTTGGCGAGAGATTGCCTGATGTTGGGTGCACCGGCTGCAGCCGCGAAAGTGGGTAGCCAGTCTTCATGGGAGACAATCCCGTTCAGTGTTTTTCCGGCTGCGAACTTGCCCGGCCAGCGTACGAATGCCGGAACACGGTAAGCGCCTTCCCAGTTGGAGTTCTTTTCACTTCGGAAGATCGTGGTGCCGGAATCTGGCCATGTATTGAAGTGTGGCCCGTTGTCAGTGGAATAGAATACGATCGTATTTTCCGTGATGCCCAGGTCATCGAGTTGCTTTAGCAGCTCACCCACATGCATGTCATGTTCGACCATGCCATCCTGGTATTCGTTACCATGGGGTCCGGATAGTCCCGTGTGCTCCTCTTTTACATGCGTGCGAAAATGCATTCGCGTCGCGTTCCACCAGACGAAGAACGGTTTGTCGGCTTCATGCTGACGGCGAATAAAGTCTTTTGCGGCAGCTAGCGTTTCCTCGTCAATGGTCTCCATACGTTTTCTGGTGAGCGGCCCGGTATCCTCGATGCTGCCTCCGGCAAAGGACTTGATGACGCCCCGGGGACCATACTTTTTGCGAAACTCCGGATCTTTCGGGTAATCACGGTTTTCCGGCTCCTCCTCGGCATTGAGGTGGTAAAGATTGCCAAAAAACTCGTCAAACCCGTGGTTGGTCGGTAAATGCTCGTCCAGGTCACCCTGGTGGTTCTTGCCAAACTGTCCCGTTGCATAGCCTTGTGATTTCAGCACAGTGGCAATGGTGACATCGCTTTTTTGCCAGCCTTCTTTGGCACCCGGTAGCCCGACCTTGGTCATGCCCGTGCGTACGGGGACATTTCCCCCGAGAAAGGCAGCGCGTCCAGCAGTACAGGATTGCTGGCCATAGTAGTCAGTGAAAGAAAGACCCTCTTTGGCAATTCGGTCGATGTTGGGAGTCTTGTAGCCCATCATCCCTTTGCTATTGGCGCTGATATTCCACACGCCAATATCATCACCCCAGATTACAAGAATGTTGGGTTTTTCCGCGGCTGATGTCATGACTGGCACGAGCGAGGTCATGAAGAGCAATATGCCGGCAATAGAAAGACGTGAGGTGAGCCTGTTTTTGGCCATCGAGAGACTCCACACAATGGTTGAACGCGATTCAAAGTTAAAGGGGCGCACTATGGAGTGTAGAGGTCCTGCGCCGCCGGCCTGTGCGAAGGGTGGGGTTGTGTTGGGTCAGCTGCCAGATTTCCCTCGGTGATGCGGAGATTTCAACCTAAGGCCGCGCGGCGTTTGGCATATCCGGGAACACCTGTTCACCGGCGACATAAGTTCGGTATATGCCGATTTCACGGAGCTTTTCAGGTGGTGTAGTGAGCGGATCGTTATCGAGAATCACCAGATCCGCATACTTGCCGGGCGCAATACTACCGATCCGATCGTCCATGTGGAGCTGCCAGGCGGCATCGATCGTCATGGCACGTAGACCCTCCTGTACAGATAGCGCCTCGTCTGCGCCTAGTGGATTACCCGTGCGCGTATGACGAGTGACCGCGGTTTGAAGCAGACTCATCGGGTCGGCAGGAAACATGGGCGCGTCGGCGTGCAGGGAAAACCGGACGCCAGCACGCCCTGTGCTGCCCGCCGGTAGCAGTTGTTGTGCCCGCTGAGGCCCGAGGATGTCCTGAGAAAGGGCATCACCGTAGTAATAGATATGGTTGATATGGAAGCTAGGGGTGAGCCCCAATTCTGCGACCTGGGCCAGTTGTGGTGGTGGCAGGAACAAAAGGTGTTCCATTCGATGCCGATGATCGCTGCGGGGCGCGTCGCTCAGTACTTTGCGGAAAGCCTGTATCACGTCGGCCGCAGCGGCGTCGCCCTGGGAATGCACAGCGACCTGCCATCCGGCCTGATGGAACTGACGAATCTGGCCTTCGAGCACTTCGGGTGGAACCACGGGTTCACCAGTGTGGGGGGCATGAATTTTCAGGCCGTCGCGCATGAGCCTTGAGTCACGGTAGGGGGCCTTCAGATACATGGAGCCAGTGTAGGGAGATCCGTCGTACCAGAGTTTGACACCCAGCACCTTAAAGAAATCATCACCATTTTCAGGCGAGGCTGGCAGGCGCGCTGAAGCGGGCTCCACCAAATAGACGAAGTTTCTCAGTTGTGCCTTGCGTTCAGGTAACAGGCCGACAAGCTCCAGTATCCTGTGCTTGAGAGAATCTTTTCGACTGGAGACGTAGTCATACATCAGCAGTGAGCGGCCGTCCTTGTCAAACAACCCAAGGGTGGCAATGCTGGTAAAACCGCGTGCTTCCAGTGTATCCAATACCGCTACCGCATCACTCTTGACGTCGACGAGTTCGAGTACTTGTTCGGTAAAGGGCTCCATTGCAGCGATTTCCGCGATAAAACCGGTCAACTGGCCATCATCGTCTTTTTCGTAGTAGCTGCCATTGCCAGGGTCAGGGATGTCCCTGGTGATACCGAGTGCTGTGAAGGCTGCTGAATTGGCCCAGGCGGAATGAAGACTCTGGGCGACGATAAATATCGGATTTTCTTTGCCGATCGTATCCAGGTAGTCGAGTGTTGGCGCTTCCAGTCCCGCAACCAGCATGGGGTCGAACCCCCTGGCAAAGATCCATTCACCCGGTTCTGCCTTGGCTGCCGCATTTTCCAGTTTTTCCCAAACCTGTTGCGGTGTTTCATTGGTGAAACCACTCAGGTCGAGAAAGCTATTGGAAAACGCGGCAACATCCGGATGGGTGTGGGCGTCGATAAAGCCGGGCATCAGGGTTCGCCCCTGAAGATCTATCTGCTCGGTGCGTGGTGGGCTCTGCGCAAGTAAATCCTCGCGGGCGCCTACTGCCTGAATGAAACCATCCTGTACCAATACCGCCTCGGGGTGACTTCCCTCTACCATAGTGAGGATATTTCCTCCATAAAACAAAATCGGCTTGGAGTCCGTTTCCTGACTGCATCCTGTAGTTAACAACAGCATGCATACGCTCAGGAGAACGCCTGCAATCGTAGATTTTGAGATGCGAGAGCAAGAGAGGGCGGCACTCGGGGGCATAAAACGTAGTCCCATTGGATAGGTTGTTGTTATTGGGCGTACAGTTTAACTGGTGTTCCTGTCGACGTCAGTTCATCACTGCAGCCATACATGGTATCGACAACCATAAGGAAAAAAGAGCGCGATGCATTGTTTGAAATCCGCTGGGATAGAGCAAAGGTTCCTCGGTCAAGTCGAGGGGGTGGCGGATGGGTTGCGAGATCGGTCAGGGTACCACGCCGACTTCTTGTGCGTAGGCTTTCCACTGTTCTATCAGTTCTTGCATAACTTCCCGGCGTGCGCTGGATAGGTCCCGGGTCTCGCCGGGATCTTTGGCAATATTGTACAGTTGCCACTCACCATCGCCGTAAGGCGGTGCAATGGATACCGCTTTGAAATCGCCACGGCGAATCCATTTGCCACCCCCCATTTCTCCCGCGATCGGATCTTCTGGCGCGTAGAGTGCAGCCGTATCACCGGCCAATAACTGTCTCATAGAGCGACCTTTCATCGGTTCCACCGCATGGCCACGAAACTCGTTCAGATGAGGCGCATTGGCATAGGACAGTAGGGTCGGCATGATGTCCCAGACATAGCTCAGGGCGTTACTGCGTCGCCCGCCATTGATGCCGGGCCCGGCCATAATCAGCGGTACCCGAATGCCGCCTTCGCCCACTGTCATTTTGAATAGATCGAGAGGGCCCGAGCCCGCATGTGCCCAGCCAATACCATATGCGTAGTTCGATCCGGGGTGGCCAATGTTGCCGACGGAGTTATCGAACTGTGCCAGCCATTCACTACCGCGGTTGCCCGGGTAGTCTTCACTGAACCAGGGATTTGAACCGTTATCCGAAAGGAAGACCACAATGGTATTTTCCAGTTCGTCGATATCGCTGAGAAAGTTCATGACCCTGCCAAAGTGGTAATCCATGTTGGTTACCATGCCCGCATACACTTCCATACCTTTTGCGCTGAGAGCTTTTTCTTCGGGTGACAGGGCTTCCCACTTGGTCATTTTCTCGGGGGCAGCCGGAACACGTGCGCTGGGTATGACGCCCAGGCGCTGCGCCGACTTCGCGCGCGCTTCCTTGAGTTGGTCGTAGCCCGTGTTGTAGTCGTCCTGGTACATGCTCAGCCACGGTTCCGGTACATGCATCGGGTCGTGTGGGGCGGTAAAAGCCAGATAGGCGAGAAAGGGTTTTCCGTCACCCCGATTTTTGCGAATGGCCTCAATCAGGAAATCGGTATAGTTTCGAGTTGCGTAAAAGTCTTCCGGCAAGGTTTCCAGGCGTTTACCGTTTAAGGTGTATTCGGCAAATTCCTCCTGCCCAGCCAGTAAGCCGAATCGATCACGCCAGTAGCTGGCGCCACCAAACAGCATCGAAAAGGCGGTGTCAAACCCCCGATCAAAAGGGAATTGTCCAGCCTGGTGTCCGAGGTGCCATTTGCCCGCCATATAGGTGTGATAACCATGATGGCGGAGTACCTCGGCGAGCGTGATCACCCGCTGATTCAGGAAACCCTCATAGCCGGGTTTTCCGGCATGTGATTCGGTAAGCAGCTCACTCATGGTACCGAGGCCAGCGACGTGATTGTCCGTACCGGTCATCAGCATGGCGCGGGTAGGGGAGCAACTGACCGAGGCATAGAAACTGGTGAATTGCACGCCCCGCTTGGCCAGCTGGTCGAGATTTGGTGTCTTGATTTCACTGCCGTAAGCGCCCAGATCGGTCCAGCCGAGGTCATCGGCAACCACCAGTAGGATATTGGCGCGCTTCTGGGGCTCCTCGGTTGTTGGCGCCTCCGAGGCTTGCGTCGCGGTTGTGAGGAGGAGTAAAGGGACGATCAATACAGCAATGAGCGCCATCCGGATTTGGCGTGACATTGAGGTAACCTTTTTTGCCTGACAGCAAAAAAGCCTAGCAGTCTCGCTGTCAGCAGCCCTGAATTTAAAAGAATAAGCGCCAAAATATGCGGTTCAGCTCGTAGAGATGGCGCTATTCCAATTAGAGTTTGAGTGTCATAAACAGGCTGTTGGGATCTTCGCAATAGTCGCCGAATGGGGGACACTCGGCAAACCCGAATCGTCGATAAAGTCGATGTGCAGGGTAGAAGAATGGTAGGGACCCGGTTTCCAGGCTGACCTCAAGATAATCACGTTCTCTGGCGGTGTTCAGCATGTGCTTAAGTAGTGTGCCTGCGACGCCTTTTCCCCTTGCATGAGCAGCAGTTCGCATGGATTTGATTTCGCCGTGCTGCGGACCCAGTGCACGTAATGCACCGCATCCGACCAGCTCTTGATGATCAAAAACTGACCAGAAAGTGATGTCGGGATGGCGCAGGCTCTCTAGATCCAGCGCGTGCACGCTCTCCGGTGGTGAAATAGCACGCATATCGTCGATATGCTCTTCGAGGAATTGTGCAATCTGGGGGGCTTTGAGGTCGTCGAGCAGGATGTTCACTTGATACTCCAGTAAGTGATGCAGCGTCGCGCAGTATAAAGCAACTTTCATGCCTACGGCTCATTCTTGGCGTCGCAGGTCCTTAGGGAGGTTCCCGCCGGCAGGCTATGCTGGCAGGCAAACACAGGTTAATACTCGGATTGGAGACGGGTACCAGATGGCAGAGTTCATTATCTATTCATTGGTGGCGTCGATTGTCCTGACGACCCTTGTTAATTTACTACCCATACTATTCCCGAGAGCGGCCAGCAAGGCGCAGAAGAAGATTGAAGAATATACGCGTAAAGCGATTGAGCAGCATGAAGACTCGAATCGGCCAAGGGTGAAGGTATTTTTTCCCTGGAAGGCCATGATTTTGATTTCCATTGTGTTGACTATTCTGGTCAACGTTATCCGCTTTTTCTCCCGATAGATGATGGTTTATGACTTCTCCTGCAGATAGTCATGGATTGCCGGGCACTATAGTGTCTTGACCTGCATCGAGACGAGTTTTTCTCCGCATTGTAATCGCCGCTGTCCAACCTCCTGGAAGCCGAGACGGTCGTGAAAACGCTTTGATCGCAGGTTAGGCGGTGACAGATTGTACTCGCAGGTGATTACAGGGACTTGGCATTCTGAAGCGTACTTAAACAGATTATGATAGAGGGCAGTACCCAAGCCCATGCCAGCTGTGTCTGCGGCGACAACAATTCGGTCGATATAGATAAAGTGGGTATAGCGCTGCGCGAACCATTGGAAATTAGCGTTTTCATAGTGCGCATCCTGACGAAAAGCAATCAGGAAGGCCTTAGTGGTACCGCCAACACTGGCGACCTTATGGTAGCAAGCCTGAGCATGGAGAGATTGCAGCTTCGCGGCAGTAAGCGGGCTGGTTTCAACTTCAAACGCTCTGTTTAGGGCCAGGACGTCTTCAAAATCAGTCTCGACAGCAGGCAGCAAAGTCAGGCCATCACGGTTTTGCTCGGTGACACGCTGAGTGGGCCTAGAATCTGTCATTGTCTTTTAGCTGCAGATTATTGATTTTGGTGATACCGAGGACTTTCAAGACCAAATTCCTCGCTGCGCGCAGAACGGGGTATACGACTGAAGCGACGCGTTTCGAGCGGAATATCCAGTAGTTCATGCGGTTGAACAGACCGCTTTTTCCCCCGAGCAGGGATAGCATGTGAATGGCCTCTGAACCGTAGTAAAGATTGTCGCCGACCTGCAACACCATGCCCTGATCGATATCCAGCCCGCGACGGGTGACTTCCTCCATCAGAGTACCGTCGTCCCGCGCATCGACCAGCTTCAATGTGCCCAGATCTTGTTGAATCCGTATCAGATGGCAATAGTAATCGCACATTGGACACTGCTTGTCATACAGCAGGACAATCTCTCTTCCTGCTCCTGGGGCGGCATGATTCACAAAAGTATGATCCTGAATTGCACTATCGTTGTTTTCCTAAGGGTGAATCGCTTCCAGGTTCTCCAGTTGGCGATCCATGACACGGAACCAGAGTGGAGGAACCAAAGCCAGCATCATCATTCCCGGGTATCCAGTAGGCATCTGAGGGCTATTGTTGTGGTGTCTCAACACTGGGTAAGGTCTGCTCGCGCGCGCATGATGGTCAGAATGGCGCGACAGCTCGAACAGGCTGAGGCGCCCAAGCAGGTGATTGGAGTTCCAGGAATGTACCGGGGTGACACGTTCATAACGACTGCCAGTCAGTGTCCGCGACAGCCCGTAATGCTCGATATAATTGACGGTCTCCAGTAGCAGAATTCCGCTCAGTGCAGCGATGAGGAAGCAGAAACCGGCCTTGGCCCCCAGAAGCCAAAACATCAGAAATACACTCAGTATCTGGACTGCTTGCCAGAACAGCATTTCATTGCGGGGAGACAGCCAGTGACATCCCTGTTTGGCGAGTCGCCGGCTTTCCAGCCTCCAGGCAGAGATATACCCATCGCGAATCGAACGAATCCAAAATTGATATAGGGGCTCCCCGCGTCGGGCACTGGCAGGGTCGTCAGGCGTCGCGACGCGTTTGTGATGGCCGCGATTATGCTCGATGAAAAACTGGGTGTTGAGAGAGGAGAGCAGCAGCAACTTGGCGGTGAGTCGGGCGGCTCGATCGGGGCGATGGCCCAGCTCATGCGCAACGTTGATACCAAAGGAACCGCACATTAACCCCACACTGGTAACCGCGCCAACGAGGGCTACACCGTGCAAGTCCGGGAGTCGGAAAAAGAAGTAGGCCAGCAGCCCATACTGTACCGGCAGGGCGAGATAGAGCAGGGCGTCATACAGGGGGTCGCTGAGAACTGCTTGTTCATCGGGCTCGCTGAGATTGGCGGTCGGCGCCGGCACCAGGTAGTCCAGCATTGGCATCAGCCCATACAGATAAAGCAGCGGAACAAATGTCCAGAGACCGCCAAATGTGAGGCCTATCCAGACCAGCAGTGGCAGGATATACGCGACCAGGTAACGAGTTGCGCGCAGAGAGTGCATAACGCCCCCTTCAATCATTCCGATGTGCGTTTGGGTTTCCAGTCTGACCGGAACAGCGTCGACATCAGGATCATTAAAGCCCGGAAACCGACGCGGTGGCAACCGGCAGGGAAAATGGGGCGTGCCATGGTGGCTGTCTCTTTCCCGTGGGGCTGCAAGCCGCCCGACACCCGTGAGAGCACCGGGCTAGAAGAGCTCGTCGAGGACCAATGTCTGGCGCGGAGGCCCGGACTCAAGGGTTTGGGAAAGCAGGCACTGTGCTACTTGCTCTCCGGTGATGGGGCGATACTTTCTCAGTCCCGGCAATTTGCACAGCAGAGGGAGCCACCTGGCTGCGAGCTGCTCGCCGAATCGTTTTTCATCGCGGTGCCCGAGGAGCAGGGACGGTTGCAGGATGCTGATCCGCTGGAGTGGCAGCTGGAGAACCATTTCCTCCAGTTCACCTTTCATGCGGAGATAGGGGCTCAGGCTGTTGGCGTTGGCACCACTAGAAGATACCAGTAAAAAGTGGCCTGCCTGTTGGTCCGCCGCTAACTGCGCTGCCTGCCATTGATAGTCGAGGTCCACGCGACGCTGGGCCTCGATAGATCCTGCTTGTTTCCGGGTTGTGCCCAGGCAGGAGAATACACAATCCACGGTAAATTGTGGCCGGTGGTCGGTAAGCGCTTCGAAGTCCACAACGATATTGTTGACCTTCGATGAGGGATGTGGGGCCGATCGCCTTGTGAGGGTGACGATATGGGAAAATGCTTCGGATTCCGCGAGTAGATCCACCAGTGATCGACCTACCAGCCCGGTAGCGCCCAGTACCATCGCCGTTTTCGTCATGCTGGTGGCTTGCCTATTTGGTTTAACAGCCCGTCATTATTTTGCACCGGAATCGGAGATGCAACCTGGGCCAGAGCGACAATTACTGATTGGACATTTCCTCTTGCCGCATGGGCATACTGTCGATTCGCTGGAAGACGGCGGGTAGATCGAGCCCGGTGTATTGTGCCTTGATACCGCCATCCTTGCCGATCAGTAGAATCGAGGCATCCCCTGATCGACGTAATGTCTCTTTGATTTCATCGCGCAGTGTAGCGGGAGCACTTTGCGTCCAGTTACTTTTGATCCCGTTGGGGGTCACCAGAAACCAAATCAGATCACGGTCGTCAATTTCGGATTTTTGTTCAGCAAGTTGCTTTACAAGGGGAGCCGGGCTGTCCGATGCCTGAATCAGAAGAAGGCGTTGCTTCCACTGATAATCGCGCAGCCGCTCTGCGGCCAGTCCAGGCACTGAGAGCAGGGCGCAAATCAATAGGGCAGCAAGACTTCGTTCAGATACTCGGCACATAGCGCAGGTCTCCGATCGGCGCGAACAGACAGGTACAGTATACACACCACAGACATGGCTCGGCTGCAGACTGCTAGCTGGGCGGCGATAAATAATGAGTGGGTAGTGGCCGGCGATTGCCGGCCACGGACAAGCCCTGTAATCAGATTTTCGGGCGGACCTCCTCAGGTCTGGGAGGTCAGGTATGAGAGGATTTCAACAACTTGGGCGGGGCTGGTCGCCCAGGCTTGCGCGGCCCCATCAACCTCCTTGAGGGCGTGGATCAGTGCTTCGTCATGCAACGTGATATAGGGCCTTCCCAGCGCGGCGCAATAGCCCGCATCGAATGCCGCATTCCATTGCTTGTACTTGTCGCCGAAGCGAATCACTGCAATGTCGCAATCCTTGATGGCTGTTTGGATACGAATAGCATTAACCTTGGCCGACTTGTGATCGCGCCAGAATTGTGCGCTCTCGTTGCCAAGGCAATCTCCGGCGGCATCGCTGGCTTCGTGGTTGGTGACTGCGGTCGTGAACGCGACGTCGATGCCACGATGCTCACAGCCCTGGATAATCTGTTCGCGCCAGTCGGTGTGGATTTCGCCAGAGAGATAGACTTTTAACTTCATCGGATGGACCTGTACGCCTTAAGCTCAACGTTCTAAAAGTGGTTGTATATGGTAAAGGTTTACCGGGAAAATCTGAATCACTCATGACCGTACACTAGGATTTCAGGCCGAGATCTGAATAACCGTTGCGGATCGGCAGAGAATAAATACTTTCGGTGCCAATGAAATGCTTCAGTTCGTAAATGTTCGAAGCATCGCTTAGTATGAATTGCGAACCCACTGGTCAGCGGCCAGATGTTCCGTAAGTGGTCTAAGCTGCCAATAGTCTATTGAAAAACTCATCAAACTGGACACGACTATGTCTTGCTCAAACACCCATTCACATCCAGAGCACAAACACGGTAGAGGTTGTGGACATACCGCCGTGCGCCATGGAGATCATACGGATTACCTCCTGGATGGCGAACTGCACCATCCGCACGGAGACCACTGTGACGGCCATGTGATTGAGGTCAGTGATGCCAATCCGGATGGTTGCCAGCCGGTGCATACCTGCGGTGACCACGTGCATGGCCCTGGCTGCGGTCACGAGGCTGTCCCTCATGGCGACCATATCGACTACATCGTCGACGGCCGTCTGCATCACGCCCACAATGGCCATTGTGATGATCACGGGCCAATCGAGACGCTACCGAACTAGTCGGGCCTCTCGCCCATCGGCGGCGTCGTGCCGCAAGTATCCTCTTGTCCGGCCAACGGAGGAGGATATCTGCGGCGCTGACACTCGCCGTTTGATCAGATAGCTACATCGTTTCCGTTCTCGCTGTGCAGTCGTACGTCAAATATCGGCTGTAAAGCCTGTATCCCATGCCAGACGCTGCCCTTGAAGTTGTCTTGTGGTATTCCGGAAAGCTTTTGGTCCGCCATCGCCCGACGATAGACCCTCTCTATAATCAGTCGCGCCAAGCCACCTGCGCAGGTTTTCGCCAGGTCCGCCGGCGGTAAGTCCCAGAGCATCTTGCAGTTAGCACTGCAAAAATACATCGCCATGGTTGTTCACGTATGACCTTATAGGTCATCAAGCTGTGACCAATCCGATCTCAGCACCCAAGTCCGATTTACTTTGGGTCTTACGGAATGCATTAGCCGGTCCGTGGCAAAGGCCAACCTGTTGGAGAGGCTCAGTTCCCCCAGTGGTTGTCACAGGTTTCCATTACTCTCTGGACTAAGGCCGCCGGCCGCCCATAGCGGACGGCCGCGCCTGCCATAGCATTACTCGCCAGAACGAAGCCGGCGGGGCTATGAAATTTCCCTAAAAATAGTGGTCCCTTAGCGAACCTTCGTACTTGCCATTACGCATGCAGCACGCTTTGAAAGCGGCGGCCGGAACCGCAAGGGCAAGGGTCTTTCCTGCCAAGCTTTTCGAGGAGCTCTTTTTCCTTGTGAACGACGCGTACGCCACGCTTGACCTGGGTTTCTGACGGGAATCCCTTTCTTCGCTTACTGGTAGGCTCGAAAAAAGAAGTTGCTTGAGGTATTGGTGGGTTGCATGTTGCACCTCCTGATGCTGGTTGTGCGGGGCGCGAATCCTAAACGAACACAGAACCCGATTTCAAGGGCTGAAAAACGTAGGTCGCGATATTCGAGGTTCATGATCTTCCCTTGCGCGTGCCAGGCCGGCAGGCCGTGAAATCCCGAATCTACTGCGCCGGTTGTTAAGGGCGGATGGGCATAAGTATTTAGTGCTCAGAAAATAGACTGGGGTGCTGGCCGTGGAGATCCGCGCCAAGCGCAGAGTCGTATCACTCACATTGCGCAAATGTGGTCGTCGCTTCTGTTACTCGGATCACTCCACCGTTTACCCATTGGTTCAGATTGGACTCTTTCCAGGAGAGGTTTGGCGATACAGCAGACGAGTTTCCTGTAGCATGGTGTCAATGAGGTAGGACAGGAACGGATCTGGATCTGACTTGGGATATTGGAGGGTGAGTCTGTGAAAAGGTGGAAGTGCCTGCTGGCAAGCGGGGTTCTATGTGTATCGGCTGGTACCTTGGGGGAATCGAAATTTGTCGATTACGCCTCTGTACCCGGGAACCCCACCTATGGTGACGTCACGGCACTCGCGTTTCGCCCGTATGACCACAAGATCCCATACGGTGAGCTTTCCGATCAGTACGGCCTCTTGTGGTTGCCGGCACAGCCCGTGGAGACAACGCGGCCAATTGTCATTCTGGTACACGGCGGGTGTTGGTTGAACGCGTATGACATCGAACATACCTATCCGTTGGCTACCGCACTTGCACAGGCGGGTTATCCGGTTTGGAACCTGGAATACCGTCGCTCTGACCAAGCAAGTGGCTCCTGGCCTCGCAGCTACGACGACTTGCGTGAGGGAGTGAAAGCGATCGCCCGTCTCAATGGTTACGGCGTGACTAACGATAACGTCGTCATTGTGGGGCATTCGGCTGGTGGACACCTGGCGCTACTATTGGCGGCGAGCTGGTCCGAGATGTTCCCGGAGAACGCACCGCGAGTCACAACGGTTGGGCTTGCAGCCATCACGGACATCGCTCAGTACGCCAATGGGGAGAGTGGTTGTCAGCAGGCGGCGAAGGCTTTTATGGGCGGTTCACCCGTAGACCTGATCGACGACTACGCAGCGGCCAATCCAGTAGGGAAGGTTATTTCATCACCGGTGGCATTACTGCGGGGTGACGGCGACCAGATTGTTCCAGAGGATCAGTTTCGCCGGTTCAAGACCGGCAATATTGTCAAAAAAGTTCAGCCCGGGGCTGGCCACTTTGACTGGGTGCACCCCGGTACGCCCGCATTTCAAACGTTAGTAACGGTTCTGGACGCCATACCAACCGAAACGGCAACACAAGATTTGAGTATCAATGAGTCAGCTGGAACTTCTCAAGCGATCCGTTAAGCGATGCGGTGCGTCAGGTGCCGCTTCGACCATACTACCGACGGCGGAAGAACTGGATCGGGATGATCCTTTAGCACGCAAGCGTGAGGAGTTTGCGTTGCCCGGTGAAACCATCTATCTCGATGGCAATTCACTCGGGCCTTTGCCTTACGCTGCGCAGCAGCGCGCCCGCGAGGTGGTGGACGAGCAGTGGGGACGTGACCTGATCAGCAGCTGGAACAAGCATCACTGGATTGATTTGCCTGAATCCGTCGGAGAAAAAATTGCCCCTCTACTGGGTGCTGGCCCCGGCCAGGTGATTTGTTGTGACTCTATCTCCGTAAACCTGTTCAAGCTGATCGCAGCGGCTTTGGCGCTCAATCCGGGTCGGCACAAGATCGTTTCACAGCGCGACAATTTCCCTACCGATTTATATGTCGCCCAGGGGCTACAGCAGTTACTTGGCCAGCAGCGCTGCATGCTGGTCGAGGTTGAAGAAGATCAGGTTGCAGGCGCCCTGGATGAGGAGGTTGCGATACTCCTCCTCACACAAGTGAATTTCCGCAGCGGCTTTACGCACGATATCCAGCATTTGACGCGGCTCGCCCATGAAAGCGGTGCGCTGGTGATCTGGGACCTGGCCCATAGCGCGGGTGTGCTGCCACTACAGCTTGACGATTGGCAGGTAGATTTCGCTGTGGGCTGTGGTTACAAGTATTTGAATGGCGGACCAGGGGCGCCGGCCTTTGTTTATGTGGCGACCCAACACCAGGGGGCTTTGCAGCAGCCTCTTGCTGGTTGGATGGGGCATCAATCGCCTTTTGAGTTTTCGCCGGAATACCATCCAGCAGCGGGTGTTCGCCAGTTTCTTGCTGGCACACCTCCCGTACTATCCATGAGTGTCCTCGATGCCGCACTGGGTCTATTCGAGGATGTATCCATGCAACAAATCCACAGAAAAGCATTGGGTCTGGCAGACTTCTTCGCCGCATTACTGATGCAGAATCCAGTGTTGGACAGTCTCGAATTGGTTAGCCCGCTGGATCATGCAGTAAGGGGAGGGCAGTTAGCCTACAAACACGCGGATGCTTATGCGATTTGTCAGGCGTTGGGCGCGCAGGGAGTCATCGCGGACTTTCGTGCGCCGGATATCTTACGGGTTGGCTTTTCGCCATTGTTTCTGCGCTACCAGGATGTCGCGCAGGCGGTAGATAAGCTGGGACATGTCATGGCGAAGGCACTCTATCGGGCGGAGCAATTTAACCGAAAGAGTAAGGTCACCTGAGAACGTAGGTGGGCAGGGTCTTTGTCGGTCTCGCCCACTATGTTCTGCATATCAGAATGACCGCAAGGTATATCTATTGATAGTGAATAGCGAGCCAGATGCAGGTTTCCTCCTCTGAGGTCCAACTGACCCGATGCCTACAGTGGGCGGGGATATCCAGATAATCACCTTTTTCGAGTCGTACCGTCGAACCGTCCACAAACTCCAATTCTGCTGCCCCTGCCAACAGTACCACCCATTCCGCGCGTTCCTGGTCGTACCAGTCGTGTTCCGCAGACTTGTGCCCCCGAGAGAGAATCCTTTCGATCAGGGTACGGCTCGAGCCGCCGAGTTGCAGAAACTGTTCGGCATCAAAAGCGCCATTTGGAATATCTGAAAATAGGTTCCCCTGCTGCATAGTTGGCGCCTCCGAGTTAGACATGCGGTGCGCTAATCGTGTTTGGTCTGTCCGCGGGCTGTCAAGGGGTGCCGGCTTGACTCAATCCCTGTTATGCCGGGGCTCAGGTCCAGACCGCGATAACAGCCATCAGCGACAACCCCAGTACCGCCGCAAACCATTTGCTGAGCCGGTCAGGTGGAGGGGGCAGAAACTCCTCGCGAATGACATCAAACGTGGCGATATACAAAAAGGCGCCCGCTGCGATGGCATCAAACATGGCTTCAAACAACAGCTGACCATGGCTTTGCAGAAATTGCGATATAAGAGTGCCAATCAACAGGCCGAGGGGCGTCATCACGGCAAAGCCTGTAATGAGCCCGAGCGCGCGGCGACGCGGCAACCCAATTCGGTTGAGACTGGCGCCTAGCGCAAACCCGGCACTGATCTTGTGAGCGATCACAGCAAGAAACACGACTGCAAAATCGCTCAGGGACGCTTGGGCACCCATTGCCAGCCCGGCCAGTAAAGAATGGACAGAAAGGGTGAGTAGAAGCAGGTAAGGATAAGAGTTTGATGCCTCGACCGCGTTTATCATCCGCGGGAATTCATCGGTGATACTGGTTCCAACGGGTACACGAGCGACGCGTGGTGCCACGCGTTCCAGAAAGAGCAGGAGCAAGAATGCTGACGCAGCCAACAACATGGCCCAGGGGTAATCACTGTCAGGCCATAGGCGCTGGAACTCCTCATTACCCTCTGCGAGCAGGTGAATGAGCCCCGCGCTGAGTAACACGCCACCTGCGAACGCGATACCCCAGCTGAGCCAGCGCCTGCCTCGCGCGCCTGACTGCACCCACCACGGCAGCATCCCTCCGGCAACGCCGCAGGTAAATAACAGTGCTGCTGAAGCGAGTTTAAGCGTCAGGATCATTACGTGGAGGCTGCTCAGTTGCCCGCATTTCTTCTGGGGTAAGCACCACTATAGGAAAGTTGTGGCTGGAAGGCGTCAGAAGATTACGGCTGGATGACCGGGCTGTCCTGACAGCGTCCAAAATTCGTTACCTTGCCTTGGTCGGCACATTTCACCGACACAGCGCCACAGACCAAAAAACACTGTATCTGAGATTGCCAGCCAAAAGGCATTTATGTCGTGGCCAGGAGGAAAGGTGTCAACTGTCAGACCGCTAAACTGTTCCGGCCATAAAATATTGGTCTGCTTTCTTGAGAAGAACAATTTGACGCAGGTTGTGAAAACACCAGGTCACTTTGAGCGATCCGCTGTGTACGGAAATCGATAGAAATGCCACAATGCCAGATGGGAAAGGGAAAAGGCGTGTATTGTTAAGCGTGCCTTCTTAAATCTCGAATGAGAGATGTCCGCGGTAGCGATACGAGCTCCCAGTGGCTACCATTTTTAGCCCCCTTGGCTATCAAAGTTATTGGCTGTGGTCCAATCACTGAAGTCCCAGCCCATGCGATGAGACACCCACTCTCAATAATTGCTTTGGCTAAGGGTCGATAATTCTATCTCGAAATAATCGTCTCCGGCAGGCTCTGCCGTACATTCTTCGAGCAGTCCATCCAGTTTTTCCGTATAAGATATTGTCATCGTTGCACCATGAAAAATAACGATGAGTAAGCTGCTGGAAAAGGTGGTGAGTAATTTTACAGAAAGTTGGGTTTCTGGTTTGGTATCTTGTTGCTGCTGTCTTTTAACTACAGTACTCAATTCGAGAGCTTGTTTTTGTGTCATATTCTAAATCGTTAAGTGTGTCACATATAATAGCCCTATCAAAGAAACTAGCTGCTTCTCCTGTTTGTTCTCTGGTGCCTAGGCCAAGAACAAGTCGTTGTAACATTGGCAAGTGACTATTTAGGTCAGAAAATATTGAGGGGTTGATATTTGAATTGATTATAGCCAGTTCATTAATTGAGCTTCCGTTAATGCCTGACAAAGAGGAAAGCCCATTCATGGTGTTCATGATCAAGCTCTTAAGATTGCTGAGGTTGGAAATGCTTGGAATGCATGTGACTTGCTTTAGAGTACTTAAACTCAGTCGCTCGAGAGATATCAAATTTTTCAGTGCGCTTAGATCATGTAATTTTTTCACCCAAAGTATTTCCAGATTTTTTAATTTTGATAAATCGTTAACGGCATTTAGATCCTCAAGTGTGCCAAACCCAAAGTATAAGCTTTCTAAATTTCCTAGACTGGCTATATGCCGGATTTGTTTATCCTGATACCCTGTAAGGCATAGCGATCTTAGGCTGGATAGTGAAGCAATAGAATCAATATCTTTCTTGTTTCTGACCAGGCTGAGATAATTGAGCTTATTCAGATCTGATAGAGGTTTTAAGGATACAGTCTTTGTATTAAACTCTCCCAGACTCAGAAACTCTATTTCATTCGAAAGCTCAGCAATAGCGTTAATACTTGTTAGCGCAGGAAGAAAAATCTCTAAAGCCCGTATGCCAGAATAATATTTCAAGAAATCTAGTTTATAATCCCTACCTGCAGACCAGGTGGGACCAAAAGCGCCGCCAAGGTGAGATAGGGATATTCCATCAATTTCTCCTTGGCGAATTTCTTCAGCGATGTGCAAATGTTCCTCATCGCTCAGATTGTCGGCTATCTTTTTTAATTTTATGCGCATAACTTCAATTCTATATGGCAATTAACGATTGCGAGGCATTAAAGCTCTATAATGTCAACGATACGACCAGTCTCTAACTTTACTGGGCCGTAATACTTTTCGGGTTGCCCTAGATAATGCTTAAGTTGCTCATTGCAGGCTTGTAGATGTTTATTGAGTAGGTCGAGATTAGATGTTTCAAAGAATTCACCCTCATCGATTATTTCGAAGGACTTAAACAGTTCTAGATTAGAGCGGAGAAAGTCAACTAAAAGAACATGAATTTCAACCGGTGAAAATTGAGTCTTTGTATACTCTTGAATATAGAGATATTTATCAAACTCCAGGCGAAATGGGTCACATGCTTCATGTGGAAATATTTCGATGCCTTTAACTGGGCCAATATAGTCCCAATCCTCTTCTTTACGAACTCTTTCGAGTTTTACCTCTTCTTCAGAAATTAATGAAAACGACCATTCCATTTCTTTAGCAAATGCCTCTGCATTTGAGCGGATGGTTTCAAAAGAGGCTTCGTCTTTTAGTTGTCCCTCAAAATGTACAGTGATTCCCACGTACTTTCCTTATTTCTAGTAGCGCCTTTATAGTCAGAACCCAAAGCGCAGGTTTGGCTGTCCAGTCACGCAGAGGCGATGGGTGATACACTTGCTAGGCATTGGGGTTACTCTGCACCATCGTAAATGTCTAGAGCCAGCAAAATGCCCCGGTTGCCAAGGGCTGTCAGAGTTTTGGGTGATATATCCATACACTCATTTTCTTTCTCAATGAAGATCCCACAAAACAGATCAATACTGTATTTACTTGCCAATTCATTCCAGATGTCTAGATCACTCGGTAATTAACTAAGTATTTCCGATATTTGACCATCAATATCCTCTGGCTCGTGTTCAGAGACAGTCAGTGAACAATGACCACTTTTGCGCTCTATCTCTCTTCCTGTTCTTTTTATAACTCGACCATCACTTTTGGCAAACATAGTTGTACCCTCAACCCCAAAAAGAGCGGATATCTCGGTGGGGTTAAGAGTGCCACCAATCAATCGCAACGAGGCACTCGATCTACTTACTTGCGCCATTATTAGTAATGCCTCATGTCGCTATAATCGCGTGGAACTGAGTTGAATAATTTGTGCTATTAAAGAACAAAATGTATGAGGCAGTAGAGGTACAAACTTCGCTAGAATCTCAGCCTTGAGCGGATTTTGTGGAATTTCTACGTCCATACGGAAGGAGGGTTTCCATCGCTTGTTTCCTTTAGAATCTCGATTGTGTCGTCGTCAATTGAAGCCATCTTGCTTAGAGCCAATAAACTCTTTGCCAACTCTGGCAACCCCATTAGCATGGCCGAAACTCTAATGGTTTTTCCATTCTTAGTTTTTATCACAAACCACTTCATTATATAGGCGTACCTTACGCTTGATATCTCGTCCCACGGTACGAACACCCTTTGACCATTGAAACGGCCGAAGTCTATCCCAGACTCGCCTAGGGTATGCTTAGCTGCAAAATAGTCGACAACAAGAGGTAAAGATAAAGCGGAAAATCCTATAAATATCGCAGTTGTCCACCAAGTTTCTGTGCCGTTAGAAAATACATTTGACAGTATTGCAGCACCCAAAAAAAACGAAAAGCACACTCCTCCGATTATTATCGTGCTTAGGGGGTGTCTCAGATTTCTAGTTTCGTTTGCTGACCGTAATTTTGAGCGGCTTCGATTTAGCCAGCCCATTACGAGGACCATCAAAACGCCCCATATACTCCATTGAGCTATGTTTGCGATTAACGATTTGTCCATACACTTATTCCTTACGCCCAGTGTGGGCTGTTGCTCTGCTTCTGCTTGTTGGGTATTTACGCGGAACTGATATAGATGGTCTCATACGAGGTTGCTGCGTGTTACCAATTTAACCCGTTAATGATCAAGTATTCGGTAACGTTTGCAAGCTCGACTTCCGGAGAGATGTCCAGGCAAATGCACTTGGGGTTTGCGCCCTCATAAGTGCAACCTAAAGCCATCAAATTTTCAAGATGATCCATTTCTGGACCCTCTTCATTGACTGCGTGGTCAAATATCATGCTGACTAGTTTATGGCCTGACGATTCCAATACTTTTAGAAAAACCGGATGCTCCTCTTTTTCCGAATACTCTGCTAAAACTATGTCTCCGCATGCAACGTCAGAGAAGTAAAATGGGCAATTTTCAATTCGATAGGATCAATACCTGGGTGCTTAGCCCAAGGAGTCTCGACATAGACATCATCGAATTCTTCTAAACGTAGAACCAATTTTGACAGCTCGTCTTCCATACACTCTCAGTCACGTAGCGTCCCCTGCAGCATCTTGCTATATTTTTTCTAGCACCCCGGTGCGGTTTAAGATTGGTTGAGACCACTGGTAAAAATCCGATGTGCCAGAATCCCATGGCCATTCTCCTGAGGTTGTAGGCCATACTAACTGGTACACAATGTATGGCAATTCACCATAATGCGTATTACAGGCAAGCGGATACTCGTCATGGTACTTTTTATCCACCTCTATAAAGCAAACATCAAACCCCTCGAGAAAGCCTGAGTAGTATCGACCAACTTCAAAGGACTCACCAGCCTTAAGTCGCTGACAGTACTCGTTCACCATTGATTGTGAAAGTTTCGGCTCCAAGCCAACAATCAATAACTCAGGTTTGGACTGAGTTTCATATATGCCTATGGAGTAGGTAAACGTTGGTGACTCTTCGTCTTCCAATACACCTAGGACATGGCAACCAAACTTCTCAATGTTATCTAGTGTCTGCTTGTCTGACTTTTCCACTTTATCCTCGAAAAATATAGCGCCGCTAGCAGGGGCAGCCGAAGCGCAGCGTAGGCTGTCCAACCCAGCTCCGAAGACGCTTCGCGATCCCGTCTGGCATTGTTATGGTTTGAACGCATCGCATGCTCTAACAACCCCCTTAATCGGCTCTCTTTGAATCTAAGACTATCAAGTTAGCTCGACAATTTTTGCTTTCTGTTACTGAGGCAAAAAATTATCAAGATAATAGAAGTGAATTGAAAAAAATACTACTAGTAATAGAAATAGACAAAAAAGCCATGCCCAAAAATAAGTCAACGAGAGGCAAGTATTTACCACTGGCTTTAGATCTTGATTTTTCAATGATTTTTTATAGAAAATGTCAATATTTTTTTTGGAGAGAAAATAAGTGTCAGCAACAAAGCTTAGTGATACGAAGACTAGGAGGTAAGTGACAAGAATCTTTATTGTGAAAAAAATTGAAAATCCCAAGACGTCCAAAAAAACTACAGGGACAAGGGCCAATAAAATATATAACAAGCCTGCAATGCGACCTATGGCTCCGCCAGCACCACGCTCTACTTTCTTTAACTTAATTATAGGGCCGTAAACCACCCATAGAAGCTTCATCAATTTAACAATCATTCTCCATAAACGACCCACAGTGCCCGGATTAGGGACGGATTTGGACGGCGAAGCAGTGAAAAAGCCGTCGCAGCTATGCTTTGCGTGGCGACTAAAGTCGCTTGCTAAGCATTTACAGCCCTAAGTCTTTTTAACTGAACGGCGGCCAATACTGTACCTATGGGTATAAATATCACCCAAAGATAACTCATATAGATGGTTATTTTTGTATACCAGATTGGTAACAGTTGTACTTTATATGCAACCGCAACACTAAGAATTAGTCCCAATAGGCCAATGAGGGATCGAAGAATAGACAAAATTATACCTTCAGAAAGTAGGCCAGCTAGTAGATCAGGATCCCCAGATGAAAAACTCATGACTGCATTTGTCAGAGTTTGAAACAATCCAAGTAATGCCCAGAGGTAAAATATCTGGAGCCCTATTAACATTGCTAGAAATACATTTTTCATATTTTGCTCAACTCCGGCGGAGGCCCGAAGGGCCGTAGCATGCTGCCTGTGTTTGTTATGTGTTTCACTCTTGGTATACATCCAATGGAACCCTGGTGAAGGGCTTTTCGAATGAAAATGGTTCTAATGAATCCCCGTTTTTTGTATTAATGAAGACGACAAAGGTATCTATGCTAGGCCCAGATGAATATGGATATAAAATGGTGCCAACAGGCAATTGGCCATTGCCTTTATCCGACTGCAGAACGAATGGAGTCTTAAGCTCCAAGCTGTCCGACTCCAAAATTCGGTATTTTTCCCATTTCATACCTAAGAAGAAAGATGTCGCCATCATTGAAAGGAGGGCTATGAGGAAAAAAACTAATTTCATACTGGTCTACGCATAGCGCCCAAAGCAGGGGCAGATTGCCTGTGCTTATTAGCGCTACGCCACCTCGTAAATTCGGTACTCACTAGGTGCTCTCCAGGTTATTGCCCTAAATGTCTTGTTGAGTAGACCTTTTAGCATTGAGATATTTCAATACTGATGCTGGTGGCCATCCGGTTGGCTGATCTGTAAATGCGTAGCCATCTGCTATCGGTCTTTTGACTTGCTCAACCAGCTTTTTTTCTGAGTCATACAGCAGAAAATTATCCTGATCCGATAATTCGATTTTTCCGTTCTGTATCTGAGTTACGTACTTAATATCCATAATCGATAGGAGTATTAACGCCCGCGGAGGTCCTAAGGGCGGGAGCAGTATGCTTGCGCTTGTTAAGGTACAGTGGCTGGATCTAGCTCTAACATTGAAAGCATGTCATCTAGGTTGTTGGATATGGAAACCTCTGACGCCAGCTTATGGTCCCAAAGCACAAACTCACCGGAGCTTTTGCAAAGGACAAAGTTACCGTCTAGATCTACACCAACAATAGAAGCGCTTTTTCCCCGCCACCAAGGAGCAGACAAATGCTTCCATGCCTCTTTCTTTAAAAGAACCGCCAGGTAGATATTTCTACTTTCAAGCTTTAAGAGGCGGATCATACCTAAATTTTTAATCGCCTTATCAAGTCGATCCATGCGAAACCTTAACGCCTTTAGCAGGCGTGCGTATTATTGCGTCGCCTGCCTAAACTTGTTAAGTGCTGCGAGCTTTCTAGCTAGCGCCAAAACGCCCAATCCAATAAATTCGTAAATAATAATATTCGCAAGCAGTGCTTGGGAGAACAAGCCTACAAACAGAGATGCGCTGCTTGGATCAGCCATCACCCCCCAAAGAACTTGCCAACATGGGCAGCTCAAGACAAACAAGGTGGAGAACACTTCGCCAAGCTCATACCACTCCAGGCCGTACGACATTTCCATTAGGCCGAACATCAGGAGAGGCAAAAAAATTGCTGCTGCCGCAAGTATTTTTGAAATTCGTGAATATGTCATATTGCACTTAACGCCCAGCGCAGAGCAGCTTTTTTGTTAATTCTTGAGCGCCAGCGAGTAACACAAAAGGTGCGTAGCGCTGGCTGTCGCTCTTCCGCTGCTTGTTAGCATATGCCGCGGACCTCGTAAGCCCCAATCCTTTCCAAGTACTCATTCCCAACCAAGATTGGTTCATAATAGTGAAGCTCATCGTGTTCATCTGGGTGACAATATACTAGCGAATCTTCTAGGCGACGTTCAAAGCCATTATTTAAATCAAGGTTATGACCTATTGTTAGATCAAGAATTGCCATATTAGGAAAAGTCAGCCAGACATGCATGTTCATTTCCGATCTATTCGGACCTTTTTGTAGCTCGGACTCCAAAATTTTAGAACTCGTTTTTAGCCATGGACACCGGTCTATAACCACATTACCGATGGTAAGGTATATATTTTCATTGTGGCTTTTTAATAGGTAATAAATTTCAGCGTGAATTTTTGCGCAATTTTGACTTAAGTCTCTCGCAGAGTATCCGCGACGATAAAAGTGAAGAATTGCGCTCTTAGCCACATTTTCACAGCTATAGCTTTGCTGGTAAGCATGAAATTTACATTCTTGGTTCAGACCAAGCTCTTTCGTTTTTGAAACTGCTGTTTTGAACTTTTGGCTATATTTTTCCATCTACGATATTCAAGCTTCTATCAAATGCTAACGCCCGCATCAGCGGGGAGTGTTGATGGAGATAATGGCAAGCGTTTTAGCGCGAAGCGCATGCTTGTCTAACATTATCGTAACCAATACGATTCCGGCGAGCAACGCGAGCGTACTGCATGCGCTTGTTAACTGGCTGTATATAAATCTTCCCGACTTTCTTTGTCACGAGGTAAGTTAATATTATACGCGTAGCCAAATCGATGCATCAAAGATATGAAGAGCCAGCATGGGTCATGCTGCCCGTGTTCTAGTCCAATCTTTGCTGACTCAGGAAAGGCATGATGATTGTTATGCCAGCATTCACCGTAGGTCAAAACACCAAGACCTGGGATATTTGATGCTTGGACGGCTGCACCCTTGACCCGCCATCGCCCAGGTCCGGGATTGTGGCATATATATGTGATCGTCCAGTGGCCAATAATGCTGATTGATACCCTTACGAAAATACCCCAAACTACAAAAGACCAACCACCAATGCCGTATAGAATAAATCCAAACAATACTTGATGTAGTTGCCAATAGTCTTCCAAATGCTTGTAGAATGGGTCGTACACATATTTGTCTTCAATGTTGATCTTTGGAGGATGATCGAACCTAAAGTTTGATGTTAATTGCCAGAAAAGATCTTTAATATAATTTTGATTATGTGAAAAGAAATCATGACATTGCGTTTGTCTCTGAGCCCAATCCCTTAAGTCATGAATCTTAATTATTCCTTGCGGCCCGGACATGCCCACGAGTACGCCAATATAAATAAGTGCTCTTTCGATTGGTTTTTTACACTCATAAGAACGATGAATCATCATTCTATGCATGCCAGCGCTATGACCTATCAATAACGTGGTGTAGGTGAGTATTAAAAATAGAATAAAAGAAGTTAGCGAGAAAGTGATTGGCGCAAAGCATATCGCGCATAAAATTATTCCAAGATTCCAGAATGATTTACGGAGGTCAAAAACAACGCGGCCTTCGCATGCATTTGCTCCTGTGCCATCTATTCTTATTACAGGTTCCATCATGGTGTTATAGCGCCTAGCCAGTTAACGCCCGCAGCAGGCGCGACCAATGCTATGCACATTTTGTGCGAATATGAGAGC
Organism: Microbulbifer sp. ABF4_148; assembly: GCF_056158985.1. Classification (NCBI taxonomy): domain Bacteria; kingdom Pseudomonadati; phylum Pseudomonadota; class Gammaproteobacteria; order Cellvibrionales; family Microbulbiferaceae; genus Microbulbifer; species Microbulbifer sp. ABF4_148. Next base: position 2,513,763 of record NZ_JBSWUI010000001.1, read on the forward strand.
GTAGCGACCTGCACAAAATGTGCATCGCGTTGGGCGTCCCACGGAGGCCCGAAGGGCCGGAGCATCCTGCCTGCGATTGTTATATGTGATACCATTGTTTTTCACTAATTTTTCCGTGATATTCCTTGCCGCTCCGCATCAATACTCTTACAAAACACGTTGGGTTTGACGTGTTTCCAAACCGTGACTCCAATCTCCCAATATCTATACATGAGCTTCTACCAGACTTGATACTGGTGTCTTTCATATCCATGGAGTACACAAGGTTTCTCATACGGTCAAGGAAATCGATTCTTCCTACGATCTGCTCTCTAAAGGAATTATTTTTGAGTACCACCATCAACGGCGATCTTCTATGCGAACAGTATTTTCCTTGATAATTTTTATAGGCTTTTACAATTAAAAAGCCACATATGAGTCTCTTCCATGTGACATATTGGGTTATCACGAGGCCGATGGCCAAAAGGATCCAAATGATTAGCTCGTCAGTTTTCATTTACATATAACGCTCGGTTTAGGGGTGGCTGGAGCACAGCGTAAGCCGTCCGAGCCGCGTGTTTTGCGGCGACTACAACCGCTTGTTATGTGAGTCCAGCACCCGGGTTAAGATAAAGCCTTGAAGCATGAATACCGCAATAAACGCTACTGCCCAATAGTAGTAGCTTAGCTTTGCCAAACTAGCACCCTCACTTATCTTACCTTCAGCCGCCGCAAGCGCACGAAACTTATCGGAAATTTCTGCGTTCGTATATTCTCCAGCCTCTACTTCAGAAGCTAATGCAATATAGGCTCGCTCAGTTCTCCCTTCGTCTTCCAAGACTTCCCAACTACTCATGCTTTTGCCGCACAAATATAGGGCTAACAGGAGGGGAAAGAGAACCGATATTCCGATTACTATTTTTGCTCTATTCATAAATATTCACATAACGCCCACCGCAAGGGCGGCTTACCTTATGCGCGATTTGCGCGAAAATGGGAGCGAAGCGACCTGCGCAGAACGAGCATAAGGTAAGCCGTCCCTCGGAGGCCCGAGGGGCCGCAGCCTCACTGCCCGTGATTGTTAAGTGTTGTATGTGTAGAAGTGCCATGTACTTTTCGCCGCACCCATTGAGTCGTATAGTTTTTGGGCAGCCTCATTATTAAGATCAGTTGCCCACTGTAGCTTGGCTGCACCTCTATGCTTCGCGAACTCACGACAGTGCTCAATAAGCTTGCGGCCCACTCCGACGCCTCGGTTACCTGGCGAAGTATATAGATCATTGAGCACAGCGACCTTTGAGGTAATTGTTGATTTGAAAGTAAAATAGACAGTCGCAAAGGCGATTACATTCTCATTGTGGCGATACAAAAACTGGCCACCAAGATCAGACGAATCGCAAAACTGTGACAGAAACTCGAAGTTTTTATCGTCACAGATACTTTTGACCCCATAGAATTCCTGATACTCGCGGAATAGAGGCAATATTTCCCTCAAATTATTCTTTGATACTTGCTCGATCACGTTGATCCCTTGTGACACTGGTCTTACCCACAAAAAGTAGACATTCTAACTATGCGCATTTGCGCTCATACTCTGCCGGGCTCACATAGCCCAAGGCGGAGTGCCTACGGATCCTATTGTAGAAAACCTCGATGTATTCAAACACTTCGGATTTCGCCTGTTCTTCACTTTGGAACGGGTCTGCGTAGACCAATTCAACTTTTAGTCGACTAAAGAAGGACTCCATTGCGGCATTATCCCAACAGTTGGCCTGACGGCTCATGCTGGGCTTACACTTATTCTCAGACAATAGATCCTGATACTTCTGCGACCGATATTGGACCCCCCTGTCAGAGTGAACAATCAATCCAGGCCTCGATTGTCGCTGCGCCAAAGCCATCTTCAACGCCCGCCGCGTCAATTCATCGCTCATCTGGGAATCGAACGCCCAGCCGATGATACGCCGAGAGTAGAGATCCATCACTACGGCCAGGTACAACCAGCGATCTCGCACCCAGATGTATGTAATATCACTAGTCCAACGGCGATTTGGCTGATCCACATTGAAACAGCGCTTAAGCAAGTTGGCCGCGACGTTGATATTGGCTTCAGCCGGTTTGCTGTATCGAAAGCCTTTGCCGTTTCTCGCTCTTATATGTTCCTTTCGCATAAGCGCAGCGATATAGTTCTTTGAGCATGGCTCACCCGCCTCTTGAAGCTCCCGAGTGATTCTGGGCGCTCCATAGCGGCCTCTAAACTCTGCAAAGGTCTCCCTCACCTTCTCGGCTATCCGAACCCTTCTCAGAGCTCTAGGGGACACCAAGCGGCCGAGCCAACGATAATATCCCGATCTTGAGACTTCCAAACACCGACACATCAAGCCTATCGGGAATAGTCCCACATGCTCCTGTATCAGTGCGTACTTTACTCTTGGTGGTTCGCAAAGTACGCAGCTGCCTTTTTTAGGAACTCGACCTCCTGCCGAGCCTCATGCAGTTCCTTCTTCAGCCTGCGAACTTCCGCACTTTCCTGTTTGGAATAGTCAACGCCATCCAGGCTATTGAACTGCTTTTCGGACAGTCGCCGAAACTGTCGACGCCAGTTATAGATCTGCTGGGCACTGACACCAAGCTCCCGAGCAACTGATGCGGTTGTCGCACCGGGCCTCTCTGCCCTCTTAACCGCTTCTCTGCGGAACTCTTCCGTATACGCCTGAGTTCTTTTCTTACCCATGGTACACCTCCGTGTTAGGCCGAAACCTAACTATACAGGGTGTCTACTAAACGTGGGTAAGTCTTACACTTAACGCCCACAGCAGGGGCGGCAAAAAGTGGAGCGAGGGACGAGTATAGCTTTTTGACGTCCCTTGCCTGTGTTTGTTAAGCGGGCTCTACTTCTCATAGTAAACGGTAGTAACCCAACTATAGTTTTTGCCTTTTAACGAACACCAGTCTGCAAATGTTTCCCCTTTGGTATTGTTTTTCCAGTCTGCATAGTCTTTATATAAGCCCGAATAATATTTATGTTCATTGATGAGTTCTTCTCGGACGTATTCGCGGTTTTTAAGAATAAACTCCGCACTCTCTTTAATTGTTTCTTGTGCACACTCTAATTCTACTATCAGCCCCTCAGGTAGATGGTGGGCACCAAAATATAAATCATCGATATAATCGTAAACCAATTGATTAATTACACCTACATTCTTGGGCTCTGATTCAAGCGCTACTTGAAGAAGCTCTCGATTGCTAATGTCGCCTATTGAATCGTAGATTTCCCTCCCAAAACCGCATGAATTAGACCTTACAATATAAGATATCTCTCGTGCCGATTTTCGTTTTAAACCATCTAATAGTATTGGCAGTATGCATTGTACATATAGTGGGTATTGAATCTTGACTTCAAGATTCTGACCCAATCCAATTTCGCAAAGAGATAATAAGAACTCATTGATGGAGCCAGACTGAGTCCCCTCTATTTTGGAAATAACTGACAGTAATGCTTTGTTAGCCTGCTTCTTTAAACCAGAATCTCTTAGACTTTCGTACTGGGACCACTCGGCCTTTATCTCAATCGGTGCTTCGATGTTCATCTTCGCTTAACGCCCGCGTAAGGCGCACCAAGCGGCGCGCCGCTTTTGTGTTTAAATTGTGAGCGCAGCGAGCAACACAAAAGCGAAGCAAAGCTTAAGGTGTCGCTCTTCACGCGCTTGTTAGGCGCCTCGACGGCAGCCCAAATTCCTTTTACTCCGGGAAGTCTCTATACGTTCTAGGACCATCAAAGAAATATTTTGCATCATGCCCACGATTAGAGGACTGTATCTTCTCCCTATATTTCTCCGAACGCGGATCAGGGCAATGACTGACCGAATGTATGAAGCTTTCAGGAGGCCTATACCCATGTTTTTCTATGTAATGATCTATGCCTCCTGGGGCGACGAAAATGAAACCTCTATGTGGAACATATAGATTACAATGCGATCCGCCTAGAGTTTCATTGCAAATTGAGCAGGTATGAAGCCCCCTATAAACGGTTCCATGGAACCGCTTTTCCTCAAAACCCTTCTTTAGACTCTTTAAAGAATCAACTAGTCCTTGGGGAACTTCTCCGGTTTCAAAAGGGTACTTATTTTCAATCCAGCCTACGGCCATAAGACGACATGCAAAATCAACATTTTCACAGTAGCCACACTGAGTGAAATCTTTGTAGTAAGTCATCTTCAGCGCCTAACGCTCGGTTTAGGGGCGGCTGGAGCATAGCGTAAGCCGTCCCAGCCGCGTCTTTCGCGGCGATTACAACCGCTTGTTATGCGGTAACCCCCGCAGTGCGAAGTTTACGATATATTCTGGTGATAGTTTTATTACCACATATCATGAGCATTGAAATTGCAAATACAGTGACGTATCCGTAATTCAAAGTGCCTACGGATGACAGTTGGCCGACGACAGTCCCTATAGACTTCAATCCCCAATAAGTTCCGATAAGAAATGTTCCTGCTGCTACCAGGCCGTCTTCAGATAGTGACGCGTCGTTCTCATCATTTCCGATTGTTTTTTGTGCGATTTTTGATGCCGAAAACCAAAGAAATATACCGATCATCAGAGGAATGCCCAACCAGCCAATTAGAGGCCAAATGGGCACGTCACTTTGAGTTCCCCATGCAGCAGGCGGGAAGAGCAAGGGTATGACATTTCCTAAGTTGCTAAGAACTAGATATGCCGCAAAAATTTTTATCGCTAACTCTGAAAATTGCTTCATGTCTTTACCGCATAACAGTTTATTCAAAAGACGCTGCTGTATAACTTGGTTCTCTATAATTCCGTTAGCTCTTGCGCGGGACTGGCAGATTTCTCTTTGAAAATCAACACCATGTGGCTATTGCAAAATTTTTTGCCAAAGTTAAGCAGCAGAGTTTCTCTATAATTCGGCGTATTTCTGGAAAGGATGCTATCCGAGTTGCTTCTGAAATCAAAGAGTTACGGTGTTTAGGCTGATTTGCGTGACCAGTGCTGCTGAACTTGGGCTTGCGCAGCGCAAAAAAAAGCCCCGCCGGTGAGGGCAGGGCTTTTTGGGATCAGGCTATTGCTTATACAGCAACATTCTGGATCTCAACTGCGGCAATACGCTTGCCTTCTTCGGCGGACTTCTGGAACTCCTCGATCTGATCGAAGTTCATGTAGCGGTAGATGTCCGCTGCCATGGAATCGATGTTCTTGGCGTATTCCTGGTATTCAGCCGGAGTCGGCAGTTTACCCAGGATAGCGCCGACGGAGGCCAGTTCCGCGGAGGTCAGGTACACGTTGGCACCATCGCCCAGGCGGTTGGGGAAGTTACGGGTAGAGGTCGACAGCACGGTGCTGTTTGCCGCTACACGCGCCTGGTTACCCATACACAGGGAACAGCCGGGCATCTCGGTACGGGCACCGGAAGCGCCGTAGATGTTGTAGTAGCCTTCTTCCATCAGCTGGTGCTCGTCCATTTTGGTGGGCGGAGCGATCCACATGCGGGTCGGAATGCTGCCTTTGTTCTGCTGCAGCAGTTTACCGGCCGCGCGGAAGTGACCGATGTTGGTCATGCAGGAGCCGATAAAGACTTCGTCTACCTTGTCGCCGGCGACTTCGGACAGCAGGCGTGCATCGTCCGGGTCGTTCGGTGCGCAAACGATCGGCTCTTTGACGTCAGCCAGGTCGATCTCGATAACCGCGGTGTACTCGGCATCGGCGTCCGCTGCCATCAGTTCCGGCTTCTCCAGCCACGCTTCCATGGCGCGTGCACGACGCTCGAGGGTGCGTGTATCACCATAGCCTTCCGCAATCATCCAGCGCAGCAGGGTGATGTTGGAGCGCAGGTACTCAGACATGGTGTCTTCGCCCAGCTTGATGGTACAGCCAGCCGCGGAGCGCTCGGCAGAGGCGTCGGACAGTTCGAACGCCTGTTCAACGGTGAGGTTCTCAAGGCCTTCGATTTCGAGGATGCGGCCAGAGAAGATGTTCTTCTTGCCTTTCTTCTCAACGGTCAGCAGACCTTGCTGGATCGCGTAGTAAGGGATGGCATGGACCAGGTCACGCAGGGTGATACCCGGCTGCATTTCGCCCTTGAAGCGCACCAGAACCGATTCCGGCATATCCAGCGGCATGACGCCGGTGGCAGCGGCGAACGCGACCAGGCCAGAACCGGCCGGGAAGGAAATGCCCATCGGGAAGCGGGTGTGGGAGTCACCACCGGTACCGACGGTGTCCGGCAGCAGCATGCGGTTCAGCCAGCTGTGGATGATGCCGTCCGCCGGGCGTAGGGAAACGCCACCGCGGTTCATGATGAAGTCCGGCAGTTTGTGCTGGGTGTCGATGTCAACGGGCTTCGGGTAAGCCGCGGTGTGACAGAAAGACTGCATGACCAGGTCGGCGGAGAAGCCCAGGCAGGCCAGGTCTTTCAGCTCGTCACGGGTCATTGGGCCAGTGGTGTCCTGGGAGCCAACGGTGGTCATCTTCGGCTCACAGTAGGTGCCCGGGCGGATACCGTCTACGCCGCAGGCCTTGCCGACCATCTTCTGTGCCAGGGTGAAGCCCTTGCCGGTGTCGGCAGGCTGCTCTGGCTTGCGGAACAGTTCAGAAGCGGGCAGGCCGAGGGCCTCACGCGCTTTGGTGGTCAGGCCGCGGCCGATGATCAGGTTGATGCGGCCACCAGCCTGTACTTCGTCGAGCAATACGTCGGACTTCAGGGCAAACTCGGACAGCACGTTGCCATCTTCGGCCAGGATCTTGCCGTCGTATGGGCGGATTTCAATTACATCGCCCATGCCCAGGTCATCAACGGGTGCTTCGAAGACCAGCGCACCGGCGTCTTCCATGGTGTTGTAGAAGATCGGGGCTACTTTACCGCCGATACAGATACCGCCACCTTTCTTGTTCGGTACGCCCGGCATTTCTTCACCGAAGTACCACAGTACGGAGTTGGTGGCAGACTTACGGGAAGAACCGGTACCAACGACGTCACCTACGAACGCTACCTGCAGGCCCTTGGCTTTTACTTCTTCAATCTGCTTGAGCGGGCCAGTAACGCCGTGCTCTTCTGGCTCCAGACCGTCGCGGGTCATCTTGTACATGGCCAGCGCGTGCAGCGGGATGTCCGGGCGGGACCAGGCATCCGGGGCAGGGGACAGGTCATCGGTGTTGGTTTCGCCGGTTACCTTGAACACGGCTACCTTGATGCTCTCTGGCACTTTGTCACGCTTGGTGAACCATTCGCCGTCGGCCCAGGACTGCATAACAGCCTTGGCAGTGGCGTTGCCCGCTTTGGCTTTTTCTTCGACGTCATGGAAGGCGTCGAACATCAGCAGGGTGCCTTTCAGCTGTTCGCCAGCCAACTCGCTCAGCTCGGCGTCGTCCAGCAGCTCAACCAGGGTGGAAATGTTGTAGCCGCCCAGCATCTGGCCCAGCAGTTCAACAGCGTGCTTGCGGTCGATGAGCTTGCACTCGGTCTCGCCTTTGGCGATGGCAGACAGGAAGCCAGCTTTTACGTAAGCAGCTTCGTCAACGCCCGGCGGTACGCGGTGGGTCAGCAGTTCAACCAGCTCTTGTTCTTCGCCGGCGGGGGGATTTTTCAGCAACTCGACCAGGCCAGCCACTTGCTCTGCATCCAGAGGCTTGGGCGGGATTCCCTGTTCGGCGCGTTCGGCGACGTGTTTGCGATAAGCTTCAAGCACGGATAAGTCCCTCTTTGTTGTAGGTGAGACCAACAGCTGGCGGAATTCACCACGGAAATAGTACGCGGGCGTTTGCGCCGGATTCTGGGCCGCTGGAACGGGCGCGAATTCTACAGGAAACCCGCATTCCTGTTAAGTTTATTGAAAAATCAATCAGTTACGTAAATTGCCAATATTCACCAAACAAATACAGTTTGTTTTTTGAGCAGTCATTATCTGATCCAAATCTCGGGAAAAATAGTCTGGCGTCAGCGTGGTTCCCACAGGCAAAATACCGCTTGATCGTTTCCGTTTGAGTATCAGTCCTCCCGATGTACAAGAAAGTCCGCACACCGTGTATTGGCGTTTGCTCCACTGGTATTGGTGACAACGTCTGCCGTGGCTGCAAGCGCTTCGCCCACGAGGTGATTGACTGGAATGCCTATACGGAAGAGCAGCGCCGCACGATTGCCGATCGCCGCGAGGGCTATCTGGTCAATGCGGTACGCAGCCAGCTGGAGATCGTGAACCAGGATTTGTTGCTGGCCCAGCTGCGCCACCAGCAAATCCGCTTTGATGAATCGCTCAACCCGTATTGCTGGGTGTTCGAGTTACTGCGTGCAGGCGCCAGCCAAATTGAGAACCCTGCCGACTATGGTTTGCGCCCGACGTCGCAAGGGCAGGGAGTGCCTTTGGTGGAGCTCCGCCAGCGTATCGATGAAGATTTTTTCGGTTTGTCGGTGGCGTACTATCAGCGCTTCGTAGCGCCTGGCATGCGCTCTGCCTGAGGCTCTTTTTCCGCAAGCGCGCGCTGCTCTCTGTGGTTCAGTTGGATGGGTTGCTTACCCTTCACGTAGATAGACCCTGAGCGCGGGCAGAAATGGATCCCGACCCAGAGCCAGGTCGCGTCGCTGGCGGCGGCGCCCTGCTGCAGGCTGATGATCAACCCGCGAAAATTCAGGCAGGCGGCCGCCCGGGTCGGCCCTTACCAGTACTGGCATGGTGGCGTATCCCACCTGACGGTAAGTGTCTTCCTCACCATCTTCCCCACGAAAAATTTCGGCAACCTGCAGGTTGGGGCGACTCTGTATCTGCACCTGTCGGAGCAGCTCCCCCTGATTTGCGGGGAGGTCGGCGAGCAACTGTAACTGGTATTGAATACCCGGGTCAGATCCCTGTGGGTCCAGCTGGATCAGCTTTTTCTCGCACCAGCGTATGCTGACCTTGCGAATGGATTTACGCGCTTTGATCCAGCTCAGCGAGAGGGCGTCAGGGTGCTGCGGACACAGTAATACCTGCCGGTAGGTCTGGCGCAGGTGCAGGCGGGGGTGGCCGGCCGTGGCAAGCTGCTCGCGGAGTTGCCGGTCGACCTCGTGGGCGGGCTTGTCGGACCACGCTGCACGGAAATCTGCGATGGCATCCGTAAATTGTTGCTTGGCGATGTTGAGAGTCTGGGCGTAATCGATGATCTCCTGTGGCACCGCGAGCAGGCCGGGGATTTGCAGGGTAGTGCGCGCATCTGCCGGGGCGCCTTCGGCATCGAGATAGTCCAGCTGCCCGAACAGGGCTGCGCAGAGGGAAAAAGGTCTGTCGAATTCTCCCCCAAGCCACTCAGCGGCGCTTTGCGCGAATGGGGGATGTAACAGGTAATGTTCGAAGTGGCTCGCCGACTGATTGATTGCCTGGAGGGCGCTGCACAGCGGTAACAGCGCATCTTCCACCTGTCTTAAAGTGGACTGAATGGCCGCGGCGCTGGTTTGTCGGGCGTTTAATGAGGGCTTGACGGTTGTCACAGGTGGCTTCCGACTAATGGAATTGCATATATATTACTAATTATTAAGTCGTTATCAAATTGTCAAATACATTATCGCATGGGCTGCGGTGCATGTTTTGGTTAATCAGTAGTGGGGGGGCTGGCTGCCGAGGTCAGCGTCGCTTGCGTGCTCGATCGGGGTGCTCTGTCGAAACGGAGTACGGAGTTGAACGACGGCGCCCTAGTATGACGGGATATGAACCGTCTCGAATTCCGTGAAGCGCTGCTACGTGTAGTGGAGCGTAAACAGCACCCGCTGGATGAAGCCCTGCTAACGGGGCGTCTCTCTCCGGAGGGCGTGCGCGAAATGTTGGTGCAGGACTACCTGGCCTGGATTCGCGATTACGGCCGTTTACTGTCGTATGCCAGTGCCCAATGCCCGCTAGAGAAGGTGCGGGCTGAGATGGCGCGGGATGTCTATGAAGTAGAGACGGGCCAGTTGACCGAGACTGAGCCCCACGCCAGTCTGTACCGCGCATTGCTTGAAGCGCTCGGCGTTTCACGCCCGGTTTTGGGGAGCTGCGGATTACTGCCGTCTACCGAGGTCTTTCAAAGTTTGCTTCGCTCGAACTCCGGTCGTCATGGCTGGGCGATTGGGGTGGCGACTTCCAGCCTGTTTTTGCCCGCTATGCCGTGGGAGCGCAACCTGTTTGATCCTGCGGTGGCGTCACCGGACTACTCTGACCGGGCGCACCCGCTGGTCCGTTTCTACGGGGTAGATCCCAAAGCGCTGAAATTCTTCCACCTGCGCCGTAAAACGCTGCGCGGGCGACGGAAGGTCGCCTGGCACCTGGTCACGGACTTCGTTGAGGATGCGGAGCGCGGCCGGGTGGTAGGCGAGCTGGGTCAGCTGCTTCATGGGTGGCGGGACTACCGGGACGCGCTGGCGGTGCGTATCGAACGGATGGACAAACGGGCTGCCTGAACGGCACAGCGCGATCAGTCAGAGCCGGGGCTTTGCTCTTTGGTTGAGCGGCAGGGTTTCGATGGGGAGCGGCTGCCGCTATAATCCGCGCTCTCGCATTTTGACCATTTTTTCAGCAGTTTACCCGGTCCCCACTCATGAGCGCGCCCGTTCCAGATCTCTCTGCCATCCATGAATTCCTGTTGTGCCCGACGCCCGACGCCTGGGTGGAGGCTGCTCTGCAGGAGCCGGAGATGCTGTTGGTGGATCACGCCAATTGTGAGAAGAAGGCGGCGGGCACGGCCCTGAACCTGATGTTCCGGTACCTCAGCGACTTCGAGCTGCTCAATAAAATGTCCCGTCTTGCCCGTGAAGAGCTGCGGCACTTTGAGCAGGTGCTGGCGATTATGCAGGCGCGTGGTATTTCCTATCCTCACGTGAAAGCTTCCCGTTACGCTGCGGGTTTGCGTGCGGAAGTACGTAGCGCTGAGCCGGGGCGCCTGGTCGACACCCTGATTTGCGGCGCGATTATCGAGGCGCGCTCTTGCGAGCGTTTTGCCAAGGTGGCCCCTCACCTGGATGAGGAATTGCAGAAATTCTATCTATCACTGCTCAAGTCCGAAGCGCGGCATTTCCGCGATTATCTCGGGTTGGCGCAGAAGATGAGTGACACCGATATCAGCGCGCGCGTGCAGGAGCTCCTACAGGTAGAGCGTCAGCTGGTAGAGGGCAGCGATGGTGAGTTTCGCTTCCACAGTGGCGTTCCCACCGCGCGCTAACAGGCAGGCGAAGCGTTCTCTGATGTTGAACTAGTCGCGGTCGAGCTTTTGCAGGAGTTCGACAAACTCCTGCAAGTCCAGGGCGTTTCTACAGTCCACCGAGTATTTGTTGTGGAAGAAGATGGTGAGCTCGACCTTGGGTGTACGCATAAACACCGTGTAACCATCGAAATCGGTGCTCGCGACAATACCGTGATAGTGCCAGCCGTCCTCCCGCTTTTCCCCTTCCTTCGTGGCCCGGTCAAACACGCGTAGCGCCTGCATTACGTCGACTTTTTGTTCCAGTTCCACGGGTTTTCCTTTTCGTCTTTGATAGTTCTTGCCCGTTACTGCGTAGAGATCTCCTATCTTTAGGGCAATGAGTAGGAGGGCGCGCTGTGCAACCAGAGGGCAATCAAAACCGGCTGGCCGAGAAGGGCAGCCTGTTTGTGGGGCTGGCCTATGCCGGGATCCTGCCATTTCTGGCGGGGTTATTTCTTCAGTCTAGCAACCGGGCCGTGTTTGGCGTTGACGGTATTTTCCTGTTTTGCGCTTACAGTTGCGCCATTCTCAGCTTTCTCTGTGGGGTATGGTGGGCCGCAGCACTGAATCGTCCCCACCATCCGCATCGGTCTTTACTCGCTATCGGGAGTAATACGATTTGTATGCTTGGATGGATTGGGCTACTTGCCTACCGCAGTGCGTGGGGGGTGCTGATTCTGGGGTTTGCTTTTGCCCTGTTGGTGTGTGCCGAGTCCTATCTCAACCCGAACCGGGCAGGGCTCTACGGGTATTTCCGCATGCGGATGCGCGTTAGCCTGATCGTGGTTCTGTGCCACCTGGTAATGTTCTGGCTGGTGCGTTGAATCGCGACAGCGCGCCGATCTTAGAAAGTCGGCTTCGCGACCATCAGGTAAAGAATCATCAACATCAATGGAAATGCGATGGCTCCGAGTATGCACCAGGCTTTCAAAGGGGCTGAGGTCGCAACGACGCGTGCCGTAGGGTCGGCTTCATGCTGTCCAGACGCGGTTGCGCGCAGTTGATATTGCAGCCACACGACGATTGCCCAAAGTAAAAAAACCACCGCGGTCAATGTGGTCGCCAGCTGCACCCAGCTTTGCGCGAGCCAGCCGGGGTTGATCGCCAACATGCCACCGGCACTGGCCAGCAGGCAAAGTCCACCAAGACCGGTGAAAATCCAGTCCGCGACGACCACTTCCTCGCTGATCCATTTGCGCACTGTGTCATCACCACTGAGCCATCCACGCAGGCAAAACCATGCAATGCCCACGCCCGTACCGAGGACAATCATGGCGCTGAGAATGTGTACCGTCTTCAGGGTGAGATAAATGCTCATGCGAGGCTGGCTGCAGCCTGGCGTAGCGCTTTTTCCTCGATGGTATCGCGTAGCACCGCGGTCACCACTGAGTGCGAGGTCAGTTCCGACAGAATCTCCTCCAGGGTCAGCAGCTGCCAGCACGCGTGTGCGCCAGCCTGGGGGCCCTGGCCCCTGAGCATTTTACGCGCGAGTGCGGCTGCCGGAGCGGCGGGAATCCAGGGTCCATCCCCATTCAGGCCCAGTGCTTGCCAGTGGTAGATCATCGGCTGGCCGTGTTCGTCGATACCTTCCAGTCGAATCTTGAGTCCGCCATTGGGTGATCCGCCCGGCCAGGCAGCGGCGAGTTTGTGTCCCAGTTGCGCCATGGTGGGCGAACTGACCGGGAGTTGCCGGCGTGACAGGTGCGCACAGACGGACAGCCCAAGTTGCAGCGTTCGTGGCTGCACACCGGTGCCAAAGGTGACGGTCTGCAGTTGAGGCTTCGCCCGTGGCCACAGTTCCAGGTCCGGAACATCAAAATCGCTCACCCAGCGCTCCCCAACCGGGTGGGCCAGTTCAACGCGTCGCAAGCCTCCGCCCGCAAATGCCTCGCGCCAGGTGCCATCTTTCAGAACGGGGAAAGACACGCCGAGACTCTCGAATCCCGCTCTGGTGGTGGCGAGCCCCCGCTGGATCCGATGAGCCGGGGCGATGGTGATATCCGCGCGGTTGAGTGCCTTGAATTCGTGCTCGAGCTCAGCGAGCACCGCGGAGCTCAGTGCGGGCAGGGTACTGGCGCCAGACACCATGGTGATGCCCGCGGCTTCGGCGGCGTTTCCCAGTCGCCCGAAATCACACACAAAGCGACGGTCGTCCGCGATATCGATATAGGGTGTGCCGGAAGCCAGGCAGGCGTGGGCAACGCTGTAATCTTGCCGCTGGAACGGCCCCGCGCAATGAATTAACAGGTCGAGATGCAGGGTTTTGAGCAGTCGATCGAGATTAATCGCCTTACGCTGCAGGCGCATGCCTTCGGCAAGGCCAGGCAGCTGGGAGGCGAGCAAGTCGGCGCGCGCCTTGTCGCGCCCGGCAATGATCAGCTGGATGTCCGGCTCGTTACTAAGCATGCGCGCGATACGGGCTCCGAAGTTGCCGTAGCCGCCGAGGATCAGGACGCGCTTTTTAAGGTTCTTCATGACCGTCCCAAACAGGAATGACGTTCAGGTCATCATGCCGCGGGCCAGTGGTCCAGTTCAAGGGTGTCTTTGCTGGCGCGAATGCACCAGCCGGATTCACCCCAGTCGCCGAGCACGATGCGCTCGGCAGATTCACCGTCGATATCGACCTTGTGGCGAGCCGGGCGGTGGGTGTGGCCGTGGATCAGGGTGCGCACTCCGTGGTCACGCATGATATTGACCACTTCTTCCGGGGTGACATCCATGATGTCCTCGGCTTTGAGGCTATTCATGGATTTGGACGCGGCGCGGATCTGTGCGGCGATCGCCCGGCGTTCGTCCAGCGTTTTGGCCAGTAACGCCGCCTGCCACTGTGGATTCCGCGCCTGTTGGCGAAAAGCCATGTATTCGGCATCGCGGGTGCACAGGCTGTCGCCATGCATCAGCAGGACTTTTTGCCCTGCCAGCTCAACAATGGTGGGGTCCTGCAGCAAGGTTGCGCCAGCGCGCTGGGCAAATGACTGGCCGATCAGGAAATCGCGATTACCGTGCATCAGGTAGACCTCGGCACCCGTTGCGCTGTATGCGCTGAGTGCTTCTGCTACCTGCGACACCAGGGGGGCATCATCGTCATCCCCAATCCAGACCTCGAAGAAGTCCCCGAGGATATACAGGGCCTCGGCGCCGGCGGCGCGGGTGTTCAGGAACTGGTAGAAAGCTTCGGTGATTTCCGGGCGGCTCTCGTCCAGATGCAGGTCTGAGATGAGGTAGCTGGTCAAGTTGCATTCCCTGGCAGTCAAAACGATTCCGCCGGCAAAGGCCGGCGGAAATCAGGAGGGGTGGTTCGAGGCTTACTTATCGGCGTAAGCGTCGGAAATGGTGATCCCGGTAACTTCAACGGTGTCCACGGGTACATCCTGGTGGAAACCGCGGGTGCCGGTCTTCACGCCCTTGATCTTGTTGACCACGTCCATGCCGTCAGAGACTTTGCCAAACACACAGTAGCCCCAGCCCTGCTGGTCTTTGCTGCGGAAGTTCAGGAAGTCGTTGTCCTTAACATTGATAAAGAACTGGGAGCTGGCAGAGTGCGGGTCCATGGTGCGGGCCATGGCCAGGGTGCCAGTGTCGTTCTTGAGGCCGTTGTCGGCTTCGTTCTCGATGTTCTCGCGGGTTGCCTTCTGTTCCATATCCGGGGTCATGCCGCCACCCTGGATCATGAAGCCGTCAATCACTCGGTGGAAGATGGTGCCGGTGTAGAAGTCGTCACGGCAGTACTGCAGGAAATTGGCGGCAGTTTTCGGCGCTTTGTCGAAGTCCAGCTCAATGCTGATGTCGCCATGGGTGGTGTGCAGGGTGATCATAAAACATCCTAATCCGGGTGAGTTTGGGGCGGCATGATACCCGTTTGGGGTGGCCAGTAAAACGACATTTTCGGTGTGGCCGTTGCAGGGGTGGGGCAGGTGTTTGTTTTTTGTTCTGGTTAAAAATTGAGCGTCGGGTTGGGTGCCAAGCGTGCGCATTTCTGTGGCATGAATTGGGCAAAGGAAAACCGGTGCCGGCGGCCTGAACTACGCTATAATCCGCCGCTTATCTTTGGACCGCTGTAGTTGAGATTCCTATGACATCCGAGAGCAAACCCGCTCACTTCCTGCAGAACATTATTCGCGAAGACCTGGCCGAAGGCCGCGTCAGCCAACTGGCAACGCGCTTTCCGCCGGAGCCTAATGGCTACCTGCATATCGGCCACGCCAAATCCATTTGCCTGAACTTCGGTTTGGCACAGGAATTCGGCGGCACCTGTAACCTGCGCTTTGATGACACCAATCCGGCGAAGGAAGAAGAAGAGTTTGTTCAGGCCATCAAACAGGACGTGTCCTGGCTCGGTTTCGATTGGGCCGGCGATGTGCGCTATACCTCGGACTACTTTGACCAGCTGTTTGACTGGGCGCTGCATCTGATCAGTGAGGGCAAGGCATATGTATGCCATTTGTCGCCGGAGCAGGCGCGCGAGTATCGCGGCACGCTAAAGGAGCCGGGTAAGAACAGCCCCTACCGGGATCGCTCCGTGGAGGAAAATCTCGCGCTGTTTGAACAGATGAAAAACGGTGAGATGGAAGAGGGCGAGTGTAGCCTGCGTGCCAAAATTGATATGGCCGCGCCCAATATTAACCTGCGCGACCCGATCATCTATCGCATCAAGAAAATGGCGCACCACCAGACCGGTGACAAATGGTGCATCTACCCGAGCTACGACTTTGCCCATGGCCAGTCCGACGCCATCGAAGGCATCAGCCACTCGATCTGCACGCTGGAGTTCGAAGACCACAAGCCGCTGTACAACTGGTTTATCGAAAATCTGCCGGTGCCGGCGCAGCCGCACCAGTACGAATTCGCGCGCCTTAACCTGAATTACACCGTGGTTTCCAAGCGCAAGCTGAAGCAGTTGGTCGACGAGGGCCATGTGGACGGCTGGGATGACCCGCGCATGCCAACCCTGTCCGGGATGCGTCGCCGCGGCGTCACCCCGGCAGCGATTCGCAATTTCTGTGAAATGATCGGTGTGACCCGCTCCGACTCTGTTGTCGACGTGAGCATGCTCGAGTACAGCATCCGCGACGACCTGGACAAGAATGCGCCGCGTGCCATGTGCGTGATGGACCCGCTGAAGATTACCCTGACCAACTACCCGGAAGGCCAGACGGAAACCGTCACCGCTCCGGGGCATCCGGTCCGTGACGATCTGCCGGAGCGCGAGCTCCCGTTCGGTCGCACGCTGTATATCGAACGTGAGGATTTCCGCGAGGAAGCCAACAAGAAGTACAAGCGTCTGGTGCTTGGCAAGAAGGTTCGCCTGCGTAACGCGTATGTGATTCTTGCGGAAGAAGTGATCAAGAATGACGCGGGTGAGATCGTCGAAGTATTGTGCAGCGTTGACCTCGATAGCCGTGGCGTCGATCCGGCCGACGGCATCAAGCCGAAGGGCGTGATCCACTGGGTGTCTGCCGACAAGCATGTCGACTGCGAAGTTCGTCTGTACGACCGCCTGTTCGACGACGCAGCGCCGGATGCCGGTGGCAAGAACTTCCTGGATCATGTGAACCCCGACAATCTCAAGGTGCTGACCGGCTGTAAGGCCGAAGTCAGTCTGGCGAATGCGGAAGTGGGGCAGGGTTATCAGTTTGAGCGAAACGGTTACTTCTGCCGGGACAGCAAGTTTGGTAGCGCTGAGCAGCCGGTTTTCAACCGCACCATCGGCCTGCGCGATAGCTGGGCCAAAGAACAGGGTAAGTAAAACCATCGGAACGGGGCTCCGCCCGAGCGGAGCCGGTTGCCGCTGACTGGACGTCATCAGATGGCGCCACAAACAGGAATTTGATCGGAAGTTATGGCCTTACAGCTTTACAACACCTATTCAGGAAAGAAAGAACCCTTCAAGCCGCTGGTTGAGGATCGCGTGCGCATGTATGTGTGCGGGCCAACCGTTTACAACCGTGTGCATATTGGCAACGCTCGGCCGGCGGTTGTATTCGATACGCTCTACCGGGTGCTGCAGCGCGAGTTTGCCGATGTGGTCTACGCACGGAACATCACTGATATCGATGACAAGATCATGAAGGCGGCGAAGGAGCAGGGCGAAGATATCAGTATCCTGTCAGAGCGCTTTGCCCAGGCCTATTTCGACGATATGGCAGCGCTCAACAACCTTGAGCCGGATGTCATTCCGTATGCAACCCAGCACCTGCCAGAAATGATCTCCATGATTGAGACATTGATCGAAAAAGGGCACGCCTATGCCGCGGAGGGCCATGTGCTGTTTGCGGTTGAATCGATGGACGATTACGGCAAGCTGTCGAAGCGCTCTCTTGACGATATGCTGGCAGGGGCCCGCGTAGAAGTAGCGCCGTACAAGAAGTACGCCGGTGATTTTGTCTTGTGGAAGCCTTCCGATGAGGATGAGCCAGGCTGGGACAGCCCCTGGGGCCGAGGTCGTCCGGGTTGGCATCTGGAATGCTCTGCGATGATCAAAAAGCACCTCGGTGAAACCATTGATATTCATGGTGGCGGTCGGGACCTGACGTTCCCTCACCACGAAAATGAGCGTGCACAGAGCTGCTGCGCCAATGGTGTGGATTTTGTACGCTATTGGATGCATAACGGCTACGTCAACATTGACGGCGAGAAAATGTCCAAGTCATTGGGCAACTTCCGCATGGTCAATGATCTGCTGCAGCATTACCCCGGGGAAGTTTTGCGTTTCGCGCTGCTTTCTGCCCACTATCGCTCTGAACTCAATTTCAGTGCGGATCTGCTGGATCAGGCATGGCGTAGTCTGGATACTCTGTATGGTTTCCTGCGCGATGCCGCTGAAGTCGCTGTGGACGATGTGGATCTGGCCGGTAGTGATTTTATTGCCGCGCTCTACGACGACCTGAATACCCCATTGGCCATCAGCGCGCTGCACCAGGCCGCGCGGGATCTGAACAAGGCTGAGGGTGCGGATAAGATGCGTCACAAGGCGGTATTGCTACAGGCCGGGGCGCTGCTGGGGATCCTGCAGCAGGATCCCGAAGCCTGGTTCAAGCAGGTACGCGGTGGCGACAGCGGCGATGCGATTTCCGAGGAGGAAATCGAGGCGCTCATTGAGGAGCGTAAGCAGAGCAAAAAGGCCAAGAATTTTGCCCGCGCGGATGAGATCCGTGAGGAGCTGAAAGCCAAAGGTGTTGTTCTCGAAGATAGCCGGGAAGGTACCAAGTGGCGTCGCGAATAAGCGATTGTACTTTGGCGCCCGCGCTACTGCCGATGCGTTAGATAGAATTTGACCATTGCCCGGTGTTGGCACCGGGCAACCCAACGATAAAAACTAGAATGGCGAGACCATGAAAAAACTTAGTCTTTTGATTACCGTTTCCATTGCTGTTGTTTTCCTGACTGCCTGTGAGCCCAAGCGTGGTTCTGATGCATGGTGCAAGAAAATGGACGAGACGCCGAAGGGCCAGTGGACTTTCGAAGACGCCGGCGACTACACCAAGTTCTGCGTACTGAACCAAAAGCCCGAGTAATAGCGGAACCGCCAAGTTGTTTTTCGCGGATTCGTTTCAGCACTTCTTTCGACCACTGACCGGCAAATACCGGGAGCAGGTGGTCGAGTGCCTCCGTTTGCTGTATGAGCGCCTGTATACCGCCAAGGCTGATTATGGGGAATCCCTCTCGCGGGAGCAGATTCTCGAGATCTTTGCCGAAGCCCTGACGCGCGCGCCCCAGCTCGATAGTGATGACAGCGCGGGAGAGCCCGAAGGGCGATTCCGCAATCTGCGCGAGCAGGCGGGATGGGTCTTAAATAGCCTGATTGAGTTCGGCTGGCTGGAGAAGCAGGTCGATGGAGCGACCCTGACCGCCTCCTATCCGTTCAGCCGACGCGGGCGCCTGTTCACGCAGCCTCTGGTGGAGGCTAATAGCACTCGTGTGCGCACCCGCCATCGCAATACCCGCAATACCCTCAACGCGCTGGACGCATTTGCCTCCCGTGGGGAAATCCATGATCTGATCGATGCCTGGGAATACTCCGAGCGTATCGTTGCCGACTTCACTGACATGATCGCAGAGCTCGAAGAGCGTAAGCGCGAACTGGTGCGCGAAGTGGAGGCGCAGCTGCTGGTGCAACAGGCCACCGATGAGTTCTTTTCGTTTATGGAGAGCCGTTTCCAGCCGGACCTGGCCATTCGGCTGTCCGCAGACAGCGTGGAGAAACATCGCGACTCGATTGGCAAGGTCATTGCGAAGATCCGACGCAAAGATCGCGAGCAAAAGGCGGAGTGGGAAAAACGCCTGCGTCAGCTCTTGCCTGAGTTGGCAGAGCCTGGCCGATCTTTACTCTGGCTAATGCTCGATACCATCGAGGACCGCATGCAGCGCGCCTGTGAAGTGAAGTTGCCGGCATTGCGCCGTGCATTGCAGGGCTTTACCAAGCGCGCGGACATCATTATTCGCCAGCTCAGTTACATCAATAGCCAGGCAGAAGGTGAATTTTCGGACCTCTGCCAGCAGTTAGGTGACGCGCCTGGTCGCGACGAACTACTCGATAGCCTGGGTGCCCGGCTGGGTGGTTTCCAATTGCGCTTCTTTGACCCAAAGCAAACCCAGTTGTGGCAGCGGCAGCGACGTCAGCCGGTTAACACCCTGGTCGAAGAAGTGGAGGATCTGGGAGACGATAACCGCCGTGACATCCTG
Organism: Microbulbifer sp. ABF4_148; assembly: GCF_056158985.1. Taxonomy (NCBI): domain Bacteria; kingdom Pseudomonadati; phylum Pseudomonadota; class Gammaproteobacteria; order Cellvibrionales; family Microbulbiferaceae; genus Microbulbifer; species Microbulbifer sp. ABF4_148. The sequence goes on from NZ_JBSWUI010000001.1 coordinate 2,533,620, forward strand.
CTACAGCAGATGCTCGATCAGGCATTCAACTTCAATAGCGCTGACCTGCGGGACTACCTGTCGAAAGCACTGGGCAGTGGGCGCCGCATCCATAGTCGTGAACTGCCATTGACAGACGCACGGGATCTACTGGCGATGAGCCATGCGCTGGAGTCCGCCGCGGTCAACCAGTCTGGCAGTGCGGCGATCAAGGTTGAATTCACCGGGGAAACCGCCAGCAATGAATTTTTCGCCCAATTTGACGAATACTATCTCGAGCTAAAAGAAAGTGATTGAACAGGCCCTCGAAGAGGCGTTGACCAAGTGTCAGTTGTCCCGCACAGAATTTTCCGAGTTGTTAGTGCGACTGCTCGATTATGGCGTGATCTGTCGCGACGAAAGTCAGGTGGAAACGGTTCTGTATGACCGCTTTCAGCGTTGTGAGCAGCTGGTGCGCGAGTGGTTGTCGCCACTGGGGTTGCGGCTGCTACACGATAGTCGCTTCCAGTTCATTCGGGTTTATCCGCCCGGGGCCGAGGTGCCGGCAATGCCTGATCAGGAAGAGCCCCATCACGGTGGTTTCCGAGGACGCCTGAGTCAGCAGGAAGTGGCCGCGATTCTCGTGTTGCGGGTGGAGTATGACAAGGCGCTGCGCGAAGGGCAGGTGGATGAGCATGGCTGTGTTGCACTGTCGCTGGAAGCGCTCGAGTTGGGGCTTCGCAACCTGTTAAAGATGTCTTTGCCAGACAAGTTGCTGGATCGCCGGGCGCTATTGAAAAAATTACGTCAACTGCGCCTGGTGCAGTTGTCGGGCGAGGATGGTGAGTCCGTAGCGGAAATCTGGCTGCGCATTCGGCCAACCATCGCGCACTTCGTGACGGAGTCCACGATTCGGCAGCTGCTCAATGAGCCGCTCGAGGAAAATGCAGAGGAAGCCTCTGGACCTGTCTCGGAGACCGCAGCTGTTGCGGCCGATGCCAGTGAAGACGTTGCTGCAACGACTTCGAAGGCGGCTTCCGCAATGGAGACGAGCGGGAACACGGACGAGGATGTACCCGAGCCGGTTGAGCGAATCACACCCGTGATGGAAGAGCACAGCTTGTTTGGCAATGAAGATTTGCTTGCCGACACCCAGACCGAAAAGGAAAGCGAGTAGGGCAACTGCACTACCGCCACAGGAATAGAGAACAGGCAAAGAACCTGCGACCAATATTATGTTTTTGAAGAAACTCATCCTGATTAACTGGGGCAATATTCCGCAACTGGAATATGATTTTGGTCCGATCAATCTTTTTTCCGGAGGCAATGGTTCCGGGAAGACGACTGCAGCCGATGCGATCCAGACGTTGATGACGGCCGCGCATGATACCCTGTTTACGTTTAACCCGGGGCAGGATGAGACCACTCAGCGTGGCCGCGGCGGTAAACAGGTGCGTACTCTGGCGTCTTATGTCTTGGGTTGTGACGATGGCAGTTTCGCTCGCCTGCAGCCAACGGATTGCTATATCGCCGGGGTCTTCTATCCGACCAATGGGGAAGAGGGTGAACCCTTTACTTCGGTAATGGCGATTCGCGCACACCTGGATACCAGCAGTAAACCGGCCCAGGCCCGTCAAAGTGACCTGAAGTTTTTTATATTCCCAGGCGAGCAGCTCGCGATTGGCGATTTTATTCGCGAATACAAAGACGGTAAGCACCTGTTGCCGTTGGATAAGTTCTTTGCTGTCCTGTCCAAACAGTTTGCCAATGCCAAGGTAGAGCAGTACGACAAGAAAAAGGCCTATCTGCGCAGATTGTACGGCGCATTGCGCGGTCGCCGGGATGCAGTCCCGGATCGCGAAGCGATGCACGCGGCCCGCACTTTCTCTAACTTTATGGCGTACAAGCCAGTCAAGAGCATCAACGACTTTGTGGCTCAGGAAGTGCTGGAGAAGCGCGATCTGGGCGAGGCGATTCGCTCTGTTTCCGAACTGATGAAGACCATCCATGCGATGGAGCAGGAGGCCCGGCATATTGTTGAGCGGGTTGATGCCCTGCAGCAGCTCGCGGAATCCGCAGAACTGTATCGCGAGCAATGGCTGCAACTGCGCCTGCAGGAGTACCTGCAGGCACGTCATCGCCATCTACGTGTGCAGAAAACCTATCTGGCCGGCAAGTCCAGCCAGCGGGATCTGAAAGCCCGACAGGAATCCAATAGTCGCGACACCAGTGCGACAGAAGCACAACTGGAAGAGCTGAACCGCCAGTTGGTTGAACTGCAGGCGCAGCGTCTGGGCGTTGCCGCGTTGCGGGACAAGGACGCCCTCGAGCAGCGTATTGCCCGTGCGCACCAGCAGCTCTCCTCGCAAGGTCGGCCGCTGGTTGAACAGCAGCAAAAATGGCAACGTAACCGTGAAGCGGCAGTGGAGTTACTGGACCTGTTGAATGGCAGCTCCGCGAGCCTGGATATTCCCGGCCTGCGCGATGCGTCACTGACGCGGTTGGTTCGGGAGGTCGCTCGACAAGAGGACTTGCCGGATCTGCAGCGATTGCTGGGCAAGGACTGGATTGACCTGAGTGCACTGGAGCCGTTACGCGTTGCTGCGGTAGAAAGCCAGTCGGCACAAAACCAACTGTATACGTTGCTCGCGGAAAGCGAAACGGACGAAGGCACATTGCGCGAGCAGGTCAGTCAGCAGGGCACCCGTTGGCAGCTAAAAGTGCAGCAACTGCAGAAACAGTTGCAGGCTCAGGAAAACCGTATTCAGCACCTCCAGTCCAATCGCGTGCGCTATCCGCAGTCCGTCGAGCAGGCGCTTGCGGCGATTCGCGAGCAATGCCCACAGGCAGAGCCCCAGGTGTTGTGCGACTTTGTCGAAGTACTGGATGAGCGCTGGCAGATGGCGATCGAAGGCTATCTCGGCGGCGCCCGCTTCGCGATACTGGTGGAGCCGGAGCACGAGGCTACAGCGATTAGTATTGTGCGTAACTTGCCCGGGAAAAACAGTCGCGCACGGGTGATTCAGGGGGATAAAGCCAGACGTGATGCAGAGCGCGCGAGCCTGGCGAAAGACTCCATTGTCGAACTGATGTCGTTCTCCCATAAGACCGCGGAGTACTACCTGCGCGCCTCTTATGGTTCTGTCCAGCAGGTCAGTGATGCCCAGGCGCTCCGTGGCACGCGCCGGGGCCTAACGGCAGAAGGGTTGGCCAGTGGCAATTACTCCATGTGGCGCTGTGACATCGATGATTCCGATCTGGTATTTGGGCAGGGTGCTAGGGCCCGGGCGCTTGCGGCGCAGCTGCGCGCGCAGGAACAGTTGCTGTTGGAGGCTGGATCCGTCAATGAGCAGCAACAGCGCTTCCGGCGCGTGGCCAAGGCGGTACGTGATTTCAGCCGACTGGAACTCACTCCGGTGGTGGATATCGCCATGGCTGCCCAGCGCGAGTGGCGTAACGCCGAGCAATCCCTGGAAAACCTCGACCTTCAGGACAGCGAGGCGCTGGAAGAGCAATTGAGCCAGCTCAAATCAGCGCTGGCAGAGAAGCAGCAGGGGCACAGTGCACTGTTGCAGGAAGCCGGTAAGCTCGAGCGGGATCTGGAGAACACCGGCAAACAGCTGAATGCGCTTTCTGCGGACCTGGACAGCCTCGATGAGGTCCTCAGCGATTGCGAGGCGGCGGTACGCCGCATCGTGCATTTCCATCCCGAGTACGATGTCGAGGCCGCCCTCGCGCTGGCTGACGAACAGGCGGAAAACGCCGGCGAGCGCTTTGATTTCAGCGCAGATATCGAGGTCTGGACCGGTAACCTGGATACCTATCGTCGCCGCCTGGATCGGGCCGTGATGGATTACAACGGTACCGAGTCTGGTGGCGACACGCTGGTCTTTGAACCGGATTTGAGCGCAGGGCATAGCGAAGCGTTGTTCAAGCTGGTGTGCAACCTGCACAGCCAGATCGAGGCGCTGCGAAACCGGCTGAAAAACAATATGCTGGTGGATCGCCACGAGCAGTTGCAGGGCCTGAAGAAGTCCTTTAACACGACCTTTGTCACCCACCTGTGTCATGCCATCTATCAGTCGATCAACGACGGCAAACGGGTACTGGATGACCTGAACAAAGAGCTGGAACATCACCGATTCGGTGCAGATCGAGAGCGTTTCCGCTTTGCCTACAACTGGGTGCCGGAGTTCCGCGAGTACTGGGGCTTCTTTAAAGCGGTGATCGAACTGCCGAACCTTGGGGAAGAGCAGAGTCTGTTTGATGCGGACCTTGGCGCGAAGCATCGTCAGGTGCGCGACAAGTTGCTGGATATGCTTTTGACCGAGGACGAGCAGCTGGCACGGCGTGAGCTGGATCGGATTAGCGATTACCGCAACTACCGCAGTTACGAAATTTTCAAAGAGCCCGAGGGCAAGGAGCCGATCGCGCTGAGTCAATACGGCACGGGCTCCGGAGGCCAGCTGGAAACACCGGCGTACATTATTCGCTCCGCGGCGGTCACCTCAGCATTCCGATTTAATGAGGGCAATACCCATCTGCAGATGGTACTGGTGGATGAAGCCTTCTCGAAGATGGATGAGACACGCTCGCGTGAAGTGATTCGTTACCTGACCGAAACGCTGGGTCTGCAGCTGGTGTTCATTATGCCGAGTAGTAAGTCGGGTCCGTTTATGGACCTTATTTCCAACCAGTTTGTGTTCAGCAAGTGCCCAAGCGCCAAGCCCGTGGGCCAGCTGAATACGCGGGTCTATGTTGATCGCAAAGTATGCAATACCGAGCGTATCGCCGAGTTGTGGGCCAACCATCGCCGCGCGATCCGTCAGCAGGCTTCTCTGGACTTTATGGAGTTGCTGGAAGAGTCTTAATGGTATTTGAGCCCCAGCAGGGGCCTCACCGTCCGATAAGTGTGTTTCTGGTCACAAAATAGGCGTCTAAACCCTTGCGTCAGGTGGCATGCTTAGTCGAATATATTTGAGTCCCGGAGAGGGCCAAAGAATAGAGTTGTAGTAAAAGGGATTTTAAAGGGGGTTGTTCGTTATGCGTCATTTTCCATTGTTGGTCATTATTGCTGTCGCCTTTGGCGGTGCAGCTGTCTTTTATGAGCAGGAAAGCCGCAAGGTGAAAGGGGTGCTCTCCCAGTTGACCGACTTGCAGGCAAAGGTGGGTGACTTGCAGGCGGAAGTTAACCGCCTCAACAGTGAACTGGAATCTGTAAAACTGGCAGACCGACGTCGGCCCGACCTCAAGACCCTGGCCTCAGCCGGTGCACCGCGTCAGGCTGCACCAGCTCGCGCGCCGCAATCCAAGCCCAGCGTTCGTTCCGAGAGCGCTTCCACTGAGCGCACCCGTTTTAGCGCTGGCGATGTCACGCCCACCCGTCCAGCGATCAGCGATCGCGAAGCATCAGAAGAGGATCGCGAATGGAGTCGACCGACTGTCGATGCGGAAGCCTACCGGACAGAACGGGCTGACGATCAGGGCGCAGCCGTTGATCCTTACCAGTAGTTTTCGTACTGGTCGAAGATGATCCTGTCCGCGCCAGCGATTTTGCGGCTGGCGCAGACTACAATACACCGCGATGACGCTACAGTGTTCTAATACTGTGGCCTTTTCTGTTTTTCACAGTACACTGCCGACCTGGTAGCTTCAGGGCCCAATCATCCCCTCAGCGGTAAGGTACAAATATGTCTTCTGATTTCTACGCTTCCCTTTGCGCCCAACTGGAAGGTCTGCTCACTGACGAGCGCGACTGGTTGGCCAACGCGGCCAATGCGAGTGCGTTGCTTTTCATGGAGCTCGAGAATATCAACTGGGCGGGCTTCTATTTTTTGCACGGTGACGAGTTGAGGCTCGGTCCCTTCCAGGGTAAGCCCGCCTGTACGCGCATCCCCGTGGGTGCCGGCGTTTGTGGTACGGCCGTTGCCAACGGCGAATCCCAGCTGGTAGAGGATGTGCATGAATTCCCTGGGCATATCGCCTGTGATGCGGTGTCGGCTTCTGAGGTGGTTATCCCGCTTTACGATGGAGACCGCTGCCTTGGGGTATTGGATGTTGATAGTCCCTCTCTTGCCCGGTTTAGCCCCGCGGACGTGGTTGGGCTAGAGAAGTTTGCCAAGATGTTACTGTCCTGTTCTGACCTGCCGAAATAGGGCCCCCTAGCCAATGGCACTGGTTTGGGAAAAGCGTGTAAAGGACAGCCATTATCAGGTTCGCCGCCATGGCGCCAGCATACGTCTCTATAGTAACGGGGTATTCCACTCGCAGTGGAATCCTCGGGATCCGTTAAAGGGCTCCCTCTGGGAGCTCTTGTTGTTGCCCGCCTTCTTTTTGCCTGCCGGTCATCCACGATCGGTGCTGGTTCTCGGTGTCGGGGGCGGCGCAGTGATCAAATTGCTGCAGCGCTACCTTGACCCGGAGGTCATCGTTGGCGTTGAGCTGGACCGTACGCACCTGCAGGTGGCTCGGAACCATTTTGGGGTGCGAGGTGCTGATCTCATTTGCGCCGATGCGCAAGATTTTGTCCGAGAGGCGGACGGCGAGCAGAAGTTTGACCTGATCATTGATGATCTGTTTGGACATGCGGATGGTGAAGCCAGTCGGGCGGTTACGGCCGACGAACCCTGGTGCCGCGCACTGCTCAAGTTGTTGTCACCTGACGGTGTTGTAGTGAGCAATTTTGCCGGTCCTCGCGAGTTGGCAGCCAGCGGCTGGCGGCAGCCGCCGATTTCTTCGGCGATGAAGGGCCGTTGGCGGCTTACGTTACCTGGCTACGAGAACGAGATTCTTGCGGTTTCCCGCGCCCCGTTGTTGCTGCGGTCGCTGAAAGCGCGTGCCCCCGCTGCGATCAATCCCGCTAACCCCGCGTGCCGGCTAGATTGCCACTTTCGTCGCCTCGCCTGACCTTTGCTTTGGGAGTAGGTTGACTGCTCGGTTTCAAACGCGGGTTTTCAATACTCTGCCGTGGCGTAAATTCATTCCAATCGCAGAATGCTGACTATACTCCTGAGTAGGTAGACGTTTTTTGGGGCTCCGTGAATGCGCTACAAAACGGTAGAAGATGTGATTCAGGAGGGGAGGGAGTTTCATTCCCAGCTCTCGCGTCAATATGGCGAGTATGAACAGGTAGTGACCGATCGTCGTATCGAGCTGCTGCTTGACCAGTTACGGCGAAGGGAAGAGGCGATGACCCATTCGCTGGAAAATTTCCGTGCGGATATTTCCCCCGGTGCACTGCGAACCTGGGTCCAGTTTGCCCCGGAGGGACGCGAGCCCGAATTTTTGCAGCGTCTCCGAAATGTCGATCTGGATGATCTGGATGCGATTGCCAAGTTGGCAATGGATATCGAGGTCTATCTTGCGGATCAGTATCGCGATCTTGCACAAGGCGCGGACACGCCCTCTGCTCGAAAGGCGTTCGAGCGCCTGTTGGAGCTGGAAGAGCTCGAAGAACACACTCTGGCCATGAATCTCTACAATTTGAGAGACTATTAACCCAGACGGGTTAAACGCTTAGTCGATAGACTGCGAAGCCGTCTTGTCGTGCCAGCTGGTTCACCGTAGTGAAATAGGAAGCGGCCTTGCGGGGCAGAGGGATAAATTCGTTGACCACGAATAGAGCGGAAGCTTCTCGCTTCAGCAATCGAGCGGCGTTTTGCAAAAAACGCTCTGTCAGGTCTCCTTCCACTTGAAACCCCTGGTGAAACGGCGGATTGCAAACGAGCAGATCAGCAATCGCGGGGGCCAGTTCTGCGCCGGCGTCCGAGGGCGTGGCGATCCCTGCGAGCCCCAGCTGTTGGAGGTTTCTCGCACAGGCTCGTAAAGCGGCGGCATTGTTGTCCGTTGCAGTGAAGTGAAAATCACCCAGTTGCGCTATTTCTCGGCAGAGAAAGCCGTAGCCACATCCCAGATCAACAATATTCGCGCCGCTTTCCGGGAGAAACCCCCGGACTTGCCCCGCCAACAATGCGCTACCCCGGTCGACCTTGTCCCATCCAAATTGGCCGGGTTTACTGAAGAGCCCCCCCAGTGTGGGAGGTTGTCTCAGAGTCGGGTAATCCTGATCATCCAGCCGTTCCTGCGAGATACCGTTGCGTACGGTAACGCTCCGATAGTCGTTGCCGTGCTTCTCGACCTGCTTATGGCTTTTCAATCGCTGTGCCGCCTTCGCGGCATAAGTCTTGATGCCGCTTTGCTTGCCGCCCAGCAGAATCAATTCGCCACCTTCGCCGAGATATTCAGGAATCTCGTTGATAACGTAATGGACCGAGGCTTTTTCTTTGGAAACCGGGAATACCACGCGCCGATAGTGTCGCTCGGTATCGGCCAGATTAAAGTCATTGAAGAAGCAACGTTCCGCATGCTTCTCTGCGAGCTTGGCAATATCCCAGCGATTGGTCAGCACATCTCCCGAAAACGCAAAGCCTCCTTGCATCAACGCTTTACTGTTTTCATCTGCAATCCAGAGTGTCTCTGATGGGTTGCGAAGAAGGGATTGGCTGAGTAAATCAAGCATGGGACGCGTCAGGTTATCGAGGCTATTTCTTCGGGGGTCAGTGAGCGATATTCGCCTTCTTGCAGATCTTCATCCAGCAGGATGTCGCCAATACGTTCGCGATGAAGTTCCAGCACGCGGTTGCCCAGCGCTGCGAACATGCGCTTTACCTGATGGTAGCGCCCCTCGGAGATAGAGACCCGCACCTCGTTGGCAAAGAGAATCTCAAGCGCTGCAGGCTTGGTGCGCTTCTTTTCATTCTCGAGCCAGAGACCCTTGGCAAATTTGTCCACTGCACTTTCATCAATGCGTTCGGCAAGGTGCGCATAGTAGACCTTATCGCAGTGATGCTTTGGAGAAGTGATCTTGTGAGACCACTGACCATCGTCGGTGATGAGCACCAGGCCGGTCGTATCGATATCCAGGCGGCCGGCAATATGCAGTTTCTGCTTATTGGGCTCATCGAGTAAGTCCAGCACGGTCGGGTGCTCACTATCTTTGGTCGCACTGACGTAACCGAGCGGCTTGTGCAGCATAAAATAGCGCGGGCCAGGTTCCGCCAGTGGCTCGCCATCGAGGCACAACTCGTCAGCGTCGCTCACTTTGGTCGCCGGATCTTTGACCACCACACCATTGACCGTGATCAGGCCCGACTTTGCCGCGCGCTTGACCTGCGCGCGGGAAAGATCGGTTACCTGGCTGACGGCTTTGTCGAGTCTGAGATCAGCCAATTTTACGTTCGCCAGAGTCCACGGATTGATAGATCAATGTGTTGATGGTCATCGGACCGACACCACCAGGGACCGGCGTATACGCGGCCGCACGCTCTACCAGGGGGGCGAGTTCGATATCACCAACACCACCTGGGTGATAACCTGCATCCACGACGACCGCACCGTCTTTGATCCATTCGGCCTTGATGAATTCGGGCTTACCCACTGCGCCAACGACGATGTCGGCCTGGCGAATGTGGTCAGCGAGGTTTTGTGTGCGGGAGTGACAGATAGTGACGGTGGCGTTGGCATTGAGCAGCATAGCCGCCATGGGCTTGCCGAGAATCGGGCTGCGACCAACGACCACGGCGTGTTTGCCGCTCAGCTCGATTTGATAGGCTTCCAGCAGGCGCATGATGCCTTTGGGCGTGGCGCAGCCATAGGCTTCCTCACCCATGGCCATTCGGCCAAAGCCGAGACAGGTCACCCCATCGACATCTTTATCCAGACGGATGGCATCAAAGCAGGCACGCTCGTCAATCTGCTCCGGTACCGGATGCTGCAGGAGGATACCGTGTACATTCGGGTTCTCGTTCAGCTCTTCAATTTTCGCGAGAAGCTGTTCGGTAGTTGTGGAAGAGGGCAACTCTACCTGAAGGGAATCCATGCCGATCCGGCGGCAGGCGTTGCCTTTCATCTTTACATAGGTGGCAGAAGCGGGGTCGTCACCGACAAGAATGGTGGCGAGAATCGGGGTCTGGCCACCGCTCTTTTCCTTCAGGGTCGCGACGCGCGCAGACAGTTCCTCTTCAGTTTTCTGTGCCAGGGCTTTGCCGTCCAGAACCAGTGCTGACATAGGGGGTCTCTACTTACTCTTCCAAAGGGTTGATTGGTTTGTTCCGGTTTCGCCAATTCACGAGGGCGCGGTTTGCTGCCATCTGGTGCATGCAGACGGGTGAATCTACATTTTGTTGACGAAACAGTGAGCCGAGACATCTAGCGAGTCAGGGTCCCGGTCGGTGAGGGGCGCCATTTTCGCACAGGCCGCGAATAATTTCCCTATCTGGTCGCGGTCCTCAGGCCGATGTCTGTGTTTCTGCAAAAATTCTGCAAAAAGAATAGCTTAGCGGCGTTGACTCCCTCGGGGGCTGTCAGTATTATGCGCGCACTCGACAGGGAGGCAGCAGTCACCCACGTCGATATCGGGGCATAGCGCAGTCTGGTAGCGCGCCTGCTTTGGGAGCAGGATGTCGGGGGTTCGAATCCCTCTGCCCCGACCAGATTCACCGGGTTTCTTTGCGCCCGTAGCTCAGCTGGATAGAGCATCCGCCTTCTAAGCGGATGGTCGCAGGTTCGAGTCCTGCCGGGCGTGCCATCCTTACTTTAGGTGGTTTCGACCAGGTGGATTCGGTCTCCCGCTAGGAGGCTCATGTCGCAAGATATCCCTGCTGGCCCAAAGGGCTGGCGAACAAGGCAATGCAGCCACAGGGCATTGCAGTAGTCACGTTTAATGGTGGCCGTAGCTCAGTTGGTAGAGCACAGGATTGTGGCTCCTGAGGTCGCGGGTTCGATCCCCGTCGGCCACCCCATACAAAATCCTTGTTTATCAAGGACTTAAAAGCCTCGCCCAGTGCGGGGCTTTTTCGTTTTTCTTCATTAAGCGCAGCGGAAGACTAAAAAGTCGATTTCGACAAAGCAGTTCTGCCTATAAAACGTTCAGAATGGCCGGGAATCTGATAAAATGCGCCACGCTCAGGGTTTCCCGGGCAGGCTTTTTGCATTCTCGCAAGCGGTGCTTAAGCACATGGAAAGTATTGTTGATTTGTAATTTTGAGGATAAGGGAGAATTTCGTGACAGTTACTGCAGAGCCAAAAGCAACTAACGTGCACTGGCATCATGGGGAAATTAATCGGGAAGACCGTGCCAGCATTCTGGGTCACAAAGGTGTGACTCTCTGGTTCACCGGATTGTCCGGTTCTGGCAAGAGCACCGTGGCTGTTGCATTGGAGAAAGCGTTGGCCGCCCGCGGTGTGCTGAGCTACCGTCTGGATGGTGACAATATCCGTCTCGGCATCAACTCTAACCTGGGCTTTTCTGCGGAAGATCGCCAGGAAAATATCCGCCGAGTCGGTGAGATTTCTCGTCTCTTCGCTGACACTGGTGTCGTTGTGCTGAGCAGCTTTATCAGCCCTTATCGCCAAGACCGCGATATGGTTCGTGAGATCCACGAGAAAGGCGACCTACCTTACCTGGAAGTCTTCGTAGATTGTCCGCTGGAAGAGGCGGAGTCTCGTGACCCGAAAGGCCTGTACAAGAAGGCGCGCGCCGGTGAAATTCGTGGTTTCACTGGAATCGACGATCCCTATGAAGCGCCGGAGTCCCCTGAACTTCATTTGCGTACCGACAAAATGAGCCTGGAAGAAGAGGTCGAAACCATCATTCAGGCGTTGCAAGAGCGCGGCATTATTGTCTAACGCTCAATCGACAAAAAAGGCGCCCTTAGGGCGCCTTTTTTGTTTCGCTCACAGTTGAGTGACTTCGGCCCATCTTTTCTTTTGGCGAGTGGACCAGTAGGGAGGTGAATTGCCCAACCTCTGGCACAGCTTTCCCGCTTCTCTGGCTTCATTAAAATTCGTTGCCACCAGTTCTTTTTCTCTTATCCCGGTGCAGCCAACGGCCGGTGGCTGACTGTTCACTTCCCGTGTAGTGACTGGCGCCAATTCTAAAATCGCTCTCCGAGTCCGTACATATACTCAATGCAAAGCGGAAGCCATATAAGATGTGGAGGCGACAGAATGTTTGGACGGAGGGTAAGGATTCTCTCTGTACTGGCGGTGGTAGCAGCAGTGCTCGCTGCCCTCGCAGTTTGGATAGGTTTTCAACAGTTACCGCGGATTCCAGGCGTGCCAAAGGCGCCTGTAGTTGGTGTTCCTCAGGGTGCACTGGATCGCATGCCACAGCCAGCGTACAACGGACCGCATCCGCGGACGATTGAGCGCCCGCCAGAATATTTCCCCTTTCCCATTCGTGTGGGTGACGTGGGGCCGACGGAGACACTCTTTTCCGGGCCGTCGGTTTATCCCTTCTTCTGTGGCGAAAATAATGTCACTGATCTTCAGCCGCTGGTCGACAACCAGGAACAGGAAGGGGTGCCCGTATATGCGGTGACAGAAGATGGTGAGCAAACCGACCAGGTCATTGGATACAGCCGTGATTGCAGTCATCAAACACAGGTGACGTACTATTACCGCAGTGCAGCGACCGGCGACATTCGCGCGCTGAAAGATCTGAAAGACCCAGCGGATATTGATCAGGTGACGGTCAATGGCCGCTCTGTCGACTTTGTCGTGCGTTTAGAGACAGGGACTATTAATCGCCATTTTTATGCGATCGCGGTGTTGCGTGGTGAAAACGAAAGTGCCGAAAAGCCGGATGCCAGTAACTGGAACCGTCGCCTGATTTACCAGCTACGCGGCGGCGTCGGTATTGGTCGTCGACAGGGAGATATTACCAAAGGCGATATTGTCACTCGCCGCGCGGATCAACTCGCTCGCGGCTACGCGATTGTGTATTCGACGGCGAATCAAACCAGCAATCATTACAATATCTGGCTTGCCGAGGACACCGCATGGCGCCTGAAGCGGCAATTCTCAGCGCTTTATGGCGATCCGCTTTATACCGTAGGTGTGGGTGGCTCCGGTGGTGCGATTCAGCAATATCTGTTCGCGCAAAATGCACCAGGGCTTCTCGACGCGGCAATCCCGCTGTACTCCTATCCGGATATGGTGAGCCAGACCATTTACGTATTTGACTGTGAGCCGCTGGAGTACTTCTTCGACGTTGTCGACGCTGCCAACCCGCGCTGGCGTGACGCCTCAGAGCGCACCATTATTCAGGGGCTGCCAGCGAGTGAAGAAATTGATAGCAGGTTGAGTCCGTTAACGGCGGCTGCGGCATTATTTGATGGCCGTTATCGAAGCCGATCCGGGGCAACCGAGTGTACGGAGGGGTGGCGCGGCCTGGTGCCGTTGGTCAACAACCCAAACTTTGCGCACTTTACCCGCAGCTATGTCGATGCAGTGGCAGAAAAAACGCACTGGTCGCACTGGGAGGATCTTAAAGACTTTTACGGCGTCGCTGAGGACGGTTATGCGAACTCCGTGTGGGATAACGAAGGTGTCCAGTACGGGCTGCGTGCCCTGGCGAGTGGAGAGATCGAGCTGGATACGTTCCTGCGGCTCAATGCAACGGTCGGTGGCTGGAAAGCGCCCATTGATCTGGTGGATGAGAAGCTCTGGTTCCTAAATGGTGATCTATTTCCGGCAGAACTCGCGCTCTGGAGCGAGCACAATATGAACCTGGGAGGGCTGGATCGGCCGGCGCCCAGGAGTCGAGCCAGCTCAGCCGCTATTGAGGGGATTTATCGCTCCGGGCATGTGTTTCTTGGCGATATCGAAATCCCGGTGATCGATCTGCGTCACTATCTCGACAAAGATCTGGATATGCATCACAGCATGGCGTCATTCTCCAGCCGAGAGCGTATCCGGCGCGCGCGAGGGCACGCGGATAATCAACTGATCTGGGTGAGCCATAAGGACTATACGCCCCTCGACGAAGCCCTCGATACCATGGATCGCTGGGTGCAGAACATTATCCAAAGCCCGCAACTGGGCGTCGCTGCCAATCGCCCCGTGGACGCCAATGATCAATGCTTTGACCGTCGCGGAAACGTCATTGATTCTGGTCACGGTGTCTGGGATGGCGACTGGAATGGCCGCAGCCTGGGCAACTGTATGGCGACGTTCCCAATCCACAGTTCGCCGCGACAGGAGGCGGGAGGCCCGATGACGGGCGATGTGTTCAAGTGCCAGCGGCAGCCGGTTGAACAGGCGCTATCCAGGGGGCTCTATGGGGCGGCTACCGAGCAGGCGACTGCGCGACTGGAAGACCTACAGCGCATCTTCCCAACCGGCGTCTGTGACTATGAGCTGCAAGACCTCGCACGTCCCCGTGAAGACCTTATTCCGGGCACATCCCCTGTATCGATTGCCGGTCATTTGATTGCCCCTGACTATCGGCAACCTGCCGAACGGGTTGCTGAGGGTGAACTGGAAGCCGAGCCCGTTGAGGAGGTACCGTTGCCGGTTTCTCTCCCGGCCTCCGATCAAGGGATTGAATGAGGCCGCGAAGTTGGTGTCGATGCCAGGAAAAAAACCTGGTAAATGATTGACACGCCAAAGCAATCCGGTATTATGCGCGTCGCTCGAAGGGCAAGGCCCTCACAACACAGAGCAGGGTGGTTAGCTCAGTTGGGAGAGCGACGGCCTTACAAGCCGTAGGTCACAGGTTCGACCCCTGTACCACCCACCATTTTCCACTTCAGCCAGGCTGGATGTCAGGAAAATGCTACTACCGCGGACCGGTAGTTCAGTTGGTTAGAATGCCGGCCTGTCACGCCGGAGGTCGCGGGTTCGAGTCCCGTCCGGTCCGCCATATACGAAAAGGCCCTCACGTAAGTGAGGGCCTTTTTTGTATATGCTGATCGGTGTGAGAGAACCCCCGTTCGACAACAGCGCGCAGCGCTGGTGGACGCCGCAGGCGCCCGAAGGGTGAGCGGCAACGCCGCGAATCAGTCCCGTCCGCAAAGAATCTCACGAAAGTGAGGGCCTTTTTTGTATATGCTGATTGGTGTGAGAGAACCCCCGTTCGACAACAGCGCGCAGCGCTGGTGGACGCCGCAGGCGCCCGAAGGGTGAGCGGCAACGCCGCGAATCAGTCCCGTCCGCAAAGAATCTCACGAAAGTGAGAGCCTTTTTTGTATATGCTGATTGGTGTGAGAGAACCCCCGTTCGACAACAGCGCGCAGCGCTGATGGACGCCGCAGGCGCCCGAAGGGTGAGCGGTAACGCCGCGAATCAGTCCCATCCGCAAAGAATCTCACGAAAGTGAGGTTCTTTTGTTGCTACTGGATCTCTGAGAGCAAGCGCCACGCAAGAGATTTGTCCGGAGTCGTGTTGGACTCCGATCCAGGGGGGGCACTATATAGCGCGGGCGATGATGGCGCGTGTCACTCCACACACAAGCTCCACCAGGTCGTAGAGGCAAAGTTGCTTAATCACTGAAGGACGCGCCATGAATGCTCGACCAACTCGCGAATCACTCCCGCGCAGTTTGCCCACCTCATAAAGCGCCACCCATTCCTCTGTCTAGCGCTATTTCCCAGCCTATTAGCTGTCTAAAAGTACGTCGCTTACATAGCTGTAGTACGATCATAGCGCCTATTTTCTGCTGTCCGGTTAGGGGCCTAGATTTTGCCGCATCCAAATACTGACATGATCGACCACCCAATTTCGTTGCATCTCGAAAGTCCTGATTATCAACAAGTGCCTCGCGTCTGGACATCGTTGAAGACGTCTGAGTTTTACAAACTATCGATGTCGGTACCTTATCAGCGCCTCGAAACCGATCTGTACCCTGGCGTTGAGGTATGGGTTAGAAGGGACGACTTGATCGATCCAGTCATCATCGGGAACAAAGCCTACAAGCTGTTCTTCGCGCTGCAGCATGCGCGGGAAAAGGGGATGGAGACGCTCATCACTTGTGGCGGTGCCTGGTCAAATCATATTCACGCAGTCGCTGCCGCTGGCTATCGCTTCGGGTTCGAGACCGTTGGCATCATTCGTGGTGAGCGCCCGAAACGACTAAGCCCGACACTTGTGGATGCAGAGCGTTGGGGTATGCAGCTCGTTTTTGTCACCAGAAAGCAGTACCGAGAGCGAGGTCATTGCGATTTTCTGAAGATGATCGGGGTTGAGAACGATCATGCCCTCTATATACCGGAGGGTGGGGCAAATCAGATGGGTAGAAGGGGCGCTGAGTTGTTGGGGCAGGTTATTAAGTACACCGCGCCCACACCTTTCGATGGCATCTGGACCGCTTGTGGGACAGGAACATTCGTTTCTGGTCTCCAAAAGGCAGCCCCATCCAGCCAATTGACCGGCGTCGCGGTGCTTAAGGCGGGTGATACTGTGGAGCAGGATATTTCAAAGTGGTGCGCGCTTGACCGTGGCGCAGGGAAGGTACCCAAGCTTCTCACGCGCTATCATTGCGGCGGTTACGCCAGAGTTACGGAGGAGCTGGAAGTATTTAGGCAAAGGTTTGAATACCAAAGTGGTATTTGGCTCGATCCCGTGTACACCTCAAAGCTGTTTTATGCGTTGCACATGGAGGTGGTAGAAAAAGGCATTTTGAAAGGAAAATCGGTTTTATGCATCCACTCGGGGGGGCTTCAGGGCGCGCGAGACCTTGTAGATGTTCGATAACAACATTGATTGATTTATGCGCCAAGTGGTTTGGATGGCCGGATATGTTGAATTTGGCGTCATTGGTCGGCATGCGTATTCGTCGACACCAGATGTCTAGATAAAATTGTGGATTTAGACGAGATAACAACGCTAATTTAGCGTACTGTGGATTTAGACAAGGACATAGAGAGAATTGGTGTCAGAATTTCAAAATGTAGGCCTAATCGGACGGACGGGAAGTGAGAGTGCAATTCCATCGCTGCGCCGACTAATGTCTTTCCTCGAGCAGGCTGGCTACACCGTAATACTTGAGCAACATACCGCTGATGCTTTGGTCGGTCATTCAGCTCAGACTACTTCAAAAGATAAACTTGGAGAGCTTTGTGATCTGGTAATTGTTGTCGGTGGTGATGGCAGCCTGTTAGGCGCGGCGCGTGCTTTGGCCAAATACAGCGTTCCGCTTCTTGGTATTAATCGGGGCAGGCTGGGGTTTTTGACAGATATCTCACCAGATGAAATTGAGCAAAAAGTAGGCGAGGTCCTGTCCGGTAAATATATGGCAGAAAGCCGATTTTTACTGGATATGTCGGTGACGCGCGATGGAAAGCCAATCGGAAAGGGTTCCGCGCTAAACGATGTCGTTGTTCATCCCGGTGAGTTTATCCGGATGATTGAGTTTGACTTGTTCATTGATGGGCAATTTGTCTATACGCTCCGGTCGGATGGATTGATAATTTCAACGCCTACCGGATCAACGGCATACGCGCTATCCGGTGGTGGACCTATAATGCATCCGAAGCTTGATGCGATTGTATTGGTCCCGCTTAACCCCCACACCTTGAGTAGCCGTCCAATTGTCGTCGAGGGGAGCAGTGAGTTTAAAATCGTCATCGGGGAGCAGAACATTGCCAAGCCGTATGTGACGTGCGATGGGCATGATCAGGTCGTAACGCAACCTGGTGACGTCGTGAGAATTCATAAGAAACCACATAGAATGACACTGATTCACCCACTCGATCACAACTTTTACGAGACATGCAGATCGAAACTGGGTTGGCTCGGCTAAACACGGGCACTTTATTGCGGTACAGGAAGTAAATGTGTTGGGGCATAGCTTATTGCCGCGACGGTCAAAAGGATTTGCAGGCTGGATTTAGCATTGGACGTACAGAACATACGATCAACAGACAATGCCAGGCTCGCTATTTTGATGGCAACATACAATGGCGAGCGTTTTCTATCTCAACAGATTCAGTCACTGGTGTCCCAGGATGTGACAAACCTCGATTTGTGGGTTTCGGACGATGGTTCCAGCGACAATTCGCTCAGTATTCTCTCCAAAACTGCTGATCAATGGACGAAGGGCAGCGTTCACATTTCCACTGGTCCTGGAAAAGGGTTTGTGGAAAACTTTCGGGCTTTGATAATCAACCCCAAAGTCGAAGCAGATTACCTGGCATTTTGCGATCAAGACGATTTATGGGATAGCGACAAGCTATCTGCCGCAGTCGAGTGGTTGGCAATGCAGCCTAAAGAAATTCCGGCTCTCTATTGTACCCGCACGCGGACAGTAACTGCGGATGGTACGATCATTGGCCATTCTCCGCTGTTCAAGAAAAAACCTAGTTTTAAAAATGCCATTGTCCAAAGTATTGCTGGTGCAAATACGATGGTAATGAATCGAGCTGCTCATCAGGTGATTGCCGAGGCATCCCGTATTGGTACATTTGTAAGTCACGATTGGTGGTGTTATTTGATAGTGACCGGCGTCGGTGGGCATGTTCACTATTCACCCGACGCGAGAATCAGCTACCGTCAGCACGCTAATAACGTGGTCGGTGAGAACAGGTCAATAAAGGCCAAAAGTATGCGGCTTATACGGCTGATCACCGGTGGTTATAGAGACTGGAATGCGCTTAATTTGGAACAGTTGGAAAAATGTCGATATCTCCTCTCTGATGAGGCCCAAGATACTTTGAATTTTTTAAGAAAATGCAAAAGCGAGCACGTAACCCGGAGGGTTAGCAGCTTCATTGAGTCAGGGATTTATCGCCAGACACCTGTCGATCAAGTTGCACTGGCATTTGCGTGTATTATGGGGGCGTTGTAGCTTGAGGTTACTCCCCAACAGAAATTGATCTCATTAGTTATTTCGTTAATAAACCTGCGAGTTGAATGATCTGACCAAGTGATGGAAGAGCACAATCAGTTTAATAGCGATGTCGTAGATTCAGTAGTTAGCAAACGGACTGCGATCATTGTCTTGGGGATGCATCGCTCGGGCACGAGCGCATGGACTCGATGCTTGAACTTGCTTGGCGCGGAATTACCTCGCCATGTTTTCGGTGCTGGCTCTGGAAATAAAACAGGTCATTGGGAAGCGGAATATCTGATTGAGATAAACAATCAGCTACTGGCTTCTTGTGGAAGTCGATGGGATGACTGGCGTGAAGTCGATCTCACTCGACTCTCAAAAGATGAATATGTGAAGTATTCCTCAAAAATAAGCGAAGCGATTAAAGCGGAATATAGTGGTTCTTCACTTCTTCTGTTAAAAGATCCAAGAATTTGCAGGCTCGCGGCGATTTATAAGGATGTATTCAAGGCGCTAGATATTGATGTCAAATTTTTGATTCCATATCGTGATCCTTTATCGGTGATTGATTCTCTAAAGATGCGGGATCAAATGACCTCCGATTTTTCTGCAGCATTGTGGCTTCGACACATCCTTGATGCATTACGGTTTAGTGATGGTGAGAGTCGGGCTGTGATCTCATATGAAGGGCTATTAGCAGATTGGCGAGCCAGCGTAAGAGCTGTTGAGTCGGAGCTTGCGCTAAAATTTGATGGCGTTAGCGACTCAAAGATAGAACAGCTTGAAGATTTTTTATCCCCTGAGCTGCAGCACCATAGGTCATCCATCAATCATATAGGGTGTTCCTCTAGGCTAGTCGAGTGGGTCAAAACGATATATTCCGCCCTTCAGAAATATGAAGCCTCATCGAAATCTAAGTCTGCGGCAAAGATGGTCTCATCTGTCCGTAGTGATTTTGACCAGGTTTGTTCTGTGATGGGTGGCGCTATTTTCGAAGAACTGAGCGCTAGGGAAAACAAATATAGCGAGCAGGCTCTTGATCAAATTAAACTTTTGACAAGTACACAGAATGAATTGCTCGAACGTGAGTCGGAAATAGAGAGGAAGGGGCGAGAGCGGCGTGAGATTGAGCAAAAATTATCCGAGTATGGTAAGGCCTTGAAACAATCAAGCGTTGAGAGTCAGTCTTTACGTGATAGGCTAGAGATCTTTGAGAGATCCTACTTTATACGGTCCTGTGTCTGGTTGCGGTATTCTGCTGGACGAGTAATTAATATGTTTTTGAAGCGTTGACGTGGTATGAAATTGATCTGATTACAAATCAAAATAAGGTGGTCTTGCGAGAAATGGATATTCGAAAGCCTGGTTTTGTTTACATTCCAGACGGTGTGCATACTGGACGAGACACAGATTCTCAGCCAAAAACAATTGTTATTTTTGGCGTTCCAAGAGGCGGTACTACGATGGTGGCCGGGGTCGCCAGGCGAGTCGGGGTAGATATCGGTGAAAATTTGCCGATTAATTTGGAGGATCCGGTATTTTCATCCGCTCCGCTTTCTGAAATCAAAAATGAAATTGAAAGAAGGAATCGGTTAAAGAAGACCTGGGGTTGGAAGTTTCCTCGTGCAGCGTCATATTTGGGCGAGGTGATGGAACAACTAAGAAACCCACACTACATCATTGTATGGCGCGATGTCTTGGCAAATACTGCCCGGATGGTGCGTCAGGGAAAGCCGGTTTGTGATGCTTTGGAGCACGCACATCGTATCCAATCAAAAAACATTCAATTATTGGCTCAATTGAATGGACCATGTTTACTCGTTTCCTATGAAAAATCACTGCTGGATCCAATATCTTTGGCTAGACAGATCTCAGAGTTTTCCGGAAAAAATGAAGAGTATGATGAAGAATCGCTGGTGGAGTTTGCATCTCCTGGTGAATACAAAGTTGAAGCATGAGTGTTAATCGAGCATAGTTTGCGCCAGGGCAGATTTTAGGCTTATGTCCACTCTTGATCTCGAATTCACTGAATTGAATATATTTTTGTGTGACTTATCTATACGTTTGAAGCCCGGCCATCGATACCTGTCTAGATGGCAAAGGAAAGGTAATAAAAATGATAAAGTGTTCTTGCCAAATCCAATACTTTACGATGGCGAGATGATAATTTTCAGACCTTTCTTAGTATAAATTTTTGCTTGGAATATGGTTGTAAAAATTACCCTGGGATGTTTTTTCGCTGGTATAGAACAAGAATTTAGATTTTCTGAGATCGAATTAGTCTGGTATCTAGTGAGCCGGATGTTTTTGCTAAAGCTATCGAGTGATGCCATTTAAACGAATACAGGGAAGTCGTGATGGGAGTTTTTGAGCGTGCAGTCCGCCGTATTATCGGGGCGTCCAACCCTGAGGCGCCACGAGGAAAGCGGGCGAAGGCAAAGATCGCAATAATCCAATTTGAATCAGTGCACGAAGAGGTGATTCCATCTGTTGCCAGGGCCCTGCAAAGATGCGGTGTTGACTACGAGATTTATGTCAATGCAAACGTCTGTTTACGTCGAGGAGATTTGCTTGGGGGAATCCCAGAGACCAAGGGAAGGGTCCACTATCCAGATATAAACACAAGAAAAGACTGGGATAATCTGCTCGCTGTTGTAAAGCGCGAGAACTATGATGCACTTTTCCTGAATACTTTTCAGCGCGAAGGTGTCGCAAATTGGGCCGAAAGAGCTAATTTGCCGATCCTGGGAATTGTACATAATCCAAAAATGTTCATGGCGCAACCCAAGTGTGTCTCTCTTTTGGCGTCGGGGCAGGCTTCGGTATTTTCTCTTGCGCCGCATGTCAGTGAATGGATGAGATCGCACTCACGAAAGTTATTCGCGAAAGTGGGCACTTTGTCCCACAACTTTTGGAGCTTGCAGTCGGTCCAAAAACCTGCGTGCGGTCAGGGTGGTACTCGTCGGATAGTAATTCCGGGCTCGGTCAACTTTGCAAGTCGTGACTATATATCGGTAGTACGGTCGCTTCCAGGACTGATTGAGCAAGCCGAAGAGTCATTGGAGATTGGCATAGTAGGTGGTGGGCCTGACAGAGATCGATTGGAAGGACTTGTCGAAGAGTTGAACTGTGCAAATCATGTCCGGTTTGCTTCGATAGACCCGGCTACGGGCTTTGTTGATAACTCTACCTATTTCTCAGCATTGGGGCGCGCCGACTTTATATTGCCGATGCTTCCAGAGAAGCGTGTTGATTATCGGACCTTCAAGCTCACTTCCGCGGTGCCTACTTCAGTTGGTTTCTGTATACCAGCTATTTTGGATGATTGGACCGAGAGGGTGTACGAGGCGCCTTGTGTTAGCTATGAGCGAGGAGAATTTCTGCGCGGACTAAAGCATGCGGCGTTAATGAGTAGGGTGGATGTAAATGCGCTTGAAGAGAAGTTATCTGACTTCCGTGATAATTTAGAGACCAGATGCTTTACAGAAATGAAGAAAGGACTCGAGCAGGTTTCAATTATTTAGGTTAGTAATTGGACCTTCCTGTCTAAATGTGGGACGACATTGAGTTGTGGATTTTACGATGCTGAGCATCCACACGTAGAGTTCGGTGCTGATTTTTAATCTCTGGTGTGATCGTAAAGTCAGTTTAGTCAACGTCTGTCTCAAAAGTATGTCGGTGCTCTAGCCGAGAGAGCTTCGCTATTGCGGTAATCGTACCCCCTTTGGGGCTTCGTCTGGCTGCCTTAGCTTAAGGTGGTTGCTGAATTGGGAGAGAAAATGAAAACTGCAGTCGTAACTGGTGTAACAGGGCAGGACGGTGCGTATCTTACCCAACTGCTACTTGAGAAAGGGTATCGAGTTTTTGGCGCATATCGCAGAACAAGCTCAACAAATTTTTGGCGCCTTGACGAACTGGGTGTTACAGCGGACGAGAATCTTAATCTTGTTGAGTATGATCTAACGGATTTAAGTGCAAGTATCCGTCTAATGGAGATGTCAGGCGCAGATGAAGTCTACAATCTTGCCGCCCAAAGTTTTGTTGGTGTCTCTTTTGATCAACCTATAACGACAACACAGATTACTGGATTGGGCGCCTTGACGCTGCTGGAGGCGGTTCGTATCGTGCGTCCTGATGCTAGATTCTACCAAGCATCGACATCGGAAATGTTCGGAAAGGTCCAGGCTGTCCCTCAGTCGGAGTCTACCCCTTTTTATCCTAGGAGCCCATATGGTGTCGCTAAGCTATTCGCGCACTGGGCGACAATAAATTATCGTGAGTCCTACGGCATATTCGCAAGTAGTGGGATTCTCTTCAATCATGAATCCCCTCTGCGTGGTCGAGAATTTGTTACGCGGAAAATCACAGATGCTGTCGCTAGGATTAGTCTTGGCAAGCAGGGCTGTTTGGAACTGGGGAACTTGTCTGCAGAACGAGACTGGGGATATGCACGGGAATATGTCGAGGGCATGTGGAAGATGCTTCAAGTAGATGATGCAGATACCTATGTTCTCTCTACAGGTAGAATGGAAACGGTTCGTCATTTCGCAGAACTCGCATTCTTGGCCGTTGATATTCAAATCGAATGGGATGGCACCGGTGACAGTGAGGTTGGATATTGTGCCTCGTCTGGTCGACAATTAGTTCGGGTGAATCCAAAGTACTTCCGTCCTGCCGAGGTCGACCTTTTAGTCGGTAACGCTGCCAAGGCCAGAGATCACCTCGGTTGGGAAGCTGAAACATCGTTGGAGTCACTCTGCAAGATGATGGTTGAGTCAGATCTAAGGCGAGTAAAGGAAGGGGCATCGTACTGATGCGTACTGTTCCCAGAGTTCTCATTACCGGATGTGACGGGTTTACTGGCCGTTATCTTGTCGAGGAATTTGAAAAAGAGGGTTATTCTGTAGCCGGTATTTCCCGTCGAGTTTCCTTCGGTTATGCGGGGGCAGGGAAGGGAGTCGGCCTCGAGAATTTGAAAGATATGCAGCGCGCTGTAGAAGTTATACAGCCGGATATTGTGGTTCATTTAGCGGCGATATCATTCGTTCCTCATGGAAACGTTGATGAAATTTATACGACAAATGTTATAGGGACTCGGAATTTACTCGAAGCAATTTCTTCTGTTGGCATCCAGCCAAGCTCCGTAGTCATCCCTAGTAGCGCTGCCGTTTATGGCGGGAATGATGGTGGGCCGATCGGAGAGGATGCGCCGATATGTCCCCTGAACGATTATGCAGTGAGTAAAGTTGCAATGGAGTATATAGCCCGCATCTGGATGGACAAGCTTCCGATCACTTTGGTAAGGCCCTTTAACTACATTGGCATTGGTCAGAGCGCAAATTTTGTAGTTCCCAAGATCGTATCGCATTATCGCGAATCCGAATCTCAAATTGAGCTTGGAAATTTGGATGTCTATCGAGATTTTAGTGATGTCAGGGATATCGTGCGGGCATATGTGGAAATATCTCGCGGAAAATGTGCGGGAAGAACATACAATTTATGTTCCGGGAAGGCATACTCGCTGCGCGATGTACTTCAGATAATGAAAGAAATTTCTGGGGCCGCAATTAAGGTAAACGTCAATCAGCGTTTCGTTCGTAAAAATGATGCTTCACGGCTGGTCGGTAGCCAGGAAAAGCTACGGAATGAATTGGGTGTTGGTATGGACACCCCTCTGAGAGATACACTGAGATGGATGTATACAAGTTCAGCATGTCATGCTTCACAAGTTGATAATTACCAGGAAGGTAAAATAATATGAGTGATGTTGATTCGAAAGCTAATCAGATTGCAGCAAGCTATACCTTTCTATCGCGGTTTCTGGATAGTGCGTCTGTAAATGCCGGTATTGAACCTGGCGAGTTGGGTCGTCGCGTGAAGAGTACGTTCCATGGATTTTGCAAGCTGATCGAGCCAGAAATTTCACTAGAAATTGGTGCGTTTGAGGCAGGGTTCAGTCGTCGAGTGAAATCGATGAACCCATCGTGCCGTGCGATAGCATTCGAAGCGAACCCATTTGTCTATGAGCGCTTTCGGGAAGAAGTTGTTGCTGCAGGTGTTGAGTATCTGAATTGCTGTGTTGCACATACATCTGGGAAGATCACGCTGAACGTGCCAACTGATTATCGAAATTCACCACGTGGATTGGATAACCAGATGGCAAGTCTGCATAAGAACCTCAATACGCGTAATCATCAGGAGGTTGAGATTGATGCGGTCCGCATTGATGATATATTTGATGCCGAAGTGCCTTCTAAGCTGGTTGCGTGGATAGACGTTGAGGGCGCCTGTGAGCAGGTATTGAGAGGTAGTCAAAAGGTATTGGAAAAGGCTGCCGCTGTGTATATTGAGGTGGAGAGTAGCCCTATTTGGGATGGTCAGTGGCTCGACCACGATGTGGCCAAGTTTTTTATCGACTTGGGATTTGTGATGGTTATGAAGGATAAGCAGCGTCCGCAGCAATTTAACCTGGTTTTTGTAAACCAAGAGATTGCGATGATGCCTCAGATTGCGCGTCGCGCTGCACGTGTACTTCAGCCGAGTGAGGCTGTCGTAACGGCCGACATTGGTTCGAGTGGCTGAGTCGGGGGTTGCACAAGAAACATCCTGGGGCTTCCGTTGTGATCATTAATAGGATTGCCAAGATAGAGTGCCAGATTTTCCAGAAATACAGCGACCTTTCATGATTTTCTGTTTTCTGAATTGATCGTTTGCGTCCCTTTATCCTTGGTCGGGTTGTCGCTTTCGAAGTATGAAGCTTTATTCGACCAAGGATGGTAGATTAAGAGTAGTAGATTTCTGGTAAGTCAAAACCAAGTCGTTTTAGTTTTTCTATCTCCGGTCGCACTACGTTTCCTAGCCGTTCTCTCAATTCCGATTCCAATTTCAGGTTTAGTGATGGATTAGATTTCTTACTCGTATCAACATGATCATATTCAAAATGCTCAATCTCCAAGAAATCTTCAACCTCACGTACAGTAGAATCAAAATCCTCAATAAAATGCTCGAATGGAATGACCTTGAGCTGGTCTGGTGACAGATTATTTTGGAGGTGTTGTACGATGTCTCCGTATCTACTGTGGCAGGAAATTCCAGTTGCACTAAGAATTTTTTCTAGTTGAGCGAGATTAAAGCTTTCAAGCTCGTGACGCCGACCGGATTGAATTAGATCAAACTTGATATGGGACCATAATCTCGAGACTGGTTCTCTCAGGATGTATATTACTCGTAGTTTTGAGGTGCTTCTCTTTACATGGTCCCATCCACTTGATGGCAGCATTGAATGATAATTACTAAAGTCGCATGCATATCTGTCGCCCACCTCCGAAAAAATGCTATTGAACCAATTGTCGTCGATTGGTGACGTTAGATACTTGTCTGAATACCATTTTACGATCTCTCTGAGAGCATCAGCATCATTTAGTTTGGAATACCGATTATGCATTACCATCGATAGACGATGCCTGCGGAACTCGTGCGAGAGGATGGCGCCTTTCCTCGAGAGCCCGCTAGATAGTCCGTTGAGAAGTGTTTTTGATGTTGGTCTTTGAAGTTGCTTGGAAAGTCCATTAGCATGGGCAAAAAAGTGAAGCTCTTTCTCAGGCGTGAAATACAGGGCAGGGTGGCGACGGAATACATTGTATAAGAAAGTCGTTCCAGCTTTCATCGCACCTACTGATAGAAATAGCTTTGGGACTGTCATGCCGGCACCTCGTCATCTGCTTTCGTTCTGATTGGGATCAAGGAGGCGAGCATTTGATCTAGCTCTTCTGCCTGGTCACTAATAGTTGAAATATGCTCAATGGATTTTACGTGCGGAACGCCGTTTTCGAAAATTGATCTGAGAGCTTCCCTCAGGTATCTATGGTCAAGCGTCATTGGGATTACTGTCGAATTTTCCCCTTCGATACAATCCTCTGCAAGGCCGCCTGCGTCACTGGTGATTGTCCACACGCCTCGTAACATTGCCTCGCGGACGGTTAAACCAAAGCTCTCTCTCCATTGTGAGGGGAATAGCAGTACGTCAATCTTTGAAAAAAAATCGTCTATGGTCTTTTGGTTATAGGGGGGTAAGAATGTTACTTTTCCCGGTACTTGCCAGGTGGGGTCGTGTTTCCAGGAGCTATTTCGAGTAGCTCCTGCATCAACGATCATGAGTTCGTAATTTGTATGTGGCAGGGAGTTTAGCGCACTTTGAATGACATCAGCCCCTTTGATCGGTCCCGGGCCTCCAACAAAGCCAAGTCGCACTGGGTTGTCGCGCTGATCCTGTCGTGAATAAAGTGGCCCCGGTGGAGTGACTCCATTCTTATTTACCACGCACTTTTCATCTGAAAGCCCATTCCTGATGTGAAGGTCTCTATGAAACCGGCTCGGAAAAAGTATTAGATCCGAGTGGTTCAACGCTTTCAGAAGAGTTTTTTGTCTATCACGGGTAACCTGAATGTCATCGACACAGTGACGGCAAATGTCAAGGTCAATTATTCGTTGGTCGCAGTAGCGTCCCTTATTGTTGATCATGAACTGTCGCTCACACAACCACCAGCAGTCATGTACAGTCGTAACTAGGGGTATTTTTCTGCGTTTTACACTTTCCAGGCATGCCCCCCCCATATTTTGTAGGCAATGCATATGAACAATATCGGGCTGTACCAGATCGAGGATTTTGCTAAAGACTCTATTGAATCGCTCATTGTTCCAATTGTCCGTTGACCCGAAGTGGGAGTCTGGCACCTTTATGCCAATAACATCTATCCCTAAGGTTGTGTATCTACGAATACAATAGTCGGCAATTGCGGGGTCATCTATTGACGTGACAACAATGACGTCCCAGTTATGTCGACTTTTTAATTCTAAAGCCATGTTTTCGGCGACGATTGTGGCGCCTCCAAAAGAGGTAGGCGAAAAAAACACATTTCCGACCAGAACTCGGCGCCTGTTATGTTCAGTCATTTAGTATCACCTTTATATCCTTGGCGACGAGGTTGCTGATGGCTCGAGTAGTCAATGTTCGGGATACAAACTCTTTAGCATTCTTTGCCAAGTATGCACGATCTTCGGAGGAGTGAATCAATAATTCAAAGTTACTGATCCAATCATCTTTGTCTCGAGCAAGGAGTGCATTCTGTTTGTGATCGATTAGATTGCTAAAATCGCCAATGTCAGTGGCGATAGTAGGGACGCCAACCAGTGCTGCCTCCATAAAGCGGATTGCGCTTTTGCATTCGTTGAAATCGTCAGCAACGAGGGGGATGATGTTTATATCTGCGCGGCTTAGATTCTGTATGTAGTCAGTGTATTCAGTAAATGGAATAGATGTTATCCTGTCGGAAAATTCTCTCAGTGATTCCGGGAGCTCCAAGTAGCCAATAATCGAGAGTTCTATATTCTGATGTCGACTGAATATCTCTTTCAAGCTGTGAGCGATCGTTCTGAAGTCCGCTTCATGGGCACGGGATCCTGAAGCATAAGCAATAGTGATTTTTTCGTTTGGCTCTGCAGTCTCTATCCTATCTCTTGCAATTCTATCTCGGCACTCGGCGGCGCGCGTAGTTTCCTTATCGATGGCATTGCGCCAGAGATAGACTGGTATGCCGGTAAGCGTGTCAATTTCTTCGATGAGCCGGGGTGTACTGACGATAGCCAAATCGCAGTCCTTCAATGCGCTGAGGTATCGTTCGGTCGAGTTCAGAAGTTCTTGCTGTTCATGTTTCTCAAGGAACTTCAGGTTAATATTATTTTCATATATAGATCGAGAAAATATCGGGTCGTCAATGTCATATGCTGTGATGATGTTAAGTCTTTGGCATTCTTGTAAATAAGATTGGAAAATTTCGTTGTTTTGCAGGCGATAGAAAATAACAATTGATGCCGTCTGAATTAGTTCCATGGCCCTGGGTATATCGCGCCAGTGGCTATAATTTGACTGTATTGCTATCTCGTCAAGTGCTTCGAGTTTCTGTATAACACGATATTTTCGACACTGGGGAAGCTCTAAGTCCGCGATAATCGCGACTGAAGTTGTTCTGAATAGATGGTGGGCTGGTCGGGAGGCGCGCTCTATGCGTGCAGTATCTGGTAAGCGCCTAAATAATGATAGATACAGACTTTGCGACTGCTGCATTACTTTAAGACTTGCGCCTCGAAGCAGTATCTTCAATTTGTGTTTAACTTTAAAAAGTATTGCCCAAGCTAAACGGCGACCACCGTTGTTGTGGTAATAGACTTTTAGTCGTATAAACAAGCGTGTTGGCCGAGCGATTATTGAGTTCACGAATTGTTTCTACCTTGAGGCCAGGTTAAACCAGCATTTCTTCGGCGGAGCCCTCTGCAACAAGCTTCCCTTGTTCCAGTTGAATAACTTTGTTACATACTTTTTTAAGGAGATTATGGTTGTGGGAGGCAAGAACGATGATGCCAGCCTTGTTGGCTAGGTTCTCCATCCGCTCTTTAGCTTTGTCTTGAAACGCGGGGTCTCCGGCACCAATCCATTCGTCCATCAGAAGGATTTCAGGATCCAGGCAAGTTGCCACGGAAAAGGCCAGCCTTGCTGCCATCCCCTGGCTGTATGACTTGAGTGGCATATCGATGAACGTACCGAGCTCACTAAACTCGATGATCTCGTCCATTCGTTCTTCAATCTGTGATGGAGTCCATCCGTTGATCAGGCCTCTTAGGAAGATATTGCGCCGGCCAGTAGCTTCTTTACGAAAACCGAGGTTAATACTAAAAAGAGCGTCAACTCTGCCGTTGATCGATAGATCACCATGCGTCGGCTCGTAGATTCCATAAAGTACTTTGAGTAGAGTTGTCTTTCCCGCGCCGTTACTGCCGGTGATACCGAGCCGATCTCCTGCATTGAGTTCAAAGCTGATACCATCTAAAGCCTTTACTTTTCCTGAACGTCCATTTGCGCTGATTTTGCCATCAGAACTAGAGAAGATCTTCCGCGATTTTGGCGCAAGGCTGATCTTCTGACGGAATCGGTAGGAGAGGCTAATGTTTCTAGCGATAATAGAAGTCGTCACAATACAAATATGACCTTTTTACGAAAGGTGCCGAGTAGTAGTAAGGCTAATATCCAAAAACTGATTGAAAAAAGGCTGCAAATCCCAAAAGCGAAGAGTGGGATTTCTCCATCTAGAACAGGAATTCGGACCATTTCAATGAAGTAAGTAAAGGGGTTCCAGTCATAAAGCATTCTACGTGCACCACTACTGTTGTCAGGGTGCCAAAAGATAGGAGTTACAAACATTCCGATTCTCATGATGTTGCTCACGATATATTGAGAATCGGGAAAGTAAGCCCCAAGGAATGCGATTGTTATTACAACAGCCGGGGCGGTGAGAAGCACGATCATGATGCCCGGAAGCGCGGCGAAAGCGCCGGAGCTGATACCCGTATTGCTAATAATCAGGATAGAAATACAGCCGACTAGGGTAAAGCCCATTCTAATTATCGACTGCATCAGTAACCTGAGGGCGTATACGAAGATGGGCAATGTGGTTCCCTTTAGAAAACCCTCTTCGCGTGTAAACAGGGTGGCACTCAGTGAGATAATCTCACTAATGAAAAACCAGACAAATAGTCCAAGGGCGATGTAGGCCGGGTAGTTTGGAATACCCTGGCCTCGTTGAAAAATGACAATAAACGTAAAAGCGAAGGCTAGGTAATTAATCAGTAGCCAGAGAGGACCAAGAGATGTTCGCTTATGTTGGTCGCTGATATCTTCGCTGGCGAGCGCTATCCATACGCTGCGAAGTCGGAGGGCTGAGTGAATGTCTGCCCAGGCGCTTTGTAAAATCCTAATCATTCAGCTTTCTTCCTTACAAAGCGAATTCTTGATAAGCCACTTTGCGCTGATGCTGCTTGCGGACGTTTTTCAGGCCGGATGTTGCTGCCGAAAAGTGTTTGAATAAAACGAAATCGACTGGCTTAACCCCTTGTTTCCTAAAAATTTTCGCAAATTTCTGTCCCCAATTCTGGCCAATTTTCCATCCGCGTGCAAGCTGGCGCCTAATTTGCCGCTTGCGTCGTCTGGCAGCACATTTTGAACACTTTGTGCTAGTCATTCGTTGAAAGTGCCTGTTTGCCTTTCTTTTGGGAGTGGGTATGCGTACATGTGGTATTTGGCAGCTAGCTCTACCTTTCGGCTTGACGAGAGAGCAGGAAGTTTCGCCAGAAAGTAGGTCAGATTTGTGCGTTGGCGCACATTTCTACAGTGAGGTCGGTGGGGTATCAAAATGCACTGGATAGACTTTCCAGTGACTTGCCGGGTTTTTTTGGTCGAATTGAGTTGGCACGAACGATCGAGACTACTAGGAGAGAGGTGGTAGATTCATGAAAGTAAGGATAGTAATTTCCGCTCTAAAAATTTCATCACCGACTCCCAAGCCGAAGGGCGTGTGCCCTCACAAATTTGTAATCAACTTAGGGGGTTGCAATCTTCAATCGTGGGCATGATCCGCGAATGCCATCACGCAGTCCAAGCCATATCATTGGCAGCGCTTGTCGCCGCTCACCAGAGGACAGTAGGCAAAACACTGCCATCCCGAGAAGCCGTACGCAATCTGCGGATATCCACTTCAGTGGTGCATGAGCTTTGCGAGCGAGAAGCAGGCTATTGCGAAATGTGTAGTAGTAGCGGAACGGTTTATGGCGTGGTAATGATCTCCATCGGCCAAGCCATACTCTAAACACTTCTTCGCCCAGAGTATGTTGCATATCAGCAGTGGTGACACCAAAAATCCGATACTGTCTTGCCTTTGCCCTTAGAAACCAGTCGGTATCAATATGATCGATGAAAAAATCAGGGTTCATAGGGCCAACGTCGCGAAGCGCATCTGCCGAAAATAGCGTGCCGGACGAGATTAAAAAGTCAGTCTCAACGTAGGGCTGGCGCTCGACTTCAGCAGCGGGAACTCTCCCCAAATAGAACCAATGACATCGGACAAACGGGCTAGGGACGTTGTGCCCCTTCAAGTGATATCGTGGTCCAACTGCTGCGGCCTGGTGAGACTGCTCTAATTTGGTCAAAGAAATAGAAAGCTCATGTACGGACTCACTTGAGAGAACGCTGTCCTGATCCAGTATTAGTACCTGTTTTGCCCCGGCGGAAAGGGCACGTTCTATACCCGCATTCTGTGCCGTGCCGACGCCCTGATTGCTCGTTAGCTTTATGAGACTTGTATTTCTGGAGTTTTTGGCAAGCGAGTCGAGCTGAAGGTGCTCAGGAGAATCGTTATCGATTATCCATGTATGTTCAACTGAATCACCAAGTGCGCCGAGTGATTCTCGCAGCAGGCGCATTTCGGGGTGATAAGTGACTATGACTGCGTGAATTGACATTCCGATATACAACCTACTGGTTCTTAGACAAACAGGTCGGGTAACGAGCCATCACGTGTATGGCTGGTATCTTTCGGGGTTCTGACAATTGGATTTTTTACCAATCTCTGTACCAAGAAATCCAATTTTCTCGATTGTTGGCTTTCACGGCCTGGCGAGTATAGCGATTGATTTATTGCCGCAATGAGTTTGTGAAGTTCTTCGATATCAAGCTTCTCAGCGATTTCTGGAAGGCTCAGCCCGGCCAAATCGGCGCGTTCACAGGAAAGCCAGATTATGAGGGCTTGACGCAAAGAAGCTGTGTCACCATCCCGAGCGCATCGCAGTAGCTGTTGTTGAGCTTCGTCAGCCCCTGTTGGTCGTGCTGAGCGAGAACGAGTTGGTTTTCGAACGGAATCGCGGAAGCGTAAATGCAGAAAGTACAGAAGCCACAGGAGATTTGCGACGAGCGCAACAATAGCAATATTGCGCCATGTCCGGGCGTCGCTTGAAACGTTTACCGATTCAGAAAGTTCATTGTTTGCCTCATTCGGAGCAGAAGGGTCTGTGGCTGGCGTTCCAGCTACTGAAAACCGAAAAGCCGGTAGTTGGGTTACACGCTGTCGTCCGGACTTGGTATCCCACCAGCTTATGGTGATAGGGGGCAGCTGATAGTCGCCGGGCTTCGTGGCGACGATTGCGGTGGTCTCGATACGGCTGCCGGTAATGCCGGTATTGCTTTGTTGGTCTTCCTGTTGCGGCTGGTCCGGGTAGGTTTTCAGGCCCTCGACCTCAATCGGGGGCAGGGGGGGCAATTGCGCGGCGCGGAGGCCTTCTGCGCGCAACGTGATGATTCGGGTGATGGGTTCTCCAACCCGGAAGTTCTCTGGATCCTGGCTCCAGGTTTGGACGATGCCCAGGCTTGCGGCTGGCAGCCAGTGCTCTCCACTATATGATTCTGGCTTCGGCTTTACTGTGACCGTCTCACTTTGTGATCGTAACCGCAAACGTTGGGTATTGCGATTGAATAGGGAGAAGGGGTCCCTGCGGCCTGCGACGGCGACGTATCTGAGCTCGGGAATAGTGAGCTCTCCGGAGCTCTCTGGAAATACCGCATAGGCGATTTCGTAGACAGCGTGGGCGACGCCATTGATTCGCCTCTCGTATCGCTGTTCGTCAATTTTTTCGACATGCGCTCCGGGGATTTGAAGTGCCTCTGTCGAGATGTCATGTAGTCCGATCACCGTATAGAGTCGAACACGGACGATCAGTTGTTCCTGCACAAAGACTTCCGCTTTGTCCAGATCAACTTCCAGAAACGCCTGTCGGTCATTTCTGTTCGGGCCCGCGCCGGCCGCCGACACCGTAATAGGGATTGCATCAGATACTTCGCTGTAGAGATGAAGCGACGGGATAAACAGCTGGCCTTCACGTTTTGGAGCCAGGGTTAACGACCATTCGATGAATGTCTCTGCTCGGCCATTGATCACGCGGTATTGGTTGGATTGTTGGCGAGACAGGATATCGAAGTCTTGCTCCAGTAATTCGAAATCTGGCTGCTGTCCGCTCTCATTGCCGGAATATCTGAGCCGCAGGTTCAGGGTCTCGTCGATACCAATTTGGTTACGGTCAACGGATGCGGTTAGCTCTGATGCTTGTGCCAAGCAGGGAAGCGACACCAGCAAGATCGCGAATATACACCGTATTGAAGTGGTCAATGTCCTGGAGATGTCAGTCAAAATACACACTGCTGTCTTTACCATCTTCTTGTGGCTCCATTCTCCGGTGGCTCCCATTCGCCGCGATGGTATTCCCTTCGGCGCTGGAGGCTTTCGTATTTGAACTTCTCACGCATCAAGCCTGCTGGATCATCAGGAATTTGACGTAGCCATTGATCCAGCGCTTGCTGGGTCTCGGGATCGAGCTCCTGATTTTGGGCCTCCGCTGTTGCATTTTGGCCCTGCTGACCTTCTTCATTCCCTGGCTCCTGACGCTCGCCATCAGAAGGTTGATTATCTTGTTCGTCCGACGCGTCGCTCTGGTCCTGATTATTTTGTTCGGACCCATCTTCCCCGGGATTTTGTTGGCCGCCTTGTGGCTGTCCGGACTGGTCGGAATCGCTGTTTTCTTCTCCGCTCTCGCTATCCTGCTGTCCGCCTGAAGATTGCTGCTGTTCGGAACTGGAGTCTTGCGGTTGTTGTTCTTGTTGTTGAGAGCCGCCACCTTGCTGTTGTTGGCGTTTCCTCAGCTTTTCAGCAATTTCGCGATTGTGACGTGCATCGTCAAAGTCTGGCGCCTGCTCCAGGGCCGCATCATAAGCCGCTATGGCTTCCTCATAGCGTTGTTGCTGGACCAGACTGTTACCGAGGTTGTACTGGCTGTCTGGCGCCGTGTCCTGGGAAAAGGCCTTGCCCGCTGCATCAAATTTGCCAGCGCGGAACTCTGCAGTGCCGCGCCACTGAGGATCCTGAAACAACTTGGCTGCCTCGTCTGCTTCGCCTTCTTCGAGCAGTCGTTTCGCCTGTTGGTCCTTGCGCAACCAGAGGTCACTCCATGTATCGGCGCTGGCAGGTGGCGTTGTCGCCAGACCGGCGGTCAAGAGCAGGGCGGGGCTGAGTATTGCAGCGAGCGTTCCGCGACGAAATAGCAGCGCCGCAAAGGGGAGTAACAGAAGGATGAGTAGGGGTCCCTCTTCGTACCATTGGTCGAATTCGCGCTCCGTGAGAGAAGCCTGTTCGGGGGCATTGTTCTCGGATAGGAGGTACTCGATATCTGAGTCATTGACCGAGATCTGTGCGTAGCGTCCACCGCTTCTGTCCGCGAGTTTGCGCAGAGCCGGTGCATCGAATCCGGCAATGATAATGGCTCCGGTGTCATCGGTGATAAAACCTCCACCATTACCCCGTGGAATAGGGCTTCCTTCGCCACTGCCAACTGCTAAGACGGAGAGATTGATGCCCTGCGGAGAGACCAGTTTTGCTACCGTCCCCAGGGCGGCATCGTCAATACCATCGGTTACCGCCAGCAGTTGGCCGCGGCCGTTGGCGCCATCTTGAAGCAATTGAATCCCCTGTTCGACGGCCATTTCAATGTTGCTGCCCGGTACCGGCATGATCCGTGGTGACAGGGCCGGTACCAGGTTTGCGATGGTTGCGGTGTCTTCGGTCAGTGGGGTGACGACGTAGGCTTCCCCCGCATAGGCGACGAGGGCGGTGAGGCCATCCTGGCGCAGGCGCAATATATCGAGGATCTTCAGCCGAGCGCGCGTCAGTCGATCTGGCGAAAGGTCCGTGGCCATCATCGAGGGAGAAAGATCCAGCAGTATGACAAGGGCGTCCTGATTGCTGTACACCGGTGTGGGCAGCTTGCGCCATGCGGGGCCGGACAGGGCGAGAATCAGGGAAGCGAGAACCAGAAAAATCCCGGCGAACATGAGAGGGCGGCGCTCGCCGCCTTTCATCAGGAGATGCGGCAGTAAGCCGGGGTCGATAAACCGCTCTAGTTGTCCGCGATGAAAGACGGTATGTGCGAGTCCCCAGCACAGTAGCGCTGCGGGTAGCAGCAGCCAGAGAAGTTCAGGCCTGAGAAAGTGCAGATCTTGAAGGCTGGCAGTGGTCATCCGGTTTGCTCCCCGCGCTCGCGGCTGCCGAAATGACGGGAGAACTTTGTGTGGCTGTGTGTTCCCCGGTTTGGCTTTGCTTCAGTTCGCAGCGCCATCAGCAAAGGGATCAGGCCCCACAGCAACGTAATGAGTAAGGCTGCGCCGAGGGGCCAAATAAAGAGCGCCTTGAGCGGGCGATATACGGCGGCATCCTGTTCGACGGGTTCGAGGCGGTCCAATTCTTCGTAGATTTCTGCAAGCTCTTGCGGGTCCCGTGCACGAAAATACTTGCCCCCGGTTTCGTCGGCGATTGCCTGCAGTGTCTCACTGTCCAAATCCCTGGAAGGATTGATCCTGCGGGAGCCGAAACGACTGCCAAGCAAGCCTGGCTGCACCATCTCATCGGCTCCGATCCCCACGGTATACACCGTTACACCTGCTTGCCTGGCCAGCTCCGCTGCTTTCAAAGGAGAGACCTCTCCGGCAGTATTCGCACCATCGGTGAGGAGTATCAGTACGCGTTGTTCGGCAGGGCGCTGTGTCAGCCGTTTGACGGCGAGTCCGATAGCGTCGCCGATGGCGGTGCCCTGGCCGGCAAATCCGATCTGTGCCTCGCGCAGTAGCGTGCCGACAGTTTCCCTGTCAAAGGTCAGGGGGGCTTGCAGATACGCCCGGGTGCCAAAAAGCACCAACCCTAACCGATCCCCTTCCCGACGCTCGACAAAGTCTCCCACAACGCCCTTGACGGCATCGATCCGCATGGCTGGGCGCCCGTTCAATAGCATATCCGGGGTTTCCATGCTCCCTGAAATATCCACCGCTACGAGAAGGTCCCGGGCACTACTGGTTTGACTGATTGGCTCGCCGTACCACTGTGGTCGCGCTGCGGCCGCCACCAGCAATGACCACAGTAGCCAGAGCATCAGCAGATTGAGACCGTTCGCAGGTGTCTGATTCTTGCGTTGTTGCAAGTCCGTGTAAAAGGGCACTTTGAGGGCGTTGGTCAACGGTTTGGCGCGCGGGAGGATCGACCGCACCACGAGGGGTAGTGGCAGCAGCAAAAATACCCAGGAGTGCGCAAACTCAAACACTGGCCACCTCCCTTGCACCTGTTGGTATTGTGCGCGGGGCTGTATCGTGGTGTGCGACCCAGGAGAGGGCATATTCCCTGAAGGCGCTGGCTGTCTCAGGGGCTACGGGCTGTCCGCTATAAAGATGATGGATCACCTGATTGCTTATCTCTGGGGACAAAAAGCGGTTTCCGTCACTGGTTTTGTCGAGGAATTCGAGCCAACGTGTACCGGTGAGCTCCGCGCAGGCCGGTCGACCGAAACTGACGATGGCGACCCGCTTCAACAGGACATTAATGTCCTGCAGCGCAATTGGACTGGTCAAATCCAGTTCCCGCAGCAGGCGGCTCGCTTCGACACGGTAGGCGCGTTGGCGAACAAGCTGGCGATGGCGGCGCCACCACAGATACAGTCCAACAAATAGCACGATCAGCAGGGCGGCAAGTATCCACCAGCCCGGTGCCGGGGGCCACCAGTGCACCGGTATTGGCTCATGGATATCACGGAGCTGCGCCAGCAACTCCTGGGCTTCTGGATCAGCGGGAAGAGGGGTTGGCGCAGGTGGGGCACTTTGCAGATTCAGTATTCTGGGCATCATGCGGGCCGATTCTCCACGGCTGAAGTGGATCTTTCGGCTTCCCGTCCGTTGAAGTACGACAGCAGAGCCGGGACGAGTGGGGCGCTGTTGTCGAAGTCGAGCAACCGCAGCCGGTGCCGCCGGCAGAGACGTTCGGTATTTTCCCGCCGTTGTTGCTGGCGCTCTTCAAAGCGGGCCCTCGAGAGCCGGTCGCCAGCCCCCAGATAGGTGCGGCTGCGTCCATCGGACACGGTCAGCGCACTGGCGGGAAGCTGATGCTCCAGCGGGTCAGTCACGCGCAGTACCTGCATGTCCGCGTGCCGCGTCAGCAGGTACAAAGATTGATCGCAGGTTTCGTCAAAATCGTGGCAGTCGCTGATCAGGAATACCGCACTTCCGGGACGAACGACACGGCGGGCCTCTTCGAGGAGCTGTGAAATGGGCTGGATACTCTGCGTCGGTGTAGGAGAGTTCAGCTGCCCACAAAGGTCCACCATGCCATGAATCATTGACAGCACGGAGTGATGACTTCTGCGTGGGCGGACGGTCTGAATCTTCTGGTCTGCAAATAGGAGGGCGCCAATCCGGTCGCTATGCTGCAGCCCCGCCCAGCCGAGCGCCGCCGCGACGCCGCTGGCCATCACGGACTTGAATGCCTGCTGACTGCCAAAGAACATGGGCGAGCGGAGGTCGACCAGGATGACGATGGGGCGTTCTCGCTCTTCCTGATAGAGCTTGGTGTGGGTTTTTCCTGTTCGTGCAGTTACCCGCCAATCGATGGAGCGGACGTCATCACCGGGCTGGTAGTTGCGCACTTCAGCGAAATTCATGCCGCGACCGCGATAGCGCGTGAGCAGGTTGCCCGCCTGATCACTCTGGGCGAGCCGCGGTTTGAACAGGGAGAGCTGGCGAGAGAGATAGCGCAGCCGTACCAGGTCCTCTACCGCCGGATAGGCCCCAGAGGGGCTGAGCTCTGTGAGATTGGGCGACTGACGCATCAGATGGCCGGCACCTGTTGTAAGAGGCGCCGAATCACATGGTCGGTACTGATACCCGCAGCTTCTGCTTCGAAGCTCAACAACAAGCGGTGTCGCAATATGTCGGGCGCCACATTCATAACGTCATCGGGTGTTACAAAGTCTCGGCCCTCGAGCCAGGCGCGTGCCCGGGCGCACCGGTCAAGCCCGATCGTCGCCCGTGGGCTGGCGCCAAAATCAATCCAGGAGGCCAGTTCTCCGTCGTACTTTTCGGGCTCTCTTGTCGCCACGATCAGCTGCACGATATAGGTTTCCACCGCCTCGACCATTTGCATATCAAGGATCGCCTGGCGCGCGTCAAAAATCACCTTTTGCGGAATCACGTCGCTAGGGTGATTTTCGCCAAGACTAGCCTCGGATCTGGCCAATCTCAGGATTTCTGCTTCCGCCACAGCATCGGGATAGGCAAGATTCACCTGCATGAGAAACCTATCCAATTGGGCCTCTGGCAAGGGATAGGTGCCTTCCTGTTCGATGGGGTTTTGTGTTGCCATCACCAAAAACAATTCCGGAAGCGGATAAGTTTTTCTGCCAACACTGACCTGTCGCTCGGCCATGGCCTCCAGTAACGCAGACTGGACCTTGGCGGGCGCGCGGTTGATTTCATCCGCCAGAATCAGGTTGTGGAATACGGGCCCAGGCTGAAAATGGAACTCTCCGGTTTCCGGTCTGTAGATATCGGTGCCGGTCACATCCGCCGGGAGCAGATCCGGCGTAAATTGGACGCGATGGAAATCACCCTCAACTGCCTCGCCCAATGTTTTAATCGCTTTGGTCTTAGCGAGGCCTGGTGCACCCTCCACCAAAAGGTGGCCATCCGCCAGCAGCGCAATGAGGATTCGATTGACCAGGGCCTCCTGCCCGATGATTTGTTTTTCCAGCCAATCTCCCAGGCCGGTGATGCGCTCCCTGATTGTCTGCGTCGATTCCATAGTGTCTCTTCTGATTTAGCGAATTCTGTCCCCGGACCAGGGGGCTGCTATCTATCATCTTCTTTATATATAGCTTCTGCCCGGGCATGCCGGGGAGAGGATGATTTTACCGGCACTCGGGTCTGTGGCAACTACCGCGACCCAGTAGACAACGGTTGGCAGGAAAAAGTTCGCGAGAATGGTGTGTGAAAATTGTACAGTCGGGGTCTTGGCCCGGGCATAAAAGGGTGTTTCCGCTACGTATGCGTGGGACACGAATAAAAAGGTATTGGAGGTAAGTAAGTGGCGATGGCGACGGTGATAACCGACAGCCGCGATGAGTTGCTGGAACAGGTCAGTAAACTGGCGAGCGAACGCCTCGGAGATGATGCCGAAACCGTCATCTCCTTCGCGGAACAGTTTCTCAGGCAATATCCTATTGAGGACTTTGCCGGCCGCCGGGTGTCTGACGTTTACGGATGCATTTACAGCTGGTGGCTGTTTATTCAACAGCGTCCAGGTAATGGACCCAAGATTCGTGTGTTTAACCCAAGCCTGCAGGAAGACGGTTGGGAGTGTTCGCATACGGTCGTTGGTGTCCTGCAAAGGGATATGCCGTTTCTGGTCGATTCCGCAAGGATGGAGATTAATCGTCGGGATACCGTCATTCACTCCATCAAAAGCACGGTAATGCAGCTCCGTCGCGACAAAGACGGTCAATTACTGGAACTCCTCCCCCGGCTCCGGTTTGGCGAGGAACGGCATCCCGGGGCCTCTGAAGAGGCGCTGGTTTACATCGAAATCAACCTTGACACTTCCCTGGATCATGCGGCGGACCTGGGTGAGAGCCTGAGGGATGTTCTCGGCGACGTCGAACTGGTGGTCGACGACTACCTGCCGATGCTTGATACCTGCAGTGCCCTGGAAGATCAGCTCCATGGTCCGGCGCACCCCAAAGATCCCGTACTTGAAGAGGCATGTTCGTTCCTGCAGTGGATGCGCGACGGGAACTTTACCTTTTTGGGATACCGAGAGTATGAGTTTGATCGAGAGGACGGAGACCGCGTCCTGCGGGAGCTGCCCAATCGTCGTCTCGGCATCTTCAAAAGGCTGGAAGAGCCCGCGGAGGCGATGCCAGAGTCTGAGTTCAACGAGGGTAAGCAGCGATTTTTCCAAGGGCCGAATTATGTGGCGTTCGCCAAATCTTCGGTGAAGTCCCGAGTGCATCGGGCGGCTTACTCCGATTATGTGACGGTCAAGCGATTTGGCGCTGATGGCGAGGTGATCGGAGAGGGCGCCATAATGGGCCTGTACACCTCTTCAGTGTATACCGAGAGCTCTGTCAAGATTCCCATCGTCCGGCGCAAGCTCGCGGGCATTCTGGAAGCCTGTGGTCTTTCTGCGCACAGCCATGATGGCAAAGCACTGCGACGTATCCTCGATACGTTTCCCCGCGACGAGCTGTTTCAGGGCAGCACCCAGGAATTGCTGGAAACCAGCATGGGTGTGTTGAGTATGAACGAGCGGGCGCGCATTCGTTTGTTTATGCGTCGCGATCCTTTTGGCAAATTCGTTACTGCGACGGTGTACGTGCCGCGGGAGTCGTTTAGCAGCAGTGTGCGTGAGTTGATCTGCGATCACATTGCCAAGGCGATTCATGCGCAGGAATCCGAATTTACCACCTATTTTTCTGAATCCATTCTCGCCCGGGTGCACTTTGTATTCCGGGTGTCACCGGAAGATCCCGTTGACTTTGATGTAGCGCTACTGGAGGCGCAAATCGTGGATATTACCCGTTCTTGGGAAGATGTTTTTCAAAAATCCCTGATAGAAACCCATGGAGAGGAAGAGGGTAATCGCCTCTTTAGTGTTTATGGGCGTGCGTTTCCCGCAGGTTATCGAGAGGACTTCGAGCCGCGTATCGCTGTTCAGGATATCGCTGCGATTGAGGGGTTGTCGTCGGAAAACCGGGTGGCGATGAGCTTCTATCAGCCGCTCGGCGCTGCGCCCGGCATCCTGCGCTTCAAGGTATTTAACTGGGGCGGTGGATTGCCGCTTTCCGATGTGATTCCAGTGCTGGAGCATCTGGGATTGCGCGTGATGGGAGAGTTCCCGTATACCATCCGTCCCAAGGCCATCGGCGATGTGTGGATGCACGAATTTTATCTGGAATTCGGCCTGCCAACCCGGGTGGACGCGCAAGCTTCCCGCGGGCTGTTTCAGGATGCATTCGCGGCAATATGGAGTGGTGCCGCAGAAAGTGACGCCTTTAATCGGCTGGTGCTGGCCGCACGTCTTAACTGGCGCGAGGTGGCGATGTTACGTGCTTATGCCCGTTACCTCAAGCAAACCAAGTTCAGCGCGAGCCAACCCTATATTGCCGGCACGCTCGCAAAGCATGTGGAAATCACCCGAAATCTGGTTGCCTTGTTCCGCGCAATGTTTGATCCGCGTATCAACAACAATAGCGAGCAGGATCAGGTTCGAATCGAGCGCCTTGTCAAGAAGATTCATGAGGGCCTGGATGGTGTTGATAACCTGAATGAAGATCAGGTACTCAGGCGTTATCTCGATTTGATTCTTGCGACTCTGCGGACCAACGCCTTCCAGACAACCGCGCTGGATCAGGCCAAGGATTATGTCTCGATCAAATTCAATCCGCGTGCCATTCCGAATATTCCAGAGCCGCGTCCGGAATTTGAAATCTTTGTGTACTCGCCCCGCGTCGAGGGGGTCCATCTCCGCGGAGGCAAGGTCGCCCGCGGCGGGCTGCGTTGGTCTGATCGACTGGAAGACTTCCGCACGGAAGTGTTGGGCTTGGTGAAGGCCCAGAATGTAAAAAATGCGGTGATTGTTCCCAGTGGTGCCAAGGGGGGCTTTGTGGTTCGTCGGCCGCCAAAAGAGGCCAGTCGCGAAGCGTTGCTGGAAGAGGGCATTGCCTGCTACAAGACGTTTATCCGGGGCCTGCTCGACATCACTGACAACCTGAAAGATGGCGAGATCGTACCGCCTGAACAGGTAGTGCGGCGGGATGATGATGATCCTTACCTTGTTGTGGCGGCCGACAAGGGCACCGCAACATTCTCTGATATCGCCAATAGCATCGCGGCGGAGTATGACTTCTGGCTGGGAGATGCCTTCGCCTCTGGTGGCAGCCAGGGGTACGATCACAAGAAGATGGGGATCACCGCCCGGGGCGCCTGGGTGTCCGTACAGCGGCATTTCCGCGAGATGGGCGTGGATGTCCAGACGGAGGACTTTTCGGTCATTGGCATCGGTGACATGGGCGGTGATGTGTTCGGTAACGGGATGCTGTTATCGGAGCATATTTGCCTGAAAGCGGCCTTCAATCACCTGCATATCTTTGTCGACCCGAACCCTGATGCCACCACCAGCTTTCAGGAGCGCCAGCGGCTGTTTGAGATGCCGCGTTCCAGTTGGGCGGATTACAATGCCGAGCTGATTTCGCGCGGTGGCGGGGTATTTGATCGCAGCGCAAAGTCCATTCAGATCTCTCCGGAAATGAAAGAGGCTTTTGCCATTGAAGAGGATCGTCTGAATCCCATTGAGTTGATCAGCGCATTACTGAAAGCCCCTGTCGACCTGATCTGGAACGGTGGTATTGGGACCTACGTGAAGGCCTCCCAGGAGTCCCACAACGAGGTTGGCGACAAGGCCAATGATAACTTGCGCGTGGACGGCAAAGAGCTGCGTGCAAAAGTCTTTGGCGAGGGTGGTAACCTGGGGATGACCCAGCGTGGCCGTATCGAGTTTTCGTTGAATGGTGGTCGCTGCAACACCGACTTTATCGACAACGCCGGCGGTGTCGATTGCTCGGACCACGAGGTCAATATCAAAATCCTCCTGAATAAAGTGGTCGCCAATGGAGACCTCACCGACAAGCAGCGCAACCAGATGCTGGAGGAAATGACCGAGTCAGTGTCTGATCTCGTATTGCACAACAATTACGATCAGACGGGCGCTTTGAGTGTTGCTGAGTTTCAGGTGAGCGGTCGAATCGATGAGTATCGTCGCACCATCAATGCGCTCGAGAACGAGGGGCGTCTGAGGCGCGGTCTCGAATTTATCCCTGATAACGAACAAATCACAGAGCGTCAGAACCTGCAGCAATATCTGACGCGCCCTGAGCTTTCGGTTTTGATTTCGTACGTTAAGGTGAAATTGAAAGAAGAGCTGCTGAGTGCGCCGATTACCGAGCATCCCAGAGTCATGCGATCGGTCGAGTCAGCATTTCCCGCTGCGCTCGTCGCGCGCTACCGCGACCTGGTATATGACCATCCCCTACGCAGCCAGATAGTCGCTACCCAGGTGGCGAACGAGCTGGTCAACAATATGGGGATTACCTTCTATCACCGCATTACTGGCGCGACCGGAGCCGATATCAATACGGTGGCGGCCGCGTATATCAGTGCTCGGGACGTGTATCGGATGGACGAGTTCCAGCAGGTCATTGCGCAGCTGGACTATAAGGTGCCCGCTGAACTGCAGCTTAAGCTCGTTAGCGCGATGATTGGCCGGGTACGTCGGGCCACACGTTGGTTTATTCGCAATCGTCGTCACGATCTCGATGGTGATGGCGGAGAGGTCTCCTATCGTGAGTCGGTGCAGCGTGTGATCAGCGCGCTACCAGAAGTGTTGAGTGGCGAGCCCCTGCACGAGTGGCAGGAGCGGCACGAGACCTTGCTGGAGGCCGGCGTGCCGGATTCTGTGGCGATGTTGGCAGCATCACCGTCTTACCTGTACTCGGCGTTGGGTATTTCAGAGTCGGCACGCGTCAGTGGTCGCCCTGTGGAGCAGGTCGCCGAGACCTATTTCCGCCTGGCAGACATGCTCGATCTCCACTGGTTCGGCAATCAGATCATTGACCTGCCGGTCGACAGTTTCTGGCAGGCCCAGGCCAGGGAAACCAGCATGGATGACCTCGACAGCCAGTTGAGTAGCCTTGCGGTACATATTTTGCGGCTTGCCGGCGATGCCGAGCTCGATGTAGATAGCGCGATGGCACGTTGGGGCGCTATCATGGCGCCCGCGATTCAGCGGTGGAGTAGTTTGCTGGCTGAGCTGCGTGCGGCGCCCGCGGGCGATTTCGCCATGTTCACCGTAGCCTTGCGAGAGCTGATGTATCTGGCCAACGCTACAGCGGACCAGCCAAGCCTGTTGCAAGAGGTTGCCGACGAGTCCTAATGAGCTAACACAGTTTCCAGGGAACCTGTATGTACGAATATCTGCGCAAGGCTTTATTTGCGCTTGACCCAGAGCGAGCCCATGACGTTGCGCTCGATTCCATTGGTGCCGTTGAGCGTCTTGGTCTGATCTCGTTGTTTGCCCGGCAGCCTGTTGACGATCCCGTCGAGCTGATGGGGCTGACGCTCCCCAACCCGGTGGGACTGGCGGCTGGTCTGGATAAAAACGCCAAGGCGTTTAACGGCCTCGGCGCATTGGGCTTCGGGTTTGTTGAGGTTGGGACGGTAACGCCCCGGCCTCAACCGGGTAACCCCCAGCCGCGTCTTTTCCGCATCGAAGAAGCGGAAGCCATCATTAACCGCATGGGCTTTAACAATGAGGGCGTGGACTATCTGGTGAAGCAGGTGCAGCGCCGGCGATACCGGGGAGTGCTCGGTATCAATG
Source organism: Microbulbifer sp. ABF4_148 (assembly GCF_056158985.1). Taxonomy (NCBI): domain Bacteria; kingdom Pseudomonadati; phylum Pseudomonadota; class Gammaproteobacteria; order Cellvibrionales; family Microbulbiferaceae; genus Microbulbifer; species Microbulbifer sp. ABF4_148. The sequence goes on from NZ_JBSWUI010000001.1 coordinate 2,578,359, forward strand.
TAGGGAAAAATTTTGACACGCCTGTTGAGAAGGCGGCGGATGACTACTGTATCTGTATGGAAAAGGTTCATCCCTATGCCGACTACATCACTGCTAACGTGTCGTCTCCCAACACCCAGGGGCTGCGGGACCTTCAGTTTGGCGAAGGGCTAAAGCAGCTGTTGGGTGCGCTGAAAGACAAGCAAACCGAGCTTGCCCAGCGCTGTGATCGCTATGTGCCGCTCGCCGTAAAAATCGCCCCCGATATGGACAACGAGGCGATCGAGGGTATCGCTTCGGCGTTGCGTGAGTTCGAAATCGATGGTGTCATCGCCACCAACACCACCGTGGATAAAGGTGCTGTGACTGGCTATTTACACGGTGGCGAGCAGGGCGGATTGAGTGGCAAACCGCTGGCCGATCGCTCAACCGAAGTGATCAGCGTGCTGTCGACTGCCCTGGATGGCGCTCTTCCTATCATTGGGGTTGGGGGCATTTGTGACGGGGTGACGGCTGCTGACAAAATCAGAGCCGGCGCAACGGCGGTTCAGATGTATACCGGCTTCATTTATCGCGGCCCCGAGCTCATCAGGGAAGCGGCAGATGCGATTTCGTTGGTGCGCCGCCAGGGAAACTAGTTTCCCGGCGCGCACACCGCGCACACTGCGATGGGGGCAGGTAGAAAAGATTACCTGCCTGCAAGCATGGTTTGACGGTTATACGGTACTCCAGCCATCCGGGTGGTGCACACTGTGTGATACCGCCCGGTAGTTTTCCAGAACCTGGGCCTGGGTTGCTCTGCTGTATCCTCGCCAGTAATCTTCCCTGCCTTCTCGCCAGCCATTGACCCACTCCTGGTGGGAGTTCTCGCTGGAAAAGGGGCAGCTGTCCATCGGTCGGTTTTCTGTTGCGGCGAGGTAACCTTTGTAGAAGGCCCGGTCGGCCCGGTTGCGTTTGTGGCTTTTCATCGTAAGCAGCACCTCGAGAGTTATCTTTCGCGTACTTCGACTAAAGGGCGGGGGCGTATAGGCTTCCGCCATGTCTCTATGTTTAAGCCTAGCCAATGTTGCACTCAGATTACGGGTGAACGCCCTTTTCCTAGGTTATTGTGTGGGCGTTTAAATCACAGGCAAAGCGCGCTGGTTGCGGGACGGTCCTGCCGATCGACAGGGTGCATTGACTGACGAGTATCGGGAGACTGGTTATCGCCGCACTGACCTTTTTGCTGTGCTCTTTTTGCTTTTTATAGGTACATTTTGCGTAATTTAGATAGTAATTCGCTACATTTCACTGCGACTTGCCCCAAAGGGCTGGAGGGCCTGCTGGCGCAGGAGCTGAGAACACTGGGCGCCACAGAGCTCCGTGAACAGCCGGCCGCCGTGTATTTTTCCGGGCCCCTCGCGCTCGGCTATAAGGCCTGTCTGTGGAGCCGACTGGCCAACCGCGTTCTTTTACGATTGGCGCAGGAGAAGATCGTTACTGCGGATGACCTGTATCGCGCGGTTGCGGCGATTCCCTGGGAAGAGCACTTGAACCCTTCCGGTACGCTCTGGGTGCAATTTTCGGGGACAAACCGGGAGATCCGGAACACGCAATTTGGTGCACAAAAAGCGAAAGATGCGATCGTCGATCGTCTTCGCCGGGATTCCGGGGCGCGGCCAATCGTTGATCGTGACCGTCCAGACCTTTCTGTTACCTTGCGTCTACATCGAGATACGCTTGAAGTCGCCATCGACCTGAGCGGAGAGAGCTTGCACCGGCGTGGATACCGCACGCATATCGGCGCAGCGCCTCTAAAGGAAAACCTCGCTGCTGCTCTGTTGATCCGGTCTGGGTGGCCGGAGATTGCCCGGGAGGGTGGCGCATTGCTGGACCCGATGTGCGGCTCAGGAACGATTCTGATCGAGGCTGCCCTGATGGCGGCTGATATTGCGCCGGGCTTAACCCGGGAGAGCTTTGGCTTCGAGCGTTGGCTCAATCACCAGTCAGATATTTGGCTCGAACTGAGAGAAGATGCACTGACACGAAAGCGCAATGGACTGGACCAATCACTGCCGGAGATTCGCGGGTACGATGCCGACGCCAAAGTACTGTTCGCCGCGGAACACAACATCGATGCGGCAGGGGTGTCGCGCTTTGTGCGGGTGAGCTGTCGGCCGGTTTCCGGGTTCAAGATCCCGAGTCATCGTGAGATCAAGCGCGGCCTGGTCTTGACGAATCCGCCTTACGGAGAGCGCTTGGGGGAGCAGGAGGCCCTGCGCGCGACGTATGCGGAGCTTGGCGGGCAACTCAAAGCGGAATTACCGGGCTGGAAAGTCGGTATTTTTACCGGCAACCCGGAATTGGGATTTGAGACAGGCCTGAAGTCCCATAAACAGTATCAGTTGTTCAACGGTAGTTTGCCTAGCCAGCTGCTGCTGTTCACTGTGCGTGAGCGCAGGGAAGGGGATACAGCGATCGGAACCGGACCGCGTCCGCTATCGGCAGAAGCGGAAATGGTGGCGAATCGTCTGCGTAAAAACCTTCGGACCATTGGTAAATGGGCCGGACGCAGCGGAGTAGAGAATTTCCGATTGTATGACGCGGATTTGCCAGAATTTTCCGCGGCGATTGACCTCTACCGAAGTGTGGATGGGGCACAGTTTGCGCACATTCAGGAGTACCGTGCGCCTGCCAGTATCCCGGAAGAAAAAGCCCAGCGGCGATTACGGGAACTGGTGCGTGCGGTCCAGCGGGTACTCGATTTGCCGATGTCGAATATCAGTATCAAAGAGCGGCGCAGGCATAGCCACAAGTCTGCAGGCAGCCAGTATCAGAAGCGTCAGGGGCAAGCGGGCAACAAGTCTTTCTGGGTATCAGAATATGGTGCCCAGTTTGAAATAGATCTCTGGTCCTATCTGGATACCGGTCTTTTCCTCGATCATCGTCCCGTGCGTAAATACCTGCGTGAAGTTTCCGCAGGGAAGCGTCTGTTAAATCTCTTCTGTTATACGGCGACGGCAACCGTGCAAGCGGCGCTCGGCGGTTGCGCGGAGAGTACCAGTGTCGACATGTCAAAGACCTACCAGGCTTGGGCCTCTCGAAATTTTCGACAGAATAACCTGGACCCGTATCGGCATCAGTTGGTTGAGGCCGATTGCCTGCAGTGGCTCGAATCTGCACAACACAATCGTCGTGGTCAGTACCAGGTGATTTTTCTGGACCCTCCGAGCTTTTCAAATTCTGCGAAGATGCGTGGAGTCTTGGATATTCAGAAAGATCACGCGCGACTCATCGAGCAGTGTATGGCATTGCTGGCCAGGGACGGTCGCCTGGTGTTTTCCAATAACCTGCGATCTTTTCGCATGGCGGAAGCGTTGAGCGAGCGCTTCGTGGTGGAAGAGTTGTCCCGCCGGATGTTGGACAAGGATTTTGAGCGCAACCCGAAAATCCATAATGTCTGGGAAATTAAACACCGCAACTAGTTCGTTGCGGGAGAGAATAGCGCCTGAGCGAAGCCTTGCCGAGATCAGGCGCGTACGATCAACAGGATGGTGTCAAAGCTCCATCAACACACGGAACCCAGTGTATTTTGATGGGCTTTTGGCATCTTGGCCGGTTCGGTAAGTTGCGCTGACATTGCGTAGCGGGTCCCGCACTGAGCCTCCGCGGATTGTCCGAATCGCGCAGTTTTTCTGCGTGCGCGCCGCGCTGGTTCCCGATGCATTGGCATATCCCCGAATAAAGCAGTCCTGGGTCCACTCGGCAACATTGCCAGAGGTGTCATGGAGCCCGAAGGGATTGGCATCGAAATGTCCTGTCGGTGCAGTACTCACGTTGAATACACCCACAAACTCGCTGCCACAACCTCGTCGGCAATTTGACTTCCCTTTGGGAGAGTCCGAACCCCACCAGTGGGGAGTGGCCGTACCTGCGCGGGATGCATACTCCCATTCCGCTTCCGTCGGAAGCCTGTAGCGTTGGCCCGTCTGCCGTGACAGCCAGCGGGCATAATTACGGGCTTCTTCCCACGTTACGTTAATGACAGGGCGGTCGCCGCGCCCCCAGCTCGCGTCCCCGGGCAGTCCGGCTCCGGTTGCTCTGGCAAAGCGGTCGTATTCGTCGAAGGTGATTTCCCGTGTGGAAATTGCGAACGGCCTGTTGATCACAACGGCGTGCGCGGGGCTCGCGGCGAGTTGCCGGTTGTCACCCATGGTAAACAGACCCTCTCCAACAACGACCATCTCCGGGCCCTTGACACCCTGTCGGGTGGGTGAGGTAAAGGTGTTACCGGGGAAATATCGCCGTTGCAACGCGACAGGCAAAGTGACCGCAGAAGAGGCCACTGTGACCCAGCGTCGGACCGAATCGTAACCCGGCTTGCTGACTTCAATATCATAACGTCCGGGTTTGAGTTCAATGCCCGGCACATAGCGCGGTTTGATATTCATGACGCGCACTCGGGCGTCCCGCGGCTCGACTCGAATGGTGAGTGGGAAGGTGTCTGCCAGCACCGGCGCGGTGGCTGCATCTGATGTGCTGGGCGTGGCCAAAGGTTTGTCGTCAGTCGGGTCCATTGTTGTGTCTGACGGAACACTGCCGGCGATTTCCTCAACCTGAGCGGAAGCCGCTGAGGCGGTCTCAGAAGCTGTTGCGCGGGGATCCAGTGGTACGCGAATTTCTTTCAGTGCCCCTGCTGAGGGGACGGTGTCCCGGCTCGCGCCAGAGGCTGGTTGGTCCCGATCTGTGAGTTGGGCAAGGATGCTCAGAGATGACATCCCCGTTCCGGAAAGCGCCCGGTTCTCCGCGGCCGGCGAAGGGGGATCCGCTATGGCCGCAGGTGCTGTATCTTCAGGTGAGGGTCCGCTACCGAGCCACGCGAACAAAATAACCACGGTTAGGATGGACAGGGCAAGCCCGTATTTTCGGCGGCCCGCTTTCATGGGTTCACTGGTGGTTTGCGCGAGTACTTCGCGCAAACGCACCGTTGTTTCCTGCTCCTGGCGTTCCGGCTTTTGCTCAAGAGGGCGATCGCGGAACTTGGCCCAGGCTGCCGCAAGGTAGTCACTCGCGGTGCCATACAGAGTGACAAGCAGTGCCTTGAGCAGGCTTGCAGAATGTACACCCGTGACGGCATTCAGATGCGCCACCTGGCTTGCGGGTTTACCGGCCAGCGCGGCGAGTAGGAGATCAATTGCCTCGACCACCTCGAGCCCGCGGCGAAAGCGCTTGTCGGGATCTTTTGCGAGAAAACGGTCGATCAGGTCCTGGTACAGGGAGTGTCGCGCAGGCAGCCGCGGAATCGGATCGGTCAGGTGTTTAATCGCAATCGCGACGGCTTCATCGGCCTGAAAGGGCACGACACTTGTGAGCATCTCGTAAAAAACGATGCCCAGGCTGTACAGGTCGGCGCGACCATCCACGGAGGCGCCGCGGGCCTGTTCGGGGCTCATATAGTGTGGAGTGCCGACCACCATGCCGGTGTTGGTCATCCGCGTTGTTCGGGCAACGGCTTTGGCAACACCGAAGTCGGTCAGTACGGCAGAGCCATCTTCGCGGAACAGGATGTTTTCAGGTTTCAGATCCCGGTGGACATATCCCTTGCCATGCGCGTGATCCAGCGCGAGAGCGATCTCCCGGGTGATATTGAGCGCATCGACCGGATCAATCGTTGAGGTCGCCAAGCGGTCAGAAACAGAGCCGCCGGGCATGTAGTCCATCGCGATATAGTTGAGGCTGCGGTAGCGCCCAATATCGTGCACGGCGACGATGTTGGGGTGAGAGAGCTGCCCAACAATATTGGCTTCCCGTTGGAATCGCTCGCTGAATATCGGATCCGCATTCAGCACCGGAGACATGACTTTCAGTGCAACCTGCCGCCCGACGCTGCGTTGGACGGCCAGGTATACCGTTGACATACCGCCCTGATTGATTTTCTTCAGGATGCGATAGCCGGGTATCTCCAGCGAATTTTGACCGGAACTCACGACCTCCATTGAAATCGCCTCGTTAAATGGGCAGCTTGTCGAGAAGCCACATTGCCGACAGCGCCAGTACCGCCAGGGCGCCAGTAATTGTTACTGCCAGAGTGGATTTAGTGATGCCTTTTCCGACGGGGCGTGCCAGCGCTTTCGGGTAATCGCCAGAGGACGCTAGATCATCTTCCGGACAGGCAGGCGCGTCGATCACCTGCACGGTGATATTGTCTTTTCCGCCGGCATCGAGGGCCGCGGCAATCAGCAGGTCGGTAGCACGACGATTATCAGGATTGTCGGCGAGTATGGTGCAGATCTCGCTCTCCTCCACCTCCGAGCTGAGGCCATCACTGCACAACAATAGTCGATCCCCCTTCCGCCAGGGAGCAGAAACCCGATCGACCTCAAGGGTTGGGTTGCTGCTGCCGCCGATACAGCGGGTAATCACATGACGATTTGGGTGGCTGGCTGCTTCCTGAGGGCGAATTGCGCCGGAATCGATCAGCATCTGGACGTAGGAATGGTCGTTGGTAATTTGCTTGAGTGTGCCGCTCTGGGCTGATGGGCTCCAGAGGTACGCACGGCTGTCGCCCACCCAGTAAATATGGTAATAGGCGCCTTCTTCAGCGAGGACGACGGCTGTGGACCCCATATTCGCTGCATTTGTTTCGTCGCCCATAAGCAGGGCGTGGGCGCGCTGCAGCGCATGTTCGAAATGACGGTCTGTGGCCGCGGAGCGCTGGACTTCCTCAACTACGGTTTTGCTGGCGATCTCGCCGGCTTCGTGGCCCCCCAGGCCATCGGCTACAATCCAAACGCCGCGGTTTTCATCGCCCCAAAAAGCGTCTTCATTTTGCTCTCGACGATATCCGGGGTGCGTGCTGCCGGCGCTACGGTACCCCTGGCTCGATTGTTGGCCAGAGTCGTGGTACTTGGAAACATCGCCTAATTGGGCTTCACTCACTGCGTGCAACTACCTGTAACTTATTATCCAGCGCCAGTTCCTCCGAAACCGCTCAGCCTGAGTGACTGCGATTCGCGGGGGCATGATAGAGCCTTGGCAGATTGTAAGCTGCAAACTCAATCACATGCCAATGTAATTACGCGTGATAAACTGCCGCAAACGATAACAGGACGCCTGATGAGACCTTTTTGTGGGAGTCAGGGCGTCAGGATGAGGTTCGAAGGGGCGCATGCCCCGGATCTGGTGGCGCGGTGTCTGTTTCCGCGGTAGTCAGTCAGAGCATACGGAGCCAGTTCAATGCTAAAACTCTGTGATCTAAAGGATTCCAGCCAAAGTGTTTGGTTGGTGGCGCCCAGTGTAACAATCGGCCGGGCCCCCAGCTGCAACCTGGTCATTGCCGACGATCAGGTCGACAAGCTCCACGCCGAAATTGTTGTTGATCAAGGTGTGCTTACGCTGCGTAACCTTTCTGAGGGTGGCGAAATTTTGGTCAACGGGGTGCCGGTGGTTGGCGATCACACGTTGAAACCCAATGACAAACTGAAAGTGGGCGGCCGTGATCTGGCGGTTCTGGATCCCAAAGCTGTGCGTGCCAAGGCCGGTGTCAGCCACGCTTCAGTGGCCTGGGCATTGCGAGCCAATCACCCGGCGATCGCCGGGCGAGTATTTCCCGTGAAGCGCACAAGCGTCGTCGGGCGATCTGACGAATGCGATATCACGTTCTCTCTATCTCATTTGTCCCGGCGCCATGCCCGTCTTGAGGTCCGTGATGGCCTGATGTTTGTGACCGATCTCGGTTCGGCAAACGGAACCTTTTTGAACAATCGCAGGGTCACTGAAGCGAGGGTACGCCGCGGCGATGAACTGCGTTTTGATACCTTGAGTTTTAGCGTGGTCGGGCCAGCAGATGACCTGGATAAGACGACGTTGCGGCCGGCGGTTTCAGCCCCTGGGGTGCGTCAGGAGGCGGACAGCCGCGCTCAAAGTGCTGCCGTGCCCGCCGATCAACCGACCCGTGAGCGACAGCGCTTCGAAGCAGACACCATGGCGCAATCGGGGCAGGGCGGCTTCCGGGTTTGGGCCGGAATATTGCTGGTCGCTGCGGCCGCAATGGGTGTGTACTGGGCGCGCAGCAACGGATTCCTATAAGCCATGCCGGCGGAGCTTGTACTGTACACCACCCTGGGTTGCAGCTTGTGTGAAAAGGCCAAGGTGGAAATCTGGCCGGTTCTGTCCAGGGTTGGCCTGGTGCTCAGGGAACGCGATATTGCTGGTGACCCAGAACTCGAAGATCGATTTGCCCTGTCGATTCCTGTGGTGGGTCTTGGCGATCCCGATGATGTGCTTGGCTGGCCTTTTGATTCCGCCGCATTGTCCGATTGGTTGGCGAATCGCGGGATACCGAAGCAATAGAATCGCCTCAATGGCGAATACCATATGGCCGCGGGTCGGGTAGGTTTGCCGTTGAGGGGATATTGTTCGCTCCAGTAACCCATTCGACTACGCCAATCGCTGGCAATCTTCCAGGCCCCTTCCACACCCCTTCCACGCTTCTGTCACGACCCTGTGGCAGGGCCAGCGTTTCGTTTTCCTTTCTCTCCAGTGTGCGCCAGCAAGCGGCGCATTCGTCCATTTATAGTTTACTGGCGGCTTCGTTCTCTCGGAGTAATGGGGCTTGTGTCCCACTTCGGTACGCATAAATTACCGAGTAGGCGAGGACATTCTGAACGTATTTACGGGTCTCGCGATACGGGATTGTCTCGATCCAAACGTCATAGGGCAGCTTGCTTTCCGTTTCCTTGAGCCAGCGCGCTACTCTGGTGGGGCCGGCATTGTAGGCGGCGGCCGCCAATATGCGATTATTATCGAATCGTTTCAGGAGGGTTTTCAGATAGAAACTACCCAATGCGATATTCGTGCTTGGACTGAGTAGATCCCAGCTGCGTCGGTATTTGACGCCGGCGCGCTTCGCCGTTGCGCGAGCAGTCGATGGCAACAACTGCATCAATCCCAAAGCACCGGCATGTGATTTTGCATCGTGATTGAAATGGCTCTCCTGGCGTGCGACGGCGTAGATCAGATACGGATCGAGGGCGGTTGATTCGCCAATCTTTTGACTCACGTCGGCCACGATGTCCGAGAATGCCAGGGGAAAGCGCAGCTCCAGATCATCAAGGTATTCGGCGGCAAGCACCGATTGGATTGACTTGTGGTACCAGCCCCAGGAGCTGGCCACCTTGCCAGCGGACAGCAGCCCGGAATGCGGTAGCCCCCGTGTGGCATAGTCCCACTCCCGACGCGCGTGATAGAGCTCACCAATCGCCTGCAGTTCCTGGGCGCGCAGCATTCCGGGTTGCTGTGCCATTACGGTGACTTGCTCGCTGGTGATGGGTGCCGGACGGTCGACGAAACTGTAATGCAAGCCCAGGGTGTCGGCGGCAAGAAACCCGTAGTAGCTGCGTTCTGCGGCTACCTTTTTGTACAGCGCGATGGCCTCATCTGCTTTACCTTTGCCGTAAAGTTCTTCGATGACACGGGCTTTCCAGTACACCCAGACGTCCTTTTCCTGCTCGCTCTCCGGCAATCGATCGATCCAGAATTCGACCTGTTCCCAGTCCATCTCCCGCATAGCCTGGCGGGCGAGCCAGCCAATAGTGCGTGTGTCAGCGAAACTCTCAACACGATCTATCAGCCGGCGCAGGCCCTCCGTATCATCCTGGCGCGCATACTGGGTGGCCAGCTGGCGAATCAGGCCATCGCGCTCCTCATCGGAAAACAGAAAGCTCGCCTCGAATTTTTGCCACGCAGCATCCGCAGCGCTGGCGTCCAACCGGGCGAGGCGATGCAGGCCATGAAGGACGATGTCGCGATATTCTGGCTGCTCTTTGACAAAGCGAGAAGCATCTGTGAGCTGTTTGGGTTTGGCGTGAACCGACCGGAGTAGGGTGGCCATTCGGGCATGTTTTGGATCCATGCGACGAGCAATGTATTTGGCCAGATCGATGTTATTGTTTTTGACGGCCAGCAGATGGCGTTGCCAGGCGAGTTCCTGGGTCAGGCCGCCATCCTTGATCCATCGGCTGAATACCTGGTCGCACTCGTCAGCCTGGGACCGCCCCACCAGCCAGAGGTCTTCTACGAGCTTATAGGCTTCCTCTTTATTGCCGTGCCGTGACAGCGCATCCGCGTAGTAGCAGCGCAGTGAGGTGCGCCGGATTTTTTCAGGGTCGTAGTATTCGAGATACTTTCGGAATCTGTCCCGGCTCCCCAGTTCGCGCAGGATCCGTACTCGCATCCAGTCACCAATCGCCGTGTCCTGGTACTGCTCGATGAACCGGTCGATGTCCTGGTAGGGCAGGCGGGAGATGCGCCGACTGATGTCCCAATACTCTATGTACGGCAACAGCGGATAGTCGCCCAGCTCTTTCTTTATCTGCGCGACGGTTTTCCGATCGCCGCGGGCAATGGCCTCGCGGGCCCGCTGCAGTTTAGCCCGTTGGGCCACAGCCTTCTCCGCCTTGCGCTGGCTATCGTTCTCGGAGGCCTGTGCAGGTACGGGAGTGGTAATGAACAGCGAGACGGAGGAAGCCAACGCGAGTAATAGCGCAAGAGCGCGTCCAGTTTGTGCAATCGACATCCATATCACCCGATTGACGGCTTTAGGCTTTCGTACGCTGCAGTGAACATTGGGGCAATGTGGCCTGCTCGGAGCGACGAATAAAGCGTAAAATAAAGCTTTGTTAACTTCTGTGTACTAGTCGAATACTGCGCCAATTACCCTGGCGTCAATTGGCCTACAGCATTTTCTGGTACCTATTCAATATTGTAGTTGTTCTATGTTGCTCAAGTTGGAATCCGTGACATTGCGCTATGGCGCCCAAGTGCTTGTAGATGAAGGCTCTGCCTCACTCGCGAGAGGAGACCGGGTGTGCCTGGTGGGCCGAAATGGCGAAGGCAAATCGAGCCTGCTCTCGCTGATTGCCGGCCACACCGAGCCGGACTCCGGCGAAATCGTGTGCGCGAGCGGGCTGGTATGTACAGAGCTCGCCCAGGAGCTGCCATCGTCGTCCAGGGATCCGGTTTATCGCTTTGTCGCTGAGGGTCTGGGTCCTGTGGGCAGTTGGTTGGCGTCCTATAGGGATGATCCTTGTGCAGACCTGCAGGAGCGCATTGACGAGGCGCACGGGTGGGACAAAATGCCTGCGATCGACAGCATTATCGATCGAATGGGGCTGGATCCTTCCGCCGTCGTTGGGGACCTCTCGGGAGGATGGCAGCGGCGCGCTGCGCTCGCGCGGGCGCTGGTTGTAGAGCCGGATCTCCTGATTCTCGACGAGCCGACAAACCACCTGGATATCGCCGCGGTCGAATGGCTGGAAGACTTCCTGGCCAGCTTTCGCGGGGCGCTTCTCTTTGTGACGCATGACCGGGCACTGGCACAGCGACTGGCGACCCGGGTGTGGGATCTCGATCGTGGTTACTTGCGTGAATTTGAATGTGGTTTCGACCGCTTTCTCGACCAGAAAGAAAAGCTGCTTGAAGAAGAAGCGCGTCACGAGGCGCTGTTCGATCGCAAGTTGGCGCAGGAGGAAACCTGGATCCGTCAGGGAATCAAAGCCCGGCGAACCCGCAATGAGGGACGGGTGCGCGCGCTGAAGGACCTGCGACGCCAGCGCGAAGCGAGGCGTTCTCGCCAGGGCGTTGCGAAGCTCAGTGTGGATGCAGGGGAACGTTCCGGGAAGCTTGTGGCAGAGCTCAAGGGGGTTGGCTTCGGCTATCCGGGTGAAGACCCCTTGATCCAGAACCTGGACTTTACCCTGATGCGTGGTGACAAGGTCGGCTTGATCGGTCCAAATGGGGTTGGGAAAAGTACCCTCATACGATTACTGCTGGGTGAAATTGAGCCGCTGCAAGGGCGCATTCGCCTCGGCACTCGCCAGCAGGTGGGATATTTCGATCAGCGGAGAGACCAGCTGAATCCGGACCTTACCGTACTGGACAATATCGCCGAGGGACGCGAGTCCATTACCGTGGGCGGACGCACCCGCCATGCCATGTCGTATCTGGCCGACTTCCTTTTTTCGCCATTAAAAGCCCGTACCCGGGTTGAAGCACTCAGCGGTGGAGAGCGAAACCGTGCAATGTTGGCGAAGCTGTTCAGCCAGCCCGCCAACGTTCTGGTGTTGGATGAGCCCACCAATGACCTCGATATCGAGACGTTGGAGCTTCTCGAGCAGCTGCTACTGGATTATGAAGGAACGGTGTTGCTGGTCAGCCACGATCGTGCGTTTCTGGATAATGTGGTGGATTCGTGTCTGGCTTTTGAGGGGGGCGGTCGCGTACGCGAGTATGTTGGTGGATACGCCGATTTTATCCGTCAGGGCGGTCAATTTCTCGACAAAATCAAACAGTCGGGTATCGGGACGACAGTCGCTGATGGCGCCGATGGCACTGGCGAAAAGGAATCGCCGAAAAGCGAAGCGGGAAAGCCGGAGCGCCAGAAAACAAAAAAGCTCAGCTACAAACTTCAGCGCGAGCTCGACAGCCTGCCAGGAAAAATAGAGTCACTGGAAACTGAGATCGCAGCGATCGAGCAAGAAGTCGCGGGCCCGGGTTTTTACCAGCAAGATCCCCAAATCGTCGACCAGCGATTGCGGGTGCTGGCTGATCGGCAGGCAGAGCTCGAAGCTGCCTTTGAGCGATGGGCGGAGCTGGACGAGGGGGGCTGACGCCGCCAACGGGATTGCGCTCTCTCGAGAGCGCGCCGCGGAGCGGGTGTCTGAGCGAAGTTGGGCTTATTCCTGGCGCACCCTGACTGCCAGCACATCACAGCCCGCGCCGTGCAGTACCCCATTTGCTGTGGATCCAAGCAGTAGTGCGAGACCGTGACGACCGTGGCTGCCGATAATGACCAGGTCCGCGTCGATTTCCTCGGCGAGCCGGTGAATCTCTGAGGCTGGCTGGCCGAGAACGACATGTTGGCGTTCCTCGGGAATGCCCAGGGGGCCTGAGGCTTTCGCGAGCTGGTCCTTGGCCTGGGTTTGGAGTTGCTCCTGGACCTCGGTAAGGTCCATGGGAATGTCGCCACCGTAGGCAAACGTCAGCGGCTCGATTACGTGGGAAAGGCTCAGTTCAGCATCAAACGCTTTGGCGATTTCCTCCGCTTTGTGCAAAACCTGGCTTGAGTCTTCAGACAGGTCCAAACCGACGAGTATCTTTTTGTAGTTTGGCATCCGGGCTCGGCTCCTTGCTTGTATCCCTGGGGCTGCGTCGTTAGGCCACGTCCCTGTTGCGATCAAGGCAAGGGGGCGTTCCAATGGCGGGCTCCTGCTCAAGAGAGTCTAATGTAATTCAATTCAATTGACACGGATGCATGCCCGCAGGGCAGAATTGGCACTAAATATTTTATTTGTATGAGGATGTTCACATGGGGGGATGGTGGCCGATTGTCATCATTGCACTGGCTATTGCGCTGGTCATTGGACCGATTTTTTGGCTGCGGCCCACGGATCGTCAGCGCAGACTTGCGTCAATGCGCCAGCATGCAGCGAAACAGGGTCTGATTGTCCAGATGTCTTCCGTACCACCTGCGTGCGGCGATGGCTCGGCGGCTTTTTATATTGCGCGCTGGGGTGACGCCCGCAAGTTGCACACGGGCTGGTCTCTGGCAGTACAGCGTATGTCGCATGAGATGCATTTTGACGGCAAGTGGGATTGGGTGGGCCGTGAACGAGCGCCCGAAGGTGCGTGGCCCATACTGCTGCAATTATTGAACGAATTGCCGGCGGACGCTGTCGCACTATCAGCGTTTCAGGCTGGGCTCGGTATTCAGTGGCGGGAGATCGGCGGTGAGACCGCTGTCCAGGCGCTTGAAGCGTCTCTGGCGAAATATCGGCCCGAAATAGAGGCCACGCTTCGCCCTCGGTCCCAGGCGTGACAAGCGTGCTGGCCCAGGTGGCGAAACGGCGGATTGGGAAGTGTCGAACCGGTGAAAAACTGGTCGCAAAAGGCATCCGGATGTCGCCAAAAAGCACGGTCTGAATTGCAAAAAAAGAAAAGTAATTTGACCTCCTCGCTTGACCCGGCCCGGAGCGGGGCTTATATATTCGCGCATTGCGGTCCGCCAGAAGGCCTTTTGCCGGGTGGTGAGACTTGAGAGAAATCCTTTTAAAATCAGGCAGTTATGGGTAAGTCACTGGTTATCGTCGAATCCCCGGCCAAAGCCAAAACGATCAACAAGTACCTCGGTAAGGACTTTGTTGTGAAGTCCAGCGTTGGCCATATTCGGGATTTGCCCACCGCAGGCAGTAACAAGCAGCCGGTCGATCCAAAAGAGCGGGCACGTCGTGCCGCGGAGACCCGCAAGCTCTCGCCGGAAGCGAAAGAGAAGTACAAGCGCAAAAAGAATCGTGAGCAGTTGATTCGACGGATGGGGATTGATCCGGATCACAACTGGGATGCCCACTACGAAATTCTCCCGGGTAAAGAGAAGGTGGTCAGCGAGTTGCGCAAGCTGGCCGAGAATGCCGACCAAATCTATCTCGCAACGGACTTGGACCGCGAGGGAGAGGCTATTGCCTGGCACCTCAGAGAAGCCATTGGTGGGAATGATGCGCGGTATCGCCGTGTTGTCTTCAACGAAATCACCAAGTCCGCGATTCAGGAGGCGTTCAAGGATCCTGGACGCCTGAATATTAATCGCGTTAACGCACAGCAGGCGCGTCGTTTCCTCGACCGTATCGTGGGTTACATGGTCTCCCCACTGCTCTGGGAGAAAGTGGCCCGCGGTCTTTCTGCCGGCCGGGTGCAGTCGGTCGCGGTTAAGCTGGTGGTGGAGCGTGAACGAGAAATTCGTGCATTCATCCCGGAAGAGTACTGGACCCTGTTTGCGGATACTCAAACTGCCAAGGCGAATCCGCTGCGGCTTGAGGTTAAAAAACAATCTGGTAGTGCCTTCAAGCCAGTCAATGAGACTCAGGCCAGTGCCGCAGTATCTGCGCTGCAAGGCTGCGAGTATGTTGTTTCGGGTCGCGATGACAAGCCGACCAGCTCCAAGCCTTCAGCCCCTTTCATTACTTCAACGCTACAGCAGGCGGCGAGCAATCGCCTCGGATTTAGCGTAAAGAAAACCATGATGCTGGCCCAGAGGCTGTATGAAGCTGGCCACATCACTTATATGCGGACCGATTCCACCAATCTGAGTAAGGAAGCTGTCGATTCGGCGCGCGACTTTATTCAGGAGAATTACGGCGACAAATACCTGCCCGATAATCCGGTTAGCTACAGCAGCAAAGAAGGCGCACAGGAAGCTCACGAAGCGATACGCCCGTCCGATGTGCGAGTGCAGCCGAATATGCTTTCTGGCGTTGAGCGCGATGCAGAGCGTCTCTACAACCTGATTTGGCAGCAGTTCGTGGCGTGCCAGATGACACCGGCTCAATATACGTCGTCGTCGATCGTTGTATCCGCGGGCGACTTTGAATTGCGTGCCCGTGGTCGTGTCATTCGATTCGACGGTTTCCTCAAAGTGGCCCCACCTGCCAGCAAAAAAGATGAGGATATGCTGCTGCCTGACGTCAAGGTCGGGGACAAACTGGCACTGCAGAAGCTGGATCCCAAGCAGCACTTTACCAAGCCGCCTGCGCGATTTAGCGAGGCTGCACTGGTGAAAGAGCTGGAAAAGCGCGGTATCGGGCGTCCATCCACTTATGCGTCGATTATTTCGACGATTCAGGATCGGGGCTATGTCCGCCTCGAGAACCGGCGTTTTTACGCAGAGAAGATGGGCGATATCGTGACCGATCGTCTCAGCGAGAGTTTCACTGACCTGATGGATTATGGCTTCACCGCGAGCCTGGAAGAGTCTCTGGACGAGGTCGCTGATGGCGATCGAGGCTGGAAGGATCTTCTCGATGCATTCTATAAAGATTTCTCTGGCCGACTCGAAACGGCACAGTCCGCAGAGGGAGGAATGCGCCGCAATTCTCCCACCGATACCGATATCGAATGCAGCAAGTGCGGTCGCCATATGCAAATTCGTACAGGTTCGACCGGCGTATTTCTCGGTTGCTCCGGATACGGTTTGCCGCCCAAAGAGCGCTGCACCAATACGATGAACCTCGTCTCCGGAGACGAGGCTATCGATGCAGACCAGGATGAAGACGCGGAAACCCGCCAGCTTCGGGACAAGCGCCGTTGTCCGAAATGCGGTACCGCGATGGACAGCTATCTGGTCGATGAGCAGCGCAAGCTCCATATTTGCGGCAATAACCCGGATTGCAGCGGGTATGAGGTGGAGCAGGGTACCTTCAAAATCAAGGGCTATGACGGCCCTGTCATTGAATGTGACAAGTGCGGCAGCGACATGCAGCTGAAGTCCGGCCGCTTTGGTAAATACTTCGGCTGTACCAATGAGTCCTGTAAGAACACGCGCAAGCTTCTGAAGAACGGTCAGCCCGCACCGCCCAAAATGGACCCTGTGCCGATGCCTGAACTGGCATGCCAGAAGGTAGATGACCATTACATCCTGCGGGATGGGGCCTCCGGGCTTTTCCTTGCTGCCAGCCAGTTTCCGAAAAATCGCGAGACGCGAGCACCGCTGGTGAAAGAAATTTTGCCGCACAAGTCGGAGATTGATCCGAAGTACAGCTTCCTGTTTTCTGCGCCCGCAGAGGATGATCAGGGTCGCGATACGGTGATTCGATTTAGCCGCAAAACGCAGGAGCAGTACGTTCAGTCAGAAGAAGAGGGCAAGGCCACCGGATGGCGGGCTTTCTATCGAGATGGCAAGTGGCAGAGTGAGGTGACGGGTAAAGCGGCCAGCAAGGCAAAGCCGGCTGCCAAGAAAGCGGCACCGAAAAAGAAAGCGGCACCTAAAAAAGCCGCGTCCAAATCCAAGTGAGCAATCCGTATACCGGTAGTGTTGCCGCTGCCCTGAGGAAAGCCCAGCTTCTGCTGGATCTTGAAGCTGGGCCCCGCCTGCAAGCGGAGGCCTTACAGGAGGCGGTGGTGCTCCACCTGTGGCGGGGGGTGCAGTCCTTTCTCGCGGAGACGGCGTTTCAATTGCAGCTGGGTGAAGAGCCGCAAACGCCAGAAGCGCTTGCGAGTGCTGCTGAGAGGCGCGGCACCTATAGCGCTGAAGCACAGGAAATGCGGTTGCTGCTATCCGAGCCCGACAGTTGGCTGAGTCAGCTCAATGCCGTTTGGCAATCGCTCTGGCAGTTTCAGGGAGGGGATTCGGCGGCGGCTGAAGCCGGTGGGGATATCATTGCGGTGTCTTCCAGGCCTGCGCCTGAACTCAATGCCGGGGTGCTTAGAGAGTGGCGTAGTGCATTGAACGAGCTGGTTACCCGCCATCGCGCACAGTCCCAGGAGTGGTAGCTTCTTAAGCGCGATGACTCCTGCTGTGGTACACTGCGGGAAAATTGACGCTGAGGGAGAAGTGCATGTCCTCCGAGACTTTTGAAATCATTGAGCTGGCGAACGGTGATGTCGCTCTGCGCCGGGCGGGTGCACAGGGTGAAGAGCCGCTCGTACGTATCCACTTTTCCGAGATGAGCGCCGATTTTCTTCGTGAGCACAAAATTGCCGTGGCCAGGGCCATGCTCGAAGCCGGAATTGATGCTGTGCAAAATTTAGACAGTGTGTCTGCAGAGTTTTTCGACGAGGAAGAGCCTGAGCCGATCTCGCACACCATTCACTAATCCCCCCGCAATAAACCAGGGCTGGGTGGCACTATAGCTTCCGCACCAAGGCCTTGGTGGTTCGACTTCTCTCGTCCCATTTTTCTTTTCGTTTCTGACTAATGCGCGCCGATAGCGATGCGCAATGTTCAGGCTGTGGTTCTGACTTCCGCCAGACGCAATTCCGACGGGTAGCCAATAATGACGCGAGGCGCTTGGGGTGGAGATAGATGGGGCCCTGAGGCCCCAGGCGGGGATGCTCAGGGAGTCTGTCGGATGACGCCCACCGCGAGCCCTTCAATGGCAAATAGCTTGTCCCGCATATCGACCTGGATAATATCGAATTCGTCATTTTCGGGAAGCAGCTGCACCGTGGCTTGATTGCCTTTGCGCCTGAACCGCTTCACTGTGACTTCGTCTTCAATTCGGGCTACGACAATCTGTCCGTTACGCGCCTGATCGGTACGCTGGACCGCGAGCAAATCCCCATCAAGGATCCCGGCGTCGCGCATACTCATACCGTGCACTCGCAGGAGATAATCCGCGGGTGGGTGAAAGAAATCTGAGGGGAGATCGCAATAGTCTTCAATATTGGATTCCGCGAGGATTGGGTTGCCCGCTGCAACACGTCCGATAATCGGCAGGCCTGGTTGGTGGTCGGGGATTCGAATCCCGCGCGAGGCGCCGGCGACCATTTCAATCGCACCTTTTCGAGCGAGTGCCTTTAGATGCTCTTCCGCGGCATTGGGAGAGCGAAAACCTAATTGCTGCGCAATTTCGGCTCGGGTGGGTGGGTAGCCCGTTTCATCCATGTGGCTTTTGATCAGTTCAAGTACTTGAGCCTGTCGCGCGGTGAGATTGGTCATAATCGTTTCCCGTCGTCCCTTGGGCGTATCTGCGCAAACTGCATCGGTGACATCAAAATGCAGAGCGTCAGACGCTCGATAGTGGTCTGTATTTTTATACAGGTGCTGTGATTATATACAGAAACCGTTGCGGTGCAATCCCTGCCTGCCGCGGGTGAAATGCTGCTACTTTTATGACAAGTGGAGTCTCACGGCGCACCAGAACCCCATTTTTAGCGGATACAGGGACGATCGTAATGCTTGATGCAAAAATGCCGGAAGCCTGGCGCGTACTGCGGATTCAGTCCGAACTGGTGGATGGAATAGAGCGCCTGATTGCATTGAAGTGCGCGGTGACAGTGTTTGGAAGTGCAAGATTTCCACAGGGGAGTCCCGAGTACCAGCAGGGCATGCGTCTCGGTGAGCTGCTGGCGTCGAAAGGTATTCCCGTCATGACCGGGGGAGGGCCGGGTCTGATGGAGGCCTGCAATCGCGGGGCGTTTCCGCATGAGGGGATTTCCATCGGTCTGAATATCGAACTCCCTTTTGAGCAGGTACCAAATCCCTATCAGGACATCAGCCTGAACTTTCGTTACTTTTTTGTTCGCAAGTTTATGTTCGTCAAACATGCGGTGGGCTTTGTGGGTCTGCCCGGGGGCTACGGCACATTGGACGAGCTGTTCGAGGCACTGACTCTCGTGCAAACCAAAAAAGTGCAGAAGTTTCCCATTGTGCTCGTAGACAAGAAGTACTGGTCGGGCCTGCATCGCTGGCTGATAGATACGGTGCTTGAACGCGCGTGCATCGACTCTTCAGATTTGGAGCTGTTTCAGTTGGTCGACACCGTGGATGAGGCGGCTGACATCATCATTGAATACATGCAGACGTGTGAGATGTGAGCACGGACGGGCTTCATCATTCAATTACGAAAGTGACTCGTTTTTCAAAAGTTGTCACCGGGCTAGTGAAAATCATCTGTTAATTGTTAATTTTGTGTAAAAATTACGCTAATACGGGGCTATAGGTAGGTCGGGCATCCCAAAAGCGGTGTGGCGGCGCACAAATCTACAGGATGCCAGTCAGGGGAATTATGCTAACCTCCGGAATCAAAACGAGCGTTTTAATTGTTGGTTTGAATTCTCATGGCCCAGACAGATACCGTCAGCAGAATCCTCGACGCTGCCGAGGTGCTTTTCGCTGAGCGCGGATTTACCGAAACCTCTTTGCGGACGATCACCAGTACGGCTGGTGTGAACCTGGCGGCAGTGAATTACCATTTTGGGTCCAAGAAGGAGCTCATTCAGGCAGTCTTTGAGCGTTTTCTTACCCCGTTTACCGCCCGTCTCGAAGAGGAGCTCAATCGCCGCGCGGAGCAGGCCGGACACATCGAAGTAGAGGGGCTGCTTCAGAGTCTTTACAGCGGTGGTCTGGCGAGCCTGATTAAGGAGGGCCGGGATCCACAGCGCTTTATGCGATTGTTAGGACTTGCCTATACCCAGTATCAGGGGCATCTGCGCAAATTTATCGTCAGTCAATACGGCAATACTTACCGCCGGTTCGCGGGGCTGCTTGCCCAGGCGTTGCCCGGAGTGGATCCGGTCACGTTCTACTGGCGCCTATATTTCATGCTCGGCGCGACAATCTTCAGTTTGTCGAGCTTTGACGCCATCGACGCTATCCTCAGGGAGGATTTCGGTGCCGAAAGTAGCCTGGAGGAAACTCTGGACCGCATGGTGCCAGTCGCCGGCGCTATGCTGACTGCGCCAAAATAACCTATGCTCGCAAGGCTCCGCGCGGCAGAGAAAGGTCGGGCGGGTGAGCGAAAGGAAAGGTAAGCGGTTGCCCTTTCTGCTTGTCGGCCGCGCCCGTGGTTGTCACCCAGACTTTGAGAGGATGCTATGGCTGGGAATATCGGTCCGTTGATGGTGGACATAGAAGGTACGCGCCTGGTCGCTGAAGACAGGGAGCTACTAAGGAACCCCGTTGTTGGCGGCCTTATCTTTTTCGCACGGAACTTTGAAAGCCGGCAGCAGCTTGCCGAACTGGTCGCGGAGATCCGTGCCGAGCGCTCCGAGATACTCATCGCCGTCGATCAGGAAGGTGGGCGGGTACAACGCTTCAAGGAAGACGGATTCACCCGCATTCCATCCATGCAGCGGCTCGTCCGGAATGCGTCACATCAGCAGCTCCAGGATGTCGGCTGGCTGCTCGCTTCGGAGCTGATTGCACACGGCCTGGACTTCAGTTTCGCTCCGGTTCTGGATGCAGATGACCAGCATTGCCGCATTGTCGGCGATCGTAGTTTTTGTTCCGACCCTGCCGCTCTGGCAGAGATCGTTCGTCCGTTTATCCAGGGAATGCACGAAGCGGGCATGGCGACGACGGGCAAGCACTTCCCCGGCCACGGACATGTGCTGGAAGATAGTCATGAAGAGCTCCCGGAAGACGAGCGAGATCTGGAAACTGTGCTTGCAACCGATGCGTTGCCGTTCATTGAGTGCATTCGCGCGGGCGAGTTGGATGCCGTGATGCCGGCGCATATCCGCTTCGTTAAGGTCGATCAGCTCTCTGTCGGCTTTTCGCCCTATTGGTTGCAGGAAGTCTTGCGCCGGCGCCTGGGGTTTGAAGGGGTGATCTTCAGTGATGACCTGTCGATGGAGGGCGCGGGTGCTGCCGGCGGTTATGCCGCGCGTATCCGCGCTGCGATGGATGCCGGCTGCGATATGGGGATTGTGTGTAACAATCGTGCTGGTGCGTTGGCATGTGCAGAGGCACTGACAGGCTTCGAACAGCCCGCCGAGTCGGTACGCCGACTGGAGCGAATGCAAGCCCGGGGCGATGGAGTTTCCTGGGAGGAATTGGTCAAAAGCCCGCGCTGGCTTGAGACTCGTGGCTGGCTGGATCATCTGCTGGCCAGCGCTCAGTGAAGCCGCCGGGCCGGCGATTGGTTGTTGTTGATATTGACCGCAACCCGCCCATTTCATAGCCTCGCATTCGCAATAAATATTTCTGCTGTTACTCGGCCCGGCCTGTCAGCCGGGCCTGAGCTATTGGTGTCAGGGAGTTCCTGACTGACGGAGGGGTTGTGCTGGAATCGTTACAGGCCGCGCTGGCAGGCTGGTTTGGTGATCAGAGGGTGTGGATTATCACCATTTTCCTGATGGTGTTCGCTTCGGCGCTTGCCGCCTGGATGTTTGGTCGTTTTGTACTCAAATTGAAGCAACGTGCGGAGCGTACCGTTAATGCGTGGGACGATGCGCTTGTCGGTGCCATCAATCCTCCCGCCTCGGCGCTGATCTGGTTACTGGGCCTGTCGCTTGCGGCCGAGCGCGCGGGGAGGGCGACTGGAGCGGCCGTTTTCGAATTGGCGGAGCCGGTGCGTGAGATTGGTGTGATCCTGGTGATCACCTGGTTCGCCCTGCGCTTTACGCGTAATGTTGAAGAGAATTTGCGCGATCCGCGATACATGGGCAAGCCCATGGACGCGACGACGGTGCGAGCGATCGGAAAACTGGTTCGGGCCTCGATCTTTATCACGACCGCGATGGTCGTCATGCAGTATCTCGGTTATAGCATCAGCGGTGTGCTCGCGTTTGGAGGCATTGGTGGCCTAGCGGTTGGCTTCGCGGCGAAAGACCTGTTGGCGAATTTCTTTGGCGGGTTGATGATTTATCTGGATCGTCCGTTTGCCGTGGGTGACTGGGTGCGCTCACCGGACAAGGAAATTGAGGGTACAGTTGAGGACATTGGCTGGCGTCTCACCCGAATTCGTACCTTCGACAAGCGACCGCTGTATATCCCCAACGCGATTTTCAATCAGATATCGGTCGAAAACCCGTCGCGTATGCTCAATCGGCGCATCTACGAGACGATCGGGATTCGCTATGAAGATGCACCGTTGATGGCAAAAATCGTTAACGATGTGAAGGCGATGCTGGAGTCCCACCCCGAAATCGATACCAATCAGACGTTGATCGTCAATTTCAACAGCTTTGCCCCCTCGTCACTGGATTTCTTTGTCTACACCTTTACGCGGACGACAGACTGGGTGCGTTACCACGAGATCAAGCAGGAGATTCTGCTGTTGATCCTCCAGATCGTGGAGGGGCATGGTGCATCGTGTGCGTTCCCAACCTCTACGCTGCACATCGCAGAGGTTCCCGAGGCGCTGCAGTTAGCGCAAGTGGAAGGATCCGCGCGGTAGTCCGGAATGACAGATTAGAACAATAGTACAGCTTAGGCGCGTTGATCGACCGTATACTGATGTTTTATTGCGCAATTCACATTTCTCGTAGTAATAATTTCACAGAGAAACCTAGACAGTGGCGTCATTTTATCTAAGAATCTGTGAGTGATTTAAAGGGGTAGCCGCTTTTTACGCGGTAAACAGTTGGCTTGGGATAAGCCGCTGGATATGGAGTAGTGCGAGCCGCAACGTTCGGCAAGCGCAATAACAATAATGAGGTTGTTTTAATGACTGATCGCGTTACCGGTACTGTGAAGTGGTTTAACAACGCCCGGGGTTATGGCTTTATCACCTGTGGTGAAGGAACCGAAGATATCTTTGTGCATTACCGCAGTATCCGAGGAGAGGGCTACAAGACCCTCAACGAAGGGCAGTCTGTAGAGTTTGAAATGCAGAAGGGTGACAAGGGGCTGCTGGCGGAAGACGTCGTTCCCGTCTGACCCTCCCTGAAAGATCTCAGGCTCGGTCGGCCCCAGGGTCGGCCATCGCCTGTTGTTCCGCGTCCCTTGTCTTGGGCGCACGCTTTCCTTTTCCTGTCTTGATGCGGTCTCGCATCGCTAATCCATCGTTGCTCACGCTTTCTGGCTACTGACGTCGCTTTGACCGGTTGCATTGGCTGCTGTGTTGAGTGATCTGGCGCGATTCTCGTCTCTGCAGTTTTTAGATCGTCAAACCCGCTGGGAGCAAGCAACGGACATGGCACATCAGCCCCCCGCGAGGAGCCGATTTGCCATGGATTGGTACCGAAGCCGAATCGGCTAAACCGCCCCGACCATTTGCAGTAGCTGGCCGCAGAACCAGGCGGCAATGGTGCCCAGCGCGTAACCGAGTACCGCGAGCAGCACACCCACGGGGGCCAGCGAGGGATGGAATTGGGCGGCCACCACCGGTGCGGAAGCGGCGCCACCAACATTCGCCTGGCTGCCGACCGCCATAAAGAACAGGGGAGCCTTAATCAGACGAGCGACCAGCAGCATCAGTGAGGCATGTATCGCCATCCAGATTGCCCCCAGTACGAAGAGTTTGGGGCTGTCTGCAATTGCCTTGATATCCATGTGGGTGCCGATTGTCGCCACCAGGAAATAGATGAATACGGAGCCCACTGTTGAGGAGCCTGCCCCCTGGAGCTTCCTGGCCGGAGAGAAAGACGCCGCCACACCGAGAGCGGTGGCAATAATGATGAGCCAGAAGAAATGGCTGGTGAGGCTCAATCGGCTGAGCTGGGGCGCATTGGACTGAAACCAGGGTGCCAGCTGGTCTGCCGCGGCATGGGCGATGGCCGTGATACCGAAGCCAACCGCAGCAATCAGCATGAGATCCTGCAGGGTAGGGATGCGCGCATGTTTCTTCTGCATGTGCTCAACCTTCTCACGCAGCGCAGTGATTGCCGAAGTGTCGGCCCCCTGGGCGGCATCGAGGCGCTTTGCATTGCCTGCCATCAGCAGCAGTATCGCCATCCAGACATTCGCCAGAATCACATCGACCGCGATCATGGCGGAAAACACCTGATCTCCCACCTGATAGATTTCTTTCATGGCGGCCTGGTTCGCACCGCCGCCGATCCAGCTCCCTGCTACCGTGGTCATGCCGCGCCAGATTGCGTCAGGTCCATTGCCATTCAGCAAACTTGGGTCCAGCCACGACAGTACCAGCAGCGAGATCGGGCCGCCGATCACGATACCGATGGTACCTGTCAGAAACAGGATGAGCGCTTTCGGCCCCAGGTTGATTACCCCTTTCAGGTCGATGCTCAGGCAAAGCAGCACAAGGCTGGCGGGAAGCAGATAGCGAGAAGCGACGTAGTAAAGCTTTGAATTGTGTGCGTCAATGAGACCGAAAGTGGTCAGTAGGGACGGGAGAAAATAGCACAGCAGGAGGGCGGGCACGAAGCGGTAAAAGCGCTTCCAAAAGCGGTGCTCGCTGGAGGCTGTGTGGAACACGAGGCCGAGAATGGCTGCGAGCATTCCCAGGATAATGGCGTCATTTGTGATCATGATTATTCTTGTTAAGTGCTGCTAAAAATACGTTATCGCGCCGCAATGCTGGGCCAGCGACTACGGCTGGATTGGGGATTTGCAACGCGTCTTGGGGCAAAGGCTCACGCCAGGTGAGCCTGTAGGGAAATCCGCTAACGAGGCTATCGGAAGGCGGTTACAGGGTGTCTCCTGCCGCCTGCGGAGCGGGCAATTGCTGCTCTGCCGGTTGGTCTTTGGATGGCTGCTCAACCGTCCGGATTTCCACGAGGATGCCAATTGCCGGGTGGTCGATATAGTGCAGTTCTCCGCTGCGCAGGCGCCGCTCTTCCTTCAGGGTGGCTACCCGCGTTGCGTAAACAGGATCGGGGGTTTCGGGTGCTGCCAGGGGAAGCGTTGGCATCGGACTGATGGACTCCGGTTGCGCCACCTGTGGTGCGGGTGCTGGCGTCAGGTCAAGTGGTTCATCCGATGCTGCCTGAGGCGGATATACCTGAGGCTTCGGCGTGGGCACAGGCGGCAGCAAGACGCCATCAGAAGGCATTGCGGGGCTGCCGGCGATACCGCCATTGGCGAATTCGCTCAACCACAAATCCGTCGCAATGTGCAGGTAGCGCGCCACGCTCACGGTGATGCTGCCCTCAAGCTCAGTGTGGCCGTCGATCGCCTGTCCGCCGCGGATCAGTATCGCTGGTGAGTTGCGCTTGTTTTCCAGGACCTGTTGCCAGGATTTGTGGAACAGGACTCGGTATTCGCCGCCACGCTGTAGCGCCGCGACTTTGTTATCCAGGCGGGTGGGTGTCTCGCTCAGTAGTGGAATCCCATCCGGATTGGTGCTCGTGAAATCAATCCATTCGGATGGATACGCCAGGCTGGGATTCATTGGCCAGTCTTCCCGTGACCGCTCCATACCCTGGGCTCGGCTGAATACCACCACTTCGATTTCGAAGGTGGTGCCGGCGTAATCGGCGGCTGTGACGGGAAGGGTGCACAGGGTTAGCAGGATCGCTGTGCACAGGTTCACAATTCGGGTCGTTTTCATACTGCGTTCTTCTATATTGCTCTGAGCGCTGCCCGGCAAAGGGTCCTTGCCAGATACTATCACTGTGCGAGTCGCTCCAACACACCTGAAACCTGGTCCAGTCGCTGGTCGGCGGTGCCCTCATCGAGTGAGAAATTGAGCTGGTTGGCACCCTGAAGCTGGTATCTGCCAGGTTGTGTCTGGACCAGCTTGACCAGGTTGAGAGGGTCTATTGAGGTCGTTTCGCCAAATTCGATCCGGCCGCGCACCGCAGAGGCCTCGAGCTTGCGGATGCCCATGCGATCAGCCTGCAGTTTGATTTCGGTGGTGCGGAACAGTTGCTTTACCGGCTCAGGCAGGAGGCCAAAGCGGTCGATCATCTCAACCTGCAGTTCTTTCAGTTCGCTGCTGTCTTTGGCGTTGGCAATGCGCTTGTACATCATCAGCCTGCTGTGAACGTCAGGGAGGTAGTCGTCGGGGATGAGCGCCGGTACGCGCAGGTTGACATCAACGGCCGGGGATTCCAGTGGCTCGTCAATGTTGGGGGTCTTGCCCGCGCGAATCGCTTTCACTGCACGATCGAGCATGTCCATGTACAGTGTGAAGCCAACGCTCTGAATCTGGCCGCTTTGTTCTTCGCCGAGTAACTCGCCGGCGCCCCGGATCTCGAGATCGTGCGTAGCCAGGGTAAAGCCTGCCCCCAGATCCTGTGCCTCGCTGATTGCCTCCAGTCGTTTAATGGCGTCATTGGTCATCGCTTTTCGAGTCGGCGTGAGCAGATAAGCGTAGGCCTGGTGGTGCGACCTGCCGACACGTCCGCGCAACTGGTGTAACTGCGCCAGGCCAAATTTGTCGGCCCTTTCGATCAGTATGGTATTGGCGTTGGGGACGTCGATTCCGGTTTCAATAATGGTGGTGCAAACCAGAACGTTAAATCGCTTGTGATAGAAGTCACTCATGACCTGCTCAAGCTCTCGTTCGCGCATTTGTCCGTGTCCGATGCCAACCCGGGCCTCGGGAATCAATTCCTGCAGCTCTCGTGCTGCACGCTCGATACTCTTGACCTCATTGTGGAGGACATATACCTGGCCGCCTCTCAGGATTTCGCGTAGCACGGCTTCCTTGATCAGCGCATCGTCGCGTTGGCGAACGAAGGTTTTTACTGAGAGGCGCCTTGCAGGCGGCGTCGCGATCACGGACAAATCTCGAATGCCTGCCATTGCCATGTTGAGTGTTCTCGGAATGGGCGTGGCGGTCAGGTTGAGGATATCAACTTCGGAGCGCAGGCTTTTCAGGCGCTCTTTCTGCCGAACACCAAAGCGGTGTTCTTCGTCGATGATGAGTAAGCCCAGGTTTTTGAAGTCCATATCGCTTTGCAGCAATTTATGGGTGCCGACCAGAATGTCGACTTTTCCTTCCGACAGGCGTTGCTTGACGCTGTCGATGTCCTTGCTGCTGCGGAAACGCGAAATGACTTCTATTTGCACAGGCCAGTCGGCGAAACGATCCTGGAAAGACTGAAAATGCTGCTGGGCGAGCAGGGTGGTGGGTACCAGCATGGCGACCTGCTTGCCTGCATGGGCGGCAACAAAGGCGGCCCGCATTGCCACTTCCGTCTTGCCGAAGCCCACGTCACCGCAAACCAATCGATCCATTGGCTTGTCCGACAACATATCTCCGACGACCGCTTCGATCGCCAGTTGTTGATCCGGTGTCTCTTCGAAGGGGAAGCCTGCAGCAAACTCGCGGTAGGCGGTCCCCGGATCGGCAAAAGCATGTCCAACACGTGCTTCGCGGCGTGCATAAATATCCAGCAGTTCAGCCGCGGCATCGCGAACCTGCTCTGCCGCTTTGCGCTTGGCTTTCTGCCATTGTTCACTGCCTAGCTTGTGCAGGGGCGCAAGCGCTTCATCGGCACCAGAGTAGCGACTGATCAGATGTAAACTCGCGACCGGTACATAGAGTTTCGCTTCGTCACCATATTCCAGTGTCAGGAATTCTGCGGGCTGTCCGTCGATTTCGAGGTGTTGCAATCCTCGATAGCGGCCTACGCCGTGATCAATATGCACAACCGGTGTACCAAGGCGCAGCTCCGCCAGGTTTTTGATTGCGTTGTCGGCATCTTCCTTGGCTTTGCGTCGACGGCGTTGCTGCAGTACTCGCTCGCCAAACAGCTGAGGCTCGGCGATAGCCATCAACTCTGGATCCTGCAGTACCAGGCCCTGGTCGATGGGCGCCGTGGTGATACCGAGGGTCTCGGTGCTGTCCTTGAATGCCTGCCAGTCAGGGAACGCCTTGGGTTTCAGGCGAATGCCCTTGAGTAAATCGAGCAGGGCTTCGCGGCGCCCGTCACTTTCCGCGCAGAAAAGGACGCGTCCTTCGTACTGCATCAGGTGGCTCTCCAGCGCATTCAGTGGCTGCTGGGCCTTGCTATCGACGGGCAACTTGGGCGGGATGCTGGTCGCGAAGTTGTAGTTGCCTTCCGCTTCCTCCAGTTTTTCTGGAGCAAAAATTGCCCGTGACAGCGCTTTCAGTGCGCCATTGAATTCAGAGGCATCCAGCAGAATCTGGCGCGGCTGCAGAATGGGGCGGGTGAGGTCGCCGCAGCGGCTTTCATAGCGGTTGCTCGCTTCGCGCCAGAAATTCTCCAGCGGTTGCTGGATGTCACCCTGAAGAAACGCGATGCTGCCTTCAGGTAGGTATTCGAAAATATTTGAGCAGTGGTCGAAAAACAGCGGCAGGTAGTACTCGATTCCTGCGGGCGCGATGCCGGCACTGACATCCTGGTAGATCGGCACCTGGCTCGGGTCCACATCAAACTGCTCATGCCACCGACCGAAAAATTCTGCCAAGGAAGTCTTGTGCATTGGCAGTTCGCGTGCGGGAAGCAGGTTGACTTGTTGAACGCGGTCGACGGTGCGCTGGGTCTCCGGGTCGAAGGTTCGCAGGGATTCGATCTCATCATCAAACAGGTCAATCCGGAAGGGCAGGGGGCTGCCCATCGGGAAGATGTCCATCAGTGAGCCGCGAACGGCAAATTCCCCATGCTCGTACACCGTGTCGACACAATGGTATCCAGCCTGTTCCAGTGCCCGGCGCTGACTGGCCAAATCAAAGGTCTGTCCCTCCGCAAGCACCAGAGAATTGCCGCTGACATATTCCACCGGTGGCAGGCGATGCATCAGGGTGCTGACCGGTGCAATGACAATGCCGCGCCCCATAGTGGGTAACCGGTATAGCGTCGCCAGACGCTCAGAGATAATGTCCTGATGAGGCGAAAATGTATCGTAAGGAAGGATTTCCCAGTCGGGGAAATGGACGATTTCCATCTCACCAGCGTTGTCAAAAAATTTCAGCTGGGTCTCCAGCCGATGCGCCTCGAGACTATCGCGGGCGATGATGAGGGTAGGACTTTCATTGTTCCGGGCGCGGCTGAGAATCGCCAGAGCGGCGCTGGCGCCGTGTAGATTGCCCCAATACTGCCGGTCACTTGAGCGCTTGAATGCCGGTGGTGAGAGGGGGGATAAATTACTCATCTTACCTTTAGTTTCCACGTGTTTTCGGGGGATTGGTGCCCCGGGGGCCGCTATTGTACCGGTCCGGGAATGAAGGTACAGGTATGCTCGATATGGCATCCACGGATTTGTCTGGTTGGCCTCTTCCCGCCTGCTAAATTTTTGTAGTCATTGTGCGCTTGGCCGGTGCGTAATTTAGTAGTTTTACTACAGTTTTTTGCTGTTTTTTAGGCCAGTTGCGCGCCATTTGGTGAATGCTGATAATGCGCAGCCACGCGGCCTGATAACTTGATTTTTGCCGCGCTAGACCTGCCTACACAACACAATGCAGAGGTGTCTGACTGTGACTCAGAAGCGACCCAAGCCCGCAGATTTTTTCAAGGACTGGAAAGAGCGCGAAGCGCTGGCGGAATCCATGATCCCCATGATCGGCAAGCTCAATCGAGAGCGGAATGTCGGGATCTATATGTATGGCCGCAACCTGGTCAACCAGTCTGTGCTCAGCATTATGAAGGCGCATCGTTTTGTGCGTCAGGTCGAGGAAAACGAGCTGTCAGAATGGGAGTCCTTCCCGGTACTGGAGGCGATTTGCAAGATGGATCTGGGTCCTGTGCATATCGACCTGGGCACCCTGACCAATAAATTCATGCGAGAGAATGGCGGCCTGTCCGTAGAGGACTTTGTTCAGCGTGAGCTGGCAGATGCGATTGGTGCCGGCACTCCGCTGCCGCAGCCCAAGGATGTCGTGATATACGGCTTTGGTCGTATCGGCCGCCTGGTTGCGCGACTGCTGATCGACAAGGCGGGTAGCGGCGATGTCCTGCGTCTGCGTGCGATTGTGCTGCGCAAGGGCAAGGCGCCCAATGACCTCGTAAAGCGTGCTTCTCTGTTGCGTCGCGACTCTGTACATGGCGCATTCAAGGGCACTATTCGTGTCGACGAGGAAACCAACTCCCTGATCTGTAACGGCAACGAGATCAAGGTCATCTACGCCAACAGCCCTCAGGAAGTGGATTACACCGAGCATGGCATCAATGACGCGATCATCGTCGACAGTACCGGCGTGTGGCGTGATGAAGAGGGCCTGGGCCAGCACCTGGAGTCTCCGGGAGCCTCCAAGGTGATTTTGACTGCACCGGGCAAGGGTGACATCAAAAACATCGTTTACGGCATCAACAATGGCGAGATCAAGCCGGAAGACAAGATCCTGTCTGCCGCATCCTGTACCACCAATGCCATTGTGCCGGTGCTGAAGGCAATGATGGACAAGTACGGCGTCGACCACGGTCACGTTGAGACTGTTCACGCGTACACCAATGACCAGAACTTGATCGACAACTACCACAAGGGCGAGCGTCGCGGCCGTGCTGCTGCCCTGAATATGGTGTTGACCGAGACTGGTGCCGCCAAGGCGGTGGCCAAAGCGCTGCCTGAGCTGAAGGGTAAGCTGACTGGTAACGCGATCCGTGTTCCGACCCCGAATGTCTCCATGGCGATCCTGAATCTGCGCCTGGGCCAGGAAACCACCAAGGAAGAGTTGAATGAGTACATGCGCGATGTCGCGTTGCATTCGCCGCTGCGCCAGCAGATCGACTACACCAATTCTCCGGAAGTGGTGTCCTGCGACTTCGTTGGCTCCCGTCGCGCGTGCGTGTTCGACTCCATTGCGACCATTGTCGATGGCAATAACGCCGTCCTGTACTGCTGGTACGACAACGAGTTCGGCTATAGCTGTCAGGTAGTCCGCTGCCTGGAAGATATGGCTGGCGTCCGTTACAACCTGTTCCCCAAGCAGGACTAAAGTGACTGCGGGCGGCTTTGGGGTCGCCCGCCTGTTGCCAGGGTGGATCGCCCAATTAGGCGGTCCACTGTTCAAGGTGTCGCCAACCCTCTGTTTTTTCAGTAAAAATTTCCTCATCTTGGCCCATTTCGGCCACTTCTGCACTGGTAAACCCCTCTGCCCATCTTTATAATGCGCGCGATTTTGGTGGGCTACCGTGCGCCGAGCAGTAGCATCCTTCTGCCCAACCTCAGGGTACAGCGGTATAAGTCCTCCCTAAGCCAGCATTTCAGGGCATGTCTTCCGGCCTCACGCCGATTGTGGTGTGGAGTGTCCCGACAGTCATGTCCACTAGATTTTTAAACTAGAAACTTAGGCATAGGCGTATGAGAAAGATCCGTCGGGGGTTAGATTTACCCATATCCGGCGCGCCCGAGCAGGTCATCCATGATGGTCCTGCACTCAAGACCGTCGCAGTGCTCGGCCCCGATTATCACGGGATGAAGCCGACCATGGCGGTGGCAGAAGGGGATAGCGTCAAACTTGGGCAGCTGCTGTTTTCCGATAAAAAGACTGAAGGGGTTCGTTACACCGCACCGGCTGCCGGCCGCGTCGTAGCGATCAATCGCGGCGCCCGTCGCGTACTGCAGTCTGTGGTTATCGAAGTGGATGGTGATGAAGCCGAGCAGTTTGCCTCATATTCTGCTGACCAGCTGTCCGGCCTGACGGACGCGCAGGTTCGCGAGAACCTGATCGCGTCTGGTCTCTGGACCGCGCTGCGCACCCGTCCGTTCAGCAAGGTGCCGGCACTGGATGCAGAGCCGGAGGCGCTGTTCATCAATGCCATGGATACCAATCCTCTGGCGGCAGACCCGGCGCTCATTATCGCTGAGCATCGCGATGCCTTTGCCCAGGGTGTTGAGATTCTCTCCAAGCTGGCGCCGAAAACCTTTGTTTGCACCGCGCCTGATGCCGATATCCCGCTGCCAAGCGTTGACAGCGTTCGTCGTGAAGCCTTTGCTGGCCCGCACCCGGCCGGTCTGAGCGGTACCCACGTTCACTATCTGTGCCCGGTCAAGCCTGGCCGTATGGTATTTACAATTGGTTACCAGGATGTGATTGCGGTCGGCAAACTGTTTGCGACTGGCCAGCTGTTTACTGATCGTGTCATTTCACTCGCAGGCCCTCGCGTCAGCAATCCTCGCCTGTTGCGCACTCGTCTGGGTGCGAGCCTGGAAGAGATGACCGCTGGCGAGCTGGAAGGTGATGACAACCGAATCGTGTCTGGCTCCGTGTTTGGCGGTAGTACTGCAGAAGGTCCGCTGGGCTATCTGGGTCGCTACGACAACCAGGTGAGCGTGTTGGAAGAAGGCCTGGAGCGTCCGTTCCTGCACTATCTGCGTGCGGGTAATGATCGCTTCTCGATCTTCCCCATCTATCTCTCTCGCCTGTTCAAGAACAAGCTGTTCAATTTCACGACCAGCACCAATGGTTCTGAGCGCGCGATGGTGCCGATCGGTACTTATGAGAAGGTGATGCCGCTCGACATCCTGCCGACCCAGCTGCTCCGTTCTATCATCGTTGGCGACACGGCGACTGCCCAGCAGCTCGGTGTCCTGGAGCTCGACGAAGAGGATCTGGCGCTGTGCACTTTCGTGTGCCCGGGCAAGTACGAGTACGGTCCCATTTTGCGGGACAACCTGACCCGTATTGAGAAGGAGGGTTAAGGATGTTGCGTAAATTCCTCGATTCCATTGAGCCGCAGTTCCACAAAGGCGGCAAATACGAAAAGTTCTACGCGCTGTATGAGGCCATCGATACTGGCCTGTTCCAGCCGAATGAGCGTACCAAGACAACTGCGCATGTGCGTGATGGCATTGACCTGAAACGCATCATGATCACCGTTTGGGCCTGTGCCATGCTGGCGGCCTTCTTCGGTATGTGGAATATCGGCTACCAGGCCAACTCCATCATTGCCGAAATGGGCACGACCGAGTTTGACGGCTGGCGCCACGCCATCATCGGCGCACTGACCAGCTACAACGCCGGTAGCCTGTGGGACAATTTCGTCTACGGTGCCATGTACTTCCTGCCGATCTACCTCGTCACTTTTATTGTGGGTGGTATCTGGGAAGTGCTGTTTGCGGCAGTTCGCGGCCATGAGGTCAACGAAGGTTTCTTCGTAACCTCCATCCTGTTCGCGCTGTCCTGTCCGCCTGACCTGCCTCTGTGGCTGGTTGCGATGGGTATCAGCTTCGGTGTCGTGATTGGTAAAGAAGTTTTCGGTGGTACCGGTAAAAACTTCCTGAACCCGGCCCTGACCGGACGCGCCTTCCTGTACTTTGCCTACCCGGCTTCCATGTCCGGTGATGCGGTGTGGACCGCGGTTGACGGTTACACCGGTGCTACCGCGTTGTCTGTACTGGCGAGCGAAGGCGTCCAGAATGGCCAGATCGCTGCCGCTGGTGGCGCACTGACCTGGTGGGATGCCTTCTTCGGCAATATGCACGGTTCCATTGGCGAAACCTCTACATTCGTTATTTTGATTGCTGGCATCATCCTGATGGGCATGAAGATTGCGAGCTGGCGTATCGTCGCGGGTACCTTCCTGGGTATGGCGGCAACGGCGACCTTGCTGAACTTTGTCGGTTCCGAAACCAACCCGTTCTTCAATGTGCCGTTCTACTGGCATCTGGTGGTTGGCGGTTTCGCATTCGGCATGATCTTCATGACCACCGATCCGGTTTCTGCCGCGATGACCAACACCAGTCGCTGGTGGTACGGCATCCTGATCGGCGTGATGACCGTGTTGATTCGTGTTGTGAACCCGGCATTCCCGGAAGGCATTATGCTGGCGATCCTGTTCGCGAACCTGTTCGCCCCGCTGTTTGACCACTTTGTGGTGCAGTCTCATATCAAACGGAGGTTGGCACGTGGCTAATAAAGATTCCGTTAAAGGCACACTGATCGTAGCCCTGGTGCTGTGTATCGTGTGTTCCGTAGTGGTTTCCACCGCTGCGGTCATGCTCAAGCCCATGCAGCAGGCAAATGCGGCGCTCGATTTGAAGCGCAACGTACTGCTGGCAGGTGGCCTGATCGACCCTGATAAAGCTGGTAAGGCAGAAGTTGAGGAGGCGTTTGCCAACGTCACCATCAAGTATGTCGACCTGAACACCGGCAAATTCACTGACCAGGCTCCGGCTGGTGGCAGCGGTCGCGCTGCAGCCAAGATTCCGTCCGCCAGTGAGAAGCTGAGTGCCGATCAGGATATCGCCAAGATCATTCGCCGTGAAAACGTCAAAGAGGTTTACCTCGTTGAGAAAGACGGCCAGCTGGAAAAAATCATCCTGCCGGTTCGTGGCTACGGTCTGTGGGGTCAGCTGTATGGCTTCCTCGCACTGCAGAACGATCTCGACACGGTTGCCGGCCTTGGCTTTTACGAGCACAAGGAAACCCCGGGGCTCGGTGGTGAGGTAGACAACCCTGCGTGGAAGGCACTGTGGGTAGGCAAAAAAGCCTACGCTGCGGATGGCACTCCGGCTCTCGAAGTCGTGAAGGGTGCGGTTGATCCGAACAGTGCTGGCGCAGACTCCAAGATCGACGGCCTGTCTGGCGCGACCCTGACGAGCAAGGGTGTCGACAACCTTGTTGAGTTCTGGCTTGGAAAAGATGGCTACGGTCCGTTCCTGAAAAACCTGAAAGCAGGGGAGGCGTGAGCATGAAGACTAAAGAAACGCTGCTGGAACCGATTTTTAACAACAACCCCATCGCGCTGCAGATTCTCGGAATCTGTTCCGCACTGGCGGTTACCAGCTCCATGAAAGTCACCCTGGTGATGTGCGTTGCACTCACTGTGGTGGTGTGCTGCTCCAACGTTCTGGTTTCCATTATCCGTAACCAGATCCCGAACAGCATTCGTATCATTGTTCAGATGACCGTGATTGCCTCTCTGGTAATCCTGGTAGATCAGGTGATCAAGGCGCTGGCATACGACATCTCCAAGCAGTTGTCCGTATTCGTCGGTCTGATCATTACCAACTGCATCG
This sequence comes from Microbulbifer sp. ABF4_148, assembly GCF_056158985.1. Classification (NCBI taxonomy): domain Bacteria; kingdom Pseudomonadati; phylum Pseudomonadota; class Gammaproteobacteria; order Cellvibrionales; family Microbulbiferaceae; genus Microbulbifer; species Microbulbifer sp. ABF4_148. The sequence goes on from NZ_JBSWUI010000001.1 coordinate 2,613,364, forward strand.
TGATGGGCCGTGCGGAAGCCTTTGCCATGAAGCATGGGCCGAAAGCGAGCTTTTTCGATGGTCTCGGCAACGGCCTGGGATACAGTGTGATCCTGATCGCGCTGGCGTTTATCCGTGAGCTGTTCGGTGCTGGCAAGTTGTTCGGTATCGAGATCCTGGAAACCGTTAACAACGGTGGCTGGTATGTCCCGAACGGCATGCTGCTGTTGCCGCCGAGTGCCTTCTTCCTGATCGGCCTGTTTATCTGGGCGATCCGTGCCTGGAAGCCCGCGCAGGTGGAAGAGGACGAGTTCAAGATTGCGCACAACACCAAAGCGCAGGAGGCCTGATCCGTGGAGCATTTTATTTCTCTGATTATCCGCGCAGTGTTCGTCGAGAACATGGCGCTGGCCTTCTTCCTCGGTATGTGTACTTTCCTGGCAGTGTCCAAGAAAGTCGATGCCGCAATCGGTCTCGGCATCGCGGTAATTTTCGTACTGACCCTGACTGTTCCGGTTAACAACCTGATCTACACCTATCTCCTGAAAGATGGTGCGTTGGCTTGGGCCGGTTACCCGGATGTTGACCTGAGCTTCCTCGGCCTGCTGTCGTACATTGGCGTAATTGCTGCGTTGGTACAGATCCTCGAAATGTTCCTGGATAAGTATGTGCCGGCTTTGTACAACGCATTGGGTGTATTCCTGCCGCTGATTACCGTGAACTGCGCCATCATGGGTGCCTCTCTGTTCATGGTTGAGCGTGAATACAACTTTGGCGAGAGTGTGGCGTATGGCTTTGGCGCAGGCCTTGGCTGGGCGCTGGCGATTACCGCACTGGCCGGTATTCGTGAAAAGCTCAAGTACAGCGATGTACCGGATGGCCTCAAGGGCCTGGGTATCACCTTTATCACCGTTGGTCTGATGTCCCTGGGCTTCATGTCCTTCGGCGGTATCGATATCTAAGCGGGGGAGCACAAACGAATGAATATTGAAATTACCCTCGGCGTTGTGATGTTTACCATCATCGTGCTGGCGCTGGTGGCCGTTATCCTGGTTGCCCGTTCCCGCCTGGTAAACACCGGTGACGTCAACATCCTGGTGAACGGTGAGAAGACTCTCACGGTACCAGCGGGCGGCAAATTGCTGCAGACCCTCGCAGGTAACAACCTGTTTCTCGCCTCGGCGTGTGGTGGCGGCGGTAGCTGTGCCCAGTGTGTCTGTAAAGTGACTTCCGGTGGTGGCGACATGCTGCCGACCGAAGCTGCCCACTTCACCCCGCGCGAAGCCAAAGAAGGCAAGCGTCTTTCCTGTCAGGTTGCTGTGAAGCAGGACATGGAAATTGAAGTGCCGGAAGAAGTGTTTGGCGTGAAGCAGTGGGAGTGTGAGGTTGAGTCCAACCCCAACGTAGCCACCTTCATTAAAGAGCTGACCCTGAAGCTGCCGGAAGGCGAGAACGTCGACTTCCGTGCTGGCGGTTACGTACAGCTCGAAGCGCCGCCCCACCATGTTAAGTTCTCTGACTTCGAAATCGAGGAAGAGTACCGTGGTGACTGGGAGCACTTTGGCTTCTTTAATCTGGAATCCAAGGTCGACGAACCGGTTGTCCGTGCGTACTCCATGGCCAACTACCCGGAAGAAAAAGGTGTTGTGAAGTTCAACATCCGTATCGCCACGCCGCCGCCGCGTACTGAAGGTGTGCCGCCTGGCCAGATGTCTTCCTATGTGTTTAGCCTGAAGCCGGGCGACAAGATCAAGGTGTACGGTCCCTTCGGTGAGTTCTTTGCCAAGGAAACCGACAATGAAATGGTCTTCATCGGCGGCGGTGCCGGTATGGCACCGATGCGTTCGCACATCTTCGACCAGCTGAAGCGTCTGCACTCCAAGCGCAAGATCAGCTTCTGGTACGGTGCACGCTCTCTGCGTGAGATGTTCTACGAGGACGATTACAACGGTCTGCAGGACGAATTCGATAACTTCCAGTGGCACATTGCGCTGTCCGATCCTCAGCCTGAGGACAACTGGACGGGTTACACCGGGTTCATCCATAACGTTGTGTATGAAAACTATCTGAAGGACCACCCGGCGCCGGAAGATTGTGAGTACTACATGTGTGGGCCGCCCATGATGAACGCAGCTGTCATCAACATGTTGAAGGATCTGGGTGTTGAAGAAGAGAACATCCTGTTGGATGACTTCGGTGGCTAACCTGAATGGTTAATCAGCTGAACGTTTTACAACAGCCGACAACAACAAAAACAGGGCCCAAATTCCGGGCCCTGTTTTTGCTTTTCTGTCTGGTGTTTTTGGCCGGGTGTTCCGGTCAGGAGCGCGATTGGCAGATCGTGGGTCCGACCATGGGCACGCGCTATCACATCACTGTGGTGGATGCGCCGCAGGATTTATCGCGTGAGGCGCTGCAGCAGCTGATCGATGAAGAGCTGCGCGATGTGAATAGCGAGATGTCGACGTACATCCCCGATTCTGAGCTGATGCGATTCAATCGCGCGCCGATCGGTAACGCGATCGATGTCAGTGCACCACTCGCGGAAGTGGTTGGGATGTCTCTCGATTTGTTTCGACGGAGCGATGGCGCGTTCGATGTAACTGTCGGTCCGTTGGTAAACCTGTGGGGGTTCGGCCCTGAGCCGGAGCCAGACAGCGTGCCAGCGGAAGAGGCCATTGCTTCGGCGCTGGCGCGTGTGGGGTCCGATGCACTGTTGCTGGATTCCGCTGCGTCCACACTCACGCGACAGAAAGATGTCTCGGTAGACCTGTCAGCCATTGCCAAGGGCCATGGCGTCGATCGGGTGGCGCAACTGTTGGAGGCCTCCGGAGTTTCGAACTACCTGGTCGAAATCGGTGGGGAACTCAGAACCCGGGGCGTGAGTGCGCGCGGGGAAGTCTGGCGTATCGGTATCGAAAGTCCGGACCCTGCCGGGGAGGTGGTTCAACGACCGATTCGGGTTAGCGGTATGTCGGTTGCCACGAGTGGTGACTACCGGAACTATTTCGAGCGCGACGGTGTCCGTTATTCACACACTATTGATCCGCGCACCGGACGCCCGGTCACACACCGACTGGCGTCTGTGACAGTGATTACCGAGAGCTGTGCAGAGGCAGACGGTCTGGCCACGGCGCTGAGTGTGATGGGTGCCGAGGCGGGCTTAAAATTGGCTGAGCAGGAAAATTTGGCCGTGTACATGCTGGTGAAAGGCGACTCTGGCTTTGAAGAGCGCTTTAGCAGTGCGTTTCGCGCATATTTAGAGAGGTCATAATCGTGGCAATTTATATCTTTGCTTTTATCGCAATGGCGCTGGTCGTCGCCGGAATGGCTCTGGGTGCGATTTTCCAGAACAAGCCGTTGAAGGGTTCCTGCGGCGGGCTCAACAAAATTGGTATGAAAGAAGACTGTCCCGTCTGTGGCGGTGACGATGATGAATGTAAAAAAGAGCAAGAGCGGAAGCTGCAAGCTGAAAACGCAGATCTTGCCTACGACGCCAGCAAGCGCTGAGCGCGCGGGCCAACCGTCGAGCGGTTGACTGGCTGAATACAAAATTGACTAGGGGTGGGGCGCGCGAAGATCGTGGCAGCCTGTTTTCCCCACTGACAGAGCAGTTTCATGGCAGAGCAGAAATTCGACCTGGTGATTATCGGGTCAGGACCCGCCGGGGAAGCGGCGGCAATGAGCGCATCCAAAAAGGGAATGCGTGTCGCGGTCATCGAGAAGCGGACCGCGGTGGGCGGGAACTGTACCCACAAAGGTACGATTCCCTCCAAGGCGCTGCGTCACTCGGTAAAGCAGTTGATGCGCTACAATACCCAATCGGTTTTCCGTGCGCTTGGCGAACCTCGACGCCTGACGTTTCCGCAGGTCATGCAGACCGTCAACAAAGTCATCTCTTATCAGGTAGAGATGCATACCAGCTTCTATGCGCGCAATCGTGTGGAACTGGTCATTGGTGAAGCTCGTTTCCGCGATGCCAATACGGTTGAAGTGCAGCTGCAGGATGGTGCCACCGAGGTGATCAGTGCGAAGCAATTCGTGATTGCGACCGGCTCCCGTCCGTACCATCCGTCCGATGTGGATTTTTCCCACGAGCGGGTTTACGACAGCGATACCATTCTGGATATGCAGCATACGCCCGGATCCATGATGATTTATGGGGCAGGTGTGATTGGTTGTGAGTACGCCTCCATCTTTGCCGGGCTCGGCGTCAAGGTTGATCTGATCAATACTCGTGGCAGTCTGCTGGAATTTCTCGACGACGAGATTTCTGATGCACTGAGCTACCACCTGCGTGATATGGGTGTGACGGTTCGCCATCAGGAGGAATACGCCAAGGTAGAGTCCGATTCCAATGGCGTCATCATGCAGATGCAGTCCGGCAAGCGAATCCATGCCGATGCGCTGCTCTGGTGTAATGGCCGTACCGGCAATACGAACGGCCTCGGTCTGGAAAACGTTGGGCTGGAAGCTAACCACCGGGGTCAGCTGAAAGTAGATGAGCATTACTGCACCGAAGTGGACAGTATCTTTGCGGTGGGTGATGTGATCGGCTGGCCGAGTCTCGCCAGCGCCTCCTATGACCAGGGCAGGGCGGTAGCCGCGGCGATCGCGGGCCGGGGTCATCGTGTCATTGAGGATGCACCTACCGGCATTTACACGCTGCCGGAGATCTCTTCTGTCGGCAAGACCGAGTCCGAATTGACCGAGGCCAAAGTGCCTTACGAAGTTGGTCGGGCCCTGTTCAAGCATACCGCGCGTGCGCAGATTTCCGGTGAACGCGTGGGCATGCTGAAGATTCTTTTCCACATCGAAACCCGTGAGATTCTCGGCATTCATTGCTTCGGTGCTGAGGCTGCGGAGATTGTGCATATCGGGCAGGCCATTATGAAACAGCCTGCACCGAACAATTCCATCGATTTCTTCGTCAATACCACGTTCAACTATCCGACTATGGCAGAGGCCTATCGCAGTGCCGCCCTGGATGGACTCAACCGGGTAATGCGCCTGTGACTGAACCCTCCCCGAGTGAGTTTCAGGAGCTGGTAAAGGGATTCTTTGAAAAGATTCCCTTTAACCAGCAGATTGGCCTGCAGATGCGTGAGCTGGATCTTGAGCAGCTCACAATTTCAGCCAGCTTTGAATTGAAGCCAGAACTGATCGGCAACATCTGGAAGAACATCCTGCACGGTGGTGTGATAGCCACTGCATTGGATACCGTGGGAGGTTTGACAGCGCTGGTAGCGGCGTACCAGCGATTGGGTGATGTTGACTGGCAGGAAAAGACCCATCGCTTGTCCAAGCTGGGTACTGTCGATATGCGGGTCGATTACCTCAAGCCAGGTCGTGGAGAGCAGTTTGTCTGTCACGGTTCCATATTGCGTACCGGTAACAAGTTAGTTGTCACCCGGATGGAGCTCTTCAATGAGCTCGATGAATTGATCGCAACGGGAACCGCGACCTACCTGTACTGAATCGGCGCCAGTTCTCCGGTTCAGTTAGCGCGGCGGTTGTTTTCGAAGAACCATTGGGTAACCCATTTGGGATAGTTGAATGGTTTGCCCTGGATAAAGGTGCCGTCTTCCCCGCCCGATGGCCACGCATGGCCGAGCCCTTCGACCAATACCCGGGAAACTCTCGGTCCTTTTGTGTCACACCACTCCGTTACCTCTATCGTTTCAGAGCTCATGGAGATACCACTCTCCTTGCAGGCTGGTAGCGGTGCGTCGCTTGCGTATACGGTACGCGCAATGTCCGCGTTTCGGGTAGCGTGCTCCGGGGCTACCACGTTATCGTTTTTACCGTGTACGGTGTTCCAGATTTGCGAGGCCAGTTTTTCCTGCGCTGCTTCCCCGAGCGCCGCTGAGCCATATTGGTGGCAGTTATCGGTTCCGGCCTTTACTGAAATGGCGGGGGAGCGCAGGTCAGCCGCTTCACCCCGTGAGCCTGGTGCCAGGCCAGCATCGATTCCTATACCCGCGAAGAGATCAGGCGCCATACATCCCAGCTGGTAGGCAATACCGGCACCGGAAGAAAGGCCTGTCAGGTAAACCTGGTCGGCATCGATCTCGAGGCTGGGGTCTGCGAGCAGCTCCCTAACGAGCGCAATCAGATAGGCGTGATCGCTGCTGTCATGACGTGCTTCGGTTCCCTGATGGAAGTTCCAGCACCCCATAAATCCGAAGCGCCCTTCACCAGAAGCCTGCGGTAGCGCGACGACCATGCCGTACTCTTCGGAAACCGCGGCCCAATTTCCCGCGCTTTTCATCGCGTCATTGGTCTGCACGCAGCCGTGCAGGCTCACCATTAGCGCGCGTCCGCCGTCACCGGATATCTCGTTTTCCGGGACATGAACGAATGCCTCAAGTGTTCCGCCTATAGGCTGCTCTGCGCGCCAGCCAAATGCTGCATCGCTCGTGCTGGCGTGACTAATGGTTGAAGTGGTGAGGAACAGTAAGCCCGCGAAGAGCGGGGAGGTACAGAGGGTGCGAGAAATGCCCATCATTGGCTCCAGCTTGGTGAACAGTTTTCTGCGCCATGAAAGCGCCCAGTTTCCACTGTATCAGGAGGGGTGGAGCGACTCTGTACTCCCTTGGTATGAGGTGTGTGCGGATGGTCGGCGTGCCGGAGGGCAGCACGCCGAAAAACGGGATTGGCTTAGCCGCGGGGCTTTGCCACGACATGCAGGACTTTGTCCCATTCAAAGTACACATAGAAGTCGGTGTATTCCCAGCGGCTGATGGCGGGCTCGCCTACTGGCCCATCGATCGCGACGGGTTCGCCCAGCTCGGTCGTCACCTGTTCCTTCTCAAGGCCGCGCAGTGTCTCTACTTCGGCGACAAAGCCCTGTTGGCCCACGGGCACTTCGACCTCTTCCGCGACAGCGAATGCCGAAACGAAACTGAGTGCGCCACCGAAAGCGGCAGCCAGTGTGGTGCGGTGGAAGGCGTTACGGGCCATGGGTCTCTCCGGACGAAGTTATTTTGCTTAACGGCGGTATTAAAGCAGGTATTCTGCCTAAACACTTGGATTTATTCACGTTTTTCAAATTGGATCAAGGGTGCGGCGCGCGTTCTTGGTGGCTGATTATAAATTACCCTGCCGTACCTTCCCGTCGTAGCGGCCAATGAGAGGGCCTTCCGTGCCAGACCGTCGGCATATGCTAGGCTGATAGGCAGTCTCAGGAGCCTGAGGTGGGCAAGAAATGGATGTCGGGAAATATTTTTCTACCGTTGGCTTGCTGGTTGGTACCACCTTCTTTGCTGCTTCGCTCACTCCTTCCCTTATTCCCCGTACCGATTTTGTTCAGGGGGCGATCTCCGGCGTTTCCTTTGTAGCGGGTTACGGGGTCGGCACGTTCCTGATGTGGCTGTGGGATTACCTGCAGCTCCCGCGGCCCCGCGGCAAAACTCGCAGTGTCATTGCCTGGGTGGCGATCATTTTCTGTGCGCTGGTGTTGCTTGGTTTCCTCTGGCAGGCGAGTAACTGGCAGAACTCGGTGCGTTCATTAATGGGGATGGAGCTGGTTTCCGGTATTCGCCCCATAACGGTGGCGGTCGTTGCCGGGCTGGTGTTCCTGTTTTTCCTGTTTATCGGCAGGCTGTTTCGTCGGACCTATCGAGCACTGTCGCGCAAATTTGAGCGGGTAATTCCACCGAGAGTGTCCCTGGTAGTCGGGCTGGGGCTGGCACTCTTTCTGTTCTGGATCGTGGTCAATGATGTGTTCATCAACACGGCCCTGCATGCAGTGGATGACGCATACCGTCGTCTTGATGCCCGGATGCAGCCTGACCTCCCGGCGCCAACCGGAAAATTGAGCTCGGGCGGCCCGGACTCCCTGCTGGACTGGCAGACGATGGGGCATCAGGGCAGGCGATACCTGTCGTTGCGTCCAACAGAGGCAGATATCCGCGCGGTCGCGGGTGAGGCGCGTGAACCCATCCGTGTCTATGTGGGCCTCAATGCGGCCAAGACACCGGAGCTGCGTGCGAAGCTGGCGCTGGACGAACTGAAGCGGATTGGCGGCTTTGATCGTTCTGTGCTGATTTTGATCACCCCCACTGGAACGGGCTGGATCGATCCGGGGTCAATCAATTCGGTGGAATACCTCCATCGGGGCGATATCGCCAGTGTGGCTGCCCAGTATTCCTACCTGCCCAGTCCCATTGCGCTCATGACCCAGGATGCTTACGGAGTGGAAAGCGCCCGGGCAATGTTTCAGGCTGTCTATGGCTACTGGCGGACGTTACCGCGATCGTCCCGGCCAAAGCTCTATTTGTTTGGTTTGAGCCTGGGGGCGATGAATTCCGATCGGTCTTTCGATCTTTACGACATTATCGATGAGCCGTTTCATGGGGCGCTTTGGACTGGTCCTCCCTTCAGAAGCGATACCTGGCGCAAGGTAACCGCCGAAAGAGACGAGGGGTCACCGGCATGGTTGCCCGAGTTTCGAGGTGGGGCGGTGGTGCGCTTTGGCAACCATTTCGGCGGATACCAGAAAGGCCGGGTTCCATGGGGTAATTTCCGCATCGCCTATCTTCAACACGGTAGTGACCCGATTGTGTTTTTTGATCCGGAAGCGATGTATCGCAAGCCCGATTGGATGGATATGCCCCGGGCGCCGGACGTCTCGCCGGATCTAAAATGGTACCCCATCGTGACCTTTCTGCAGTTGGCGGCGGACATGCACGCGGGTATTGCCCCACCGGGATTTGGTCATAGTTACGCGCCGCCTGACTATACGCGCGCCTGGCTGGCGTTGACCCAGCCTCCGGGGTGGGACCAGCAAGCGATTCAGCGCTTGAACGCCCGCCTGGAACAGTACAACAAGAAGTGATCTGACGGTGGGGCCAACGCGCCCCACAAAGTGAGAGCACGATGATAAACACTTGGATTTCTTCGCGTTTTTCCGTTTAAATCGCCCTATGTTAAAGCCTGTCCCTCTCTTTATTGGATTGCGTTATACGTCGGCTCGACGACGTCAGCAGTTCATTTCCTTTATCAATGGGTTCTCCCTGCTCGGTATGGCGCTTGGGGTCATGGCCCTGATCATCGTGACGTCCGTGATGAACGGTTTTGACCGTGAATTGAAGACCCGAATCCTGAGCGTGGTACCCCACGGGTTCGTTGAGCGGGAAGGGGGGCTGGACGATTGGCAGGGTATTGCCACACAGCTCCAGGACCAGCCGCATGTGGTGGGTGTCAGCCCCTATGTCCGTGGCTTCGCACTCCTGGGGGCGAATGGCGATAGCCATGGGGTGGAGTTCCAGGGCGTCGACCCTATCGCTCTTCGGCAGGTCAGTGAAGTCGGTGACCACATGATGATGGGCGACCTGGAGAGCCTGCAGCCGCGGAGCTACAACATCATCCTGGGGCGTATCCTGGCGCGCCAGCTCAACGTCATCCCCGGGGACTCGGTGATGTTGACTCTGCCTGAAGTGGTGATCACGCCCGCAGGGATATTCCCACGGACCAAGCGTTTTACCGTTTCCGGCGTGTTTTCTGTGGGTGCGCAGGTGGATCAAGGTATGGCCCTGATGCACATTGAAGACGCGGCTCGCCTGCTCCGGATGCGCGGGCGCACCCAGGGGTTGCAGTTGCGTTTTGACGATATGAACAATGCCCTGGGGCGTGTTTCCGCCTATGCGGGTGCGCTTGGCGACGGGTTTAGTGGTGAAGACTGGAGCCTTTCGCAGGGGAGCCTGTTCCAGGCCGTGAAAATGGAAAAGACCGTTGTGACGCTGATGCTGATGATCATCGTTGCGGTGGCCGCCTTCAATATCGTATCGGCCCTGGTCCTGATGGTCGCGGATAAGCGTTCGGATATCGCCGTATTGCGCACGCTGGGCCTGACCTCGCGACAAATTATGTCGGTGTTTGTGATTCAGGGCAGTGCGATCGGGATCATTGGTGCCTTGGCCGGCGCCCTCCTGGGTATTCTGATTGCGTTGAACCTGACCGACATGGTGACCTGGGTAGAGAATCTGCTGGGCGCCAAAATTTTCGATCCCCGGGTGTTTTTCGTTAGCTTCCTGCCGTCTGAATTTCGTCCCGGGGATGCGGTGGTCGTATTGTCAGCGGCGGTGTTGATGAGTCTGGTGGCCACGCTGTATCCCGCGTGGCGCGCTGCGCAGATCGAGCCCGCGGAAGCGCTCCGATATGAATGATTCACGGATCCAGCCATCCGTCAGAGAGAACACAATGAACAGCCAAGTCCAGATCGATCGTTTAGCTGGTGAATCGGTAGGTGAACAGCCGGTAGTGCTCGCCTGTTCGAGTTTGTGCAAGAGCTATGAGCAGGGCGGACGTGAGCTGCCAGTGCTCACCGGGGTGGAGTTGTCCGTCCACCAGGGGGAGAAACTCGCTATCGTAGGCGCCTCCGGCTCGGGGAAATCTACGCTGCTGAATTTGCTTGGTGGTCTCGATACGCCAACCTCTGGTGAGGTCTCGGTCGCGGGACGCACACTTTCTGAGCTGAATGCCAATGAGCGCGGATGGTTGCGCAATACCAGTCTCGGGTTTGTGTACCAGTTTCACCACCTCCTGGGTGAATTCACTGCGCTGGAAAATGTCGCAATGCCTTTATTGATCGGCAAAAAGTCAGTCACTGAATCCCGCCGCGAGGCAGCAGCCATGCTGGACGCGGTTGGGCTGGGGCAGCGACTGGACCACAAGCCCGCACAGCTCTCCGGAGGCGAGCGCCAACGTGTCGCAATTGCCCGGGCGTTGGTGACCCGGCCGGCTTGTGTATTGATGGACGAGCCTACCGGAAACCTTGACCGGGCGACCGGGCAGGATATCCACCGTTTGATGGACAAGCTGAATTCGGAGCTTGGCATTAGTTTCGTGATTGTGACCCACGACCCTGAATTGGCAGCGTCGCTGGATCGTTGTCTGCACCTGGTTGATGGGCACTTGGTGTCTGAGTCGGGTGAGGATCAACGTGTTTAAGCCGCTTCCAGCATTTATTGGCCAGCGTTACGCAGGTGCACAGCGCCGAGGGGGAGGGGATTCCGGTGGCCTGGTGTCCTTCATCTCTGGCTTGTCGATGGTCGGCTTGATCCTTGGTGTCGCATTGATGATTGTGGTGATGTCGGTGATGAATGGATTTGATCGCGAATTGCGCGATCGGATCCTGGGCATCATGCCGCATGCGACGATCTATAACGAGAGTACGGATATTGACTGGCCGTCAGTTCGTCAGGAGCTCGAAGCAAAACCGGAGGTAATCGCAGCGGCCGAGGTCTGGCAGGTCAACGCGCTGGCCCGGTATGGCCGAGAAGTGACGCCGGTACTGGCCCAGGGGGTGAATCCGGAGACGATCGGCGCTGTATCCAATATTGGTCGGTTTATCCATGACCAGTCTTTCTCCCAGCTTGGCGACCTTGAGGATCCTGGCGTGATTCTTGGCCGCGGTTTGGCCGACAAGCTGGGTGTCGCAAGCGGGGATCACGTATCACTCATTGTGCCAAACAACAGCACCACGGGCAGTGGGCGTGCCTCCGCCCAATTGGCAGGGTTCCGCGTGGTCGACATTTTCCATTCGGGTACGGCGCTGGATCATTCCCTGGCATTGCTCGATTGGGATCAGGCGCGCACATTGGCAAATGGCCAGCGCGGGGCGGGTGTCCAGTTGCGGCTGGAGGATATGCTCAGTGCAAACTGGATAATGCGAGACCTGATGCGCGAACTTCCCGCGCGGAACTTTTATGGCAGCGACTGGAGTCGCACACACGGCAACCTGTACCAGGCCATACAAATGTCACGGAACCTGGTCAGTCTGCTGGTCCTGCTGATTATTGCCATCGCTGCCTTTAACGTCGTGTCCACGCTCGTGATGGTGGTGATTGACAAGCACGGTGACATCGCCATCTTGCGCACGATGGGGGCAAGCACACGCGAAATCCTGCTCACCTTTGTGAGTCAGGGAATGCTGGTGGGCCTCATTGGTGCGGTGGTTGGTGGTTTGCTGGGGATTGGCTTATCTCTGGTGGTGACAGATCTGGTTGCCGGGCTTGAATCGATCTTCGGGATACAATTTCTGAAGTCCGACGTGTATCCGGTAGATTACCTGCCGTCAGAACTTCAGTGGGGGGATGTTGCGCTTGTCGTGGGGGCGGGCTTCCTGCTGAGCCTGCTGGCGACTCTGTATCCTGCTCTGCAGGCGAGCCGAGTGCAACCAGCGGTCGCGTTGCGTAACGAACAATAAAAAGTTAACTGGCAGAATCTCTGAGGCCGTTTTGTTTAGCTTCGTACAGTTTATTGCCCGGGTGCACCGACCTTCGGTGGTGTGGTGGCCATTTTCCTTTCTGCGACCAGACGTTGATCGCCGTTTTGATCGTTCCCGAATAGTGGGCGCAGCAACACTCTACACGTTGTATACGTGGTCGATCCTGTCCGTTATTTTGTTTCTCAAGCGTGGGCTCGCGTTGGACTGGCTGCTGACTCTGCTGGTCGGGCTCGCCCTGTTTTTCATCGCCTACTACGCAATGGTCGCTTACTGCTGGAATCGTGCTTTGACGGAGTCCTGAGAATACGGACTGTGAGAGGTTTAATTCAGTACTGAAGAGCGCTTGGCGAGGCGATGTTTCCAGCGCTTGACCACGTGCCATCGCCAGAGAGCCTGCATGATGAAGTAGGCAAGGGTGGCCAGAATCATCCCGCACAGAAGTGAGCCAAAGAACAGCGGCGCCCAGATTTTCCCGAACTCCGAGCTCAACCACTCCCAAGACAATTCTATCTGAAAGTCCAGCGGTGGCGTGCCGAGAATCCATGCGCCCACTTTGTAGGTGGTGTAAAAGATTGCGGGCATCGTGACCGGGTTGCTAATCCACACCAGAATCATCGATAGGGGCAGGTTGCAGCGAAACCAGAGTGCCAGCAGCGCAGCGATGACCATTTGACCGGGTAGTGGCAGGAAGCTGACGAAGACGCCGACGGCAAAAGCAACAGAAACGGAGTGGCGATTGAGGTGGAACAGGTTGGGGTCATGCAGCAAGTTGCCGCAAAACTGGAGGGTCTGATTGGCGCGGACCTGTTCGGGAGTTGGCAGCCAGCGCTTGAAGATACTTTTCGGCATAACGTCTCTTAACTCGGAAACCGGCAGCCCAGATCCTGCAAACCCTTCTAACTCGCTGTTCAATTGCGGTCGCTATTCAGTTGGTTCGCACTCCAGTCGGGCATTTCCCGTCGCGCTTCCTTTTCAGCATAGATCGGAAGGCGCCGGCACCCCAGTGCGCGGCCGGTATTATGCCTGCTCACGCATAACAAGACTACTTTCCCCGCCAAACCGCCAGAATTCGACAATGTGTCAACAATGTGTCCTTGATTTATCGCCTTGACTCACGTATTTCACTGATTTAAGGTTGTCGCCCATGAAAAGTGTCGACAATTTGGTGTCTTATGGCTGAAAAGTCAGTAGAGGTTAGCTCATCCAGTGCGGGTCAGAGCATTGCTGACCGCCTGTATGAATCCCTGCGCGCCGATATTGTCGAAGGGCGTCTGGCCGCCGGCAGCAAGATTAGTGAACCAGAGCTCGCAAGGCGCTTCGAAGCGAGCCGCGGTAGCCTCAGAGAGGCACTGATGCGACTGGAGTCATTGGGGTTGCTGGAACGCAAAGTCAATGTCGGTGCGCGAGTCGTGCAGCTCAGTGAGCGCGGCCTGCTCGAACTCTACGATGTACGTGAAGCGCTTGAGGGCATGGCATGCCGGCTGGCCGCTGAACGGCGAGAAGAGGCTGACATCGTTGCGCTGCGTCAAATGCTCGAGGCCCACCAATCCCAGGAGGCACTGCAGCAGGGTACGGCGTATTTTCAGCCTGAGGGTGACTTCGACTTCCACTTTCGGATCGTGCAAGCGTCCGGAAATGACCTGCTAATCGAAACGCTGTGCGACCGGCTCTACTACCGCGTGCGGATGTATCGCTACCAATTGGGGATGGCCAGTCCGAGGGCCCAGCGTGCGTTCCGCGAACACAGCCATATTATCGATGCCATCGAGGCCGGAGACGGTGAATTGGCAGAGTTGCTGATGCGCCGCCATATCAATGCATCACGACGAAACATCGAAAATAAACTTTCCCAAGCATCAACAGTTAATACACAAAAATGAGGTGAATCATGAGCCAGAAATTGACGGCGGGCGGTCGCTTCCGCAAGGCACTTGCTGAGAATGCCCCGCTGCAGGTGGTTGGCACCATCAATGCCTACAGTGCAATTATGGCCGAGCGTATCGGCCATAAGGCGATTTATCTCTCTGGCGGGGGTGTTGCCAACGCGTCCTACGGACTGCCAGACCTGGGCATGACGAGCCTGGATAACGTTCTGGAAGATGTGCGTCGCATTACGGCGGCGAGCGCATTGCCGCTGCTGGTTGATATCGATACTGGTTGGGGCGGGGCGTTTAATATTGCGCGCACCGTAAAAGAAATGATCCGCGCAGGGGCTGCTGCGGTGCATATCGAAGATCAGGTTGCACAAAAACGCTGCGGACATCGTCCTAACAAGGAAATTGTGAGCAAGCAGGAGATGGTGGACCGGATCAAGGCGGCTGTCGACGCGCGTACCGATGATGACTTTTTCATCATGGCCCGCACAGACGCTTTTGCCCAGGAAGGCCTCGATGCCGCTATCGATCGTGCGCAGGCGTGTATCGAAGCCGGCGCCGACGGTATTTTTGCCGAGGCAGTGACGGAGCTCGAGCACTATCGCGCGTTTAAAGATGCGCTGCAGGTACCGATCCTTGCCAATATTACCGAATTCGGTAAGACGCGGCTGTATAACTGCGGTGAGCTGGCAGAGGCTGGCGCCGATATGGTGTTGTATCCATTGTCTGCGTTCCGCGCGATGAATCGTGCAGCGGAAAATGTCTATAACAGCATTCTCCAGAATGGCGATCAGCAGGCGGTAGTAGATCAGATGCAGACGCGTGAAGAGCTGTATGATTACCTGAACTACCACGAATTTGAACAGAAACTGGACGCGCTCTTCGAAGACAAGGGCTAAGTCAGAACGTTGGCCCGAGGGGAGCAATATGCTCGCTCGGGCAACTAATACTCTTTCAATAAAAGGGAAATAACGATGGCTGAGAAAAAACTGGGTGGCGCCGGCCTGCGCGGACAGGTAGCGGGCAAAACGGCACTTTCTACGGTAGGGAAGTCTGGTTCCGGCCTGACATACCGTGGTTACGACGTCAAAGACCTGGCAGAAAACTGCTGTTTTGAGGAAGTCGCCTATTTGATTTTCTATGGCGAACTACCGACCAGCAGTCAATTGGCAGACTACCGCGGCTTGCTGAAGTCCCAGCGTGGATTGCCGCTGGCACTGCGCGAAGTTCTGGAGCGTATCCCCGCCGAAGCACATCCGATGGACGTTATGCGAACCGGATGTTCCATGCTGGGCAATCTGGAAGGCGAAGAGTCGTTTGACCAGCAGCTGGAAAAGGCCAATCGTCTGCTGGCGGCATTCCCCTCAATTATCTGCTACTGGTATCGCTTCAGCCACGATGGAGTGCGCATTGAAACCGAAACCGATGATGACTCTATCGGCGGGCACTTCCTGCATATGCTGCGCGGTGAAAAACCCAATGCGCTGCATGAGAAGGTGATGAATGTCTCCCTGATCCTGTACGCAGAGCACGAATTTAATGCGTCCACCTTTACGGCGCGCGTTTGCGCTTCGACTCTGTCTGACCTGTACAGCTGTATAACCGGTGCGATTGGTTCGCTCCGTGGCCCGCTGCACGGTGGTGCCAATGAAGCAGCGATGGAGCTGATCGAGAGCTTTACGTCTGCGGACGAAGCCGAGGCTGGCCTGATGGGCATGCTGGAGCGCAAGGAAAAGATCATGGGCTTTGGCCATGCGATCTATACCGAATCCGATCCGCGCAACGAGATTATCAAGCAGTGGTCTGAAAAGCTGGGTGCCGATGTCGGTGATACCGTCCTGTATCCCGTATCTGTACGTTGTGAAGAAGTGATGTGGCGTGAGAAGAAGCTGTTCTGTAACGCCGACTTCTTCCACGCCTCTGCCTATCACTTCATGGGTATTCCCACCAAGCTGTTTACGCCGATTTTCGTTATGTCCCGCGTAACCGGTTGGGCTGCCCATGTGTTTGAGCAGCGCGCTGACAACCGCATTATCCGTCCAAGCGCCGAATACACCGGCCCGGAATTGCGCAAGGTGACACCGATCGACGAGCGCTGATTGAGAATGAGGCCGGCAAATGCCGGCCTCACTGTATTTGCGCAGGTCCTGGCGAGGCTGGGATCTACGACCCTTTGGCCAAAGACAACAAGATTTAACCGGTTTTTCCGCAATGAATACTGAATACCGCAAGCAGCTCCCCGGCTCGGACCTCGACTATTTTGATACCCGTGCCGCCGTCAATACGATCCAGCCCGGCGCCTACGACAAACTTCCGTACACTTCCAAAATTCTTGCTGAAAACCTGGTGCGCCGCTGCGAACCGTCTGCACTGACTGACAGCCTGCGCCAGATTATTGAACGCAAGCGCGATCTGGACTTTCCCTGGTTTCCGGCACGTGTGGTCTGCCACGATATTCTTGGGCAGACAGCACTGGTTGACCTCGCGGGTTTGCGCGATGCGATCGCGGACAAAGGGGGTGATCCCGCCATGGTGAACCCGGTGGTCCCCACACAGTTGATTGTGGACCACTCCCTGGCAGTGGAACATCCGGGTTTCGAAAAAGATGCATTCGAAAAGAACCGTGCCGTAGAGGAGCGACGCAATGAAGATCGCTTCCATTTTATTAACTGGACAAAAACGGCATTCAAGAATGTCGATGTGATCCCGCCAGGCAATGGCATCATGCACCAGATCAACCTGGAGAAAATGTCTCCGGTGGTCCAGGTCCGTGACGGCGTCGCTTTCCCGGATACCTGTGTGGGCACCGACAGCCATACCCCAATGGTCGATGCGCTGGGTGTGATTTCCGTCGGCGTGGGCGGACTCGAGGCGGAAAGCGTCATGCTCGGTCGCGCCTCCTATATGCGCCTGCCCGACATCGTGGGTGTCGAGCTGACCGGCAAGCTGCAGCCAGGTATCACTGGAACCGACCTGGTGCTGGCGTTGACCGAATATCTGCGTCGTGAGCGGGTAGTCGGCGCCTATCTGGAATTCTTTGGCGAAGGTGCAGCCAATCTGTCCCTGGGTGATCGCGCCACAATTTCCAATATGACCCCTGAGTATGGCGCGACGGCTGCGATGTTCGCGATCGACCAGCAGACCATTGACTATTTGCGCCTCACCGGCCGCGAGGACGACCAGATCGCGCTCGTCGAGCGTTATGCAAAAGAAACGGGCCTGTGGGCGAATGAACTGGCGAATGCCGAGTACGAACGGGTACTGAAGTTTGATTTGAGCAGCGTTGGCCGCAACCTGGCAGGCCCTTCGAATCCCCATGCGTTGTTGCCGGCTTCGGAGTTGGCGAACCGCGGCATTGCCCGTGCGTATGAGCAGCCCGAAGGTCTGATGCCCGACGGTGCGGTGATCATTGCGGCCATTACCAGCTGCACCAATACCAGTAATCCGCGCAACATGATTGCGGCGGGCCTGATCGCGCGCAATGCCAATCGCCTTGGCCTCACCCGCAAGCCCTGGGTCAAGTCTTCACTGGCACCTGGATCCAAGACCGTCAAAACCTATCTCACAGAGGCCAACCTGTTGCCTGAGTTGGAACAGTTGGGATTTGGCGTGGTCGCATTTGCGTGCACTACCTGTAACGGCATGAGTGGTGCTCTGGATCCGGTTATTCAGAAGGAAGTGGTGGATCGCGACCTGTACGCGACCGCTGTTTTGTCCGGCAATCGCAACTTTGATGGCCGCATCCATCCGTTCGCCAAGCAGGCGTTTCTGGCTTCTCCGCCGCTGGTCGTGGCTTATGCGATCGCCGGTAGTATTCGCTTTGATATTGAAAAAGATGCCCTCGGCCATGACAGCGACGGCAACCCGATCCTGCTGAAGGATATCTGGCCGAGTGACGAAGAGATCGATGAGATCGTTCAGGCCAGCGTAAAACCTGAGCAGTTCCGGGACGTGTATATCCCGATGTTTGAGCTGAAAGACGAGAGCGGGCAGGGCAATCCTCTGTATCACTGGCGCGGCCAAAGCACCTACATCCGTCGTCCGCCCTATTGGGAAGGCGCGCTCGCGGGAGAGCGTAGCCTGTCCGGTATGCGTCCGTTGGCGGTGCTTGGTGACAATATCACCACAGACCATTTGTCGCCCTCCAACGCCATCATGCCGGGGAGCGCAGCAGGCGAGTACCTGGCCAAAATGGGGCTGCCGGAAGAAGACTACAACTCTTACGCGACGCATCGCGGCGATCATCTGACTGCACAACGGGCAACCTTCGCGAACCCGAAACTGTTGAATGAAATGGTGCAGGAAAATGGCGAAGTCGTGCAGGGTTCTCTGGCCCGCGTGGAACCGGAAGGCCAGGTGACTCGCATGTGGGAGGCCATCGAAACCTATATGGACCGCAAGCAGCCACTGATTATTGTGGCCGGTGCGGACTATGGGCAGGGTTCCTCACGCGACTGGGCGGCAAAAGGCGTGCGTTTGGCCGGTGTCGAAGCGATTGTTGCCGAGGGCTTTGAGCGTATTCACCGTACCAACCTGATTGGTATGGGTGTGCTGCCACTGGAGTTCCAGCCTGGCACGACACGCCTGACGCTGGGGATCGATGGTACCGAGACCTTTGATGTCCGTGGCGATCGCACTCCGGGTGCAACCCTGACGCTTGTCATTCACCGTAAAGATGGCGAATCCATCGAAGTGCCGGTGACCTGTCGACTGGATACGGCAGAAGAGGTGTCGATCTATGAGGCTGGTGGTGTTCTCCAGCGCTTCGCCAAGGATTTCCTTGAGCAAGGCGCACAGGCCTGAGGAGCTTCGTATGAGTGACCAACAGTATGCGCCGCAGGTCCGCGTGCCCGCCACCTATATGCGTGGCGGTACCAGCAAAGGGGTTTTCTTTCGGCTGCAGGATTTGCCTGAGGCCGCCCAGCAGCCCGGCCCAGCGCGCGACGCGTTGCTCCTGCGGGTGATTGGTAGCCCGGATCCTTATGGCAAACAGATCGATGGTATGGGTGGTGCCACTTCGAGCACCAGTAAAACGGTGATTCTCGCTCCGAGTACACGGGACAATCACGACGTCGATTATTTGTTTGGGCAGGTTGCCATTGACCGCCCATTTGTCGACTGGAGTGGCAACTGCGGCAATCTTACCGCTGCCGTAGGCGCATTTGCCATTAGTAGTGGCCTGGTGTCTGCGGATCGCGTGCCGCACAACGGCCTTGCGGAGATCCGAATCTGGCAGGCAAATATCGGCAAAACCATTGTTGCGCATATACCGATCACGGATGGTGCTGTGCAGGAAACCGGCGGCTTTGAACTGGATGGGGTGACGTTCCCGGCGGCCGAAGTGAAGATTGAATTTATGGATCCGGCCGACGGCGAAGGGGACATGTTCCCGACGGGCAAACTGGTCGACACGCTGGAAGTACCGGGTGTCGGCACTTTCCCGGCGACCATGATCAATGCGGGGATACCGACCATCTTCGTGAACGCGAAAGATATTGGTTACGAGGGTACCGAGCTGCAGGAAGCCATTAACGGTGATGACGAAGCGTTGGCGCGATTCGAGAAAATCCGCACCGCTGGCGCGCTGGCCATGGGGTTAATCCAGGATCCATCGGAAGCGGCCAGTCGCCAACACACGCCCAAAATCGCCTTTGTTGCGCCTCCGCAAGCCTATACCAGTTCCAGCGGCAAGCAGGTCGATGCCGACGAAATTGATTTGCTGGTACGGGCCCTGTCGATGGGCAAACTGCACCACGCAATGATGGGCACAGCCGCTGTTGCCATTGGCACTGCCGCGGCGGTTCCCGGCACCCTGGTGAACCTGGCTGCTGGCGGGGGAACCCGTGAGAGTGTCCGTTTTGGGCATCCGTCGGGCACTTTGAAAGTCGGCGCAGAGGCTGTGGAAGAGCAGCGCCGTTGGCGTGTCACCAAGGCTGTGATGAGCCGTAGCGCTCGGGTGTTGATGGAGGGCTGGGTGCGGGTACCCCGGCCATAGTCTGGTCGAAATGCTGATCTGAAACTGACGGGCCCTGCGCCCGTTTTTTTGTCCTTTAGCGCTACCGCTTTGACCGCGTGGATTTTCGCCAGAACAAAAAAGGGCGCTAACAATGCGTTAGCGCCCTGATTGCCTGCCTGGCGCCAATCCAGGTGGCTGGGGGGATGATGCTCCGACTTAGAACTTCAGTTCAGTTCCCAGGCCGAAGTAAGTACGCTCGTAACCTTCATCGGCAGTTTCGTCGGTGAGGTAAGCAAAGACCTTGGCATTGCTGGCCAGTTTGTAGTCGAGGCCCAGGCTGTAGGTCTCTGCACCGGCGGTGACGACGTCGGACTGACCGTACTGTGCCTTCATGGTCCAGGCGTCGATCTTGTACGCAATGGATGACATCCAGCCGTCAGTAGTGCTGCCGTCTTCCTTTTCCTGCTCTTCAAACAGGCCACCTACGGTAACCGGTCCAAAGCTGTACTGGCCAACCAGACGGGAAACATTCCAATCGTTCTTCTCAACACCCTGGTCGAAGGCGTAAGCCAGGTAAACGCCGGCGTTATCGTAAGCAAAGGCAACGGAAGTCGCGTTGTCACGAGTATCAGTGATGTCGTTACCATCGATATCCTGACCAATCACGAACTCTTCGTCACCATGGCTGACATAGGCAGCAGCCACCTTGAAACCACCGAAAGACGGCGTGGTGTACTGCAGGGCATTGGCTTCACGATTGTCGCTCTTGGTGATAACGCTCTTGATATCACCTTCGAGGTCGTTGAACAGGTCAACTTTCTTCTGGGCCTTTTTCAGCGGGGTGTCGAACTTACCACCAATTACCTGGCCGAAGCCGCCTTCGAGGCCAGCGAAGATATTGCGCTGCTTCCAGATCTCGTCGGACTCACCAGTCACGTCTACCTCAAATTCCATCTGGTAGATGCCTTTGAGGCCGGTTTCTTCGATCGGCAGAGCGCCCTTAACGCCGAGGCGGGAGGCATTGCTCTTCAGTTCAGTAACAGAGTCATCGCCTTCGTCAGCGGACTGGTAGGACACATTGGCCTTACCGTAGAGCTTCAGCGCTTCGTCTTCAGCAGCAGCCAGAGCCGGAGTCAGGGCGAATACTGCCAGTGAGAGTGCGGTCTTTTTCATCGGTCATCTCGCAGAGTAGGTAGTTTGAGCATTCCGGGGAACTCCTCGCTACCAGCGATACAGGCCCCCTTTGATTTGCGGGCATTGTCGGGCCGAAATATTACAAACAAGTTAAAAAAGTCATTTTTCTTAAAAAAAGGTGACCGGTAGGTGTCTGCAATGTCACAGTTGGCCAGTTTTTAGTCGATTTAAGGGGGCGACAGGGCTTGGTTGGGGGAAATCTTACCGATTCAGCGCGACGACCAGGTTACCCATGGTCGTGAAGGGCGAGCGTATTTTGCCACAAGAGCCCCTTTTGAGCCCCGCCTAACGGCCAGACAGGCGCTCGAGTAGGAGGCTGATTCGTTCACTGCTGCCTGCGGATGCCTGCTCCGTTATTTCGACACAGCACGAGCGCCAGACATAACCCTTTTGGTGGATGCCCAGTCAATGTCACTGAGGTATGGTTTTCTATCGAGCTGGCGATGCCAGGCGCGGGTTGATGACGCCATGTCTTGTGCGTTGAAGTCCGGCGCCGGGTAATGCTGTATTGGGGCTTGCTTCCGTGTGGCAAAACTGGATTTTTCTTCGCTGTGGGCCGGAAAATTCACGCACGCGCGTTACATGGATTGTTCGAGCAAGAATTCCAGAAAATTTTACTAAGGGAATTTCAGTGGCCGCGCAGCGGATTCGCCTCAGGCTATCGATGGCTGACTGGCTTTTCAGTCGCGCATTTTCCGTTTCTTGGCGTCTTGATGTTTTTAAACCCTTTTATTCTATGTGCGAAGCATCGTAGATTTGATAGCCACCCACTCTGGTCAAACACGTGCGTCAGCCGAATATATTTGGCCAATTTTGCTTAACGCGATCAAAGCTGAGCGGAGACTCTGGTGAGTTGCCAATACAGGGATATTGGCAGGCGATATATGAGAACCACAGGTCGGGGCTGGAATATCCCGCTGGAAATGATTGAACATAATTGGGCGTCGATGGAATGTGTCCGAAGTCTGCATCCGGGAAGCACAAAACCCGTATCAATCTGTTTGTCCTGTTCTTTGCTACCTATGTAATTGCTGTCGGCAGCGTGGCATTTTTGCCCGAGATTCCTGACCGCGCTGACCTCGTTGATATAGGGCGCCGGTGCCTCAGTGCGACCGTCTGGGCGCTTGGTGTTGCTGTATGCTTCATTGCGATCTTGCTGATTACTTCTTGCCTCAGACGAGCCTGCGGGGCAGGGCAGGCTGGCAGTTTTTCTCGTCGCTTGCGTCCATTAATTATTGCTTCACCTCCTAAGACAGTCCTCGTTATCACTGTTATATCCGCGGCGCTATTGGGGGGCAGCTGGACTATGTGGACTGCCAGCGCGAAAGTCGATAACCGACTCGACGCGATGTCGCATGGTCTGGACGTTGACCTGATGATCCAAATTGTGTCGCTACCCAGCGCAAAACCATCGAAGCGACATCGCTGGAAAGCCCCCGCTGCGCCTGCCTCTGACGATGTGTGGTTGGACGTGCGATTTGTTGCCGAAGTGCTCGATAGCGAAAACTCACGGCTTGTGGGGAAAAAGGTGCTTCTGAGCTGGTATCGCTTTACGCCGGCACAGCACGCGCAATTACAGGCATCCTCTCGGTGGCAGCTGCGGGCGCGTTTGAAAGAGCCCCGTGGTAGCGTTAATCCCCATGGTTTTGACTATGAGTTTTGGCTCATGCAAAACGATATTTTTGCGATCGGTTATGTCCGCAGTGCGGATCGCGTTCCCCTCCTGATGGCCAATGTCGAGGACGATTGGCAGATGCGTCTTTTGCGCTATCGAGAAGCCATACGGAACCTATTGAATCATCATGGCCGCTATCAGGCCGGGCTGTTGAATGCGCTGGTTATTGGTGACAGGACTCAGGTTACGCTCGAACAGGCCGATCTTTTTCGGGTCACGGGCACCGCCCACTTACTGGCGATTTCCGGATTGCATGTGGGCATGGTCGTCGGGATGGTGTTTCTTCTCTTGAGGGGGCTGGCGCGGATTCTCTATACCTGCGGGGTGCTGGTGCCGCGTTGGGGGATTGCCTTCATCACCATTTGTGTGGGGTCAGGGTATGTGCTGATCGCAGGGGCGCCTCTCTCCGCGCAGCGGTCATTAGTGATGGCCTGTGTATTTCTGTGCGCCTGGGCGGCTGCGCGCAGGATTGGCGTATTGAAGTCGTACCTTATGGCAATGGTATTTGTGTTAGCCCTGGACCCACACGCATTTCTCGAGGCCGGATTCTGGCTTTCGTTTATTGCGGTGGGGGCGCTGTTGCTGCGATTCTCCGGCCGAGTCCCAATCCGACAGAACGGCTCTGCATCGCGCAGACAGGGCAATCTGGAATCAGGCCATGCCGACCGGAATTTTATTCGAGGAGTGACTGGTGCTGTTTCACAAGGCTTAAGTGGCGTCGTGCAGAGCCAATGGGTGGTCACACTGGCCTTGCTTGTCCCTTCCATAATTATTTTTGCGGGCATCAGTATCAGCGGAATGCTGGCGAACCTGATTGCTATCCCCTGGATGGCGCTGGTGATTATGCCGGCGATTGGTGCCGGGTTGCTGGCGGAACTCTGGATTGGTTGGGGCGGGTTACTTCGGATTGCGGACGGTCAGCTGGACCTTCTCGTGCAGTTTCTCAGTTTATTCGATGACGGTATGCCAGGGTGGATCAATCTTGGCGGCCCGTCTTTGTTCACGGCGGTGCTGATGATCGTCAGCGTCCTGTTGTTACTGTCTCCGCGCGGTTTCCCCGGACGAAACCTCGCGCTTCCCGCCGTGCTTTTGGCCGCATTCTGTCTTTACGCCAGAGTGGGCGCAGAAACGGGCATGACTTCACAGCTGAAGGTCACCATCCTCGATGTGGGTCAGGGCCTTGCTGTCACTCTTCAGAATGATACGCATACGGTTGTGTTTGATACCGGTCCCGGTCTCGATGCGTCCTGGAACGCTGGGCGTCAGATCATCGCCCCGTATTTAAAGGGGCAGGGTGTCAGTGGTATTTCTGCGTTGATTATCAGTCATGGTGATCTGGATCATAGTGGTGGGTTTGCGGGCTTGTCGGGTGAATTATCTGTTCGCTCGATCTACACGCCAGGTCAATTAGGTCGTCGCTTGCTGCGGGCGCCAGAAAGTCACAATGATTCGGTGCCGGATTCGCTCAGATGCAAAGCCGGCCAGACAATTTCCGTCGGTGAGATGCGGATACGCTGGCTTTGGCCGGTGCGCGAGGATCTCACGGGGGAAGACAACGATCACAGTTGTGTGGCGTTGGTAGAGTGGCGTGGCCGACAGCTGCTACTGACGGGCGATATCAGTTCGAGGGTGGAACGCGAGCTTGCCAGTCGATATCCGCAGGTCGACGCAATCGACTTGATCGTGGCACCGCACCATGGTTCCAGAACTTCATCTTCTGCTGCACTGATTGAGTGGGCCTCAGCCAAAACCGTCGTGTTTAGTGCAGGGTATAAACATCACTTTGGCCACCCTCATCCTCAGGTCGTACAGCGATACCTGGGGGCAGGGACGCGGGTGATGAATACCGCGAACTGTGGCGCATTGGAATTCATTTGGAGATCCGACGGCGGCGAGTTAAAGGTCCGCAGTGCGCGATTCTCACCAAAACGCTGGTATCGGCTCGGCGAAGAACACTTGTGTACCAGTGAGATAGCCTCATTGCCGGGGGAAGACTGAGTCATATGCCCGAGTGTTACCGGTAAGGCTGCCTACGTGATGCTATTCACATTCATACTGTCGGGGCCGGTAACCGCCTGCAGATAGTGTTCTCAATCGCGATTCCTCCGGGTGCCTGTGCTAGCCTCGCTCTCAGAGCGTGGTAACCGGTCTGCGCGACGGCTCGATTCGCTATGAAGATCCCGAGGCGGAATCTGGCGAAGATGAGGCTGGCGATACCGACGTGGCGGACACTGACGTCGAAGAGGTTGAAGCAGACAGTAAGGCTGTCGCCGGTATGGGGTTTGGCAACGTCGTTATCACCCTGGCGCTGGCTGAAGAGCTCGCAATGGCATCTGCAACGGGTGCCGCCTAAGGCGAAGAGGGACTGACCGCCGAGGAGTCTCTCAATCAGGTGCGGTATCTGCGTCAGGAGCAGGGCATGGACTGGGGGCAGGTGGCCGAAGAGCTCGGGTTTAACCTGGGTGAGGTCATGAGTGGCGTTCGCTCCAATCGCCCTGACCGTGCCGATAAGGTCGCCCGCGGTGAAAAGCGCGGAGAAGCCGAAAAGATGGCGCGGGTAGCGGAAGCCGAGCGTCTTAAGAAGCCTGAACGATCGGTCAAGCCCGAAAGACCGGAGAAACCTGAAAAGCCGGAGAAACCCGAAAAACCGGAGAAACCAGCGAAGCCTGAGCGCCCTGGGCGGTAACGCTTCGATTGGTCTGTCCTATCAAGGCCGTTGGCATTCGCCAGCGGCCTCTTTCGTTCCTGGCCGCGATCGCTTCTAGCTGAACCGCGACGGTGCGCTTCCCCGCCGTTGCCACATGAGTCACAAGAACGAGATCCGGTCTCGTGTGGACTTAGACCGCGCCAATGTCTGTGGTATGGTTTGAAAAATTTCCCAATTCGCAGTCTGGGGCACAATAAGTCGTGTTAGAAATCATTAAATCCGGTGGCTGGTTGATGCTGCCAATCCTCATTTGTTCTGTTGCCGTTATCGCGATCACCATCGAACGCCTCTGGACGCTCAACCCGCGCAAGGTGGCTCCGCGAACTTTGCTCGGTCAGGTATGGTCTTGGTTAAAAAACAACCAGGTTAGCGCGGATAAGCTGTCGGAACTGCGGGACTCCAGCCCCCTGGGTAAAGTATTTGCCGCTGGACTGTCGAATTCGCGCCATGGCCGTGATGTGATGAAGGACAGTATTGAGGAAGCCGCGGGCCAGGTGGTGCACGATCTTGAGCGCTTCCTTGGCGCGCTCGGCACGATTGCTGCGGTCGCCCCACTGATCGGTTTGTTGGGTACTGTGGTCGGCATGATCCAGGTCTTCACTGCAATCATGCTACAGGGTACCGGGAATGCCGGTGTGCTCGCGGGAGGGATCAGTCAGGCACTGATTACCACTGCCGCAGGCCTGACCGTCGCGATTCCCGCGCTGATGGCACATCGCTACTTCCAGCGTCGCGTAGACACGATCGTGGTGACTATGGAGCAGGAGGCGGTCAAGTTGGTGGACGCGCTCCACGGTGATCGCCGTATCGAAACGGTCTAAGCGGGAGATCGATCGATGCAGTTTCGCCGGCAGGCCAAAGAGCAGGATGGGGTCAATCTGACCCCCCTGATTGACGTTGTATTCCTTCTACTGATCTTCTTTATGGTGTCCACCACCTTCACCAAGGAGAGTCACCTTAAACTCGATCTTCCTGAGGCTGCAGGGCCACAGGCTGAGGTACCGCCACAGAGTATCGAGATTTTGATCAATGCTGACGGCTCATATTCCGTGGATGGCAGGGCTCTGATCAATAAAAAACTGACTACCCTGAAATCTGCGCTGTCGGAAGTTTCCGCAGACGAGTACAATCGCCCGCTCATTATCACCGCCGACGCCACAGCCGAGCATCAGGCGGTGGTCAGGGCAATGGATGCCGCCGGTCAGCTGGGCTTTGTACACCTGAGCATTACCACGCGACAGCCAGATGAACAGTAATTTGGCCCCGTAACGGGGCGTCGAGAGGCTTCTATGCCTGCGTCGGATAGATACACGCTATCTTTGCGACCACGCGCTTTTGCATAGGGGCCTGTTCGGCGGCGAGTCAGACAGTTTATGGGCAAAGTCGAAACCGTCCCGGCGGTTCCCAGCGGTGGCGAAACCTATCGTCGCCTGCTTTCTTACGCACTTCCTCAATGGCCGGTTTTTGCCGTCGCCGTATTTGGATTCCTGTTGTTTTCGATCATGTCGGTCAGCCTGATCGCTGTGACCGAACTATTGCTCGATACCGTGGGTGAGGGGATTCAAGAAGATAGGGGCTTTCTGGGCAGCGCTGTTGCGTCGTTTTTCCCGGGTGGGGTGATGCCGAAAGAGACGGCCCGCTGGCTGGTACCCTCGGCGATGGTTCTCATTATTGCTTTGCGTGCCGCCGGTAACTTTCTTGGGAGTTACGGTCTGGCGTATGTGGCCAGGTCGGTCATTCATAAGCTGCGCACCGAGTTGTTTGTCAAAATCGGCGTATTGCCAAGCGCGTATTTCGACCGCTATACCGGCGCTTACCTGATCTCCAAGGTTTCCTATAACGTTGAGCAGGTGACCAACTCCATTACGCGGGCTTTGAAAGTCTTAATCCGCGAGTCATTTTACGCAATGGGCCTGTTCGTCTACCTGCTCTGGGTCAATTGGAAGCTGACACTGACGTTCCTGATCTTTTTGCCCATCATTGCGTTTGTTGTACGCACAGTAGGCAAGCGTTTCCGTAAACTCAGCCATCGGCTACAAAATACGATGGGCGACGTTACCCATGTGACCCAGGAAGCGATCAACGGCTATCAAGTAGTGCGCATGTACGGGGGCCAGACCTACGAGAATGGCCGATTTGAGACTGCCAGCGACAATAACCGCAAGCAATTTATGAAATTGGTTGTCGCCAATACCGCGAGTGTTTCTGTTATCCAGATACTGGTTGGTATCGCAACTGCACTCATCGTGTGGCTTGCCCTGGCGCCGGGGATTATTGAAGCGATGACAGCCGGTGTTTTCGCCACTTACATTGGCGCTGCCGCGTCACTGCAAAAGCCCATTCGCAGCCTCTCTGAGGTACTGGTTGATATTCAAAAAGGGATCGCAGCTTCAGAGAGTATTTTTGAAGTTCTGGACTTGCCCCCGGAGAAAGAGCTGGGGCCGCTGGCGTTACCGGACCAGGTAGTTGGTGCCGTCACATTTGATGGCGTCAGCTTCCAGTACGACAAAGATGCCCCCGCCGTACTCACCGACATTAGTTTCAGTGTTAGCCCTGGAGAGACGGTGGCACTGGTGGGCGCTTCTGGCTCCGGCAAAAGTACGCTGGCTAGCCTGGTTGCACGCTTCTATGAGCCAACTTCCGGCCAAATCCTGATCGACGGGGTGAATATCGCTGAAGTTCCGTTGAGAGAGTTGCGCGCGCAAATCAGCATGGTGTCTCAAAATATCGTGTTGTTTAACGATACCGTGTATCGAAATATTGCCTATGGTGAATTGCAGGACAAGACCCCGGCAGAAGTCGAACGGGCGATTGAGCTGGCGCATGCTTCCGAGTTTGTAAAGGAATTGCCGCAGGGGATGAAAACGGTACTGGGTGACAATGCCCAGATGCTTTCCGGGGGGCAGCGCCAGCGCCTGGCCATTGCCCGCGCGCTGTTAAAAGATGCGCCGATTCTCATACTGGATGAGGCAACTTCGGCGCTCGACAACGAATCTGAACGGCATATTCAGGCCGCACTTGCGGAAGTCATGAAGAATCGTACGACGTTTGTGATCGCGCATCGGCTCAGCACGATCGAGAATGCCGACACCATTCTGGTGATGGAGCAGGGGAGAGTCGTTGAAAGCGGGAATCATGCCTCGCTACTGATGGCCGGAGGGCGATACGCCACCTTGTTGCAACAACAGGCGCACGGATAGTTCATCAATGTCATTGGAAGATTGGTTTAACCAGCGTTGGTATCCGAAAGAATCCGGACCGTCTGCCACTGCATTGTTTTCGCCTCTTGCGGGACTTTATGGCCAGGTGACAGCCCGGCGTCGACAGCGCTTCCTGAAATCGCCCCCACAACCTTTTCCTGTGCCAGTGATTGTTGTTGGCAATATCACTGCCGGTGGAGCGGGTAAAACACCCCTGGTTGCAGAGCTCGCCCGCTGGTTGCACGAACGTGGATTCAGCCCCGGCATCGTCAGTCGGGGGTATGGAGGCCGGGCAAAGCAATACCCCTACCAGGTCACCGCTCAGTCTCATCCGCTTGAATGCGGTGATGAGCCGCTCATGCTGCACCTGATCACTGATGCCCCTGTCATGGTGTCACCCGATCGCGCGGAGGCAGCCAGGGCGCTGGTGGACTACCACAACTGTGATGTGATCCTCGCTGACGACGGATTACAGCACTATCGGTTGTGGCGAAGTTTTGAAATCTGTGTGGTCGACGGGCAGCGCGGACTAGGCAACGGAAAACTGTTGCCCAGCGGACCACTGCGGGAGCCGAAGGGGCGCCTCCAGGAAGTTGACCTGGTGGTGTGCAACGGTTCGGCCGAACCGGAAGTGGCGGCGGAGTTGGAGCCACTACAGCCGATGCAGATGCAGCTGGAAGCCGCGAGCTGGCACCAGTTCAACCTGGATGAGACCTCAACCGCAGGCCTCGAGTCCGGACCACCGGTGGGACCCTGTCACGCTGTTGCGGCTATCGGTAATCCGCAACGTTTTTTTCGTCAGCTGGACACGATGGGATTCCATGTCCGCGAGCATGGTTTTGGAGATCATCATCAGTTCAACCGGTTTGAGCTGGATTTCGACGAAGATGTGCCGGTCATCATGACCATGAAGGACGCGGTAAAGTGCCGGGACTTTTGGCAGCCCAAGTGGTGGGCGCTGGAAGTACGTGCGCGTTTACCGGACCTTTTTTATCAAAAAATTCACCATCACCTGCAGGAATTTCAGAAGCATGACTGATGCACCCAGCTTCGACGTTGTCATCCCCGCACGCTTTGGCTCGAGTCGTTTACCTGGAAAGCCGCTGGCTGACATTGCCGGTAAACCCATGATCCAGCATGTATTCGAGCAAGCGAGTAAAAGTCTGGCGCAGCGCGTGGTTGTCGCTACGGATGATATGCGTGTGGCAGATGTGGTCGATGGATTTGGTGGGCATGTGTGCATGACGTCTGCAGACCATGTATCTGGCACTGACCGGTTGCAGGAAGTGGCCCAGAATCTTGGCCTCGCGGATGATCGGCTGGTTGTGAATGTCCAGGGCGATGAACCGTTGATTCCGCCACAGGTGATCAATCAGGTCGCATCGAACCTGGCTGCAACACAAGCCGCCGGGGTTGCAACTCTGGCTGAGCCTGTTGAGTCTCTGGAGGACTTTCGCAACCCGAACATTGTCAAGGTTGTCGCTGCCGAGTCCGGGCTCGCACTTTATTTTTCACGCGCACCGATACCCTGGCCGCGGGATGCCTTTGCCGCGGACGTTTCCACACTGCCCGAAGGGTTCGTATCACGCAGACATATCGGTATATACGCTTATCGGGTTTCCGAGCTCAATCGCTTTGTAAAATGGCCCGTTGCACTTTTGGAATCGACAGAATCCCTGGAGCAGCTGCGCTTTCTCGCAAACGGTGTGGGGATTCATGTAGAAGATGCGTGTGCCGAAGTCCCTGGCGGTGTCGACACACAAGACGATCTGGAACGCATGCGCGCGCTTTTGGCTTAAGTGAATGATTGAAACAGATGTCAATCTCGGACCGCTGAATACTTTGGCTGTCGATGCAAAAGCCCAGTACCTGGCGCATGTGCATGATCTGGATGAGCTGCGCGAAGCGCTGGCGTTCGCCAGGGATCGCGGACTCCCATTACTGCCCCTGGGAGGGGGCAGTAATCTGGTGTTTACCGATGATTTTCCGGGTCTGGTCATTCATCTGGACAACCGCGGCGTTGACTATCAGGAGTCCGGGGATAGCACGCTGGTAAGCGCTGCAGCGGGCGAGAACTGGCATCAACTGGTGATGGAGACAATCGGGCACGGGTACGGGGGGCTTGAGAACCTCGCGCTTATTCCCGGCCGTATCGGCGCTGCGCCGATTCAGAATATCGGTGCTTATGGCGTCGAGTTGCGCGATTCTTTCGAGTCGCTGGAGGCGGTTGAAATTGCAACCGGTGAACTGAAGACATTCACTGCGGAAGATTGCCGGTTTTGCTATCGGGATAGCGTTTTCAAAGGGCCTTTGCGCGACCAGTACATCATCACCCGTGTGACGCTGCGGCTGGATCGTAACTGGACACCAAAGCTCGATTATCCTGCCCTGCAGCAGTATTTCATCGAGCATTCTCTTGAACTGGCTGCGGCCACGCCGCGCATGGTGGCGGATGCTGTGATCGCGGTGCGTAATAGCAAGTTGCCTGATCCTGCGGTTGTGCCCAATGTTGGTAGCTTCTTCAAGAATCCGGTCGTCGATGTGGCGACTTATGAACGGTTGCGCGACGAGCATCCTGACCTTGTTGCCTACCCGTTTGGAGAACGCTGGAAGCTTGCGGCCGGATGGCTCATCGATCAGGCCGGATGGAAGGGCTATCGGGATAACAACGTGGGCGTGCATGAACGTCAGGCTTTGGTGCTGGTCAATCCGGGTTGTGGGGCGGGTCCCGAGGTAACCGCACTGGCCGCGAAGATCGCAGCGGATATCCAACACCGGTTTGGGGTCACGTTGGACCCCGAACCGCGCTTCTATCCTTGACGAGGCCACGGTGTCGGCTGGTCGTAGCAGTAGCCTGAACGAAGCGCGCTTTATCCAGGCGATCGAAACGCTGTACCACGAATGGCCAGCGGCCGAGTATGTTGATCTCTCGCCGGGCAGGGCGTTGCTGATACCGGGGTGGCTGAGTGCCACAGAGGGTGACGCGCTAATGGCAGACTGCCTGAAGGCATTGCAGTGGGACAGTCCCAGTATCCGTCTGTTTGGTCGCAGCTTTCCGATCCCCAGAAGGCATGCCTTCGTGGGGGATCCCGGGGTGTACTACCGCTGGTCTGGGCTCAAGTTGCCCGCCAGTCCGTGGCCGGAAGGGCTGAACAGGGTCCGTAGCCACCTCAAATCCTCGGGTTTCGACTTCAATTCTGCTCTGCTGAACCATTACCGTGGTGGTTCTGATTCTATGGGGTGGCATGCCGATGATGAGCGGGAGCTTGGCGAGAATCCGGTTGTGGCCACGATTAGTCTCGGGCAGATGCGGCCACTCGTGTTTCGTCGAAAGGATGGCAGTGCCAGAGTTGCGGTTGAACTCGAGAGCGGGGCGTTGCTCCTCACCTCGGGTGCCGTGCAGCACAGTTGGAAACACCAGGTGGCCAAAACCCGACGGGAGGTCGGAGAACGGGTGAGTCTAACGTTCCGTAATATCCTGTTTTGCCCGTGATTTTTTTTGGAATTTGGGCTGATAGGGAAGTTTCTGTGACTCAGTTCTCGCTCTTTTGTATGTTAAATGTCATTTATACATAAAACGTAAATTTATTTATTCCAAATAGGGTTTGAGCGCCAAAATGGGACGTACTTCTCACTTTGCAGCCCTACGATAGTCTGGTATGTTGACCGCAGGCTCTCTGGATTTGTCCGTTTTGAAGGGCAAACTGACAACAAGAAGATAAATATCCGAGGATGCCGGGGCGATAGCCTCAGGTATCCCGCGAATCCGTAGTTGGGGCTATTTTGATCAAAGTCTTAGTTGTAGACGATCACGATCTTGTGCGAATGGGTATTTCGCGCATGTTGAGCGACGTCAGTGATATTGATGTAGTCGGACAGGCGGACAGTGGAGAGTCTGCGCTTGCGTTTGTGCGTGAGACTTCGGTTGATGTCATCCTCATGGATGTGAAGATGCCCGGAATGGGTGGCATGGAGGCGACGCGCAAGCTCCTGGGACGTTGCCCGGAGGTGAAGGTCGTGGCCGTCAGTGCTCTGGATGATGACCTGTTCCTCGAACGTCTGATGGAAGCCGGTGCCGCCGGCTACGTCACCAAAGGTGCTGACCTTGAGGAAATGGTCAGAGCAATCCGTACCGTCATGCGCGGTGAGGTCTATATCAGCGCCTCTATGGCCGCCAAAATGTGGGATCGTAAAAAGGGTTCTGAGAATGGTTCCCCATTCGAGGCACTCTCTGAGCGCGAATTACAGACGGCGGTAATGATTGTCAGTGGCTGCAAGGTTGCGGAAATCGCCGATACCCTTTCGGTTAGCCCCAAAACCGTCAATAGCTATCGCTATCGTATTTTCGACAAGCTGCAAATTAGCAGTGATGTTGAGTTGACCCTTCTGGCGGTCAAGCACCAGCTGCTGGATCCGGAGGCGGTGCTTTAGGGTCGAAGACCGTCCGACCAAAAGGTCTTCGCGGCCCTCATACTTCGATTTCTTGCCATTTCCTCTTTCTCGGCGCACCCTTACGCCGTGGCTTTTGCCACGGTGCAGCAAGTTCATCCCGCGATTGATGTATCTATGGTTGAGTCCGACAACGAAATTCCCAGCTTCGATAGTAAGCGCTTTTTGCAGTCCGTCACCCGCCGGCCTGGCGTTTACCAGATGTTCGATAGCAAAGGGCAGATCCTCTATGTAGGCAAGGCGAAGAACCTGCGAAACAGGCTCGCCAGCTATTTTCGGGCGTCGGGGCTCACAACGAAGACCATGGCGCTGGTCAGCCGTATCCAGCATATCGAGGTCACTGTTACCCGCAGCGAAACGGAAGCGCTGGTCCTGGAACAGAGCCTGATCAAATCCCAGCGCCCTCAATACAATGTTTTGCTCAAGGACGACAAGGGATACCCATATATCTTCCTTTCGAGTAATGACGCGTATCCAAGAATTGCGCTGCATCGCGGGGCAAAGCGCAAGAAGGGGCAATATTTCGGCCCTTTTCCCAACGCTCAGGCAGTGCGCGATAGCCTGAATTTTCTACAGAAAACCTTCCGAATTCGTTCCTGCGAAGACAGCGTTTTTCGCAATCGCTCCCGGCCCTGTTTGCAGTATCAGATTCGCCGTTGCACCGCTCCCTGTGTTGGGCTCGTAAGCGAAGAAGATTACGCCTCGGATATTCGTCACGCTGAAATGTTCCTGGCCGGAAAAAGTGATGCGATTTTGCGCGAGCTCGCAGACCAAATGGATATTGCGTCCCAGGCGCTGGAGTTTGAAAAGGCCGCGCGCCTGCGAGATCAGATTGCGGATTTGCGTCGCCTCCAGTCCGATCAGGTTGCGGAACGAAATCGCGGTGATGTGGATGTGCTGGGTGTGGCCACCGAAGGTGGCAGTTGCTGCATTCATATCCTGTTTATCCGACAGGGGCGTATTTTGGGTAGTCGCAGCTTCTTCCCCGAAGAAAAGTTGGGCATCGGTGACGCGGAGCTACTGTCTGCGTTTATTCCGCAGTTTTATCTCGGCGGACAGCGGGAGATCCCGAAGGAAATTTTGATCTCTGAATCGCTCGAAGATGCTGATTTACTGGATCAGGCGCTGAGTGCGCAGGCGGGCAGGGAGGTGCAGCTCGCCTATAAATTGCGTGGTAACCGTGCGACGTGGGTGGGGATGGCTCAGCAGGCTGCGCAGCAGAACCTGAATAGCCGCACCGCCGCGCAGCAGCGATTGCACAATCGTTTCGAAGCACTGCAGGACATTCTTGGCCTGGAGCAGTTACCCGAACGACTGGAATGCTTTGATATCAGTCATTCCAGCGGGGAGGCGACCGTCGCCTCCTGCGTCGTATTTGATACCGGAGGACCGGTAAAATCTGACTACCGGCGTTTCAATATCGATGGGATCCAGGGTGGCGATGACTATGCCGCAATGGCTCAGGCATTGAAGCGTCGTTATACCCGGCTGTCGAGCGGTGAGGGCAAATTCCCCAACATCCTGTTTATTGATGGCGGTAAGGGGCAGGTGCGGCAAGCGGTTGAGAGTCTTAATGAACTCGGTGTTCAGGGCGTTGAGATCATCGGCGTCGCGAAGGGTACGACCAGGAAGGCCGGATTTGAAACGTTGCACCTGGTCTCCGATGGCAGTGAACGGGTTCTCTCCGCAGATTCTCCGGCACTTCACCTCATACAGCAGGTGCGTGATGAGGCGCATCGATTTGCGATTACCGGCCATCGTCAGCGGCGCGACAAGAAGCGTCGGGAATCGCCGCTCGAAGGGATTGCCGGTGTAGGCCCCACGCGTAGAAAAGCGCTGTTACGCCATTTCGGTGGATTGCAGGAGCTGCGACGTGCCACCACGGAAGAGATTGCAGCGGTTGATGGTATAAGCGCTAAGCTTGCCCAAGAGATCTATGCCTCTCTGCACAATCATTGATCAGTTCGGTTGTGATTTAGTCTCTGACGATTCCATGAAGGGGCGATCTGAGTGACGGAAGTTTCTTTTTGCGCATCGGCTTGTTAAGTTACGCGCACCAGATGTACAGGGATTCGCATGACTTTAGCCAATCAACTCACGCTACTCCGTGTGGCGCTCATACCGGTTTTTGTGCTGGTTTTTTACCTGCCGTATAAGTGGAGTTATATCGCCTCAGCGATTATTTTCTCACTGGCAGCCATTACGGACTGGCTCGACGGTTATCTCGCCCGTAAGCTGAACCAGAGCACCCCGTTTGGTGCCTTCCTTGATCCCGTGGCAGATAAATTGATGGTCGCCACCGCGCTGGTCTTACTGGTGGGGCTCCATGACAACCATTGGTTTACGATCGCGGCGGCCATCATCATCGGGCGGGAGATCGCGGTATCTGCCTTGCGCGAATGGATGGCGGAATTGGGCAAGCGCAACAGTGTTGCAGTTTCCTTTATTGGCAAGATCAAGACCACAGCGCAGATGGCCGCAATCATCGTGCTGTTGGCATTTGATGTGCGGGAGTTCCCGGTGATGGAGACGATCGGCTACATCTTGCTGTATGTCGCCGCCATTCTGACCCTGTGGACCATGTTCGTTTACTTGCGCGCAGCGTGGCCACACCTGATGGCGGAGCCTGATGACGAGTAGTGTTTGGCGATGTGCCGAACACCCATAAAAAAAGCCCCCGGTAGGGGGCTTTTTTATTGCCGGTCAGTCCGGTTATTTTGGAGACTGAACCATTCCAGCGCCGTAGACGTCGTCATTGCCTGGCTTGCCGAGATCCGCGGACAGATGGGCCATTTCAGCTTCTACCTGAGCGGGATGCATCTCACCACCATTGGCACCAATGATCAGTGCTGCGACACCTGCGGCATGGGGAGAGGCCATGCTGGTGCCAACCGACCAATACCAGCCACCGTTCCCGGTGCTGAAGACAAAATCAAACACACCGCAAATGCGCGTCAGCGGTCCAACGGTGCAGACGTCGTTGTTCGCCAGGTAGTACTGGTAATCGCCACCTGGTGCGGCGAAATCGATCAGCGACTGTCCATAGTTTGAGTAAACCGCAAGGTAATTGAGCTCGGTATTCCCCGCAGCCCAGCCCTGTGGACCTGTGGCAGAGATTGAGATCGCGTGGGGAGAGTCTGCGGGCAGAGTGACGGTATTTCTATCCTTGTCGCCATCACGAGCGTCGTTGCCAGCTGAAGTGATAATGGTCACACCGGCCTGATAGGCATAGTTGGTTGCGCGAGCCATCATCACTTTCAAAGCTGCAGCGCCTTCTTCGCTGGCAAGGAAAGAAGCTCCCAGACTCATATTTAGGACGTCAGCATCGACATTTGCTGCGTGAACAATGGCGGCTGCAACATCGCCGAAAGAACCCGAGCCCGCGTCGCCAAGGCCTTTTAGGAGGATCAAGGTTGCGTCGGGTGCAACGCCAATCACGCCGAACGCATTATCCGCGGCGGCAATAGTGCCGGCCACGTGCGTACCGTGACTGAACGTATCGGGAAGGCCGTATGCGAGTCCTTCACCGGTGAAGTCCATACTGGCGGCATAATCAATATTTTGGGCAAGATCCGGATGGCCCAGGTCGTAGCCTCCATCAATTACGGCGACACGGACGCCTGCACCGGTGTTACCTGCATTCCAGGCTTCCGGGGCATCGACGGCGTCATGACCCCATTGCAGGTCAAAGAAGAAATCGTCGTCACCGCTAAACGGCGGGTTACCCACGTTGTCCAGAGAGACGCCCATCTCGTTCAGAGGCTCCTGGAACTTGTAAACGCCATTGGCGCCAATGTGCTTTATACCTTTGAGTGCGGAAAGAGAGTTCCCCAGGCTCGCATCCCCTTCGACAACCAGCACACCAATTTCACTGATGTTGTGTTTAATCTGTCCGCCGGCAGCCATGACCTCCTGAATGGTGCTTTCTTTGACTTTGTTGCCGTGGCCTACCAGAACCCAAGAATCCGCTGAGGCGACGCTACTGAATACAAAGGAAGCCGCGATCGCGGTGATAGACGAAATACAGGCTTTGTTAAACATAAATTCCCCGTTTGTTATGAAATGGCCATTTCCCTACGGCTTATATCTGGGATAAAGCGTTTTAGATGTTCACCTTTAAGGGCGAAGCGCATAGTTAAACGTGTCGGCAAATATTTCGTAAATACTGCGGGGTGAAAAAGCAATGACATGCCCACGGTAGGGCGCTTTGCGGAATCCAAATTTCAGTTTGGCGTGTAACTTTTCGAAATAGCGGAAAATTTTGCACGACTGTTTGTAGTGGATTGCTGCAAGGATCGAAGAGACGTTGCTGCATCCGAATACTTTCGCGCCAATGCACCGGATATGCTGCTGCTTCGGTGAGCCATACACGTAAGCCCGACTCATCCGCTGCCCTTAAATTGCAGGCATGTCGGTGGCTGTCTAGATTGAAATAACCCTGTTGACTTCCGAAAAACCGTTCCGATTGTCGTTTAGAGAAACTGAGACTTTGATCTCAAATCTGGAGCTTATTGTGCGCCAACTGTACGCCGCTATTTTCGCAGCCTTGCTTGCGCTTCCTACCGTCGCATTGACCGATGTCGTGCATGACGCGGAATACTACATACTGAAAATGCAGCATGGCGAGCGTTGGGATCTGGAAGATCGCCAGATTCGAGAGCGTCTCGACGCGCTGGAAGAAAAATTCGGTCAGCCGCCGAACATTGTGTATTTGCTATGGGACGATACGGCATTTGGCGCAGTTGGTTTCCCCGGGTTACAGAAAAACTTCGGCTACACAACGCCCAACTTGAATCAGATGGCGGCTGAAGGAATCAACTTCACGCGGATGTACACAGAGCCAAGCTGTACCCCCACGCGCGCGGCAATGTTGACGGGTCGCCTCCCCGTTCGACATGGAATGGGGGTTGTCGGCATGCCGCATGAGTTTTCAGGCCTGCGAAAAGAAGAGGTGACCATCGCTGAGGTATTGTCACAGGCGGGGTATGCGACTGGCTTCTTTGGGAAGGGTCACCTTGGCGATATTGAAGAGAGTTATCTGCATAACCAGGGTTTCGATGAAGCGCTGTTTACGCCCATGAACCAAATTACCTCGTTATATAACCCGCAGGGGAATGCGGTGAATGCGGTGCTGGGGATGTTTCCGGAGATTTATCCACCCGACCCCTATCGGTTGGACACTCCGGGATTGATTCCCAGTGGCTGGGTGATGAATATAGAAGGGAGAAAAGGGGAGCAGGGCAAAGAGTGGTGCGGTACTTCCAATGAATGTTTTGCAAAACTCGATACTGAAGCTGAACGGCGTACGCTCGCCTTCATTCGAAAAAATGCCAAGGCAAAGAAACCTTTCTTCGTCGCCTACTGGCCGAACTTCCTAAATTTTATGCAAGTCTATTTGCCCAAGCAGTCGGTTGCAGGGCTGATGGTGGCTGACGCCATGCCGAAGCTAGATGACTTTGTGGGTACGTTAATGGCTGAGCTGAAGACGCTCGGCATTGCCGAAAACACACTGTTTATCGCGATGGCAGATAACGGGCCGATGGTACACAGTCCTCCTGCGGGTTGGGGAATGTTGCCGATGATTTATCGCGGCGGGAAGGGGGACTTTACGGAAGGCGGTGTACGTGTGCCAGCCTTTGCCTGGTGGCCGGGTATGATCGACAAGGGGCAGGTGGTTGGCGACATTGTACATGTCACAGATTTGTAC
Source organism: Microbulbifer sp. ABF4_148 (assembly GCF_056158985.1). Taxonomy (NCBI): domain Bacteria; kingdom Pseudomonadati; phylum Pseudomonadota; class Gammaproteobacteria; order Cellvibrionales; family Microbulbiferaceae; genus Microbulbifer; species Microbulbifer sp. ABF4_148. The sequence continues at coordinate 2,652,337 of NZ_JBSWUI010000001.1, forward strand.
ACGACGTTCGCCGCACTGGGCGGAGCGAAAAAACATATCCCTACCGATCGGGTGGTCGATGGTCTGGACCAGACGGCCTTGCTATTGAAGGGCGATACCCATAGTCGCCGCGACTACGTTTTTATTTATGCCGGGCACGAACTGGGTGCCACGGTAAAGGGGCGCTATAAGCGGCACTGGATCGGTGCCGGCGAAGTGGAAGCATCTGGAATGCCCGAGGCCTATTACGATCTGTATATGGATCCCCGGGAAGAGAATCCGCAACTCGTTCCCCTCATTCACACCCAGGGCCAGTTCAACCAGATGCGCGCGCGACACCAGTTGTTCAAGAAAAAATATCCGGACGTGTCAAACGGAAAGGGGATACCTTATACAGGGCTCAGTAATGCGCGGCCCGAAACCCGTGAAATCGCGAAGCGAGCGCGGGCTGTCGCAGACTCCATGCCGTTCTCGCTGGAAGAGTATCTGGAGTTTGATATTCCCGGCGCGGATGAAGTGGGAGACTGGGGTCACTAATACCTGGGCACGGATAGCAAATCAGTCAGGGAAGTTGGTGCCCGGAGCCGGACTTGAACCGGCACGCTCTCGCGAGCGGGAGATTTTAAGTCTCCTGTGTCTACCAATTCCACCATCCGGGCAGGATGTTTGCGAAAGTCTCAAGGCGCAAATGCAGCCTGCTTTCGTGGGACCGATCACTCAGCGTGAGCGGTAAGGGGGAGATGGAGGCTAGGGTCGGAATCGAACCGGCGTACACGGAGTTGCAGTCCGCTGCATGACCACTCTGCCACCTAGCCTTGTTTTCGCGATCTCTCGCGGGAAAACGCTGCGGATTCTAGCTGAAAACTGCGAAAAATCCGAGTGTTTTCTTATACTTACGCGCCGTTGGCGGTAAGGAAGGCGCTATTCTAGGGATTGGCGGGAATTAGTCAAGCACGCAATTCAGGTCGCCTGCTATTCCGTCAAAATGGCGAAAATTGCAGCAGAGCTAAGCGCCGGCAGGGCGGGACTTCAGGTCTTTGCTAATTTCCCGGGTTAATTTCAGTAGTCCCTGCTATTGCCAAAAATTCTAATGGAAAGTTGTGGGCCAGCTGGCAATTTCTCCGTGCTGGCTAATACTTTTGATAACTGGCTAGCACATCCCCCCAAGGTGCTCAGTAATGCCGGTAGGGCGCCCAAGCAGTTGTCGCCCGCTGTGTAGCAAGGATGAAATCCTCCAAGTTTCACTCCTAATGGTCTTGGCCCTGACGCTCTCCCCCCCCCGTCGTCAGGGCTTTTTTTTGCCTGCTCAAAATGCAAAACCACTGTAAATCAATAGCTTAGCGGCGGCAAGGGCACTTGAACTTGATCGTGCGACTACTGGTAATGGGGACACTTGGGTATACCATTGGGGACACTTGGGGATACCGTTGTTCATGTTCTCAAATTCACAGCGACTACTTATCGGCTACTCATCTCCAGCCAGAAAAGAATGAAGCGAATATGTGATTAGCTTGCCTTCTGAGTGTTTCATGCGAAGAGGAGAAAAAGTTGGCGCAATCTTCGTTCGCTAGTCTCACGGGTGATCCAGCTGTTTCCCAGAGAGCTTGGGATTAGTTAAGTCACGTTCAGCTTTCCCTGCGATGGCAGATCGGGAATTCTGCCCAGCCAGAAGAAATAGATTCTCTCTAGGTACTCTAAACAACGTCCCTGTCCGGAATTGCGTTGCGATCCTTTTGGCAGCAGGATTGAAAAGAACTCTGTGGCGGTAGGGAAGGCCTTTTGTACCGCCAGACGGGCTAAGTAGTGGGATCTAAATGAAGCGCCAGGCACGCACACATATGGCGGCGTCGAAGTGACGGAGGTCGAGTCGCACGAGGATTCGCTTGAGCGTATCGACGCAGACACCTATCTCCTTCGCCATGTCGACGAAGGTGAGGGCTTCGTGGTTGTTCCGTAACCACTCGACTTGCTCATCCGTGAGCTGAATCTGTCGACCCATGCTCGTCCCTGATGTAGTTCCTTGCTTGGCGCGTACTCAAACAGTACGCAGGAGTACACCACAAAGGGCGGGAATTGCAGGGTGGGTAAGCAACGATTGACAAATGAGTGGTTTTGTGATACCCTCAAATACTACTTAAACGAGAGACACAACAAAAACAAAACAGCAAGAGTTAGTGCGACTGTGATTGTCGCGCTCCGCTGGGGCTTCGCTTACAATCACGAACGCTACCTAAACAAGAGTTGCTTTAGAGTTAGCAAGAGACACTACCTAGCAAGACAACATCCCTTTAAAGGCCACTACTGTGCCTGACGTTTGCTCAGTAGATTCCGGCGACCCAATCCCTGATTACACGCTGAGGTCGACCAAGAATCTCAGCAATCTCAGCAATCTCAGCAATCTCTAGACTCGCCTGATACATCCGCTGCGTTTTCTCGATGGGGGAACGTAACTCGTGGCGCTCCAAGCAGGAAAGCCACTAATTGGAGAAGCTCAGTAGCTCCAGGACGCGTTTGCTAGGGGTGAGCTGTTTAATAACTCGCGCCGTTCTCGCCAGTCTGGTAAGTACTTGTCCATTAGCGACTTGAAGTGCTCATTGTGGCGCCGTTCGAACAGGTGCACCAGCTCGTGTACCAGAATGTACTCCAGGCACGCAGGCGGCTTCTGAGCGAGCTCCAGATTGAGCCAGATACGCCTGGCTGCTGCATTGCAGCTGCCCCACATGGTTTTCATGCGCTTGATACGCCATTCGCACTCCTCTAGCCCCATTGCATCCAGCCAGTAGGGCAGGAGCTGGCCAACCTCGGCCTTGAGGGCCTGGCGGTACCAATTCTCCAGTACACGTAGGCGAGCCTCTCGGCCGGTACGGGGGCTCACTCGTAGTTGGAGCTTGCTCTTACCTAGAACGCAAACCTCGTGCCGGCCACGCCGCTCCACCACCTCCAGCCGGTAGCGCTTTCCGAAGAAGTAGTGGCTCTCACCACTAACCATTTCGCGCGCGGATTGGCGTGGCTGGTCGAGAAAGCTGCGCTGTTGCTTCTTTATCCAGGGGATGCGTGGCACCAGGGCCCGGCGAATCGCATTGTCGCTCAGGTGTTCGGGTGCCGACACCCGGACCACGCCATCGGGAGGCAGCACACTGATATGCAGGTTCTTGATGGGCTTGCGCTTAATCGTTACCGCAAGACTACCCACCTGCATTGTGACGGTACCAGAGCGGCTCACTGGTACTCCGGCTGCGCCTTTGCCAGCTCCATCACCTGGCCGATATCCACGTTGTACCCAGCCGATTCTTCGCGAATGGCATTGGCGACCTCGCGTTCCTTAAACCGATCCCCGACCCAGTCTGCCTTCTTGGTATAGCGAATGGCACCATCGATCTTGGTGGCGAGCACCTCATCCTTGCCCAGATTGTCATAGAGGGCCCGCTTTGCCGGGCTATTCATCGATTCCGGGTATTCGGTTTCGTCAGGTTTCAACACTTTCCCGGCGAGTGCCCGCACCTTCTCCAGGTATTCCTGGTAATCCAAAGCCTGCTTGCGGCGCTGCTCGATCAGCTCTTCCAGCAACTCGGACATCTTTTCGTAGTACTTAGGGTTGACCGGGTTCTCGTCCACGATCTTCTTGCGGATATTGTTCTCGATGGTCTCCGCCATCGCTTCCTTGTCCTTGCGGATATCCTCCGGCAACTTCTCCAACCCGTCGGCATCGCGGTTGACGATCAGCTCGATAAGCCCGAGCTCCTCGAAATCCATCAATGTCTCACTGTCGTCGGCGCGGATAAACATGTCCAGCAGCTGGCGCATGCCCGGCTCGAAGCGCTTCATCTCTACCAGGTCGCCACTCGCCAGTTTGATCTCATCCCGCACTTTCTCAAAATGGGTTACAGCGTCACGAATTTCCTGTGCCTTCGCGGAGGAGTAACCCGCATCCTGCATCTCACTGGCGATGTTTCCATAGGCACGCAGTAGCTTGGCGACACTCCGGTATAGGGTCAGGCGTAGCGCCTCCTTTTCAGTGCGCTCATCGGCAGACTGCTTCTCGTCGCCACAGAAATAATGGATGTAATCAGCGGTATTACGCGGAGCCTGAACCGGCTCACATAGGGCTTGGACCATCTCCAGCGCATCGTCGAGATCCTTGCGGGCCTCTTTCAGGCGGTTTTTCAGTAGTCCGGTGACGTCTTCCTTGTCATAGCCCTCAAACGCCTCTGAAGTGTAGTCTTCGATCGACTTCTCCAGGGACTTGAATAGGTCCTTGTAGTCAATGATGCAGCCATAGCTCTTGTCGTCGCCATCTAGGCGGTTGACCCGACAGATGGCCTGAAACAGGTTGTGATCCGCCATCTTCTTGTCGATATAGAGATAGGTGGCGGAGGGCGCATCGAAACCGGTGAGCAGCTTGTCCACCACGATTAGTAGGCGCATCTGTCCCGGATCTTCTTTAAAGCGTTTCTTGACCGCTTTCTCGAACTCCTCGACTCGTTTTGCCGCCTCTTTTTCAGGCTGTTCGAAATAATCCGCAAGCATCTTGCGGTAGGTCTCATATTTGAACAACTTTTCCGTCAGGCCCTCACCAGTCTCCTCGCCCTTGATATCGCCGGGGGAGGGCTTGTAGCTGGTAACAATGGCACATTGGCCAGCCAGACTGGTCTCATTGAACATCTCGAAAACCTTGCACGCCTGGTACACGCTCGCACATACCAGCATCGCATTGCCGCGACCATCCATCAGGCGGGGCTTGGTTTCCATATCCATCAGAATATCGGTGACGATCTGCTCAAGCCTAGATTTACTCGAGAGGAGCTTCTGCATCGAACCCCATTTTTGCTTCAATGTGGTCTTGCCTAGCGGGCTTAGATCCTTCGTTTTGGCCTCAAACCAATCATCGATTTTCTTCTGTGACGTGATGCGCTGATCGATATCCCTTGCTTCGTAACGCAGGTCGAGCACCACACCGTCGGCTACGGCTTCATCGAACTTGTAGGTGTGGATATAGGGCCCGAACACCTCGAGTGACTTCTTCTTGTCTCTCTTCATCAGTGGAGTGCCAGTAAAGCCGATGAACATGGCCCCCGGCAGGATCTCCTTCATGGCGTCGTGAAGCTTGCCCGACTGCGTGCGGTGGCATTCGTCTACAAAGACGTAAAGATCGCCCTTGGGAGAAAAGTCCTTGGGTAAGCTCTTAGTTAGCTCAGTAATGAACGCGCTGGCCGCCTTGTCGCCCTCTTGCTCTGCGTCGTCATCACCGCTGCGACCAAACTTGTGCACCAGTGAGCCCATAAGCCAAGGGGTGGGCGCATTCAAGGTGGCGATCAGGTCCGCTCCGCTCTTGGTCCGGTATATATCCTCATCAACGCCATTGAATACTTGCTCGATCTGCTCGTCCAGCTCGGTCCGGTCAGTAATGATCAATACGCGCGCATCCCGCACATGCTCGCGTATCCATTTGGCCAGCCAGACCATGGTCAGGCTCTTGCCCGAGCCCTGAGTGTGCCAGATGATGCCGCCTTCGCGCCGAGCGATGCGCTCCTGGGCGGCGCGGATACCGAAGTACTGGTTGTGCCGGCAGGTCTTTTTGACCCCGGCATCGAAGACAATGAAATCGTGGATCACCTCCAGGAAGCGGGTCTTGTTGCACAGTCGGCTCAGGTGGAAGTCGAGCGGGTTAGAGTAGGGGTTGGCAACATCCTCCTTCCACTCCAGATAGTGCTTTTCGGGCGTTTCGATGGTTCCGTAGCGGAGACCTTGGGAATCGTTACCGGCCATCACGAGTTGCATGGTGGTAAAGAAGTTGCGTATAAAATCCTTCCGCTGGTTCTGTAGGTTCTGGCTAATCCCTTCGGAGATTCCGACAGATGAGCGTTTTAGCTCTAGTACGCCCAAAGCGATCCCATTCACGTAAAGGACGATATCAGGGCGCTTCTTGTTCTCGCCCTTGATAGATACCTCCTCGGCGATGGCAAAGTCGTTCGCCTCTGGGTTGTCCCAGTCAATCAGCCAGATGGTCTGATTGGTTTCCCCAGCACCTTCTTTCTCCTTTACGCCATAACGGAGTAGACGGTAGACGTCCTTATTCGCGTAGTAGAGTTTCTTACCTTCTCCCAGCGCATTCGCGTTATCCAATTGGCGCAGTACTCGAGTAATCAGTGCCTCACTAATCCCGCGCCCCCGCAGCCAGCCAGATAGAACTTCCGGCTCTACATTGCGATTGTCTTCGCGATATTCCCAGTTACCCAGGTAGCGATAGCCCAGGTCTTCCCGAAAAAGCTGGATCACACGCTGTTGGGTTACCCGCTCGCGCTGGCCAACGTCACTCATTGCCATCCCCTTCATTTTTGTTTTTCTGTGAGGGGCAGCCCCCCATCCAGCGATGCTTGTGCAGGAATATCTGCACACCATCGAGTGGCTCCGTATAGGCTACGCCGGCTCAAGAATGCCAGTGCCTGTCTCCATAACAACATTGTTCGATATATATTGAAGCCAGCGTGTCAGCAACTGTAATTCCCGTTCCTGAATATCTCCATGCGGGAAGGCCAGTTGCACCACGACATGGTTTCCGCTGGGATAAAACTGTACCAGAGGCGTGTTGTTATTGAGAGACAAAACTGCCTGTTTATCCGGCACTGAATCTCGTCCTTTAAATCGTAGCCTTCGAATCTCGGAAAACTGGCCTCGGGTCAAAAACGCCTCAGTGAGGCCGACACGCCCAAACGGAGTCTCCTGTCTGTGCCAGCCGCGACGCAGTCTGAGTGCGGGGAGTACCGCATCGTCAGTAGTTGGGTGCTCCTCTTCATCCGCCCCCAGGGTAAGTTGCAGGTCTTCCTTGTGAAGATCCTGCTCGTGGGCGAATAGCCGGATCTCCATACGGTCGGCGAATTCATACAACTGTTGGTAGGCCTGCTCAATCTCCTGGCGCGACAACATTTTGTGCTCATCGCCGAGGGCAAACAAAGGCAAGTCGACTCTGGCACTGAGGTAGAAGTGGCTGTTAGCTTTGTTCTTGTCCAGCGTCAGTTTCACCAGTGGGAATGCCTCGCGCTGCACCCGCAGTCTACGGGTGGCACGATCCAGTGCGGCCTGTTTGTTGGCGTTTAACGCGGCACCAGTGGCCAGAGGTGAGATCAGTGACAGGTAATACACTGTGCCAGAGGTCAGCGCGGACAGCTCAGATGAATAGCGCAACTCCGCAACGATTGGTTGTCGACGCTGGCTTTGTGGCAGCTCGGCTTCTAGCAAAAATTGCGCGGCAGGGTGCTGTTCACTGTGTTCCAACCGGTAGAATTCATGCCCATAGAGCTCCGCGACTGCGCGCAACTGCCCATGCAGATAATCCGTTAAACGGTTGCTGCTTGAACAGCTGAGTGGTTGGTAAGAAAACCCTGGACACTGTGCTGGGGCCAAGGTCGCAGGGTAGGGGTCCATTTTCACACTTTTCTGGTCGGGTCTTCGCAGGAAGTCTTCCCAGCCGTCAGCGGCCTCGGCTAGGTCGATATGCCGGTCGGTAGTGTGATGGCGGCATGCGTCCATCTTGCCCTCTACATCGTGCTTCAGGCGGATGAACGAGGCTAGCTGCTCCTGATCGAAGGATCGACTCAGATAGGGGTAGTAAATCGCTAGCTCCATATCGCCCTGCTGTTGCAATTGCCGATTCACGCAGCCAAACAAACGATCCACCCGGCCAACTCGCTGCTCATTGTCTCCGGGCGTCCAGGCAATCCCGTAGTGGTGCACTTGACGGCATTGCAGATGCAAGTTGACGCCTTCCTGGAAGACCTTAGTCGCCACCAGCACATTGGGATAAAAGGGGCTATTAAAGCCACAAATCAGGCGCTCACGGTTCTTGGTTTGCCCACTGGCAAACCAAGCGGGGTCCTGCAGCCCGGTCAGCACTGTCCACGGTTTCTCCCAGTCCGTAATTCGGTGGTCGGTGATCTTTTCGCACAGGAGCTCAAAGGTTTCGATCGCACTGACGAAATACTGGAACATCAGTGAGGAGGGGATTTCTCGCTTTATAAATTCGACGAAGGCGCGGTAACGTGCTTGGGCATTTCCTCCGGTCTTTCTTCGATGAAAGCGTGTGTACCAGCAGTAGAGTTCCACCATGACCGGGCTGGCGTACAGGAACCCAGCCTTCAGGTAATTACCCAGGTTCTCAACAATGGCCGGATCTTTTTCTTTCCATTGCCGGAGTTGCGTTTGCTGTTCCTCCGGCAATAGCTCAAACATCATCCCCCAGGCGGTGGGCATCGGCGCTTCATACTCATAGGCCTTGCCCTTCACGGCCGGGTTCGCTTCGCTCTTGCGTGTCAGCCGATCGTGCAGTGCCAATCGGGTTGCCAGGGCCGCGTCACCGTAGCTATCCCGTTCCCGACCACCGACTGGCTTACGGACGTACGTGGTGTAGCGTCCATTGCAGTAATCACTCGCGGGTTCCAGCAGCAAGCTGAACAGGTTTTCCGGGGTGCGAAAGCGTAGTCGTACATTGGTGGCATCGGTTCGCGCGAGGCGGCTGCCTTTCCCTTTTCCCTCCTTGACCACAAACAGTTCTGCGATTCTTGAGGAGAGCGTCTCCTCATTGCCGGCTTTTTGCGTCACGGTGTCATCGTTACTCGCATTGAGGGCTTTTTGCTCTTCAGAAGGCAACTTAACCGAGGGAGCGATAACGTCATTGAAAAACTTTCTCGACCAGCCAGAGTTGCGCCAAGCCGTCAGCGTTCGTACCGGCTGCTTGGGGCGGCAGGCGTCGACGATCTGTCTGGCCAACACTTCATCGTAGGCCGTATTTACGCGCTGGGTAATTTCACGCACCGAAGGGATACGGCGCACAAAGATCAGGTGTTTGTGCTCATGCAGGTCCTCATCGTTGGCGAAGAGTTGCTTGGGAACACACTGATCGAGCAGTTTGTCGTACTTGGGGTGCGCCGGGTACTGTTTAAAGCATTGAAAATACTGGTGTGTCAGGTCCTTAAGCAGCTCTGTATCATCTGTGTGACGAAAGGCCTCAGGCTTTGAGCTGCCATCTGACTCATTTGCATCTTCATCGTCATCTGCGTCTACGGTATTTGCGGATGCCGCCGGCTCGGTAACGCCCACCGATTCGAAGCCCTCCAGATACCCGTACATGAATTTACGGTGATTCCCGGACGCCGCCGCATCTTCCACCAGTTTTTTCTGGTACAGGGCAAAGAAGAGTTCTGCGTTCAGGTCATCGTCAAAGTCTGCCGGCAGCGCCTGCTCGTGTCGGTAACTGTACTTGTTGTGGTAGCTGGGCCGGCCAGACGCATGGGCGGCACCCTCCATCATACGCAGGCGGCGCACGGCGTGGGTTTGCAGCAGCGCCGGCGCGCTCTGCTGGTCCAGCCCACTGTCCAAATCTTGAAAATAACCGAACATGGACGGGATATCGGCCAGTGACGCGTGGCTGGGAGTTGCGGTCAGCAATAGCGCTTTTTGCGCGAGCCGCCGGTCGCCAGAGCCAAAGAAGCTACGGGCGGCACCGGCCCGCTGGGTATCGCCGCCCGCTTTGCGGAAGTAGTGGGCCTCATCGATGATCACCAGGTCAAATCCCTTGCCCTCTAGCGCCCGAAGGATATCGCTGTGGATCTGGTGTGCGGCACGCTCAGCCAGGCGCAGCTTGTCCTTGCTGTCTTTGAGCTCGCGCGGCACCAAGCCGCTCAGGGCGTGAATAGTGGTCAGATAGAAATGCCCCCCACCACCAACGATGGCGTCCCTGAGCTCGGGCAAACCCTTGCACAACTGCGGCTCGTGCACAGGACCGCCATCCGCCAGATTGCGGACCAGATGGTCCGCGTCCTTGTAATGCTCCCGCAGGAAGCCGCGGTACTCCCGAATCCAGTGCCGGCAAATGCTCTGGTTGGGTGTCATCACCAGTACCTTGGCGTCCGGATTTTGTTTCCACAATAACGCCATGACACCTAAGGCCTGCATGGTCTTGCCCATCCCCACCTCATCGGCGAGTAGCGCGAGGTTGTATTGCGCCAGGCGGTTCCACAGGCCGGCAACACCTTCCGCTTGTTTGGCGGCCATGGACGTGTCATCGGCGGTCTCGTAGCGCCAGGCTGAGTTGCCACGATCAAAGGTCATCCACCGGGTGACGCCTTCGGCGGTCAGCGCGCCCCAATGGCGGTTAGTCATGGCGAACCTCCTGATAACCGCAACTGCTGCGGAGTAGCTCGATGAACTTGCGCTGTTCCCGCTTGGGAGCCCGGCTCTGTTTGATGTTGTCGAGCGAAGGCACGGCTAAGGTCATTGCCCGCCACTGCGCTGGTGTGAGTGCGGTTTCTGTCGCGGCTGCATCAAGTCCGGCGAGCCGCTCGCGGGCAAAAGCACAGGTGGCGTTTACCTCTTGCGCCAGGAACCAGTCGATCACGGCAGGCGTTTGCGTTTCCTGGCGCGCACATACCTTCTCCGCCAACTCCTGCAGGCAGCCGGGGTAAATCCGCAGCCACTTCACCAGCTCGGCCGACTCGGTGCAGGCTTCCAGCCGTGTGCGGAATTGCCGCATGGCATAAAACAGGCGGAAATAGGTCAGCTCCTGAGTAGCGTCCTCTGCTGCCGGTAGGGGCAGGGCTTCGTCGGGCTCGTCCTCGCTGCGTAAATTTGGATGCAACACCAGCTTGCCATTGCCCTCGGGATGACTGTTGCTGACCAGGTTGTCGAACAGGTCTTTTAAAGTCTCGAAGCTCTGGGCGCGCCGGTAGCGTTGGCCGGTTTCGATAATCAGGCCACGAATCGACTCGCCATTTGGCGCCTTCACCCGATAGAAGTGCCGCGCCAGCAACTCCGCGCTGTCCTCGACCACCAGTTGCTGAGGCTGCAGCCGGTCATTCTCAGTCCATACCAATTCGCGCCCCAGAGAGACGCCCGGCAACTCCAGCCGGTAACCAGTCTCCGGGGCACCGTCGTACCACTGGCCGTTGATCTGGTAACGGCTGGTCTGCCAGTCAAAGATCACCGTCAGGTCGAAAGGCGGCGAAGCGTCGACATACAGCTCGCTGTCTTCCAGCTCGTCGTCACGGGTGAAATCCGAGGCCGCGAGTGTCAAGGTCGCGCCCGCAATGACGGGCTTGGTATCGCAGCGGTACAGTAGGCCGGCCTCGATATTGATGCCGCCTCCGGCTTCGCTGAGATCGGTAAAACTGCTGGTTCCCGGATGGGTGAAATTCCACGAGCCGATCGCCAAGCTCGCCTGCTTTCCCGATTCCGCCAGCCAGATCTTGGCATGCGTGAACTCGAGGTTATCCTGTCGTGGCTTGGGGTAATCGCGGAAAGTCAGGGTGCCATCGGTCAGCAGTGCCTCCAGTTCCGCACTCCATGGTGCACGGATCTTGTGCCCATCGATGCGGTCCGGTACCAGCGTCACTGTGAGTTGTGGGTTGTCGAGCTTTTGGCGCAGTCGCTTGATCAAGGCCGACAGGTCCTCGGCCAGGTAGGGCGACCAGACTGTCAGCCGCTCGACCGGGTTGTCACCGCCGAGGCGGGCTAAAAACGGCGCTGGCTCGAAGCTGTGTACGAATTCCCAGTGCGGGTCGTTACCTTGCGCTAGCCGTTCTGCGGGTAGTTTCAACGTTGCATCCAGGCCGTTGAAAAAACGCTGGATCTGCTGTTGTTGCCGGGTGGTGCTTACCGGGCGGAAGTCGAAAACTTCCTGATTGCGCCCCCAGCCGCTGATCGTGAGGTTGGCACTGCCGGCACCCAGCACCGCGTTGCCGTGCACGTCCTCCAGGTAAATCACCTTGGGGTGGAACAGGCTGCGCTCGTTGATCCCGGCCACCCCGGTAAAAGCGCGGACCTCGACCGGGTGGATCTGGATCGCGGTGCGCTTGTGCTGATCCGCCTCCAGTGCCCGCCTGTCGCAGAACACCCGCACGTCGATCTCCTGCTCGCTCAGCTCGTGCTGTAGTACTTCAAAGGCCATGCGGTCGGTCGGCGGGTCTTCACCGAGGATGGCCGGGAGTAGTTGGCCCTCAATGAAGGGGATATTGATGTTGAAGCTGGTAAGCCACACTCGCTTCAATTGGCCCAGCTGCTTGAGTTCACCCTCTAGACGCTTCAACAACTTCATACCGCTTCTCCCAGCAGGCCTTGCAGCAGATTGTGGAATTGCGGAATGTAGTAATGGTTGACCCAGTGCCCCTGCGGCCGATCCTTGAGCTCTGGTTCACGGCGCGCGCGCACCTCGAGTTTCAGCTTGCCGTCGGCGCGCAACCGCAGCCACGGTGACTGCCCCCGGTCCTGCATCACGCCGTTGTGATAGGTCAGCAGCTGCTGCATTTGTGCCTCGCTATCTTCCTGGCTGGCCACCTTGAGCAATTGCCTTAGGCGCCGGTACCCAGTGCCGGTGAGCTTCGGTAGCAGCGTATTCAGATCCGTGGCGGTGTCCCGCAAGGTATTGGCGCCGCGCCCGTACCGCGCCCATAGAGCGGCGACTTCGCCCAGCGTCTGCTGTGGGTTCGCCAGCATCAGGGTAAACAGCAGGTCCAGCTCGGCCAGAAAAGGCTCTAGCTGGCGAACGTGTTGAAGCTGCCGGCGCTCATCGGCGTTCAGTTCGGTATCGGCCTGTGCGGCTGCAAAGACTTCCGCCGGTACCACCTTCGTCGTCGTGCGGATCGCCAGTGCCCGGTACAGTGCACCGGCTGCGCCGCGGTTCAGTTGGGTTACTCCCAGCCAGAAATCACGCGCATAACCGCCAACGGTGGCGGGGGAACGGAACGCGTCAACGTAGCCCGCCTTGATCGTCGCCGGCACCTGCGCGAAGTGCACCTGCGGCGCCTTGCGGGGTTGGCTAAGTACTTCCACCATATGCGCCTTCAGCGCCCGGTAGAGACTTTTCAATACCCGTACCTGCTTAACCAGCGTGATTGCCTGTTGCCAGAGCGGAGCAGACTGCGGCGGATAGCGGTAGTTCTTGTCGAAAAAGCCCATCTGCACCAGCGGTGTTTTGTAACGGCCGCTGACGCCCAGCAATGGCTGGCGTACCAAGATGTAACTCTTGTCGCTGTCACTGAACAGCAGGGTAGGGTTGTCGCCGCCGTCATTTTCATTGCCCCACAGCCGGCGTGCCTTGCTGCTTCCGAGTACGCCGCCAGTTTCGACGCCGGGCTGCTGCGAGGCGATCATGGCGTAGGTAAACAGGTTTTCCAGGTACACCAGGCAGGCGGTCTTGAATTTCAGCGTATCGCGGCGCTCAAAGGTTTCCTTGAGTGGCGGGCTCATTTCCAGCTGTTCGTCTTCCACCAACTCTTTGATCAGACAGTGGTGAAACAGATTCAGCGTGTAGTTGCGCACGTCGTTGGAAATGGAGCTCACGCGGTATTGGAAAATGGCCTGACCGAACGCGGACCAGATAACTTGTAGTCCCAGCGGGTCTACGTTCAAGTCGCCGCCCAAAGTATCGTCGTATTCGGTTAAAAATTGAGTCAGGTCCATGCGTCTGGGCGTCCTTGTTATTATTTTTAACAGCTCGACTTGATGAGCAGGCTAGCTTGCAGTGAGCTCAAACGCAGTTACGATCTGCGCTACCTGCACCGAAGCACTTGTCCGCTCATCGGTGATCGCGTAGATATACTCGTGGTTGTGGGGGAGGGATGAGTAGTTGCCTGAAGCCATCTCCACATCCATCCATTTCCCGTCATCAGACAGCCCATTGATCCGGTGAATCACTAATATCTTGCCGTTGGTGAGCAGCAAGCCAAACAGCCAGTAGTCACTCATCATGCGCCCCGTATACCAAGCGGGCAGAACCTCTGTCGCAAGCCCGGTATCTTCGATCATCGCCACCTTGGCTTGGATCTTTTTCCATTGTTGACGCGTGAACCACAGGCCTCCACCAGCGATGCAGGCGCCCGCGAAGGCGATAACTGCACTGACGACGGCGATCCAGTCGCTAATGCTCATACGGAGCGCTCGTCAGGCATCATTAGCCGAATCTTTCCGGTCAGCAGCTGTTGCATCATGCCCTGCTTGATCTGACAGGCCTTAGTCAAGCGCGTTTGCAGCACGACTAGTTCATAGTCAATATCGGTCAGTGTTTCGGCAATGGCTATTTGCTCTTTGATGCTTCCAGGCAATGCGACTGCAAAGGAATGCGCATCATTTCGGTTAAGCGTGGGAACTCCTGAGCCGCTGCCAAACCTCTCAAACCCGACTTGCAAAAAGGAGTAATACACGTATTTTGGGTGAGCCTCATTGAATTTCGTTACCCACAGTGAAGTATTGTGAGGCCAAAAATCTTGCTCAATGTAGTGTACTTTCCCTAAAGTTCCTGACCTTCCAGTGACTACTCCCGGGCCTTTTACTTGGTATTCCTGATGGGTATTGACTACGCCATTCGAGTAGACCACGGGATAAGGGCCATCTTTTCTAACTGAAGAGGGCAAATCAAATCCCCGCTGTAAAGGAGCGAAGTCCGCTATGGCTCGCACTTCCCAATCCTCCGGTATTTCCCCCGTCTCACTCTGCTTGGTGCCTTTGGGCGTGCCATCCGGATGCCTGGCGAACTGCGGCAGGCGGGTCTTGCCGGTGAGCAGTTGCTGCATGGTTGCGGTTTTGATGGCCTGTTTTTTGGCGATCAGTTTTTCTAGACCCTCGATCAAAGAACTGACATTCGATATGGCTTCACCAATAGCGGCCTGCTCATTCTCAGTGGAAGGGACCGGTAGCCTAACTTGATTAAGGTGTGCAGGCCCAAAGTTGGGCTGTGCTCCTCCCGTGATAAGCAGGTCAATTTGATTCTTGAAGTATGGGGACCTCAAATACGCTTCCATGTAACTGCCAGCGAATCCATTTAAAGGCTGGAATCGGATAACGCTGGTGTTCATAAGAAGTGGCAAATCGGAACTTTTTACTGAAGACGTTTTGCAGTACGAGTTTCCTGAACTGGCCATAACGAAATCACCAGCCTCACATAGGAAGTGCTTATATGTTTTTTCAAACTCTTCCCAGGAAATATGACGATCAGTCTTATCAAGGTCGAGATAACCGTTCTCTTGGAGGTTGGTTACATTGATAACCTTGAGCCCTTTTGACCTGAACTGCCATTTACGTAAGCCGGGCCCTTCTTGGAACCAAATCTTGTCCGGGAGCGGGCAAACAATCCAATCTTCAGGGAGATCACCATTTTCTGTAGAAGCGTACCCTCCCGTCATCTTTTCTTTGCTCATCGTTACCACTCCAGCCCCATAGCGCGCAAATGCCCCGCAACCTTGTCATTCAGGCTTTCAACCTGCTGCGTCAATTGCGGCAACGGATCGTGGTAGCGCTCCTCCAGCTGTTTAAGGCGGTTGGCCAGTTGCTGAGTAACGCGCTCGATCTCCGCCTGAATCGCGGCCTCGAGGCTGGCAAGCCACTTGTCGTCGATCAACAGCGCCTGGATATCCTCTTCGGTGAGCTGGCCGTACTGGGCCAGCACCCGCTGACCCAGCCTATCCTCAGCTTCCTTATGCGCCTTCTTGGCCGCGGCTTGGGCGTCGAATAGTTTCTTTGCGTGCTTGAGCGCCCGCTTTTCCTCGGCGTCGCTGGCCTGTTTCAGGCGTGCAGTGACGGTGGCCTTGGTCACCTTGTCCTTGTCGTTGAGTGCTTCGCTGAGCAGCCCATCCTCGCCGCCATTCTCTTCCAGATAGGTCTCCAGCTCGGCGCTGGCCTCGTCCAGCGCGCTTTGTGCGGCGTTGACCTCAGCCAGAATTTGGTGGGCGAAGCGATCAGCGATCAGTTGCGGCGGAATGGCGTCGGCCTTGTACTTGGTCTTGTTGACGATCAGGTCCGGGGTTTCCTGCAGCTTCTCGCCTTTCTTGGGCACCAGTACCCGCAGTTGGGCCGCGGCCGGCCAGCCGCCCTGGCTGATCAAGTACACATCGTCCTGCATGGTCTCCGCCCAGTAGTCCATCAGGAGCTGGTAGACGTCATAGCGGCTCAGCAGCGGCACCGGCACATAGGCCTCTAACAGCGCCTCGGAAATCTGGTGAATGAAGGCCTTGGGCTTGTCGCCCTGCTGCAGTCCCTCGAACGGTTGCATCTCGGCCCACTGCGTAAACGGCGCCAGTGCCTGGTCGCGGAAGGAGGCGAATTCGGGATGTGCGAGCAGGGTGTTTTTTACGTGGCCCGGTTCCACCAGCGCCTGGCTGTAGCCGTCGCGCAGGGGTGAGAACAGAGTTTGGCGCAGGGTGGGGAACACCTGCCAGAACGCACTCAGTTGATCCAGGTCGACCTCGGGGATACCCCCCTGCAGGTGCGCGCTGAGGTCGTGCAGGTCTTCCGGTTCGGATGCGTCGATATACCGCGGGATATTCAGGTTGTAGTCGTTGGCGGCAATCTCGTGCAGCGGCACCATGCGGCTGTAGCGCGTGAGCTCGGTCTGCTTGGTGAATACGTCGACGACCTTGTGGATGTCCTGGCTGCGTAGACGGTTTTTGTTGCCGTCCTTCATAAAGCCCTTGCTGGCATCCACCATGAAGATGCCGCTGCGGGCCTGGGCGTGCGCCTTGTCCACCACAATGATGCAGGCGGGAATGCCGGTGCCGTAGAACAGGTTGGCGGGCAGGCCGATGATGCCCCTGATATAGCCCTGCTTGATCAGGTTCTCGCGGATGCGCGCCTCGGCATTGCCGCGGAACAGCACCCCGTGGGGCAGGATCACCGCGCCCTTGCCGGTGCTCTTCAGTGAGGCAAGGATATGCAGCAGGAAGGCGTAATCGCCGTTCTTCTCCGGCGGCACGCCCCAGGTGAAGCGGCCGAACTCGTCATCGTCCGGATTCAGGCCGTTGCTCCAGTTCTTGTTGGAAAACGGCGGGTTGGCGACGGCGAAGTCGAAGGTTTTGAGACGGCCGTTGTCATCTTTCCACTGCGGCTCAGAGAGAGTGTTGCCCTTCCAGATCTTGGCGGTGGCGTTGTTGTGCAGAATCATGTTCATGCGCGCCAGGGCGCTGGTGGCGTTGTCCATCTCCTGGCCGAAGATGGACAGGCCGCGCGGC
This sequence comes from Microbulbifer sp. ABF4_148, assembly GCF_056158985.1. NCBI lineage: Bacteria > Pseudomonadati > Pseudomonadota > Gammaproteobacteria > Cellvibrionales > Microbulbiferaceae > Microbulbifer > Microbulbifer sp. ABF4_148. Next base: position 2,669,304 of record NZ_JBSWUI010000001.1, read on the forward strand.
GCCTCGTCACTGGCCTTGAGCAGCAGCGAGCCGGAACCACAGGTCGGGTCGTAGACGGTGGCATCCTGCGGCGTGTCGCCGGTGATACCCACCACCTTAGCCAGGATGCGCGACACTTCCGAGGGTGTATAGAACTGGCCCTTGCTTTTGCCGGACTCGGTGGCGAAGTGGCGCATCAGGTATTCGTAGGCATCGCCGAGCAGGTCGTCGCCGTCGGCGCGGTTGGCGGACAGGTCCAGCCCCTCGAACAGGCCGATCAGCTTGGACAGGCGGTCCACCATGTCCTTGCCCTTGCCGAGCTTGTCCTCGTCGTTGAAGTCGGCCACATCGATCACGCCCTTGAGGTCGTTCTCCTCGGCGAGGGCGCTGATGATCTTGTTCAGTTTATCGCCGATCTCCTTGTCGCCCTTGAGGGCCACCATATCCTCGAAGCTGGCCCCATCCGGCACCACGATCATGCCGAAGGGGTCGCCTTTGTACTTGTCGGACACATACTTCATAAACAGTAGGGTGAGCACATAATCCTTGTACTGGCTGGCGTCCATGCCGCCGCGCAGCTGGTCACAGCTGGCCCACAGGGAGGAGTAGAGAGCGGTCTTCTTGATGGCCATTAAGCGGTACTTCCTAAATATTCTTTCTAAGTATTCGTTGTCGTTATGAGGCCCTGAGCACGGCCGGTTACAACTGCTCAGTATTTAACCCAGCGGCCTTAAGGCGCTGGGTCAAGTTACGCATCTTGCTGAACTCGGTGGCAAAGCTCTGCCGCAGGCCCACGCCTTCGCAAAACTCCTTTGAAGTAATGTTTTTTAGCTGGTCTGCATACTTGATCATTTGTAGGTGGAGCTCAGCGGTGTACTGGTTACGAGGCGCAGCCTCCAAGGCGCTACGGATGCTCTGGTAGATTTCGGGGTCGGTCATATCGATTGATGCGAGACAGTTGGGAAGCTAGCTAATCTAGCTAACTTAGCTACAGATGACTAGACAGAGTGTGGAGAGAGTTGAGGTGTGATGCGCGAGTGGCCGTTTTTCGACCAGAATGATCGCAAAACAATCTATATAATATCTAATTTAGCAGGACAACATTCCCGCGCGAATAGGCCGCGAGGAGCTCTTTGAGTTTGGCCCATAACGGGTTAGACAATAAATGATCAAACAATGTGGTGTTCAGTACAATCGAATATTTACCCCGTCCGTGGTCGAGCAACAACTGAGTATTTTCTTCGAAAAGGTCTGCTGTATCTTCATCTGTGCCCATAAACTCGAAGTACTCAATAGTAGAAAAGTTGTCTGGCGTTACAAGTGCAACCAGTAAGTCATATATAGCTTTCAGCGGATCTTCTTCAAGATAATTACGGTGTTGGTCTTCAGCCGAATAAATCAGGTAGTGGATAACGTAATTTAATTGCAGAACCCTTTGTGATGTGAGCGATTGTTCTGCGCAATACGTCAACATTTCAAGTAGCCTTGTCCATGAGTCTGTGTTGCTTGGGTTATGCTTACAATAATCAAATAGTAGCTCCATAGCGTCATTTCTGTCGCCTTGGTCAATAGCATTTTCCCACGCTATTTCAGCTACAATAGTACTGCATGCTGTAAGTGGTAGATTATGGTCATAGCAAGCCCAGATACCTTGCATGCAGGTACCTGCAGCCGCATCCGAATCGCGACTGGTACCCCGCCCATCCCGCTCCATTGATGCTTTCCCGTATGCATATTTATGGGGAGCTTCCTCAAATAAATCACATACTAATTGATAGGCTAAAGTGTTGTCCTCGTTACTAGCGTTTGGGCTACTAAGCATGCGATAAGTCCAGCTCCGGTCGTTTTCGGAACCTATTTCGGGATAGAGTCTTGCAAGAAGCAGCCTTTCTTGGGTTATTCGCCAGTGAGGATAAAACTTGATTTGGTCCAAAGCTTCACACAAGCCCTCAATATATGTGTAACTGGTTGGTTCAGATGGGTTTCGTAATTTGTAAGCGGAGGGAGGTAGATTAATACCTATAGCCTTGGCGCTGGAGAAGAAGATCGTGTCATCTAGTGTTGTGCTCAAATTGAGCTCAATACGAGTAGTTGCAGCTAGAGTCTGAGCTGTTGTCTGATTGTCTTCCTCTGACGAAGCTGTCTTTGCTGGCTGAGCGTGGTAATGAGTGCTTTGAAAACTATGTTCTTCTCCAACTCGGAGAATTGTTGGGAAAAAGTACAAAAATGCTACTGTAAATAGTGCTCCTTCAGAGAAGAAGATGGTGGCAAGGATCTTTGGGGGTAGTTGATGAATTAGGAGTATCGCACCTACTGGAGCAATAAGCGCCAGCAAGATCCCATAGAATTTAGTTTTCCAATGAGCCTCTGAATAAACAGAGAACCGATAGAAGAGCTTTCCCCAGGCACAAAAAATGATGAGGTCGTAGAAGAAGTTTTCCATCTGAAGTTCCATTTCTTATGTGCGCCGTTGTAGTAGGCCGGGAGAGCTAATAAATCCCTTTTAGCTCGTGAACGTCTATTGCACAACAAAATGAGGGCAGTTTCAAAATTCGGTAAAAATTTCCGGTGTGCTGAATTGGGATCTAGATTCAGCCCAGCGGCGGGGTGGTCTCGCCCCCCCCCCATAACTTCTTGAGTTACGCATATGGTGCATTGCACAAGAAACTGAGCGGGGTCCTGTTGTGGCACTGGAATTGTGTCTCCTCTCCACTGCGACGCCGGTGCAAAGTTTGAGTTTCACACCGATAACGCAGCCGGTTCTACATCGTATAGGGGATAGGGCAGCGCTCATGCACTGAAAAAGGTGGGGTCTGACATGGGCCATAGGGCACGGCCGTACTCGGGCGGGCCCTATGGCCTACTCAATATGCGAGCATGCGTACTTGTGTTGTACTCAATATGTCGTTACTCTCTTTTTTTGCACCATATTCGGTGCAACTCAAGGTGGAGTTTGAGTATATGAGTGGCGATCGAATTGATTTGTTGGAAAAGCGAGTTTCTGATCTAGAAGGGAAGTTGCGGCAAACACAGGCGTTGCTCGATACGTTGTATTCGAACCTAGACTTTGACCGTTTAGCTATCAACTCTAATGAACCGACTCTTTCGCTAGCCAATGTGATAACTCGATTAACTGTCCGCCAAGCTGAAATTTTGTCAGGAGTGCTGGAGCGTTTCTCCAGTGATGAGATTGCCGAGAGAATGGGCATCACAGCAAATACCGTTCGAACTCATCTGCGCTATATCTATCGAAAAGCTGAGGTTAAAAAGAGACAGCAACTAGTCGACAAATATATGGCTGAGTGGGAACAAATAGATGATGCTGAGTTTGTACGGTTGACGGGCGCTAAGGGTAGGGCGCTTCGGTTCTCGCCAGAATAAAATTTTCGAAAACACTGTCCCTCGTAGATCGCGTTAAAGCCTGGAGCAATGATTTCTTAGGGGCCCTCTAAGTCATTTTATATATCGGTCGATCTCCATTCCTTGGGCCATCTACCCGGCCAGAAAGAGCTGGGTATCCGGCTCTCTAAGTTTTCTTGAATATGGTTCTAAGTTAAGACGTTATCGTAGTAGCCTCTCGCTGTAAGTCGCATATTGTTTGCTCTAGCGAAATTATGTGGGAGATCGTTAGCCTTTGGTTCTCAGGGGTATCTAGGACCGATGAATAATTCGACTTTAGGTATTCAATATCTTGCGCCCATTCTCGAATGGCATCCTTCATTCGGTGGGCATTGCGGGCCTTAGATTTAGTGCTAAGTTGAACTTCGAAGTGGCGTAACAAACGTCCGAGCCTAGCCGGACTATTGGGTTCCCCCCATTCCGTCATATATGCTTCCGAAATTATATTGGGAAGCTCTGTTGTCATGATTTCATCGAGGATCTTCTTTCGATCCCAGCTAAACAGGCCGCTTGCACCAACCTTGTAGCCCATATAATTAGGGAGCCCCGTGCCTGGCTCAACCTGAATATAGGTAATAGCCTCTACCTCATCGACTAAGGTTGTCTTCCAATAGGGAGGGGTATCACCTGCTTTCTCGAATAAAGAGTTTTCGGTACTGAATTTATAGAGCAGGGCGTTGACCTGAGTTTTGTCCGCTCGAAGTTCATGCGCAATTTCGCGCGCTGAAGAATTTGGGGCCTGTATCAGGTGCTCGAAAATATCGATAAGAAGCAGAGTCTGATTATTGGTTAAATCGATAGCCGGATTGATGTTCGGGTTGCTATTTGGCGACTGCTTGTAAATGGCAATCGTGGTCTGCAGTTTTTGCAACGTAGCTACGGAGGCTCTTTCGTTTGACATGAGATGATTAGTGCTGGAGGTTTATTTACCAACATATCAGCTTGTCGATTGGCTGGGTACTAATTACAAAGCGTTTCGTTGAACCGGACGTCACTCGTATCGGAACAGGCGCTTAGGGGGCTGAGGCTCAGCCCCCTAATTCATGCACTGCAGTTGCCTATTGAGAGCCCGTTCGACTTAATGGTGAGGTTTCAGCTCGTAGCGTCTCGATCATTTCTGTGTAGGAATCTCCCCAAAGTTCGAGAAGATGGTCTGAGAAGGCTTGCTGATAGGGTCCTTTTTGTTTGATATAGCTGCCAAGGATGTAGGTTCTTTCGAGCCTACTCCGCACGTGGCCCAGCACCAGGTCCGTGAGCTCTCTAGGGCAATTAATCGGAGGTTCTACCATCAGGGTTGCACATGTCCTTCGTAGGTCATGGATAGTGTATGGCTGAATCAATCCTTGGCTATGTAGCCACGTGTCCTCTGCACAGCGAGAGAGCGTATGGCGTTTGATTGGTTGATCAGGCAGTAGCGGTGATGGAAACACCCATGGTGAGTACGCCGTATGATCTCCAGCAAGATGAATCAGCTCTTGTGCTGTAGTGGATAGGTAGATTTCCTCGTCATACTGGTGATGCTTTGTGTATTGCGCGTCTAGTACCCAAACGTCGCCACGGATTTTTGAATGTTCCATATGGCGTACCCCATGACCGCGCTGTCCCGTTAACAGTACAAGAAGCTGCATGATGGCGAACAAGGGGTAGCTGTTTTTTACTGCCGGTATCCGATTGCTGGTTTCCTGCTTACGTTTGAAAGCTTTCAGAATTGCGCTCGGGAGGAGGCTGACCTCTTTTTCGGTAAGGGTTCTGCTTCGGCTTCTAGTCAAAACACCAAGTTTGAGGCGATCCGCTGGATTGTACTTGATGCTTTTACTGAATCGGTCACGCCCAAAGCTATACATCGCACATATCCATTTTCCAATACGCCTTGCGGCATGTGGATATCGCTTTTTGTATTCGTTGAGGCACTCATAGATTTGCTCGCGTTCCACAGCCGCCGCGGGAATGTCACTACCCACAAATTGCTCGAAGTGGCGTAATGACCTCTCCACTTCCTTGTACTGTGTCGTTTTCATTGCAGCCCCCTCGCTCTGGCGATAAGTAATCATGAGCCGGCTTTTCTTTTCTTCGAGGTAGGCCTCAATTAGTTCAGAGAGTTTCAGGCCCGATGACGCTTGATTCACTGCATGCTGTGGGTGAGCGGTTGCGGGTGCAGTGCTTGCTAGTCGTAGGTCGCCGTATCGTTTTAGGGCATCTTCCAGCCTAGTGATTGGCAGGGGCCCCAAACTTTGAGTTTTGATGCGCCCCGCGATTTTGCGGCGGTAGACAAAGTTCAGTCTGCCCCTTCGGGCACGTATACCAAAACCAGTGTACTGGTCACTGGTAATTAGTTTTTCGTTTTGTGGCGGGTTTTTGATCAGCTCCTGAATAAGCTGCTGGTCGATAGTGGCCATTGTATTTCCTCATACGCTGTAGCATGCGGCCGGCCCAATCGAGCACCTCGGTACTGCTAAGGGTGGCGCAGGCAAAACAAGTTACACTCCATTGCCACCAGAATCATACATAGGTGTCAATGTGAGTACAACGCGAGTTGCATATGAGCAGTTCTAATGGTCTTGGCCCTGACGCTCTCCCCCCCCCGTCGTCAGGGCTTTTTTTTGTCTCGACGCATCCTTGTATAAATTAGCGCCAAGAAAGCTACTCGATTGGCACTTTCAGTCTCTCGCGATTCAGCAGCGGAACCGGCTTACCGGCGGCTTGTTCGACCAGCGCGCGGAAGCGTTTCACGGTCACCTTGCCCCGTTTCTCGGCCAGCGCCCTCGCCACATTGTCCAGACTGCGAAGATTGTTGGTCTCTGAGCGAATGTACTGGTCAATTTCATACATGAGCACTGCGGCTCGCGCGGTAATCGGGCCAGAGGAGCGGCGTTCCAGCAAGCTGTCTGCTTCTTTGCCCCAGGTTGCCAGCTTTTTGAAGGTTTCCTGATAGCGTCTCTCGCTCATGCCGCCGGCGCGGCGCAGGATATCTACTGCGTAGAACTCGGCGAGTCCTTCCACAATCCAGTCGCTCTCAGGGTCGCCATGGATGCCGGTGGCCACGTGGATTAATTCATGAATCAGGCTGCTGGTACGGTTGCCACTGATGAGCGGGCGATCAGCATGCATGAACAGTGAACGAGTGCCCGAAAGCCCGCCTCGCCACATTGGGTCGCCTGCAGAGACGATCAGGAGATAGGTTGGAAAATCCGGAAAGATCTGCCGGACTTCGGGCAGGGTCCAGTTCAGGAACGCGAGCATGTCCTGTCGGCGGAAATCGGCCTTGAGCGGTGCGGACACCTTGGCGTCGGTGCCTGCAATCACATCCTGGCGTGTGCCAATTTCGCCGACAATCATCCATCCCTTCGGCCGCTTGAACTGTCTGCCCGGGTCCACAATCCGGAACCTTTGATCTCCCACTTTTTCGTAGGGCAGGGCTGAGGACCACTTTGCGGGTAACGCCAATTCCATGACGGCGCTGGATTCGGTCCCTCCGCGCAGTCTGGCAGTGATCGGTGGAATGAGTTTATCGCTGCGCAGGATGGCCCAGCTGTCGGTCATACGAGAATCGTAGGAACCGCTGGACTTTTGTGCGTTGACTTCGAAGTCGTACACGAGTTTTGCGCCGTCGCCTTCGGGAATCCAGATCACGCCTTCTGCGGTTGATTCGGTGTTGCCCTCTGCACTGACGAAAGTGTGTCGTTCCGGCTTAAACCGCAACAGCAACTGCCTGGGGAGCTTCTTCCCTGTGAGATCAATCTCGACGCGCGCTTTACTTTCTCCTTGCGTAAACGTCACCCGATAGACAATTTCCAGGTTGCTGGCGGCTGATGCTGGGGAAATACAGGTAAAGAACACAACGAACAGGGCCCACAGGGCGCTGCGGAGTGCGTATCGCTGAGGGGGGCGCAGGTGCAACATAATGACCGATATCAGATGACTTGGGTGTTTGGACAGTCAGTGAGGGTAAAGGTGCCAAGTAGCAGAAGGCAAGAAGGATCAAGCAGCGCAAGCTAACCGCACAAGCGGCAGAAACAGTGAAACGGTGATCCGCGGGGGATTCCAGAGAACACAAAAAGGGGAGGGAGAAAAGAAATTGGTCGGTGAGAGAGGATTCGAACCTCCGACCCCTTCGTCCCGAACGAAGTGCGCTACCAGGCTGCGCTACTCACCGACTTGTGCTTCACGTCGTAAGCGGGCGGCATTATAACAGCCGCCCACAATCTGTAAACCATTGATTTACTTTTTGATTTGGCGAATCAGTCCCTCTTGCGCTGTCGACGCAACGAGCACCCCCTCGCGGTTAAACAGCTGACCGCGACAGAATCCGCGGGCACCACTGGCGGAGGGGCTATCGGTCGAATAGAGGAGCCAGTCATCGGCACGGAAGTCCCGGTGGAACCACATGGCGTGGTCAAGGCTTGCGGGCATCATCTGTGGATCGAATAGCGAGATAGGGTGGGGCTGCAGCGAAGTCCCCAGCAGCGCCATATCGGACGCATAGCAAACGGCACAGCGGTGCTCCATCGGGTCGTCGGACATTTCACTGTCCACGCGAAACCAGAACTGGCATTTCGCTTCGCGGTTTTTTGCGTCGAAGTAGCTATTGGGATCGACGGGACGAAAATCGATCAAAAAGCGACCTTGATCCACAGCCACTTTCGTCAGTCCCAGATCTTCTGCGATCTGTTGGGTGTTTCGGAGTTCCTCGGGTTGTGCGATCGCGCCGGTATCAAATCTGGCCGCATGGTCGAAGCCAGGCTCTTCGATCTGAAATGATGCGCTCATGTTGAAGATCGCCTGACCGCGCTGCTTGGCAACGACGCGTCGAGTTGTGAAGCTGCCGCCGTCCCGGATCCGATCAACTTCATAGATGACTGGCAGTTCACTGCTCCCCGGACGAAGAAAGTAAGCATGCAAAGAGTGCGGAAGTCGTCGCTCTACGGTTCGCGTAGCGGCACTCAGCGCCTGACCCAGCACCTGTCCACCAAAAAGAATCTTTCGGTGGTTTTCAACGTGGTGTCGACTGCGGAATAGGTCGATATCGAGCTCTTCGACATCCAGCAGGCTACTCAACTTCTCAATCATGGTAAATCCGGCTCTGAAAACGTAAAAAAGGCGATTAATATTCCAGTGTGTGGGTGGGCACGCCACTTCGCATGATAGCAATAGTGGCCTTTTGCACCATTACCGATGACTACAATCCTTATGGCGAATGCCAACTGTTGCAACTTGGTATTTTAGGTCGCGGTTTGAGTGGCTCTTGGCACAAAAGTCATCTAGTATTTTGGCGGAGAAAGGCACAGCGGGCCTTTCTACTCAAAGTTTGGGGGAATCCTTTTCCAAATCCCGTGAATTGCCTATCATTCATGAATGAATAGTCAATTTCGGTCCCCAAAGCTCATGGAACCCAAGGTCGGAAGTATGGATAAGGCAAAAGAGAAAGTTCAGCGTTTTCGCGCGCGAGAACAGCGTATCCTGGATGCTGCTTTAGAGCTGCTGCTTGAGCATGGCGAGGAAAAAGTCACCGTCGAGCAGATTGCCGAGCGGGTCGATATTGGCAAGGGCACCATTTACAAGCACTTCATCTCGAAAACCGAGATCTATATGCGCCTGTTGCTCGATTACGAGAAGGCGCTAACCGAACGCTTAAAATCCGCAGTTGCAACGGCGGAACAAGGCGATATCACTGCTCCCGCCCGTGCCTACTTTGAATCCCGCATGGCCGATCCAGCGAAAGACAGGCTCTTCCAGCGTCTGGAAGAGAAAATCATCGCGCTGAATCTGGCTCCGGAGATGATTGCGGAGTTGCACGCCATGCGGAATTCCAATGCTTCCGCCCTAAACCGGGTGTTTGAGCGGCGCATGGAGCAGGGTGTGCTGAAGAAGGTGCCGCCGTATTACTACTACTCAGCGTACTGGGCCCTGGTACAGGGTGCGGTGGAGCTGTATCACTCCAAGTCCTTTGCTGACGTGATCGAAGATCGCGCGGGTCTGATGGAGTTCATCATGGATGTCGGTGTGCACATCGGCGATATTTCCGGACGCCGACCAGACACTGTGTCGTCTGCCGCGACCCCACCGCAGGACAATCCTGGCCACAGTTTTGGCTGAACCGCTGTTCGATCAGCTGCAGTCCCTGCAGTCGTCCTTCAAGGGGCACCCACCCGTATCCGAGTGGGACCCCGATTTATGCGGGGATATGGATCTCCGTGTGATGTCCAATGGTCGCTGGGTCCACGAGGGGCAAGAGATTGCCCGTGAAGCGCTGGTAAAACTCTTCGCCAGTATCCTCAAGCGTGAGAATGGTGACTATTTTCTGGTCACCCCTGTCGAGAAATGGCGTATTCAAGTCGAGGATGTGCCTTTTCTGGTGACGCAAGCTGCTCGAGCATCTACCGACGATACGATTTTACTGACCACCAATACCGGTGATGTTCTGGAGCTAGGGCAGGGTACCCAATGGGTGCTGAAAGCTTTCGGTAGCCCGGAGCGGACGGTTCCCTATATCGAAGTGCGTGATGGTCTGCAAGCGCGCGTCTCTCGCGATGTGTACTATCAATTGGTGGATTGGGCGGTGGATCAACTGGTTGAGAACGATCACCCTGCGGAGTTAATGCTGGTAAGCGGCGGCAGCCGGTTCCCGCTCGGTCCCCTCAGCTAAAGCAGGCTTTCTCCTCCCTGTCTTCTTCTCTTTCATATTTGCAGTGATTCCTGATTCTCATTCGCCGCAGTATCTTCCAATTTTGTGTGTGCATTTCTTCTGGTGGTAATACCCCGCTAATGAGCGGTACCTCAAGAATAAACTTGTTCCGTCAACGGGTTCGGTTTTGGTGGTGTTACATCGAAGCCGATTAAGAGAAAGCCTGTAAAATTTTCCCTTCCTATTTGTCCCTTTAGGGGTATGAACGTATTTTTCTTTTTTGATTTAGTCAAAAAATAGTCACTTGTCTATCAAACGTACGCACACTGAAACACGGTTGCAACATCACTGAAACATCGTGATTGTGTCGTTTAAAAAAACCTGTTTTTCTCAAAAACGAAAGAAATAGGTAACAATTCCGCAATATTCGATTTCTACACTCCCCTTCGTCCGAAACGCCAAGGCGAAAAATAATTCGTTCTTTCGGCACATTGTCAGCGACCAGGACAAGCCTGGATAAGTGGCGGCCAGTCGCTGAGCAAACGAACACTTTTGAAAAACTTCCTCTGGGGGGAATATGAAAATCGTAAATGGCAAGGTCGTCCTGGCTGCTGCTATCGCAGCTCTGCTCGCCGGTTGTGATAGCGGTGGTATCAACATTGAGCCGACCACCGTCGATAACTCTGTTGATAATTCCGTAACCAATCCGGGCGGCAGCACTGACGAGAATCCGTGCGCGTTCTACGAGCAAGCGGGTCAAACCATTCAGGGCAGCTTTGACGGCACTCACTGCTCTTACGAGTCTAGCTTTGTAGATTCTGACAACCCCCTCACTGTTAACCTGACTATTCCGGCACTGGAAGGGGAAGGCGCACACATTTTCAAGGGTAGCCTTTTTGTTGGAAAAAACTATGACACCGACGCTGGGCTGGCGGCTGCCGGTATTGCCAAGGGTGGCGATGGCGTGCGCCTGACCATCGAAAAAGGTGCGACCATCGCTTTCCCAAGCAGCACCCAGTTTATGGTTGTTAACCGCGGTTCCCAGGTTTTTGCCGAGGGTACCGTGGATGCGCCGATCACCTTCACTTCAAAAACTGACGTAGACGGCACCGTTGGTGCTGAAGACGTGCAGCAGTGGGGCGGCATGGTAATCAATGGCTTCGGTGTAACCAACAAGTGTTCCTATACCGGTTCGGTTGCTGCTGAAGACCTGGCCACTACCGAGTGCCATATTCTGGCTGAAGGCGCTGCTGGTGTTGACCAGTCCAACTACGGTGGTGCAAATAACGCTGACAGCTCTGGCCGTCTGGAATACGTTGTTGTGAAGCACACCGGTGCTGAGGTTGCGAATGGCGACGAGCTGAATGGTATTTCCTTCGGTGGTGTCGGTAGCGGCACAACCGTGAAAAACCTGCAGGTTTACTCAACTTACGACGACGGCATCGAGATGTTCGGTGGTGCGGTAAGCTTCGAGAACTTTGTTGCGCTGTACGTGCGCGATGACTCTATCGACATCGACGAAGGTTGGGCAGGTTCCATTACCAACGCGCTGGTGATTCAGTCGGCTGCTGACGGTAACCACTGTATCGAATCCGACGGTATTGGCTCTTACTCCAGCAAAGACGCTGCGGCTCGCCAGGCATTCATTGATGCTGGCATCAACAGCCGTCCGGTAATCACAGGCTTGACCTGCATCATCTCCGGTCAGACCGATGGCACCCACGGTGCTGGTGCTGGCTGGCGCTTCCGCGAAGGCATCTTCCCGATGATCAGTGATTCTATGGTCATCGGTTCCTTTAGCGCAGACGAGAATGGCCCTGAAGGCAGCAACTACTGCCTGCGGGTAGAAAGCGACGAGACGCTGGCTGAAGCGGCAACTGGTACCGAAGTGGTAATCACTTCCAACATCTTTGCTTGTGAAGACCGTACCAAAGGTGGCCCGGTTGGTGTTGACACTCTGGAAGACTGGGCTGTTGCGAACGGCAACGTCTTTGCCGATATCACAGGTGCAGTAGATCCCACTGCGAACGCCGACACTGGCCTGCAGCTCCTGGGTGGCTCTCCGGCATTCTTCTCCCTGGACGCTTCTGAGCAGCTGGTGAACGACGCTGCGACTGGTATCACGCCTCTGCAGGGCGCCTACCTGGGTGCTGTGAGCGTCAACGGAACTGACTGGACCCAGGGTTGGGCCTACGGTCTTCAGGAAGGTAACCGTGCTCAGCCACTGTGGTTTGAATAAGCTTTGTTACTTGGACCGGACATAGTCCGGTCTCCCTCTGGGGCGCCGCTTTACCGAAAATGGGGGCGGCGCCTCAATGGATTCTGCCGCTGAAGTCACGAGAACGAATAGGGGCCAGGCAAATGGTAAAGATTGATAAGTTTCAGAGAGCGCCGCTGGTATTGGCTGTCGCCACGGCCTCTGCAATCGCTCCCGCGGCGATCGCACAAGACATAGAGCTGGATTCGATTTCCGCTCCGCAGGCTAGCCAAATTGAAGAAGTGATGGTTCAGGGTCGACTGCGTGACTCAGCTGAGATGCTCGTCTCTGAGCGTTTGGAAGAAGAAGTCGTCACCGACATCCTGGGCTCCGAAATGATTGGCCGTGTCGGCGACTCGACGGTGGCTGCGGCGCTTCGTCGTGTATCGGGTCTGTCACTGGTGAGCGATAAGTTTGTTTACGTGCGTGGCCTCGGTGAACGCTACTCCAGTACCACGGTGAATGGTGCAAGCGTTCCTTCACCAGACCTGACCCGTAACGTTATTCCACTGGATATTTTTCCTACCTCGGTTGTTGACTCTCTTGCGGTGCAGAAGACGTATTCCGCGGACCAGCCAGCGACATTTGGTGGCGGTAACGTGGATGTCCGTACAAAAGGGATCCCCGATAGCCTGACGTTCTCCGTCGAGCTGGGTACTGCCTTTAACTCCGAGACGGGCGGCGATGTCCTGACCTACAACGGCGGCAGTGATGACGACTTCGGCAGTGACGATGGAACCCGCGCACTGTCTGCGGACCTGCAGCAGGCTTTGCAGCGTTTCCAGGGGCGTCTTGGTGCAGATGCGATTGGCAATGGACTGGTTGCCGAGGGTGTCCAGTTTGATTCGGCACAGGACCAGCGTGCTGCTGCCGAAGCGCTGAGCCGGACTCTGGCGCTGAACCTGAACCGCGACGTCGATATCACCAAGGAATCATTCGAACCGGAGCAGGACCTGAAGGCCAGCGTCGGTAACAGTTTCTTCCTGAGCGATGACCTCGAGATCGGGTTTCTTGCCGGGGGTTCCTACAAGAGTAAGTGGCGCGAAACCGTCACTGAAAAGCGCAGCTTTGTGTTCCCGGAAGAGCGCCCGGACACCACAGATGAGTCGACTTACTCAGTAGACATTAGCGCAAACCTGAACCTCGGTGTGCGTTACGCTGAAGAACACGAAGTCAGCACGACCAGCCTGTACCTGCGGAATACCGATGACGAATCATCCATTCGCGATTACTTTAATGAAAACGCGGAGATTTCCGATGGGCGAGGCTTCCGCGAGTATAAGGTCAAGTATGAAGAGCGTGATCTTATCCTGAACCAGGCTACTGGCCGCCATACCCTTGGTGTCACCACCAAGTCCCTGATCCCTGGCGGTCTGCTCAATTGGGTGCCCGAAGAGCTGGCATTCGACTGGTTCTACTCCGATGCTGCCGCGGCCACTTACATTCCCAATGAGGTCACCGTTAAGGCGGACATCAAAACGGACTCGCAGGGAAATGCGACCAGTTCGGCGGTTGGTATCGGTGTAAACAGCTCCGACTTCCGCTTTACTGAACTCGACGACGAAATGCTTAACTATGGCTGGTCATTGACCTTGCCAGTCGAGTTCAGTACTTCCAGTCTCGAGCTGAGCGGCGGCTTCGCACGCGCAGAAAAAGGTCGTAGTTACAAGGAAACCCAGTTCCGTTTGGGTGCGCTGAGTGTCGCCGATGAGGATACCCTGGTTGGTCCGCTGGATCAGGTGTTCAGCGATGAAAATATCACCAACCCGCTGAACAATTTTGTATTCGATCGCGCCGGAACCGATAACCAGAGTTATCTTGCGGCCACATTGACCGATGCCATATTCGGTAAAGTAGACTGGACGCTGAATGATACCTGGCGTTTCTCCGCTGGTGCACGCTGGGAAGACTACAATCAGGTTGCACTGGACTGGAATCCCTACGGCTACACCATCGATAACCCGCAAATTACCAGCGATATCGAAGCGCTCGAGCAGGCGACCTACGGTGATGATGCGGTCTATCCGTCTCTCTCGTTGACCTACATGGGCTCGCTGTGGGCGGAAACCTTCCAATTGCGCTTCGGTGCCAGCAAGACGGCGGTTCGTCCGGATCTGCGTGAAATTACCGATGCCATCTACATCGACCCGATTACCGGTGAGCAGGTGAAGGGTAACCCGAACGCCCGCCCATCTGAAATTGATAACTTCGATGTGCGTGCAGAATGGTTCTTCGATAATGGCGATAACCTGACGGTGTCTGCGTTCTACAAAGATATCATTGATCCCATCGAATTTTTCGAGCTGGGTTCGAGCGATACCAACGTTGCGCGTGAAATCATCAACGCTGCTTCCGGTGAAATCACTGGCATGGAAGTTGAAGGTCTGAAGACAATGGGCTTCCTGGGTGAAACCATGGACAGCTTCTTCATCCAGGGTAACGTTACCGTTCAGGACTCCGAGCTCGTGGCCGGCACAGAGGCAGATGCGCCAACGAATCCGGTGCGCGAACTGACAGGTGCGTCCGAGTACGTGGTTAATATGCTGGTTGGCTTCGATTCACCGGACGGTGCGCACTCTGCCACCCTGGGCTATAACGTCTTTGGTGAGCGCTTGTATCTCGCCGGGCGGAATGGTTCTCCCGATGCATTCGAGCAGCCTTTCCACTCGCTTGACGTGACGTATTCCTGGTATCCGACCGAGGAAGTCACACTCAAGCTGAAGATGCAGAACCTGCTGAATGAATCTATTGAGATCGAGCGTGAAGGTGTCATTGTGTTTGAGGAGGCGCCGGGTTCGAATTTCGCCCTGAGTGCACAGTACAAGTTCTAGTGGGCCTGTGCCGTCCAATCATGTAACAACGTAAAGAATGGAATAGATTCAGGCAAACCAACAGGGATGCTACTGAGCCGGGTCCTGGGAACAGGGCCCGGTTTTTTTTATGCGCGAACAAGGGCAGGGCAGATACAAAAAAGGCGCCCAAAGGGCGCCTTGTTGTGATCCCGCTGTTACATGTTCGGGTAATTCGGACCGCCGCCACCCTCGGGCGTCACCCAGACAATATTCTGGGTGGGGTCTTTGATATCACACGTCTTACAGTGAACACAGTTCTGCGCATTGATCTGGAAGCGCTTGCCGCCATCGTCTTCGACGACCTCATAAACGCCAGCCGGGCAATAACGCTGTGCAGGCTCGTCGTAGATCGGCAGGTTATGGCTCAACGGGATGGCATCATCCTTGAGTTTCAGATGGCAAGGCTGATCTTCCTCGTGATTCGTGTTCGAGATGAACACGGACGAGAGCTTGTCAAAACTCAGCACGCCATCGGGCTTCGGGTAGTCGACAGGTTTGCAGTCGGCTGCCGGTTTCAGCTGTGCGTGATCTGCGCTCTTATCGTGCAGTGTCCATGGCAGTTTGCCCTGGAAGATATTGATATCGATAAACGCGTAGGCGGAGCCAAGGATATTGCCCCACTTGTGTTGCGCAGGACCGAAGTTACGCTGCTTGTGCAGTTCTTTCCATGCCCAGCTGTTCTGGTACATAGTGCTGTATTCAGTGACTTCGTCATTTGCACGGTCTTCACCGATGGATTTACACACTGCCTCAGCGGCGATCATGCCGGATTTCATCGCAGTGTGGTTGCCCTTGATCTTGGCGAAGTTCAGGGTGCCGGCGTCGTCACCAATGAGAAGGCCACCGGGGAATGTCATTTTGGGCTGGGACTGCAGGCCGCCTTTGGTAATGGCGCGGGCACCGTACGCGACACGCTCACCACCTTCCAGATACTGCTTGATCACCGGGTGATGCTTGTAGCGCTGGAATTCGTCGAACGGGCTTACGTGCGGGTTGCTGTATCCCAAATCGGTGATCAGGCCCACAACCACCTGGTTGTCCTCGAGGTGATACAGGAATCCGCCACCATGCGAACCGCTCTCTGCGAGTGGCCAGCCGGCTGTGTGGACCACAAGTCCGGGCTTGTAATGCTCGTCGGTAACCTTCCAGATTTCCTTGATGCCGATGCCGTAGTGCTGGGGGTCACGGCCTTCGTCCAGCTTGAAGCGTTCGATCAGCTGCTTGCCCAGGTGCCCGCGGCAGCCTTCGGCAAATAACGTGTACTTGGCATGCAGCTCCATGCCAGGCATGTAGGAATCTTTGTGTTCGCCAGATGCGCTCACGCCCATATCGCCGGTGGCAATACCTTTGACCGAGCCGTCTTCGTTGTAAACAACTTCAGCGGCGGCGAAACCCGGGAAGATCTCGACACCGAGATTTTCCGCTTGTTCAGCCAACCAGCGGCACAAGTTACCGAGGCTGATAATGTAGTTGCCTTCGTTGTGCATGGTGCTTGGCACAAAGAAGTTCGGGACCTGGGTTGCCTTTTCCGGGCCTCCCATTAGGAAAATTTCGTCGCCTTTCACCTCGGTGTTCAGCGGCGCGCCGCGCTCTTTCCAGTCGGGGAAGAGTTCATTCAGTGCGGTTGGCTCGAAGACGGCACCTGACAGAGAGTGGGCTCCGACCTCTGAACCTTTTTCGACCACGCAGACTGAAATTTCATCATTGAGCTGGCGAATTCGGCAGGCGGCCGCCAATCCGGCAGGGCCTGCACCCACGATCACTACATCGTACTCCATTGATTCGCGTTCCACGGCGCTCTCCTATGCTATTGCTTAACACTCTGTTGCCCGGATGTTACCCGGTTTCTTTTATTCGGCTGCGGATTATATCGGCCAATCAATACCCCTACCAATTGCAGGAGTACCCATTTCCCGTGGCAAATACGGGGCCATTTCTTGGCCGAAAACCCCCGGCTGGGCCATGCTGAATGGATATTGAGGCCAACGCGGTTTAAACGGACCGGGCAGCCAAATGCTATTGATTTTGCGCTATTTAAAGTCCACCATACACGCCGTTCAAACAACTGTTTGACTTTATAAACGTAATTGTTCGCAATTTGACCGAATAGTCAAGCTGCGGAAGCCAGAGAGATAAGCGAGACGGGATTTCCATGAAAGTTCTTGTAGCTGTGAAACGCGTTGTCGACTACAACGTCAAGGTACGCCCGAAGGCAGATGGGTCTGATGTCGACATTGCCAATGTAAAGATGTCCATCAACCCTTTCTGTGAGATTGCGGTAGAAGAGGCCGTGCGCCTGAAGGAAAAGGGTGTAGTCAGCGAAATCGTTGCTGTTTCCATGGGTCCCAAGCAGTGCCAGGAGCAGGTGCGTACCGCATTGGCGCTGGGTGCTGATCGCGGTATTTTGGTCGAAACCGATGCTGAACTCCAGCCGCTGGCGGTCGCCAAGTGCCTGAAAGCGATCGTCGAGAAAGAAGAGCCGCAGCTGGTCATTATGGGCAAGCAGTCTATCGATGGCGACAATAACCAGACCGGCCAGATGCTCGGCGCATTGACCGGTATGGGGCAGGGCACCTTCGCTTCAGAAGTGGTAGTGGAAGGTGAGAGCGTCAAAGTGACCCGTGAGATCGACGGCGGTCTGCAGACTGTCGAAGTCAAGCTGCCGGCCATCGTGACCACCGACCTGCGCTTGAACGAACCGCGTTACGCGTCTTTGCCCAACATCATGAAGGCGAAGAA
This sequence comes from Microbulbifer sp. ABF4_148, assembly GCF_056158985.1. Taxonomy (NCBI): domain Bacteria; kingdom Pseudomonadati; phylum Pseudomonadota; class Gammaproteobacteria; order Cellvibrionales; family Microbulbiferaceae; genus Microbulbifer; species Microbulbifer sp. ABF4_148. Next base: position 2,687,152 of record NZ_JBSWUI010000001.1, read on the forward strand.
GAAGCCTCTCGACACCACTACGCCCGATGAGCTGGGTGTCGATATCTCCCCGCGCACCAAGACACTGAATGTTGAGCCGCCGGCCGAGCGCCAGGCTGGCATCAAAGTGGCTGACGTCGCGGAACTGGTCGAAAAACTGAAGAATGAGGCGAAGGTAATCTGATGAGCATTCTGGTTATTGCGGAACACGACAACAAAGAACTCAAGGGTGCGACCCTCAATACCATCGCTGCCGCCAAGGCACTGGGTGATGATATCCATGTACTGGTCGCCGGCGCCGACTGTGGCGCGGTTGCGGAAGCGGCTGCCAAGGTCGAGGGCGTTGCCAAGGTATTGAACGCAGACAATGCGGCCTACGGCCACCAGCTGGCTGAAAATGTGGCCAAGCTGGTCGCAGACCTGGGCCAGGCTTATAGCCACATTCTTGCCCCGGCGACTACGACCGGTAAAAACATGTTGCCGCGCGCTGCGGCACTGCTGGATGTGCAGCCGATCTCCGACATTATCTCTGTCGAGAGCGCGGACACTTTCAAGCGCCCGATCTATGCCGGTAACGTGATTGCGACAGTGCAGAGCTCCGACGCGATCAAGGTGATCTCTGTGCGTACTACCGCGTTTGATGCTGTATCTAGCGAAGGTGGTGCTGCAACCGTCGAAGCCGTGGATATCGCTGATGATGCCGGCGTATCGTCCTTCGTTGGCGAGGAACTGGCGGAATCTGATCGTCCTGAGCTGAGTGCGGCCAAAGTGGTCATTTCCGGTGGCCGCGGCATGCAGAACGGCGACAACTTCGAGCTGCTGTATCGTGTGGCTGATAAGCTGGGCGCGGCTGTGGGTGCTTCCCGCGCGGCGGTTGATGCTGGTTTCGTCCCGAACGATATGCAGGTTGGCCAGACGGGTAAAATCGTCGCGCCGGACCTGTACATTGCCGTCGGTATCTCTGGTGCCATTCAGCACCTGGCCGGCATGAAGGACTCCAAGGTGATTGTTGCGATCAACAAGGATGAAGAAGCGCCAATCTTCTCCGTTGCTGACTACGGTCTGGTCGCAGACTTGTTTGATGTCGTGCCAGAGTTGGAAACAAAACTGTAACGCACGGGTCATAAGATGGGCGTGACAAAGGGGCGGCACTTGGTCGCCCCTTTGCGTTGTCCCACAGGCCAGCTGTAGTCATTAGCGATTTACTGCTCACCTTCAGGCCGGGACACCGTTCGGTCACGCAGTTCTGGGAAAGATTGCCTTTCTTTAGGTGACAGATGACAATAGGCGTCATTTGTCAATAAAAAGGTCACGGATTGACCGAATTGCAGGGTGTAAGATGGCGGCAGTTAGCAACATTTTATCGCGATTTCCGCGCATGTTCGCGACATCCAAGTCGCGCAAGGCTCTTGGGCGCGGTGCCTCTGTGGCGCTGGCGATCGCCGGCGGTTGGCTTCTTTTCAACGCCGTTGCGTACGGCGCCTTGTTTATTCCTTCTTCCCCAGAGGAATCTCTCCTGGTTGAGCGCAGGGGTACCGTTATTTCCTCTCAGGCTGCTCCCAGTCTTCCCGGCACACAATTCTTTGGTACCGCAGCGATAAAACCGGCTGCGGTTAAAACACCAGAGGTAGATCTTGCCAATATCCCGCTGACCCAGATGAATCTGGTGCTCTCCGGTGTTTTAAACAGCAGTAACTCAGCCAAAGCCAGCGCACTCGTGGGGCAGCGCGGAAAGCCCGCTGAGCGTGTATTTGTGGGCCAAACCCTCCCGGGTGGTGCCACGCTCCATACGGTTGCGGTTGATCACATCGTGCTGCGTCGCGGTGGGAAGATGGAGAAGTTGACGTACCCGGATGCTTCCGGTCGTCCTTCAGCGCCTCGCCGTACCAGCTATTCGAACGTCAGCGCCGCGGATCTCGCGGCACAGGCAGCCCAGATCAGTGCTGCCAGTCAAGAGAGCAATGATCAGACGCGCCAGTCCATGCGTGAGCGCATTGAAGAGCTCCGCGAAATGGCTCGGCAGAGGAGGGGGCAGAAACCCCTGCGTCAATAGGGTCGGGCGGCTTGGGGAGGCATCATTTGCCTGTCGCCTTTGTGATGATTTCAGTTTTCAGAATTAAAAGAGCTAATAACCTAATGTTTACGATGTTTTACCGGCAGCTGCTGGCAGTCGGGTTCGGGGGTATTTTGGCGTTTTCGGTGCTCGCTCAAGCACCGGAAAGGGTTACGTTGTCCCTGGATAACGCGGATATCCGCGACCTGATCAATTGGGCTGCCGATTTCACCGGCAAAAATATCATCGTTCACCCCAATGTGAAGGGGAAAGTGACGGTGGTTGCCGGTGACCCGATGACACACGAAGAAGCCTTCGATGTGTTTATGTCGGTACTTCAGGTCAATGGATTTAGTCTGGTTGAGCAGGGGGGCGCCTGGAAAGTGGTTCCAGACGCGCTGGCCAAGCAGCAAGCGATTCCCGTTATTGACCAGTCTTCGCGCTTTTCCGGTGAATCACTGGTGGTGCGTACTGTTCGGGTCGAGAATATTTCTGCGTCGCAGTTGATTGCGATGCTGCGCCCGCTGATTCCACAGACCGGCCACCTGGCCGCGTACGCCGATACCAATACTCTGATTATTGCCGATCGCGCCGCGAACATTGAGCAGATCGTGATGCTGGTTCGCCAGCTGGATCGCGCTGGTGCTATCGATATTGAAATGGTGCCACTGCAGTTTGCCTCGGCGAAGGAAATCCGCCAGACCTTGATGGAATTATTGCAGACCGGCGCCAAGCAGGGGAACGATATTCAGCCGCTGCGCATCGCGGTCGACGAGCGTTCCAACTCGGTCTTGCTTACCGGTGACCCGGTAACCCGTCAACAAATCAAAAACGTTATTCGTCGCCTGGACCAGCCGCTGGACGGTGACGGAAATACCGCGGTCGTGTATGTCCAATATGCGAATGCGGCGGATATGAAACCCATTCTCGAGGGTATGAGCGGCAGCATTCAGAAAACTGAAAAAGACCAGCTGGCAGCGGATGTCGAAGTCAGTATTCAGGTCAATGAATCACTGAATGCACTCGTGCTCACCGCACCCCCGGCACTGCTCGAAACGATGAAGGGCGTTATCGCAAAACTGGATGTGCGTCGCGCTCAGGTATTGATTGAGGCAATCATTGTTGAGGTGTCAGAAGGTGATACCAGCGATCTCGGCATCAAGTGGATTGCCGGACCGGACGGCGGTGTTGTCGCCGGTTTTGACAATGATGCTGCCGACGTGATCACCCGTAACGACGACGGCCAGATTGTTTTTGATGATATCAATCCGCTGTCGCTCAACCCCCTGAATCTGATCGGGACTGGCTTTAACCTCGGTTATTTGAGTGGCACCGACATCCGCGTCGCAATCAAGGCGCTCGCCACCGGAAGCAATTCGAATATTCTGTCAACGCCAACGGTTATGGCTCTGGACAACGAGGAAGCGGAAATCCTGGTGGGCCAGAACGTTCCGTTTATTACCGGTGAGCAGCTGTTGTCGGGTAGTAACAATGATCCGTTTACGACCATTCAGCGTCAGGACGTTGGTACCACCCTTAAGGTGACGCCACGGGTCAATAACAACAACTCTGTGACGCTGGATATCGAACAGAAAGTTGAAGACGTCCTCCCGTTCCAGGGCGAAGCGGCCGACATCATTACCAGCAAACGCGAGATTCGTACGCGGGTGCTGATTGATGACGGTGCCATCCTTGTCTTGGGCGGACTGATCGAAGACAAGGTAACTGAGAGCACATCGAAGGTGCCACTGTTGGGCGACCTCCCGGGAATCGGGCGCATCTTCCGTTCATCCTTCAAAGATGTGACCAAGACAAATTTGATGGTTTTCCTGCGTCCCAAAATCCTGAGTACACGGATCGCGGGCTACGAGGAAACCCGTAAGCGCTATCTCGACCTGCAAAACAAGCAGCTGGACATCCGCGATCGCACCAGCGTGATCTGGGACTGGCACCGTGGCGACGTTTTGCCTGACTTATTGCCGCCCACCGGCACTTATGATGATGTCGAAAGTGAGGTACCTGTGCAGATGCTGGAGCTCGACGAAAAATGACGGCGGAAGCGGTAAATACAGCTTCTGCATTCAAGCGGCTGCCCTATGCCTTTGCCAAGCGTCATCGCGTTCTGGTGATTGAGGGCGATACCGGGCCTTGCTGCCAGTTTGTCGCGCCTCTGGATCCAACCGTCTTTGCGGAAGTGCAGCGCCTTACGGGCGGCACCGTGCAATTGCAGACGCTCGAAGAGGGCGAATTTCAGAATGCCTTGCAGGGCCTTTACGAAAATCGTGAGGGCGGCAACCTGTCCGATGTAGAAGGACTTGGCGATGAGCTTGATCTCGCCGCGGTTGTGGATGCGCTGCCTGAAACCGAAGATCTGCTCGAGCAGGAAGACGATGCCCCGATCGTTCGGCTGATTAACGCCATTTTTGCCGAATCCCTCAAGCAGGGTGCTTCGGATATTCATATCGAAACCTTCGACAAGCGACTGGTGGTGCGTTTTCGTGTCGATGGTGTACTGCGCGAAGTACTCGAGCCGCGTCGTGCGCTCGCGCCTTTGCTGGTATCCCGTATCAAGGTGATGGCCAAGCTCGATATTGCCGAGAAGCGTGTGCCCCAGGACGGCCGTATTTCGTTGCTGATGGCGGGACGCGAAGTGGATGTGCGTGTTTCGACGATGCCTTCGAGTGCCGGCGAGCGGGTCGTCATGCGTCTGCTGGACAAGCAGGCCGGCAAAATGGATCTCCGCCAACTCGGGATGATTGAACACGATCTCGCCGTGATGACCGAGTTGCTCACACGCCCACATGGCATCCTGCTGGTAACCGGCCCGACGGGATCCGGTAAAACCACCACCTTGTATGCCGGATTGGGCAGTATCAACAATCGCGAAAAAAACATCCTGACCGTCGAAGATCCGGTGGAATACAACCTCGAAGGTGTGGGCCAGACTCAGGTTAACACCAAGGCAGATATGACGTTCGCCCGGGGCTTGCGTGCCATTCTTCGCCAGGACCCGGATGTGGTGATGGTCGGGGAAATCCGCGACCTGGAAACGATGCAGATCGCCATCCAGGCCAGTTTGACCGGTCACCTGGTGCTTTCCACCTTGCACACCAATACCGCGCTGGGTGCGGTGACTCGTCTGGTGGACATGGGCATCGAGCCCTTCCTTCTGTCTTCAAGCCTTATTGGTGTGCTGGCCCAGCGGCTGGTGCGCGTCCTGTGCCCTGAGTGTCGCGTTCCCCACGCCCCGGATGCCAGCGAGCGCGAGCTGCTGGGTCTGAAAGCGCAGGACGAAGCTGTTATTTATCGGCCCGGCGGATGCGAGCACTGTAATGGCAGTGGCTATGTCGGGCGTGTCGGTATCTATGAACTCGTGCCGATCAACGAAACCATGCGACAGTTGATTCACGATCGGGCATCAGAAAGTGCACTGGTCGCAGAAGCGCGCGCTGTTGCGCCGAGTATTCGCGATGACGGCATCGCTAAAGTATTAGCCGGCGTTACCTCTCTGGAAGAGGTACTGCGAGTCACTCAGGAGTCGTAACGCTGTGGGTGCTTTTCAGTATGTCGCTCTGAACCCAACCGGACGCAAGAATCGCGGAACGCTCGAGGCAGATAGTGCGCGCGCGGCGCGACAGCAGTTGCGTGCCAAGGGAATGGTGCCGATCGAGGTCTCGCCTGCGGCAGAGGATTCGCGCGGTTCCGGGGTCAGCCTGTTCGGAGGAGGGCCATCGCTCAGTATCAAGAACCTCGCGCTGCTGACGCGGCAGATTGCGACGCTGTTGCGCGCGGGCATACCACTGGAGGAAACACTCAGCGCCATTGCCTCCCAGACGCGCAACAACAAAATTCGCCGCATCGTATTGGCGGTGCGCGGCAAAGTACTCGAAGGCCACACTCTGGCCCACGCACTGGGTAGTTTTCCTCGGGCTTTTCCGCAGTTATATCGTGCGACGGTCGAGGCCGGCGAACATTCCGGGCATCTGGATACCGTGTTGGAACGACTCGGCGACTTTACTGAGAACCAACAGAAGTTTCGCCAGAAAGTTCAGCTGGCTTTGATCTATCCGATTGTCCTTGTGGTGATTTGTGTGCTCGTGGTCACCGGACTGATGGTTTACGTCGTGCCGGATGTGATTGAAGTCTTCACGGGAACCGGGCAAGCCTTGCCCTGGGCGACTCGGGTCCTGATCTCGATCAGCGACTTCCTCGCCGCATGGGGATGGCTGATCCCGCCGGTATTCATCGGTCTTGTGGTGAGCGGCATTGTGCTGATGCGCCGTCCTGCCATCCGTTATCGGGTGCATCATCGTCTGCTGGAATTGCCGTTGATTGGCTGGTTGGTTCGCGGTGGCCAGTGTGCCCGTTACGTCGCGACACTGGCCATTCTGACCGGGAGCAGTGTGCCGCTCGTCCAGGCGATGGGAATCGCTGGGGGAGTGATGAGTAACGACTATCTTGCCGAGCGTCTGCGTGCGGCTCAAAAATCCGTCCGAGAGGGCGGCAGCCTGCGCAAGGCACTCGAGGATGTCGGGTATTTCCCTCCGATGATGATTTATATGATTGCCAGTGGTGAATCTTCCGGCAGTCTGGACGAAATGCTGGGTCGCGCTGCGGAGTCTCAGGAACAGGATCTGCAGGGCGCGGTCACAGCGTTTGTCAGTCTTTTTGAGCCGGCGATGCTGGTGTTAATGGCATCCATTGTATTGTTCATTGTGATGGCAATCATGATGCCGATTATGAGTATGAACCAGGCGGTAATGTGATCGCCTTTCTGTGTCAGGGCATTGAGCCCTGTGAGAATAGGAGTGAGTGATGAAGAAAATCAATAAGAGCCGGGGCTTTACCCTGATTGAGATCATGGTGGTCATCGTTATTCTCGGAGTACTGGGCGCGCTGGTTGTACCCAATATCATGGGGCGCACAGGTGAAGCGCGTGTCAAAGCGGCCGTCACCGATCTTCGTGCGATCGAGACTGCGCTCAGCATGTATCGCATGGATAATTTTGTGTTCCCGAGCTCCGAGCAGGGCTTGCAGGCGCTCGTCAGCAAGCCGTCCGGGTTTCCCGAGGCAAAAAACTGGAACCAGCCTTACCTGAAGCGCGCACCGAAAGACCCCTGGGGTAATGAGTACCAGTATATTAGCCCTGGAAGTAACGGTGCTTACGATCTGTTTAGCCTCGGTGCCGACGGTCAGCCGGGCGGCGAAGGTGAAGCCGGCGATATTTTCCTGGCAGATCTCTAACCGGCAGTTCGCCTCATGCAGTCGGCCCCTCTACAGCGCAATGCGGGATTTACCCTGATCGAGCTCCTGGTGGTGCTGATCATTATCGGGACCCTCGCAGGTTTCGCTGTGCTCTCGATGAGCGGGAGCGACGAGCGGCAATGGTCGTCGGAAGTGGAACGGTTGACTGGTTTGTTGCAGCTGGTTGCCGATCGGTCTGTGATCGATAAAGCCCACTATGGTGTCGTTCTGGATCGGGAAGCCTATGAAGTGGTTGCCTATGACGAGGGCACACGGACCTGGGTTCCGCTGGAGTCATTGAGTCGGGGTACCGGGAGTGCGCGTTTTGTCCGGCATACGCTGCCAGAAAACGTGCGTCTTGAAGTGGTTAGCGAGGCCAGTATCCCCAGCAGCCAGTCCACGAGTTTTGGCGAAGAAGAGCGTGAGGAAGAGCGTATCCCGCACTTTGTTTCTCTTTCCAGTGGCGAGGTATTGCCGGTAGAAGTGGATATGGAGTTGTATGGTCAAGGGCGCGCAATTCGCACCGCGAGAATTTCTTATTCGGGGCTTGCGGGATTAAAGCTGGAATGGAATCCCGATGAGTACTAAGGCGCAGCAACGTGGTTTTACCCTGGTGGAAGTGCTGGTGGCGCTGGTCATATTCGGGGTGATCGCAGCCTCTGTCATGAAAACTCTTCAAGGAAGCGTCAATCAGCAGGCGGTGATGGAAGAGCGTCTGGCTGCGAGCTGGGTTGCCCAACAAGCGCTCGCCCAGTTACGCGTACAGGAACCATGGCCACCCATTGGAGAAAAGACGGAACGCTTCGAAGGTCTTGGCGGAGAGTGGGAAGTCTTCGGCAAGGTCGAAAAAACCAATGATGAGCAGCTGCGAAAAATCGTCATTCGTGTGCGCCGCCCGGATGCGGAGTTCCATTCGTATTCACTAGAGGCATGGGCGGGACAAGAATGAAGGCATCCTCCAAGTCCATTCGCCCGATTTCACGCGGTTTTACCCTGGTGGAAATGCTCGTGGTACTGACGTTGGTCAGTATTATCAGTCTGGGTTCCTATGCCTTGCTGGAAAATTTTATGGTCACCGACCGTCTGTTGGATACCCGGGCGGAGCACCTGCGGCGTTTATCCATGGCGTTATACCGGATGGAAGATGATTTTCGTCAGGTGACGGCTCGGGCCATCAAGAACGGCTACACCGGTTATGAGCCCGCATTGCGCGGCGACAGTGATGAAATTGAATTTACCCGCCTTGGTGCGGCCAACCTGATGCGGGAGCCCCGCGGTGACCTGCAGCGTCTGGGTTATTCACTGGGCTTTTCCGAAGACAATGACGATGACCCATTGCTCGATGGTCAGGATCAAGGGGCTTTGCTGTTGCGTACCCGCTGGCAGGTTTTAGACCGGGGGCCAGATTCCGAGCCTTTGTCAGAGCCCATGCTGTCGGGCATCGACTCCATGGTGCTTCGCTATTTTGACCGCGAAGCAGAAACCTGGCTTGCCCAGTGGCCACCGGTAAGCTCGGGCCTTGCGTCAGGCTCTAGCTCCGCCGATACCCGCTTGCCGGGCGCGGTCGAAATGGTGTTGACGCTGTCGGGCGGCACCGAAATTCGTCGGGTGTTTAACTTCCCCCATGCCATTTCCTTCGATGGTTCCACGAGCGGGGCTGGAAGGCAGCCGGGTAACGGCGGCGATGAGAACGAAGGAGAGCGGGAAGAGGGTGAGGATGTCCAGCCCCAGCGCTCAGCCAATGGGGTGGGCAGATGATCAGGGGGATCGCCAGGCAGCGGGGAGTGGCGCTGATTACCGTGTTACTGGTCATGGTGATCGCCATCGCTGCGCTCTCCCATACCATCACCCGTGACCATATCGCGATGTCGCGGTCAGCGGCGATTCTGGCCAATGTACAGCTTGGAGAGTTTGTCTCCGGTGCTGAGGCATGGGCACAAGTTGCGCTGCAGCGCGATCATGAGAGTGATGGGGAAGACACCAATTCGGCCGATTCGCGTTTGGACGACTGGGCCAGGCAAGCGCTGTCGTTTAACCCAGATAATGGGAAAATGATCATACGTATCAGTGACTTAAACTCTTGTTTTAATGTCAATTCGTTGGTGGGTGCAGCGGCCACTGATGGGGCAGGCGGTCCTGGTGCAGCATCCGAGCAGATGACAGTGTTCAAGCGTCTGGTGTCGTCAGTGACCGGTAAACCCGAGCTGGCTGAGGTGATCCAGGATTGGGTCGACCGGGGCGATACCCCCCAGGCGCGCGGTGTCGAGGATAACGGTTATATGGGGCGGGAGCTGAGTCACCGGACCCCGGATGGCCCGATCACTGACGTTTCTGAATTGTCCGTGGTCGAGGGGATGGAGCCTGCCGACTGGGATGCGTTGGCGCCCTTCCTTTGTGCTTTGCCCGAGGGCGGCACAGAGATCAATGTGAACTTTGCCCCTGAAGAGCTACTCGAGGCAATGGCGCCCACGGCCAATGTTGCTCAGATCGTCAGCTTCCGGGATTCAGATGGGGTTATTTCTGAGCCTTCCCAGCTCGAGACCTACGGACTCAATGGGGTGAATGGCCTGACCTTTCACAGCCGTTACTTTCTCGCGCGGATTGCGGTGCAGCTGGGTGAAGAGGGTGACCACAGCCAATACTGGGAGTCCATGCTCCATTTGAGCGGTGATAAGGTAAGGGTGGTGCAGCGTCAGCGTCGCATGTTTACCCGGAATCGCGCACAGGAACTTCTGGGTGATACACCGCTCCAGTCGCAATTGACAGATCGTCCGGCGAATGGAAGGAACTAGAGGGTGGCATGGATCGCAGTCCGGTTTACGATATGCGCCATAGCACACGCTGGTATCAGAGATTTACAGACATCTTCAAGATATAACAAATAGTCGTCGGAATTTATGAAACACGCAGCGGGCGCGCAGTCAGCCCAAACACAACCGCATCGGGGATTGACTCTGGTTCGTCTGGTTACCGAACACGGTACGTCGTGCGTCAGTGCACAACGGTGGGACGGGCACGCCTGGATAGACTTTCCCGTGGATGCGGCCTTTGCCCATGCGTTCGCTGCCGATGCCGATGTCGATGTCGATGTCGATGTCGATGCCGTTGGCACGCAGGCGAGCGGCGAATCGACGACTCCCGAAGCGCCATCAAGCGTCTCAGAAGCCGTCCTCGATGATCATGCGTTCGGCGCAGGTATCGCGCTATTGTTGCCGGGGAGCTGGGTCTGGAGTGCGGTTGAATCGGTGCCTCGCCCGGTCCGCAAGCAGAGTGCGGCTTTGGGTTATCTGGTGGAAGATCGATTGGCCGAAGATGTCGAAGACCTGCATTTCGTCTGCCAGCCCCTGAAAGGCGATCTGTGCACGGTATACGCCATCGCCGAAGAAAAAATTCGAGCGCTGTACGACCAGCTCCAGCGTTTGAATTGGCCCATTGTTGCTGTCTTGCCGGAATATCAGTTGCTGAGCGCGGCCGCTGAAGGCACGACCGTTTGGCTCGATGGGCAGTCGGCACATCTGTGGTACGAAGAGGGCTACGGCCTGACTTCCCGACGGGAACATGTCTCCGCACTACTCACACTGGCAGAAGACCAGCAGGAAGAGGGCGACGAGGGTTCACAAAAACCAAGTGCACAGATCAGTGTTCTGGGTGCCCAGGAATCGGACCAGCTTCTCATCGGTGAGCTGGAATCGGTGTTTGGCGAGCGTCTGTCCGTTCGCGCTGATGCCGAGACGCTCCTCGCTGATCGGGCGAAACCGGGAAATCTCGTGAATCTGCTCTCCGGTGCGTTTCGCCTCAAGGAGGTTGCCAGTGAAAAGGATTGGTGGCGCCTACCAGTGAAAGTGGCTGCCTTCTGTTTTGTCGCTCAGCTGGTGTTTTTCCTCGCGGCCGGGGGCTTTTTCAGTTGGCAAGCCAATCAAGCTGCGCGTGAGGCCGAAACCACTTTCAAAGAGATTTTCCCCAATGATCGGGCGGGTGCCGATCTGCGCAGGCAAATTCAGGGCTACCTCAATCAGGCCGGTTCCGGGGGCAGTAACTTTAGTGGCCAGGTGCAGGAATTGAGTCGTGCCTGGGTTGCACACAAGGGCGCCTCATTGCGTTTACAGTCGCTGCGCTTTGACGGGAACCGCGGAGAAATGGTCATTCAGGTTAAGGCGGCCAATCTCTCTGACCTTGATGCATTTGTGTCAGGGCTGGGTAATGGTCCCTTTAATGCAGAGCTCCTGGCCGCGAACGAACTGGAGAAAGGTGTCTCCGGCCGTGTACGCATGCGCTGAGCGTGAAGAATAATTGGAATCGAAGTTACCCTCTATGAAAGCCAAACTGGAACAGCTTCAGCAGCAATATCGCGATCTGCCGCCCAATGACCGCAGGGCGCTGACCTTGTTATCGATATTTCTTGGGGGGATTTTTCTGGTCTATGGCCTGTTTATGCCCGCAAAAGGCTATTTCGACGAGTCTCGCAAGCGCGCGGAAGAAAAGCAGGCACTTTTGCAGTGGATCGAAGACCAGCGACCGACGCTGGAACGGGTAGCGGCCGCGCGCGGATCCAACCAAGGTGAAGCGGCTGGCACTCTGTTGCAGCGGGTCACCGCAGCCGCCCAACGGCACAAGATTACCATCAAGCGCTTCGAGCCCGAGGGCGACACGCGTATCCGCATCTGGATTGAGCAGGCTCGCTATCAGGATGTTCAGGGGTGGATGAATACCCTGATGCGACAAAAGCTGAGTTTCGTCACCGTGAACCTGGATGCGCTGGCGGAAGAGGGCATGGTGTCGGCTCGCCTGACGCTGGAGGGCTAGTGGTCCATGCGGAAAATGATGTCACAGTTCGCTTCGCCAACCTGTTCAGCTCTGCGTCGAGAAAGCCGGAAAGAGAACCACTATTCCTGCGCTTCCTCGCCTTGATCTGAACACGATGGCTGTGCTCCGTTGTTACAACACTTTCCGCATGGACCGCTAGATCGTGCTCTCATCGACTTTTCAGTCGAGACTATGAGCCGCTTGTCGATAAGATAGAAAGATTTCGGCCAATTTGACGGTCTTAGGTTCTATTTAATTGCTTATACGGCCGGAATCTCCTCCCGAATCTAAAGCAGAATTTTCCGCCAAAGCCCCTATACTAGAAATATCTCAAAGAAAGGGGCGCCAAAATGCTGTTTAGAGATACGTCCACCAAACATCTGGTTGAGGTGGCAGATATCGTCACCCTCGCGAACCCATACGAGCTCACCGTTGTCGGGCGCTATCTATGGGGCGAGGAGGTACAAGACCCTGAGGTGTTCGACAAAGCGCAACTGAGCTTCCTTTCCGGAGAGTCTTTGCCGCGATGCTGGCAAGATAGTCGGTACCGGGACCGCGAGGTTCGTCGACTGCGCTGTGGCACCAAGGCTGAAGACGGGGATTATTATCAAGGCGCCTGAAATTCGTGGCCTGAATGCATGGTCCGGTGTGCGCTACCGGTAACAGGCGGGGCGAGGCACTGCTCGCCCCGGCGTAACTGGCGATTGAATCGCCTATTTCCTTTCTCCCTCTCGACTAGCGCTGTCATCTCGTGGCGCTTCACTGTAAAATTCGCGCCAAAATTTTACCCGCGGTACACCAATGAGCATCGAGCAGTTTGAAGAGTATGCACTGTTGTTTGGGATTGGTGGCCTGATCCTGTTTATGCTGTTTATCGTCTGGGATCTGGCGAAGGAGTCCAAGGCTGGTCGATTCGGGACGTTTATCCTGTTTCTGGCGCTTGGTCTTGGGCTGCTGGGGTTTATTATCAAAACAGTTCTGGTGGAAGTGTTGGGTATAGGCTGATGGCCAATACTCCATTATTCCAGAGTCAGGCCAATGACGCTGACAGGTAAGGCTGATGCCACTCTTTGATCGCCCATCACTGAAGGTGCAGAAAGATCGACGTGTCTGCCGTGTAACGGACACACGCATCGCCAAGTACAGTCGACGGGGCATGTTGCTCACCTTGCTGGCTTTCTTTATTGCCTCTGCCATTGGTGAGCTGCGTAATCAATACCCGCAACTGCTGCTGGCAATGGGCGTCGGCCTGATCCTGTTGACCCTCTTGCGTGGATACTTCGTCTTTCGCTTCAGCAATCTCTATGCGACGGGGCCTTATCGGTGGCGTCGTCGATATTTTATCGCATCGACACTGGGCGCCGCGTGGTGGGGCGGAATTCTACTGCTCCATGTTGTCCTTGAGGGCTTTGCTCCCGAGACCCATTTTCTCTGGCTCTACACCGTCATTTTTTGCTCGAGTGTCGCTTCCGTATTTGCTCCTTACCATCGATTCCTGATCTGGTTCATCTCGGTTTCCCTGTTGCCAGCCGCCGTCGCTGCGATGCTCGGGGGCGAGGTGCTTGGCTTGATCTATGGGACCCTAACCATTGCCTTTGTGTGGCTCACGGCTCATCAAGCCCAACGGGAGTCGGAAAACTACTGGGATCGTCAGTCCGCTATGCAGGAGCTGCAGCAGCGCGCCAGCAGCCTGGCCGAAGCGCGCAAGCATTCCGAAGCGGCGGTCGAGTTAACCAACGAGTTCATCACCAATATCGGACAGGAATTTCGCAGCCAGCTGGCGGATTCCCTGGGGGCACTGGCGCTGTTGGAGGCTGAGAAGCTACCGGAACGGCAACAGGAGTGGGTTCAGCTCGCGCGTAACGCCAGTAATCAGCAATTGAAGCTGGTCGATAATGTGGGTCTTTTTACGCGTGTGGCCCGCAAAGACATCCGGCTGCGCCAAGCGCCATTTAATCTCGTCAAAACGATCGAGAAATCCTTCAAATTTGCGGCAAAGATCGCCCACCGGCAGAGCCTGGAGTTTAATTTCCAGATTGCTGACAACCTGCCGGTCATGGTCACCGGTGACAACCGCAAGACCGCACAGCTGATCAGGAATCTCGTGGATTCTGCAACGGCGATCGCCCAGCGTGGCGAGCTCTGGGGGCAGGTCAGTTTCTCACCCATTAGTGGCACTGAAGGGCAGTTGAGCATTTGTCTCATCGACGATGGGCGCGGGGAGATTTTGCCGGATGAAAGCGAATTGTTCGGAGCCTTTGCGCGGCTGGATACCAATCAGGTAACCACCGGCCTGGGGCTATCGATTGCCAAAGGACTGGCCGAGGCAATGGGCGGCTACCTTCAGCTCAATTCCTCCAACGAGGGCAACCGCTACCAGGTTGTGGTGAAGTTTGGCATCGAGCCCAATCAGCGCGTTTACCTGACACCGGATCGCCGCCTACAGGACTGTGAGATGCTACTGCTGCATCAGGGCGGGCTCTATATTTCCGGTCTACTCGATACGCTGAATTCATTCGGCATGGAGGCGACCTGCACACGCTGGTCGCCAGAAGATGAGCAGAATCTTGCCAAGCTGCTGACCAAGGCGGCCGGGCGTCGACAGCTCGTCTTGCTCGCACCGGAAATGGGCAGCACGGAGATGCTGGAAGCTCTGTTGCCTTTGCTGGAGTCCATTGGTGATCGTGAGTCGTTACCCCTGGTGTGTCTCGGAACAGAGATTCATCGCGAGGCCATGGGCGAATATTGCCGGTTGGCGCCATGCACCCATTTCCTTGCCCGCCCGGCGACGCGCAAGGAATTGCACGACACTATCGTCGCGCGCCTGTTCGGTGAAGGTAAAAAAGCCACACGACGGGTGGTTTCGAAGGCGGTAAAGCATCGTGGAGAGCGTCGACTCCTTTTGATTGAGGAATCCCGGGCCCATCAGGGAGTGACGGAAGAAATGCTGCACGCGCTGGGCTACCAGGTAGACGTTGCGGCTTCGGTCGACGATGCCCTGTTGCTGATGCCCGATAACACCTACGATCTGTTACTGGTGGATTGCCAGCAAAATGCTGAACATTCCGCGGAAATTATTGATCGTCTGCGCTACTGGGAATCCGAGCACCGTCCGGGCGACAGGGTCGCTATTATCGCGCTTACCAGTACCACCGAAGAGCAATTTGAAGGGCGTTGCCTGGCCGCGGGTATGGACGACTTTCTGACGAAGCCGCTCGCCAAAGAACCACTCAGAGAAACGCTTGAACGCTGGCTTGGTGAAGTCTCCTGATTGGCGGGGGCCTGGTGTTTGGAGTGATTAACCTTGTCCTGAGAGGGCAATGCTCTCAGAGGATGTCACCGTCTCGAGCCGGAAGGTCCTCTGGGGATCAAAAGAGCGAAGAGACCCGCAGCGAGAATCAGTCCACTCGAAATCCACAGGCAGGCCGTTAGCCCGGCGACCTGAAAAACCCATCCGGAGAGCAGGGTGCCGAGCAGGCGTCCCATGGCGTTAGCCATATAGTAAAACCCTACGTCCAGCGATGCCCCGTCCTCCCGTGCGTAGTGCACAATCAAAAAACTGTGCACCGCGGAATTCAGGGCAAAAACCAAGCCGAACACGAAGAGTCCAATGATCAAAATGCTGGCTGGAGAAGCCGTCGCTTGCGTCAGCCCCAAGGCAATGAGTGCAGGGATGAGGGCCAATACCAGTGCACAAACTGCCGCGGTACCACTACCGGGGGTTGCGATCCCCATCAATCTGGTTAAGCCCGGCGCGACTGCCTGAACGCCACCATATCCCATAACCCACAACGCCAGAAAGGCGCCCACTTGCCAGTGTCCCCAGCCGAGCGTGCTGGAAAGAAACACGGGCAGGGCGATCACAAACCACACGTCTCTCGCTGCGAACAGGCACATTCGTGCTGTCGCCAGGAGGTTGATGGCCGTGTTATCTGAAAAGACATCGCGCAGGCGATTCTTCGCCTTGCTGCGTCCAAGATCAGGACGAAGGAGCACCAGGCTACCGAGCCACACCAGGAACAGCGCTAGGGCCATCATCAGGATGGCGCCGCGGAATCCGACGATCCCGAGGAGGGCACCACCGAGGAAGAATCCCGCCCCCTTCAGCGCGTTTTTGGATCCCGTCAGTACAGCGACCCATTGATAGAGGCGGCCACTTTCCTGTGCTGGTACCAACAGCTTGACCGCGGTTTTCGCGCTCATCTTGTTGAGGTCTTTGGCGATACCCGACAGTGCCTGGGCCATCATCACAAGCGGAATGCTGAGCCATGCCGTCGGCACCAATAACAGGAGCAGCGCAAATACCTGTAGGCCGAGACCGATATTCATCGTACGGTTTAGCCCAATGCGGGCACCAAGCCATCCGCCGATAAGGTTCGTCACTACGCCAAAAAACTCGTAAAACACGAACAGCATGGCGAGTTGTAACGGCGTATATCCCAGGTCGTGGAAATACAGCAACACCAGCATGCGCAGGGCGCCGTCAGTCAGGGTAAACGCCCAGTAATTCAGGGTCACCAGCATATACTGGTGCACGGGACTGTCCGGGCTCTTGAACACAGGCATCATGTCACCTAGGCGACGACCTGATCGGCCTTGCCGACTTTAAGCGCGAGCTCCGCGGTTCGGTTCGCATAACCCCATTCATTGTCGTACCAGGTATAGATCTTTACCTGAGTGCCATTCACCACCATGGTGGACAGTGCATCGACAATACTGGAGCGGGGATCCGTCTTGTAATCAATGGAGACCAGCGGGCGTTCCTCGTAGCCAAGAATCCCCGGCATCTCGTGTTCGGCGGCATTTTTCAGAAGCGCGTTGACATGCTCGGCGTCTGTGGCGGTTTCGACCTCGAAAACACAATCGGTGAGAGAGGCATTGGCGAGCGGCACGCGCACCGCATGGCCATTTAGCCGCCCCTTAAGTTCGGGAAAGATTTCTGTAATCGCGGTGGCCGACCCGGTGGTGGTGGGAATGAGGCTCATACCACAGGCCCGCGCTCGACGAAGATCTTTGTGTGGCGCATCGAGAATGGATTGGGTATTGGTGAGGTCGTGGATGGTTGTAATCGAACCGTGCCGAATTCCCAGGTTTTCATGAATCACCTTGACCACCGGTGCCAGGCAATTGGTGGTACAGGACGCGGCTGTCACAATACGATGCTGATCGGGATCAAACAGGCCGTCGTTCACGCCCATGACAACATTCAGAACACCAGGCTCTTTCACCGGCGCCGTAACGACCACGCGCTTTACGCCCTGATTCAGATACGCTTGCAGTAAGGCGGTTCTACGCATGACCCCGCTGGCCTCGATGACCAGGTCACAGTCGGACCAGTCGGTCTCACCGATTTCACGGTTGGCAGTGCAATCAATGACCTTTTCATCAACGAGCAACCGGTTCCCGTCGGCAGTGGCCTGATGCGCCCAGCGTCCATGTACCGAATCGAAATTGAGCAGGTGCGCCAGTGTCTCCGCGTTGGCAGCCGGATCATTGAGCCGAATAATATCGAAGTCAGGCCAGTCCCAGGCCGCCCGTACCACCAGCCGGCCGATACGACCGCATCCGTTGATTCCTACTTTGATTGCCATGGGTTACTCCACGATTCATAAACGGTTGTCTGGGATATTCAGCAGCAGCCTGCTTGTCGCGAGGGCCTTTGCCCCATGGCGCTCAGGCGCGCCAGAGCCGGTTTCAGCGCGGTTTCGTGACCGTCGCTGGCTGCGTGGATGATCGCATTCGCCCAGCCAGGCAGAGATGAATTCAGGCGGTAGAAGATCCACTGTCCCTGTCGCCGATCCGCCAGGATTCCACCCTCGCGCAGCTGCGCCAGATGTCGCGAGATCTTCGGCTGGCTGAGCTGGGTCGCTTCCGTCAGTTCGCAGACACACAGTTCCTGCTCCCGCAAGACCAGCAGGACGCATGTCAGCCGGGTCGGATCTGCAAGGCTCTTCATCAGTGTGGTCGGTACCATAGGTGCTGTCCTCCGCGAACGGAGTATATATGGAAAATCATATATATGGATAGCCGTATATGGGGGTAGTGAGAGCGAGTGGAGGGAGATGACTATTGTGGACGGCGCCCCGCCAGTGCTTGGCGGGGCGGGGCCTGATTGGGGAGGGGGTTGCTAGAGGGCGAATTCCGCCCAGACTGGCGCGTGATCGGAGGGGCGCTCCATACCGCGAATGTCATAATCCACGCCGGTCGCGACACAGCTATCCGCCAGCTGTTGTGTGGCCATAATCAGGTCGATGCGCAGGCCTCGCTTCGGCTCGCGGTCGAAGCCCCGGCTGCGGTAGTCGAACCAGCTGAACACATCATCAGTCTCTGGGTTAGCCGCGCGGAAAGTATCGACCAGGCCCCAGTTTTCGATACCGGTCAGCCATTCGCGTTCTTCCGGCAAGAAGCTGCACTTGCCATCTCTCAGCCAACGTTTGCGGTTCGAGTCACCAATACCAATATCGAGATCCGAGGGGGAAATGTTCATATCCCCGATGACCAGAACCGGGGCATCCGGGGAGCATCGGGTCCGCAGGTATTCGTCGAGATCCGCATAATACTTGCGCTTGGCCGGGAACTTGGTTGGGTGCTCGCGGCTTTCCCCCTGGGGGAAGTAACCATTCAGCACCGTGAGCGGATGGGCTTTACCAATATCAAAACGCCCAACTACCAGGCGCCGCTGAGCATCTTCCGCGTCCCCGGGGAATCCATATTCCTGCTCAATAAAGGGCAGGCGTGCGAGCATGGCGACCCCATAGTGGGTCTTCTGACCGAAGTAGATCACCTCATAACCGAGTGCGCGCACTTCATCGACCGGGAACTCCTCATCGGTGACTTTGGTTTCCTGCAGGCCGATGATATCCGGTGCGTGGTTGTCGACGAGCGCCTGCAGCTGGTGCATGCGTGCGCGAATGCTGTTCACATTAAATGAAACGACTTTCATTCATTTTTCCCCCGAAATAAAAAGGCCGGGGATACCCCAGCCTGGTCGTTCTTATGGCCGGCTCGGAAGTCATCCCGAACCGGCATTACATTGTATTAATTTGTGACTTGCGCCGTGGCCTTGTTGGCTTCCTTGGTCGACAGGCCGATAAAGTCGGAGAGAATATACCCCGCCTCGTTCAGTATCGGATCATCCTCCAGTGTGATTTCCACTGGACCACCGATCGCAGCGGTATCCTCGGACTCGCTCTTTTCATACGCCTCAAAGTTTTCGTAGGGATCGAGGCCCTTCGAAGTGCGGCGACGATTTTCCATTTCCAGCAGCTTGTCGTTCACGGCCACACGCTCAGACTCTCGCTCCTGTTCGTTGAGGGAGACAAATTTCCGGTTTGCACGATCGCTTTCAAACTGGAACTGCTCCCGCAGGAAGATAAAGTCCGGATCCGCGGCAGTACGCTCGTTGTGCTTGCGCACGATACCCGGAATCAGGTCTTTGAGTTTGAAGTATTTGGCGTGCGGCACGGCGTGAATACGATCCCAGGGCAGGGCGGTATCGTAGACACTCTCGCCCACGCTCTCGGCATCAATCAGCTGCGGCATGGGAATGTCCGGGGACACACCGGCGTGTTGTGTACTGTCTCCCGATACCCGGTAGAACTTGGACTGGGTAATCTTCAGCTGACCCTCTTTAAGCGGTGCCATCGTCTGCACAGTACCCTTACCGAAGGACTGGTTACCCACCACGAGACCGCGATTGTAATCCTGGATCGCTCCCGCAAAAATCTCGGAGGCCGATGCGGACAGTCTGTTGATCAGCACGACCAGCGGACCGCGATACATCGCGCGTGAACGCGAACGATTGTGACGCGAGATCTGCTCATTGGCATGACGGATCTGCACGACCGGCCCCTGATCAATGAACAGGTCGGTCAGCATGGTCGCTTCCTGCAGGGAACCGCCACCATTGTTCCGCAGGTCGAGGATGATACCGTCGACCTTTTCCTTTTGCAGCTCTGCGAGCAAGCGCGCGACGTCACGGGTCGTGCTCTTGTAGTTCGGGTCGCGACGGCGGTAGGCCTCAAAGTCGATGTAGAACGTCGGCAGATTGATGACGCCCACTTTGTAGTTCTTCTCGCCGTCAGAAAACTCAAATATGGCCTTCTTGGCTGCCTGGTCCTCGAGCTTCACCTTGCTGCGCTTGATCAGTACCGTACGATGGGTGCCATCGCCACCCGTCGGGATAGTCTCCAGACGAACGTAGGTGCCGGCAGAGCCACGAATGAGGTCCACAACGTCATCCAGTCGCCAGCCAATCACGTCAACCATCTCGCCTTCTTTGTCCTGACCGACGGCGACGATCTTGTCATTGGGCTTGATCTTGCCGCTGCGGTCCGCGGGACCCCCTGCGACCAATCGGGCGACCTTGGTGTACTCGTCCTCGAGCTGCAGCACGGCGCCAATGCCCTCGAGGGACAGGGACATGCTCATGTTGAAGTTTTCCAGCGAGCGCGGGGACAAATAGTTACTGTGCGGGTCATACAGGCGGGTGAGCGAGTTCATATAGAGCTCGAACACGTCGTCGCTGGACTGTTGGTCGATCCGCTTTAGCTGGCCCTGGTATCGACGGGTCAGCAGGTCACGAATCTCTTCGTCTGATTTTTCTGTCAGGCGCAGATTGAGAACGCTCGATTTCAGGCGTTTGCGCCAAAGGTCATCGGCCTCACTGATGGAGTTTGGCCACTCGCTTTCCTCGCGATCGAGCATCAGGGATTCCTGCCGCGCGAAATCGAAATCCGGCAAGCCCTTATCAAGCTGCGCGAGGATATTGTTGAGTCGGTCGGTCACGCGAAGCCGGTAACGGTTGTAGATCTGGAAACCCGTATCGACGTTGCCGCTACGCAGTTGTTCATCCAGCTTGTTGCGATGCTGGCTGAACTCATCAATGTCCGACTGCAGGAAATAGCTCTTGGTAGGGTCGAGCGCAGAGATGTACTCATCCCAGAGCTGTGCCGACATTTCATCGCCGACACGCTGCTTGTTGTAATGCAGCATTTCGAGCTTATCGATGATTTCCTTGGCCGTTGCCCCCTGGCCTTCCTCCGGCTGGACTTTCTCCGCCTCAGCGAAGCTGAAGCTGGACATCAAAGTCACGAGGGTAAACAGGAAGCTGGAGAGCAGAGCTGTGGTCCGGTTGGTAAGCATAGAGAGTCTCTTTATACGTCCTACTTCAAGCGCACATGGGCATGGCAAAGCGCCAAGCCCTCGACGGCGACTTATAGCTTAGGACAAGTATAAAGGCTGAAAGCTCCGAAAGGCATGAAATGGATCTGATATGAGGCAGATCGTGTCTTCTAGCCGATATTTTGTCCAATTCTATTGCGCCTAATTCCGGAAATCAGAGCAAATATCCCAAGGATTGACCGACTGGTTCTCTCAATCGGGCGTCTATGTGGCGGTTCCTGCCTGCGCAGGTCATACCCCATGGGCATCTAGGAAGCAGTATCCGGCGAACCGTCAGTTTCATGAAAGAACCCGGTATACCCATCGACGACTACGTCAACCCGGGCCACGCAGATTAGCCTTGCTCGAAAACGCACCGTACTAATACAAGAACGAAGCGGTCTGGGTTTGCTGTTGCTCGAGCGTACCGCCGCCATGTTTGGCATTACCGTGAGTCTTTAGCCTTAGAATGCAAGCTCGAATTCGGTATTGAAAACGACCCCGTTACCGCCACGGGAGAATGGCACGCTGTTATAGCCAACTGGTGAATCGTCTGTATAGAGCGCCTGAATTGTCCAGCGTACCTCCTTTCGCTTGAACGGATAGTACTTAAATCCAAATGCCAGATCCCAGGGATTGCCGTATTCCCCGTTGATCTTCGATCCAGACAAATACATTTGCAGGGTCTTTGGGATCAACATGGTTGACCCTTGCAGCTGAAAGCCATGATCGTGAAGGCTATCGACGGGCAAAGGAGTGTTGGTATCGTTGAGGATAATCGTCCTGAAATCGTCCACTTTACGCCAGAAGTATTCCGCGTCCAGGGAATAACCGCAATATTTGATGCCCGCGTTGACCGCAGCCATTGCATAAGTCGCTTTACGAATGTTTACACCAACGTCGAATGGATCGGGGGAAAAGATCCTCGTGCCGTCAGATAGTCGAATTTGACTGTTATCGAAGCTATTCACTTCGGGCTGACCCTGGGCGTCTTCTCGACTGCGGGTGAGATGGAGGCCGAATAGGGTCGCCAGATCAGTATGCATTTCGAAGTCACCAAACCCCTTCCCGGGACCAAACTCGCCCGTTGTCGGCATCCACTGCAACATGCCTGACCAGGTATCGAAGCTATCGTCGAGCTCATCCGCATCGACACCCAACTGGCTGAGGTTATTGCCAACCATAACGCGGTACTCAAGTTTGTCGACCGCTTCTCCCCACGCCCAGATCCCGGTCGTATAGGAGCCTCGAAAAAATTCGTCGCCAATGGTCCGGTGATCTACACGAAGCCAGGTAGGGAAGTTACCGCTGGTGGATCGGGTTGTCGGGAGCGCATTGATACCTGCTCCGAGTTTGAACTGATCATTGAATAGATAGGAGAGGTAACCCGCAACGACAACTTGTGCCGATTGACCCTGATTCGAATTGCTCGTCCAAGTGTAAAAGCGATAGTTAAATTTTGGATCGAAGATCCAGCCCTTGAAGGTGAGGTTAACCTTTTGCAGTTGCATTTGATTGCGAATGCTAACGGGAAATGTTCTGCCGAAGCTGTCCGTATATTCAGGTTCCAAATCGTCCTGATCGAGATAGCGAACGTAAGAAAAGATACTCAGGCCGACTTCACCCAGAGAGGATCTCAAGAGGACAAACCCTTTGCCTGGCTCATACTTTCCCCAACTTTCGGGCTGGTAGTAGGGTTCAGGGTACGAACGGCCGGTATCGGGCCTGTCGTGAGCGAGAGCTGCTTCGGTTTGGGCCTGACGTATTTCTAGCTCATCGATACGCGTATCCCGTTCATGAATTTCTCGTTCCAGCTCTTTCTGCCTCTTTTCCAGCTCGCGCACACGCGCATCAACTTCTGCGTCTTGCGCAAAACCTGAGCTGACAGATACTGCTGTTACCAGACTGACGACCAGGCGTTGGGTCCATATAGGCATATTCGACAACCGTGAGTCAGCGTTTCTTGTTCTCGATATTGGCCTTTTCCCAGGCGCGGACTTTTTTTGCAGCAGCGTCAAAAAGTCGATTGAAGTTGCCTTTCAGGATTTTTTCCTTGGTCTCAGGCTGTACCAGGGCAAATATCGGATCCCACATATGGAATACACTGAGTTGTGCTTGCTTGTCTTTTGGCGCGACGGTATCTGTACCGAAAAGAAATCGATCTGGATGACGATCGAGTAGGGCGGCGGTTTTTTTGATCGATTCGGGGGTTGCAATCGCATATTTCGCAACCTCATCCCATGAAATGTCAAAATTGACATGACTAAACCGTGGATCATCGAGAATTGACTCAACAATTTCGAAATGTCTCGGGGGGCGAATGTGTGAGGGCGCTTCTGTCGCCTGATCTCCTGGCGGATGCACTACGCGTCCAAGGCCCGTATGTGCCCAGATGATGCTTGTGCTGGAATGACGCGCCAGCAAATCTTTCATTTGTGTCAGATAGATCGGCTCCTTGTCATCTTTGGCAAAAGGCATATCCAAATCGTTATGGATAATCACCAGCAATCCGGTTTCACCCGCAAAATTTAGCACCGTATCCATCGCCGGGTTCGTGAGGCTCGCGATATTGCCCGCGACCTTGGACGATACAAACTCTTTGTGGATAGTGAACTCACCGATACCGGTAAACACGCCCGGGAACATTTCCAATACACGACGAATGTGGTCAGCGGCATACATATCAGCAGGGTTAAACCCTGTGATCATTGGCTCCAGTCGCGCCTGCTGCGCTTTTGATAGCGACAGATACGCATGAGCGATAACTGCATCGGTATAGGAGTAGTAATAAAGTGGCGCATCACTTTCCAGATAATATGTGGGGGCAAAATTTGCGGAGTTTTGATAGGACCACGTTTGTTGTAGTGGAATGCCGAACAGTGTCGAGCGTCCGATCTGGTCCCCCATGATTTCGAGATACTTGTGTATATCCGTGCCACGCTGAATATAGTTTGTCAGATGAAAGTGCGCGTCATTGAATAGATACTTGTCGTCGCGGGCCTCGGCTGTCGGAGATGCAACCATTGGGGAGAGCAAGGCGACGAGCAGGGCCGCGTAAAGTACGCCGCGGCAGCAATTAGTGCGATTCATTGTGCGTCCTAGCATGTTTGCATGTCAGGCGTTTTCCATTGCCTGAACCAGACCAAAATTAAGGCCCAAATAGAATAGCTGAAGAAATAGGGCATTCGGATGTCCAACTGCCAGAACTTCACGAGCAGGCCATAGACGGCCTCTTTGACACTCAGTGGCATCACATCAAAGTGACAGGACGAGGCGGGTTAAGGTTGGGCTTCTTTGACGCATAGTCAGGGGATACGATACTTTTCTGCCAGCCGTTCGATCTCTGCCTTGTTTCCTGAGTGGTTTGGGCAGTCTGATCTGTACCAGAGGGCGGAATCCGCCACGCTGTCTGTGGGGCTGGCTTTCTTTACATGCCAGCAGCGATCTCCTTGCCGTACAACGCGCTGTCCGGAAGCGTCGAAATAATGGGTCTCTGTCGGTACCGTATAGCCACGCGTTTTGCGATGCTGCGACAGTTGTGTTTTGCGTCTCGGGTCGAAGACGGTCGAACGTGATTTGGCGCCATCGATGGGCGTGTTTGACTCCCTCGGCGTGGCTTGTGAACGCTCTGAGTCAGGGGGCGCGGTTTGTGGATTCTGTGTAGACGCGCGCTCGCTGATTTCCCCTGTGGGTTGGCGCTGCTGCTTGCCACTGTTTTGTTGGGCGTGTTGGCTTCGCTGAAGTTCAGTCTCGCGCGCAGTATGATTCGGCTGATGAGACCTGAGTTTGCCCGATGGGTCCATTTGTTGTGGACCGGTTTCCACGGTCGCTTGTCGGGGATCGGGAAGCGCTGCCGGTACGGATGCGCTTTGTCGTACCAATGCAACCTGAACAGGGTTCGTATTGGTCAGCGAATTTTCGGGTATCGCCATGCGCCATTCCACGGGCAACCAAATCAGTGCAACGTGGATAGCGAGCGCAACCGCAAGAGAGGCTGCCATGGGAATGCTGGCAGAAGCGTTTCGAGAAAAGCGCAACAGGAAGATCTTTGAGTTAATGGTGGAGCGACTGATCGGACCAGTGTGTAGCCTGTAAGTTCATTGAATTGTCCATCACGTGTAGAGTATTCGATGACGCTAACAATCTTTACGGCTCAAGGGTCCGTCCACCGCTTGCCCTCACGCTAGTTCGCATAATATGGGTGTTATGGTCATCGCAGGCCGCCGGTAGACTTTCCCGCCGGCGGTCTATGGCGGCGGCAAAGCCGATCGGAAGCCGCGCATAATGCCTTTGCGTGGCGGACGATTTAGCCATAATGCAGATTATGCGACCGTTGACGGTTTTTCCGTCAACGGTTACTGGGTCACTTATACGCTTGTCTGGTTAGCCGCCCCGGAGGGGCTGCATAGACCTAGTGTCGGAGCAGCGGCCAGACAGGCCGCCGGGGGGTACCCGAAGGGTAGGAGGGGGCGGAGCCCCCTAGTTAACATCTTCACTGTCACTGTCTTTCCGCCTTCTTGGTAGGAAGCCGAGAAGAGTACTCGTTGGTGAGATGCTGTCATGTTTGGGGCTATATATTCGTCCGGGATGCATGGCGATGGCAGCTAAGGTTCGATCGATTAAGTTGAGCGTTCCATCTTTACTAGAAGAGTCGCTTTCCATTGCCATTAGTTGTGTTTTGTAGCCTTCAAATGATTTTGAGATTGCTTCTTTATGTGCATAGTCCTCTTCTAATCTCAAGGCTTGGCTATGTCGGATTCCTGCGTATATTGCCATCCATATTATCGGTGCAGCAAAGGGGAGGCGCCCAAGGAGATATGAGCTTAAGCTTGTGTTTTTTTCAGCCAACTCCATTGTTATTGGGTCCATGTGAGCTACGACCATGAGAAGTATCATTGCTACAACGAAGGTGACTCCCCAGACCTGAATAGGGGTCTTGAATGACTCTTTGCGATCTTTGAAGGCGCTTGCAAGCCCTGCACTAGTCGCCCCAGGAAGCAATGCTTCGATTTGTGCTTCTCTATCCCTTGTTCTCTCGACTAGATCTATGTAGTTAGATTCCTGAGCTTCCAGAGAGTCACTTAGGTTTTCCCAGTCTCTTAGGTTGTCGGAGGCTGTAGTATATGCACCTTGCGCATTGTCTCGATAATGCTCTACCTCTTTGAGTATTTCTTCAATCGAGTATTTCCAGGTTTGGCTCTCCTCACTGGAAGTGGCAATGGATTCTTGATCTGTAGACGCCTTCCTGATGATGCCTTCCAGCTCTGCCCTTTTTCTCTCTATTTCCGCAAGCTCTTCTTCTAAGCGCTGCCGTAGAGCCTCGATATCTTCTATGACTTCTTCTTCCATCCCTTTCCCTTTTGGTTATTCAGGCCTTTGCCCATTCATTCTTAGCTTTTTCTATGAACTCAGATTTTACTTTGCTCATATAGCCTACTGTTCCATTGCCTATGATTATCTGTGAGCGGTTGTCGTGCTCAAGGATGCTATAGTGACTCTTCAATGCTTTGACTAGCTTTCCTTCACAGCCACAACATTTTACCTGTGTAGCTGCTGTTATGGTTTCTAAGTCTTCATTCCACCATACTCGCCTGCACTTCCCTATGCATGCCCAGTCGGGAGGCGTTTGTCTGCTAGTAATGATGTGGTGATAAGCTGTTTCCAGAACTTGCATAGCTACTCGATACTTATGGATTTCGTACCGGTGTATGTATCACCGGTACTTAGTCTCATGGGTGAGACTCTTAGGTTTCTTTGTCTTCTTCAGGTGGGAGAGCAGGGGCCGGCCCCTCAGTCCATACCCTGACATTCGGCCATGTTTTGTTTTCATCGGTGAAGGCCTGTTCCAGCCCTGTCGCGATACAATACTTGTCGATCACATCGATAAGCACCCGCTTATTGTTTTCAGGCAGTTGCATCACTCGCTCGACTGATGCCTTAAGCACGGCATCTATGCCTGTCTTATTTGGATCCATTAGCAACGTATCTGCTGAGCACCCTAGAGCGTTAACTAGTTTGTAGATGCTCGACAGCTTGGGGTCTGCCGTCTCGTTCTCGAGCTTTGGTATATGGGTTGTTTTTAGGTCTGCAGCCTTTGCTAGCTGCGCCTGAGTCCACCCTTTATCCCTTCTAAGCCTCTTAAGATTTTCCCCGAAGGACATTTTTAGCTCCACTATATACCCTGTAAGCATGATTCTAATCCCCTGTTTGTGCCCTGTAGGGTTGATAGTGCCCTGTAGGGGTGGTAAAAACTACCCTCTAGGCATATTGACAGGGTTTTGGTCTCAAGTGGAACTCGCTCTTTTTGACACGTCGAAGGAGTTTGAGCACGCCGGTATGATCGACTGGCTGACGCTCAAGATCGACCTGTGTCATCTACCTGAGCCTGTTGTTCGTCAGCTCCAGTCCCTCAACTCTATGATCTTTAAGGTCAATGCCCTGTCTGGCGAAGTCGACTGGCAGACTTTCGCATGGGAGTCCGTCCGATCAGATACCCACCAGGTCTGCTTCAGGGTAGGGGGCGAGTTTCACATTCAGGGCAGTCCCGCTCGGGTCGGTTTACCTAACAATGTCTTTGGTGCTTTGGATATCCGTTACTGCGCGGCCAAGATGATTGCTTTTGCTCGCGATTACCTAAAGCTCCCAGGTTTACCACCGCTCGAGTTTTGGAGCTGTTCTCGTATCGACGTTACTCGTAACTACTTGATGCAATCTGAAGCAGAAGCTCGTCAGGCTTTGGCATATCTAAAGCAGTCTCCAGAGAGTCGCCAGAAGCATTCATTTGAGTCCCAGGGATTCTATATCGGCAAGGGTTCTAGCTTGCAGCGTGGCAAGATTTACTTAAAGGGCCAGGACGCAAAGCGCTGTAAGCGCGCGGGGAGGGCAGATTACACAGAAGATCAGCTAGCCAAGTCACAGAGACTTTTACGTGCAGAACACACCTTAGCCAGACATTTGATTCGCAGGCTTAGAGAGCGTCATAACATCCATTGGTACCAGTTAACTCCGGACTATTTATTGAAGCTACATGACGCCTATTTTAGTGATTATTTTAGTGACATTGAGGTGACAGATATGAGCACTGTTTTAGAGAAGCTATCGCAAGTTGCGCCCACCGAGGGGCAAGCTAAAGCTGCATATGATTGCTATGTTCGCATTCGTATGACCGGCTATGAGCAAGCTAAGGAGACCTTCACCAAGGCTTCTTGGTATCGACACATTCACCACTTGAAGGCTGCAGGTTTCAAGCGCGCAGACCTCCAGATGATCAACGTTATTCCACTTCAGAAGCGAGCTATCAAGGTTGCCGAGCCTGTTCGTCACTGGGACGAGATTCGGGTGGCCTGATCATGCTGACTATCACAGGAGAGGTTCGCAAGATTCTGGACGATAGCTACACCGACAAGCGCACCAAGAAGACTGTTAAGCAAGCCGTTCTGGTTCTTGAGCCAGATACTCAGGCTCAGAACTTTGAGATCAAGCTAACCAGCGTGCAGCTCGATTCTGGGGTTCAGGCTGATTGGCAAGATCTTGTCGGCAAGAAAGCTTCGGTAGCAGTCTCGCTATACGTCAACTACGAGTACAAGTTTCATCGATACACCGCACTAACTGGCCAACCCATAATCTGAGGGCTTAAGCATGGATAGGATGTCTAATCAGCAGTTACAGGATTTGCTCACTCGCTCGTTTCACTTTACACATATCAAGCCGATCACCCCGATGCATGCCAAGATAGGCATCAAGAGGGTGGTCGCAGTAATTCTCAATGAGGTCGGCAGTCCGGAAGTTGGCTTGGCCGATGAGCCTGGTACTGATGAAATAGAGATTTATCGCCTTGATCAGCTCCAGATTTCACCAATAGAGGTTCCTGCACAGGTGCGCATAGAGGCGCAGGCGCAAGCTGCGCCATGCGCACTGAGCACACATTGATAACCACCCTGCACCAATACTCAGTTCGCATAATATGGGTGTTATGGTCATCGCAGGCCGCCGGTAGACTTTCCCGCCGGCGGTCTATGGCGGCGGCAAAGCCGATCGGAAGCCGCGCATAATGCCTTTGCGTGGCGGACGATTTAGCCATAATGCAGATTATGCGACCGTTGACGGTTTTTCCGTCAACGGTTACTGGGTCACTTATACGCTTGTCTGGTTAGCCGCCCCGGAGGGGCTGCATAGACCTAGTGTCGGAGCAGCGGCCAGACAGGCCGCCGGGGGGTACCCGAAGGGTAGGAGGGGGCGGAGCCCCCTAGTTAACATCTTCACTGTCACTGTCTTTCCGCCTTCTTGGTAGGAAGCCGAGAAGAGTACTCGTTGGTGAGATGCTGTCATGTTTGGGGCTATATATTCGTCCGGGATGCATGGCGATGGCAGCTAAGGTTCGATCGATTAAGTTGAGCGTTCCATCTTTACTAGAAGAGTCGCTTTCCATTGCCATTAGTTGTGTTTTGTAGCCTTCAAATGATTTTGAGATTGCTTCTTTATGTGCATAGTCCTCTTCTAATCTCAAGGCTTGGCTATGTCGGATTCCTGCGTATATTGCCATCCATATTATCGGTGCAGCAAAGGGGAGGCGCCCAAGGAGATATGAGCTTAAGCTTGTGTTTTTTTCAGCCAACTCCATTGTTATTGGGTCCATGTGAGCTACGACCATGAGAAGTATCATTGCTACAACGAAGGTGACTCCCCAGACCTGAATAGGGGTCTTGAATGACTCTTTGCGATCTTTGAAGGCGCTTGCAAGCCCTGCACTAGTCGCCCCAGGAAGCAATGCTTCGATTTGTGCTTCTCTATCCCTTGTTCTCTCGACTAGATCTATGTAGTTAGATTCCTGAGCTTCCAGAGAGTCACTTAGGTTTTCCCAGTCTCTTAGGTTGTCGGAGGCTGTAGTATATGCACCTTGCGCATTGTCTCGATAATGCTCTACCTCTTTGAGTATTTCTTCAATCGAGTATTTCCAGGTTTGGCTCTCCTCACTGGAAGTGGCAATGGATTCTTGATCTGTAGACGCCTTCCTGATGATGCCTTCCAGCTCTGCCCTTTTTCTCTCTATTTCCGCAAGCTCTTCTTCTAAGCGCTGCCGTAGAGCCTCGATATCTTCTATGACTTCTTCTTCCATCCCTTTCCCTTTTGGTTATTCAGGCCTTTGCCCATTCATTCTTAGCTTTTTCTATGAACTCAGATTTTACTTTGCTCATATAGCCTACTGTTCCATTGCCTATGATTATCTGTGAGCGGTTGTCGTGCTCAAGGATGCTATAGTGACTCTTCAATGCTTTGACTAGCTTTCCTTCACAGCCACAACATTTTACCTGTGTAGCTGCTGTTATGGTTTCTAAGTCTTCATTCCACCATACTCGCCTGCACTTCCCTATGCATGCCCAGTCGGGAGGCGTTTGTCTGCTAGTAATGATGTGGTGATAAGCTGTTTCCAGAACTTGCATAGCTACTCGATACTTATGGATTTCGTACCGGTGTATGTATCACCGGTACTTAGTCTCATGGGTGAGACTCTTAGGTTTCTTTGTCTTCTTCAGGTGGGAGAGCAGGGGCCGGCCCCTCAGTCCATACCCTGACATTCGGCCATGTTTTGTTTTCATCGGTGAAGGCCTGTTCCAGCCCTGTCGCGATACAATACTTGTCGATCACATCGATAAGCACCCGCTTATTGTTTTCAGGCAGTTGCATCACTCGCTCGACTGATGCCTTAAGCACGGCATCTATGCCTGTCTTATTTGGATCCATTAGCAACGTATCTGCTGAGCACCCTAGAGCGTTAACTAGTTTGTAGATGCTCGACAGCTTGGGGTCTGCCGTCTCGTTCTCGAGCTTTGGTATATGGGTTGTTTTTAGGTCTGCAGCCTTTGCTAGCTGCGCCTGAGTCCACCCTTTATCCCTTCTAAGCCTCTTAAGATTTTCCCCGAAGGACATTTTTAGCTCCACTATATACCCTGTAAGCATGATTCTAATCCCCTGTTTGTGCCCTGTAGGGTTGATAGTGCCCTGTAGGGGTGGTAAAAACTACCCTCTAGGCATATTGACAGGGTTTTGGTCTCAAGTGGAACTCGCTCTTTTTGACACGTCGAAGGAGTTTGAGCACGCCGGTATGATCGACTGGCTGACGCTCAAGATCGACCTGTGTCATCTACCTGAGCCTGTTGTTCGTCAGCTCCAGTCCCTCAACTCTATGATCTTTAAGGTCAATGCCCTGTCTGGCGAAGTCGACTGGCAGACTTTCGCATGGGAGTCCGTCCGATCAGATACCCACCAGGTCTGCTTCAGGGTAGGGGGCGAGTTTCACATTCAGGGCAGTCCCGCTCGGGTCGGTTTACCTAACAATGTCTTTGGTGCTTTGGATATCCGTTACTGCGCGGCCAAGATGATTGCTTTTGCTCGCGATTACCTAAAGCTCCCAGGTTTACCACCGCTCGAGTTTTGGAGCTGTTCTCGTATCGACGTTACTCGTAACTACTTGATGCAATCTGAAGCAGAAGCTCGTCAGGCTTTGGCATATCTAAAGCAGTCTCCAGAGAGTCGCCAGAAGCATTCATTTGAGTCCCAGGGATTCTATATCGGCAAGGGTTCTAGCTTGCAGCGTGGCAAGATTTACTTAAAGGGCCAGGACGCAAAGCGCTGTAAGCGCGCGGGGAGGGCAGATTACACAGAAGATCAGCTAGCCAAGTCACAGAGACTTTTACGTGCAGAACACACCTTAGCCAGACATTTGATTCGCAGGCTTAGAGAGCGTCATAACATCCATTGGTACCAGTTAACTCCGGACTATTTATTGAAGCTACATGACGCCTATTTTAGTGATTATTTTAGTGACATTGAGGTGACAGATATGAGCACTGTTTTAGAGAAGCTATCGCAAGTTGCGCCCACCGAGGGGCAAGCTAAAGCTGCATATGATTGCTATGTTCGCATTCGTATGACCGGCTATGAGCAAGCTAAGGAGACCTTCACCAAGGCTTCTTGGTATCGACACATTCACCACTTGAAGGCTGCAGGTTTCAAGCGCGCAGACCTCCAGATGATCAACGTTATTCCACTTCAGAAGCGAGCTATCAAGGTTGCCGAGCCTGTTCGTCACTGGGACGAGATTCGGGTGGCCTGATCATGCTGACTATCACAGGAGAGGTTCGCAAGATTCTGGACGATAGCTACACCGACAAGCGCACCAAGAAGACTGTTAAGCAAGCCGTTCTGGTTCTTGAGCCAGATACTCAGGCTCAGAACTTTGAGATCAAGCTAACCAGCGTGCAGCTCGATTCTGGGGTTCAGGCTGATTGGCAAGATCTTGTCGGCAAGAAAGCTTCGGTAGCAGTCTCGCTATACGTCAACTACGAGTACAAGTTTCATCGATACACCGCACTAACTGGCCAACCCATAATCTGAGGGCTTAAGCATGGATAGGATGTCTAATCAGCAGTTACAGGATTTGCTCACTCGCTCGTTTCACTTTACACATATCAAGCCGATCACCCCGATGCATGCCAAGATAGGCATCAAGAGGGTGGTCGCAGTAATTCTCAATGAGGTCGGCAGTCCGGAAGTTGGCTTGGCCGATGAGCCTGGTACTGATGAAATAGAGATTTATCGCCTTGATCAGCTCCAGATTTCACCAATAGAGGTTCCTGCACAGGTGCGCATAGAGGCGCAGGCGCAAGCTGCGCCATGCGCACTGAGCACACATTGATAACCACCCTGCACCAATACTCAGTTCGCATAATATAGATTATGTTAAATTGGGTATTTGGTGATATATCGCTATCTCCTCCTGGGTATCCCTCGTTAGCCATCCTCACTAGTCCTGCATGGGCTGGTATCAGTCCAGAAACACCCGTCGAACCTGATCGGTATCACCGTATTCACGCAGCGTGTGGATCTTCCCATCACGTACGATCATCAGGAAATGATAAAGATTGTTATAGGTCTGGCCGTCCTGCATCTCTGCGAGACCCTCCATCTCGACTGCCACCCGGTCTCCCTGGAGGGTCCATCCTTGCATCGTGAACACGAGCCCGTTCTTCGAACTGTCACGTACAGACTGCATCAGTTGCAGTATGCCTTCCCGATCCATCTCTCCGGAGATCGGCAATCCTCCCTGTTGACCCATTGCGCGCCAGTTCACTTCTTCATGCAGGAGGGCCAGCGCGCCTTGTTTGTCCGCTTCTGAGAAGCAGCGCCAAAACGCCTCCACTACGCGTTGGTTGTCCTCCAGGCCCATTAGTTGACGTCCTGTACTTTCACCACCAGTTGCTCCCAGTTTTTCTGGTTCTCAAGGTCAAACTGGGCGCCTTCATCATTCGCCCACTGGAAACGCTTGACCGCGGGAGTATGGCTGGTGGCCTGATAAAGCCAGTAAGCCTCGGCTTTGAGGGCGTCGACGATGGGCCTGTCGATTGACTCGTACACCATCTTTTTGGTCGCATTGATCGAATGTGCGGGCCACAACGCAATCCGGTTTGCCAGATTTTCGACATATGGCCCGATTTCTTCCGGGTCCAGGGCCTTGTTGATGGTGCCGTAGGCTTCGGCTTCATCGGCGTCGAAGTCTCTCGCACTGAGGCAGATCTCCAAGGCGCGCCCCAGGCCTGCCTGGCGCGCCATGCGCGACGCGCCGCCGCCACAGGGCAAGATACCCATTGCGACTTCCATCTGCATCATGGTGTATTTGCCCCGGGCCGCAAAACGCATATCGAGGGCGAGGGCGAATTCATGGCCGCCTCCCCTCGCCATTCCCTCCAGCTTGGCAATGGTGGCCTGGGGTACTTTGCTCATGCGCTCGCAGACGGCTTGCAAGTCAAGCACTTCGGCCTCATCCCGCGCGATCGCCTCGGTCGGCATTTCCTTCAGTAAATCCGTGTCGTAGTGACACACCCAGATGTCGGGATTGGCCGATTGGAATACAACGACTTTTACGCCGCGATCATTCTCCAGCCGAAAGGCAAGTACATTGAGGTCCGCCAGCATTTGCTGGCCCTGCACGTTAACCGGTGGAAAATCGAATGTGACCCAGGCCACGGCATTTTTTACTTCGACAGAAAATGTTTGAAACCCTTCGTACGCCATGTTGTTTGCCCCTTAACCCAATGGTGCGGCGCCTGATGTGCGGCGCCTGTGCGTGGATGGGTTGAGTGTATATCTGTGGATTCGAGGCGAAGGGGTGGGAGGCGTTTTTTATATAATTATTTGGAATGAAACATGTAGACGTGCCCTATTCCCGGTCTCAGGACGTTGGCGTTAGGAGGTTTGGAGATTGGTATGTTGTAAACTGCGCTTCGCCTACACCGCTGACCTAACCGCGGAAGGCTCTGACCTAGCCGCTGAAGGCTCTAGCGCAAACGACGCGCTTCGACATGGTGTACGGCAGGCCAGGCGCAATGATCGGGACAGTGTGTATCGCTATACCGTTTAAGTGCGCTGAGCCAACAGCGATACAAGCGATGCGTCATCGTAGTTTTAGCGGGACACAGCGCACTCAGCGATAAGCTTCAAGAATGGCGGGAATCCGTGATTCGAGCCAATATTCCGGGCGCCAAAAAGCCCCAGAAACAAATCCTACATGCCCACCGCGTTCACTCACTTCGAGTGAGACCTGATCACTGACTTCATCGATCGATGGCACCGCCGTCTGGCAAATGAATGGGTCATCGAGCGCGTGGATAATTGTCGTGGGTCGCGCGATCTGATTGAGCAGCGGTTTACTTGAGGCGCGATTGTAATAGTCGATAACGTCCCGATAACCATGCAAGGGCGCGGTAAATGAATCGTCGAAGACTCTGAAATCACGGAATAGCCCGTTGTCCGATAGATCTGGCAGCGCCTCCGCCAGCTTCGGATCGATAGATTTACGGCGTAGGCTATCACGCAGGCTATTGAGTAAATGTCGCTGGTAGATCCGTGACAGACCCTGGCCAATGCGTCGGCTGCAGGCATGTAGATCAAGTGGTGCTGAGACCGAAACTGCGCCGCTTAACGGGCTGGCTGTCCCATCTTCGCCCAGCCATTTGAGTAGGACGTTCCCCCCCAATGAGTACCCTACTCCCAGCAATTTAGTTGCCGGGAACCGGGTTGTCAGCTGTTGGGCTAGCCAGCGAGGATCCTCGGAATCGCCACTGTGATATGCGCGGGGCAGCAGATTGGGTATGCCGCCACACCCGCGAAAATGCATCACGGCGGGCTGGAATCTGGCCTGCAATAAAGCGCTCATCACGCCCTGTACGTAAGCCGATTCCACTGATCCTTCCAGTCCATGCAGGATCAGTACAATCGGGCGATCAGGGTCATCGGTTAGTGGTTTCGGTGTATGCAGCGCGAGCCGATCACCATCCGGGGTGGCAAACCATTGACATTGGGTTTCGACCCAGGGATTGGGACGGTTGAATCTTGGAAACAGGGTCTGTAAGTGGCAGTTGCTGAGTCCGCGCGCGGGGTAAAACTGACTGGTCATGAGACGGGTCCAAACGCATTCGCGCGCTACTTTACGCGTTTTCTGCAGGAGAGAACACCGAAATTGCGGCCAATCCCAAAGTGGTTCTGAAGGTTGGCGCGCTGGCGACGCCGGGCAACTATTCCGACTGTGCCGCAGCGTTTTCCGGACGATCAACCGTTGCGTAAAGCCGGTAGTCACCGCCCTTGAGTAACAGGTACACCTGATAGGGCTTGAAGTTCTTTCCCTTGTACATACCGGGGCTGCCCTCTGGCATTCCGGGGACCGTCAGTCCAATGGCGCCCTCCGGCGGATTGGACAAAAACTGCCTGATCAATCGTGCGGGAACATGGCCTTCAAACACGTACTCGTTATTCCAGACACCCGTGTGGCATCCATGGAGGCCATCTGGGATACCCCAGCTGCCCTTGAATTGACTCATTTCCTTGGTGCTTTGGTTCAGCGTGATGGTCGAGAATCCGGACTCTTCCAGATGATCCATCCAGTCCTTGCAGCAGAAGCAAAACCGATGCTTGTGCACGGTCAGTGAGATATCGCGAACCGCGTCTTCCGATGCGTGCGTACCAGCGGAGAGAAAGCCCAGGATCAGGGCCGCTATGAGACCCCAGATTCGATAATTAGCATTCGGCATAGTGAATCGCGTAGTGTTTCTGAGGATCTGTCCATCGTGAGACCGGCTGGAAGCCGGACTCTTCCAGCAACTGCGAAAACCCCTCAACGGTATATTTGTGGCTGTTTTCTGTGTGAATGGTTTCCCCTTCTGCAAAGGATACCTGCTCTCCAGCAATTATGACGTTCTGTTCTGTCAGGCTGACCAGGTGCATTTCCACTCGTTGCCGAATGGGATGGAAAAAGGATCGATGTGCAAACAATTGCGTCTGGAAATTAGCCGCAAGCTCTCGATTGATCCGTTCCAACAGGTTCTTGTTAAATCGCGCCGTCACGTGGTCGCTATCATTGTAAGCGCGCTCGAGCACCACGGGATCCTTCACCAGATCCGTGCCAATGATGAGTCCGTCTCCGGCATGCAGTTGTTGGCGGAACGTTGTCAGCAAGCCGCGGGCGTCGTCCGGTTCAAAGTTGCCGATGGTCGAGCCAGGGAAAAAAATCACTTTGCGGCCAGGCACGCTGGACGGCAGTACCCCCCATTCTTTCGCTTGAGTAAAGTCCCCTACCCGCTCACTCACCTGAAGCTGCGGCAAGCGTTGCTCCAGTCGACCACGCGCTGACAGCAAGATTTCCGGTGAAATATCGATAGGAATATAGGTGTGCGGCAATTCAAGCGCGTGCAGTAACGGTTCCGCCTTGCTGCAGTTACCGGCGCCGGGTTCTATCAACGTGGCCTGCGGGCCTACCTGTGCCGCCATATCGCTCAGATGACAATCAAAAATCGCGGCCTCAGTCCGCGTCAGGTAGTAATCATCCAGCTCGCAAATTTGCTCGAAAATCTGTGAGCCCGCTTCATCATAGAGATACTTGCAAGGCAGTGTCTTTGACGTCGCGTTCAGCCCCGCGAGCACGTCTGCAAGAAATTCCCGATCGATCTCAGACTCCGACACTGGTGAAACAGCGGCCATATTCATACGAGATCTCCTGCCAAACGAACCCCGCTGAATTGCCAGGCCTGATGTGGATAGAAAAAGTTGCGATACGTCATGCGGATATGATCAGCCGGTGTTATGCACGAGCCACCGCGTAATACCTTTTGGTTGCACATAAATTTGCCGTTGTACTCGCCAACGGCATCTTTACTGGCCCTGAACCCCGGGTATGGCAAATAGGCGCTGGACGTCCATTCCCAAACATCACCGAGGAACTGAAAGTTCCCTGCAGGCGGCGCGGAAGGGTGGAAGTTTTGTTTTTCCAGCGTATTGGCATCCGCCAGTTCTCTCGGTTGGTGAAACTGACAAGCGGCAACTTCCCACTCGAACTCGGTGGGCAAACGCCGGTTACACCAGGTAGCAAAAGCGTCAGCCTCGTAAAAATTCAGGTGGCATACCGGCGCTGTGGGATCGAGGGGCTGGTGTCCTGCCAGAGTAAACTCTTGCCATATCCCGTGTTCGTGCGACCAATACAGAGGATGTTTGCACTGACTCGCCTGTAGATGGGCCCAACCGTCGGACAGCCAGAGTCGCGGCTCCGAGTAGCCGCCATCTTCAATAAACTCGAGGTATTCGGCATTGGTCGTGAGACGTGAAGCAATCTCAAAACCCGGTATGTGGTACCGATGCGCCGGACTTTCGTTATCAAAACTGAAACCGTTGCTGTCGTTGCCAATCCCGTACTCCCCTTCCGCAACCTGTAACCAGCGAAGGGGTGTATTTGGTGCGGCCCTGTCATCCGACAGAGTATCGGTATATTCAGGGCCAAGAGGATTGATCGACAGCGCGTGCTTGATATCGGTGAGGATCAACTCCTGGTGCTGCTGCTCGTGGTTCAGACCCAGCACGATCACGCCTGCCAACTCGGGCTCCATGGCGTCGTCCGTGATGAAGGCTTCCATGGCGTTATCGACATGGCGGCGATAGGCGAAGACCTCATCGAGACTTGGCCGGGAGAGCATGCCTCTATTTGGCCTGGAAAAGGGTTTACCCAGGCTGTTGTAGTAGGAGTTGAACAAGTGATGATAATGCGGATTGAAACAGCGATACCCGCGAACAGTAGGTATCAGGATGAACGTTTCAAAAAACCAGGAAGTGTGAGCGAGGTGCCATTTTGTGGGACTCGCATCCGGCATGGACTGTAACTGCATATCCTCTGGGGATAGCGGATCAACAAGGGATTCTGTGGCAGCACGGACACGCAAATAGTGATGCAATAGTGTCGATTGCTGCTCGAAGCGTACATCGGATTCCACAAATGTCATGCAAACGCCGTGATGATTCGGTTGTCACTACTCGGTTGCCACTACTGTGGGCTGGGTTCCTTCCATTGCACGGGACTTCGACGTGCATAGAAAATCACCTGTTTCAACGATCATACGCGTTTTCACGCCCAATCCGATGAAAATGCCGATACGTTCAGAATAATTGGCGTCGGATACTTCATGTAGAAGCATCAGGGAAAGGCAGGCAAAAAAAAGACCGGCATAAGCCGGTCTTTTTTCGTCCGATAAGAATCGGATTTAGAAGCGAACGGTCATGTCCGCACCGAACATACGCGGCATAAAGCGCCAGCCCGGGCTTGCACCGATCGCAGCACCGGTACCACCGAAGCCACCGGCGATTTCTTCGTCAGCAGCGTTCTGCACCCACAGGGCCGCAGAATAGGTGTTGGACGGGCTGTTCCAGCCTGCACGCAGGTTGACCAGCTGGTAGTCCTCGATGATGCGATCGCGGTTTGCAGCGTCACCAATACGCTCGTCGGTCCAGTTGTAGTCCGCACGCAGGACAACTTCAGCACCGGAATCCAGCGGCAAGCTGTATTCGGCCATCAGGTTGAGCTTGTTCTCAGGCGTGGAGACACGGGCCTGGCCAATGCGGTCAGCGACGTCTTCCGGCGTTTCGCCGATCGCTTCGATGTGCTGGTAGCGCGTGTACTCGGTATCCAGGTAGGAGTAGTTACCGCCGATAAACAGGTTATCGGTCGCCGCCCACTGGAATTCAACTTCAGCACCCTGACCTTCCGCATCTGCGTTACGCAGGTTGTAGCTCGGGATCGGAGTACCAACCAGGTCGAGTTCCTGCAGGTTGTCGTACTGGTACGCGTAGACAGAAGCGTTCAGACGCACAGCGTTGTCGAACAGGCTGCTCTTAACGCCCACTTCGAAGTTCACTACGTCTTCCTGGTCGAAAGACGGTTCTACGTTCGGGCCAAAGTTCAGGCTGTTGAAACCGCCGGCCTTGAAGCCGTCAGCCAGAGAGACGAAGGTCATTACGTCGTCAGTCCAGCGGTAGTCCAGAACGATACGACCGGATACGTCGCTCCAGCTGTCAGACAGCTTGGAATCCAGAACCGGGGAACCGTTGTTGTAGAACGCCAGGCCGAAAACCTGCGGCGGCAGAGTACCGGCCGGCAGAGGCGGCAGAGGCAGAGCGCCTACCAGGATTCGCTGGCCAGTCGCCGGATCAACAATCTGGTTACCTTCGCCGTCAACCGCGTACAGATCGATGTTGCCACCGGTCAGGGCCAGCGGGAGCTGGTTCTTGTACTGGGTCTGGATGGTGAAGTCTTTGTCGTCCTGGGTGTAACGCGCACCGACGGTCAGATCCATCTTGTCGGTCAGGCTCCAGGTGAAATCACCGTAAACAGCGGCGGAGCGATAGTCGCCGGTGTTGAATACGTCTTCACCCCATGGGGTATCAGCCTGAACCCATGGCTGGATGCCGGCCATCAACTGGGCAGCCAGCTGCTGGCGGTCCAGCATAGAAGCAGTAACACCGGCCGGAGCGCCGAGCATTGCCAGCAGGCCGTCAGCCTGACCGGAGCTCACCAGCAGATCGGTGATGAAGGTAGAAACAGCCAGGCCCTCGACGCCAGCCATTTGCATCAGGCCGCGCTGTTGAACTGCCAGCTCTTCGAGCTCGGTAGTGCTCAGGTCTGCGCCAGCGTATGCCGCTTTGATACCTTCAAATACAGCAAAGGACTCGAGAGAACCGGAAGTGAAGTCAGCTACGGTCAGGTGCTCGAGTTCTTCTTGAGAGTAAGAAGCACCAAGGGTCCACTTCAGTGTGTCGGTCGCACCGTTCAGACGGAACTCCTGGGAGAACTGGGTCTGGTCAGTAAGGTTGGCAGAGTGGAACTGGTAGTCCGGGTTCGCAGTACCGTCTTCGTCCTGGTAGAAGTCAGCATCGAAGCCACGGTAAGCGGTGATAGAAGTAAAAGTGAACGCGTCGAATTCGCTGGTGACCTTGATAGAGGTGCCCCAGGATTCACGATCTTCGATAGTTTCACCGTCCAGTGAGTAATCACCGAAAATATCGGAATCGCCTTTCAGGCTCGGCACGATGGAGGTACGCAGCGCGCTACCCTGATCCATAATGCCGTACTCGGCACGCCAGACAACGGTGGTGTCGTCGGTCGGTTCCCACGCCAGTGCTCCGCGGAAAGACTGGGTGTCCTGGTCGCCCACGTTGAATCCTGCACCCAGGTTCTCCGCCCACGCATCGCGGCGGTTGGTGGAAGCGGAAAAGCGGCCGTAGAGATTTTCAGCCAGCTGGCGGTTAACGATCAGGTCAGAAGACTGACGACCGTAGTTACCGGCAGTAAAGTTCAGTTCGGTGGTGTCGTCTGTCTGCGGCTCTTTGGTGATGATGTGGATAGCACCACCGGTCGCGTTGCGTCCGAACAGAGTGCCCTGCGGGCCCTTCAGGATTTCAACACGCTCGATATCGGCCAGCGGAACTTCCGCGCCGGCGCCACGACCGTTGTATACGCCATCAACGTATACCGCTACGGCCGGGTCAGAACCTACAGTAAAGTCACTGGTCTGAACGCCACGAACACTGTAAGTCGGCTGCATGGGGTTATCGTTGTGCATCTCAACGCCCGGGGTGAATTTACCCAGGTCGGTCAGATTCTCAACGCCCATTTCTTGCATGGCTTCGCCGCTGAACGCGGAGATTGCAATAGGCACTTCTTGCAGGTTTTCGGCCCGCTTCTGAGCAGTTACGACAACTTCCTCAATTTCTGCAGCAAACGCGCCACCGCTGAAAACAGTGGTGAAGGCGATCGCCTGCGACAAAAGGGAAAGACGGAAATTCCGGTTAATTCCGGACTGATCGGCAGCTTGCATCAACGCTTCCTCGCAGTTGTTGTTATTAAATGTGTGCGGATGAGGTCTTATTATCTCTCTGGGGTGCCATGTTACGCCCCAACCCGCCCAATTTGGAACCCTTCAGTGACTATTTTCTAGTGACTAGTCAGTTCTAAAAGGGATGTAATCATTAATTGCGGACTCTAATGGCATCGAATGCTACAGAAAAGCGATATTTGTGACTACCGCATGTCCTAGAGTAACCAATTTGAGTGCCAGCTCGTTGATAGACTACGCCTGTACGCAAAATAACCAATCGCGGAGCGATTCATGACCTACACCTTTTTCGGACGCGCATTCCTGATAAAAGCCGCGCTCGGCATCGTGGTGCTCGCCTCGGCAATCGCACTGGCGCTTTGGATGTGGTTGCGGCAATCGCTTCCGACACTCGAGGGGCTACTGGATACGCAGCTATTGGCCGCCCCGGCCTCAATTGACCGGGATCAACAGGGGGTTCCCCTGATTGAGTCGAGCGATCGCAACAGCTCAGCGTTCGCCCTGGGCTTCCTGCACGCGCAGGAGCGGTTCTTCCAGATGGATCTGCTCAGGCGAAATTCGGCGGGTGAGCTATCGGCGCTGGTGGGCAGCGCGGCGCTCGAGCACGATCGGGACGTCCGTCGACACCAGTTCCGTCAACGCGCGGAACGCAATGTCGCCACCCTGCCCCCAGCACACCGCCAGTTACTCGATCATTATGTAATGGGTGTGAACTACGGCCTCGAGCACCTGGGCGCAAAGCCCTGGGAGTATTACCTGCTTGGACAGGAGCCGGCGCCCTGGCAGGCGGCCGACAGTATGTTGGCTGTATTCAGCATGTATCTGAGCTTGCAGAGCCGTACCGCCAGTTTCGAACGCCGCGATACCGCGCTCGCGGAACTGTTGCCCGCGGACTTATACGCATTTTTCTTTCCAGAGGGCGGTGAATGGGATGCGCCCCTGATTGGGAGCGTGCGGGATCCGGTCGTGCTGCCAGAGACGAATATTGCGGCTTTGTTGAACGCTGATGAGCCCATCGCGTATCAGCCGGTCAAGAGCGAAGATCAGATTGCCGGCAGTAATAACTGGGTAGTTGGCGGTGCCCTGACGAGCCACGGCGGTGCGATTCTGGCCGACGACATGCACTTGAAACTCGACGTTCCCAATATCTGGTACCGGGCCGGCTGGCGAATCCCGGGGACCGAGCGCCATATGCGTGCCGCTACACTGCCAGGCGGCCCTATCGCCGTTGTTGGAACCAACGGACTGGTGGCCTGGGGCTTTACCAATACGGGCGGTGACTGGGGTGACCTGATTCCTCTGGAGCTCAATGACGACGGTACTCAATATAGAACTCCCCAAGGCTGGCAGGCGTTTGAAATTGAGCCTGAAACCATTGAGGTGAAAGGACAGGACAGCCAGATACTCGAGGTCCGCAAAACGATCTGGGGACCGGTGATCGGCACCGATCACCACGGTACACCGACGGCCTATCGCTGGGTCGCCCACGATATTGAAGGCGGCAACCTCAATCTCCTGGAAATGGAAACCGTAGAGACGGCCTCCGAAGCGCTCGACCTGGGTGCCAGCCTGGGAATCCCCCATCAAAATCTTGTTGTGGGTGACAGCGAAGGCAACATCGGCTGGACCGTTGGCGGCGCCATTCCCCGTCGGGTTGGATTTGATGGAAGCTATTCAGTCTCGTGGGCGGATGGCTCGCGGTCATGGGATGGCTATTACGGGCGGGAAGATCAGCCGCGGGTATACAACCCACCTGGACATCGGATCTGGACGGCTAACGCCAGGGTAATGGATGGTGACGCCCTCGCGCTGATGGGCGACCACGGGTACGCGCTCGGAGCAAGGCAGCAACAGATCCGTGATGCGCTGATCGCGAAGGATCAATTTTCCGAACAGGACCTGCTCGACATCCAGCTGGATGATCGGGCAATTTTCCTGCAGCGCTGGCAGCAACAACTGTTGGCTGTATTGGCTGACCGGGAAGAATACGCCGAGG
The DNA here is from genome assembly GCF_056158985.1 of Microbulbifer sp. ABF4_148. Taxonomy (NCBI): domain Bacteria; kingdom Pseudomonadati; phylum Pseudomonadota; class Gammaproteobacteria; order Cellvibrionales; family Microbulbiferaceae; genus Microbulbifer; species Microbulbifer sp. ABF4_148. The sequence goes on from NZ_JBSWUI010000001.1 coordinate 2,730,593, forward strand.
CGCGTACTCTCCTGGAGAACTGGGGTGCCCGTGCCAGTGCGGATTCTGTCGGATACCGAATGGTACGCAACTATCGCCTGAAGTTCATCGAGTTCGCTACCGCGCCGGTGATTACGTTTATGCGTCGCACCGATGCGGAATTCAAACTCGGCGGCGTGAAACGTCAACTCGAGTACAGCATGTGGCGTATGCATTCAGAAGAACCACAAAACCTACTGAATCCCGACTTTGAGGATTGGCAGTCCCTCAAGCTCGCTGCCATTGATGCTGTGCTGACAAAAATGGCAGAGGGCGGCTTACCGATCGCGGAGCAGACCTGGGGTGTTCAGAATACCGCGAATATCCAACACCCACTGGGTCGTGCTTCGATGATTGTGGACTGGTTTACCGCGATGCCGCGACAGCCGCTTTCCGGCGACACGCACCTGCCCCGTGCACAGTCTGCCAAATCTGGTGCCTCTCAGCGCATGGTTGTTGCTCCAGGCCGCGAGGAAAACGCCATCTTCCATATGGCCACCGGTCAGAGTGCGCATCCGCTGTCGCCCTTCTTTGGCAATGGGCATCAAGATTGGGTGAACGGAGCGCCCTCCCCCATGCTTGAAGGGGATACCCGATACAAACTGGTGTTGCGTTAGGAATCGATGCCAACGCGCAATTAAAAGGCCGCAAAATGTGCGGCCTTTTTTCTTTGCCAAATCTCCTGAACCCGCACTGCTGAGCAAATTTCTTCACTACTCTTGTTCTCATCATTGGCTATCGCGCAGTGAATAAGCAAACAGTGTGGAGATTCTTATGCATTACAGTGACCTGGCGCCTTTTGTCGATGCGCCCTTTTATTTTTGGGCAAAAGAGCAGAACGGAACCTATTTGTTCGCAAATCAGAGAATGGAGGAATATGCAGGGCAAAGCGTAGTGGGCAAAACGGACTTTGACATCTCTCCTGAGCAGATCGCCAAATCACTGCAGTCGAATGATGCCAGGGTATTTCAGGCAGGAGCACCACATACGTTTTATGAAGAGGTTGTTGATCCCGAGCGTGGAAAGGTCACGCTGAGTGTTTGCAAGTACCCCGGGGAGCTCGACGGCAAGCCCTGCGTATTTGGCGTGTCGTTTCTGGTGCAAGAATAAACGCGGTTGGCCTAAGCCGTTTCGTCGAGTATTGCGAAGGAAAGCAGCGCAGTGAGAAGGCTGACGACCAGTACGATATGCGCCAACGGAAAGCACAGCATCAGGACCGACGAGCCGATCCAGAGGTTTTTGACCCAGCCTCGCTTTACCCGGTAATCCCGTGTGTATCGACGGCTATGGGTGTTGTTGGGATCCGGAATGCAAATCTCGCCTTCGGCCGGCAGAAACACACGCACCAGCACGGTGCAATAAAAACGAACAAATGCGAACCACATGCTAAATACCACTGACAGGCATATTTAGCAGTATAGATAGCGGGAAGGTGTTGGCCGGAAACCTGTGCGCCCGTTTGGTCAATCCGTCGAATTGGACCGCGCACAAGGTTTACCGCAGATGACAGGAGGCGATGCCGGTCAGGCTCCGCCATACCAGGCAAGTTTGTTGTGCAGGCTCACAACGCCACCGATGATGGTCAGGGCGGGCGCTGCAACCTGCTCACTCACCGCCAGTTCAGGGAGTGTCGCCAGGGTACCGACGACGACACGTTGCTCCGGCGTCGTACCCTTCTCCACCAGCGCGGCGGGAGTGTCGGCGGGCAATCCATGCGCCGAGAGTTCGCGACAAATGGTGCTGATCCCGGACAAACCCATATAAAAGACCAGGGTTTGGCCTTCCGTCGCCATCTCGCTCCACGGGAGGGTTAACTCCCCTTCTTTCAGGTGGCCGGTAATAAACCGAACACTTTGCGCATGATCCCGGTGTGTCAGCGGGATCCCCGCGTAGCTCGCACAGCCGGAGGCCGCCGTGATTCCCGGGACCACCTGAAACGGAATCCCCGCATCGGCGAGGCGATCAATTTCTTCTCCGCCCCTGCCAAAGATAAATGGATCGCCGCCTTTCAGGCGCAGGACCTTTTTACCGGTGCGCGCAAGATCGACCAGTAACTGGTTAATGTCATCCTGGGGAACGGAATGAAACTCTTTCTTTTTACCGACGTAAATTCGATCCGCGTCACGGCGGACTAACTCGAGAACCTGGTCAGAGACCAGTCGATCGTAAAGCACGACATCGGCTTGCTGCATAAGACGCAGTGCTCGGAACGTGAGCAAGTCAGGGTCGCCTGGCCCGCCACCAACCAGATACACCTCGCCGTGGTCCGAGGCCTGGTCATGCCAGTCGTGCAGTCCTTCCAGCAACCGGTGTTCCGCTGCATGGACGTCACCACGCTCGACGTTTGCCGAGACTGGACCGCTAAACACCCACTCCCAGAAATTCTTGCGCTTTGCTTCAGGCAGCGCCTGCTTGACCTGGTCTCTGGTACGCGCCGCCAGCTCTGCCAGCACACCAACTGCCGGCGATAGTAAAGCTTCCAGCTGAGAGCGTATGCGTCGTGCCAGTACCGGTGCCGCACCACCACTGCTGATGCCGATAGAGATGGGGCCACGTTCGACAATGGCCGGGACGGTGAATGTGCAATGCTCGGGGGCATCGACCACGTTGACCGGCAGGCGCTGTGCGCGCGCCTCTGCAGAAACGCGGGCGTTCACGTGCTCGTCCGAAGTGGCCGCAATCACCAGATCCGCATCGGCCAAATGGCGGTAATCGTACTCTTCGGCAACGTAGTGACCACCAGAAGCGGTCACCAGTCCGAGCAGTTCGTCCGTGATCTGGGGTGCAACCACCCGCAGTTGAGCACCGGCTTTTGCCAGTAGTCGTGCTTTGCGAGTCGCAATAGATCCACCACCAATGAGAAGGCAGGGCCGACCGGCGACATCAAATGCCAGTGGTAAGTAACGCAAGTCCTTTTCCTATGTCTGCGGTTTTAACCGATGCTGCTGGCACCGCCCATATAGCTGCGCAAGGCCTCGGGCACTTCGATGGTGCCATCTTCGCGCTGGTAATTCTCGAGCACCGCAATCAGGGTGCGTCCGACAGCCAGGCCCGAGCCATTCAGGGTATGAAGAAGTTCCGGCTTTCCGGTCTCCGGGTTGCGCCAGCGCGCCTTCATGCGACGCGCCTGGAAGTCTCCAACCAGGGAGCAGGAAGAGATTTCCCGATACTTGTCCTGGGACGGCACCCACACCTCAATGTCATACGTCTTTTTGGCCGCGAAACCGATGTCGCCGCCACACAAGATGACGGTGCGGTATGGCAGCCCGAGCTTTTGCAGAATCGTCTCCGCATGCTTGGTCAGGGACTCCAACGCTTCCTCTGACTGATCCGGACGGGCAAACCAGACGAGTTCGACTTTTTCGAACTGGTGCTGGCGAATCATGCCGCGCGTGTCGCGACCATGGGAGCCCGCTTCGGAGCGGAAACAAGTGGTGTGGGCGGCGAATTTGTGCGGCAGCGATGCCGAATCTTCAACGATGGTATCGCTATACAGGTTGGTCACCGGCACTTCCGCGGTGGGAATCAGGTAGAACCCGCGATCGTCTTCCAGACGGAACAAATCCTCGGAAAACTTTGGCAGCTGGGACGTGCCATAGAGGGCATCGCCGTTGACGATAACCGGTACATTCGCCTCCCGATAACCATGCTCTTCAACATGAGTGTCGAGCATGAATTGAGCCAGGGCGCGGTGCAACTTGGCAACGGGCCCGGTCATGACCGCAAAACGCGACCCGGTGATCTTGCTGGCGACGTCAAAATCCAGACCGCCGAGACCTGCACCCAGATCAACGTGGTCACGCACCGCAAAATCGAAATCGCGGGGCGTGCCCCACCGGCGAACTTCGACGTTGTCCTCTTCGCTTGCGCCTTCCGGTACCGCCTCATCCAGCAGATTGGGGATGGCTGCCAGTATGCCGTCAAGCTCATGCTGGAGTTCACCCAGCGCTTCCTTGGCCTCACCGAGCTGACCGCCGAGAGACTCGACTTCCTTCAGTAGTGGAGCAATGTCCTCTCCCTGGGCTTTGGCGCGTCCGATATTCTTGGACTTGCTATTGCGTTCGCTCTGGAGCGTTTCCGTTTTTACCTGCAGAGTCTTGCGCTGCTCTTCCAGTGCCTGCAGACGTTCGGTATCCAGCACGAAACCGCGCTTTTTCAATACCGCGGCCACTTGGTCCATTTCGCTACGGAGAAGTTTGGGGTCCAGCATTGTTTCTATCTAACCGCTCAAAAATATTTCATCGTTAGTGCCATGGCCGCTCCAGTCGCCGCCAGGCAGGCCACCAAGCTGATCAAAATGTAGCCAGCAGCCATTAAAGGGTGCTCATTGTGCCACAACAGCAGGGCCTCCATCGAGAATGTAGAGAATGTTGTTAGCGCACCGAAGGTTCCGGTCATCAGGAATAGCCGCCACTCCTGACCCAGTGCGCCACGCTCGACAATCAAGACATAGGCAATGCCAATCAGGAAAGAGCCGGCGACATTCACGATCAGGGTACCCAGCGGAAAGCGGGATCCAAACACCGGGAAGGCTGCAAGTGTCACCAGGTGACGTAAGATAGCGCCAATAGCTCCGCCAAGTGCGATCGCCAGCCACTGCATTCAGTCATCCCCTTGTTGATCAGGCGATACCGCTTGATAGCGCTTTTGCGCACTTTCCCGGTTGCGCCGGCGTAGCGCTGAGAGCTTGTCGCCGATTTTCAGCTCCAGACCGCGGGGTACGGGAGCGTAGTACTGCCGCTCTGAGATAGCCTCAGGAAAGTAGTTCTCACCGGCAGCAAAGGCGTCGGGCTCATCATGCGCATAACGGTACTCCGCGCCATGGGCCATGCTTTTGGCCAATTTAGTCGGGGCATTACGCAAATGGATCGGCACCTCATAGCTGGGATCGCGGCGTACGTCAGCCATGACCTGCTTGAAAGCCCCGTAGACCGCGTTACTTTTGGCGGCGACCGCCAGATAGGTGATTGCCTGTGCTACGGCCAGCTCTCCTTCCGGGCTGCCCAGCCTCTCCTGTACATCCCACGCGTTCAGCGCGAGCTGCAGCGCACGGGGATCGGCATTACCGATGTCCTCACTGGCCATCCGCACAACACGGCGGGCGATATACAGAGGATCGCAGCCGCCGTCGAGCATTCGGGCGAACCAGTAGAGCGCGGCATCCGGATCGGAGCCGCGCACTGACTTGTGCAGCGCGGAAATCTGGTCGTAGAAATAATCCCCGCCCTTGTCGAAGCGACAAACGTCTGCACTGAGTACCTCGGCGAGGACGGCATAGTCTACGACGACAGAGTCGTTTTCGGACCGGCCGAGATCGCAGGCGATTTCCAACAGGTTCAGCGCCGAGCGCGCATCACCGTCAGCCGCACTGGCAATCTGCTCAAGCACCTCCTCGTCCATTTGAATGTTCAGCGCAGAGAGCTGCACATCTTCCCCCAGGGCGCGCCGTAAAAGGCTGAGTAGCTCTTCCTGCGAAAGACTACGCAGCAGATACACCCGACAGCGCGAAAGCAATGCATTGTTGAGTTCAAACGCAGGATTTTCCGTGGTCGCACCGACAAAAGTCACGGTGCCCTCTTCGACATACGGCAGGAAAGCATCCTGTTGCGCTTTGTTAAATCGATGTACTTCATCGACAAACAGGATGGTGCCCCGGCCGGTCTGCGCACTATGTTGTTGTGCTTCGGCAACCGCCTGGCGTATCTCCTTCACACCTGCCAACACGGCTGACAGGGTCGCAAAGCGCGCGTCACACTCTCGTGCCAGCAAGCGGGCAAACGTTGTTTTACCGACGCCAGGTGGCCCCCATAGGACCATCGAGTGCAATTGGCCACGCTCTACGGCTTCCCGCAGCGGTTTTCCTTCCCCCAATAAATGCGACTGGCCCATATATTGGGCCAGCGTTTCGGGGCGCATCCGCGCCGCCAGGGGTTGGTGGCGCGGAGCTCTATCAAACAAGTCACTCATCGCGAATGATGTCAGTACCTTCAGGTGGCTTAAAGTTAAACAGTGCGGAGGAAAGCTTTGGGTTTGCCTTCACACCGCTGAACTTGATCTCGGTGGTTTGTCCCATACTGTCGCGAACTGTCATCGCGCCAGGCATACCGGTTTTTGCAAAGCTGATTTCCATCGTCTTGAACGGAGCACCGGCGCGCTTTGGTGTCAGCTTGAAGCTACCGCTACCGCCACTCACTGAGAACGAGCTGCGAATATCGGAAACCTTACCGCCCAGCAACAGCGCCGGGGTCTCTTTCATACGGTTGTCTACCGGACGAATGGTGACCTGCTCCAGATCGGGATCGTACAGCCAGAGCTTTTCATTATTGGTAACCAGCAGCTGAGGAAAGGGTTCTCCCGTTTCCCAGCGTAATTTACCCGGGCGTGAAACCGAGAAAGTACCGCTGCTTTTCTGCAGGGTCTTCCCCTTCTCATCGCTGAGCACCTGCTGAAAATCACCGGAAATAGAGCCCAGCGGTTCCAACAATGCCGCGAGGTCGTCGACGGGATCTGCCTGTACCACAGAGCCAGCCAGCGTAACGACTAACGCCCCAAACAAGGTGAGCATTCGATTCATGGCAAGGTTCCTTTCGCTGATTCTTTCCTACAGATTAGCCGGTGGTTGTTGAACCCCGGCTGAACACCATCAGGCTGGTGGCGGTGCCAAGACTTCACGATTGCCGTTATGTCCTGCCGGCGACACAACGCCTGCCGCCTCCATCGCGTCGATAATCCGAGCGGCGCGATTGTAGCCGATCCGCAACTGGCGCTGTACGGAGGAAATTGAAGCCTTACGGGACTTGGTCACAAATGCGACCGCCTCGTCATAGAGTGCATCGGTTTCAGGATCCTCACCTTCGGCACCTTCCGTTTGCAGGCCAGGTACAGGGATCGTGTTATTGCTGTCATCAATGATGCCGTCGATATAGTCCGGCTCCCCGCGGCGGCTCCAGTCCGCGACCACCTGATGCACTTCATGATCGTCGACAAATGCGCCGTGCACCCGGATCGGAACACCAGTGCCAGGCGGCAGGTACAACATGTCGCCGTGACCGAGCAGCTGCTCGGCCCCACCCTGATCGAGAATTGTGCGGGAATCGACTTTGGACGAGACCTGGAATGCGATACGTGTTGGCACGTTCGCCTTGATCAGGCCGGTGATCACGTCAACGGACGGACGCTGAGTGGCAAGCAACAGATGGATGCCGGCAGCACGCGCTTTCTGCGCAATACGGGCGATCAGCTGTTCAACTTTCTTGCCGACAATCATCATCATGTCCGCAAATTCATCAATAACGACGACAATCGCGGGGAGCGGCTTGAGGTGCGGGCGGGTCTGCTCTGCTTCCGGTACGGCAGAGAGCGGATCCGGCTGCCAGATTGGATCTTCCAGTGGCTCGCCGGCCGCAATGGCCTCTTTCACTTTGCGGTTAAAGCCGGCGAGGTTTCGTACACCCATGGCTGCCATCAGCTTATAGCGACGCTCCATCTCACCCACACACCAGCGCAAACCGTTGGCAGCGTCGTTCATGTCGGTAATTACCGGGGTCAGCAGATGCGGGATTCCCTCATAAACCGATAGCTCGAGCATCTTGGGGTCAACGAGGATAAGGCGCACTTCGTCCGGTGTGGACTTGTAGAGCAGGCTCAGCAGCATCACATTGATGCCCACCGACTTACCGGAACCGGTTGTACCCGCCACCAGTAGGTGAGGCATCTTGGCCAGGTCAGCGACAACCGGTTGTCCGGCGATATCGTGACCGAGCGCGAGCGTCAGAGAGGATTTTGCCCCTTCGTAGACTTCGGCCGAAAGGACTTCGGAGAGGCGGACCATCTGCCGGTTTTCATTGGGAATTTCAATGCCCACGACAGACTTGCCCGGAATAACCTCTACAACGCGCACGCTGATGACCGCCAAAGAGCGCGCGAGGTCCTTCGCCAGATTACTGATGCGACTGACCTTGACGCCCGGTGCCGGCTGGATCTCGAAACGCGTTACCACCGGTCCTGGCAGCACAGAAACCACCTCGGCAATGACACCGAAGTCTTTCAGCTTGATTTCCAGCAATCGCGACAGCGCTTCGAGTGACTCGCGGGAGAATCCTGCCTTCTTGTTTTCGTCGGGTGCGTCCAGCAAGGACAGCGGTGGCAAGGTGCCCTCAACCGGCCCAGCGGTAAACAGTTCGCCCTGCTTTTCCTTGACCGCTCTTGGGCTGGGTTTGGGTGATGGCAGCGTCGGCTCGATTTTGGGGGGCTTGCGCTTGGCAATCCGCTTCATTTCCTTTTCAACAGCCGCCTTGCGCTCAACCACCGCCTCCCGAGCAACCCGGGTCTCTACCCGCTGGATGCGTGCACGCTGAACGCGATTGCCGAGCCAGCCAATAAACCCGAGGACGTTGCGTCCGATGGATTCAATCAGCTTCAGCCAGGACATACCGGTGAACACGGTTACGCCGATTGCAAAGAGTGCCAGGAGCAGGATTGTCGCCCCGACGTAACCCAGATTGTTCTCGGCGCCGGTCGCGATGGCAACACCGATAATACCGCCGTTGGAAAATGGCAGCGCTTCCGCTGCCTCGGCAAAGCACAGGGTGGCGATGCCCGCCCCTGAGGTCATCAGCGTCGCGAGTCCGGCGACGCGCAACGTAAAGAGGGGCCCGCTAAAGCGGGCGTTTCGGTCACGCAGAATGCCAATGGCTCGCCAACCGATCAGTATCGGAAACAGGTACGCCATCCAACCGAGCAGGGAAAGGCAAACGTCCGCGAGCCATGCGCCCACCGGGCCTATCGCGTTCACGACCTCCGCCGAGTGCCCCGTGTGGGACCAGCCGGGATCCTGAGGGTTGTAGCTCAGCAGGCTGATCGCCAGCAACAAGGCGCCGGAGAGCAGCCCGATGAGGGCTCCCTCGCGAAGTAGTTTGGCAATCAGTGACTCGGGAAGCTGATCATCTTTTATGCTGGTTCCCGCTGCGCTTTCGGCCTTCAAGGGCGTACCTCTTGTCTCGTATTCACTCTGTCCCCCGCAGCTGGACCAGATCGGCTGCGCAAGCGGTCTGTGTACTACAGCCGCCGTCAAAAAGCCACCGACTGTGTGTCCTAGAAACGCCTTTAGGTAGGTGTAAGCACTTTAAAAACAAAGACTTGTGAACAACTACTAAAGTAATTTGCAAGAATTCGTAATGCGCTTCCCCTGTTGTTCCGCCCTAACCCCGTTGCACATAAATTGAGCAGTCGGATTAAGCGATGCAATAAGGGGAATAGTGCCAAACTATTTGGTCATGTGGCGGGGTTGCAATATGATACCGCGCAATCTGGCAGGCATCCGGGTGTCTCAATGACCACCCGTCCCCTATCCCTGTCACTCAACAGCTTTAAGTCAGTGTTACGAGTGTTACATGAGCAATAACCATCACCGTCTGATCATCCTTGGTTCCGGTCCCGCCGGTTACACCGCTGCAATCTATGCGGCACGCGCAAATCTGAAGCCGGTTGTCATTACCGGTATGCAGCAAGGCGGCCAGCTGACCACCACCACAGAAGTGGAAAACTGGCCGGGCGGCATCGCCGAGTTGCAGGGACCAGACCTTATGGTTCAAATGCAGCAGCACGCCGAGCGTTTCGAGACGGAAATCGTGTTCGACCATATCGACAAGGTTGATCTGCAGAAGCGCCCGTTCACGCTGGTCGGTAACGAAACCTATACCTGTGACGCTCTCATCATTGCCACCGGCGCCTCAGCCCAGTACCTGGGGCTGCCCTCTGAAGAGGCTTTTCAGGGTCGCGGTGTGAGCGCCTGTGCGACGTGCGACGGATTTTTCTACCGCGATCAAAAGGTCGCCGTGGTCGGTGGTGGTAATACCGCCGTGGAAGAAGCGCTGTACCTGTCCAATATCGCCAGCGAGGTCACCCTGATCCATCGCCGCGATGAGTTGCGTGCGGAGAAAATCCTGCAAGATCGCCTGATGGACAAGGTCGCCAACGGCAACATCAATGTTTGCTGGCACAACACGCTGGATGAAGTATTGGGTGATGACAATGGTGTAACGGGTGTACGCCTGCGCAGCACACAAGACGATTCCACCCAGGAGCTGGATGTGAGTGGCGTGTTTATCGCGATCGGTCACAAGCCCAACACGGGAATCTTTGAAGGCCAGCTGAAGATGAATGGCGGGTACATCATTGTCGAGAGCGGCCTCGAAGGCAATGCGACACAGGCTTCGGTAGAAGGTGTGTTTGCGGCTGGCGACGTATCTGACCATATTTACCGTCAGGCCGTGACTTCCGCCGGCACTGGCTGTATGGCTGCGCTGGATGCCGAGCGTTTTCTGGACGCCCAGAAGTAAGGGCATCGCCCATACTCTGTAACGAAGGGCGATCACTCGATCGCCCTTTTTGTTTGAGCTCCCCTATTCCCGACTTGCGGGCCAGTTATGTCCGGACACGAACAACCTCCGCTCGCTCTGCTCGACCCGGATCTTCCCGGTTTCCCGCCCACGGACCAAGCGCTCCGCGATCCAGACGGACTACTCGCTGTCGGTGGAGATCTCACGCCAGAATGGCTGGTAGAGGCCTATTCAAGCGGTATCTTTCCCTGGTATTCCGAGGACCAGCCGATCCTGTGGTGGAGCCCAGATCCCCGCTGTGTGGTATTGCCCGGGCAGTATTCGATCGGGCGCAGCCTCCGCAAAGCCCTGCGCCGGCAACAGTACCGGATTACCTTCGATCAGGACTTTGCCAGCGTGATCGACGCGTGCCGCAGCCCCCGCGGAGACGAGGCAGGCACCTGGATCACCGAGGAGATGCGCGATGCCTATCTCGAGCTCCATCGGCGCGGGCTCGCACATTCTGTCGAGGCATGGTGCGATGGCGACCTGGTGGGTGGCCTGTACGGCGTCGCATTGGGTAAAGTGTTCTTTGGGGAATCCATGTTCCACCGGGCAACCGACGCGTCTAAAGTCGCTTTCGTACACCTCGTACAACAATTACACTTGTGGGGATGCGAACTGATTGACTGCCAGGTAAGCAATCCACATCTATTGAGTCTTGGTGCAGTGACCCTGCCCCGCTGGGATTTCGAAGCGCGCCTAAGAGTGGGCGTTGCGGATGATCCGTTCGTACAGCCCTGGGTTCTGGAATGGAAATATGAGTAAGTTTTCCCGTCTCGACTCCATACGCCTGCTTGCAACCTTGCCGCATGAGTGTGGCTATCTGCCCGACCAGCAGGCGACAACCGTCTTTATCGACCCTCAAACGCCCATTGACCAGCGACTGTACAGCCAGCTATCGGAACTGGGTTTTCGACGCAGCGGCAATCACCTCTATCGACCCCAATGTGCAAACTGCAATGCCTGCGTCCCCTGTCGGCTGCCGGTTAACCTGTTCGTGCCCAGTCGGCAGCAGAGGCGCTGCTGGCGCCGCAACCGGGACCTGGACGTCTTCCATGTAGACTCGATTGATACAGACGAGCACTACGCCCTGTACGCCCGTTACATTGAGGAGCGTCATCAGGATGGAGAGATGTTCCCACCCTCACCGGATCAATTCAGAAGCTTTCTGTGCCCGGCATGGGGCAGTACCCGCTATATCGAGTTTCGTTGCCGCGGGCGCCTGGTGGCGGTGGCGGTGACTGATGTACTGAACGGTGCTGTGTCTGCTATCTATACCTTTTTTGATCCGGACGAGGCCCCGCGCAGCCTGGGCAGTTACTGCATTCTGTATCAAGTGGAATGGGCACGAAGGATGGGAATGGCCAGTCTGTACCTCGGGTACTGGATCGAGGACTGCCAAAAGATGGCATACAAGCGTCAGTTCCAGCCCAGCGAACAGCTCGCCGAGGGGCGCTGGCGACTCATTTCCCGCTCCAGCTGATGCGGTTTTGCGCCTCAGGGAGCCTTTCCTCTGCAGTGCTTTTGCGCTGACGGCGCTTTTCGTGCAAAATGCTCGCCCGTCGCGCCGCCGCCCACTACCCTAAACGGGTATCCCGGGGCCAAGCAGGGCTGTTTTAAGCCTACCGGCGTTTCCGAATCGGAGACTGGTGCCGCGGTAAAAAAATGCTTAGTTAGCTGAAATTGAAGGTTACCGCCGCATGGCAAAAGACGATTACATCGAAATGGAAGGTGAGGTGATTGACACCCTGCCAAACACCACGTTCCGCGTAAAACTGGAAAACGGTCATGTGGTGATCGCACATATCTCCGGAAAAATGCGCAAGAACTACATCCGTATCCTGACTGGCGACAAGGTGAAGGTTGAGCTGACTCCCTACGACCTGACCAAGGGTCGTATCACCTACCGCGCCCGTTAATTCCCCTGCGGAGTTAGCGCCGAACCCCAGGGTTCGAGCAGGCACAAAAAAGGCCACCAATTGGTGGCCTTTTTAGTTTGGTCTGGCAGGCTTGCTCAGGCCGTTTCCGCGGTTTTCACCTTGAGTTCATCGCCGTCGACGACGACTTCTACGCGGCCGCCCTCTTCTGACAAATCACCGAACAACACCGCTTCGGCGAGCGGCTTGCGCAGCTTCTCGCGAATCAGGCGCGCCATCGGTCGCGCACCCATATTCTCGTCATAGCCATGATTGGCCAGCCATTCACGGGCCTCTTCACTGACACTGAGGGTAACGCTCGACTCGTCGAGCTGGGCCTGCAGTTCGACAATAAACTTGTCGACCACGGTCTTGACAACCTCGAGATCCAGCGCGCCGAACTGGATGATGCTATCCAGTCGATTGCGGAACTCGGGTGTAAACAGCTTTTTGATTTCCTCCATCCCGTCTGTGGAGTGATCCTGGCTGGAGAATCCGATAGACCGACGGCTCATCAGCTGAGCCCCGGCGTTGGTGGTCATGATCAATACCACGTTGCGGAAATCGGCCTTGCGGCCGTTGTTATCGGTCAGGGTTCCGTGGTCCATGACCTGCAGCAACAGGTTGAAGACTTCCGGGTGCGCTTTTTCAATCTCATCGAGCAGCACCACACTATGCGGATGCTTCGTAACCGCGTCCGTGAGTAGCCCGCCCTGATCAAAGCCGACATACCCGGGAGGCGCACCGATCAAGCGGGATACGGTGTGTCGCTCCATATATTCGGACATATCAAAGCGGATCAGCTCGATACCCATGACTTTCGCCAGCTGGCGACAAAGTTCCGTTTTACCCACACCGGTGGGACCCGCGAACAGGAAGGAGCCTATCGGCTTCTCCTCAGAACCCAGTCCGGCACGGCTCAGCTTAATTGCGGTCGACAAGGCACCGATGGCGTCGTTCTGGCCAAAGACCACCATTTTCAGGTTTTCATCGAGGCGTGCCAGTTGCTGCTTGTCGGAAGCAGATACGCTCTTTGCGGGTATCCGCGCAATTTTGGCAATCACGGTTTCGATTTCCGTCACGCCGATGGTGTCCTTGCGGGACTCCGCGGGTAACAGAGCCTGATAAGCGCCAGCCTCATCGATGACGTCAATGGCCTTGTCGGGCAGGAAGCGTTCAGTGATGTGGCGATTGGCGAGTTGCGCCGCCGCCTCAAGGGCGCTGTCGGTAAAGCGCACCTTGTGATGGTCCTCGAAGCAGGTTTTGAGGCCCTGAAGAATCTGCACGGTTTCCTCGACCGACGGCTCGTGCACATCAATCTTCTGGAACCGGCGTGAGAGCGCGCGATCTTTCTCAAAAATACCGCGATACTCATTGAATGTGGTTGAACCGATACAGCGCAATTGTCCGCTCGAGAGCAGCGGCTTGAGCAAATTGCTCGCATCCATCACACCGCCGGAAGCGGCGCCCGCACCAATAATGGTGTGGATTTCATCGATAAACAGAACCGCGTGCTCGCGCTTCCTCAGCTCCGCAAGCAGCGCCTTGAACCGCTTCTCGAAATCGCCGCGGTACTTGGTGCCCGCCAGCAGGGAGCCCAGATCGAGGGAGTAGATGGTACTGTTGCGCAGCGGTTCGGGTACGTCTTCATCGACAATCCGTCGTGCCAACCCTTCTGCGATGGCGGTCTTCCCCACCCCGGACTCGCCGACAAGCAGTGGATTGTTCTTGCGTCGGCGCGCCAGCACCTGGGTGACACGCTCTACTTCAGGGCCGCGTCCGACGAGCGGATCAATCCGCCCAAGGATGGCTTCCTGGTTGAGATTGGTGGCGTAGCTCTCCAGGGGATCGGAGCCACCGGGCTCGGCACCCGGGCTCAGCTCTTCGTCGGTCTGATCCGGGGCTGACTCACTCGGATGGTGATTGTTGCCACTGGAGCCAACGCGGGAGATGCCGTGGGTGATGTAATTCACTACATCGATGCGGGCAACACTCTGTTGCTTGAGGTAGTAAACCGCCTGGCTTTCCTGTTCGCAAAAAATAGCGACCAGTACATTGGCACCGGTTACTTCTTTTTTGCCGGAAGACTGGACGTGGAAAACAGCACGCTGCAAAACGCGCTGGAACCCCAGGGTCGGCTGGGTTTCCCGTTCCGTATCGGCTTCCGGGATCAGCGGCGTCGTCGAGTCGACAAACTCGAGCAGTTCACGCCTGAGCGCACTCAGGTCTGCGCCACACGCGTGTAATACATCTGCGGCAGACTCATTATCGAGGAGCGCCAGCAAAAGGTGCTCGACGGTCATAAACTCGTGCCGTTTCGCTCGCGCACCCTTGAACGCCAGATTGAGCGTTACCTCTAAATCCTTGCTGAGCATTGAAACCTCAAACCCTAACTCGCCAAAATTACCCGCGTGTTACCTGGTCAGGCTGTTGACCCAACCCGGTATGCCCGGTTCCCTTCGGGCAACGGAACCCCGTCACTCAATCTTCTTCACCTTCGTCTGCCTCGATCTCACACAGCAACGGATGCTGGTTCTCTCTGGCAAACTGGTTGACTTGTGCTGCCTTTGTTTCCGCTATATCTCGAGTATAGACACCGCAGACTGCTTTTCCCTCCGTGTGTACCTGAAGCATCAGCTGGGTTGCCTTCTCGCGACCCACACCGAAAAACATCTCGAGAATTTCGACCACGAAGTCCATTGGGGTGTAGTCATCATTGAGCATGACGACCTTGTACATCGGGGGGCGCTTCAGTCGAGCGGGCGCTTCCTGCAGGGCGAGATCGCCACCGGCACCACCATGGTCGTCGAAATCATCGGAGCTCATATAAATAGAGGGAGTTACAGTCATAGTCATTATCAATGTACAAGCGGGAGGCGTGACGCGTCGCGTGACTGGGTCACGTCGGGATTGGTTCAGCCCTATTGATCAAGGCCCTATTGTAACCGGATTTGAACCTGAGCACAGTCGGGGGCACCCACCTTGACATTCAGAAGGCAGTTAGCTACAAGAGAGTTGTCTGTCGACTATTTCGCCAGTCAGGCCGCATTCGGAACCGCGGCCACTCTATCTGATTATGGATAACGATAAAGATACTCTGTAAGGCGACCATTTAGTCGCCGAGGCAATTAGAGGGATTTCGCCATGCCTACCGGTACCGTCAAGTGGTTTAATAACGCCAAGGGATATGGGTTTATTCTTGCGGATGAAGGGGGAGAAGATCTGTTCGCGCACTATTCCGCGATCCAGATGGAAGGGTATCGCACCCTCAAAGCTGGCCAGCAGGTAACCTTTGACATCATCAAAGGTGATAAGGGCTACCACGCGGCCAATATCGATGTTGCGCCCTCCTCCCAGGCACCAGCCCAAGAGTCCGCTGGTGATGCTGAAAGCGCGCCAGAGCCGCAGCGCGAGAGCGAAGCAGAAGCTTACTGACGCAACGCACCGTAAGCGCCCCGGGGTCTTTGCCCCGCCCGCCATCCCAGCCCGGGGGAAGCTCGGGTTGAATCCAGCTTTTGTTGAACGTCCAACAGGCCTTCGCTCGTCCAATTCAATACCTGATTAGCGTCCCATTCGGCACGGACGTTCAGGCAAAAAAAAGCCCCGAACCTCACGGTCCGGGGCTTTTTTGATTCAGCGCAAAGGGCTATTAAGCCATGTGCTTAATCACTTCGTCGCCAAACGCGGAGCAGGATTTCAGCTCAGCGTTATCCATCAGGCGCTCAAAGTCATAGGTAACGGTCTTGGCTTCAATGGCGCCTTCCATACCCTTGATGACCAGCTCGGCAGCTTCGTTCCAGCCCAGGTGACGCAGCATCATCTCGGCGGAAAGAATCAGGGAGCCCGGGTTTACCTTGTCCTGACCAGCGTACTTCGGTGCAGTACCGTGAGTTGCTTCAAACAGGGCAACGTCGTCAGACAGGTTCGCACCCGGGGCGATACCGATACCACCAACCTGCGCTGCCAGCGCGTCAGACAGGTAGTCACCGTTCAGGTTCAGGGTAGCAATCACGTCATATTCCGCCGGACGCAGAATGATCTGCTGCAGCATGGCGTCAGCGATCACGTCCTTAACCACGATTTCCTTGCCGGTCTTCGGGTTCTTGAAGCTGTGCCAGGGGCCACCGTCCAGAGGCTGAGCACCGAACTCATCGCGAGCCAGCTCATAACCCCAGTCGGCGAATGCGCCTTCGGTGAACTTCATGATGTTGCCCTTGTGTACCAGGGTGACGGAGTCACGATCCTGGTCAACGGCGTACTGGATTGCCTTGCGCACGAGACGCTTGGTGCCTTCTTCGGAGACCGGCTTTACACCGATACCGCAGTTCTGCGGGAAGCGGATCTTCTGAACACCCATCTCTTCCTGCAGGAATTTGATGACCTTGTTGGCCTCATCAGTTCCGGCTTTCCACTCGATGCCGGCATAGATGTCTTCGGAGTTCTCGCGGAAGATCACCATGTCGACTTTATTGGGCTCCTTCACCGGAGAAGGAACACCGCTGAACCAGCGAACCGGGCGCTGGCAAACGTAGAGGTCCAGCTCCTGACGCAGGGCAACGTTCAGGGAGCGGAAGCCGCCGCCTACCGGAGTGGTCAGAGGACCTTTAATGCTGACTACGTAGTCTTTAATTGCTTCGAGGGTCTCAGCCGGGAACCAGTCGCCTGCGTAGGTTTCAGCAGCTTTTTCACCGCAGTAGATTTCCATCCATGCGATGGACTTGTCGGCACCGTAGGCTTTTTCGACGGCAGCGTCGATAACCTTGCGCATTACCGGGGTGATATCCACTCCGATGCCGTCACCTTCGATGAACGGAATGATCGGGCGATTCGGAACGCTCAGCGAACCGTCGGAATTGACTGTAACTTTCTGGCCGTCGGCCGGCACTTGGATATGACCCATATTGCGTAGACTCCCAAAACTCTGTGAATATTTCGGTCGGGTGTTGCTTCAACCGCCCCCAAATTAGCCGGGGCGGAAAGAAAATCGGCGGGATTATAGCAGCATTGGCTCAATTTTGTAGTTTGATTACATTTCTTCGAGAGTTTTCCTCATGGCGCGTCTAGTCGTTTTCAACAAGCCATTTGGCGTCCTTAGTCAATTCACGGATGCGGATGAGCGCCCTACCCTGGCGAAATATGTGCCTATTAAAGGGGTCTATCCTGCCGGACGACTCGATCACGATTCCGAAGGCCTCCTGCTGTTGACCGATTGCGGCAACCTGCAGAACCAGATTAGCCATCCCAGGCACAAACTCCCAAAGACCTATTGGGCGCAGGTAGAGGGCGCGGTCACGGAAGAGGCCTTGGCCGCGTTGCGCAACGGCGTAGCGCTCAAGGACGGACCGACCGCCCCGGCCCGCGCGCGCTCAATGTCCGAGCCCAAACTTTGGCCCCGAGTTCCCCCGGTTCGCGAGCGGCGCAACATCCCCACCAGCTGGATCGAGCTTGAAATCCGTGAAGGGCGTAACCGTCAGGTACGCCGGATGACAGCAGCCGTGGGCTTTCCGACCCTCCGACTGATTCGCGTCGCCATCGGTAGCTGGCGGCTGGAGGATCTGGGGGTCGGTGAGTTTCGAGTGGAGGAGATATATTCGCCTTCCGCGCGAAAAACCGGCAAATCCGTTACGTCCAAACCCCGATTCCAGCGACGTCCCCGACGCTAGCCTGCTATAGAAGAAAGAATATATTCCGTGGAGTTGGTACGCGGCCTGATTCGTGGGTAAAATTGCGCCGCTTTCACGCCGGTGCGCTTTACGCAACCGGTCACGGGCCCCATAGAATTTGAATGGTACCCGTTCTTCTGTCGTATAAACGTTCCCGAGAGACTATGTCCACTACGCCCAGTAACCCGTCCAAGCGTGTCATCGTTGGTATGTCCGGTGGTGTCGACTCCTCAGTCGCCGCATTGCTGCTCATTCAGCAGGGCTATGTGGTGGAAGGCCTGTTCATGAAGAACTGGGACGAAGACGACGGTACCGAATACTGTACCGCCAAGGCTGATCTGGCCGATGCGGAAGCCGTGTGCCGCAAGCTCGGAATAAAACTACACACTGCGAATTTTGCTGCAGAGTACTGGGATCACGTATTCGAGTACTTTCTGGCCGAATACAAGGCGGGGCGCACCCCGAACCCGGATATTCTCTGCAACCGGGAAATCAAGTTTAAGGTCTTTCTTGAGTATGCAGAGGTACTCGGCGCCGACGCGATTGCGACCGGCCATTACGCCCGGCGTGCCGATGAGAACGGACGTACTTTCCTGTTGAAAGGGCTCGACGGCAACAAAGATCAAAGCTACTTCCTGCATGCCGTGGGCGAGGCGGAATTTGCCAAATCCCTGTTTCCGCTCGGCGAACTGGAGAAGCCGGAAGTTCGGCGTCTTGCCGAGGAAAACGGATTTATCACCCACAATAAGAAAGACAGCACCGGCATCTGCTTTATTGGCGAACGCCGCTTCAAGGACTTCCTCGAGCAATACCTGCCCGCCCAACCCGGCCGGATCCAGACGCCGGACGGCGAGGATATGGGGCAGCATGCAGGGCTGATGTATCACACAATCGGGCAGCGCCAGGGGCTTGGCATTGGTGGAGTGAAAGGTGCGAGTGATGAACCCTGGTACGTGGTGGGCAAAGACCTGCCAAACAATGTACTGATCGTCGCCCAAGGCGCGCACCACCCTCTCCTGTATGCCACGGGACTGAAGGCTGCCCAGGCACACTGGATTAACGGTACGCCGCCCGCCGGGGAATTCCGCGCAATGGCCAAAACCCGTTACCGCCAGCCGGACCAGGCATGCCTGGTCACGGTCATGCATGACGGTACCCTTGTGGTTGCATTTGACGAGCCACAGCGTGCTATTACACCCGGGCAGTCGCTCGTGCTCTACGATGGGCAAAAATGCCTCGGCGGCGCCGTGATCGAAGAGGCACTAGGGATTGGCGAACTTGTTCCTGAGCAGTACCGCGAACAGAACTAGTTATCAGCGCCCCTATGCCGGGCAAGTATTTGAACAACTGAGCAAGGACAGATTTTGAGTAACTGGCGCGAACAGGCCCTCGCATTAGCTGGCATATTTCAGGCTTCAGCGCTGGTAGAGCGCCTTGCGAAAACCGGCAATGCGCCCGAGGCCCAGCTGGAAACGGGTGTGTATAGCCTGTTCCAGCTGAACCCGGATAACGCGGAAGATGTTTATGGTGGTTTAAACAAAGTGCGCCCGGGACTCGAGATAGCTCGGGAATTATTGCGCTCGCGCCAGCATCCCGAATACACGGATTGTCTGCGCTACACGCTGTCGATTCTCTATCTGCAGCGTCAACTCGCCAAAAAGCAGGACTTGCTGTCGATCATCGGTAGCCGACTCGACAAAGCCCAAACGCAGTCAGAACACTTCACGCTGACACACGACAATGTGTTTTCCAATCTGGCGAGTATTTACAGTGATACGTTGAGTACCTTCCGCTTCCGCATCCAGGTGCTCGGGGATTTTAACTTCCTGCAACAACAGCGTATCGCCAATCAGATTCGCACCATGTTATTTGCCGGGGTGCGTTCGGCCACCTTGTGGCGCCAGCTGGGTGGGCGAAGGCTCCACCTGCTGTTTCAGCGAAAAAAGCTGCTCGCAGCAACGGAACAGCTATTGAAAGAATCGGAACTGGTCCACGAGTAGCCCAGTTCGGCAACACATCACACTTTTTACTAAAGCAATATTTGGATTTTGGAGAGTTGACATGACAGTCGCCCTTACTGCTCTTACTGCAGTTTCCCCAATCGACGGTCGCTACGAGAGTAAAACTGCTGCACTGCGCGATATTTTCAGCGAGTATGGCCTGATACGCGCGCGGGTAGAGGTTGAAGTCCGCTGGCTGCAAAAACTCTCCAACCATCCGGAAGTCAGCGAGGTGCCGGCATTCGATGCGGATGCGAATGCATTGCTCGACAAAATAGTCGCGGAGTTTTCCGTAGAAGATGCCGAGCGCATTAAGGAGATCGAGCGCACCACCAACCACGACGTAAAAGCAGTTGAGTACTTCCTAAAAGACAAGATTTCCGCGAATGCGCAGTTGGACGCGGTGAGCGAATTTGTGCACTTCGCTTGCACGTCGGAAGACATCAACAACTTGTCTCATGCATTGATGCTGCGTGCTGGGCGCGACGAAGTACTGTTGCCGGAAATGCGCAAGATCATTACCAAGATTGAAGAGCTCGCGCTGGATTTTGCTGACGTACCCATGCTCTCACGCACCCATGGGCAAACCGCAAGCCCAACCACGGTCGGCAAGGAGTTCGCAAACGTCGTCGCCCGCTTGCGTCGCCAGACTGCCCAAATCGCAGCGGTTGAGCTGCTCGGCAAGATTAATGGCGCTGTCGGCAACTACAATGCGCATCTGTCTGCCTATCCCGAAATCGACTGGGAGGCCAATGCAGAAGCCTTTGTGACCTCTCTCGGCCTGACCTGGAACCCCTACACCACCCAGATTGAGCCCCACGATTATATTGCCGAGCTGTTCGATGCCATTGCGCGCTTCAATACGATCCTGATTGATTTTGACCGTGACATCTGGGGTTACATTTCGCTGGGCTACTTCAAGCAAAAGGTGATTGCCGGCGAGGTGGGTTCTTCCACCATGCCACACAAAGTGAACCCCATCGACTTTGAAAACTCTGAAGGAAACCTCGGCCTGGCAAACGCCGTATTCCAGCATCTTGCGGCAAAATTGCCGGTGTCCCGCTGGCAGCGCGACCTCACCGATTCCACCGTGCTGCGCAATATGGGCGTTGGGGCGGGCTATTCTACGATTGCCTACGCGGCAACGATGAAAGGCCTGGGCAAGCTGGAGATCAATCGTGAGCGCCTGGCGGAAGACCTGGACAACGCCTGGGAAGTACTCGCCGAACCGATTCAAACGGTAATGCGTCGCTACGCTATTGAGGAACCCTACGAGAAACTCAAGGCACTGACTCGCGGCCAGGGCATCACCCGTGAGACCCTCAAGGTCTTTATCGATAATCTGGAGATCCCCGATAACGCCAAGGCGGAGTTGCACAGCATGACTCCGGCAAGCTATATCGGTAACGCGATCGCCCAGACCAAGAAGATCAAGGCGTAATTGTGAGCGGAGAGCGCCATGCCCCTTTAACGCATCTTGGGGACATGCCAATCGCAGAATTCCTGCGGGATTATTGGCAACAAAAGCCACTGCTGATCCGCAATGCCTTCCCGGGCTTTGAAAGCCCCATATCCGGGGAGGAGCTTGCGGGTATGGCGCTTGAAGAGGCCGTCGAATCCAGGCTTGTTCTGGAGAACGGGGATTCAGGTCCCTGGGAACTGCGTACGGGCCCCTTTACCGAGGAAGAATTCCTCGCCCTGCCAGCATCGCACTGGACCCTTCTGGTCCAGGCGGTGGATCAGTGGGTGTCGGAAGTGGCGGCGCTCAAGCAACTGTTTCGCTTCCTGCCCGACTGGCGCCTTGATGATGTCATGATCAGCTATGCGGCGGATAAAGGCAGTGTTGGTCCGCACTTTGATCATTACGACGTATTTCTTTTGCAGGCAGAAGGTAAGCGTCTGTGGCACCAGGGCCCCAAGGCAGACGACAGCAGTCCGCGACTTGAGCAGAGCCGGCTCAATATCCTGCGGGATTTTGAACCGCAGAATAGCTGGCTACTGGAGCCTGGCGACATGCTGTATCTGCCGCCCCAGTACAGTCACTGGGGTGTTGCCGATGGGGCTTGTACGACGATCTCCGTCGGATTTCGCGCGCCGTCCGCGGCGACGATCCTGGAAGATCTCGCCGCGGAAATGGCGAGCAAGCTGCCGGCACACCAGCGATATACCGATCCAGGCATCGTCCCCGCCTCCTCTCCGTCTGAAATTGACCCGGACAGTGTGACGCGGATGCAAACGCTGCTCGCACAATGGCTGCAACAACCGCAAACGGTTGCCCAGTGGATGGGGGCAGTCATGACGGAAGCCAAGTATCCGGAAACCGTTGCACTTGATGCCGGAAGCGCCTCTGATTGGCGCGAACAGCTGGCGACGGGCGAAACGTTGATACTAAATCCCGCTTCACGCGCCGCGTTCAGTCGTGACCCAGCGTGCCTGTACGTCGATGGCGAGCCGTTCCCGGTCCCGCTCGCATTTGCCATGCACTTCTGTGAGACGCATGCCATCCATAGCAAGGACCTGCTGGATTATGGGGCAATCGGCGAGGCGAATGGCGTGATCGATCAGCTCGTCGATCAGGGGTCATTGATCTATGTTCCGGAGGACTTTTAATGACGGCGGTGATTGTCAGGCCAGCCGACTGGGCACGGGACAAACAGGCGATTCGCAGTATTCGTGAACCCGTATTTGTGATCGAACAGCAAGTTGATCCGGCACTGGAGTGGGACGACCAGGAAGAATCGGCACAACACTTTCTGGTCATTGCCGGCGATACACCTGTTGGTACCGGTCGAATTACTCAGGGCGGCAAAATTGGCCGGATGGCGGTGCTCGCCAGTGAGCGTGGTAAAGGCTATGGTCATCAGCTACTGGAAGCCATTTGCCAGTACGCAGCAGCACACGGGTTTGCCGCTGTCTACTTACATGCCCAGTGTCACGCCGAAGAATTTTATCGCAAAGCGGGCTTCGTGCCGGAGGGCGAAACCTTTCTCGAAGCCGGCATCCAGCATATCCGGATGGTGCGACATTTTGGCTGATGAGCAGAACCGCACAGGTGAGCGCTTGTCTCACGAGGGCGCCGAAGCTTTTCGGGCTACCTTGCGCACTATGGTCTCGCAATGTCGCCGTGAGCTGCTGGTATTTTCCGAGCAGCTACTGAAAGCCGTTTACCACGATCCGCTGGTGGTCGAGGAGATCTCAGAGCTCGCCCGCAGCAGTTCCAAGGTCAAGGTTCAATTGCTCGTGCGCGATACCACGACACTCTGGCGCGACTATCACCGGCTCACGCCCCTCATTCAGCGTCTCAGCTCACGCATCGAGCTGCGCCAGATTCAGGCGACTGCCAGCACCAAGGACTGGGAGTTTGCGGTTGGGGACCGACGCCACGTATTGATCTGTGAAGACCGGGAAGCCTGGGCAGCAACCTATCTTCCTGAAGATCGCGTTCGTGCTGCAAAGTATGCAGAGATCTTCGCGCAGGAGTGGAATCTCGGCAAAGCGGACCCCAACCTGCGCCGACTGTCGCTCTAACTCTATCCCCAAACCACCTCGCTTCTTGTCGATGCTACGATCCGACAAACTTCATGAGCAGAACGAAAAAGGGCCCGCAGTTGCGGACCCTTATTTGAATCGACTCTGCGCAACCCTTAAGCGTTACGTTGTTTGAACTCTTTTCTGCGACGGTGCAAAACAGGTTCGGTATAGCCGTTGGGCTGGGCGCACCCCTCAAAGACCAGCTCGCACGCGGCCTGGAATGCCACATTACTGTCGAAGTCAGGGGCCATATTCTGGTAGCTCGGATCACTGGCGTTCTGGCGGTCAACAACCGCAGCCATGCGCTCCATGGTCTCGCGCACCTGCGCTTCGTTCACCACACCCTGGCGCAGCCAGTTAGCGATATGCTGGGAGGAAATTCGCAGTGTAGCGCGGTCCTCCATCAGGCCGACATCATTAATGTCAGGTACCTTGGAGCAGCCAACGCCCTGATCAATCCAGCGCACTACGTAGCCGAGAATACCCTGCGCATTGTTATCCAGCTCGAGCTGGATTTCCTCTGCACTCCAGTCTGGATTCTCCGCGACCGGTACGGTGAGGATGTCGTCCAGCGAGGCCGGCGCTCGCGAGCGAATCTCTTCCTGGCGCGCAGCAACATCGACCTGATGGTAGTGAAGCGCATGCAGGGTCGCTGCTGTTGGCGAGGGGACCCATGCGGTATTTGCGCCGGCCATGGGATGTCCGATCTTTGCCTCCATCATGGCCGACATCTGATCGGGGATCGGCCACATTCCCTTACCGATTTGGGCACGTCCCTGAAGACCTGTCGCCAGGCCTGTATCGACATTCCAATCCTCATAGGCGCTAATCCATTTGGATTGCTTCATGTCGCCCTTACGGATCATCGGGCCGGCGAGCATGGATGTATGGATTTCATCACCGGTGCGATCCAGGAAGCCGGTATTGATAAATACGACTCGCTCTTTGGCCGCAGCAATACAAGCTTTCAGGTTAACGGTAGTGCGGCGCTCTTCGTCCATGATGCCCATCTTGAGGGTGTTACGGCTGAGCCCAAGAGCATCTTCGACTTTATTAAACAGTGTGTTGGCGAAAGCCACTTCTTCCGGGCCGTGCATCTTGGGTTTAACAATATAAACACTGCCGGTGCGTGAGTTTCCGAGATCACCCGTCGCCTTGAGATCATGCATGGCAATCAGGCTGGTGAACATCGCATCCATGATCCCTTCCGGCACTTCGTTGCCCTGCGCATCCAGGATAGCGTCGTTGGTCATCAGGTGACCGACGTTGCGAACAAACATCAGGCTGCGACCTGGGAGCACCATAGGGTTGCCGTCACGTCCGGTATATTCACGGTCCGGATTCAGCGCCCGCTCGATGGTCTTGTCACCTTTGACAATACGCTCTTTGAGATCGCCCTTCATCAGGCCGAGCCAGTTCCGGTACACAATTGCCTTGTCTTCCGCGTCGACAGCCGCAACGGAATCCTCGCAATCCATAATGGTGGTGAGTGCAGATTCGAGTAAAAGATCTTTTACGCCGGCCGCATCGTTTTTGCCGATCGGGCTTTCGCGGTCAATCTGTATCTCAAAACGAAGCCCATTCTGCTGTAACAGAATGGCTTCCGGCGCGTTGGCATCGCCACGATAGCCAAGATACTGACCGCGGTTTTGCAGTGTTGCAACGGAGCCATCGGACAGGATCACCTCTACCAGCTGACCATTGATCCGATATTCACTGGCGTCATAGTGACTGCCAGTTGTCAGCGGCGCAGCGCGATCAAGGAAGGCGCGCGCATAAGCAATAACGCGGTCGCCGCGAACAGGGTTATACGCTGCGGTTTTCTCTGCTCCACCCTCTTCCCCGATCACATCGGTCCCGTAAAGGGCGTCGTACAGGCTGCCCCAACGGGCATTCGCCGCGTTCAATGCGTAGCGGGCGTTCATCACCGGTACGACAAGCTGAGGGCCGGCCATTGTCGCAATTTCCGCATCAACGTTGGTTGTCGTCGCAGTAAAATCAGCCGGTTCGTCCACGAGATAGCCAATTTCCCGCAGAAAGGCTTTATACGCATCCAGATCCTGATAGCCCTTCGGGTTGTCCAGGTACCACTGGTCGATGGTCTCCTGCAGCGCATCACGCTTGGCCAGCAGACTACGATTGATCGGGGACAGCTCACCGACGATATCCGAGAGCGCTGACCAGAACTGTCCGGGCTCAACCCCGGTTCCCGGTATAACCTCTTCATTGACCAAGTCGTATAGAACCTGGGCTACCTGCAAATTACCGATCTGGACTCGTTCCGTCATATCCTCACCTCGGGCTGGACACTGGTTTTTGCGGCATTCTATACGTCCGAACAAGTATCGGACCAATCTATGATGAATATACCCATCATTGACCTAGTGAATTTTCTTTCTAGTAGCGGTCAGAGTGCGCGGCCGACATCCAGAATCAGACGTCGCAGCCAACGATGCGGCGCGCTTTGCTGGAGCAAGGGGCTCCATGCCATCTTCAGTTCAAAGGGTGGAATCTCAAGCGGAGGATCGCGGCGCACCACACGGGGGTTGTTGGCCGCCAACAGCGCCATGCGCGTCGGCACAGTCACGACGAGGTCGCCCTGCTCCGCCAACAGCATCGCCACCTGGTAGTGGCGGGTGAACACAGCGATATCACGCTTCTCGCCGAGCTTGGCAATGGCTTCATCCACCCAGCCTAGCCTCTGCACATCCTCAGGGTTTACGCCAACCCCGACCCCCATGCCGGTTTTACTGACCCAGATATGCTGCGCCTTCAAATACTCCTGCAGAGTGTAGTTCTCCAACACCGGATTATCGGCGCGCATAATGCAGGAAAAGGTGTCCCGCCAGACAGTCGCCTGATGGAAGCTCTGGGGCATGCTATCAAAGCGATTGATCACCATATCGACTTTGCCCTGTTCGACATCGACAAAGCTCACATCACTCGGCGTCATAATATCCAGGCTAATCCCGGGCGCCAGTTCACGCAGTCGCTGTAGCAAGGGTGGGATGAGCGTCGATTCGGCGTAGTCGCTCGCCATAATGCGGAAGGTTCGGCGCGTAAGCTCTGGCTCAAAATCGCGGTTGGGCTGCACAACCCGATCGATCGCTGCAAGCGCTTCACGCACCATGGGCTGCAACTCCATCGCACGCTCCGTCGGCATCATTCCCTCTCGGGTACGGACCAACAGTGGGTCTTCAAACAGGTCTCGCAAGCGCTTGAGGCCATTGCTCATCGCCGGCTGCGACAAGCCCAGGTAATTCGCGGCCCTTGTCACATTGCGCTCCCTGAGTAATACATCCAAATAAACCAACAGATTCAGGTCGGCGCGCTCCAAATTCATACATTCACCCGGTCGATAGCGGCAATAGGAACAATAAATTCGCCAAATTATGCCAAGATTCCTAAGATACTCAACCGTTACCGACTCTCCTGCCCGTAGTCGACGTGTTACACCTTCCAATGAAACCCCAGCGGGTGAGAGCTTTGTGTCGCGACGGACATACTGCGGCGCTAACGGGGAAGTGGGACAAGTAGCCAACATGGGCTTTCGTCGCTGAATAAATTGTGGGGCTGGCAGGTTTTCCCCCGCGCGCATCCAGGACGGGGCTGGTCGTTCAGAATTCCAGGGTTATCGGCTGCAGTCCGATGCCTGCGTCAACGTCTACCATTTCACTCATGGTTTTAGGGCTGCTTTTGCAGCCCTTTTTTTGCCTGGTGTCTAGGAAATATTTTCTGGAGACAGATGGTCGAAGTGGTCCACCTGAATTGCGAGCCAGACGGCTTCTGCCGCTTCGTACAAGTGATCCGCTTCGTCCTTGTTGATGACCGCCTGATCGAGTGCCTGATCTATCTCGTCTTTATTGAGGTTGCGCAGCCCCGCCTTTTTCATTTTGTTCCTTGCTGGCTGAGTCTCACACACCAGGCGAAATGCCTGCTCCACAAGATCAATCCCGTCACCGGGATTCCCCAGGAAGACACCACGGGTCAACCGATCACGTGTTTCCGAAGGCTCCATCAGCAGCTCTGCGCATGCTCGCGCCTGCCGGTCTGAGGGCGGCCGTATACTGTGCCCCCAGGGCATTGTCATGAAGTGCATCAGTTGGCCCAGGAAGGGTCGAGGGAAGTTCTGGAAGACTTCGAGTAGTGACACCTCGATCAAGTGCAAGCCGTCTCGCATGGTAAATTCCAGCAGCGGGCGGTCTTCTTTCGGGCTGCCATCGTCTTTAAAACGCTTGAGCGCACAACTGAGCAGATAGAGTTCACTCAGCACATCACCCAACCGGGCAGAAATAAGCTCCTTGCGCTTGAGCTCACCACCGAGCGACATCAGCGAAATCTCTGTAACGAGGGTCAACACGGCAGAATATCGATTGAGCTGGCGATAATATTTGGCCGCGGCCCCAACCCCTTTCGGACTGCTCGCAAACAACCCGCCGGTCCACCCATGAAAAATTCCGCGCGCAAAAGTCTTTATCTGGAACCAAAGGTGTTTGGGTAGTAGCTCATCGAGTTTCTCGACTCCCGCCTCTCGATCGGGGTCCTCCGCAGCGAGCATTTCGTCAAAGATATAGGGGTGGCAACGAATCGCACCCTGACCAAAAATCATCAGGCTGCGGGTGAGGATATTGGCTCCCTCAACCGTAATGGCGACTGGCACGGACCGATACACATTGCCGATATAGTTCATGGGCCCATCGATCACGGCCTTCCCAGCATGCACATCCATCGCATCATTGATCGCCAACCGCAGTCGATTGGTCGCATGCGCCTTCATAATCGCCGAAACCACCGCTGGCTTCAGCCCATCATCCAGCGCGCGGGTGGTCGTCTTGTGTGCGGAATCCAGGGTATAGGCAATAGCCGCAATCTCTGCGAGCCGTCGTTGGACGCCCTCGAACTTGCCGATGGGTATCCCAAATTGCTCCCGCACCCGCGCGTAGGCGCCGGTCGTTCTCGCAGCCAGCTTCGCACCGCCGGTCGATAGTGAGGGGAGCGAAATGCCCCGACCCGCCGCCAGGGCGCTCATCAGCATTTGCCAGCCACGGCCGACAAACTCCTGCCCACCAATGATCCATTCCATGGGAATAAAGACATCTTTACCCCAATTGGGCCCATTCATGAAAACCTGTCCGGCTGGCAAATGACGCTGACCGATGGTCACACCCTCGGTGTCGGTGGGCACAAGTGCGACGGTGATCCCCAGCTCCTCCTCGTCTCCGAGCAAATGATCGGGGTCATAGAGCTTGAACGCTAAACCCAATACGGTAGCGATAGGCCCCAGGGTGATATAGCGCTTGTGCCAGTTGACGCGCATACCCAGGGTTTGCTCGCCTTTGTATTCGCCGTAACACACCACACCCGCATCGGTCATCGACGCGGCATCGGAACCCGCCTCGACACTGGTCAGCCCGAAACACGGAATTTCCAGCCCGTCCGCCAGACGCGGCAGATAGTAGTTTTTCTGTTCGTCCGTGCCGTGCGCCATCAGCAGCTCGCCGGGCCCAAGGGAATTTGGCACCATCACCGTCACCGCGGCGGTAATGCTACGGGTCGAAATTTTCGTCACGATCTCCGCGTGTGCCGACGGAGAAAATCCCAGTCCGCCGAACTCTTTATGAATGATGATGCCCAGAAAGCGCTCTTTCTTGAGGAAGTCCCAAATTTCCTTGGGGAGATCCCTGACTTCATGATTGATTTTCCAGTCGTCGAGCATTCGGCACAGCTCTTCGGTTGGGCCCTCGAGAAACGCCTGCTCTTCTCCGCTAAGCGCTGGTGGCCCCATTTCAAGCAGTGCCTCCCAGTCCGGCTTGCCCGAGAGGAGTTCTGCATCCCACCAGACCTCACCCGCCTCCATCGCTTCCCGCTCGGTCTGGGAAATTGGCGGCAACACCTTTCTGATCAGCCCAAGAAGAGGAGAAGTGACCCACTTTTTACGCAGTTCGCTCATAGTGACTATCCGGATGTAAGACAGCTGCAAGGGGCAGCCAGATGACGAGGGAGATCTCAGTCACTAATAATAGGCAAGGCATGCGGGGGATCATGAAATTGGCGCCGATAAGCTTACATCCGTCCGGGGCGCCGGAGTTGAAGCGGGAGACGCACCGTCACACGCGCCCCCACCAATGGTTCCTGCTAGAGCAACCGCTCGCTGGAATACAAGACACCGTTATTATCTGCGTACAAATAGCCACCAGGCTGAATGGTGACACCAGAGAAGGTGACCACGACATCACGATCGCCGAGACCGCGTTTATCCGTCTTCATCGGGTGGGTGCCGAGTGCCTGGACGCCGAGATCCAGTGCGCCAATCTCATCCACATCGCGAATACATCCATACATCAAAATGCCTTCCCAGCTATTCTTGCAGGCTTTCTCCGCCAGCTGATCACCCAGGCACGCCCGTCGCATTGATCCGCCCGCATCCACCACGAGCACCCTACCCTCACCTGGCTCGGCAACCAGCTCACGCACAAGAGAGTTATCTTCAAAGCATTTGATCGTGGTGACGATGCCACCAAAAGTCTCGCGGCCACCGTAGTTCACGAACATGGGTTCGAGTACATGCAGCCTGTCGGCATGTTCATCACACAGATCGGGCGTGGAAATTCTCATCGTAAGATCCTCCTTGGAGATGTTGAGTTGCGGCCCCAATCCGCCCGGTCAGGCGATGGGCTAGTAGTGGGAACGCAGTATGACGAGTGATCAACGGCAGGAACAGCGCATCAATAAGAATGCCGGGCATTACCCAAATGGATAACGCCCGGCATTCAACCATGCGAATGAGCGGTCTTAGTAGCTGACGCGTACTGGGGTACCGACACGAGAATAACGGTAGAATTTCTGTGCCATATGCGGGGGCATACGTACACAACCGTGGGACGCGGGATAGCCCGGCACATGTCCAGATGCATGCAGGCCGATGCCACCATTAAAACGAATATAATGATTCATCTTTGCGCCACGATAGTAGGTACCGGGAGGACGACGATGCTTGCGCGTATTCACGTTGGCACGAACGACACGCCCGGTATTGCGATCAACGAAACTACCGTAAATGGACGAGCGATGACGAGGATGCTTGGACAATACGCGGAAATGCCCGGGACGAGTGGAATACCCCTTCTTACCCGAGGAAATCTTCGAGACGCCTACCAGTTTCCGACCTTTGTAAAAATAGGCACGCTGTTGACTCAAGTTGATTCGAATTGACGGAGCGCCGGACGAATTAGCTGCCGCGGACTCGTTAAACCAGTTAACACCTCTCTGGTTGGCGGTTGCATCGGGGGCTAACGCCAATCCGAGAAGACAGGATATCGCAAGTGCATACAGATGAAGGGGCCAAGTTCGGCTACTCACAGTCATAAATCACCTCACAGAATGCTTGTTGTGTCAGGCCCGTGCTTTACCGAATTGGTCAGCCACGAACCTGGGATACGACGTCACCGCTTCAGCGAGATTGCTGAGCGAGTGGATGTGTCCCTGAGGTGCAGACTCCTGAAGTTGATCCGTCTATGCGAACGAGTTGTCTCTTTTCGTTTCGCTTACATCCACTACAGCGACGAGTCACTTCTCGATTCTATTGCCGGCAATCGCCCTCTATATACGGAAATATTCTTTGTGAGCGTCGGTTTAGCCTGTGAAGGAGCAAGCAGAAATACCGTGCGCTGCAGGGGTTCTGCAGCAGGATTCTGTTTCAAACAGAGGGGAATCGAGGAACACATGCGGTGCGACTGACGGGTATTCGCGAAGTGAGTTCCACGCGCGCGCATGGAGCACCGGCAATGTTTGGTGAATCGATCGATAGCCGCGGTATCAGTGGCGAAGCTTGTCGATGGGCGGGCAGTCCAAACCCGGCGCTAAAACCGGTTCGGACTGCCCCGGGGGAACGCCTACTGACCGAGATACAGCCAGGTATCGACAGCGGTATCCGGGTTCAGGGAGACACTGTCGATCCCCTCATCCATCAACCAGCGCGCAAAGTCTTTGTGGTCGGACGGACCCTGTCCACAAATACCGACATACTTACCCGCTTTCTTGCAGGACTGGATGGCCTTGGAGAGCAGCAGCTTGACCGCTGGATTGCGTTCGTCGAAGAGGTCTGCGACCAATCCGGAGTCTCGATCCAGTCCCAACGTCAGCTGGGTCAGGTCATTGGAGCCGATAGAGAAACCATCAAAATGTTGCAGGAACTCATCCGCGAGCAACGCATTTGAGGGCAGCTCACACATCATGATGACTTTCAGCCCATTTTCTCCACGACGAAGACCATTATCGGCCATAAGACCAATCACCTCAGCCGCTTCATCCGGTGTCCGCACAAACGGCACCATGATCTCGACGTTGGTCAGGCCCATTTCATCGCGAACTTTCTTCAGCGCACGGCATTCAAGGGCAAAACAGGCACGGAAATCTGCAGACCGGTATCGCGCGGCGCCACGGAAGCCGAGCATCGGGTTTTCCTCGCTGGGCTCATACAGGTGGCCACCAAGCAGGTGTGCATATTCGTTCGACTTGAAGTCCGACAGGCGAACGATCACGCGGTTGGGGGCAAAGGCGGCAGCCAGTGTCGCAATGCCCTCCACCAGTTTCTCAACAATGAAATCTTCCGGTGAAGAATAACCACCAATACGCTCACGAATACTCTTTTGCAGTTCGGACGGCAGGCTGTCGAGCTCCAGCAAGGCTTTTGGGTGGATGCCAATCATACGGTTCAGAATGAACTCGAGGCGAGCCAGGCCAACGCCGGCATTGGGCAGATGGCTGAAAGCAAAAGCGCGGTCTGGATTACCGACATTGAGCATAATCTTGAACGGCAGATCCGGCATGTCCTTGACCTCCGTCTCTTCGCGCTCAAAGTTAAGCTGCCCGGACATAACGAAACCGGTGTCGCCCTCTGCACAGGAAACCGTCACCGGCGTGCCGGTCTTGAGCAGATCGGTGGCATCGCCGCAGCCAACCACTGCAGGAATACCCAGCTCGCGGGCAATAATGGCCGCGTGACAGGTTCTGCCGCCCCGGTTGGTGACGATGGCACTGGCCTTCTTCAGCACCGGTTCCCAGTCAGGATCGGTCATATCGGTGACCAATACCTCGCCGTCCTGCATCAGCGCCATATCGTCAACGGACTCGAGGATCCGCACCTTACCGGCACCAATTCGCTGGCCAATAGCACGGCCTTCACACAATACTTCGCCGCGTTCGCGCAGATGGTAGCGCTCGATACTCTGTCCGAGCTCCTGGGACCGCACTGTCTCCGGGCGTGCCTGCACGATGTATACCTTGCCGGTATCGCCGTCTTTCGCCCACTCAATGTCCATAGGGCGCCCATAGTGGGCTTCAATCTTACACGCCTGGATCGCGAGCTCGGTCAGCTCGGCATCGTCCAGGGCGAATCTCTGTCGGTCTTCTTCCGGCACCGGCACAGTCTTCACCGAGCGGCCGCAGTCACCACCGGCATCGTAGACCATCTTGATTGCCTTGCTACCGCGATTACGACGCAGGATGGCCGGGCGCCCTGCTGCCAGCGCGGGCTTGTACAGATAGAACTCGTCGGGGTTAACAGCCCCCTGAACGACGGTTTCGCCCAGGCCAAAGGCCGCCGTGATAAATACGACATCGCGGAAACCGCTTTCGGTATCCAGGGTAAACATTACCCCGGAAGCGCCTGTCTCACTGCGGACCATGTGCTGAACACCCGCTGAGAGGGCCACCCCGGCATGTGCATATCCAGTGTGAACGCGGTAGGCGATCGCACGATCGTTATACAGCGAGGCAAAAACTTCTTTGACGGCAATCAGCACTGCGTCAATGCCGCGAATATTCAGGAAGGTTTCCTGCTGGCCAGCAAAGGAAGCATCGGGCAGGTCCTCTGCGGTCGCAGACGAGCGGACCGCAACAGCGGTTTCACCACCGCCGAGGGCCTCGTAACCACTGCGAATTTCGTCTTCCAGTTGCTGTGGGAAGGGCGTGGTCACAATCCAAGAACGAATCTCTTCACCGGCCGCGGCGAGCGCCGTCACATCGGAGACATCGAGGGACAGCAGTCGATCCGCGATACGTTGCTCGAGGTTTTCGTGGGACAGGAACTGGCGAAATGCCTCTGCAGTGGTCGCAAAGCCCCCCGGGACGGATACACCGGCACCGGACAGAGAAGAGATCATCTCTCCCAGTGATGCATTTTTCCCGCCGACCTTGTCGACGTCCGCCATACCCAGTTCTGCAAAGTCGATGGTGAATCCAGTCACGCCAGCACCCTCTGATAAAAGATTCTGGGCGCTGATTATAAGGATGGATCTTGTAAAAAATAGCCCGAAAAATGCGGCGAAAATGTAGTAATTTTTTTACAAAAGTGGGCTTTTTCGCATGATCTGGAGGAAGAAGGTGGGAGACCTACGAGAACTCGGCGGGCAGCCGGGCTGAAAGGTAACGCCTGAAATACTGGCACAGTGAGAGTAGAATGCAACCATTCATTCCTTCCATGGGAGCTCCTGAGGCAATGCATAATCACAAGCGCACGGCATTTTTCATTTCAGACGGAACCGGCCTCACGGTGGAAGCCATCGGGCACAGCCTACTCGCGCAGTTCCGTCAGGAAAAAGTCGAGCAGGTCACCTTGCCGTACGTCGATTCCCCGGAAAAGGTCGACAAAGCACTGCAACGGGTCGAGCTCGCGGCCAAGGACTCCGGACTTCAGCCTATCGTCATCAGTAGCATTGTCGCAGCCGATATTCGCGAGCGATTGCATGGTGGCCCTGCGCTTATGCTGGATGTATTTGACAGTTATTTAGCCCCGCTGACCAAGTTGTTTGGCAGCCCTCCGGCGCAGTCGGTCAATATCTCCCACGATATCAGCGACGACCAGCGCTACAGTGATCGAATCGATGCCGTGCATTTTGCCATGGACAACGATGACGGCAGGCGCGTGCGAGAATTTGACCGTGCGGACCTGATCCTGATTGGTGTTTCGCGCTCTGGTAAAACGCCAACATGTCTGTACCTGGCGCTACAGTTTGGCCTGCGCGCGGCCAATTATCCGATCACCGAAGAAGATATGGACAGTACATCCCTACCCCGCATTCTGCACCCGTACCGCCACAAACTCTTCGGCCTGACAATCGATCCAAACCGACTGATGTCTATTCGCCAGGAGCGACGGGCAAATAGCCGCTACGCTTCTCTAGACCAGTGTGAATTTGAAGTGCGGCAGGTCGAGCAGATGTTCCGGCGGGCACAAGTGCCATTTTTGAACGCGACACAGCTCTCTGTCGAAGAACTGGCGACGCGCTTGATGTCCCAGGCTGGCATTGAGCGGAGAATCGGTTAAAGTAGCCGCCTTTTCGCACTGGTACAGCGGCCAGCTCTTCGGAAAGAAGTACAAGGTGCGTGATTCCAGCGTAAAGTAGTGTGCATGAATTCTCTGCAGATCGTTTCTCTTCCCTATTCCGCCAATGCGGCAGTGGCCTTTCAGGCCATTGCTGATCTGCCCTCCCCGGTCTGGCTGGATAGCGGGCGCCCTACGGCCACCAGCGGTCGCTTTGACATTATCAGTGCAGATCCTATCGAAACGCTGTACCTGGACGCCGCGAGTACGGAACCGTTTACAGAGCTTGACGACCTGCTGTGCGAATTGAGCCTTCAGGACAGTGATGCGCAGTTGCCATTTTGCGGTGGCGCAATCGGCTATGCCGGGTACGAGCTTGGCGCGCCGGTAAACTTCCTGGCCGCGGACCAACGGCCAACCCCATTGCCTGCAGGATATTTCGGCCTTTATTCCTGGGCGCTGATCGTTGATCACCAGTTACGCGCAACCCACCTGGTATTCCATCCGGTGTGCACCCGCTTTCAGGTGCAGGATCTGGTCGCGCGGTTTACTTCCGTGCGCTGGCAGTCTGCCGCTCGAACTCTGCCCTTCAGGCTCAAAACCGCGTTTCGGCCGGACTATCCTGCGGCAGGTTACTGCGACAATGTGGAGCGTATTCTCGAATACATTTCTGCTGGCGACATTTACCAGGCGAACTTTACCCAGCGATTTCGAGCGCAGTTTGAAGGGGATCCGTTTACCGCCTATCTGGCGTTAAGGGAAGCCGTCGCAGGCCCGTTCTCCGCCTACATCGAACTTCCTCAGGGTCAGATTCTGAGCCTCTCGCCAGAACGTTTCCTGCAAGCGGACGGGAGCAGTGTGCAGACCGAACCGATCAAAGGCACCATCGCACGGGAATCTGATCCGGAGCGAGACCGCGAAGCAGCCAGAACCCTTCAGGAAAGTATCAAGGATCGGGCGGAAAACCTGATGATTGTCGACTTGCTCCGAAACGACCTCGGCAAACGCTGCCGCACGGGTTCCGTTCGGGTGCCCGCTTTGTTTGAGCTCGCCACCTTTGCCAATGTCCATCACCTGGTAAGCAGGATCACCGGGGAGATGGCCGACGACTGCAACTTTACCGATTTGCTCGCGGCATCCTTTCCAGGGGGCTCCATTACCGGTGCACCCAAGCGCCGCGCCATGGAGATTATCCACGAGCTGGAACAGGGGCCGAGGGGGCTCTATTGTGGCTCGATCGGCTATCTTTCGAGCTGTGGGCGCGCTGACACCAATATCGCGATTCGCACCTTCACCGCAGCCGCCGGAGAAATCACCGGGGCAGCCGGCGGCGGCATTGTTGCAGACTCCAAGCCCGAAGCCGAACATCGGGAATGCCTGACCAAAATTGGGCTGGCGCTGAGCACGCTTGAGCAACTGAAAGACTGACTACTACATATAACTAAACGCGATCGATGTATCGCTAAATTATATTTTTCAGTTATTACAGTATCCGATACAGTATGATCCGGTCATAAAGCCCTGTCCGGGCCAGAATGCGGTAGCCTTAAGGAATCATCATGCGCATCACGCTAGTCAAGAAAATACTCGCCAACGGAGAGCCCTGCGCGAAGTGCCGTGACGTCGAGGAAAAACTACGTGAAAAAGACCAGCTGCGCTTTATCGATCAAACGCTGATCGCAGACGAACGGGATTCCGAGAGCGAAGGGATTCAGTTGGCGCAGCAATATCAGGTCAGCCGCGCGCCTTTCTTTATCGTGGAACGTGAAGAGAACAGCGAACCGGAAATCTACACGGTCTATTTCAAGCTTGCGAAGGAAGTCCTGCAGAATCTTGCACTGGAAGCCGGCTAGGCCTTCTGCTTTGTGAGTCCTATACAGACCGTCTCACCTACCCACGCGTGACCGCTGTCAGGCCAGTTCAGATCTGGATTGAAATGGCCTGTCGAGAGGAAGCAGACTTTTGCAGTTCCCCACCCTATTCCACCTCAGTACGTTGGCAGCTCGAGCCCCGAAAACAATTCGTCGACCTCCGCACGGGAGCTCGCGTGGGAAGCCTGATCGATCAGCTCCCGGCTCAGGTGCGGCGCGAACTGCTGGATAAACTCGTACATAAATCCACGCAGGAAAATCCCTTTCCGGAAACCGATACGTGTAACGCTGGACTGGAACAGTGCACTGGCATCAAGCGCCACTAGATCGTCATCATCTTCGTCCACCGCCATATCGGCGACGATACCAATACCAAGCCCAAGGCGCACATAGGTCTTGATCACATCGGCGTCAGCTGCAGTGAAAACGACTTTGGGCGAAAGCCCTTTTTCCAGAAAAGCCTCGTCGAGTTTTGACCGCCCGGTGAAACCAAACACATAAGTGACAATGGGGTATTCCGCTACATCCTCGAGGGTTAGCTTACTGATCTGGCAAAGTGGATGGTCCCTGGGAACGAGCAGGCAGCGGTTCCAGCGGTAAACCGGCATCATCACCAGATCACTGAAAAGCTCCAGAGCCTCGGTTGCGATCGCGAAATCCGCGGTGCCATCCGCGGCCATTTCAGAGATCTGCATGGGCGTACCCTGATGCATATGCAACGAAACTTCGGGGTAACGCGCGATAAAGGATTTGATGACAGGCGGCAATGCATATCTGGCCTGTGTATGGGTGGTGGCAATCGACAGGCTGCCCTTCTTGTCGTCACTGAACTCCTGCGCAACCTGTTTGATATTTTCGACTTTGCGCATGATTTCGCCGGCAGTTTTGAGGATAGCCTCGCCGGCAGGTGTGACACGGGTAAGATGTTTGCCGCTGCGTGCGAAAATCTCTACGCCCAACTCATCCTCGAGCAGGCGAATCTGTTTACTGATACCCGGTTGAGAGGTGTACAGGCTCTGCGCAGTCGCTGATACATTGAGGTCGTGATGGGCAACTTCCCAGATATAACGCAACTGCTGCAGCTTCATTCCGACTCCCTTTCCCCAGACTTCGTCCTTGTGTGCCGCTCTTGCTTAGGACCACGTAAGTTATAAGAGCAGCAAAAGTTTATGCGGGAAAAGAATAGCAGCCAATGTGCTTTAACTGCAATTTAGCGGGTATGGCGTAAAACTTCGCGTTTGCACGTGAAATTATTGCTCAGGTCTCACTTTCGACGTTAGCGATACCGTGCGGGACATGCCCCGTGGCCACATGCTCCGCCGCGGATGCACAATGGGCGGGCTGATCATCAAAGAAAACATCGGCGCCAAACGCCTTGAGAAACTCACCTTTGGGCAAGCCACCGAGAAATACCGATTCATCAATACGCACGTTCCAGGCTCGCAACGTCCTGATCACACGTTCATGCGCTGGTGCCGATCTGGCAGTAACGAGCGCAGTGCGAATTGGGCAACAACTGGAATCAAACTCGGCCTGTAATTGCTGTAACGCCTCCAGGAATCCCTTAAAAGGACCACCGGCCAACGGTGTCTGCGCACTCGCACGCTCTGCCGCTGTAAAAGCCGCCAATCCCTCACGCTTGTAAATTTGCTCGGCTTCATCAGAAAAGATGACAGCATCGCCGTCAAAAGCAAATCGCAGCGTGTCGTCGACAGAGGCACGACCACCACCGGCGACCAACGTTGCGGCTGCAACACCCTGCTCCAGGGCACGCCGAACGTCCTGCCCATCCGAGGACAAGAAGAGGTGGCATCCGAACGGGGCAATATAACGATACGGGCTTTCGCCATTGCAAAACGCCGCTCGGGAAATATCGAGCCCATAATGCTCTATCGAGTTAAATACCCGAAGACCCGTGTCTGCACTGTTGCGGGAGAGCAATATCACTTCAACACGCGGTTCGCCGTCTAGCCGCTGATTGATTTGCAAAAATTTCTGCACCAGGGTGAACGCATCACCTTTCTCGAGGACATCGTTTTCGCGCTCTACCTGGTAGTGGGAAAACGCATCCAGCCCTTCTTGCTCAAAGACCTGGTGGCTGTCATTCAAATTAAACAGTGCACGGGAAGAAATCGCGATAACGAGCTTATCTTGTTTCAGCATCAGGGCGCCTCCACATCGTCGAGCCCCTCGGGTTTCTCCTCATCAGCATGGGCTTCCAACATGACCTTCAGCATCCGACACACATCCTCCTGAGTGCGGCGAGATCGCACCCCGGTCTGATTCACGACCACCAAACACATGGCATGGCAGGTTTCGAGCATTGTGCGTGCCAGGCGGTCCAATTCATTGGGCGGTGCAACGAACCCCATGCGCCGAAACATTCTGCACAAGTGAGAAATGACAAGTTCATCGTGCCGCTCATCCAGCTCGTGCAGCTCGGGGATACCCCACATTGCCTGCACCAGGGGCAGCATGCCGCGCTGTTCGCGATACACCACCACCAGACGCGCCAACATACCCTCAAGAAAGTCCTCCAGCGACATGCTCTCGAGATCTTCGCGGGCCACCTCTTCCAGGGCACCCGTCATACTTGCAAGCCACTGCTCCCCCATGGCATAGAGGATTGCGTGCTTGTTGGGGAAATAGTGATAGAGGGAGCCGACTGAGACGCCCAGCTCACGGGCAATCAGAATGGTAGTCAGATCGTTTAGTCCAACTTCTTCTAGCAGTCGCCCGGTGGTATCGAGGATTTTCCGGGTGCGCTCCCTGGCTCGAGCCTGTACGGGAGCCCGGCGCGGGGCCAACTGACTTCTTCGCTTTTGCTGCTCGCTATTGGACAAGTTGCTCCCCCCAGAATCGATCTAACAGCAGTGTACCACTGTCGTTCAGGCGCTCCACCGGAAAATCGAGCCCCAAGAAACGAGAAACCGGCGCATAGCACCGGTTCTCGCCCACCTGTGAGGGGTGTTTTCGGTTAGAAACGGTACCCAACATCTACCCCAATCACACGGCCACGTGCCGGATCGGTCATGGTCGGAGGTAGGTTGTAAGACGCTTCGGAGTACCCCCAGTGGTAATACTCTTCGTCCGTAACGTTTTCGGCGTAAATGCCCGCAGTCCAGCTGTCGCTGGCGGAAGTCAGGGAAGCGCGCAGGTTTACGACACCACGGCTGTCCAGCTTCGCGTAGGGGTCGTTGGTAATCTCAGACCACTGCTCGCCCGTGAAGGTATATTCTGCGCTCAGTGCCATTTCGCCCAGACCAACATCACGGGTATAGGTCAACACGCTGGCAGAGGAGAATTTCGGCGAGAACGCCATCTCGTTGCCTTCACAGCTGGCGCCACTGCGCGCCTCGCACAGATCGACCGGAATGCCGCTCAACTCCGTATTCAGCCAGGCCAGTCCCAGATAAAGATCCAGGTTATCGGTTATCAGCCAGCGCACGTCCATCTCGAGACCGCTACCGTCGGATTCACCAACGTTTTCGGTGATGGCTGCTGCACCCACCCAGAATGCCTGCTGCATGTTTTCGTAGGTGTACTGGAATGCCGCCGCATTGATGGCAAGACGGTTATCCAGCAGGCGCGCCTTGATGCCGAGCTCGAAGGATTCGACGGTTTCCTCGTCAAACATCGCCGGTTCAGCGTTTGAAGCGTTAACTTCATAACCCTGCTCATCAAGCCACTCATACTGGCTATCATCGTCGGTGCCGTATGCAGGATCGGTCACGGTAAAGGACAGATAATCAAAGCCGCCGGACTTGTAGCCGGTGGCAAAGCTGCCGTAAGCCGTTAACGCGTCACTAAACTCATGGGTGAGGGTCACACGGCCAGAGACGTTACTCCAGGTATTGTCCGCGGTGATCGGGCCATCGGTATACATGGCCTGATAATTCCAGCCGCCAGTCCACGTATCAGGCCACGGCGAGTCGACACTGTACTCTTTGGTATCTTCGGTATAGCGTAATCCGAGACCCAGTGTGGTCGCAGGACCGAGATCGAAGGTGGTATTGGCAAACACCGCCCAGCCGGAATAATTGCCTTCGGTCCAGGACTCTTCCTGGGACAGGTTGCCCGGCGCATACTCCCAGGGTTCGCCTTCAAAGCCAAAGGCTTCGTCGAGTACATCCTGAGGCAATGCATCACAGGTGACGAAGCTGTCCAGCCCCTCTTCCCAATCTTCAGCGTAGATACCGTCACAGATGAAGTCTTCGCCATCAATACCGGCGAAGAATGCATTCACCTCTTCCTGGTAATAAGAGGTACCCAGAATCCAGTTGAACGGACCGCTGTTGTCGGAGGTCAGGCGGAACTCCTGACTAAGGAAATCGCCATTCTGATCGCGTACATAGGTGTCGATCGGCAATGCGGTGCCATCAAAATCTTCGATGTACGTGTAGTTGTGACTCTTGTAGCCGGTGATGGAAGACAAGGTCAGCTCGTCGCTCAGATCGTGCTCGACCGTCAGGATCACGTCGGCGATCTCTGACTCGTCTTTACCGATTTCGTCGTTGTAGACCTGATCAAAGTCTCCTTGCGGAATCGGGTAGTTATAGGATTCCAGGCCATCGTGGCGGAAAGCACGGTAGATGGTGCCATCACCGTTACGATCCTCATACTGAGCCATCAGCGTAACGGTGGTGTCCTCAAAGCCGCTGTAAACGGCGGTGATGCGGGACGCATCCAGCTCGCTGGCACCCAGATCACGGCCCCCGGCCAGATTTTCGATATGGCCATCTTCCTGCTCGTGGACGCCTGCGATGCGCACAGCAAGATTTTCAGTTACCGGAAGATCGACACTTGCCTCGATATTGGCGCGACCGTACTGGCCCGCACCTACGGACACTTCACCCGCGAAGGTATCACCCGGCTTGCGGGAAACGATGGAGATCGCACCGGATGCCGTGTTGCGACCGAACAATGTGCCCTGCGGTCCCTTGACCACCTCAACACGCTCGACGTCGTACATCGACGGCGTTGCGCCGCTCCGGCTTTGGTAGACACCGTCCAGGAATACGCCCAGAGCCGGGTCACTACCGGAACCAAAGCCATTATTGTTCACACCGCGCACAGAAACCGCATCAAAGAACGAATCCTGAGTTTCACCGGATACACCGGGTGTCAGTGCAAACAGGTCTTTGAAGTCATTGAGGTTACTGTTCTTGACCGTGTCCCCGGTGAACGCACTGACCGCCATCGGTACGTCCTGGAGCGATTCCGCACGCATTTGTGCGGTCACAGTCACTTCTTCAATCTGATTGGCTGCGGTGGCATGGGTGCTCACCGCCAATACTGCTGCACCGATTGCGCCAGCCAGCGCATGCTTTGTGCAAGTAAAGCTTTTGTCTTTCACAGGCATGGATAGTCCCCGTCGTTTGTTGTTATCCAGGGCCGCTATGCAGCGACCTCATTATTAAATTGAGGCGCGCCGCGCGAAGCTGTTGGCCCGGTTATCCCACAAACCGAACAATTGTTCAACTTTTTGTCCTTGAGGCCTTCCCGACGCCGCAAACCAGATCAACATCAGCCCCCCAACTTGTCCTTCAAGCTGTAATAGAGCATGCCGGCTACGAGACCTGGCCAACGCAACAGTGTGCCGCCAGGGAATGTGGGCGTGGGAATCTGCGCCAGTATATCAAAACGTTCAGCAGTACCCGCTACTACTTCGGCGATTAATTTGCCTGCCAGCGTCGCGGTTGGAACACCGTGCCCCGAATAGCCCTGGCTGTAGAACACATTGGGTTCCAGCCGTCCAAGGTGCGGCATCCGATTGAGCGTGATTGCAAGGGTGCCGCCCCAGCCGAAATCGATGCGGGTGTCGGCGAGCTGCGGATAGACCTCCAGCATGTACTTGCGTACGAATTTGCGGATGTCCTGCGGGAATCGCGATGTGTAGTTCTCACCACCCCCGAATACCAGGCGGTTGTCGCCAGACAGCTTCCAATAGTTGATGACGAACAGCGTGTCCTGCAGCGCATAATCATTGGCGATCAGTGACTTTGCCTGCGCTTCCGAGAGTGGTTCGGTGGCCAGTACAAAGTTGTTGATCGGCATAATCTTGCCGGCCATCCGCGGCTCGAGATTTCCCAGATAGCCGTTACACCCAAGCACTACATATTTGGCTTTCACCCGACCCGTTGCCGTCTCAACAACGCAGGTCTCGCCAGTGCGATAGCCGGTTACGCGGCTGTGTTCGTGAAACGTCACACCGGCGGCGGCCGCGGCGTCGGCTAAACCCAGGGCGTAATTGAGCGGATGCAGGTGCAGCGAGCCACTGTCAACCTGGGCACCAAAGTAACGCTCGGAACCCACCATCTCGCGCGCTTCGGCTTCGTCCGCATAGCGAATCTGGTCGTATCCGTATCGATCGCGCAGTAAGTCGGTCTCTTCTTTCAGCCACTCGTTATGGCTGCGCTTGGCGGCCAGATGCAGGATGCCACGCTTCAGATCGCACTGAATATTGTGCCGGTCGATCAGGGACTCCACCAGCTGGACGGCTTCGACACTCATATCCCAGAGCGCCTTGGCACTGTCCATGCCAACCATCTTTTCAAGGTCCTCCTGGCCACGGCGCTGACCGACACCAACGTGCCCGCCATTTCTGCCTGAGGCACCCCACGCGACGCGCTCAGCCTCCAGAACCGTCACGCTGTACCCGCGCTCGGCCAGATGCAGTGCAGCGCTGATTCCGGTGTAACCTGCACCAATCACACATACATCCGCTTCCGCTTCCCCTTGCAGGGGCGGATAGGTGCGCGTCGGATTGGCGCTGGAGGCATAATAGGAATCGGTGTGGCCAGTAAGCTTTGGCGTGGTGCCCGCGTTAGTCATCAGTTCCCCTCGTACATCAGGTTTCCGGCGCGCTCGCCAAAAACCGAACAATGATTCAATTTTTCTTGAATGATAATTCGGTTTTTTGTCATAATCAAAAAATAATAACTGCCGCCCTCCCCGGCCTGCCGCTCAAAACGGCAATTCAGGGTGACAGGCACTGCGACTTCCGCGCGGAACCTTTTGACGGCGTATACTAATGCGGCCCCGAGATCGGGGCTGGATCCATTCGATCAAGGTGCACAATGGACAAGATTTCAAAGTGGCTTGCAGACAACCAGATATCCGAGGTGGAATGTCTGGTGCCTGACATGTCTGGCAACGCCCGAGGCAAATTCACCCCGACCTCAAAGTTCCTCAAGCAGGATAGCCGACTGCCAGAGAGCATCCTCGTGCAGACGGTTACCGGCGATTTTGTCGATGAGCACAATGAGCTGGTGGACCCCGCGGATACGGATATGCTGCTCGTTCCGGATGCCGACTCGATCAGACTCAACCCCTGGGCAAACGAACCCACCGCGCAAATCATCCACGACTGCTTTACGCGTGAGGGCAAACCTCACCCGATCAGCTGTCGAAACATTCTCAAGTTTGTGCTGGATAAGTATGCGGAAAAAGGCTGGCAGCCTGTAGTCGCGCCAGAAGTTGAGTTTTACCTGGTCAAGCGCAACCTCGACCCGGATGAAAAACTCTCCGCTCCGGTCGGGCGCTCGGGCCGTACAGAAAAAACCCGTCAGTCCTACAGCATTGATGCGGCCAATGAATATGAGCCCATCATTGAAGACATGTACGACTTTTCCGAAGCGCAGGGCCTGGATGTGGACACACTGATCCACGAATCAGGCACCGCGCAAATGGAAATCAACTTCCTCCATGGCGATCCCCTGAAGCTGGCGGACCAGGTGTTTACGTTCAAGCGCACAGTGCGTGAGACTGCGTTGCGCCACGGTATTTACGCCACCTTCATGGCAAAACCCATGGAAGATGAACCCGGCAGCGCATTACATATTCACCAGAGTATTGTGGACGCCAAGACCGGCAAGAACATCTTTGTCGACGAAGACGGCA
This sequence comes from Microbulbifer sp. ABF4_148, assembly GCF_056158985.1. Lineage (NCBI taxonomy): Bacteria > Pseudomonadati > Pseudomonadota > Gammaproteobacteria > Cellvibrionales > Microbulbiferaceae > Microbulbifer > Microbulbifer sp. ABF4_148. The sequence continues at coordinate 2,775,199 of NZ_JBSWUI010000001.1, forward strand.
ATGAAAATTCGACATTCCACCATTTCATCGGTGGCATGCAGAAGTATATTCCGGGCTTCATCAGCTTCTTCGCACCAAACGTCAACTCTTACCGTCGATTCACACCAGAAATGGCGGCTCCGACCAGCCTGCACTGGGGTTACGACAACCGCACCACCGGATTGCGTGTGCCGGACAGCTCTCCGCAGGCAAAGCGACTGGAGAACCGCTTCCCGGGCGCAGACTGCAACCCGTATCTGGCAATCGCCGCCTCTCTCGCGTGCGGTTACCTTGGCATGATTAACAAGGTGGAGCCCACGGCGCCATTCGAGGGTGACTGCTCAGATGAGCCCATTACCCTGCCCCGTACGCAGGAGCATGCGTTGAGCCTCCTGGCTGAGTGTAATGAAGCAACCGAGATGTTCGGCGATACCTTCGTCCGGGCATGGAGCGCCATCAAACGCGACGAGTACGAAGAATTTAACCGGGTCATCAGCTCCTGGGAGCGAGAGTTCTTGCTACTCAATGTTTAAGCGGCGTTGAATACAAAAAAACCGGCCTTAATGGCCGGTTTTTTTATTGGCTAATTAAAAAAGGCGACCAACGGTCGCCTTTTTCGATCACCCGTTACTTGTGTGCGGGGTCTTTCCAGTAATCCTTAACAGTATCTTTCATTTCCTTGGCCAGAACAGAGATACCGAACAGGTTTGGCAGCGTCATGATCACAATCGCCACCGCGGACAAGTTCCAGATAATCGTCGTGTCCTCAATTGCCGCCCAGAAGAAGGCAACGACATACACCAGACGATATGGCATGACCGCTTTCGGACCGAACAGGTAGATCATCGAACGGTCACCGTAATAGGACCAGGCAATCGCCGTTGAAAATGCAAATAGCAGAATCCCGATCGTCACGATCAACCCACCATACTCACCGAAGAAGCCGCGCTGGAACGCCACATTCGTCAGGGAAGCTGAGTGGATAAGGGAATTACCCCAAATATCGATATTTTCATTTTCAAAGCGGCCATTCGTCACCGTGAGCGGACCACTGTAGGCATTCTCACCAACACGGAACTCCACATCTTCAGCCACAGAACGGGCGTGAATCAGGGTATAGGTTCCACCGCTCACCACCTTGCCGTCGGCGACAATCAGTTTGCCGCTGAACGGCTGTACACTGTCTTCACCATTACTGAGGAAGCCAAACAGCTTTTGCACATGGGCCGGATCCTGATCGGTGTAGACACCCTCAACGGCGATCAGGTCAGCACGTTCAAACTGGTTCATGTGCTTTTCTGTCCACACGCCGGAAGACAGAATCACCAGACCGGTGAGCGTACAGATGATGATGGTGTCGATGAATGGCTCGAGCAGAGACACCATACCTTCCGAAACCGGCTCGTCGGCACGGGCCGCGGCGTGCGCAATTGGCGCAGAACCCTGACCGGCTTCGTTCGAGAAAAGACCCCGGTTTACACCACGGTTAAACGCGTAAGCAAAGCTCGCACCGAGGAATCCGCCGGCCGCCGCACTGCCGGTGAAGGCGTCGCGGAATACGGTAGCAAACGAAGGAATGATGTTTTCGTAGTTGTAGGTAATGACCGCGAGCGCACCGATGACGTAGATCACTGCCATGATCGGCACAATCGTGGAGGTCACCTTGGCAATACGAGTAATGCCACCGATGATCACCATACCCAGCAGGATAGCGAGTACACCGCCGGTCACCGCTTTGCTCAGGCCAAAGGTGTCGTTCATGGACTGCGCGATGGTATTAACCTGCGGCAGGCTTCCCGTACCGAATGAACAGATAACCGTAGCGATCGCAAACAGGACCGCCAGCCACTTCATGTTCAGGCGACGCTCCATGTAAAACATCGGGCCACCAGCATAGAATCCGTCTGCCGCCTTGATCCGATACTTATGCGACAGGGTCACTTCTACAAACTTGGTTGTCATACCAAGAAACGCGGTAACCCACATCCAGAACAGGGCCGCCGGACCACCGAGGAAAATCGCAAAACCTACACCGGCGATATTACCCGTACCGACAGTGCCGGAGAGCGCCGTTGCCAGTGCCTGGAAGTGAGAGGTATCACCAGGATCGCCCGGCTTGTCATACTTACCACGGACAATTTTGATCGCGTGGCCAAAATAGCGCAGCTGCGGGAAGCCGAGATACAAAGTGAAAAACAGACCAACCCCCAGCAGCACATAGGGAAACCACCAGGCTGATCCCAACATGCCGTCCATGGTCAGCAATAATGAATTAAAGGATTCCAAACTAGACCCCCACTTCAGGTTCTTAATTGTGCTTTTTGGATATTTTTTGTGCGCCGCATGCGTAGCACTAAACGCCGGAGATTAGCAGCTTCCGACAGAGGAAAACAGTCACGCCGCGTCAGCGCAGGAATTCAAACTGATCGCGATGCGGAAAGAGCCCGGTTTGGCCACCGGTATGCACAAAAATCAGATTGTCGGCGCCGGCAAAACGACCCTGCCCCAACTCCTGCAACAAACCATGAAATGCCTTACCGGTATACACCGGATCCAGCACAATACCCTCAAGGGCGGCTAATTCAGCAATAGTTTGATACACCGGCGCTTCCGCCACGCCATAGCCTGGGCCGATATAATCGGCATTGACATGAATACCCAGGCTGCGCAAATCCACCGGGTACTGGTTGAGCTCACTCCACTCACTGATGTCAGCAGCAACCTTGTTCAGGAAATAGGCCTGATCATCACAAACCGCAAACCCCGTGACCTTCGCGCGACTGCCAAAAAGCTGGCAGCCCAATGTCAAACCCGCCTGGGTCCCTCCGCTCCCGGTTGCACAGATAATATGATCGGGTGTGAAGCCGGCGGATTGCGCATCGCCCAGTATCTCTTCAGCACCGGAGATATAGCCCCAGATACCCAGGCCATCACTGGCACCAGTCGGAATCAGCAGTGCGCGATGCCCGCGCTCCGCATAGACCTTTTCCCAGTGCGCGAAAATCTCAGGTAATTCACGAAAGTATTGTGGCGGTGGATAGTGGGCGACCGCGGCACCGGCCAGGTGGTCCAGCAATAGATTGCCATCCAGCTCCGGGCGCGCGGAGCCGCGCAAAATCAATTGCACATTCATACCGAGCCGCGCTCCAACCAATGCGGTAGCACGACAATGATTGGACTGGATTCCCCCACAGGTGATAAGGGTATCGCAGCCCTGCTCTTTCGCAGCGCCGGCAATAAATTCGAGCTTGCGCAGTTTATTGCCGGATAGTGCCGCCTCTGTGAGGTCATCACGCTTGATCCAGATTCTCGGACCACCGTGGGGCATTGAATACTTTTCCGTCACCCTGTCCAAAGGATGTAACGGTGTCGGTAAACGAGCCAGATCGATACGCGCGGGATAATTGATGCTCACGTTCCCTCCCAAGCCTGCACCTGCGATGCAGAATCCCCTGTTAAAAATGCGAAAAGCCCGGCATTAGCCGGGCTTTTGAATGTGATCACCAAAGGCACATCAGATCTTTTTGATCGTGCCTTTTGGCAGTACCGCGTGCACGGCTACCTTCTGGAACTTGAGCTGCATATTGTCCGCTACTTCAAGAATCAGATAATCGTCGTCGACCTTTTCGATGCGACCCAGCATTCCGCTGGTCATCACAACTTCATCACCCTTCTTGAGTGCGCCCACCAGCTCCTGATGCTCTTTCTGGCGTTTGCGCTGTGGGCGGATAATAAAGAACCACATAAACGCAAACAGACCTGCGAACATCAACAGGGTAACGAGCGGGTTACCTTGCGCAGCCGGTGCGGCCTGCTGTGCAACCGCAGAAGGAATAAAGAAATCCATGCAACAACCTCAAAAAGTCAGCCAAATTAATTGCGGCCAACTCTAGCGGGTTTGGGCGGATGAGGCAACGGCCAGCCCCACCCTGTAAGAGCGGGGCTGAATCCGGGCTCAGAAACGCTGACGAACCTGGCGACGATAACCGGTCGGAGACATTCCAGTCCACCGCTTGAATGCGCTGGTGAAACTGGTGCGATCAGAGAAGTCCAGAATACGAGAAATGCCATCCACGCTCAGGGCAGTATCCTTGAGGAAGTGCACCGCATGGCGAAAACGCACATGGTCGCGCAAAGAGGCGAAACTCAGGTTGTGCTCCTGCAAACGACGTTGCAGCGTACGGGTAGACATGCTCAAGTCCGAAGCGACCGGACGAATAGCCAGGGAGGCCTTACCGATCCTTTGCTCGAGAACATCAATTACACGTGCTGCGATGCCAAAGCTGGTTGCTTCCGGCGGAGCGAGTAACTGATCAAGAATGTTGGGATCTCCCGAGAGGCGCGCTTGCTGCAAGGGCTTGTCTTCCGAGAGTGATGTTTGATCTGGCTGAATATGGTTCATGTAGCTGCTCCTTATAAGTTCCGTGAGCCGCGGTTATTTTTCTACGCCCGCTTCCAGCGAGCCCCTATTTACCTAATCCTGCACCTAAACCTGTACGCAATGATGCATGGACGTACAAGCTACTACCCAGGTACTGAGGGGACCGGCCCGAAGTAGACACAGAATCCTTCACAGAAACCGAGTAAAAATTAACCACTTATTGCCGACAACTTCCCTGAGAGGGAGATTCCTTGTTTCGGCGCATCATTACACAAGCCAGTATAGACCAATAAAACAGAATGCAAGGCGCGACAGTGCAATTTTTTTTTGCGCTAAATTGGCAGGTTAGTCATCTATCGCTAAAGAAACGCGAAAGCTGGCAAGATGCGGACTGCTGGCCCGCATCTTTTCGGGATGGGAGAGCTGCAAACAGTGCAGCGTTGTCGATCTCAGGCGAGGTGCTCTTTCACCCAGTTGGCGACGTCGTCGTGATGGGTCTTGGTCTTCACTTTGTCGATAATGTGCTGCAGGCGCCCATTCTTGTCGATGATAAAAGTGGTCCGCAGAATGCCCATATATTCCCGGCCCATAAATTTCTTCAGGCCCCAACAACCGTACTTGTCGGCAATCTTGTGCTCTTCGTCTGACAAGAGGTCAAAGTTGAGCTCGTGCTTGTCGATAAATCGCTGGAGCTTGGCCTCGGGATCTGGGCTGACACCCAGTACGACGGTATCCAGCGCCGCAAACTCCTGCTCGGCATCCCGAATTCCACACGCTTGAGTGGTGCACCCAGGCGTTAGTGCCTTTGGGTAAAAGTACAGAACGACATTCTTTTTACCTTTGAAATCTTTCAGCGAAACCTTCTCACCGGATTGATTCTTCAGCGTAAATGCCGGGGCCAGATTGCCAATTTTCGGAAATGCCACGGGTTCTCCTCACTGTCAGTATCACGACGATCTCCTGCAGGGCCCTGGTGCCCGTGCTGGCTCGAGCGCGCATTATAACGAACGAAGAAATCGGCGCAGCTATCACGATGGGCCGGCGATCTACAGCACGGCAAGACGTAAACGTTTACCGTAAGAGGTACGCCAGATGTCGCTCTTGCAGAGAGAAATTGAAAACTGTACGCCGCTCAGAATGGACGCAGACGATAGCCCTGCTCTTTTCTCGCACAAATACCGCAGGAGCCGAGTTTCTGTACCAGCGCTGCACGCTCTGCATCCGTCAGGAAGTCGCCAATTTCCAAACACCCTTCCGGGCCCGAGAAACTGAGTGAAGCGGGCTCACCGCCAACGGAATCCATGCGCACCAACACATCCAGGCTGTTTCGGCCAAACTCCCGTCGATAGACATGGCGTTGCCCAAACCCGCGCGCGCAATCCAGCACCACCCGATCCCCCTCGATACGGATCACTTCTCTGCGGGAACCTTCGATATAGACGTATGCGAACAGGCCGCCAAGCAACAGCATTTCCAGCCCGGCGAATGGCAGAATCATCCAGGCGCCCGCCAGTGCGAAGGCCAGGCTGATGCCCAGCGATACAGAAACTAGGGAGATGAACACCCAGATGTTACCGCTCAGGGAAAGGGATTGATTGGGCTGCAGGAGGATACACGCCCGGGCACGGGAGGAACGGCCAACTTCACTTACCATGACTGCACTTCCACGAAGAGACTTCTTAAAAGTGTAGTCCGGTAAAAGATTGATCAAAATCTGGCCACCTAAGCAGTGGCCGATTCTGTTATCCGATAAACAGGCACAAAAAAGCCCGCTAAAAGCGGGCTTCTTCAGCGAAACGGTCGCGATTATGGCAGCAGGTGCGCTACTGCATCACGCTCGTCCGCCAGCTCCTGTTCGGTCGCAGACATCTTCTCGCGGGAGAAGTCGTTAATGTCCACGCCCTGTACGATTTCCCAATCGCCACCCTTGCAGGTGCAGGGGAAGGAGTAGATCAGACCTTCCTGAATGCCGTAGGAACCGTCACTGTAAACCGCCATGCTGGTCCAGTCGCCATCGGCAGTGCCGAGGGCCCAGTCACGCATGTGATCAATCGCCGCATTGGCTGCAGAGGCGGCAGAAGACGCACCACGGGCTTTAATGATCGCCGCGCCACGCTGCTGAACGGTCGGAATAAAGTCGTTCTCGTACCATTCCTGGTCGACTTTATCCATGGCGTTGCCGCCGGATACTTTCACCTGATGCAGGTCAGGATACTGAGTGGAAGAGTGATTACCCCAGATGGTCATGTAGGTAATGTCATTCACGGTGGCGTCGGTCTTCGCAGCCAGCTGAGACAGCGCGCGGTTGTGATCCAGACGGGTCATCGCAGTGAAGTTACGCGGATCCAGGTCCGGCGCGTTGCGCTGGGCAATCAGAGCATTGGTGTTGGCGGGGTTGCCAACAACCAGAACCTTCACGTCACGGGATGCGACATCGTTCAGGGCTTTACCCTGCGCGGAGAAAATAGCCGCGTTGGCTTCCAGCAGGTCTTTACGCTCCATACCGGGACCGCGCGGACGCGCGCCAACCAGCAGTGCGTAATCGGCGTCCTTGAATGCGACGGTAGCGTCGTCACTCTGGACGATGCCGGCCAGCAGCGGGAATGCGCAGTCTTCCAGCTCCATGGCGACACCCTTCAGCGCTTCGAGCGCCGGGGTAATTTCGAGCAGCTGCAGGATAACCGGTTGATCCTTGCCCAGCATTTCGCCGGATGCGATACGAAACAGCAGCGAATAGCTGATTTGGCCGGCGGCGCCGGTAACAGCAACACGTACAGGTGCTTTCACGATAGTCCTCTCCCTCTTTTGTGAGCGGGGCGCATTATAGAGAAATACCGCGAAATTTCACCTATCTGGCCAATTCCCTAGACTAAAGTCTCAGGAACTCCCGGATATCGTGCTGCCAGCGCCTTATACAGCTGGACACTGTAATCCTCGGCGCCAGCGTCGAGAGTGGCTGCGAGATCGGCCAGGTGCTCGTTGTCCTCGCGGCCGGCCCATACCTTGATATACGTGCCGTCCTTGTAACCGTGGTCCTGACGGAAGCGGTTCAAGACATTCTTGCCGACATACCGACGGTACAGCTCGTCGAATGACATCTCGGTGTCCACCAGTAGCTGGGCAAAGCCAACGAGGTCAAACTGCTTGCTGGCAAGCGTATTCAAGGTGAACGCCTCGAGATTCGCGCGGAAGTCACCCGCCGTACCGGAAAACGCGGCCAGCTCTTTGGCCATATGCCCGGCGACCAGTTCTGCACTACCCTGCTGGAGCTCCAAACTGAGCCCAAAGTGCCAGATGTCCACCAGCTCCAGTTTGACCTGGTCCATCTCCGGCTGCTGCTTTTTCCACCACTTCCAACCGTAATGGTCGAGCAGCTCGGCGCTTTCGACCCAGATCGCGCGGTACCAGGCAAAATTCTGTCCACGCCAGTCTGCGTTTACAACCGTATTAATTTCGTCTTGCAGGGCCAGCATGGCCTGCAGTTGCTTCTGCATCATTCGGGGTAACCTACTCTACTCGAGGACCTAGCGGGCCCGAGGAAACAATCGATAAAAGTTCTCAGTGGTGATCCTGGCGAGCTCTTCGTAAGAGATATTGCGCAGGTCGGCGATAAACTCCGCCACTTCACGCACGTACGCAGGAATGTTGGGCTTGCCGCGATAAGGGACTGGAGCCAAATACGGGGAATCAGTCTCTACCAGCAATCGCTCGAGCGGCACCTTGCGGGCCACGTCGCGCAACGCTTCCGCATTGCGAAAGGTCACAATGCCCGAGAGAGATATATAAAAGTTCATATCCAGCGCATCGCGCGCCATTTCCCAGCTTTCGGTGAAACAGTGCAGAACACCCGCGTGTTCCTGATTGGCATGCGCGCGAATCAGAGACAAAGTATCCTCGCGAGCATCGCGGGTATGGACAATCACTGGCATGCCCGCCGTACCGGCTGCGCGCAAGTGTGCAACGAAGCTTTCCTGCTGTACCTCTCGGGTTTCCGTGCTGTAGTAATAATCCAGCCCGGTTTCACCCAGTGCGACCACACCCGGCTTGCGCGACATCTCGATCAGGCGCTGTTCATCCGCGAGTCCAGACTCAACATCGAGCGGATGCACGCCAACCGAACACACGACGTCGTCATAGGCCCCTGCGATTTCGACCACAGTGTCGACATTGTCGAGACTGATACCGACACACAGAAACTTGGAAACCCCGCGCTCCCGGGCAAGCTTCAATACGGCGTCCAGCCCTCCCTCGACCCCATCCAGTTTCAGGCGGTCGAGGTGGCAATGAGAATCTACAAGCATGGGATCTACAGCGTATGGGTGGGCCGGGCAGACTCGAGTGAACCCGCCAGGTAAGTTTCGATCTTGTTCTGTACGATATTGTCTTTGTCGGTGAACTGCAGCCCGATACCGGGAGATCGGCTGCCCTGCGCGCCCGCGGGTGTAATCCAGGCGACTTTGCAGGCCACCGGAATTTTCTCCGGCTCATCCATCAGGTTCAGCAGCAGGAAAACCTCGTCACCGAGCTTGTAGGGCTTATCGGTGCCAATAAACAGGCCACCATTTTTTACGAACGGCATATACGACGCATACAGCATCGCCTTATCGTCGATTTTCAAGGAAAGAATGCCGTTTCGGGCTCCGCCCCCCATGGCCTTCATAGCCCACCTCTCTGAAGTTCTTTTGCGCTAACTTATCGGAGCCTGATTGCTGTGTCTAGGAACAGTATCGCATAGCGACCATATTCGCCTGACTGACGCGTCGCGCCTGTACCGGGTTATCGATGTCCGAACAATCTGGCCCAGCGGATAAACAGCTCCTCGAGCAGCAAACGCTTGTTGGGATTGCTCCCACCCAACAGTGCGGCACGCGCCTTGCCCAGATGATCGTAAAAGCCGAACAAGGGCTTCAATCCTTCCGCACCACTGCCTGGCAAACGTTGCATCAGCGCGCCCAGATGCTGCGCCGCCATGTCATCACAACTGCGCATTTGTGCCATCTGCCCAACCCACAGCTGCCAGAACTGCAGCAATTGAGGCAACCCGACCGCTTCCGGTGGCGCCTCCCAGTTACCCGCCGCCGACACCCCGCTGACCTCGCCACTCGCCACAGCAACCAGCTCGCTGAGAAATGCCTCGCGGCATTCACGAGATTCCGGCTCTGACAGCGCCAGCGCCTGCAGCGGCGCGCCAGAGGCGAGGTCCAGCGCCTGCACCGCAGCAGCCCCCTCCAGCCCCTGCTGGTGCAGCCAGGACAGCCCAACTTCACTGCCTGGGGTAGCGAAAGCGAGTGTCTGGCAACGGCTGCGAATCGTCGGTAAAAGTCCTGACGGCGCGTCTGAAATCAGCAAAAAAATCACGGACTCCGCCGGTTCTTCCAGGTTTTTGAGCAGGGCGTTGGCTGCGTTGACGTTCATCGACTCGGCAGGTGCCAACCACACCACTCTCGCCCCACCGCGGCCACTCGTCTGGGTCACAAACTGACCCAGCGCACGCACCTGCTCTACCTTCAGAGGGCCCTGGGGCTTTTCAGGTTCGACCTGAAGAAAATCCGGATGAGAACCAGCCTGCCACAACTTGCACTCTTTGCAGTCACCACACGCAAGGCCCTGTCGGGGTTGCTGACAGAGCACCATAGCGGCAAAAGCGCGGGCAAAGCGCCGCTTGCCAAGCCCTGCCGCACCGGTGAACAACAGCGCGTGCGGGCAGCGGCCAGCGGCCCATTGCGCGCCCAATCGTTGCCATTGGTCCGTTTGCCAAGGCATCGGCGAAGGGATCAGCTGTCCCTGTTGGGAGGATTCAGTCACGGGATTATCCAACAAACCTTCTTATTCACTCAGCGACCAGAAGAGCGTCCAGGTGGCGACCCAGTGCCGCCTGCACCTCTTCCAGAGACACGCTGGCGTCGACAACTGCATATCGCTCTGGATCGGCCTCAGCACGTTCGAGATAGGCCGAACGCACGGCGCGGAAGAACGCTTGCTGCTCACTCTCAAAGCGATCTGGCGCACCGGTTTTCGCCGCGCGCTCCAGCCCGATTTGGGGATCCAGATCCAATAACAGCACCTTGTCGGGACGCAGTGTGCCCTGCACGATCTGCTCGAGATTGGCAATCAGCTGCCGGTCCAGGCCGCGACCACCGCCCTGATAGGCAAAAGTCGCATCCGTGAAGCGATCACAAATTACCCAGTCGCCGCGCGCCAATGCCGGCTTGATCACCTCGGCCAGGTGTTGGGCTCGCGCCGCGAACACCATCAAAAGCTCGGCGGTAGGATCCACCTTTTCTTCTCTGCGACTGAGAAGCAGCGCTCGAACTTCTTCTGCGAGCGGGGTACCGCCGGGCTCTCGAGTCTGGACAAAGCGGATGTTCTGCCGAGTCAGCCAGTCCGTAATAAACTTCAGGTTGGTGGATTTACCAACGCCCTCCCCGCCTTCGAGGGTAATAAATTTTCCACGCGTCATGGCTGCTTTTCCTGAGCGGGACTTGAGCGATAGTCCGACCGGCGTTTCAATTGATATTCCCGCACTGCACGATTATGTTCAGAAAGGGTCGAGGAGAAATAATGGGAGCCGTCTCCCTTGGCCACAAAATACAGGGTATTGCCCGGCTTGGGATGCAAAGCCGCGTGTATTGCCTCGCGGCCAGGTAACGCGATGGGAGTGGGTGGCAAACCTCGAATGACGTAGGTGTTGTAGGGCGTTGACTCGCGCAGGTCCTTGCGACGGATATTGCCCTGATAGCGATCGCCCATTCCGTAAATTACGGTAGGGTCCGTCTGCAGGCGCATGCCCTTTTCCAGTCGCCGGACAAAAACACCGGCAATTTCATCACGCTCAGAAGGCTGTCCGGTTTCCTTCTCAACAAGCGACGCCATGATCAGCGCCTGATAGGGAGAATCGTAGGGCAACTTGTCACCCCGAGCGTTCCACTCCTCGGACAACACTGTCTGCATGCGCGCATACGCCTGCTTCAGGAGGTCAATATCGAGTGTTCCTGAACGGTAAATATAGGTGTCCGGAAATATCCAGCCTTCGGGATTCCCTTCGATACCCAGGGCCTGCGCCGCGCTCTCCGCTGACTCCGCTGCCGAGGAATGCACAATTCGCTGACCTGCACGCACCGCTTCCAGGGCCTGTTTGAAGGTCCACCCCTCGACAAGGGTGACACGATAGCGGGTGACATCCCCGCGGTAGAGGCGATCAATAAGATCGATAGCCGTTGTGCCGCTGGGCAACAGATATTCGCCCGCATGGATACTCGTTTTTTCCTGCCAGTACGCATAGGCCAGTACCAGACGAGGAAAACGCACAACGCCTTGATCCCCGAGCTTGCGCACTACCGTTGAAAGACTCCCGCCACTGGGCACCTCAAACCGAAGCCCGTCAGGCTCAACTGACAGGGGTTTTAATAGTGCCTGCTGCGCCGACCAGAGCGCCAGGCCGACGACAACGATGGCCGACACCAGCAACCCGACAAACACTTTCAAGAATTTTGGCCAGGACGATTTTTTCTTCTTCACCACAATTTTTCCGCTATTAACCGCTGCAAGATCCGGGTCTCATCACCAACGGAGAATTCCTGAATCCCGAATACCGAGGTAACCGGCATCACTCCTCTCAGGCTATTGCACACTGCCAGCTCCGAGCAATGACGGAGATCTTCAATGTGCAAGTCGGCCTCTTGGAGGTCAACCTGTTGCGCCAACCAAGCGCGCATCACTCCCTGAACGCCAACTTCGCGGAGGCAAGGTGTTTGCCAGCGATTCGCCGTGCGCACCAACAAATTGCAGCGCAATGTCTCGATCACACGTCCCCGGGCGTCCAGGAGCAGTCCGTCTTGCTCTACGCCGCCGGCCGGTACCGCTTGTGCGGCCTCATTATATAGGTTTCGATCGAGCCATTTGCATCCAGTGTGCACACTTTCCAGCTCAGGAAACTCGACACTCACTGGAAATAGCGTGACCGAATAGCCACCTTCTGGAGGCGACTCCAGCTCGGTCAGCGCGAGATCCCAGTGAAGTTTACCGGCCATGTAACCCACACGCAGGCGCGCCCTGAATACCCCGGCCTGCAAGTTTCGACCCTGCGATTCCAGTAAAGATTCAATCTGGTTGAGCGCCGCTCGCAGGGGTAAACCACTGCGCTGAAGCCGCGCCCGGTGAAAATGCCAAAGTGGAATCTGGCCGAACGACAGGCGCATCGTCTCAAGTGCGCCGTCGGCAAAGGCAGCGTCTTCTGGCAGTTGATCGATAGGCTCACCGAGCGCAAAAAATCGCGGAAAACTCAATGTCCCACTCGCGAGATCACTTGAAGGGAAAATGCGTGACGCTGTGAAAGAGACACGCCCGCGAACGCGGGCGCCGACGGATATTTAGATCCGATTGAATACAAGTGAACCATTGGTTCCGCCAAAACCGAACGAATTCGACAGTACCGCATCAATCGCGATTTTTTGCGCTTCTCCCGGAACCAGGTTGATACCTGCACAGGCTTCATCGACATTTTCCAGGTTAATGGTTGCCGGCGCGACCTGATCACGCAGTGACAAGACTGAGAAAATGGCTTCGATGGCACCGGCCGCGCCCAGCAGATGTCCGGTCATGGACTTGGTGGAGCTCACTGCAACGGAGTCTGCAGCACCACCAAACACAGACTTCACTGCCTGAATTTCCGCTTTGTCACCCAACGGAGTAGACGTGCCATGCGCATTGATATACTGAATCTGATCCGCCGTTTTCGCCGCATCGTCCATCGCATTACGCATCGACTGCGCTGCACCAGCGCCATCCTCGGGCGGTGAGGTCATATGGTGTGCGTCGCCACTCATACCAAAGCCACTGAGCTCGGCATAGATCGTGGCACCACGGGCCTTCGCATGTTCGTACTCCTCGAGGACGAGTACACCAGCGCCTTCACCCAGTACAAATCCATCGCGATCCTGATCCCATGGTCGACTGGCGGTTGCGGGAGAATCGTTGCGCGTTGAAAGCGCACGGGCCGCACAGAAGCCGCCCAGACCAACGGGGGTCGTTACCATCTCAGCACCACCACACAACATGACATCCGCATCGCCATATTGAATCGTGCGCATGCCCAGACCAATGGCGTGGGTACCGGTGGTACAGGCAGTAGTGGTGGAAAGGTTTGGACCTTTCAACCCATATTTAATAGAAAGGTTTCCGGAAACCATATTAATAATGGCACCCGGTACAAAGAACGGCGACACGCGACGCGGTCCTTTCTCGGCAATCAGCATGGCGTTGTGCTCGATCGCCGCGATCCCGCCCATGCCCGAACCAATACAAGCGCCGAAACGGGGCGCAAGCTCGTCGGATACCTCCAGCCCGGAATCCTGCATCGCCTGGATGCCGGCAACCATGCCGTATTGCAGAAAGATATCCATCTTTCGCGCTTCTTTCGCCGGAAGCAGGGGCTCAGGGTCGAAATCTTTTACAGTTGCTGCGAACTGTGTGGTGAACTTCGAAACGTCAAAAGTTTCAATGGGGGCCGCACCGCTGCGACCAGCCAGAATACCTTCCCAGGTTGCGTCTACCGTATTTCCCAACGGGCTGACCATCCCCAGGCCTGTTACGACAACTCTTCTACGTGACACTCGAAACTCCCCCGAAAACTGTACTGTGCTACCTACCTACAGTGTTCCCAGCTGGGGACACCTGCCCTTCAGCAGTCACAATTTCCTAGCGGTAATAAAAGTAAAGCCGCACTATGGTGACATAGAACGGCTCTAGAAAATCACTGCGGACGACTGTGTCGCCGTCCGACTTTCAAGCTATCCAGCTCTTATCAACCAAGGTTCTGGTTGATGTAGTCGATGGCGAGCTGAACAGTGGTAATTTTTTCGGCTTCTTCGTCCGGAATTTCGGTTTCGAATTCCTCTTCCAGAGCCATTACCAACTCAACTGTGTCGAGTGAGTCAGCGCCAAGATCTTCTACAAACGAGGCTTCAGGCTTTACGTCTTCTTCCTTAACGCCCAGCTGTTCAGCAACGATCTTCTTTACGCGCTCTTCAATGCTGCTCATGGTTCAATTTAACTCCTAGTGGATGAAAATCTGTAGTGGCTACAACAAACCGTGTTGTTTTGTTCACTCTGTCGCAACCGGCTCACACAGCTAATGGATAATCCGGGGCCGAATTGTACCCTGATTTTCAGGGGATGTAATGCATCAACCCCGGAGAACACCTTTAGCCAAAAAAATTACTGAATTATCAGTAAGTTAAACATAAAACTTAAGCCAAAGACTTAAGTCATATACATGCCACCGTTGACGTGAATCGTCTCACCGGTGATATAACCTCCAGCATCGCTGGCCAAAAATGCAACAACGGACGCAATTTCTTCAGGCTGGCCCAGGCGGCCCAACGGAATCTTGCCCATCAATGCTTCGCGCTGCGCTTCCGGCAACACTTTGGTCATATCGGTATCGATAAAACCCGGTGCAATCGTGTTGACGGTAATCCCGCGGGATCCAACTTCCGCGGCTAAAGAGCGAGCAAAACCGGCAACGCCCGCCTTGGTCGCTGCATAATTGCTCTGCCCCGCATTACCCATGCTGCCAACCACAGAGCTGATATTAATGATCCGCCCCCAGCGTGCTTTGGTCATGTCACGCAAGCAGGCTTTGCTCGCACGATACACCGCACTCAAGTTGGTATCGATCACCGCTGACCACTCTTCTTCTTTCATGCGCATCAGAAGGTTGTCTTTGGTAATGCCCGCGTTATTCACCAAAATGGTAGGCGCACCAAATTCGGCTTTCATGCTGTCCAACAATCCCGCGAGACTCTCGGGGCTGGTCACATCCAATACACGGCCCGCACCCTTTACGCCCTTTTCGGCGAAACGCGCGGAAATTTTTTCTGCGCCAGCGTCAGAGGTTGCCGTACCAATTACAGTGGCACCCATGGAGCCAAGCATATCTGCAATTGCCGCACCAATACCGCGACTAGCCCCCGTTACCAGGGCTACTTTCTCATTCAGTGAAAAATTCAAAGTGATCTTTCCTCGATTGGGATTACGCAGAAGTCGCGCTTACCGCGGCCTTCAACTGATCAGGTGATTCAATATTGTGGGATGTGAGGCTGCGATCGATACGCTTGGCCAATCCGGCGAGTACCTTGCCCGGCCCACATTCGACCAGATCCTGGGCACCGCGCGACACCAGCTCTTGTACACACGCCGTCCAGCGGACCGGACTGTAAATCTGCTCGATCATCAACGCCTTCACCCGAGACGGATCGGATTCCGCCTGAGCATGGACGTTGTGAATTACCGGAATGGACGGTGCGTCGAATTCGGTCGCTTCTATTTGGCTTGCCAGCTTCTCCGCCGCGGGACGCATCAACTCGGTATGAAATGGTGCGCTCACTGGCAGTGGCATCGCGCGTTTTGCGCCAGCCGCTTTACAGTTTTCGATCGCCCGGGTTACGGCGTCAGCACTTCCCGCGATCACTACCTGGCCGGGAGAGTTGTAATTCACCGCGGCAACCACTTCGCCCTGGGCCGCGTCGGAACACGCCTGCTCTACAGCCGCATCTTCCAGTCCGATAACCGCTGCCATTGCGCCCTGCCCGGCTGGCACGGCCTCCTGCATCAGGCGGCCACGCTCGCGCACCAACGCCACGGCATCAGTGAAAGCCACAACACCGGCACAAACCAGTGCAGACCACTCACCCAGGCTATGTCCGGCCATCAGGCCCGGTGTCGCACCGCCATTACTCTGCCAGGCACGATAGAGTGCAACACTGCTGGTTAACAGCAGAGGCTGGGTGCGTTCAGTGAGATTGATATCGGACTGTTCGCCATTCTGGCAAAGGTCCCAGAGATCGTAACCGAGGACTTGCGACGCCTCGGCAAAAGTAGACTGGACTTCAGGAAATTCCGATGCAGCGTCGGCGAGCATGCCGATCTGCTGCGATCCCTGACCGGGGAAGACGAATGCGAGAGAAGCATTGGCCATGGGACATCCTCACAGCTGGTGTTGTCACTGGTGATGGACGCGCGCCTGCAATTCTGACATCGCCCTGCCGACGCGTGTCGCCAGGTCGGCCTCGGCGCATTCCTTGGCCGTAATCATGGCCCGGTAAAACGCTTCACTGCTGGCACCTCCGTGACTCTTGATCACGTTGCCCTTCACCCCTAAAAAGCTGGCGCCATTATAGCGACCGGGTTCCACCTGTGTCCGCCATTTTCGCAACAACTTTATGGCTAATTGGCCAAAATAGCGCTTGAGCGGCGTCTTCTCTTCGATCGTGAACGACTTTTGACCTATCAGTCGAATCACACCCTCGGCGGCTTTTAACGCCACATTGCCGAGCATGCCATCGCACACAACCACGTCCACACTGCCGGTAAATATATCGTGACCCTCGACGAAGCCCACGTAGTTGACTTCCGGGTCTGCCTCCAGCAGGTCGGCCGCCCTCCGGATCTCTTCCGTCCCCTTATGCGCCTCGGCACCGATATTCAATAGTGCGACGCGGAGATTGCACTTCTGCGAATGCACCCGCTGTGCCTCGATGCCCATCCGCGCAAATTGCAGCAGGTCTTCGGCACTACAGCCAACGTTCGCCCCCAGATCGAGCAAGAAACACGAACCCTTTTCTGCTGGTAGTGACTTGCCCAGTGCCGGGCGGCGCACTCCCTCGATCGTCCCGAGAATACTGCGCGACAATGCGAACAGCGCACCGGTATTACCGGAACTCACCACTGCCTGTACGTCACCCGCTTCAAGATGCTTCAGGGCAGACGCCATGGAGGAATCGCGCTTGTGCCGAACGGCACGCAAGGGATCGCAATGCTGGGTAATTACCTGGTCGGCATGGACCAGCTCCAGGCGGGAGGAGAACGCCGAACAGTCGTGTTCGTTGAAAAGCTTCTGCAGAAGCTGAACCGGGCCAAAAACCCGCAATTCAGACTGGGGAAAGCGTAACAGGAAACGTACGCAGGCCGGAACGACAGAGCGGGGACCTAAGTCCCCGCCCATCGCATCCACTGCCAATCGCAATTGGCTGGACAAAACTTACTCTTCTTCAGAGCCGCCGACTTCGATCACCTTGCGACCACGGTAAAAACCGTCTTTGGTCACGTGGTGACGACGGTGCTTTTCACCGGTGGTCGGATCTACGGACAGAGTCGGTCCGGTCAGGGCGTCGTGGGAGCGACGCATACCGCGACGGGAACGAGTCTTCTTGTTTTGTTGAACAGCCATGGCTTGCTCCTAAAATAACTAAATTTCACTGGAACCGGGGCGCCTACCGGCGAGCCCAAACTCAACGAAAATGCTCAGCGCTTCTTCGATGATCCCTTCAACTGTTCCAGCACTTTAAAGGGGTTTTCCGACTGCTCATCCGCCTCGACTGCCTCATCGCCGAAATGGAAGCGCTCTCGCGCCACACACTCCTCCGCATGGTAGGCAACCATTGGCAGATTGAGCAAAATCTCATCTTCCAATACCTGGTGGAGGTTGAGCTCATCGCCCTCCTGAACCACCGGGTCAAGATCCTTGGGCAAGGCTTTCCCCTGCTCCTCAGACCAGACGATACCCCAGTGAATCTCCGCCTCGACCGGCTCGGTCAATGGCTGCAGGCATCGCTGGCAAAGCAGCTCAACACGCCCTTCAGCTTTGCCGTGTACCGCAAAATGACCATTCAGGTCACGTGCGAACACCAGCTCGGCCTGGATTTCACCCTCAACTGCATGCACCGCTTCCTTGACTCTCTCGAGCACTTCCACCGGAATCGGACCCGACAGGTACTGCTCTCGATGCGCCAGTTTGCGTGCATCTACGCTTCCTGGAAGCGCCTTTTTTGAGGGGGGTATCGACATAAGCGCGCAATTCTATGGACAAGGCCCACCCTTGTCAAAACAATTCCAACGGCGCAAGATTCTCGCATTCTCACACCCCGATTCCCGCAGACAAAGCCACGGATTGACCAACAGATGCCGCGACCGCTGATACTCGCCTCGAGCTCTCCTTACCGCCAGAAAATGCTCGAACAGCTGGGCTTACCCTTCTCCAGCCAATCTCCACATATAAATGAAGAAAGACTGCCCGGGGAGCAAGCCGGCGCGCTGGCCGAACGTCTGGCGCGCGAAAAGGCAGCAGCCGTGGCCGGCTCCCAGTCCGACGCGATGATCATCGGGTCGGATCAGGTCGCAGAGTGCCAGGGGCGCATCCTGGGCAAGCCTGGTGAGCCCGCCCGAGCACAGGAGCAGCTCAACTTCTGCAGCGGCAAGCCGGTTACCTTTCATACTGGCCTGTGCCTGCTGGATTCCGCCAGTGCAAGAGAGCAATTCTGCGTAGAAACTTTTTCAGTCTGGTTCCGCCCCCTGAGCGAGCAGCAGATCGCCCGCTATGTGGCGATCGAGCGCCCGCTGGATTGTGCCGGATCATTCAAAGTCGAAGGCTTAGGTATCGCACTTTTCGAAAAAATGGAAGGGAACGACTACAACTCGCTGATAGGACTCCCATTAATTCGATTAGTCAGCATGCTTGAGCAATGGGGCATTTCACCACTGGCAGAAGATGGCGCCCTGCCCGCCCGCTAATCTCAGACGCAGCAGCAACCACCCTAGGGGGTGAGTGGCGGCCATTCGAGCAGCTCGGAGAAGTGATCAATGATCGCGACGGGCGCGCAGCCCTGCAGTCGCTCGGGGTGATGCACCCCGTAGCTAACCCCGATGGCCGGCATCCCAGCGGAAGCGGCCATTTCGAGGTCATAGACGGTGTCTCCCACCATCACAGAGTCCCTTGCAGTGAAGCCGGTCTCCCCAAGGATCTCCTGCAGCATTAAGGGGTGCGGCTTGGAGGCCGTCTCATCCGCGCAGCGGCTGGTCACGAACAGGTCGCGTACACCGTGATCGCTGAATTCCCGATTGAGCCCCTGGCGACTTTTCCCGGTGGCAACCGCGAGCCGATGCCCATTGCCCAACAGCTTGTCCAGCGTTTGCAGCACACCGTCAAACAGCGGCAGGGGGTCAACGCGGGCGTCCAGCCACGCCTCCACGTAATAGTCCTTAACCTGCTGACGCTCCGCCATCGAGATCTCGGGAAAGAGCGTATTCAAGGCCTCTGGCAGGCCCAGACCGATGATGTTGCCAATCGCATCAGGCGCGAGCACTGGCATCCCCGCCCGCTCCGCAGCACGTTGCATGCAGGCGACAATACGCGCCTCGGAATTACAGACCGTCCCATCCCAATCGAGTATGACCAGCATGACCGAAAACCACCTGACAGTTCGTTTTAACCCAGACTAATCGCGGGGCCGTACTGGCGTCCGCAGATGTTTCAATACCTGCTCCAGCTCGTCGGAGAGCGGCGCCTCAACATCCACCTTCTCGCCATCCGGCAAGGTACAGCGCACACGGGCGGAGTGTAGAAACAGCCGACGCAGGCCGCGGTCGCGAAACTCTCGGTTCGCTTCATCCGCAGTATATTTACCATCGCCTGCCAGGGGGCAGCCGACAAACTGGGCGTGCACCCGAATTTGGTGTGTACGCCCTGTCACCGGCTCCGCGGCCAGCAAGGTCGCCCCCTTGAAACGCTCCAGCACCTGAAAGCGCGTCTCTGATGGCTTACCCTCGGGATCAACGGACACCATGCGCTCTCCACTCTTGAGGGTATTCTTGCGCAACGGGGCATCCACTACCTTCCTGCCCCGCGGCCATTTGCCACAGGCGAGCGCGAGATAGGATTTCCCCACGCGCCCGCTGCGCAGCTCCGCCTGTACGTGCTGTAGCACATTGCGCTTGCGCGCCACCAGGATCGCGCCGCTCGTGTCCCGGTCCAGACGGTGCACCAGCTCAATAAACGGACTCTGCGGGAACATCTGACGGAGCGTTTCGATCAGCCCCAGGCGAACTCCGCTACCGCCGTGCACCGCAAGGCCGGAGGGCTTATTGATCACCAATAAACCGCCTTTGTCGTACAGTATGGACGCTTCAATCAACGAGCGCAGGGATTCTCCTGCCAAAGCGGGCGCCTGCTTCTCGGCAACACGTACCGGCGGCACACGGACCTGATCACCCGCCTTCACCCGATATTCCGCTTTGACGCGTCCTTTATTTACGCGCACTTCGCCCTTACGCAAAATGCGATAGATACGTGAGCGCGGCACGCCTTTGAGGCGCGCCTGCAGGAAATTATCAATCCTCTGCCCTTCAAGCTCGGCAGGGACAGTGATGAACTGGACGCCGGTACCGGCGCGATCGGTAGCGACCTTATCGGGTCGCTCGGGGGGTTGGTTACTTCGCATGGGGCGCATGATAGCCGCAGCAGCGACCCAATTGAAGGTACTTCCACTCCGTGCTATATTCGGCCCGCCTGAATTGGGCTGGTTTTCGGCGCTGCACCGCCATATCACGATGAACTCGTGGGCTCAGGCAGCGTAAAAAGAGAAAATACCGCCAATAGGCCGGGTGCGCGGCAGTCCGCGGCACCGACAAACTTCGGCGACGAGGCAACCCCATTTAAATGAGTATCAAAGGGGCCTCGCCAGCCAAACGAGCTCCCGCCCCAAGGCGGGTTTTATCGCGAAGGTAAGACGGGCTGAAACCCGCAGCGCTTGAAAACGAACAGACTCGAAAACTGACGTCGCTCTCTGTGACGAACGCCAGCGACCGTACTGGCCTCCCGCTTTAGCGCGCCCAACTGGGCAGCCAGGGAAAACAAAATAGACCGGGAGTCAGGCCACAAGCCCCCCGAAGACAGAGAAGCACGAACAAGTGACCCTGCCGTCGATGTAGAGACGGCGCTGGCCATAACCCCGGTCAGCGGCACCAGGCCCCAGAACGGCCAAGATGGTGCCAGTGGAAGCAGCTGCCCACTTGCGGGCGCAGCTTGAGTTGATGAAGAGGGAAACCTCGGCGAACCTGCCCGAAGCATCAAGATGCTTCCAGGCCCGCCAGGAACCTCACTGTCCCGTTAACGGGACAGGTACCACAAGCCTGTAGTCTCAGTGTCTTACCTTTGTGCAACGCAAGGATAAGTACACGCATGAAGAGAATGCTCATCAATGCAACTCAACCCGAAGAGTTGCGTGTTGCCCTGGTCGATGGCCAGTGGCTGTATGATCTCGATATCGAAAACCGCACCCGCCAGCAGAAAAAAGCCAATATTTACAAGGGTAAAATTACCCGCGTAGAACCCTCTCTCGAAGCTGCCTTTGTCGACTACGGCGAGGAGCGCCACGGCTTCCTTCCCCTGAAAGAAATTTCCCGTGAATACTTTACCAAGCAGCCCAAAGACATTGAGGGCCGCGTAAAGATCAAGGATGTCATCAAGGAAGGCCAGGAAGTCATTGTCCAGGTCGACAAAGAAGAGCGCGGCAATAAAGGGGCGGCACTGACCACCTTTATCAGCCTCGCGGGCCGCTACCTGGTGCTGATGCCAAACAACCCCCGCGCCGGCGGTATTTCTCGTCGTATCGAAGGCGAGCAACGCTCTGACCTGCGCGACGCGCTCTCCAGCGTTGAAGTCCCTTCCGGCATGGGCATCATTGTCCGCACCGCCGGTGTTGGCCGCAGCGGCGAAGAACTGCAGTGGGACCTGAACTACCTGATGCAGCTCTGGGATGCCATCAAGACCGAAGCCGACGAATCCAAGGCGCCGCACTTCCTGTTCCAGGAAAGCAACGTCATCATCCGCGCAATTCGCGACTACATGCGTGACGACATTGGCGAAGTCATTGTTGACGACAAAGGTGCCTTCCAGCTCGCTGCGGAGTTTGCCCGTCAGGTAATGCCGCAGTACGCCAACAAGGTAAAGTACTACGACGACGCCATTCCCCTATTCAATCGCTACCAGATCGAGAGCCAGATCGAGACCGCTTTCGAGCGTGAGGTCAAACTGCCCTCCGGCGGATCGATTGTGATCGACGTGACCGAAGCGCTGGTGTCGATCGACATCAACTCCTCGCGCGCGACCAAGGGTGGCGACATCGAGGAAACCGCCCGCAACATCAACCTGGAAGCGGCCGACGAGATCGCCCGCCAGCTGCGCCTGCGGGATATGGGTGGCCTCGTGGTCATCGATTTCATCGACATGCAAAGCAAGTCCAACCAGCGCGAAGTCGAAAAGCGTATGGAAAAGGCGCTGAGCATGGACCGCGCCCGGGTTCAGGTCGGTCGCATCTCGCGTTTCGGCCTGCTGGAAATGTCCCGTCAGCGCCTGCGTCCTTCCCTCGGTGAAACAACCTTCCGCGTCTGCCCCCGCTGTAGTGGCCAGGGCACGATTCGTGGCACCAAGTCTCTGGCCCTGTCGATTCTTCGCCTGGTCGAAGAGGAAGCCAAAAAAGAACGCAGCGCCGAGATCCGCGCCATTACGCCGGTTAACGTCGCGACCTACCTGCTGAACGAAAAGCGGAAGGCAATTTCCCAGATCGAGTCACGCAACAAGACCCGTGTTGTCGTGGTCCCGAATGCCGATATCGAAACGCCGCACTTTGAAGTGCAGCGCCTGCGTGACGATGACGCCGCCACACTGGAAACCTCTTACAAGATCTCCGGCACCGTGGAAGACGTCGTTGCTACCCGCGATGAAGAGCCCACTCGTGCCCCAGCGGCACCGGCTGTGCAGCAAATCACGCATACCGCCCCAGCCCCGACGCCAGTCGAGGAAGAGAAGCCCGGCTTGATCGCGCGACTATTCAAGGCAATTTCAGATCTCTTCTCATCTGACGATGACAAGAAAAAGAAACACAAAAAGGCCAAGGGCCGCGGCAAGAACTACCAGAAGCGCAGCCGCAACCAGCGTGGTAACCGCCGTAGCCGCGGTGGCCGTCAGCGCGATGGCGAGCGTCGGGAAGAGAAGGTTGAAAATCGTCGCGAGCGTCAGGATTCCCGCAAGGATAAACGTGACGGCAAGCGCGACGACAAGCGTCAGGACAAACGCCAGGGCAAGCGCGAAGAAGTAGAAAAGCAGACAGCAGAAAGCGGCCAGACTCAGGAAGGCCAGGGTCAGCGTCGTCGCCGTCGCCGCCGCGGCGGTGAAGGTCGTCGTCGTCGCGAAGAAGGTCAGCAGGATACCAACAAGACAGAAGTCACCGCAGTTGCAGAAGAGGCAGCGGAAGGCGCCAGCGATCAGCAGGACCGCCCTTCCCGTCGCCCGAGCAACGTGCGCGGTCGTCCGCAGCCACGTCGACGCGGTCGTCGCGGAGAGAACCAGGCCGCGGCTAACGTTGCCCAGAGCCAGGAAGAGCTGAACCGCGAAGTCAATGAAGCCATTGACGAAGCCGAAGGCGAAGCCAAGGTCACCGCTGAAAAGGCTGCACCAGAAGCCGTTAAGGCCGCTGCGCCCGCCGCCGCTGCGCCAACCGCACCGGAAGCACCTGCTGCTAAGCCAGTAGCTGAGCCCAAAGCCGACGAGCCGGCAGAAGCCGCACCCGCTCAACCGTGGCAGGAAGCGCAGGCTGCAGTGACACAAAAGACCGAAGCTGACGCCGAGGAAAGTGTCAGTGCGCCGGAGGCGGAAGCCCCTACGCCTGCTGCACCGGTCACTGAAGCCGCCAGCGAAGCTCCTGTCGAGGAGACTGAGGCTGAACAAATACCTGCGGCGCAAGCGCCCGCTGAAACCGCTGAGGTTGCACCTGCGGCGGACAGCGAGCCGGTTGCAGAGGAAGCGCCTGTAGCGACCGAAGCCGCCGAAGCGCCCGCACCAGTGGTCACTGCAGAGCCGCAAGCTGAAGAACCAGTCGTTGAAGCCGAAGCAGCGCCAGTGGCTGCCGCTGCAGCACCGGTGACGGCAGCCCCGCAGACAGTTGGACGCGCCAGCAATGATCCGCGTGTAAATCCAAAGCCACTGGGTGACGTTGCTGTAGCAACAGCGCACCCGCAGATGGGCCTGGATACTCCGCTGGACACTTCCCAGCCGGCAGCCATCGAGCACACCCCGCGCACCATCACTCGCCCTGCGAATGATCCCCGCGTTGGTCGTGCCCAGACCACTGCTGAGCCGGAAGGGCCCGCTGAAGCGAGCTAATCCAGAAGTAAAGGGGCGCTTCGGCGCCCTTTTTACTGCCTGAAAGCTGGCTAAAAAAGCACCTAACCTATTGAAGTAATTAAAAAAATCACGCGCAGGGTTGTACCCGCAAAAAGGGTCGGTATAATGCGCCAGACAATTTGGTGGGGTGGCTGAGTGGTCGAAAGCGGCGGTCTTGAAAACCGTTGACTGTAACAGGTCCCAGGGTTCGAATCCCTGCCCCACCGCCATATACGCTGTAGATTCAAGGGCTTAGAGAGGCCTTTTGCTTCTACCCAACAAAAAGCCCAACAACCGCTGAGGTCGTTGGGCTTTTTTGTATCTCACACTCCAGTGACAAAGGAATGTCATGCAGCTCATTACTGACGGCCCAGATATACCGGACACACTACTTGAGGCACATGAAGAAGGTCGGGTGATATTCTTTTGCGGTGCGGGCATCTCCTATCCTGCGGGCCTTCCCGGATTTGCTGGACTGGTAGAAAACATCTACAAACTCTGCAACGAACACCCCAACCAGCAAGAACAGCAGCTCATAGAAAGCTATCAATACGACGCGGCCCTGGAACAACTTGAGCGCCGATTTGCGGGACAACGCACAGCGCTACGTCAACGCCTATTTCAAGCTCTGCAGTTTAAAGGGAAAAAAGGCGCATACGACTCTCACCGTGCGCTCCTGCAATTGGGTCGAGATCGGAAAGGTCCCTTAAGACTCGTCACTACAAACTTTGATCGTATTTTTACCCGGGCGGCGAAACTCGACAACGTTGCCGTCAAAGAATACCCGGCTCCCTTAGTACCGGTTCCTAAAAATAGCCACTGGGACGGCATTGTCTACCTGCACGGTCTGCTACCCGCTGAGGCAGAAGAGTCGGAGCTCAATCGACTTGTTTTGACAAGTGGAGATTTCGGGCTGGCTTATCTCGTGGAGCGCTGGGCCGCGCGCTTTGTTAGCGAACTTCTTCGAAATTATGTCGTTTGCTTCGTCGGTTACAGCATCGGCGACCCCATATTGCGGTACATGATGGACGCTATCGCTGCGGATCGCCGACTCGGCAACAAAACTCTCGATGCATACGCATTTGGAGACTGCGAACCAGGCAAAGAAGCAGATAAGGAACGTGAATGGCTGGCCAAAGGAGTCACGCCAATTCTCTACCAAGTAACAGAGGATGACCAAGCGCACACCAAACTACACGGCACGCTGAAAGCATGGGCTGAGACCTATCGAGCTGGCGTAGAAGGCCGTGAAGCCGTGGTAACAAAAAATGCGATAGCCAAGCCAGAGTCAAGCACACAACAAGATGACTTTGTCGGCAGAATGCTGTGGGCTTTATCTCATAGATCTGGGCTACCCGCCAAACGGTTTGCCGAACATAACCCTGTTCCGGCAATAGAGTGGCTTGATGCCTTTACAGCAAACCAATTCAAGGTTGCTGATCTTCCAAGGTTTGGGGTTGCCGCGTCAGAAAATAACCAGCTGAAGCAAAACTTCAGCTTGGCTCGGCGCCCAACTCCATTCACTCATGCACCATGGATGGGCCTAGTTTCCCATTACCGCGAAGATGTGCAGTGTGATGATGTAATGACGCAACTGGGGCGCTGGCTAACTCGCCACTTGGACAACCCAAAGCTGATCATATGGATAGCCAGGCATGGCGGCCAACTGCAAAGTAATTTTGCATGGCTAATTGAACGGAAGATGGATGAACTGGTAGAGCTGGAGTCCAAAGGTAGCTTGGACGAACTCCAACGAATTAGAGATAACGCTCCCCATGCCATACCTTGTGTACACATGCGGACCCTTTGGCGCCTGCTGCTTGCCGGGGCAGTCAGACCCACGCACAGCAGTTCGGACCTATATCTCTGGAAAAAACGCCTAAACAGAGACGGCGGCTCAGTAATGTTACGGCAGGAGTTACGTGAACTACTCGCTCCCAAAATTTCTATCGCGGCGCTTTATCGTGATGAGAGTAAAAAACAACCGGAACGTATAAGTGATTTGGTCAACTGGGAACTAAAACTGAACACAGATCATGCGCAAACTACCTTGGAGGAATTTCGCGGTTCTGAAGACTGGCAGGCATTACTACCTTATCTTGTCAGCGATGCCCAACAGTTGCTGAGTGATGCCCTAGACCTCCGCAATGAGTTGGACCCGCATACCGTCGACGAAGACTACAGCCACTGGCGTTTGCCCTCCATCAGCCGGCATGTACAGAATCGAGATCATGATGACTGGGTCGCCCTGATCGAATTGTTACGCGACGCATGGTTGGCCATATTGGAACAGAACCCTGAGCAAGCTCGTACCATTGTGCACGGCTGGCTGATGCAACCCTACCCAACCTTTCGCCGTCTCGCACTGTTCGCCGCCAGTAAGAGTTATATCGCCCCCGACGGCGAGTGGGTTGCCTGGTTACTAGATAATGACCACCGCTGGCTTTGGGCCGGATCAACCCGCCGTGAATCGCTGCGCTTACTAGTGTTGCAGGGCGGCAATCTTTCTCGCGTGAATCAGTCGAGACTTGAAAAAGCTATCTTGGACGGACCAAGGAAGGGAGATAACTATGACGGCAATATCGAAGAGTGGCAACTATTGGCCGACCACGCCGTCTGGTTACGATTGGCAAAACTGGCATCATCCGGCTGCAAGCTAAGTGATGACGCGAAAGAACACTTTTCGCTATTGCAACTGGAACACCTCCATTGGAAACTCGCCAGCGACGAAAGCGATGAATTTTCGATCTGGAGCGGCCGCACAGGCGATGAAGGCTTCAGCTGGCACGACAACGTCGAAGCCGCTCCCCGTTCACTGACTGATCTGATTGATTGGCTTCAAAAGCGCCCGGCCAGTGACAATGACTGGAGTGACATCTGTCGGCAAGACTTTGCGCTTTGTAGTGACGCCTTATGCACATTAGCCCACCAGAATTACTGGCCAGCGCGTTACTGGCGCGAAGGGCTACAGGCCTGGAGCCAGGACCAATTCGCTGTAGACTCTTGGAGCCGACTGGCAACCCCGATAATTGATATGCCAGACGATACACTCCTGGACGTCGCGAACAGCTTAGCTTGGTGGCTGAAAACTATTGCCGGGTCTATTACCGAGCAAGAAGACGCGTTCTTCCAATTATGTCGACGTATGCTAGCTCTGGCGTCACAACTTAAGGATGGTGTTCCCACAGAGGAACCTGTTACTCGCGCAATCAATCATCCCATAGGCCACATCACACAGGCGCTGCTTAGTTATTTGTTTAAGAGTCAGCCTAAAGACAATGACACCTTGCCATCCCCGATACACCAGCTGTTCACCGAGCTCTGTGATCCAAAACAAGCGCAGTACCGCCACTCTCGGGTACTGCTTTCATCTCGACAGATCGCATTGTTTCGCATCGATCGAGAATGGACTACAACTCATCTGCTGCCACTGCTGAACTGGCAACAGGCCAACCCCGAGGCACCCGCGCTATGGCAGGGTTACCTATGGGCGCCGCGACTATATCGACCATTAATATCAGCATATAAAACAGCCTTCTTGGAAACCGCCCAGCACTATAACCTGCTCAGTGAGTACGGCCAGCAGTACGCGAGAATTCTCACCTTCGCTGCCCTAGAGCCAGCTGACACCTTCACACCCAAAGAGTTGCGCGTCGCAATTTCCGCGCTGCCAAATACCGGCCTGCGAACAGTTGCAGATGCCTTGACCCAAGCCTTAAAGGGTGCGGGTGACCAGCGTGAGGCCTACTGGAAGGAAAAAATAGAACCTTTCTGGCAATCACTGTGGCCAAAAGAACAAGAACGGATCACCATTGGTATTGCTGAGGAACTTGTCCAGCTCGCCATCGCAGCCTGCCGCCAATTCCCGGACGCCATAGAGATGCTGAAAGATTGGCTGGTGGCCTTACGCCACTCTGATTACATAATCATGGAGCTCGCGAAATCGGGCTTATGCAGCGATTACCCTGGAGAGTCTCTAGATCTGCTATACCGCATAGTCGATCAGAGCGATCGTGCACCTCTGGAACTAGATCTCTGTCTGAGAGACATACTCGGTGCCGCGCCCCGACTAAACCGAAACCCAGAATTGGTTTCACTGGCTAACTTCGCGCGCCAGCAAGGCCAAGTAATCCATCTCCGAAACCACACTGAAGAAGCGCTTCAGTACTGAAAGGCAGACAGAGACCTCCTCAGCGGCACAGTCTGTCTTTGAAAACTGGGACAGTCACAGTAATTACCCCCCTCCGCTAATTTGCGGGCGCGCAAATTCGATTTGCCACATGGTGTACCTAAAAAAGCACCAGAAACTGATCCCCCCTCCCCCAACTCGAACTGGATAGGCTGCCCCGCCGCACTCATACCTCTAAGGGTCTTCAGTGCGGCGCGGCAATTTTAGGGCTTACTCTCAGTACAAACGGTTGTCACGTCTGAACTCGTGCATAAACCGAAAGAACTTCCAGGGCTTAAACCAAGCCTTTTCGTACAGGTGGGCCATCCAGTCCACGAGCTCCGACGGGTTGGCGACCAGGTCGGTACTCAGGATCGGGTAGTCACCCAGATACTCCTGGGCCTGGTATGACACGAATTCCCAGGAACCATCCCGCGTCCGGCCGACAAAGAAGCCCCGCTCTACCGGAATCAACTCCCCTGTTCTTTCACACTTCGCAAGCTTTTTCATTTTCAATTCCTCAATAATCAGTTTCAGGTGCCGCGCCGCAGTCCGGGCCCTTAGTGGCAGCAGTGCGGCGCGGCAATAATTGGGTTAGCGTTCTGTCGTTTGAGCTTCTGACTCGGACGCTTTCATGGCTTCATATTCGGCAACCATGGCAATACCCATGTTTTCCGCCGGACTGGTGGTGATAAGGATCTCTCCTTCCAACCGCAGAACTTCTTTGGTAATGCAGCCATCCAGCCAGCGCTTGAAGCTCTTGCGAGCTTTATCGCCGTACTGCGCGCGCATGTCGTCGCGCAATACTGCGAGCTCTGTTTGCTCCTCATTGGCCATACGGGACCGCACCGCCTGGTATAGGCTTTGTTCGTAGTTTGTCAGCGCCACTTCGCCACTTTCGTCGATGTCACCTTCCGGTGGCGTTTCGCCCAGGTCAGCACATACGAGGCTGGCAATTTGATCGCCGTCGGCATCCGTAAACAGGTTTTCTTTTTCCAACCAAAACACTTGCGGCACAGGTTCTTTTTCATCCTTGGATTTTGTTCCTACAACCACCACGCCCGCACGCTCTGATTTTGCCCGTTGTGCACGGTACTCAAAGTCTGCCGCAGCACGCAGTGCCGAAGAGCCTCTGGCTCGGTTCGGGTCTGCCACGCCAGAGTGGTGAACCACTAGCACTGTGGCCCCAGTTTCTGCCTTGAGTCGGTCACAGGCGGCGATAAATTTCCCCATTTCTTCGGCTTTGTTTTCGTCACCGTTAAAGCATCGCGCCAAGGTGTCCAACACGATGAGCCCGAACTGTTTGCCGGTTTCATCGCTCTTCTGCTTGACCGAATGAATGAGCTGGACCACCTGCGCGGTGTCCCCGAAGTGCACCGGGTGGTCCAATCGATGTAGATCGGGAATCGGCTGAGCGTTGTTGTACTTATTCGCCAGCGCTTTGATCCGCCGAGGTACGCCAATGCCGCCTTCTCCTGCGATGTAGAGCACAGGGGCTTGCGTTACCCTCGCTTTGTTCCAGCTCCGCCCCAGTGCGATGTGTGCAGCCCAATTCAGTGCGTGGAAACTCTTATAGCAACCGGATGCGCCATAGAGGACACCCAGCGCCTGAGCGGGCATGTACCCTTTAATCAGGTAGTCAAACTGTTTGTCGTACCCGCTAAAACAGGGGAGAAACGTGAACAGCCCCCTGCGTCTTGTTGGCGCCTCGCCGGTTTCCAGGAAGACTGCTTGGTTTGCCGCTTCAGCCAAAGTGCCTTCATCGAAATTTTCCAGCAGCTTGTTAAAGCTCTCTTCCACGCTGACCTCCACCTGCGCAGTAGGTATTGGCTCTGGTTGATTACTCATTGGAGTACTCCTTGCAGGCGCGCCACAGCCGCCTGTACTTCTTTTTGTTGGTTAGGGGTCAAGGTCTTGCCGCTGGCGATGTCGCCCTTGGCAATTTTTACGATCAGCGTATCGAGCTCCGCACGCTCTACTCTGGCTTGGACCCGCTTGTGCAGTGCATAAGCACCCCGGTCAAAGCCGTTCTCTGGAAACAGATCGGATAACTGCATACCCACGGATTCGACAATCTCCTGTGCGGTGCAGCCAGCAAAGCAATGCACCAGCAGGCGACCATCGTCTCCGATCTTGACCGACAAGCTGGGAGAGCGGTCTTCATGAGCCGGACAGCAGGCCTGCCAGCGGTCTTTCCCGGTGGGGCGAACCTTTTCGAGCCTAGTCAGAAAGCAATCAGCAGGCATCAGGGGCCTCCCGATTACGCATGGCGATAAAGGCATGAACATCTTCGGCGCGCCAAACGGTGGTGTTGTCACCGAGGTGGACTGAAGCCGGAGCTTTGCCCTCGGAAACCCAGCGCCACCACGTGGAGCGACTGATGCTCAGATATCGAACAATCTGCTTGTCGCGTAGAAAGCCGGTTCTCGGCAAGGTGTGTATACAAACCATATTTCCTCCTTTGGACTGGATGAATACGGTTTGTATTGAATAGGAAGGGATCGGACAGCGGTTTTAATTAGAATGACCAGCGTTCTAATTATAATTCGGGAACACGCTCGTTAATCGGAAAGGTCGTAACCTGCTTTCAGCCATTTGGCGAGTGTTTGTTGGCTCACGGGAAGCTGTTTTTGGAACCTCGCCAGCAATGCCTCCAACGCCTGTGCGTCGCTATGCTGCTTACCAGACAGTCCTTGCAGCATGACATCAGCGAGCACCATGATCGTTTTCAACTGGTTGTTTTCGACCCTTGCTGAGCTATTCGACGGGGGCAGCGGTGACTTCCCGTCAATCGTTACTGCCCACTTTTCGAACGACGCTCGCTCAACCAACAAATCCCCTTTGCTCGCCAACTCCCGTACTCCACGCTGGAATGGCATAGGGGTCGCTTCACGATGGTTGACCACTCGGTTTTCGCAAGCGGAAATCAGGGCCATTTCTTTCGCCTTACGGCAATGGCCATCGCCTGCACACCAATACTCCAATACGGCGTCATGGGGTAGCCACTCTGCAAATTCCCAAAAATGCGAACAATCTGTATCAAACACCAGCGATACCTCCTGCGGATGCGACTTACTCGACTCCCAGCACCACGAATCCAGCCCCAGTAAAACTGACTGAGCATTCAAGAAGTGGAATCTGGGCAAAGTGGACAAAAATAGAGCAGCCGAATTGCCGGCGCAAGACGGAAAACGGACCGGGTGGTATTGAAAAGGACGGGACTGGACAGCCGGAGAGCGGAAAAGGTACTTCCTTGTACCCCTACCCTATGTGGATGCGCGGCCACGCGAGTTTCACATTTTCTGTGGTCGATCAGTAATTAACCGATCTATCGATAGAGTGGCAGAACTTACTCAGACATTCACAGACTTCCAAATACAAGCGCGGTGCCAAGCACCTGTAGGCTTGCGAAGGCAGCTCCTTTTCCTGATGGCCGTAGATTAAAGGACGCGAAGATTCAGAGAGTGAAAATAAGCGTCATAAGGTTGATCTGACCCCATTTATTCAAACTATGGATACACTTTTTATTTTCTTCGTATTTTAATTTTTCAGACCAACCTGAATTATATATTCGAATAAATCAGCGTACTTTGTATCGATTACGGCTGCACTATCATGATCCCAATAGTAAACCTGTTCACTACAAGTACCTTCATGCGCGATATAACCATAAAAGCCACCAGCCTCGTCATCTGAAATGGCGATGAAGTTGCCAGGAAGGCAATCTCTCGATTCACTATTTTTCTCAACAATAAACCATTCGCCACCCGTGTCTACGGAAAAAATATTGGTAAATGCAAAGTAGCCTCCACCGAAGGCTCGGATAAAGTCTTTATACTTTTCAGGCAGTTTTACGCCCAATCGATTTTCTGCCTCCAAGATTTGAACCTCCTCAGCATTGGAATCAGGCTCATCATCAAACCAGAATGGATTGGAGCTCTTTTTTCTATCAACTATCTTTTTAAAACCATCTAGATCCATTTTTGAGATCCTAATTATTGTCATAAATTAAATCTGGAAATCTCTGATCAGCGCCTTGCTCTCTCGCACGATACCACCAATGTAATCTTTTATCCTGCTGCCTCATCTTCGGAGTCACACCCTGATTATACTTGTTCGGATGTATCGCTTTATTACCCCGATGTGCGCCAGGAAGAATTTCGTGAATCGCCGACCCAGGCATTTGATCTGCATGATGAAGATCCGGACTGCCTAACCCCTTAGGGGGTCTCCCTTTTAGTGCATTTTGTATATCAGCATCCGACCATTCTCCCTGAATTCTTACCGGAGGATCGTTTGGACCATACCCTACTTTCCTTGGGGCCTCATCCGCCAACCGCATCTGACGTATGCGTGAAATATTCTTTGCACGCGCTGCTAGTTTTGCATACCTATAAGCTTTATACCCTCCGTAGAGCAAACCACCCGTAAACGCACCAGCAACGGCAAAAGTAGCTTCCGTAGCAAAAGAGACTGCAGCGCCACGGAAATTTCCTTGTGCCGCCATTAGCGCAGCTTCACCAAAGGGTAGTGCAGCCGCACCAATTTGCGCAGCCATCCCGCCGCTGTGGCTAAGCAGACTTAGTGCATTCACGCCACTTCCACTCTGCGAGGCCGCTGATCTTGACCCGATGCTACCAATATCGCTCGGCGGAGGAACAGAGCCGCTAGGCCCTCCACCGCCTCCATCACCTGCAGGGTCACCCGCACCGTTGTCCGAAGGACCAGAACCATTTTCGCCACTATCGCTACCACTAGGACTTTTTCCATCAGGGGCAGACACTGGTAGTCCAAGCCCGATTTTTGATTCAGCAGTCTCGGACCACTTTACGCCATTTTCGTCAGTCCATTCATCTACATAGTCCGGCTCTTCTTCCTCGATGGTATATCCAGTGGGATCAACACCACTCAGCGGGTTGTTCATGATGTAGCTGTAGGGGTTCAGTCCCTGACTACCAACACCTTGAATAAATGGATCAACCGATAAAAATTGGCCGGTATTGTAATCATAAGTCCGCCCATTCATATGAATCAGCTCAACATCATCCAGATGTTCATGATCTGTAAAGCCACGGGTGGTGAGGCCACTCTCTAAACGCGGAACCAGCTTGTCCAGCACATTGCCCAAGCGGGGCTTGCCAAATGGGTCGAAGCTGTGGGTCTCAGTCAGGTTGCCTGATTCGTCACCAATGGCAACGGTAGAACCCAAGCGATCACGGTGCATAAAACCGATCTCATGGGTAAGGTCGTTGCCGTCATCGGTGGTGGTCAGTACCGCAATATCGTCGATAAAGTGACGATACTTGGTGCCCCCTGCCCCGGTGATGCGCTCGAACAGTTTGTCGATATAGAGCGTGGTCTTACCGGTTGCCTGGTTGACCTGCTTGTAGCGCATTTGGTCTGCGCCATAGGAGAAGTACAGGTTTGCGCCGTTCCGGTTGATCTGCACCGGTTTGTTGAAGGCGTTGTACTGAACCTGCTCCACCCCATCTTCATGGGTACGGTTGCCGTTCTGGTCATAACCGTAGGTCTTGGTACCACCACCAACGAGCGTGACACTTTTGACGGCGCTTGGGCCACCGCTGGAACCTCCGCTATAGGCGTAGCTGCTAGCAAAGTCATCCTTCAGCAGCAGGTTACCTATCTCATCGTAGTCGTAATCGATGGTCGGGCCGTCGGTGCGGGTACTGTAGTCGAGACGGTTCAGCACATCGTAGAAATGATTCTCGACATTGAGTGCTGGACTCTCGCTCGGTACTGAGACCGTCTGCTGCCACAAGTTACCGAAGCCGTCGTAGTCGTATGACAGCATCTGGTGATTGAGCACCAGGCTATCAAAGGCCGAGCCTGACATCTGACCGGTTTCCGCATAGAAGTCGCGCCCGACTTGGTAGTTGCCACCACCGACATTAGCGAAATCCCATTCGCCCCAGGCATCCATCTGGGTGATTTCCCGATAGGTATACCCACTGGCGGCATTACTGGTTCGGAACAGATAACCAGCGTTGTTATAGCTGTACTGCAGCGTCAGGCCAGACGGATAGGTCAAACCTTTCAGGCGGCCATAGTTACTGTCGTAGTGCGTAATAGTGGCGAAGTCTTCATTGTCGATGGAAGTGAGCACCTGATTGGGACGACTCAAACCATCGTAGAAGTAGATGCGCGCATAGTTGGCGTCACTGCGGCTTTCGTTGGCGAGCATGCCAATACCATTGGCAGCGGTATCGTAACCCCAAACTGCCTCTTCGGTACCGTTGACTTTGCGGCTACTCATTCGACCCAAGCGGTCGTAAGTGAAGCTGACTACATCGGCATTGGCATCCGTCTCGCTTTCTACCTCGCCAAAGCCGTAGTAAGTGAAGGACTTGACCCCCATATTCGGATCATCCACCCACTTCTTCTGGCCCAGTGCGTTGTAGGTCGCGACGATGCGATTTGCCGCAGCATCCTGAAGCACGATCGGATTGCCGGCGCCATCATAGGCGTAGCGGGTATTACCGTTAAGGGCATCAACGGTTTCCGTGAGCTGCTGCAGGCCGTTGTACGTACGCCTCATCGTACGGCCATTCACCAGGATTTCGGTGGTAAAGCCACTGCCCTGCTCATGGGTGTAATCGATATCCAGGACCTGGCCATTGGTCTGATCGACGACCTTACCAGTCGCCCGACCGAAGGTATCGTAGCCTTCGTAGGTTGTACCATAGCTATTGGGACTACTCGCATAGTGCGGTACCGATTCAAAGGTAACCTGCCCCAACGCATTGTAAGTCGACTTGCGTACAATCCAGTCAGTACCATCAAAGGCTTGTGCCTCGGCAAGGATTACCCGGCCCAGCATGTCGTGGTAGGTCACCTGAGAAGGAGCGCCCGCCTGCTGCTGGACGGTCTTGAACACCGCATTTGGCTCGCGGACGCAGGCACCGTTATCACACCACTGCAGCGCAGTGTGCGCATCCGGTGCAGCCTTCAGCCCCAGAGCGGATGGAGCGGTAACGGTTGTGACACGCCCAAAACCATCGTAGCCATATTCGGTAGTCAGCCCATTGGCGTCGGTTACCGAATCTGGCTTACCAAACCGGGGGTTGGTGTCGGTGGTTATCGAGTGGTTCAGCGCATTTTTGACGGTCCTCGGGAAGTAGTTGTCGCTGCTGAACGCAGTGGTTTCTACAACACGGGTCTGGGTTTCTCCCTCAGCGCTGGTGGTTACTTTTTCCGGGAGACCGTAGGCGGTGTAGTCCGTTTCGACCTCGGTCCACTTACCCTCGGAAGGTGTCGTCTTCACCCGTTTGGGTTTACGCGCGCTCTCGTCCCACAACAAGTAATCCACTACCACCGTTTGTACGACGTCGGTACCGGCTTCAATATCAACACCATTACGGCTGGTGATCGGATTTTTAGTGACGGTCTGCTTTACGGGCTTATTGATCCACCAATTGGTTTCGTCCGCAGTCGCGTACTGTGTATCTGTACTACTGGATACGACATGCGTTGCATTCGCCTCTTCATAGCGATTCGTTGCGAGCAGGACATTGCCCCACTGGTCAAATGTGCTGGCCTGAGTCTGTGTATACAGCTCCGTCCTCGTATTGCCAGATAATCTCAACGTCCGACTGACAGATTTCTGCTCATGAGAACCAACAAAATAAGGATCATTAGCCGATACTGTCCAGCTATCATCGAGCGCATCTACTACAAACGGCGTACCGTGACTTCCCAGAGGCCAGAATTGCCACGCAAAGTTCGACTCCACGAAAGCATCAACCGACTCGGTATCCGAAGACCGCTCACCCAGCTCCCACTTACGTTGCTTATGCAGCTTGCCGGCAACAGGGAAGATCTGATGGAAATCGGATTGTGTCTCGACATTTGCAGCAATATCTTCCTCAATGACGGTATGGAAGCCCTGGAAACCCCAACCATCCGGGTGATATACCGCTCCTTTAAATCGATATTGCTTTTCGTTTAGACCCCCGACGCCATTGGACTGCTCATACTGAACGGCCACATACATACTGGAGGCGAACTCCATGTAGCCGGCAGCACCCTGTCCGGAAACCGTATCGAGATACGAGCCTTTTTCATACAGAGGTTGATCAATGGAATCGTAGCGCGCATCACGGGAACTCAAAGGACGATAGTGCCAGCGATTTTCATTGCCCATGGCATCCTGCACAGAAGACAGCATATCCGTAGGCTCGAATCGCTCGCTACCTGTGGCAGAACCCCGGTTACGGTAGACATATGCACCAAAGTCACCGTGTCCCCACGATGAAGAGAAGGTACAACCTGTTTCTTCACGGCAACCGTAAGTAAAGATAAAGTCACTCAGGCCATTGCCAAACGCATCGACGACCGCAGTTTGTGTGGCGGATCCGACAATTCCTGTGTTAGTGAGGCTGGCAGAGAAAGACCCATCAGCGCTTTCAGTAAACTGCAGCGCCTGATAGGTATAGAGACTTTCATCCATACGGTCGACCGGATAGGTCAGCCAGTTACTACCGGATTCATACTTCTGGTACATAGCGTCGCCACAGACTATCCCGCCACTCACTACGCTCTGACAGTTGGAGACGACGCGAGACCCCGGCATCAGCATTTCGGGCAATCCATCCGCATTCAAATCAGCAACGCGGAAGCTGCTCGAGTATTTGGGGAAATAGGCAATATTCCAACCTTCACCACCAATACTCTGGTAGTAAGGGTACTCCCGTGTGGCGAGCAGACCATCACCGCCATTCACAGGTTGCCAATTCGCGAAGTCTCCCCCGGTATTGATTGCCAGGTAGAGCGATTGGCCTTTCCAGGTTAACCAGTCAGACATCCCATCGCCGTTGACATCCATAAAGAAATGGAAGAAGAACTCGCCGACCCCGCCCGGGGTTTGGGTAAACGCGGCGCCCAGTGCCAGGTCATGCAACGAAACCGTATCGAAATACACCTCGCCGTTGTCATCCAACTTGGTGAGGTAAAGCAAGTAAGGCAGCGGCTGAGGAGATGCGGCACGGCCCCCGGGTGCCGGTAAATCGGTGTCAGAGTCAACGAAATCGGGCAGCCCGTTACCATCCATATCGCCGGCAAACTGAACCGTACTCTGGATCGCGCTGGTTCCCGCGTCATCGCGCCTGAAGGAATAGATTCTTTCACCGGCGTCAGGATAAGGGGCGGCACTGTTGCCCGAATGGAGGTGCAGGTAGAGATGAGCACTCGCAGTATTAACATCGCTCCGCACCACAATGTCGGTCCAGCCATCGCCATTGAAATCGGCAATGGCGGCTATGCGGTCATCCTTTATCGAGGCAGAGTCTCGGCGAGTCTTGATGGCAGTATTTTCCCAGGTGCCATCACCACTATGTGCAATCTGCAAATAGCCACCGCTGGCAAAACGCCAACTGTCGGTTACGCCATCCCGGTTGAAATCAGCACTGAAGCAGTAACGCCTGTGCGCCAATGCATCATATGAGCAGTTTTGTACGTCGGAGGAATTAGCACCTTCATAATACCCCTCGGCGTCCATAAACCATCCACGCCAATCGACCACGCCATTCCCATCGGCATCTCCTGCGGGCATTAGATCCTCGATTTCCCGGACCGATTGCAGCATGGGCGTGAAGTTGCCGGAAGGCGCATTCTCATAGTTGTCGGAGCTATCCCCATCGTAATAGCCAATTTTCTCTACGGTGAAGGAGACTTCTGCGTCTTGCCACTCAAAACTAGAGGGCTCAAAACAGGACTTCGAACCCTCTTCAAAGCCGCAATAAGTCACCGCGTCTAACAAGCTTCTGCCCGTTGCACGACTTGGTTTATAACCAAACTGGTATTCGGCATGGTCACTACCACCTACCGACACAGTGATTCGGTCCAGAATCTGCGTCTGCCGTATAACACCGCCCACCAGATATCTGCTGCGCTTATCGGCGCGCGAGATGTACTCGAATTGCACCCGGCGAGAACCTTTTACGGTACTTGCCCCGGTGTAGTAGATATCGGTCAGCAGGTGTTCGCCAGCGCCAAACTCGCTGTACTCATAAATGACAGAGTTCTTTTCTGTGGTGGTATCTTCTTCGCGGGAAAGCGCCCAGGTGAGAGTTTTTGACTTACCGTCAGGGCTGTGGCGAGAATCGGAGGTCGCACCATAGAAACGGACCCGGCCATCTTTGGTATTCACCGTAAAGTACGTCGACGATGAATCCATCCGGCCATGTTGGACAATCTGCATAAAGCTGTCGTGCTGCAATCTATAGGTGGCCAAATTGGCACCATAGGTCCCTGACGTGGCAACAAGGCGCTGGCCGTCCAGACACAGTCGGTCGATCGTCTCATCCAGCTGGACCGACAGGTTATGACCGTCATGAATCACATCGCGCGAACATCGGCTGATGACGGAGCCCGCCGATAGATTGAAGCCCATACCCACTGCGCCATTTCCTGCGCGACTGGAATATGACACTTCGACAGCGGGCTGTACGCCATTTCGACCTGGCGGCAGCGCGATTGGCAACCGATAACTGGCAGCCCCACCAACAACACCGCCCTCTCCTGGGACAGCGCCCACCGCTTCTCTAGCTGGCGCAGCCGTTGGCGTATAGGTGGCATCTTCTATAGCGCTTCCCAGAAGCGCATGCTCCGCCCACGCCGCAGGTACCTCGACTTCGGTGAGGCCAGAGACAACCACATCAGAACACTTGTCTGTACCGGGCTTCTGGTTACACGCACGGACTTCAAACAGATAGGAGCCCGACAATTCGGCATTGACGATGTCCCTGGACTTTGACTCAGCAGTTTGCCAGACACCACCACCCATGCGGACCTGATAGTAGTCGTCCCAGGTGTTTTCCTGGCGCGTCCAGCTGACATCCGCATACCTTGAAAGACGAGAGGAAGCCTCTACATTCGTCGGCGCCAATGGCTCCGGATGGAAGACCTCAACATTTATCGTCACCGGATCGGAACATCCTGAGGCGTTGCACGCGGTGACCTCATACACGTAGGTTCCATCATCACGCGCAGCATGAACCGAGTAGGTCTGGGACAGACCGAGATCTATCCACTCGCCGGGTGTGCCGCCGACCACTTCACGAATTTCAAAGTGATCAACTGACCCTGCCTGAGGGGACCACTGGACGTCGTAAATGCCATCAGGATCGACGCCGGACGCAGTGGTACTCGCTATCGTCTCCGGAATTTTGAGCAGCTCAATCGACTTTTGCGCACTGATCGCACTACAGAAGTCGAGCGCGTTACATGCCTGGTACTGGTATGTGTGACTTCCATCCTCTCGACTATCGAAGGTAGTGGTCACTGCAGTATCGTCGAGTGTTTTGGTAGTAGATGACTCGAGTTCAGTAACAAAATAGTGACTGACGTTGGGGCTGGCGGCAGGCCAACTAACGGAGATATCACCACTCTGCACATCAGCAGACACCTGTAAGCTGCCTTGCAATACCGGCGGACGCAACACCTGCACTACGTCACTCCGCGGACCTTCTGCACCACACTGGTAATCCAGCGACGACATGCCATCTTCATCAACAGCAATACATGCTGAAATCGAGTAACTCAAATCGCCATCGGCAGGACTGGGAATAAACTGCTCAGTACTCTCGTGTACCTCCCAGGTGCGTCCGGAAGGGTATTCCTTAACGATCGCACCATTACCTGCAGTCTGAACCCAGGAAATTGTGTAGCCGGAACCGTCATTCTTATCAGGAACAGTCGGCGCCGCGCCGGATGTTGGGTACGCAACTACCGTTGAAGCAGCACCGCTCGTATCACACGCCCAATCAAAACTATTACATGCCCTGACACGATAGAGATAGGTCCCCTGAGGGTTATCCTTAACCTCATAGCTCCGCAACAAACCTGTGTTGTAGGCCGTCCAGTCCGCACCACCGTTGGCACTTTCTTCCAGAATAAAATACGTGGCTACACCAGGCGCATCGGCCCAGGTTATGTCGTAATAGCCTGAAACGCTACTCGAAGGATTACTTGGCGTACCAGGAGCACCGGGCTTTTTACGCACGGTAACATCGGCCGATACACTGCCATAGCTGGAACACGCCCAGGAATACTCATTACATGCACGGGCTTTGAAATCCCAAACGCCATCGGTCAAACCGCTCGGCTGGGCATCGGAACTGCCACGACCAGTAACCGCGTTACTCCAGGAACCACTGTTGTTCAGGCGCTTCTGCACATCGTAGTAGGTCGCTTTACTCACGTTGGCCCAATCGAGGCTTACCGAGCCATTGCTGGTGGTACTGCCAAGGCCAGGCGCTGCCGGCGCCGCGGGCTTCGCGCGCACCTTGAGCTCACCGCTTTCGCTACTGGTGCTGCACGACCAATCGAATTCGTTACACGCAAGCACCCGGAACCGCCAACTGCCGTCGGCAAGCCCACTTGCCAGTTCACTGAGATCGGTTTGCGAACTGCCTACGCGCTGCCAGCTACCGCTATTGTTCAGTTCTTTTTCGAGGTAATAGTAAGTAACAGTGCCCGACGGTTTAACCCAGCTGACCGTTACTTTACCGTCGGTGCTCTGCGTGGTGGACAGCGAGGGGGAAGCACCAACACTGGGGCGCTTGCGGTAGGTCATGGTGTTACTGGCACTGCTGTAACTACCACAATTCAGTTCAGGCGCAGCACCACCACCTTCGTTAAATACCATGCACGATGCCAAAGAGTAGGTATAAGCACCGTCTGACGAGGGGGAACTGATCTGGAAGCTATTTACATCGGTTTCGATGTCCCAGGTGCGGCCAGACTGATTCTCTTTGAGTTTATAGCCGTTACCAGTCCGCTCCGACCAGGTAATCGTAGTCGTAACTTCTGCCTGCTGGGAAGGTGCCGAGGGCGCACTGCCCGCCGCAGGATAGGCCACGGTCGTTTGCTTTTGGCTACCGGTGCTACATGCCCAGCTGTAACCGTTACAGGCTTTCACTCGATAAAGGTAGGTGCCCTGCCCTTTATCCTGCACTTCATAGGACCGGGTAGTGCCGGTGTTATAGCTCGTCCAGCTGCTCCCGTTATTGCTGCTCTCCTGCAGCTGATAATAAGTGACCGTACCGGATGACGGCGCTGACCAGGAAATGGTGTAGTAGCCATTGGAGCTGCTGGAAGGATTGTTTGGTGTACCAGGAGCGCCGGGCTTTTTACGCACGGTAACATCGGCCGATACGCTGCCGTAGCTGGAACACGCCCAGGAATACTCATTACATGCACGGGCTTTGAAATCCCAAACGCCATCGGTCAAACCGCTCGGCTGGGCATCGGAACTGCCACGACCAGTAACCGCGTTACTCCAGGAACCACTGTTGTTCAGGCGCTTCTGCACATCGTAGTAGGTCGCTTTACTCACGTTGGCCCAATCGAGGCTTACCGAGCCATTGCTGGTGGTACTGCCAAGGCCAGGTGCTGCCGGCGCCGCGGGCTTCGCGCGCACCTTGAGCTCACCGCTTTCGCTACTGGTACTACAGGACCAATCGAAATCGTTACACGCAAGCACCCGGAACCGCCAACTGCCGTCGGCAAGACCACTCGCCAGTTCACTGAGGTCGGTTTGCGAACTGCCTACGCGCTGCCAGCTACCGCTATTGTTCAGTTCTTTTTCGAGGTAATAGTAACTAACAGTGCCCGACGGTTTAACCCAGCTGACCGTTACTTTACCGTCGGTGCTCTGCGTGGTGGACAGCGAGGGGGAAGCACCGATACTGGGGCGCTTGCGGTAGGTCATGGTGTTACTGGCACTGCTGTAACTACCACAATTCAGTTCAGGCGCAGCACCACCACCTTCGTTAAATACCATGCACGATGCCAAAGAGTAGGTATAAGCACCGTCTGACGAGGGGGAACTAATTTGGAAGCTATTTACATCGGTTTCGATGTCCCAGGTGCGGCCAGACTGATTCTCTTTGAGTTTATAGCCGTT
Source organism: Microbulbifer sp. ABF4_148 (assembly GCF_056158985.1). Lineage (NCBI taxonomy): Bacteria > Pseudomonadati > Pseudomonadota > Gammaproteobacteria > Cellvibrionales > Microbulbiferaceae > Microbulbifer > Microbulbifer sp. ABF4_148. The sequence continues at coordinate 2,817,647 of NZ_JBSWUI010000001.1, forward strand.
ACCAGTCCGCTCCGACCAGGTAATCGTAGTCGTAACTTCTGCCTGCTGGGAAGGTGCCGAGGGCGCACTGCCCGCCGCAGGATAGGCCACGGTCGTTTGCTTTTGGCTACCGGTGCTACATGCCCAGCTGTAACCGTTACAGGCTTTCACTCGATAAAGGTAGGTGCCCTGCCCTTTATCCTGCACTTCATAGGACCGGGTAGTGCCGGTGTTATAGCTCGTCCAGCTGCTCCCGTTATTGCTGCTCTCCTGCAGCTGATAATAAGTGACCGTACCGGATGACGGCGCTGACCAGGAAATGGTGTAGTAGCCATTGGAGCTGCTGGAAGGATTGTTTGGTGTACCAGGAGCGCCGGGCTTTTTACGCACGGTAACATCGGCCGATACGCTGCCGTAGCTGGAACACGCCCAGGAATACTCATTACATGCACGGGCTTTGAAATCCCAAACGCCATCGGTCAAACCGCTCGGCTGGGCATCGGAACTGCCACGACCAGTAACCGCGTTACTCCAGGAACCACTGTTGTTCAGGCGCTTCTGCACATCGTAGTAGGTCGCTTTACTCACGTTGGCCCAATCGAGGCTTACCGAGCCATTGCTGGTGGCACTGCCAAGGCCAGGTGCTGCCGGCGCCGCGGGCTTCGCGCGCACCTTGAGCTCACCGCTTTCGCTACTGGTACTACAGGACCAATCGAAATCGTTACACGCAAGCACCCGGAACCGCCAACTGCCGTCGGCAAGACCACTTGCCAGTTCACTGAGGTCGGTTTGCGAACTGCCTACGCGCTGCCAGCTACCGCTATTGTTCAGTTCTTTTTCGAGGTAATAGTAAGTAACAGTGCCCGACGGTTTAACCCAGCTGACCGTTACTTTACCGTCGGTGCTCTGCGTGGTGGACAGCGAGGGGGAAGCACCGATATTGGGGCGCTTGCGGTAGGTCATGGTGTTACTGGCACTGCTGTAACTACCACAATTCAGTTCAGGCGCAGCACCACCACCTTCGTTAAATACCATGCACGATGCCAAAGAGTAGGTATAAGCACCGTCTGACGAGGGGGAACTAATTTGGAAGCTACTTACATCGGTTTCGATGTCCCAGGTGCGGCCAGACTGATTCTCTTTGAGTTTATAGCCGTTTCCTGACCGCTCCGACCAAGTAACCGTCGTTGTGACTTCTGCTTGCTGGGCGGGTACCGAGGGCTTGCTTCCCGCAGCCGGATAAGCAACCACAGTTTGTTTCTGGCTACCTGTTGTACAAGACCAACTGTAACCATTGCACGCCTTGACCCGGTATAAATAGGTGCCCTGCCCCTTGTCCTGCACTGTATAGGAACGGGTTGTACCCGTGTTATAGCTCGTCCAACTGCTCCCGCTATTGCTACTCTCCTGCAACTGGTAGTAAGTCACCGTACCGGAGGGTGCCGACCAGGAAATGGTGTAATAACCGTTGCTGCTGCTGGAAGGATTGTTTGGCGTACCGGGGGTGCCTGGCTTTTTACGGACAATTAGATTGTTACCGCCATATCGCCAACCACTACAACCTGACGCATTGCACCCACGAACAGCATAATTGTATGTAGCGTCTACTCGGCCTGACAGAGATTTACTTCTAGCCGTCCCACGGTACACTTCTGCATACGAACCTGAGTTCTTTTTCTCACGCAGCTCATACCGATCTACGCTACCACTGGACGCCCCCCAGCTAATTGAAAACGAGCCATCGTTATCTGAAGTTGGCACCGTGATTGATGATGGAATACCCGGCTTCGGTAGCGTCACCGTGACAGTCACACTGCCAACATTCGTTTGTGCACCGGGCAGGTACTCCTGCATTATCGGGTGCCAAACATCCTCCCCCCAAGCCGTCACCTGATACGTGTAGGTACCGTTTGCCGTTTCCGTAAACGAGCGCGACCTGCTCGTCCCCGTGTTGTAAGTCGCTGATCTTTCCCCGCTCACACTGATCGTATAATGATCAGTGTTGGCAACCGACGTCCAGCTTATGGAATGGCTACCCGTAGAACTGGTCGTACTTGCCGTCACACCGGCAAACGCGTTGTGAGTAAAAAGAAAACAGAACAGCAAAACCAGAAGGCGGCTATTGGAGAAGGTCATTGGGAAGTCCAACGGATATTATTTTCGCGCATTATTCATTATTCGTGATTTCGCGAAAAGAATATTTTTGCGACATTGCTCACATTCGCAATGCGACAAAATTACACACAGGCACAACTGGGCCTTAAAGCGATAATAAAGCAATAAAAATTCGCCTTTTAGACACATATGGGATTAATGACAGGCGGCGATTGCTCAAGGGCCTAGTGCGGTGCACACCCAATTTGCTAGGACCCAACTGACAGAGCGTAAAATAGAGTCCAAGAGCTTTATCGCGAAAGAGCCCGGAAGCAACGCACTACGATATCTTGGCTGCGACTCTTTTAGACTCTTTCATTTTATATTGCACATCTTCTTTATTTGCGGTCCGCACAAAGTCTACGGATCGCAAAACAACGATGTCGTGTTGCAACTGCAAAAGCAGCGTGTAGAGAAGGTGATCCTGGCTGGTATGTCTGCCAATTTGTGTGTGGAATCCCACTTACGTGACTTGATTGAGTGTGGCTTCGAAGTTTGTGTGGTGGCCGATGCTACGGCGGCGGCAAAGGTACCGGGACTTGACGGTATGGCTGCAGCACTGATCAATTACCGAATGATCGCCAGCGATATCTTGACAAGCAAGCAGGCTGCGGCGCAAATGAAAGCGGGTTGATTTCACCCTGGCTATTGCCAACTAGAAAAGCCCGGTATTATTCCGGGCTTTCTGATTTGACCTGCGGTAATCCCACATCAATTCCTATTGTGCCGCACTGCAAGATCATCGCTTGTAGATCGGCATTGGTCACCACTACGCTGCCAGGCTCTGCCAATACCGAAGCGTCACAATGACCTGAGATAGTTCTCTGACCGTCTCACGCCGCAGCCTTCCAGCTCACCACCGTACCCGCTTTCTGGAAGGTCACAGACTCCGCTGGCTGGAACTTTCCAGACACCTCCCCCGCCGCATCGACATCTTCAGCCAGGTCAAACATCTGCACCGGCGCGCCTTCGGATAAATCCAGCTTGTCCATATCAATCCACACCACATTCGGCAGACGCGCAAACTCGAAGTAGTAACGTTTGTTGGTCAGGTCACTGACCGACTGCCATTGCGTTGGGGAAACATTGGGCTGCACCGGGTCCACGTACCCGAGCGGAGTTGCCATGTTGCGCATCACACTCAATACACCGGCGACCGCCTCACGATAGGAAGATGGCTGTTCGGGCAAGGTGGTCAGGTAGTAGGCTCCACGGGCAAACCGGTCTTCCGCTTCCGCACTACCCGGTAACGTCTTCTTACCACCAAGGCCCTGGTACTGTTTCAGCAAGACCAACTGTTCGTCATAGATGGGAGAATTTGTCATCACGCGGTACTGTGAGCCGTGGTGAATCACCGGTTGCCCATGCAAGATCTCAATGACGGCAGAATCTCCAGATGCATCTGACACACACATATGCATGGGGGAAGCGACCTTGTCACCACGATGGACAATTTCCACCGGGCGGATTTGCATGGAGCGGGTCGCTTCGACGACTTCGGCAACCGTCGCGAAACAGTCAAGGTAGTACTGCACCCACTCGGAAATCGAAAGGCCCGGCAGGCTCTCCTCACGATTACCGTACTCCGCTTCGGCAAGATAGAGCAGACGTACAGAGAGCCCTGCCTCATTTAAACCATCTGCAGTGGCGCAATCCCAGATGACTGCACCCACGCTTCCGTACCTGGAGGTCCACTGTAACGGATTTGAGTCAGTCAAACCTTCACGCTCTGCCCCGCGCGGAAATACATACAGTTTGGTGCCCATCTGCTCGGTCCAATCCATATTGCGACCAACGATGACTGGCTGACCTTGTTGTGTCCATAAAATTGTTGAGCACATCTGACCACTCCCAAATAACCTAATCCGACGTCTGTTAAGCACCCGTCCGCGCATCGCGGATAAATAACGGCCCAGCATAAGGCTATTGTCGCGCAGCTGGATCACCAACTCAGCAAGGGAAACAGCACGGAAGCTTTGGAGTACTGAAGACGAGGAGATGTAATACCTGGAAGTTGTGTGTAGGCCGCGCAGATGTGCCCGCTAGCGACCGCCTTTATCACCTATTTCACTGTCGACCGAACGCGTCAACAATGTAGCTGGCACCTGCAGATCCCAGTAAATGGCCGCGCTACGCAGGCAAAATATCAGAAGCATCGAAAGACCGCCGACAATGACTGCAGAGCCGGGGAACAGCGCCATCAGGATGACATACGCTACGCAACCCGCGGTAACCGGTATCGCATACAACTCTCTGCGCATCAGCAAAGTTTCATTCCCGGCGAGCACATCACGCAGCATGCCACCACCGATCGCGGTAATAATACCCAAAAGCACTGGCCCGAGCGGTAGTGCAAACTCCTGTGCCATGGTTTTGTGCGCGGCCTGAATAGCAAAAAGGGCAACCCCCGCGGCATCGAGGTACAACATCGCGCGGTACACTTGCCAACCGGTCATGCGCTTGTTGGCGATAAAGGCCAGAGAGCTGGCCGCCAGTGCGACCCAGATGTAGTTCAGGTCTTGCGACCAGAACACCGGGACACCCAGTATCAGGTCTCGTACCGTGCCGCCACCAATGGCGGTAATAACGCCCATGACCAACGCACCGAACAAGTCGATACGTTTTGGCGCCACGGCGGCAACTGCGGTCGCTGCAAACGCAATCGTGCCTGCCATGCCCAGCGCGTATTGCAGCTCGGATACTGTCATCGTCGCCCGCTATTCTCACTAGTTATCATCCTTGATGCCCACAGAGTTTAGATCGCACACGGTTGTGGCAAGAACCATCGGTCATCGAATTGGCCTAAACAAACCCTACTTTGCACGCAGATCAGACTGCTCACCTCAATTGACTCCTATCCGGAGGACAACAAGCTTCTTGCGCCTGCCACGTCGCAAAATTCGTCTAGGCTAAGAGAAAGCCGCCCTTTTCGGGAAAGGCGATTTTCACGGGACGGGTATATGGCGGGTAAGCACGCTTCGATCCTATTTCTTGCGGCTTGTATCGCTGGGGTCGGCGCCGGACTGGGACTCATCTATTACTTTGACCTCGATGAGCAACTTCTCGAGGTACTGCAGTGGCTTGAGAGTCAGGGCTGGCAGGCGAGCCTTCTGTTTATCCTGATAATGGCCGCAGCCATTATCTGCCTCGCACCCGGGGTTATCTTCACCATGGGTGCCGGCTTTGTATTTGGCGTTGTGAAAGGCACGCTGCTGGTGGTTGCCGGTACCGTGCTCGGGGCGACGATTGCCTTCCTGATTGCGCGCTACCTGTTCGGTCCCGGGCCATCCAAGTGGGTCATGTCCAAGGTCAAGCCGGACAATATCGGCGAAGTCATTCGCGATGAAGGCTGGCGAATGATCATGTATACCCGCCTGGTCCCCCTCTTCCCCTTCAAAATATCCAATTACTTCTTTGGCCTGACCCCGGTACGGCTGAAGGACTTTGTTCTGGGGAACTTCCTCGGAATTATTCCGCTAACCGTACACAACGTGTATGTGGGCTCAATCGCCTCGGACCTGGCCAGTATTGGCAGTGGCGAGAGCCAGCGGACTCCTGTGGAGTGGGCCCTGTACGGGCTCGGCTTCGTGCTTGCGATTATCGCGCTCATTGGTTTGACCCGTATGGCGCGGCGTGCGCTCGCGGGCAAAATCGATACGGAGGAACAATAATGCCCTGGATGAAATGGCTGCCCTGGAGGTATGTGGTACGCAAATTTGCGACCGCGCACGGCTTTCTTGATCCGCTGAGCGTCATGGCGCGCATGCAGCGTTTTGCGGAACCCTCTGAAGTCGCCGAGCCCATTGAATTACTCCGGGCCGGGGTTGTGTTCCATGCACGTGCGCTGATTAACAGTAAAGTCATCCAGCACAATCTCGACTGGGTGTGGCCTTACTGGGTCGAGCGTCAGTTCGATCCCGCAGACAGCTCATTTATACCGCGCGCATTCTCCATCACGCACTGCAACCTCAGTCATCGCAACTGGACCGCCGTCGGGCTGCCGGACTGCGAGGAAATGCCGGTCGTTGATCCGCGCGGACTGATCACCCCGCACTATGATGGCTGGTCTGTTGACGCCTGGGTGGTCAGTTCTGATGGGCAAATGCTGATCCCCGCAAAAGTGGAAGACTGCACACAGTCATTGTCACTGGAAGACAACGTCATCGTGGTCACCGACTGTCGAAACGACGGTATGACCATGGAGCAGCACACGCTGGTAGAACGCGATGACGATGACAGCCACTGTGTCGTCCGGATAAAAGCGCAATCCGACAAGGGAGGCTGGCTGGTATTCAGCCTGAGACCTTATAACCCGGAGGGTGTGAGCTTTGTTCACAAGGTCAACCTCACCCCGCAACGAACCAGCTGGAATGTCGAAGACAAATTCGCCGTTGAGTTTGATCGACCCGCGGACCGTCATATGGCGTCTGACTACCGGCATGGTGATATTTATCTCCATCTCGACGATGCGCAGGAGAAAACGCTCGGAGAGTGCGACGTGGGTATGGCCACCGCCGCTGCCATGTTCAAACTCGAACCCGGTGAAGCAGCGGACCTCGAGGTACGCATTCCCCTGCAGGCCGGCCGTCATGCCAGCCAGCTCCCACCGACCTGGAGTGGCAATTTGTCCGGCCACTGTGCGATGCAGGTCCCCGATGAAAAGATGCAGTTTCTCTACGATGCTGCAGTTCGGACACTGATCCTGCATTCACCCACCGATGTCTATCCCGGGCCCTACACCTACAAGCGTTTCTGGTTTCGAGATGCGGCCTTCATGATCCAGTCGCTGCTGCATGCCGGACTTGTTGATCGCGCCGAGCGCGCGCTGGATCAGTTTGCCCCGCGACAAAAGCGCGATGGCTTTTTCCACTCACAAGATGGTGAGTGGGACTCCAATGGTGAGGCACTGTGGATCTATGACCTCTACTGCCAACTCACCAACCGACGGCTGAAAAACAGCTGGCGTGAACCCGTGCTGAAAGGCGCCCGCTGGATTGACGCCAAGCGGCGCCCAAAAGACGGATCACCTTGCGGCGGCTTGCTCCCCGCGGGCTTCAGTGCCGAACACCTGGGGCCCAATGACTGCTACTACTGGGACGACTTCTGGGGCGTTGGCGGACAGCGTGCGGCAGCCATGATCTGCCGCAGGGAGGGTCTCGATGAAGACGCGTCTACATTCGATCGCCATGCCGATGACTTTGAAGAAACCATCAATGGCAGCCTGCAGCGCTGCGAAGAGCGTCTCGGGCGCCCGGCCATGCCGGCCTCTCCCAACCGCAGACTAGATGCGGGGGCTATCGGTTCCATTTGTGCCGGCTACCCCCTGCAGCTCTACGCGGAGGACGATGCGCGCCTGCTCGACCTGTGTGAATTCCTGATGGGCCAATGTTTCGTCAAGGGTGGATTTTTCCAGGACATGATTCATTCGGGCATCAATGCGTACCTGACCCTGCATATTGCTCAGGTACTGCTGCGAGCGGGCGACATACGCTGTCTGGAACTTATGCAAAATGTCGCAGATCTGGCCTCTCCGACGGGCCAATGGCCAGAGGCGATTCACCCGCATTCCCTGGGCGGCTGCATGGGCGACGGACAACACGCCTGGGCCGCCGCTGAATGGGTGGCGATGCAACGCAACTGTTTTGTGCGCGAGGAAGGCGATACGCTCGTGCTGGCATCAGGGCTTCCCCCCGCGTGGCTCTCCGACCCTCAAGGGGCACCGATTTTGTTTGGTCCCGCACTGACAAAATTTGGGCGTGTTTCACTGGAAATTCTGCCGGGCGATAAGCCCACCGTGCGGTGGGATGCCCAGTGGTACGGCAGCATGCCAAAAATTGCCGTCCGGGCACTGGGCTTCCAGCCGGTAACCGCACGCAGTGGCGCAACGGAAGTGGAGTTGGCGGCCTCGTGAAGATCCTGATGCTAACCAATACCTACCTGCCTCACGTTGGCGGCGTCGCGCGGTCTGTGTCTGCCTTTGCAGAGGAGTACCGCTCGCGTGGTCATCAGGTGAAGGTGGTAGCGCCCACCTTCGCAGGCCTGCCAGCTCATGAAGAAGATGTCATCCGGGTGCATGCCCTGCAGAATTTCAATGGCAGCGACTTTTCCGTGGCTCTGCCCTTCTCCGTCGAGCTGCATGAACGGGTGGAGGAATTTGCTCCGGATATCGTGCACTCGCATCATCCGTTCCTGCTTGGCATGACAGCACTGCGAATCGCCCGCGAGCATCAACTGCCGCTGGTGTTTACCCATCACACCCTTTACGAGCGCTACACCCACTATGTGCCTGCAGACTCGCTGGCACTGAAGCGTTTTGTCATCGAGCTGGCGACTCGCTATGCCAATCTCGCCAGTCTGGTATTCGCACCCAGCGAGAGCGTCGCCGGAATCCTGCGGGACCGCGGCGTGCATACACCGATCGTCGAGATCCCGACCGGCGTACCGCACTCTATGTATATTCCCGGCAATGGCCGCGCGCTCCGCAGCCGCCTGGGCATTCCGAACAATGCCTTTGTGGTGGGACACCTTGGCAGGCTCGCGCCCGAAAAAAACCTCGCCTACCTGAGTCAGTGCGTGGGCAGGTTTATGCAGGCGAATCCAAATACCCACTTCGTGGTGGTGGGTTCGGGCCCGAGCAAGCGAGATATCGCCCAACAGTTCGACCAGCAGGGACTGTCTGAACGTCTGCATTTTACCGGGACATTGGTTGGCAGTGATCAGCGCGACGCCTATGCATCGATGAACGTATTCGCGTTTGCCTCGACCAGCGAGACTCAGGGCATGGTGCTGACCGAAGCAATGGCGTCCAGCGTGCCGGTTGTCGCGCTGGACGCGAACGGCACGCGAGAGGTGGTCGAGAGCGGGTCAAATGGCATTCTGCTAGCGGAGTCCGGTTCCCCGGACCTTGTTGCAGCGCTCCAGTGCATCCACGACATGCCCGATGACCAGTACACAAAAGTCTGCCAGGCGGCATTGAGTACCGCCCGTCAATTCTCCATGGGCCGCTGCGCTGATCGCGCGTTGGGCGCTTACGCCCCATTGGTAAAACGCCGCTGGCAACTGGATGACTCCATGTACTCCCAATGGCTGCGATTGCGCAATTTGATCGGAGCCCAATGGGAAATCATTGAAGGCGTCACCGGCGCCGCCGGCGCCGCACTCGGACCGGGGCCGCGGCACTGACGCGGCGCCTCTAACCAGCGGGATTGAAACTGTCAAATGCTTACCCGTATAGAATCCAGGCTGCGGCGACTGCGGAAGAAATTCAGCCGCAGCGGTCTCATGGCAAAACTGCTGAAGCTACCCACCAGCACTTGCCATCCAAGCGATCACGGCTTGATCTTGATTCAGGTCGATGGCCTCGCCCATCCGCAATTGCAACGTGCGATGTCACGGCGTCGCATGCCATTCCTTCGCCACCTGATACGCCGGGAACACTACCACCTGGAACACCTGTTTCCCGGAGTGCCCTCCACGACCCCTGCGGTGCAGGCAGAGCTGTTTTATGGCGTAAGGGCCGTTGTGCCTGCATTCGGTTTCATGATGCGCGATACCCAGCAACTCGTGCGCATGTACGACCCCGAAGCCGCGCATAAAGTCGAAGAAAAGCTGGATGAGAAAGTCAAAGACCCGCTCCTGAAAGGAGGCAGCTGTTACCTCAGCCTGTTTACTGCCGGCGCAGCCAAAGGCGAAGCGCACTTCTGCCCGGGATCACTGGGCTGGGGACCCGCGTTACGCGAGGCAAGCCCCTGGACGGTATTTCTCATGCTCATCAGTAATCTCTGGGGGCTCATCCGTACCGGCAGCCTGCTGGTGGTGGAAACCGTACTCGCCGTCATCGATTCCATTCGCGGCGTACTCGGTGGCGAGAATCTGATGCGCGAACTGATGTTCGTTCCAACACGGGTCGCCGTGACCATCCTGATGCGCGAGCTGTGCACCTTTGGTGTCAAAATTGATATCGCCAGGGGGCTTCCGGTCATTTACGTGAACTTGCTGGGCTATGACGAGCAGTCCCACCGACGTGGACCCAACTCCGCCTTTGCGCACTGGACGCTGAAAGGCATCGACGATGCCATTGCGCGGATATGGCGCGCGGCCCACCGCTCGGATAAACGCCACTATGACGTTTGGATTTTTTCCGACCACGGGCAAGAACACACCCAGGGTTACGAGGATCGCTACGGCCGCCCGTTGAGCGATGCGCTCAGCGAAATCCTGCAGTCATTGCCGCCCAACCCCACCAACTACCGTTATACGGGAAACCGCAGCGTGCAACTGGAGCGTGCGCGAATGTTCGGCAGCGAGTGGATCGAAAAGATGATCCCGGAAGACGAACAGGATGAGGAGCACAAAGACTCCCCGCTGGCACTGGCGGCGCTCGGGCCCATCGCCATGCTGTACAACGTGAAAGTCAACGGATATCCCCGTCAGGAGATTGCGCGGCGTATTGTCGAGCAAGCGCATGTGCCATTGGTGCTGTACAAGACGGACGATGATCCAGACTCTCCGGTTGAGGGCTGGTGGCGACATGGAGAGGTTGAATTGCCCCGTGACTGGAAAAAAATCCTCGGGGAGGACCATCCGTTTCCGCAAGAGACGGCGATTGACCTGGCCCGGCTGTGTCACCACGCGGACGCGGGTGACTTCATAATGTGCGGCTGGTGTGCGGGCGAGCGGCCCATGACGTTCGCGGTCGAAAATGGCAGCCACGGGGGTGCCGGCCCAAACGAAACCCATGGCTTCGTACTGGTGCCGGCAGACATCCGCACACCGGAACAGGGCTACTGGCGCGCAGAAGACCTGCGCAGTGCCGCCAAACAGTTCCTGAGTGAGACCGAGCCCGCACGATCAATCGTTCGCACACACGACACCCGCACGCTGCGCGTTATGACCTATAACGTGCACAGCTGCCAGGGTCTGGATGGAAAGTATTCGCCGCGACGCATTGCACGGGTTATTGCCCGCTATGAACCGGACGTCGTCGCCTTACAGGAGCTCGATGTCACCAGAAGCCGCAGCGGCGGCGTCGATCAGGTACAGGAAATCGCAAAATCCCTGGCGATGGATTTTCACTTCCACCCGGCCATTCACCTCGAGGAAGAACTCTACGGCGATGCCGTTCTCTCCCGGCTGCCCATGCGTTTGGTTAAAAAAGACACATTACCCGGGCCGCCCGGCAACAACCCCAATCGCCTGTTACCGGGGTTCGATGAGCCGCGCGGTGCTCTTTGGGTCGAAATCGAACTGGATGACGAGAAAATTCAGCTGGTAAATACGCATCTTGGACTCAGCAAGGCAGAACGCCTTGCACAGATCGAAGCCCTGCTCGGCCCGGAGTGGTTGGCGCATCCCGACTGTCAGGGTCCCAAGATTCTGGTGGGCGACTTCAATGCCCTGCCCAATTCGGCTGAGCACAAACGCCTGAACCAGGCGTTGCACGATGCACAGCTGCACGCACCCCGTCACAAACCGCTTAGTACCTTCCCAAGTCGGGTATCGGCGGTGCGAATTGACTATATATTCACCGAACGCCACTTGCGCACTCGTAATATCGTGGTCCCACGCAACGAATTGACGCGACTGGCGTCTGATCATTTGCCCCTGATCGCCGATATCGAGCTCCCCCGAAAAAAGGGAACGACACCACGACTTGATGGTCTAAGTCACCGGCTATATGATCTGCCCATCATTCTGACATCAGGAGTCACACATGCAGCCGCAAGTCTATACCCAAACGGGTGCCCTGGATCGCGCCGAGTCCGCCAAGGTCCTGCGTAATACCTATGCCCTATTGGCTATGACCGTTCTTTTCAGTGCCTTTACCGCCGGCGTCGCCATGGCAGTCGACATGGGTCGCGGAGCAGGTCTGCTCTGCTCGATCGGTGCCATCGCACTGCTCTGGTTCGTGCTGCCACGCACCGCTAACTCTGGTAAAGGCGTCGCCGTAGTTTTCGCCTTCACTGGCTTGCTGGGCGCCTCTCTCGGCCCACTGCTCAAGCACTACCTGGGTCTTGCCGGCGGCGGCCAGATCGTAATGCAGGCGCTGGGTACCACCGCGCTGATCTTCTTCGCGCTGTCTGCCTACGTTTTGACCACTCGTAAAGACTTCAGCTTTATGGGCGGCTTCCTGTTCGTCGGTCTGATTGCGGTGCTCGTCTGTGCACTGGCCCTGATCGTTGCGGGCTTCTTCGGCATCCATATGCCGCTGATGAGCGTTGCCCTGAGTGGCGTTATCGCCCTGCTGTTCTCAGGTTTTATCCTGTACGACACCAGCCGTATCGTAAACGGTGGCGAGACGAACTACCTGTTCGCAACTGCGTCACTGTATCTGAACATCTTGAACCTGTTCACCGCCCTGCTGCACATCATCGGCTTTGCGTCCGACGATTAATCTGCAGCTTTGCTAACCTGCCTGTATCCGGGTCTCCCCGGCGGGCAGGCAGGAGTGCTTCACGGCATTTCCTGCAAGGCAAAAACCCCGCCCCGTGCGGGGTTTTTTAATCCAGTATCCTGCGGACAATTGCTGTCCAACGGCAAGGAAAGCTCTGCTTCCATGAAATTTTGTCTGGTCGTCAATTCCGCGCCCCACACCTCACAAGCCGCTGGCAGCGCGCTGCGGTTCGCGCGTGCGGCCCTCGCTACGGGCCACACCGTGCACCGGGTGTTTTTTTACTGTGATGGCGTGCATAACGGCAGCAGCCTCGCTGCGCCGCCCCAGGATGAGGCCGATTTGCTCGGCCAGTGGCAAGCTCTGCAGCTGCAGCACAACCTGGATTTAGTGGTATGTATCGCCGCTGCCCAGCGTCGCGGACTTCTCAGTGAATCGGAAGCGGCAAGACTGGAACGGCCCGCGGCTAACCTCGCTCAGGGCTTTACACTGGCTGGTCTCGGGCAGCTTGCAGAAGCCATGACCCAGGCCGATCGCCTGATCACATTTGGGAGTTAACCATGGCCAAGCGCTTTCTCTGTCTGTGCCGTGCTGCCCCCTACGGTAGTGCCCGGGCCCGCGAAGGGTTGGAGGCGGTATTGGCCGCTGCAGCCATGGACCAGCTGACGGACATTCTGTTTTGTGGTGACGGGGTGTTTCAACTGCTTCCCCAGCAGTTCCCGGAAGGTATTGAGCAAAAAAGTTTGCAGCGAAACCTGCAGGCGCTGCCGATTTTCGGGGTTGAGCAAGCGTACGTCTGTGCCGAGAGTCTGGCGCAGCGAGGACTGACCACTGATGACCTGATTAGCGATGGACCCGACCTGCGCATCATTGAGGAAAGCGGTAAATTGATTGCCGACTACGACACGGTACTGAGTTTCTGATGACCCTGCATATTGTCAATAAATCACCCTTTTCATGTACCGCGTTGAGCAATTGTCTGCAGGCGTTTGAGCCCGGTGACGCCCTGTTGTTGATCGAGGATGGCGTCTTCGCCCTCAGCGGACGAATGAGTGACGAACCTGCGGTAGCGCCAGTTTACTGCCTGGAGGCCGATGCAAAGGCACGCGGGCTTACCCTGCCCCCTGCCGTTATCGGTATTGACGATGCGCGCTGGGTGTCGTTGTGTACCGAACACAATCCCATCGTGAGCTGGTTCGAATAATGTCAGTACTCGAAGTTGACGGCCGACAGGTCGAACTGGATAAAGAAGGATTTCTCAGAAACCTGGAAGACTGGGAGCCGGCGATCGCCGAACAACTGGCAGCGGCAGAAGGCATTGCGCTCAGTGAGGCACACTGGGAAATCCTTCATCTGCTGCGTCAGTTTTACCAGGAGTTTGAGCTGTCCCCTGCCATGCGGCCACTGGTGAAGTACGTCACCCTGCACCTGGGTCCGGAGAAAGGTCGCAGTATCCACCTGATGAAGCTGTTTCCCCCAAGCCCGGCAAAAATTGGCAGCAAGATTGCCGGGCTACCCAAACCCACCAACTGTCTTTGAATACCGCGCCTCAATGTCCGAGGTGCGTGATGAGACGTCGTCGACCGCTATGATGGCGATGCTCCCACAAGTAGATCCCCTGCCAAGTACCCAGTAGCAATCTGCCTCGCTGTACCGGGATCGACAGGCTACTTGCCGTGAGTGCCGCCTTGATGTGTGCCGGCATATCATCCGGCCCTTCGAGGGTGTGGGTGTAAAGTGGATCGTTTTCCGGCACGAGTCGATTGATCCAGTTCTCCAGATCAACACGGGCAGAGGGATCTGCATTTTCCTGTATCAGTAAACTCGCAGAGGTATGCTGGATAAACACCGTGCACAACCCCTCTTCAACCGGTTGATTAGCCACCCAGCCTGCCACTATGTTCGTGCATTCATGCAAGCCCTGCCCGTTAACGGAAATCTCTAGCTCCCCGATTGGCATTTCCACTCCCGATGTATTTTCAGTCCTGCGAAGCATACCGCATTCATTGCGCTCCGCCCTAAACCGCCCCGCGTCGCTTAGTCCTCCGTTACGCGCCACAGCCAGCCGATCAGCATCCCCAGGACAGAGGCAATGACGACCACAATCATTGCGGCCTCGATCCTGAATAAAGCGAGTTCAGTCGTTGGCGCGGTGATCAGCAACGTGGCGAGCGTAAACAGTGGCCCGGTGACCAACACCCCACGCGGTAAATGCCGGATGCCGACGAGAATCGCTAGAAACCCCACACCTAACATGACCTGCTGAGGCAATCCGGCATACTCCAGCGCAATGGCCAATAAGGCGCCCAGCCCAACCCCAATGCCAAAATTCAGAATAGAGTTACGAAACTTGTCGACCGGTGCCATGGCGCGGAACACAAACAGAAAAGACAGCCAGTAGGCATTCTGGTGGCTGATTTTGTGGGACAACAATAGGGTTACGGCGAGCCCCGCCATGAGGAACACCCACAATCCCACCGCGTGCTTCTTTTTCAGTGGGTCCCGAGTGCCAGCTCCGGTAGCCCCCTCAAACCGTACAACAAACACTCCAATAAATGCGGTGAGCGCGAAAATTCCCAGCAGCCCAAAACTGCGCGCCTCATCCGGCACCAGTAGATACAGTAACAGCCCATTGATGGCGGGGATCCCCGCACGGCTGCCGGTAGCATGGGCGTCATAAGCCGCGAGGGTAATCAGCACAGCCACCGCCATATAGGCAGAGGCCGGGCCGGGGAATACTGTGCATAGCGCCACACTGGCAAACGTTGCCAGCAGCGTCAGCAATGTTGTTTTGGGGAATGACAACAGCGCACACAACACGCCGGTCGAGTATCCGGCAAGTACGACCATGCCCGCATGCGGGGCAACCTGCTGGGCCACCAGTAGCAGGACAGCGGCGACAGCGCAGATAACCAGTGTGATGCGCCAGGGAATCACTCGTCGTGCAGAATTACTCGACATGGCCTCACGGGCTTGGAATCAGTTCACTATCCGCAAGTATATGTAGTGATTCCCTTCCGGAAAGCCGGTCTCTCTACAGGCCGTGAACCTTTACGCAGACTGGATAGTATCCAGCCAGCGTTTCTCGAGATGGCTCCAATCCTGCTTTGACGGGTCAATCACTTCCACACGACTTTCAAGGGCATCATCGACGTCCAGCACCGTCAATACGGCACCCGCCTTGTTGAAGCCAAACACGCCCTGGGCCGTGATGAAGATACCCTTGACGCGTTCCGCCTCCATGCCGGAAATCATGGAAAACAAGGCGTCATAGTCAAATTCAAATTCCGGAGCAAAGCGCCAACCGCAACTGTGAAAGCCCTCCCCGGTATTTTCGAGCCGCGTATAACCGGATTCCGGCAGGGGTGCCTCATCCACCACTGCCGCTGCTGAAGGCGCATCGTGACCATGAGCGCATGACGTCTTGAACCCGCTGGGCGCCTGCAGCCACTCACCTTCAATCTGTCCCTGAGCGACCGTATACACGGGCTTTTCGGTGCCGCCGCCCAGAAACGCGATAAAGCGCTCCAGGCTCTGCAATTCGTCCGCGATATACAAATCCGATTTGTTCGCGACCACCACATCGGCCACTTCCAACTGCTGCTGAAAGGTTTCGTTGCGCAAGTAGCGATCGTCCTCAATACAGCGTGCGTCGACCAGTGTCAGCGTGGCGCGTAACTCCAGTACGCCCGCGCGGACATTCTCCGACAGTGCCTCCAAAACCTCTCGCGGATGCCCTAGCCCCGTCGGCTCTATCAACAATCGATGTGGCCGTGCACGGCTCAAAAGCTGATTCAACGCCACGCGCATGGGCAAACCCGCCGCACAGCACATACAGCCGCCGGGTACTTCACGAATAAACACCTGGGCATTGCGCTCGGCATCCAGCAGTTCACCATCAACGCCAACTTCACCGAACTCATTGACGAGCACCGCCCAGCGTTCGTCCGCTGGTCGATTACGCAGTAAGTGACGGATGGCTGTGGTCTTGCCAACACCAAGGAAACCGGTAATGACATTGACCGGTACGCCCCGAATACTCTGTTTGTTCGTCACTGTTACCTCTGTCGGGATCGATCCAATCCAAAATTTAAGTCAAAGTTTGCGCGCTCTGGCGATGGTCGTTGCCCTCTCGCCCTCACGGCAACGCATGCGGCAAACCACCCTATAACACTTCGCCATTGCAACCTAATGTGATGGGGTCCCAAGCACCGGCTTCGCCTGCGCCGCCACCAGTAAGAGTCTGCGGTTGCTCCAATGCGCAGCGACCAGTAACAGTCCGCCAAACACACTCGCCAGAAACTCCCAGGTCCCCTCGAATAACAGCGCACACAGTAAAAGCACGACACCCGCCATCCCAGCCAGCAACACACCTTGGTGTCGATGCACGCTGCGCGCGGCCGGAAAGCTGATCAATGCAAACCAGATGGCCGGCAGAAGCAGCGCGCCATGTATCCACTTCTCCGTGGGCCCAATGCCCGCTATACCTACGGCAGCCATCGCTGGCCATACTGATGCCAGTAAACAATGCGCCAGGCAGATGCCTGAGGCGACAATTCCCGCACTATCTCTCACGTAATCCTCAAGCTTGACGCTTTGCCGTTCCCGCTCCGAACAGGCCGACAACTGGCTCCTGACAATAATTGTTACGTTATAACATCTTTTTGCACCAGTAAGAATCCGCGCCAACAAAAGACGGCGGCAGAAAACCTCTCGGGACCCGGGTCCCGCGGGGCGATCCACTACAGTTGGATGAGGCAAGCCGCAGAAGGCCCCCGCCCTAACCCATTCACAACAATCAGGAGAGGCGTATGGACAGGAAGGGAGAACCCCAGTTGTACAAACTCCGTACGCTCCTTTGTTTGTTAATACTGATGCCGCTCCAGCTGGCTTCAGACGCCGCTGCAGTAGACAAGGATCTCTCGATGGAAAAGAAGCGATCGCAGCAGGCTATCGGCATGTGGGCGGGTGATGCGTCCATTGACGAAAGCCTATTTACCGACGGCTACATCAACCACCAGGCCCCGCTCGCCACAGGCGGCACGGGAGATGTCAGCTTGCAAACCTGGGCCGAAATCGTTGAGACGGTACATAAGGCCTTTCCTGACCTCCGGGTGGAGATCATTGGCCAGATTGCGGAAGGCGACCGTGTTGCCACGCACTGGCGCTTTTCAGGCACCAATACCGGAACCTATCTCGGCCGCGAGGCGTCAGGCAAAGCTGTAAGCTGGACCGGCGTACAAATCGATCGGCATGCCGACGGTAAGATCGCAGAGAGCTGGGTGGTATGGGATTTCTACTCGCTCCGCAGCGAGCTGGGTCTCACAGCACACTAGACCCCAGCCAGATGGCGACCGATCAGCAGCGACAGATCAGCCCTCCTGCGGGGCGCATGTACCATATGGTTGGGAGCTGGGATCCACCCGTATTTCGGAATGGCGGTTGTGCTGTACCCGCTGGTGTTGCGGCAGTCAGATTGCAGAACATTCGATAGCCGCGGATCTTTCCCTATCCAGCCTTCAGAGGGCTATAATCCGCGCCCCAGATTTGCCAGATCCACAAGTACCCATGGCCCTATACCGCGTTAAACCCGAGGAATACGAGCAGCAGCTGCAAGACAAGGCTGATCGCCTTGCGCAGGCCTTCCGCCCTTACACGGGCCTCTCTCCCGAGCTGTTCCCTTCCCCACCCAGCCATTACCGTCTGCGTGCGGAGTTCAAGGTATGGCAGGAGAAGGGACGCGCAGACTACGCCATGTACAAGCAGGGCGAATACAAAAAGCCCTTCATTATCGACGAGTTCACCGTGGGCTCCGAGCTGATCAACCAGCTGATGCCGCAGGTCCTGGAAGCCGTCAACCAGAGTGAAATTTTAAGAAAGCGCCTGTTCTCAGCGGAATTCCTGACCACCCTGAGTGGCGATGCGCTGGTCACCCTGATTTACCACAAGCCTCTGGGTGAAGAGTGGGAGCAGGAAGCCCGCGCACTGCAGGACAAACTCGGCTTCCCGGTGCTGGGACGCTCGCGCAAGCAAAAACTGGTACTCGAGCGCGATTACGTTGTAGAGCAGCTGCCGATTGGTGGCCGCACCTACTGGTACAAGCAGGTCGAGGGGAGCTTCACCCAACCCAACGGCGAAATCTGTCGCTCGATGATCGGCTGGGCCAAAGACGCCTGCGCGAATGCCGAAGGTGACTTGCTCGAACTCTATTGCGGTAACGGTAACTTCACCATTCCGTTGAGCGAACATTTTGACAAGGTGCTGGCTACCGAGATTTCCAAAGTATCCGTGGCAGCGGCGCAGGAAAACATTGCCAAAAATGGCATCGACAATCTGAAGATCGCACGACTTTCCAGTGAGGAGTTCACTCAGGCCATTGACGGCGTACGCCCGTTCCGACGCCTAAAGGATATTGACCTGGTGACCTACAACTTCAGTACGGTTCTGGTGGACCCACCGCGTGCGGGGCTCGACGCAGATACCTGCAAGATGGTCGCGCGTTTTCCGCGCATTCTGTACATTTCCTGTAACCCGGAAACCCAACTGGAGAATCTGGCGGAGCTCAGCAAAACCCATCGGGTGGAGCGCTTTGCCCTGTTCGACCAGTTCCCCTATACCGATCACACCGAGTCCGGCCTGCTACTGGTCAAGAAGTGATATTCACTATTCGGTGACGCTGTGTCTTCGGGCAGGCGCTCAGAATGAGCGCCCGAGGATTCGGCGTGCGGCGTCGAGGGCGAAATCCCGATATTCAGACTCCAGTGCCGCCATCTCTTTTTCATACTGGAACTGTTCTTTACGGGACAGTTTCTTCCAGTCCCCCAGAATCGGGATGTGGGCCGTATGCTCGGCGATTTTGTAAAAGGTCACGAATTCCTCGCGCACCGACTCATCGACCTGCAACGCGTCCAGTAATACGCGAATGCGGATCGAAGCCTCAGTCATCCCGACGCCATCATCGAGCAACGTCTGGGCGATGATCTGGATACTGTCATTGACCCGGCGACGCTGATCCGCAGCCGCTTTCTCCAGATCTGCCAACTGCTCCGCCTGCCGCCGTTGCGCGAGCTGTAACTTGCGCACGTAATAGCCTGCGATCACCGCCAGAACAAAAATAATCAAGCCTGCAACGACCAGCATCCAGCTTGGAATTGACGTCATACCACCTTCCATACGTTATCGGGAAATCGCGCTGTCAATCGCTGGCAGAACCGCCAGGCCGACACTCGCGGAAACAATCGAAAGCACCGTGCTGAGCGCAACGATATTCGCCGCCAGCTGGCTGTTGCCGCCCAGGGCGCGCGCCATAATAAACGAAACCGTCGCCGTTGGCGCTGCTCCCAACAAAAACAGAACCCCCAGTTCCTGGCCACCCAGCCCAGCAATCAGGCCGCCGCCAACCATGAGCAACGGTACCAGAAGCAACTTGAACAAGCTGGACCCGACGGCCGCTATCGACGTGCGGGAAATTTCTGACAGGTCCAGGCTTGCGCCAATACACAGAAGCGCCAATGGCAGGGTAATACCGGCAATGTAGGCGCCGGTTTGCAGCAGCATTGCCGGTATTGGCAGAGACACCTGGCGCGCCAGCAGCGCTAACACGATGGCGATAATCAACGGATTACTAATGATCTGCCACGCCAGCTTTCGCCAGCGGACGCCACCCTGCTCAGCGTAAGCCGCGAACAGCGACACCGCAGCAATATTGTAGATGGTGGTAATGACAGCCATTGCCAGCGCCGCTTGCGCCAATCCGCTCTCCCCATAGGCACTGGCAGCCCATGCGAGACCGATAATGCCGATGTTGCCGCGATAACTGCCCTGGATAAATACGGATCGGTCTGCGCGCGGGACCGCCCGCGCGACGAACCAGGCCAGGGGCAGGCTCACTAACGTCGCCGCAGCGCCCGCCAGCAAGAGCGGCATCTCTTCCGCCAACGCCGCTTCGGCACCGTAGATGTTGATAAACAGGAGAACCGGTAGCGCCACCTGATAGACAAGCCGAGACGCTTCATCGACAAAGGCGTCGCTGAGTAATCCCAGCTTGGACAAAGCCAGGCCGACCAATAGCGTCAGGAAAATCGGCCCTGTGACAGACAGGGCAAAGGCAAGGGTTTCCATTCTGGCTTAAGCGCCTTCGGGTTCCGGCAAACTCGCCTGCTCGTGGGACAGTTCTGCGTCTTCCTTCAGCCCGGCGTCCAGTTGCTTGCGCGTCTTGGCGCCCAGCTTGCGCAGGCTGTCGATTCGATTCACGGCATTGCCGCGACCGCTGGCAAGGCGCTTGCGCGTTTGCTGGTAAGCCTCGTCGGTCTGGCGAATTCGGGTACCCAGCTCATCCAGTGATTCCAACACCAGGGCAAACTGATCGTGGAGCTTGCCGGCCTCTGCGGCGATTTTCTCGGCGTTGCGATTTTGCTTTTCGTAACGCCAGATATTTTCCACGGTGCGGAGTGTCGCCATCAAACTGGTCGGGCTGACCAAAACAATATGGCGGTCATAGGCGTAGCGGAACAGTCCCGGGTCCGCCTGCAACGCCAGCATGTACGCCGGCTCGACCGGCACGAAAATAAAGACAAAGTCGAGGGTACGTACGCCCTCAAGTTGTTCGTAAGCTTTCTTGTTCAGGCCGTTGATGTGCGCGCGGAGGGAATTCACATGGGCTTTCAGGTGTTGCTCACGTTCCTCCTCGGTTTCCGCGGCGACAAAGCGTTCATAGTCGAGCAGGGAAACCTTGGCATCGATGATCAGGTCTTTGTTTTCCGGCAGTCGAACGATCACATCCGGCTGGCGACGCTGGCCCTCGGTGGTAATCGTCACCTGGGTTTCATACTCGCGGCCTTTCTGCAGGCCCGACTCTTCCAGCAGACGCTCGAGAATCACTTCGCCCCAGTTACCCTGCGCTTTGCTCTCACCTTTCAGCGCAGAGGTCAGGTTAATGGCTTCCTCGCTGATCCGCTGGGTCTGCTCCCGCAGTGCCTTGATTTGCCCCAGCAAACTGTTGCGCTCGGCGTTCTCACGATCGTAGACGTGCTCTACCCGCTTGCGGAAATCCCCTAGCTGTCGCTCGAGCGGGTCCAGGCTCTTGCGCAGGCTATCTTCGCTACGTCGCACGAACGCCTGCTGCTTCTCCTCGAAGATACGATTGGCCAGGTTCTCGAACTGCTCCGCCATGGCCTTGCGGGTCTGCTCCAGTTGCTGACGCTGTTCCGCCAGGGCCGCCTCGGTCTTTTCCACCAGGACCTGGCTGCGGGCCAACCGCTGCGCCTTGTCCTGGTTTTCTGCTCTCAACGCCTCGAGCTGCTGGGCAGAAGCAAGCTCCCGCGCGCGCCCATCTTCTAGTCGCGCCTGTAAAGCCCCCAGTTCGGCACCGGATTCAGCCCCCCGCTGTTCGGCATCCCGGAGACGACGCTGGAGTGGCGCCCTCGCGAGCAGGATCGACACAACGATCAATACCAGGGCAAGTAACCCGGCCAGCGCCAATTGTTCAGCGGTCAGGGTCAGGGGGAAGGCAATCATCGGGAGTCTCACTATCAAATCTTGTGGGCAACCCGGCCGGACGACGCAATGCGTTCAAAATACGCTCAAGAGGACGCGGTCACATAAGGCGGAGTTTGTTATCCTTTGCCCAAAGCCACTCTGAGTGATGTCCTTGGGAAACGCTGATTCTACCAAGGGGCAGCTGTCTGCCCCAAGTGCCCTGATCTTTGACTCCGGTGTCGGTGCCATCAGCATCGCGCGGGAGATCCGCACCCTGCTCCCGGGACTCACCCTGCATTTTGGGGTCGATAACGCCTATTACCCCTACGGTAACAAACCAGAGACTCTGCTGGGCCCGCGGATTATTACCTGCGCAGAGCAAATGATGGCTGCCTGCAGAGCCGATATCCTCGTGGTTGGCTGTAATACGGCCAGCACCCTCGCACTCCCCGGACTTCGTGCGGCACTTGACCAGCCGGTGGTGGGCGTCGTACCTGCTGTAAAGCCGGCGGCAAGCTCTAGCCGTAGCGGCTCCATTGCCCTGGTCGCTACCGAGGGTACTGTCAATCGCGCCTATACCCGTGAGTTGATCCAAAGCTTTGCCGGTGAACACGAAGTGATCAATGTACCGGCTCCGGAACTGGTCCACCTGGCGGAGGCCAAACTGCGCGGCGAGCGCATCAGCCAGCAGCAGCTAGCGCCGGTGCTGGAAAGAATATTCGACGGCGATGGCGGCGGGCGCATTGATACGGCCGTGCTCGCCTGCACACATTTTCCCTTGCTGCGCGAAGAGCTGACACGCTGGGCCCCGCGCCCAATCCACTGGCTGGACTCAGGTAACGCTATTGCGCGCCGGGTTGCCTGGTGGCTGGAAGAGCTGGGCGCCGCCCTACCCGACGCGCCAGATCGCGGCCTGCTCATGACCTCTGGCCCCGATACCGACGACGCAAACGCAAAAGCATTTGCCGAATTCCAGCCGGAGAAGAGTATGATTGTGGCCTTTGACGCGCCATCCAGCTGACCGTCCAGCGCGCTCGCGGTGCGTTCGAACAACGCCTGATCACTCTGCCACTACCGACGGCTACGGACCCGATATGCTGCAACCGGCCTTCCCGTTACTCGAACTGCTAGCCGACCTCCCGGAAGGCGGCTTGCTACTCACGCCCAACAACCGGTTGCGCAATCGGTGTCAGCAGGTATTCGCCCGGCACCAACAGCGGCCAAACTGGGCACCGCCACCGGTCGCCTCATTGCGGGACTGGATCGAGGGGTTATGGAATCAACTACAGCAACAAGGTTGGGCCCCGGCGCTGGTGCCCGTGTTGAACCCGGAGCAGCGGCAGTTACTGTGGCAAAAAGCGCTCGATGCTACGCTGGAGCGCCAGTTACTGAATAGCGTCCAGCTGTGTCGAGATGCGGACACAGCCCTCTCGCAGCTCATTCAATGGCGTCTGCTCTCTACCCCAGATCTGGACACGCGCACGCTCGAGCCGCTGCTGGACGAATTTGCCTTACAGCGCGCGTCCGCTCCGCTACTGGACATGATCGATGCATTCGGCGAACAACTGCAGATTTGTCAGGCGATCACCCCGGATCAGCGCGACCTGCTGATTGTGCAGGCGTTCTCAGAGGATCGGCTGCCTGGGCACACGGAAATTTGCCTGGCCGGGTTTTCGCAGATCGCCCCACTGGCCCAACATCTTGTGAACATCGGTGCCGATACGGTGCGTCATGCTGATGCACCGGTCTGCCAGCAGTCGGTCGCGGTAGCCGGCTGCGCCTCCCTGGAAGAAGAGCTCACGCAAGCCGCGCACTGGGCCGCATCCATTCTTGAGGGCAACCCGCACGCAAGCATTGGTATCGTGGTGAACAACCTGGGCCAATGTCGCGATCTGGTGGAAGGGACTTTCGCCAAGGTGCTGGAGCCTCAGGTGCTCGATCATCAGCAGCATCGCTACACGTTACCCTTTAACTTTTCCGCGGGGACACCGCTTGCCCGCACGCCGGTTGGGGCCAGCGCACTCCAGCTGCTTGAATTACTGCAGGAAGACTGGGATTACGGCCAGTTGAGGAACATCCTGTTTAATCCCTTCTGGGGGAATGGTACTGACGATCCGCAAGATTTGTCGCTGCGCAGCGCACTACTGCGGCAGTTGCAGCAACGGGAGCTCCACCGTATTTCCGGTGATGTGCTCCGCTACGAATGTGAACGACAGGCGGCCAAGCTCGATATCGAGACTCCGGTGTTGAGCGCACGACTGCAGCGCATTGGCGATGCAACGCGACGCTGGAACAAGGCGCCGGCTGACAAATGGGCCGAACGATTCAGCGCGGTGCTGGAGATGCTCGGTTGGCCCGGGCAGCGGATTCCGGACAGCCAGGAGTACCAGCAACTGCTGCATTGGGAAGGCGCCATCGAATCGCTGGCAAACCTGGGCCCGTATGCGGGCAACCTGACCACCAACCAGGCACTGCAGCACTTGCGCCGCATCGCCAGCCGAACCCCTTTTCAAGCTGAAACCCGCGACGGGCCGGTGCAGATTCTGGGCGTTCTCGAGGCCGGCGGACTCGCATTCGAACACTTGTGGATGGTCGGATTTGGCCAACAACAGTGGCCGCCAGCCCCCTCCCCCAATCCGTTACTGCCGCTCCAGTGGCAAAAGCACTGGAAGATGCCGCGCGCGAGCGCGGAGCGTGAGCTGGAATTGGCCCGCGAACTGGGCAACAGCATTATCGGTGCATGCAACGAGATCGTAGTGAGCTATCCGCAGGAACTCGACAGTGTGGCCCAATCGCTGAGCGCACTCTTCCCGGCCGGCGCACAGCTTGGTCTGTCACTGCCCGATCCTCCCACGCCTGCTTCCATCGAACTCGAGCGAATTTCCGATGCACAAATGCCCGCACTGTCGGCGGCCGAGCGCGCTCAGGTCCGCGGCGGCGCCAGTGTCCTGAAGGCCCAGGCGCTATGCCCATTGAATGCGCAGCTGCGATACCGTCTCGGCGCACGCGCACTGGAAACTCCCGGGCCCGGCCTCAGTGCCGCTGAACGCGGCAACCTGGTGCACCAGGCACTCGCGGAGTTCTGGGAGTATTGTGGTAATTCGACTCAGCTTGCCGCGCTAGACAGCGAGTCTCTGCAGGAGAAACTGGAGCAGGCCTCCGTCCGCGCCCTGCGGCAGATCCGCCCGCGGCACCCCGAGCTACCCGAAGGTTTCTGGTCCCTGGAACAACAGCGCCTCGTTCGCTTACTGAATCAGTGGCTCGAGCTCGAACAACATCGACCGACTTTCGATGTTTCGCGCGTTGAATGGGAACAACCCGTGGAGATCGAAGGCCTGCGCTTTCGCCTGCGCCTCGACCGACTCGATCAGCTGGCGGAGGGTGAGCAGCTCGTCATCGATTATAAAACCGGTGTACCGGCAGTCTCTGACTGGCTGCAGGCAAGAGTGCGCGAGCCCCAGTTACCGCTTTATGCGCTGAGCCAGCCCGACGCCAGGGCCATTGCGTTTGGCCAGGTTCGCTACGGCGATTGCAAGTGGCGAGGTTGCGGTGAGCTCAGTGAGGCCATTAGCGGCATTAAGCCGGTTGCCGATCAGGATCGCTCCGACCAATTCGCTACCTGGAACGCATTAACAGAACACTGGCAATCGAGCCTGGCCACGCTGGCGGCGGAATACCGCCATGGCGTCGCGACACTGACATTTGACCGCGCAGCAGACGATGACCCAGCGCTGTGGCCGCTCAACCGCTCTCCCGAGCGCAGGGCACTGGCGGAGGAAGTGTGATGGGCCAGGATCAACCCACAACCTACACCCAGCCGGCAGACGCCGCGGCACGCTCCGCTGCACTGGATATTCGTCGCAGTTTTGCTGTTTCCGCGCCTGCTGGATCCGGCAAGACAGGCCTGCTGACCCAGCGGGTACTCAAACTACTCGCCCACAGTCAGCACCCGGAAGAAGTTCTGGCCATTACCTTTACCCGTAAGGCCGCCGGGGAAATGCGTGAGCGCCTGTTGCACGCATTGGAGTATGCGCAGGACAACCCGCGCCCGGATAGCCCCAATGATGCGCTCACCTGGGATCTTGCCCGCAAGTTACTCGCGCGCGACCAGGAGCTTGGCTGGAGATTGCTGGAATCACCACAGCGGCTGCGTTTCCAGACGATCGACGGACTGTGTCGCAGCCTCGCAAGCCAACTGCCTATCGAGAGCGGCCTTGGCAGTCCGGGCGAGCCACTGGAGCAAACCCGCACAGCCTTCGAAATGGCGGTAACCCGTCTGCTCGGGGAGCTCGACAAACCAGAGCCGCCGAAATCCCTGCAACGACTGTTGCTGCACCTGGACAACGATCTCGGGCAACTCAACAAGCTACTGGAAACCCTCCTGGAGAAAAGGGAACAGTGGCTCGGGGAACTACTTGGCGTTGGCCAGGCGGGCGCGCAAGACTATTTCCACCAGGTGATTGACGAGCTGGTCCGCGAAAAGATTCAGGAGGCAACACTCGCGCTCGGCACATTTACCGGTGAGCTGGTGATGCTGGCAGACTACGCAGGCAGTCAGCTGGTCGATCTGAACCCTGACAACCCGATCGCGACGTGCGCGGGTATGGTCGAGTTGCCCAGCGCATCACCGGAGGGGCTGCAACACTGGCTGGCCCTCACCGATCTGCTACTCACCAAACAGGGAGGCTGGCGCAGTAGCCGCGGCTTTACCAAAACAATCGGCTTTATCTCGCCGAAGAAAAGCGACCCCGAATACGATCGGGCGCAGGCATTCAAGGCTCGCGCGGTTGATCTCGTCGGAGAGCTGTCTGCACAAAATGTTGTTCTCGAAGCATTACAGGAACTGCGGAACCTGCCGGCGGCGCTTCCGGACAGCCAGTGGCAATTGCTGGAGGCTATGGCCGAGGTACTTCCGCATCTGGTCGCTCACCTGAAAATGGTTTTCCAGCAGCTGGGCGCAACGGACTACACCGAAGTGTCGCAGGCCGCGCTGGTTGCACTCGGGGACGAGGACGCACCCACGGATCTCGCGCTGAAGCTCGATGTACAGGTGCAGCATATTCTGGTGGATGAGTTCCAGGACACCTCGCAGTTGCAATTGCAGCTGCTGCAGAAACTGACCGCAGGCTGGCAAACTGACGACGGGCGCACCCTGTTTATCGTCGGAGACGGCATGCAGTCGTGTTATGCATTCCGCAATGCGAATGTGGGTATCTTTCTCGAGGCCCGCGAGACCGGCATCGGTGCTGTTGCACTGGAGCCACTGGATCTGAGTGTCAATTTCCGTTCCGAGGAACCGGTCGTAGAGTGGGTAAATACCGTGTTCACCCAGGCCTTCCCGCTGCGGGACAATATCAGCCGCGGCGCGGTGCGCTATCTGCCATCCGTGGCCTTTCGCCCGCGCAAGTGGCCCTCCGCTCCGGTGCAGTTCCACGGCTGCATCGATGATCCGGAGCGCACCGCAGAAGCCATGCGCATTACAGAAATCGTACAGGCGCGGTTACTGGATGACCCCGATAGCCGTATCGCGATTCTGGTACGTAAGAAGCGTCATCTGGAAACCATTCTGCCGGCACTGAACTCGGCGGGTATTGATTACCAGGCGCCAGAACTCGCACCACTGGCGAGCAAAATGTCGATTATCGACCTGCTGAGTTTAACGCGGGCACTGCTGGACCCGAGTGACAGACTCAGCTGGCTATCAGTGCTGCGCGCGCCATGGTGCGGTCTCTGCCTGACCGACCTGCACACCGTTGCCCAGTATGGCAATGGTGATCGCCACGTGAGCGATAGCGCAGCCAGACCCCTGCTGCTGGCGCTGCAGGAGCGGCAAGACATTGACGGGCTGAGCGACGATGGCAAGCACCGGCTTGAACGGGTTGCGGAGGTACTGCTGACGGCCTGGCAGCAACGTGCACGCAAGCCGTTGCGCCAATGGATCGAGGGCACCTGGCTGGCCCTGGGCGGCCCATCCAGCGTGTCCAATCCGGAAGAGTGTGAAAATTTACCCGACTTCTTTGCCCTGCTGGAACGACACGATAATGGTTTCGGCATCGGCGACTGGCAGCAATTCCAGCTGGCGCTCGAACGTCTGTTCGCTCGCCCCGGTGGGACTGCCCGGGTGCAGGTGATGACGATCCATCGTTCCAAGGGTCTCGAGTTTGAACATGTGCTTATCCCCGGTCTCGATCGTGGCGGCAAGCCCGGAGGGGATCAATTGCTTCGCTGGGCCAGCTGGCACAGTGCCTCTGGTGAACCTCGCTTCCTGCTCGCCCCCAAAAGCGCCCGCGGCGGCACCGATGCGCTATTCGATTATCTCAAGCACGACAATAATGAGCGCGAGCGACTCGAGGGTACCCGCCTGCTCTATGTGGGCTGCACCCGTGCCATACGCTCTCTGCACCTGCTTGCCTGTGTCGAGCACAATGGCGACAAACCCGAGTTCAAATCACCGGGCCGAGCCTCGCTGCTGGCAAGTATCTGGCCGGCCATCAATCAGTCGGAGGACTGGTGTGTCTGGCACCAAGAGGAGACGCCCGCGACTACCGATACCCCCGGAAAGCAGGCCAACTTTGACTATCTGTTGAGACTGCCATCTGACTGGCGTCCGCCTGCAATCCAGCATGGTCAGTGGCTCGCCCCCTTCAGGATGCCGGACTACCAACCCAGGGACAGCGAGGAATCCAACCTCCCCGAGATTGGACACGTCCGCCAGCGCTGGCAGCGCCATGCGGGTACCGTCGCCCACGAAGCGTTGGCAACCCTGACCGAATCCAGCGAGCGCTTTGCGGACCACAGCTTTGTCGAAAAGCAACGTCCGTTGTGGCTGGCGCGGCTGCGCCAACTGGGACTGGGCGCAACCGACATGGGATACGCTCTCGAAAAGGTCGAGTCAGCGGTATTGCGAACGCTGGACTGCGCCACGGGGCGCTGGCTACTCGATGGCAGTCACCGGGACTCGGCCTGCGAGCTGGAGCTGCATTCCGGGGGCAAGCAACTACGGCGTTCCATTGTTGACCGTACTTTTATCGATGACGATGGCACCCGCTGGATCGTCGATTACAAGACCGCTGAGCCCGCCGATGGCGAGAATCGCGACGACTTTCTCGCCCAACAAGCCGAGCACTATCGGGGACAACTCGACCGCTACCGGGAACTGTTTTATCAGCGTGGAGAGCGCGCCGTGCGCTGCGCGCTCTACTTCCCCCTGCTACAGGTTTTACTCCCGGTAGACTGATCAGTTTCACGATTTTGCAAAGTCACAGACCTGAAAGATTCATCCTAACGGCCAGAGATCAAATGGTTACATATGAAACACTGGCCCTACTGTCTCGCGCTGAGTAGGATAGGCAGTCCCAGAGTGCAGGTAGGTATTACCTGACGACAATCCGTTAGAAGTGACCACAGAAGATGACCACACAGAAGTTCGACGACCTTAATGTCGTCTCCCAGGAGATCCTCATCAGCCCCGAGCAGCTCAAGGCAGAGCTGCCGGTCACCGAAACCGCAGAGGCCACTGTCGGCGCCGGACGTTCTGCCGTGCGCGATATCCTCGATCGCAAAGATCATCGATTGATGGTTGTGATTGGCCCCTGCTCCGTGCACGACGTGGATGCGGCGATCGATTATGCCAACCGCCTGAAGGCGCTATCCGAAAAAGTGTCGGACACACTGCTGATTGTGATGCGCGTGTATTTTGAGAAGCCGCGTACCACTGTGGGCTGGAAAGGCCTGATCAACGACCCCTTCCTGAACGACTCCTTCAAGATTCAGGACGGCCTGCATATCGGGCGCAAACTGTTGCTGGATATCGCTGAACTCGGCCTGCCCACCGCAACCGAGGCCCTCGATCCGATTTCACCGCAGTACATGCAGGACCTGATCGCCTGGTCGGCCATTGGTGCCCGTACCACGGAATCGCAAACCCACCGTGAGATGGCGAGCGGCCTGTCTTCCGCTGTTGGCTTCAAGAACGGTACTGACGGCAGCCTGGATGTGGCGATTAACGCGCTGCAATCCACGGCGAATCCTCATCGTTTCCTGGGGATCAATACCAACGGACAGGTATCGATCATTCATACCTCTGGCAACGCCTACGGCCACGTGGTCCTCCGCGGCGGTAACGACAAGCCGAACTACGATTCCGTGAGCGTCGCCATGTGCGAACAGCAGCTCAATGATGCGGGCGTGCCGGCCAATATCATGGTGGATTGCAGCCATGCCAACTCCAACAAGAATCATGAGTTGCAACCGCTGGTCGTCGACAACGTCACCCACCAGATTATCGATGGTAACAATTCCATCATCGGCATTATGGTGGAGAGCAACCTGAAGCCGGGCAACCAGAAGATCCCCGACGATCTGAGCCAGCTGGAATATGGCGTCTCTGTCACCGACAAGTGCATTGACTGGGAAACGACAGAGTCAATGCTGCTGAAAATGGCGGAACAGCTCCGCACCTCGTTAAAGGAGCGGCAAGGCTAAGCAGCGTCAGTCATACCGGAATTTTATGGGGCCTTTCGGGCCCCTTTTTCGTACAGATCTTCACCGGTGTCTCAAGCCATGGCAACCGCCAAATTCCCCGGTGACTTTCGATATCTCGCTCAAACCAATACCATTCCCATAGCCTGAATACATCGGAGTAAAACGGATGGAAGCGGATTTCTGGCACAACAAATGGAAGAGCAACGATATCGGGTTCCATGTCGAGAGGGCGAACCCCGCGCTGGTGGACCATATAAGTGCACTCAAGCTTCCCAAGGCTGCCCGACTGTTTCTTCCCTTGTGTGGCAAGACTCTGGACATTGGCTGGCTACTCGAGAATGGCTATCAGGTGGTCGGCGCGGAGCTCAACGAACTCGCTGTCAGGCAGCTCTTCGAGGAATTGGATGTTGAGCCTTCCGTGGAAACCTTCGGTGAACTGATCCGCTTTAGCGCGCCAGGTCTCGATATTTACCAGGGAGACATCTTCGCGCTGGATCGCGAAACGCTGGGCCCTATCGCTGCGATATACGATCGTGCTGCATTGGTTGCGTTACCGGAGGTGATGCGTGATCGCTATACCGCCCATCTGATCGAAATCAGCGAAACGGCGCCACAATTACTACTGGCCTTCGTTTACGATCAGACACTGGCGGAAGGACCACCCTTCTCGGTTGATGAGACCGAGGTGGAACGCCAGTACCAGCAGCATTACAGCGTTCACCGTCTGGAAACAAAGCCGGTACCCAACGGATTGAAGGGCAAGTATCCCGCCGTCGAGCATGTCTGGCTACTGACCCCAAACGATCGTTGATTGTGCGCCCAATGGCCCATTGGTTGTTGTGTCTTACGCCATCCCGATGCGCCTGTCGGCCAACCAGAAAACGCTGAACTAAAATCTCTAGACAATAAGTTTGTCTGGAGACCGCGATGGATCGCATTCACCTGGTATCCCTGATGGTCGCCGCCCTGACGGCGGTACACACTGCATCAGCGTCGGAATCACCCCGCTCACAAATGATCAATGTCGACGCAGCCGCCTTGCTGCAACAGGCGCTCTCGGCCGCTTACACGAAATACAGCGACCTGAACGAAGACGAACTATCCCTCCGCTACCCCAGCGTGAGCATTGATTGCGAGCCCGGTTCAAATTGGGTGGTGCCATCGGAAAGCGACGGCAACACCTGGCGTAAGCCGTTGGAAGTCCCTAACTGCAGCGCAGGTTTCGAGTTTGTCGTGAAGCCAAGTGTCGAACAGGAGGTCACCAACAATTCCGACGGCTCCTGCGAATTCAACGAGAAGTTTGAACGGGTGATGGCCACAGTCTATTCCGACGGCACGACCGTGTTGCGTAGAGGAGAAAGCCGACAGAGCTCGGCCGGAGACTGTTCTGAAACCGACCTTCTGATTGACCCACAGTTAGTCATTCGTGAATACGAAGCGTACGAATCCAAGCGGGCTACGGCGAACGACAATCCCAGCGAACCGGGGATCAGCCAAATCGAAAAAGGGGAGCAATAAGCTCCCCTTCTCTGCCTGGCGTACGCCGTTCAATCGATCAGTAATACGCCTGCGACTTGTCCGAATGGTCGGTAATGTCTTTTACACCGGCCAGTTCGGGGATACGATCTTTCAGCGTCTTTTCGACACCTTCCTTGAGGGTCATATCGACCATGCCGCAACCCTGACAGCCACCACCGAACTTGAGCACTGCGTAATTATCTTCCGTGAACTCAACCAGACTGACCTGGCCACCATGGGCGGCAAGGCCGGGGTTCACCTCGTTGTACAGCACGTAGTTGATACGATCTTCAATCGGGCTGTCGTCGGTGATCTTGGGCATACGGGAATTGGGCGCGCGGATCGTCAGCTGGCCACCCATCTTGTCGGAGGAGTAGTCCACCCGCGCCTCGTCGAGGTAAGGCACAGAACGTCCTTCGAAATACGCCTTGAGGCCGTTCAACTCCAGCATGACGTCGCCCTCCTGCTCCTCACCGGGGCGACAGTAGGCGATACAGGTTTCTGCATTGGGCGTACCCGGACTGGAGACGAACATGCGAATGGCGATGCCCTCGCAGTCCTGCTTTTCCAGCAGCTCTTTCAGGTATTCCTGGGCAGATTCCGTGATCGTGACGTTCAGCTCTGAACTCTGGTCTGACATAGTGATTCTCAAATAACCTAGCCTGATAGTCGGGTATTTTACTCTCCCAGACCGGTAAGATAAACCAGCACTTTCCCAACGCGAGGAAAAACCCCATTTGGCGCTATCTCTCCCTACAGCGCCGTGCCCCATAAAGCCGTTAAACGAGGTTTGCTATACCTGACCGCAAGTTCAAGGAGAGATGCGATGAAAGCAAGGATACTGGCAGCCCCACTGGTCACAATGATCATATTGGTCACCCTGGTGACTGGTGCGACAGCGGCGGAAAAGCAGCCAAATGAGGTTCATATACTGCATCACGGCTTCGTTCAGCCCATCGAGGGGCGCGAATTCCTTCCTGGGGCAAAACCTGACGGTGCGCGGAAGGCCGGCAGTACCATTTCCCTGATAAAAGGCCCAGGGGTCGTCATGATCGTAGATCCCGGTATGGCGGCCGCGGGCAGTTGGGAGCGAATATTTTCACAACTGACAGCGCTCGGGGTGTCCCCCGCGGATGTTACCCACGTCTTTATCAGTCACCACCATCCGGACCATCTGACCAAGCTGGGCGCCTTCCCTAACGCTACGGTGGTGGACTTCTGGGGCACCTACAAAGACGACCTCTGGGCCGATCACCCGGACAACTGGGAAGTGGCGCCAGGCATTACCGTCGTGCGAACACCGGGGCACACCGATCAGGATGCGAGCCTGCTGGTAGAGACACCGCAGGGTACTTATGCGTTTACCCACGTCTGGTGGCAGCCCGGCTATCAGCCAGACAAGGACCCACTCGCGGAAGCCCCGGAGGCACTGGAGAAATCCCGCCAGCTGATTGCCGACCGCGCAGACTGGATTGTGCCCGGACACGGCAAACCCTTCAGAAACAACCGCAAGCCCAATTGAGCTCGGCGAGATGACGGTCGGCTAGCCCAGAGAATCCGCACCTGGCCGCCCCTTCCTCCGGAGCGAGAAATACGGCACAAACGCGGCGTCACAGGAATTGATGCTGCACACGACTGCCGGGACAGTGGTAATATGGCCGCCATTTTTTTAAGACCCCGCACCTGAGGTAAAGGAATCACCCATGTCCCAGCAGTCCCGTGCCACCCGCCTTCAGCAACTCCAGACCGCGCTGCAGGAGCGCATCCTGATTCTGGATGGCGCCATGGGAACCATGATTCAGCGGGAAAAGCTCCAGGAACAAGACTATCGCGGCGACCGCTTTGGTGATCACCCGGGGGATCTCAAGGGCAACAATGACCTGCTGAGCATTACCCGGCCAGACCTGATCGAAAAGATCCACCGGAAATATCTCGAAGCCGGTGCGGATATTATTGAGACCAATACCTTTAACGCGACACGTCTGTCCCAGGCGGATTACGCGCTCGAAGACCTGGTCCCGGAAATCAACCTGGCGTCCGCGCAACTGGCGCGACGCGCGGCGGATGCGGTCGGCACCCCGGAACGCCCTTGCTGGGTGGCTGGGGTACTGGGCCCTACCTCACGCACTGCCAGTATCTCTCCCGACGTCAATGACCCGGGCGCACGGAACGTCACCTTTGACGAGCTCGTGGTCAACTATGTCGAGGCCGGCCGGGCACTGGTTGAGGGCGGCAGCGACCTGATCCTGATTGAAACCATCTTCGACACCCTGAATGCCAAAGCGGCCATTTACGCCGTACAGCAGTTGTTCGAAGAACTGGGCTACGAATTGCCCATTATGATTTCGGGCACCATTACCGACGCGTCAGG
Organism: Microbulbifer sp. ABF4_148; assembly: GCF_056158985.1. Taxonomy (NCBI): domain Bacteria; kingdom Pseudomonadati; phylum Pseudomonadota; class Gammaproteobacteria; order Cellvibrionales; family Microbulbiferaceae; genus Microbulbifer; species Microbulbifer sp. ABF4_148. The sequence goes on from NZ_JBSWUI010000001.1 coordinate 2,852,020, forward strand.
ACGCACCCTGTCCGGCCAGACCACCGAGGCCTTCTACTATTCGGTCGCGCATGCCAAACCGCTCAGTGTCGGCCTGAACTGCGCCCTGGGCGCTACCGAGCTGCGACCATACGTCGAGGCGCTGTCAGGCGTTTGCGCCGAGCAGGTTTCCGCGCACCCCAATGCCGGCCTGCCCAATGAATTTGGCGAGTACGACGAAACACCCGAGCAGACCGCCGCCATCGTGGCGGAGTTCGCCCGGAGTGGCTTCCTCAATATTCTCGGCGGCTGCTGTGGCACCACGCCCGATCACATCGCCGCGATTGCCGAAGCGGTCAAAGACATCCCGCCACGCAAACTGCCGGAAATTCCCCCTGCACTGCGCCTGTCTGGCCTGGAGCCCTTTGTCGCGGACGAAAACGCCCTCTTCGTTAATGTGGGCGAACGCTGCAACGTGACCGGCTCTGCCCGCTTCAAGCGTCTGGTGCTGGAAGAGGACTATGACACCGCACTGCAGATTGCCGCGCAACAGGTAGAAGATGGTGCTCAGGTTATTGATGTCAACATGGATGAAGCCATGTTGGACTCGGTGGCAGCCATGCGCCGCTTCCTGAACCTGGCAGCCACCGAGCCCGATATCGCCAAAGTGCCGTTTATGGTGGACTCCTCTAAGTGGGAGGTGATCGAAGCCGGCTTGCAGTGCATCCAGGGCAAGCCAATTGTGAACTCCATCTCCCTCAAGGAAGGCGAAGAAGACTTCATCGAAAAGGCTCGCCTGTGCCTGCGCTACGGCGCGGCAGTGGTCGTCATGGCGTTCGACGAAAGCGGCCAGGCTGACACCTTCGCGCGCAAAAAAGAAATTTGTGAGCGCAGCTACCGGGTCCTGGTCGACAAGGTCGGTTTCAATCCAAGCGACATTATTTTCGACCCGAATATTTTCGCCGTGGCGACGGGTATCGACGAGCACAATAACTATGCCGTCGACTTTATCGAGGCCGCTCAGTGGATTCGCGAGAATCTGCCCGGCGCCCAGGTCTCCGGTGGAGTGTCCAACGTGTCATTCTCGTTCCGCGGTAACAACCCGGTACGTGAGGCAATCCATTCCGTCTTCCTTTACCACGCCATTAAAGCTGGCCTGAATATGGGGATCGTCAATGCCGGGCAGCTCGCCGTTTACGACGATCTGCCGGAGGAGCTGCGCGAGCGGGTGGAGGATGTCGTACTCAACCGGCGCCTGGACGGCACCGAGCGCCTGCTCGAAATTGCGGAAAAATACCGCGGCGATGGCGGCGGACAGACACGCAAGGAAGACCTCGCATGGCGCGAGTGGCCGGTCAACAAGCGACTTGAGCATGCGCTGGTCAAGGGCATCACCAACTTTATCGAGGAAGACACGGAACTCGCTCGCGAGGCTGCAACCCGCCCGCTCGACGTGATCGAAGGCCCCCTTATGGATGGCATGAACGTGGTCGGCGACCTGTTCGGCGAGGGCAAGATGTTCCTGCCCCAGGTAGTTAAGTCAGCCCGCGTAATGAAGCAGGCCGTCGCCTATTTGCAGCCCTATATCGAAGCGGAAAAGACCGAAGAGAACAAATCCAATGGCCGCATCCTGATGGCAACGGTCAAGGGTGATGTGCACGATATCGGCAAGAACATCGTCGGAGTGGTACTGGCCTGTAATAATTTTGAGGTTATCGACCTTGGCGTCATGGTGCCCGCAGAAACTATTCTGCAGACGGCGAAAGAACGCCGCTGCGACATTATCGGTTTGTCAGGGCTGATCACTCCTTCATTGGACGAGATGGTGCACGTTGCCGCTGAAATGGAACGCCAGGGTTTCGACATTCCCCTGCTGATTGGCGGTGCTACCACATCCAAGGCTCACACTGCCGTAAAAATTGATCCCCAGTTTGATCGCAACCAGGTCGTTTACGTCGCCGACGCCTCCCGCGCGGTGGGGGTTGCCAGCAGCTTGCTGTCAAACGAACTGCGACCCAAGTTTGTGTCGGACGTGCAGGCAGAATACGAAAAGGTCCGTCACCGTACCGCCAATCGCCGGCGCAACGACACCCGGTTGAGCTACTCTGAGGCGATGGCGTCCGGCCCCGAATTTAATTGGGACAGCTATGTCCCGGCGGTACCCCAATCTCCCGGCATCACGGTCCTCGACGATTTCCCGCTGGAAAAGCTGGTCGACACCATCGACTGGACCCCGTTCTTCATTTCCTGGGATCTGGCCGGCAAGTATCCAGCCATCCTCAATGACGAAGTGGTCGGGGAAGCCGCAACGGACCTGTTCAAAAATGCCCAGGAGATGCTGTCTGACCTGATCGACAACAAACGCCTGCGCGCACGCGCCGTATTTGGCCTGTGGCCTGCCAACAGCACCGGCGACGACATCATCGTTTACAAAGACGAGTCTCGCTCTGAAGAACTGGGGCGCCTCCACCACATGCGCCAGCAAGTGCAGAAACGCGGCGGAGATGGCTATTGCCGCTCATTGGCAGATTTCGTCGCTCCCGTAGAGTCTGGGGTTGCCGATTATGTCGGCGGATTTGCAGTGACGACCGGGATCGGCGCCGACGAGCTTGCAGCAGAATACGAGGCTGCACACGACGATTACAACGCGATTATGGTGAAGGCATTGGCCGACCGCCTGGCGGAGTCGTTCGCCGAGTACCTCCACAAGCAGATCCGCACCCATTACTGGGGCTACGCCCCGAAAGAGAGCCTGAGTAACGAAGAGCTCATTAAGGAAGCCTATCGCGGAATCCGCCCGGCCCCCGGTTACCCGGCCTGCCCGGATCACACCGAAAAAGAAACCCTATTCCGCTTGCTGGATGCGGAGCAACAAGCTGGCGTCAGCCTGACGTCACATTTCGCCATGCTGCCTGCGGCATCTGTAAGCGGCTGGTATTTTGCGCATCCGGAAGCCAAATACTTTAACGTCGGCAAGATCGGCCGCGACCAGCTGGATAGTCTCGCTGAGCGCAAAGGGACCAACCCTTCTGACCTGGAGCGTTGGCTACGGCCAAACCTCGAGGACTGACCGGGGCATCAACCAGAGGATTCGGTTTTGGAAGACCAAAACGAGGATGTAAGACCGGCGAACACGCCTTCGTTCTGGCAAGTCGTGCTCAGCACGCTGGCCGCCGCGATCGGGGTGCAAAGCAACCGCAATCGGGAACGGGATTTTCGCGGAGGCAGTATCAAGACCTATATTGTGGCGGGCATCCTGTTTACCGGCCTGTTTGTCTTGGTACTGGTACTGATCGTAAAAACGGTGCTCGGTAATCTTGGCGCGTGAAGGAGAAAGCGTGACCGCGGACGGGCCCAGCCAGGTGCAGGATTCAGGGAACCAGAAAGGGGCTCACCCGGTAATACTCGACCCGGGCAGCTCCGGGCGGTTTACTGGGAAGCTACCCAGTAGATACAGGTGATAACAAATATTGCCACGAGCGCGACCGCCGCAATGGCATCTACCGCATTATCGCTATCGTTGGAAACAACTACTACATCTTCACTCATCGGAATACTCCGTTCGCATTATTCTTATATCAGGGTAGCTGTACCGCTAAGTCACGGTTATCTCAAGTAGATCAAATCCCCCCTCCCCCTGCAAGCCGCCGAATTCCGGTGTGCGGCAACGATCACATCGCCATATAACCAATAGTTAGAAACCTAGCAAAAAATATTCGTACTTTTTGCATAAGGACGCTGGTATGTTAGGCGCCACTGTGAAGCTCGAGATGCTGTACCCGCAGTTCTCGGCAAGATGAAAACGGTAATGGAATCAAGCTGTTATGTATCGATACGACGAACGGGACCGCGCCATCATTAACGATCGGGTGCGCCAGTTCCGCGGCCAGACCGAACGCTTCCTGGCCGGCGAGTTGAAGGAGGAGGAATTTCTCCCCCTACGCCTCCAAAATGGCCTGTATGTGCAGCGCCTGGCCCCCATGCTGCGTATCGCCGTCCCATACGGGCTGCTGAACAGCACCCAGATCCGTCGTCTGGCGCGTATCAGTCGCGATTACGACAAGGGTTACGCCCACTTCACCACGCGTCAGAACCTGCAGTTCAACTGGCCAGCGCTGGAAGATGTGCCCGATATCCTCGCCGAACTGGCTGAGGTCGAAATGCACGCAGTGCAGACCAGCGGTAATTGCATTCGCAATACCACTTCCGACCCCTACGCCGGTGTGGCCCGTGATGAACTCGTCGACCCGCGCCCCTACTGCGAGCTGATTCGCCAGTGGTCCACCTTCCATCCGGAGTTCGCCTTCCTGCCGCGCAAGTTCAAGATCGCCGTCAATGGTGCAGATGCTGATCGCGCGGCCATCCGTGTACACGATATCGGCATCCAGATTGTGGAGCGGGACGGACAGGTGGGCTTCGCCGTCTATGTTGGCGGCGGCCAGGGCCGTACTCCCCTGCTGGCCGAGCTGATCAATGATTTCCTCACGGAAGAAGACCTGCTGTCGTATCTCGAGGCCATCGTACGCGTGTACAACCAGCTGGGACGCCGCGACAACAAATACAAAGCCCGTATCAAGATTCTCGTCAAGGCCATGGGCCCCGAGGAGTTTGGACGGCGTGTTGACGAAGAATGGGCCCACATTCGCGAAGGTGCCGACAAGCTGACACCAGAGGCACTGGAATGGGCGAAATCGTTCTTCCCGGCACCGGACTATGCCGAGCTGGACGGCCCGGCCAGCGACCAGGCACTCGAACAGCAGGCCGCTGAAGACAAGGCATTCTCCCGCTGGCTCGAGCGGAATACCTTCCGCCATCGCGTAGCCGGCTACCGAGCGGTCAAACTGTCAACCAAGCCGACCGGGGTACCGCCCGGTGACGTAACCGATCGCCAGCTTGAGGCCATCGCAGACCTGGCAGATCTCTACAGTTTTGGAGAAGCCAGGGCCACCCACGACCAGAACGTGGTACTGGCAGACGTCCGCCAGGATGCCCTGTACGAACTTTGGCAGGCCGCGCGTAAGCACGGTTTTGCCACACCAAATATCGGCACGCTGACCGACATGATCTGCTGCCCTGGCGGCGACTACTGTTCGCTCGCCAATGCCAAGTCCATTCCGGTCGCGGAGGCGATCCAGCGTCGCTTCGATGACCTGGACTACCTGTACGACCTGGGTGACCTGAACCTGAACATTTCCGGCTGCATGAACGCCTGTGGCCACCACCATGTCGGGCACATCGGCATTCTCGGCGTCGACAAGAAGGGCGAAGAATTCTACCAGGTACAGCTTGGTGGCAGCTCTTCAGAAAACGCCAGTATCGGCAAAGTACTCGGGCCGAGCTTCAGCCGGGCCGACGTACCCGAGGTGATCGGCAAGATTCTCGACCTGTATGTCGAGCAGCGCCAGGGCGACGAGCAGTTCGCCGATACCTACCACCGCATCGGCCTGCAGCCGTTCAAGGAGAGAGTTTATGCCAAAGCCAGCTAAGGGCCCCGAGCCAATCAATCCCGCCAACCTGATCGTTGACGGCAGCATTGTTGCAAATGAGTGGACGCTGGTTACCCGTGAACAAGCGGCGACCGAAGGCTTCTGCCTGTCTGACCTGCAGGGCAAGGTCATCCTGCCCTTCGCCACCTGGTCAGCGCAGCGCGATCAGCTGGGCAATTTTGCGGCAGAATTTGGCGTGTGGCTGGATAGCGATGAGAGCGCGGAGCTGCTGGGTAACCAGGCCAGTGAGCTGCCACTAATCGCCGTGCATTTTCCGGCCTTTGCCGATGGCCGAGGCTTCACTACCGGACGCCTGCTCCGCGAACGCTTCGGCTTTGCCGGCGAGCTGCGCGCGGTCGGTGGATTTATTCGCGACCAGCTCACTTACCTGCGCCGCTGCGGCTTCAATGCCTTTGCGTCCGAGGGCGAGACGCCCCTGGACCAGATGCTGGACTCAATGAACGATTTCAGCGACAGCTATCAGGCTGCCGTGGACGAACCCCTGCCGGTATTCCGCCGCAGAGATTTCGCGGCCTGAGTCCCTGCCCTCGCGCACGCCCGACCCCTTTCTGGGGCCGGGCCACTCTCCCCATCGCCTTCCACCATTTACCCGGTACCACTGGCATCCTCTGGCGATTGATCCAAAATGGTCTGGTCAATATCAGGCGCCCACTGACGGTTGTGTTGTGGGGCTGGATTTCAGCCGGGCAAAGCGTCAATATGCCCGCCGTAACCAACCGGGCGTAATCTGTTTAAATTTGCGCAAAACGTGCAAAAAACATCCGCAGCGCCCGTGAATCGCAAAGCTCAGGTAAACAAAAACCATGCAAGTTGAGTCTGTAGATACTCTATTGAAATCCGGGGGCCGCGAGGGCGAGTCCGTTCGCGTACAAGGCTGGATTCGCACCCGCCGTGACTCCAAAGCCGGCCTGTCTTTCCTCGCTGTCCATGATGGCAGCTGCTTTGACCCCATTCAGGTGGTCGTCGAGGCTGACCTGAATAATTACCAGTCTGAAGTACTGCGCCTGACCACCGGATGCGCTGTCGATATCGAGGGCACGGTCAAGGCGTCACAGGGTAAAGGCCAGTCAATCGAACTGCTGGCAACCAGTGTCACCGTCGTTGGCTGGGTCGAAGACCCGGACACCTACCCCATGTCACCCAAGCGCCATACCATGGAGCACCTGCGTGAGCATGCCCACCTGCGCCCGCGCACCAATGTCAGTGGTGCCGTAGCGCGCGTGCGCAATTGCATCGCCCAGGCGATTCATCGCTTTTTCCACGAGCGCGGTTACAACTGGGTGCACACTCCGGTGATTACCGCCTCCGACTGTGAAGGCGCCGGGGAGATGTTCCGCGTGAGCACCCTCGACCTGCAGAATTTGCCACGCACAGACAAAGGGGATGTGGATTACAGCAAGGATTTCTTCGGTGAAGAAACCTTCCTGACAGTCTCTGGCCAGCTCAACGTCGAGAGCTACTGCCTGGCACTCTCGAAGGTCTACACCTTCGGCCCGACTTTCCGTGCGGAAAACTCCAACACCACCCGTCACCTGGCGGAGTTCTGGATGGTTGAGCCGGAAATCGCCTTTGCCGATCTGGCGGACGTTGCGAACCTGTCTGAGGAAATGCTCAAGTACGTGTTCAAAGCCGTGCTCGAAGAGCGCGCCGACGACATGGCGTTCTTCGCCCAGCGGATCGATAAAGAGGCGATCTCGCGACTGGAAAACATCATCGATAACGAATTCGCGCGCATCAATTACAGCGAAGCCATCGAGATTCTGGAAAACTGCAAGGAAAAGTTCGAGTTCCCGGTATCCTGGGGAATCGACCTCGCATCGGAGCACGAGCGCTACCTGGCAGAGAAGCACTTCAAGAAGCCTGTGATCGTCCTGAACTACCCCAAGGACATCAAAGCCTTCTACATGCGCATGAACGATGATGGCAAGACCGTTGCCGCGATGGATGTTCTGGCACCAGGCATCGGCGAAATTATCGGTGGTTCACAGCGTGAAGAGCGTCTGGACAAACTCGACGCTCGCATGGACGAGATGGACATCCCCAAAGAGCACCTGGACTGGTATCGCGACCTGCGCCGTTACGGCACCGTGCCCCATGCAGGTTTCGGTCTGGGCTTTGACCGGATTGTTTCTTACGTGACCGGTATGGGCAACATCCGCGACGTGATCCCCTTCCCGCGCACACCGAAAAACGTCGCCTTCTAAGCGTACGTATTTTCCTGCGCTCACCAGGCCAACAATGCTCTGGTGGGCGCAGGACACCTCTCAAAGCTACCCTATTCGATCACACCCTGCGCGCGCAATTCGGCGATCGCCTGGGGGTCCTTACCCATTGCAACAAGTACCTCTTCGGTATGCTGCCCAAGTACAGGCGGCGCTTGCTGATAATCCAGCGACGTTTCAGAAAAGACCACGGGGTTTCTCACTGTGCGAACACTACCGGCGGTGGGATGCGACTGCTCCACCACCATCCCCCGTGCCTGCACCTGCGGATCGTTAAACACCTGGTCCAACGTATTGATCGGCCCGCAAGGCACATGGGCATCACTGAGTTTTTCCAGCCACCAGGCCGACTCCTGTTGCCGGGTAGCTTCCTCGACCATAGGCACGAGTACCGCACGCGCGGCAACACGCGCGGCGTTGGTCGCGTAATCCGGATTATCGGCAAGTGCGGAAATGCCGGCGATATCGCAAAAACGTCGAAACTGGGCGTCATTGCCAATAGCCAGCATGAAATAGCCATCCGACGAAGGCACCGCCTGATAAGGCACAATATTCGGGTGGCCGGTGCCCTGCCGCTGGGGATTACGGCCTGAGGTCAGGTAGTTTTGTGCCTGGTTTGCCAACCAGGCAACCTGGGTGTCAAGCAGGGCCAAATCGATCTGCTGCCCCTCACCCGTTCGCTCACGATGGAGCAAGGCGGCGAGCACGGCAGACACCGCGTACATCCCGGTCATTAAATCAGCCACCGCGACGCCGACCTTTTGCGGGCCCGCCCCGGGCTCACCTTCGGGCACGCCTGTCAGACTCATCAAGCCGCCCATCCCCTGAATCATCGCGTCGTAACCCGCACGACTGGCATAAGGCCCGGTCTGTCCAAACCCGGTGATCGAGCAATAGATAATGCCGGGCTTGATCGCCTTGATGGACGGGTAATCGAGTCCGTATTTGGCCAGTCCGCCCACCTTATAGTTCTCCAGCACCACATCGCACTGCAGGGCGAGATCGCGAATTAGCTGCTGCCCCTCTGGCTTGGTGATATCGACGGTAACCGACTTCTTGCCCCGGTTGGCACTCAGATAGTAGGCCGCCTCGGCCGTGTCCTGGCCCTCTGCGTCCTGTAAATAGGGAGGCCCCCAATGGCGGGTGTCGTCGCCCTTCTGCGGGCGTTCAATCTTGATAACTTCAGCACCGAAATCGGCAAACACCTGCCCGGCCCACGGCCCTGCCAGGATTCTGCTTAAGTCGAGTACTTTAATATGTGACAAAGGGCCGGCCATAACGTCCTCGCGGCTGACTGACTGGTAACAAAAAATTGGCGCAAGCCTAGCAGATTCCGGGCGACCACGCTGTGGTTTGGCCGCAGGCCGAATTGCCGTACACTGCCAGACAACGACATCCAATAATAAGCCCGGAGAATGTGTCATGAGCACCGAGCACAACAACACAGCGCCTAATACGGAAGGTTTCAAGTCCTTCACTGAGTTCTACCCGTTTTACCTTCAGGAGCACAGCAACCTCACTTGTCGCAGGCTGCACTTTGTTGGTACCACGCTGGTCATCGGCCTGCTGATCGCAGCCATCATTACCGGCAACAATCTCCTGTTCGTAGCAATGCCAGTCGCTGGCTATGGCTTTGCCTGGATTGGCCATTTCTTTTTCGAGCACAACCGTCCCGCCACGTTCAAGCATCCGTTCTATAGCCTGCTGGGCGACTTTGTCATGTTCCGGGACATGCTCCTTGGCCGTATCGAGCGCTAATCGCGCTTCAAAGGGACGGTAGCTAGCGGGGCTTCAGCCCATACTTTTTCAGCTTGTTCGCCACCGCCGTGTGGGAAAGCCCCAGGCGTGCGGCCAATGCACGCGTACTCGGAAAATCAGGCAGCAGCTCCTGCAGCAGCTGCCTCTCTGCCCTTGCCATCACCTCGGCGTGATCCAGCCCCCGCGCCCAATCCCGCATCGGCAATAGCGCCTGTCGCTGGACATCCGGCAAGTCCGCCGGCGTGATCGAGGCTCCGCCCCGCGCACGGCTCCGTCCATAAGCCGCCGACAAGAACTGGCAAAACCCCACGAAATTTTGTGGCCAGTCATGCGCAGCCAACAGATCGTGGCATGTGTCTTCCAGCGTTACGGCATCACTCTCTGGCTCCGCAATCCCCTGCAACACGACCCTGGCGAACGCACTGAGCGCGGGTCGCATACTCCTTAGTGGCGGCAGCGACAATGACAGCGTCTCAAAATACTGACGTAATCCGGGCTGCAGATCATTGATGGAGACACAGGTGGCGATGCAGCGCACCGAAGAAGGCAGACTCTGGAGCGCCCGGGTCAGCCCAAGCTGACCTTCAGCATCGAGTTGCTCGGGCAGCAGAATGACGAGAGACCCATTCTCGATGTGCTGTTCTCGCAAAATGGTTTCGGCATTCTCCGCCGCCAGCACCCGACAATCCCCCCTGGCGGCAGCCGATGACATCGTGTGGGCTGCGACCGCAAAGGTACGCTTACCGGTGCCCGGCTCCCCGATAATGATCATGGGCGCGGGCATGACCGCCATTTCCTGTAGTCGCAGGCAAGCCTCGCGACGCCGGTCAAAATCCCAGAGAGGCTGCAATGACGGCTGTGAAACGGCCGACGTCACGATACTCCGCTGCAGAGTGAGAACTGCTCCCGCCAGAGACTTCGCCGGCTCAGCGGCATCCGGCGCGGCCGGGGCGTTCTCCAATGTAATGGGCGCCCATTCAAGTGAATAGTCGACACCGCGCACCCGCACGGGGATTCCGTAGCGGGGAACTTCGAAGTCCCGCAACAATTCGGCCACATGCAATAGCGGCAGAAAACGCTGTAATTGGATACCGGGCACCTGATCCAGCCCGACCCCGAACGCCCGCGCCGCAGCCTGGTTACCGACAACGACCCTGCCCTGGCGGTCCACGGACAGCACCGGCGCATCGACATGCCGGAGCAGCACATCCAGCTCAAAATGACGGCGTTCTGACGGGATTAATGCGATTCGGCGAACCCGGCGGACACCGCGCAGCGACTGAATCGCTTTCTCGATGGCGCGATATTGCGTCTCCAGCATTGAAGGCGCGACGAGAAACACCTTGTCTCCGCTATCACCACCCAACTCACCAGAGGTCACGTTTATACGAAAATCGGCAAATATCTGCATAATTTCATGCAAAATGCCCACACGATTATCACAGGTTATCTCTACTCGCATGAGACTACTGTAAACTATTCTTTACAGATAATTGAAGAGCGACGCAGTTTTCACCCGGATGCAGCCCTCCGTTCACTCCCCTTCGAGCCCCTTGCCACCTAAAAATAGAGGGGATCAGATAACAAACAATTCGGCCCCGACTCACCGCCCACCAGGCAGTCACCGCAGATCGGAGAGCCGTCACAGGAGTACGGCAAGCATGAACAATAAGCCCGCGACCACCGGCAAAAAGCCCAGCAAATATGTCGCCCGCACCCCGGACAGCAACGGTACCATCCACTATACCGACCTCGAACACGAAACCTGGAGCAAGCTGATCGACCGTCAGTTGCAGGTGATTCCAGGACGCGCCTGCGATGAGTACCTGCACGGCCTTGACCTGCTCAACCTGCCCCTCGACCGCATTCCTCAGCTAGAGGAAGTCAGCAGCGTATTGCGGCGGGAAACGGGCTGGGAAGTGGCGCGCGTGCCTGCCCTGATTGGTTTCGAAACCTTTTTCAAGCTGCTTGCTGACCGCAAGTTTCCCGTAGCGACCTTCATTCGCACCCCGGAAGAATTTGATTATCTACAGGAGCCGGACATCTTCCACGAGATCTTCGGCCACTGCGCCATGCTGACGAATCCCGCCTTTGCCAATTTCACTCAGAAGTATGGCGAACTGGGCCTCGCGGCATCACCCAAGGAACGCGGCTACCTCGCCCGCCTGTACTGGTTTACCGTAGAATTTGGCCTGCTGCAGACCAGCGATGGCCTGCGTATCTACGGCGGCGGTATTCTGTCTTCCCCGAAAGAAACGCTCTACGCACTGAGCGACGCTCCCGAGCGCTTCGAGTTTGATCCGCTCGATGCGCTGCGTACGCCATACCGCATCGATATCGTGCAGCCCATCTACTACATGCTGAGCGACCTCAACCAGCTGCAGTCGCTCACCGAAATCGACCTGATGGCCAAGGTGCGCGAAGCAATGGACCTCGGATTGTTCGAGCCGCGCTTCCCACCCAAAGACGCCGCCTGATTATCACCTGTCACCGCCCGGGGCCGATCGGCCCCGGCGCGCCTGCCGACACTGCCATCCAATAACATCCCCTTCCCAGTAATCGCGTAATTTGCGCGACCCGGTTTCGCCTGGTTTCCCTGCAAGACAGGGCAAGATGGAATCAACACGCCCCGCGAGGGAATCCCGACTACTGACAAGGCGATACGGAGATTATCGTTACAGTGGTCTGTGTGAGCTGAGTCCAGCGGCTCGAAATGTCGGACTCATGCGTCAACACAAAAATTACCCGGGGTACGCTGTTCCCGCACAACTCTTACCGCCGCGCCAGAACAGCATAAAAGCCCCATTTTCTGGAGTTTTTAGAAAAATGTCCTCACTCGACGCAATCGATAGACAACTCCTTGCCATTCTGCAAGCAGATGTTAGCCTCTCTATCGAAGAGCTGGCTGAGCGTGTGGGCCTCACGAAGACCCCTTGCTGGCGAAGGATTCAAAAACTCGAGAAGAGCGGGATCATTCGCCGCAAGGTAGCGCTCCTGAACGCGGAAGTGCTCGGCCTGCCAGTGTCGGTTTTTGCCCAGGTAAAAACCGACGAGCACACACCCGAGTGGGCAGAGTCATTCGCCGCCCGGGTAGCCGCCATGCCAGAGGTGGTGGACTGCTATCGCATGGCCGGGGAATTCGACTACATCCTGCGGGTTGTGGTCAGTGATATCGCCGCCTACGACCGCTTCTATAAGGAGCTGATACGGCAAGTCGGCATCAGCGATATTGTTTCGTACTTCGCCATGGAACAGATCAAGAGCACCACGGAGTTGCCCATACCGCCAGGAGATTAATCAAGCGGCAGATGGTAGACCTCGTGTAACCTCGCGCGAAACGTTGTTAAAAATAATTCTTTCAAGTCGGGCCCGAAGACTTCGCGCCCGACTTGTTTAGTCCGGATAAGGGGTAAATATGGCGCACAGCGAATTTGAATCAGGAAACCCACAGCAGGAAGCACTACTCAAGCGTATCCGGGAGAGCGTCATCGGCGAGCGCCAGGCCATCGCGACCCCATTCGGTGATCGCCCCCTGATCTATGCCGATTACACAGCGTCCGGCCGCAGCCTGTCGTTTATCGAACAGGCCATTCGCGAGGACGTATTGCCATGGTACGCAAACACCCATTCGGAAACATCGGCGACCGGCCGTCAAACGTCAGCATTTCGCGAGCAGGCGCGCGCGGCGGTACGCAAGTCGGTAAATGCGGGCGATGACCACGCTGTTATCTTTTGTGGCGCGGGCGCTACTGCCGCCGTGAATCGTGTGGTGGATTGCCTGGGATTACGCCGCGATCACTACGAGCGGTTGGGCATCGAACCCACCGAGATCCCGGGCAGCGCCCGACCAGTGGTATTCATCGGCCCATTCGAGCACCATTCCAACGATTTGCCCTGGCGGGAGTCCATCGCCGACGTGGTCACCATTCCCCAGGACGAACAGGGTGGTGTCGATATCACCGCGCTCGAAGATGCCCTTGAGCGTCACAAAGATCGCCCTCTGCGGATTGGCAGCTTTTCTGCGGCGTCCAATGTGACCGGCATCCGTACCGACGTGGACACAGTGACTCGGACGCTGCATCGACACGGGGCGCTCTCCCTCTGGGATTACGCCGCAGCCGGCCCCTACGTTGCGATCGATATGCAGGGCGATGGGGAAGAAAGCGCGAAAGATGCGCTGTTCATTTCCCCGCATAAATTTGTCGGCGGACCGGGCACTCCGGGGATTCTCGTGATCAAGCGTTCGCTGCTGCCCAGCGAACAGCCCGCGGTTCCGGGCGGTGGCACGGTCTCCTGGGTCGGCCCACATACCCATACCTACTTGCCTGCGGGGGAACGCCGCGAAGAGGCCGGGACGCCCGCAATCGTCGAATCGATTCGCGCAGGCATGGTATTTGCGCTGAAAGACAGGGTGGGCGCCAGGGAAATTGAAGCGCGTGAAGCCCACTGGCTGGATCGCGCGTTCGCACGCTGGGCACAGAACCCAAATATTGAAATCCTCGGGGGCACGACGGCGCCTCGCGTCAGCATCGTCTCCTTGCATATCCTCAAGGACAACAAGCCCCTGCATTACGGCTACGTTGTCGCCCTGCTGAATGACCTGTTCGGCATTCAGGTGCGCGGTGGTTGCTCATGTGCAGGCCCGTACGGACATCAACTGCTGCACCTCACAGACGATCAAAGTGCCGCGCTTGAGAAACTGGTCAGTGAAGGTGAAAGCATTCTGAAGCCGGGATGGGTACGCCTCAACTTCAATTATTTCTTCGACGAGGAAACCGCAGATTACCTGATCTCGGCAATCGAAATGGTCGCCGATCTCGGCTATCGCCTGCTGCCCTACTACCAATATGACACCGGCAGCGGTGTCTGGCGTTATCAGGGCGCTGCGGGCCCGGCGCCACTGAAGCTTTCGATCGGCCTCGACCGTGCCGCAAACCAATCGGACATCCCCCTGTCCACGCCGCTCGCCGACCTGCTGGCGGAAGCCCGTCGCATACTCGAAAACCCGACCGGAGAAACCTGCGAACAACCGATTCTGTCCGAACCCGGTGAGAACCTGCGCTGGTTTAACCTCTGAGCCAGACGGCACTGAATACTGCCGGGCCAATTGGCCCGGCAAACCCCGGTCTGCCCGGGAGTCGATGCTCCGCCCTTCCCTCGATCCCCCATCCGTAGATAGAATTCAGGAGTTGCCCGGATGGCAACGCCATTAGATTCAAGGAGCGGCAGTGGCGGACACCTCCCTTTTCCAGTCATTCTTTCTGATTTTTAGCGGCGCAGCGGTCGTCGCTTCCCTGGCCCTCTATGGTCGCCAACCGCTGCTCGTGGCTTACATTGCGCTGGGCGTCCTGTTTGGCCCCTCTGGTCTCGCGCTCATTGACAACGTCTCACTGCTGACAGAGATGTCCAATATCGGCATCGTGTTCTTGCTCTTCCTGCTTGGGCTGGACATGCAGCCCAAAGCGCTGCTCTCCGTCATGCGCAAAGCGACGTTTGTGGGCATCACAAGCTGTATCGTGTTTCTGCTCATGGGGTACGGGATTGGCGTGCTGTTTGGCTTTACCCAGATTGAGAGCTGGGTTATCGGTATGGCGATGATGTTTTCCAGCACCATCATCGGTATCAAACTGTTGCCAACGACCGTTTTGCACCACAAGCATCTGGGTGAAATCATGGTGGGACTCCTGTTGTTTCAGGATTTTGTC
This sequence comes from Microbulbifer sp. ABF4_148, assembly GCF_056158985.1. Lineage (NCBI taxonomy): Bacteria > Pseudomonadati > Pseudomonadota > Gammaproteobacteria > Cellvibrionales > Microbulbiferaceae > Microbulbifer > Microbulbifer sp. ABF4_148. The sequence goes on from NZ_JBSWUI010000001.1 coordinate 2,867,170, forward strand.
GCCATTCTCTGCCTGGTGGTTTTGCTGAACGGCAGTACCGGATCCTTTGATATCGCCACACTGGGGCTCACATTCGCCGCCCTGCCCTTGCTGATTCTGCTGGCCTGGCTGCTGGTGCGATACGTACTGCTGCCCCTCCTGACCAGGTTCGATCGCTTCCATGAATACGTCTTTTTGCTCGCGCTCGGCTGGTGCATGGGTATGGCCGAAGTGGCCGAATTGATGGGACTGTCTCGCGAGATCGGGGCGTTCCTTGCAGGCATCACGCTCGCCACCAGTCCGATCTCCCAGTACATCGCGCTCAACCTGAAGCCATTGCGGGACTTCTTCCTGATCCTGTTTTTCTTCAGCCTGGGGGCGCAATTCGACCTCAACGTACTGCCGGACATTGCCCTCCCGGCAATCGTCGCCGCCGTTGCGGTGCTGGCGGTCAAACCGCTGGTGTTTCGCTGCCTGCTCGGCAAACAGAGCGAGCAAGAGGTTCTGTCGTGGGATGTCGGCTTCCGACTGGGGCAGATCAGTGAGTTCTCGCTGCTGATCGCGTTCCTGGCGGTGGGCCAACAACTCATCGGCAAGGAGGCTTCACACATGATTCAGGCCACCGCCATCCTGACTTTCCTGGCCTCTTCCTACATTGTGGTGATGAACTTCCCCAACCCCATTGCGGTGAAAGACCACTTGAGGCGCGACTAAACAGTCAGCACCAGAAAATATTACCGCTTTCCCCTGTACCGCGGGGGTGTGCCCGGCGCTTCAAGTTCGGTATGATTGCCTCTCGAAAAAAGTGATCACAAATTTATTCGCCGGCGTAAACGGGACCGGGACGGCCTGTCTGGTCAATCCGTAAATCAAGTGGGTTTGCCCCGGCGACTGATTACACTGCAAAAAACCGACGCCGGGAGCGTTTCCCGGTGCCCCTGACATCGTATACGGATGAGACGAAGAATGAGCAAACATCAGCCCCTGGCGAACTGGGACGATATTCTGCTGCTGGACCAACAGCTGACCGATGAAGAGCGCATGGTGCGCGACACTGCCCATGAGTACTGTCAAAGTCAGTTGATGCCGCGGGTGCTCAAGGCCAACCGCGACGAGATCTTCGACCGGGAGATCATGAACGAGATGGGCGAACTGGGCCTGCTCGGCTCCACCATCGAAGGTTACGGCTGCGCCGGTCTGAACTATGTGTCCTACGGCCTGGTCGCCCGCGAAGTAGAACGCGTGGATTCCGGCTATCGCTCGGCCATGAGCGTACAGTCAAGCCTGGTGATGTATCCCATCTCCGCATACGGCAGTGAGGAGCAGAAACAGAAATACCTGCCGAAGCTGGCGACTGGCGAGTGGGTCGGCTGTTTCGGCCTCACTGAACCCGATGCCGGCTCTGACCCCGGCGGCATGAAGACGCGTGCGCGCAAGGTCGACGGTGGTTACCGACTCTCCGGCGCCAAGATGTGGATTACCAACAGCCCTATTGCAGACGTGTTTGTGGTTTGGGCGAAGGATGACGACGATGTGATTCGTGGCTTCGTGCTTGAGAAAGGCATGGAGGGTCTCACCGCACCAAAAATCGAGGGTAAATTCTCCCTGCGTGCTTCTGTGACTGGCGAGATCGTCATGGACAACGTCTTTGTCCCCGAAGAAAACAAGTTCCCGGATATCGGCGGACTGCGCGGGCCGTTCGGCTGCCTGAATCGCGCCCGTTACGGCATTTCCTGGGGCGCGATCGGTGCGGCAGAATACTGCTGGCATGCAGCGCGCCAGTACGGTCTGGATCGAAAGCAGTTCAACCGTCCCCTGGCGCAAACCCAGCTGTTCCAGAAGAAGCTGGCAGACATGCAAACCGAGATTACCCTCGGACTGCAGGCCTCGCTTCGCGTTGGGCGCCTGATGGATGAAAACAAGGATTTCGATCCCACCATGATTTCGCTGGTGAAGCGCAACAACTGTGGCAAGGCACTGGATATCGCCCGTGTCGCGCGGGACATGCACGGTGGTAACGGGATTGCCGACGAGTTCCATGTGATTCGTCACGTGATGAATCTGGAAGCGGTCAACACCTATGAAGGTACGCATGACGTCCATGCCCTGATCCTGGGACGCGCACAGACTGGCCTTCAGGCATTCTTCTAACCCCCAGCCTGCCAGGCGCCCCGTTTCCAGGGGCGCCTTGATCGCACGGCACAAGGATACGGGCTGGCTATGGCTCAATTGTTGTACTGGTGCGACCTGATCGGCATCGTCGTCTTCGCCTTCAGCGGCGTGCTGGCCGCCGGCCACAAGCAGATGGACCTGTTCGGCGCAGTGGTTCTCGCCTGCGTTACCGCAACCGGCGGCGGGACGACCCGCGACATCATCCTCAATATTCCTGTATTCTGGCTCGATCAGAGTCACTACCTCTGGATTGCGGCAACGACCGGTGTTATCAGTTTTTACCTGATTCGATACCTGCAAGTCCCGACGAAACTACTGGCCATTGCCGACGCGATGGGACTGGCGGTGTTCGCCGTCATCGGCACGCAAAAAGTGTTGGACCTGGGGTATGGCCCTACCATTGCCATTGTGATGGGCGTGATGACCGGCACTTTTGGAGGCGTAATCCGCGATGTATTGGCTGGGGACATTCCCCTGCTGCTCAGACGCGAGATCTACGCAACGGCAGCGCTGAGCGGCGCCACTGTGCTGGTATTGCTCGACAAGGTTGCTGTACCGGGTGAACTGGTGGTGGCCATCGCCATTTTTGTAACGCTGTCGATTCGACTGGCGGCCCTTCGCTGGAATCTGTCAGCGCCGATCACCCGAATTGGTGGGCGCTGAACGACGTTGCGCTGCAGGCACTCATCTGCTGATGGAGTTATTTTGCTTTTTAAACATTCTCTCCCCGCTGTTTTCCTGTCTGCCCTGGTCCTGTCCGGCTGTGCCGACTCTAATGAGCCCGCCGATAGTGTCGAGCAACCCAGCCCTTATCGTCTGATTAGCAAGTCCTGTTGGTTCAAGCGGGATTCCAGCTGGCCCAAAACCCAGTGCTACATGATGGAGGTGCCAGAGGATTATGCGCGTCCGCAAGGTCGCAAGGTCCGCTTCCCCGTCGTGCGCTTTCAGGCTTTTGAGCCCGCAGCGGACAAAGCCCCCCTCCTCCATCTTGGTGCCGGCGGTCCCGGGGCCAGTCTCGGACTCGAACCCGAGAACGCCACAGAGTGGCTCTGGGTTAACTATGCGGATATGACCGTTGATGACGGTCGCGACCTCATCGTGATGGATCCGCGCGGTACCGGCATGGCCGAGCCCCGGCTCTCCTGCACCGAGTTTATCCGCGACGCCGACACGGCTTTTCGCCGGCCGCTCGCCACTGATGAAGAAGGGCGTGTGTTCACGTTCAGCATGGAGCGCTGCTATGAACGCCTGAGCGATCAGGCAGACCTTGCCCAATACCACAGTGCAAACATTGCTCGGGATGTGGAGGCGCTGCGGGAACAGCTGGGCGTCGTCAAACTGGATCTTTACGGCGTGTCTTACAGTACGCGTTACGCGCTCACGCTCGCCAGGGACTTCCCCGATGCCGTTCGCTCCCTGGTACTGAACAGTGCAGTATTTCCGGATATCAAATACACGCAGAAGCTGGCCGCTGATTCCATCGCCGCCTACGCGCGTGGCTTCGATTTCTGCAAGCAGCAACCGGAATGCAACCAGGCCTACCCCAACCTTGAACAACGTCTGGTTACGCTGGTCGAGACCCTCGACGAAACGCCGCTGACCGTCAACATCAATCATTTGTACAGTAAAAAAGAATATCCTTTTGTTCTGACCGGCCAGCGCCTTCTGCGGGTGTTATTCCAGGCGCTGTATAACGAGAATTTCTACCCCAAGCTGCCCCTGTTGATTGAGGAACTCGAAAAAGGCGAATCCGCTACCGCGCGCGCGCCTATCGCCAAATTCATGAACATCATCCTGGACCCCTATTTTGGCGATGCCGCGGGGGTCAGTCACTTCTGTTACGAAGAGGCGCCCTTTGTCGATTTTGACCAGGCGAGGGAGGAAGCAGCCGATGCGGGTCCGCTCGCAACAGCCGCGCGCACAGATCTGGATCTGATGCAGGTGCAATGTCGTATCTGGGCAATACCGTCAGCACCAATGATCGAAGGGCAGCCGATCAACACCCCACTGCCGGCCCTCGTAATGCACGGCGGACTGGATCCGGTGTTGGCAGCAGAAGATGTCGACAAGGCCCGGAAAAGCCTGCCGAATCATCAATGGCTTCTGTTTCCCCATCTCTCTCACGACGTGATCTCTGCGAGTGATTGCGCAGAGGGTGCTGCCGCGCACTTCCTCGATGCCCCAGAGGAGCAAGTGGCAGAGCCAGCCATGCAGTGCCGGCAACGCGAATTGGAACAACAGCAGCAGGCCCGCGACGACGCCGGTGAGGCTGAGTCCGCCCCTCCTGCGACGGGTACAGCGGCTGAAGAGCCCAGGCTTTCGTCTGACTAGACGCGGGAGGTATTGGGTCAGCGACAATTGGAGTTGCCGGTTCCAGATGCTCGCCGGTTGTCGGTATGCGGCGGTGACAGGTAATCTACGACGCCGCCTTACACCGTCATCGGCGTCAATTGCCGGAAGCGATTCCTCATTCAAGGAAGTATTCCACTCACTCCCGGGCGCAACCTGAGTCGCGCCCGTCGCCCCACCCTACACAGATTTCACCGTATCTCCTCCCCCGTGCTCTGGCGTTGTCTACTATTTATTGCCGGCTATTTTTGAGAATACCGGCCTCGATTTCCGTGCCACCCAAGCGGCATGGAACCTTGTATTCAGTCTGGCATCGACAAGGAAGTGTCACTATGTGCCGCACACCATCGCACCTCGAACCGGGCCGGCGGTCAGAGGGTTTCTGTCGTCGCGCGGCGCAGCCCGCTGCGCTGGCGATGGCGGGTATGCTCCTGACATTCAGCAACCCGTCGACCGCATCGTCCTTCGGCTTCGAAGATGACTTCTGGGCGCCAAAACTCAACCTGTATACCAACATCATGCTGGATACAGGCTTTCAGGATAAGCAGAGCGACCCGCTGTGGTTCGACGTCAACCGCCCAACGAAGCTCCCCTCGTTTAAGAACGAATATGCGCCCAACGGGAATTACTATACCGGTGTGCGCCAAACGCGCTTTGGCGTCAAAGGGTCGACACAAACCCACTGCGGTGAAGTCAAAACACATTTCGAATTTGAGCTGTTTGGTGTCGGTGAGGATGCCGGCCAAACGACTTTTCGTCTCCGCCATGCCTGGGGCGAGTTCTGTCAGATTGGTGCCGGACAGACCTGGAGTCTGTTTATGGACCCGGATGTGTTCCCGAACTCCATTGAGTACTGGGGACCAAACGGCATGGTCTTTTTCCGAAACGTTCAGTTCCGGTGGACGCCATGGCAGGACGGAGATTCGCGCTTTGCCTTCGCGTTTGAGCGGCCCGGCGCCAGCCGTGACCTGACCGACTTCGAAGACCGCATTGAAATCAACGACATCCGCGGCCACTTCCGCTATCCCGACCTATCCGCTCAGTATCGAGTGGGAACCGACTGGGGGCACTTTCAGCTGGCCGCCATTGCCCGTCACATCGAGTGGGAGGATATCCTCCTGGATGAATTTGAACTCAGTGGTGAAGAGTTCGGCTGGGGCGTCAATATCAGCTCCAACATCAAGATGGGCTATACCAAGCTCCACCTGCAGGCCGTGTACGGGGAAGGCATCGAGAACTACATGAACGATGCGCCGGCAGATATTGGCATTGTGCTGAATCCCGAAAATCGGGTTACCCCGATTACCGGTGAAGCCTTGCCTGTATTCGGCGGCCTGGCGTTCCTCGACATCAACTGGAACGACAAGTGGACATCGACGATCGGCTACTCCGTTGTTGATATTGATACCACGGATGGACAACGCGATTCTGCCTTCGAAAAAGGGGAATACGCGCTGGTCAATCTCCTTTACCACCCGGTCAAACAGTTCTTCCTCGGCCCGGAGCTCCAGTGGTCTGAACGGCACAACGCCAGAGACGGCTTTGTGTCCCATGACGTCCGGTTACAGTTTTCCGTTAAATACATGTTCGATATGAACCTGATAGGTGATAGAGATGGCGACTAGTGGCACACGTGTGGTTACGAAACATCCAGGGTTGACAGCGATCCTCACAATTCTGCTATTTGTGATTTTCGTGGGCTCACCTGCTTTCGTTCAAGCAGACGATCACCAGCTGGACCCCAAAAAAATCCAGGCCGCACTCGATGCGGCGTACAAAAAATACAAAGGCCTGAAAGAGGGTAAAAATGCCGACTATATTCCGGCACTTGCGAAGGTGGACCCCAACATTTACGGTCTTGCGCTGGTGACCGTCGACGGCAAAATCTATACCGCCGGTGACTTTAAAACAGAGGTCGCGATTGAGTCGGTATCGAAGCCATTCACCGCCGCAAAAGTAATGGAGGAAAGTGGTGCCGACTTGATCTATAACACGATCGGAGTGGACGCCACCGGTATGCGCTTTAACTCCATTGTCTCCATTGAAATGTCGGAGAACCTCTTTGGGGGGCCAGAGATGAATCCTCTGGTCAATCCGGGAGCCATTGCGACCACAAGCATGGTTAAAGGGAATGATCGTGACGAGATTTGGAAAAAGATCCTCGACTATTACAGTGATTTTGCTGGTCGACCGCTGTCAGTGAACGAGGAGGTATTCAAATCCGAGGCAGAGACCAACCAGCGCAATAAGGCGATAGGCCAACTGATGTATGCCTATGGCTACATCAAGGACAACCCGGATCGAGCAACGGATATCTATACAGAGCAATGCTCGGTCAACGTCACCGCGAAAGATCTCGCCACAATGGCGGCAACTCTGGCCAACTTTGGTACCAATCCGATTACGGGCAAAAAGGTTCTGGACTCCAAGTACGTTCCAGGCCTTCTAGCGATCATGGCGACTGCCGGACTCTATGACGATTCGGGTAAATGGCTTTACCACACGGGCCTTCCCGCCAAGAGCGGTGTAGGCGGTGGCATACTGGCGGTTAGCCCGGGCAAATTTGGTATCGCAGTGGTCTCGCCTCCACTGGATGAGGCAGGTAACAGCGTTCGCGCGCAAAAAGCGATCACCGATATATCCAACGCGCTGGACGGTAATCCCTTCGCCCCCAACTAAAAACACATCGTCGGCAAGCCATTTCCCCCCAACCGCAGAGATGGCTTGCCTCATCTCCCCCTCCGGAGCTCTGGTACCGACTGGACAAGCGTACACTTTCCCCGTAATTTGAATGCTTTAGTCCGGTTAGCTCGGTGACCATGCAACACACCTCTGTAATCGAACCTGAAGACCTTTGTTTGCGGTTGGACGATCCCGGTACGGTTGTACTGGATTGCCGCTATGATCTTGCCGACGGAAATGCCGGCAGAGTGGCCTATCAGGAGGGTCACATACCCGGCGCGCACTATGCTTGCCTGCATTCAGACCTATCGGCCCCCCTTGGACGCTTTGGAGGACGTCATCCGCTACCCTCTGCCGACCAGTTTTCTGCTTTCGCACGCGCTGTCGGAATAAGCCCTGCGTCGACCGTCATTGTGTACGATGAAAACCGGCTCGCATTTGCTGCACGGGCCTGGTGGTTATTGCGATATTTTGGGCATACCAATGTCGCGGTACTGAATGGCGGTCTCAATGCCTGGCGCGAACTTGGCCTCCCCCTGGAATCCGGTGAAGCGCCCCGAGTGGAATCTGGCAGTTTCGAGGCGCGCGCCGACGAAAGCCTGGTGCTGACATATGAAGACGTGCTCGCGGGTCTTCCCTCGCCGCCCTGGCAGCTGATCGATGCTCGCGATCCAGCGCGCTTTTCCGGAACCGAGGAACCGATCGATCCTATCGCCGGACATATCCCGACTGCGATTAACAGGCCCTGGCTGGAAGTGACCGATGCAAACGGCAGGCTGTTGGATGCGAGCGCCCTTTCCCAACGCTGGCAAGGCGTGCCCTCTGACCAACCTCTGGTCAATTACTGCGGGTCCGGAGTGACCGCCTGTGTCAATCTGTTGTCCCTTCACCTGCTCGGCAAAGAGGATGCAAGGCTGTACGCGGGAAGCTGGAGCGATTGGTGCGCGCATATCCTCCATCAGGAGGCGACTGGAGCGGAATAAAAAAAGCGGCAGTTTTCCTGCCGCTTTTTCGAAGTGCCAAACTCTCGTTGGAGAACGCGTTCTAGCGGAGAAGGCACGCTCCCGTACCGGCAAGACCGCAGTATCCATCAGGGTTTTTCGCCAGATACTGCTGGTGGTATTCCTCAGCGTAATAGAACGGCTTTAGCGAATCGATTTCCGTGGTAATTTCGCCAAAGCCTTTCTCCTTGAGCGCATTCTGAAACGCTTCCCTGGTCCGCTTGGCCTCTTCCATCTGTTCATCATCGAAGCATAAAATCACCGAACGATACTGCGAGCCGATGTCGTTCCCCTGACGCTCGCCCTGCGTCGGGTCGTGCTCTTCCCAAAACCGTTGCAGTAAATCGTTGTAAGAGACTTTGCTGGGGTCGAAAACAACCAGCACCACTTCGGCGTGTCCGGTTCTGCCGCTGCAGACTTCATCGTAATTGGGGTTTTCAGTACAGCCATCCGCATAGCCGGCGGCCGTGACATAAACGCCGTCGATTTCCCAGAACAACCGCTCCACACCCCAAAAGCAGCCCATGCCAAAAATCGCCTGTTGCATTCCCTCGGGAAATGGCGCTTTCATCGAGTTGCCATTGACAAAGTGCTTGCCAGAAATCTCCATCGGATCCGGACGACCCGGCAGGATCTGGTCGGCACAGGGCATTTTGAACTTATCGTATTGCATTGCTACCTATCTCTTGTGCTCGAGGCACACTCCTCTCGCGGCCCGCTAATCCGGGCGCGCTTCCAAAATACAGCCACTGGCTTTGACCGGCCGTTCAACGGAAACCTCCATGTAACGCGCGCCCAACTTTTCTTCTGCGCGTTCCGCAAGGCCCCGGAATGGAGAGCGACCCGGGTCAACCAAAATGACGCGCCCCACCCTGGAGTCCAGCGCACGCTTAGTCAAATTGTAGAGCGGACGCTCCAGCTTGTCCCAGAAACAAATATCGGTTCCTATCACGGCATCAAAATCCGCCAGTTGAGCAGCGGTAACGCGCTCATAGCGACACTGCCAGTCGCTCACACGGACCCCATTGAGCGCCGCATGGTAGTGCAGGAACGGGAACACACTCGGATCCGCGTCCAGCGACGTAACCCGGGCATTGAACGACTTCGCGCAATAAATACCCCCGAGTCCCCAGCCGCACCCCAGGTCAAGCACTTTGGCCCCGGGTTTCAACGGATGCCGCCGCAGGTACTCCATCATCAGGCAAGAGCTTTTCCAGAACTTGTTGCCATGCAGCGAGGCATCCCCCGCTTCCCGGCGCAGCTTGCGCATATCCGGGTGGGCATTTTGACGCACTTCTAAACCGAAGAGCGTTCGCGTATGGGTTTGTTTCGCTGCCACCGGCGTACCTCTGCTCTCTCCGCTGCGGGGGTTTACTGAACGGTTGATGGAACCAACATGCACAAGTTTAACCCCGCGCGCTTGGCGTTTCAGCAGCGTCGGCTATTTTGTTTGAACCCAGCACCGAAATCCGGCTGACCCATGCGCGCAAAATTACGCCACTACCAGGCTTGTGCGGCGGGCATCTTTCTGCTTCCGCTTGGCACCCTCTGTTCTGCTGTCCCAATTTTTGAGTCGGAGCAGGCAACCCTGTACATGTCCGGGTTTTTCGCCACGCACCAGCTCAACGCGGACGGAGATACCTCGCTTCAGGATGGCCCCTCTCGCCTGCGAATCGGCCTGACTGTTCCCGCCGCCGGCAACTGGGATGTTGGCTTCAACCTCGAATGGGGGATCAATGCGATCTCCTCTTCCCGCAACATCGTCATTAAGGGCGACCAGGAAACAGCACCTGGCGATGCCGGTGACTCGCTGTTTCTGCGCCAGGGGCACGCGTTTGCCGAACACGATTACTGGGGAGAGCTGGTCGCCGGTAAACAGTGGTCTGTGTATTACGACGTAACCCGTATTACAGATTGGTATCACGTTTCCGGGGGGCTTGGATCCGGTACCTTTTCCCTGAGCTCCGATGGGGGCATTACCGGCACGGGCCGCGCCGATGCCGCCCTGACCTGGCGCAAGCAATTCCCCGCACTCTGTGGGGAAATGCAGATTGGCCTACAGTATCAGGCCCACGTCGCGGAGTTTGAGATCGAGCTGCGCGATGTTGCCGGCGAAAATACCCTGCTGGTCTGTCCCGAGGGCGAATGTGTCTACGACATTTCTCACGGCATCTCATTTACCTGGCAACGGGATATCGGCGAAGGCTTGTTTCTGGGGGCGACCTACAACCGTGCGCAGATCGACGCTTCCACCGAACGCGGGCTGCTATTCGACATCACCGCACCGGAAGCGCCAATCCTGATCCGAGACGATATTCAACTCGATGCCAGCAGTAACTCGTGGGCGCTAGCCGTTGGTGGTGCCTACGGTCGCGGCGCATTTGAGCAGGGCTCTACGCGGCCCTGGTGTTCCAACGCTCACAGAACAATGAACTGGCCCCACCCGGCACAGTGGAGGGAGGCACCAACTTCTACGACGCCAAAGGGTCCGAGTCCTTTATCAGTTATACCTGGGGCGCGAACGACTGCTTTTCCGTTTACGGCGGCCACAATATCCTCGAATCTGATGACAGTGCGTTTGAGCGAACACTGTTGGACGGCAACAAATTTCGCGTGGCTGGCTACTTTCTCGGCGCCCAGTATCGTTGGGATGAACGCATTCGGCTGTACTTCGAGGGTGGCTACAGCGACAGCACCCGAAACGCAGAGCCGGTTTTTGATGGCTTCCTCGCGGTCGGCGTACGTATCGACATTTGATATGCTGTCGTCCCCAGCCAGCATCGAGGAAGTAAAGTGGGCCAGTTGATCGTTCTTATCGCGCTAGGTATCTGTGCCTGGATTGCCTGGCAGAAGTTCAATGCCAGTTCACCGAAGGAGCGGCGCAAACTCCTGTTGCAATGGTCACTGATTGGCCTCGCGATTGTGGCGGTATTGGCTGCCGTCACGGGCCGCCTCCACTGGGTGGGTGCCGCCGTCGCGGTGATTATTCCGGTACTCGGAAAGTTTTTCAGCTTCCTGATACGCCACCTGCCGTGGCTTGCCCCGCTGATCAGTAAGCATGCCCGCGGTACGCAGAAAGAGAAAATGGAGGGCGACACCGGAGCACAGTCGGAAATCCCCCTCACACCCGCCGAGGCCAGACGTATTCTCGGTGTTGCGCCCGGGGCTAATCGAGATGAGATCCTGTACGCCCACCGACGCCTTATTCAAAAACTGCATCCGGATCGCGGTGGCAGCGACTATCTGGCATCGCGGGTGAATGCGGCGAAGGAGCTACTCCTGAAGGAGCTGCAAGACTAATCTGGGCCGGGGGCGTCACTCTTTCACACACAGCAGATGGACGTAGCGGGCCAATTGCCGATAAGGATCCACGCGGGAGAACTCCAGCTCTTTCTCAACAATGGCGCTCACGGGTAACTTCTCGCGAATCACCGGCGTCATGTAATCGTGAAAGCAACGGATGCCACTATGGGTCACCACACGAAAACCAGCCTCGGCCAACCACTCCCGCACCCACTCCAGCAATAAGGGGTTGTTCGGCGTCAGGCTCCCGGGATGCCCACTCCAGTCGGCGCTGTCCCGGTTGCGATCAAGCTGGCGAAAACTGCCCCGCTGTAACAGGCGAAACTCCAGCGACAAGCGATTGTAGAAGGTCAGCGACAGAAAGCCGCCGGTCGACAGCAGTTCAGCCAGCGATCGAATCGCAGCCCTGGGTTCGGCCAACCACTCCAGCACCGCATGGCACAGCAGGAGGTCAGCGCCCTGCAGCGCGTCCAGCTCAACGAGCCCCTGTAGAGGCTGCTGCTCGAAGCGCACACCGCTCACACCACGTTCAGCGGCAGCGTCTTTAGCCAGCTGGAGCATGTTTGCGGAGATATCCGCAATGGTCACCCGATGCCCGGCCTCCGCCAGATCCAGTGCAAACTGGCCCTGCCCGCCCCCGGCATCGATAATATTCAGAATGCCCGATTCGGGGTGAATGACCGGTGCCAGATCCCGGTTTAATACCGCAAGGCGAATGTCCCCCTTGAGCCCACCGTAGATGCGTTTGCGGAAACGTTCCGCCAGATCATCGAAATTGCGGTCACTCATTGGTTGCGCTGTGCCCCGCGTGGCGTTCGCGGTTCGAAGCCATCTTGCTCTCCACCGCCGCGCCCAAATCGACACCCAGCGTATCGCTGAGCTTGACCAGATACATCTGTATGTCGGCCAGCTCCTCACCGAGCGCGCTACGCTCGGTATCTGACAATCCCTGGAGTTCGTCGTCGCTGCGCCATTGAACCAGTCGCAACAGTTCGCCCACTTCCACCGTGAGCGCCATAGCCAGGTTTTTGGGCGTGTGCAGGCGACTCCAGTCGCGCGCCTCGGCGATCTGGTGAAACTCCGCAAGGATCTGCTGAACATTCATGTCTGAGGGCCTCCGGTGCCGCTATTGCTTTTCCCTGCGCGCGCCAAGGCTGCGTCCCTCTGCGGCCAGGATGACCTGCAGGGTTCTTGAGCGGAACTCACGCGAATAGAGCACCAGCGCGACGATTAAGTAACCAATGGTGAACAGGACCGGATGGATAAACCACGCCATGACCGACATGGCAAAGTAGAAGGAACGCAGCCCGTAGTTATAGCTGTGGCCGGCCTGATCAATCACCTTGGCGGTACCCACGGCAAAACGATGACGCTCTTCCTCGGTCGCCGTCTCGTCCGCGGTATTTGGCGCAGCGCCGATCAGCACATTGGCAAACGAGTACTGGCGCAGTGACCAGGTAAAATTGAAGAAGGCGAAAACAAAGATAAGGATCAGCAGAAGGATCTTGATCTCAAACTGTTCGACCGTAACCGTACTCGAGAATGGCAGCGTCCCCAGCAGGTCCACCGCAGTCTGGTTGGCCGCAAGTGCCGTAACGAGACCCGCGAGGATCAGGATGCTGGTAGAGGCAAAGAAGCCGATCACCCGTTCGAGGTTACCCAGGATCGTGACATCCTGAATGCGGACATCCCGTTCCAGCATGCGCAGCATCCATTCCACCCGATACCACTGCATAGAAGAAGCCAGGCACCAGGAGCGCTTGGCGATACGTCGGGCAAAGATGGTGTAACCACCCCAGGTGAGCAAAAAACCAGCCAAACTGGCGTAATCCATCCAGGTCAACGCGTGTCTCCGTTTTCGTCTACATTTACCCTGCTTCGGCAACCGGGTGTTGAGCGCAGTTTTTGCCCTGCCGGCGTCCATGTCAACACTGTTTTTCCGTATCACCGAAGCGTTAGAATAGCGCCCTCTTTGCACCGTCGACCGGCCTTGCACTGGCTTCACGGAGAATTCTATAAACCCCACGGAGTGTACCTTGAGCAACGCACATCCTGCTTTTGAGTTGGTTACCCGCGCAGAAATCGAGTCCTTAGGCGTACAGGTAGAAGAATACCGACATACCGCCACCGGCGCCCAGCACCTGCATATCGCTGCAGATAACCCCGAGAATGTCTTTCTCGTCGCACTGCGCACCGTGCCCCAGGACTCCACTGGCGTGGCTCACATCCTTGAGCACACCGCCCTGTGCGGGAGCGATAAATACCCGGTTCGCGATCCGTTCTTTATGATGATCCGGCGCTCACTGAATACGTTCATGAATGCGTTTACCAGCTCGGACTGGACCGCTTACCCGTTTGCCAGTGAAAACCGCAAGGACTTCGACAATCTGCTCGATGTCTATCTGGACGCGGTCTTCTTTGCGCGGCTGGACCCGCTGGATTTCGCGCAGGAAGGACATCGCCTCGAGTTCGCGGAGCCCGACAACCCCGACAGTGAACTGCTGTACAAGGGCGTCGTGTTCAACGAAATGAAGGGCGCAATGAGCTCCGTCAGCTCGCAACTGTGGCAAGCGCTCAGTAAATACCTGTTCCCGACAACCACGTACCACTACAACTCTGGCGGCGAGCCCGCGGATATTCCAAAGCTCAGTTACGAACAACTCAAGGCGTTTTACCGCACCCATTACCACCCCAGCAATGCCATTTTCATGACGTTCGGTGACATTCCTGCCGCGGAGCACCAGGCTGCCTTCGAAGAGCGCGCGCTGCACAAGTTCGAGCGTCTCAACAAGCAGATTAGTGTCGGCCGGGAAGACCGCTATCTTGCACCGGTGTCCGTTGAAGAGCGCTATCCGCTCAGCGAGGAAGGCGGCACCAGTGAAAAGACCCACATCGTGCTGGCCTGGCTGCTGGGAGACGTCACCGATCTGGAGGAAGCCCTGACAGCGCACTTACTGGCCGGTGTGCTGCTGGATAACAGCGCCTCGCCGATGATGAAGCTGCTGGAAACGACGGATCTGGGCACCTCCCCATCCCCTCTGCTGGGCCTGGATGACTCCCAGCGCGAGATGATGTTTGTCTGCGGTATTGAAGGTAGTGAACGAGATCGCGCCGACGCCCTGGAAAAACAGGTACTGGATGTTCTGCGTGACGTCGCCGAAAAAGGCGTGCCCTATGAACAGGTTGCCGCCAGCCTGCACCAGCTGGAACTCCAACAGCGCGAAATTGGCGGTGACGGTTATCCTTATGGCCTGCAGCTGATTCTGACGGCATTGACCGGCGCCACCCACCGCGGCGATGCCATTGGCCTGCTGAATATCGATGCCACGCTGGAGAAACTCCGCGAGCAAATCAAGGATCCCAAATTTATTGCCGACAAGGCTCGCTCCCTGCTGCTGGAAAACCAGCATCGGGTGCGCCTGATCCTCGCCCCCGACGACCAGCTGGCTGCCCGCAAAGACCAGGCGGAAAAAGAAGAGCTCGCCGGTATCAAGGCCGGACTGACTGAGGAGCAGAAGCAGCATATTGTGCAAACTGCCAAGGCGCTGCTCGATCGACAACAGCGTGAAGATGATCCCTCCATCCTGCCCAAGGTTGGTGTCGAAGACATCCCACCGGAACTGCGTCAGGTCGAAGGTCAGCAGGTCGAGCTGAATGGCTGTTCGCTGGACCGGTACAATGCCGGCACCAATGGGCTGGTTTACCAGCAGGCAATTTGCGCCCTGCCCGACCTGACCGAGGAGGAAAAGCAGCTACTGCCGTACTATTGCCAGACCCTTTGCGAAGTTGGCCTGGGTGACAAAGACTACCTGCAGGTGCAGCAATGGCAGGCGGAAGTCTGCGGTGCCCTGCATGGATTTACCAGCAGCCGTACCGGTATCGAAGATCTGAACCATCTGCAGGGACACTTCATCCTTTCGGGCAAAGCCCTGGCACGCAATCAGGCTGGCCTGTCCGAACTGATGCAAGCCACTCTCGAGCAGCCACGTTTTGACGAGTTACCCAGAATCCGGGAACTCTTTATGCAGACCCTCGCCCGGCGCGAACAGGGTATCGTCGGCAACGGACATGCACTCGCCATGTCAGCAGCCGGGGCCGGTTTCAGCCTGGCCGCCCATGAAGGGCACGCGACCGGCGGGCTACTGGGCCTGCGCCGACTGAAGGCACTGGTGAAATCTTTCGACGGTGATGGCCTGGAACAGGTGGCGCAGATCTTTAGCGCGATTCACCAGAAGATCGCCGGTGCACAGAAACGATTCCTGTTAATCGGCGAAGACGAACGACTGGATGCCTTCTCCAACTCCCTGAAACCCATGGCAACTGCAGGCCAGGCCTCTGATGGCGTCGATACGCGTGCCTTTAGCGCCGCGCCGACAAACCAGCTGTGGATGACCAACAGCCAGGTCAATTTCTGCGCGAAGGCCTATGCAACCGTTCCAATGACCCACCCGGATGCGGCACCTCTCGCAGTACTGGGCGGGTTCCTGCGTAATGGCTTCCTGCATCGTACGATTCGCGAGCAAGGGGGCGCCTACGGCGGTGGTGCGAGTCATGATTCCAACCTGGGTGTGTTCCGCTTCTATTCCTATCGCGATCCTCGTATGGCGGAAACACTGCAGGATTTTGATGCCTCTCTGGAATGGCTCGCAGGGGATAGCCATCAGGCGTCTCAGGTTGAAGAAGCCATCCTCGGGGTGGTCGGTGGACTGGACAAGCCCGGCTCACCGGCCGGAGAAGCCAAAAAGGCCTTCCATGCGGCGCTCTACGGTCGTACGCATGCCGTGCGCCAGGCATTCCGCCAACAGGTGACGCAGGTCACGCTGGAAGATCTGCAACGGGTAGCAGCCACCTACCTGCAGCCTCAAATGGCAGGCACTGCTGTGGTAACCGGTGCCCAGGGTCGCGACGCCGGCCTTGCACTGGGCCTGGAAGAAGAGACGCTGTAATAGCCGAGCGGAAGTATGAGCAAGCGCGACAGTATCTACGCAAACCCGCTCGGAGAAGTAGCGGGTTTTGCCTTTGACCAATCCGTTGTCGACGTATTCCCGGATATGATCCAGCGATCTGTGCCGGGCTACACCACGATCGTGGCCATGATCGGCACCCTGGCGGAACGCTACGCCCAGTCAGGCAGTCGCTGTTACGACCTGGGGAGTTCGCTGTGTGCTGCGACCCTGGCCATGCGACACCGGATTCCTGCCGCCAATGTCGAAATCGTCGCGGTCGACAACTCCCCCGCGATGGTGGAGCGCGCACGCACGGTGCTCGAAGCCGACAGCGGTCAGGTACCGGTGCAACTTATCTGCGATAACTTGCAGCAGGTACCTATCGAAAATGCCTCTGTGGTGGTACTGAATTTCACCCTGCAATTTATCCCTGTCTCCGAGCGCGTGGAAATTCTGAGTGCAATTTATCAGGGACTGCGGCCCGGCGGCGTGCTGATTCTCTCTGAGAAAGTATCGTTTTCGGATGCCCACCATCAGGAGCTCATGATCGACCTCCATCACTCGTTCAAGCGCGCCAACGGTTACAGTGACCTCGAAATCGCACAGAAGCGCACTTCACTGGAGAATGTCCTGATACCGGAAACGCTGCAGGAGCACCGCGAGCGATTACGCCAGGTTGGCTTCGACAGCGTCGATGTCTGGTTCCAGTGCTTTAACTTTGCCTCGATGATCGCCATCAAGACCGACGAGGCTGTGGCATGATCAATTACTCGAGCCTGTACCAGGGGCTGCAACACATCCCCCAGCTGCGATCCTGGCTGGCCACACTCCCCGCCCAAATCGCAGAGGGGTTAAGCCCCTCGCGCTGGGGTGATATGCCGGATTGGCAAGCGGCGCTGAATGCCCTGCCAAACCTCACCCCATCGTCGATAGAGTTAGCGGAGTCCGTACGCATCGGGCACACCGCAGATATTTCCGATGAACAGCGCGCGACACTGAAAGAACACCTGCGAGCACTGCATCCCTGGCGAAAAGGTCCCTGGGATGTTTTTGGCCTGCATATTGATACCGAATGGCGCTCGGACTGGAAATGGGACCGGGTACTGCCACATCTGGAATCCCTCGAGAATCGCCTGGTGCTCGATGTCGGTTGCGGCAACGGTTATCACTGTTGGCGACAGTACGGTGCTGGGGCGCGCCGGGTCATCGGGATCGACCCCTCGGCAAAATTTGTCGCGCAGTTTTATGCCCTGAAACGCTACCTGGGGCCGCACCGCCCCGTAGACCTTTTGCCCATTGGCATTGAAGCCCTGCCGCCCAGGCTGGAGGCCTTCGACACCACCTTTTCAATGGGCGTGCTCTATCATCGACGCTCGCCGATGGATCACCTGCGCGAGCTACGCGAGACCTTGCGTCCGGGCGGCCAGCTGGTTCTGGAGACCCTGGTGGTGGATGGCGAACTGGGTGACAGCCTCGTTCCGGAGGGGCGCTATGCCAAAATGCGTAATGTCTGGTTCCTGCCCAGCTGCGAGACGCTGGAAAGCTGGTTGCGCAAGTCAGGCTTCGTCAACCCGCGCACCGTGGATGTCGAGGTTACTTCAGTTGGCGAGCAGCGTCGGACCGACTGGATGCGTTTCGAATCGCTGCAGGATTTCCTCAGCGAGGATCAAGCGGCAACTGCGGAAGGTCACCCCCCGCCCAAGCGGGCCGTTTTGGTCGCAAATGCACCGTAGGTTGTTTCGTCCCCGCACCATTCACCAGCGTAAATTTCGCCTAATCCACTCCCCATAGCATTTCGTTCGGAATGACCCCGTCTATCTTGAATACGGGAAGTGATTGCGCCACTTTCCCGACAGTATCAGTAACGCCAGATGGCGCTGCGAGGTAGAGCGGGTAATGAGCATCAGTGTATTCGAGTTGTTCAAAATCGGGGTCGGGCCGTCCAGCTCCCATACCGTCGGCCCAATGGTTGCGGCACGTCAGTTTGTCATGGATCTCCAGCAACGCAGTTTACTCCGGCGAACCGAACGCGTGGAGATACACCTGTACGGCTCCCTGGCACTGACAGGTATTGGCCATGGCACCGATATGGCGGTGGTAATGGGGTTACTTGGCGAGCAGCCAGATACCATCGACGTCGACACTATCGACGATAAACTCGCCGATCTCGAGAACACTGGCCAACTGATGCTGAACGGCGTTCAGCCAGTGCCGTTTGAACACGATTCCTCATTGATATTTCACAATGAAGAGTTTCTCGAGCGCCACGCCAACGGGATGACCTGTCGTGCCTATCAGGGCCCCGAACTGATTTACCAGCAAAACTACTATTCCATTGGTGGTGGATTCGTTTTGTCAGAGGATGATTTTTCCCACAAAGAAGATATCGCCACCCTCCTCCCCTATGACTTTGACAGCGCCAGCGACCTGATGGAGGTGTGCGCCCAACATGGCTGGTCAATCGCTCGCCTGGCGCTCGAGAATGAAAAAGCCTACCGCTCGGAATCTGCGGTAAAGGAATCACTTTGGGCGATCTGGAAGGTTATGGATGCGTCGATCCAGCGAGGTTGTCGCCAGTATGGGCTCCTTCCGGGCGGACTCAAAGTCCGGCGTCGTGCGGCCGAGCTGTATGACGAGCTACGTAAACAAAGCACTGAGGAAAGGGACAAGGGGCTGGCAATTCTCGACTGGGTAAGTCTTTATGCGCTGGCCGTGAACGAAGAAAATGCAGCCCGGGGAAGAATTGTAACCGCACCCACCAATGGGGCGGCAGGCGTCATCCCTGCGGTCATTGCCTACTACGTGAACTTTGTCCACGATCCGCAACAGCATGGTGAGCTCCGCGATCAGGTCGTTAAATTCCTGCTAACCGCGGGCGCCATCGGGATGCTGTTCAAGAAGAATGCCTCAATCTCTGCCGCAGAAGTCGGATGCCAGGGCGAGATTGGCGTCGCCTGCTCTATGGCATCAGCGGGACTCGCAGCCGTGCAAGGCGGCAGTAATCTGCAGATTGAAAATGCGGCTGAGATTGGTATGGAACACAACCTGGGACTCACCTGTGATCCCATCGGGGGACTGGTTCAGGTGCCCTGTATCGAACGCAACACCATGGGAGCGGTGAAAGCCATCAATGCAGCGCGACTGGCGCTACGCGGAGACGGCGAGCATATCGTGCCGCTCGATAGTGTCATCGAAACCATGCGCCAAACCGGCATCGACATGCAGAGCAAGTACAAGGAAACTTCCCTGGGAGGCCTGGCGGTTAACGCAGTCAACTGCTGATTGCGCCGATACCGCTCTCCGACTTTCCCCTCAGCCGGGAACACCATGCTTGGTGTAGATATCAAAGCGGCCGGACTTCCCCTCCAGGGATAAGCTGGGCTTCCGCCCCGCAAGAAACGGGGCCTGCCGCGGCCGCTTTACAACGGTACGGTAATAGCACGCCGTCAACGCGGGCTCGAGCAGTCGATCGGCATCGTCGTCCGTGCCGACCAGATGGTGAAACGCGACCATTTCCTTCTTTACTTTGGCGGTCTTTTCTCGCGAGGGGAACATCGGATCGAGATAGACCACCGGTACAGACGCTTCCGCTTGTCCGCGCAGCCAGTCCTCCGAAGTCACCTGCTCTTCCAGCAGCGACAGCTTCACGGAGATCGCCGCGAGCTCGCTGTCGTCCGCAGCCGCCGCTCGCAGACGCCGTAAACCGTCCTGTAACAGCACGCGGACCACGGGATTTCTTTCGAGCATCTGTACCTCACACCCGAGCGAGGCAAGGACAAAGGCATCCCGCCCGAGGCCTGCTGTGCCATCAAAGACACGCGGAAGGAAACCGCCGCGAATCCCGACGGCCTTGGCAATCTGCTGGCTTTTTCCGCCGCCAAAGCGACGACGGTGTGCCAGAGCACCGCCGACAAAGTCGACGAATACGGGCCCGGGCGCTTTTCGGCCGGTGGCGCACAGCGCAATCCGCTCACCAACGGCAATCACCTGAGCGGGTTCTGTCAGCGCTGAAGGTGGAGAAATACCGACAAACGGCAGGCCCAGGGCTTCCGCCAAGTTGCTGGCCTGCTGCTGGTAATAATCGCTGTCGGCGACGACCGCTAGATTCTGGGACACTAGACATTCAAATCGATGAGGACTTCGCGGAGCATTCTATGGCGCGCGCCGAGAAAATTCGACTCATTGGAGAAAATTACCGGAAGCCGTTATCGAGACACGCTCCGGAAGCGCAATTCAGGGGTCAGCAGCGTCCCATCAATAACCGGGTTCAGCCCGGTGTCGACAACCAGCCCAACGCTTCCTGCTCTTCGTCGCTGGGAAACGGCCTGACCTCAGCGCCGACAAAATGGCCGACGATACGCGGCATGAATTTGAGCAGACTCTCATCGGACACAACGGCGACTTTTCGAATATGACGATGATGGTTGCGGACAAAACGAAGATGATCCATCAAGGCCGAAAAGCTCTTCCAACCAGGAAAATCGGTAGCAACGATCATCAGACCGCTGAGGCTGCCGTCCTCTGCGATTACCGGATCCACCTGGGCGGCAAGCGATGAGAAGTCCTCTTCCGACAATGGGGCGAGCGGATGCACCACCAGAATGTCGTGATTATGGTTCCAGCGATGTTCAATCATTTCAAACCCCGAAACGAATAGAACCGCTGCAGAGACAACTTTGCAGCGGTTCTTTTCAGTCTAGACAAGCGCGGCGTTAGTTACCTCCGGATTCCTCGTCCTTTTTGTCCTTCATCTTGTCGACTTCTTCGTCGGCCTTGTTCATCAAATCTTCAGCCGCTTTCTTTGTATCTTCGGCGCCATCCTCGATGGCACGCTTGGTCGCATCCGCACCGTCTTCCACTGCGCGCTTGGTGGCGTCCACCGCGTCATCAGCGGCGCCGGCGGCGGACTCGGCCGCGCCCTCCACTTTGTCCCGCATAGACTCAGACTGAGGAGGCGTCGTCTCGGGAGTTTCCGGCTGTGGAGGAGGCGTCGCACCAGGTGTCGTACCCATGCCATCCGGGGTCGGAGAACCGGTGTCTGGGGGCGTCTGGCTTTCCATCGACTCGTTCTTCGGTGAATCCAGCGAGTCGTACGCGTCCTTGGCGGTCTGATCACCACCACGGGACATAAACCATCCAATGATCAACAGCAGAATGATTAACGGGATAAGTAGTCTGGCCATATCAATACCTCTCTGGCCCTGCACGCGCTGGGCGATATCCGGGAGAACAAGATGTCGGGGCGCCGCCAGCCGGGGATCGGCCCTTCACGACCCTGGTTTTTGATGCCAGCTGCTCCAGGCCCGAAAGCTTAAGACGATGCCGACGCCAATATTGATAAGAATAATCCGCCAACGCCGTTCTTCAAGGAACAACGTTCCCCTTATCAAGTTCAGATTGACGTATCGGGAGCGGTTTTTAAAACCATAAGTTGTATAGCCCGCAGAAAAGCGGACTGGAGAGGTGTTAGCGTGGTCGAACGAAGTATCCGCAATGCACCATAACAACGGTGTTTTAGCCCTGCTTCTGAATCTGCTCCAGCTGTGACAGGAGAGGCGCCGCCTCTTGCTCGGGTACGGCTTCCTCGCAGCTTGCAACCTGCAAGCGACCGTAACTGTCTGGACTGGCAAAGATCAGGTAGCGTCCGCCTTTTGACAGTTTCTCTTCACACGCTTCGATACCGATACGGAAGGCCATGGTTTTGGAGACCTCCCCCTTCCAGACCTGATGGGATACGCCAGAGTAGACATAGCCCTGTATCGCGACCATTCCCAGCTCCGACAGCGCGTTGTCCACCTGTCGGTGCACTGCTGAAATCTGTACCTGCGCAACCACTGCGGCGCGCTGATAACGTTCTGCCAACAAGGCGTCACTACTCGACGCAATAACCGGGCTGACGGACAAAAGCAAAACCACCACGGTGACCCCGCGGCCTATCGCTTTTCTCAAGGCGCCAATATAGGTGTCGTCCATTTTTGAGCCTCCTGCATCGTGCCCTTCGATCGTGACTTCTGATGATCGCCGTTGAATGGGATTCGACAAAAAAAAGGGGCACTGTTGTGCCCCTTTTTTTCTCACATTATTTGAGCGGTAGCAACTCCAGCTCTACGCGACGATTCGCCTGACGGCCCGAATCGGAATCGTTCGTGGCGATAGGGTAGCGCTCGCCATAGCCAACTGCCTGCAGACGACCAACGGCGATGCCGCGATCACCAAAGAATCCTGCGACAGAATTCGCGCGACGCTCACTCAGGGTCTGGTTAGTGACGTCAGAACCAGTCGAGTCAGTATGACCGCTGATGCGAATTGCAGTCTGATCAAACTCTTTCAGCACCAGGCTGACGGAATCGAGGGTCGGATAGAAATCCTGGCGGATATCAAAACGATTTGTGGCAAAGGTGATATTACCCGGCATGATCAGGCGGATATTGTCGCCTTCACGCTGAACACGGACACCGGTTCCCTCAAGACGCTGGCGCAGGGCCGCTTCCTGACGATCCATGTAATAACCGATACCACCGCCAATCGCAGCACCACCCACTGCGCCAGTCAGAGCGCCTTTCTTACGATCTTTCTTGCTGGCTGTCGCCGCGCCAATAATCGCGCCCGCAACGGCTCCTGCGCCGGCGCCCTTGGCGGCATTGCTGGTCTTGCTTTCGCCAGTATAAGGATCCAGGGTGGTACAACCAGCCAGGGAAGTGACGGCAAGAATAGCGACCCATTTTTTCATAAAAGCTTCTCCTAAATGCTTTCGGGAAGGTGTTTTTACTTTTGACGGAATTCCAAGCCCCATCGCCTTGATCAGCATGGTGCCGTAATTTACCTGTCCAGAACCTGAACCAGGCCATCAATGGCTGCGAAGGGTATGCGGAAATGAACACATCGTCTACGGCCTGCCGCACACAATCCCATCACCTGAACCATGAAAGTTCATCGGGCCCAACCAGAGGCTTGCGCGACCTCCCTATGGACAGGTGTCACATTGCCCGGTTCAGTGAAGGTCTGTAAAGTCTTCCACAAGTTCTGTGGATAACTCTGTGCACGAATGGCTCAAAGACAGCGCGAAACGGCGACAACCCTAGTAAACAGCACATTGCGCACTTTTTAACCTCTACATTTTTCCCTTAAAAAACAATAGGTTAAAGCTATTCAATTCTTTTGCGTACCAAATGAACGCGGCTGAGCAAACCTCCATGGCGACTGCAAAGACATGTGGAAAAAAATTGTCAATAGCCACAAGGTCCATTTAATCGCAATTGGGGAAGAAAAATACGCCAAGCTTTGTGACGCATCCAAATCCTCCTTGTCCACGCGGAAAAAGTCGCCAGCACGACGCCGAAATTTACTCGGTCGATCACGCTGCCGTTCAAAAGCCCGTCAGTAGTGCGGCGGCTTTTCGTCTGTCCCCTTCCCTGCGCCCTGCATTTCATACACAAGATCCTGGTATTTTCCTCCCAGTTCACGGAGACGGGAAACCAATTCGCGAATATTGGCATCCTGCGTGGCAATCACGTCATTTAACTGGGCGAGCGTATGCTCCTGAAACGCAACCCGACTCTCAAGCTCCTGCACCCGCTCCTCGAGCGCGCTATACCGTGCCGGCTCCACCGGCGCTGCAGCTGGTGGTGGCAGATCCTCTTTACTCATGACAGCAACCCGTATAATTGATTCACCAGAGCAACCGCACGACGATCCATGAAGAGGCTCTGTCCCATTCTGGTTGAAACATAGCCAAAGCCCAGCTCCCGCTCCGGATCGCCGAACCCGACACTGCCACCCGCGCCCGGATGGCCAAATCCACGTTCGCCACCAAATTTCAGATCCGCCGCGCGCCCACTACGAATAAATCCGGCAGCAAACGCAACGTCTGCCTGCAGAATCGCGTCGTGATCCGCACTCTGCACCTTCAGGGCCTCGTCGCGTAGCGCCAAACTCAGCAGTGTCGGTGACTCCGAAGCGAGATCGGCATAGACCTTCGCCAGATCAGAAGCGCAGAAATGTCCATTGGCCGCCGGTATCAGTGCGCCACGCCAATCATCCCCGTTGTTCCCCATCATCAGGCTCATCGGATTGGTAAAGGCCATGGCCACAGGACCATTGCGATCCGACTTGATCGAATGCCCAACGGCGTTTTCACGCAACTCCGGGAGAGGCTTCTTCAGGGGCGCAACATCGGCAATTCGCGTTGAGCGATGGCCTTGGGCACCAAAACCACCGGCAAGCGCATGGGGCGTTGCGACATGCTCGCGGTAAAGATCCTGCAGGGGTCGCTTCGCGACGCGCTCTACCAGGCCGCCTAGGGCCCAGCCGTACAGGAAAGGTGCATAGCCCTGGCGAGTCCCCGGGGACCACCAGGGTGCCGTTGCGGCGACCGTGCGACATGCTTCAGGCCAGTCAAAAATCAGCTTGTCGGCAACGCGCTCTTTAAACGCAATCAGTCCCGAGCGATGACACAGTAACTGCCGTGCCGTGATCGACTGCTTGCCTTCAGCGGCAAATTCCGGCCAGTAGTCTGCAACAGGCCGGTCGAGATCCAGTGTGCCTGCATCCACCTGCTGCAATACCAGTAACGCGAGTATGCCTTTGGAGGTCGAAAAGACATTGGCCAGGGTATCTTCAGTAAAGGGCACTTCGCCCTGACGATCGGCCATTCCCGCCCAAAGAGAGACGATCAGTTCACCATGCTGGCAAACGGCAAAGGAAGCCCCCGTGTCGCCGTGACTGCGAAAGTTTTCCGCAAACGTATCGTAAAGGACTTCAAAGCCCGGGGCGCAGTGACCATAAATCTCCATGGGGGGTTCCTACCGTCAAATCGAGGCGCAAGGGTAGTTTCTTCCCCTGTAGAGCGCAAATGGTTAGCATGGCGCTTTGCACAAGAAGCCAAGGTTCCAATAGAGAAACGCCAATGAACGCCTCCCCAGCCATTCAAGACCAGATCCCGGGAAATCATTGTTTCGGGTGCGGCCCCGGCAATCAGCAGGGCCTGAGGATCAAGAGCTATTGGATCGATAGTGATCGCACCCGCTGCGAGTTTATCCCCGCCGCTCACCACTGTGCCGGCCCCACCCAATATCTCAATGGCGGCATTATCGCGACGGTTATTGATTGCCATACCGTTTGCACAGCGATCGCAGATGGCTACCTGCAGTCAGGCCAGGACGTCGGACAGGGGAATAAAATCTGGTATGCGACCGGCAAACTCGACGTGCAGTATCGCGCGCCTGCTGCCATTGACGCGCCCGTAGAACTCGAAGCGCAGATCCTTGAGCGTGGCCCCAGAAAAACGGTGTTGCACTGCACGCTGATCAGTCGCGGCGTTATCTGCGCAACAGCCGATGTGGTTGCTGTCCGCGTGCCAGATAACTGGTAGGCATCCTATGCCTATTGGAGGCAGCGAGCCGGGCTATTCCGGTAACGAGCCGTCCGGCCCGAGCTCGGCCAACTTATAGCCACAATACCGGCAATACTCAGCATCCGCATCATGCCCTGCCCGGCTACAGTTATCACAGCGGATCAACGACCGTTCGCGCCCCAGCTCGCTCGCCAGCTCCGCCGTAACAATCCCGGTCGGCACCGCAATAATGGAGTAGCCGATCAGCATCGCCAGGGATGCCAGGGCCTGCCCAAGGGGTGTCTCTGGCGTGATATCACCATATCCCACCGTCGTTACCGTGACGATACTCCAGTAGACGCTCTGCGGGATACTGGTAAACCCGTGCTTGGGGCCTTCAACCATGAACATCAACGCGCCCATGATGACGCATAACACCAACATGCTGGAATAAAACACAAAAATCTTACGACGGGATTGCCAGAGTGCGCGCATCAGCAAATTGGCATCGCGCAGATAACGCACGAGTTTGAGAACCCGGAATACACGCAGCACCCTGAGCAGGCGAATCACCAACAAATATCCGGCGCCGGTATAAATCAAAGCCAGGTAGCTGGGTAGGATGGCAAGCAGGTCAACGAGACCAAAGAAACTGAAAATGTACTTGCGCCGGTCTATTGCACAATAAATACGCAATAGATATTCGACCGTAAACAGACCGGTGAAAAACCATTCCAGTACAAAGAGGATATGTCCGTAGTGCCCGGAAATCTTTTCTACTGACACCAGTAGCACCAGCGCCACACTGATCACAATAGCCCAGATCAAAAAGACATCAAACGCCTTGCCAAGCGGCGTTTCCGTCCCAAAAATCACCTCGTTCAGCCACTTGCGGCTTCCAGTCAGCGCCATAATTTCCTCCTCAGGCACCGGGTGACTATATCGCCTCTTCCCCTGCCACGACAAATCCGCGGGCCCGGTAGACCACCCCCTTTGGGACTGACAATCCTGCGTCTATGCAAACGTGGTAACCAGATCCGGTTCGCAGTAGTCTTAGCGCCCCAAACGTTCTTTCCCGGAGCATCTGATATGGCGAAGCAGCGAAACCTGGTTTATTCCACAGACCGTGGACGTGTAACACAAGACAAGCCGGTGGAGACTCGCCGTGAGGGCGATGGAGTGATTCGCATCCAACGCGAAACCAAAGGAAGAAAAGGCAAAGGGGTCACTACGGTACGCGGGCTGCCAGGCACTGATGCCGAGCTCAAACTGCTCCTCGCCGAAATGAAAAAGCGCTGCGGATGTGGAGGTGCCCTGAAAGACGGGATTATCGAAATTCAGGGCGACAAACGCGAGGAACTCAAAGCGCTGCTGGAGGCAAAATCCTTTAAAGTGAAATTTGCCGGCGGCTAACCGCCGACCTGCTCGCCCCTGCTGCCCGAGCGGAACGCCAGGCGAGCGCGATTTCGCTCGCCGGGCTCAAGGGAAAACGGTTAACTCGCCTCCTGAACAGGGAATGGCGCAGCGAGCCGTAAGGGACGCACTTTTATGGACTGCTCATGGTCCATGCACAACCGCATCAGGTCGCCCAGTTCTACTTCATAACTATTCCAAACCGCCATCCAGAGGCTGGTGCAACGGCGCACCAGGTCTTCGACCACCGCTGTCGCCTTTCTACGACCGGGCGGCAAACTTACAAATTCTTTCAGGCTATCGCCGACCCGGCTGGATACCGTCTCAGCCAATCCGGCACTGCGCAGCAACGCGCAATGCTCGACATGCCCCAGTGCCGCCACCAGCTCCTGAGCCAACATCTGGCAAATCTTGTCAATCACAGGACGCGCCCCGTCATCCATCGCACCGCGATCCAGCGCTGCGGACAGCGCGTCGCCAAAATGGCGCGCCTTGCGCAACCTTGTGGCCAGCGGAAGGTACGCCTGAAGCCGCTCCCAACTACTGCGGGCCGACATTTTTTGGGCGGGTGGCATCTCCTGAATAACCCGCTCGATGCGCAGGGCAAATACCGAGAATACCCGCTCACTCTGTTGGCGAATGACGTCCAGTTGGGCCTGGGTATCTCGTTGCGACTCATCCGCGGCCGTCACCGTATCTCCGCTCAGCAGGTAGGTCCGCGCATCCACCGATTGGTGTGCTCGGATCAATGATCGCCCAATCAGCTGAATCGCTGTACGGGACTCCAGATCTTCGATCCTTACCAGCTGTTCCCGCAAGTCAACCAAACCACCTCTGAGCCAATCGATGCACCCCTGTAAGTCCAACCCGTCAAACTGTTCGCCTACGGGCAGTGTCAGCCCAAGGTAGTCTTTCGGGACAACACCATTGAAGTATTCATGGATTGCCGCACGCGCGTCAGCTAAGCCACTGTTGTTGGAAAGCAGCTGGTCATTCGGTACCGGGGTCAGCCCGCCTTCGACCGACACACTCATCTCGCGAGCCAGTCCGGGTAGATCGGCAAAGAGCTTGTGCACAGAAAACTCCGCACTGAGTTGTGCAGGCTCTCCCATCGCCTCAGCGAGCGATGCACGTTGTCCGTCCATGCCCTGGTCGCGATCCCAGACATCGTTGGGCATCGCCATGGATTCTTCGATATTGGAGCGCGTCTCCTCATCCAGGGATGAGAGCACCTGGCGAATGGCAAATGGCACATTCTCGAGACACTGTCCCGCCACAGCGGCCTCCCGCTCGACTTCACGGACCACCAGGGCTGCGTGCGCCATTTGTTGCCACTGCAGCGCAAAACCTGCGACCTGCTCACTGCCGATGACTCGCGCAACACTCCGATCCGCAATGCCTTGTAATCGCTGCGCAGACGGTGCTGCGAGCGTTCGATGGAGTTGCCCCAGACGCTCGAAAACCGGAACGACGGCGCGCCCAAGGACCTTGAAAACGCCCATTGGCAGATGGGTAGCGCCGCTATGTGTAGACGAGTCTCCATCCGCGCCGAGCGCAATCGCTTCGCTGTCCAGGGCCTCCGGGATGAGCTGAAGACGTCGGTCAGTCTCGAACACCAGCCAGTGACAGACCCGCTGGAGCCGACTGCCACAGGTCGTTAAAGCGTGTGCAAACAGAGCCATCAGTTCGCGCCCTCCGAGCGCAGTCACTGCGCCCAGACCGAGCTGCACATTCACATTTTTGCCCAGTGCATCTCGCAATTGACGATCACTGACCGAAACCGTTGCTGTCGACAACAGGCGCACCGAAGTAACGACTGGAAGACCAAGGCGTTCGCAAAGCTTATCCAGCAGGAGAAAGACCCCCGGGGCCTCTTTACGCTGCAGCTCGCGCTGTTGTCCCCGCTCTTCGGCATCGACGTGATTCAATTTCGCCGCGAGGATGAATGGCAATGGAAGAAACATCACTACCAGTGCCGAAAGCAGCAAGGACAGTGCGAAGCCCACAGCACTGGTGAGCTGAAAACCACTCGCGATAGTGACGGCTACGAGTTCCTGTCCGGCCATGAGGATATTGGAGATGGCGATCAGTAGCAGTCCGAACAACACGAGCGGGATCAACAATGCAGGGAGCATCGCTCCGAACAATTGCAACCTGTCCGCGGTACTCCCAACGGTGGGATGCGCCGGTTGCCTGGAGAACAGTGCAGCAATCTGAGCACGCGCGGTCGAGTCGCTGCCAGATTTTGCGGATGGCTGGCTGACCTTCTCAACAGGGCCAGACTGATCGCGCTGTTCACCGGCGGGCTCTGCCGCTTTTTCACGTTTGAGCGGGGTCGCAGCGACAACCTTTGGCTCTGCGGGTGATTGGCTGGGGGCACTGCTATCAATGTTTGCAGCCTGCGGGGCGCCGGTGTCCTGGCTATCTCCCTTCGCGCTGGTCTCTTTGCCGGACTCCTTGCGGCGCTGCGCATAGCGAATCCGCGCCAGCATGGCTTCATTGCTGTACTTTCCGGCCGGGAAGACCTCAACGCGCAGACCAATTTTTTGCAGCCGGGACTGATAGCCGATGACTTCACGAGAGGTCATCTTGTCACGAATCACCCACCCTTTTAGCAGCAGGCGACGAGCCTGCGCCTGCGCAATCCCAAAGGCTTTCATCGCGTCGGCCAGCACGCGGTCTGTTGTCAAAGAACGTAACGTCTTTCCCGATGAAACGATCTGGAACAATTCCTGAGAAGCCATGTTTCCAACTCCAGGGCAGTCGTTGGTGATTTTCAGATGAGAGGACTGCCGGTGCGCAAGCCTAATACAGCCGCCAGCAAGCTCGATGGGCACTGGTTCTCAGGTCGAAGGGGTAATTACGCGCCAGCTGTCAAAATCACGCACATCGCACGCTGGCGGCGAGATCAGCGACACAGCGCAAATGTGCGGCGCTTAACAATTGAATAAATTTTGTTCGGGAGTGGGAACGCGAGCCGGGCTTGCACAGCCCATGGAAAAACCCGCGTCCCAATCTGGTGGTCAGAAGTCCAGGGACTGCCAGTCCTGCTCGCGATCAAAGCGCAGAGACCGGACCTTTCCAAGGCCTTCCACATTCACCTGGTTGACCTGATCCGGCCAATGATCCTGTAGGGCATCATGGCGAAACCAGAGACGGGATATCGAATCGGGTATCGGCAGTTCCTGGTAAACCCAGATAAACTTGCCATCGACTTCTTGCCCAACATAGGAAAGCTGCTGAGCTTTCGGCTCATCAAAACCCATGTCGAAATGGGCAGTGACGTAGCGGCCGAACATCTTTTGCGACGCTTCATCGTCCAGTAGATGCACCTGCTTGCCGAGGATTTTCGCAAGGGCATGCTCCGCATCATGCACATAAAAGCGATGCATGATCTCCACGTTGCCAGAGCGCTCATTGAACAGCACTTTGGTAATCGCCGCTTTCATCTGATGGGCCTGCACCTGGCAGGCCATCGTCAGCGTGATGATACAGAGCAATAGACGCATCATTTCTTATGGAAACCCGGCGTCGGATCGACCTTCTCGGTGGTCGAATCATGCATGATGTCGCGGTAGACCGGATCTGTGCGATCTTCAGCCTTGTAGGCCTCAATTCGCGACTTGATGATACGGCGTGGATAGTGGTTGTTCTCGTTGTCTACGTCGGCGGTTTCCCAGCGAGGATCGACCACAACCTGAACCAGCTGCTTGTCGGTTACGACCAGCTTGGACACCGCTTTCGGGGAACGACGCCAGATCTCTGCCGGAATGTAGCGATCCTCTACGGAGCCATCTTCATAGGTCAGCTGCAACAGAATGGGCATCACCAGTCCGCCGATATTACTGAAGTCGATCACATAGTAGTGTTGGTCTTCTTTAACCGCACGCTCGAGCACGCGACGCTCCCAGGGCTCCAGGTCTTCGAGCAGCTGACGGTACTCGTTGCGCTCCTTGTTGGTCACGGTGAAGCGATCATTCTCGTCGTAGAAATCACGGATATCGCGATTGCGCTCCAGCCAGGTCTCGTTGCCCGCGTCGCGCTCTCGCTGAACGAACAGGGAAGTCGGCTTGTCCGCCTCTTCCTGGCGACGACGTTCAAAATCGATATCCGGGTTTTTGGTATCGAGACGCAGCTGCCAAACACGATCGACGCTGATATCGACGTGATCCGTGCTGTAGAACCAACCGCGCCAGAACCAGTCGAGATCTACACCAGAGGCCTCTTCCATCGTGCGGAAGAAGTCAGCCGGGGTCGGACGCTTGTACTGCCAACGGGTGCTGAACTCACGGAAAGCGAAATCGAAAAGCTCGCGACCCAGAATCACTTCGCGCAGGATATTGAGTGCTGCTGCGGGCTTGGTATAGGCATTCGGGCCCAGACGCAATACGGAGTCGGATTGGGTCATGATGGGTACCTGGATATCGGACTTCATGTAGTCAACGATATCGCGCGGCTCAACACCCCATGGCATTTCCGGGTCCCATTCACGACCGGCAACGCCGTCGAGGAAACTGTTCAAGCCTTCATCCATCCAGGTCCACTGGCGCTCGTCAGAATTGACGATCATCGGGAAATAGATGTGTCCAATTTCATGGATGACCACGCCAATCAGGAAACGCTTCTCCGCCTGAGTCCAGGTGCGGGAGCCGTCTTCGTGCAGGGTCGTACGCGGACCATTGAAGGTGATCATCGGATACTCCATACCACCGACCGGACCGTTGACGCTCTGCGCCACCGGATACGGATAGTCGAATGAGAACCGGGAATACACCTCCATCGTGTGAATGACAGACTCGGTGGAGTACTTCTTCCACAGATCGCCACCCTCTTTCGGATAGAACGACATTGCCATGACTTCCGGCATCACGTCGCCGCCCTGCTGGTATCCGCGGGCATCCCACATGAACTTACGCGAGGACGCCCAGGCAAAGTCACGGACGTTATCGGCCTGGAAACGCCAGGTCTTGGTTTTGCGCGTCGCAGTTTTTTCCGCTTCACGCGCTTCTTCTTCGGTCACAATAAAGACAGGACGCTTGGCCGTGCGGGCCTGCTCCAGACGATCGCGTTGGGTCTTGGTCAGCACCTGATCCGCGTTCTGGAGGCTGCCGGTCGCAGAGACAATATGATCTGCGGGTACGGTCAGGTCGACGGTGTAGTCACCAAACTCGAGAGTAAATTCTCCGCGACCCAAAAATTCCTTGTTGGTCCAGGCCTCGTAGTCGGTAAAGGCGTGCAGACGCGGGAACCACTGCGCCAGCAAGAAAATATCGTTACCGCCTTTGCGGGGATCATCCGGAAAGTGCTCGTAACCCGCTCGGGCAGAGACTGCGTCCTCTTCAACAATATTGAACGCAAAGTCCATCTTGAAGCGCATATCCTGGCCCGGCTTCAGCGGCTCCGCCAGATCGATACGCATGTTGGTGCCGACGATGGTGACCCGCAACGGGCGGCCTTCGCTATCCACCACGTTCTCGATGGTATAGCCCACCTCGTTATCCGCCAGCCACTGCTGCCGACGAAGCTCACTCAGGCTGACGCCGGCAGGTGCCTCCGCGCTCTTGGAGCGGGTGTTTGGGCC
The DNA here is from genome assembly GCF_056158985.1 of Microbulbifer sp. ABF4_148. Taxonomy (NCBI): domain Bacteria; kingdom Pseudomonadati; phylum Pseudomonadota; class Gammaproteobacteria; order Cellvibrionales; family Microbulbiferaceae; genus Microbulbifer; species Microbulbifer sp. ABF4_148. The sequence goes on from NZ_JBSWUI010000001.1 coordinate 2,899,927, forward strand.
GCGATTACCGATACCACCAAATGTCAGCGTGGTTTCCGCCATGGAATCGAGTCGGAAGCGGTTCTGATCGAGCTGCAACCACAGGTACTTCAGGGTATAGGGGGAGTTGTTCTGATAGCGGATGCTCTGCTCCGCCTCGATGCGGCGTTTGCCCTCATCGAGCTTCGCGTCAATCTGGTAGTCCACCTGCTGCTGCCAGTAGGCCTCTCCCGGCTCTCCCGCGGCACTGCGGTAGACATTCGGTGTCGGCAACACCTCGTCAAGCTGACGGAACTTGTCTTCGAAGTCACCTTTCGTTTGCTGGATCGCGGCCAGCGCAGAACCGCTGACACACAAAGTGGTTGCCAGGGCGACACTCAACAAACGCGAGAACCCATGGGTCTTGATAGGGGTAGCAGGCATAGAAAACACCGGTTTGACAGAAATACACCCGGCTAGACGTTCAGGCCTCCAGATACCGGAAGGCATATCGATGAAATGAGCGCCACGCGCGATGAACCGCTTCCGGGCACTGGCACACATCAATAATCAATCGCATTAGCGCCGGGAATTGATATCGCGAATGGATATTAAGGAAACCTGCCTAACCTGTCAAAATAGCTGGACATGCGGGCTGGCGGCCAGAACCCATGCCCTGCCCCGCAACAGGCCACAGGAGACAGGAGACAGGAGACATGCTCAGGATGCAATGATGACTTGCGCGGTCTCAGCGGTCCTAGTCCGGGTTGCCGTTCCAGACATCACGCTCAACCCCCGGGATGTCGAAATGGCGCGCATCAAAAATAGGCTCCACCACGCCCCGCGCTCTTTGCGACTCGTAATCGTCCAATACCTTGAACGCAACGCCAGACAGCAGCACGAGGGCCAGTAAATTGGCTGACGCCATTAGGCCCATGGACATATCCGCCATATTCCAGAGCATCACGAAGTTGCCATTACTACCACTGGATGCGACCCAGGCGCCAAAGAGGATAAACAGGATGAATAGCGCCCGGTACACCCAGATAGACGCTCGGGTATGCCAGATAAAATAGATATTGGTTTCCGCGTAATAGTAATTCGCGATGATCGACGTAAACGCGAAAAAGGTCAGTGCGATCGCAATAAAACTCCCACCCCACTGCCCCACCTCACTGATCAGCGCTTGCTGGGTGAGTGTCGCCCCCTCAATCGCGCCCACCTGATAGGCATCCGCGAGCAGGATGATTGCGGCGGTGGCGGAGCAGATCATGATGGTATCGAGAAAGACCGAAGCCATCTGCACATAGCCCTGCACTGCAGGGTGATCGACATCTGCGGCAGCGCCAACGTTTGGCGAGGAACCCATTCCCGCTTCATTGGAGAACAACCCGCGTTTGATCCCGTTAGCCACTGCCGCACCAAACGCGCCAGCGCCCGCTTCCTGCAAGCCAAACGCACTATTGAATATCGTGGCAATGACCCGCGGTATTTCACTCAGGTTCATCAGGATAATCACCAGCGCGACCAGTAAATACGCCAGTGCCATCACTGGCACAACAAACGTTGCGAAGCGACCGATGGCGTGGATACCGCCGAATACAATCATGCCCGCAGCCGCTGCCACCAGTACGCCGATAAACAGCGGCGAAACATTCCACGCCCCTGCAATCGTTTCAGCCATGGCATTGGCCTGAACGGCATTGAAGAAGAAGCCGAAACTGATCACCAGGAATACGGAAAAGCAGATCGAGAGCCATTTCCATCGGTGCCCCAAACCCTTTTCGATGTAATAAGCCGGCCCTCCGCGAAAGGTGCCCTCCTCATCTCCTCGCTCTTTGTAGGTCTGCGCAAGCGTGTTCTCGATAAAGCTGGTCGCCATCCCGACCAGTGCGACAATCCACATCCAGAAGATCGCTCCGGGCCCGCCCGCAGAAATCGCCACCGCCACACCGGCGATGTTACCGGTACCGACACGAGCTGCCGCACTCGTGGCGAAGGCCTCGAACGAACTGACCGATCCTTTGTGGCTGTGTCGCAAGCTATGCCGCATGACCTGCAGCATATGTCCGAAAGATCGAATCTGGATGAAACGGCTGCGCCAGGAGAAATACACACCCACTGGCAACAAAACTGCGATCAGAATGCCTGCCCACCAATAGCCACCCAGGCCACCCCACGACAGCGCCATTCCCCAGCCAATAAGCTTATCCAGTACTTCGAGCACAGACTGCATATACATTCCCAAATAAACGTTAAGGGGAAGCGACACGGCAAAAGTCTATCTGGCGTCGCCTTCGTGGTACGACCACACGCCGTCGCACTGCGGCAGTGGGCATGCTGGTAAGTCTAGTGAACACAGCTGCAATGCTGGGTGATGAGGCAAACCCGATGCCGCCGTGGTTGCGTATGCTAATCAGGTAGAAATTTCCCGTCGTGCGAACGGCTCTTGTACCCGCCTCGCTCCATCGGCAGAATGCGCGACAGAACAAAAGGTCCGCGCCATCCACCGACCGCACGGAAAAAATTCGTCAGGATTACGCATCATGAACAGCGATAGCACGTCGACGACAGCGCCCTATGGGAGTTGGCATTCTCCAATCACAGCAGATTTGCTGGTCAGCGATAGTGTTCGTCTCAGCGAGGCAACCATTTTTGACGGCCGATGTTACTGGCTTGAATCTCGCCCGTCAGAAAAGGGGCGCTCTGTGCTGGTGGAGGCGCAGCCGAATGGCGAGCGGCGGGACATTAATCCTGCGCCACTGAGCATTCGCTCCAAGGCGCACGAATATGGGGGTGCGAGTTATCTGGTCGATCAGGGCATTGTCTATTTTGTCCTCGCCGCCGATCAACGGGTCTATCGGATGGCACTGGGCGCCGAGCTACCGGAGCCTTTGACGCCAGAGGGTCCATACCGACATGCGGACCTGTTTCTGGACAGGGCCCGCAACCGGCTGATCTGCGTGCAGGAAAACGATGGGGCCGCGCACGAACCCGAGGCGCGGATCATTACCATCCCCCTGGAGCCGTCTTCCTCCGGAACGTTTTCCGTATTGATCGACGGGGATGATTTCTATTCCAACCCCGCTTTGAGCCCCGATGGCAAGACGCTCAGTTATTTGCGCTGGAGCCACCCCAACATGCCCTGGGATGCCACGGAGCTATGCCTGGTCCCGCTGGATGGTGAAGGCAACATTAGCGCCGATCAATTACAGGTAGTGGCCGGCCAACAACAGGAATCGATCTTCCAGCCCCAGTGGAGTCCCAGCGGGGAACTCTTCTACGTATCGGATCGCAACAACTGGTGGAACCTCTATCGTCAGGGCGAGGTGAAGCCCATCTGGCAGCGAGAAGCTGAATTCGCTACACCTCAGTGGGTTTTCGGGATGTCGACCTACGGATTCCTGAGCGAAACGGAGATTCTCTGTACGTTTACCGAAGCGGGGCGCTGGCGACTCGGCCTCATTGATCTTGCCGATGGCGGGCATCAGATTATTGACCAGCCCAATTGCGACATTGAGAGCCTTCGCTGTGACCGGGGTCAGGCCTTATTTATCGGCGCGTCCGCCACCAGCTTTCCAGCCGTCATCTTCTACGATGATGCGAGCCGGTCTTTTGAGGAAATCGCCTCAAGCAATCGTTGCACGTTGCCGGAAGACAACTTTTCCGTGGCGCAGGCTGTAGAGTTTCCCTCTGGCCAGCGCGATGTCCACGCGTTCTATTACGCCCCAACCAACCCGGGTTACGCGGCTCCGGAAGGTGACCTGCCCCCGCTCATCGTGTTCAGTCATGGCGGCCCCACCGGTGCCACCGCTGCCGGACTTAATTTAAAGGTGCAATACTGGACCAGCCGCGGATTTGCGATCCTCGACGTCAATTATTCCGGGAGCACCGGATATGGCCGTAAATATCGAGATCGGTTGCGCGACCGTTGGGGAATCTGGGACGTGGAGGATGTCTGTGCAGGCGCGGAGTATCTGGTCGCAAAAGGATTGGCAGACCCCCACCGGCTGCTGATCAAGGGTGGCAGCGCCGGCGGCTATACCGTGTTGGCCGCCCTCACCTTCCACAATACTTTCAAGGCGGGCGCCAGCCACTATGGCATTGGGGACTTGTCGAGCCTCGCCCGGGACACTCACAAGTTTGAATCCCGCTATCTCGACAAACTGGTCGGCCCCTGGCCTGACGCCGAGTCCACTTACCGGGAGCGTTCACCGATCTGCCACGTCGAACAACTGGATTGCCCGGTGATCTTTTTTCAGGGGCTGGAAGACAAGGTCGTGCCGCCCGAACAAGCCGAAACAATGGTTGCAGCACTCAAAGCACGTGATATACCCGTTGCGTATATTGCCTTCCCCGAGGAAGGACATGGATTTCGCTCCGGAGACAGCATCAAACTCGCCCTTGAAGGTGAACTGGAATTCTACAGCCGCGTGTTCCATTTTCCGCTTGCACAACCTGGCCCCGGGATCACGATCGAAAATCTGGATTAAGTCATGGGTAGATGGAGACCGCCAAGACCACGGGGATCGCGTTACATCACGCCGGAAGGTGCGCGACGCATGCGTGAAGAAGTCAAACAACTTTGGGAGGTCGAGCGGCCCCGAGTCACCAGTGCCGTGAGCGAAGCGGCCAAGTTGGGGGATCGCTCGGAAAACGCCGACTATATCTATGGCAAAAAGCGCCTGCGTGAAATCGATAGCCGGGTCCGCTTTCTCACCAAGCGGCTGGAAGAAGTGACCGTTGTCGATCAAACACCCGATGACATCGAAAAAATCTACTTCGGGGCCTGGGTGACGCTGGAAGACGATAACGAAAACTCCCTCACCTATCGGATTGTTGGACCCGACGAGTTCGACGTAAAGCGGGGCATGATTTCCATGGATTCTCCCGTCGCTCGCGCCCTGCTTGGGCGGCGCCTGGACGATGAAGTGGACCTGCGTTCCGGTGAGGAATGGACGACCTACTATGTCGTGGAAATCCGCTACGAATAGGCAGCACGGCCCGCATTGAGGATGAGCGGCGCTCATCTGACACGCGGGCCCGTGAAGAAACACCCTGCACATCCCCCCTCAACCTCAATGCCTCGCGCCTCCCCAGCAATGACTGGCACGTCATTCCAATGTACGGAGCGATGATTTAGATGCCAATCGCCCAAAAGTCGAAGTAAACGGCGCCAAATTCTTTGCGCCAGTTCCGCACCTTGCAGAACTGTCGCGTCACTTTGCCGCGAAATTCCGTGAACGTTTGTACGGTTTGGGTCAGCCGGCATCCGGGTTCTATAACCAATAACCGGAACGGCTTTGCAGGAAGCAGCGCGAGTGCCTGAAGTTCGCCTGCGACCGTCAAGACTCATAATAAAAAACGGAGCCAACAAGCGATGAAAAAACCACTAGCGACGCTGTTGCTCGCAGCTGTTGCGGCCATACTGCCGTTGTCCGCGGCTGCGGAGCCGACCTTCATACCGGACATTCACATCACCAGTTTTGATGGGACCACCATCGACGCCAACCTGTTTGTACCGGAGGGCCCAGCCCCCGCAGAGGGCTATCCCACGATCCTGTTCACCAATAGCTGGGCGCTGGACAAGCACCAGTACCTGCTTCAGGCCAAAGAGCTGGCAACTAACGGTTATCTGGTCATGAGCTATTCCACCCGCGGCTTTGGCGCCAGCGGTGGTACGGTCGATGTTACGGGCCCAGCGACGCTCGCTGATGCCAAAGCCCTGATCGATTGGCTGGAGCTGCAGTACCCCATGGGGAAGCTGGGAGTTGCCGGAATTTCCTATGGCGCGGGCACATCGCTGATGTTTGCAGCGAAGGATGCACGGGTGGATGCGGTGGCCGCGCTCTCGGGCTGGAGCGATATCATCGAGGCGCTCTACCCCAACGAAACCGTCAATCTTGTCTGGGGCAGTCTCTTAACACTATCGGCCCTGAACCTGGACCCCTCTGTGGACGTCGTCTGGTCAGACCTCCGCAATGGCAGCAACATTCCCGGTGTTTACGCATTCGCCGAACCGCGCTCAGCACTGGCCAATGTTGACGCACTGAATGCCAATGCGCCGGCTATCCTGCTGTCGAATAACTTTGCCGACTATCTGTTCAAACCCAACAGTATGACCCGGCTCTATGAACAGCTTACCGTGCCGAAAAAGCTGATGTTAAACCCCGGCACACATGCCATCGGCGAGACCCTGGGCGGAAACGACGGCCACATCTGGTCTACGGCATTTCGTTGGTTCGACCATTATCTCAAAGGCGAGAACAATGGCATTGATAGTGAGCCCAAGGTCGACATGTTTGTGCGTATCGACAACCGTCTGGAGCAGTTCGCAGATTATCCGGTAACCGGTAAAGCCAAGCAGTACTACCTGCATCCTCGCCTGACCTACTTCAACAATTCCAAGATGAAAACGTCGCCCTATTCCGGATGGCGTACCAGTGATGAGTTTCATGGAGGCTCAGACACCAAGGCGGGAACCGGCATTCCCATCGTATCCGATGCACTCGAGGCGCTGGGTATTCCGGTGTTCACGGACATGACGGGAATTAATGGCTACTATGCCATTGAATACAACTCTCCAGTGCAGTGGTCCACGTTGAAGATCCGCGGCGCCCCCACGCTGGAGATGTGGATCAAGCCCAGTAAGCCGGACGTTCAACTGCATGTCCACCTGTACGATACCGATGCATTTGGCTGGGGACGTTTGATCACCCATGCACCGATCACGGTGCGCAATGCGGCGGTTGGGGTGGAGCAAAAGATTTCCGTCGAACTCTTTACCACATCCTATGATGTGCCCCCGGGGCATGTGGTAACACTGGCCATCGACACGGAAGGCGCGCTCTATCAGAAACTCGACGACAGGCGCTATGAGATCGAAGTGCCCTACCGCAGCTCACGGGTTTCAAAGCTCACGATTCCACACTTGTAAACACCTCAAAAAAAAGCCGGCATGGTGTGCCGGCTTTTTTACTTACACGGAAAGCTGTAAACACACTTCCGTCTACTGCAACAACCTCCCGATCATTGGGACTGCGGCTAACAGCAGGCCCCTGAACCCGCTTCGTTCTGCTGAGTTTCATAGGGCAAAGCGTCACCGCAACCTTCAAACAGCCCGTAGTGGGTAGAGAAATCGCCAATGTAGCTGAAGTGCTCGGCGAAACGCGTGTCCGCCAACATACGCCAGGTGTTGCCACAGACCGGAAAGACGCGACCGGCCTCAATATGGTGATGTTTATCGAGGGTAAACGCCGATTCAGCCCGTTCGACAGTGCCGCGATAGATCACTGCCTGGCCGTAATCCTCACAGGCGGTTTCCAGTTGTCCCAGCTTGAACAAGCGATAGGTCGCTGAAAAAAAGCGCAGGTTGCCGATACGCTCAGCCAATTTGGGGTCAGTGACTCCCAGCGGCCGATCTTCCACCAGCCTGGGGTCGATAAAACCTGCCGCGTGCGCCAGGCGCTCGAAATCCTTCCAGTACAGCGCACCGCCCAGGCATTCTCCGTACAGGACGGGATCCTCTCTCACTTCCTGCGGTACACGACGGTCGGCATAGACATCGGAAAAATAGAACTCGCCGCCCTCTTTCAACAATCGTTGAACGCCTGCGAGCACAGCTGGCTTGTCGGGAGACAGATTGATCACACAGTTCGAAACGATCACATCGAAACTGCCGGGCTCGAGATCCAGCTCTTCGAGCTTCTCGATATAGCCGTGAACGAAGCGTACATTGCGAAACCCGAATTTTTCCGCATGGTAGTCCAGGTGCCTCTCTGCCACATCGAGCTGCTCGGCGGTCATATCGACCCCGACCACCTCGCCTTCAGGGCCAACCAGCTGGGCCAGGGCATAGACATCACGACCACTGCCGCAGCCCAGATCCAACACGCGGCAACCACGCAGGCTCAGGGGGCTTAGCAGACCACACCCGTAGTAGCGCGAAAGCACTTCCGGATGGATATTGGCAAGTACAGGTTTGAGCCAGTCCGGAACGGCACTGGTGTCGCAGCAGGCACTGGTTTTCAAATCCTCCGTACCCTGCAGCTGACGCCCGTAATAGTCCTGTACGACCTCATGCATATCGACTCTCCCTTTGATCAATGCCGTCGAAGCGGTGTTATGGTCATGCTTTGTCGCGCTCGCGGCCAATCGCTTACAGTGCCGCCACTATCGAAGACACTGAGCGAGCGGCAAGTGCGCACACCTTACCGCGGAATCCCAGAGAACCCAACCATCGACCAACCAGCACGGCTGCGCCACAAACTGCATGCAGTGTCGTGAAACAGCGACAACCGGAATAGCGACGAACAACGCCACACGCGGCATTTAGCACGCGCCAGCCAACTCCCCGCGGTACCGATGTAAAAAAGGCCCGTCGGAATACCCAACGAGCCCTTCGCATCTCCCCGACCAAACAGGCCACGCCGCTCAGAAAGAGCGTCGACGATACTTGCGATATCCGGGTATCCAGAAATTTCTTTCAATGGCGAGAAGCAGCTTTTCTTCTGCGACGACGGGTGCGACGCCATCGTCCTGGGCCTGCTTGGCCACCGCCAGCGCGATCTCTTTGGTGATGCCACGAATATCACTGAGCGCGGGTAACAGTGAGCCTGCCCCCTGGGTAACGACTGGCGCACTCTCCGCGAGCGAATTGGACGCCGCCATCAACATGTTGTCGGTAACCCGGGAAGCTCCGGATGCGATAACCCCGAGCCCGATGCCCGGAAAAATATAGACATTGTTACACTGCGCAACCGGATACAGTTGACCATCAATCTCGACGGGCTCAAACGGACTGCCCGTCGCCACAAGCGCCTCACCATTTGTCCAGCTGAGAATTTCTCGCGGTGTCGCCTCGGCACGGGAGGTTGGATTCGACAGCGGTAAAACCAGTGGGCGCGAACAACCGCGATGCAGGGCTTCAATGACGGATTGGGTAAACAGGCCACCTTGCCCGGATACACCGATCAGGATACTCGGCTGCACCTGCTCAATCAGTTGCTCCAGATCCCACTCACTGGCCTGGGCGTAGCGATCCGCCGGCTGGGCAAGACGCGCCTGAAAATCGTGCAACGCCTTCATATCATCGGTGACCAATCCATACCGATCGAACATGTGCAGGCGTGCACGCGCGTCGGCTTCTGAAACGCCTTCCTCGATCATGGCCTTGACGATTTGCTCCGCAATACCACAACCGGCAGAGCCCGCACCGACCACCACAACCTGCTGCTGGCCCAGCGATTCTTTGCGCGCTTTGCAGGCTGCGAGAATCGTCCCCAGGCACACTGCCGCAGTGCCCTGAATGTCGTCATTAAAACAGCACAGCTGATCCCGGTAACGTTCCAGAAGTGGCATGGCGTTGGTCTGGGCAAAGTCTTCAAACTGCACCAGGACTTTGGGCCAACGACGTTTAACCGCCGCGATAAACTCCGCAACAAACGCATCATATTCTTCTTGCGGAATACGCTCATGGCGCCACCCCATATACATGGGATCATTCAACAGCGTTCGGTTGTTGGTACCGACATCCAGAGTGACCGGCAAGGTATAGGCCGGACTGATGCCACCGCACGCTGTGTACAGGGACAGCTTGCCAATGGGAATGCCCATACCACCAATGCCCTGGTCGCCCAGGCCGAGAATGCGCTCCCCGTCGGTCACCACGATTACCTTGACGTTATCCTTGGTTGCACTGCGCAGAATATCGTCCATGTGCTCCCGATCGGCATAAGACACAAACAGACCGCGGTGGTTACGGTAGATGTTGGAAAACTCTTCACACGCCTCACCCACCGTCGGGGTGTAGATAATCGGCAACATCTCTTCAATGTGTTCCTGGATCAGCCGGAAAAACAGCGTCTCATTGTCGTCCTGGATGCCACGTAAATAGATATGCCGGTCCAGATCGGTTTTGCACTGTTGATACTGGCGGTAAGCACGTCGAACCTGCTCGTCGATCGTCTCCACATTATTGGGGAGCAGGCCGACCAGATTGAACTCGATACGCTCTTTCAACGTAAAGGCACTGCCCTTGTTCAGCAGTGGCATTTCCAGCAGAGAGGGACCCGCATGGGGAATATACAGAGGGCGTTTGTCTTCGTTCGTCATCGTCTCGGGGATTTGCTAGCCAATTGCCGACGCCAATGCCGGTACTGGGTAAAATATTCATTGGGCGGATGATCGCGTGAACCGTGTAAACAATGTGGTCACGTGCCCATACGGGCAAACCAGGCAACCACGAATGACCATCAGCGTCGACCTGGTCTTTCATTATGCGCACAGAAGCGACCGGTCAGGATCCGCGGGCGGGAGACTACCTGCCGAAAATCCAGATAACAACCGGGACTTGCCGTGAGCGGCCAACAGTTTCATCTTTTTGCGAAAATGGTAAAAATGGCATAAAAATTTTCCGAAACGCCCACCCGATGGTGAGGCGATACAGAGTGAAGCTGCAGCATGGCGATATCCACCCAACACCACGACCTCCTGATTATCGGTGCCGGCCTGTCGGGCATCGGCACGGCCTGCCACCTGAAGGCACACTGCCCGAATCTGGACTTTGCGATTCTTGAGCGTCGCGCGCAGATAGGCGGGACCTGGGACCTGTTTCGCTATCCAGGCATTCGCTCAGACTCGGACATGCTGACGTTCGGATTCAGCTTTCGCCCCTGGAATGGTACACAGGTGCTCGCCGACGGTGACTCCATCCGCAATTACATTCGTGAAACGGCGGAAGCCTTCGATGTCACCGGCCATATCCGTTACGGCGTGGATCTGCAGCGGGCTGACTGGGATTCCGAATCGCAGCGCTGGACCCTGACCAGCACAGGACCCGATGGCGAAGTGCGTCAGTTCACCTGCCGCTACCTGGTCTCTTGCACTGGCTACTATGACTACCGCGCCGGCTACCTGCCCCAATTCGACAATATTGAAGACTTCACGGGCTCCATCGTCCATCCGCAACACTGGCCCCAGGACCTCGATTGCACCGGGAAGCGCATCGCGGTCATTGGCAGTGGCGCCACCGCCGTTACCCTGGTCCCGGCGCTGGCGCGAGAAGGTGCGCAGGTGACGATGGTGCAGCGCTCACCGACCTACATTATGTCGATGCCGGCACGCGACGGGATGCTGGAATTCCTGAGTAAATACCTGCCGGAAAAGTGGCTATATCGCATTGGACGCTGGCGCAACCTGCGCTTGCACCGACTGTTGTTCAAGGCCGCCCGCCGCTGGCCCCGTCTCGTGCGGGCATTGATGTTACGCGGTGCCCGCAAAGCCCTGGATGGCAGCGCAAACCTGCCCCACTTCACACCCGACTACGCGCCCTGGGATCAGCGACTTTGCGCGGTACCGGACGGTGACCTGTTCGAGGAAATCAAGCGCGGACGTGCCAACGTCGTCACGGATCACATTGAGCGTTTCACTCCGGATGGACTCCGGCTGAAATCTGGCAAGGAGATCACGGCAGACATCATCGTTACGGCCACCGGGCTACAGGTCCAGCTGTTGGGCGGAATGTCCCTGCATGTCGATGGTAAGCCCGTGGAAATGCACAATCGCCTGACCTACAAAGGTGTGCTGATGGAAGGCGTCCCCAATATGGCCTGGGTATTTGGCTACACAAATGCTGCCTGGACACTGAAATCCGACCTGTCAGCAGACTACCTGTGTCGCTTGCTCAACCATATGGCACAGCACAACCAGGGCGTATTCAAACCAGAGGACCGCGAGGGCTGTGCCGAAACCGAATCGGTGATGGCAGCGCTCCAATCCGGCTACGTACAGCGGGCAGACAAGCTGCTGCCGCGTCAGGGCAGTCGCTATCCGTGGCGGCTGCTGAATGACTATGAGAAGGACAAAAAAATCTTGCAGGAGTCACCGATTGACGACGGTATTCTGCAGTTCACCGCGCACAAAAATCCTGAAGTAAAAAAGCCTGAGGCTGCGCTATCGGCGTAGTGTTTGTGGCACTCCTCCAGGTGAATGGGCGGACGTTTGCAAAGGCCGCCCTGCCCTTCGATGCAGTCAGACGTCTAGAGCCCAAACTGTACCGAGGCACCGAAGAAATGCAGCGCGGTGTCTTTATACGTCCCCTGCAAGCGCGGATTGAAGATAGCCCCACCCTCCTGATCGATATCCACGTCGCCCAGCCACACCAGGGTGTACCCCACGTCCAGTGTCACTTCCGGGCAGATCTCCCGACGCGCACCGAGCCCAAGGCGATACGCCTTATCCGTGATCAGGTCCGCGGTCAGATTGGCTTCCGCAACCGCGGAGTTGTCGAAGGCAATTCCCGAGGACAGCGTCCAGTCCGTTAACCAACCTCGGGTAAATTGATGGCGCACACCAAAGGCCACATGCCCGGTGTCTTTATAGCCGCGATCGACCGTCACCGAGACCTGCGCCGGATCAGCGATTTCGAGCCCGAAATAGCTGAACTCCGACCAGTCCTGCCAACCGACGTTCGCGTAAAAGGTGGTGTTATCCTGCAGTTGCTGCTGCCAGCTGGCCGTCAAAGTCGCCGGAATACGGGTGTCAATTTTGGTACGGGCGCCATCCAGTCTGCCGACGAGCGCCTCGTACAAGGGGCCAAAATTCCTTAGCTCGAGACGACTCGAAAAGTCCAGGTCCACTTCGCTGGTATAAGTCAGTCCAAAGGTGGTGCCCTCCACAGGGCGATACATCATGCCGAGATTGGCACCGTAGGAGAAGTCGACATCACCGCCATACTTGAGGCGCGCGTCTCCGGGGATCAGTCCGGCGCGAGGTGCGCTTTCGTATTTGAAATACCCGGCGACCACATTCAGCCCGAGACCAAAAGAGAGGCATGGATTGGCCTGCCAGCTGACGGACGGTACCAGACTCATGCTGAGCAGATCCACGTCCTGTACGAAACGCCGACCGGACCAGTCGTCGTCATAATCCAGCCCCAGGCCAAAATTGCCCGTTGCGGCAAAGCCCCAGCCGATCCGGTCATTGAGTTTACCCGCCACAAACGTACCCGCCCCGGGAAACCACTCCAACGGATTGCCGCCATCACCGCCTTCCACATTGGTGAGCCCACCGTCAGAGAAGCCCACATCCCCATACAGGAGCTGGCCCGCAACACGGATATCCGTTTCGTCCCGCCACACCGTTCCCGCAGGATTGGTGAAGGCAGTGGCCGCGTCTTCCGGCATTGCCGCCCAGCCAGCGCTCGCGGTACCGAGCGTGGGGGTACCGATTTCCCACAGCAAAATACCCCCGGCATGGGAGGCCGATGCCGTCAATGCCAGTACGGGTACGGTCAAACCGATCAAGCGACGCAGCTTGTCTCTATTCACGTTCTTTACCTCACATTCTTGGCGTCATCGTCTGCGCTCAACCTTTCGGGAACAACAGGACAAAGTTCAGGCGGAACCCCCAACCATTCGCCCCGGAAAAGCCGCTATCGGCAAAATACCGGGGGCCAGCCTGGATCTGATATTTCTGCTTACCCACTTCAAAAACTTTGGCAATGAAAAAACCGGGTGGAATCGTCCACTGGTCGCTTTTCCAGTCATAGGTGTTTTCTGCCGTAAACGTAAAGCTCCAGGCAGAGGGGGTGGTATAGGTAATGAATGGCTGAATAAAAGTGAGGCTGATGTCGTCCCTGCTGTCTGACCCCGCGAAAGACCAGATGTGATTCACCAGCCCGCCGCGAGTCCAGCCACCTTTTTGTTGCAACACCACGGCTGTCGGCCCGGCGCCCCATTTCTCCGCGCCGAGTAGCGGCTCGGTGCCGGTCGGCAACAAGAACACCGGCCCCACTCCCCAGGTCACGCCATTGTCAGTCGGCTTGGAAGGCGAAAAGAAAAGGCTTTGTACCGTGTCACCTAAGCCAGTCTGATCGCGGCTACTAGGAAAAATATCTTCCTGGTTAACCACCGGGATGATCGTGCGGGTGATGAGATTCCAGTTTTCATTCAGCTCAATCGGAATCACCGGCTGAACATTCAGGAGATAACGACGTCCACCCTCAACCGGGCCGACATCCCGTTCGAAATTGCTTTGTAATGGAAAGCTGATCAGATTGGCGATCGGATTGGCCAGCTCCTGGGCCAGATCGGCGTCCGAAGCTGCCAACTTCGCCGCCAGTGTCGACGAAAGGCAAAATATGAGAAATGCGCGAAGCATTTGAATGCGACCCATACACCACTTCCAGGCAGCACACCAAATAGAAAAATTCTAGAAGTCGCTTGTCACTCTTTGGCAGGTGATTTCACTCTACGGCGGCTAAACATTTGTACCCACTAAAAAAGGCGTACTGATCCTTCCAGTGGTGTTTTTCTACGACTCCAGTCGACCTCTAAGACTGATGCACTTGCGATGCACTAACGCTCCGACCACTATGAATACAGTGACCCGCCACTTTAAAGTCGGGATTCAGGGCAAGTAGTCGACAGGAGGTTGGTCGGCCCATGGAAGCATTCCAGAATTCGTGCCATCAATTTCAGAAACTCTCAGTCGCTGTTGGCCTGACACTGGCGGCCTTCCAGTCCTCTTCCGCTTTCGCAGCCAATTGTAATGCGACTGGCACGCTCACCTTTGTCGGCGTCACATCCGATGAGAGCGCATCGGTATGGCTATCCCAGACCTCAGCGGGTCAGTTCGCATTGGAGGCTGCCCAGGGGCAGCAGCGTGTGGATCAGTGGAGCAAGAGCGCGCCAGGCCTGCGTATATCCAAATCACCAGTTGTGTCCCAGGGCAATGGTGGGACTCATCGGCTGTTTGATGTTTCCGGCAACAGGGACTGCCTGCTGGATACCCAGAATCAACAAGGCGGGATCACTATTCCGCCAGATATCACCTTACCGCCCCTGGTAAAACCGGTCCCTCCTATTGCGACCTTGCCTCCTACAGGTATCACCCCCGAACTGCCAATCGGTGTAACGCCGCCGATTGGCACGCTTCCGCCCACCGGCATCACGCCAGAAATACCGATTGGGGTGACACCGCCGATAGGAACTCTCCCACCGACCGGGATTACCCCAGAAGTACCGATTGGGGTGACACCACCGATAGGAACTCTCCCGCCGACCGGGATTACCCCGGAAGTACCGGTAGAACCTCAGCCCCCCATATGGATTATTAATCCGGACGGCGGGGGCTCTGGAGGCTCTGGAGGCGCCGGCGGTGGGTACGGTGGTGGCGACGGTGGCGAGGGCGGTTCCGGCGGCGGCTTTGGTGGGGGAGATGGCTCTGGAGAAACCGCGACAGAAGTCAATCCGCCAGGTACACGTCGCCAAGCCATCGCCGGCGCCAATGCACTCTGGGTCGTTTGCGTGAATCCGCAAGATGGCCGACATGTTTCCGCCACCTATCGTGGCGGCGAAGTCTATTGCCCGGGTAACCATCAACCTCGCTGGTACCGCGCACCGGCCAATCAGGTCAACCGGCAACAGGGACTTGTACCCATTACGCCGGGACGCGAATCGAGCACCCTGCCCTTTGCCACCGCACAGGAAACAAATTGGGATTCCTGGATGGAAATCGACCACTATGAGATTCGTGATCGACGCGCAGGACGGGACCTCGACGCGGATGAAACACGGTTGACCCTTGGCCTAGACAGGAAAGTTACCGACAACCTTGTGATCGGCGGTTACGTTGCCGCGGCGCGATACGATAGCGAGTGGTTCAATGGAGACTGGCGCACGCAAGCGGACCGATACACCATTGGCCCCTACCTTGGCTATCGCCTCGGCCCACACGTTGCCCTGAATGCAACTCTAGGGTATCGCTATACGGATGCGGACACTTCCATCCTGACGCTCCATGGTGGCAGTGAAACCCATGAGTGGGTGGGCGATATTGGACTGGAAGGCCGGTACGCACTCAATGACTGGCGCCTGCGCCCCAGCGTCTACTTTGTGTATTCTGACTTCGACAACGAAGACATCTACTTGCGCGGCATGGCGTTTCAACAGACCATCAACCTGCGGTTTGAAGACAACAATGAAGATGTAGGCTTTATGAAAACCGCACTAGAAGTAGACAGAGTTATCCGATTCGACACTGGCTACATGATTCCGTTTGTGGAAGGCGGCATTCGCCTGGAAATGGACAGGGTCAACGACGGCAGGATTTTTGGTGGCGCCCTGCAGACCGTGGACTCGGCATCGTCCTCCGCGTTCCTTAGAGCTGGTGCGCGCTGGGTGCCCAGTGCGCAAACCATGATTGAGTTTGAACTTTCACAGGAAGCTCTGGACACCGGCGGGCTAGAAGTCTGGGAAGGGAAACTGTTTATTTCCCATTCGTTTTAACGGGAAGCTGCGCCCTGAGAACGGACGCCTTTCGCTCAGGGTGCAGCCTTCTTTGTGACGAGCTTCAGCGCACCCCATCCAGCAAGTGACGGGCAATAATCAGCCGCTGGATTTCGCTGGTCCCCTCGTAGATCGTGGTAATCCGCACATCCCGGGACATGCGCTCCAACGGGTACTCCCGCGTGTAGCCTACCCCACCATGCATTTGCAGCGCGGTGTAGCAAGCGTCATTCGCTTTTTCGCTGGCAAAGAGCTTGGCCATCGAGGCCGCCGGACCAAACGCCTGCCCCGCATCTTTTTGCCACGCCGCCTGCAGTAGCAACAGGCGCGCCGCTTCCATCTCGGTGTAGCGGTCGGCAAGTTGCCACTGCAAGCCCTGGAATTGTGCCAGGGGCTTGCCGAACTGCTCGCGCTCCTGCAGGTAAGCGCGCGCACAATCCAGCGCCTCGAGCCCGATCCCCAGCGCCAGCGATCCAATGCCGATACGCCCGCCGGCGAGCTCACCCGCCGCAATGCGGAAACCACGGTTTTCTTCGCCGAGCATATTACCGGCAGGGACCCGACAGTTGTCGAACGCGACTTCATTGGTGACGGAGGCCTTCTGCCCCATTTTCTCTTCCGCCTTGCCGATAATCAGGCCGGGGGTTCCTGCATCCACGAGGAAACAAGAGATACCCTTGCCTTTTGGCGCCTCGCTGTCAGTTACCGCCCAGACCACAAACACACCGGCGAACTCCGCACTGCTGATAAACAACTTGCTGCCGTCCAGCACATACTCGTCACCGTCTTTTCGCGCTCGTGTGCGCATGGCCGCCGCATCAGAGCCGGAACCAGGCTCGGTCAGGCAAAACGACCCCGCGGCATATTCACCGGAACAGATTTTGGGCAGGTATTTGGCTTTTTGCGCGTCATTACCCACGGCCTGAATAACTTCCGCGACCATATTCGTTACCGAGCAGGTAGTGGCCGTGGAGGCACAACCGCGCGCAAGTTCGGCAATCGCCAGACTGAACGCCACGGTACCCGCACCAGTGCCGCCGAATTCGGGATCCACATTGATTCCCATAAACCCGAGCTCCGCCAACTGACTGAGTTTTTCCAGCAGTAACGGGCGATTGCCACTATGGTCCAACTCCGCGGCAACGGGCTTTAGTTCCTGCTCCGCGAACTGGCGCGCGGCGTCCTGGATCATCTGCTGTTCATCACTGAGAGAGAAGTTCATGCATCACCTTGAGAACGTTTTATTTGTTGTAAGAATTTTCGATTGGCTCGCTGCGCCCATTCGCGCAGCGGGCTTTGCTGAAAGCCCACGCCGACCAGAATAAAGCTAATACCCACGAGCGTGGACAAATGGATCTTTTCGCCGACGAGTACCGCAACCAGTAACAGGGAAAGCGGGGGTGAAAGATAAACGAGATTACTGATTCGGGCCGTGTTATCGCAGGCCTTCAGGGCACCCTGCCAGAGCAAAAAGGCAATCCCCATTTCAAACAGACCGACATAAATTGCACCCAACCAACCTTCGATGGGTGGATTACTCCAATCGCCTGCCAGCACCGTCACCAGTAGCAGCCAGGGCAACCCGCACAAAAAGCACAGCAATAGATTCACGGCACCGGCAGAGGGTATGCGGGTATTGAGCAACCAGTAACAAGCCCAGATAAGGGTACTCATCAACGCGAGCCCTACCCCGAGCGGCGAACTCACTTCAAAGCCGGCAAGCTGGCCTTGAGTAACAATCACCAGCACGCCCGCATAACACAGTAGACCTGCCAGTATGTCGCGTCGACGCAATTTCTGGCCTAGTACCGGCACTGACAGCAATGCAAGCACCACACCCCAGGTGTAATTCAGGGCAAGCGCCTGTTGCGCCGGGAGCAGATCATAGGCGCTGAACAAAACCAGGTAATAGAGAAAGGGATTGAACAATCCCAGCAGCAAGAACCAACGGTAGTCTTTCCGCCAGCGGGCTCCAACCTCACCCCAGCGATCCTGTGCGGTGACGATGCCACCAATCAGTAACGTCGACACTACCGAGGAGATCGTCACCAGTTGCAGTGGCGTCAGAAATTGCAACGATAACTTAAAAGCACTGGCCACCGTTGACCAGCAGAGCACGGCCGCAAGCGCGAGAAGGTATGCGCGACGATTGTCATGGGGAGTATTTACAGCCATCGCAATGATCTACTCAATCAGACATCAGCAGCTAAGCTACTTCGAGAGCGAAGAAGCGTTCGACCTGACCCGTCTGAACAGGCCCGGTCAAAACCAGACGCAATTAGCGTTTGCCGGGCTTGGTTTTGGGTTCCGGATCCGGCACCGCTACCGCGGTATCGGTTTTGACTTCTTCGATCACCACGTAGGTATGGGTTTCGCGGACCCCCGGCATCGACGCCAGTTTTTCACCCAGGAAGCGCCGATAACCCAGCATATCCTTGATACGAATCTTGATCAGGTAGTCGAAACCACCGGCAACCATGTGACACTCCTGCACCTCTTCGAGGCTGGAGACATGCTTGTTGAAAGCTTCCAGCGCCTCCGTCGCGGTGTCCGCAAGATTCACCTGGATATAGACGACCAGGCCGGCATGCACTTTAAGAGGATCCAGAAGCGCAACGTAGTCCTGAATGAATCCCTCACGCTCCAGCCTTTTTACGCGTTCCAGACAGGGAGTGGGACTCAAATTTACGCGGCGGGCCAGCTCGACGTTGGGCAGGCGTCCGGCGCGCTGCAGGATACGCAGAATCTGGCGGTCAATGCGGTCCAGATCTTCCAGTTGTCGACTCATAGCAACATACCCTACTAGTGATCAAGCGAATAAGCACTATATTTAACCACACTCAACGCAAGAATGGCGATTAATTCTGAGGATTTTCCCACATAATCCGATTTTTATCCTGAAGCGATTTTAGAATCTGGAGTTAGCATGCCAACATCATTCGCCGGAGACCTGCAGAACGCGCGGGAACAGGCACGACAGTACCTGCACGCCGACGAAAACCAATGCGTCACCGAGCTGCTCGCCGCGCCGCGTCCCGATGACACACTCCGCAAGAAAATCCTGCACACCGCACGGGAGCTGGTCGCCCACTCTCGCCAGCAGCGCAGCAAGCGCGGCACCCTGGATGCCTTTCTGCAGCAATTCGGCCTGTCCAATAAGGAAGGCGTTGCGCTGATGTGCCTGGCAGAATCCCTGTTGCGGGTACCTGATGCCGATACTGCCGACAAACTGATTGCGGAAAAGGTACATTCCGGTGACTGGTCCAGCCACCGCGGTCAGTCCGACTCACTGTTCGTCAACGCCTCCACCTGGGGCCTGATGCTCACCGGCAATATCGTGGAGCTGGATCCGGATATCACCGAGAAGCCCTCCAACTGGATGAAGCGCATGGTCAGCCGCATGGGAGAGCCGATGGTGCGGACCTCCATGATGCAGGCCATGAAGATCATGGGCGGCCAGTACGTGCTCGGGCGCACCATTGAGGAAGCCCTCAAGCGCGGTCCGGCAGAGAACCAGCCCGGAACCCGCTTCTCCTTCGATATGCTCGGTGAAGGTGCGCGCACCATGGCCGATGCCAACCGCTATTTCGATGCGTACATGATGGCCATCGAGAAGATTGGCAAGGACAATGACAAGCGGGACGTGGTGGAAGCCAATGGCATTTCCATCAAGCTGTCTGCCCTGCACCCCCGCTACACTGTGCTGCAACGCGAACGCGTGATGAACGAACTGCTGCCGCAGGTGAAAGCTCTGTGTCTGGCCGCAGCCAAGTACGACATGGGTCTGAACATCGATGCCGAAGAAGCGGATCGACTGGATATTTCCCTCGATATTTTTGAAGCCCTCGCCCGCGATCCGGAACTGACTGCCTGGCAGGGGCTGGGCTTTGTACTGCAGGCCTACCAGAAACGTGCGCCGCACGTCGCCGACTGGCTGATCGCGCTGGGCCGCGACACCGGCCGCAAACTCATGGTACGCCTGGTTAAAGGTGCCTACTGGGATTCAGAAATCAAACACGCGCAGCAAATGGGCCTGGATGATTACCCGGTCTACACGCGCAAATGCCACACTGACCTGTCGTACCAGGTCTGCGCAAAAAAACTGCTGGAAGCACGCGACGCGATTTATCCGCAGTTCGCCACCCACAATGCCTACACGGTCGGCCTGATCCTGGAACTGGCCGGCGATACCGGCGACTACGAGTTCCAGCGCCTGCACGGCATGGGCCACCTGCTCTACGCGCAGGTCGAGGCGGTGCACGGTCGCCGCGTACCCGTGCGTGTTTACGCCCCTGTCGGCGCACACAAAGACCTGCTCCCCTACCTGGTGCGACGCCTGCTGGAAAACGGCGCCAACAGCTCCTTCGTCAACCGTTTTATGGACGAGCAGACGCCGATTGAAGAGCTGGTGCAGGACACCATCAGCCAGAGTGAGCAGTGCAAACCGTTCCGACATCCTCAGATCCCCGTGCCACGGGACATTTACCTCGGACACGAAGCGCTGCCACGCAAGAATTCCCACGGTATCGAGCTGACCGACCCACTCGCGCTTACCCCACTGATGGAAACTGTGGAAACGGCCAGCGGCACGCAATTCAAAGGCGGACCCATTATCAGCGGCGTCATGGGTGACGCGAACGAACCGGTCTACAACCCCGCAAGTGGCGAGCTGGTGGGACATACGGCGAATAGCGACAAGCATCAGATTGATACTGCCTATGCCGCCGCAACCGAAGCCCAGATCGCCTGGAATCGCCTCGGCGGTGAGGCGCGCGGGAGAATCCTCGATCGCATTGCCGATTTGTACGAAATCCATATGAATGAGCTGACCGCGCTGATTTGCGCGGAAGCGGGTCGCACTCTCAATGACGGCATCAGTGAAGTACGGGAAGCCGTCGATTTTTGTCGCTACTATGGCAATGGTGCACGCAAGCATTTCAGCGAACCACAAACGCTGCCCGGACCCACAGGGGAGAGTAACCAGCTGTACCTTGAGGGCCGCGGCGTCTTCGTAGCCATCAGCCCATGGAACTTCCCTCTCGCAATCTTCACCGGCCAGGTCGTTGCCGCACTGGCGGCGGGCAATGCCGTACTGGCAAAACCTGCTGAGCAAACGCCTTTGATTGCGGCGCGCGCTGTCGCGCTCATGCATGAAGCCGGCGTACCGCAACAGGTTTTGCACCTGATCACAGGCACCGGCGCTGCGGTCGGTAAACCTCTGATTGAAGACCCCCGTCTCTCGGGCGTCGTATTCACCGGATCTACCGAAACTGCCCGTCTGATCAACCAGCAACTGGCCATGAAAGAAGGCCCGATCACCCCGCTGATTGCGGAAACCGGTGGACAGAACGTCATGATCGTCGACTCAACCGCACTTCCCGAGCAGGTGGTAGATGACGTAATCCAGTCCGCCTTCCTGAGCGCAGGCCAGCGTTGTTCCGCCCTGCGTATTCTCTGCGTGCAGGATGTGATTGCCGACAACCTGCTGTCGATGTTGCGTGGTGCCTGTGAAGAACTCACCGTTGGCGATCCCGCGCTGCTCGAAACGGATATTGGTCCGGTAATCGATGATAAAGCGCGCACTACGCTGGAAGCGCATCGCCAGCGCATGCAGACCGAGGCCAAACCACTGTTTGGCTTTGCCCCGGAAAAATTGCCCGCGCGTGGCACCTTCTTCGGCCCCCAGGTGGTGGAAATCGAGGATTTCTCAATCCTCAAGCGCGAAGTGTTCGGCCCGTTCCTGCACGTCGTGCGCTTTAAGGCCGGCGAACTGGAAGACGTAATTCGACGCATCAATGCCACCGGTTACGGCCTTACCTTCGGCTTGCACTCGCGTATCGAGGGCCGCGCCGGCGCCGTGTTCAAGCGGGTCAATGTCGGCAACTGCTATGTAAACCGCGATATGGTCGGCGCTGTTGTTGGGGTCAACCCGTTCGGTGGCCAGGGACTTTCTGGTACCGGACCCAAAGCCGGCGGTCCGCACTACCTGTTCCGGTTTGCTGAAGAAAAGACCAAAACGGTCAACACCGTAGCCACCGGCGGCAATACGCAATTGTTTACATTGGGGCAGTAATACAGATACTTGCGCATTCCCTGAAAAAGCGGCCTTTGGCCGCTTTTTTATTCACTGCGAATTGGCCGTGCCATTGGAAATCTGACGAGGTGGCACGTTTCGATTGGCGTGCTTCTCAACGAAAGTGTGCAACGCGCGAAGGATCGACACAAAACGCAGAGCAAAAAAAAGCCGGGCTGCTTGCCCGGCTTAAGCCAAGTCCTGTGAGATTGCCGAATATCAACAGGAGGAGTTGGTAGCTTTGACCGCCGTGTCGGCGAAAAGATCAATTTAAAACACGATATCCGCGACCGCGCAGACAATTTCGGACGACATAGCCCTCTTCGGCGTGCGCACTGGTCACACCGCCGACACCGCCGATAAGCGCGCCCGCCCCGGCCCCTGCCGCTGCCGCGCTACTGCTATCACCGACGATCGCGCCGAGTGCACCGCCAAGCAGCGCACCGCCCGCTGCACGTGTCACTCCGCGGCGTCCCGCATCATTTCTGGCCACAGAGGCGATGCCGCGGCATTCGGAGAGATCGACGCGATACTGGCTCATATTGACGCCATAGGTATCGATTACGACACCCCCTGCGCCTGGCACCTGTTCCTGGGTCACGCAACCGGTGCTTAACAACCCTATAAGGGCAATTACAGGAAGCGATTTCATCAACATCGCCGACACCTCTCTTTTTCAGCAACCCGACAGGCTGCTTGCCAGGCCAGCACCAATGAAGGGATACCGGCCAACCGTCCGGCGCACCGTGGCGTTTAGATCCACAAATGTCGCCATATTCCTTAAAGGTTTAGCTGGAAGATTGGATTTGCGCCAGCGAGGGGGGAGAAAAATGCCGGCGCGTAAGGGATGGAAGCTTACAGGGGCTAGGGGTACCGATAGAAAATACGCAGTTTTTGCGCACGAGCGCTCGCATCAAGCAGATTGACCACGCCCTCAAATATCATCAGGCGCTGGCTGTTGGCCTCGTAGACCAGCCGCAATTCACCCGCAAACATTCTGAGGAGCGGTTGCGACAGATCTACTTTCAGGCAGAGACGGCTCTCGCCTCGAGCACCAGTTTCACCTGCTCCGCAGTCTTCCCGCTGTGCCCGTAGGCGGACTGAGCGGCGATGCACCGGAGAGGCGAACTCAAAGGTCACCGCTTTACCGGAGGACAAGCCCTGCCAGTTTGCGCGCACGTAGTCGTCGAAACCGGCATCAATAACGTCGACACGGTTTATACCCAACATTCGGCTCTTCCACGGGCTGTTTTTATCGGCACGATAACGTAATGCCCACTGCGCACCTTCACGGTAAACCTGTCTCTGTTCTCCGTGGCGCAGATCGGACTGATAAACTTCGGGCAATGCTGAACCGTCGGAACTGCCTTTGCGCACCAATCTTTTTTCCGCGATCTTTCTCCCAGCCGGGGAAAAATAGAGTACTTTCGACTGCCCATTCTCTCCAGGGAGATGGTACTCACAGTAGGCAACCGCTTGTGTGGACGGATCCACAGCGACACCCATCGCCGCGTAATCACCCTCGTAGCCACAACGCGCTTCCGGGACAGCACCGACGCTCGCAGCCAAAACCAAAGCCAGACTAAGCATACTTATGACCTGAAAATATGGGCCCTTGGGCGATACGCACCAACAGCGGCAAGAACAACCCCCAGATAACGGCAAAGCCAAAAAGTGTCACGAAAAGCGGTACAGCGAGGGTGACCCCGCCATTCAGGGTGGCGCCTGTGAAGTAACTGAACGGCCCGGCAACCGCTCCGAGAATAACGGGGAGCCAGATACTGCGCTGCAGAAAAGAAAAGCAATAGCGTATGGCCATCGCAAAATTCACCCACAGACAACATAGCCAAAAGGGTGGGAATCCAGAGCCATCCGGGTTTTCCATCATCCCGAACTGGAACAACAGGGTATCCAGCGCAATACCCAACAACGATACCGCCAGCACCCACAGCCACTCTCTGCGTTGATCGGCAATAAAGCCAAGGTGCAAAATAAGATTGAGGAGGGTAAAGCCACCCACCATCCAGACATTGCTGGCCAGTACACAAACCAGCCAGGCAATATCAAACAATATGGCGTTGGCAACGATACGCCACATCGTCTTATACCGGTAAGGCCTTACAGCGTGGCTTGGCGAAGACAAACTGAGCGGTGCTGATCACACGCTCCAGGAAACCACCCTCGCAGTAGCTCATGTAGAAATCCCACATGCGAATAAACCGCTCGTCAAAGCCCTGATCTCGCACACTGTCGATCTTGTCAAAGAACGCAGTACGCCACGCATTCAAAGTCCGTGCGTAGTGGAAGGTAATATCCTCCAGGGCAACAATTTGCATATCGGTATTTTTGGAAATGTGAGAAGCCACCACCTCGTTGGAAGGCAGGCAGCCACCAGGGAAAATATAGCGCTGGATAAAGTCGACCTGCTTGCGATAGCGGTCGTAGCGTTGGTCCTGAATGGTGATCGCCTGAATCACCATCAGGCCGTCTTCCTTGAGCAAGCGGCTGCATTGCGCAAAATAGTCTTTGTAGTATTTGTGACCCACCGCTTCGATCATCTCGATCGATACCAGCTTGTCAAACTGGCCTTCGAGATCACGATAGTCTTTCAACAATAAGGTCACACGATCTTCCAGACCTTCTTTCGCCACCCAGGCTCGCGCGTATTCATATTGCTCTTGAGAAATCGTGGTCGTGGTAACCCGGCAGCCAAAATGCTTCGCGGCGTAAACAGCCATGCCGCCCCAACCCGTACCGATTTCAAGCAAATGATCGTCCTTGCTCAGCTGCAACTTCTCGCAGATTTTTGCCAGCTTGTTTTCAGAGGCTTCAGCAAGTGTTGCTTGTTCACTCGGGAATACCGCCGATGAATACAGCATGGTGTGATCGAGGAACAAGGTGAAGAAATCATTACCCAAATCGTAATGCGCGGCGATGTTACGTTTTGAGCCGGACTTGCTGTTCGCATTCAATCGATGCAACGCTTTCATAAACATGCCGTGGAGGAAACTCCAGCGTGAATCCATGTTTTCAAGCAATGTCATATTACTGACCATCAGCTGAATCACGGCAACCAGGTCTGGAGACGTCCAGGCCCCATCCATATAGGCTTCACCGGAACCGACGGTGCCATTCAGCAACACTTGAACATACGTCGATTCATCATGAATCCGAATGACCGCCTTCAACGCAGCGGATTCTTCGCTCTCTCCAAATCGATACTGCTCCGCCCCATCTTCAACGACAAGACTGCCATTAGAAATACCGGCCAGCTTTCCCAATACCAATTTTTTGGCCATGCGCGGGAACCAGGAACTTTCGGTAGGTGCAGCCAATACATCCTGCTGTGCTTCTGCGGAATTCATCACGATTGTTGTCCTTCGTCAGCCCTCGTAATACTTTTTGGATGACCGATAAAAGGCACCCGCTTACACCACAACCTGAGGGCTTCCCAGTAAATGGCGCCTATCACTTTTACGGTCATCAATGGATAGTGGATCAGAATTCGATTCAAAGTGGCGCGCGAGATTTCCTCGCGCTGCAAGTTCATGGAGGCGTCAAACACGACACTCTCTTCCTGCGTATTTTCTAGAAAAGCGGTTACCGACTTGCCTGGCGTAGTACCGTGCCAGCGGTAAGATTGATTCATTGGCATGAATGGCGAGACGTGAAATTCCTTTTCAAAACGGCCGTGCTGCACACGCGGCGCGCCCCCACGGCAATCCAGTACATAGCTGTATCGCTCGTTCCATGGTGTATTGTGTACGTCCAGCAGCACCCACTCCACGTCATTGCCGTCACGATCAAAGCAGTAATAGGTGCTAATAGGGTTCATGTTATAACCGAAATAGCGCAAATTGGCTAACAACCTGATCGGCCCCGAGGGTCGCACGCCGAGCTCCTGTTCAACACGCGCACGCACCGCCTCATCCAGATCCAGTGAGGGGTCACCAAAAAAGTCTTCTCGACGAAAACTCGCTGGAGCCCAACGGGCACAAGACCAGAATCTCGACAGGGACAGCACCTTGCCCACCTCGGCAAGATCCAGATACATCATAAAAACCCGGTAACGAAAACTGTGCTGCCTGGGGGCAAAACGGCGATGCTGCACCCAACCGCGATAGATCCCGCTTTGAAGATCCCCCGCCTCGGGTCGTTCGGCCTCCACCGAATTATCCGGGTACATGTTATACAGCACCCAGGCTCTTATGCGTGATCGCGGTTTGGGTGTCGGCCCGATTACCAGCGGCGATCGCCTCAGCGACGCGCAGCGCGCTGGTTACCCCGTCCTCATGGAAGCCATTTGCCCAGTAGGCTCCGCAGAACCAGGTATGCTTACTGCCATTGATTCGGGCCCACTGTTTCTGTGCCTCCATACCAGCCACAGAGAACTGTGGATGCGCATATTCATAGCGCCCGATAATTTTGGCCGGATCGATGCGGCCATCCGAATTGAGCGTGACGCAGTAGGTTGTCTCGCTTTCGATACCCTGCAATATGTTCATGTTGTAGGTCAGTACCGGCAAACTGTTATCCGTCGCCTGCAGACGATAATTCCAACTCGCCCAGGAACGCTCCCGCGAGGGCAGCAGAGAGGTGTCAGTGTGCAGCACCACAGAGTTGGGCGCATAGGGAATAGCACCTAAAATTGCCTGCTCTTCATCAGTCGCATCCTTCAGGCAGGCAAGGGCCTGATCGGAATGGCAGGCAAAGACGATGGCATCAAAATCATGCTGGGTTCCATCTCCGGTTTTGACGGTTACCCCGCTTGCATGCCGATGAACACTGTCAACCGGCATGCCCAGCTGAATTTTGTCCTGGAAAGCCGCAGTGAGGGGAGCGATATACTCGCGAGAACCGCCCTTGATCACTCGCCATTGCGGGCGGTTAACAATGTTCAGCAGGCCGTGGTTGTGAAAAAAGCGTACGAAAAAGCTG
Source organism: Microbulbifer sp. ABF4_148 (assembly GCF_056158985.1). Taxonomy (NCBI): domain Bacteria; kingdom Pseudomonadati; phylum Pseudomonadota; class Gammaproteobacteria; order Cellvibrionales; family Microbulbiferaceae; genus Microbulbifer; species Microbulbifer sp. ABF4_148. The sequence goes on from NZ_JBSWUI010000001.1 coordinate 2,927,185, forward strand.
ACGGAAAACGACAGCATCTGTGACATGCTGGCAGACCAGATGGCAGACCCCATCGGTACAAGGTAGCGGTTGCGGAACTCGTCGGAATAGCCCTTTTGCTCAAGGTAATCCCCGAGCGACACCTGATCATCGATCAACCCCGATCGCCAGTCTTCAACCGACTCCCGGTTAAACCGAACAATGTCCCGCAACATACGCCAGTGCCCTGGACTGAAAAGATTTCTTCTCTGGGAAAACAGAGTATTCAATCCACTGCCGGAATACTCAAAGTTTTCGACATCAGAGCAGACGCTAAACCCCATCTCTGTCGGCTTGGACTCAACACCCAGCTCATCCATCAGCTGGATAAAATTCGGGTAGGTCCAGTCGTTGAAAACAATAAACCCCGTGTCAATCGCGAGCTTGCGATCCCCCTCGACGACGTCGATGGTGGCAGTATGCCCCCCTAGCCTGCTATCAGCCTCGAACAACGTAATATCATGATCCTTGTTCAACTGGTAAGCAGCCGTAAGGCCCGAGATACCACTCCCCACAATTGCAATTCGCATTAACTTTTCCTTAGCGATCGTATTCTTGTCATTTTTGGTGCGCAAATTCCGAACCAGATCGATCGGAAGAAGCCGAAAAAGCGTAAGGGCCAGCTCAGGCGACGCGGGAAGTCGATCACGGCAGATCCCCGTACTATCCCCTGCACAATCCGCTTCGCTGCGTCTTCCGGTGTCATCAGAAATGGCATGTCGAAATCATTGCGATCTGTCAGGGGCGTCTTGATGAAACCGGGTCGCACATGCACCACACGCAGGTTGGTACGCGATAGATCCGCGCGGACCGCATCCAGAAAATACGCGACTGCCGCCTTGGAGGCCCCGTACGCTTCGGCACGCGGAAAACCAACCACAGACGACAGGCTGCCAACACCGACAAACACGGGCTCTCTGGATGTCACCATCAGCGGCATGGCAATACGCAAGGTATTCACCATCCCGAAGAAATTGGCATCGAACACACGCCGGTAACTGGCACTATTCAACTTCAACCCATCGTCGTACTCACACGTGCCTGCACAAGCAATCACGAGGTCCAGTTCATCGGTCAGACTGGCCAACTCTTCCGTCGCGCGCGCCATGTCAGCATCGTTGCCAACGTCACACGCCAAAATACGAATTCTCTTGGGGTGAGCGCTTTGTAATTCCAACAGGCTGTCCATACCGCGGGCGCTGGCAATGACAAAGTTGTTCGCCTCCGCCAACTGCAACGCCAGCGCGCGCCCAATGCCGGAGCTGGCGCCCGTGATCCAGATATTCAGCCCTTCGATTGCCCGACTCACGGCGCCTCTCCCGCCTGAGCAGCCCGCTTCTTGATGACCCGGACCAGACCGCCCATCAGCGGAACCTGCTCGTAAAGCATGGCGCCCACATCGTAGAAATCTTCGTGGAAGTGAATTTTTTCGTTGTATTTCAACAAGCTACACCCCCTCAGGACCAGCGGCCTGCCGGATGCCAGACGCTTGTGCGCATAGTGCATCTCCCAGGGCAGGCAGGCCCCGGTGTCACTCACCACTTCATCTTCAAATACAAACGTGCAGGAAAGCAGACCTTCGCGCATCGAAAGAAAATAACGCTGGAGCGTTTCAACACCATGCACTTCATGCAGTGGGTCACGAAACAGCGTGTCACCAGAGTACAGGTCATCCAGGCGGGACACATCTGCCGCCAGATAATCGGCGTAGAAATCCTTCAGGTCCTTGATCAGGGAGGGCATAGTACTTATCCATTGTGACTGATGTGCCTGTCTACGATTGGCCTCCGTGACCGGATTAGTCATAGCAGATCTTTTTTGAACTCCCGCACCTCAGAAAATGGCCCGAAATCAGTGATCTAGCAAGCTTTTGGTGATCCAAACCGGAAATAACCCCGTACAGAGGATGGTCAAGGACAAAAGCATGGATAAAATGGTGCGTTCCATAGGCAGATACACAGAAGGCGCTCAGGTGCAGGCACCCCAGAGTCGCGATGACGATTGGAGCAGATTGCTGGTTCGGGTGGGTGATCATGGAGATCGCGCGGCCTTCGAACAGCTGTTTCGACATTTCGCCCCATTAATCAAAGGCTTCCACTACAGTCGCAGTACCCAAGCCTTCTCGCCGGAAGCCGCTGACGAGCTGGTACAGGAAGTCATGTTCCGCGTTTGGCGCAAGGCGCCGACGTTCGACGCTTCCAAGGCGTCCGCCAATACGTGGATCTATACCATCATCCGAAACTGCCGGATTGATATGCTGAGGCGCAACAGCCGCAGACACGATACCGATTCTGATGTCGATGTCGACGACATCTGGGATGAAGATTCCGACGACCAACCACTGGTCATGCTGCAGCAGAGGCGTAATCAGCTGGATATCGCCTCAGGATTGGGCAGCCTCCCCCCCGAACAGGCCCACGTTCTTGAAAAGGCTTATATGGAGGGGAAGTCGCATAGCGAAATCTCCGCGGAGTTGGGCCTGCCCCTGGGCACGGTCAAATCGCGGGTGCGGCTGGCCCTGAAGAAGTTACAAACGATTATTAACAGGTAGGTGCAATTATGATCCGTCACCACCCAGACCATAACCTTTTACTCGAATACGCCGCAGGCACTGCCCCCTGGGCCGTTAGTCTGGCGATTTCTGCGCACATTCAAATGTGCCCACAGTGCCGTGCAGCCGTCAATCAGATGAATCAGATTGGTGGCGGTTTGCTGGAGGACTGTGCACCGCAGGCCACAGATGAAGATGCTCTTGGCAAGCTCATGGCCCGAATCGATGAGGCCCCCAGCACCAACGTGCTCGAACCTTCTGAGACGGTGCCGGCAAAAGTGGACCCCTGTCGCAGGGACCCTATGATGGCTTCACTCCCCCGAGTCGTGAGCAAGGTTGTTGCGGGTAACGGTCCACTCAAGTGGCGCCGCGCCTCTCCTGCTCTGAAGTCTGCCCGACTGAAGACTGGCCAGGATCAGTTTGAAGTGGCCTTCCAGAAAATCGGTGCTGGTGGAAAAGTTGCTGAACACGACCATAGAGGCTGCGAAGTGACCGTCGTGCTGTACGGGAGCTTTTCCGACTCGGAAGGCGTTTATGCCCGCGGGGACTTCCTGATGCGTGAACCAGGCGATGTACATCGCCCGATTGCCACCCAGGACCAGGACTGCCTGTGCCTGTCGGTTGTCGAGGCACCGGTCGCCATTACCGGGTTCCTCGGCAAGCTGATCAATCCACTGCTTTCCTTTCGCCCGGCCTAATTAGCACGCGTGGTGGGAGTCCCAATCAGGACTCCCACTCCGCTGTACAACCTTCGGGCCCACCCCCTTCTCGCCCCGAAACGCAATCTTCTCTCCGATCAAGCCGCATCCTTGACCGCCAGCCCGCGCACTGGCTGAGCACCATGATCGTGACTGAAGCTGTCGAGCAGCGTCTGCCACTCCTCGTGAATATCGGCAAATTTCCCGGCCCGAACGTGACCATAGCCACGCACTTTCAGAGGCAGCGCCAGTAATTGCTGAGCCTGGGAATAATTGTCGTGGCGCAATTGCTCGGCCACCATCACGACCACAGACCGAACGGCCTTTGCCCATTGTCGCTCTGCCTTGCGTTCACTGGTGTAACCAAACACATCAAGCGCAGTACCACGCAGCACGCGGCCCCGTGCCAACAGTGGTAGCAGTCGTGCAAGCCAAGAACCGATGCGGATTTTTTTCACCTTACCCGCCGCATCGGGTCGCGCCAGCAACGGCGGCGCCATATGGAAGCTCAGGCGGTAGTCCCCGGTGAACGTCTCCTGCAGTTGCCGCTTGAAATCGGCACCACTGTATAAACGTGCCACTTCATATTCATCTTTGTATGCCATGGCTTTATAGAGAGCCTGTGCCGCAACCTGAGTCAACGGCGCTTCTTTACGCCCGGTTAGCTGAACCTCTGCCTGGTGCAGCTTTCGGATCGCCGCACCAAATAAAGACGCATAAGCGCTGTTCTGGTACGCAACCAGCTCCTGTTCCAACCGATCGATCAGAGCCTCTGGAGATTCGGGGGCTTCCTGAATCTGGACGGTTTGAACCGGCGCAATCAACTGCTCAACGGCCTCTGGGCGGGCTACCAGCAAGCGTCCGGCACGGAAGGCACGCAGATTATTCGCCACGGCGACCCCATTGAGCTCAATTGCCCGCTCGAGCGCGGCGACACCAATGGGCAACAACCCTTGCTGGCACGCATAACCCATCATCATCAGATTGCTGGCAACGGTATCGCCAAAAAGCGCTTGCGCGTACCGGTTTGCGTCGAAGGCAAAGTACTCACCACTCACCGCGCGAATACTGTCCTGGGTTTCTCCCGCGGGAAACGCCAACTCGTTATTGCGGATAAATGCGGCGACTGGCACTTCCGCGGTATTCACCAAGGATTTCACTCGTCCTTCTGCCAGCTTCGGGCGCTGGCCGGCTGCGGTTACCATATCGCAGCCGAGCAATAGCTCCGCAGACCCATCGCGGATTCTTGCCGTGGTGAGCTCTTCTGCGCTGGAGGCCACTTTGACATGGGCAACCACCGCCCCATTTTTTTGCGAGAGCCCGGTAAAGTACAGGGTCGTACTGCCCTTTTGTTCCAGATGTGCCGCCATACCCAGCAGCGCGGCCACTGTCAGTACACCGCTGCCGCCAATCCCCGCCACCAGGATACCCAGTGGATCGCCCAAGCGCGCTTCCGGAGCAGCGGGAAGATCGGCAATCGCTTCATCCAGAGCCTGGGCAAGAGAGACTACAGGCGGCTTTTTGAGCTCGCCGCCCTCAACACTGACAAAACTCGGGCAGAACCCATCGGCGCAGCGCATGTCCTTGTTACAACTGGACTGGTTAATCTGGCGCTTGCGGCCGTATTCGGTTTCCAGGGGCTCAACGGCAATACAACTGGATTGCACACTGCAGTCGCCACACCCCTCACACACCCGGTGGTTGATCAACAGGCGGTGGGCAGGGTCTTCCATCTGTTTCTTCTTGCGACGGCGACGCTTTTCAGCAGCGCAAACTTGCTCATAAATAATGGCCGTCACGCCCGGTACTTCGCGCAAGCGCCGCTGCACCGCGTCCATCTCGGAACGGTGCAAAATTTCCAGCTGCGCAGGGAGTTCTGCGCGATTTTGCTGCCAATGCTCCAGGTGTTCGGTGACCAGGATTACCTCTCCCACCCCTTCAGCAAAGAGTTGCGCGGCCAGGCTGGGCGCATTGACCTCGCCATCTGCGGGCTGCCCACCTGTCATTGCAACCGCATCATTCAACAAGATCTTGTAGGTAATGTTGACGCCACTGGCAACGGCCTGGCGTATCGCCAACAGGCCAGAGTGATTGTAAGTACCATCTCCCATATTCTGGAAAATATGCCCAGCGCTGGAAAAGCGATGTAAGCCCACCCAGTGCGCACCTTCTCCGCCCATATGCGAGTAGGTGTCGGTCCGCAGCCCTTTGCCCAACGCCATGATATGGCAACCGATACCTGCGCTTCCGGTACTCCCCTCGGGGAGCTTGGTTGAGGTGTTGTGCGGACAGCCGGCGCAAAAAACGGGCTCGCGGGCGAGCAAGCCCGCGGCACGTGCGGGAATGCCGGCTCCCAGGCCCTCTGCCGCTGCGGCAAGAGCGCTACCCAGCTCCGTGTCCGCCAGCCAGCGACTGATTGCACGGGCAACGTGATCGGGTCCAAAACCCCACGCTGCGGGTAACAAATCGTTGCCACTCAGATCTTTCTTGCCCACTACCGATGGGCGTTCACGATCAGGCCAGCCATACAAAAGATTCTTTACCTGATCCTCAACCAGCGGCCGCTTTTCTTCCACCACCAGCAACCTTTCCATTCCACGGGCAAACTCTTTCATCCCGCGAGGCTCGAGCGGCCAGCTCATCGCTACTTTGTAAACAGAGATTCCAGCTCGATCGAGATCCTGCTCACTCAAACCGAGTAGACGCAGAGCCTCCATCAAATCTCCGTGGGCTTTACCCACCGTGACAATACCCAACCGCTTCTTGGTGGAGCCTACGACAACACGATCCAGGCGATTGGCGTAAGCAAATGCCTGTGCCGCCGGCAAGCGTTCCTCCAGCATCCGGCGCTCGTACTCCAGACGCTCTGCCGGCCAGTTGAGATTGGGGTCGTAATTCAAACCGTGCGCCGGTATGGGGAAATCAGCTGGCGCAGAGAACTGCGGTAGCTCGGGCACCACAATAGACGCGCCACTCTCTACCGTCTCGGTAATCGTCTTGAACCCTACCCACAAACCGGAAAAGCGCGATAATGCGATGCCGGCCAGGCCAAGTGTCAGGTATTCATCGATAGAAGCAGGAAACAGCAAAGGCATCATGACCGATTCAAAGATCTGATCGGTATTGTGCGAGAACATAGAAGATTCAGCGGTATGGTCGTCCCCGCAAAGCGCCAGCACCCCACCAAGACGCGACGTACCCTGAACATTTGCCTGACGAAACACGTCTGCACTGCGATCGACACCGTGGCCCTTGCCATACCAAATCGAGAAAACACCGTCGCGCGTTGCCTGCTGGCGATAGTGATCGAGTAGCTGGGTTCCCCAGATGTTCGTCGCACCCAGATCTTCATTAATGCCCGGCTCAAAGTGAATGTCGCGTTGCGCGAGCAGGGATTTGTGGCGCCACAGCGCCTGATCATAACCACCGAGGGGAGAGCCACGATAACCGGAAATAAAGCCAGCCGTATTCAGGCCGGCGGCCTCATCCAGTTGTTTTTGCATGAGCGGCAGCCTGACCAGAGCATCGATACCAGTCAGAAATACTCGACCGGAATCACGGGTAAAGGCCGCTTCGAGTGAATACTCGCGGTCGAATCCCAACTCCTGATCGCTCTCTACCATCGCCATCGGGGCACCTGCTTATGATTATTGCGTTGGCCATCAAATTAACACTGGCCGCAGAAGCAGGTCATACCAAAATAAGCTCGACTAGGGCATAATAGGGGCACAACTCACCAAAGAATCTATACTCACCGCAACAATTCACTGAATTCCGGGGAGTTTAGGAAAGAAGCACTTCTCGGGAGAATGACCTCGAACGCAAGGTCACGGGCAGTCAGAACGACAGAGAAGACAGACAACCAGATCGGGAGCAGAACGCAACCATGGCATACATTCTGGACGCCATCGACAAGAAAATCCTGGAAATCCTGCAGGTTGACGCAACGATTCCCAATATCGAGCTTGCGGAAAAGGTCTGTCTCTCCCCTTCTCCCTGTTCGCGTCGGGTCAAGAACCTCCATGAGCAGGGCTTCATCAAACGCGCCGTCACCCTGCTCGAGCCGGAAAAAGTTGGCCTGCCCGTCAGCGTCTTTATCCAGGTCACCCTGAATCACCAGGTCAAAAAGGAACTGCAGGACTTTGAATCCGTGATCGCCGACTGGCCCGAGGTCATGGAGTGCTACCTGATGACAGGCGACTTCGACTACCTGCTCCGCGTCGTGGTGCCAAACCTGCAGTCTTATCAGGAATTCCTCGATAAAAAACTGACAGAGGTGCCAGGTATCGATCACATCAAGAGCAGCTTCTCACTCAAGCAGGTACGCTACCGGACCGAGCTGCCACTGGATCAGCTGCTGGAAGAAGAATAACGGGCTCTTTACCTCCGGGGCCCCCGCCACTTATCCGCGCAACCGCGCAATATTGAAAGACCGGCAGATAGACACCAGACCACCCTCCTGACCGGCGTCGCCCATCGCACCAGGCAGTTTGCCGATCTCTCAACCCTACTGTTAGTATTTTTGCAGGCCAAAACAACAAAAAGGACTGCACCATGCTGCCTACCAGACTGCTGCTCATCGCTGTCACGTGCCTTCTGCCGCTGCCCGCCCTGGCAACCACCTTACTGCACAACTTTTCCGGCTATCAGACCACGGCTGAGGGTCTGGAACAATTTGATGCATTGGCATTCGACCAGGGACGGGTGCTAGCGACCGGCGACTTCGCCACCCTGACCAAGCAATTCCCGAACGCGACGCGCCAGGATGCTCAGGGCCGCACCCTGCTCCCCGGACTGATAGACGCACACGGCCATGTGCTCGCCCTGGGGAGATTGCGGCAGGAACTCGACGTACGGGACTTGAGCCTCAAGCAGACACTGGCTGCGACCAAAACCTTCGCAGACACCCTGCAACCGGACCAATGGCTTCAGGGTCGAGGATGGAATCAGGTTCTCTGGGAAGGTCGCCAGTTTCCCAACAAGGCTATGCTGGATCGCCTCGACATCGACCACCCCATCTGGCTCCGGCGTGTCGACGGTCATGCAGGCTGGGCGAACTCAGCCGCCCTGCAGCTCGCGGGCATTGACGCCACCACGCAAGACCCGGCCGGTGGCGAAATCTTGCGGGGCCCTGAAGGTGAACCAACAGGCATCCTGATTGACAATGCCATGTTGTTACTGGAACAAGCCATTCCCGCCGCGAGCCTGGAGCAAGATAAAACCTCACTGAGAGCCGCGTTCCAGCGCGCCATCTCTCTCGGGCTGACCGGGGTGCACGATGCCGGCGTCGATAGCCGGACGCTCGAGGCCTATCAGGCACTCGCCCGCGAAGACGCCATCCCCATGCGTGTTTACCCGATGATTGCCGTCGAAGACAAACAGCTTGAGAAACTCCTGCGTGCCGGCCCGATCGGCAGTCCAGAAGAGCGTGTTTACGTTCGCAGCATCAAGCTCTCTGCGGACGGTGCACTCGGAAGCCGCGGCGCCGCCCTGCTCGCCCCCTACCAGGACCGACCGGGAGAGCGCGGACTGCTGCTGCATCCGGAAGATGAAATTCTCTCGCTGCTGAAGCTGGCGACGGACCATAACTTCCAGGTGAATGTCCACGCGATAGGTGATCGCGCCAACCAACTCGTTCTGAATCACCTGGAAACCTTGCATCAGGACAGCGACCAACGTCCGCTGCGTCACCGGGTGGAGCATGCCCAGGTACTGGTGCCCGCGGACATACCCCGCTTCACTCGCCTGGATCTGATTGCATCGATGCAACCCACCCATGCAACCAGTGACAAGAACATGGCCGGTGACCGTCTGGGTGTAGATCGCCTGGAAGGCGCTTACGCCTGGCGCACTTTCCTCAAGCAGGGAACGCGCATTGCCGGTGGATCCGATTTTCCGGTGGAGCCTGCGAACCCACTATTCGGCCTACACGCGGCAGTGACGCGCAAGGACCGAGACGGCGCCCCGAATGGAGGCTGGCGTTCGGAACAAGCGATGGGCCTGGCCGAAGCGCTGCGCGCATTTACCCTGGACGCGGCTTATGCCAGCCATCAGGAAAAAGTCATCGGATCACTGGAGGCAGGAAAATTCGCTGACTTCATCCTGCTGGATAAGAATATTTTCGAGATACCCGCAGATGACATCTGGAAAGTGAGCGTCGCCGAAACCTGGGTCGAAGGTGAGCGCGTTTACTCAAAAGACTGAGGATTCAAGCCCCTCTATCAGGCCCAAAAAAAACCGCCCATAGGGCGGTTTTTTAATTTGCCCGCAACTCTGACGAGATTGCGGGCAGCCTGATTGCCATTCACGGCATCAGTTGGAAGCGACAGTATCCGCCTTCTCTTCCGGCACCGGGAATCCACGGTCACGCATCAGCGCGCCAATGTCAGCGTCACGGCCGCGGAATGCACGGTACGCGTCTGCAGGATCCACGGCATTGCGCGGTGCAAACAGGTGTTCAACCAACTTCGCAGCGACTTCCTTATCGTAGAAGCCACCCTCAGCCTCTTCAAACGCCTCACTGGCATCTGCAGTCAGCACCTCGGCCCAAATATATCCGTAGTAGCCTGCTGAATAGCCTTCACCAGAGAAAATATGACCGAAATGCGGCGTGCGATGGCGCATGACAATTTCGCTGGGCATACCCAGTGCCGCGAGGGTGTCGCGCTCAAACGCATCAGGATCAATACCTTCCGGATCAGTCGTATGCAGCTTCATGTCGATCAGCGCAGACGCGAGATACTCGGTCGTTGCGAAGCCCTGGTTGAAGGTTGACGACTTTTTAATCTTCGCAACCAGCTCAGCAGGAATCGGCTCCCCAGTCTTATGATGCACCAGATACTTGTCAATGACCGCATCGGTAAGCAACCAGCGCTCAAGCAGCTGGGACTGGAACTCGGTGTAGTCGCGCACACCGCCGTTCAACGTCGGGTAGGCAACGTTGGCAGCAAGGAAGTGCAGCGCATGACCAAATTCGTGGAAGAACGTCTCCGCATCGTCCCAACTCACCAGTACCGGTTCGCCAGGTGCGCCTTTAATAAAGTTGGAGTTGTTGGAAGAAAGCACGTTCTGCTTGCCATCAAAGGTAGTATGGCTGCGATACATCGTTGCCCAGGCACCAGAGCGCTTACCAGAGCGAGCAAACGGATCGAGGTACCAGAGACCAATATGCTCACCGGTCGTCTTGTCGTTCACCTCCCAGACTTTCACGTCTTCGTGGAAAACGGGAACACTACCCTCTTCCACCGGGCTAAACGTGAAGTTAAACAGCTCGCCGGCCACAAAGAACATGGCATCACGCAGGTTATCCAACTGCAGGTACTGCTTCACTTCATCAGAATCGAGGGAATATTTCGCCTTGCGGACCTTTTCCGCATAGAAACGGTAGTCCCACGGCTCAATGGTAATATTCGCACCTTCTGCATCGGCGATTGCCTGCATGTCAGCCACTTCTTCCGCAACACGAGCAGTCGCAGCTGGCCAGATGGACTCCATCAGCTCCATTGCACGCGCAGGGTGCTTCGCCATGCGATCCTGCAAACGCCACTCCGCATAATTATCGAAGCCGAGCAGACCAACGCGCTCATGACGGAGCTTTAGAATCTCCGCGATGATGCCGTTATTGTCATGCTCATCGCCGTTATCACCGCGGCTGTAGTAGTTGGTCCAAATCTGCTTGCGCAGCTCCCGCTCCTCGGAATACTTGAGGAAGGGGTCCATGGAAGAACGGGTATTCTTGATGGCGTATTTACCTGCCTGACCCTTCTCTTCCGCCATCGCAGCGGCAGCTTTGACAAATGACTCTGGCAGACCCGCCAGCTGATCTTTTGTCAGGAAAATATCGTAGCCTTCTTCATCAGCCAGCACATTGTTGGAAAATTTGGTGTGCAGCTCCGCCAGGCGCTGATTGATCTCCGCATAGCGGTCTTTCGCTTCACCATCGAGTGTTGCGCCATTGTTAGCGAACTGAAGGTAGATCAACTCGACAACACGCTTTTGCTCAGCGTTCAGATCAGAACCATTCCGCGCGTCGTAGACCGCCTTCACACGCTGAAACAACGCATCGTTCTGAACGATCTTGGATTGGAATGCGGACAGTTTCGGGGCCAACTCAGCCTGCACCGCCCGGAACTCGGGTGAAGACATGTTGGCAGAAAGGATGCCGTAATAGCTGTACACACGATTGAGCTCTTTACCGCTCCGCTCGAGTTCAGCAATGGTATTTTCAAAAGTGGCCGGTTTGGGGTTGGCCGCGATCGCATCGATTTCGCGCAGATTTTTCTCCATCGCGAATTCCATGGCCGGCTTCACGTCCTCTACACGCATCTTGTCGAACGCCGGAACACCGTTGTATGGGCCCGTCCATTCCGCCAGCAGAACGTTATCCTTTGCCGCGGAACCAGTCATTTCTGCCACGGGTGCGGACTCCTCAGGAGACTGTGCAACTTGCTGCTGATCCACGTCCTTACTGCAACCTGTCGCGGAGACAACGGCAGCAATAGACAGGGCAATCAGTGATCGACGCATGGGCGTTTTCCTCTATTTATATTTGCTATCAATCGGAAGAAGGTTTCGAGTGTAACCGGATTTGCGCCAAACAGGCCAATTTTGCGGGTTGGTCCGAGTGGTAAATCCGCCGGCTGGAGCTTTCCAGGAGATGACGCCCCCTCTTTCTGACCAACCCAAGGGCCACAGTCGGTCCGTAATATTAGTTTTCTCATATGATAACGACTTAATACATTGGTATATATAAGGTCGGATATTTCCTGCGACCGCAGAAGAGGCCTGCCTCAGGGCGATGGTGAGCGATTGACCTGTGAGAAATCTGGCCGCGTTACAGGGCTCTAGCCGAGGACACGCCTTCCGGGAAGACGGTAGAGCATGGGCGTAAGCATCAGGCGGCCATGAGTAGACCGCTCGGGCAGGAGATCAAACGATGGGAAAGCAGTAGTCCGTGGCAGGCATGGCGTGGCAGGCATGGCGTGGCGTGGCGTGGCGTGGCGTGGCGTGGCAGGCATAGTAAGGACCCTCCGCAACAGAGAGGAGGCCCCCATTGAGCCCTCCTCCTGCGAAGTATGTGACGGCGCGACTGTCAGGCCGGTGTTCCGCGCAGATCCTCCAACACCTTACCCACTTCCAGAATTTCTTCCTCGTGATGCTGCTCCCTCCAGGGCTCCGCAATCGCATCGTCGAACCAGGCCTGCATCGCTGGAAGCTGGCGAACTCGCTGCACGTATTCCTGCGCAAGGCCGCTCAATGGCAGAGAAAAACCCAGCACCCGGAATACAACGGGAGCAAAAAACGCATCGACCGCAGTAAAAGAATCACCCGCGAGGAAAGGACCACCGAATCGCTGAAGCCCCTCTGACCAAAGCTCATCGATTCGAGCGAGATCCCTTTTCAATCCATCAGGGACTTCATTGAGTGTGACACGGACACCGCAATTCATCGGGCAGTGCTGGCGCAGCGTCGAAAACCCTGAGTGCATCTCTGCACTGGCACAGCGGGCCCAGGCCCGTGCGGCCTTGCCCGCAGGCCATACACGGTGATGATCTTCTGCCAGATATTCCGCAATTGCCAGCGAGTCCCACACCGTGGTCTCACCGTCAACGAGACACGGGACCAACCCAGTCGGCGCAAAGGCACGGAACTTGGACCAACTGCTTCCCTCATCAAACGGCACCAGCGTTTCTTCAAACGGGATTTCGAGCTGTTTCAGCAAAATCCACGGCCGCAGAGACCACGAGGAATAATTTTTATTGCCGATAAAAAGCTGGTACATAACGCCCCTCCCTGGATTACCTATTAAAATTCTCGTCGTTCGCGCAGCCAGTCTGCCACACAGAATGCCAGCTCCAGTACCTGATCCGCATTCAGGCGTGGATCACACTGTGTGCGATAGCAACTCGCGAGATCCGCCTCTGAAATCTTCCAGGCGCCACCGGTGCATTCGGTCACATGCTCACCGGTCATTTCAAGATGCAAACCACCGGGATGCGTACCCTCGGCGCGGTGCACGGCAAAAAAGTCACGGATCTCCCGCAAGATTTTGTCAAAATCCCGGGTCTTGTATCCGCTACTCGCTTTCACCGTATTTCCGTGCATCGGGTCGGTACTCCAGACCACTTCCCTGCCCTCACGCTTTACGGCCCGGGCCAGCGCGGGCAGCTTCTCTCCGAGCGTATCCGCGCCCATCCGCGTAATTAACGTCAGTCGGCCAGCCTCATTTGCCGGGTTCAGGCGATCAATCAGACGAATCAGGTCGTCCTCTGACATTCCCGGCCCGACCTTTACGCCGATTGGGTTCCATACGCCGGAAAGGAACTCGACATGCGCGCCGTCCAGCTGACGGGTACGCTCCCCAATCCATAACATATGGGCAGAACAGTCATACCACTTTCCTGTCAGGCTGTCGGTACGCGTCAATGCCTGCTCATAGTCCAGCAACAAGGCTTCGTGGGACGTGTAAAGCACAGTTTCCCGAATAGCCGGCGTGTTTTCCGAGGTAACACCGCACACTTCCATGAACTCGAGAGCGTCCTGCAGACGCTCGGCAAGTTGCACGTACTTCTCCCTCTGAGGGTTATTTTCGAGGAAGCTCAGGTTCCAGGCATTCACCTGGTGCAAATCGGCCAATCCGCCCTGGGCAAATGCGCGCAGCAGGTTCAGCGTTGCTGCCGACTGGTTATAGGCAGTCAACATCCGTTGCGGGTCGGGCTGACGCGCTTCGGCGGTGAAGTCGATACCGTTGATGATATCGCCGCGATAACTGGGCAAAGCCTGATCGCCCATCTGTTCGATATCTGACGAGCGGGGTTTGGCATACTGGCCCGCCATCCGGGCGACTTTTACAACAGGCAGGTTACCGGCGAACGTCAGGACCACCGCCATCTGCAAAAGGACCTTGAACGTATCGCGGATACGACCGGCGTTGAAATCGGAAAATGACTCGGCACAATCTCCGCCTTGAAGCAGAAATGCGCGTCCCTTACTCACCTCTCCCAGTTGCCGGTGCAGTTCTCGCGCTTCCGCCGCGAACACCAGCGGCGGATAGCTACCCAACTCTCGGGTAACACCGGCGAGCGCGGACATATCCGGGTAAGTTGGCTGCTGGTGCGCGGTATGGTTACGCCAGCTCTGTGGCTCCCAGTTTTCAACCGGAGAATATGAGCTGGTGGATCCTGCATCAACTTGCATAAAACTTAACTTCCCTTGGATACATCGACTGCATCATCAGGCCCCAATGGAGCCTGATGGCAGCAATAGAAATGGACAGGCCGCTTATAAAACGCTGGCAACTGCCTTGCAGAAATAATCCATATTGCTCTGGCTCAAGCCGGCAATACTGATACGACTGGAGTCAACAAGATAAATCGAATACTCGCTGCGCAGGCGGTGCACCTGTTCCGGAGAAATACCCAGGAATGAGAACATGCCCTTCTGACGCTGAATAAAGCTGAAATCGCCCGCAGCACCGGCAGCGTCCAGACTGGCAACCAAACCTGAGCGCAGACCATTGATACGTTCGCGCATTTCGGTGAGTTCCGACTCCCAATTGGCCTTGAGGCCCGCATCCATGAGGATTGATTCCACAATGGCGGCGCCGTGAGACGGCGGCATCGAGTAATTACCACGCACCACATTCAACATCTGGCTCTGGCCCTTGTCGGCGGACTCCGGCGTGTTGTAAATCGCCATCGCCATGCCCACTCGCTCGCGGTAGAGGCCAAAGTTCTTGGAGCAAGATGCAGCAACCAACAGCTCGGGAACCGACTCTGCCATCAGGCGCAATCCCCAGGCATCATCGCTCAGACTGTCGCCAAAGCCCTGGTAGGCCATATCGATGAATGGCGTAAAGCCTTGCTTCTGCGCCATTTCAACCAGAACCTGCCACTGCTCCCGACTGAGGTCGGCACCGCAGGGGTTATGGCAACACGCATGCAGGAGAACCAGGTCTCCCTTGCCCACATTTTTGAGCGTCTCCACCATCGCATCAAAACGTAGGCTACTGGTGGCGCGATCGTAGTAGGGATAGCTCTTGATCTGCAGTCCAGCATTGCCCAGAAGTGGAACGTGATTGGCCCAGGTTGGGTCACTTACCCAGACCGTCGCGCCGGGCTCCGCCCGGTTTACAAACTCAGCCAGTACACGCAGGGCGCCGCAGCCACCCGGGGTTTGCGCGGACCGCACCCGGTTCGCAACCAGTGCCGGGTGACCAGCGCCGAGAATCAACTCTTGCATCGCAGTGTTAAATCCCGCGGCCCCGGCGGGCCCGATATACGCCTTGGTCTCTTCAGATTGCAAAAGGCGGGTTTCCGCCTCTTTCACAGCCTGCAGTACAGCGGTATGGCCTGACTCATCTTTGTACACCCCCACACCGAGATCAATCTTATTGGGGTTGTCGTCCGCACGGTACTCGGCCAGTAATCCCAAAATCGGATCCGGCGCCAGACTCTCTAGATGGTCAAACATAAAAACTCCGTTATGTCCTTTGAGTTATCGATCAATCAGACCGCGATCGGCCCAGGCCTGCGCGCGATCCATTAATTTTTCAATAATGCTGTCGAGCTGCTCGCGCTCTTCGTCCGATAGTGACGACATCAGGTCACTTTCATATTGCTGCGCCAGCGGCACAATGCGCGCGTAAACTTCTCGCCCGAGCTCTGACAGGTTCAGAACCTGGCGCCGGCGATCAGAGAGGTCTTCGCTGCGGGTAATGTAGTCATGCTTGATAAGCGCTGACACTGCGCGGCTAATCGCCACCTTATCCATGGCCGTTTGCTCGACAAGCTCTGCCGCGGACATTCCGGGAAAACGTCCCAGGATTGCCATGACGCGCCAGGCCGGAATCGTCAGCCGGAAACGCGCACCGTACGCATCGGCGATCGCATTACTCACCCGGTTCGACAGGACAGACAGCCGGTAAGGGAGGAACTTCTCCAGTCGAAGGTCGTCGCTTTCGTGGCTATCGGGTGTCGCGGTTTTATCAAAAGTCATGGCTACTGTCTCACTGGCGCTCTCACGCATCGCGGATCTGCCGTATCGCATCCGCTCGGGGGGCGAACCCCAGGGTTGTTCCGGTCAACAAATGTAACTAACATTGGTTTCAATTGTAACCACTAATGTCAGATCGCAAAGCCTCAGGGGACCACCACACGAAATTGTGACGGCGGATTGACGCGGAAATGCCCGCAATACGCCCGAACCGCGCATTGACGGGGGCGGCATTATACCGATTTTTTGCACGCCAGCTTTCCCGCCCCGACGCAACCTCAAACAGCGCCTGCGGCTCGCGCCAACGATCGCCCCCTAAAGGCGCGGAGCGTGAGGCATTAGGGCCGCATTGCCCGGCGCCGGCGCCCGAACCCAGGCGCAATCATAAGGACTCAACATGCAAGACAAACTGCAGCTCCATAGCTACTTTCGCTCATCCGCCAGCTACCGGGTACGAATTGGACTCAACCTGAAGGGACTCGATCACGATTACGTTCCGGTCAATTTGCTCAAGGGTGAGCAACGGAGCGATGAGTACCGTAGCCGGAACCCTCAGGGGCTGCTCCCCGCGCTTACCCACGGCGGCAAGGTTCTGACCCAATCTCTCGCCATTCTGGAGTGGCTCGACGAACAACACCCATTACCGGCCCTCCTCCCTGCCGACCCGTTTGAGCGCGCCCGTATCCGGGCCCTGGCGTACAACATCGCCTGCGACATCCAGCCATTGCAAAACCTGCGCGTGCTCAAGTATTTACAGGGGGAGTACGGGATTAGCGACACACAAAAAACCGGCTGGATCCGCCACTGGATTCACCTCGGGTTTTCGGCGCTGGAAGAACAGCTTGCGCCAGCGCCATTCGCCGCGGGCTCGGAGCCGGGCCTGTTTGAGTGCTGCCTGATTCCGCAAATTTACAATGCTGAGCGCTTTGGCATGGATATGCACGACTATCCGTCGATTCACCGTATCCAACGCGCCTGCGACGCACTCGATGCCTTCGAGCGGGCTCGACCGGAAAACCAGCCCGATAGTACACTCTGACCGCACCCTTTACTTGTGTTCACAGAGAGCTGCCTGTGCCTGCCACCACAACACCCGCCTTGCCACCTACCGTAGCCGGGCGCAAATCCCTGTCAGTCCTGGCGCTGGTCGTTGCAGCGCTGGTGGCGCTCAGCCTTTCTGGCTGCGCAGCGCTCAAGCCAGGGTTTCAGGAGCCTGAGATCCAGGTCATCGGGCTTGAGCCTGTGCCGGGTGGTGCGACCGGACATTTACAATTCCGGATCCAACTGCGTGTCCTGAACCCCAACAATACCCCACTCCAGCTTTCGGGCCTGTATTACTCTCTCAACCTTGCCGGACACAGGATAGTGAGCGGAACCGCCAGCACCGTCCCGGAAATCCCCGCCTTTGGCCAGGCCGACCTGAGTGTCGATGCCTCGGCGAACGTTATGAGCTCCATGATGGCCGCCGCAAAGCTGATGCGCATGCAAGGTGATACCGTACCCTACGAGCTCGAGGCAAGGCTTGGGCTTCGGAGATCACTTCTGCCCTATATCAAGGTGCGCAAAAGTGGGGTCATCCGCTTAAATTGACCCCTTCCGACCGCCGATTTGCCCGCACAGCCGGACACCCTCGTACATTTTTCACCCAAATCTGACACCAGGGAGTTCCACGCGCCACCGATGTCGTCTACGCTGGATAGTTGCCGGCCGGGCTTCACTGCCTCTGTGCCAGCACGAATGCCAACAATAAAGGACTCAGTCAAAGGGGTCGCACGTACATGGTCAGCAGTGTTTTTTCGCAGGTTGTTCTCCCCATTTCCCTCTTCATCATTATGTTCGGAATGGGACTGTCCCTCACGCTTGGGGACTTTGCCCGGGTAGGCCGCTATCCGAAAGCCGCGTTTCTGGGCACATTTGGGCAGATGGTGATGCTGCCGATTGCCGGATTCCTGATCGCAGCTTGGCTTATGCCCACCCCGGCTCTGGCGATCGGGCTGGTACTGGTGGCCGCCTGTCCGGGTGGTGTCACCTCAAATCTGGTCTCCTATCTCGCCCGCGCCGACCTCGCACTTTCTATCAGCCTGACCGCTATTAGCAGCCTGCTGACCATTGTCACCATCCCGTTGGTGGTCAGTCTTGCATTGACAACCTTTTCCGGCAGCGGGACTGAAATCTCAGTGCCTGCCACCACGATGATCGGCACACTGCTCGTCATCACGCTGTTGCCGGTCTCGCTGGGCATGCTCCTGAAAGCATACGCATCCGGCTTCGCCCGCTGGCTGGAACCGAAGATCAACCTGTTTGGCGCGTTATTTCTGGCCTTTCTGGTCGTGGTCATTATCAGTCAGCAGGGAGAGGCCTTTGCAGATCAATTGCGCAATAGCGGACCGGCGACCCTGACCCTCAACTTTGGCATGGCGATACTGGGCTTTGTCACGGCGCGCCTGGCACGGCTGAATGCCGCACAATCCACGTCCATCACGATCGAAATTGGCATCCAGAACTCGACCATGGCGATCCTCATCGCGACCACCATCCTGCAGGATGCAGCGATCGCGGTTCCAGCAGCAATCTATTCCCTGGTGATGTACCTGTCCGGAGCCACCATCGTCGGGCTGCGACACTGGCAGCTGCGCCAGCGTCCTGAACAAACCCGTGTGAATCCGCCGCTTGCAGGGCCAGAGCAACCCTGAGCCCGCCCTTGGCAAACCCCATAAACCAAAAAACGGCTGGCACTCGGAAAAGTGCTCAGCCGTTTTTTTCGATCCGATAGCCCGAACTCAGAGGCGGCGCGCGGCGAAGATGCCTCCAGTCGTGGCAACCAGAGAGGTCAGCACTGCAACGCCAACCAGGCTGTACAGGCTAATTGACTGCTGCAGCACACTGGAAAGCACGTCTCCCGCCGGGAACTGCCAGGCGACGATACAGGACGCCAGCGCGGCACCAACGTACTGGGTGCGCACAATGCGGCGATCTGAAGTGGGCGCAGGAGCCGGCTCTGGAAGCTGTTCCATCACTCGTTCGCAGAAGCCATCATTGTCCAAATGCGGCTCGCTAAACTTGAGTTGCTGGCTCAGCCAGGCATCGAACTCCGGATCAGTACCGGTGAGCGATGGCTCTGTCGCGCTGTTGCTATCAAAAGTATTCAATTTGCCAAACTTTGTGCCAAATTTATCCATTTACCACCTCCTCGCGCCATGCTTGAAGCAGGGTCTGGAGCTTAGCCCGCGCACGGTTTACATGAGATTTAACCGTACCGAGCGGCAGCTTCATGATACTTGCAGCTTCTTCGTGTGAAAAGCCCCTTTGCATACACAGGTGAACCGCCTGACGCTGGGCGTCACTCAGCTCTTCCATCGCAGCATCCAGATCCCGGGCCATGCCGAGCTGGTGGGACTCTTCCACGCTTTCCTGGGCCTGAGCCCTGTCTACCGCTTCCTGATCAACTTCAGGGGCGTTCTTGCGCTTATGGCTCATGACGAGATTGTAGGCGATACGGTACAGCCAGGTGCTGAACCGGGCATCGCCACGAAACGCGGGCAATGCCTTGTAGGCCTTGATAAAAGCCTCCTGCGCCATATCGTCCGCGAGAGCCTGGTCGCCATCGCACAGCTGACGGAGCGAGAATCGCAGCTGTGACTGATAGCGGCGAACCAGCTGGCTGTATGCCCGCTGGTCCCCCTGCTCTTTTACGCGTCGGATCAAGTCCTCGTCATTGAGGTCCATTACGCTATCCCTTAGCCCGCCTGTTGACCGTCTTTCTGTTCAGAGCGCCAGCTGACAAACCGGGCGATACCGATAAAGAGCGGGATCAAAGCCAGACTCCCTACGTCGAAGCCCGCCATGGCGCTGAGCCAGATAAAGAGGGCCAGGCCGACCGCCATCAAGGTGTATCCACGGTCACGCGCCTTGGGGGCAGTGGAGCCATCGACGGCGTCCAGATACTCCTGTGGGATATCCCGTCCTTCAGCCACCATCCGGTTGATGTTGTCGAGCAGCAGCTGACGCTTGCGATAGCTGTTACGCGTCACCAACCAGACAATCAAGATCGGGGTACCAAAGACGGCCAGGATTCCCATGATCGCAATCAGCCCCTCGAAACTACGAGGCTCATGGCGGGGGTGGTGCATGCGCACATCCGGGTCGACGTTACCTGCGACGCCGATGGAAATGTTCTTGGGCACACCATCCAAAGCACTTTCAACAACCAGGCCCTTTTCATCAAGGATGCCCTTCGCCTCGAGCTGCTTGTGGATCCTGGTGGCGATTTCGCCGCCAAAGGCCTCACCCAGGTCAACGTGTACATCGGACCGCTCACCACGTTCGTCGCGGGTAATAATCCTCAGGCTGCCATCTTCGCCGCGCAGGATCCGCACCTCTTTCTTTTCCAGATCATGCTGCCTGACTTCCGGAGCGGCAGCCGGTGCTGGCGGCGCCTCCGGACTTTCCGGGGCCTCCGGTGTCTCCTGTGCCCAACTGGCAGAGACCGCCAGCAGGCCCGCAAGGGCAAAACAGACGCCTCTCGCCAGGTGAAGGATGTTTGGGTTTCTCGCTCTCATTTCGTGCTCTCTTCGTACGTTCAAATTCTCTGGTCGTCGTCTGCGTGATAGGCAGGCAACTTACATGACTGTCATGCGTCCGCCAATACGGGGTACAGGCAGACCAACTCGACCGCGCTTGTGGTCGGCAATCCTGACCGGGAACCGGGGGGGCACCGCATCGGCACCGCTCCTGTCCTTCCGCTGCTCCAGCTTTCGCTGCACCTGCTCGTCAACCTTCAAGGTCAGGGCCTGGTCAACTTGCGCCATGGGCAAGTTGAGATCTGCAGCACCCGCTGCGCCCGCTCCACAGAGCAAGGCCACTGCGGCGCCTAATAATACCTTTTTAACACATCCTGTCTTCGGGGTTACCATGTTCGCCTCCGGCTAATTGTCCCTGTTCCACCATAAGATGCGGTGCCGGACGCATTTGGATGCAGTGGTGATAACATTTTTTGGAGCCCCAATGGCAGAACACACCCAGCTTGCGCCCGAGACGGTACTGGAGTTCTGGTTCGGCAGTGCCGAATTGACCTTCGACACCCCACAGGAAGAGCGGAAGCGCTGGTTTACCCGCAGCGACGAATTTGACCAACAACTCAGCCACCGCTTTGGCCCGGCCCTCGATCAGGCACAGTCCGGTGAGCTCGACAACTGGCGGGACTCCCTCCAGGGCGAGCTGGCGCTGATCATTCTCTGCGATCAGATGAGTCGTAACATCCACCGGAACAGCAAGCAGGCCTTTGCGGGCGACGCTCTGGCACTGGATATCGCCCAATCCGTAGTGGCCCGACAGCAGGAACGGGACCTCGGCTTACATCAACGTGCCTTCCTTGGTCTGCCTTTCGAGCACTCCGAGGATCCCGAGATGCAGCGACAGTCCATCGACTTCTATCAACGCCTGCGCGATGACTTTGCCAGCCACGACAATGCCGCAGAGGCGGCCCAGGGCTACTATCGGTTTGCCGTGGCCCACAAGGAGGTCATCGATCGCTTCGGTCGCTACCCCCATCGGAATAGCGTCCTGGGAAGACCTTCCACCAATGAGGAATCCGACTGGCTATCGGCCGGAGGCGGTTTCTGATGAGTTGGTATGAATGGTTTTCTCTCGCGGGAATCTGCGCCCTCGGCGCCATGTCACCGGGGCCAAGCCTGTTGATCATTGCACGCTGCGCGGCCGCCGGTGCGCGACAGGGACTCGCCGCATCCGTCGCCCACGGCGCGGCGATCGCAGTCTACGCGGGCTTGACGGCGTTTGGCCTGGCCGTCCTGATCACGCGCTCACCCACCCTGTTTAGCGCATTGCAGTGGGCTGGCGCGGCCATGCTCGTCTATCTGGGCTGGAAGTCTCTGCGCGCCCCGGCGCCGGATGCGGAAACACCGCAGCCGGTGGAACCGATCACCGTACCCCAGGCGGCCATGCAGGGGTTTGGGGTGGCATTCTTCAACCCAAAAGTGGCGGTTTTCTTTACTGCCCTGTTCAGCCAGTTCGTCTCGGTCGAACAGAGCCTTGTGACAAAACTGGGCATGGCGGGCCTCGCATCGGCCATTGACGCGATCTGGTATGTGCTCGTTACCGCCCTGATTTGCTTCGGGCGTGCACGCCGCTGGAGCAATCCCTCTCTCAGCCACCGGCTTCAGCAACTCTTCGGTGTTCTGCTGATTGGCCTGGCAGCCAGGCTCGTTGCGAGCATTTAGCTTTTTCCAGACAAAAAAAAGCCCGCATTGCGGGCTTTCAATACTGCTGCGGGGTCTACCTGCCAGTAAGTTAGGGTCTGGGGGAGTACCGGCAGGCACCATTCCATTATGCACACCCGCGAGCCCTGCCCGGGCTCGACCACCGTGCCAGCGGCTCCTCCTGCCGCAAATACCGCGTATACAGATTGGCCCCAGTACACAAAACAGCAATTTGCGCGCCGAGCATGCTTGACACTGTTCAAACATACAGATACTGTTCATTCATACAGTCAACCACTACTCATAACAAGCGGAGGCACACAATGGCCGTAGTTGCTGTTTGGAAATGCGATAGAGATGGAGCCATGTTCGACAACAAAAAAGACGCTGAAGAACACGATAAGATGCTTGAGCTGGCGGCCAACATCACCGCCATGATCGAGAAAAACATCAGCAACATCAGCGAAGAAGCTGGTGAAGAGATCGGCCTGTTGCTGGCCAAACATCGCGAATCACTGGCAAAAGCCTGTAAGGGCAAGCCGGAAGTGCTGCTGGAAAGCCTGGAGACTGTTGAAGCCACCTCCGAGGAGCAGGCTGACACCAGCTCCATGGACGACCGGGTTACCCCGCTGGCGGCTAACCTGTAACCTGCCAGACACTTCGTTCCCGTTTACCATCCCCTGTACTCTGCCCGGCCTTGCCGGGCTTTTTTGTGCATGGCAAACGCGCGCTCACCAGTCCCGTCAAAGCGCTGACTACATCGCCTTGAACACCGTAAAGACATTCACCACCGATAGAATAATGATGGTAATCCAGGTGCCCAGCGTGCCGAGGAACCTGCCCTTGTGATAGCCACCATTGCCGGCAATCAAACCGACCGCATGGAGCAAACGAGAAATGACCAACAAGCTTCCCAGCAAGTGCATCCAGGTTGCCGACAAACCATTGAGTTCAGCCGCCAATAACAGCAACAGTGCGATGGGAACATATTCGACTGCATTGGCATGCGCGCGAATCAAGACCTCCGCGTGATGCTTGCCGGCACTGCCAATCCCCACTTTTTCCGTACGACGAAATCGCACCACCAGAAAAGCGAGTGCGATGATCAAAAAACCACATAGGCCCGCATAAAAACCAGTCAATACAGCCATTTTTATTCTCCCACCAGAAAGCGGGCCAGGGCCCGCCGAATATTAATTATCGTTAGTTTGAATCGGTCCTACTTGCGATAGGCGGACTTATGCGCTGGCTCGAGCTTCAGGTAGCGATCCCGCAAGCGCGTCGAGCGGTTTTCCAGTGATTGTGGTTCCCCACCAATCACCACCTGCTCCGCAAAGCTGGTCACTTCAAGGGGATCACCGCTCCACACCACAAAATCCGCAACAGCGCCGGGCTCCAGCGCCCCACCCTCCAGACCGAAGGTATCCGCGACATTGGCGCTAATAGCTTTGAGGCCCTCGTCGTAGGGCAGCCCGTGGGCGACCGCATTCCCCGCCGACTGGCGTGACAGGTGCACCAGGTGGGTTTCGCCGTATCCTGGAGCACTGATCAACACCTCAACCCCTGCCCGGTTGAGCAGAGCCGCATTGTCGAGCCGAGCGCCGAGACTTTCAAAGGAAATCGGGGTGTTATTCAATGCATCGATAATCACCGGAACTCTGGCTTGCGCCAGTGGCTCTGCAACCATCCACGCTTCCGCACCGCCATCAATGACCAGCTTCAGATTATTCTCTTTGGCCAACTTGAGTGCCTGCAGAATATCGCTGGCGCGATTTGCATGCACGATCAGGGGTTGTTCACCAGTCACCACGGGCTGCAATGCCTCGAGATCACGCAACGCGTATTCGAGCTCTCGCCACTCACCACGCTTGATCGCGTCTGCATTGTCACGATACTCGCGCGCCTCCGACAGCGCCCGCTGGAGACGCGCCAGCGCATTGGCACGACTGCCACCGGCCAGCGCCGCACCGGTTTCGCCAAGGTAGGCACGCTGCGCGACATCCTCGTTGGTGACACTGTCAAAATCGCCGGTCAGCTCAATCGCAAATCCGCGCCCGGCAAATACCACCTGCATTTTGTCGGCATCGGTGCCCCAGGTAGAAACGCTCGGCAGCACCAGCGCCCGGGTAACACCATTGGCGCGACTAAACGGAATCAATGTCGACTTCGGGTTGTAAGCCGGCAGCGGATCAAATGCACTGCCAATACTTTTACCGGTTACGAAGTAATCATTGGTCGAAGACGCAGCACCAATTTCGGTCAGGCCCAAGGCCGACAGCGGCGCGATCAAGCCGGGCGTCACAACCTTGCCGGTCGCGTCCACCACCTTGTCGGCGGCCGCGCCAATAGACGGAGCGATCGTATCGATCTTGCCGTCCCGAACCAGGATATCTGCGCTCTCCAATGTTCCGGCAGCGCCGAGCGTGTGGACTTTCGCATTCTTGATCAGCAGCGTTTCCGCGCTGGCGGCCATGGCACCCAACAAGGCTGCCGCGGCAATGACGTATCGATTCAACTTCATAGCCGCTCTCCTTTGGCCTCGAGAATACCCAATTCAAAATCACTGTGTGGCTGGCGCTCAGGGTTTGAGCGATCAAACATCAACACACCATCGATGAATACCTGATCAACATGTGAGAACACGCTGAAAGGGTTACCAGACCAGACCAGAACATCCGCCATCTTGCCCTTCTCCAGGCTACCGGTCACTTCCTCGATACCGAGAGACCGAGCCGGGTTCATGGTCATCCAGACCATTGCGTCTTTGGGCTCAATATCAAAGCCCGCGCGCTGACCCGCAACCATCGCCTTGGCGACCTCTTCGTTGAGGTGCTGGATCCCGACCGCGGAATCCGAGTGAATCATGGCGCAGGCTCCAGCCTTGTCGACGAGTGCGATATTGGCCTCGGTCATGTCAAAGGCTTCGTGTTTGAAACCCCACCAGTCCGCCCACATCGCCGCACAGACATTATTTTCGGCAAGCAGGTCAGCGACCTTGTAAGCCTCTACCGCATGGTGGAACGTGGAAATATCAAAGTCGAATTCTTCAGCGATATCCATCATGATCGCCATTTCCTCACCGCGATAACAGTGGTTGTGCACCAGGATATCGCCATTGAGAACACCTGCCAGCGTCTCCATCTGCAGGTCGCGCTGCGGTTCTTCGCCCCCTTCCTTGGCATACTTGTCCCACTTGTCCTTGTACTTGGTTGCCGCTATCCACGCTTCGCGATAACCCGCCACATTGCCCATACGTGTCGAAGGGGAAGTACCCTTGCCCCCGTAGACGCGCTTCGGGTTTTCACCACACGCCATTTTCAGGCCATACGGCGCACCGGGGAATTTCATTTCCTGGACGCTGCGTCCGGGGACATTCTTGAGTGTTACCGCACGGCCGCCAAACAGGTTGGCCGAGCCCGGCAGGATTTGCAGCGTCGTCACGCCACCTGCGAGCGCCAGCGCAAATTGGGGGTCCTGAGTCCATACAGAATGCTCCGCCCAGACTTCAGCGGTATTGGGTGAAGTCATCTCATTGCCATCCTGGGAAGATTCAATCGCAGGCGCCGGGTAATTACCCAGGTGAGAATGCACATCAATAATCCCGGGGGTCACCCACTTCCCGGCAGCCTCGATAACCAGGGCCTCCCTGGGGGCCTTCAGGCGTTTGCCAATTTTTGCAATCTTGCCGTCCTTCAACAGGACATCGGTATTTTCCAGCTCCTCTCCGTCACCGGTCAGCAGAGTCCCGCCACGGATCAAGACGTCTTGCTCTTGGGTCACCGAATAGGTTGACGGGAAGGCATCAAGCCTGGCGAAGTCGGCCCCTTTCGAAGATTCCGACTTCTTGTCTCCACCGCATGCCGCAACCAGCGCAGAGATCACCAACAGGGTGAACACATGCGCAATGCGACGCGGTAGTGCTATTAAACACGTACAAAAACCGTACAGATTATTTTTCTGCATATCGTTCTTCCAACAGTGAAGGGGCAACGCTGACAACGCGTTAGAATGCTTTTTCAGGAAGGAATGCTAACAGCTCACAAAAAAATAGCCATTGCGGCTTATGCACTGTTGGAATGACAAAATAGAACGCGTTACAGCGGGTGATCCAATAACGCTGCCTGGAGGGCCCTGCCTGCCGCAAAGAGCCCTCTCAAGCGGCAAGACAGGTTTGGGGAGGGTCCTGAAACTCAGGACTCCAGGGAGAAGGAATGTGGACTGAGACGACGCGGTGACGATGCACGCTGGCGAGACTCGCCATTTCTTCGCGCTCTTTCCCCGACGTCGGCGGCCAAACGTCCGAGGAGCTTTTCCAGCGCCTCGCCATAGCCGAGCGTATCCATCAGCTGGATTAAGGCGGACAAATTGCATCCCCGACCATTTTCCAGACGTTTCACCGTGCTCAAACCCACACCGGACTCTGTCGCCAGAGTATCCTGAGGCAGGTTACGCGCTAACCGAAGCTGTCGAAATTGCTGGCCCAGCTTAGCCAGATGTTGCTGCTGATCTTCCCTGCGCATTGCAGAAACCCTCATACTGTCTCGCGGAAGTTCACGCCGCGTTGCCCTGTTCCGTAGCACCGACAAGCCATTGCTTGCCTGCACTCCGTTGGTCGCACGACTGCGGAAAGTTCTTACACGGAAGCTTACGGGGTTGACGGGCCTCTGGATCACTTCAAACGGTAACGATCCGCCAGAATCGGTGACTTACAGTCCTGACAGCACCAGCGGCAGGTCGCCGCCCAGCGGGACAGACGGAAGCTCTGAGATGAGCCCAAAGGAGATAGGCACCCTCTTCAGGACACTGAGGGTGCTTCCAGCGGTGACCACGAATATTCAGAGGAGGCCCCTGCTAGTAGTGCAGCAGTTTGATGATTTCCTCACCATTGTCGCACTCACCAACGATCTCCGGCTCACGGATCTTGGAGCCGGCCTGTATGACCTTGTTCGAGGGGTAAGACACAAAGCATGCGTAATTGAAGTTGACCGCCCAGTTACACCTGAGCAATCCATCATCTTCTTCGTAGAACCGCTTCTGGCAAAAACTCAGGTTAGGGCTTTGCCCACCACCCTCAGTTTCAATATAGACATCCGCGGTCACAGAAATCGCCGCCAGCACAAAACAGGTACAGACAATCCTGCGCAACATAAGCCACTCGCCTTCAGTGCCGATGTAGCTTCAGTTTAGCAGTCGCTGGCGCCTCCATCGTTTATTCGATCGCCTAAAGCCCCTTCCAGACACCGATATCGGGCGACCAGCCGGACATCTTCCTCTGGCACCTCCAACCCGTACTTGGTCGCGATGGCAAAGAATCGCATAACGTAGATCCCGATGGTTGGCTCATAGGGCGGCAGCCATCTGGACGGACCGCGATCCCCCTTGCTCTGGTTGTAGCCGTCATCGACCAACCAGAGGTTCTCCGGATCTTCTGCAAATGCGCGCTTGGTGGCACGGTCCCAGCTGGCCCCGCCATGATCATGGGCCCACTTGAGCGGGACTATGTGCTCAACGTCCAGGTCAGAAGCCAGCCGGAAGAAACTGCCGGTATACGGGTCCAACCACAGGCCTGTGAGCACGGTACAGCGATCTGCCCGAGTAAAAGCCACCGGAGCGAGCGAAAATTTCTGAAGCAGCTCATGGCGCGTATTTTGACAGTCTCGATCCGCGTCTGACCAACGTGGCAACCATTCACTGCGCCGATACTCTATTGATTCCGCCTGAGCGCCAACGGGAGCCAGGGCAATCACCACAAGCGACCACACACACAGTAATCTCCGACCGCCAAAACCGCCCGACTGCCAGAACGCTGCCACAGTTTTCATCCCACAAAATTTCCTGTTCCTATCCAACGACGCCGCGGGCGTCGATATTGACGCCACGCAACTTGCACGATCGTACACGATAAGCACAGCACAGAAAAACAATAGAAATCGCATGTGCGACATGCGGGCAGGAAAACACTGGGCCAGTGTGTGGGAGGTGATTCAGCAGTTCAGGGCTGGCATGTTAATTGCTGAATTTTTATGCGCGCCTCGCGGATTGCGCTGGCACTACTTAATCAGTATGAGGAACGAGAGACTATGACAACGCTATATGAACGCCTTGGTGGAGAAGCCGCTGTCGACGCCGCTGTCGATATTTTTTACCGTAAAGTCCTGCTCGATGATCGGATCAGCCAGTTTTTTGAGGGCGTGGATATGAGCGAGCAGGCCAATAAACAAAAAGCGTTCCTCACAATGGTATTTGGTGGCCCCAATAGCTACACCGGCAAGGACATGCGCAGCGCCCATGCCGGACTCAGTGGATTAAACGATTCTCATGTAGACGCAGTCATTGAAAATCTGGGCAGCACCCTCCAGGAGCTGGGTGTCGCATCATCAGATATTGAGGAAATTGCCGGTATTGCCAATAGCGTCCGTGACGATGTCCTGAACCGGTAAACCTACCGATGCGCGAACTAAAGCGATCTCGCGCGGGTACGCTGATATGAGCGGCGTTCCCGTGCAATTTGGGGATTCGACCTTCGAGGTCAATGGAGGGGAGTCCCTGCTGGAATCTGCAGAACGGGCGGGAGTGGATATTCCTTCCAGTTGCCGCTCCGGCAGCTGCCAGAGCTGCCTGGTAAAAGTGACCGCAGGGGGAGTCCCACCGGAAGCACAGCGGGGTCTTACTCCCAACCAGCGAGCATGTCGTCTCGCCCTCGCCTGCCAGCTTCGCCCAACGCTACCGATTGAGGTGACAGCACCGGACAATACTGTCCGATACACACTCACCGTTCTGGATCACCATCACCTGACGCCAGAAGTATTAAGACTGCGACTGTCTGCCGATCGCTTCAACTGGTTCCCGGGGCAGTTTATTTCAGTCCACAAGGACGAGCAGACGGCTCGCCCCTACTCTGTCGCCAGCCTGACAGAGGACGGCTACCTCGAACTACACATCAAGCGACACAACCTCGGAGCGGTCAGTAACTGGCTACACGATAATGTAAAAGTCGGCGACAAAATTTCCGTCAGTGAAGCCCGTGGCAACTGCTTTTATCATGACACCATGACCGACAAGCCTCTATTACTGGTTGGTGTCGGTACCGGCTTGGCCCCGCTTTACGGAATCGCACGCGAAGCATTGCGTCGCGGCCACCAGAATAAAATGTTTCTGCATATTGGTGCGCGCGACCGCAGTCGACTGTATCTTGAGCATGAACTCAGCCTCCTCAATCAGTCCCACTCCCAATTGGAATATTCTCCGGTATTCCGCCAGAGCGATCATGCGCAACCGTCAGATATTACCCAGCACATAGTCGATACCTATACGAAGCTACAAAATTGGTGCATCTTCTTGTGTGGTGCACCAGACATGGTGAAGAAGCTCGAAAAATTCTGCTTTCTCAATGGCGCCTCGCTAAGCAACATTTACTCAGACCCGTTTATCTCCAGCTAAATGCACAGCCGCTCCGCAATCTGAGACACACCTTCCCGCCAAACGCGCAACGTGTCGGCATCGTTGCGTAAACACCCAAAGACAACCTGTGATTAAGCGCACTAAATCTTTCCGGACAAGGGAAAATTGTCGATAAATTTATTCGAATGACCTGTGTTGGCAAGCGATTTGCAAAAAAACTAGATATCGCACTCGACCACCAGCGCCGGTGGATCACGCCAAGAACTGAACCCCCTTCTGACTCAACGACGAGCCTTCCTTTTTAAAAGGGGAGTTATGGGATTTTATGCCTGAAATTTGCCAAACAC
Source organism: Microbulbifer sp. ABF4_148 (assembly GCF_056158985.1). Taxonomy (NCBI): domain Bacteria; kingdom Pseudomonadati; phylum Pseudomonadota; class Gammaproteobacteria; order Cellvibrionales; family Microbulbiferaceae; genus Microbulbifer; species Microbulbifer sp. ABF4_148. The sequence goes on from NZ_JBSWUI010000001.1 coordinate 2,957,408, forward strand.
AGAAGATGGAACCGAAGACCACAGATACGGATAAGCCGGCCCAAAGTATTATTGTGGTAGGAGCCGGGCCGGTTGGCGTTCGCTGCGCTTCTGAACTGTACACACTGATCAAGACTGCGACTCAGATCCGTGTATTTGGTGAGGAAGCGTATGCACCTTACGATCGCATCAAGCTGACCCAGCTTCTCGCAGGCAGCGTCCGATATCCTGACATCTTCTGGGAGGCAGAAAACAGGCGCGATACGCGCGGACACAATCGATCGACACTGTCTTTTGAGCATCTGCGTATCGAGGCGGTGGACCGGGAAGCACAGACAGTAAAAGATAGTACCGGAGCATCGCACCGCTATAACCAGCTAATTCTTGCCACCGGATCGAGCCCCCATATCCCCAATCTACCAGGGGTCGAAATGCCGGGCGTCTACACCTTTCGCAATATCCGCGATACTGAGCATCTACTTGCCAGGGTCAACCGTTCACGACATGTGGTGGTCGCCGGCGGCGGTTTACTCGGGCTGGAGGTTGCACGGGGCTTACTCAAACACCATACGCGTGTCACACTGGTACACCAGTCCCCAACCCTGATGAACCGCCAATTGGCCGGAGAGCCAGCAGAAGTATTGCTTCATCATATTGAAAACCTCGGCATCCACGTCATCACCAATGACGGTCTGGGCGCAGTTTTCGGGGACAATCGTGTCACCGGCGTCGCCACACGGAGAGGAAAGCATCTTGTGTGCGACACCGTCGTACTGTGTACCGGTATTCGCCCCAATATTGAGCTGGCTCGACAGGCCGGTATCGCATTTGGACGCGGCATCACTGTTGACCATCAGCTCAACACTTCAGCAAAGAACATCTACGCTATCGGTGAGTGCGCCGAATACTCCGGCGAAATATGCGGATTGGTCTCACCCGGGCTGCAACAGGCAGCGGTGCTCGCCAACAACCTTGCCGGAAACGACGCGAGATACACCGGCGCCCAACCGTATACGAAGCTCAAGGTCGCCGAAATTGAAGTGAACAGTATCGGCGAGCTATCCGATTTCGGCAGACCGCCAAAGCTTTCAACGCTCACCTTTCGCAACCAAGAATCACAAGCAGAAGCAGCCAGTCGGCATGTCATTTTTTCCAAAGGAAGAATAATCGGCGCCTGCGCAATTGGCGTCTGGCCGGAGCTGCCGCGCATCCGTGAGGCATTCCTCGAAAATCGATACTTTTACCCGTGGCAGCGCTGGCTGTTTTTAGTGACAGGTCGACTCTGGTTTCTCTCCCAACAGCAGACACCTGCCAATTGGCCCTCTTCAACGATTGTGTGTCAATGCAATAGTGTCAACAAGGGAACGATCGAGCGTACTATCTCCGCGGGCGCTCTTACGGCAGAGGCAATTGGCAGGCAATGTGGCGCGGGCACGATTTGCGGCAGCTGCAAGCCGCTGCTCGGTGAGCTTCTGGGTTCGGCAGACTCAGGCAAACAGGATCAACCTCCAATCCTGAAAGGTATATTCGTCATCAGCCTGATCGCCATCGCCTGCTCTGTTGCATTGGTATGGCTTCCCAAAATCCCCGATCCCACTTCGGTGCAGGCACCCTCTCTCTCCTGGCTATGGAACGATAGCGTTTACAAGCAGATCAGTGGGTTTTCGTTACTGGGTATAACACTGTTTGGATTGATTCTGTCACTCAGGAAACGCCTGAAGCTGACGATACTGGGAGAGTTTTCCCGGTGGCGGTATGTCCATATCACGCTTGGTGTAATTGCCATGATCATACTGGTTGCACATACCGGTTTCAGCCTGGGTGAAAACCTCAATCGCCTGCTGATGGTCAACTTCCTTATCAGCGCGTTCCTGGGAGGGCTGCTCGGTGTACTGGTCAGCCTCCGGCCGTCGAAACTGGCCTCTGCGTCGCGAAAAGCCGGCACCTGGCTTCACCTGCTTGCGATCTGGCCGCTGCCCGCACTCGTGGCCGCCCATATATTCACCTCATATTTTTACTAATGGGCGAAACAACCGTTGAACACTTTCATTCAACTTACCTTTTCGAGCCGTGTAAGCATTTAAGCAGGATATTGCATTGATCACTCAACGAATTCTGTGGATGTTCTGGTGCGTAACGACTGTCGTGATTGGGGGCTACTATGCCTACCAGGTTTTCGCAGCCGAAGACAAATCCTCGCTCCTTATCGGCACCACCACCCACGGCCACTATCAGATCGAGATGGCTTGCGAAAGCTGCCATACCGACCCATTTGGGGGAGCGGAGATATTGCAGACCGCCTGCATTAATTGCCACCAGGAAGAACTGGAGCGCGCACATGACTCTCACCCCAAAAGCAAGTTCACAGATCCACGGAACGCAGCCCGAATTCAAATACTGGACGCCCGCTACTGTATCTCTTGCCACACCGAGCACAACAGAGAGTCAACTCTGGCAATGGGACTGACCCAGCCCGCTGACTACTGCTTTCACTGCCATCAGGACATTGCAACAGAGCGACCCAGTCACACCGGCATGGGTTTTGAAACGTGTGCGTCAGCAGGTTGTCACAATTACCACGACAACCGCGCGCTCTACGAAGATTTTCTGTTGGCGAATGCGCACCGGCCCGATTTGCTCGAGAACCCCAGAAATCCCCTGCGCACATCTCCCCCGAAAGGCCAGACACTAGCGGCCCATAAGGCAAATGCACCAGCCCACCTACTGAAGACCGATATCGTCAATTCTTGGCATATGAGCGCGCACGCTACCGCCGGTGTGCAATGCACAGGTTGCCATGAACCGGCTGGCGCAACCGAATGGATTACCAAGCCAGGCATCGCCCAGTGCACCGGTTGTCACCAGAACGAAGTGGCCGGATTCACCAGCGGAAAACACGGCATGCGGCAATCCGCAAAATTGCAGCGGACGACCGCTGGCTCAAATACCCTGACCGCCGTCAAACCAGCAATGACAAATGCCCTGACTTTCAACGCACAGGCAATGGACCGGGAACATGGCTGTACCAGCTGCCACGGTGCGCATGATTTTGACACTCAATATGCAGCACAGGAGTCCTGCCTGAGTTGCCATGCTGATGAACACAGTCTCGCCCATCGGGACTCTCCCCATGGTCGACTCTGGGAGATGGAACGCACCGGGCAGGCACCAGAAGGCAGCGGCGTCTCTTGCGCAACCTGTCATATGCCACGGGAAGAACATCGATCCGGTGACAGTGTCGTCGTCCGCGTACAACACAACCAGAATGACAACCTGCGCCCCAATGAAAAGATGATCCGCGGTGTCTGCATGAATTGCCACGGGCTGGGCTTTTCCCTCAACGCGCTGTCGGACGAGGCTCTGATTCGCAGGAATTTCTCCGGGCAGCCTGAAAACACCGTGCCTTCTATCGAGATGGCACTGAAGCGCATCGGACAACGGACCGAGTAGCGTGTAATTACCATAATTTTCTCACGCTGTACTTTTTCACCACCCTTGGAGGACTGCCAACCATGAAACTGTTCAACACCGCCATAACCGCTGTCGCTTTTTCGGCGCTGCTTTCCGGATGTTCACAGGATGCGCCCAAAGGTATTGACCCAAAACTGTATACAGATTCGCTTTTTGCCGTTATGAATGCCGATCGAGCCAACTATACCAAGCTCATTGTGCAGCGGCTGGGCCCCAATGGAGCGGGCGTCATCAAACCCGATGAACACTGGAAAGAACTGGAAGATGGTGCCCTGCTCCCAGCGCAAATGTTCCGGGCGGGTTCAGAAGCCGTTGCGGCAACCACAGACGAATTTTCCTATTCACTGCAATCCCTCTGGCCCGTCAACAACCAGAATGCACCGCGCACCGAAATCGAAAAAGTCGGACTCGAGTACATCGCAGCAAACCCGGGCGAGAATTTTTATGGCGAAGAGACACTGGGTGATGTGACCTACTTCACCGCAGTCTATCCGGACGTCGCTGTTTCACCCGCGTGCGTCAGCTGCCATAACGAGCATAAGGACAGCCCCAAAACAGACTTTGAGATTGGAGAAGTCATGGGTGGCGTCGTCATCCGGGTGCCACTCTGAAGCCTGGCAGCCATACCCTGTTGAGCAATCGATAAGGTTGCTCATACCCATACCGGGGCACGCCTCTTGCAGGCTCACAAACGACTCGAGCGGTGTTTGCCCCCTTTTTAACCCTAGAAGGTTACTTTATATGCCTATCCTGACATGCCTGGCCAGATGCCTATCGTGGATCCAGATCTTACTTATAGCGACAGTATTGAGCGCCTGTAGCGAAACTCAGGATCCTGAGCTCGCGCAGGGCAAAACCATCGTTGAGCAGAACTGCAAAGTCTGTCATGCCTCCGGGCTTAACGGCGCCCCGATACTCGGGAACAGCAAAATGTGGTCACCGCGCGCCAGTCAGGGCCTTGACACGCTTGCTGCCCATGCTGCCAGTGGCTACGGTTTGATGCCTGCAAAGGGTGGAAATACCGACCTCTCTGACGAAGAAGTACGTCATGGCGTCAAGTATATGCTGAGCCTGCTCGAAGAAGGCTAAACGGCACCTTCTTCACCGATACCCAATAGCGTCTCTGTATGCAACGAGGAATCGCCCCTGTCGAGTGGACGGTGTGTGACTTGCGCACTTGCCTGCTTATACTTCACTCCTGACGCCTATCCCAGGAACTGGAACCTGTCGCCCCAGCGCAGCGGGCGTTTTAAATATCAGGCCGACCGTTGATGGCTTTCGCATTGATCCGGTATAGATCCATCCTATGTCAGAAGAAGTTTCGAGCCTTCAACACCTGCTGGAGGACGTCGCGAAGCACAACAAACGCGTTTCCATCGGCATGGTCCTCGACGCAATGGGGGAACGGTCCTTCGGTCCCGTTCTGCTGTTGGCCGGGTTGATCCTGTTTTCGCCACTCTCCGGAATCCCCGGCATTCCCACAACCATGGCAATACTGGTACTTCTGGTGACCGTACAGTTGTTGATGGGGCGGCACCACATCTGGCTTCCGGAAATCATTCTCAAACGCTCATTGTCACAAGGCAAGGTGGTTACGGCGCTCCGCTGGATGGATCGGCCGATTCAGATTGCAGATAGGCGGCTGCGACCGCGCCTGAACTTCCTGGTGAAAAAGACCGGGAACTATGTAGTCGCGATCGTGTGCCTGCTCATCGCGCTCGGTTTACCCCTCATGGAAGTAGTGCCATTTTCGGCAACGATCGCCGGCGTAGCGCTCACGGCCTTCGGTCTCGCCCTGGTCATCCACGATGGCGCGCTCGCCGTGTTTGCGTTGATTTTTACCGGACTCGCCTTTGCCACCATTTTTGTGAGCCTTGGCAACCTTCCCTCCTGACCGCGGTTTTGCGGTCTCCAGTCACTCTACCTCACACCCTGTGATATCGGGCCCTGTGAAGTTCTCATCTCCAGACCGCAGTTTCCCGGCAGCCCCTGCAGAACCCCCTTCCAGCAAAGGATCCGCCAACTCAAATAGGAAATTTGCGAATTATCAAAAACACCTATATAAAAATATTTTGATATAGATTCAAATCTGTACACTGCATCTAAGGCTTAAGGCGGGTGGTCCGCTCAGCCGTTTTATGTGCAAACGAAGGTAAAGGGATCTATGTCTGAATACGTTATTTTTACTTCGGAATCTGTGTCCGAAGGCCACCCCGATAAAATGGCCGACCAAATTTCCGATGCCGTACTGGACGCCATTATCGCTCGCGACCCGCAGGCACGGGTTGCTGTAGAAACTGTGGTAAAAACCGGTCTGGCAATGCTGGCTGGCGAAGTCACCACCAGCTGCTATGTCGATCTGGAAGATATCGTGCGCGATGTCATTACCGATATCGGCTACAACAGCTCTGACATTGGTTATGACGGCTCTACCTGCGCCATTCTGAATGCGATTGGCAAGCAGTCTGTCGACATTAACCAGGGCGTTGACCGTAAAAAGCCGGAAGATCAGGGTGCCGGTGACCAGGGCCTGATGTTCGGCTATGCCACCAACGAAACCCCCGACCTGATGCCCGCACCAATCTACTACTCGCACCGTCTGGTGGAGCGTCAGGCCTATCTGCGCAAAAAAGGCATCCTGCCGTGGCTGCGCCCTGATGCAAAAAGTCAGGTGACCTTCCGCTATGGCGAAGACGGCAAGCCGGCAGCGATCGACGCCGTCGTCCTGTCCACGCAGCACGACCCCGAGATTTCCCAGGAAGACCTGCAAAAAGCCGTGATGGAAAACATCGTACTGGAAGTACTCCCGCAGGATCTGCTCCATGAGGGAACGCAGTATCACATTAACCCGACCGGCAACTTCGTCATCGGTGGTCCAGTCGGAGATGCGGGCGTTACCGGCCGAAAGATCATCGTGGATACGTACGGCGGTATGGCCCGTCACGGTGGTGGCGCATTCTCCGGAAAAGACCCTTCCAAAGTAGACCGTTCCGCTGCCTATGCAGGCCGCTATGTAGCTAAAAATGTGGTTGCCGCGGGTCTCGCCGACCGCTGCGAAGTTCAGGTTTCCTATGCAATTGGTGTCGCGGAACCGACATCCGTGTCCGTCAACACCTTCGGCACTGGCAAGGTCAGCGACCAGGAACTGATCGAGGCCATTCGCAAGGTATTTGACCTGCGCCCTTACGCGATTACGACGGTACTGGATCTGGAACACCCGATGTACCAGCTCACTGCTGCCTACGGGCATTTTGGTCGCGAGCCATTCGAACACACCTACAAGTGGCGTGAAAACGGGGAAGAGAAGAGCCAGACCTTTACTGCGTTCACCTGGGAAAAAACGGATAAGGTCGAGGCACTGAAGGCGGCTCTGAACAGCTGAAACAGCCTGCCCTAACCCTTTTAAACATGTATTTAATGTGCCGGGCCGCGAAGCTTCGATAACTGCCCGGCACAAACAATAAGGAATTACCATGAGCGGTTTTACCGACTACAAAGTAGCGGATATCAACCTGGCCGAATGGGGCCGTAAAGAAATCGATATTGCTGAAGGTGAGATGCCGGCATTGATGGCATTACGCCGTAAATACAAAGATGCCCAACCGCTTGCCGGCGCCCGCATTATGGGCTGCATCCACATGACCATTCAGACCGCCGTGCTGATCGAGACTCTGGTAGAGCTCGGTGCAGACGTACGCTGGTCTTCGTGCAACATCTTCTCAACTCAGGATCACGCTGCTGCGGCAATTGCGGCCGCCGGTATTCCCGTATTCGCCTGGAAAGGCGAAACCGACGAGGAATTCTGGTGGTGTATCGAGCAGACCATTCTGTCCGAAAAGGATGGCAGCGAAGTCTGGGATGCAAACATAATCCTGGACGATGGTGGCGATCTGACCCAATTGTGCCATGAGAAGTACCCTGCCCTGCTCGACAATATCCATGGCATCAGTGAAGAAACCACCACGGGCGTGCATCGCCTGCTCGAAATGCTGGAAAAAGGCGAGCTAAAAGTTCCCGCGATCAACGTGAACGATTCGGTTACCAAGTCCAAGAATGACAACAAGTACGGCTGTCGCCACTCGCTCAACGATGCCATCAAGCGCGGCACCGACCACTTGCTGTCCGGCAAAAAAGCCCTGGTCATTGGCTACGGCGATGTGGGTAAAGGCTCTGCGGCCTCCCTGCGACAGGAGGGCATGATTGTCAAGGTGACCGAGATCGACCCGATCTGTGCGATGCAGGCCTGCATGGATGGCTTCGAAGTGGTTTCTCCATATAAAAATGGCATTAATACCGGTGAACTGGCCGATATCGATACCGACCTGCTCGGTACCACCGACCTGGTTGTCACCACCACCGGTAACGTCAACGTCTGTGACGCCGCCATGCTCCAGACCGTCAAAAGTGGCGCTGTGATTTGTAATATCGGCCACTTCGATAACGAAATTGACACCGCATTTATGCGCGAGCATTACCGCTGGGAAGAAGTAAAGCCGCAAGTGCATAAAATCTATCGCGGCGATTCGAACAAAGATCATCTGATCCTGCTTTCCGAGGGTCGCCTGGTCAATCTCGGTAACGCCACTGGACACCCCTCTCGCATCATGGACGGTTCCTTCGCCAATCAGGTGCTGGCCCAGATTTATCTGTGGGAGAAAAAGTTCGCGGATCTTCCGGCGGCACAGAAGCAGGAAAGCCTGTATGTGAAGGTCCTGCCGAAGAAACTGGACGAGGAAGTTGCCAAGGATATGGTAGAGGGCTTCGGTGGCGTGATCACCAAATTGACTACTACCCAGGCAAAGTACATCAACGTCGATGCCGAGGGTCCGTTCAAACCGGAAAGCTACAAATACTAACCGGTCACAATCGGCACTTGGAGGAGCAGACCATTCAAGTGCCGAATGCTGGTCAAAAAACAACCCATCTTGTTGGGCCTCGAGCGAGGCCCTTTTTTGGGGCTTTTCTTCACTCCAACCTACCCCATGCACCTCGCCTCAGCAGGACGAAATTTGAGGACTTACCGCGGATTGACAAATCTCAAATTTGGGCCGGTTTACCCTAAAAGACATATTGATAGTACTTTTTAGCCTTGATAGCTTTATGGAGGGCTTTTTAAAGACCTTCCGTAAGGTACGTCAGCAAAGGGACATTGGATCACTCGTGGTTCGAACCTTTGCCCTTGAGGTTGTTGCCAACCATACGGAGCCAACTCAATAAACATAATTGAGCCCATGTATCTTTGGAGGGATATATGTACCGATTCAAGCAGCAACCTCTCTACACTGCAATTCTGGCCGCAAGCTTTTCCACCCCTGTTCTCGCATTATCTGACGCAGAACAGGAGAACACCGTCACTTCTGCCGATAGCGGCCCCGTTCTCGAAGAAGTCACCGTAACCGCCCGTAACCGGACCGAGACCCTGCAGGAGATTCCTGTGGCCATCAATGCCTTCTCGGCAAAAGATATCGAGCGCTCGGGCATGCAGGACGTGCGTGACGTCGTACGCAATTCACCCGGCCTTGTTTACGATTCCTCCGGCACCATGGCCACCGGCTCCGTCACTATTCGCGGTATGAGCCAGCCCGGCTTGATCGGTGACGATACCAACGTGGCAGTATTTGTGGACGGTGTCTACATGTCTGGCCGCGCAGCGTCCTTTATCCCGATGATGGGGCTGGAGCGCGTGGAAGTCGTCCGCGGACCGCAGTCCGCCATCTATGGTCGCAATGCCTTCTCCGGTGCGATGAACTACATCACCCGCAAGCCTGGCCAGGAATTTGAGGCAACGACTGAAATCACCGCCGGCGCCGAGGGTCAGCAGGGCATCAAGGCCAGCCTGGCCATGCCACTGGGTGACAAATTGGCATTCAGCGTGGACATGGTGGATTCCGAGAGCGGATCCACCTTCGAGCAGGGCGATACCTATCTGGGCGCTATCGACAACGAGTCACAGCGTGTACGCGTGCTGTTTACGCCGCTCGACAACCTGGAGTTTGACTTCTCTGCGACGCACGTCGACATGCAGGAGCACCACAACGCCGGCTACGAAATAGCCAATAACGCCGAGCATCCAGCAGAAATCAATACGGCCCTCACGGGCGGTGCCCCCTTCCTGATTCCCGGCGTACATTACACACCGGGCATCAATACACTGACGCCTGCCGGAATGGCCGCTGTCACCGGTGCCCCGACCGCTTACTACGGCGAAGCCGTTGCCGCCGACCCTGATGGATTCGCGGGCAACGCATTCGGTGTTACCAACAAGTCTGATCGCTTTAACCTGACCTCCACTTTGGATCTGGACGGGTTCACGCTGACTTCCATCACCGCAACATCAGAGACCGAAACCCGCTCCCTGCAGGGCTTTGCCAATGCCTACGCGGGCGCGACCATGGTGTTTGCACCGGTGATTCCAGTAGACACCGGTTTTGGCCCGGTCACGCCGACCGAGCTGATGCCGAACTACATTACTTCCCTGGCTCTGGGTCCGACCACAACCGCTTACCTGCTGGGTGTGAATGCCTATAACTATGGCGGCCAGCCAAACGATGACCGTAAGGAATTCAGTCAGGAATTCCGCATCCAGTCCAATGGCGATAGCCCATGGCAGTGGAGTGCTGGACTGATGTATGCGGATATTGAACTGGATCAGTGGCTTACCTCCAGTGCCCTGCCCGCCGATAGTGGCAACCCGGCGGTGGATGCGATCAATACTGCTTCTATTCAGTCGTCTATTCTGGCATTGACCGAAGATGGCCAGCCGCAGCGGATTACCCAGACCAACCACAGCACCGAGGTCCGATCCGTATTCGCTTCTGTCGCCTACGACGTGACCGATCGCCTGAATGTTGGCTTCGAGGCGCGCTACACCGAAGAAGAGAAAATCGCAGACAACGTCCTGCACTTTACCGGCGCCGCCGGCGTGAGTGAAGGCAGCTGGGACTGGGTGTCTCCCCGTCTGATCGCTACCTATATCTTTGACGATTATACGAACTTCTACATGAACGTCGGCAAAGGTACCAAGTCTGGCGGTATTAACGGCGGTACCCCGATTGAGTCGGAACAAACCTACGCACCGGAAACCAACATCACCTACGAACTGGGCGCAAAGCGCACTGTTCTGGATGGCCGCGGCTACATGAACATCGCAGCTTACCGGGTTGACTGGCAGGATCAGCATCTGCGCACCTTCTCCCAGTTCAGCAACGGAGCGACGATTCCGTCAGCCATCGTAACCAACCTGGGTGAAGTGGAGATCAACGGGGTTGAAGTTGAGACTGCTTTCCAGATCAGCGACAGCTGGGCTTTCCATGCCGCGTATACGTTCAACGATGCAGAGGTGAAAAAGGGCTTCCAGAGCGTGTCATTCGGCCTGGTCGACTATGAAAACATGGATCTGGATGCGACCCCCTACCCCTTCTGCTTCGCCGTTGCGGGTGGTGGCTGTGAAGTAATGAGCAATCTGATGGTGTCCGATGGTGACCTCTCCGGTAAAGAGATGATCAACAACTATCGTAACACCTTCAATGCGGGCTTCCGCTTTAGCCACTTCATGGCCGGCGGAACTGAGCTCTACGCGGACTTCAGCTCGGTGTGGAAAGATAAGCGTTATATCAACACCGTGAACACGCTCTGGGTTGATTCCCACTGGGATGTCAACTTCCTGGCGGGCGTAGAAAGCGAAAGCTGGTACGGAAAGCTGTCCGTCAAGAACGTTCTCGATGACGACACGCCTTCCAGTGCTTATCGTCCGTACATCTGGACACAGCAACAGGCTCCGGCGATTGTTAACCGGATGGGACGTATGACCAGCGTATCGCTTGGCTATCGTTTCTAAGGGCGCCATCCCCATCGAAATACCCGCTTCGGCGGGTATTTTTTTGCCCTAACTTTCCCCTCCTGTGAACGCCCCCGTTCCGGCCAAACAACGAGCCCTCCTGTCCTTCCTCCTCATATCTCGTGCCAGCTGAGCATCGGCCGCAGCATTCTCTCGCTTGCTAACACTTCGACAAGACAGGATCCGATACGCACTAACCGCAACAGACGCTCGATGATCTGGATCGATCCAGCATCGCGAAACAGGCGCAGTGAAAATATCTTAGAACAAAGTAAGCGCTGAATCGCAGGCAAGCAAACCGGAGAAAAACTGAGGAACGCAAAGAGAGGGAGAGGTAGGAAGAGAAGAAGATATCAAACCGGGCAGCACGCAGTATGCCGCCCGGTGGAAACATCAGGCGGGCGTCAACTCCGTAAGTATCTCTTGATGCTGCGCAGCCTTCAGGCGAGGACCAAACTGAGAAACGACCTTGCCAGCCGCTTTGTTGCCCAATGCGGCGGCGGTGACCAAATCCTGCCCTTTGGTGATCGCATACAGGAAAGCGCCCGCAAACATGTCGCCGGCACCATTGGTATCCACCGCTTTGACGGATGAGGAAGCGACCCGCTCCACCCGATCGCCTTCACAGACCAGGGCACCGTCAGCACCGAGGGTTATCGCAAAGGTATCCGCATAGCCTCTCAGGCGCTCAACCGCTTCATCCAATGACTCCGCACCGGTGAAGCCCAGGGCCTCTTCCTGGTTACAAAACAACAGATCAATACGACCGCCCAGCATCTCTTCCAGGCCATCACGGAAAAACTTCACGATTCCGGGATCGGAAAGGCTCAATGCCACTTTTACGCCGGCTTGCTGCGCCAGCTTGCGTGCCTCGATCGCCGCTGCACGACCAGTTTCCGAGGTCACCAGGTAGCCTTCCAGGTAGACATATTCGGACGCCGCAATCGCTTCCGGGTGCAACTCCGCAACGGAGAGCGTTTCACTGACGCCCAGATATGTGTTCATCGTGCGTTCGGCATCGGGAGTGATCATCACCAGGCATTTGCCGGTATCACCCGCTTCGCGTGACAATTCACGATGGTAGTCGACACCTGCATCCTGAAGGTCACCGAGATAGAAATCACCATTCTCGTCGGCAGCCACTTTACAGCTATAAAACGTCTTCGCGCCGAAATAGCTGGCCGCAATGATGGTATTGGCTGCAGAGCCACCGCTCGCGCGCTTTGCTGCAACCAGATGCCCTTCAAGCTGCGACACCAGCTCGTTTTGGCGATCGCTGTCGACCAGTGTCATCAGGCCTTTCTCAACATTCAGGGCATTGAGATCCTGATCCGATACCTCAATTTCCGTATCCACGAGTGCGGCACCCACACCATAGACTTGATACTTACTCATTCATTTTCCTCTCGGTGAAGTGCAGTTGCGCCTCTCCACATGGGGTGATCGGCCGTCACCAGTTTGACATAGCAATGGCCGGCAAAACGTTCGGGGACGTCCAACGGCGTCTCGAGCATCGGCAAGCGCACTTGCCCTTCGTCCGTAACCTCGACAGGAGATTTCAGCCACTCAGGACCCTGCTCAACTGCGGTCAACACAGGCTGGAGCGTATGTCGACTACCGAGCAGACGACGCTCCAGCGGCTGGATAAGCGATGCCAGATTGCCCCCCTCGCCGCCATAAGCCGCCTGCAACGCAGCAGAAGATTTCAGCTTGAGCCACACTTCGCCTGTAGCCCGGCCGTCCAGGTCGAGACAAACCAATGCATGGGCCTGGATGACCCCTGCGGTAAATCCAGGCTTGCTCAGGATAAAGGCAGTGTAGCTGTCCGGATTATAGTCAGGTAACGGGGCCTGGTCGCGAAAACACTGATCGAGACGGTCGAGCACCGACAGATCAGCAGAGTCCCGATAGACCTGCACCTGGATCTGCCCGGGACCTATTTCGGCACCCGGGCTGAGACGCATCTGCAACCAGCATACGTGGGACCGAAGTTCCTCATCGTTCATCACGGACTGCATCGGCACTGATTCCATAATCAACCAAACTGATTACGCAGGGATTCCGCTGCGAGACACATGGATCTCAGCTTACGGAAAGCAAAGTCGCGTTCCAGGAACCACATCCCACAGTCCGGCGCCAGGCTGATGCGCTCCTTGGGAATCACTTCCATCGCATCAATAATCAGCTTGCGGACTCCCTCGATTTCCTCAACTTCACCCTGCGGGTCCAGGTTGAGGACACCGATGGCAACGGCCTTGTTGCCGACCGACTGCAAGAAATCAGGGGTATGCCCGGGTTGTGCGTATTCAGTATGGATAGCGTCAATATCAGACTCCGCGATGAGCGAAACCGCCTTCGGATAGATCGGACTCGGCTCCTTGAGCGCGATGTTCTTAGAGTATCCGTAGCAGACATGCACTGACGTCATACAGTCGACGCCACGAACCATGCGATTGATCGCCTCCACCGCAAAGTCCTGGCACTGACTGTAGCGGAAGTGTACTTCCGGCTCATCGATCTGAATCAGGTCTACACCGGCAGCAGCGAGCGCTTTCAGCTCCTGGTTCAGTGCATCCGCAATTGCAAAGCACAATTCCGCGTGATTCGGGTAAACCCCCATATCGACAAGGCGATAGGACAGCGTGACCGGGCCAATCACGGTAATCTTACTGCGATTGGTGGCATAACGCTTGAGGAACGGAATATCGCTGACCACCATCGGACCGGGCCACTGGATCTTCTCTCGCACAGCCGGAAACAGAACCTTCATCGGCTCCTTTGGCTTTTCATCTTTCTCCAGATCGGCGCCGATATTGGTCGCCTTCTGCTTCATCTTGAGATATTCCGTAATATCATTATGGAAGTTAGTGAACTCTTCCGGCTGCTCCTGATCAATCCCGTTCAGATTGTAGAAGTGACCACTGAAGGTCTGCCGACGCACTTCGCCATCCGTTGCAAAGGTTATACCTGCGAGATTCTGATCGTAGATCGCAAGGCGCACCGCATCATCAATTGCCTGAGGCAACAGATCCTTGTCCACATTCCACCAGGTGCCCTCTTTCTGGTATACCTTACTGTGGTCTGCCAGCCACTGGGGCTTAACATAGCTCCCGACCAACTGGGTCGGGAATAAATCAGTCTTCCACATAATCAATTACCTCATGCTGCCTAGGTAGGGGCTTTGATAACCCGCTGTTAATCTGCCGCGCTCACAAAACGGTTGTGATCTTCAATCTTCGGGAGGTCAGCCGCAGCCACTCCCTGCCACTTGTCACCTTCTTCGGGCAGCATGACCGGAATGCCGGCAACCATCGGATACTGACGACCACAATCGCCACACGCTAACCAGCCCTCTTTTGCTTCACTCAATACACCTTTGTCCTCTGAGGTGCAGTGCGGGCAACGGAGAATATCGAGGTAATCTTTGGTTTTCATTTATTGCATCTCTTATTAATTGTTGAGCGAATCAAGCCTGAACAGCGTCAGGAATATCCAGATCTTCACGGGCGGAGCCTTGTAGCCCCTCGATCGTGACACCACGAACCACCAGGAAGCTGACCACCACCATCAATGCCTGAAGAACAAAAATCAGTGCGAACGCGATATTTGCCGTCAGCCACTGGCTTTCGACCAGTGCCGAATACAAAGCCCCGCTGACGGTAAATGACAGGAACAGACCAATAACCTGCGCGAGACTCCATAGGCCAAGATACTTACTCTCTTGCCCTTCAACGGTCATATCGGCCATGAAACTGATGGATGGGAATACCAGCAAGCCCAGAGAGAAAGCACTGAAGCAGTACAGGGCATTAAACAAAGTCAGGTTCTGCAGCCAGGATGCCCAGGCCAACAAGGCGAAGCCGAGAATTGACAGGGCGGCGCCCACAGCCAGCAGCTGTTTGCCAAAGTCCATTGGCAGGGTTTTGTCGCCATCGGTCGACAGTCCGGCTGCCTCCTTGGCAGCGCGACGCTTTTTCGCCATCACACCGACAAAGATTCCACAGGCCGCCATGCCAAAGGTCTGGATACCGTTGTAGAAACGCTGATAGATGGTTGACTCGCCCGCGGCCATACCGAACAGGTCATACGCCCAAAGCTCTTGCAACATATCCTGCAGGAACACAGACAGCAGGGAGAAAATGATAAAGACAAAAAACAGCAGCGCGTGACGGTTGTAGCTAAGCACCGCCATGGACTCCTTCATCGGCTCGAGCAGTTTTACCGGCTTCGGCGGATTGACCTTAATGTCGTTGCGTTGTTCAGGGGTCAGGCGGGTTTCCAGTTTGATCAGACCAAGAATCGTAATGCCGATCATCACCACAGGGGACAAGTTGTAGAGATTCTGCATGGCTTCCAGGCTGTACTCTGGCATCAGTATGGCAAACACCCATGCCCAACCGGCCATCGCAAACGCCTGTACCGTCCAGGTCAGCGTCACAACTCTGGAGCGACTCTCTTTTGTGGTGACATCATTGAGCAGATCGAGGAACACATTGGCCTGCATCGCAATACAGATACCAAAGGCACAAAACAGCAGGAAACAATAGAAATAAGCAACGGTGCTACCTGACTGCATATCTACCAGGACACCCGGCATCAACGGAAAGGCAAGGCTGCCCAGGAGGGTACCCAGAATCATATATGGCGTGCGGCGATAGCCAAAGATCGGCCAGCGCTCACACATCCGCCCGATAATAGGCTGAATCGGGCCAAACAACGTGTACACACCGATCAATAGAGAGATAATCGCGGCCGGAAGGCCCATTTCAATTATGGCGACGCGGTTAAAGCTCGTCACCACCATACAGAAACTCCAGGCGATGGCGATTTTTTGCAGTGTAAACTGCAACTTGGCCTGTCCTTCACTGACTTTCATTGCGCTATACCCTTTTTATTATTGGGGGCTCAATCAGCCCATATCCGCAGCCATCGCATTGCTCAGGCCATCTTTACTAATGGTTTTCCGGAAACCTTCCACATTGACCTGCCACAAGAAATACAGGCTCAGCAAACTGATAATCCCTTCGGCAATAAAAATCGCCCCAAAGCCATCGGACGCGCTCATCAATCCACTCTCGATCAACGATGTCACCATCTGGCCCCCGGCAATGGAAGCGAGGCCGTTGGCAAAGGCAATTGCCAGCCCCCAGAGACCGATGTAGGCACCGCGCTCCCGGTCTGTAGTGAATTCCATCATGCTGGTGAGGGTTCCGACCAAAGCGAATCCATTGAAAAACCCGAATGCCACCAGGGAAAAGTTCACCACCTCTGCGGAGGCCTGATAGGCGCCGTAGGCGAGACCAAAAAAGGAGAGCACAATTCCGCTAATACCGAAGGTAATAGCAGTGAGCTTGGAAATCCCGCCACGGAAAACCAGCGCTCCCATCATAAACATGCCGACGATCGCCCCTGCACCCCAGATCTGCTGGAATCGTCCGGTTTCACCCACGGTCATATTCAGCACTTCCGCACCAAATACCTCGAGGATGTTGTCCTGCAGGCTGTAACCGAACATAAACAGGAAGATAAACAGGAAGAAATTGCGCACCGTCGAATTGCGAACCACATCGACCGCAAAGTCTTTCAGGCTGCCGTGCTCTTCTGCCTCGAGTTTGGAGCCGGCATCGAGTACATCACCTTTGCCAACCCGACGCTCAACACCGATCAATCCCAACAAGGTCACGATCGCGACGACAGGAATCGATAGCATGTAGAGCGAACGCATTTTCTCTTCGTCGTATTCCGGCATATAGCTGCGAATAAACTGCAGAGAAGCGATCATGCCGACAATCAACATTGTCCAGATAAGGGCGGTGACGAGTCCCCTGCCCCGCTCGGGAATGACCTCGGCAACAAGCGCCAGATGATTGGCGCCCGCCATCGCAAACCCGATGCCAAAGAACACCAGCACAATAAACGCAATCACGTAGGTCACGTACGGGAAGTTCATCCCGTAAAACTGATCGGGCGTTTGCGACATCGGCACGACAATATAAGGCAAAGCGGCTACGGCGATGGCCGAGATCACCATTCCCATAAAGACATAGGGGCTGCGGTGAAAACCAAATATCGGCACCCGATCCGAAATTCGCCCATAGATCACCTGGAACGGAGACAGGAAATGATAGAGGCCCAACAGCGTGGTAATAACGACAGCAGCAATACCCAGCTCGTAAATGGCAATTCGATTGAAGTTGCTGCTTAACAACGCGAATAGCCATCCGGCAGCCGCCCTGGGAAGGGTTAGCTGCAAGGCCCTCACGACCAGTAATAACTTTTCCATTCCGCCCCCTGCTTTTCTAGTTTTGTCTTACTTACCGCCCATTCCGGCGATGGGGTACAAATGGAACTCCCACTTTACGTCTTCAACTTGATGGATATCGCCGAACTGTTCCTCAGCCCAGGGGCGCACCTTGGCCATCAAGGCATCAATTTGCTCACGGGTCAGGCTCCAGGTTTCGTTGTGAACACCCTGCTCCATTCGATCGAGAATCTGCGCAACAGAAACTTTCTCAACCCACTGGCAGCCCACTACCGGCCGGGACATTTGCCCGCCCAGCTTTTGAATTTCCATAAACAGCGCCGGGCCCGCCGCATCAGTCGGTACCATCTCCGGTGCGATATCCCCGGTAAACATGCGCGATTGACCGCGGAGAATGCCCACTTTCGACTCTTCGTCCAGGACGTCTCGACCAATGATGAACAGACCTTCCGGCTTCAGCACGCGCGAGGCTTCCTTCAGCGCTTCACGCCAGAATTCCACCTGATGCAAAACATTGGTGGTAATCACCGCATCAAAGGTGTTGGTCGCGAACGGCGTCTGCAACACAGTACCAACCGTCTGACGAGCAGGAATATTGCGATCTTCTGCTAGTTTCTTTGATGCCTTGAGCATGTGATGCTCAATGTCCATGGCGATCATTTTCGTATGCGCGGCAATGGGCACGGAAATCCGACCAGCACCACCACCAAAGTCCATAATGGTGGCCCCTTCTCCGACCAGCTCAGCGGCTGCATTACCGAGGGCTTCTGCTGCATCCAGCGGAATATTATTGATGTCGTTGTAGATCGCAGCCACTTCGACATAGGACATTTCGTTATACGCTTTGCTCATTGCCAACTCCCGGGCCATGTTTTTTGTTCTTGCTGAACCTTAACCCAATTCATTTTTGAAGAATATCGAAAAATTTTGATATAGCTTGCTTTTTTGATAAAAATCAATCAGTTGCAAGGGCGCCGAGAACGGATAGTTCGCTTTTGAACCCGCACCGTCCCGCGTGCTCCTTTCTTTATTCACAATCATCGGGCTTTGCCAGAGACGGGATTCAACCAAGCCCCCGACATATCCACCACGTAAGCACAGGTAGCCCCAAACGGGAATGTTAAAAGTCAATTCGATGGGGCTGCGTGCAGGGAAAGACAGGTACGATCAATGACCGATGGGTTTCAAAAAACTGGCGCAGTGGATACGGGTGATCATCGGCAACCACCCAAGAACTTCTATCGCCGGCAATTACCACCGGCTACTCAGGATGGAAAGCAATGGGCCTGTCGACAGCAGGCTCCAGGTGGTTAACTTCTCGTCACTCCACCCTTAGGCCCTTCGAGTAACCCACCCCTTTCGCGAGGAGCGCGAGCGCCAGAAAATCGTAAAGTCCATGCCAGACCATGAGTGGCAGCAAGGCCGGGTAAACCGCGTAGAGAATGCCCAGAACCAATCCGACCAGAAAGGTGGAGATAAAGTAACCCCAGGACAGCGCATGGGCCAGGCCGAAAACGAAGGCCGGCAGAAGAATAGCAATCGGAAGAAGTAAGAAACTGCCTAACCACGACTGAAGAAATCCCCGGAAAAATAATTCCTCAGCAAATCCTGCCAACAGTGCCACAACGGCTATTTGCCACCAGCGGAAACCCGCGAACACTGGCGCGATCCTGTCGAGCAATCGACGCAGCCTCTCCCCCACACCTGAATCTAAACGGAGGAGAGCACAAAGCAGACAGAAACTGGCTATTGCTGCGATGATCGCAACGAGTACGGAGCCCACTGTCTGTGGCGCCGCCAATCCAGCACCTCCCGACCAATAGAGAGGCACATCCAGAAGGATACATCCCAGTAGGGCCAATAGCACGAGGACCAACTCACTCGCCACCACGAGAAGAAAGATCCTGCTTCGTTCTCTGTCAGAAATGGACTGGCTTTGCATATCGGTTAGCGCTCCTCGCCGGAAAATGCTGTTATTGCCTGGTGATCATCTACCGATGCAGGGTCCTCACTGGTATGGCCGCTACTGGACATCTTTGAGACGTGCGCGCCCGGTGTGGGACACCATCACAAGCGCGAAACGCGGCCGCCCCAGATACTCTTCCAGCTTTAAGGCCTTTTCCTTGGGCGCAAAAAAGGCCTCTATACCGTAGCGTACGCCGTACTCTAACCCAGCCCGGTCATGGTCATTGCGCCAACCGGAGTCCCTGATGTCGGTAATCCTCCCCCGTAAATAGAATCCAGATTCCGGCTCGGTAAGAGAAGCCCCTTTTAACTGGTACACGCCATTGGGCGATGGCTCGAGTGAGACAAAGACACGTTCTCCCTCACGAATGTGTTTATCGGTATGGATCATACTGGCCGGAATACGGGAGATGACGTAGTCCAGGCGTGCATAGTTACCACGAAACATAGAGCGAGGATCAACCGGCACTGTCTCTAACCGAATCTCAGTGCCTGTCCATAACGGTACCTGAGCGCGCACATACATCCCCAGCAAAATCACTAACTGAAAAAAGATCGAGACAAACAGCGAAATTTTTAATGCCCTAGACATTACCCGCACTCCCACTGTCTGCTTCACGATTACTCCGCCAGAACTTTGCAGCGCCTATGAGCAGCCCCGCAAAAACAAGGAACAAGATCGCCGCTCCGATATAGTCTCCGATCAAGTCGATATAACGCAGGAGCGCAGTCAGTAAGAGAACCGCGACACCGAGGAAAAAATAGTGCGAGATACCATCCTGTACGCCTCTGACGATCAGCCAGATAGCCGTGACCACGAGACACAGATTACCGGCAACCTGAAATCCCGCTGCGAGCGTCGTATCCCCCAGAAATACCACGGCCGCCACGCTCCCCCACAGAAAAAGCGTTAGCACCAAACTGCTCAGCCAGCGGCCAGCCCTGGCGGAAAACAGAATGCCGGCTCCACCCAATAACCCCAGGGCGATCCACATACCCACCTGGTGGCGCCAGTCTGCATCCAGGAGCCAGCGCCAGGGGGTCTCAAAACTGAATACCAGCAAGATCACAATGCCAAATCGCAGTGCCCAGAGTGATATCACTGTTGCGTAGTCGGCCGCCGCAGACGCGTGACGCGTAGCGAGCCAATGACTGAAGCCCTGCAGGAACAGGAACAGCCCTGCGGCAACAACCAGGTTTTCCTCCCCCATCGTATACCGGAACCCCTGGCCGTCATGATGCCAGAGTGCTGATAGCGAGTACTCAAGCCAGAAGCCAGCACTGACGAGAAAAAACAACAGCAGCAGATTACTGGACGCACCGCGGAGAAGAACAAAAAGCATTGCAAGCAGGAACAGCGGGAAGAGTACCGGATAGAAACCGAAACTGACCTCAAGAAAGAACCAGATTAGCGCCAACACGCCCATCTGTAATGCAAGCCAGGGGTTACGTGTAATCAACACCACAGGGAAGCAGCCCAATGCCCACCACAAAACCCCATCGGGCATGTACTCTCCAAGATGATAGATCTGGGCGATCAGAATAATAGACGCCCCAAAAAGCAAGTTGCCCAGAAGGAACAGCCCTATCGCGCTGTTTTCGCGACCACTGACGTAATGGCGATAGGCAATCGATTGACAGACCGCCGTCACCGCAATCAGCCCGCCCATGCGCAGGGCCCGCGGTATCTCGTCCCAGTTCGCCCCAATCAGCGTGATCACCGCCAAGCCGATAAACAGATAGGCCAAGGCCAGCAAAACAGAGTAGGCATAACTCTGCTGGGTTCGGTCGCGATAGTCGATGCCGTACCGGGCGCAAATTGCGATCGCCTGATCCTCCCGAATCACACCATCGTTCACCCACACCGAGGCCTCGCGAGCCAGGTCTTGCTTGAAAAGACGCAGTAAGCGCATGAAATCTCCAGATACCTCGTCACCGACAAGCGCCCATGTTGGGCGCATCCCCCGGCGGGATCAAGCCCCTGCAATACGGTGTTGATCCAGCGCACTTTGCCCGGCGCGGGCTCACGGGCAAAAAAAAAGCGGCGGGAACCGTCGTTCACCACCGCTAGCTGGAGAGCGCTTGTCTCAAGCGCCTTTCCGAACACCGACTCCCTGGTGCTTCCCCATTGACTGACCTACCCCTTCATCCATTCCTATCAGGCTTACGATTCAACGCGTTCTGAGGGTTTCACACGGTGGAAAATCCCGTAGAACACCGGCACGGCCACCAGCGTCAGCACGGTCGCAAACCCCAACCCACCCATGATGGTCACGGCCATATCGGCAAAGAAGGCATCAAATAACAGAGGTGACATACCCAGAATCGTGGTAACTGCCGCAAGGAAAACCGGCCTCAGACGACTGACGCTCGCAAGCTCGATGGCCGTCAGACGGGGCAGCCCCGCGCGGGTCTGCAGTTGAATTTCATCCACCAGCACAACGGCATTCTTGATCAGCATACCGGAAAGGCTCAGCACCCCAAGCAGGGACATAAAGCCAAATGGCAGACCGGAAACGAGCAATCCAATCACGACGCCTACCAGACTCATGGGAACAACCAGCCAGATAATGATCGGCTCGCGAACGGTGCCAAACAGTAATACGGAGACCAGAATCATGATCAGGAAGCCGATGGGAAGCCCCTTGCCCAGTGACTGCTGTGCTTCAGCGGAACGCTCGAACTCGCCGCCAAACTCCATTTTGTAGCCGAGCGGAAGCTGAATGCTTTCAATCTGGGCGCGCACCTGCGCGAGCGCGGCCATCGGCGTCGTGCCTTCCGGGGCAGTTCCCGCAATGGTGATGGTCCGCACCCGATCACGCCGCTGGATCAAGCCCTCCTCGGTGGTGGTCTCAAAGCGAGTCACCAGCTGACCGGCCGGGATATATTGACGCTGATTGGGGCTCCAAACCAGACGATCCTGCAAGGCACCCAACTGGTTCCGATCTTCTTCCGGCAACCGGGCAATGATGGGAACAATGCGATCGCCGGTTTCGAAGACACCCACGCGGTATCCCGAGGTCGCATACTGAATTGTCCGACTCACGTCCGCATTGCTCACCCCGGCCACACGAGCGCGCTCTTCATCGAGCTTCGCAACAACAATGGGCTCGCGACCGCGCCAGTCATGCGTCACCTCTTGCAGCCCCTCCTGACGAAACTCTGTCTGAACAAGCTCGGCTATGCCCCGCAGTTTTTCGGCATCAGGTCCTGAGATCCGCACCTCCACATCAGCGCCGCCACCAGGTCCGAAGACCAGCCTGCGGAAAGTCACCAGGGCATCCGGATGCTGATCGCGAAGCACCTGGCGCGCCTCTTCAATGAGCGCCGGGATCTGATCACGCTCTTCAGCGCGAACGATCAACTGGCCGTAAGCCGGGTTCGGCGGCTCAGGCGCATAGGTGAGCATAAAGCGGTCCGCACCTCGTCCGGCCACAGCCATCACTGAGACCACACCTTCCTTTTCCTGGAAGTAGCTGGATGCTTCCTGCAAAGCGCGATCTGTCCGTTCAATGTCACTCCCCTGCGGCAGGAAGTAGTTCACGTAGAACAGCGGTGCATTGGAGTTCGGGAAAAAGCCCTGTTTGATCAGGCCAAAACTCGCGTAACTCGCAATGGTGACAACCAACAGGGCAGTCACAGTGCGGCCACGATACTTCAGCGCGCCGGACAACGCTTTGCGGTACATACGGTAGAAGCGGCCATCATAGGGATCACGGTCTTCGGCACCCGGTGCGACACGGAACAGGTGATAACCGAGATACGGCGTGACGGTAATGGCAAGAATCCAGCTGAGCAACAGCGAGATGCCGATCACTGCAAACAGTGAGAACAGGAATTCACCCGTCGCATCAGCAGACAGACCAATACCGGAGAACGCCATAATACCGATCACTGTGGCACCCAGCAGCGGCCAGAATGTCTGGCGCACCACCCGTCGGGCAGCGAACTCGGGTTTCTCGCCCTTTTGCACCCCCATCAGCATGCCTTCCGCGACAACAATCGCGTTGTCCACCAACATGCCCATGGCAATAATGAGTGCACCGAGTGAAATACGCTGGAGCTCGAGCCCCAACAAATTCATGATCAGCACCGTCCCGGTTACGGTAAGGCCGAGCACCACGCCAACGACAACGCCGGATCGCCACCCCATAAAGAGACAGAGCACCAGCGTGACAATGACCACCGATGAGACGAGATTGAACAGGAAGCCGTTTACACTATCTTCAACGACCCTGTGCTGCTCGTAGATCGGATACACGTCCACACCAAGCGGCAGCGCCTGTGCAAGCTGTGCAAGCTTGGCCTCTACCCGCTCACCGATCTCCACCACATTGGTATTCTTTGCTCCCGCGACACCCAACAGAATGGCAGGAGAGCCGTTGAAGCGCGCAATAAAGGATGGGTTGTTGTCGTAGCCGATGGTCACATCGGCGATATCACGAACCGCCAATTGCGCGGTCGAGCCCGGCACCCCAAAGCGGAGATTCTGGATTGATTCCAGATCGTTCGCCTGGTTGTCGACGACGACACGTGTGCGCAGATCCTTGCCTTCGACTTCGCCTACCTGCGGCACTGAACTCTCCGAGCGTAACAACTGGCCCAAATCGTCCAGTGAGTAGCCCAGCTGCGCAAGACGCGTCTCGTCCAGCTCAGCGAATGCCACTTCATCGATCACACCGGACCGGGAAACTTTGGCTACGCCATCAATCGACAGCAGTTCACGACGCAGGTACTTGGTAATTTCTCGCAGTTCGGTCGGAGAAAACCCCTCGCCCGTCACCGCATAGTAAATTCCGAAAACCTCACCAAAATCGTCGTTGACGACCGGCATCATCGCGCCGCGCGGCAAATCGCCGCGGGCATCGCGCACCTTCCGACGCAACTCGTCCCACACTTGCGGCAGCTCATCGGAATCGTACGTATCTTTGATCAGTACACGAATTTCGGACATGCCCGCACGGGAAGCGGAGGTCACCTTATCGAGCTGGCTCATTTGCTGAATCGCAACTTCCAGCTTTTCGGTCACTTCCTCCTCTACCTGCCGGGCATTCGCACCGGGGTATGCGGTAAACACCCGCGCCTCTTTAATGGTGAACGCCGGGTCCTCGAGGCGACCGATATCGCCGATCGCCCACAGTCCGCCAAGCAGGCAGGTCAACATCAGGAGCCAGCTGTACACCGGCCGTCGAATGAAAATATCGGAAATACTCACGATGATCCTCTCTCAGGCATGTACTCAGGTTTACAAGCTGTAGTCGCGCACGACAGCACCGTCATAAAGGTGCTGGCCACCCGCAGCCACCACACGACTACCCGGCACCAGGCCGCGCAGCACATGTACCTGGTCACCGTCGGTGGAACCGAGATCAACAGGGATTCGGCTCACACTATGATCCTCACCAATTTGCCAGACATAGGGAGTACCGTCCGCACTACTCTGCACGGCAGACAGCGGCAAATTGAGTACTCCACCAGGCGCACTGAGCCTCAGGGTTACCCGGGCTGACATGCCCGGCAAAACCTGGAGGTCTTCAGGACGCGGCATACCCAGTTCAACCGTAAAGGTTTGCGTCACACTATTCGCCTCAGCCTGATGCTGACGGTACTCCATCGGGAAAACGCGTCCGGGCATGAAATCAAATTCAGCGCTCAGGGAATCAATCAGGGTCTTGTCGACCGTCGCCAACAGGCGCTCCGGAACGGAGACCTCGACACGGACTTCAGAGATATCCTGCAAGCGCACAACCGCCTGGCCTGCGCGCACATTGGTAAAGTTTTCGATCAGGCGACGGGTAACCAGCGCATCAAATGGCGCAGTCAACCGGGTATACCCCAAATCCTGCTGGGCGTTTTCGAGTGCCACACGCGCCAGTGCCAGGCGGCTCTCCGTTTCGTCCAGCTGCTGCGCAGAGAGGGCCTGGCTGGCGGCCAGCTCTCGTTGACGCGCCGCGGTCTTCTCCAACAGGTCCACGTTTACCCTGGCCTCTTTCACACGGCGTACGAACTCAGTGTCATCCAGCACCGCAATCTGCTGACCTTTGGCGATAATTTCTCCGTCTTTCAACGGCAGGCTCGCCAGCTTTCCGCCAACGCGAAAAGACAGGTCGACCGTTTGCACAGCCCGCACACGCCCAGCAAAATGACGTTCGCTCACCACACCGCTACCGGTAACCTGCGCAACTTTGACTGGCCACACCCGCTCCGGGCCCGTAGCTTCTTCCTTATCAGCTTTACATCCGACCAGGCCCGCAGCCAGTGTCAGCACCACTGCAGCGATCGGGAATTTTCCATTTAAACGCATAGCTTTTTCTCTGGGTAACTCTTCAGAAAACGTTGTTTTGGGATAGATTCACGCGGCCGGGGCTTCCCAGGCGTGCAACCTTTCAGATCTTCTCGTGCGGATTTCAGTCCACCTGCTCACACATCTCGAGCAGCCGACGGTGAAGCTGAGCCAGCACCGGATCGCCGGCATCCACCACACCGAGGATGCGTCCGAGGAACATGCCCCGCGCTGCGTACAGGAGAATTTGAGCCAGCTCTGGATCATTCGTCCGCTCACAAACCTCAGTGCGAACACGAATCTCCTTTGCCTTGATGGGAGCCAGTAGACTCGGATCTTCCGCTACTGCGGCGACCAACGATCGCGGCAGCGCTTCCTCATCCGCCATTTGCGCGAACAGGCCATCGATGCGGTTCTTCAGGGCTTCGGCCGGAGAGGCGCCCTCGATCGGCGTGAACTCAGCGCACAGCTCCGCCTCTCGCTCAATGGCCGCTTCGAGCATCCCATTCAACAGCGCCTGCTTGTTGCGAAAGTGATGCAGCAGTCCGCCTTTACTTAGCCCACAGCGAGAGGCCACCGCGTCCAGACTCAATTTGCGCGCGCCCTTTTCCCGCACCACTTCTTCAGCGGCGCGGATAATGTCGTCTTTTTCGACCTTGGACACATGACCCTCCAGGCACTTTTAGTCAAAACCTACCATCCGGTCGGTATGTTATCAGGCGATCCCTTCAGGTCAAGCGAAGCACTCGCCAAATAGCGACTGACCCGCAGTAATTCGCCCACGACACACGATGACTATTGCCGCGAGGGCCCGTGCCTATTAGGCTCCGTGAATCCGGAGCACAGAGCTCCCAGTCAGAATCAGGGACCGAAAATAGGTGACCAGAACGTCAGAAACGCATACGACGGCGCGCGCACTACCCGCGCCTCTCGAGCCTTGCCTGTGTGACAGCGGGAAATCCTTCGGCAAATGCTGCCAGCTCTATCTTGAAGGACGTGCGTTTCCGCAGACCGCGGAGGCGCTGATGCGCAGCCGGTTCTGTGCATTTGCGACCGGCAACCTGCCCTACCTGCGCAAAACATGGCACCAGAACACCCGTCCGGACCTCTCCGCAGAAGATCTGCAGACACACTGGGTTCGCCTGTCTGTCATTCGAACCAAGCAGGGACTGAAGAAAGCGATTGTGGAATTCAAAGCCTGGTATCTCATCGATGCAGCAAACGATTCCCAGGCAGAGGCGTTACACCACGAAATATCCCTGTTCAAAAAAGTGAAAGGCCGCTGGGTGTACCTGGAGCCATTGGAGGACTGGCCGTGAAACGGATTGTCACCAAGGGTATCCGCGTGGGGAAATCGGCGGTTGTGCCGTTGCTCACCAGCTTTTTACTGGCCTGTTCAACGACCGGCACCGTACAGAACAGCCCGATGCGGGAAGATAGCAGTGAACGCGGCTATTCCCTTGCCAATATGGCAAAAAAGCGTCGTGACGGAGACTTCTCGCTGGTACTCGCCTTCTCAGGCGGCGGCACCCGCGCAGCCGCAATGGCGTACGGAGTATTGCAGGGGCTACGGGAAGTCCAACTGGCGTCAGGTTCTCCGGCCAGTTCGCTGCTCGACGAAGTGGATATGATCAGCTCGGTCTCTGGCGGTAGCTTTACCGCGGCCTACTATGGCCTGCATGGTGATCGCATGTTTCTGGACTTCCAATCTCGCTTTCTCCGCGCGGATGTTTCCCGCGCACTCGCGAAACGGGTACTGAGGCCTGCCGCGCTGTTCAGTGAGCGCGGCCGCACCGATCATGCGGTCACTTACTATGAGGATACCGTGTTTGGCGGAGCGACCTTCGCTGATCTCGAGCGCGCCGGTGGCCCCATGATCATCATTAACGCAACAGATCTGGGGGGCGGAGTACGGTTCTCTTTTACCCAGGAGTACTTTGACCTGCTGTGTTCCGACCTGTCCAGTTATCCAGTTGCACGGGCAGTCACTGCTTCATCGGCAGTTCCGCTGGTCTTCCACCCGGTGGTGCTGGAAAACTACGGTCAATGCCAAAATCCTTCCCTGCGCCATCTCAGCCAGCGGGCCGAAGAACATCAGTCCTCTCAGGTCCGCGCTGCCATCAATGACCTGAAGAGCTATACCGACCGAAACCGACGCCAGTATGTACATCTCGTCGATGGCGGCATCAGCGACAACCTCGGATTGATGGCAATTTACGAAATGATTGAAGTCGCCGGCGGCCCCACCCAATTTTTCCAACATCTGGGGATCGAGGCGCGAACGCGCTTTGCGCTTATTTCCGTCAATGCATCTACCAATTCGCAAACCACTATCGAGCAAAGCCCCAACCCGCCCACACTCGAAGATACCGTGAACGCGGTGACCGACATCCAGCTGCACCGCTACAATGCGGCGACTGTCGACCTGATTAAAGACAGCCTGGACCGCTGGACAGAAGAGCTATCGGCGCAAGGCAGGGCCATCACCCCCTATTTTGTCGAAGTGAACTTCGACAGCTTGCCCTATCCGGAACAGCAGCTGTTCTTTAACCAGATTCCTACCAGCCTGACGATTACCGAAGAACAGGTCGACAACCTGATCGCCGTGGGCCGGCAACTGCTGCTGGAGAATCCGGAGTTCAGACGTTTTGTTCAGGATGTTGGCGGACGGCTTCCCAATTAGGGCGCGCACACAGGTGCCCTGCGCACCGACGGCCACAAGAGGCCAACATGAAAGTTACCGATCAAAAGCGTCGGGCTAGGTGGAGCCACGGTGTGGTTTTGATCCATGACCCGAGCAGCGACCAGAGACAACGAGATACGCAAACCGCATGAATGACCTTACGGAGCCCGCCACCCATTCAGAACCCGCGGCGCCGACCATCCTGTATGAAGATGAGTACCTTGTCGCTGCGTACAAGCCCGAGGGGTTGCTGGTCCACAGGTCGCACATCGATCGACACGAAACCCAATTCTTGCTGCAGGCTGTGAGGAATACTGTGGGTTGTCATGTGTATGCGCTGCACCGGCTCGACAAACCCACATCCGGTGTCATCCTGTTCGCGAAAAATCCCGATATCGCACGCACAGGGCAGGCAGCACTCTCCGCCCCCTCGGCAATCAAAAAGTACCTTGCCGTTTGCCGAGGATATTGTCCGGAGAGCGGCATCATCGACTACCCGCTACCGCCGGTTAATGACTTTAAGCACCAACGCAAGCGCTCCAGTGCAGACTTGCCGAGACAGGAGGCCGTCACCAGGTTTCGTCGCCTGGCGACCGTCGAATTGCCGTTCTTTGTCGACCGCTATCCCAGCAGTCGGTACTCCCTGGTGGAAATCGAACTCGATACGGGGCGCCGGCACCAAATTCGTCGACACTTCAAGCATATTCACCACCCACTCATCGGCTGCCCTAAATACGGAAAATCGACCCACAATCATTTTTTCGCGGAGCATTTCGGCTGCCGCCGTTTATTACTGCACGCACTGGAACTTTCTTTCGAGCACCCCGTAACCGGACAGCGCGTCACAATCTACTCAGCGCCCCAAGGCAGCTTCGCCGAGCTGCTCCATCAACTTGGGTGGCAGGTCCCCGAGGCCTCCTAAAATTAGCGTGCGGAGACCCGGTAATAAAAAACACCCCGTGCGCTGGCGCATTATTCATTCCCATAAACGACCTTTGTCCAATTCCCCCTGCTGTGTGCCCCTATCCCCGGAGTTCGTGGCCATGCCCTGGCCCCCAGCCATGGACAGCCCAGATCTTTCGTGATGCAATCATTCGAATGCTGCGTTGCGCAGAATATCCGCGATGGAACGGAATGCCGGATCAGAGGGGAAATTGAGATGACGGTCGGAAAGGAATCCCAGGACGTTTATGAGGCGCTACGTCAGAGTGAAGAGCGCTACCGGGAGTTGGTACAACATGCCAATTCGATCATCCTCCGCTGGGACCGAAATGGCATCATCACCCTCTTCAATGAATACGCGCAGGATTTTTTTGGCTATATCGAATCAGAAATTATCGGCCAGCATGTCATCGGCACCATCGTGCCAGCCAGCGAGAGTACGGGTCGCGACCTGCGACCACTGATGGATCACATTTGCAACCATCCGGAAGAACATCGCTACAACGTCAACGAGAACATCAAGAAAAATGGAGAGCGTGTCTGGATCGCCTGGACCAATAAAGTCCTGAACGACGAACACGGCAATGCGATCGGTGTACTCAGTATTGGATCGGATATTACCAAACAGAGAGCGCTGGAAGAGGAATTGCGGCAAGCGCACAAGATGCAGGCCATTGGCGAACTGGCCGGTGGTATCGCGCACGACTTCAATAATATGATTCATGGCATCACCGGCTACGCTGAGGTGATACAACAAATTACCTGCGATGCCCGAGTCAGCGAGTATATTTCACAAATACTCAATACAGCCCATCACGCCACCGATCTCACCAAGCAACTATTGACGTTCGCGCGCAAAGGCAACTATCAGCTCGCCGAATGTAACACCCACGAGTTGATCCGGGATGTGTGCGCCATGCTGCAGCGCACCATCGACCGACGGATCAACATTGAACGGGAT
Source organism: Microbulbifer sp. ABF4_148 (assembly GCF_056158985.1). Lineage (NCBI taxonomy): Bacteria > Pseudomonadati > Pseudomonadota > Gammaproteobacteria > Cellvibrionales > Microbulbiferaceae > Microbulbifer > Microbulbifer sp. ABF4_148. The sequence continues at coordinate 2,987,791 of NZ_JBSWUI010000001.1, forward strand.
CTCGACGCGAGCTTTCCGCACGTTATGGGTGACGCGGCACAGTTACAAAGCGCACTGCTTAACCTCGGAATCAATGCCAAAGATGCGATGCCGAACGGGGGCAATCTTCGCTTTAGTACCAGCAACATCGACATCGATGGTGTAACCACAATATCTGACTTTGAAATTGCGCCCGGGCGTTACCTGTTAATCTCCATCAGCGACAGCGGCACCGGAATGACCGAGGAAGTCCGCAGTCGCATTTTCGAACCCTTCTTTACCACCAAGGATAGTGGTCGCGGTGCAGGTCTCGGCCTCGCTGCGGTCTATGGCACAACCCACTTACATAAAGGCGCAATCCGCTGCAGTAGCCACGAGGGAGAGGGAAGCCGTTTCGACCTGTACCTTCCGATCTTGCCAGAGCGCCCGCGTAATACCCTTGGCCATCTGGGCGGCCAGCAAAGCAATACCTGCTACCGCATCATGGTGGTTGATGACGAGGCGATTGTCAGACGCTATTCAAAGACGCTCTTTGAAATGCACGGGCATCAGGTATTCACCTTCGCCGGTGCCACCGAAGCCATTGCGTACTACCAGGAACACGCGGAAAGCGTCGATCTCGTTCTACTGGATATGATCATGCCACTCATGGACGGCCACCAGTTGTTTGCCGTTTTAAAGCAGATCAACCCCGAGATAAAGGCGATGCTGTCGACGGGCTACAGTGTCGATCAAAAAATCAGAGACGCGCTTGCCGATGGCATACTCGACTGCATCGAAAAACCATTCACCTTCGACAAGCTGCAGAAAAAGCTCGAGGAACTGGTGGCGCGAGGACATCTGAGTTCGGAAAGCGGACCCATCCAGTTACCCCTCACCTGAAACAACGGTCGCCGCTTCTGGCGGCTGTCACCGGGGCATCTTGCATTCGCGCTGCAGCCCGGATATAAAGGTATATTGCTATAATTTTATATCTTTTTATTCGCTATGCCGAAGACGCTCTATGACAAGCTCTGGGATGCGCACTGTATCCGGACTGCACCCGATGGCACCGCCCTGCTCTATATTGATCGCCATCTCATCCACGAAGTGACCTCTGCCCAGGCGTTTGAGGGGCTGCGCAATCGAAATCTGACGCTCTGGCGCAACCATTCCATCATGGCGGCCGCGGATCACCAGGTACCCACTGTCAATCAATCCATCGGTACCCGGGGCATCGAAGATCGGTTTGCGCGTGATCAGGTGATCGCGCTTGAGCGCAACTGCAGCCAGCATGATGTGTATCGCGTCCCCATGGAGTCCGCGCAACAGGGCATCGTCCATGTGATCGGCCCCGAAAACGGCTGGTGCCTGCCGGGCATGACGATCGCCTGCGGGGACTCCCATACTTCCACCCATGGAGCGCTGGCTGCTCTCGCCCAGGGTATCGGCACCTCCGAGGTCGAGCACGTCATGGCCACCCAATGCCTGCGCACCCGAAAGTCCCTGAACATGCGGATTGAGGTGGCAGGAGCACTACGGGACGGTGTCACCGCCAAGGACCTTGCCCTGTACATACTCGGGAGCCTGGGCGTTGCAGCAGGAACGGGTTACGTAGTGGAGTTTACAGGCAGCGCCATCACATCCCTGAGCATGGAGTCGCGATTTACCCTGTGCAATATGGCCATCGAACTGGGGGCGCGTACCGGGCTCATCGCCTTCGATTCAGTCACGGAGGCTTATGTAGCGGGACGTCCCCGCGCGCCTCACGGCGATCACTGGCGACGCGCGCTAGCGGAATGGCAGCAACTACACAGCGACGCCGATGCCGAGTTCGAGCGCACACACGTCATCAATGCTGGCGACGTGCCCCCGCTCGTCACCTGGGGCACCAAGCCAGATCAGGTGATCCCGATCACCGGTCAGGTCCCACACCCCGATTCGGCCCGCAATGACGTCGAGAGAGCCGACTGGCATCATGCGCTGGCCTATATGGGATTAAAGCCGGGGCAGTCTATTGGCGATCTCCCACTGGATCAGATATTTATTGGCTCCTGCACCAACGCGCGTATAGAAGACCTGCGCAGTGCCGCCGCCATTGTCGCAGGGCACAAAGTTGCAGATCGCATCAAACGGGCCATGGTTGTACCTGGCTCAGCACGGGTGAAGGCCCAGGCAGAAACGGAAGGCCTGCATGAAGTCTTTATTGATGCCGGCTTCGAATGGCGAGAACCGGGCTGCTCGATGTGTAATGCCATGAACCCCGACTATCTGTCGCCCGACGAGCGCTGTGCCTCTACCTCCAACCGCAATTTCGAAAGTCGCCAGGGATACCGTGGCCGGACGCACCTGGTCAGTCCGGCGATGGCCGCTGCGGCAGCCATCGCCGGACATTTTGTTGATGTCCGCCAATGCTTGTGACATAACAGGCAATAGAACATAAACCTGTTCCGCTTGATCGGGCTGGCAATAATCATCAAAAAGTAGTGGTAACTATGGATACTACGGTCGCCCTTTATACGCTTGTCATCTACAAGGCCATCCTTCTCGGGATTGGTTTCTGGAGCCAGCGACGCACTCGTGACAACAGCGATTACTTTCTCGGTGGCCGCAATTTAGGGCCAGTCGTCGCCGCCATCAGTTATGGTGCCAGTAGCGCTTCAGCCTGGACACTTCTCGGCATGAGCGGTGCTGCCTACGTGATGGGAGCCTCGGCCGTGTGGATTGCGGTGGGCGCCGTATGTGGTGGCGCCATTGCGTGGCTGTGGATCGGTCCCCGATTAATGACACATAGCCGTCGTAAAGCGCAAATCACCCTGACCGATTTCCTGGCAGAGGACGAACCGGCGAACAGCGCCGGGGCGGTCCTGGTAAAACGCCTGGCCGCTGCCGTCATCCTCGGTTCATTCGTCTTCTATATTGCCGCGCAGTTTCAAGCTTCAGCGACCACCTTCTCCGATACCTTCTCAATGTCCCTGACCGGCAGCCTGTTTCTGGGCGCGGCCATCATTACCGCGTACACTTTTCTCGGTGGATTCTGGGCTGCCAGTATCAGTGACACACTGCAGGGCGCGCTGATGCTTGGTGCCGCCCTGCTCTTACCTTCTGTCGCCTTTGTTTCCGCTGACGGCTGGGAGGCGGTGAGCAGCGCAAGCGCCATCTGGGGCGACACACTGGCACTGACGGGCAAAAATACCGGGCTCGCGGCGATTGGATTTGTGGCAGGCTGTATGGCCGTTGGTATTGGGACTTTCGGGCAGCCGCATCTACTGAACCGATTTATGGCACTCCGGGATACCCGCGCACTGAAGCAGGCACAGATACTATCCATCGGCTGGCTCGCGCTCATTTTCCTTGGGACCTATTCCCTGGGCATGTTGGGGCGTCTACTCACACCCGGTCTCGAAGATCCGGAAACCGTATTCTTCCAGCTATCCAGCCAGCTACTGCCGCCGGTGGTCAGCGCCATATTATTGGCTGCGGTTCTCTCGGCGATTATGTCCACCGCGGACAGCATGCTGCTGGTGGTGGCCTCCACCATTTCCCATGATTTACGCACTGAGCACTTCCCTCCGGGCCGCGAACTGCTGATCTCGCGGCTGGCGATGCTGTCGGTCTCGGCGATCGCAGTGGTGATCGCACTGTTCCTGCCAGCCACCATCTTTGACCGTGTTCTGTTTGCCTGGATCGCGATTGGTTCGGCATTTGGTCCAACGGTGTTTGCCCGTCTCGCGGGGATACAACTCAGTCCCTTCGCCGTTGCCCGCTCGATCGTGGTGGGCTTTGTACTGGCAGTCACGCTGTACTTGCTGCCGAGCACAACAGGCGACTGGGCAGAAAGGCTGATTCCCTTCACCTGTGCCAGCCTGGTTTTACTCCTGCCAGGCTGGGTCCAGCGAAGAAAGGCTGCCCACACAACGATTACCGCGCGTACCAGCGGGCATTGAGCTGAAAGTAGAACGGCACACTGTAAAGCACGATAAGGCAATTTAAGACGTGGGGACCATCAAGTCTCAACGCAAAAAAAGCCGCACAACGATCGCTGTGCGGCTTTTTTAGTGGGGCCTTTTATTGGCCCCGCTCACGGTTCGTCAAGATTCTGTAACAGGCTCTTTTTGCGGGGATGCAGCCTGGGACGATTGGGTTCGACGGGACTTCGGCGCGACCAGCGGCACCGTATCCAATGCCCACTTGAAGTGGGGATTCAATCGACGGGCCGGTGAAGGAATGGTAAATACCTTTTCTCCCTCATAAGGCTTCATCGCCTTGGTGTCAATCTTCCAGCCTTTTTCCTCGATATGGCGTCTGCGAATGGTGCGCCAGGCGCCCATAAACTTGTCCTGCTCTACCGACACTTCATTTTCCAGGGTTTCCGGCAGGTAATTCGGAGACAGCTCCTCGACAATATCGCCGTCTTCTTTAAAGACTGCTGCGGTACGCTTGATTGCACCACCATCAAACATCGGCCACTTGAAGAAGTTCCGCACCTGAATCGCAAAGGAACGCGTGGTGTTTTCATCGACCGGCGTATTGGCATCAAAGATGATCATCTCCATCCAGGAGTTCACTTTGATTTGCAGACGCACACAATGTCCTGGCAGGTAGAACGAGGGGGTTACATAGGTCGCCGCCTTGTCCTTGCGAAACAGTTTCATCAGACCAAGGTTGCCGGCCAACTGCGGCGGATAAAGAACATTGTCAGAACGCCCCCAGTATTCGCCGCGCTCGACATTCAGGATTTCGTTCTTGTCAGCCATCTCCTGATGACCGAAGCCCGGATGCACGAATGCGGTATGCGCGATGTCGATGCCGTTTTCAACGACGCGATCCACTGTGCCTTTCCAGTTGAACTCTACTTCAACCGGACGCCAGTTTTCCTTGTCCTCATACTCCGGAAACTCGGGAATCGGATAGCGTTCTTCTTCGGGCAGATCGCCCATGAAGACCCAGATCATACCGTAGCGTTCTTCCGTCGGATAGGCATCAATGCGCGCACGCTCGGGGACCGGTGCACCCTCTCCGCGGGACGGGATGAACTGCACTTTGCCTTCACCGTCAAATTCCCAACCGTGATACGGGCAGGCAACGCAGTCGCGCTTGGTGGTCCAACCCTTGGACAGGGAACCACCCCGGTGAATGCAGATATCGCTCAGGCAGTGCACTTTGCCAGCCTTGTCCCGGAATAGAACGAAGTTTTGCCCCAACAACTTTGTGCGAACTGGCTTGTCTTTTACTGTCTTGGACCACTCCGCGACATACCAAAGGTTAGTCAGCATAAACGTCACCCCTTATTGATTTTTGCTGTGTACGCCAGAGGGCTATCCCAAGATCACGACCCCAAATTGAGGACCATGATTGTCTGGCCAGTTGTGCCTTTGATTGAATACTAGCGGGCGCTCGGATCCGGGCAATTGACTATTGTCAAGGTCTGGAAAGAGAGTTTTCCACTTCAGTTCGATTGTGATCCATCGGCATCGAATGCCACCACATTAGCAAAGCGGGGACGTAAAACAAGCGGCTTTACGCCCCACGGCACTCTCGATACCAGCACCTGAAAGGCCTAGGCTTTTTGAGCCATACGCTCCGCAAACGCGTGATAAGCCGCACTGACTTCGGCCAGGCTTTCCTTCACTTGTTCGAAACCGTTGATCCAGCCCCACCAGCTCTGAAGATGTGCATAAGGCGCCAGAGGATCGGCCTGACCGACCACCGGGCCCAACTCATGTAAGTACAGAATCGTCGGCGCCAACGCCAGATCACCGAGGCTCAGCGGGCGCGAATTCGCGCCGATCTGTCCAAGAAGTCGATCACCTTTCTCGAGCTCCGTTGTCAGCGCGGTGACGACACTCTCTGCATCGATATCCCCACCCCCCATCGCTGCACGAAACAACGGGAACAACGCACCCACCGCAAGGTGCAGATCGGCATATCGCGCGAGCGTGCGCATCTGAGCCAGGGCAACGGGATCGGACGGACGCAGGCCGGACACAGGATCCGCTGAACTATCTTCCAGGTACTCCATAATCGACCAGCTTTCCGCGATCGTGGTGCCGTCATCCAGCTCCAGCAAAGGCACCTTGCCAAGCGGAAAACGCTCAAAGAAAGCCTCGGTGCGCAGGGGGACGGGCGGTGGTAAAACCTCAATATCGTCTCGGCCCTGCAGACGGATCTGCATGAGCACACGCGCTGCGTAAGGCGAATGGGGCAAGCTATAGAGTTTCATGTTTTACACCTGATTTAGGAAATAAGATGGATGCCGTACGCGGCGTTAACCAGCAGCCCGATCCAGATCACGTAAACAAACGGACGGCAGGATTCAATGGAGGAACGAATCGTGGCATTCACCGTCTCACTGTTATCCCCTGCCATCAGCTGCCCCCAGGCGGGAATGAACTTCTTCAGGCGAACGCGGATCATCAGGCCACACCCCACCAGGAGTGCAAACACCCCCAGCTTGATGGCCAACCAGCCCGCACTGAGGATAAAGCCGGTGATCAGCGCATAGGCTGCCAATGCCAGCAACAGCACTATCAGGCCAATACGCAGGAAAAAATCCAACTGCGTAAGGACCGGAATGAACGATTTTCCGTGGGCGAAGTGCAGTGTCGCCACCAGCAGCAACCAACCGGCACAGAACGCCCAGGCCACCCACAGCCAGACCTCCGCGACCGCAAACTGTCCGGTCATATATGCCAACTGCAAGCCAAGGGGCAGTATCAGGGGCATACAGAATCGCGGCCCCTGGTCACAACCCATCATAATCGTCAGCGCGGTACTCCTCGCTTGTGGAGACAGATCGCCCCGCGAAACAAACCGGCTGGCATAGAAGGTTCCCAGGTCTCCGCCCAACCAGTACACGAAGCACAGGTTGTGCAGGAGCTTAACGAACAAATAGGCACTCATAATTCAGGTCTTCTCCAAAAAGGGCTTAATGCAGCCGTCCATGTCGGTGCCGCACCAGCGCGGTCAATCAGGTATTCCCGCACGGGACAGGCACGGGAAACAATCCTCGGGCCATACGCCCCGGGAATTGCACAGTTCTATCTGCCAGTGATCATTGCCCTGCTGCCATTGATAGCCGAGCAACAGGCCCTGGATCAGCCAATAGCGCGTATTGTCCCCATACTGATCACCGCAGTACTGAAATTCGTCAATTTCTCCACTCAAACCCGCCTGTTGTGCGCAGCGGGCGAATGTCGCGCTGGGGGAACCATCGATCGCCTGATCGACGGAAAAGCCGGCCACCCACTCCAAAGAGCGGTCAGAATAGGATGGAGCGAACAAATGATTCGTTTCTTGGGGATTTTTGATCCAGGGAACGACCACCCTGGCGCCATCGGGTTTCTGCAGCATCCGCTGGAACAGATGACCGGAAAAAATACGCAGTAATGGAAACAGGAAGGCATCCCCCACGGGCTCAAATACTGCCCTGCGACCGGTATTGCGGAAACGATAGCGCCCCCCGGAAACCGCGCCTCGGAAGAAGACTCGAGCGCGACTTTGGTATCGATCCCTGTCGGCGCCGGACCCCGCAGAAGACCAGTCGACAAGACAGCGCTGCAGCGTGCCCCGATCCAGCTCCGCATGGGCGCGGATCATGATCCCGGCATCGGGAATATGGCGGACGGAATCCAGTCGATAATACGCGCCGCACTTGTGCAGGCTCCAGGTCTCGCTCAGGTTCACTGGATCCCCGTTACAGAGATAACGGTACTCTCCTTCCGCTACAGCTACGGCGGATTTCATGCGGGACACACCGGTCGCTCGCGGGGCGCGTGGTTCGGCGACTGCAATAGCAACCCGTTGGACTGAAGCGGACGATTCGCGAGCAAATCCGTATTCGACGAGAGCTTTTTATTCACCGCCGCCACCGGATGCAGGATGGCCAGAGTGACCTCCCCCTCCTGCGGCGTTACCAGGGGATAATTGATGTTGCCGTCGAATTTCCGCTCCTGCCAGGGGGTCATCAGGGTAAATTCCCGCTCATGGGTCGCCAGCATGCCGCCCTGCGGGCTTTTCGCGCATGCAGCGAGGCACAACCGGTTTTCCGCAGCACGGGCAGTCAACAACAATTGGACATCGGTATCTCGCTCTCGATAGCCGCCCGCACCTCTCGGTACCAGCAGCACATGTACACCGGCAAGCGCGGCCATCCGTGCCAGTTCAGGATGAAAACAATCATCGCCCACGATGATCCCTACTCGACCCCAGGGCAGATCCAATGTCGCCAGTGCATCCCCAACCGGCGCAATTCCCAGTGCCCCGCGATGAATCTGCGCCTGAACCAGACGCCGACCATTGCCGTCGAGTAAAATCCCCACGAGCGAGTACCGTTCTCCATCGCGCTGGATCACGCTCGTACAGATCATCAGGTTTTCTTCTGCACACAGGCGCACCAGGCGCGCTTCGGCCTCAATGCACAGGCTCTCGCTGCGCTCGAGATTTGAGGCAACGTCATCGAGCGGAAACAGCTCGGGCAGCAGTACCAACCGGGTATTACCCGGCAGCTCACGTACCAGCGCCTCCACCCGATCCATCTTTTGCCGGCCTTGCCCTTCAGGGTTGACCAGGGCGACTGGCAGCGTTTCCGCCACATCCTCTCTGATCGTCTCTGGTGCACTGGCGAGGGGCGCATACACCGATGGACGGCGCAACGCAGCGGCGCCCATCGCACGTCCGATCCGTACATCGCGTTCCGGTAAATCCGTAACCAATACGGCTTCTTCTCCGCGGGGAGCACGCGCATGGGACTGGCCGTCTGGAGCCACTACCTGGCTTTCGCCCGCGCCGTACAGCAGCGACACTGGTATTCCAGTCACACCACTTACGGCCTCGAGTTCCTCCGTCGGCACCAGGGGTCCGACCTTGTTCGCCGCCACCATAAACAGCCGGTTTTCTGCGGCGCGGGCGCGCACATGCAGGCTGGCCTCATCGAAGGCAAAAGAGTTCAGGGAGTTACACAACAGATCAGCCCCGGCCAGCGCCAAACGCCGACTCGGTTCGAAAGCAATGCCATCACGGCAGGCGATAATGCCGATATTACCCAGTTCGGTTTTTACCACCGCGGCTGCACGCTCGGCGGGCACAAAAAAGTCATTCTCATGCCCCATCAGACTCTGCTTGTCCGCCTGCCCAAGCAGCTGCCCATCCGGGCCGTACAGTAAAGAAGTGACCGTGATATTCGGCTCGATACGGCGCAGGGAAACATTGATCAGGATATACGCCTGATAACGACTGGCGCGCTCTGCAATCGCCTGCAGAAAGCTACCGGAAAGACTGACGGCGCACTCCCAGGCATGCGCCTTGTCGCGGTACCAGGAAATATGATTGCAGAATTCCGGCAGCACCATCAGGCGCGCGCCCTCTCCCGCCGCCTGGTCAATCATGCGCAGACAGGTACGGAGGTTGTCAGGAAGGCTTTCGCCCGTGGCAAATTGCAGCGCGGCAACTCTCGGCATGTGCGCTCCGTCATTATTATTTGATGAATATCATGTTGCCGCTCGGGCAACCGTGATCTGCACGCACATTCACCACTCGATGCGGGCATTTGTACTATTGATATACCTTTATTACACTTGACTGTAAATCCCCATCGCGCGGATTTGTCGCCAACGGCACTTCCAATGGGCTCCTGGCGAAGACCGCCAACACATGCCATTGCCTGCCCTCTGGGCAGGATGCGCAGGCGAGAAAATAACAACAAACAATAAACGCGGTAATGCCGCAGAACGTGAGGGTTACCCCATGTCCGAGACCATGCAATCCACACCCACACCTGCCCCGGAACAACGGCGCTGGCTGGGTATTTTGCTCGCCCGACAGATTGCCGGCAGCCACTTTGCCACCTACCTGTTTGCGGTATTTATCTCTTCCGGCTATGCCGGCGCCCTCGCCGTGCTGCAGCCCGGCCTGTTGCATGTGATGGGGGTTGCCGCAGATACGCAGGCCATGGTGACAGGCTACCTGACAGCGATGCAGGAACTGGTATTTATTCTGCTACTCGGCGCGGTCGGTGCCCTCTCCGACCGCATCGGTCGCCGTTCGGTCTACGTGTTTGGTCTCGCGGTTACCGGTATCGGATTCGCCCTGTATCCCCACGCAGACTCGATTGCCGAGCTCGCGATTTATCGCTTTATCGTCGCCATTGGCAGTGCCGCCATGGTCGGCATGATGGTCACGGTCGTCGCGGATTACGCGGATGACAAGGCACGCGGCAAGGCAAACGGGGCCCAGGCGCTGGTCGCCACCCTCGGCGCATTTATTCCCCCCATTCTTGCGTCACTACCGCAGGTGTTTGTTTCAAATGGGATGACAGAACTTGCGGCGCAACAGTGGACATTTGCCATCGGTGGCAGCCTCGGCCTGATCGCCGCCATCGTGGCACTGATTGGCCTCGCGCCCCGCTCCGTACAAACAACAGAAACTGCGCAACAATCACTGCTCAGCCAAATGCGCGAAGGACTGCGCGCAGCAAAAGACCCGCAGACGGCGCTGTCTTACGGAGCCGCATTTATTTCCCGCGGGGATCTGGCGGTGACCGGTGCATTTATCGCCCTGTGGCTGGTGCAATACGGAACGCTGCAGCTCGGCATGACCGCAAGTGAGGCGATGTTCCAACTCGCCGTTCCCCGCACCCTCGCAGTTGTCGCCGGCGCGCTGCTCGGCTCCATGCTGATGGGCCTGATTGCTGACCGTATCAGCCGCGTCAGTGCCGTTGCGATCGCCTCGGGCCTCGCAGCGGCGGTTTACTGCTCAGTCTTTTTTATCACCGATCCCACCGCTGACTGGGTGATGGTGTTGCTGTTCGTGATGGGTATTGCCGAAATCAGTGCATTTGTAAGTAGCCAGGCCCTGGTCGGCCAACAGGCACCAGAGCAGTCACGCGGCACCACCATCGGGTTCTTTGGGGTTGCAGGCGCCTGCGGTATTTTGCTGGGAACATCCGGTGGCGGCGTGCTATATGCAAAGCTTTCCCCCAGCGCGCCGTTTGTGCTGTTCGGCTTCCTCAATGGACTGGTATTCCTGTGGAGCCTGTGGCTGCGCAAGCAGCTCGCTGCGGGCAGCCCGCAGGAATCGGCAGGCGACTCGGTGGATGCGGGCTCCGCCGCGACCACCTGACTTCAATGAGCGGGCCAGCCCACTGCCCTACCCCCGGATTGAATGACTGTCAGCTATGACAATAATCAATCGACCCGGGGGGATTTTCCCGATAATGAGCCTTTAAGCCGATTCAGGTCGGCAAGAGATATCCGGTCCGGGACGGGCACTATGCTGTCAGGCGGATTCGGAACAGGTGGAAATCTAATCCGGCCCAATTGGCCGGGCGACAGTGAGGGCCAACCATGGAAACCAAACAAAACCTGACCGGCGAATTCGCAAGGCACCTGGATAGCGACAACAGCATCAACACCCAGGTTACCTACGATACGGTGCTCGCCACCCGCGACAAGGCCTGGGAGATGATCAGCAGCACCCTGTCGTTGCGCGAAGACATGCGCTGTGCCGATATTCACGAGTTCAATGACCTGAATGGCAAGCCCGTCGGCCGCATGCGGAACTTTACCGGGGATGAGTCCCCGGTGGACTGGATCATCCACTCCAACATCGGCACGCCGGAAAACACGTTTACCAATATCCACCTGACGATTTACCTGGAAGACAGTGTGGATGTGCCCCATCTGGGCATGGCCTTCGGCACCCTGCCCGATGCCTTCTTCTTTATCGACCCCATGCCGCGCTATGAGCCGCTCAGCTACCCGGATCACCTGCTGAAGTACCTGGCACCACTCAACGATACCTACATGGCTTTGCAGGCAGAACTGCATGAAGCCGGTATCAAGCCATTCAATGCGGCCATGCCGTTTATCCGTGGCTCTCTCTCGCCGGTGGCGCTGTGCGGCATCGTACCGCTCGATTTCTACAAGGAAAAAGTCGAGCCGAAGGTCCTCTCCTACGTGGAATACTGGCTCAAGCTGGTCCAGGCCGCACAGACGATCAACGATGACGCCACCCGCGCGCAGATCAAAGAACGCGACGTGCTGGTGCGCCGCAATATCGTGCATCTGGATCCGGCCAACCCCATTGCGGAACGCCTTGTGGGTAAAGACATGACCGAGCGCCTTATTCGTATTCTGTGCGCAGAGGAGCGCGAAGACTGAGCATGCATCAGCCGGCAAAACTGCGCTCTTTGCTCGCGTCCGGAGAAGTGCTCTCCGTACCGGGTATCTACGATGGCCTGAGTAGCCGGCTGGTCGACCTGGCGGGCTTCAAGGCCGCCTTTATCTCCGGTGCCTGCGTGTCCTTCGCCCGTTTCGGCCGGCCCGATATGGGTCTGGTCAGCGCTTCGGAAGTGGCGGACACGGTCGCCGTCATTCGAGAGCGAACGCCCCTGCCCCTGATCGTTGATATGGATACAGGCTTTGGCAATGCGTTGAATGTGCAGCGCACCGTGCGTACGTTTGAGCGAGCGGGTGCCTCTGCCCTGCAGATGGAAGACCAGTTAATGCCCAAACGCTGTGGACACATGGCGGGCAAACAGGTTATCAGCGCCGACGAAATGGTTGGCAAAATTCATGCAGCACTGGATGCCCGCGCCAGCGACGACACGCTGATTATTGCCCGCACCGACGCCCTCGGTGTGAATGGTTTTGAAGATGCACTCGAGCGCGCCGAGCGCTATCTGGAAGCCGGTGCCGACGCGCTGTTTGTCGAAGCACCCAAATCCATCGAGCAAATGCAACACATCGGGCAGCGGTTTGGCCAGCGCATACCACTGGTCCACAATCTGGTGGAGGGTGGCAATTCGCCCGTACAGAATGCGGCAGAGCTGGGCCCGCTGGGCTATCGCATCGCGTTGTTCCCCGCATCCCTTCTCCACCTGTTCGTGCCTGCCGCGCGCAGCCTGCTGAGCAGCCTGCAAGCCGACGGCGATGTCAGTGCACATCGTGCGCAGATGGTGGACCTGTCCGAAATCAACCGTCTGCTCGGCGCTGACGAATTACTCGCTGCAGGCGAGTCCTATCAACATGCGGAACCGGAAACTGCAGATGTCCAGTGAAATCCAGCTGCCCCACAGCAAACTCCCGGAGTTGCAGAACTATATCGATGGTCAACTCTGTACCCCTGCTGTCGACCGTGGAGAGCAATTGCGCGACGCCAATACCGGCGAAGCGATGCAGGAACGCAAAGGCTCCGATGCGGAACAGATCCATACCGCCTTGGAAGCCGCGCAGCGGGTACATCGCGACTTCAGCTGGGAAGAAACGCCACCGCACGAACGCGCAGACTATCTGGACCGTATCGCCGACGAACTCTCCTCAGACGATATTGCTGCAACCGTCAGCCACGCAGACAGCGTGACTTCCGGAGCCATTATTCGTACCACTCGCAAGATGGCCAAACTACTTCCGCTGGTTTTCCGCGGGGCGGCGGCCTATTTGCGCGAGGGCCATCTCGATCAGAAATTACCCGGTCCCTGCGGTGACGTCGAATACCTGCGCCGCCCCTGGGGACCGGCGCTGCTGATTGCCCCCTGGAACGGACCCACGGCAATCGGCTCACACAAAGTAGCCAGTGCCATCGCGGCCGGCGCACCGTGCATTCTCAAGCCTTCTGAATTCACGCCGCACTCTGCCGTAGTAATGGCGCAGGCGGCAGAGCGTGCCGGACTCCCGGCCGGGGTATTCCAGTTGACCCTGGGTAGCCGTCATAGCGCTGCCCTCATGGTAGAAGACCCACGTATCAAAGCCGTTTCGTTTACCGGCGGACTGACCGGCGGTCGCGCGATTGCCCGCGCCTGCGCCGACGACTTCGTACCCACCCAGCTGGAGCTTGGTGGCAACAATCAGCTGGTGGTGTTCGAGGATGCAGACCTGGATAAGGCCGCCACCGGAATTGCCTACGGCCTGACCAACCTGAATGGCCAGTGGTGTCGTGCGCTGGGCCGACTGATTGTGCATGAGTCCGTGGTTGATACACTGCTGGACAAGGTGCTCAGCATCCTGGCCGGTATTCGCCTTGGCCACTCCCTCGACGAAAACAGCGATATGGGGCCACTGGTGCACAAGGGCCACTATGACCAGGTTCTGAGTGACCTGGAGCGCCTGCGGTCACTGGGCGGCACCTTGCATCAGTCAACCAGTCTGCCTGACCTGCCCGGCTATTTCGTAGCCCCTACCCTGGTAACCGGTTGCGCACCCAGCGACACCCGCGAAGAAATTTTCGGCCCGGTAGCGCCGGTACATACCTTCAGCACAGACAGTGAAGCATTGGCCCTGGCAAATGGCACCGACCTGGGGCTGGCGGGCTATGTGTACAGTGAAAATACCGAGCGAGCCTTCACCTTCGCCCGTCGCATGCGTACCGGCGGGGTCAAGATCAACGGCTATAGCCTGCTCGCCATTGGCCAAGGCGCTCCACGCGGTGCCTGGGGTCTCTCCGGTCTCGGCGAGGAAGGCCACGCGCAGTCCATTGAATTCTTCACCGGCGCCCGTGTTGTGGGAATCTCTCCACAGGATCTGCTTGGCGGTCGATAAGCGGCTCACACAAAAAAGCCGACCGGTCGCAGGACCCGTCGGCTTTTTTATTACCTTCGATGTTGTCGCCTTCGAGTCTGATCGAGGGCAAAGCAGTGCGCCTGGGGTACCTCAGTCAATCAGGGCAATGGCTTCCGCCACCTGCGGCGTATCGATCTCAAGCAGGGCTTTCTTGTATCGGGGTGGCCCGAAACGCGGAACGTGCCCGTTCGACAGCCCCACTGGCTCCTTCGGCAACCCCATAAAATTGCTGTCGAGCTCACCATTACTGTTCTCGTCGTGGAACACACTAATGGCGTAGCTCCCGTAGGGCAGCGTCAGGCTCACCTCCACCTGACCCTGCTCCATTGTCGCCAACTCAACCTTCTGGCCATGGAAACGTTCCTCGCCGAGAAAAGTCTCCTTGGAGTCGTAGACCGAAACGTACAGCCAGCCCTCAGCAGATCCGATATTGCTGACAGTGAGGTTAATCACTGCCATCTCACCTTCGGCAGTTGATGCAGCACCTTCTTCCCCGTGAACCGGCATTAATACGCAGGCACTCAGCCCCAGCACCGAAAGCTTACGAATACTTGCATTGATAAAGTGCCTCATAACCAGATCTCCATTCCTGAAAGGATGTTTTCTCCCCCTGCTGGAGGGAAACTCAACATGGATAGCCCGGGTGAAGGGCTATTTATCAACTGTTACGCCGCCCATATCTGGACAGATCAATGCTTATCTCAAGCCGGCGAAATCTGTCGCAATATTCTTCTAAATCAGGACTCAGCTGCCTCAAGCTGCAGCTGTCGCCAGCGGTGGGCACGTCCCCCGGTCTCAATCCCGACGAGCTCCCCGGCCAATTGCCCGGCCCGCATCAGCCCGGGCAAATCGATATTGGTCTCGAACCCCATTTGCTGCAACATCATCACCACATCTTCCGTGGCAACATTGCCGGTTGCACCGGGTGCGAACGGACAGCCGCCGAGACCACCAACCGACGCATCGAATTTGCGAATCCCCGCTTCCAGCGCGGCATAGACGTTTGCCATCCCCATCGCGCGGGTGTCATGAAAATGACAGGTCAGCCGGTCCGCACCATACTCTTTCGCCAGGGCACCCATCAGGCTGTTCACTTGCGCGGGATTCGCCGCACCAATGGTGTCGGCAATATTCAATTCTACTGCACCCATGTCGAGCAATTGCCCACTGAGATCCAGAACCCGCTGCGGGTCGGTTGCCCCCTCAAACGGACAGGCCCAGGACACCGCGACGCAGACCTGGATATGCACGCCGTCTTCGCTGGCAACGCGGCAGATTTCCCTTGCCTGGGCCAGCGACCCGTCAATATCCAGTCGTACATTACGCTGATTCATGGTTTCAGAGGCACAAACCACCAGAACCATTGTTGAAGCGCCTGCTTCCCTGGCCAACTGGTAGCCCTTCATGTTGGGAATCAGCACCTGGTAATCGACCCCGGCATCTTCCGGTAGCGCAGCGAGCACCTCGGCGGTATTGGCCATGGCCGGCACCGCCCTGGGGGACACGAAGCTGCCGACCTCGACGGAGGAAACCCCGCTGTCGATCAACGCGTGGATCAGCTGGGTCCGCTGTTCGGGTGTCAGTATCACGGCCTGGTTCTGCAGGCCATCCCGCGGGCCTACATCATTAATCAGCACCTTATCGGTCATGCTCTTTCGTTCTCCGGCGTCTTAAACGATTGCCAGCGTGCCTCTGCCCGCCTTAGCCCGCGTCACCGCTTTCTTTCAGCGCATCAATGTCAGCCTGGGTGTAGCCACACAGGCTACTCAGGACTTCATCGGTATGCTGTCCAATATGCGGCGCCGCAGAGAAGCTGTCCTCATGAGTGCGAGACAGCTTGATGGGATTACCCGGTGCTTTGGTGGTTTTTCCGTCGGGATGCGCGATCTCCACGACCATGTTGCGATGCAGGACCTGCGGATCATTCAGCGCACGCTCAAAATTATTAATGGGTGCACAGGGAATACGCTTCTCTTCCAGCTGTGCCAGCCAGGCATCGGACGTATCCGTGGCAAAGACTTCGCCGAGACGGCGATCAATAAAGTCCTTATCGGCGTAGCGGCCTGGCTGACCATCGTATTTCGGATCGTCAAACTCCGGCACTTTCACCACTTCCTTCAGGTTCTGCCAGAAATTGTCGGTGATGACCGCAATGATCAGGAAACCATCGGCGGTGGCGTAGCTGTTATAGGGTACATGCACAAAATGCGCGTTGCCGATCGGGAACGGATTCTTGCCGCTGAGGAAGTGCATTGTGGCCATGTAGTTCAGCATGGAAATCTGGCAATCCACCATGGAGATATCCACGTGCTGCCCTTTGCCGCTGCTGGCACGTTCTGCAATGGCCGCGAGAATGCCCATCACCGCAAACATGCCGCCGCCCAGATCCCCAATGGGTATACCGGCACGTACCGGATTAGCGGGGTCATCTCCGGTAATCGACATACCGCCCCCATAGGCCTGCGCGACCTGATCGAAGGCCGGGCGCTTGGCACCAGGGCCATCCGAACCAAACCCGGACACCGTGCAGGTAATAACGCGCGGATTGATGGCACTGAGCGTGTCGTAGTCAATACCCAAGCGCTGCGGCACACCGGGGCCAAAGTTGCTGATGACCACGTCCGCTTCCTTCACCAGGTCATAAAAAACCTGACGGCCGCGCTCACTCTTCAGATTCAGTGCCACACTGCGCTTGTTGCGGTTCAGCGTGAGATAGTAGGCCCCAAAGCCGTCGAGGGAATTCTCCGGATCCGTCGCCAACAGCTTGCGTGTGCCCTCACCCGCCAGCGGCTCCACCTTGATCATATCCGCCCCCAGATCGGCGAGAATCATCGCGCCATAGGGGCCAGAGAGCATGTGCGTCAGATCCAGGATACGAATTCCGTTCAACGCCTTTTGCATTGGGCTACCTCCAGTGAAATAACAAAACTTTTCTCTTACAGTCCGTGCTCAGCCAGCGGACCAGATACATCATTAGCATCCGAGACTCACTGCCACTGAGCACACATCCTCTACGAGCTTAAAACTCTTCCAGCAGGCGCCCTTTGCCAGTGATCCGGTCCTGAATGCCACAGGCTCGCAAGGCATGCCAGACGGTCGCGATATTGATGGGGATCAACGGCTTTTGCAGGCAGTGCTCGAGCGTTGGGAAGATATCCAGAGTAGAAAGGTTGGTTCCGCACTGAATAATTGCGTCAACATCATCCCCGTCGATCTCTCGAACGGCATCAAGCACAGACTGGATTCGAGTTTCGGCAATGGCGGTCGCAGAAGGACGATTCAGGCCTTTGACCTTGACGACCTCAAAACCGATATCACCGAAGAAGCGACGCACGTTATCGTCGCCGACCTGCGGGTAAGGGGTAACAACGGAAATCCGCTTGGCACCAAAACAGTCGAGCGCATCCTTGGTGGCGCCTGCCCCGGTAGTCAGGCCGAGGTCACCAATCTGCCCCTCGATATCCCGCTCAAAGGCAATATTGCCTTCCAGGCCGCCCCAGAAAGTTTCTGCGGACATACCCAGCATGATGTGGCTGACCTTTGCAGACATGACATTACGCAGGGAGGTGGGGATTTCACCTCGCATGATCTCCAGAAAGCGCTCGAAAACGGTGTTTTCATCGTCTCCACTACGCTCCATTTCATCGGCCCAGTTGCGCAGCTCGATCCAGAAACGCGATGGATGCCAGGTAACCCCGTCAATGTTCAGCTGCTGGAGGTCATACTCCACACCGGTATTGGTGGAGGGGATGATGACGCCGATCTGTGCCCGACGCGCAATCTGATAGTTGTCCATGGTAACTCCGCCTGTTATCAGAAGGAGTTATACCGGCCCACCGGGCCGGCGAGGATGACAATAGTCAAGAATTTGTGGTGGCTGCGTAAGCTGGCTCAGAGGCCGTTTGGCCCGGCATGCGGTCTTCAGGGGTCAACTCTTCGGTGTCCTCTTCCGCGCGTGGCTTGCGAATGGAGAAAGCCAGCAGTAACAGCAGCCCCATCATCGCGGCGCCGGCATAATACGGCGCATGGGTGCCGATCCCGGAGAAAATGGCTCCGGTTAACCCGGTACCGACACCGCGCCCCAGTGTTCCCAGGGCGTTGTAGACCCCCATCACCGATCCCCGGTTTTCCGGCGACGCCTCTTTGGACGTCAGGGAGTGCATGGGGGTCAACACCAGGGCCGCGCCGATCGCCTGTCCCATCAGAGCCGATGCCACGCCGACCACACTGGACATGGCGCCCGCCACTGTGACGAGCAGTACCGACACCCCGAAAATCACACTGCCCGCTCGCATCAAGCGGCGCTCACCAAACTTTCGAGACAACGGACCAATCAGCCCCCCCTGCATAACCACCATGGCAATACCGGCAGCGAGTAACACCGGCACCAGATCTTTTGGCCCATGAGCCACGCCAGTGGCATCTGCCCAGATAGGAAATACCGATTCGACGAAGCCCGCAGCCAGGTTGTAAACCAATACCGATACCAGCAAAAACATCAGGTTGCGCCGCGCGAACATCCAGCCCAGTAAATCCCTGACCGATTGCCCTTCACGACTCTCACTGGTTCTCGGCTGGGTAAGGCTCTCTTTCAGGAAGAACACCACGACCAGTAATGCCGCGGTCGAAAGCCCTGCAGAAACCATGGCAGGCAACTGCAGGTTGGCATCGGCAAAGCTGTCGCCGGCCAGATAGCCGCCGAGCGCCGGACCCAGGATAAAGCTGAGCCCAAACGCCGCACCCAACATGCCCATGGCCTTGGCCCGATCCTCCTCGGTAGTAACGTCCGCAACATACGCCTGGGCGACGGAAATGTTGCCTGCCATGGTCCCGCTAAACAGGCGTGACAACGCCACCATCCACACTGCGGTAGCAAAACCCAGGAACGCATAGCCCACTACGGCGCCAGCAAGACTCACAACCAGGATCGGCTTGCGCCCATAGCGGTCGCTCAGGCGCCCCCAGATCGGGGTAGAGAAAAACATGCCTACAACATAGAGCGCCATGCAGAACGTGGCCATGGCAGGGCTGGCTCCCAGCTGCAACGCGTAATAGGCCAGGATCGGTAACATGATGGCAAAACCCACCATGTCCAACAGCACCACCAATACAGCGATATACATTCTCTATTGCACTCCCGCGACTGCCCAATGACTTGCTACTGGAACTCAGTGCTCCTCGAACAGCCAACCCATGTTGTCGACTTTGTCGTGGACACCGCAGCTGCGTAGCGCATGCCAGCAAGTCGCTACGTTGATCGGCAGCACCGGCTTCTGCAGCATTTTCTCCATGGCCGGGAATACGCCCACAGTCGAGAGATTGGTACCCACCTGCACGATGGCATCGACGTCGTCACCATCGATCTCGCGCACGATGTCCAGGATCTGCGGTTCCGGCACCAGCGCGATCGCGTCGTGGGCATTGGCACAACGCAGACCCACAAGATGTTTGATCTTGTAGCCGGCGTCCTCAAAAAACAGTCGTACGTTCTTGTCCCCTACCGGCTGGTAAGGTGTGATGATGGAGAGGGTTTTGCCACTCTTCTCCGGCACTCCCAGTGCCTCTAACGCAGAGATCACCGCATTGGCACCGGTAGTCAGTCCGGTATCGTGGCCAACCATTTCCTGAATGCGATCCACGAAGCCATCGTTACCCTTGATGCCGCCCCAGAATGTCTCCGCAGACATCCCCATCATCACGTGATCCGGCTTGCACGTCATCAGACTCTCGATCGAATCGCCAATGGTTTCCCGCAGACGTTCCAGGAAGCGCATAAAATTCGCATCATCGCTCAGGTCAGGATGATCGATCATAAAACGGGTGGTATGCCAGGTAACGCCACGCGGCAAAATGCGCTGGCAATCGTATTCCACCGAAGTATTGGTGGAGGGAATCACCACACCGATTTTCGCGCGGTGACCAATGTAATTGTCCCGATGCCCATTGGTCACCTGAGAGCGCTCACGGGTCTTCGACAGGTCGATATGTTGTGGAAAATCCATGGTGGAATCCTCGTCTGTTATTGGGCAAGGCGAATGCCGGCGGGCCAGGCGCCCGCCATAGGTTCAGGCGACCTTCAGGCTTTCGCGCACGCAGTTGATCATTGAACGCTCGAGCAGGAATTCGCGCGCTTTGTGCGGATCGGAAGCGGACTCCATCAACATTTCCTGGCGCTTACGCTGCACTTCCGGGTCCCGTGCTTCCATCAGTTTCTTGTTCTGGATGGTGTGGTTCTGCACAAACTGCACTGCCAGTTCACGACGCTGCCGGTCGTAGAGTTCAAAGGCCTGCTGTGCATCGGCTCCGCGCAAAATGACCTGCTCCAGTTTCTCGGCCAAATTAAACGCATCGTGTAGCCCGCCATTCATTCCCATACCACCAAGGGGATTGTTGATATGGCAGGCATCGCCGATCAGGAGCACACGCCCCTTGAAATAGGTTTCTGCCACCCGTTGGTTCACGGCATAGATACTGCGGTGGTGAATATCGTAATCTTCTTCGCGATGGTAGAGCCGCTTCAGCCGCGACTGGACAAACTCGTCCGAGAGGTACTTGTCCTCGTCTTCCGCATTCTCCGGGAAAACCGGCACCAGTACCCGCCAGAGCTTGTCGGTACGCAATACCACGCACCACTCCTCCGGGTCGGAGACATAATTCACGTAGGAGAAATCGTCGAACACCTCTTCAAACGGGAAGCTGGTGCTGACCACGAGGAACTTCTCGTTGTAGGTGAAGCCCATGTAGCCAATGTTCGAAGCCTTGCGCACACAACTGCGTGCTCCTTCAGAACCCACCAGATAACGACCACGAATACGCTCCTCGCCTCGGTCGGTACGGACTACCGCAGTTACGCCGGAGGCATCCTGGGTGTAGTGCACCAGCTGGGTACCAAAACGGACCTCCGCACACGGATACTCCCGCAGTGCATCGCAAATAAAATGGGTCAGTTCATACTGCTCGAGTTGCAGCCGGAACGGAAAACGGGTCTCATCGGCGATTAGAGACATATCGAAAGTCGCCACTTCGCCGGTGCTCCGGTCGCGGTACTGGTAACGGTCGGCTTTGAGCCCCTTTTCCAGCATGCGCTCGATTACCTGCTCGTCCAGGTCAGCAATCATCTCCAGCGATGGCGGATGAAAGGTCGATGCCCGCAAGTCGATCGGCAGGCTCGCACATTTTTCCAGGAGCATAACGGGTATGCCGTTCTTTGCCAGGGAAAGCGCCAGCACGCAGCCGCTCGGGCCTGCTCCGGCAATAATAACGGGGTCCATTGCTACTCGTGGCTTACTCTGTGTCACTCTGTCACCTGCACTTCTATTGCTTCTTGTGTTGCCGGCTGGTCCAGCATGGCCAGCACTTCCGCCAGCGACATGACATCGGCGTATTTGGCATGCATATCAAATAGGTTGGCCTCATGCGCGTCGGGGTTTCGATCACCGACCGCTTCCCGCGGCACGATCACCGGATACTCATACTGAAGCCCGTCGACGACCGTCGCGCGCACACAGCCGCTGGTGGTCAACCCGGTCACGACCAGGGAATCAACACCTTGCGCCTGCAGATAGTCATGGAGCTTCGTGCCATGAAAACTGCTCGCCCACTGTTTTTCGAACACAGGCTCTCCGTTCACGGGCGCCAGTCGCGGGTCAATTTGTACCCACGGCGAGTCAGGGGTCAGCACATTGAGATGCTCGATGCGGCTGCGAAACACTCTTGCCTGGTCCGGCCTGTGGTACACAACGGTGGTGAAGACGGCTGGTAGATCACGTGCGCGAAACGCATCGAGCAGAACACGATTCGCCGCGACCACCTCCGGGCAGTCCGTGCCGAGCGGGCACTCCGAACTGGTAAACCCTTTCACCATATCCACCAGCAACAGGGCCGGCTTGGTACCCAGCCCGAGGCTCTTGCGCTTGAGGTTCATTGTCTGTTTCCCCACTTCTCGACGTCACCGAACGTCAGCTGGCTGTTATTGTTGTTTGGTTGCGCACACGGGTCGCATAAAAAGTCTTGAGCAAATCGGCCACTTCCCGTGCGTGATAATCGCAAACATAAGTGCCGGCACTCCCCTGCAGCTGGCCCAGGGTGCCTTTTCGCAACAGGTTCACCGCCGGCATCACCGCGGTCTGTAGCGCATCCCTATCACCTGCAAAGACCAGCGCCGGGCAGTCGATCGACACCAGTTGCCCCGCCATATCATGTGCGACCACTGCATCGTAGGACCCCTGGTAATATTCGCCGCAGGCAAATGCAGAAAGCGCTTCGCGCACACTCAAATCGAGCCCGGCATCACTATCCTTTGCACGCAAGCGCGCCCACATGGCCAACCAGTGTTCGCCGGAATCTTCCAGCGGAATAGGCGCCGCCGCTTTGGGCAATTGCTCGCGCTGTGTCTCGTTCAGTAGCGGCGGCCCACTCAAACCCAGTGCACCGACGGCATCGGGATAGTCGTAGGCCATCTGCACGGCGATGGATGCTCCCGTGTGGTGACCGAAGACCAGCGTGGGATGCCCGAAACTTGCAGCAACCGCCTCGAAAATTTCCTGTGCCAGCGCAGCAATGCTGATCGGTACCGCCAGCGGGTCGCTATTGCCAAAACCCGGGGTATCTACGGCAACCACATAGAACGCATCGGCCAGTAAGGGCATCAGCCGCTCATACATTGCCGAGGAGCTCGGTGTTTGATGCAGCAGCAGCATGAGAGGCTGCGAATTCTGGCCGCATACCCGGTAATGCAGCTGCCCTCCCCCGCTGTGCAGGTAGCCCCGTAAAACGGCCTTACTGCTGCCCTTCAGCGTTTGTTCCGTCACCGTGGTAACTGCCCGACATCGGCACTGATCCACTTGATCTCGGTAAACTCTTCAGTGCTGTAGTGACCACCACTGCGGCCGATTCCCGACAAGCCAACGCCACCAATTGGCGCGAGCGCATTACTCTGGAAGGAGTGCATACCAATATGCACAGCGCCAGAAGCGAGCTGGCGTGCGGCGTGTAAACCCCATTGCAGGTTATGGGTCAGGACTGCCGCAGAGAGACCGTAGTCACTGTCGTTGGCAAGCTCGATCGCGTGATCGAGGTCGTTCGCTGCCATCACACTCGTCACCGGGCCGAAACTTTCTTCGCGCCAGGCGGTGCTATCCCGGGGGGGATCCAGCAGCACGGTTGGCTGGACTACCAGCCCTTGTTTGATTTCGCCACCGGTGAGCAGCGAGGCACCACCGTTGACCGCATCGCGCACATGCTCGAGTACCTTCTCCACCGCGCGTGCATTAATCAGCGGACCGAAAGCGGTGCGCTCGTCGCGCAGGTCGCCCAACACCAGGGATTCCGCTTCGGCTTTCAATGCGGCAATAAATTCAGAATGAATTTCCTTGGCCACAACGATACGGGAGTTGGCCATGCAGATTTGGCCCGCATGGGTAAAGATACCCTGCGCCGCGATTTTGGCGGCTTCCCGGGGGTCCGCGTCAGCCAATACCAGCAACGCACTCTTGCCACCCAGCTCGAGCTGCATGCGGCACATTTTCTTCAACGCAGACTGGCCGACCGCGATCCCGGTATTGGTAGAACCGGTCAGCGCGATACCACGTACGTCGGGATGGTCGACCAGCGCTGCACCGCACTCGGCGCCAAATCCGGTGACCACATTAAACGCGTTCGCCGGAATTCCGGCCTCCCAGAGAAGATCGGCAAATGCCAATGCCGTCAGCGGTGTCTCCTCCGACGGCTTGACCACCAGGCTGTTGCCCGCGGCCAAGGGAAAAGCACACATTTTTGCCAGCAGCGAGAGCGGTGCGTTGTAGGGAGACACCACCCCGACAATGCCCAACGGCTCACGGATCACGAAAGAAAGGCGTTTGGGATCATCATTGGGAAAGGTTTCCCCATATAGACGACGGGCCTCGCCGGCAGCAGTACGCAACAGGTCGACGGTGTAGGCGATTTCGCCGCGCGCCTTGGTAATGGTCGAACCGCTTTCGTCTATCAGGTTATCCAGAAAACGCGCCTGTCCTTCCCGCTCAACCAGCTCTGCTGCACGCAACAGTGCTGCTTCGCGCTCTGCTGGCCGCAGGCGATACCACTCCGTAAAACCCTCGCTTGCGCAGGCAACTGCCTGGTGAATATCCTCGGCTGTCGCGCGTGGCACGCGGGCGATTTCATCACCGGTCGCGGGCGACAGGACAGAAAAGCTTGCGCCACTGGAGGCCGGGCGGTGCTCACCACCGATGCGCATCAACTGCTCGAGCATGGTTTCTCCGAATTCATTCTGGCTGGGCACGGTAAGGAGAGGCCTGGCAGTACATGTCTGACTGCCAGGCCATCAATCAGGCTTTGGAATCAGCAACGCCGAACAGACTCTGCTCAGCCCCTTCGATTTCCATTTGCGCGGCCATCAGGCGGCCGCGCTCGGCGGGGAACGCCTGCACAATGCCCATGGTGAGCTCACGCAGGAACCGGGCAGGATCTCCCATGGTTCCCGAGGTACCACTCGCCTTCAGCGCGTTGGCAGCGATATTGAATCCGCATTCGGCCACCACGCCTTTGCACAAGCGCCATTGCTTGACGACTTCGTGCTTCGAAGCAATCGGTGGCTCACTGGTTTCCAACTGCAGTTGTCGACGCAGCCAAAGCAAAGAGGTTTGCAGGTCCACCATCATTTTGCTGATCAGCTCCTGCTGATAAGGCGCAGTGCCGATCGGCTTGCCGCTATCGGCAAACTTCTTCTCCGTCAGGTGACGCAGAACATTCTGGTAGGCCGTCTGTGCCGCACCCGCGTAGCCACAAACCGCAGCCATCTGGTTACCCACAAAACTGCCGCGACTCATCTGCATACAACGGGTAAATGCACCGGGAATCGCCAGCGCCTGATCGTCCGGCACAAAGTAGTTTTCCAGCACGATGCCACCGGAACTGGTACCGCGCATTCCAATCGCATCCCACGGCGCCCGCGGCTTCACCCCTTCCCCATCGCGATCGACAAAGAAGGTGCACAGCCCTTCCGCCGTGTCGTAGCCTTCGAGGCTGGCGGTCACCAGATACTGATCCGCGATCCCCGTGCCCGTACCAAATGATTTGACGCCGTTCAGCAGGTAGCCCCCGTCGACTTTCCTGGCTTCCGTGCTAATGGTCACGGCAGCCTTTTCAGACTTGACGGATTCGCTCGCAAAATTGGCAAACCACTTGCCATCGCGCCCCATGCTATACAGCACCTTCTCGGCGAAGTTGCGCACAATGGGCGCCTCTTCGTCATTAAACAGGCCGTTTTCCAGGGCTTCCATTGCCAGCAGGCCGCGAGATGCGGCACTGCAGTGGAAGAAAAATGCCAGTGCAGTAGAGGGACAAGCGGAACCAATCGCAAAGCAGGCCGCGGACAGATCGCGCAGACCGCCACCCAGCCCGCCGTAACTGGTGGGGATGACAAGGCCCAGCAAGCCCGCTTCGCTGAATCGCTTCACGTGGGGCATATGGAACTCAGCATTCGCATCAACTTCCCTGGCGGCATCGCGCACCGCAGGCAAAACTGACTCCACGACTTCGGCGCGTGCGCGCTCGGCATCGTTCATATCTTCTAGCAGGACTGCTCCAGTCAAAGACATGGTGTCACCTCCCTCTCTCACAATATTCTTATAAACGCGAAGCGCGTCCTCAGGCCGATGTTCTCAGCAGCTTCCGCAGTGCTTCACTGCGCTCCGGACCAATCAGCCCGCCGACCTGATCCCAAACCTTGTCGACATTCGGATCAAAAATAATGGCGCGGTTTCGCGCATCCCGTGTCGCCAGGGCTTCGCTATCGATTCCTTCAACCGCCGCTTCACTCAGGCCGCTTTCCAGCAGCGCGAACCAGTGCGACTGATAGGCCTCCACCGTGGTTTCGATATTGGTAAACGCCGCTTCATCAGCGCGGTTGGCAAGCATCCACGGCGACATAATGGCCAGCTGACGCGGGTCGAGTAGTGCCGGGCTCAACCCCTCGATCGCACGACCGGCTTTACACGCCTCAGATAGCGGAGTGAACACCTCATCCATGTAGGCCAGGTTGGCTCCCAGATCGACACGGGGAATCAAATCCAGGTGAAACGCCCAGTGGCCTTGCGCACCAACAGAGTCGAGCGTGAAATGCGGCACTGGACTCTCACTTGGGGTGAAGGCAAACAACATGTGAGAATCAATACCAATCTGCGGCACCACGATCGAACAGGTCACCATCTGCGCCAGGGGACCGCCCTTGTACACGCGAACCTCGCCCACACTGCCCGGAAACGCCGGAACCTGACTTTCCAACGGCATATAGGGGCCGCCGTCAGCAGCATTCACTTCCGTGAGCGCAAGTGCTTCGATCACTCTGTCCCGGGTCTTTTCAAACAGCGCCCTGGGCATAGATGCATTTGGTGAAGACTCCGCAGACATAACGACCTCCAATGTTGATTACTGTGACTATGAATGGAATTTTCGGGAAAGTAGCGATTCGCCTCATTGATATATCTCAATAAGGCGAACGGACATTAATGTGCGGTAATCGAACCGCATAGTTTCCACGGCCGGTTGGCGACCAGATCGGTATTTCTGGAAACTTCTTTGTTGGCTGCACACGCAGGATACAGAGTGACCGGCAACAACTGCTCACCAGCAGCCAGCTGGAGCCATTCCGGCTGACTCAACAGCCCATCAAACGGGCGCTCTTTCCACTCGGTCATGACCGTAAAATCCCGCTGCAAAGCCGTTGCAAACCCCTGCCCCAGCTCAGACCCAATCGCCGCCGCCAACAGATTGATACGGTTCTCTGCCGAACGCTCGAGCAAGCCGGTCTTCAATTCCCAGGCTTCGAGCGGCTCAAGCGGAACCACCGCAGAATCCACACCGGCCAGTGCCAGCAGACGGAATGTTTCGGGGTAGACACTATCGTCAGACGTCACCAGCGCGACGCGACCGAACGGAAGCTCGATCGACTCGAATTGATCGGCAGGCGCCGACCAGGCAAATCGTTCACTGTGATGGACCTGCGTCTGGGAGAAAACGATGCCTTCACCGCCAATCAATACCGCGCAATAGCGGGCCTGCCCATCCGCTTCGCGCAGCGGCATTGCCGTCGCCACGTACGCATCATTGCCACACGCCTCGCTAATCCGCGCAACAGCTTGCTGTGAAAACGCTATCGAGGCCGCGAGGTCTGCAGAAATCTCAGCCGCACCAAGCAACGGCGGCAACGCCACCAGTTTGGCACCCCCACCAATTGCATCGCGCACCAGAGCCACCGACGATGCCAGGCCGGCTTCCCCTGTCGCCTGCGGGTCGGCTACTGCAGCGCCAAACGATGCGGTTTCACTCCAGGCTGGATACGTCTGGGATGCCGGATCCTCGCTGATCGGCGCATACAGCCCAGGTCGGCGACTGGCAAAAATATCCGTGCCGTCGACACGACGCTTGTCATTCGCCTGTGCAGGCTCAATATCCGCAAACACAACTTCTTCTTCATCAGTGGAAGCACAGGCCAGCACGGTGCCGTCCGGTGCGACAATCTGACTCTCCCCTGCCCCGTGCAGGAATTTCTGCGGAATCCCGGTCGCTTCACTGACCGGCACCAAAAGCGGTTCAGGCACCAGCGGGCCGACTTTATTGGCAGCCACAATAAACACTCGGTTTTCCGGCGCACGCACCGGTACATGCAGGGAACCTTCGTCGCTGGCAAAAGAGTTGAGGCTATTACAGAGAATCTGCGCACCACGCAGCGCAAGTGTGCGGGGTGGCTCGTTGATCACACCGTCCATACAACTGTACAGACCAATGCGGCCGAGCGGTGTCTCCACGACCGGCCCCGGCGCGGTCGCAGGCTTCAGAAAGTCGTTTTCATGGCCAATGTAGATTTGCTTGGTGTTATCCGCGACCAGCTCCCCGCTGTCCGAGTACAACAAGCTGGAACCGGTGATGCTGCCATCGTCGCGCAAAACGGTACAGTTGATCGCCACATACACACCCAACGTCTTCGCTTTTTCGGCGACTGCCGCCAGAAATGGGCCATCGAGCGTGACGGAAACCGCTGCACAATGCTCTGCGCTGTCGTACCAGGAGAGGTGATTACAAAACTCCGGTAGAACGACCAGATCCGGCTGCACCGCCGCCGCGCGATTCAGCATCCTCAGGGTATTGTGAAGATTCTGCTCCACATCTGTACCGACATGGAATTGCACCGCCGCAACACGAATTGATTGCTTACTCATAGAATACCCACCTCCAGACTACTGCCTCTTAAAACGAATAGATTTCAAATGCCGACCAAGGGAAATCAAGCGGGGCTCGATTCCAGCTTGGCGAAAAGATCCCGCTTGTTAAATCCTGCAGTGAGGAAGCGCCACAGCACTTTGCCGCCCGTCAGCCAGGCGACGCGCGCGCCGGATTTTTGTGTTTTCAGCACACCGTCCACCAGGTAAGGCGTGACGGTTTCAACGTGATCACCGAGAATATTGAAAATTTTCTGAACCCGCTGCCATTCGGGGGATGACTGATCATAGTCACCGATGAGCAAGTCCGTCACCACGATACCCGGGCTCAGACCGTTGACCTGTACACCCGTACCCTTCACTTCTTTTTGCAACGCCTTGTTGATGTAGCGCAATGCACGCTTGGTCGCACCATAGGCAACCATCCCCTTTTGCGCCTCGCCGCCACTGCCGAAACCTTCCATATTCCAGAGCTGTCCGGAATCCTGTTTCAACATTCCTGCCAACGCGACTTTGCTGGCGAGCAGTAAGCCAGTGACATTGGTGTCGACAATGGCGTGTAACTTTTGCGCATCCTGCTCCGCGAGCGGCTTAGTGGGTATACTCATCCCCGCATTGTTGATCCAGATATCGACCGTTCCGTGGGCTTTCGCACAGTCCCACAATGCCTGCAGGTCTTGCTCAGACGTCACTTCACAACGGACGCCATCAACCGCATCCTGCCCGAACTGGCCGCGCAGGTCCGCGACAACTTCGTCAACCTTTTCCGAGGATCGACCACTGATAATGACCCTGCAACCGCGCTTCAAAAAATTCTCGGCAAGTCCACGACCAATACCGCGGGTACTCCCTGTGATAACAACCGTTTTCATAGAAAAAGCTCCTGATGATGACTGCCTGCAATCGCCAAGGTACTCGTCAGCTTCGCAAGCGCTAGCGGCGTTCCGCGTTGATTATTCTTTTTGCAAATTTACCGACTCGACACAAAATGGCCGCATAACCGGTTTTTCGCGTTCAACGTATTTCAGGCCGAATACCGCGGACGACGAGATCCGGCGACGCGGGTAGTTGGCATAGCCAATTTGCGTTATTGTTATACCATTATGTCTATTTAACAACAAAACGCACAGTGCGCGTTTTCACAACCATTGAACAAGTGAGCGGCCAACATGCCTGAGATGCAACAACCCCCTGTTTTCCCTGTCGGCTCCGTCGGATACAACCTGCTGCAGATGCGCGGTACCTGGCACGATCAGGTAGAACTCTTTGAGCTCGACGGTGCCCCGCTGGACGACGACACAACTGCAGGCAGCGGCACACCGGGACGCAGCCCGTTCGACAATCTGGTGTACCTCGATTTCGACGGCTACACCCTGAAGCTCACCAACGTCCACTTTCGCGGACGCAGCTCAACGGCCAAAACCTTTACCGGCAAGATGCAGGACGGCGTCCTGGTATTTGATTCACTCGGACCCGGCGCCTACGAGAATGTCGGTGTATCCGGCGGCGTTGGCATTCTGACGTTCAACGCGCGTCAGCTGGATGCCGCCTGTAATATCTATATGGAACCCGATTTCATCATGCTCACCGCCCCTGGCCAGCGGGTGCGCCACACCGTGCTTTACCGCAATGGCATCGCTACCAGAACGCTGACCGCCAAGGGGACCCGCCTGTCGCCGACCTGCGACAAACGCCACGAGCTGGACCCACGCGGCCCTGACGGCGCCGTGCATGAAGCGCCCTTCAGCGCAAAAATCTGGGCCGAGCTGGCCTGACGCATCCATGGGCAGCTCGACCGCCTGAGACGCACGAGTGCCCAGCTATATCTCCAACACTGCCGCTAAAGGACCCAGCGGTTCTTGACAATTGTCATCCACTAGGGAAAAACACCTTTTTAGTCTGGGGAATATGGCGCCGCAGCGCGCTGCCCCCTCGTGTGTAGAACAAGATTGCAGGAGTATGCAAATGCAGGAGTATCGAATCTGGGAATGCCTGGTGTGTGGTTGGATCTATGACGAATCCAAAGGCGCCCCGGAGGATGGCATTGCGCCTGGCACACGCTGGGAAGATGTCCCCGATGACTGGCAATGCCCCGAGTGTGCGGTGGGCAAGGAAGACTTCGAGATGGTTGAGGTCCGCCAGGTCGCCGCTGAGGCGCCAGCGGAAGCCCCGGCACAACCGGAAACCATCGCTGCCGCTGAATCCACCGCTGCCGATATCGACCCGAGCATTGCGCCGGTCATCGTATTGGGTACCGGTCTCGCCGGTTACAACTTCGCCCGGGAACTTCGCAAGCTCGATACCCGCACACCGCTCATCATGATCAGCGCAGACGATGGCGCTTACTACTCCAAGCCGCAGCTCAGCACGGCTTTCCAGAAAGGACGCACCCCCAACGAGCTGGTCAACCAGACGGCGCGTGAAATGGCCGTTGCGCTCTCTGCCCAGATCCTCGTACACACGCGGGTGCAATCGATCGATACCACGGCGCACACCATTTCCCTGGACTCGAGCCAGCAGCTGCAATACGGCAAGCTAGTCCTCGCACTGGGCTCCGACACCATTGAGATTCCCACCGGTGGCGGCGCCGCTGGCTGCGCGTTACGCATCAATGACCTGGAGGATTTCACTCGTTTCCATACTGCCAGTGCCGGCGCCCGCTCCGTGCTGATTATCGGTGGCGGCCTGATCGGATGTGAATACGCTAACGACCTGGTGCAAGCCGGATTCGAGGTGCAGGTGATCGAAGCCCAACCCCGGATTCTCGGCGGCCTGCTCCCTGAAAGATCCAGCGCGCTGGTACAACAGAAACTGGCCGATGCCGGCGTGCGCTTCTCGCTCGGCACCACCGTGGAATCGCTCGACTACGAAGGAACCCGCGTGCGCGCCTCACTGGCTAACGGTGAGCAGCTGGTTGTCGACCGGGTAATCAGTGCCGTTGGCGTACGCCCACGCATCGCACTGGCACAACAGGCTGGTATCGCTACCGCCAGGGGCATCACCACCGACCGCAACCTGCTCACCAGCGCCAGCGATGTCTATGCACTGGGAGACTGTGCAGAGGTCGACGGGCACACGCTTTGCTATGTCGCCCCCCTGCTGGCCGCTGCCCGCGCACTGGCACAGACCTTTGCCGGTACCCCGACTCCGGTGCGCTACGACACCATGCCGGTTTCCATCAAGACAACCCTGTGCCCGGTGGTCGTTTCCCCACCGGCGGCAGGTATCGATGGCAACTGGCACTTCGACAGACAGGACGCAGAGGGAGTCAGCGCGCGCTTTGTCGATGCCGATGGCCAGCTACAGGGATTTGCCCTGGTGGGCGATGCCACGGATCAGGCCGCCGAACTCACGGCTGCGGCGCCACCGGTCATGAATATTTGACAATTGATAAAGCGCAGGACGCTTGCCCGATCAACAATTCGGGCAAATCGTCGCAAATTATTGCATTAGCGCACGTCGCGCCGACAAACGGCGCGACCAATACGGGGACTGACTATGAGCGATCAACAGCCGAGCAACTGGCAAAAAGCCATCGAGGGTGAGTGGCACGGCCTGCCGTCCCTGTTTGAGGCAGATGGCACCCATGTGGGCTACAACAAAGTCAGCCGCGCCAGTGAGTTCGAGGATGGCCGTACCACCTACTGGATGAACACCAAGTTCGATGCCACCGGCCCGCTCAATGATCGTTTTGAAATCGGCGCGCCCTTCAAGTTTGGCGTCATCGACTCCGATCAGGACCGAATCTATACCGGCCCGGATTTCTTCGGCAGTGGCAGACCTTATGGGCTGCTGGTGGACTCGAATTATTTTTCACCCGGTTGGAACGTTAACCTGCGCACCATGAATCATGTGGTTCCCGAATTGGGGATGCAGGTGTACTCCTCCCAGTTGTTTGAAGGCGACACCCTTGTTGGCGTTTTCAACGGCCTTTACACCGTCACCCAGGATCACGACACCAATCCGTCTACCCGCAAGCGGGTTGAAGCCTTCCTTGAGAAAGAAAAGCTCGACGGCAAGCGCCCATTTAACCTCCCGGTAAAACACGCGGGCACCCTGAGTGGACGCTTTGAGGTCTACAACGAGCAGCAGGAATTGATCGGCCACAACGATGTTGTGATTCACCACAACCCGATCAACCTGCTGCACTCTGAACAGACCATTGAAATCTCCGGCGTCGTCAATGCGCGCTGGAAAGCGATGCGCACGCGCACCGGTAATCATCACCAGTACCATGGACCGGATATGTACGGCAATGGCATGTCTTATGGCCGCTACCTGTACTCCGTGCGTCACGTCTACGGCGAGGCATTCAAACTGTGGTCCCGCGAGACCCAGGTCGATGAGGATTACACCTTTGTCTGCGCCTGGCAGTTCATGCAATCACAGAAAGAGAAGTACACCACCTTTGGGGTCCTTCGCTGGCAGGAAGGCGAACTGAAACTGGGAGCCAACTATGTCGATTAATGCTGAAGCGATCGCGGGTATCGCCCCCCCGCTGCAGGAACAATCCTACGAAGTCGAACCAACACAGCTGCGGCAGGTATTCGGCCGCTTCCCCACGGGAGTGACGATTGTCACCACCAATGATACCGATGGTTCGCCAGTAGGCATGACCGTCAGCAGCTTTAATACGGTGTCGCTCGATCCACCCCTGATCCTCTGGTGTATCGACAAGAAAACCGGCTGCTTTGAGGCGTTCGACCAGTGCTCTGAATTTGCCGTTCACGTGCTGTCGGAGCAACAACAGGATGTCTCGTCCCTGTTCGCCAAACGCGGCGTCGACAAGTTCGCCCAGGCTGCCTATCACCATAGCGACAGCGGTATTCCCCTGCTGGAAGAGTTTTGCGCTCGCCTGCAGTGCTCGGTCGCGCATCGCTATGAAGGCGGAGATCACGTGATCATTGTTGGGCGTGTCGAAAAAATGCACACTCAAGAGTCCGGACCACTGGTGTTTCACGGTGGCCGTTACGCGAGCATTGCCTGACTAACCTGCCCAGCCGTCCCGCCTGCGACGTAAAGAATTGTCACAGAATTCGACGATTTTTCCGTGCAGGAGGGCCGGATGCGAGACCCGCATCCTTTCCCAGGTCAGAGGGCGCAACTTTCTGTCCACCGAGGCGCCCAAATGGGGCATTCCAGTCCCACCATGCCCCGTTCTAAAGCCGGTAATATTGATACGTTGAAGTGGATAGACAGGCGAGTCCTTTGCCATTAGTCTGTGTTAAAACAATAACAGTCGGGTAGCTGGATCATGAATAACCTCGCGCTGAAACCACCGGAAACTTTCTTCCACTCGAAGCTGTTCCGCGGACTGGGCGCAGGTGAACTTGCGGACATCGCAGAGATTTGCCAGCGTCGGCGCATCCCTACCGGAGACTGCCTTATCCGGCAGCACAGCCCCGCACAATATTCCTATGTGATCGTATCCGGTGCCCTGATGATTGAGCGCCTTTCCCGCTCAGGTCGTCGCCAGGTCATCTCCTTCGCTTATCCCGGCGACTACATCGGCTTCACCAATACCGACGAATACGAATACAGCGTGATCTGCCTGAGCGAGGCCGAACTGCAAACCTTCCCCCGTCGTGATTTCCTGGTACGCGTCGACCGCTATCCGCAGCTCAAGAAGAATGCCCGTCAGATCGGCGGTGATGTTCTCGCACAAACCCTGGATCAGCTTTTTGCCCTTGGCCAGAAAAAGGCCCATGAGCGACTGTGCTTCCTGTTGTCGCAGCTGCTGCGTCGCCAGTGCGGCACGCAACAGGGGAACATCGAGCTCATCATGAGCCGGCAGGATATTGCCGACTATCTGGGCCTCACCATCGAGACCGTCAGCCGCGCGTTTGCACGCCTGAAAACCATGGGCCTGATCGAAATCATCAACGCCCACAGTATCCGTGTGAAAGATCACGAGGTGCTCGAAGAGCTCGCCAGCGTTCATTGATGCCGCGTGCCCGCGCGTAAATGCGGGCACTCGAGCCTCTTCATTACGCCTGCATACCGGCTGAATAGCGGCTGATTAGCGCCACCGTCCGGCGGCTGCCAATCGGCGACAGTATTCAGGCTGCCAGGCCCCTCCCCCATTGTCGTAATTTGCGCCCTTCTCGTCAGTGCACGCAGTCGGAATTGATAATGATCAATGTCCACGCGTTAACCCCCCCTACCATCAGTGAATAACGTACCGTGGCCTGCCGTTCGGGGCCTGATCTCGTAACGCTGTTCTAATTTTCTGGCAGGAGACCACTATGAAAATTCTCATTATGGGAATGGGACACGTCGGCCGCGCACTCGGCACCTTGCTGCGTGCCCAGGGCCACCACATCGTTGGCACCACAACCACGCCCGGCAAAGTCGAAGAGCTGGCACAGTACGCTGACGAGGTCGCCGTGCTTAAAGGTCATGAAACCGAAAAAGTCGCCGCGGCGGCATCCGGCTGCGATGCCATCATCGTCACTGTGGCCCCCAACGTGCGCAATACCCGTACCCTCGAGGAGCGTCACCAACACTATCGGGAAACCCTGGTCGCCTCCTGTGAGAATGCGGCCGCCGCTTGCGAGCGCTTGATTTTCCTGTCGTCGTTTTCCGTGTACGGCGATGGTGGTAGCGGAACTGCACCGATCACAGAGGAGACGCCCACCTCCAACCACGAAGAGCCCTCCTCGCTCTACTACCAGCAAGCGGAGCAGCAAATTCTGTCGCGGGCTGATGGCTGCGTGCTGCGCTTCCCGGACATGTACGGCGCACCCGGTGACCTGTCCTTCCCTGATCGCGTCAAGCTTGCGCACAGCTATTTCGGTGGAAAGGCAGTATTCGGCGCAGACGCACTGCTCTACGCCATCCACTTCGAGGATGTGGTCGCGGCCGTTGCTCACGCGATACAAAATGACCTGAAGGGCATATTGAATGTGTGTGACAACGAACGAGAGCCCTTCACGAACAAGGAGATTTTCGACGCGATTTGTGTTGCCGAGGGACTGGAACCACTGGAGTTTCTCGGGCAGATCAAGGCTCCCACCCGCAAGATTTCAGCCGGGAAAATTTATGCAAGTGGCTATCGCGTCAAACACGGCGATCCCAATGCCCATTACATCTCCTCGGCGCAGGCTGAGCCTGCCAGCTAGGCACCAATAAAAACGCCCCAGTCCGGGTATTCCGGATGGGGCGTGACCCGGCGCCTTCGGACTCAGCCCTGTGGCAACGCGGTCTCCTCACGGGAAATCAATCGAGACAGGTATTCCGGCGTAATCAAATGGCAGTAGTGGGTGCCCATAAAGCTATCCGGCACCGGCATAAAACGACGGTACTCCACATGCAGGGACTTACTGCGAAGGTGCAGCATGCCCGCCTCTGCGTATGCCGTTTGATAAGGATGCGGGTTGAGCCAGAAAGGCCCAATGGAAACCCCATCTTCTTCAAAGACGATTTTGTCTCTCGGCCACAGGTCTGTTGCGCCGGCAGATTCCAACTTCTGATACGCCGCCTGCACCAGTTCTTCGGTCCATTGCTTGCAGCTCCGGTCGACGCTCAGTTCGCCATCCGCACTGGCCAGTCCAACCGTCGAGCCTGACTCCTGCAAAGCGGTATGAATCCGCTCGGTGGTCTTCATCTTGCAGGAAACCGATACCGGAAAATCTGCCTGGCTGCCATCCGCCCGGGCAAAGTTAACAAACTGATGGCTGGTCAGCGGCAGTGCGAGCGGTTTCGCTTTACGGAAGGCCCCCTCATAGCTGTCGGGCTTGTGAACGATATTCTCCACGGCCATGTCGGCGCGCACGATATATTTCTGCAAATCCCCGCAAAACGCTTCGTCAGTACCCGCAGACAACGCCGCTACCGCCGCGCGCCCAGACTGGGAGCCAGCATCAGACGCCTGTAACACGCCCGCCCAGAGACCAACGGCCAGCGCCAGCCCGGCCGTCACCAATAGTCCACTTACTCTTTCGCCCGGAATCGTGCGTTTCATAACGGTCTCGCTTTAACACAATGGAAATCAATGCTCTCCTCTCTTCATTATGCCGTAACCGCTCCACCACACCAGTGAGTCAGGGAGCAGAGAGAAACCAGCGTAGAATGAGGAATCCTATCTGGTTTGTTCTATCCTATTCACCCCGGGCGAGAATTGACTTTTATCAATCGCGAGACGTCACCCCATTACTAAGCTGGATAAGGTGGCAAAATTGAGCGTCGCCAGTGCTCCAGATAACCGCGGCAGTGAAACCCGTCCAATGACAAGTATCCGTAGTCTGTCAGATGCAGTGCATATCGAGGGGAGAACCCCACCGTTCAATACGGCCATCGTACGTATCTTCTACCCTGCTACCGACGACGCCGAAGACGCGGGCCAGCACGCCGAACGGACAACCCCGGCGGACCGGCTCCCGCCCTATCCCGTGCTGATCTTCTTGCCGGGCATCAATACAGACCCCTTTACCTACGCCTGGCTGGCACAGCAGCTCTGCACCGCAGGTATCGTGATGGTGACCTACCAGATGGTCTCCGAGGAGATACCGGGTTTGACCAGCGCCACCCCGGGCATTGCACTCAGCGCGATGACGCCGGAGCATTTTGGCAAACAGGCCTCCGCAGTGGCACTACCTTCCATCCGCGCATTGCTCGAACGCCATCATCAACAGGGCCCCCTTCAAGGGAAACTGGATCTGGATCGCATCGCGCTGGGCGGGCATTCTGCCGGCGGCGCGTTAGCCCTGCTGAATGCGCGCGGGGATTGGGTACCAGGGGTCAAGGCCGTATTCTCCTACGGCGCGCATACGGGGGCGACCGTAGACCTGGGCTGGCCAGAAGATCACTTCTTGCCGATACCCACGGATACGGCGGTGCTAATACTGGGGGGAGAAAAAGATGGCTGTATCGCACATAGTGCCACCCGGTATGGCGCCACCGCGGCGTCGCCTACCCAGTTGGTGCGCGACACATTCCATCGGGCAGTCAGCGCTAACGACGCCAACAATCTGCTGGTTTTGCTGCGGGAATCGAATCACTTTTCAATTTGCTTTCCGGTCGATCGAACGAATGATCGCGTATTCGAGGAGGAGCCCGTAGACGATGACGCAAGTCGCTACCTGATGGCACGGATTATCCGGGACTTCCTCGAGTCGCACCTGCTTAACAGCGCGTCAGCCCGGTTACGGCTAGCGGACCTCGATCCGTCAACGCAATCGGGCTTACTGGCGGTCGAACGCAAATAGTGTTAACCGACGCTTCCTAGAGCATTGTGGCTTGCTCAATGCGCTGGGTGAGCGCCTCACCGAATACCATTACCACCTTATCGCGGTCGGGATCCGCATCGATAATGGCCTGCATAATTCGCTTGCGGCGAACGCGACGTGCTTCTGTCTCTACTTGAGTATTGCGCGGCGCGTTTGCACAAATGTCCAGCCAATCTGCCAGATAGTTCTCGGCATAGCGGGAAAACACACCCAGATTTTCTACCGCAACGCCATATGCCAACAGAAAGTACGGTGAACAGCACGCTCGCATATGCTCCATCCGAGAAGGTTCAATCTCTTCAACCGGATGATCGAATCTCGCCTCCTGATAGGTTGTCCGAATGCGCTGGAAGCGATCAGTGAAATAGTCCAGATGCATTGTCACATCAAAGTCTGGGTACAGATCCAGGGAGACCTGACTTCCTTTATTGTTCAGCATCCCCTCGAAGCTAAAACGGGGAATATTGAACTCCGCTTTGGGAATGACATGGATATTGAAGTAACGCATCCCGGGCATCATCGTCAGGGACATAAAAGCCGCTTTCTCAATCACACCACTTTCATGGGTGTAGACACGGGCATACCCCATCTCCCCTCCCTGGAGGTTTTTCAAAACAGCAAGGTCAGAAAATGCCTCAGAAAGTGAGAGCCCCAGTGCACTGACGATGCGCTGTTCAAACTCATTGGCATACTCGTTAATCATTCCGACCGAGTCCTGTGCCTCAAGTGTTTCCATCGCTGAGTACCTTAGCGTTATAAATGAAAAAGGGGTGCTCCATAGGGAGCACCCATCAAGTTACTTCTAGCAGCACCTCGAGTACATCTTAGTTCATCCTGGAGGGATGTTAGTTACGCACCGGCGGCGGATAGGCACTCGGCCCAGGTGAAGGCTGAGCACCATCCACCCACTCTCCGAACAAACCACCGGCGAGGAAGTTCTTGCCATCGCTGGTACACCAGCGCTCCACTTCCGTCACATTCAACGGTGCACCGAACGGGAAGGCATACACACGATCGCGGGTATGGATAAAGCCCTGGCGACAGGTGCCGACCGCAGGCATGACCGCTGTCGGACCGAACTGGAAGTTCACATGCTGCGGTTCCAGTACATCAGGACAGAGCTGATCACCATAAGGCTTGGCCGCACCAAGGAATACCGATTCGAACGGAGTCACATCCGGAATGCCGTCACCGGTAATATCCCCATCGAACGAAGCAACCGCACACGCATCACGCGAGTAGCTCTCGGAGCAGGCAACGAAGCTGCTGGCGAGGCTGGTATCTTCCGGATTGTCCAGGTTTGGATAGAAACCTGCGTGTACACATGCACCGGCCTCGTAGGTCACCTGCTCAATAGCAGGGTCAACAACGAAGGCATTGATGTAACCGTTGGCATCGAGCGTTCCCAGCTCCGACTTATCCAGTGCACAACCAGGCTCACCGACACCACAGGCGGTTTGCACGAAGATATCTGCCATCGATACCGACTGGATTTCAGCGAGGGTTTCCGCATCGTCCTGGTAGACCAATTCGTACCAGAAGCGGTCACCGCTGCGCTTGAGATTGAATTCGCGGGCGATCATGCGGGCCATGGTCGGCGGCAAAGAAGAACCAGCAACCTTGTCTTCTGCCAGCAAGCCAAGCAAGCCTTCCACGTTGTAGACCTTGCGATAGCGCGCTCGTAACTCCTCCGCTA
The DNA here is from genome assembly GCF_056158985.1 of Microbulbifer sp. ABF4_148. Lineage (NCBI taxonomy): Bacteria > Pseudomonadati > Pseudomonadota > Gammaproteobacteria > Cellvibrionales > Microbulbiferaceae > Microbulbifer > Microbulbifer sp. ABF4_148. The sequence continues at coordinate 3,027,443 of NZ_JBSWUI010000001.1, forward strand.
CTTCCACATTGGAGGTAATCTCCAGGAAGCAATCAATCGGATCGGTTTCATACAGCAGGTGCCAGACACGACAGTTGTCGTTGTTACCGCTGTTCTGGTAGATGGTCTTGCCACGATAGACGCCACGTAAACGGTTAAAGTCAGGCACACCGACTTCCCGCGCTGAGCGAATATCAATCGCAGCCAGGTCGATACCCGCATTGATCATACTCTGCGCGGCCACGACATCCCGCACGCTGTCTTCATAGATCAGGTCGATGTTGGCGGTTACCGTACGGCTCATGGAGCGAATCACATTCGCTATGCCCTTGCCGCCGGTGCTATGGAGCGCAACATGGTTCGCGACCGTAAATGGCGGGTTCGGACCACTCTGGGACAACCCGGGCACATTCTGAGTACCAAACTCAGGGATAAAGCTCCGTGTGACAACATCCACAAACGTCGGCACCGGCGGGCCCTGGGGATCGGGATATTCCAGCACTACATGTGGCTTGATGACGTTCTGTCCATTCTCATCAAAAATCAGGAACTCTTTCGGCACCGAACTGTGGGCATAACGGAAGGCCGAGTTCCACATATTGGTGTTACTGTCCGGATTAATCGAGGAGGAGTAGCCACTGTAGCCACCAATCAGTTCGTCATACTGGGAGCCAAACAGGGCCGGCAGATATTCGTCAAACAGAATGTGCTGATAGACCCCGATCACGAAACGACGGGTCTTCTGGAACAGAAACTCGTCTGCCTCGTCTGCGCTCATACCTGCAGTATCTCCGGCATGCTTCAGTGCCATCTGGTCGGCAACCCGATTGTGATAGCGGTGGAACGCCAGGTGGAAGGTCAGCAACTGCAGGTTTTCCGAAGCGCGGTCATCACCGGACAGGAATTCATCCTGGGGGTTGAAGGCACGGGTCGGGTCATTCGGGCGCGGATGTGCGGGTACCATGTCAGCTGTCGGCAGGAACTCATACAGGTCTGCTTTCAACTCTGGATTGGGGCGATAAAGCACCGTTTTCGCGTTTTCACCCACGTAGTCATAGGTCGCAAGCTTGCCGCCCCCAACCGGAATACGCGGACCGTATGGATCCTGCGGGTTGGGCTTGGAACGGAGATCTGCGTTAATTGCCGCCGAGTCACCATAGATCTGCGAGAGATCGAGCCAGCTGTTGATTCGGTTACGAATTTCCTTGCGACCATCTACGACCTCATAAATGGCATCAGGGTGGACGATCACCGGACTGGAGACTTCACCAGTAAATGGCAACAGCGGGTTGCGCGAGAACATGATTCTTGCGATTTCGTTCTCCGGCGCACCAGGGAACAGTACAGGAATACCCGGTACCCCATTACTATCGATGTAATCCTGTGCGGCCTCAATCGAGGGATCTCTCAGCGGCATCTTGCTCGCGCAGGGCACAAACTGGAAAAATTCATCAAACTGCGGCAGACACTTGGATGGGTCATTGGGGTGCACGCCGAGCCACTGATAGATATCCGCAGTCGTGGGATTCTGGGGGTCGGTGCCAAAGATCAGCCGCGGAATCGTATCCGTGTAGTAAGGATGCGAGAAGCGATCCCGGTCAATCTTTGAGGCATCATGGGTGACGAACTGCCCCATCCAAAGCACGTTATGTGACAGGAGTGTATCGCTATTCAGCGAAACCCCGGTTTTGTTCGACATCAGGTGATTACTGATCTCGCGCTCGTTGATGGCTTCCGTGCTCAATCCTTTCTCATTGATCCACGGTGAAACACCATCATCGGCATACTCACTGCCCTCGTAACCATGCGTGTACAAGCGATCCGCTGCGCCCCAATCGGCGTCAGACAGGTTGTTACACAGGCCATCGTAGGACTGTACCGCGTTTGGATCACAGGTGGTGTTGGTATTACTAGAAACCGAGTACGCGTAAACCCCCACTACAGCTGCGATCCCGGCGGCTACCAATGATTTCTTCATTATTCTCATAGTAGACTCCAAAGTTATATTGCAGTTTCGGGGGGAGCGAACAAGCCTGATCCCCGAACCTTGTGGGCCACCAGACAACTGGAAGAATGCAAGGAACGCACTTGGTGACTTTAAAGTCAATACAATTGACTTCGAGGTCACTATAAGTAGTAAAATTCACCCCAAAAATGACATTTATCAAAAGAAATTCGGAGATGAAGAGTACCGCGCCAATACCTTCTGAGAGTGATCTATCTCTCAGCAGCAATGAGATATTGGGCCGGTGACTGTTTCGTGTTGTAGTTAGCATTCCGGTAATCGGGAAACCAACCGTAGGGAATCGAGTGGAGTACAAATGCCATGGCCAAAGAATCAGATACCCCAACACTCAAGCGACCGCGTAAAAAGGCTGCTGCGACTCGCCGAGAAACGGGTAAACGGAACCGCCCGGCAACTGAACAACTGCTAATTGATACCTGCGAACGTTTGCTGGTACGAGACGGCCCTGATGGAATCGGGGTCAACAGCGTGGTTGAAGAGGCTGGGGTCGGTAAAGAGTTGATCTATCGCTATTTTGGCGGACTGCCAGGGCTAGTGAAGGCCTGGATCGAGCGCAGCGCCAATTGGCCCACCGCAGAAGAACTGATCGGCGGCGACATCGATGAATTCGCCTCACTCACTGTCAAAGAACAGTTTCGGTTGGTGCAACACAACTACATTGCCGCCTTGCGCCGTCGCCCCGTGATTACCCGCATCATGGCGAGTGAACTGATGCACCCCAGTGAAATCACCGTGATTCTCGAAGACGCCAGTGATCGAATCGCACGGGAACTGACGGAAGTTTTTCGGGATATTGATAGTGAAAACAAAGACGATATCGTTTCACTTGCCCTGGTGTTTTACTGTATGACCAATTATCTCTGTATGCGGGAGGTCTCCAGCCCAAAATGCTTTGGTATGGACTTGAGAAAAAAAGCCAGCTGGAAACGTATAGAAGCGGTCACAGATACACTCGTGGACCGATTTTTGGAAGACTAAGACTGACCCAAACCGGTGCGCCAGCGGGCTGAACAGCGCTAAAACGCCTAACCCCCAATTCAATAGGAGATCTGGAATGCCTGACCTATGGAATCACGGTCATTGAGCAAGCGCAGTAAGGCATGGGCTGTGTCTCTGGTGGAGATTTTCCAGCGCAACCCCTTTTCAGAGCGCCTCCCCGACCAAAGCTGATAAGGGCGCGCGATCTCTTTATCCAGTAATTGCGGTGGCCGCAGGATCGTCCAGTCGAGCCCGGACTCCCGCACAAGCGTTTCCTGCACTTCTTTATCTTTCAGAACATACGGAAGAATGAAACGGGTCACCATGGATACGACCCAGTTGCCCTGCCCCATACTGTCCCCAACACCAAGCGAAGACAGTAGCAATAATCGACGATGCCCCGACTGCTGCATGGCCTTGATGATATTACGCGTTCCATCGGCGAGCGGCGTTTCGTGGCTTTTATGGAAAATCCCCAGTGCAGATAGAACAGCATCGTAGGGTTCCTCCATCGCGCTCTGAACACTCTCCCTATCCTGAATATCGACACTCACTTTACGAAGGCGAGGATGCTCGATGTCGAGGCGATCGATCTTCCGCGAACATGCCGTTACCTGATATCCGGCCTCCAGCGCCTGTTGTACCAGATGCCTGCCGGTTCTTCCGGTAGCACCGAAAATCAGTAACCGGTTATTTTCACCGTCAATTCCTTTTGCTGACGTTTCCATGGCTTTCACCGCGCATAAAAATGCCAGGAGACAGCGCCGCGTCGATGCGCGACCTGTCTGCCTGGCCTGGATGGTATTTAGAAATCGTAGCTGACAGTTGCCCCGTACGATGGGCCCATACCTGTAGCGATAATCATCTTGTTAAACTGACTCAAGACGAATACGCCACCGACATAGTCTTCATCCAGAATATTTTTACCCCAGATGTTAAAGCGCCAGTTCTGCGGTGCCGCCAGTGAGAGGTTGGCGTTGGTGATCGTCCGATCACCGGTATGTGCCAGATTAAGCGGCGTCACGTATTGCTTGGACTGGTAGTTCGCATCCAGACGTGCCTGCAGCGCCCAATCACCAAACACCTCTGTCTGGTAGTTCAGGCCGAAGCTACCCTGCCACTCGGAAGTCCTGGCCAGCTGGTTGCCGCCGACCTCCGCATCACCACAGGGTACCGGGATCATCGGCATGGTCATGATCGGCGCATTACACCCATTGTTGATGTACAACTGGCCTTCTTCATAGACCACGCCGTCCTCATATTCCGGATTGGCCCACGCGAGGGCAAAGTCCGTGCTCCAGCTATCCCCGATCAGCCAGCGACCGTCCACTTCAAAACCTACCGACTGGGCATTGCCCGAATTGGCAATCAACACGGTGTCGCCGAGTGTACCGGTAGCAGGCGCCTGAGAAGTTTGCAGATCTTCCCATTCAATCAGGTAGAGCGCTGCATTCAGCTGCAGGGCACCCTCAAGGAAGGTGTTCTTGCTACCAATCTCGTAGGTCCAGTTCTGTTCCTCGTCATAAGTCAGGTGCGATACATCGGAGGTATTGTTAAAGCCCCCGGATTTCACACCCATCGCGGCCGAGGCGTAGACAAACTGGTCCGGGTTCACCTGATATTCAGCGGTCAGACGCGGCGTAAAGTAGTAGAAATTGTCCTGGTCCTTGGGCACCACGATACCGGATGGCGCAAACCCTCCCGGAGCAACACCAAAGCCATCGGTCAGTCGCTCAATGGATTTGTCTTCCTCGGTGTAGCGCATTTCACTGCGCAGGGTCAGGTTCTCCGTTGGCGAGTACGCAACCTCGGTAAACAGCGCGAAGATCTTGTCGTCATACAGGGTGTGCTTGGACTCAGATCCGTGCCAGGCACCGAGCATCTGGGCAGTCTGGTCGTCAGCACCGGATAAGGGAGACGGGACGCTGCCATCGGCGGGCAAGCCACAACCGGCCTGACTGGGAATGCCGTAGTCGACACCGGCGTTGAAGCCGGAACAGAGTGGCATATACAGCGTCAGATCGTAGCTCTCATCATCGATATTGCTGTAATAGACCCCGACACCGCCCTCCCATTTATCGCCGTCAAAATTCAGGCGAAGCTCATGGGAATCACTCTCGAGTACCGAGATCGGGCGACCACTAAAGCTGTTGGTGTAGGCAATTTGCGGAATCTGTATCGTGGTTCCCGGTGGCGGGAACGGGATAAATAGCTCGTCAAAGCCCCAGAGGTTCGCGACACCGGTCAATGGATCGCGGTCGGCAGAGCCACCATTGGTAAAGGAGTCACTGCTGGTCTGCCCATACAGGTAGCTCACAGACACGTTGTCTGAAATCTCGTAGTCAACCGCAATACTGGCAACTTCCGTTTCCGCGACGGCGCCAACAGAACGAGGGTCCACAGTAATCGAGTTATGCCCCATATCATCCGGAATACCGGATTCCGGAGGAGCCAGGTTATGCGGCGCACTGGTGGGCATTGAGGGAACCTCACCGCACCACCAGGAATTGGCAGTAATCGGGGCACCGAAGGTGGTCATTCGCGTGACCGAGTTACAGTTCATATCGCTGTAGGTGGTGAAACCCCAGGCCACATTGGTGGCACCAGACATCACGTAATACGGCTGGGATTCCCGCTCGATATCAGCCCGGTAATAGTCGAGTTTGATATTCAGGTTTTCGTTGGGACGGAATTCCAGCGCCGCGGAAATTGTCTGGTCTTCCCAGCCGCCCAGCTTCCCTTCCGTACTGGGGCCCGGCACGCTGGCATCGGCAAACGGGTGGTCATTGCGGGTATGGCCGTCGTAGGTAGATTCCGCCACGTTCAACTTGCCGTACAGCACATCCTCGATGATCGGACCACTGATCAACGCCTTGATGTCCTGCCGCTCGTCACTACCCGCAGTGACCGAGATGTTTGCCTCGAGGGAATCGGTTGCAGGGCTGGTAATGTAGTTCACCGCACCCGCGAATGCGTTGCGGCCATACATTGCGCTCTGCGGGCCTTTCACGACCTCCACGCGTTCCATATCGATCAAGCCGAAGTTCATCATGCTCTGGCGCTGCAGATGAATACCGTTGAGGAAGAACGCCACGTTTTGCGTACGCGCAGTCGTGAAGGTCTGCGCCATACCGCGAATCACCGCATTGCCGTTGGTACCGCTGGTGGAAAAGCCTTCGTAGGTGAAGCCTGAGGTAGCGGCAGCGATGTCTTCTAAACCGGAGTACGCGCGCTGTTTAATTTCATCCGAGGTAACCGGTGAGATTGAGATGGGGACTTCCTGCAGGCTCTCACTGCGGCGTCGTGCGGTCACGACAATTTCTTCTACTGCTCCGGCAGACTCCTCCGAAGACTGTGCGATTAGCTCAACCGGTGAAATACTCATGGCAACGGCTGCGGCCAGTGCTGTTTTCTTATACCTATACATCCCAATGCTCCTCTCAATGATTGAATTCGGAACTTCTCGATGGGGCATAAAGCAAACATCGGCTTGATGCGTCACCCTTGTGACTTCTAGTTCACAAATTATTGACTTGAAATTCTCATAAAGCAATACTCGATTCGAAATCAGGTTCGCACACAAAACATTCGCCGTACTGCAGTCCTTTATTACGGCAGAACTTAATAATGGAAAACACGACAAGGGCTGAGGATCATGAGCGACCTTTCGAATCTATTCCGGCGTTTTCTGCAGAAAAATGACAAATATCAATTTTCGCAACGGAGCGGAGCGCATCAGAATCGAAAAAAACTGGACTTGCAGGATCCCAAGGACAACCTGTATGCCTTCGGCAAGCTCTGGGCGAGCTATGCCGATGAGCCCGTGTTTTCTGCATTTCACGGTCTGATGTTCGGAATGGTCGGCGACCAGCGGGCCAAGCCACTATTTGGCTACTGTGGGCTCGGGCAGTTTCAGGCCAAACAATTGTCCAATGGCAATATCCGACTCAGGGGTAAGGAAACCGGCTATTTCTATGACCCCGCCACCGGCGCAATCTTGCGCGACTGGTTAAACCCGTATACCGGTGAACGGGTCGAGGTCTATAACTTTCTGAACGATCGGATTCGGGGCGAGCTCACCCCGGTCATGCCCCGATTTGCGATGGGAGAAGCGGGAGACGCCCCTACCCTAATGAACGAAGCGACTGCGATCGTCAATGACGATGGGTCCATTCCGTTTATCCTGCCCTGGCAGCAGTTTGGCGATCAGATGACCCTCGAGTGGGACTACACCCACCGCTATCGCAATCCGGTTACACCATCCGCATGGCCCAAGGCCAGTACCGGGGAGTACATCAACCCCTCCGAGCACTTTACCTTTTCCACACCTCTCGACCAGCTCGAAGACCGGGACACCCCTTCAGCAGCATTTAGCAGCGGTTTTACCCGCATGTCTCCCTGGTGGCCATGGATGAAAATGGGGCAAAGCGGTGTTCAGGGTGTGCTGTTTGGGCGCATGAACTCGCATAAATCGAATAACGGCTATGTCGATATCCCAAGAGCAGTGCTCGAATACACCGAAAAATATCATCCCGAGTACCTCGAACCGTGTAATGATTGGGATGATGGGTTTCCCATCGGCACCTGGGAGGCCTACGCCCGGGATATTTCGCCAGAAGTTGAGATCGAGCAAATCCAAAGCCAGGGGTCAGAAGTAAACTACTGACAAACTGGAAAATCATAATCGGGATACAATAACGATGACACAGTCACGATTTCTTGGATTGAACCTGTCGGCAGGTACCATACCCACCCATATCACCACCTTTTACGTAGCCAGCTTTCTCCTCATTGCGATGGGGACTTTTGCTCCACAGATGTTCGGCTATCTGTTTATTGAGTTCCTGAATATTCCCGAATCGGAGCACGGTCGATTGGCCGGCGACCTGGGATTCTGGGGTGAAATTGCCCTGATGATTTCCTTGCTGATATTCGGCCCCATGGCAGATCGCAGGGGACGACGCGTGGTCATGGTGATCGGATTTCTGCTGACGGCCATTGGCCTGATGATCTTCCCGCTATCAGAGACCTATGCCGGTGTCCTGCTCGCCAGAATTATCTGCGCCTGCGGCCTGGCGGCAATCACCTGTATCGTGGTTATACTCATCGGAGACTACTTCGCAGACGAATCTCGGGGTAAGGCCGCCGGGATGCAGGGCTTCATGAATGGCCTTGGTGCCGTGTTCACCATTTTCCTGCTGTTGCGCCTTCCCAGCATTTTTCAGTCGCAGGGGTATGACCCCATCACCGCCGGACTGCTGTCTTATGGCGTGGGCGCAGCACTATGTGTGCTCGCGGCGATTGCCATGTGGTTTGGTATTCGGCGGGACTGGCCTGTCTCGGCTCAGGAAAAGCAACCTGCGCTCCAGCAACTCAGACAGGGCTTTGTGGCAGCGAAGGACTCAAAGATCGCACTGGCCTATGGTGCCTCATTCGTTGCGCGAGGCAACCTGGCAATTGTTGGTACCTTCTTTGCGCTCTGGGGAACAAACTATGGGACACAGGTCTTGGGGCTTGAGACCTCCGAAGCGTTAAAGAAAGCGGCGAATATGGTCGTGGTCGCCCAGGGCACCGCCCTCATGACCGCCCCACTGTTCGGGATCATGGCGGACAAACTGAATCGCGTCAGTGCGCTGGTCGTTGCGCTGCTTATTTCAGCCATCGGCTATATGGCAACGGGTTTTGTTTCCGACCCATTTAGCATGGCGATGATCATCTGTGCCGTCTTCATAGGGATGGGCGAAGTCGGCTGTATTATCGCCAGTGGCGTGTTGATTAACGAACGCGCGCCAGAGTCACAGCGTGGACCGATTGTCGCGGTATTCAATTTGACCGGTGCCATGGGCATTCTGATCGCCACAAAAGTCGGGGGCTACCTGTTTGATGGCTGGCGGGAGTCCGGGCCGTTTGTGCTGTTTGGATTGTTTGCACTGGTTGTCGCCATCTGGGCCCTGCTGCTGCGCGCGACGCTCTCCTCTGAGGGTGAGAAGCCCACGGCACTGGAACCCAGTGCGTCCAGCTAAATCCCAACGACGCGATCGCCACACTTGGACCCAAGGTCAAGAAACAGATGGCAACAAACGCAAGAGAGGGCTCTGAACAGAGCCCCCTCTTGTTTTTAACACGCCGTTAACCCTTCACACACACCACCTGGCGCAACGTGTGCACTACTTCGACCAGGTCAGACTGATTCGCCATCACCTGATCGATGTCCTTGTAGGCACCGGGAATTTCGTCAATCACACCAACATCCTTCCTGCACTCGACACCCCGGGTCTGCTCTTCGAGATCTGACTTCCTGAAGCGTCGCTTCGCTTCCGTCCGACTCATCCTTCGCCCGGCACCATGTGCGCAGGAGCAGAAAGACTCCGGATTCCCTCTACCGCGAACGATGTAAGAACGCGCACCCATCGAGCCGGGGATAATCCCCAACTGCCCTTCCCTTGCGCTGATCGCACCTTTCCGAGTCAGGAAAACCTCCTTGTCAAAATGCTGCTCTATCGACACATAGTTGTGATGGCAGTTGATCGCCTCAGAGGTGATCTCGAACGGTGGCAATTGGGCTCGCAAGCATTCGAGCACCAGCGCCATCATTTCCTGACGGTTTACGCGCGCGTACTCCTGCCCCCAGTGCACAGCTTCGACATAGTCATCAAAGTGTTGCGTTCCCTCGCGCAGGTAGGCCAGATTGCTGTCCGGGATGTTCTGCACATGAACGCCCATATCCTTCTTGGCGACCTGGGTAAAATAGGTCCCTACCGCATTGCCAATCCCCCGGCTTCCCGAGTGCAGCATTACCCAGACCTGATTGCTTTCATCCAGGCAAACCTCGATAAAGTGGTTGCCACCACCGAGGGTGCCCACCTGGGTCGTCCAGGTTTCCATCGGCTTTTTCAGTCTTTTCAACAACTCAGGGTGCTTCTCAAACAGTCGTTCCGCTCCGGGAGCAAGTCGTTTGCAGGCAGCTTCCCGGACATTCGCCCGCTTGTGTCGGGCAAAGCCCACGGGGACTTTCACCTCAATGGACTCCCGTAGTGCCTTTAGACTGTCAGGCAATTGATTGGCATGCAAAGACGTTCGTACGGCGTTCATACCGCAGCCAATATCCACTCCCACCGCGGCAGGAATAATGGCACCAACCGTCGGGATCACCGAGCCAATGGTGGCTCCCAGCCCGAAATGCACATCGGGCATGGCCGCCACGTGTGAGTGCACAAACGGTAGTTGCGCGACGTTCTTCAGCTGCTGCATTGCCGCAGACTCGATTTCATCGGTGTATATTTTTACCGGTACACCACCGTCTGCCCCATTCTGGTTGAGCACTTTTCTTACCGGCATAATTCCTCCCTACTCCACCACCATACTAACTTCGCGGTGACGGAGGTCCTTGCCATTGCTGGCCTAATTTCTAAAATATTTTTCTCTTCAAATTCCATATTCATCAACTTCTTCCTGTTACCGCCTGCCAGTCCCTCCGTTTACTTAGTCCGAACTGCAGGTAACTCATCTGGTCGGCAATAATGTGCCGTGCTTGCAGGAGAACCGCTTCAAAGGGGTTCGGTACAAAGGGCACAGCAATCAGTGGCATGCCGGCTTCCTCTGGCGTCCGCGCGCCCTTACGCTGGTTGCATGATCGACAGGCAGCACAGGTGTTTTCCCAGCAGTCATGTCCTCCGCGCGAAACCGGGACAATGTGGTCGCGGGTCAGCAGCCTTTCACTGAAGCGCAATCCACAATATAGGCAGAGATAGCCATCCCGGGAAAACAGCGCGGCATTGGTCAAATGCGGCGTCGTCTGCTTGCGCAGGTTTTTCCGACTACCCGCCACAACCGGAGAAACCGCCAGTATCGACTGCTGCCCCAGTCGCGTTCGTCCGCCTCGCAGGGTTCGCTGTGGTGCACCGGTTTCCCAAAGCACCTGCCCGCGCGCATACAGACTCGCTGCCGCTTCCATACTGATCCAACGGATAGGGATTCCCCCGGAATCCACATACAATACCTGTTTCATCATGCTTCCCTGTGCTGCTCAGTGATTTCACTCTTATCCGGTTAGACCCCGGGTTCTTCTGACGGCTCTCCCCGTACACAATTGCTGGTCGTTGTTTGGCATGCCCGGCAGGATTCGAACCTGCAACTGAGACCTTAGAAGGGTCCTGCTCTGCCAATTGAACTACGGGCACGTTACTGCTTGATAAAGGTGATCCGGTCCAGCGTGCGATACCCTCTGGCCAGCAGGTATCCGGCAGCCAGACGGCGCTCTTCAGGTGCAACCTGATTCAGCACCACTTGTGCGGGCAGGCAATGCCTCCCGTTGCACCATGACAGAAACCCAATCAGGTTCTCCCGTGACGGGTCCGGTTGGACTACCTGTACGACCGCTACAGGATTCTCCCGAATCAAGCGCTTTGCCGCGCTATAGCTGCGCGCGGCCAGCGCAGACTGGTGGCTGGCGCCACTAATCAAAAGACGCATAAAATGCCCTCCTCGGTTGGCGATCCCGGCCGGATTCAAACCGGCATCGACCAGCTTCGGAGGCTGGGGCTCTCTTCAGTTGAGCTACGAGATCAAGTTTGAGCGGTGGACGGGAGTCGAACCCGTTTAAACAGGTTGGAAGCCTGTCACCCGGCCGGTTGGTTACCACCGCAGAAATAGATCTAATTAGATGTTCGAATTCCCGATCGAACGCGAGATAGTGTTGGTGCCCGAGGCCTGGATTCGAACCGGCGGCTTCCTGCTTACAAGGCAGGTACTCTGACCAACTGAGTTACACGGGCAAATCAATGGACTGGTCGGTGCAGAGGGATTCGAACCCCCGGCCTCATGGACCCAAACCATGCGCTCTACGCAGACTGAGCTATACACCGAATACTGGCGCCCGATGCCGGATTCGAACCGGCGCTCTCGCGCTCGACAGGCGCTTGCATTAGGCCTCTATGCTAATCGGGCGATATCTGGAGTCCGGTGCGAGAGTTGAACTCGCCTCAAGTGATTTTGCAGACCACTGCCTAACCGCTCAGCCAACCGGACTTAAACTGGACAACCTAGAACCAGCAGTCGGTAGCGCTGCAGAAGCCAGTCATTGCCAAACTGGCTGGCGATGGGGAATTCGAATCCCCGATTCAGGTTTCAGAGACCTGCGAGTTACCGTTACTCCAATCGCCAAGAAGATCTGAGAGGTATTGCCAGGAAATTCTGCAAACACCCTGGCAATACCTCTCTTTATGTTTCTGTTTACGGCCTGCCTTTTCGTCCGCTTTGCGATTACGGTGTACAGCGGGCCGGTTAAATTGTCGCGCGTACTTCGCGACATAGTTGCGTGACTTTTTCTTCTTCATTCCCTATCTCCATGTATGTTTGGCAATGTCTCTCTCGTTAGCGAGGCAAATAGACTATCAGTTGGTAGCCGAGGAGGGATTCGAACCCCCAGAATCCTGGTTCTAAGCCAGGCGTGTATGCCCATTCCACCACTCGGCCAAATCTGGTGCGCCAGGCGAGAGTCGAACTCGCAGCAATCAGGGTTTAAGGCTGATGTGTATACCCTTTCCACCACTGGCGCTGTGCAAACTGACAAAACCCCGCATTACGCGTTGGGTTTGGATTCTTTTCACCGCCCCACCAGCGCGATGAACATGACTACCCATTGGCAGCCCCCCGTGCAACGAATCGGGAGAAGGATGTGACCGCTGCAATATGGCGCGCCCGGAAGGATTTGAACCTTCACTCTTTGGCTTCGTAGGCCAGTGCCTTATCCAGTTTGGCCACGGACGCGTTGTTGGGGTGAAGCCGGGAATCGAACCCTGGTCTTCCGGTTCACAGCCGGATGCTCTGCCACTGAGCTAGCGACACCACTACTTGGCTCGGGGAGTCGGGATCGAACCGACGCTCTCCTGGTTAACAGCCAGGCGCATTACCACTTTGCTATCCCCGAATGACTTAAATATCTGGTGCACCGTGCAAGGTTCGAACTTGCGCGCACCGGGCTTCAACCGGCTGCTCTACCACCTGAGCTAACGGTGCACGTCAGAATTTGGATGCGGGACCGGGATTCGAACCCGGGACCTTCGCCTTATGAGGGCGGTGAGCTACCGCTGCTCTATCCCGCATGCCATTCTGGCCAGCCGGGAGGGAGTTGAACCCCCAACCGCCGGATTTGGAATCCGGTGCTCTGCCCATTGAGCTACCGACTGGCAATATCCAATATGTCTTGTAGGAGCTGGGGGAATCGAACCCTCCTTCTGCCTGGTTAAAAGCCAGGTGCATGACCGGTCTGCCAAGCCCCTACAAGAAACACTGGTACCCCTTACGGGCTTCGAACCCGTACCTGCTGATTGAAAGCCAGCTATCCTTAGCCAAATAGACCAAAGGGGTATCAATAAGAGTTGGTTGCGGCAGCCAGAATTGAACTGACGACCTGACGCTTATCAAGCGTCTGCTCTACCGCTGAGCTACACCGCAAACAAATCAACAACGACCAACTTGTTAAAAAACACTCCGGGTGTCAGTGCCGGAAACACTTTTACAAACCGCCAAAACGAAAAAACCCGATTGGCGGATGCCAACCGGGTTCTATCGCGTTAGTCGCTCAAGTATCCGGTTGGCGCGCAGCCGACCGGACAGGTCGTACTACGCTTTCATACGCTCGCTCTCAATCTCATTACCTTTCATCGGATTGGGTAACGAACATACAAAACTGCCTGGCATATCCAGGGCAAAGAGATCCCGCCCCTGTATCAGGGTGATCTCGATCGTCTGCCTCTGTTGATGCCACTTACACATAATGATTTCCAGAAAGTAAAAAACTCGCCTGTTTCAAAATTCCATCTGCGGGTTCGCGCCCCGCAAGTTCTGTTTAAACGTTATCACGGTTTTTCACTTCCGCAACAACTTTTTTTGACATTTTTTGTATATTTTTCAATAGGTTACAAACTTCAAGCGGTCGCCTGCCCTACCGTCTGAAACAGCATAAAATGATGGGCGCTAAGCCGGTAGGGAGCGTCTTTTCATACGCTCAGTGCCTGTTCAATTTGGTGTTTAAAACCAAGTTTGCTTCCTCAATTGGTGGTCCGCGGCGGACTCGAACCGCCTCCGCCCGCTTACGAAGCGGGTGCTCCTACCCGATGAGCTATCAGACCAAAAACAAAAAACCCCCTGAGGCGAACCTGAGGGGGTTTTTACAACCGGATTCCAGGAGGCTCGCAGCCTCCCGTACACCGAGAGGCAATCAATACAGGAGATGTTCATCCCATATAAAATCACACCGCTTCCCTGCGGAAGCCGCGTTCAGACGATTTGTAGAGTGTCTTAAGGGTTGATACACCGACTTGCCTCGTCGAATTACTGATCTGGTTAAAGAATAGCTGGCGATTCTAATTTGATGAATTGAATAATCAATAGGTATTGACTAAAAAACGTCAATTTGGCGTCTAATGTGATCTGCCTGACTTGCAGGACTCTATGCGGTCACTTCCACCGGCCCAATACTCTCCAACATACCTGCACCTCCCCCCTTCGCTGCAGTGCCAGCGTCACCCGTTATGGCGCCAAGGGAAGAAACAGAAAGGAAACATCGTCAAAGATCTGTTACCGGTAAATGGAGACTTGCGAATGCGAGCGATGGGAGCATCAGCAAGCCTCCCATAACGTAAGCGAATATACCTGATACGACTCTCTCGCTAGCGATCGCTCTTCAGATGGTGGTCAAACCACCCGATCATCTCCTGCGTAACATTTACGGGCGGCGCTTCCTGGAACAGGCCAAGATCATGACCAACTTCGGGTATTGAGATCAGCCGCGATTCCACGCCCACTTTCTGGAGCGCGTGGTACATGGCTTCGCTCTGAGCATATGGCACGACACGGTCCATTTTGCCGTGCACCAGTAGCACTGGCGCATCATCTTCCGAAACATGCCCTACCGGTGAGGCCTCCTGGTAGAGTTCCCCTTCCGCAGAGTCCGGGCCCATCCTTTGCCAATACACTGCACCCATAAATGAGGCAACCACATGGCGCGCACCCTCGGGTGAGCTCGCAAACGCAAGCAGATCTCCCGGCCCTGCGAGCGCTACCACGGCCTGCGCCCTCGAACTATCCCCGTGCAGGCGGCGACCATCGATGGAGCTATCCTCCTCAAGGGTTCCGAGCATATGAGCGAGATACGCCCCGGACGACATACCTGCCGCTCCGATGCGGTTCGGGTCAATCTGGTACTGCTCACTGTTACGGCGGATAAAACGCATCGCCCGACGGGCATCTTCCACCGCAGCGGGGTAATGGAACCGTGGCGCAGCGCGATGGCTTATGGCAAACACCGTATAGCCCGCTTCAACTAACGCCGGAGCGCCGAACTCCGGAAACATCGCCATCTCCCTCAAAGGCTGGGCGTCATATGACAACTCCTGATGCCAACCATTCCCCATAATAAATATGACCCCTTTACCGTTGGGTCGATCGGGATAATGGATATCCATGAGTAGTGCCAACCCGGAATGCATACCGTAGACGACATTTTTATCAATCCGGGACTGGGCGTTGGCACTGCTCGCGAAAACCGCCAAAAGGCAAATACAGGTAATGACTGAATGTATGCGCATTTCTTGCTCCGAAAACTTTTTATACTTTTATTAATTACAAGGCGGATTTCGTTGGACAATTAGGACAGATCGACAACCTCCTACAGGTAAAGTAAATCTGTCTATACAAGCGTCATCAAACCGAAGCGATCAATAAAAGAACACAGCGCACCAGATATAATGACGGCCATTGTTGTTTGCGATATACCGTTCTATGACGGTTCTTTATCTGCAGCAGCTTGTACCAAAGCTTTAGCCACCACCCTCTATTCATTGGTTACAGGGCACGTGGCTATTCAGCAGAATCTTGCGAGGTTTTAAAGTAAAGTGGGATCTTCTTCTCTTCTTCCAGACCCTGCTCCGCAGTCCACTCTACGGAAAGGTAGTTGTACAGTGCGACCACTTCCTGATCCGTCATATGGGAAAACTGTTCTTTAGATACGAATCCCATGACGCTACCTTCCGCAGCCATATCGCGCCCTGCTCTTGTTACCCCCTCCCTCATCAAATTGCGAAATTCCTCTATCGAGTAAGCCTTCACCATAACAAGGGGAGGAGCATTTATGACGTCTTTCGCCGTTTGATGATGACAATTTACACAACCCACCACATATGCCAGATGCTTACCGGAGGGATTATCCGCGTGCACACCGAATGACAGGAATGACAGTACTAACGCTATAGTACGAAACATGATTTTCTCCTGGTCAGGTCTCAAGTCTGTTATACAGGGGAGTATGAAGTTACGATTTTATAGTCTCACAGGAAGCCAACACCGTCATACGGTTAGACAATCAGCCCGATTAGTTTGGCGCATGAGTGTATTCGACCCTGAGCACAACGATATTTGGCAGACGCAGCATCGGGCAAGTCATACGCTATTGCTTGGCGCAAAGCTCTTTTTCTTAGTCATGGTTAGACCCTCATTTAGTAGTAGTGAGGTGTCTACTTTCTATGGGTAACTCGGGTACCTAACGCCGCCGGCAGGGGCAGCTTACCTTGTGCACGTTTTGCGCGAAAATGGGAGCAAAGTGACCTGCGCAAAAGGTGCACAAGGTAAGCTGTCCCGCGGAGGGGCGCAGGCCCGGAGCAAATTGCCCGGCCTTGTTATAGCCAAACTCCGAAGGCGGTAACAACCAATGTAAGGACCGCAACTCCCAAAGAAACGACTGCCGTGTACATGGCTCTTTTAGCAGACTTCTCCGCATGCTCATATTGCTTATAAGTAAGGTAGCCAAAAACAGCTTCTGGCCTCAGACGCCATCCAAAAACGTCATTTTTACTTGGCGCGGGAGCCTGAGTATTGGCATTTATGAATATGCTATCGCGAATTAGTTCAAAGTCACTTTCTGTAATATTCGCATTTACGAGTGCTGGCTCCATGTGATACGAGCCATTTTTACTCACGCAGTAGTCAAGCAACTTAATATATTTATGTTTTTCCATACTACTTTCTACTTGAAGCTATAACGCCCACAGCAGGGGCGGCTTACCTTGTGCGCGTTTTGCGCAAAACTGGGAGCGTAGCGACCTGCGCAAAAGGTGCACAAGGTAAGACGTCCCGCGGAGGCCCGAAGGGCCGGAGCATATTGCCTGTGCTTGTTATGCATGGAACTCGCGGAGAGCTGACTTATTACTCCATAGCCAAGCGAGTACAGAGCCACTTAATACAAGCAATGTAAGACCTCCTAAATCAAAATTAACTAGTTGATAGAGGGCCCACAAGACAATTATGAGCATCTCAGTAAGACCGGCATACCAGGCCCATACTTTCATTTTCAGAAAGCCCCAGCCAATGGCGAAATTTAGCCCCGCGAACGACGCGGTGCTGATCAATATAACCTGCCCACTAAATGCAAGGACATCCAGAATATCAGACGCGGCGATGAAGAGTAATAACAATACAGAGACTGCCGCAGCGAGAAATCCTAATACGTAAAATAGTAACTTCGCATTTCTTATTGGTTCTTGCACGAAATTCTCCGATGCATAACGCCGTGTTAACCGGCATGATCTGCTACCACTTTCGTGGACACTTTATGCCGCCAGTTTTTCATACTCTGAGGGCGATTGATAGCCGAGACTGGAGTGGAGCCGCTCTCGGTTATAGAACTCTATGTATTCGATGATATGAGCCACTGCATCGATTTCGTTCTGAAACATCCGCTGATGGACAAGTTCTGTCTTCATACTGTGGAAGAACGATTCAACGATGGCATTATCCAGCGGATTGCCCTTTCGGCTCATACTCCTTGTCATCCCTGCCGACTCAACAAGCTCTCGATACTCATGTGCGGCATATTCAATTCCCTGGTCAGAATGGAATATACAGCCAGCCTTTGGTTTCTGGCGCGCCAAGGCCATCTTTAGGGCACTCTTCGTCAGCTCGCTATTACGCTTCCTACTGAAGGACCAGCCAATCACCGATCTCGTAAACAAGTCGATCACAACGGCATGATATAGCCAGCCAGTTCCGGTCTTTATATAAGTAAAGTCTCCGGCCCACTGGCGACCGACGGAATCCGCGGGATCAGCTACTCCAAGTTGATTGCCTGTCGCCGAGTAAAATTCATGCTTGCCTGGGTTCCAGGTGTAGAGCCCTCTGCTAGAGGCCTTGATACCTGCGCATTTCATCAGCCGCGATACGCGCCTAACACTACACGGTAGGCCGTTACGCTTCAGCTGCTGATGTACTCTGCGCGCACCGTAAGCCTTCCGGAACCCCTGATGCAGCTCTACAATGGCGTCAGTAAGGCGCCGATCGTGCTTACGTCGCTCACTCTCTTCGCGACTGCGCCAGGCATAGAAGCCGCTCTTCGATACGCCTAATAGGTTACAGAGCTTTCTTACATCCCGCCCTTTGCGGTTCTTCTCAACCAGCTCGAAGAGCTTTACTTTTTCCGCTGGAAGAACCGCTCGGCCTTTTTTAGCAAATCGATCTCATCATTGCGATTTGCCAGTTCGCGCTCCAACTTCTTAATTTTCTTCTCTGCAGCAGCCAGCTTCTCTTCTGCTTCTTTTACTGGATCAGCTCTATCGGGACGACGTTTCGGTGACGGCTTGCTCGGCTTCATGTGCTTATTTTCCTTCAGATCTCCCCTGCGATGCTCCATCTGCCACCGATATAGCATCACCGGATGTATGCCGAGGGATTCTGCCACATCCTTTGACCTAACGTCAGGATGATTGGCCAACTTAACGGCCTGTAGCTTATAAGCCAATGTGTAACGGTCGTAGTTACGCTTTTTCGTTTGTCCCATTCTGGACCTCTTTCATGAACAGTAAATACCGTCCACAAAAGTGGTTACAGATCACGCGCCCAAGCGCGTCGGCTTGCTTTGACTTGTTAGTGTTCACTCGAAAATAATGCTGATACTTTATCGCTTACGAGTATTCCATAGACCAACATTAAAAGAACAGCAGAAATGGCAGAATAAAAATATGCCGAAGGGCTTACTGGCTCAGAATGGAAATAAAGCAAGGCAATTCCTACTCCATTAACGAAAAGCATAACTAACGATGCGACTATAGAAGCTAAACGCCACCCCCTACTCAGCTGAGTAAGGCCGTAAGCACAAGGTAACAGCAGCACACCTAGTTCAAGCACCAACCTGCCATTAAATATAGCGAGAATCATTTCGTACGCTGACACAACGCCGATAAGCATAAAAATTGCAACTACGACATACAGAATCATCGGAAGGTTTAATTTTTTATCTAGGTCTTGGTTCATAATTTTCAACACTAACGCCCAGCGCAGGCGCAGCCAGCGCGGAGTACATTTTGTGTTAATGTTCGAGCGGCAGCGAGTAACACAAAATGTGCGTAGCGTTGGTTGTCGCTCTGCCGCTGCTTGTTAGGCGAATCACCCCACAAATATATCCAATACATCCGATATGCGATCTTTGGAGCATCGATAGACTTCGGTGTAACTGCATCTACGACACGAAACCGTTGTGAATTTTGATGTTTGTATATCAAAAAATTTTGCCAAGCCACTACCTGCAGCATGGAACTCACCCAAATCATAATTTTCATGGCCACATTTCATGCAACTATGTTTTGTGCCTCCTGTTGCCCTTAATGCAGGATTGGGATTCTCTTGGGGCTCGGAGTCTCGAATTGCTATCCATTTTTTGAGCTCTTCGAAGCGCTCAGGATGCTCACTGATATTTATCGTTCTATATGCCTGCTCAAGCTCTTCTCTAGAATATTTTGAATAATCTATTTTCATTTCTGCTTTCTCAATTACCGCCTAACGCTCGGCTTTGGGGCGGGCTAGAAGCTGCGAAGCAGCGTAAAGGCCGTCCCAGCCCCGGAGGGGCGATAACAGCCGCTTGTTAGAGCATTACCTGGCTTCATGGTTAATTAATATAAAAGCGTACAAATACTTGCCTAGAACTACGCTTATAGGAATAGTAACCGGCAAAGACAGAACGAATCCATATAACCCGAAAATTATGCCTCCACTCAGCGCACTACCCACATCGGCACTACCTGAATCCCAAGGGCTCAATTCATACAACAAGAGAAAGCTCGCCCATGAAGAAAGTGCTGTTATTAAAGTAATTGCCAGTGTTGCTACATATGGCTCAATTAGCCATTTTTCACCTTCTATAGGGATGTACCAATCGCTAATCTTCCAACCCCAAAAAATTGCCCAAGCGACAGAAACTATCCAAAGCACTATTAGAGCAGGGCCAATTTCATACGCGACCAAATAAAGTAAACCAGCAACAACAAAGAAATCCAGTATTCCATGAATTCCAGAACTATATATCTTCACGTAATCTCGAATGCTTCGACTCATTGCGCTCTAACGCCGCCAGCAGGGGCAGCTTACCTTGTGCGCGTTTTGCGCGAAAATGGGAGCGAAGCGACCTGCGCAAAAGGTGCACAAGGTAAGCTGTCCCGCGGAGGGCCGAAGGCCTGGAGCAACTTGCCTGGCTTTGTTAAAGCGCTACAGAGCAACGTCATATGACACCATGAATAACTCGCCATTTGTAGTACGTTCACTGGACAAGTAGAGCCATGCAAACCCTTCCCTAAGCGTGATTTCTTCAGGGATGGGCTCGTTTTGTTTGAGCTTTGATATGGCATTCGAGATAGATTGAGAGAAAGAGCCAGAAACATTTGAAATTGATGCCATAGTAGATTTGAGCATAATAATTTTTTCAGGGTTGCTTACATCAGGCATCCTAAACTGATAGGAAAGACCAAAATGAGCACAACCAAATTGTCTAATTTTTACTCTCACCCCATTACTTAAGATAAAACTTTCTTCTAACTCGCCGTCTTCACCAACAACTGCGGAATATGAAGAGACGGCACTTCTATCCTCAACAATTGTCACGGGATCTGCTCGTACACAATCTTCACTTCCATAGGATGAAATCGATAGAAAAAATAAAGCCAAAATCTGAAGTCGTATTTTTTTCATTGTTGCTTTAACGCCCGCAACAGGGGCAACCAATGCTGTGTACATTTTGTGCGAAAATGGGAGCGCAGCGACCCGCACAGAATGTGCATAGCGTTGGGCGTCCCGCGGAGGCCCGCAGGGCCGGAGCATCCTGCTTGCGATTGTTATGAGCGAACTTCACTGTGGCGCAAAACTCTTAACTGAACTGATTGAGATTGATTTCTCACAGCCAGGATACAAGTCCGTTGAACAGCAATACTGCAAAGTAACAGCCATGTCATATCCGGACGCGGGCATGTGGAGCAAAACAGTTGGTTTAGAGCTACCGACTTGATAGTCCATCGAAGAGCCTGAAATTTCGTTTTTAGCAAGCATTAGACTGGTTTGAACTCGGCCAGCCATGCAATTCCCAAGTTTGTCGGAAAACTCAAGAAGATACAGATAAGTTTCTGCGCTTCCCGAATCAATTTTTTTCAGTTGAATGGAAAGCGACTCGGCATTTTCTGGTGTTACCTCTGTATTTCGAGGAAGCCCATCAGCCATAGCATACCCACAAAACAAAAAGGCCATAATTTTCACAATGTGCTTAAACATGACTCACCAAGCTCATAACGCCCAGCGCAGGCGCAGCCAGCGCGGAGCGCATTTTGTGTTAGTGTTTGAGCGCCAGCGAGTAACACAAAAGGTGCGTAGCGTTTGCTGTCGCTCTGCCGCTGATTGTTATGCGCCAAAGCTGAATTTTATCGTTTGAGTTACATATACCGGTACTAGCTTTTCGTTATCTTCTGATGGAACATATTTTTGTCGAGAACTGGCTTCTACTGCGCTTTCATCCCAAGCTCCTTTTGGCATTGACTCAATTATTTTTGGGTCATATACGTTGCCATTTGAATCAATAAGGAAGCGCACTCTAACAAAGCCAGAAGCACCAGCTACCGGCACTCGATTAGGTGAAATCCTAAATCCAATTGTCTTATCTTTTGGAACCCAGAAATCACCCAACTTATCAATTTCCACCTCTATAGGATCAGAAACTAAATACTGCTCGGATGTAGTAGTGCATGCTGAAACGAGCATCGCCAGACAAACAATTATTACAAATTTCATCATTTCTCCATTTTTTTGGGTGATCGCATAACGCTGAGGTTTGGGGCTGGCAAGCCGCGCAGCGGGTTGACAGTCCCAGCCGCCGTTTTTTGGCGGCGACAACACCGACTTGTTATGCATTATTTGACCCGAATCCAATCGCTTGAAAGATACGCCCTAAAGTTGCCTATATTTGCTTTTAGCTCCAATTTATAAATCCCAGGCTCAGCCAAATTACATTTATCGTCTTTTCCATCCCAGACAAAGCTGAACTCTGGACTTTTATTCGACACTAAAAAGGTATCACTACACTCTGTTTCACACTCACAGAACGCATTTTTTCTAAATTCGTAAGTTGTATATGAAGAGTTACCCTCGCCAACTTTAGGGTTGGGTGAAAGAAAGGTAATTCTCGCCTCATCTACAACATATTCCTGACCTTTAAGATCTCTCGTAAGGTTTGCTGTAATTACGTAGGCATCACCTTTCTTATTCTCTTTGATTTCGATGGGGTAGTTTACAATTGTTGCGAAAGCCCCAACAGAGAAAAAGATTAATACTGCACATAGTTTATACATGGTTTTTTGCATAACGCCGCAATGTGCGGCCGTAGCGGAAGGCCGAAGGCCTGGAACGGAGGTCCAAGCCCAGCTTGCTGGGCTGTTGCACCATTGCTTTGTTATGAGTGACCAAGCCCTGCTACCCCCACAATAACTGTAATAAATATGACTAGGCAACTGCAGAAGAACCTTTTAAGGAAAAGACTCTTTGAAACCAACAGACTATCACCTGATGCTAAATACGAATTACCAAAGATATATCTTAAGAACGACACATTGTTGGAAGGCGTATTATTTGAGAACAATGTAGGTTGCCCCATTTCCCGATAAGTCTCTGGATGATGCTCTCTGAGATAGGAAAAGTATTTAGAAACAACCACGAACCAAACCGGAACCATACAGAACATGGCTGCCACCAATGGAACTAGAAGTATTGCGATGATCTCGTTCATGCTTTACTCATAACGCCGCAATCAGCCGCGGCTTACTTTGTGTGCTTTTTGCACGAAAATGGGCGCGCAGCAATCGTGCAAAAATCACACAAAGTAAGACGTCGGCTGCATTGCTTTGTTAACGCGCCATGTCCTGAGTCTTTAGTTTTTCTTCGATGTACGCTCTTCTTTGCTTAGTGACTTCGTAGAATACTATTCCTGTTGCAGTTGCGAGATTGAGACTTTCTACAAAACCACACATTGGAATGTTAATACAAAACTTGGAATTTTCAATTGCCTCGCTGCTTAACCCATATGATTCATTTCCGAACCACACCGCCAATTTTCTTTGTGTGTAGACACCCTCATGCAATAAACAATTTTCCTTTCCCTGCAAGTGGGGTGAAGTAACGATTGAAAAAAAATTATTTTCCGATAAGTGATTAATACAATCTTGTGTGCTAGAGAAGACTTTTACAAAGCTTCTCTTTATAGCTGACACCGATATCTTGTTAAGTAAGCGATCGTTTCTCATATCCTCCCAATCAGCAGGCAAAACACCGCTCTCATCAATCACGTATGTTTTTTCAACGCCTAAAGCGTCTATATTTCTGACAATGGTGCCTATATTTATCGAATCTCTAGGATTTTCAATTACGGCGATTAAATTTCTGCACCGCATTAATTTAATTTCATTTGCTCGATTGCGAATAGAGCTTTTACCAGTACTTCGTTCCATGCGAATCCCTCTAGTACTGAAGCGTTAACGCCCGCAACAGGGGCGACCAATGCTATGCACGTTTTGTGCGAATCTGGGAGCGCAGCGACCCGCACAAAATGTGCATAGCGTTGGGCGTCCCGCGGAGGGCCAAAGGCCCGGAGCATGCTGCATGCGCTTGTTATGCGCCCCGCAACCTTAGCACTAAGCTACTAACCTTTTATTCGGTTTAGAAAGTAACCAACCAGAGCCAGAAGCCCCCCGAAACACAGCGTGAACAAACCACTTAGGTTATTTCCCTCCGATGGTACCACTTTGTAAAAACCTCGACTCGGTACCGAGTGTACCCAATTTAGAGGAAGGAAATCGGCTAACTCCGGCAGCCCAAAAATCATAGCGAGCAACGTATAAGCAAATATCGATACTCCGGAAAATAGGATTAACTTTGCCATGACTTAATTTGCCGCATAACGCCGCAATCAGCCGCATTTAAAGCGGAGCGGCTTTTGTGTATCAAATGTGAGCGCAGCGAACATGCACAAAAGGAGCATCGCTTTAAATGTCGGCTGCATTGCTTTGTTAGCATTTAGTGCAAGAATCTTGCAGCCCACCTTCCATTTAGGCACACATAAATAGCTCCTGTACCATCATATATACTCAAAATCCCTTTGGTTTCAATTTTTTCCAAGCTGGATATCTCTTCATTTGTACCTACAAATTGATACCAATTGGCAGGGTCACTTATATCTTTGAATTCCAAGCCTCCAATGAAATCTATAGATTCAATTTTGCTAGGACACGACGCCATGGGGTGCTCTGGATCATCGAAATGTAGCAATAAGGTGTACTCTCGCAAATACTCCTCTTTGTCCATGTCAGTTGTGCACCATACAGCGACTTCCCACTTTCCGTAAGGAGCAACATTCACAGCATAAGGCGGCCGTTTAATAGATACTCGTGAGTAAAAATCAGATACTTGGCTGCACCCGCGTTCTGTAATCATCCCGTGAATGTCTTCTGGCACCACCAGATTATCTGACACATGGGACACCAATGGGATGAAAAAAAATAGAAAAATTGTACGAACCATAAAAATGCTAACAGTTTATTAAAGAGCCAGTGGCTCATTATCCACTTGGCTACTATTTCTGGAATACCCTGCCCCAGATCCAGATAAAAAACCAAATTTTACAGTAGGTTATAGATTTCTGGTTATTTCGCAACCAGTGATAGTGAGCCAGTGACTCAAGTCGCATGATTTTACATGTGGCTCTTGAACACATTTTCCACCTAATGAAATCAACAGGTTAGAGAAGATTTTCCGTGGATGTGAGCCATGGCTCATTAATTCGGGCCTTGACGCGGTCTCTTTGTCAGATTAATACTGTATGTATATACAGTTTAGGAGACCTATCATGGATGATATTCGTCACCGACTTCCCGAAAATTCGAACAAGTTTATCCCGAGCGTTCGCCGCCATATCCGAGCAGCCGGCTTGGCGTATCGGACGGAGCAGACTTATATCCACTGGATTAAGCGATTCATCCATTTCCATAAGCTACGGCATCCACGGGAGATTGGTATGGCCGAGGTAGAGGCGTTTCTCAACCATCTCTCGGTGAATTGTCATTGTTCAGTTAATACCCAGCGTATCGCCCTGAACGCGCTCGTCTATCTCTACAAACGGTTTCTGGGGGTCGACACTGCCAATATCGGCTTTACACCGGCCCGCCAGTATCGTCGCCTTCCGGTGGTCTATAGCCGAGAAGAAATCCGGGCGATTGTGGCCAGGCTCGAAGGTGCCTATCGCCTTCAGGTAGAGCTGATGTACGGGTCAGGGCTCCGCTGTGCCGAGCTGTTGTCTCTCCGGGTGAAAGACATCGATTTTGGCAGCAATAACGTGTTCGTACGTGGAGGAAAAGGCAATAAAGACAGGACCACCATACTCCCACAAGGCTTGATTACGGACCTGCATACGCAGATCCAGCAGGTGAAGATTATCCATGCCCGGGATGTCGCCAGTGGATATGGGGATGTCTACATGCCTGATGCCCTGGAAAGGAAGTATCCCGCCGCGACCCGCAGTACCGCCTGGCAGTTCTTGTTTCCAGCCTCACGGGTTGCCCTCTGCCCGCGCAGCGGCGTGATACGACGGCATCACCTGCACCCTTCAGCGCTGGGCAAGCAGTTACGCCGCGCCGTGAAGGAATCCGGTATCAACAAGCCACCTCGAGCGCACGCCTTCCGGCACAGCTTTGCTACCCACCTGTTAGAGGTCGGTTACGATCTCAGGACAATTCAGGAGCTGTTAGGGCATGCCGATATCGCAACCACGGAAATTTACACCCATGTGGTAAACCGTGGGGGCAAAGGGGTGTTGAGCCCTGTAGACCGGCTGAACCATTGATTAGCGAGCAGCATTTGAAGCGCTGGGGAAGGCTTCCCTGCCCAGCAGGTACTAGTGGCCCATGCGGAAAGTTTTGCAACAAAGAAGCACAGCCAGGGTGTTCAGATCAAGGCGAGGGAGCGCAGCAATAGTGGTTCTATTTCAAGCTTTCTCAACGCAGAGCTGGACAGGTTGGCGAAGCGAACTGCTACCTAATTTTCCGCATGGACCACTAGCCAATGTATTTGATCAAGCCGCCCTCTGCCCTCACACAGGCGCCATTGATCGCCGAGCTCAGTGGAGATGCGAGGAAGGTAACCACGCTGGCAATCTCCTGAGGCCGAATAAATCGTTGCAGGAGCGAATTGGGCTCGGTTTCGGCAAAGAACGCCTTCACAAACTCTTGCTCGGACTTCCCCTCCACAGCCGCACTCTCTTTCAGCCAGCCCTCGACGCCTTCTGTCAGGGTTGGACCGGGCAATACCGAGTTGACGGTCACGCTGCCGTCATTTCCCTTGGTGAGGTTCGCCATACCACGTCCAATAACGACCTGAGCCCCCTTGCTCATCGAGTAGTGCACCATGCTCTCCAGGCCCCGCATGCCCGCCTCGCTGGCCATATGGATGACCCGGCCAAACTTGCGCTCCAACATACCCGGGAAGAAGTGACGTGACAGGCGCACGGTACTCATAATGTTCACATCAAACACCTGCTGCCACTCTTCGTCGGAGATCTCGGCAAACGGGCGCGGGTTAAAGATGCCGACATTGTTGACCAGAATATCCAGCGGACCGATTGCATCAATATCGGCGCAGATTCTATCGACCTGGACCGGATCCGCGAGATCACCATCGACCGCCATCACCTCCCCCAGATTGGCGAGCTCATCCGCCACCAGCTGGGTCTCTGTGCGCGCATTAATGATGACCCGGGCGCCTTCTGCCAGCAGGGCCTCGGCGACCGCGCGCCCGATGCCTTTGGTTGATCCACTGATGAACGCTAATTTTCCCGCCAGCTGAAGATCCATGAACAAATCCGACTATTGAGGAGCTTTGAGTCACATTGGCGATGAACAGACAGGCCAGGCTGTAGGTTCGGACACCTATCAGCAAGAATAGACGTATTGAAAGTCCTTGACGCGCGGTTAGGGGGAGCCAAACAAACCGGTGAAGATCATGATCTGGCTGTCTCCCCGGAATATTCATAAGCGCAGGAACAGGAATGTGGTTCGTTCCTCACTTCGCAACAGGTTCTACCTGTAACTAGCCGGAGGGACAGCGGCTAGTTACAGGTGATATTGGTTACAACTCTAATCCGTTCTTGTCTTCGCCAATAAGAATCCAGTTCGGGTTGTCATCGTAATCCGGATGATCAGCCCAGTTACTGGTATCGTAGATCCATGGCTGCAAACAATCACGATCAGTCACACAGGGGTCGGTGAGTGCCTCCATAAAGGCAACCACCCTGTCAGATTGTTCAATATTGATATCAATTTCTGGAGCGGGTGAGTTTGACACGGATTCGTCAAACGTCTGACGGAACAGGAAGCGGGTATTATTGAACGCATGCGGGTTCATATTGTTGTAAACCTGCTCACAAGTCTCGTTCGTCTTCTCCATTATCTCGGTAATCGAAACTAACTCACAATAGTCCGCATCGCCCATTTCGTTAAATACTGCGTTTGCATCCAGGATGCTACCAATGCCGAGCAGCGCATTCATTGCGCCTCCCGGATTGCCATAGACATCCATCACCTGTCGTAAGGTCGATAGCGCGCCGTTATGCATATAGGGGCCAGTCTCGGCGATATTCAGCAAAGGCGATGTACGGAAATGGTATGCATCACCAACATCGCCACTAATATTCTGCCGACCAAAATCACTATCTGTGACAAAGGTACTGCTATCGCCATTCCCTGGACCAACCTGCCCGAGGCCAATTGCATGGAAGCTCCCATCTGTAAAGGCGTCCCCTGAGTGGCACTGACTGCACGCAGCTCCGCCCTCGTCTCCCGCGGTCATAAACAATACTGCACCAACTTTTTGATCATAGGTCAGCGCATCAACATTCGCACTCGCATCGCCCCGAAGGAATGCAACGTATTCTTTCCATGGATTATCAATGAAAACCATGGATTCTTCGAAAGCCGCCAGTGATTCAGCGATACGGTCAAAGCTGATACTGGTATCACCATAGGCTGCGGCAAACAGAGCCTCCCATTGGGCATCACCAACAAAGCGCGCTGCCAACATTTCCCGGTAGCTAGAGTTATCCGCGCCCAGAGGCTCGTCTCCACGCATTTCGTTGTGCGTTACAATCGGGAAGCGCAATTGTGCATTCGCTAAAGATGCCCCGCCCGGGATATTGCTATCCGCAGTGCTGCGATCCGGAGAGTCTGGAGTGACAATTCCCCCCTCCGTGCCTCGGGCGCCAACTTCACCATTGGTGCTCTCTACGCGCGAATCCCAGAACAGGCCATCGTCAATTAAACCAATATTGAATACAGATGGTGCATTGCGCCCGATAACGGGGTAGCTGTCAAACTCTTCCGGTTCACTACCATTAAAGAAACGGCCTGGTCCAAGTAGGTCTGGAGCGAAGCGATGAAAACTATCTACCGCATCATAACCAACAGGCCACGACAGGTTGTCACCTCCGCCTAATGCCGGATGGTGACATGAGGCACAGGCGGTATCATATTCGCCACTTAAACGCTTGGAATAGAATAGTGCTTTACCCAACTGTGCTTTCGCACCTTTGATATCAGCCAGGCTTCGGCCGATGGTCGGATCCCCCGTGAAGCCTTGCTCTTCGATTAGTAGCTGAGCATGAACATCAACTGGCTCCAATAAACCCGCCAGAGCGCCAAGGCCATCGTTATCGATAATAGCGTCGCTATCCTGCGGATCGATATCAGCCAATCTGGCATCGTCGACCCCGCCACGCACCAGCCGAACCAACATTGCATCGCTTCGACCTTTAAACCAATTCAAACCTGATTTGAAGTTGATAAACCAGGAGTCCTGGGGAAACTCAACCATCGGCGACGAGGTCCACGTATAGTCAACCGTCGTGGCAGGAAAGATATTGAGATTGATTGCTGGTTCGACAGTATTGAAGTCAACCAGTGAAAACAGCTCTTTCGTATTGGGAATACGCCAGTCGCTGTATCCAGCCAGCGTACTATCCTGCGCATATTCCAGTGCTACGCCCCAGTCCATCGCTTCGGCTGCTCCACTACCACACAGAACACCATCCCGACCCGCAACACATTGGGCCCACATCAAGCCCGTTGCCAGGTCCGTCACGGTTCCATCATCATTCACTGAATAACGTTCATCGGGACTGGTGCCTGCTATGTCATTGGTCTCAACCGGATCAATCACTCTCACCAAGCGGACTGCGGCCGGCTGGTAGCGCTGGACATTTTTATTGTTACCAAACACCAGCTGAAAGGCCCAGGCATAGAATTCGCCATGCTCTCCACGATAAGGTAGCGATGACCAGTAGAATTCATCAACTGCATTCGGAAAGTAGTCGGTGTCAATTTTCAGTGAGCGACTGTTTGCACCAAAATTAACGATAGACAGTAACTGGGTGTTATCCGGCACACGCCAGTCACTGTAGCCACACAATGCTTCTTCATTGGTACCGATGATTAACGGGTTCCAGTCATCATAATAGTCACCTTCGCGGACTACCTCCCCTCTCTCCCGCGCCGTCAAACCTCCCCAACGATAGGTATTAGATGCATCATGGATTCCCCCATCATTGCTTTTTACTTCCCACAGCAGGCCTGTGCGATTGTCACGCACACACGCCCAAGGGGCGGAAGCGTAATCACCACTGCCCGTATACTCGGATCCATCCGCATTCAGGCGTGTGAAGTCAAATCCATTGTCGCCGCCCCCCGCTGAATTCAATCCAGCACTCCGCCCCTGGCCGCAGTCTTGAGGGAGAGCGGTCACACCATCAGAGGCAATAATGGTCATCGTGCAGTTAATGCCATTACTGCTGTAATCAGCCCCAAACGCGATTCCGGTATCGTTGAGTGCAGCCATACCAATGGCAAACTCAACTTCCATATCGGTATCACCTCCACCAGTACTCCCTTCATCCGGTGTTTCAATCACGGCACTATTGTTGCCTGAATCACCGCCACCACCCCCGCCACAGGCGGTCAGGAGACCGGTCAGCAGTAGACCGAGGATTCTGGCAAAAAGGCGAAAATTCATACAAAACGACTGGTTACCCATTTGGCTTCCCCCTTCACACACGAGTAGATCGTTCAGACTGCCAATTCCCAATTGGCATGGAGTTCTTTAACGTCTGAGAAAGGCATTGGATGACAGGAAAAAATGGCTTTTACACAAGAAGTCGGTGCTGCCACCTGGGCAACACCGGGTTCGCGACTGCTCTGCGATATTGTTTGTCTGAGAGTGATTTTCTCGAATAAAATCACTCGATCAGGGCACGCTCCACCGGCAGGCCACTGGGGACACTTTGCGGAATCAATAATCTTAAGTTGTCGGATTCTGCCGCAGGGTCGGTTTGCGCCTCGAGGAACGCCACCAGTATCTCGATTTCAGAGGTCAGGTTGCCCGCCCCGAAGACCTTGCCTTCCTCCTGGGACAGCGTGTCATGGTCATCCAGCAAGCCGATGATGATTTGCCGGTAGGCATCCGTGCGGATAAAGCCCTCAGGGTTGAATTGCGCAAACAGTACTTGCTCGGGAGCACTGACCTGACTGGCAAAGCCCGGGGTTTCATCAAATGCTGCTGTAGCGGTGTTGTACCCCATGTAATTGGCAATCCAGAATTGCCGGGGCGTTGCATAAATTTGTACGTGACTACTCAGGTCGGAAAACTGCCCCAGGTGCCCATAGGGCGCCGTTAGTGCCACATTGAACAGGGGCTGGGTCCTGAACTGATAGCGGTGCGCCATCTGCCCGGTGACACGCTCACGCCCAAAGTCCAGCTTGCCGTCGGTTCCGAGGCCAAACTCGCCGTTCTCTCCATCCCCTTTGCCCGGCCCAAATTGCGCCAGCGGCAGGTTGTGAAAATCAAAGTCAGACAGGACGGAGCCCGCATGACACACATCACAGCCGGTATCGTAGAAGAAGTGTGCACCCCGGGTTTGCGCTTCGGTCAGAATATCCGGATCATTCAGTACACCATCTGTCGAGACGTCGTGAATAAATCTCTGCCAGGGGTTGTCACGCTTGTCAAAACCGCGGATTTCAAAGGCAGCAATGGCGTTAGCAGCGTGGGCAAAGGTCATCCCATCAAACCCGACACCGGGGTATGCGGCTTCAAATAGCGTGACATACTCCGGTATCGCCCCGAGCCGACCCATCAGGGCATTCCAGATACCAGCAAAGTCCCCATCTGCGAATGTAGCCAGTTCATTATCCGCGCTGGCTTCTCCGCGCATCTCTGCCCTGTTGGCCACCGGAAACATCGCTTGCACCGCAACAAGGCCATACCCCTGAAAACCGTCTATCTCCGATCTGGCAAAAAATACATCCAACATTCCCTGGTCAATATCACCACTCTGGTCGGCCGGCGTCCGTAAGGTGCCAGTCTCGTCCATCTGGATACGTCCATCCCAGAACATATTTTCAAACAAGTCCAGATTAAAGAGAGGCATCGCATGTCGGGCCACCACCTTGCCGCCCACACGGTTCTGGCCAAGGTTAAAAGCCCCGGTCCCCAGTGGCAGTGAACGGGCGTCTCCGCTTCCGAGTAGCGGGTGGTGACAACTCAGGCAAGAAACATCTTTATTGCCGCTGAGTATTTTGTCGAAGGCGAGCGCCTGACCCAGCGCGTACATCGCATCGGTCACATCCGGCGCCGGCGCGACCGGCTGTAGGTTTTTACTCAGGACAAAATCAACCAGCTCAGTACTGGTCTGGGAGAACGGCTGATCGATAGAATCTGTAATATCCGTATCTGCTTCGGGCACAATGAGTGCTGCACCCTGTACCAGGTTGAGATGCAACGTCTCGATAATATCCCTCTGGGTAAAGCTCAACGACGCTCTCAGGTCGGTGTAGGTTAACGTCGCTTCCCCCAGCACCTCGCGGATAGCTGCGGGGAACAAGGAATTACCACCTTCCAGCTCGTCAGCCAGCCCGGTTACCAACTGCTCGAGCAGCTCGCCGAGGTCTATCTCTCCGTCGTTCGCATTACTCGCCGATATCACAGCCAGGACAAAACCATACTCCGCACTGTCATCCATTTCAGAAGGTGCTAGCAACAGGTCTTTCGGCACCAGCGTCGTGATATCAATCTCTGTACGGAGCCCAAATGCCGTAGCAACCTTGCTATTGAACCCTAACTCTCCAACTGCCGTGTCCAGGTTGCCCGCTGCTTGTGCCAGTTGCGTTGCGATCTCGGTAAGCGGGCTCACTACAAACTGAAAGGTGCTGCCGCTCTCGGGATTGATGTTGACGACCGAGCGCATCAACGGTGTTGGGTCTGTAGTTTCCCTGTCGGTGGCCTCGTCCAAGTAGATACCACCGGAGCATTCGATCAGCGCCATGCCCGCGTAATCAATGGCTTCACCAAAATACGCAACTCCGAGATCGCCTGTCATACCGGTGGCGACCGAATCGGTCTTTACGCCGCCCTCTATCCGGAATATTTCACAGTCAGCACCATCGACCGGGCCCTTGAAGAAAGTGGTCGATATATCTAGCGAATAGACCGGTTGACTGTTGTCTCCCCCAGCGCTGGGGTCACCATTATCAACACCGCTGTTTGGGGTGACAGGGTCACTGTTGGAACTGCTACTGCCCCCGCCACAGCCCGTCAGAAAAATCAGAACAACGAGTAACACCACCTTCACCGCACAACTGCGTGCCGCAACATCAAATCTACCGCTCATAAACCGAATCTTTCCCGCTTGTTTTCATTGTCATACTTGTTGAAGTGGAATCCGGAGGAATGATGCAGGAGTCAATCTGCCCGCAATACACGATCCAACCCCAGCGCTCGCTCCGTGTTCAAACCGCGCAAGCGGTTCGTTGAACGGAGGCAAATTTTGATATCTAACGATTAGGGCTACGATTCGTTGACACGGATTACAGAAAATTTGGGTTAGGTCGCACTTCCGCAACAAGTGCGCGACTAAAAACGGCTCCGGCCGAAGGGTTATCAGTCAAATTCCGTACAGAAGCGTGCGCAGTAGAGGTCGCACTTCCGGGACTACACGAAGTGATACCAGATATTACCGAGCATGAAAGTACCACCCATGAAGATACCGAACATGAAGGTAACGGATAAAAAATACCGGACAAAAAAAAGCCCGCTCAATGAACGGGCCGCTAACAATTAGCTACCAAGGTGGATTCTGTAAATACTGATACTGAGACGTTTCTACTTCTGGTGCGCGCCCTGCGCCTCAGGCATTCTCGACGAGATAGTCCGCGTTATGTTCACCCAGTTCAGGCAAGGTGGTATTGGCCTTGCCGGGTTCTTCCTGAAAGCGTATCGGCAGGCCGAGGTGTCGATTCCCATCCTCATCCGTGAACACCATGCCGCGTTCGCGCAAATGGGGTTCATCGATGGCTTCGTCCAGCTTACGGACTGGAGACCAGCAGACGTCGATGCTGTCCAACAGCGCTTGGCACTCGGCAAAGTCTTTCGCCGCAAAGGTCTCGCGCAGGAAGGCGATGGCCTCAGCCTGCTGTCCGGGCGGCCGCTTGCACACCTCGGTCAAGTCACTGCGCCCCAATAGCTCGAACAGGTTGTGGGCAAACTTGACCTCACTGCCGCCCAGGGTCAGAAACTGGTGATCGCGGGTACGGTAAATCTGGTACATCGCATTACCGCCCCAGGAGCGCTCATCCTTCACCACCGGTGAACGACCTTCCGCGAAAACGGGGCCCAGCGCATTCGGCAGCCACGCGATCAGGCTGTCCTGCATAGAGATGTCCAGGTAATCGCCCTGCCCTGTGGTTTCACGACGCAGCAAGGCCATCAGGATGCCGGACAAACCCATCAGGGAGGCAGCCATGTCGGCAACCGGCAGCGCCGGCATCGCCGGCGCACCATCGGCGCCTTCGTTCAGGAACACGGTACCCGAGTCTGCCTGAATGCTCAGGTCATGGGCGGGCTTCAGGCGCTTTGGCCCGGTCTGGCCATAGGCAGAAATGGAGCAATACACCAGACGCGGGTTGCGCGCCTTGAGCGTCGCATAGTCGAGTCCGAGGCGTTCCATGGCACCAGGCCGGAACCCTTCCACGAACACATCCGCTTCATCACACAAACGCAACAGGGCTTCTTTTTGCTCGGGGTCTTTCAGGTTCATCCGCAGGCTTTTCTTGCCGCGGTGGGTATTGCGGAACCATACAGAAAATCCATCTTTCTTCAGGCCGACCTCACGCACCGGTTCGCCACCGGGCGGCTCGACCTTCAGTACCTCGGCACCGTGGTCTGCCATCAGCATGGTCAGGTGTGGGCCTGGCAAGAACAAAGAGAGGTCTACAACCTTGATACCTTGTAACTTCATAGAGGATTCCTGTTTCGCCCCGTCAAACAACCTGGTCACTGTTGAAAGCGGAAATTTCCTCGGCGCTGTAGCCGAGTTCCTGCAGCAGGTCATCACTGTCTGCACCCAATTTCGAACAGCCCTTGCCATCCAGGCGTTGCCCGTCCAGCTTAATCGGGCTGGACATGACCCTGAACTTGTCGTTTTCCGCATGCGGCAAGTTCTGCACCATGCCGATCTGGTTCAACCAGGGATTACCCATGGCCTGTTCAAAGTTGTTGACCGGTGCCACCGGCATCTTGCCGGCAAAGACGTCCATCCAGTGGGCGGTGGATTCTTTTGAGAACGCCTCATCGAGGATTTCACAGAGCAGATCGCGATGCGCGAGCCGCTGCGCCGGTGATCCAAAGCGTTCACCTTCCAGCAGGTCTGCCCGTCCCACGCCTCTGGCGAGTATTTGCCAGAACTTTTCTGTCATGGCCATGGCGAAGATCCAGCCATCACCGGTGCGGTACATTTGGCACGGCGTCGCAGACGGATGTCCGGAACGCGCCACACGCTCGACCACATGCCCCCGGTTCAAATTCCAGGTCGCCGGATAGGTAAGCTGGGTCAGTGCAACATCAAACAAGCTGACATCCACATCGCGGCCGCGGCCGGAACGCAATGCGCCGTAAAGGCCCGCCAGCAAGGCCATCGACAGGGTGATACCCGTCATAAAGTCAACCATCGACAGGCCAAAGCGGGTCGGTGCGCTGTCGGGCTCTCCGGTCAATGCCATAAAGCCGGCTTCGGCCTGCATCAGGTAGTCATAACCGGGCCAATCTGCACGGTCATTGTCCCTGCCATAAGCGGAAAGATGACCGCAGACGATGGACGGTTTGATGCGCCCGAGCGTGTCGTAGTCCAGCCCCAGTTTGGCCGGCTGGTCGCCACGCAAGTTATTGATGACCGCATCGGCAGACTTCACCAGCCGCTCAAACACTTCCCTGCCCTGCGGACTTTTCAGGTCCAGGGTCAGGCTCTTTTTATTGCGGTTGAAGGTCTGGAAAAATTCGCTGTCGTGCTCGCCCAGAAAGAACGGGCCAGTCTGACGAGCGATATCGCCTCCGGTACGGGGGTTTTCAATCTTGATTACCTCCGCGCCCATATCTGCCAGCTGCATGGAACCGAACGGGCCGGCCCCATACTGCTCAACGGCAATAATGCGCACACCTTCCAACGGTAAATCTTGGTCGCTCATAGCGATATACCTCGTCCGGATGGGCTCAGCTGGCGGAACGTGCGTCGAGCTGTTTGGCGATAATGATGCGTTGCATTTCGTTGGTACCTTCACCCACACACATCAACATGGCATCGCGGTAATAGCGCTCGATTTCGTATTCGGTCGAGAAGCCGTAACCACCGAAGATCCGCATGGCTTCCTGCGCACAGAATACGCCGGTTTCACTGGCATAGTATTTGGCCATGCCGGCTTCCATATCGCAGCGCTCGCCGGTGTCATACATGCGGGCGGCCTGCTCCACCAATAGCTTGGATGCTTCCACACGTGCGGCCATCTCACCGAGTTTGAGCTGAATGGCCTGGTGACGAATAATCGGCTTGCCAAACGTCTCGCGCTCCTGGGCGTAACGTACCGCGTGATCCAGCGCGCCCTGCGCAATACCGGCACCACGGGCAGCCACATTGATCCGGCCCAGCTCCAGGCCGCCAACGGCATTCTGGAAACCGCGACCTTCCTCACCGCCGATCAGGTCATCGACAGACACCCGGAAATCTTCAAACACCACTTCACAGGTATCGATTGCGCGGTAGCAGGTCTTCTTGATTTTGTTGACCTGGACTCCGGGCAACAAATTTCCTTCGTCGTCCTTGGTGCGGATCGCAAACATGGACATGCCCTTGTGGCGAGGTTCCGCATCGGGATCGGTCTTGACCAGCAAGCCCAGGCAGTTGCCGTTCAGGGCATTGGTAATCCACATTTTGCTGCCGTTGATGACATACTCATCGCCTTCGCGACGGGCAACGCAACGGATGGACTGCAAATCTGTACCCGCATTCGGTTCGGTAAGCGCAATGCCACCACGCAGCTCACCCGCCGCCATCGCGGGCAGGAAGCGCTGCTTCTGCTCTTCGGTACCCGCGCGTTCAATGGCAGCCGCCATAATCAGGTGCGAGTTGAAAATACCACCGGGTGCCATCCACACAGCGGCAATTTTCTGCACGATGCGTGCGTAAACGCTGGCAGACAGACCCAGGCCATCGTAATCAACACCAATGGTTGCACCGAACAGGCCCAGCTCTTTCATGGTATCCACCAGCTCGTGGGGATACTCGTCAGCCAGGTCTTTGTCGCGGGCGATCGGCGCCACGTCGTTCTGTACAAAACGATCAATCGTATCGAGGATCGCGGCCTCGTCTTCTGCAGTCCAGCTCATCGCTGCCTCCGTAAGCTGTGCCGATGCGCAGGCACCGGGTCAATGTATTCTTTGGTCCGGAATTAGTAGCCGACCTTGTCTTCCATCTCGGCGCCACGCTTCCACACCAGCACCTTGCGCAGGAAGGAGCAGACTTCTACGCCGTCCTGGTTGATACCGCGTGTGCGTACGGTCACGATGCCCTGGTTCGGGCGCGACTTGGACTCGCGCTTGTCCAGCACTTCAGATTCGGCGTACAGGGTGTCGCCAACAAACAGCGGCGCACTCATACGAATCTCATCCCAGCCCAGGTTGGCAATCGCTTTCTGGCTGATATCGGTCACGCTCATGCCGACCATCAGGGCAACAGTGAACGGGCTGCACACCAGCGGCTTGCCAAACTCGGTGCCCTCAGCGTACTTCTTGTCGAAGTGCGCCGGGTGCGTGTTCATGGTCAGCAGGGTAAACCAGGTGTTATCGGTCTCCGTGATGGTACGACCAGGACGATGCTCGTAAATATCGCCTACGCCAAAGTCTTCAAGAAAACGACCAAAGGTTTCGCGGTAGCGGTTATCGCCGACCTGCTTTACTTCTCCTGCCATAACAATAATTCCGTCAGGTTGAACAAACTTGGGATTCAGAAACGTCTTGCGTAGTACGCCCGGCCAAAGCCAGGGTACGACGTGCACTGTCGACAATGGGCTGGTCGATCATGCGACCATCCACAGTCACTGCACCGCCATTGGCTGCGGCAAACGCTTCAATAATTTTTTCTGCGCGCAGAACTTCCTGCTCGCTTGGGGCAAAGCCCTGGTGAATACCATCCAGCTGACGCGGATGGATCGCTGCCTTGCACGAGTAGCCCAGCGCCCGTACGCGACGGGTTTCCTGCTGCAGCATCTCGGCGTCATTAATATCGAGGAAAGGCACATCGATGGCCGGCAGGCCATTGGCTGCGGCCACCAGCATCAACTGCGAGCGCGCAAACAACAGGGGTTCCCAGGCAAAGTCTGCACCGAGCTCAGCGGCAAAATCGCCACCCCCAAACATCAGTGCCGTGGGCCTGACTGTCCCGGTGCAAATGCCATTCAGGTCGAGCAGGCCCGCAGGACTTTCGACCAGAGCAATCCAGGGCACGGTACTGCCTATGGCAGCATCAGCTTGTGCGAGCTGCGCTGCAGACTCCGTCTTGGCGAGCATCAGATAAGCGGGCCGGTTCTGCGACTGTGCCAACACTGGTGCCAGCGCCGTACAGTCGGCCTGCCCGGCCGCGGTACCTGTGGGGCTCACGCGAATCACCAGCCGCTGCGCTTCTGCACGGCTGCAGTTGCCGATAAATACCGCAACCGCTGCCCGTGCCTCTTCCTTCAGAGACAGCGGCACAGCATCTTCCAGGTCAATACAGACCAGGTCGGCCGCAGTGGCCAGCGCCTTGGCAAAACGCTCCGGGCGGTGGCCCGGAACGAACAACAGGCTGCGTGCGCTCCAGCTCATCAGTGATATTCCTCACCACCGGAAACATTCATGGATTCGCCGGTGATATAGCTGGCTTCATCAGAGCACAGGAAGGCACAGGCCTTGGCGATATCTTCCTGCAGGCCGGGACGGCCCATCGGAATCCGTGCGCGCATGTCTTCCATATACTTGTCGTGGCCTTTGCCGGTCACATCAGAAAAGTGCGAGTTCTGCCAGGCACCCAGCCCGGTGGTGACATGATTCGGGCAGATGGTATTGACCGTGATGCCTTCCGGACCCAGCTCCATCGCGGCAGAGCGGGTCAGGCCCACCATGCCGTGCTTGGAAGCGGTATAGGCAGACGCATGCGGGAAGCCGGACTTGGACGCCTGGCTGCCAATATTGATGATGCGACCACCCTTGCCCTGCGCCAGCATTGCGCGCGCGGCATATTTGATGCCGATAAAGGCACCACGCAGGTTAACGCCCAACACCGCGTCCCACTGGTCCTCCGGCATTTCGACGATCGGCAACATCAGGTAGCCGATACCGGCGTTATTTACCCAGATATCGAGGCTGCCAAACTGCTTCTGCGCAAATTCCGCCGCTGCTTCCACTTCTTTCGGCTCGAGGACGTTGCAGGAAAAGGTGGCGACATCGCCTCCCTCCGCACGAATCTCCGCGGCAATCGCTTCCATTTCTTCGTTGGTACCGATCGCGTTCTCCGGCATGTTGTCGCCAACCGCCCGACCAATATCGGTCAGTACCACCTTGACGCCTTCCGCTGCCAGGCGACGCGCCATGGCCTCGCCCAACCCCTTGCGGCGGCCGGCGCCGGTAATGACTGCGACCTTGCCGTGCAACTCCGTATATTTACTTTGCTGTGCCATGGGCAACCCTCAGATGTTTTCCGTCAACATAAACTGCGGGTTATCGGCGAACTGCTGGAACTCTGCCGCCACACGCTGCATGGTCTCGGTGGACACATCCTCACCCAGCTTGGCCATATCATTCACGGCCAGCAGCTCGACATACTGGAACGGCGCCGGCGCATCGGAACCCAGCAGGCCAGTGGTACGCAGCACAGAGAACTGATCAACAGACGGCAGGCGCTGTACGTTGGGGAGGTCGGTGGTACGCGCCCACTCTTCATAGTCAGAAGCGTTAACACCGGATTTGAGATTGAACAGCACTACGATCATGGTCATGGCAGAAGCCTCACTGATCTGGTTATTGTTAGAGTCCCCAAGATCCTATTCTTGAGATATTGTTATGTCAATATATCTTTTGAGGGTAAGGCACGCCAAAGCTGTCTTCTGGGGACATGCATCACACCAGTACTGGAACCGCCGGTCGCTTTGGGTTACTAAAGAAGTATTGCGCGCCATGCCTACCCCAGGCAGGAGGCGCCACAGCGATTGCCGACAAAACGCTATTGATATAGCATTATAACAAATAAGAGTTTGCGCCCTGCTCTCCCCCCGACCCCGGAGGGAATGAACGAGTCCAGCGCGCTTTGCCGAAAAACGGAGGGCTTTACTGTGGAATCAACGAACAAAACCGCCAAGGAACTCTATCTGGAGGTCAAGGCCAACCCTGCACGCAAGCGCTTTGGCTTCGGCAACAAGGCTGTCCTGGTCAATATTGATCCGCAAAAGGCCTACACCCGCACCGATCTGTTCAAGACCGCGTACGAAACCGATCCCAACCAGATGCACTACATCAACGAACTGGCCAAGAGTTTCCGCGAGCTGGGCTGGCCGGTAGTGTGGACCCATGTGGCATACATGAATTCTGGCGAAGACGCCGGCATCTGGGGCACACGCACCGATACCCCGAACTCCCTGCAGAACATCAAGTTTGGCTCCGAGCGCAGCGAGTTCGATGACCGACTGGAAATCGACCGGGAAAAAGATGTGATTTACCTGAAGAAGATGCCCAGCGCCTTCTTCGAAACCCAACTGCAGTCCCTGCTGGTTTGGCACCAGGTCGATACCGTGATTGTCACCGGCGGCTCGACGTCGGGCTGTATTCGCGCAACCGCAGTCGAGAGCCTCTCCCGCGGCTACCGCACCATCGTTCCCGAAGAGTGCGTCGCCGACAAACATGAGAGCTATCACTTCGCCAACCTCACCGACCTGTCCCTGAAGTACGCTGACGTGCTCGACGTGGCGGAAGTGTTTGAATGGCTAAACGGGCAAAAAGGCTGACAGGTGCAACCGGGAAAGTGTTGAGGAAAAAGTGATGCAGGCAGATCCGGGTTTTTACGATTACTGGCCCTATCACCAGCGCCCGAAAATCCAGTGGCCCAATGGGGCCAAACTGGCTTTCTGGGTCGCGCCAAATATTGAGTTTTACGAGCTGAATCCGCCGGCTAATCCATTTCGCAAGGCCTGGCCCCAGCCCTCCCCGGCGGTGCCTGGCTACAGTATTCGCGATTACGGCAACCGGGTCGGGCACATGCGCCAGATGGCCCTGCTGGACAAGTACGGGGTGCGCGGTTCCATCTCACTGTCGACAGCACTGTGCGACCACCACCCGGAAATCATCGAGCTGTGCAAAGAACGCAACTGGGAGTTCTTCAGCCACGGTATTTACAATACCCGCTACACCTACGGTATGTCGGAAGACCAGGAACGCGCAATGATCCGCGATTCCATGGAAACCATTTACCGGCACACCGGACAGAAGTGTGCAGGCTATCTGGCCCCGGCATTGTCCCACTCTGAACTGACCATCGACCTGTTTGCGGAAGTGGGCTCCGAATTATTTGGCGATGACGGCGGTTTCTATACCTGCGACCTGTTCCACGATGACCAACCCACGCCGATCAACCTGCGCAGTAACAAGCGCTTTGTGTCGATTCCCTACTCGCTGGAGATGAACGACACCATCGCGTATGTGGTGAACAAAGTCGAACCGCGCCGTTACGGACAAATGCTCAAGGAAAATTTTGACCGCCTGTACGCGGAAGGTACCGAGAGCGGCACCGTGATGTGCATCCCCACCCATAACTACCAGGTAAGCTGCCCGCATCGCATGCGCGCCTTTGAAGAAGCGCTGGAATACATCACTGGCCATTCCGACGTATGGGTTACCACCGGACGGGAAATTGCCGAGTATTACCGCGCACATTACTACGATGCGGCCCGGGCCGATATCGCGGCAAAACAAGGGGAGACCAGCGCGTGAGTGATCTCAATAAACCTTCAAAGTCCCTGCCCCGCGAGCACCTGGAATATCCCGAGCGCAGTTACGGCATGGACCATAGCCGCTATGACTGGCAGATGCTGAGTGAACGCCCCCAGGTCCAGTGGCCCAATGGCGCCAAACTCGCACTCTGGGTCAATGTCAGCCTGCAGTTTTTCCCCCTGAACCAACAGGGCAAACCCTTCCCGCCGCCCGGTGGCATGACCATGCCCTACCCGGACCTGCGCCACTTCTCCCTGCGGGACTATGGCAACCGCGTGGGCATCTACCGGATTCTCAAGGCTCTGGATCGCTTTGGTGTTCGCCCGACCTTTGCGGTCAATGGCGAGCTCGTCGAGCGCGCACCCTACCTGATGGGGTTACTGCGTGAGCGCGGCGACGAACTGGTCGCCCACGGCTGGAATATGGATTCGCCCCACTTTGGGGGACAGGATGCCGCGGAGGAGTCTGCACTGATTTCCCGCACCCTGGAAACACTCGAAAAAGTCGCCGGCAAGCCCATCAAAGGCTGGCTGAGCCCCGGCAAAGTGCATAGCGAGAATACCCCGGACCTGCTGGCTGCCGCCGGCGTGGAATACCTGTGCGACTGGGTCAACGATGACATGCCTTACCCCTTCCATACCCAGGAAGGTAATTTATGGGCCATGCCGCTTTCCACAGAACTGGAAGACCAGTTTGTCCTGCGCAATAACCTGCACTCCGAAACGTCTTACGCCGAACAGGTGGAAGATGCCTGCGGATTCCTGCTGCAGGAGGCTCAGGTACAGGGCGGGCGAATTCTGGCATTGAATATCCATCCGTGGATGCTCGGCCAGCCCCACCGTATTGGCTATCTCGAGCGGATTCTGGAGTTTGTGACCCGCCAGCAAGGCGTTTTTTCCGCGCCCGCCGGCGAACTACTGCAGGGCTGCAAGACCGCGCATCGACAGGAAGCCGTCGAGATCGCCTGAGCCTGAGGGCTCAACCGACTCTTGCCGACACCCTCGCGCCAGGCACCGAACAGGGCCAGCAGTGGCAAATGTCCTAGAAAGATATATCATTAGGACCTTTGTCACCGCTCAACCCTGCTCGGCATTCCCTGGAGGCCAGGATACATGGAAGCTGTTACCCAGCTGTTCAGCCAACACCAACTGCAGTCCCTCACCGAGGACTCGCACACCCCGCTGTATTTCCAACTGTACAGCCTGCTGAAAGAATCGATCCTCAACGGCACTCTCGAAAACGGCACGCAGATGCCCACCGAGCTGCAGCTGGCAGAGGCGTTTTCGGTATCCCGGATTACCGCCAAGCGTGCGATGGACGAACTGGCTGCGGAGTCTCTGGTAGAGCGCCGCCGCGGCAAGGGCACCCATGTGATTTACCAGTACAAGCCACAGCCGGTGAAAGCGCCGCTGGTGGGCATGCTGCAGGAAATCGAGAGCATGGCTCGCCATTCGGATGTTGTGGTGCGCAGCTGCGAAAAGCTGCAGCCGCCGGCGGAAGTGCGTACCGAACTCGGTCTGGAGCCCGGTGAAAATGCCCTGCTACTGGTGCGTGTCCGCTCCCGCGATGGCGCGCCGTTCGGTCGCTACACCAGCTGGACCGCCGGGCTTTCCCGCGAAGTCACCGCACAGCAGTTTGCCGAGTCCACCCGCCTGGAGATTTTCCGCAAACAGGGGCTGGAAATTTCCCACGTCACCCAGATTCTGAGCGCCGAATCCGCCACCGCCGATGTGGCGCGGGAACTCGACACACAGGAAGGCGCACCCCTCCTGAGCCTGACACGGCGCTCCTACGCGCAAGTTGATGGGAAGGAAACCCTCGTGGATATCATGCACGTGCTGTATCACCCCGAGCGCTTCCAATACAAAATGGACCTGACCGGGGACGAACTGACGCGCTAAGCCCACCCAACTGGATCCCGGCCTGCGCCGGGATGACGGTTGCCGCTAATTACTGGCGAGAAATAATTCGAAGCCTACTTATCTTCTCGTCATACCGGCGCAGGCCGGTATCCAGCCTGTACAGTTCAGACTAGACAGCACCAGCCTGAGCTTTATGCCAACTCAACTTCTGCAGAACCCGCACGCACAAATCCCTTGGGCAGACCGGCATCCGGAGTAAATCCATACAGTGGAACGTCCGGCAGTGCACGGGCGAGCACTTCACGCGCTGCCAGCATCTTGTCGAAATCGATACCGGTGC
Source organism: Microbulbifer sp. ABF4_148 (assembly GCF_056158985.1). Lineage (NCBI taxonomy): Bacteria > Pseudomonadati > Pseudomonadota > Gammaproteobacteria > Cellvibrionales > Microbulbiferaceae > Microbulbifer > Microbulbifer sp. ABF4_148. Next base: position 3,071,355 of record NZ_JBSWUI010000001.1, read on the forward strand.
GCAGGCCCATTGCCTCGAGCAGAAAGACCAAGTCTTCGGTCACGATATTGCCACTGGCACCCGGCGCAAACGGACAGCCACCGATGCCACCCATGGACGCATCCACGGTAGTCAAACCGGCTTCCACCGCCGCCAGCACATTCGCGAGCCCCTGGCCGCGGGTGTTATGCAGGTGAATACCTGTCAGTGCCTCTTTGCCAACCGCGGCGTGCACCTTGCCGATCAGGCGGCGCACCTGCACCGGATTGGCATACCCGGTAGTATCGGACAGGCCTACTTCATCACAACCGGCCGCCATTAATTCTTCTGCGAAGTGCACAACCGCCGCTTCGCTCACCGGGCCTTCCAGGGTACAGCCAAAACAGGTCGACAGACTGCCTTCCAGATGCGGACGCTGTTCCGCCGGCAGCTCGCGCAACATGGCGCTGGTGCGGCGAACCTCTTCCAATACCTGTGCATGGGTGCGGCGCAGATTCTTCAGGCTGTGGGTCTCGCTGACCGACAACGGAATGGTCAGCTTGTGCGCACCACTCTCCACCGCATCGCAGGCACCGCGGAAATTCGGAATCAGCGCTGCCACCTTGAGGCCGGCAATCTCGCGAGCGTAACGCACGATCTCACCGGTATCCGCCAGCTGCGGTAGGATTTTGGCCGGCACAAACGAACCGACTTCGATCTCGCGAAAGCCCGCCGCGGCCAGTGCAGCGATCCATTGTTTCTTGGCGTCCGTAGGCATGATTGGTGCAATGCTCTGCAGGCCATCGCGGGGGCCCACCTCGCTGATTTCTACATCGATGGTCTTGTCCAGATTTGCTACTTGCATCGCTTGCCTCACTTCCGCACCAGGTTCCGACCGGCGCAATATTTTCACGCCAATGTTGATATAATGTTATATTGTTATATCATATATTCAAGTTCGCGTAAGCCTCAATGTTTGGCCCCACGCATGACCCTTTGGACCACCCGCGTCACGCGGGCAACGGGAGCGATGTGAAGATGCACAGTAACAACAATAACGGCAGCGCCCTGCCCCTCGCCGGCATCAAGGTCATTGAATTCACCCATATGGTGATGGGCCCGGCCGCCGGTGGCATTCTCGCCGACCTGGGCGCAGAGGTCATTAAGGTGGAACCGTATAAAGGTGACAACACCCGTCGCCTGAAAGGCTCCGGTGCCGGCTACTTCGCGATGTACAACCGCAATAAACAGAGCCTGGCCCTCGACCTGAAATCCGACGAGGGACGCGAGCTGGCCCTGCGCCTGATCGACAGCGCCGATGTGCTGATCGAGAACTTCCGCCACGGCGCCATGGATCGCCTCGGCTTCGGTTACGAAGACATGAAGCAGCGCAACGCCGGCCTGGTGTATTGCTCGCTGAAAGGTTTCCTGAGCGGCCCCTATGCACACCGCACGGCCCTCGATGAAGTCACCCAGATGATGGGTGGCCTCGCGTACATGACCGGCCTGCCCGACCGCCCACTGCGTGCCGGCACGTCCGTCGTCGATATTACCGGCGGCATGTTCGGTGTCATTGGTATTCTCGCCGCGCTGCAGGAGCGCCAGAACACGGGCACCGGCCGCCATGTCACCAGCTCACTATTTGAAACCACCGCGTTCCTGGTCGGCCAGCATATGGCCCAACAGGCCACCACCGGCGAAGAACCGCCCCCCATGTCCGTGCGCCGCAGCGCCTGGTCGATCTACGATATTTTCCACAGCGCCGAAGGCGAACGTGTATTTGTCGGTGTGGTGAGTGACACTTTGTGGCGCGCTTTCTGCGAGGAATTTGGCCTGGACGACCTGGCAGCGGACGAAAGCCTGCAGACCAATGCCGGACGGGTCGAACAGCGGGAAACCCTGATCCCCAAAATCAATGCGCTTTTCGGCAGCCTGTCGAAAGAAGACATGATGGCGCGCCTGGATCGCGCGGGTATTCCATTTGCACCGATCAACAAGCCCGCCGACCTGTTTGACGACCCGCACCTGAACAGCGGCGATGGCCTGATAGAAGTCACGCTGTCCAATGGCGACAAAGCAAAACTGCCTGCCCTGCCCATCGAAATTGATGGCACCCGCCCCGGCCTGCGCCGCGACCTGCCCATCGCCGGCGAGCAAAGCGTCGAAGTCGCACGCCTTGCCGGACTGGACGAGCAGGCAATTGAAGATCTGGTGGAACGCGGCATTTTGTGCGCTGGCGCAGATACAAAAGAAGCCTCGCCGGCTTAACATCGGTTCAGGCGGGTAGCCCCGCCAGCGGCCATGGATGGCCGCGCCCTATTCAAGTGAGATTGATCAGAAATAAAAAAAGGGGCATCTGCCCCTTTTTCGCATCTCTGCCACACGCACAAACACGCCAGCTCAGTGCGCAACCTCACTCTCGGCTGCCGTCGCCCGCGCCAATAACTCGAGCCAGTCCTGCAACGCGTACACATCGGCAAGCGCCAGCGTCATATTCACCAGGTCACTGGCCGCATCGGGCGCAACCCCGCCGGCCCCAAACAGGGTCACCGCCTTTTGCTTGATATCGGCTTCTGCCATCGGATTTTCCGGGTCACCCCAGGCATCACGCACGAGCACTTTTCGATGACTGCCATCGCTGAGCCTGACCGTAAGGCGAGCACCAAAGTGTTGCGGGTAATTCCGGTCGAGATCCTTGCCCACTTTTACTTTGACCCGATTTCGCATTTGCACATATTCAGTACGCGATAAGGCCCCGGGTTCAAAATGCGCAAGTGCCGGTCGCCCTTCCAGCAACGTCACCGCAATACAGTGCTGCAAACTGAAGCGTGCTTCCTGGGAAGTTTGTGGCTGGGGGCGATCGCAAAATACCAGCGCATCACCAAAGGTTTCCAGCTCAATGGCCGCAATGCCATTCACCGCCCTTGGCCCCAAGCCCAGGGCAATGGCTGCATCAATGGCAGCATGCGCATGACGACAGGCGGGCCAGGGTTTGAAGCTGCACTGGTACACCTGCCAGGGCGCTTCCGGCTCCGAAACTACAGCTTGCCGATCGGCCTCCGGCGAAGTGGCCGCAAAGAACCCCTGCTGGCCATCCAGCAGGCTGGCCGGGCCACGCACGCCTTCTCTCGCCAGCAGTGCGGCCTGCACGCCAGTACGTGCGGCTTCCGCATTGTGGAGCTGCTTGCTATCCGTCGGCTCATGGCGCATCTGCCACAGGCCTCCGGTCCGGGTACCGGCATTGGCCAGCGCCCAGATACGCTGATCGGTATTCAGATCGAGTAAGTACGATGCCGCTGCGGCTGCACCGAAGGCGCCGCACGTCGATGTATTGTGAAAGAACGCGTAGTGATCGCGGCCCAACGCGCGGCCGATACGAATCATCGCTTCATAGCCAATGACGATCGCCTCGAGTAATTTCTGACTGCTGGCACCACTGAGTTGTGCGGCCGCGAGGGCTGCCGGAATGACTACCGGACCGGGATGCAACGTGGAGGTACGATGCACATCATCCATCTCCACGACATTGCCAATCGCGGCGTTATACCAGAGTGCGTCCGCCCAGTGATAACCCGACAGGCCAAACGTCATGGCAGTGCCCGGTGCGCCGCTGACCTGCAGGTGCCGACGCAATTTGGCAGCGATGTCACTGCTTGCGCCTAACGCGGCGCAGGCCAGCCAGTCCAGTAGATGCAGCTGCGCACGACGTCGATCCGCTTCTTCGACCGGTCTATCCAGCAGCGCAACAAGTTGTGGCAACAGCGGCTGGACGTCACTCATACCGCATCGCTCTTGTCAGAAAATGCCCAGCCATGAATCTGGCGGCGACGCTGCTCAAAGGCATCGATGGCCGTTTCTTCCTGCAGCGTGAGCGAAATCGGATCCAGTCCTTGCAGCAGCATTTCCCGTGCACCGGCGTCCAGCTCGAACGCAAACTGCAGCGCACTACCCGCCTGCACCTGCAACTTCTCCAGGTCGACGGTTACCCGATGCACTTCCGGATCCGCCTGCACATACTCGGCAATCCTGCGGATATCCGTTTCATCGAGCTGCACCGGCAAAATGCCATTGCGAATACAGTTGGTATGGAAAATCGCCCCAAAACTGCCGGCGATAATGGTGCGAATTCCGAATTCCCGCAGCGCCCACACGGCGTGCTCACGAGAGGAACCACAACCGAAGTTATCACCGGCGAGTAAAATGCTGGTATCCGCATAGGCGGACTGGTTCAGGACAAAATCGGGATTGGGCTCACGTCCGCCGGGCATAGTGTAGCGCCACGCTGCAAACATGCCCTCGCCCAGCCCGTCTTTGGAAACGCGCTTCATTTCCCGGGACGGAATAATCGCATCGGTATCAATATTGCGACGGAGAATCGGCGCGGCGACACCGGTGTGAACAGTAAACGGTTTCATCATGCCTGTGCCTCCTGCACGGTAGCACTATCGCCCACATGTTCTACATCAGGCGCTTCTGCGGCAGCGATATGGCCGGCGATGGCCGAAGCTGCCACCGTGGCAGGACTGGCCAGGTGGGTACGTGTACCCGGCCCCTGACGCCCCTCAAAGTTGCGATTGGTGCTCGAAATCACCCGCTTGCCCGGCCCGAAGGTTTCGCCACCGGCAAAGAAGCACATGGAGCAACCGGAGTCCCGCCACTCGAAACCCGCAGCCTCAAAAATTTTGTCGAGTCCTTCCGCCTCTGCCTGCCGTTTCACCCGGCGCGATCCGGGCACCACCACGCCCGCCACACCGGGCGCGATCTGTTTACCGCGCACGATATCTGCGGCGATACGCAGATCGCTGATCCGGCTGTTGGTACAGGAACCGATAAACGCCGCATCAATGGCGATATCCTGCAATCGACGACCGGGTTCCAGTGCCTGGTATGCCAGCGCTTTGTGCGCGAGCTCGGCGCGGGCCGGACTCAGGCTCTGGGGGACCGGAATCACCCAGTCGACACCCACCGCATGCTCGGGGCTGGTACCCCAGGTCACCATCACCGGTATCTCACTGGCGTCGATCTCGATTTCCCGATCGAACAGCGCACCGTCGTCACTGCGCAGCGTGCGCCAGTATTCGCAGGCGCGCTGCCAGTCTTCGCCTGCCGGCGCCCGATCGCGCCCGGCAAAATACGCTTCGGTTTTGTCGTCCGGGGCGATCAATCCGGTAAACGCAGAGAATTCCACCGCCATATTGCACAACGTCAGGCGTGCTTCGACCGGTAGCGCCTGAATCGCGTCACCGGCAAATTCCACCGCATAACCACTGCCGCCATCGGCGCCGTGCTGGGCAATCAAATACAGAATCATGTCTTTGGCAGTGACACCGGCACGCAACTGACCACGGAAAGTCACACGCATGGTGCGGGGCCGGCGCACGCGTAAAGTATTGGTGGCCAGGGCATGTTCCGCTTCGCTCGAGCCAATCCCCCAGGCCAGCGCACCGAGACCACCGAGGCTGCAGGTATGGCTGTCAGGACAAACCAGTGTCAGGCCCGGCAATGCGATACCCTGTTCCGGGGAGACCACATGGGCAATGCCCTGATCGGGATGCTGCACATCAAACAGGTGGATACCGGAAGCATTGGCCGCTTCGCGGGTCGCGAGGATAAAGTCGGTACCGGAAGGCATCAGGGTTTTATCGCCGCGACCGGGAAAGGTATCGACGATATGGTCCATGGTGCAGAACACCCGCGAGGGATCCCGCACCTGGTAGCCCGCGCTGTGCAGGCTCTTCAGGGCAATTGAACCGGTGCGCTCATGCAGGAACACCCGATCGATGTAGATCAGTGACTCGCCGCTGGGCAGTACGCAAACCTCGTGCTCCGCCCAGAGTTTGTCGAACAAGGAAGCAGCGTTGTGCGCTGTCATTATTGTTGCCTCATCGCGCGCTCGCCGGAGAAAGACCGGCCAGCGTTATAGAACCCTAATTGACCTATTATTATATCATTAGAGCTTAATCGCAATGCCAAAGTGACAGCACACGGCGACGGTCGGTTACGCTATTGTCAGCTCAACCAGCTCGTAATTAGTTTGCATGTAGCCTTCGGCACCGGCACGTAGCAGGATGTAATCATTGTCCGCGGTGACCCAGATGTTGTACGGCGGATGCTCTTCCGGCAATCCCTCTGCGGTATCGGTCACCTGAAAATGCCGCGCCAGGAAGGTACCCGCGGGCACGGTGATTTCCTCTTCCCCCACATAGACGAGAGAAAAACCAATCGGGAACAACATTGGCCCGGTGGCACCGCGGTGATCCGGAGAGGACAGCATCATGTTGGGAATACGCTGCTTGCCCGGGCCCTGCGACAAGTCATACAACTTCATCAGCAGACCGTCACCAAAGATGGGGTGACACTGCATCCAGCGCACCGGTTCATCCACCTCAATACGCTGGGTGATGCGTCCGTCACGATGGTTGAACGTCTCACACTCCACATAGTTTTTGGTGAAACGGAACCAACCACTGCCTTCGAACCGATTGCCAACACTCAGGCGCACCGAGCAATCCAACGGACGCGAAGTCTCGTGATCCATCGCCTGGGAGACATCGCGGATGACCGGCGGTGCATCGTCGATCTCGCAGTGCGCGAGCAGCACATCGGTACCGTCCGGCTGTTGGGTAAGCGTGAAATACTCGCGCCCACGCTCCTCATCCATACGCTCTGGTTTTTTGCTGGTGTACTGCAACTTGCCGCGAATGGTGCGGTATCCGTCTCTCGCCATTGAACTGACTCACTCGTTAAAACTTGTTCCACCGGGACACCCTTTCCGGGTCATCCCGATGACATACCAACGTAATCTTTTATTGTGGCTGCGCAACAGACCAATTCATCAGGCTGTCGCGGCAACCGCGGGCTCTGGAGCGCTCTTCGACTGCACGTCGCGCACCTGGAACACACAGATAAACGCCACCACAATCAGGGCCGCAAAAATCATGAACGGCACATTGTAGGAGCCGTAGGCTTCATACATGACGCCGGTCAGCCAGATGCCCAGTCCGCCGCCAATCGCGTCCATCACGGTGATGGTACCCAGAATTTTACCCGCGGCCTTGAGGCCGAAGCAGTTCATCGCGGAGAGCTGCAACATGGTGTACACGCCACCCCAGCCCAGACCAAAGGCGACCACCGCAAACCACAGTAAGCCTTCCTGCATCATGCCGAGGCAGATCGCGCCCAACAGCATGACCAGCAAGTTGGAAACAAACACCACCGTGCGATCCAATTTATCTGCCAGTAAGCCGAACAGGAATTTACCCACCAGCGCACACAGGAAGAACGTGGAAATCGCGTTGGTCGCAACATCCGCGGAAAACTCCAGGTCACGCATATGCAGGAACAAGTGCGCCTGCACACCCAGCACGGTATAGAAGGTGGTCATGGCAATGGTGGCCAGCGCCCAGAAAGAACGCGTCTTCAACGCCTCGCCATAGGCGACACCCGGCAGGCTGGCACTGGAAGCACCGGCGGCAGATGTCGAGTCCGCACCGCCAACAGGCGCCATGCCGCGATCCGCAGGCCGATTACGAATCACAAAAATCGTCAGCACCAACATGATGATCGGGAACACAATTTCAGACTGCATGGAAACGCGCCAGCCGAACATCTCGTTCATCGCATTGCCGTACTGTGGCAACAGAGCCCCACCAAGACTGGTCCCCACCAGCGCGATACCGATCGCTGTTCCGCGCTTTTCCACGAACCAGTGCGAGACCAGAATAACGGCCGCATTGAGACCGCAAAGGACCAGCACGATCCCCAGCAGCGCGTGAATGCCATACAGGCCAGCGAGCGACTGCAACTGGCTGTAGAAGAAGTAACCCACGGCCAGCAACACCCAGCCGACCATCATGCACACCCGCACACCAAAACGGTCCAGCAGGACACCCAGCAACGGCGCAGTGAGACCGGCAACCAGGAAGGTCACCATGTCACGGAATTTCAGTGCCCCGCGATCCCAGCCAAATTCATTCAGCAACGCCTCATCAAAAACCGGCAGGCCGGTGATGCTCATACCGTTACTGACCATGAGTGCCAGACCGGCAAGCACTGCCATCATCCAGGGATACATTTTCTTCATGGGAACCGCTCCAATTATTTTTATAGATACATCTTGAATCGTTTCAGTTAGATCACACCACGTTCAGATAGTGCCTGAATAGTGCTGCCGATCGCATCGGTAAAGTGCTTTCTATCCGGTAATACCAGCGTGCCTTCCTGCAGCATGGAGTTGGCGGGGTAAACGCCCTGCCCTGCATACACATCGGCAAATAGCTCCAGACGTTGGCGTGCGAGGGTATTGGTCATCGCCGGGCGGCGACGCGCCGCGCGCAAATGTTCGATATCCACCTCACCGTTACCGCACATGGACTCTCCAGGTCCGGCCACACCGAGCAATGCACCATGGGCATCCACGACCTGCGAATAGCCGTCGGTTGAGGCCTCGGGGAACGCGATACCGCTGATGCCCGCACTGTTGGCGGAAACCACGTACACCATGTTTTCGTAGGCACGGGCGCGCTTGGCGATATTCTTGGGCGTATCTTCCGGACTGCCGACTTCGCTACTGGAATGACAGATCACCTCGGCACCGCGTAAAGCCAGCGCCCGGGTAATTTCCGGATAGAGAATCTCTTCAGAGGCCACGCAGGCAAGCCGGCCGATGTCGGTATCGACAACCGGGAACAGTGCATCGGCACCATAAATATCGAGGTATTTATCCAGGACATCGTGCGGCGTCGGCGCATACATTGAGACCAGCCGACGATAGCGCAGGATCACATCGCCCGACGGCGAGAGAATAAAACTGGTTTGGAAATAGAGCCCAGGGAAGTGCTTATCCAGCTCATAGGCGTTACCGGACAGATAAACACCGGCCTTTTGAGCCAGCGCGCCGAGCGCAGCATATTCAGGGCCATCCACTTCAATGCACGCCTTGTCGGCCCACTCGGGAATGGTTTCACGCAGGGGAAATCCGGTCAGGAAGTATTCCGGCAGCACCACCAGTTTGGTGGTAACACCGCCGAACGAACCAATAAATGCCTTACTGCCCAGCAGGAGCTTTTCAATACGGCCAATACTGTCCAGCATGCTGCGACGTGCGCCGGCGGCATCCAGACTGTTGACCGCGGCGCAGTTCACCTGCAGCGCCAGTGCGTTGTAGGACTCAACCTGACTCATGCAGATACCTCCGATGCGGTGTCAACGCCGTCGATAAGACGGACCACAAACTCGCCAGTCCCTTCGCGCAGCGCCTTGATTTCCTGATACTCCGGGGAATCCCAGAATCGACGCGCAGCAGCCATGTCGGGCCACTCGTGCATGACCACCTTATGAATGCCCGGCTCGCCTTCGAGCGGCTCGACGGCACCCGCAATAATTCGGTAAACACCACCGAACTGCTGGACCAGCGGCTGCACCGCCGCTGCATACCGCGCAAATTCCGCCGGCTTGTGGATGGTGGCTTCTACAAAGATAAATGCCGCCATAAAAAGTTACCTCTTATTCTTTTTCTCCGGTGACACAGGCAGAACCTCAGCTTTGCGTCTCCGGCTCACTCACCCGGTAGGGGAAGATTGCCGACCGTTTTTCCATAAAGGCAGCGGTTCCTTCCGCACAATCAACACCGGTAAACGCCTCAGCGAACAGTCGATCTATTTCTTCGGCACTGCGTTCACCGTGCCCCTCGATCCGGGCCAGCACCGCCTTGATGCCGCGCAGTGAATACTGGGATGCAGACGCCAGCTCCTGCGCGAGCGACGCCACAGCAGCGGCAAGATCCTCCTGCGGAACCACACCGCTCAGCATGCCCATCTGGTCTGCCCGGGCTGCGTCAAACACCTGACCGCGATACAGAATATCTCGCGTATTGGCCGGACCGACCAGGTTGTACAGACGACGGGTATCGCGTTCGCTGTACATCAACCCCAGTTTCGCGGGGGTAACCGCAAAACGCGCATTGTCTGCCGCGAGCCGGAAGTCGCAGGCCAGCGCCAGGCCACAGCCGCCGCCAACACAGGCACCGTAGATCATGGCAATGGTCGGTTTTTCCAGCGCTTCCAGCGCGGCCTGAGCACTTTGTACCGCTCTGTTATTGGCGGCAAGTCGCTCAGGGTCGCGGGCCAGCTCGGTAAATTCACCGATGTCCGCACCCGCGCTAAAGGCTTTCTCTCCGGCACCACGCACGATCACAGCACGGACTTCCGGGTTACGGGCTAACGTCGCAACTTCCTGCTCCAACTGCTCCCACATTGACTGACTCAGCGCATTGCGTCTGACCTCATGGTCAATCACGAGGGTCGCCAAGCTTCCGGCCGTTTGTGTATAAACCTTACCAGTCACAGGGTTTCTCCAGGGTCTGAAAATCCGGGCCCAGCGGGCAGCGATTCGATAATGTTATATACATATATCTTTATAATCAATTGTACGCTAGACTGACTTTCGCGACATCAACGAATAAGCAGAAAAAGCAGAAGGAGTATCACCATGCTTTCCGCCAAAAGCCTCGTCGGCCTGATTGCCGCGGCCGGTATTACTGCCCTGAGCAGTGCCGCCGCAGCGGCCACCATTGATCTGAATACACCGGAAGGTGTCGTCAAAGTCAACCGAAAGATCCAGTGCAATCTGCAGGACAATAAAGAGGAAGCCTACGTTTGGCACGGCCGCGCCTACTCTCGCGTGCCCGGCGAACGTGACAAGCACCTGTTTAACCTGCAGGGCTACAACATCCGCCAGTGCACAACCGTCAATGACCCCAAGCGCGGTGAAGGTTTCCGCCAGGTCAGCCGGGAAATCATGCTGTATCTGGATCCCAAGACCAACGAAGTCCTGAAGACCTGGGAAAACCCCTGGACCGGCGAGACTGTGGACGTTATCCACGTTGCCAACGACCCGGTAAATGGCCGCCCGACCTTCGGCAAAACCGCCGAAGGTAAAACCCTGCCCTTCCGCCACGAGGTGATCGGCAACACCTGGCAGGCCAACTGGGAAATCCCACTGTTCTACACCAACCCGCTGGCAGGCGACTACCAGAAGTATGTAGGCGGCACCTACCACGCCACCGAAATCTTCGATTTCTATGGTGACTACAAGGAACTGCTGGACGACAGCAAAGACACGGCCTACGCGCGCGTCGCCTGGGTGCGTATCTCCGACTGGCTTCCCTGGATGGAAATGGGCAGCCGCAGCGGCGACATGTATTTCAACGCCCAGGGCGGCAAGGTGGAATCCTGGGACCTGCTGCCGGAAGTCATGAAAGAAGCGATTGCCAAGGATTATCCGAAATATCGTCATGCGCCGCCGGTAGACGACAAGCGCCCGAACGAAACCTCCTGGACCTACTTCAAGAAGGTACTCGACAAGCGTGCCGCCAAGCAGGACAAGAAGGCGTCCGGGTCAGGTCACTGACCCAAAACCGCTACTCAGTTTTAGTCTCACAGGCTAGCCACCGGCCCTCGCGGCCGGTTGGCATTTCTCTGAAACCATACCCTCTTCCCGCCCCCAGTACCTCCGTGGCGCGGTAACAGCCTCCTGTACCCGTCAATTCATCGCAGCGACAGATTTAGCTCGTTAAAACCTATTGACATAACGTTATAATTTTATACCTTAGTAAAGACCGCCAATTTGGCGCATAATTCTACGAGCTCGCTGTACTTTGTTCGTGAGAAAGGTCATCCGATAAAAATATAACCGGAGAGCAACATGAATTCTCAGCACCCCCGCCAGAAGCTTCTGAGCCGTGCTATTGCCGCAACCCTGCTGGCTGGCGCCAGTGGCTACTCTGTGGCCCAGGCCGACCAGTCTGCATCCAACACCGTCGAAGAAATCGTGGTTACTGCACGTAAGAAAGACGAGAGGCTGCAAGATGTACCGCTCTCCATCAATGCCATGAACGAGGCAATGCTGGAAGACGCAGGTATTGCCAACCTGACCGATGTCGCCGACTTTACCCCCGGCTTTGACTTCGCCCAGTCTTTTGGCCGCCAGGACTTCCGTCCGGCTATTCGCGGCCAGTCCAACATCCAGGGTGGCGCCAACGCCGGTCTGTTTGTGGATGGGATCTACGTAGGCGAAGGCGGCCCCACCTTCCCGACTTCCGCGCTGGAGCGTGTCGAAGTGGTTAAGGGCCCCCAGAGCACCCTCTACGGTCGCGCGACGCTCGCCGGCGCGATCAACTACGTACTGAAAAAGCCCACTGACTCCCATGAGCGCGAAATCGGCGCCACTGCCGGCCAGCACGGTGAGATTCGCACCGACGTCACCCTGAGCGGTCCGCTGTCTGAAACCATGGGTTACATGGTGTCTGCCAGCCACTACCAGTACGACGGCCAATACGAAAACGGCTTCCAGGGCAACGTTCTCGGCGCTCCGGCCAATAACGACGACATCGGCGGTGAGCAGTCCCAGAGCTTTGTCGGCGTACTGTCATTTGCACCCTCGGATACCTTCGACGGTCACGTCAGTGTGATGTGGGAAGACTCCAAGGATGACCCCTACGCGATCGGCCTGCTGCCCGCCGGCAACAACAATTGCGGCTTTGGCCCTGCCGATGCACCGGCCTCCGCACCAGGTGACGTGGGCGCCGGGTACAACAACAGTGGATACTTCTGTGGCGAGGTAAAGGCTGAAGACGCGCTTGCAGCGAACGACGGCAAGACCAGCCTGGAAACCGGCTACTACGACGACATGGGCACCCAGTTTGAGGCCCTGCGCACCAACCTGACCATGAACTGGGCCCTGGGTGACTTCACCCTGAGCTCCAAGACTGGCTACGCCGACTACAGCAGCGAAGCGCGTCAGGACCAGGGTTTCGGCGGTAGTGACTTCTACTTCCTGAACATGATGGACTTTTCCACGTTCCAAACGTTTTCCATTCCGACACGCTTTGGCATGCTGAGTGAAGATCACAGTGACTCTTCGGAAACCAGCCAGGAATTCACCCTGCGCTCTTCCGACGCCGAAGCATTCCGCTATATGGCAGGCCTCTCCTACTATGCCTACGAGAGCAACGGCAAAACCCGTAACTCTTCCCAGGACGGCGGCCTTGCGCCTGTCGCACCGGGCTATGATGTCCTGCCCCTGAGTGAAGTGGCGGAGCGCACTGCGGAAAATGTTTCGGTCTACGCGGGCTTGTCCTACGACTTCAACGACAGCCTGACCGTCGACGCAGAATTGCGTAGCAGCCGCGAGACTGTTGAAGCCAATGGCGGCACCGCAGATCTGGATTTCTCCCAGACCTACACTGCCCTGTTGCCACGTGTCAGCCTTTCCTGGAAAGCGTCTGACGACATGATGCTGTACAGCACCATCAGTAAGGGCAACAAGCCGGGCAATATCAACACGACTTCTGACCTGCTGGACAACCAGCGTGAAGTGCGTGAAGAAACCGCGCTGAACTTTGAGGCCGGTATCAAGTCCACCCTGATGGACGGTCGTGCGACCGTGAATGCGGCAGCCTACTACATTGACTGGGAAGACCAGCAGCTGACCAACACCACCTCCGGTGCGTCTGGCTTTGGTGCCTACTCCATCCTGACCAACCTGGGTCAGACGGAAATTCAGGGCCTCGAGCTGGATATTACTGCGCGCGTAACGGACTTCTGGGACGTGTATGCGGGCTACGCCCTGACCGATACCGAGATCAAGGAATATCGCCTGGATGCGCAGGACCACCTGTCGGCGTTCGGCAGCATGCTCAGTGGCTACGAAGAAGCACTGCAGCTTGGCTTCCCGGCAGATCCAGCGACCGGCGACGTGATCATTTCCGGCACCGAGCTACCGCAGGTTTCCAAGCACCAGTTCACCTTCTCCAACACCCTGCACGGTGAACTCAATGGAGACTGGGGCTGGTTTGCGCGCGCTGACGTTCTGTACCGTTCCAAGCGTTATGCGCAGGTTTACAACCAGGCACATACCGGTGATGCCACCAAGGTGAATCTACGTGTTGGATTCCAGAGCCAATCTCTGGACCTGGCGCTGTGGGTCAACAACCTGACCGATGATGACACCTCTCCGGCGCTGATCCGCTACGTGGAAACCACCAGCGAAGGGTTGTTCAACTTCGGCCCGAACCGTGCCATTGGTGCGACCCTGCCGGAGCAGCGTGCGGCGGGTGTTACTGCCAGCTACCGCTTCTGATTTTCTCTCATGATCTGCAAGACTTGCCCCGCTTAATGCGGGGCTTTTTTATCTGGGCCGCCAACAGAGAAGCCCGGGAACCCAATCGCAAACTAGCTTTGCAGATCGGCCAGCGCCGCCTTCAACGCGGTGAACCTCGCTCCCTGATCCCCTGTCACAGCCGACACACTGACACACTCCGGCAAATCGGCCTCGAGCATTCGGCCAGTGTACTGGCGCAACAGTGAGCCCTCCCAGTGCAGTATCTTTGTCGGCACGGTGAGTGATGCCATTTGCCTTGGATCCTCATTCTCCATCGCCAATCTGTAAGCCATGGCATAGTCCGTCCCGGCGCGCAGGTAGTGCATCGCAGTTTCGTGGACCAGCGCAGCTGGAACATTTCCTGGCCCCACCCTGCTGTCTTCGTTTTTGGCGTACCAGGGGAAATATTCAAACATACTACTGGCAATCTCCCAGGCGAGCTGCAGGTGAGCCCCATCGGCTTGCAGTTCAAGTTCCGGAAAATAAGATTGCATCAAGGCGTCGCGCTCATCAGCGTAAAACCAGGCGACATTCTCCAGCAGTAACCCGTCTACTTTTTGCGGATAGGCCTTGGCGAATTCAATCGCGATCTGCGCGCCGGTTGCGTTACCGTAGATCAGTGGCCGCTCGAGACCGAGGGCATCGATAAACGCATTCAACACCGCGACATAAGGGGACAAATTTTTGGCGGGCTCGGGCAGAGGATCCGAGTCGCCGTAGCCCGGCGTATCCATGGCAATACAATGCACCTGCGACGCCAGCTGATTCATCAATGGCACCATAAATCCGGACGAGAGAGGCGAAGGGTGCAATAGCACCAGCGGGCGGCCATCACCCGCCTCGCGATAGTGCACATGCTGAATGGCGCCATGCTCGGCGCCATCGGAAAAAAGGCGACGGTTCAAATGGACATAATTTCGCTGGATGTTCATTCACTCACTTCCAAACTGCGCATCGAAAACCTGGCGCACAACCCGCACTCCCGACGCAATCGATCAACAAACTTTCACAATAAGGCACGTACGACCCTAAATCATCGCCATACGCTGGTATAGTTACAGCGCTGAAAATAACTGACGTTTCCCACCAGCCAGTGGTACCCCTTGAACGCATCACTCCGAAGTATCTTACCGCTTGCGCTGCTCGCGATGGCCAGCCCGGTGGCGATGGGCCTGGTGGTGCCCGCACTTCCCAATATGGCCGCAGACTTCGCTGTCAGCGACCGCCATATTCAGTGGGTCGTGACGGCTTTTCTGGTCACTATTGCCGCCGGGCAGCTCGTTTATGGCCGCCTCGCGGACAGCTGGGGCCGACGCCCGGCCCTGATTCTGGGCATGTCGCTATTCACCCTGGGAAGCATCGCCACCATCTTCGCACCGGATGCCAACAGCCTGATTGCCGCCCGCGTGTTACAGGCCTTCGGTACCTGCGCTGGTATGGCCATTGCGCGGACCATGGTGGTCGATGTGCACGGCAAGCAAGCCGGCGGCGCCATGCTGGGCTACATCGTCAGCGTGATGGCCATCGCCCCGGCGGTAGCACCACTGCTCGGCGGCTGGGTGACAGATCAGTACCACTGGCGGGTAGCGCTGGAAATTGCACTCGCCTTCTCGATACTGACATTGTTTGTGGCCCTGACCCGCAGAGAAACCCGGCCGGACTCCGGCCAGCACAGTGATCAAAATGCAACGGGATGGCGGCGAGACCTGACGCAGCTGTTTCACAACCGCAAGTATCTCCACTACACCGTCAATGCTTCCTGCCTTTCCATCGCGTTCTTCGCGTTTGTGGGTACAGCGCCGTTTATTCTTGCCAACCAGCTGCACGTTTCCGCCACCGAGTACGGTCGCTGGTATCTGTTGATGGCCGCGGGAACCGCAGCAGGCAGCTATGCGACGGGACGCTTGAGCGGTCGATTTACCGGCGACCAGCTGATTACACTCGGCAATCAAATTTCAGCGCTTGCCGCTGCTGTCATGATGATTCTGTTTATCACCCTGCCCCCTTCCCTGCCCGGCATGTTTCTGCCGATGGCCGTACTGATGATCGGGCGAGGACTCAGCCAGTCCCAATGTGTTGCCGCTGCCGTTGCGGCAGCGCCCGGTAGCGCGGGCAGCGCATCCGGTGCACTGGGCTTTATACAGCTGATGGCCGGAGCAATCGGCACCCAATTGAGCTTGTGGTTAGCCCAGCAGCAATTGCTGGCTTTCGCAGGTTTGATCCTGCTGATGCCAGCATTTGCGCTGATTCTGCAAAAAGCCTATGTGCGTAAAGAACAGCAGGCCGAGTACAACAACCGCTGAAGACGACCGGGCCGGGACATCGCCTGCTGCACGGGCAAAGGCCTTAATCGAGACCCAGTACGCCAGGATTCATCAAACCGTTGGGGTCAAGCTGACGCTTGACCGCACGCACCAGTTCCATTGCTGGTTCCTGCAGCGCACCGCAGTAAGCATAGCCGCGGCCGACCTGCAGATGCGCTGCGCCGATCTCCGCATACGCTTCAACCAGATCCGTCCGAATGGTCATCACGGCGGCGCGCGCCTCAGGACTCGCAGCGAACGTTTGCAGGCGCTCCAGGTGTGCGTCCTCGACCGCATGTCGATGCAACGCTTCCAGTTGGTCCGGCCAGAAGAAGACCGGCTCCAGCACGAAACAATGCGTCGAAACCGTCGACACCAAATAACCAATACCGATATCGAACTGTTCTATCGCCTGGCGGTGCGCCGCAAACACAGCTTCACTGCGCGCGTATACTTCGCCAGCGAGGGAATGCGGCACCAGAGCGTGCACCGGCGCCCAGCGTTCACCATTCGGGCCAACCATATTGTTGACCGGTCCAAAAGGATTCGCGCGCAGTACCTTGGGAATCGTATTTTCCAGTTCCCGTCCGTGATGCTCACCAATCAACTTGCGTACCGCGTCCAGTCGCGCAACCGCACCTGCCTCGCAGTGGTCTTCGAGCACCAGATGGAGAGACCACTTGACGTCATCCATATAGCGGCGGCCCGCCATGGCAATACGCGCTACCTCTTTGAGGCCCTTGCCAAGACCACCGGCACCACGCATCACGCCACCCAGCGCTTTCACATCCGTCGCCAGGCTCTCGCGGCGCATGCGCTGCTCCTGCAGGAATGGATCGAAACCGAAGCACTCCATCGCCAGACTGCGGCGGGAAATCTCGCTCATAAAGCTGGACTGGGAGGCATAGTCTTCGAAAGCAATGGAGACGTAGCGTCGCGCGGGCAGTGCCGCAAGCAGTCGCAGGGTGACAGTCGCCTTGCACCCCAGCGCACCACAGTCTCCGGTAAACAGTCCGGTAATATCCGGGCCATGCTGCCGCAAAAACGGTCGGGTATTGGCTTTGGCCGCAGAGCCCGTAGACAGCACGGAGCCATCTGCCAGCACCACATCCATGGAAAGTACGGAATCCGGCGCGAAACCAAATTGGCCCGACCCCCAGAAAATGCTGTTCTGTGAGACGCTGCCGCCCACGGTGGCAAACCGCCCGGACAACGT
Organism: Microbulbifer sp. ABF4_148; assembly: GCF_056158985.1. Classification (NCBI taxonomy): domain Bacteria; kingdom Pseudomonadati; phylum Pseudomonadota; class Gammaproteobacteria; order Cellvibrionales; family Microbulbiferaceae; genus Microbulbifer; species Microbulbifer sp. ABF4_148. Next base: position 3,088,992 of record NZ_JBSWUI010000001.1, read on the forward strand.
TCCCCAGTAAGGAGTGCGCAACCCATGCGGCTCGAGGGCTTCATGCAGTGCCTGCCAGGTACAACCCGCTTCAACCGTTACGGTCATATCGTCACGATTGACGTCCAAGACGCGATTCATACGGCAACTGTCAATCACCACCGCACCGCCAACCTGTGGCAGATAGCCTGCGGTATACGACATACCACCACCACGGGGCACAATCGCGATACCTGCCGCCGCGCAGACTCGCACGACCTGTGTCAGTTGTTCGGTGCTCGCTGGCCGAACGATCAGCTGCGCCGTGCCGCCACGGTAAGCGACATCCTGGCTATACAGCTCTCGGGATGCCTGATCATTCAGGACATGATCAGCGCCCAGCACTGCACAGAGCTGTTCATACAATGCGGATTCATTCTTCGCACGTCCGGCAGCACCGGATATCTTTTCTTCATCGGCACTCATTGACCGGCCTCCGCACTGCCGGCGTCAAGATAGTTCAGCAGCTGGTCAATTTCGCTGTCACTCAGGCGATTCATGTAAACCATGCGCGAACCCGGCACCGTAGACATGGGCTGCTTGATCCAACGAACCAGCGTTTGCCGATCCCACGTCAGGCCGCTTTGCTGCAATGCCGACGAGTAGTTGAACCCTTCCTGACTGGCAGCAGCGCGCCCAACGATACCAAACAAGTTCGGGCCCAGGCGGTGAGGCTCGTCGGCACCCAGCGTATGGCAGGCCACGCAAGCCTGAAACGCGCGCGCTCCAGCCTCATCAACTGCGTCAACGACAGCATCGGATGCCTGTTCGGCTTGAATCATCTCTTCGTCGGAGACTTCCCCTACCCCCGCATCGGAACCGCATCCGGACAGCAGGATCACTGTCGCGAACAGTGCGGACCAGTAACGGTGACCAAGACGCGCCGCGCCAACCTTGAAGCTGGAAGGGAATATTGAAAAAGACTGTGGTGTTCGCATCGGAGTACCTCTTGTTATTTTTCCGAAGACTCAATGTATTCAGCCGACGGCACTCAGGTCGCAAGCTCACTGGTGAAGGAGCCTGCCAGATCTGCAGGGATACTCGCCTTCGTATCCCGCTGATCCGAGAACCAACTGGCCAATTGCAGTAACTGCAGGTCGGAACCATGGCGGCCAATAATCTGCAGCCCCAGGGGTAACCCGTCGGACGTCCTGCCCATTGGTACGCTCACCGCAGGATGACCACTCATATTGGCCATATTGGTGAGGTCCGCCTGCCCTGCCGGCACAGGCTCGCTGAAATCAAACGCGGATTGGGGCGTTGTCGGCATTAACAGGAAATCCCGCTTACCGAGCAATTGGGTCAGTACCACCGCTGCGGCATCCAATCGCAGATCTGCAGCCACCAGATCGGCAGCGCTCTTGCCCGCCGCCCAGTCGAGCATCTTTTTCAGCCCGGGAGAGTAATATTCCGGATGCGCTGCCAGCCTTTCCTGCTCATGTACCAGCAGGTCCGCCTCGCACACCAGCAAACCTCCACGGCGCGCCGCCGCAGGATCGAAATGGTCACTGTCGTGTACCGCGGAAACTTCCAGCATGCTGGCGCCGGCAGCGGAGAACACTGCACAGGCATCGGTAAACCGTTGCTGAATTTCAGCAGCAACGCCCCACTCGGCCAGATCCTTGATCACCGCAAACGTGAGATTGCCTGGTTCGGCGCCGACGCGATCCATCATTACCGAGCGGGATTGTGCACTGGCCGGATCCTGCGCACACATGAGTGGCAGAATCCGCTGTAAATCTCTTGGACTGCGCGCCAGCGGCCCGATGTTGTCCAGGCGACGACTGAGAATCTGTGTACCACCGATACTGACGGCACCGATGCTGGGCTTGATCCCACTCACACCACAATAACTCGCAGGAATCCGCACCGAACCCATGGTATCGGTGCCCAGCGCGAAAGCGCACAAACCAGCCGCTACAGCGGCACCCGAGCCGCCACTGGAACCACCGGGCGTATGCGACAGGCGATGCGGATTGCGGCATTTCCCGTGGTGCGGATTGTCGTTGGTGGCCCCAAGCGCTGCCTCGTGGAGATTCAACTTACCAATAATCACGCAACCGGCCGCACGCAACCGGGACACAACAAAGGCGTCGCTGGCAGCAGGTGCAGTATCTGCGGGAATTCCCAAGCCGCCGGTAGTAACCATGCCGGCCACATCGATATTGTCTTTCACCCCGAGGGTCAGACCGTCCAGCGGAGACAACAGCCGATCTTCCTTTCGGCGGAGATCCGACGCACGCGCCGCGGCGAGGGCACCCTCAGGATCGACTGCAATATAGCTGTTGATCTGCGGGTCCAATGTCTCGATCGCCGCCAGCGTCAACTGGGTCAGTCGTTCACTGGTCAACGCGCCCTGGTCGAGCAGTCGCGCTAACTCGGTCGCGTCCTGTAGCAACAGCGTGAGATCCGACTCATCAAAAGGCAGCATGGTTTCAGTGCTCATCAGGAAAAACGCTCATCGCGCAGTCGTAACGGTTTCTGACGTTTGTCCAACTCCGTGAGCGGCGCAGTACCGCCCTCGCCCACCAGTTCTACTGTGACTTCAATCCCTATTTTGCGCTTCAGGGTTTCGGCAAATGCCGCCGTAATGCCCGGAAAATCAGATTCCGGGGCACGCGCCTCGGCGATCACGATAAATTCATCCCGACCATTATCGAGACGCTGAGCACGGCAGAAGTACTCCCCGGCAAACTCCGGATGGTCGACCAGCATGGCACCCACGCCATGCGGATAGATATTGATACCACGGATCTTGACCATATTGTCAGAACGCCCGAGGAACCCACGGATACGACGGAACGGCAGGTCGTAAGGATTCTCACCAATCACTTCTTCGGTAACGTCGCAGGTATTGAAACGAATCACCGGGTAGACATCGTCTTTGTAGAGACAGGTCACGACCATGTTGCCACGATCTCCGGCGGCGACCGGTGTGTTGTCGTCCACGTCCAGTAACTCGAGATACTGGGCATCTTCCCACACGTAAAGGCCATTGTGATCGGGCCCTTCGGCCGCGATACAGCCCGTATCGGCTACGCCGTACCAGTCGTACAGCTCTGCACCACCCCAGGCTTCACTCAGTGCCTCACGGGTTTCCATGCCCAGATGGCCAATAATCATATCGATATTGATATCTTTGCCAGGCTGAAGACCTTCTTCCCGTGCAACGGTCGAGAGCTTCTTGATGTAATCAGCAAATCCCACCAGTACATTGGTACCAAAGGTTTTCATCAGGTTCACCTGCTGCACCGACCGGGTTTCAATTCCGGTACCCGCCGAAAGGAACAGCGCGTTGGTGTAGCGATTCACTGCCTCGCGAATATAGTGGCCACCATTGATCATGCCATGGCCATAACAGGACTGGACCGTTGCCGCCGGCTTGAGCCCCATAAATCGATAGGCACGCGCTACCAGAAGCGCCTGCACCTCACGACCCTTGGCACCAAAAACAATCGGCTGCGGTGTGCCCGTCGTGCCACTGGTCGTGTGAAAGACCACGGGGGGACGCTCTTCGGCTGGCAGGTTTTCAAAGCCATTGAAATCGCCGATGGGCGGATAGTCCGCCACACTCTGCATAATGTCGGACTTGGAATAAGTGGGCAGTTTTTCGATATCGTCAATACTGCGAATATCTTCGGGCGTTACCCCGGCATTGCCCCAGAGCCGCTGGTAAAACGGAATTTCCCAGGCGCGGGCGACCAATTTCAAAAAGCGATCATTCTGTATTTTACGAAGTTCGTCGCGTGACATTCCCTGATAGCGCTGCAGAAAGTTTTCACCCAGCGGATACTCTTCCAGCATGCCGGGGTAATCAAAACTCTCATAGTAAGTGGGGTAACTCATGGGGAACTCAACTCCGATTATTCTTCGTCTGTATTTCGCACTACCGGTCTAAGCCAGCTGTTCACTGTCCAGTGTTTGAGCTGCATTCACTGCATTAGCGGGCACCGCCATTGCAGTGAGCTCACGCATATCAGCCAGGGTTTCCAGTGCATCGATTGCATCAACCAGCGCATTCACCTGATCGTTCGGCAACGGGTGGTGGGCCGTGGCACAGCAGCGCCGGAATTTTTCCAGCTGCGCGGTACGATCCAACGGACGCGCGGGGTTGCCGAGCACTGCCGGCAGTTCCATCCGCAACGCCTGACCATCCTTCAGGAAAATCTCTACCGTTTGCGGTGCCAGCGCGTTTGGATCGTCGACACCGTTCGCTACCATCTCAACCCGCTGCGCCAGCGCCTGACGCTGCACGTCTGCAATCTTGTCCGCCTCGTAATCCGTCACGTCCACCCGCCCCTGCAAAAAATAGGTCGCGGCGATGTAGCCGAGACACAGCTTGGCGTAGTTATGGTTCATGTCCGGGCTCGCCGGACGATCGACCAGCCGACGAATCAGCGGCGGTGCTGCGACGCGAATACGCTCAATATCGTCCTCGCCAAACCCGTGCAGTTTCTGCAGGGTTTGAATGCCATCCAGGGCACCGTGGGCAGCGCGGCCGGTGGGGAAAGGCTTGTGGCTCACCTGGGCCAACTGGGACTCAGTGCCGAGTTTGGCAAATGCTGCCTCCGCATTGCCGCTGTCTTCCATCAGGCTGAACAGGCCGAACTGGCCATCGAGGAAATCGGCGGGGCCGGTCAGTCCGGCAAGTGCCATATCAACCGACATCAGGGCATTGCGCGCATTGAAGGCGATTTGCATCGGCAAAGTGGCAGACCCTTCAAGATGTGCCTGCATGGTGCCGCACAGCTGGCTGTACATAATGCCCAGCGCATGGCGATTCGTGGTATCACTCAAACCCGCGAGGTGACAGATACCCGCAACTGCGCCGAGACCACCGCACACACCCGGGCGAAAGAAGCGCATCGGTTGTGTTGCGCACATACCCAGTACGGTGGCGACATCGACGGCCACACTGAGTGCAGAAATAAAGCGCTTGCCGTCAACCGGGTTGCCCTCGGCGCCGCTCTGCTCCGCATAGGCCTGCAGGCTGGCAAGGATGACCGCCATCGGGTGCACGACTGCGGCTTCATGCACACAGTCAAATTCCTGGTTATGGATCTGGTACGCGTTGACCATCGCCGCAGTCGCTGCGGGTAGGCAGCGGGCACTGTTCCAGATCCGCACCGACGCATGGGGACTGGCACCGCCCCAACGGGTCGCTGCGGTTTCGGCCAGCGACCGGGCAAACTCAACCCGTCCGCCGCTGATCCCTACTCCGATGGAATCCAGCACAAAGACCCGCGCAGCGGCCACAGCCTCCGGCGGCAGGCGCTCGAAACGGGTCTCACGGATATGTTGCAATATCCTCTCGACGCGGTTGGTCATAGGAATCGATTCCGCTTACTGGCCAGGGTGTACGCCCTCACCGGATCTCACCTTCACCGCCCATCAAAAAGCGGTGGCTTTTGCTCGATTCTACATTTAACCTATTGACCTATCAATATATCTTTTAAGCACTCAATCACGGTGACAGAACCGATGCCCGCACACGCGACAGCGCCCCATCCCCGCACCTTAACCACACAACAAGTCGGTACCGTCTTGTTCCCGGGCGCCCGGGTTTTCCTGCCCGGTTGCTCCGGTCAGTCGGCGACCATCGATGCCGCTCTCAACCGTTGTGCGGACGACTGCGAAGGCGTGACCTTTTGCGGGGTGTTTATCCCCGGCATTAACCGGACAGACTATGCCGCCCTGCATTCCGGGGCTCGGATGGAAGTCATTTTTATGCAGCCGGACTTCCGCAGTAGCTACGATGCTGGCCGTATCGATTACCTGCCACTGCCTTATTGCAATACCGTGGATTACTATCGCCGCGGCCCCGAGTTTGATATCGCCTTCGTCCAGGTTTCGCTGCCGGATGCCGAGGGCAACTGCAGCCTGGGGGTTGCCGCGGATTTCAGTCCGGCGGCACTGGCCAACTGTAAAAAAGTGGTCGCCCATATCAATCCGCGAATGCCGCGTACCAAGGGGCCCAGCATTCCCTTGTCGCAGATCGACTACGCACTGGAAGAAACGGCGCCGTTACTGCAAATCGACAACGACGGCGCGGTACCGGCCAACATTGCCAGCGTGTGCGAGCAGATTGCGCCGCTGATCGAAGATGGCGCCACCCTGCAGTTCGGTCTGGGCAAAATGCAGCAGGGGATCCTGCAATTACTGAATAATCACCGCGACCTGAAAGTCCACTCCGGCATGGTGTCAGATCCCCTGCTGGGGCTGGCAGAAAGTGGCGCACTGGCAGATCGCCCCGGCAGTATCACCTGTGGCGTGGCCATTGGCACTGACGCACTCTACGACTTTTGCGGCAAGGATCACCGGGTACAGTTTGCCCCCGTTTCCTACACACATCAGACCGCCACGCTGAGCGCCATCCCGAAGATGACCTGCATCAACTCCTGTATCGAGCTCGACTTGCTCGGCCAGGTCAACGGGGAAACCATTCAGGGAAAGCAGGTCAGCGGAACCGGAGGGCTGGTGGATTTTGGTCGAGGTGCCAGGCTGGCGGACGGCGGCCGCTATATTCTTGCGACGCCGGCCACTGCGAAAGGCGGCAGTATTTCGCGGATCGTGCCGCGCCTGGGTCCGCAGACGCCCGTCAGTGTTACGCGGCAGGACATCGATATTGTTGTGACTGAATATGGCGCTGCAGACCTGCGCTATAAGAACGTACAGCAGCGCGCAGAAGCCCTGATCGCCATTGCCGCGCCGGCATTCCGCGAGGAATTGGCGCGTCAGTGGCACGACGATATCCAGCGGATCCTCTGACCGTCACAGCGCTTGCCGACGTGGTTTCAACAGCGCAGTACGGTACACTGCCTACCTATTCGTTTGCTGGTGGTACTCAATGAGCGACAGCCTCGACATTCTGCGTGCATCGGACCTCGGCCAGGATCTGGACGAGGACGCCTTTGCCCGCCTCTCTGAACTTGGTACGGAGCGCAGCATCGATGCCGAGGGTGCGCTGTTCTTGCAACACTCGCCCGCCTCTCACGTGTATGTGGTCACCGATGGCGCGATGATGGTGGAACGTCTGTCCAGTACCGGGCGCCGCCAGATTGTTGCCTTCCTGTTCGCCGGCGACTTTATCGGCTTCAGCCACAACGAATTCTACGAATACAACACCATGGCGCTGGTTCCCAGCCGCGCGCTGTCTTTTGCCAGACCTGCATTTGTGCGCTTGAGCGATGAGATCTCCACGCTCAAGCAGAACATTGGCCGCATCAGCAACAACGTACTGGCGCGCGCGCTGGACCAGATTTTTGCGCTCGGCCAAAAGCGCGCCCATGAGCGCCTGTGTTTCCTGATCGAACAGGTGCACAAACGCTATCCGACTCCGGATGATCCGCTGCTGGTGCGTCTGCCAATGACCCGCCAGGACCTGGCCGACTACCTGGGCCTGACCACCGAAACCGTTAGCCGGGCGCTGCGCCAGCTGAAAGTGGACGGGGTCATTGCCGACGTCGGGGTCAAATCGTTGCGTATTGCCGATGCGGACGCCCTGCTGACACTGGCGCGCCTGGACTGAGTCAACGCATCAGCCGGTACACGCCACTGGCCGTCGCCAGCAGCGTGTTGTCGCTATAGATTTCCGCCGAGGTAAACCCCAGCGTGCGGGTACATTGCCCCACTACGCCGCGGCCCCAGACCCAGCTGCCCTGCTGCGCACCCGCGATAAAATTGACGGATAAATTAATCGTGGGGGTTTGCACGGCAAGCCCCAGTGTATCCCCCAACGCCTGGTACATCAGGAAGTCCGCAAACGTCGACACCATGCCCCCGTGCAACCACCCTTCCGGGTTGGCCTGCTCGGCGGCAACCAGAAAACCACGCGCGACAGCATCTGCCTCCCGGCGCTCATAGAACGGACCCGCGTGGGCAGAAAACCCCTGCTGGCGATCACACAGTACAAACCCTTCCGGTACCGACAAGGCACCCTCCTCTTCCGCAGTTTTGAGGTCCAGTGGGCAACCCTGACCCGGCAGCCCAACATCCCGGGTAAAAGCCCGTGACACTCAATTGTTATTTTGATATATCATTAGACCATAATAGCAGTCAGGGCCGTACCATGAAATCCACAGCTGACCTGTTCAGCGACTACCAGGTGCAAACACTCCACCAGGAAGCACCTACCCCGCTGTATTACCGTCTCTACAATTTGCTCAAGCAGGCAATCCTGAACGGCAGCATCACCTATGGTGCCCAGATGCCCACGGAACAGCTATTGGCAGAGTCGTTCAGCGTGTCCCGCATTACCGCCAAGCGCGCCATGGATGAGCTCGCCAGCGAAGCCCTGATCGAACGTCACCGCGGCCGCGGCAGTCATGTGATTTACCGCTACAAACCCCAGCCGGTTAAAGCGCCGCTGGTGGGTATGCTGCAGGAAATCGAAAGCATGGCCCGGCACTCCGACGTGCGCGTGATCACCTGCGCCCAGACACGAGTACCGCCGTCGGTAATTGAACAAGCTGGACTGGAAGCACACAGTGCGGCCGGCCCCCAGGACAAAGCCCTGCATACCGTGCGGGTGCGCTCCCGCGATGGCCAGCCGTTTGGCTACTACGACAGCTGGACGTTCGGGCTCAAAGAGCGCGTGACCCGCCGGGATATCCAACAACGTCCGCGCCTTGAGATCTTCCGTGAACAGGGACTCGCCATCACCCACGTGACGCAGGTCATCAGTGCCGTTGCGGCGACAGAAGAGCTGGCAGAAGCACTCGACAGCGAAGTTGGCGCACCGCTACTCAGCCTGGTGCGACATTCGTATACCGGTGGCAATGATGAGCAGCTGGTCGATTATTTGCAGTTGTATTACGCCCCGGAACGGTTCCAGTACCGTATGGACCTGAACCTCGACGATCACTAAACAAGCAGTAAGGGACGTCCCCATGCAAAAACTCCGTCAAAGCGCCCTCAGCCTGTTGCTGTGCGCCCTCACCGCACTCCCTGTTTCCCTGCACGCCAAGCCCGTGCCCGAAGCAGAGCGCATTCCCGTTGATGTGCGGCGTACCACCTTTATTGTCAAGGACACCGACGCAGCCCTGAAGCTCTACCGCGACGCACTGGGTATGAAAGTGATCTACGACCAGTGGCTGGTCAACGGCGATCCCTCGGACAAAGAGAACTACAAGAAGCGCCGCCTGGTGCTACTGCGTGCAAACGACGACTTTATCGGTGCACTCGGCCTGCTGGAGTACGAAGCACCGCAAAAGCCGGAACATAAGGAACGCTTCGATGTACCCGTACCCGGTGACCCCATCGTAGTGATCAATGCCGACAATTTTGAAGAAGTGTGGGCCAAAGTAGAAAAAGTCCCTGGCCTGGAAATTATCTCCCCGCCGGAACGGCTGGAATACCCCCGCGCAGATGGCAGCCGCATTGCGGTGATCCAGACCATGGTACGCGACCCAAATGGCTACTGGATTGAAATCAACAAAATCCTGGATGCCCCCGCAGGAACCTGAACAATCCGCAGATTTTTAGAACTCCAGAAGTTCAAGAGAAGATAAAGTGTAAATACTCCCATTTCGAACCGTCGGCGACAGGACGTCGCCGACGGAGCGCACAGGGATGTGTACACAGCGATTCGAAATGGGAGTATTTGCACTTTATCGCCGCTTTACCCGCTAGCACTCGCCCCCTCTAAATCTTTACATCCCACCTGCACACCCCACCCGTAACTGACAAGCGAAGGCAAAAGTAGCGGCTGCTCTGTGCCGAACCCCGGACGACAAGATTTCACTGCAGAGGCGCACAGGAATGTGCGCATAGAAATCAGTACACAGCGATGCGAAATGCAAAGTTTTTGCGTACGAATCCTCTACTCGCATATGCCCACTACCATTAATAATTTTCCAACCAGCAAAACTGAAAAGCGAAGGTAAAGAAGCGGAATTGCTGTTGCGAATCTTCGGCGACAGGACGTCGCCGCAGAAGCGCACAGGGATGTGTATACCGCGGTTCGCAACAGCAATTTCGCTGCTTTGCCGCCACAACACCAGCAGAGAACCACCTAAACCGCGAAATGGAACTCACAAAGATCGGGATACGAGCCGGGGAAAGTTACAGCTTAACAATCACCTTGCCATTATTCTCACCGCGCATCAGGCGACAAAAAGCCTCGGGCGCAGCGGCCAGCCCCTCGCTCACATCATGACGCACACGCAGTTTGCCACTGTTCACCAGCGGCAGGCAGGCTTCGATAAACGCATCACGGCGAGGCTCAAAGTCATACACCACCAGACCATGCACGCGGGCGCGGGCCTTGATCCATAGCGCAGGTGGCGGCCCAGGCCGTGGACCAGAGTCGCTGCGATTGTAATCCTCGATCAAACCACACAGTATCACCCGCGCGCCCACTGCCAGATTCCGGGAAGCCATTTCCAGTGTCTCGCCGCCGACCAGGTCAAAGAAGATATCGACTCCGTGCGGGCAGAGTTCCTGCAGCTTCTGCTCGACCATTTCGGTGCGTCGATTGATACAGTGGTCGTAACCCAATTCTTCCAGTGCCACGCGGCATTTTTCATCACTGCCCGCGATACCAATGACGCGACAACCGGCATTTTTTGCCAGCTGCCCCACCATCGACCCCACTCCACCGGTCGCCGCTGGCACCAGTACGGTCTCACCCGCCGCTGGCTGCGCTTGCCAGATCAGGCCCGCATACGCTGTCAGGCCTGGCATCCCCAGAGAAGACAACACCCACGCGGGGTCTTCCAACTCAGCCGGCACTGCACTCACCGCTTCCGCGTCCTGCACCGAATACTGCTGCCAACCCGCCATACAGCGCACCAGATCGCCGGGGGCAAAACGGTCGCTATGGGATTCCACGACCCGCGCCACCACTTCACCCCGCATCGTATCGCCCACATTCACTGCTCCCGATAAATGCCGACCGGAAATCTGGCTGCGCATATATGGATCGAGGGAGAGGTACAGGGTTTCACACAATAACTGCCCGGTTTTCGCGACCGGCATCGGTGCGGCTTCCAGCGCAAAGTCATCCACGGTGGGGACGCCATCCGGGTAGGAGGCAAGCTGCACGCAAAGGTTCTGGTCTGCCATGAGGTTTCCAAAAATTCTGGCCTGAAAAATCACAGGCAAAAAACAAAAATACCCGGGCCGCCTCACCAGCGATCCGGGCACGCGCCTTCATCAGTAATGAACGCGTTATTCTGCCGTCAGCCCGACTTGCACCCAGCGCAGGTTGAGGCCCAGCTTGTCGGAATCGATTTCAGACCAGATGTAGGTAACCGTCTTGCCGCTAGCATTTTCGATCAGGCCAAGCTTCAGGATCGGATTCTTGGTGTTCTGGTACGTCAGTTGCGACAGCTCAATGGTATAGCCAGTGTCGGTGCCATCTTTGCCTACCAACGCGACCTTGTCCCCTTCTGAATGCAGGCGCAGGCCACGGGCAAACACCCAATCATCCTCCGCTGCCGACGCGTCCAGTTTGGAACGCTGGAACGCAAACCAACCATCAAAGTAACGGACTTTGCGATTTTTGTGCTGTTCATCGCGACCGAACACCTTGTTGCCATCCTCATCATAGGCCTTGTCGCCAATCCAGATTTCCGACTCCGTGAGTTTCAGGGTGTCAGTAATCCGGATGGTTTTGCCACTGCGCTGTGACTTGAAGGTACAGGTATCGTGCATGTAACCGTGGAAGTAGTCTTCCTGCTTTTTCCAGTAAACCTCACAGCCGGTGGTAGTGCTGATATCTGCCGGCTTCAGAGCCGCCGCCAGCTCGGGTTCGCGGTCTACATAGCGGAAACGCTGTTCATCCTTGAAACGGTAAATGGTCAACTCAATCGCTTGTTCTTCACTGTTGACGCTGAAGTTGTACAGGCGCTGGCGATAGACATTTTCATAGTCGCCATCCATATACTGCTTGACGAAATACACATGCTCACCAATCTCCGGCGCCTCTACCGGCAGGAAAATATGGTGAATATGCTCATGCAGTTCTTTTTCTTCCACGCCGTCGACGCGCTGCTGCCAGACCTGCTCATTATTGTCGTACTCACCCGGGAACCACTGCATCATCAACGCCAGATCTTCCTGCAGCTTTGCAGTATCGGTCTTGGCCTGAGAAACGCCTACGCCCAGGAACAACGCGCCTGCGACCAGGAGCCCCGCGGGCATGGAAAGTTTTTTGCTTGAACGGAATAACATGAATACTTCCTCTTGTTATCGAATCGATGGGCGCGGCGGCTGGTCGACGCACTGGGTGGCAAAGGTTTCCGCAATCTGGCGACGGGTGGCGATCCACACGTCGCTCTTTTCCCGCACATATTGCAGGAAGGCCTCGAGTGCCCAGATCCGGCCAGGACGGCCGATAATACGCAGGTGCAGCCCCAGCGACATCATGCGTGGTTGCTCGGCGCCCTCTTCATACAGCACGTCAAACGTATTCTTCGCGTACTGCAACCAGGCTTCCGGCGTGAGCGAGGGAGACGTCCAGAATTTCATATCGTTGGAGTCCAGCGCGTAGGGCACAATCACCATGGGCTCATCACTGCCCGGCACACTCCCCCAGAACGGGGCGTCTGCGCTGTAATCGTCCATGTGATACAGGAAACCCTCTTCCTGCAGCAAACGACGGGTATTTTCCGTATGCAGGTAGCGGCTCAACCACCCCTTCGGGCGCTGGCCGGTGGTTTGCTCAATGGAATCCGCCGCTTTGCGGATAAACTCGCGCTCCTTGTCCTCATCCATAAAAAACTGGTGCATCCAGCGGTATCCATGAGAACAGGCTTCATGACCGCCAGCACGAATCGCTTCGGCGATTTCCGGAGCGCGCTCCAGTGAGACCGCCGCCGCCGTGAAGGTCGCGGTGATATCGTACTTCTCCAGCAGGCGCTTGATCCGTGGCCAGCCTTCACGAATCCCGTATTCGTAATTGCTCTCGTTGCCGTGCATCCGGATGGGCTTCTTCAGTACCACCCCCAGCTCGTCCACGGGCTCCGGCCCACGATCACCATCGGCAATCGTACTCTCGGAACCTTCCTCAACATTGACGACAATGGACAGTGCCAGACGGGCCTTTTCGGGCCACTGCAGGCCAGCACTCGGGTCAGGACTGGACATGGAAAATACCTACTTCGTGATTGACGCCGCCTGATGGCAGACTTGTTGTTAGTGACCGCCCGTTTTGCCGAATCGCCGCTTTTCCGCAGCGACCCGACTGGGCAGGCTAGGCTATTGATGCTATTTTAGACCTATTATTATGTCAATATAACAAATTGAGGTGGGGACCCCAATCCTCAGCCACTCAGTCACTGGAAGGAGTAGCATACCGTGACCCGGACTATCGATGTGCGCAACCCACGTAATGGCGAAACCGATTACCAGGTAACGCAGGCCTCAGCACAAGACGTTCAGCAACTGAGCCAGCGCCTCAGGGCCAATCAGCAAGCCTGGTTCCAGTCCGGAATCGACCACCGCATTCGCGTCCTGCGTGCCTGGCGTGACGCACTCGCGGAACTTGCCACGCCGATCACAGCAGCACTGACTCAGGATACCGGTCGAGCGTTTGCCTCCGGCTTTGAATTGCAGCTGGTGATGGCCCGTATCGACCACTGGTGCGAGCAGGCCCCTGCCCTACTGGAGGAAAATGCACCTGGCACTTCCTCCAGTTTACCCAGTGTGCGCTACCGACATCAGCGTATCCCCTACCCGCTGGTCGGCGTCATCAGCCCGTGGAACTTCCCCCTGACCCTCGCCATGATCGATGCTATTCCGGCGCTGGTCGCCGGTTGTGCCGTCCTCCTCAAACCGAGCGAGATTACACCGAGGTTTGCCGAACCCATTCGCGAGAGCCTGCAGCGCGTGCCAGAGCTGGCCGGCGTATTCGACCTGGTGATTGGCGGCGCAGAAACGGGACAGGCAATGACCGATGCCTGTGATGCCGTCTGCTTTACCGGCAGTGTTGCCACCGGTCGCAAGGTCGCCATGCAGGCCGCTGCCAGTTTTATTCCGGCGTTTCTGGAGCTGGGCGGCAAGGACCCGGCGATTGTGCTGGCCTCTGCCGATCTCGACAACGCCGTACGCGCGGTAATACGCAGCGCAATTGGCTCCACCGGACAGGCCTGCATGTCGCTGGAGCGCGTCTTTGTTGAACGCAGTATTTACAGTGAGTTTTTGCAGCGCCTCACCGCCGCCGCGGAAAAAGTCCGCCTGAATTACCCGGACATTCACGACGGTCATATCGGCCCACTGATTTTCGAGGGCCAGGCCCGCACCATCGAGCGGCAGCTCGAAGACGCCGTTGCCGGTGGTGCCACCGTGCACTGCGGTGGCAAAGTAGAACAGCTGGGCGGCGGCCTCTGGTGCCGCCCCACAGTACTCAGCAATGTCCGCGACGATATGCTGGTGATGACCGAGGAAACCTTTGGCCCGCTCATTCCCGTATTGCCTTTCGACACAACCAGCGAAGCCATCGAGCGTGCCAATGCCGGTGACTTTGGCCTGTCCGCTGCCGTTTTTGCAGGTACGATTGAGGAAGCCGCTGAAGTCGCCACGCAGCTTGATGCCGGCGCAGTGAATATCAACGATGCCAGCCTGACCGCCATGGTGCACGATGTGGAAAAAAATTCGTTCCGCCTCTCCGGCATGGGCGCCTCGCGCATGGGGCCCTCGGGCCTGCTGCGCTTCCTGCGCAAGAAAGCCCTGCTGATGCAGACGGCACCGGCGATGGACCTGGATATTTTTGATGAGCGCAATGGCGCGCCGATGCGGGAACAGGACCAGAATACACAGAGCTAATCCGTCACGGCGGACCGCCGACAAAAAAAGGGGCTGCAGTGCAGCCCCTTTTTCTTTCGCAGATTACTCAGCGCTCGATCAATTCGACCCACTCTCCACCAGCGCCAACGGCCAGCCCTACACGCCGTCCACCGTAGACGGTATCGCTCACTACCCGCGGTGCGCTCACCCACTCCACTGGCACATCCAGGGAGTCCACTTCAAAGCTGATACTGGCAATATTGGCCGGCAGGCGGCCGGGCAGTTGTGGACGGGGTTTGAGCATATCCAGCTGGTCGATTTCGATCAGGCACTGGTCCCGTAGCAGCATCGTCGCCACCGGGTGCTGGCGATGGATATCCAGCTCGTGCGCCTGATTAACGACGGTGATTTTGGTATCAAAGCTCAGGCCTTTGGTACCGGGGAAGCGATCGTAAAACGCCATTGAGGCTGCACGATCCGGTGCGCTCATCACCGGGATAAACAGGCGATCGACGGCACAACGTGCACGCGGCAGGTCAAACGGCGGCACGTCGCCCTTGATCTGGGTGAGATACAACACCTCACCACAGGGTCCGGAAACCTGACAGGCGCGGATCTGATCTGACAACTCCAAATCCGCTACCGGTCGCAATACTTCGAACGGCGAGCCCTCAAGCCCCGCGACCAACGTGTCGACATCCTCAACCAGCACTTCCAGCGCCAGCCAACCGTGGTAGGCCAGAGGGGTCAGGCGCTCGGCGTTGGGGTCCTCTACCAGGCGTAACCAGGGTTCACCCAGTGCATTGGCCAGCAATTGACTGTGCTTGCCCTCCAGTTCCGGGGCCTGCCACAGATCCGCCAGCGCTGCGCTGACCGGAGACGACTCAAGCGGTTGCAGGTGCAGAAACTCGCAGTAGGCACTCGCCACAGGGGTCAGTTCACGGCATACGAGTGTGGCGAGGCAAGAGGGCCCCAGGGTGGAAATGGCTTGTTCGGTCACGGTGCTCTGCTCTCTCTTCGGGCTGCCGATACCTCGAGGCAGCCGGGCTTACTTAGTTGGCCGCCAGATTCGGCCTCCGGCCCTCGCCGGAACAGTGCGAACAGCATAGCGCTGGGGGGTCGTAATTGGCTTGATATATGTCATGGCGGCTAGTCCGGGCGCCCATACACTGGATTCCATCCCACTGGTGCCGTTCACCGTATCCTGCGTGAACGCAGCACTACTAACGATCCCAGACTAAGCGATGGAGCTGGACCATGACCAGATCTGTTCCCCCCGGATGGCACGTTGTTGGCAAACACGGTGTCTTTCCCGAGGCCACCCACGATGAAACCGCGCGTTTCAACTTCCTGACCAACCTGAACGCCCATCTGGCGCAAAGCGTCATGCCCGGCGTTCAGGCCGCCTACGAACATCGCGCCAAGCCCAAGTTCGAGAAGGCCAATGGTCGCGCACCGGAAAGCCGCCAGGAAGTCCGTCGCTTGATGGAGGCCGATCCGTACTACCAGACCTGGAGCTCCCTGCGCCGCAACACCATGGAGATGCGCCAGCAGAACGGTCGCTCGGTGGTGTACCGTCAGTGGGACGAACTCAATCGCAAGGCGGCCCAGCTGAACGAGGGTTCCGCGCAGCTCCAGCTGGACGATTCCGTTGAAGTGCCCCGCTACGTCAGCGCCGTCGATATTCACTGCATGCCCGGCTGTTACTACACCGCGTACTGTGAAGACGACATTTCCGTTGGCGCCAACTACGACTCCGGGCTGTTTGTCACCACCGCGGGCATGCTCGGCCAATACAGCGATGGCGGCGGCCAGGCCCTTGTCGAGTGGCTGCGCGAGCAGGCCAAGCAGGGTTTCAAACCCCGTCGAATCCTCGATATCGGCTGTACTGTAGGCCACAACATCGTGCCACTGGCACAGGCCTTCCCAGATACCGAAATCGTGGCCGTAGATGTGGGCGCGCCGGTCCTGCGCTATGCGCACGCACGGGCCAAGTCCCTCGGCGTCGATAACATTACCTTCCGCCAGGCCAACGCCGAGCAGCTCGACTATGCCGATGGCAGCTTCGACCTGGTGATCACCTGCATGTTCCTGCATGAGCTGTCGTCTACTGCGCTGCCCCGTATTCTCAATGAGACCTTCCGCCTCACCGCAGAGGGTGGCAAGGTGCTACATGTGGAGCAACCCCAGTTCACCGATGACATGCCACTGTTTGAGCAGTTCATGCGTGACTGGGACAGCCGCAACAACAACGAGCCCTTCTGGGGCACCATGCATGACCTGGACGTATTCGAAATTATGGAAAATGCCGGTTTTGCACGGGCAAACATGACCTCTATCGGACTCGCCGCGGTTGTGGATGAGACGCTGTTCCCGAGCGCCGCAAAATCCGATGACCAGGCCGAAGACTATGGCCGCAAACCCGCCTGGCATGTTTACGTGGCCAGCAAATAAGGGGAGAGACATGATGGAACAAGATTATATTTCCCTGGCCGGCACCAAAGCCAAAGGCAAGCGTCCGCAGTTTTTCCAAAGTCAGGAAACCGAACGACTGATGAGTATCGTCATGGCCATGGCCGGCGAGCTGGCGGTCACCCGCGAGCGACTCGATACCGTCGAGCGCCTGCTGGAGAGCAAGGGCCTGCTGAACCAGGATGAGATCGAAGCCTTCAAGCCCACGCGTGCACAGTCCGATGAACGCGGCCTGATGCAGCAGGAGTTCATCGCGCGCATCCTGCGTGTTGTGCAGCAGGAACGCGAGGCAGTCGAGGAAACCAAGCGCTGTAACAGCGAAAACAAGCTCGACGACGTGATCCAGGAACTGTCAGAAATTTAAGGCGACAAAAATTTTCGCCGTTTGACAAATGTAGTCTCGCCGCGAAAGCGGCGATCATAAGCTGGCAAGCATCGGGCGAATCTTCGGATCCGCCGACAACAATAAAGCTGGCAAAGAATAAGAGTGAAATCGAGGTAACGACATGATTACTGGATTGGGTGTACTCAAGTGGTTCCACATTGTCGCCATGGTCTATTGGCTGGGTGGCGAATGGGGTGTCTTCCAGACTTCCTATAACGTGGTCAACCGTAAATTGCCGATGGACGAACGCCGCCGGCACATGGAAACCGCCTACCGAATCGATATCCTGGCTCGCACCGGCATCCTGCTGTTGTTCCCGCTGGGCTTCCACATGGGCTACCTCTGGGGCGTGCAGCCGTTTGGTGGTATCTGGCTGGTTGCGAACTGGGTAATCTTCGGTGCCTGGCTGGCACTGTGCTGGGCTGCCTTCTTCTTCCGTGAAACCGACCGTGGTATCCGCCTGACCAAGATTGATGAAGCGCTGCGCTTTATCTTTATTCCGCTCACGCTGATCGCGAGTATTTCCTCCCTGCTCGGTTACGGTCCCTTCTCCGGCACCACCGGCACCCTGTGGTTCTCCACCAAGATCCTGATCTTCTCGCTGCTGCTGATGATCGGACTGAAACTGCGCTTTATCATGCGCGAGTGGACCACCATGTTCCGTATCCTCGCCGAGCGCGATGATGAACAGGTAGAAGCCACCCTGGAGCGCTCCATCCGTACCGGTCGCCGCCTGGCCTACCTGTACTGGATTGGCATCGGCACCGTCGCCTTCCTGGGTGCGACCAAGCCGTTCTAATACCTTGCCTCACAGAAAACAGCGGGTGGAGGCATCTCTGCCCGCTGTCCTCAAACACGCTCCCCTCAGTAATAGATCGACCGCAGCCGCAAGGCCACCCGCACCAGCAGTATCAGTGCTGGCACCTCTACCAATGGCCCCACCACCGCCGCGAAAGCCTGACCGGAATTCAGACCGAACACGGCAATCGCCACCGCAATCGCCAGCTCAAAGTTATTGCCCGCGGCAGTAAAGGAAATCGCCGCGTTTTGCGGGTAAGGCGCTCCCTTTGCCTTACTGACGTAAAAGCCAATGAAAAACATCAGAGCAAAATAGAAGATCAACGGTACCGCGACCCGCACCACATCCATCGGAATCTCGATGATCACTTCCCCTTTCAGGGAAAACATCATCACGATCGTGAACAACAGTGCCAACAAGGTAATGGGCGAAATCGCCGGAATAAATACCTGCTCGTACCAGGTCTTGCCCTTCCAGCGCACCAGCAATACGCGGGTAAGGAACCCGGCAGCAAAAGGAATGCCCAAATAGATGGCAACCGACTCCGCAATGGTGGCAATAGAGATATCGACAATGGCGCCCTCAAAACCCAGCAGTGGCGGCAGCTTGGTAATAAACAGCCAGGCATAAAAGCTGTAGAGAAACACCTGAAAAATTGAATTCAGTGCCACCAGCCCGGCCGCATACTCCGAGGACCCTTCGGCGAGGTCATTCCACACCAGAACCATGGCGATACAACGGGCAAGCCCGATCAGGATCACCCCCGCCATGTATTCCGGATAGTCACGCAAAAAGAGGATGGCCAAAATGAACATCAAAACCGGACCGACAATCCAGTTCAGGAACAGGGAGATGCCGAGTACTTTGAGGTTGCGGAACACCTTTGGCAGCAGGGAGTAATCCACCTTCGCCAGTGGCGGATACATCATCAGGATCAGTCCGATGGCAATCGGCAGGTTGACCGCACCAGACCCCATGGAATTCAGCCATTCCGGGACTCCCGGCACCCAGTACCCCAGCAATGCACCGACACCCATGGCGAGGAAGATCCAGAGGGTCAGGGTTTTATCGATAAAACTGATGGCTCTGCGCATGACGGCATCCGCGAAGAAGGAATATCACGCCTTCACCGAGAGAAAATCTGGCGAGGCTATTCCAACAAGCCTAGCGAGTTATTGGCACGAGAGGGGGAAACAGACGCAGCGTCAACGCGGCCAGCTCAAAGCGACAAGTGCCAAAAAGAACAGGCGGTCTGAGACGATCAAAATGGGGCGCACCACGGCACGCCCCTGCGATCTTCTAACGTCACACAAATAGTCCTTTTAGCCGTCGGAGGATTGCGCAGGCTCAACGCGAATCATCTCACCATCCAAAACGGCAAGTTGCACTTTCCCGTCCTTGGCCAGTAGAAAGGTCGCATTGCGTCGCCGGGTTGGCAGTTCGCCCTGCAACCGCTGCGGGTTGATCACCACCGGAAACTGCGTCTCGCGAACCAGCTGCGCGCTGTCTCCGACAAAATAGCCGAACTCTTGGCGCAGCAATGCCAAATACCGCTGATCTGTCAGTTCCAGCACTTCACCGTCCTGCAAAACATAGGGTTTCGCCATTCGATACTGCGCACCATCCGCGTCAAACTGCGCCGCGCCCGTCAGATTGGACAGATCGCCGACTTCAACAACCGTGACCTGCCCGAATCGCTCACGGATACCGATATCTGTGCGATAGGACAGTTCCCCTGCCTGAACATTGGTAATCTTCAGGTCCACCAGCGCATCGTCTTCATTGAACGGGAGGTTGTCATAGATATCGCGGGAGACCGCACGGTAGGAACCGGAGGCAATACTGTCGATGGCTGCCGACAGCATGTGCACATTCATTTGTCGCGCCACCTGTCGGTTAGGGTCACTGGGGTGGGCACCGGATTCGATCAGGATGGTACTGATGCCCATTTCGGAAAACGTATCACCGAACGCACGCCACGCATAGGTATCATCATACTTGGCAATGTGCTCACCCAGCATGGGGTGAATATGCTGTACCAGTTCGCCGATTAGTCGCATGGCATCGCCACGACTTTGGTTGACTTCCCGCGCGGCATTGTAAGCGGGCGCCAGGACAGAAATGGTCGCCATCTTACCCGTATCGCCGACACCATAGTAGCGGCTCTGGTCATGCAGGTTGAACCCAAAGTGCGGTTTGAAATCCCTGGCCAACTGCATCAGCACCCTGCCCTCGGGTGACTGCAGGGCCTTGGCATCGCGGTTAATATCGAAACTCTGGGCATTGTGACGGGCGTTGCGCTCGGCACCATCCGGATTGAGCATTGGGACAATCACCAGGCTTATTTTGTCCATCCACTGCGCGCGCCAGTCTGCCTGCTCGGGCGCGGTGATGTAATTCAGTAAATCAAACAATGCCGGCGTCGCTGTCGGCTCATCGCCGTGCATCTGTGACCACATCAACACCCGGGTTTCACCCTGACCCAGTGCAATACTGAACAGGGGACGCCCCTCGTAGGATTCACCAATCTGCTCTACCGACAGCAACGGCTGCTCCCGAAGCGCTTCAATCAGCGGCAGAATATCCCGCTGTCGGATCACCGGCTGGTCGAGCCCCGGAGTTTTATAGTGCTGATACGCTTCCCCGTCCATACTCACCGGATTTGCTCGCTCAGCCTGCTCGTCGGCGCACCCTGCCAGTAACACGTTCGCCACCACCATAAGCCCTAACCATCGTTTCATATTCCCTACCCCCCAGTACTAACTCGTGCAGTTATTTGTTACTTATCGTTTGTCTTTGTTCGCCGGCCACCAGTCCGCATTCACGGTTCTCTCGATAGAAAACCCGGTGTAGTCCCGTTGTAAATCGAACGACTGCGGATTGTGGGGGCGATGAATAATCAGTGCATCATGCAGGCACCAGCCCGCTGACCTGGCGCAACCGGAATCTACCGATAACAGCACATGCTGGAACTTGCCCGCATCGCTGTTGGCCATCTCGCGCATATCGGCGTGGTTCGCGGAAAAGCTGCCGGTCCGCTGGTCCCGTGCCGACACCGCAAACCCTCCCGCCAGTAGTGCACGCGCAGATTCGCCTATAGCCAGGTCACCACCCGGTAACCCCTTGCCACTGCCACCGTCCAGGTTGACGTAATGCACTTTCCCGGCAAGACGTTCGGCCAACACGGAATGGTTGGCGATCAGATTTAACCAACGGTGTGCGGGAAAGCTGCCACTGGAATGGGCCACAACCACTAACCGACCAGACACCACTTGTGATGCCAGCCGCTCGACACTGCGCTCAAGGGGAAGCTCGCGCTCTTCATAAAACACACTCTGCGGGCCGGCAAAGGTCCACACCGTATCCACTTCGGCCAAGTTCGGCTCATACAACAATGCCTGCGCCCACTGCTCGGCCCAGCTGCGCTGCACCGAGTATCCCGGGAATAACACCAGAAAATCATTGCGCGAGCTCGTCCCGTCAACGCGACGGGCAATCGACCAGAGCGGATCTATTTTCCGCCATTCAAGCCCCTGTGGTTGCTCCGCAGATTGGATGTTGCCGCCACCCGCCACTGCAGGAACCACGGCGAAAACCGAAATACTCATTAACAGATTACGCAGGTAGTACCGCATAAAGAGCCCCATTGCTGATCAGGCCTTCCGGGTTTCGTCGCTCTTGCGCAGTCACACTGGTCGCAGAGCATCACAAGCTGGGTTAAGGTAACCACAGGGATCTTCCAAAGGGAAACCGCGACCTATCACCGCCACCGATATGTGGTTGCTGCGTAGTGGGCGGGATGGTTTTCCACCCGAAACGGAAGTTATCCATTGCCGTCGCCGACAAACCACAAGGCCCAATAACAATGAAACATCTTCTGGTCACTACCCTCCTCCTACTGGCTGCCCCCGCATGGGCAGACAAATTCGGGCTCGTCCTGCATGGCGGTGCCGGGACCATCACCCGCGACAAGCTGAGTGACAAACAGGAAGCCGAGATCCGAGCCAAGCTAGCTGAAGCCCGCGATGCGGGATACAAGGTGCTGGAAAACGGGGGCTCGTCGATGAAAGCAGTGACCACCGCCATCATCATTCTGGAGGAATCCCCTCTGTTCAATGCGGGCAAAGGTGCGGTGTACACCTATGAGGGCCAGCACGAACTGGATGCGTCAGTCATGGACGGCAGCAATCGCAATGCGGGCGCCGTTGCCAGCGTAAAGACCGTCAAGAATCCCATCCTCGCGGCGCATGCGGTCATGGACCAGTCTGACCATGTAATGCTGGCCGGTGCCGGGGCTGACGCGTTTGCTCGCCACGTGAAATTGCCGCTGGTGGACAACAGCTATTTCGATACCGATTTCCGCCTGAAACAGTTGGAGGAAGTGAAGGAAAAAATGGAAGCGGCAGGTACCGCCTTCAACCCTTCAGAGAGTGACTACAAGTTCGGTACTGTGGGCGTGGCCGCGCTGGATAAGGACGGTAATCTGGCGGCTGGTACCTCCACCGGCGGCATGACCGCCAAGCGCTGGGGTCGGGTCGGCGATTCCCCGATTATCGGTGCCGGCACCTGGGCCGATAATGAAAGCTGCGCGGTATCCGCCACCGGCCATGGCGAGTATTTTATTCGTTTCCATGTGGCGGCGGATATCTGCAGCCGGATGCTCTATCGCAATCAACCCCTCAAGGCCGCTGCGCACAAAGTGATCCACGATATCCTGCTGCCCGCGGGCGGCACCGGCGGCATTGTCGCCATGGACAAGGACGGCAATATCGCCATGGAATTCAACACCGCAGGCATGTACCGAGCCTGGCGACTGTCCGATGGCAAGCAGGGAATCGGGATCTATAAAGACGAAGCCCCGTCTCCCTGAGTCAAGCGAGGATAAGGGGGCGCGACTCGGGCGTGTCCCCTGAGCGACCGATGCACACACCGGTCATGCCATGAAATACGTCATGAAATGCGTCATGAAAGACGTCACAAAAGACCAGTTACTTTTCAACCCTCTGGCCCTACCCTAAAGGCCTAACCTCTTGCCAATAGCAACGAACCGATCGAGTCACTGCATGTCTTACGTCCCCTCCAAAAGCCCGATTCTTAAGCTCTGGAAAAGCCTTGGCGGCAGTGGCTTCGGCCGCTGGATTGTGAGCAAAGTCGTCTGCTTCAACGCGCCCTATTTCAGCTCGATCAAACCGGTATTCAGCCAGGTAAAACCGGGGCTGGTCGAAGTGAAGCTGAAGAAGCGTCGCGCCGTCACCAACCACATCAAGACCGTGCACGCGATTGCCATGTGTAATGCGGCAGAGCTGGCGGGTGGCGTCTGCCTGGACGTCTCACTCAGCGCTAACTTCCGCTGGATCCCGGTGGGCATGACGGTGCAATACCTGAAGATGGCCAAGACCGACCTACGCGCAGTGTGTCAGGTGGAGCACTATCAGTGGGACACAGCTCAGGATGTGGTGATGCCGGTGAGCGTCTTTGACGAGAACGATGAAGAGGTCTTCCACGCAGATATCACCATGCGTATCTCGCCGAAAAAGCAGTAATTTGTTGGGCCCCCGAGGGGCGCCAGATCACCTGCCTGAAGGATGCACGATCCGCGGGACCAGTGCCCATAGCAGCTTGCCCAACGGCCCTTCCCCACCCGCCAGGCAAACTGGTGCTTTATCGCTTGTTTGAAGCGCTCAATACCCGATGCGAGAGTTAGAGAGCCGCTTTAACCTGCCGGCTCGAGCCATCCTGCCCGGCACTGAAAAGCCCCCAGAGACTATTACCCCGCTGGATGACATGGTGGGACCAACATGAAGTCATCTGGCCACTCGACACGTCTTCTGCTCATCGTCATTGAATAAACGGTAGGAAGACTCAGAGGGCCGGTAACATTGCCCTGCCCGCTTAAAATCCCGCCATGCCGTCATTGTCTACGCTTCTACTTTCCCTGGTAATCCGCAGAGGAGCGTTCAGCGATGTCCGACGTCGTTACAAGTCCCGGTCGCACAACACTCTGGGCTACAGGCCTGGCGACGTTGACGATCACTGCACTGTTCTTCGGCATGATCCGGGACTTTCTTGTCGCGCTTTTACTCGCGGCAATCTTTAGCGCGATGGCGGCCCCGCTGCAGGAAAAAGTCAGTGCTTTCGTCGGGGGACGACAAGGGATTGCCGCGGTGATCACCCTGATCATCTTACTGATCGGTGTATTGGCACCGACCCTCGTCATCGTTTATATCGCCGCAACCCAGGCGAGCGAACTGGTCGCAAGCCTCAGTGGTTTTGTCCAAAAACTGGGCGCGGACTGGACGGCAATCCAGCTACCGGACTGGGTACCGTTCAGGGATAAGCTCGAAGCACTCGGCCCACAGATCGCAGCGAAGGCGGGCGAGCTTGCTGGCAGGCTGGCCTCACTCTTTTTGTCCATCGTGTCCGCCGCTACTAAAGGAACCGCGCATTTCTTCCTCAACCTTTTCGTCATGGCGTATGCAATGGTGTTCTTCCTACAGGAGAAGACGACCGTTCTGGCGCAGCTTGCGCATTTCTCCGGGTTGACGATTGACGCACAAAAGCAGCTGGTCGAAAGAGTGGTTTCCGTGAGCCGTGCGACCATTAAGGGGACACTGGTGATCGGCGTCGTACAGGGTGCACTGGGCGGCATTGCTTTTGCAGTCGCAGGGATTCAGGCGGCGGCATTCTGGGGAGTCGTGATGGCCTTCGCCTCGATTATTCCGGCCGTCGGCCCCTCAATCATCTGGATTCCCGCGGTCATCTATTTGGCATTCACCGGCGAAACGGTGAGCGCCATCGGGCTGGCGGCCTGGTGCGCGGTTGTGGTTGGCTTGGCGGACAACGTGCTTCGTCCGTGGTTAGTCGGTCGCGAAGCCCAACTGAACGATCTGATGGTACTGATCGGTACTTTTGGCGGTCTTGCCATGTTCGGCGCAACCGGATTGATTATTGGACCGGTCATCACCGGCGTTTTCATTACCGTTTGGGATATCTTTCAGAAAACGCTCGAAAGCGCCCGTGCCGCTCGTGCGCTGCCCTCAACAGAGTCCAACGCAGTCGCGGCACCATCCGCAAGAAAGCAGCCGGATTAACTCTCCATGTAGTCTTCAATCGCCGGACAGGAACAGATCAGGTTCTTATCCCCATAAACGTTGTCGACCCGGCCCACGGGTGGCCAGTACTTTTCCTGGCGCAGGCGCTCCAACGGATAGACGGCTTCGGCACGACTGTAGGCATGCCCCCAGCTTTCATCGACCAGCACCTCGGCTGTGTGCGGCGCGTTGACCAGGGGATTACTATCCAGCGGCCAATCGCCCTGCTCGACCCTGGCGATTTCCGCACGAATCTGGATCATCGCATCGCAGAAACGATCCAGCTCCTGCAGGGATTCACTTTCCGTCGGCTCGATCATCAGGGTACCGGCTACCGGGAACGACATGGTCGGCGCGTGGAAACCGTAGTCCACCAGTCGCTTGGCCACATCCTCCACGGAGATCCCACTGGAGTCCTTTAGCGGACGCAGGTCAACGATACACTCGTGCGCCACACGACCATTGCTACCGCGATACAGAATTGAATAACTGCCCTCCAGACGGTGCGCAATATAGTTGGCATTCAGGATCGCCACCTCAGTCGCGCTGCGCAGCCCTGCGCGGCCCATCATGCGGATATACATCCAGGTAATCGGCAGAATACTCGCCGAACCCACACTCGCCGCCGATACCGGCACGCCACCACGATGGCCAGCGCCGCTGCCACCGGCAATAGAGCCCGGCAGGAACTCCGTAAGATGCGCACGCACGGCAACCGGCCCAACACCAGGGCCACCGCCACCGTGTGGAATACAGAAGGTTTTGTGCAGGTTCAGGTGCGACACATCGCCACCGAACTTGCCCGGCTGACACAGCCCCACCATTGCGTTGAGGTTGGCACCATCGATATACACCTGCCCACCATGCCCATGCACAATATCGGCAATTTCGTCGATGCCCTCTTCAAACACGCCGTGGGTGGAGGGATAGGTCACCATAATCGCCGCCAGGCGCTCGCCGTGCTCTTCCGCCCGCGCACGCAGGTCCTGCAGGCACACGTTGCCGTGCTCGTCACACTTCACCACCACCACGCGCATTCCGCACATCTGTGCAGACGCGGGATTAGTACCGTGGGCGGAGCTGGGAATCAGGCAGATATCCCGACCGCTTTCGCCACGACTGGCGTGGTAAGCACGAATGGCCAGCAGGCCGGCGTATTCCCCCTGGGAGCCCGCATTGGGTTGCAGGGAAATCGCATCATAACCCGTGATTTCGCACAGCATGGCTTCCAGAGATTCCACCAGCTGCAGGTAGCCACGCACCTGATCCGCCGGCACCAGCGGATGCACATTGGCAAACGCGGGCCAGGTTACCGGGATCATCTCGGCAGTGGCATTGAGCTTCATGGTGCAGGAACCAAGCGGAATCATCGAGCGATCCAGCGCGATATCTTTATCGGCCAGGCCACGCAGGTAACGCAGCATTTCAGTCTCGGAGTGATAGCGGTTAAACACTTCCTGGGACAGCGGCTGGTCATTGCGCAGCAGCTCTCCGGGCAACACCGGAGCCACCTCGGATTCCAGCGCGGCAAAATCCGGCGCCGTCTCTCCGGCAAACAGCGACCAGATCGCTTCAATGTCTTCGCGGGTCGAGGTTTCATCCAGGGAAACACCCACCCGGTTATCGTCGATCGCACGCAGATTGAACTCACGCGCGTGCGCGGCCTGATGCAGCGCCGCCGCTTCGGCATCCACCTGCAGGGTCAACGTATCGAACCAGGTGTCGTTGGCCACGGTGACACCCAGCTGGCGCAACCCGAGGGCCAGCACACTGGTCAGGTGGTGGACGCGTTTGGCGATATTCTTCAGACCTTCGGGACCGTGGTACACCGCATACATGGAGGCCATCACCGCGAGCAAAACCTGCGCGGTACAGATATTGGAAGTAGCCTTCTCGCGGCGGATATGTTGCTCGCGGGTCTGCAAGGCGAGGCGGAACGCCACGTTGCCATTACTGTCTACCGACTGGCCTACCAGGCGCCCGGGCAAGGAGCGCTTGTAAGCCTGTCGCGTCGCCATATAAGCCGCGTGCGGGCCACCGAAGCCCATGGGCACGCCAAAGCGCTGGGTCGAGCCAATCGCGACATCTGCGCCCAGCGCACCCGGCGCAGTGAGCAGCATCAGGCTGAGGATATCCGCTGCCATTACCACCAGACCGCGCTGGGCATGCACCGCTTCGATCAGCCCGTGATGATGTTGCACGCCGCCGCCGGCACCCGGGTATTGCAGCAATGCCCCAAACACTTCGAGGTCACCAAGACCCTGCGCGGGATCGGCGACAACCAGCTCGATACCCAACGGTTCGGCACGGGTTTGCAGCACTTCAATGGTTTGCGGCAGGCAATCTGCGTCGACGAAAAACACCCGTGACTTGGACTTACTCATCCGCTGGCAGAGCGTCATGGCCTCCGCCGCCGCAGTGGCCTCATCGAGCATCGAGGCATTGGCCAGGTCCATCCCGGTCAGCTCACTGACCAGCGTCTGGAAATTAAACAGGGCTTCCAAACGCCCCTGGGAGATCTCGGGCTGGTACGGCGTATAGGCCGTATACCAGGCCGGATTCTCGAGAATATTGCGCAGGATGACATTCGGCGTGCGGGTACCGTAATAGCCCTGGCCGATAAACGATCGCAGTGGTCGGTTCTGTTCTGCCAGCGCACGAATTTCTGCCAGTGCCTCGTGCTCACGAATACCCTCTTCGATCGATAGCGGCGCCGTCTGGCGAATATGTGCGGGCACGATCTCATCGATAAACGCATCCAGGCTGGTGTGCCCCAAGGCAGCCAGCATGGCATTGATGTCAGCCTGCGCCGGACCGATATGCCGACGGGAAAACTCGGCGTGATCTTCCAGTTCCACCAGGGTGTTCTTTACCTGTAGCATGCTTGTTCTCCGCCCTCAGTTGCCCGCTTGCTCGGCATATTGATCTGCGCTCAGCAATGCATCCAGCGCACCGGTGTCGGCCAGGCGCACGCGGAAAAACCAGCCCTCGCCTTCCGGATCGCGGTTTACCAGTTCCGGATCTTCCTCGACGGCGCTGTTTACTTCGACCACGGTCGCAGCAAACGGCAGTGAGATATCCCCTGCGGCTTTGACCGACTCGATGACGGCAGCTTCTTCACCCGCATCCAGCGCACGCTCGGTCTCAGGCAACTCCACAAACACTACGTCGCCCAGCTGCGACTGCGCATAGTCGGTAATTCCCACAGTAACCAGATCCCCCTCTGTGCGGAACCACTCGTGGGATTCGGTATATTTCACGTTGCTCATGCTGTTTCGTCCTTCTATGACACAGCGCCGCTCAGCGGCGACGCGATTCAACTAATTCTGGAATTTTGGAGTGAGGTTATGCGTTAGCCGCGGTAATACCGCTGCGGAACGAACGGGGTTTTTGCCACCGCAATGGCCACCGGCTTGCCACGCACCAGCGCGCGCAATTCCGTTCCGGCTTTTTCGTAACCGCGGTCTACATAGGCCATCCCGATAGACGCGCCCAGGGTCGGGCCAAAGCCACCGCTGGTCGCCTTGCCAACGATATTGCCCGCCGCATCGATAATGTCTGCGCCCGCGCGCACCGGAACCTTACCGGCAACGGTAAAGCCAACGCGCTTGCGAGTCGGCCCTTCTGCCAACTGTGCGAAGACGGTTTCTGCCCCCAGGAAGCCACCGGCCTTGTCGCCGTCCACGCGACGGGAACGCGCAATACTCCACTGCAGGCTGGCCTCGATCGGCGAAGTGGTTCGATCCATGTCGGCACCGTACAGGCACAGCCCCGCTTCGAGCCGCAACGTATCGCGGGCACCGAGACCAATCATGGCGGTACGCGGGTCGTTCAACAGCGCACGCGTCACTGCTTCCACCGCCGATGCCGCGACGGAGATTTCAAAGCCATCTTCGCCGGTATAGCCGGAACGGGTGATGTAGCAATCGTGATCCAGCAGCGTGGTATGCACACCATGCATAAAGGTCAACGCGCGGGTCGCGGGCGCCAGCTCGCCAATCAGTTCGGCCGCCTGCGGCCCCTGCACCGCCAGCAACGCGCGCTGGCCCAGCACGCGGATATCGCATCCGCGCAGATGCTGTTGCAGGTGCTCGAGGTCACCCGCTGCCGTTGCCGCATTGACCACAAGGAAAAATTCATTGTCCGACCAGCGGGTAACAATCAGATCATCGAGAATGCCACCGGTTTCCGTGGTGAGAACGCCATAGCACTGCTGGTTGATCTCCAACCCGGCGACGTCGATCGGCAGCAGCGCTTCCAGTGCCTGCGCAACGTTGTCACCGCGCACCAGCAGTTGTCCCATATGGGATACGTCAAAAATACCGATGGCTTCCCGGGTGTGCTGATGTTCGCGCACAATGCCGGTGGCATACTGCACGGGCATCGCATAGCCGGCGAAGGGCACCATCTTGCCACCCAGTTCCAGGTGCAGGTCGTACAGAGGGGTTTTCAGAGATTCCTGTGGCATGGTCTTGGTCCGTCGTTAACATTCGATCACGCTGACGGGCACATCAATCACATTGACTGCCAACCCGCCGCGTGCGGTTTCTTTGTATTTGTCCTGCATATCCCGCCCGGTATCGCGCATGGTGCGAATAACCTTGTCGAGGGACACCAGGTGTTGCCCGTCGCCACGCAGGGCCATGCGCGCTGCGCTGATCGCCTTGATGGCCGCCATCGCATTGCGCTCAATACAGGGCACCTGTACCAGCCCACCCACCGGGTCGCAGGTCAGGCCAAGGTTGTGCTCCATGGCGATTTCCGCCGCGTTCTCGACCTGTTCCGGCGTCCCACCGAGCACTTCCGCCAGACCGGCTGCGGCCATGGAACAGGCAGAGCCCACTTCGCCCTGACAACCCACCTCGGCGCCACTGATCGAAGCATTTTTCTTGAACAGGATGCCCACCGCGGCGGCGGTCAGCAGGAAGCGCTCGACGTCGCCTGCGCTGGGCTGCTTGGAGAAACGCATGTAGTAGTGCAGCACTGCCGGCACGATCCCGGCCGCACCATTGGTCGGCGCCGTCACGATACGACCACCGGCCGCGTTCTCTTCATTCACCGCCAGCGCATACAGGGTGACCCAGTCCAGTGCGGACAGAGGATCTGACAGGCAGGCCTCGGGGCGACTCAACAACTGCCGATTCAATGCAGCGGCCCGACGTTTCACCTCGAGTCCGCCGGGCAACACGCCCTCGTTGCGAATCCCATTGGCGACACACTCCTGCATCACCGACCAGATTTGCTGCAGGCCTGCCGTGGTTTCCGCCTCGCTGCGCCAGGCCCGTTCATTGGCGCGCATGATTTCACTGATTGAGAGCCCTTCGCGCCGGCAAATCGCCAACAGCTCCTCGCCACTGGAAAATTCAAAGGTGAGTTTTGTCGTACGCAGATCCAGCGACTGGTCTGCCGCGGCTTCGACCTCAGTGACAACAAAGCCACCGCCGACGGAGTAAAAGGTTTCTTCCAATAGCAGGCGACCGTTATCGTCGAACGCGGCGAAGCGCATGCCGTTGGCGTGATACGGTAATTCTTCCTCGCCGTGCAGTTGCATATCGGCATCGGGATCAAACGCAATGACCCGTTCACCGGCCAGATTGAGATGCCCCTGCACCTCAATCGCGGCAACACGGGCATCTACCTGCGCGGTATCCACCAGCTCCGGCTGCTCACCTTCCAATCCCAGCAAGACCGCCTTGGTGGTGCCATGCCCGACACCGGTGGCACCGAGAGAACCAAACAGCAGCGACTGCACCCGGCCAACGTTGGCGAAATGTTTTTTCGCCTTGAGTAGCTGCAGAAACTGCCCGGCCGCTTTCATCGGACCAACGGTATGCGAGCTGGAAGGACCAATTCCAATCTTGAACAGATCAAAGACACTCAGGGACATCGTGTTTAACCTGCTGAACCGTATACGGGAAACGCCGCGCACAGCGCACTGACCTGGGCGCGTACATGCGCCTGTACCCCTGCCAGCTTTGTCTCATCATCCAGCACTTCGAGAATGTCGCTCATCCACACTGCCAACTGTTCCGCTTCGGCGGTTCCCATTCCCCGCGTGGTGATCGCCGGGGTGCCGATCCGGATACCACTGGTGACAAACGGCGATTGCGGGTCATTGGGTACGGTGTTTTTGTTCACCGTGATATGGGCAGCGCCCAGCGCCGCATCGGCAGCTTTGCCGGTCACGCCGCGCTTACTCAGATCCACCAGCAGCAAGTGGTTGTCGGTACCGCCGGAGACAATATCGAAACCGCGGCTCTGGAAGACGGCAGCCATGGCGCGGGCGTTATCGATAACACCCTGCTGGTAATCGGCAAATACCGGACTGGCAGCCTCACGCAGTGCCACTGCCTTGGCCGCAATCACGTGCATCAGCGGCCCGCCCTGGATACCCGGGAAGATCAGTGAATTGAATTTCTTGCCGAGGCCATCGACATCATTCGACAGAATCAGGCCGCCGCGCGGTCCGCGCAGGGTCTTGTGGGTGGTGGTGGTCACCACATGGGCGTGGGGGACCGGATTCGGGTACTTGCCTGCCGCGACCAGCCCGGCCACGTGGGCCATATCGACAAACAGGAAAGCACCCACCTTGTCGGCAATGGCGCGGAAGCGGGCCCAGTCCATCACCCGGCTATAGGCCGAGAAGCCAGCCACAATCATCTTCGGCTGGTGTTCTACCGCAAGGCGCTCCACCTCCGCATAGTCGATCTCGCCAGTGGCTGGATCCAGCCCATACTGGATCGCATTGTAGATGCGGCCCGAAAAATTGGGTTTGGCGCCGTGGGTCAGATGACCGCCGTGATCGAGGGACAGGCCCAGGAATGTATCACCCGGCTGCAACAGGGCCATATAGACTGCCGCATTGGCCTGGGATCCGGAGTGCGGCTGCACATTGGCATAGGCCGCCCCAAACAGGTCCCTGGCACGGTCGATTGCCAGCTGCTCCACAACATCGACATGCTCGCAACCGCCGTAGTAGCGCTTGGCCGGATAGCCCTCGGCATACTTGTTGGTGAGTACCGTGCCCTGTGCCGCCATCACGGCCTGGCTGGCGTAGTTCTCGGATGCAATCAGTTCGATGTGATCTTCCTGTCGCTGGCGTTCGGCCTCAATGGCGGCGAAGAGCTCAGGGTCTGCGGGCTGCAGATAGGTGTCGGCGGGGGTCATGGCGGCCTCCTGATTATCATTTATTGAGCGATGCTAGCCCCCCTGATAAACTTTTAAAAATTTATAGTTTTGATTCTTCTATAAGATTTTCTTATGCAACTACCCCACAAGAACATCCCCATGGAGTGGCTGCGCACACTGGTGACGGTGATCGACAGCGGTGGGTTCAGTCAGGCCGGCGAGCTGCTCGCACGTACCCAGCCCGCCATCAGCCGACAGGTCAAGGAACTGGAAGAAAGACTCGGTCGCCAGCTACTGCTGCGCTCCGGCCGCTCGCTGAACGTGACCGAGAGCGGCTTGCGTGTCTATGACCAGGCCAAGAAGATTCTCGCCCTGAACGACGAGCTACTAATGGAGTTTTCCGGCAGTTCAGTGACCGGCAAACTACATCTGGGCATCCCCAGCGAGTTTGCTTCCGTCCTCCTGCCGCGCATTATCGGCAGTTTCTCCCAGAGCTACCCCGAGGTGTCGCTGGAAGTGACCAGCGATCTGAGCCGCAATTTGCTGGCCAAGGGCAAGCGCGACCAGTTCGACCTGGTTCTGGCCCTGCAGGAAGAATCCGAGGCATCCGATGAACAGGTGGTACTGAAAGACGATCTGGTCTGGGTCGCGAGTCCCAAGTTTTCTGCCCACCTGCTGAAGCCATTACCGCTGGTGCTGGCGCCGGAGGGTTGCATGTATCGCCAACGGGCCGAGCAGGTGTTGCGCACTGCAGATATCGGCTGGCGCAATGTGTTTACCATTCCCGATCTGAACGGCATTCAGTCGGCGCTTGAGGCCGGACTGGGCATCACCGCCCTGACCCGCAGTACCGTGCCAGAATCGCTACGTATCCTGCGACCCTCAAAGAATCTGCCCAAACTGGGCGAGATTGGCATTGGGCTGCATTTCAAGAGTCGTCGCCCCAGCCAGGCGGCCACGCGACTTGCCGAGCATTTGCAAAGTGGCCTGCTGGCACACTAGCGTTCGATAAAGGCCAGAGCACCATGCGCTTGATCCTGAGCCGTAAAGGCTTCGATTCCTCATCCGGGGGCTGCCCCAGCCCGATACTGCCGGACGGCCGCCTGTGCAGTCTGCCCATTCCCGATACCCAGTCTCCGATCCCTTACGGCGACCTGATGATCAGCGGGGTCAACGCGGGCGAGCTGGTGGCGGACCTGACACGCAAAAAAATGACGACGCAACACCGCGCACACCTGGATCCAGATCTCGAAGCGGGCACACTGCCCCGCGAAGCAGGCTGGACCGGCGTCCTGGGACAGGATGCTGCTGCGCAGTCGCACCTGCGTAATCAGGGCGTCACAAAGGGTGATCTGTTTGTGTTCTTCGGACTGTTCCGCCCGGTGGAACGCCAAAAAGGACACTGGCGCTTTGTAAAAGCCGAGCCGCCCAGACATGTCATCTGGGGATGGCTCCAGGTTGCCTCCGTGCACCCGTTACCATCACTGGATGCGGACGCCCTGCCCTGGGCGCGCTACCACCCCCATTTTTATGGCGAGCGCGGCGCACAGAACACGCTGTATCAGGCCAGTTGCCACTTGCGGCTGGGCGGCAGTAAAAATCTCGAACAGCCGGGCTTCGGCACTTTCTCGCACTTTGCACCGGAATTACAGCTCACCGCGCCGGGTAGCCCGAAGCCCAGCCAATGGCAACTACCGCGTGCTTTCTACCCAACCAACGCTCAGCCGCTGACCTATCACGGCAAGCTGGATCGCTGGCAACTGCAGGAGGCACACTGTTTGCTCAGTGCCGCAGCGCGGGGTCAGGAATTTGTCCTGGATCTGGACGACTACCCCGGTGTTATGGACTGGATCCGCAGCTTGTTTAGAACATCCTGAGATCGCGGTTCCCTCAGCTTTGCTGAATTTGGCCGAGGGCCTCCCTCGACCGTACAGTTCCTGTTTTTATTGTAATTGGCTTCAAACCCACGTTTACCGCGCCTTTCCGCTGGTTCTGGCGTACCCCGCCCGCAGAGCCGCGGTGGGTTGAGAGCGCCAGCCATGTTACGCTCGGATGACACGCACGCGCTGATGGCCAATATGCGGTCCGGTGTAAAAGCATTAATAACACCCGGACCACCCTATGCATTCCTCCAAAGAACATGCCCTGAGTACACTCGACGCCGTCTTGCTGGGGGCCGTGTTACTGCTGGTACTCGGTGGCGCCATCGGTCTGTTTGGCAGCGATTCTCTATCCGGTGCCACCCAGGTGGCGATGATGATGACCGGCTTTCTAGCGGCGATGGTCGGCCTCAAGAACGGTATTCGCTGGTCCGATATTGAAGCCTCGATTATTCAGGCCACTGCCCGCACCGCTGTCCCGAACCTGATTTTCCTTTCTGTGGGTGCCCTGATCGGCGCCATGATGCTGTCCGGTGCCGTACCCACGCTGCTATATGTCGGGATGAAGCTGCTCTCCCCCGAGTGGTTTTATCCGAGCTGCCTGCTGATCTGCGCACTGGTATCAATTTGCATTGGCAGTTCCTGGACTACCGCCGCTACCGTAGGCGTGGCGCTGGTGGGTGTGGCCTACGGGTTTTCGCTGTCTCCGGCAATCACCGCGGGCGCGGTGATCAGTGGTGCCTACTTCGGTGACAAAATGTCCCCCCTGTCGGAAACCACCAACCTGGCTCCAGCCATTGCCGGCAGTAACCTGTTTTCCCATATTCGCAATATGAGCTGGGTTTCCGTGCCCAGCATGGCGCTGGCATTGGTCTTTTTCGTGCTGGTGAGCATTTTCAATGCCTCTGGCGAAGGTCAGGATAGCCAGGTGGCAGCGTTTCTCTCCGCGCTGGACGGCTCCTATACCATTGCCTGGTACAACCTGATCCCGGTCATCCTGCTGCTGGTGATGGCCGTGAAAAAAGTCCCGGCCTATCTCGCCATTACCGGTGCCACCATTATTGCCATCGCGCTGGCGCTGCTCACCCAGATGCCGGTGGTCAATCACTTTATTGCCCAGCTGGGGCTCGAGGGCTCCACGGCACTTGGCCGCGCAGTGTGGATCACCCTCTACGACGGTTTCACCATCAACACAGGTAACGAACAGGTGGACAGCCTGCTCTCCCGCGGCGGTATGCTGTCGATGGTCAATATGGTTTGGCTGGTGCTGTCATCGATGATGATGACCGGAGTACTCGAGCGTATTGGCTTCGTCGACCTGCTGATGCGGGCCCTGTCGAAACTGATTTCTTCTACCGGCTCGCTCATCGCCACCACCATGGGCACCTGCTTGGGCGTGAACGTGCTGACCGGAGATCAGTACCTGTCGATCGTACTGCCCGGCCAGATGTGGAAAGCGGAATACAAGAAACGCGGACTGGCTCCCGAGAACCTGTCGCGCAGTCTAGAAGATGGCGGCACCATTACTTCCCCACTGATTCCGTGGAATGCCTGTGGTGTGTATATGGCCGGTACCCTGCAAGTCGCCACCCTCGCCTATCTACCCTTCTGTTTCTTCAACCTGATCAACCCGCTGGTTGCGCTGGCGTATGGTTTCCTGAACATCCGTATCGTCCGTATTGATGAAGAAGATAAGGAAACCGACACCACCACGGTGCCCGCAACGGAAAAGCCAGCGGTTGCCGGCTGAATAGAAAAGTCTGGCTAACGCGCAGATAGAGAATCTGCGCGCTTCCGCAATGTGAATCTAGCCAGTCGCGCTATCGGCACGGATAGCTGCGGCACAGGCTTCGATACGCTGACAGGCTTTGTCCAGGTCGGACTCACTCACGCAGAAACTCGCCCGCACATGGCCGCGCGCACTGGGGCCAAAGGCCTCTCCCACCAACACGGAGACTCCGAACTCGTCCAGCAAAAGCTCGGCAAAGGCTTCCGAGGTCACACCGAGTTCGCGCACATCCAGCATCATAAACATACCGCCGGCCGGGGTATGGCAACGAATACCGGGAATCGACTGCATCCGCGCTACCATCAGGTCGCGGCGGCGGCGGTAGGCATAGCGCATCTCGTCGAGTTCGGGCAGGTCTGCCGTCAGGGCAGTCACCGCGGCGCTCTGCACAAACGAGGGGCTGCCATACAGCATACACAGCGTCAGGTTGCCGGCGTGTTCGGCAAATTCCCGCGGGCCGATGACCCAGCCGAGACGCCAGCCCGTCATCGCGTGGGACTTCGACAGGCTGGAAATCGTAACAGTGCGCTCCTCCATCCCCGGTAATTGCCCGGGATGGAAATGCTCCCCTTCAAACATCAGGTCTGCGTACACTTCATCGAGCATCAACCATAGATCGTGTTCGATACAGAGTTTTGCCAGTGCCTGCCAGGTTTCACCATCGACCGCAGCACCCGTGGGGTTGTTCGGTGTGTTGACCAGAATCGCGCGTGTGCGCGACGTAATCTTATCGGCGATTGCCGCCGGATCGAGATTGAAATGCTGCTCCGGCTGCAGGGGCACATTGACCACCTTCGCACCAGTCGCCTGCAGGAACGCCTCGTAGGTCACATACATGGGCTCCGGCACAATTACTTCGTCACCCGGGTTGAGCAGGCACTGCGCAGCCACGTACAGGCCGCACTGCGCACCGGCGACGACCACCACCTGCTCGGAACTGGTCTCCACGCGGGTCTGGGCAGAGTGACGCCGGGCCAGCACCTGTTGCAGCTCCGGCTCTCCGCGGTGATCGGCGTAATGGGTCGCACCGGCTTTTAATTCGTTACAGGCGGTTTCCACAATGGCTGCCGGGGTATCAAAGTCGGGATCCCCCACCGATAGAATCACCACATCCTCGCCGGCAGCCACACGTCGCTGCGCGCGAAAATGAATATCCCATGCGCTGGAACCCTCGCCAGCGATGCGTTGAGTCAAGTCTGAGTACTGCATAACCACTCTCTGATTTGCTCCGTTATTGTTGTGTGCCGCACGGTAATCTCACAGCGCGCCGGCAACGCGCTCGGCATCCACTTCGATAAAGCTGACTTTGGGCTGGCCAAACGCGTCGGTAAGGTCGCGTCGCAATTCGGCCAGCGACGCGGGCCGATATACCTCGCAACCGAAGGCCGTGGCCAGGCCGATAAAGTCCGGATTGCGCGGCGATACGCCCACCAGCTCAATCTTGCGCTCGACCATATCATCACGAATTTGCCCGAGGCTCGAGTTGTTGTACACCAACACAACGAGTGCACTGTCAATTTCCTCAATCGCCGTGGCCAGCTCCTGCACGGTATACAGGAAACCCCCATCGCCGGCGATCACCAGTGCCGGTTGCTCGGGCGCACCCACCTTGGCACCGATACCGGCCGGCAAACCGTAACCGAGCGTGCCATAGCCGGTTGGATGCAACCATTTGCGCGGGGCGCGACTCTCGAACACATAGTTACCCGTGTAGGCAATTTGCGTCATATCCGTAGAAACCAGGGCATCCTCCGGCAGCACCTCGGCAATGCAATCCAGCACCTGCTGGTGCTGTTGCTGCAACGGCGCATGCGCCGCTTTCACCTGCGCCGGCAATTGCTGCAGGCGCGCGAGCCAGGCACCTTCGACGCAGGGCTGGCTGTCACCCCAGGCCGCCAGCAACGCGGCAGCCGCCTGTTGGCTGTCCGCCACGATGGGCAACGCAGCGGGATAGAGGTCATTCATTTTCGCGCTGTCGATATCAATCCGAATCAACGCACCATTGATCGGCAAGGTATCCCGCCAGAAATCGGTATCGGCCAGCTCGGTGCCAATAGCCAGCACCAGATCCGCATCGGCGACAAAGTCCCAGGCTGGCGACACGCACAATGTCGCGCCCCCCGCGAGCGGATGGCCGGGCGGCAAGATGCCCTTGCCGGTAATCGAGGTAAACAACGGTGCATTCACCGCTTCCGCCAGTGCGCGGACTTCGGCCGCGGCATCCAGCGCACCGCCACCGGCAATGATCATAGGTCTTTTCGCCGACTGCAGCATTGCCAGCGCCTGTTCGATATCGGCGGCACAGGGGGCCGGTCGCTTCGCGCTCACGGCCACCTGTTCTGTCCAGTCATACGCCACCGGTGCGGCCAGTACGTCCATCGGTACCTCGATATGCACCGGGCGCGGACGCTCACTGTTGAACACTGCAAACGCACGGGCAACCAGCCCGGGCAGCTCTTCCGGCGACAGGGCGGTGGCACTGAAGGCGGTCAGGGGAGCACTGATCGCACGCTGGTCCTGGGTTTCATGCAGGCGCCCCAGGCCCTTGCCGAGGGTGGGCGTCTCGTTCACGCTGGTAATAACCAGCATGGGAATGGAATCGGAATAGGCCTGACCGATGGCCGTGGCCGCATTGGTGAGCCCCGGGCCGGTAATCAAAAAGCACACACCCGGCTTGCCGCTCACCCGCGCATAGCCATCGGCCATAAAGCCCGCACCCTGCTCGTGCCGGGTGAGGATATGGCGGATATCCGTTTGTGGCAGCCCCCGGTACAGCTCCAGAGTATGCACGCCGGGAATGCCGAACACGGTGTCGACTCCATAGTTCTGTAACAGCTTAACTAAAGCCTCTCCACCCGTATCGGCCATACCGCAATCACTCGTTTTATTCTGGTTGGGCGGCCATGCTACGGGGACCGCGACAAAACCTCAATGCAGCCCACCCACTTCTGAGAAAACGCCTGTCGACGCACTTGTCATTGAATAAACCAGGGAAAATCCCGGTGCAGTCCCACCACACAAACGGAATTGATAATAGTCAATGCGGCAAACGCCCAGACCGACAGGATCTGACTGAGCCGCCACACGCTGTCGAAAAACCAAATTCTACGATTTCGACAGATCAGAGCTGGCACGACAACCAATATGAAGGAAATACCGCAGTATTCCAAACCGCTACTAGCAGAGGACCACCATGCATTCCGATACGAAGACCATCGACCAGTTTCTGGCAGAGAACCCCGATGTAGATGTGAGTGAATCCTGGGAGCGCTGCTGGGGCATCCTGACGGATATCAAGAGCACCATTGCCAGCCGCTTCAGCGGGCTGCAACTGGAACCGGCCTGTCGTGATCGCGAATACTACACCTCGCCCAATGGCGAATTCGAAGGTTCTTTCCAGGCCTGGAGCGGCGGCGATTGCGAGTGGCTGGTGAACTCCTGGCTCGGCAACCGCAAAGCCAGCATCCTGGATATGAATGCCACCGCCTATCTGGGGCAGGACACCGATGTACCGCATTTTGTGATGGTATTCGGCACCATTCCCAAACTGTTTTTCTATTTCGACTTTATGCCGCGCCGCAACCTGCTGGTGGACAGCGACTATCTCGACAAGTACTACGCGCCCATCAATGAGGAATACCTGGCGCTCCGCGGCCACAGTAACTTCCAATGGTCCGTGAGCCACGGCCCTTATATGCGTGCCCTGGTGAATCCCTCCACACAGAGCCTGATGGCAGACCTGAACAACACCAATATCAGCATTCTCGAAGACTACGCCCGCTCGATGCTGGCACACTGGCTGAAATGGTACGACGAGGCACAGCCTATGCCGCAAAACGAGCGCCCTGCCCTGCGCGACACCGACCATATGCTGCGCCGACTCTGTTACGAGCGCGATCCGATGAACAAACTCGCCACCAAGGTATTTGGCGAGCAAGGCGTACAGGAAATGCTGACGTTGCGGATGGGCGAAGAGCAGATGCGACGGGTGAGCACGGCTTGACGTTACCTAATCAACGTGCAGATCTGACCAGTTAAGCCATCCTAAAAGTCAGCTCCCAGGAAACCCGCACTATGCGGGTTTCTTTTTGCAGGCACGTATGACGTCTGCGGTGCACTGGCCAAAACTCCCGCAGCCACGCTCTGGCGTTTCGATAAGTGGATTTTCCCGTCAATCTTCCGTGAATTACTTACCAGCCGAACCCGGTGGAGTAAGCTAGTAGTGACGCCATGGACATCCTGGAGCACGCTCCAGATCGTGCCTGGCCGCACTCCATGCAGGCGTTTGACTGCACAGCGTTCGAGGAAATTTATGTCAACCGATATCGTCGATGCACAGGTGTCCCCCGTTGGACAGTTCAATATTCTCTCCAAATATGAAATCCACCGCCTGATCGACGACAGCCACGGCCCGCTTTACACAACCTTTCGCAATTGCGCCCTGGCGGTATTGAACAGTGGTGGATATATGGACGACGGCAAAGAGCTGCTGGAGAAGTACGCCGACTTTGATATTGAGGTCATCCCCACTGAGCGCAGGGTAAAGCTACAGGTACAGAATGCGCCGCCCAGCGCTTTTGTCGATGGCAAAATGATTCACGGGATTGCCGAGCATTTATTTGCGGTGCTGCGCGACATTATTTATGTGAACAGCGAAATTACCGGCGACCCCCGC
This sequence comes from Microbulbifer sp. ABF4_148, assembly GCF_056158985.1. Taxonomy (NCBI): domain Bacteria; kingdom Pseudomonadati; phylum Pseudomonadota; class Gammaproteobacteria; order Cellvibrionales; family Microbulbiferaceae; genus Microbulbifer; species Microbulbifer sp. ABF4_148. The sequence goes on from NZ_JBSWUI010000001.1 coordinate 3,129,956, forward strand.
TACGACCTGGTTTCTGCGCAGGGCATCACGGATGCCGTATTCCATATCCTGCGCAATGCCGGCACCTTTCACACGAATCGCCAGCCCCGGCTTGTGGTCTGCTGGGGCGGACACTCGATTTCTGACAGCGAATACGATTACACCAAAGAGGTCGGCTACGAACTTTCACTGCGCCACCTGGATATCTGCACCGGCTGTGGCCCCGGCGCCATGAAAGGCCCCATGAAAGGCGCGACCATCGGCCACGCCAAACAGCGCGATAAGAATGGTCAGTACCTGGGTATTACCGAGCCCGGTATCATCGCTGCGGAGGCGCCCAATCCGATTGTGAATGAACTGGTGATCATGCCGGATATCGAAAAGCGCCTGGAGGCATTTGTGCGGACCGGGCATGGTATTGTGGTGTTCCCCGGAGGCGCGGGTACCGCCGAAGAAATCCTCTATTTGCTCGGTATTCTGTTACACGAAGACAACCGCGAGCAGCCTTTTCCGGTTATCTTCACCGGGCCCGCCAACGCAGCAGAATACTTCGTCCGTATCGACAAATTTATCGCCGCCACCCTGGGCGAAGAGGCCAGAAAGCGCTACCAGATTATTATCGATGACCCACAGGAAGTGGGCCGTCAAATGGCGAAGGGTATCCGGCAGGTGCGCGAGTTCCGCAAAGCCTCTGGCGACGCCTACTACTTCAACTGGAAGCTGAAAATATCCACCGAGTTCCAACGACCGTTCCATCCAACACACGAGAATATGCGGGAACTAGACCTACACACGGAACAAGAGCCATATCTACTTGCCGCAAATTTACGCAGAGCTTTTTCCGGGATTGTATCGGGAAATGTGAAAGACTACGGAATCCGCGCCGTTGAGAAGCACGGCCCCTATGAACTGTGTGGCAATCCGGCACTTATGGCGAGCATGGATGAACTTTTGCAATCTTTTGTGCAGCAGCAAAGGATGAAACTGCCCGGCAAAACCTACAAGCCATGCTATGAAATTTCAGCAGAGTGAGGAGTGCTGTTGACGGAAGCAGTGGCACTCCCCCGCTGTCGTCTAGGCCTCCAGGCCGATCTTCAAAGATTCCCGATAGACCCCTACCGCCGGAATCATCGTCACCAGAAAAGTAGCCGCTGAAATCCCCGCAACCAATATCAGTGTTTGCTCCGTCAGAAGCGAGCCTTCCAGATAGACTCCGTACTGCGCCGCCAAGAATGGCTCCGCCACCCACAGGCAGGCAGACATAATGGACAATGCACAAGCGGCGCCCAAAAGAACAACGAGTATGGCCTCTGCCTGCACCAGCAAAAATAGCTGTAGTGGTCCGGCGCCAATGGTACGTAACAATGCGATTTCCCGTCTGCGCTCACGGATAGAGGTCAGCAACATAATGCTGAGCCCCAGCAGAGCCGCCAGCACCACCAAAGCCGAAATCAACATCAACACATTTTCAACCGTTCCAAGCATTTGCCACAATTGCGACATCGTCACACCAGGTAATATCGCGAGTAACGGTTCGCTGCGGTACTCATTGATCCAGCGCTGCAGTTGAAACGTGGCCACCGGGGACTCCAGCCCTACCAGAAACGCCGTAATGCTGTCGGGCTCAAGCGCACCGGAAGCACTTTCGTGACGATGCACCGCTTCCATTCCCTGCAGACTGATGTACAGCGCCTGATCGGTTGGAGTTCCCGTAGAGGCCATAATCCCCGTTACAGTAAATGGTTGCTTGTCATGCATCTGGAAACTGGTACTGCCCAGACCATGGGCGAGCACCAGTGAGTCGCCCAATTGGTAGCCGAGTTTCCGCGCCACTTCCGCACCGAGCACTACATCCAACGTGTCAGCGAATGCCCGCCCACTGGAAAATTCCAGCAGGATTCCCCTACCGAAACGGTAGTGATCAAAAAAAGCCTGTGAGGTACCTACGACCCGATAACCACGATGAGAATCCCCCAACGAGATCGGAATACTCCAGGCGACCTGCGGTTGCCCGGCGATATCCTGATACGTGTCCCAAGAAATATTGGCACTCGGGGTACCAATTCGAAAAACGCTGTAGAGCAGCAGGTTTATTGGCCCGGTACGTCCGCCAACAATCAGGTCAACGCCGGAAACCGTACGGTTGAAACTATCTTTGGCATGGCTGCGAATCTGCTCCACACCAAACAATACGGAAAGACTCACCGTCACAGAAAGGATCGCCAGCAATACACTGCCCTTACGATGTACCAGACTCCGCCACGCCAGTTTAAACACCATATGCAGCCCCCTCTTCCCAAGCGCGGTTCAATTCACGCATGTCCGCAACCTGCGCAAAATGCGGAGCCAGGGTCATGTCATGACTGACGAATATCAGCGTATTTTGCGAACTGCTGTAGTTGTCCATGAGTAACTGAACGAAGGCATCACGAGCTTCTGGATCGAGCGCGGAAGTAGGCTCATCCACGAGCAGTAATTGAGGGCGGTTTATTAGCGCTCGGGCGATTGCGACGCGTTGCTGCTGCCCGACACTGAGGGCACCTGCGCTACGATGCAGTAAATCTTCGCTCAGGCGTAACTGCCCCAGCAGCTCCAGCGCTCGTTGCTCCACGTCAACGTCGCCGCGGGCAAAATGGGCAGCCAGACGCAAATTGTCCAACACGCTCAGGTAAGAAATCAGGTTGAATTGCTGAAACACCACGCCAATGTGTTGCGCGCGGAAACGGTCGCGGCGCCGACCACTCAAGCCCGACAGCGGCTGGCCGAGCACTTCCAGCCGTGCCTCGGGAGCAGTCAGGATGCCGGCGAGCAGGTTCAGCAAAGTCGACTTGCCGGAGCCCGATGGCCCTCGTAGGAAAAGCCGGCTGCCACGCGGCAACACCCAGCGGGGCACATCGAGCACCAGCGGACCGCCTTTGTAGCCAAATCGGAGCTGTTCGATCATGACAGCACTTTCCACCAGCTCCGTTACCGGTGCGTTCATGGATAACCTCAAGTGAAGATGTATTGATTAGCCAGCAAATGATATAACATATCTTAATTGTTTGAATCTACGACGAAAGCCCATGCCTGCGACCACTTTCCCCCGCCTGTTGCTGTTGAGTGCAGCGCTCATGATCGGGTGCTCAGATAACAAGTCGGAAATAACCTCCACCGCCGAAAGCGCCAATGCGCTAGATAATGGAGCGGAATCCAACCAGCCTGTCGATACAGTGACGCAGCAAGAAACATCAGAGGAAGCGCAGGAAGAGAGCACGCAAGTTTATCGGGATGTTGCCTGGGAGGAATTGATTCCCAAAGATGACCTCGAAGCATTACTCAATCCGCCCGAGTACCTGAGCGGGATCGATGAGGGATCTGCGGCGGACCGGGCAATGAATCAGCTGGTCAACCCGGGTGGCGCCGTGGCCACAAACCCCTATCAACAGGCCCTGACATCCACACGAATCATTCCGGAGTTCGACCGGCAACACGTCCGTATCCCCGGGTTTGTGGTGCCGCTGGACTTTGACGACGACCAAACGATCAAGAGTTTCCTGCTGGTGCCCTACTTCGGCGCCTGTATTCACCTACCCGCGCCGCCGCCCAACCAGGTGATTTATGGAGAGTTTCCCAAGGGGTTCAAGGTGCAGTTCCTGTATGACCCCTTTTATGTGGAAGGTGAGATGCGCACGCTGCCTCAGACCACTCAGCAGGGCACTGCGGCTTATACCCTGAACGTCAAGAATGTCTATCCGTATGAAGACTGACCGGTGAAACCCAGGGCGCGATCTTAAGAGGTCACGCCCGAGCTTTCCTGCCCAGCTAACCCTGTTTAGAGCGCAGTACCAAAAGACCAGTTGCTCTTCCTGACCTCACTCATTATGATACGTTATATCATAACTGTTAATTAACCACGACTGCTCGCCTCCGTACCCAGCTGCCAACTGCCGTTATCGGGCCCCGGAAGAGAGCACCGCACCAGTCAAAAGCGGAGCAGAATCGTCCATGAACGCAGCAACTCTGGCTACCACCGCTCTAGAACCTACTGCCGTTACCCGTCGCCCTGTAACAGCGGACCATGCAGATATCCTCGCAGACATCTGCCAAGACGACGTCAGTATGGCTGTATGGCAACGCCAACTCGACCCAAAGCTAATCGCTGAAATCCAACAGCTACTGGATCAGGACAGGCTCTCCAGTGAGCGGCTGGTTATTCCAACTGCAAAAATCGACTGCCTTGACGAGATGCTGCCTCTTCTCGCTGATTACCCCCATCTGAAGGCGGACGTTCAACTACTGATCGACATGTTCAGCTATCTGTTTGATCTCAGCGCCGTCGGTCTGAGGCTCACCGCACTCAAGCGCGCTATGTGTCCGAAGTTTCATGTCGATCGAGTGCCATGCCGGCTAATCACTACCTATACAGGCTTGGGTACAGAGTGGCTGCCCCATGAATCGGTGGATCGAAGCAAGCTGGGCGCGGGTAGCGGAGGGCTCAGCGACGAAGAGAGTGGCCTCTATCCGCACACCCAATCCGTTCAAACAATTTCCAGCGGCCACGTAGCTCTGTTTAAAGGGGAACTCTGGCAGGACAACCTTGGGGCCGGATGTGTGCACCGCTCACCGGCGTTAGCTGCCGGCGAACAGAGGCTGCTGCTCACCCTGGACTTTTCCTCTACCGACTAACCGGCGTTATTCGACCGCGCCTTCTGAACGATTCACGACCAATAAACTTCAAGGATCGACACATGAAACACACAACGATCGCGCTTGCCATTATGGCGCTGACAAATGTTGCTTATGGAGTAACGGGACAGATTACAGACACCGCCGGCCAGCCAGTCAGCGACGCCACCGTTTCTGTGCTGGGGAGCCGCGTGCAAACCCAAACCGATGCAGATGGGCAGTTTACTCTTGAGACTGCGAACAATGACGCGACAGAGCTACATATCAAGGCAGATGGCTTCAGCCATCAGACATTGCGCCTCAATACGACCAGCGGTGAGCCTGTGAGCGTCACACTGCGTCGTACGATGATCGAACAGATCGATGTCACTGCGACGCCTCTTCACGCCTCGGCAATGGAATCCGCCCAGCCGGTCACCGTGCTGGCCGGAGATAATCTGCGTCGCAAGCAGTCATCCACCCTGGGGGAAACCCTCAAAGATGAAGTGGGTGTGCACTCCAGTTACTTCGGACCCGTAGCCAGCAGTCCAATCGTTCGCGGACTCAACGGCCCCCGAGTGCTCATTGCCCAGAACGGTCTGGACGTGAGTGACGCGTCCAGGGTAGGCCCTGACCACGTCGTTGCAACAGAAGCAATGACTGCCGAGCAGATTGAAATTTTGCGCGGGCCGGCAACGCTATTTTACGGTTCCGGCGCAATTGGTGGTGTCATCAATGTGGTCGACGACCGAGTACCCTCTTCCAGTGACAGCACGGGTGCGTTTGCGGTGGGTTACAACTCCGTCAATGAAGAAGACGAAGCCTCATTCGCCTACACCGGTGGCACCGACCGATTCGCCTTCCATATCGATGGCTTTTCACGTAACGGTGACAACTATGAGATTCCTGGGCCTGCCGAACTGATGGCGGAGGCCGATCATGATGAAGGCCATGAAGAGGGCCATGAGGAACACTCAGAAGGCTTTCTGGAAAATAGTGCCTCCGAGAGCCAGGGCTTCAACCTTGGCGGCAGCTGGCTACTGGACAATGGCTACATTGGCCTGTCCTATGGACGACTGGAAAGGCTGAATGGTATTCCAGGTCACAGCCACGACCATGGTCATGAAGAAGAGCATCATGAAGATGAACTCGCTGGGCTTGAAGAAGAACACGGAGAAGAGTCCGTGTTGTCAGACCTCAAGCAAGACCGCTGGCAACTGATCAGTGAACTTGAGCTGGAGAACGCGTGGTTAAATGGTCTCAATACTCGCATCGGTTACACCGATTACGAGCACGTGGAACTGGAAAATGGTGAATCTGGTACCGTGTTTGCTAACGAAACATTACAGGTTCGCACAGACCTACTTCTTCAGGAGTTTGCCGGCTGGCGCGGCGCAGTTTCTCTGGAAGGTAAGACGACCGACTTTGCCGCGGTCGGCGAAGAAGCCTTCACTCCGCCGAGCCGCACCGACAGCCTTGCAATCGGCTTCCTGCAGGAAAAGCAGGCTGGCGACCTACTTTGGCAGTTAGGCGCACGCATCGAGAAAGTGACCATTGATGCCGACCCTATTCCATGGGAAGAGGAAGACCATGGATCCGAGGAAGAAGCCGGTGAACACGAACATGAGGAAGAATTTCTCGTCTTCGAAGAACTGGATTTCACTCCATATAGCGCTTCGGCTGGAGTGGTGTGGGATTTTGCAGCGGATTACAACGCCGGCGTTTCCGTAACTCATGCACAGAGAGCCCCGAGCTCTGCTGAGCTGTTTTCCTACGGCCCTCACATTGGTACAGGCAGCTTTGAAGTTGGCGCACTGTTCCGACTGCATGAATCCGATGATCCGCATTTCCATTACGACGGAAACGTGAATGAGGAAGAATCCAACAATATTGACCTGAGCCTGCGCAAGCATTCTGGGGATATTGGCTGGACTATCAACCTCTTTTACAACCAGATCGACAATTACTATTACGAGCGCAATACTGGCCTCGATAGCGACGCAATAGCAGGCCACGATCATGGGGAGGGAGAAGAAGCAGGCCATGAAGGTGAACACGAAGGCGAACATGAACACGACCACGGCTCCCTGCCTGTCTATGCATTCGAGCAAGCCGACGTGGTACTTTATGGCCTGGAGGCTCAGTTAGCCTGGCGACTGTCCGATCACTTTACGCTCAATTTATGGGGAGACAGCATTCGCGCCAAGCTGCAGGACGGTGGCGATTTACCCCGCATGCCGCCAGTGCGAATCGGCAGCAGACTGAATTACGAAAACAATGCATGGCAAGCCGGCTTAGGCATGGCACATTACTTCGACCAGAAAGATATCGCCGAGCTGGAGACCTCGACCGACGGCTACTCCCTTCTAGATGCGGAGCTAAGCTATTCCTTCGCCAGCAGTTTTGGAGACATGATCCTTTTCCTGAAAGGAAGCAACCTCACTGACGAGGACGCCCGCGTACATACCTCCTTTTTGAAGGACCGCGCTCCTCTTCCCGGACGCAACTTCAGTATTGGCCTGCGCAGCATGTTCTGACGTATTGAAACGGCAGAATATGAGCGGCCCCATGACGTTGTCGCTCTTTCCAATTTGGCCCCTCAGTACACTATTTGCACTGAGGGGCCTTTGTTTCCAAAGAGAGTGTATTCATGATCAGCAAACAACTGCTAACCAAAACTCAGGGTATGACAGACAAGACCGCGATCGGCATATCTCTGGTATGCGCCATTCACTGTCTGGCGCTTCCGCTGGTATTCGCATTACTACCTGGTATGGCCGCATTGAATTTAGGTAGTGAGGCATTCCACACCTGGCTGGTAGTCGCCGTGCTTCCGACCAGTATTTATGCGCTGACTTTAGGCTGCAAGCAGCACAAACGCTATGGACTACTAGCCTTGGGATCCATCGGGCTCACATTACTGGCCATAGCTGTACTGCTCGGCGAAGAGACCATTGGAGAAGCCGGGGAAAAAGTACTGACCCTGATTGGCACCGGACTAGTCGCTATTGGTCATATTTGGAATGTGCGTCTCTGCCAGAAAAGAAACGCCTGCCCCTGCCCGGAGGATCAACCCTCAATGGCAGAGACTTCTCATTGAATGAAGCACGACTATTTTATCGAGCTGGAGCAGCTTCCAAGCGGCACTTCGCTCCCAGTGTCCGACGTCATCAACCAGCTGGCTTTTAATGAGAAAGGCCTCATTCCTGTGATCACTCAGGACGCTATCAGTAAAGAAATTCTGATGTTTGCCTGGATGAATAAAGAGGCTCTCTCGAAGACCATCAAAAACAAGCGAATGACATACTGGTCCCGTAGTCGGCAGCAGTTATGGGTCAAGGGTGAAACCAGTGGACACACTCAGGCACTGGTATCGATGTCTTTCGATTGCGACGGGGATGTCATTCTCTGCCAAGTGCGCCAACAAGGCGCTGCTTGCCACACAGGACGACCAACATGCTTCTATCTGAACCTGAATTCAGAACAAGAGAAAATTGAGATTACCGGAGACCACGCATAAGTGACTGCCTCGACGCTTATCAAGAACGCTCGTATTGTGAACGAGGGAGAAATCACCAAAGCAGACCTGCGTATTGTCGATGACAGAATCTCCCTTATCGCGGGCGATATCAGTGCGCTGCCCTCAGACCGAATCATCGAGGCCAATGGGCAATTCCTGCTTCCCGGTATGATTGATGATCAGGTGCACTTTCGCGAACCAGGCCTGACCCATAAAGGCACCATCGCCAGCGAGTCCCGCGCAGCGGTAGCGGGCGGCATTACAAGCTATATGGAAATGCCGAATGTCAGCCCCGCTACCACAACGATTGAAGCGCTAGAAAGCAAATATGCCCTAGCGGCTCAACATTCTGCCGCGAATTATGCATTTTATCTTGGTGCAACCGAGGACAACCTCGAGCAGATTCAACGACTGGATACCAAAAGGCACTGTGGTGTAAAAGTTTTTATGGGCGCTTCGACTGGCGACCTGCTGGTAGAACACCCGGCTGCGCTCGACGCGATCTTCCGGGAGTCTCCAGTATTGATTGTGACTCATTGCGAAAGCGGCGCAGTGATTAAACAAAATTACGAAGCACTAGTTCGCGGAAAGACCGCTCTCACCATTGAAGATCACCCCAAGCTTCGGGATACCGAAGCCTGCTTTGCATCCTCCTCCTATGCGGTAAATTTGGCTAAGCGATACCGTAGCCAGCTGCATGTTCTACATATCACTACGGAAAAAGAGCTCGCACTGTTTGAAGCCGGACCGATAGAAAAAAAACATATCACTGCCGAAGCTTGCGTACATCACTTGTGGTTTACCGATCGAGACTACGCCACGCTGGGTAACCTCATCAAATGCAACCCGTCGATCAAGACTCAACGGGACAGAGACGCCCTTCTAAAAGCCCTGCATACTGACAAAATCGATATTATCGCCACCGATCACGCTCCGCATACCTGGGCAGAAAAGCAAGCGAACTACGAACAGGCGCCAGCTGGCCTGCCTCTTGTCCAACATGCACTGCTTACGCTGATGGACCACGTCAAGCATCAAAGACTCAGTTTGCCACAGGTTGTCGAAAAGGTTTCTCATAACCCCGCAATCCGCTATGGGATTGCAAATAGAGGATATGTACGCGAAGGGTATTTCGCAGATCTTGTCCTTATTGATACCGAAAATTCGACCAACGTAACAAATGAAAACAGCCTATATCACTGCGGCTGGTCGCCATTTAGCGGGCATGTTTTTGGATCTACGATCATCAGCACTTGGGTGAATGGACAACAGGTATATGGCAGCGAGGGCCTCGCTGCGCTCGCATCTGCGGCCATGCCTCTCGCCTTTGAACGGTAAGCAAGCCACTCCCACTCACTATTTAGCAAATTAGCCAGGTAAGAATTGCATGCAGTTTACCGAAACGCTTCCCGACATTGCCAAAACCCAGTTTGAGAAAAAATCCCATGCATTGGGTTGGGTGGGCATGGAAGACATTGCCGTGCCACTCACCATTGAACTAGCCAACGGTGCCTCGCAAGCCGTAGCGGCGAAGGCGAATGTTTACGTCAGTCTTGACGATGCAGCGGCAAAAGGCATTCATATGTCGCGACTACATCATCTACTCAATAAGCTGTCCACCTTACCCTGCAACAGGGACAGTCTGGATAGCATTCTAAATGAGATGATTGCCTCACAGTCAGAGATCAGTAAAAGCGCAAAAATTGATCTGGCGTTTGATCTTTTACTAGCTAAACCATCCCTGCTAAGTAGTGAAACCGGTTTTCAGACTTATCAGGTCGAAATCAATGGACAAAAGCTGAACGGTAAGTTCACCTATAATTTGCAGGTAACGGTCCCCTACTCCAGCACCTGCCCCTGTTCTGCAGCGCTCTCCCGCCAGCTATATGCCGAGGCAATCGACAAAGCGTTTCCGACTGATACGGTCAACAAGGAAGATCTACTGGCGTGGGCTCAAGCCAACACTATTGCCACCCCTCATAGCCAGCGCTCTTATGCCTACCTGACTCTGACTCTCGGCGATGATAGCTGGCCCAATCTAGGCAACCTGATTACTCAGATTGAAGAAACCGTGGGCACTCCGGTACAGACCATGGTAAAGCGCAGCGACGAGCAGGAGTTCGCCCGTTTGAATGCCGACAATCTGATGTTCTGTGAGGATGCAGCGCGGAAAATCAAAGCGATGCTGGAACAGTCCAACTGGGTGGCGGACTACTGGTTTAAAGTCGAGCACCAGGAAAGCCTGCATGCTCACAACGCCGTAGTAATTGACCAGAAGTATCCAAGCTAGCAGCGAAGTAGGCACTGCGCCCTGCGCACTAACCCCGAATCGCACTCTGAAGAGCGCGCCAGGTACCCCTCTCTGCCACTGCTAATACTGATTTAAATCATCGTCATCCAAAAAAAAGCGCCACCATCATCGAGGGCGGCGCTTTTTAATATCTATTGCCAGCCGCGCTTTCTTGCGCGGGCGACAACAGTCTTACTCGCTATCGCGGTTCAGACCACGACGAACCAATAAGGCATCCGTAGTTGGCTCCTGACCGCGGAATTTCACATAAGACTCCAGGGTCGGGCGGGAATTACCCACCTCGAGGATATTTTTACGGTACCAATCACCGTTCTCCCGCGTCAGGCCACCACGCTCACGGACGTAGGCAAAGGCATCAGCAGCCAGAATTTCACTCCACATGTAGGCGTAGTAACCGGCAGAGTAGCCACCGCCGATAGAGTGGGCGAAGTAGGTAGACTTGTAACGGGGCGGTACCGCCGCCAGATCAACACCGTGCTTCTTCAATGCCTTGGCTTCAAATGCGGCAATATCCTGAGGATCCGCATCGCCGGGCAGTGAATGCCATTCCATATCCAGCAAGGCCGCCGACATATACTCCAGCGTATCGAAGCCCATATTGAAGTTCTTGGCTTTCAGCACCTTCTCCAACAATTCCGCCGGAATGCGCTCGCCAGTCTTATAGTGGAATGCGTAATTTTCCAGCACCTCGGGCAGGCTTGCCCAGTCTTCCTCAAACGTAGATGGGAACTCTACAAAGTCACGGGAAACGTTGGTACCTGCCAGGCTCGGGAAACGTACATCGGAAAACATTCCATGAATGCCATGGCCCAGCTCATGGAACATAGTAGTCACGTGGTCAAAGCTAACCAGCGTGGGCTCACCTTCCGGACCCTTCGGGATGTTCATTACGTTGACAACTACCGGCTTCTGCTCCAGCAGGCCAGACTGGCCAACAAAGGAACTCATCCAGGCACCACCGCGCTTGCCTTCACGGGCAAAGTAGTCAGCGTAGAAAATCGCCAGGCTCTTACCGTCATGATCAAACACCTCGAATGCCTGCACATCGGGGTGATATACCGGCAGATCCGTACGCGCCTCGAAGCGGATACCGTACAGACGATTCATGGTGTAGAAGAGACCATCTTCCAGTACGCGATTAAATTCGAAGTACTCACGTACCTCACTTTCATTCATGTCGTATTTCTGCTGACGTACCTTCTCGGCATAGTAGGCCCAATCCCACGGCTGTACGGTAAAGTCACCACCTTCACTTTCGATCATCGCCTGGATATCAGCCTGCTCAGCTTTGGTGTTCTTCACCACCGCCGGCACCATAGAATTCAGCATCTCCATCACATTCTCGGAGTTTTTCGCCATGGTGTTTTTCAGCTGATACTCAGCCCAGTTTTCGTAACCGAGCAGCGCCGCTTTCTGAGCACGAATCTGCACGAGGCGCTTCACGATGGGACGGTTGTCCAGCTCGCCGGTAGTTCCCCGAGTTGCAGAGGCTTCCCAGATGCGCTGACGCAATTCGCGATTGTTCAACGACGCAAGCACTGGTTGGCGGGTAGTATTGGTAATGCTGATCAAGTACTTGTCTTCGTGACCCGCCGCTACTGCAGCTTCCGCCGCTGACTTGATCTGGCTATCAGACATCCCTTCCAGCTGACTCTTGTCATCGACAACAACTGCGATCTCTTTACCCAGCTTCAACAGATTCTGACTAAACTGGGTAGTCAGTGAGGAATGTTCTTCGTTCAAGGCGCGCAGAGTGGCCTTTTCTTCTTCAGAAAGTTTGGCCCCGGCTTTAACGAAATTATCGTAAGTCACTTCAAGCAATCGATCAGACTCTGGATCCAGCTCAAGGGCTACACGCTGGTCATACAGGGATTGCACCCGCGCGAATAAGTCTTCATTCAGGTAAATGCTATCGAAGTGGGATGCGAGCTGAGGAGCAATGTTGCTCTGAATTGCCCTACGCTTTTCGTTGCTATCGGTACCTGCGAGGTTAAAGAATACACGAGATACCCGCGTTAGCAGGCCACCGGCCTTTTCCATCGCCACGATGGTATTGGTGAAGCTGACCGGATCGCTGTTTTCGGCAATCACCTGAATTTCCTGCAAATGCTCCGCCATGCCCTGTTTAAAAGCCGGCTCAAAGTGCTCGTCCTTGATCAGGCTAAAGTCAGGCGCCTGATATTGCAGCGCGCTCCGAACCAGCAACGGATTGGCTCCTTTCGCCTGAGCAGTCAGCTCGCCAGCCGCTTGATGGCTTCCTGCCTCTAGTGCCTGAGCAGAATCAACCGAATCGTTTTTCGGGGATTCCGAGCAAGCTGCAACGGCCACAATGGCTACAGCCAGAAGAGATTTGCGCATGTTCTTCTCCAATATGCTTCTTTTTGAGAATGGAAGCCTAAAAACTCCGGTGAGAGTGTTTCCACATCTGGTGGTCAATCACCACTCAATGCGGCATCAGGCTTAAGGCAAGGCTTGGGACTTTTTACCACAGAGTAAAGAGACCACAACCACTTGTTTTTGTTCACTTTTTTTCGATCTTATTCTAAGTTTTAGCGAGGCCGGAACCGAGGGGATAGCATTGTCAGCAACCATCCCTCGCAACATCCTTCGCATCACTGAACGCATTCATCACAAAGGCAATCAAGCTCCAATTGCGACGTTTGCAACAGAAATCCCGCCCCCTTTACGGTGTCACGCAAGGCAGCTATCACTTCCGGATTCACACCGATCTCCTGCACTTTGTTACAACGTCCGCAAATCAAGAATTGAGGCGTCCTGTGGGAGTGCTCGCAGTGGATATGCGCGCAAGCGACAAACTTGTTTTCTGAATTCAGCTTATGGGCGAGATTTTGCTCAGTGAGAAAATCCAGCATGCGATATACCGACATCGCCGGTATTGGCTCACCACACTCTACCTTGTAGCGCTCTACAATTTCGTAGGCGGACAGAGGAATCTCTGCGCGCAGCAGCACACCAAGTACATTCTTGCGCTTTTCCGTTAGCCGAGCCCCGGCGTTACGGCATATTTTTTCGGCAGAATTCAGGGCCAGTTGTACATCGTCCGGCTTCATCGTTTAGTGCATCTTGAATCTGTTCGCTTTCGCTGTGAGTGTTGCGGCACCTTGCCCGTGGGGGGCTATCCATTGCACCGCAATCTTTTGCAACGCGGGAAAACGTGAAAAGAGCTGTACCATCAGGTCGTCCAGCTGGGCCAGATCATCGCATTCAAACTGATAACTCGCATAGACCGAAGAGTGCGATACCGAGTCATCATGCTGCTCTCCGGTGTGGGGCATCCTTACCGTAACTTTGTGCTCCAGGCACTTCGCGACGCCAAACTGGAACAGATCACCCGGTGTACTCAGCAGGTTAGCCGCGTCCTGAAGAAGCCCACGCTGGGCAGAGCTCTTCGGTGCGTGTTCAAAACCGACAATATTTGCCGCAGGCGATTCAAATTCGATATAGATCATTTGCGCTTGTACAGCGATATCCAGCTTTGCTTCGCCATGTACATGCGCCGATGCGTGCCTGTGAGAGTGATCATGTCCATGCTTGTGGTGTTCTTCTCCCACATCGTCATGGACATGCTGATCGCCTTGGGTTCCTTGATGATCGTCCTGGTGTGCCAACACCAGACACGGCAGCACGAGTGTGCCGAAAAGGAAATTCCTTAACTTCATTTCCGCCCTCCGGAATATCAGCCGTTAAAAGTGGCATGCATCACAGCACCTGAGAACATCGAGCCCGGTGCCGTCCGCTAATCGCCAGCAACCGGCAATTCAACTGAGCGGTCACCTGAGGCATGATCCTGCCCGACTATGTTATGACCAGATAACCTCATCGAGTCAGGCCAGCCCAAATAGAGGCTTTCACCGTCGCAATGTTACGTTATATCATATATCCAGCAAATGCCTAAAGCCATAGTGATACCAGGAGTTCCTATGCCCCAGATCAGCGAGGAAGATCTGCTACGGATGCCCGAATCGGACTATATGAATGATGTTCAGTTGGACTTCTTCCGCCGGCGTCTTCTAGAACTCAGGGAAGAAGCACTGGCGGAGATCGAAGCGGATCGCGATGCCATTGCCGCAGCAGACCTGGCAGCGGCCGATGAACTTGACCGCGCCGCAGCAGAAGAGGAAAGTCGCCAGCGCTTGCGCTTCACCCAGCGCAAATACCTGTTGCTCCGCAAGATCGAACGCACCCTCGATAAAATCGACGAGGGAGACTACGGCTACTGCGAGGTCAGTGGTGACCCGATTGGCCTGAAGCGCCTCCTGCTACGCCCTACCGCAACCCTGTCGTTTGAAGAAAAAAGCCGACAAGAACAAAAGGAACGTAATTTCCGCAAGCTCCGATAGCGCCTCGACTTTCCGGAGAAGCAAAACCTAATACGAACGTAACAATACGCGACGATTCACAGCGGGCTTAGCGGATTCCCGCAAATAATCTCCGGCAGCAGCGCCCGGCGTTGCCCGGTCTCTCATCAAACATTCAACAATAATACATTTCAGGCCCTGTATATTTGATATGACCAACTCTGAAGTCCTGGCATTATTCGACGAGTGGAATAATGCCCTGCAAACCGGCGACCCTAAACAAGTGGCCGCCCTTTACGAAACCAACGGCATCTTACTTCCTACAGTGTCGAACGAAGTTCGGCATAACCACAAGGAAATTGAAAACTACTTTACAGACTTTCTCGCAAGAGGTCCGCGCGGAAAAATAGACGAGGCAAATGTCCGCACTTTTGGCCAGCTCGCAATTAATTCCGGTATTTATACGTTTAGCTTTAACGACGGCTCAACTGTTCAGGCACGCTACACCTTTGCTTACCGCTGGAGCGGTCAGCGCTGGCTGATCATCGAGCACCACTCTTCACAGATGCCCGAGTCATCCACTTCAACACAAAAGTAAAAAATGTCTGAAGAAAACAAAATCGCTCAAAACGATGAGTTTAAAGAGAGCGAGTCTTGCTGTAGCGATACCAGCTGCTGCCCACCGCAACAGCCTGCCACTCGCGCCTTTCCGAAAATCGGCCGCAATGACCCCTGCTTATGCGGGAGTGGCCTGAAGTTTAAGAAGTGCTGCGGCAAGAACGCATAAACCAGTCCCGCGAGCGCCACTTTCTCTCGCTGCCTTCGGCTTGTGCTGAAAAAGACGGATTCCGCAGAAGCAAGAAAGCCCGCTATTTAGCGGGCTTTCTCGGTATCTTTACACGCCAACACCCCCAATGGAATAATTGACCAGGATCAATGCTCTATCGACCAATCGGGGATGCAATGCAGAAGTTATTCGCACTATTACTAACGGTATTTAGCCTTAACGTAACGGCGTTAGAGTTGGACTACCGAGTACAAATTCATACAACCGAAAATCCCCTGCCCCCTTTACTTGTGAAGGAGCAAACACTGGAATCTGCCGTCGCCCAACAATTGAAAAACTCGGTGTAACTGGCGAGCCAGTTGAGGGATCACTCACCGGCCCCACCCTTGAGATCATTGTCCACCATATCCCTGTTTCACAGGCCCCGGACCTGTCAGCCCAGTCCGTCAAAGTTATGGTAGTCACTCCGGGTAAAACGCTCGATGGCGTTTCAATGGGGGCAGGATACTTCCATCGAGAACTCGCGATATCTGAAACGACGAACGCGCATAGTGATACCGAAGCCCTCCTAGATGCGGTGCAACGCGCTGTCAGCGGTGCTGTCTTTCAGGAAAATGTGTGGGATACCGTACTCAGCCTTCCAAAACCGAAAAAATAACTGTAGAAAATTGAGCAATGGGTAGCGGAGAATAAGACAACTACCCTGACTAGGGATTGAGGGTATGTCGCAAAGCCATTCCGACAAAAGCTAAAGCAGCTGAACATCCCCGACCATTTTCGTTTTCACCAACACCCCAAGAACTTCATCAAGGCGTTCAACAAAGCATGATGTTCGCTGGAACCAACGAGAACCGGAAAGATTGTAGAAACCTAATAAAGCGGCGACGCAAACTTTGCCAAGCATCATCTGCAATAGATTACCCCCCACAGAAGCAAAGCAGACTTAAATTAAAGACACAAAAAAGCCCGCTAAAAAGCGGGCTTTTTTGAAAGATGGTCGGAGTGGCCGGATTTGAACCGACGACCACCACACCCCCAGTGTGGTGCGCTACCAGGCTGCGCTACACTCCGATTGGGAAAAAATCAGGCGCTTGGCATTCTCTAAGTGCTTGATTTTTAAGGCCTCACTTGGCGAGGAGGCGCAAATCATACATCAGTGACCGGGGAATGCAAGTCCGGATTTGCGCCGTTTCGGGGTTTTTGAAAATCAGGTTCTGAGCAGGGTCAGCACGCCTTCGAGCTCGGCAATGACCTCGGGGATCAGCAGCTTCACATCACCACTTTCTGCCTTTTCGCTGCCCGTTTCCATCTGCTGGCGAGCGCCACCGATGGTGTAACCCTCTTCGTACAGCAAAGAGCGGATCTGGCGGATCAGGATGACATCCTGGTGTTGGTAGTAGCGACGGTTACCACGGCGCTTGACGGGGCTGAGCTGCGGGAATTCCTGTTCCCAGTAGCGCAACACATGAGGCTTCACTGCACACAGCTCGCTCACCTCACCAATGGTGAAATAACGCTTGCCGGGAATGGCCGGCAATTCGCTGTTATGACTCGCTTCCAGCATCTTCTTCTACTCGTGCCTTGAGTTTTTGACCCGGCTTGAAGGTAACAACCCGCCGCGCGGAGATAGGAATCTCTTCTCCGGTCTTGGGGTTGCGCCCGGGGCGCGGACTTTTATCACGCAGGTCGAAATTGCCAAACCCGGACAGCTTGACCTGCTCATTATTCTCTAGCGCATTGCGGATTTCCTCGAAAAAGAATTCGACGATTTCCTTTGCTTCGCGCTTGTTAAAGCCCAGCTCTTCGTACAATTTTTCGGCGAGCCCGGCCTTGGTCAGTGCCTCTGACATGGTCTTTACCAAGTAATACAGAGGCGCCAGTGTCGGTTCGGAAGCGGCCCATTACCGCGGCAACTTACCACCCGGGCGCTGACGCTCTCGGGGTGCCTTAACCCGTAGTACCACCGGGTTAATCAGTCTGCACCCCGGAGCCAAGACTCCGTCAGCGCAGGCTGGCGTTATATTGTTGTTCTAACTCACGAACCACTGCATCTACCGAGTCAGTGATTTCTTCGTCATTAAGGGTGCGTGACGGATGCTGATACGTCAACCCCAAAGCGACACTTTTTCTATTGAAATCAATACCTTTGCCCTGATAGACGTCAAAAATCTTGAGGTCTGTCAGGTTCTCACCGGCGGCTGCGGCAGCACATTCAACCAAGCTGGCGGCTGGTACATCCGCATCAATCAGCAGTGCCAGGTCGCGACGTACCGCCGGGAAGCGGGAAAGCGCCTGGAAAGCCGGCAGGGCTGCGTCGCCCAATGCCTCAACACCGAGCTCGAAAACGAAGGCGGTCTTGGGCAGGTCGAGCTTCTTCTGCAGCTGCGGGTGCAGCGCACCCAGAATACCCACCTGGCGCTCACCGCGCAGGATGGCGGCACACTGGCCGGGATGCAGGGCCGGATGCTTACCCGCTACAAAGCGGAACTCGGCATCGGCATTGCAGTGGCTCAGCAGGGCCTCGACATCGGCTTTGATGTCGTAGAAGTCCACATCACCCTTGTCACCGGTCCAGTTTTCAGCGGAACGCGGGCCGTAAATAAGGCCGGCAACCATTCGCTCCTGCTGCAGCTCACCACCGTTCGGGGCAAAGCGCAGGCCGGTCTCAAACAGGCGTACACGCTCCTGCTGACGGTTCAGGTTGTATTGCAACGCCTTGCACAGGCCCGGCAGCAGCGTGGTACGCATAACCGCCAGATCCGCACTGATCGGGTTCTGCAGCGCCACTGGCGCTACCTGCGGGTCAAACAGCTCAGAGGACGACTTGTCGATAAAGCTGTAGGTAATGGCCTCGCTGTAACCGCGGGCCAGCAGGGTTTTCTCCAGCAGGGTGCTGTCGAGATCGCTCTCGTCCGCCGGCAGGATTTCCAGTGCGGCCTCGAAGGAGACGCTCGGCAGGCGGTTGTAGCCATACACTCGGGCCAGCTCTTCAAGCAGATCGGCCTCGATGCCCAGGTCGAAACGGAAGCTCGGCGCCAGGAAGACCCAGCCTTCGGCGGTTTCTTCGAGCATTTCCAGACCCAGACGGGTGATGATGTCGACGATCTCATCGTCGGCCATGGCGATACCCAGGCCACTCTCTACCTTGGCGCGGCGCAGGGTAATGCGGCGCTCGGCAGGTACCAGCTCGCTCAATTCACGCACATGGACCGGACCCGGCTCGCCACCCACGATATCCAGCAACAGCTGGGTAGCGCGCTCGACGGCGGTTTCCTGCAGGCGATAGTCCACGCCGCGCTCGAAACGATGGGAGGAATCAGTGTGCAGGCCGTAGGAACGGGCCTTGCCGGCTATCGCCAGCGGATTGAAGAAGGCGCTCTCGAGGAAGATGTCACGGGTCTCGCCGGTAACGGCAGAATCCAGGCCACCCATAATGCCGGCCATGGCCAGCGGCTTCTGCTCATCGGTGATCAGCAGCGTGCCTTCATTCAGGGTTACTTCCTGCCCGTCCAGCAGGGTCAGCTGCTCGCCCTGCTCCGCCAGGCGCACCTTGATGCCACCCTCGAGCTTGTTCAGGTCGAACGCGTGCATGGGCTGGCCCAGTTCGAGCAGCACATAATTGGTCACGTCGACCACCGGATCGATGCTGCGCAGGCCAGCACGACGCAGGCGTTCCTGCATCCACAGCGGGGTTGCAGCACTCACATCAATGTTGCGGATCACCCGGCCGACATAGCGCGGACAGGCCTCTTCTGCGGCCAGGGTGACCGGCAGGCTGTCTTCAATCTGTGCGGGCACCTCGGCAATGTCCGGGCCCTGCACGGCGCAGCGGTTCAGTACACCCACTTCGCGGGCAATACCGGCCACGCCCAGGCAGTCTGAGCGGTTCGGGGTCAGATCGACTTCGATGGCCACGTCGTCGAGCTGCAGATAGTCACGCAGATCGGAACCAGTCGGGGCGTCGGCAGGCAGCTCCCAGATGCCGTCGCTGTCGTCACCCAGCTCCAGTTCGGTCTGGGCACACAGCATGCCGAAACTCTCGACACCGCGCAGCTTGGCTTTCTTGATTTTGAAGTCGCCGGGCAGCTTGGCACCGACCAGCGCAAATGGAATTTTGATCCCAACGCGGGCATTGGGCGCGCCGCAGACTACCTGCATCTCGCCTTCCGGATGCCCCTGCACTTTACACACGCGCAGCTTGTCGGCGTCCGGGTGCTGTTCGCACTCGACAATTTCGCCCACAACCACACCGGAGAATTCACCGGCGACGGGTTCGATGCCGTCTACTTCCAGTCCGGCCATGGTGACCTGGTCAGCGAGTTCCTGCGGGGTCAGCTGCGGGTTAACCCATTCACGCAGCCATGCATTGCTGAATTTCATAGTTGTTCTCTAACTCGAATCTGTTCGTTTCTGTTCTGGTTTCGATACGCGACGCTGCAGTTAAAACTGCTTGAGGAATCTCAGGTCGTTGTCGAAGAACAGCCGCAGGTCTTTTACGCCGTAGCGCAGCATGGCGAGGCGTTCCACACCCATACCGAAAGCGAAACCGGAGTATTCGTCGCTGTCGATATTGCAGGAAGCAAATACGTTCGGGTGCACCATGCCGCAACCACCCACTTCCAGCCAACCCGTGCCGGAACACACGCGACAGCCTTCACCACCACAGGCGGTGCACTGGATATCCATCTCGGCAGACGGCTCGGTGAACGGGAAGTAAGACGGACGGAAACGCACCGGCACATCCGCCTCAAAGAAGGCTTTCAGGAACTGGTCCACGCAGCCCTTCAGGTGCGCGAAGCTCACGCCCTTGTCCACTACCAGGCCTTCGACCTGGTGGAACATCGGGGAGTGGGTCATATCGGAATCGCAACGATACACACGGCCCGGGCAGATGATGCGGATCGGCGGCGCAGCCTTCTCCATGGTGCGGATCTGCACCGGAGAGGTGTGGGTACGCAGCACCGTGGAGGGATCGATATAGAAGGTATCGTGCATCGCGCGCGCCGGGTGGTGCGCGGGGATATTGAGGGCTTCAAAATTGTGGTAGTCGTCCTCGATCTCGGGACCCTCTTCCACCGAGAAACCGAGGCGGACAAACAGTTTTTCAATGCGGCGCAGGGTGCGGGTCACCGGGTGCGCATTGCCCTGGGTCTCACCGCGGCCCGGCAGGGTCACGTCGATGGTCTCGGCGGCCAGCTTGGCGTTGATGGCGGCTTCTTCCAGCGCGGCGCGACGGGCGTTGATCTTTTCCTGAACCTGCTGCTTGGCTTCATTGATGCGCGCGCCGGCGGCCGGGCGCTCTTCGGCAGACAGTTTGCCCAGGCCTTTCAGCAGAGCGGTCAGGTGCCCTTTTTTACCGAGGTAATCCACGCGCACCTGGTCGAGTGCGGCCAGGTCTTCGGCCTTTTCCACCAGGCCGATCGCCTGTTCGGTCAGGGACTGCAAGTCTTGCATTGAATCGTTTCCGTTTGACATCGTTTTTCTTCGCGGGGGCCAACTGGCTTACCCGGGACCAACCCCTACTCCGAATGGATTGGGGCGGGCCATTTTATCTCGCGGCGGATGGCACTGGGGTGACTCCGCTTAAAAAAATGGGGAAGGGCCATGACAGCCCTTCCCCACTCTTTGTTCAGTCTTTCAACTGAGACGCAACTTAAGCTGCGAGGGCTGCCTTCGCTTTTTCAACTACGGCAGCAAAAGCGGCTTTGTCGTATACAGCCAGGTCAGCCAGGACGCGACGGTCCAGGGCGATCTCAGCCTTTTTCAGGCCGGCGATCAGACGGCTGTAGCTCAGACCTTCAGCACGGGACTGGGCATTGATACGAGTGATCCACAGGGCGCGGAAGTTACGCTTCTTAACGCGACGGTCGCGGTAAGCGTACTGGCCGGCCTTGATGACCGCCTGCTTGGCTACGCGGAATACGCGGGAACGCGCACCGTAGTAACCTTTAGCCTGCTTCAAAATTTTCTTGTGACGACGACGCGCCTCTACACCACGTTTTACACGGGCCATAACTCTATCCTCTTAAAACTGTTAGCGGTGTGCCAATTACTTGGCGCGCAGCATACGATCGACCAGGGTGGCATCAGACTTGTTCATGGTCTGGGTGCCGCGCAGCTGACGCTTACGCTTGGTGGTCATTTTGGTGAGGATATGGCTCTTGTTCGCGTGCTTGTGCTTGTAGCCCGCAGCCGTCTTTTTGAAGCGCTTGGCGGCGCCACTATGCGTTTTTGCTTTCGGCATTTTTTACTCCATTGATGAAAATTGTCTGCTTGCGCAGACCTGCGTTTACTGCTGCCGGGCGAACCCGGTAGCGCGATGGGAGTGAGAAGGCAGCCGTCGCCCGATCACTTCCCAGAAGAGGCTCGGCGGTTACCCGCCGGGACTCACTTCTTCTTTTTCAGCGGGGCAATCACCATCATCATCTGGCGACCTTCCATTTTCGGTCGCTGCTCGACGGTGCCCAGCTCTTCGAGATCTTTCTCAATACGCTGCATCATTTCCATGCCCAGCTCCTGGTGGGCCATTTCACGGCCACGGAAGCGCAGGGAAACTTTTGCCTTGTCACCCGCTTCGAGGAAGCGAGTCAGGTTGCGCAGCTTGATTTGATAGTCACCGATATCAGTACCGGGACGGAACTTCATCTCTTTAATCTGTTGCTGCTTCTGCTTTTTCTTGGCAGCGTTCTTGGCCTTCTTGGCTTCGAATACGTGCTTGCCGTAGTCCATGATCTTGCAGACCACGGGGTCGGAGTCAGGCGAAATTTCAACGAGATCCAGACTGGCTTCCTGAGCCATTTTCAGGGCGTCATCCAGGGAAACAATGCCTACCTGCTCGCCATCGGCACCGATCAAGCGCAACTGCGCCACTTCAATCTGGTCATTAATCCGGGCCTTCTTGGAACGCCCCTTGCTCTCTCGTTTAATAGCTATCTTCTCCGTCTACCCAATAAAAAGCAGCGCCAGGACCAGCTCGGTGCGCCCTGGCGGCAGCGTTGTCGCCTTTACTCTTGTGACTGGAACTTGTTAATCAGTCTTCAATAGAGTTACGGCCGCGACGTCCCACATCCTGGGAAAGGATCTCAAGGAATGACTCATACGTCATGGTTCCGAGATCCTCACCACTCCGGGTGCGTACGGCGACCGTCTGGCTTTCTACTTCCTTATCGCCGATTACCAGCAGATAAGGGACACGCTGAAGCGTGTGCTCGCGGATTTTAAAGCCGATTTTCTCGTTTCTCAAGTCGGCAGCCGCTCGGAAGCCCTCAGCACCCAACTTCTCCTCCAGATCACGACAATAGTCGGACTGGCGGTCGGTGATATTCAGCACCGCAACCTGCTGGGGAGCCAGCCAGGTGGGGAACGCGCCCTCGTAGTGCTCAATCAGGATACCGATAAAGCGCTCGAAGGAACCCAGGGTCGCACGGTGCAACATGACCGGGGTCTGGCGCGAGCCATCTTCCGCCACGAACTGAGCGTCCAGGCGACCCGGCATGGAGAAGTCGACCTGAATGGTGCCACACTGCCAAACCCGGCCCAGACAATCCTTCAGGGAGAATTCGATCTTCGGCCCATAGAAGGCACCCTCACCGGGCAGCTCTTCCCATGGTAGACCAGCCTCATCGAGGGCCTGCGCCAGGGCTTTCTCGGCCTTGTCCCAGCTCTCGTCGGAACCCACCCGCTGCTCGGGGCGGGTAGACAGGCGATAAATCACGTCTTCGAAGCCGAAATCCTTGTACACCGAGTGCAGCAGATCCATAAATTCGGACACTTCCGACTGGATCTGGTCTTCGGTACAGAAGATATGACCGTCATCCTGCACGAAACCGCGCACGCGCATCAGGCCATGCAAAGAGCCGGACGGCTCGCTGCGGTGACAGGAGCCGAACTCCGCCAGACGCAGGGGCAGATCACGGTAGCTGCGCAAGCCCTGGTTGAACACCTGCACGTGGCACGGGCAGTTCATGGGCTTGATGGCAAACTTCCGCTCCTCGCTCTCGAGGGTGAACATGTCGTCGCCAAACTTGTCGGCGTGACCGGACTTCTGCCACAGGGAGAAGTCCACCATCTGCGGGGTCTTGATCTCTTTGTAGCCGGCAACACGCTGGCGCTCGCGCATGTACTGCTCAACGGTGCTGTACACGGTCCAGCCATTGGGGTGCCAGAACACCATGCCGGGCGCCTCTTCCTGAATATGGAACAGGTCGAATTTCTTGGCCAGCTTGCGGTGATCGCGCTTTTCCGCCTCTTCGATGCGACGCAGGTAAGCCTTGAGCTCTTTTTTGTTGGCCCAGGCGGTACCGTATACACGGGTCAGCATTTCGTTGTTGGCATCGCCACGCCAGTAGGCACCCGCCACCTTGGTCAGCTTGAAGGCTTTCAGCTTGCCAGTGGACGGCACGTGCGGGCCGCGACACAGATCTTCGAAGTCGCCCTGCTTGTACAGGGAGATATCTTCATTGGTGGGGATACTGGCGATAATCTCAGCCTTGTAGGCCTCACCCATGTCATTGAAGTATTTCACAGCGTCGTCGCGCGGCATCAGGCGGCGAGAAACCGGAATATCTTCCTTGGCGAGCTCTTCCATCCGCTTCTCGATCTTCTCGAGATCTTCCGGCGTAAACTGGCGCTCGTAGGCAAAGTCGTAATAGAAGCCGTCTTCGATCACCGGGCCGATGGTGACCTGGGCACCGGGGTACAGCTGCTTGACCGCCTGGGCCAGCAGGTGCGCGGTGGAGTGACGGATAACTTCCAAACCTTCTGGCTGGCGCTCGGTAATAATGGCGAGCTCAGCGTCCTGCTCGATAACGAAGCTGGTATCGACTTCTTTACCGTCTACCACACCCGCAAGCGCAGCTTTGGCGAGACCGGGACCAATATCCGCAGCAACGTCAAATACAGAAACAGCATTGGAAAATTCGCGACGGGAACCGTCAGGGAGAGTGACAACAGGCATTGTACTTCCTTCTATCAGTGGCGATCCCTACCAAAGACCGCATGATTACCTGCCCTGCTCTGATTGCCAGGGCAGCTGACCCTTCGTGGGCCTGTAAGAACCCAGCGCATAGCGCCAGGGGAGAAAATGGTAGACCCGAGCAGATTTGAACTGCTGACCTCTGCCATGTCAAGGCAGCGCTCTAACCAACTGAGCTACGGGTCTAGAACTTTGCAACCGGGGTGCCCCGTGCTGCAGAGGACGCGAACTTTAGCACCGTGATTCTGGCATTTCAACACACGAAGCGAGATTTTTTCCCGTGGGATAACAATGACTTACTGGCGCAGCGATCTACACACACTTTGTAAAGTATACTTGACACAAACTGCGTATTACCCCTATTGTTCATGTCAAGCAAGCTTTACAAAACAAAACACAGGAGTGTCGACATGAACAAAATCTTAAAAGCCCTCTGCGGACCGCAACTGCGCGACAGCGACAACCGCAATGAACGACAGGTACTCAAGTGGGGCGTCGCCTGGGTATTGTCACTGGCAGCAGCGGGCATCCCTGCCCGACTGGGGCTCTTCGACAGCGCCTGGATGACGCTCGCCGCAACCGTATTCAATCTGGTGTTCGCGTTGGGATTTTTGCGCGCCTACAAGAATTTCATCACCGGGGCCGATGAACTGGAGCGCAAGATTCAACTGGAGGCCCTGGCCCTGGCCTGTGGCGGCGGACTGCTCGTCTTTTCCGGCAGCACCATTCTATTCGCCGGTGGACTCATCCCGCAGCCCGGCGCCACCCTGCTGCTGGCCGCCCTGGGCATCAGCTACACCGCTGGTATTGTGCAGGCACGGCTACGCTACGCATGAAAAATCAGATAAAGGCTCTGCGCGCCGAGCGCAGCTGGACACAGGCCAATCTGGCGGAACTGCTCGACGTATCGCGCCAGACGATCAACGCCATCGAGACCGGCAAGTTTGATCCCAGCTTGCCGCTGGCATTCAAAATTGCGCGGCTCTTCGAAAAATCAATTGAAGAAATCTTCGAGGACTGAGCGTGGTATCGATGGGGGCTAGGCGATCAGCCCTGCCCCCCAAAGCGGCAACACACCAAACAGGGCGAGCAACAAGCCGGTAACCAGAATGATGACGCCGACCTGCATCAATCGCAGCGCCTTGCGCGCGCGAAGAAATGCCCGGGCACCGAGACTGCGCACTTCCGCGTGACTGGCCTGAGAATACCGACCACTGAGCACCCAGCTGAACAGCGACAAGGTCGCGCCAAGGTCGACAAAGGAAAACCCTGCGGGACGCCCCAGTCGTTGCCAGGCCTCCTCATCATGCTGCTCCAACGCCCGTGCCAGGGGCACGTTTCCGACATTGAGCAGCCCCATCGTAAACAGTGCCGCTCCGAACAATGCCAACCACATGAAACCTTACCGCCTTGCAGACTGCCTTATTTCAGTATGGGTCAAGGGCGACTGTTTTTTTCGATAACAACCAACTGCCCGGTCACGGAGACTACCCGTGACAGGTGGCGCTTCTGGTCAGTGCGGCGAAGAGCGACGTTCAACGAAAGCAGAAGTGTGTGTACTATGCGCTAACGCACTCTATCTATCGGAGTGTCGAGCGTTACCATAGCCAATCAAGGACAACCGGTGCACGTCACCCGCACACTTTCGATCACACGCGATCAATCAGGGATTTTATTGGCACTGGGCGCAGCAGCCCTGTTTTCGCTGAAAGCGATTTTTGTGAAGCTTGCCTATCGATACGAGGTCGATGTTGAGACCTTCATCCTGTTGCGCATGACCCTGGCACTGCCCTTTTATCTCGCAGTACTGGCACACATCCTGATTCGAGATCAGTGGGTTCCGGTACCTGTAGCAACCTGGGTAAAGGTTTCGCTACTGGGCGTCTGTAGTTATTACGTTGCCAGCTATCTCGACTTACAGGGGTTGCGCTATATCACCGCGAACTTCGCTCGGTTGATTCTCTACCTGTACCCAACACTGGTATTACTGCTGGGATTCCTGTTTTTAGGAAGACGCCCCACGGCCCGGGAGCTGCTCTGCGTGTTCGGTGCTTATGCCGGCATCCTGCTGATTTACTGGCGAGACCAGGACTTTAGTACCGGTATCGCCGTACCGGACTGGGTCACCGTTTCACCGGTGACCTGGGGTGCGCTGCTGGCTTTTGGCAGCGCCCTCAGTTTCGCCATTTTTGTGACCTTCAGTGAAAGAATCATCCGCCAGCTGGGTAGCCAACAATTCACTGTCATGGCAATGTGCGCTGCGAGCGCGGCGATCATGGTGCACTTCACCCTGCAGGGCGACTTCGCACGACTGGAGCAACCCTGGCAGGTTTACGGCTATGCGCTCATCGTCGCATTTGCCTGCACCGTTGCCCCGACATTACTGATGAGTGAAGCCATCGAGCGGATTGGCTCCGCCGGTACCGGCGCGATCAGCAGTATCGGACCCGTGTTTACCCTGATCACCGCGGCGTGGATTCTCGATGAGTCATTTGGGCTCTACCACATCGTGGGTATGGTCATCATCATTGGCAGCCTCAGCCTGTTGAGGCGCCCCAAAAACAACAAGGAGTAACTATGATCGGCTACGTGACACTCGGCAGTAACGACATTCCCAAAGCGGCTGCGTTTTATGATGCCCTGCTGGCAGAGATTGGCGCGCATCGCATGATGGATAGCGAAGGACTCGTCGTTTGGGCGGTTGCACCCGATAAACCCGCACTCGGTGTGATCAAGCCTTTCGACGGCAACCCCGCCACAGTGGGCAACGGCAACATGGTGGCCCTGGCAGTCAACAGCAAGGAAATGGTGGAAAAGCTCCACGCGAAAGCACTGGAGCTGGGGGGCAAGGATGAGGGCGCTGCCGGGCCGCGTGGTGAGAACGACCAGTTTTACTGCGGCTACTTTCGCGACCTGGACGGCAACAAGCTCAATGTCATTTATATGGGCGGCTAACCTGCCGCACACGCCACCGGGGCTGCCGCCAACCCAGCTTGAAGGCGCGGCGTCACCGGCAAACAAAGGGCGCCAGATGGCGCCCTTTTTCATTTCTCAGCGGCACCTCGACCGGGCTACGCACTTTCCTTCAGCTTGGTAATCTCATCGCGCAGCTTCGCCGCGGCCTCGAACTCCAGGTTCTTGGCATGGTTATACATCTGCTCTTCGAGGGACTCGATGCGCGCCCAACGCTGCTTCTCAGATAATGGCTCGGCACTGTACTCCGCCTTGCCTTCGGCAACCTTGCGTCGCCCTTTTTTGGGCACACCCGGGGCAATCGCCCCTTCCATAATATCGGCAACACTCTTGCGGATTCCCTTGGGCGTAATCCCATGCTCTTCGTTGTAAGCCAGCTGCTTGTCACGGCGCCGCTGGGTTTCGTCCAGGGCCCGCCGCATGGAATCCGTCACTTTATCCGCGTAGAGGATGGCACGACCATGCAGGTTTCGTGCAGCGCGACCGATCGTCTGGATCAATGAGCGATCTGAACGCAGGAAACCTTCTTTATCGGCATCGAAAATTGCCACCAGGGCCACTTCCGGCATATCCAGGCCTTCCCGAAGCAGGTTAATACCTACCAGCACATCAAACTCACCGATGCGCAGATCCCGGATAATCTCCACCCGCTCCACCGTATCGATATCGGAATGCAGGTAACGCACGCGCACACCGCTTTCGTTCAGGTACTCGGTCAGGTCTTCTGCCATGCGTTTGGTCAGCACGGTAATCAGCACCCGCTGATCCGCGTCCACACAACGATGGATTTCCGACAAGGCATCATCCACCTGAGTGGAGGCGGGACGCACTTCAACCTCCGGATCCACCAGACCGGTAGGACGCACTACCTGCTCCACGACGGCACCGGCGTGCTCCTGTTCGTAGGGTCCGGGTGTCGCCGAAACGAAAACCGTCTGAGGGGACAGGTGCTCCCACTCCTCGAATTTCAGCGGGCGGTTGTCCAGTGCTGAGGGCAAGCGGAACCCATACTCCACCAACGTTTCCTTGCGTGAGCGATCGCCGCGGTACATGCCGCCAACCTGCGGCACAGTCACGTGACTCTCATCGATAAACAACAGCGAATCGTGCGGCAGATAGTCAAACAGTGTGGGCGGAGGTTGCCCCGGATCCCGCCCGGACAGGTAGCGCGAATAGTTTTCCACGCCGGTGCAGTAGCCGAGCTCCTGCATCATCTCCAGATCGTACTTGGTGCGCTGCTCCAGTCGCTGCGCTTCTACCAGCTTGTCATGATCCCTCAGCTGCTTGAGACGGTCCTGCAGCTCGTCCTTGATCTGGTCGATGGCCTTGACGATGGTGTCCCGCGGCGTGACATAGTGGGACTTGGGGAAGATAGTGACCCGGGGCACTTTCTTCAGTACCTCACCGGTGAGCGGGTCAAACAGGGAGATATCCTCGATCTCCTCGTCGAAGAGCGACAGGCGCACGGCCTCCAGATCGGAGTCCGCCGGATAGATGTCGATGATATCGCCGCGCACGCGATAGGTGGCCCTGCGGAAATCCGCATCGTTGCGGGTGTACTGCAGCTCCGCCAGGCGACGCAGGACGGAACGCTGGTCGATGATGTCACCCCGGTCCAGGTGCAACACCATCTTCAGGTACTTGTCGGGATCGCCCAAACCGTAAATGGCAGACACGGTGGCCACCACGATGACATCGCGACGCTCGATCAACGCCTTGGTGGCGGACAGTCGCATCTGCTCGATGTGCTCATTGACCGAGGCGTCCTTCTCAATAAAGGTATCCGACGAAGGAACATAGGCCTCGGGCTGGTAGTAGTCGTAATAAGAGACGAAGTACTCCACCGCATTCTTGGGAAAAAATTCTCGGAACTCGCCGTACAACTGCGCTGCCAGCGTCTTGTTGTGCGCCATGACGATCGCCGGGCGCTGCAGGCGCTCGACAATATTCGCCATGGTGAAAGTCTTGCCGGACCCGGTCACACCCAGCAGGGTCTGATGGCTCAAGCCGTCCTCAATCCCCTCGACCAGTGCGTCGATGGCGCCAGGCTGGTCGCCGGCGGGCTCATACTTACTCGCTACTTTAAACGGACGCGACTCCATAACCTTCCCAATACTCCAGTCTCGATGCGTGGCACATTGTAGGCCTTCGCCAGAGCCCACAACAATTCTACCGAGTCGCGGAATGCGGTTTTGGCGCGCAAAGAAGCAGATTGCCGCCTTTTTGCTCAACTCGGGAGAAAAATGAAAATACCGGCAAATCAACAACTTAAAAGTGAAAAAAAGGGGTTGACCAACCGAAACCCCCTCTATAAGATACGCGCCATCTGAACGGCAACAGCCGCTAAGAAATTCCGCCTTAGCTCAGTTGGTAGAGCAAATGACTGTTAATCATTGGGTCGCTGGTTCGAGCCCAGCAGGCGGAGCCAAATAGCAAAAAGGCCCCTAGCGCAAGCTAGGGGCCTTTTTCATTTCCGGGATCCAAATTGCCCAGTGGTCCATACGGAAAGTTTTGCAACAAAGCAGCACAGCCAAGGTGTTCATATCAAGACGAGGAAGCACAGGAATAGCGATTCCAGTTCAAGCTTTCTCAGCGCAGAGCTGGGCAAGCTAGTGAAGCGAACTGTTACATCATTTTCCGCATGAACCACTAGCGGTAGTTACCCGGCACATCCGGTGTCTCAGCTTCCTGCGCATCCAGGCGAATCACCACCCGATCAAGCTTGCCTGTAAACGGGAACGGATCCTTGTAGGATTTGGATACCTGAGTGCCGGTATCCCGCCCCACATCAAAGGTCTCTGCCAGCGAATAGGTACTGATATGCATCAGCGGCATATCGACTTCCGCTACCTTTTCACCATTAATCAATAACGCCCCGGTACCGCCATAGTCTTTGGTTTTGGTAAAGACGAACTTCACATCCACCTTGCCAGTGCCAACGGGAGGCGACTCGAGTACATAATGCACCCCGTCGAGATAGTTGTAGTCGTAGATGACTTTGCCATCCTTCAGGAACAACGAGAATCCACCGGTCATCCCGCCGACCGCCATGATCACCCCTTCCTCGCCGCCTTGTAGATCCAGTGTCGTCTCGATCGTGTGGCTCCTGTTTTTCACCGGGGCAGATGACTTCTCCGCAATCCGTACGGCGCCCGGCCAAAAATAGACAAACTCGGTCTTGTCGCCAAACAAACGATCCTGCTGCTTGGCCAGCCGCGCGATCATATCGTCATAGAGCGGATAGACATTATATTTCCACGCCTCTTCATCGAATGCCTTGATCAAAGCCTTGAGCTTCTCGGGGTGCTGGTCGGCGAGATTGGTGGATTCAGAAAAGTCCTCTGCGACGTGGTAGAGCTCCCACTGGTCCTGGTCAAACGGCAGGGTCACCGCCAGATCCCAGGGCATCCGGTTGGCATGCAGGGTCACAGCCTTCCAGCCATCCTCCCAAATTGCACGGTTACCGAACATTTCGTAATACTGGCGCTTTTTGCGATTGGGCGCATCTGCGTCGTTAAATGCGTATCGCATCGACACGCCATCCATCGGCTGTTGCGGTACGCCATGGTATTCCGCCGGCACTTCCAGTCCGGCAACATCGAGAATGGTCGGCGCAATATCGCTGATATGGTGGTACTGGTTGCGAATCTCTCCTTTGGCCTGAATCCCTTTGGGCCAGTGCACCACCAATGCATCGTGCTGACCGCCGCGGTGTTCGCTCTGCTTGAAGTAGCGGAAGGGTGTGTTACCTGCCATCGCCCAGCCCGCATGGTAATGCGGGTAGGTGGTCTCGGTACCCCACGCGTCGATCTGGCGCAGGCTCGACTCAAATGGTGTCTGCAATCCATTGAGCACATAGGTCTCATTAAAGGTACCGGCCAAACCGCCCTCGCCGCTGGCTCCGTTGTCCGCCGTAACAAAAATCAGCGTATTATCCAGCTCGCCGATACGCTCCAGCTCATCGATCACGCGGCCAATCTGCAAATCCACCCATTCCATCTGCGCCGCGAAGACTTCCATCTGTCGTGCGTAGAGCCGTTTCTCATCCGCATTCAACGAATCCCAAGCTGGAATATCATCAATCCGCTCAGTCAGCTTCGTGTCCGGCGGGACGACACCCAGCGCCTTCTGGCGCGCGAGGATTTTCTCCCGCGCGACGTCCCAGCCCTCATCAAACTTGCCCTTATATTTATTGATATGGCTGTCTGGCGCATGATGCGGTGAGTGCATCGACCCCGACGCCCAGAGCATCATAAACGGCAAATCCGGCTTGATGGACTTGTGTCCGGTAATCCACTCGATGGCACGATCTGCAAGATCCTGATCGAGATGCACCGACTTGCGATAGGGCTCCGGGGTGTGGTCGTTCCACATGACGGGCACGAACTGGTGCACATCCGCCGCCATAAAGGTATAGGCATGCTGGAAACCCTCCCCGCTGGGCCAGCGATCAAATGGACCGACCTGAGACACCTCGTACAGCGGCGTATGGTCCCACTTCCCCAACGCGTAGTTGATATAACCGGCATCCTGCAGGTAGTTTGCCACCGACTTCGCCGAGTCCGGCATGATCGCGTTATAGCCGGGGAATCCCATGGCGGTCAGCGCATGACTGCCAAGCCCGATGGAATGCGGGTTGCGCCCCGCCATCAGAGAAGCGCGAGACGGCGAGCACAGGGCTGTGGTATGGAAGTTGTTGAAGCGGAGACCATTTTCTGCAAGCCGATCGATATTGGGTGTTTCGATCAAGCCACCAAAACTGCCGACCTGTGCAAACCCCACATCATCCAATAGAAAGATAATGACATTGGGAGAGCCCGCCGCCGGCACCTTTTCTTCAGGCCACCATTCTTTCGAATCCTGGTAACGCTCCGCGATGACGCCGCCAAATCCTTCGACAGTTTTTTGCTTGATGCCATCGACGACTTTGATTTCGCTGCTCGCGCCAACACCCTGCTCTACTTGCTTGTCCGCTTCAGCGACCACTTCAGCGTTCGAACCTGACGCGATAGCAAGCTGATCGTCCGCACCCTGATCCCGCTCGCAGGCGCTCATCAGCGCCACAGACCCGGTCAGTAACATAGACACAGAAAAATTACGCCAATCCATTGACTCTCCTCCGGATATCGGGATGCCGCCCAATCAGTACCCGAAAATTCTAGTCAATCGAAAGCTGTAGCTCGGAGAACAATAAGAAAACCATCAAAAGATGGCCTGAAGAGGAAGCCACATGATCGGGGTGATCGATAAAAGGTTCGGAGGAAACGCGGTTGCGATCTGAGGAAAAACCAATAGCGCCACATTCAGACAAACGGAATGGGCGCGCCTTGATTCGAGAATTGCCCTGAGAGCAGGAAAAGAAAGCAAGACAGCATAGCGAGCTCGACATTGGCTGACACTTACCGATTACCCTCCCCGATTACGGGCAGATGCTTAACCTGGCCACGGGGCGCCTCAGCTTCCAGCTCCCGCTTTCTGACCAATACGGAATCAACCAATCCATGTTTGGGCGAATAGTCTTTGACGGCCTCGCGCAGAATCTGGTGCACCTTTTCACAATCGTAACGCTGTATCGCCCGCCGCAATTCCAGCAGCAGGGCCTGCAATTGCTCGCTCTCCAGGCGCTCTTCTTCTGCGCGCATGATCATTGGATGATCGGTACCAGAGACGTTGTCGCCCAGTAACAGCTCTTCGTACAGTTTTTCCCCGGGGCGCAACCCGGTAATCTGAATCTCGATATCGCCCTTCGGGTTATGCTCATCGCGCACCGTATGCCCCATGATACTGATCAGACGGCAGGCCAGATCATAGATTCGGACCGGCTCCCCCATATCGAGCACAAATACTTCACCATGGCACCCCATACTGCCCGCCTGCAGAACCAGCTGTGCGGACTCGGGAATTGTCATAAAGAAGCGGGTTACCATGGGATGCGTCACCGTCACCGGCCCGCCCGCATTGATCTGGTCGGTGAACAATGGCAAGACCGAACCCGAGGACCCGAGCACGTTGCCGAAACGCACCATGCACACCCGGGTCTTGCTGAATCGGTAGCCAAAATCCTGACACACCAGTTCGGCCAGTCGCTTGGTCGCGCCCATCACATTCGTGGGCCTGACCGCTTTATCGGTCGAAACCAGCACGAACTGCTCAACGCCACAGGATTCCGCCGCCTCGAGAACCGCCAACGTCCCAAGCACATTATTATCCGCGCCCAGAACAATGTTCTGCTCAACCAACGGCACATGCTTGTAAGCTGCCGCATGGTAGATCGTTTGCACACCGAAGTCGCGAAGTATCTCTTCGATACGCTGCCGGTTGCGGACGTCACCGAGTAGCGGCGTCACCTTCAGGTTGAGCCCTTCGTCAATCTGTACCTGTCGAAGCTCTCTCTCAATCTGGTAAAGCGCAAACTCTGACGACTCAAACAAAACCAGATGCGCCGGATTCCACTGCTGTATTTGTCGGCAAAGCTCCGAGCCGATGGAGCCTCCGGCTCCCGTCACCAGAACAATTTTCTCACTGATCGATGAAGCGATCAGGGCCT
This sequence comes from Microbulbifer sp. ABF4_148, assembly GCF_056158985.1. Lineage (NCBI taxonomy): Bacteria > Pseudomonadati > Pseudomonadota > Gammaproteobacteria > Cellvibrionales > Microbulbiferaceae > Microbulbifer > Microbulbifer sp. ABF4_148. The sequence continues at coordinate 3,164,013 of NZ_JBSWUI010000001.1, forward strand.
TCTCCGGTTCTACCGGCGCGCGCCCGAGAACATTTTCATAAATTTGCGGGACATCTGATGTCCTGCCCGCACCATCCACGAGCTCTTCCAGCCCGGGTATGACTTTGACGACCAGCCCCCGCTCTCGCAACGAGCGCGTAATCTCCCGACGCCGCTGCTTGGGAACGGCCGGCATCGCCAACAGCACTTCGGCAATATCCCGATCCGCAGCGATATGCAGTATATGTGCGGGGTTGTACACCAGAACCCCATCAATCAGGGTATTTTGTTTCGAGGCGTTGTCGTCAAAAAACGCAACCGGCTTGTACAGTTCCCCGTGAATCAATGCTTTATACAGTTGCAAGCCAGCGGTACCGGCACCATAGATCGCTACGCGGGTCTTGTGAATTTCCAGTGCCATCTGGTAATACAGGCGAACCATCCAGCGGGAACCACCCACCGCAATCAGGGCAAAGCACCAGTAAATCAGGGGAATGGACCGGGGTACGCCGGCATAGGTGACATAAGACGCCACCGCCAATACGACTGCCGATGCAGTGACGCCCTGGAGAACGGCGACGATCGCCTGCTGCCCCATATACCGAATGACCGTCCGGTAGAGACCCAGCCGCAAGAAGATAAAGCTACTCGTCGCCAGTGTAAGCCCAAGGCAAAGTAGCATGGAGGAATCCAGGATTTCGCCGAGTCCGTTCAGGCGAATTGCAAGCGCACCGATAAATGCTGCGCTCAGCATCAACAGGTCGTGCACCAGCATGAGTGCCGGCTTGTAATGCTTTTGTACCACACTCCAGAAACGCTTCACCGTGCCCCCTATTCCCTAGTTGCAACGTGAAAATTCTCTAAACCAACCCTGATAACGCTAAAATGACGACAACCGTTGACAACAACAGCATCAGTTTCAACTGAAAAAGCAGTGCAGACCTGACCCCATTCTGGAGTGCGCTGCGCTGATAAAAATGTTCGCGGTGCGCTTCCCACCACCGTTTGCCACTCAATATTCTGCCTACCAGCGTCAAGGTAGCATCCAGCCAGAAAGGCGCAAACAAAATGAGCGGCGCCAATAACGAAAAAGCGCCGGCCTGCCAGCCATAAACGGATACGACGAAAGCCGATAGCCCAAGACTGGTAGACCCAACATCACCGAGGAAAATTTTCGCGGGCGGCCAGTTAAAGCGTAAAAACACCAGTGCACCGACCACCAGCAGTCCACAAATCGTCGCGAGCTCTTCAAATCCGCGCAATGCGCTCAGCAGCCCAAGGATAGAAAAACCCACCGCAGTCATTGACGCTGCTAGCCCATCAATCCCATCCATAAAATTGTACAGGTTGATCATCCACGCACCGGCAAACAACAATACGGCGAATTGCCACCAGACGAGCGTCCCCGGCAACGCGATCAGAACCAACACAACCGAGAACACGTGTACGGGAAAACGCACAGCGGCAGGAATGTGACCGACGTCATCCAGCGCAGAAATCAAAAACAAGGAAGCAAATGCCAGCGCCAGCACCAGCGACCAGCCATCAATAGAAAGTACCAGACCTGCGGCAACACCAACCACAAGCGCCCACCCGCCGGTTCGCGGGATCGGACGGTCATGCATCGACCGGTGGTTAGGCGCGTCCACAATCATACGCAGGGCACTCTGCAGCGCCACACGCTGCATGCAGTAACCTACCAGCCCGGCAACCAGAAGCGGCAATAACTGCTCAGTGATTGCAGTATTCACTGGCGAACCTCAAGACGGAGATAATCGCCATAGGTTTTCTGTGCTCCCCAGGCAAGCTTTTCCCTGATCAGCGCAGCGCTGAATAGCTCACTGCTCCCCGAATGGACAAATGCATGGGCCAGGGAGGCAGACCGAAACGGCCACAGTAATAGTCGAATTATATTGAACAGCGCCCTACTCGAGCGGGGCGCTTCACCGCGTTCACGCGCAATACCACAAAAATCATAAAAGCGAGGCTCTGCGACAATATAGGTTTGTCGATGACAGCTTGGTGAAGCACCCACCAGCTGGATGGCGCGCACCAGATCATCTGCGCTGATCACACTGCGCATGCCATTGGCAGGCAAAACGGGTAAAACCGACAAAAGATTCAATATCCGACGTCTCCAGTGATCGGCAGAGAGGCGAGCCTGACGTGCGGGAAACCCATAGACCGCTGCAGGGCGTACAATGTTGACCCGGCAGCGCGCGTCGCAATTCAGAAGTTTTTGCTCTGCCAGCCATTTAGTGCGGCCGTAAGGATCTTTTGCCGGTTCGCCAGTTTTTTCATCGGCGAGCTTTCCCGCCGGTACCGTCATTGCTTTGACGCTGGAAAGATAGGTAAAGCTTTCAGCCCCTGCCTCCGCGGCGGCTTCCAGCATTTGCGACGGGCACTCCGCATTGAGCCAGAGCGCTTTTTCCGGATCGCGTTCACACCGGGAACGAGATGCAATGCCCGCAGCGTAAATTACCCGATCCCCAGAACGAAAAACCCGGGCAAAACTCACGCCCGGGTCAAGATTCATTGAGAGTTGCTGGCAACCATCAGGCGCAGAAAAGGAACGGGAAATGGACAACACAGGATTCCCCTGTGCACTCAATGCCTCGCAGAGCACCCTGCCAATTTTTCCGGTACCACCGACGACTACCCAACGAGTCATGCGGCCTGACTCCAAATAGATTTCGCACCCTACGACTGCACAAATCTAGAGCAAGCGCAATCATCGCGCCAGCACTCTATTCTCAATTTGTGATCAGAGTGAAAGTTTGGCGCGGTTTTTCTCGAGTGTTGCCATGCCCACGCCTTTCACTTCGAGCAAGTCCTCAATGCGCGCAAAGGGACCATACGCATCCCGATACGCAACAATCCGCTTTGCTTTGGAAAGGCCGATACCTGCCAAACTTTCTGCCAGCTCTTCCGCCGTTGCCGTGTTCAGGTTGACGGTTTCGACAGACGCAAGCTGAGCCTGACCTTCATCCAAAGCAGTAGATTCCTCTACTGCCAGCGCAGGAACCGCTGCCGCAAAAAAACAAACCAGAAAAAATTTGAAGAAAGAAAATTGAATTTTTTTCATTGTCGCCTCCATGTGATAGTCAAAAAAATTTCCCTTAAAAAACAACAACTTCCAAAGGGAAAAGGCACTCTAACAGCGAAGAGACGACAAAGAAAACAAAAGTCTGGAGGGAATTTATGATGCGCTATTCAGTTCCTGAAGAATGCCGCGCAACGCTGCCATGGGATCAGCAGCAGAGGTAATGGGTCTGCCAATCACAAGGTAATCAGACCCTAGTTCCACTGCATCTGACGGTGTCACAATTCGACGCTGATCATCCGCGGCAGAACCTGATGGACGGATGCCTGGCGTGACAAGCGCGAAGTCATCTCCGCAGACAGAACGCAATAATGCCGCTTCCTGGGCAGAGCAAACCACGCCGTCTAATCCACTTTTTTGTGCCAGCAACGCGAGAGACGCAACCTGATCCCGCAGCTCACGCTCTACACCAACTTCGGCCAGCTCTTCCGATGCCGTACTGGTCAGCACGGTGACACCAATCAACAGCGGACGACTTTCACCCAACGGCTCAATAGCCTCACGCGCCGCGGTCATCATTCTCGCCCCGCCACTCGCATGCACATTGACCATCCATACGCCCAGGTCCGCCGCCGCCTTGACTGCTGCCGCTACAGTATTGGGAATATCGTGAAACTTGAGGTCGAGAAACACCTGGAATCCGCGCGCCACCAGTGCGCGGACCAACTCCGGGCCGGCAATCGTAAACAGCTCTTTACCGACCTTGACCCGGCATAACTGCGGATCGAGTAAATCCGCCATAGTGAGTGCTGCCTCCGGGTTGTTGTAATCCAGAGCGACGATAACGGGGGATGCAACCTGTGCGTTCAAGAAATTACCTCGTGCAGAAAATATGTGGAAAAAGTGAAAGATGGAAAGGCGCGCTAGTCACCCTCAACACCCTTTACGGAGCGAACGGTTCCCCAGCTCTTACAGCTGGGACACAACCAGTGCAGCTGATTACCGGAAAACCCGCAACTGACGCAGCGATAATGCGGCCTGCTGGCGATCAGCTGATCAATCAGCGTCTTGAGTAAAGTGAGATTCTCGCGGGTGCGCCCTTCAGCGATATCCAGATGCAGGTCGAGGAAATGTCCGAGTCCACGCAGAGAGGGTCTCAGCGCCAGTTGCTCGCCCATAAAAGTCGCAGCAGCGGATTCATTCTGCTCCTGGTGGATACGCTCTGTCAGCGCAATCAAAACGCTGTTGGAGGGATACTCCTTCAGCAGGGATTCCAGATAGCGATCCAACCCAGTCTCGTCTCCTACCTCCAGATAAGATGTGATCAGAAGATCGAGGATTTCCGGAATGTAGTCCGGGTTCTGACGGGGGATACGCTGTAACACCCGGATTGCTTCCCGCGGTCGGCCGAGCAGATGCTCCAAACGGCCCAACAGCAAATTGGCGCGCACCGAATTCTTGTCATAGTTGAGTGCCGCGTCGATATGCTTGCGGGCACTCAGGTAATCTTTCGAGGTAATCGCCTCTTCGGCCAACTCACAGCAAAAGTGTGCCTGCACCGGTGCCCACTCGGACGAAATTCGCTTGAACCGACGTCCATGCAGTAAGTTCACTGCGTGAATTGCTTTTGCCCATTCACGCTCATCCCGATACACCTCAATCAGGTGCTCCAGGCTGGTATCACGTAAATCAGAGGACGTTTCCACCAGTTCCTGCAGGAGACGCTCTGCCCGGTCCAGCCAGCCCGCTGCAATATAGTCGCGCGCCAGTTCCAGCTGTGCGTTTTGCTGGGCCTGCCGCGCAAGGCTTGGGCGCGCGAGCAGGTTCTGGTGCACACGGATCGCCTGATCGTGCTCACCGCGCTTCCTGAGCAGGTTTCCCAGTGCCAGATGGGTATCGAACGTGGCACTCGACACTTCCAGGGAATCGATAAATTTATCGATCGCATCATCGTGCCTTTCATTCAGGAGGTAATTGAGTCCCTGGGCATAGGAGCGGGCCAACGCCTGCTCCTGGGCACTGCAATCGGGCTTTTTCTTCCTCATACTACGACGCCCCAGCAGCCATCCAATTGCGATGGCTGCCAGCAGAAAGAAGAAAAAGGTCAGATCACCCATTAGTCAGCGGACACCTTGCGGCGAACGGTATACAGCTCCTGCTCGGTGCGGCGCAGCTGACGCTCCAGCCCGCGCACCCGGCGACGTTCGTTCGCCATCGGCAAAATACCGATCAGGAATCCAAGCAGCACGCCCAGCAGCAGAGCACCGATCAACCAAAAACCGACGCTGCCCGCAGGCATGGTATTACCAACGAAGTTGGGGGAAATCTGTTGGGGGTTATCTACTGCGAAGTAAACGCCGATAGCGATACATAGTATCGCGAGCAATCCATAGATGATTCGCAATAGCCAACGCAAAAATGACAAGAGCACCTCCGCTTTCGCGAGCGTGGTTAATTCAACGGTGATCAATCCCCCCAATCATACTTCGGGGATCGACTCCTGGTGCATGCGTTGATTGACTCTGTCGCGCAACTCTTTGCCGGGCTTGAAATGAGGGACATACTTGCCCGCCAGCGCGACGGCATCACCGGTTTTGGGATTTCTACCCGTCCGTGGTGCCCGATAATGCAGTGAAAAGCTACCAAAGCCACGGATCTCGATCCGCTCTCCCTTGGCCAGCACATCAGACATAGAGTCCAACATCACCTTCACCGCCAGCTCCACATCGCGGACCGGCAGCTGATCCAACCTCAACGCAATCCTTTCGATCAGTTCGGATTTGGTCATGCGCCCCGTAACCTTATCTAAGTCATTGATTATTCTAGATTAGAGCCGCAATCATCTAACAGAAAGCCGGACTGGGCAACCCCAGTCCGGCTTTCGCATAGCCCCAACCTATAAGGCGGGGCCTGATGAAAACTAAAGACTATTAGTCTTTGTTGTTCATCTGGGCCTTGATCAGGTCACCGATAGTGGCCGGCTGAACCTGTTCAGCCTGCTTCTTGGTGTGATCCTTAATGGCCTGCTTCTCGTCGTCCTGATCCTTGGCTTTGATGGACAGGCTGATCACGCGGTTCTTGCGATCCACGCTGGTGATCTTGGCCTCAACCTCTTCGCCTTCTTTCAGTACGTTGCGAGCGTCTTCAACCTTGTCGCGGCTGATTTCGGAAGCGCGCAGAACGCCTTCTACTTCGTCAGCCAGGACGATGACAGCCTGCTTGGCGTCAACTTCCTTGATGGTACCAGTTACGATGGTGCCACGGTCGTTGGTCGCAACGTAATCGGAGAACGGATCGGACTCCAGCTGCTTGATACCCAGGGAGATACGCTCACGGTCGGAGTCGATACCCAGGATAACGGTCTCGATTTCGTCACCTTTCTTGAACTTGCGAACTGCGTCTTCGCCCGCTTCGTTCCAGGAGATGTCGGACAGGTGCACCAGACCATCGATGCTGCCGTCCAGACCGATGAAGATACCGAAGTCGGTGATGGACTTGATCTTACCGGAGATCTTGTCGCCCTTGGCGAACTTACGAGCAAACGCATCCCACGGATTTTCCTGGCACTGCTTGATACCCAGGGAAATACGACGACGCTCTTCGTCGATATCCAGAATCATTACCTCGACCTCGTCGCCAACGTTGACAACTTTGGACGGGTGGATGTTCTTGTTGGTCCAATCCATTTCGGATACGTGTACCAGACCTTCGACGCCCTCTTCCAGCTCGGCAAAGCAGCCGTAGTCGGTCAGGTTGGTCACAACCGCCTTCACGCGGCTGTTCTCCGGGTAACGCTGCTTGATGGATACCCAAGGATCCTCGCCCAGCTGCTTGAGGCCCAGAGATACACGGCTGCGCTCGCGGTCGAACTTCAGGACCTTCACTTCGATCTCGTCGCCAACATTGACGATCTCGCTCGGATGCTTGATGCGCTTCCAGGCCATGTCGGTGATGTGCAGCAGGCCATCGATACCGCCCAGGTCCACGAATGCACCGTAGTCGGTCAGGTTCTTCACGATACCCTTGATGGACATGCCTTCCTGCAGGCTTTCCAGCAGCGCTTCGCGCTCTTCGCTGTTGGCTGCTTCCATTACCGCGCGGCGGGAAACAACAACGTTGTTGCGCTTGGCGTCCAGCTTGATGACTTTGAATTCGAGCTCTTTACCTTCCAGGTGCGCAGTGTCGCGAACCGGACGAACGTCTACCAGGGAACCCGGCAGGAACGCGCGAATGTTAGCCACGTCAACGGTGAAGCCACCCTTGACCTTGCCACTGATAACACCCTTGACCACTTCGTCTGCAGCGTGTGCAGCGTCGAGAATCTTCCAGGCTTCAGCGCGCTTGGCTTTCTCACGGGACAGGCGGGTTTCACCGAAACCGTCTTCTACTGCTTCGAGGGCAACCTGAACTTCGTCGCCAACCTGCAGGTCCACTTCACCCTTTTCGTTCAGGAACTGGGCAGCGGGAATAACGCCTTCAGACTTCAGGCCCGCATGAACGGTAACCCAGTCTTTGTCCACGTCGATCACAACACCGGTAACAATCGCACCCGGCGCCATTTCTACGCTTTTCAGGCTCTCTTCAAATAAATCAGCAAAGCTTTCGCTCATTACATTACCTATATATATGGACCCAGCCGGTGGCAACTTGAAAGTGTAGTCAACCGCCAGCAAAAGCCCCACCACGCTGCCAGCACGCGGGTCGAATTACGACAACGGCCGGGCAATTCTGGCTGATCCCGGCCGCTATCGGATAAAACTGTCTGGGTGTGCCTATTGGGCACCAATGCGCTGCTCAACCAGCGCCAATACCTGCTCCAGCACCGCGTCAATACTGACCCCGGTACTATCCAGCTCGACTGCATCCTCAGCAGGAGCCAGTGGGGAGGCCTCCCGGCTCATATCACGCGCGTCCCGGGCGCGGATATCCTCCAGCAGGTCGCGGAGGCTAACAGAAACCCCCCGCTCCCGCAACTGCTCATGGCGGCGGCGCGCCCTCTCCTCTGCCGAGGCCGTCAGGAACACCTTGACCGGGGCGTCAGGGAACACGGTGGTACCCATATCCCGGCCATCCGCCACCAGTCCCGGAGCCTCGCGAAAATCCCGCTGGCGCTGCAACAGCGCGGCGCGCACACCGTGCATCGCCGCGACTTTAGAGGCCGCCATACTGACCTCTTCCATACGGATATCGCGGCTCACATCCCGCCCTTCCAGCAGCGCGGCAACCTCGCCATCACGCAACTCAAAGCGAATATCCAGATTGGCGGCAACTTCAGTCAGCGTTGCCTCATCGGTCAGATCCACACTGCGCCCGAGGGCCGCCAGGGCGGTCAGACGATAGAGCGCACCGGAATCCAGCAGGCTGTAGCCCAGCTTTTCGGCCACCAGGCGGGCAATAGTCCCCTTGCCAGACCCACTGGGTCCGTCGATGGTCACGACCGGGGGAAGCGTATTCGATTCAGTCATCATTCTTTAAAAAACAACTCAAGGTCAGGGCAGCCTGTCGACTGCCCCATGGCGTCAGCCTAGCTCCAAATTCAGCCCCGCGCGCGCCGCAAGGCCAGCAAAATCGGGGAAAGACGTGGCCACGTTGGCACAATGCAGGATTTCAATCGACTCACTGGCCCGCAGCGAGGCGACGGCGAAAGACATCGCGATACGGTGATCTCCCAGACTGTCGACGGTGCCACCGCCAAAAGCAGATCCGGCACCGGCGCCCTGAATCACGATTCCGTCAGGGGTCGCCTTGGCATCGACACCGAGGATCTCGAGACCATCTGCCATCGCCTGAATGCGGTCACTTTCCTTGACCCGCAACTCTTCCGCACCGGTCAGCACGGTTTCACCCTCTGCACAGGCGGCTGCCACAAACAGCGCCGGAAACTCGTCAATGGCCAGCGGAACCTGGTCCTCGGGAATGCGAATGCCTTTCAACGGCGCGTAGCGCACATGAATATCGGCCACCGGCTCACCACCGACCTCACGGCGATTCAGCAACTCGATATCTGCACCCATCGCTCGCAGAATATTAATGGCACCGTCCCGCGTGGGGTTGATGCCCACATGCTGCAACAGAATGTCGGAACCCGGGGCAATGGATGCCGCAACCATAAAGAAGGTCGCAGAGGAAATATCCGCAGGAACGTCAATCTTGCAGGCCTGCAGTTTGCCGCCGCCACGCAGGCTTGCCCGCGCTCCGTCACGCTGCACCTCGTAACCAAAGCCCTGCAACATGCGCTCGGTGTGGTCGCGGGTTGGCGCAGGCTCAACTGTGCTGGTCTCGCCTTCGGCATACAGGCCAGCCAACAGAACGCAGGACTTCACCTGTGCGCTCGCCATGGGGAGCTTGTATTCGATCCCCTGCAGTGCAGCGCCGCCACGCACCGTCAGGGGCGGCCGTCCTTCCGATCCGGTTTCAATGACCGCACCCATTTCCTGCAACGGATTAGCGACGCGATTCATCGGACGCTTGGAAAGAGACTCATCACCCGTCAGTGTGACGTCAAAAGACTGCCCCGCGAGCAGGCCCGCCAGCAAACGCATGGAAGTGCCGGAGTTACCCAGATACAGCGGCCCGGGCGGTGCCTGCAATCCTTGCATGCCAACGCCATGCACGGTCACACGGCCATTGACCGGACCTTCGATGACCACCCCCATATCGCGGAACGCCTGCAGTGTGGCCAGAGCGTCTTCCCCTTCAAGGAAACCCTCAACCTCTGTCACGCCCTCAGCGAGCGAGCCCAACATGATAGAGCGATGAGACATAGACTTGTCACCGGGCACCCTGAAGGTTCCCGTCACAGTGCCACCGGGTTTTGCGATAAATGTAACTTCCTGAGCTTGCATAGGTTCTATAAACGCTTTCTTAGCCAACATTTTTGTAAAGTGATCCCTGGCCACCTTGGCCCGGGTGAAAATCCCCGTTAACTGCTCACTCTCACCATCAGCGATGGCAGTGCGCAGCGCGCCGAGATTCGCGGAAAAAAGATCGATGGACTTGAGGATCGCATCGCGGTTCGCCAGCATGATGTCCCGCCACATGGTGGGGTCACTGGAGGCGATGCGGGTAAAGTCCCGGAAGCCCCCTGCCGCATAGCGGAAGATATTTTCATTTTCCGAGTCGTGCGCGAGCGTATCGACGAGACCGTACGCAATCACATGGGGCAAATGACTGGTGGCCGCCAGCACCTCATCGTGCTCTCCCACCGACATACACAGCACCTCACCCCCGGCGGCCTGCCACATGGCGGCTACCCGCTGCACATGCGCGTCGCCCGTGCTCGCGACTGGAGTCAATATGATTCGGTGAGCGATATACAGGTCGTCGCGCGCAGCAGCAACCCCGCTGCGCTCGGAACCCGCAATGGGGTGACCGGGCACGAGATTCTCAGGAACCTGACCCCAGACCTGGCGGGCAGCCTCTATCACACTGCCCTTGACGCTGGCGCCATCCGTGATCGTGACACCATCGGGAAGACCATCGGCAAGCTCACGAAAAACAGACTCTACTGCCAGGGTCGGCACGGAAACAAAGACAACATCCCCTTCCTGCAATTCCGGCATGACATCGGCAAGACTGGTGACCGCGCGATCGACAACCCCGAGGGCTACCGCCTCGTCACATGTCTGCTGGCGACGCGCCACCCCGATCACTTCCCGGCAGGCGCCGGCCGCCTTCAGTGCCAGCGCGAGGCTTCCGCCGATCAATCCGAGCCCCACCACAACCAGGCGGCCGACCGCCACCTCGATATTGCGCTTCCGCTCCCCTTCCCTGGCGCTGGTCACTTACAGCACTCCGCGCGGGTACGACCCGAGCACCTTGAGATCTGACGCACAGGCGCCGACTTCCTGAAGAGCAGCGGCGATATGTTCGGAATCTCGATGACCGATAAAATCGATAAAAAACACATAGGTCCAGGTGCCTGACTGCGAGGGCCGCGTCTCAACCCGGGTCAGGTCGACATCATGTCGCTGGAACGGCTCGAGCAGATCGTGCAGGGCACCAGGCTCATTGCGCATGGATACCATCAGAGACGTTTTATCATCGCCGCTGGCCGGCACCTGCTTGGTGCCAATAATCAGGAATCTCGTCGAGTTGTCGGGCTGGTCCTCGATTTTTTCCTGCAGCACTTTGAGACCATAGAGATCTGCCGCCATATCCCCGGCAATCGCTGCGGCATTCCACTCACCCTTTACCCGCCGGGCCGCTTCCGCGTTGCTCGATACCGCAACCCGTTCGACATTCGGATAATGCGCATCCAGCCATTTACGACACTGGGCCAGACTCTGGGAGTGAGAATAAATACGGGTGATTGCGTCCGACTTGGTGATATCAGAAATCATCAGGTGATGATGGATACGCAGCTCCACCTCCCCGCAGATACACAGATTGGAACTCATGAAGTTATCGAGGGTGTGATTGATCACACCTTCTGTAGAGTTTTCTACCGGGACCACGCCATAAGCCACAGCGCCCGCTTCAACTTCCCGGAATACTTCATCGATGGCGGCAAGCGGCCGGCTCTGGGCCGAATTGCCAAAGTGCTTCAGTGCGGCCTGCTGGGTAAAGGTACCTTCCGGCCCCAGATACGCGACTTTAACCGGCTCTTCCAGTGCCAGGCACGCCGACATGATTTCCCGGAACAGCCGCGCCATTTCCTCATCATTCAATGGCCCGCGGTTGCGCTCCATCGCCCGGCGCAGCACCTGGGCTTCGCGCTCAGGGCGGTAATAGACGGCATCACCGCCTCCGGCTTTCTTCACCTCGGCGACTTCCAGTGCACACTCTGCGCGCGCACTAATCAGCTCGGCAATTTCACTGTCGATTGCATCGATGCGATCGCGCAATGCAATCAAGCGCGGATCCACCGAAGCCTTACTCTCTGACATTTATCCCCTCTCCTTACCAACAGCGACAATTAACCCTGGCGCTGCTCAAAATCCTTCATGAACGCTACCAGCGCTTCCACTGCCTCTACACTGACCGCGTTATACAAAGAGGCGCGCATGCCCCCCACCGACCGGTGCCCTTTCAGGCCCAACAAACCCGCTTCCTCTGCCTGACTCAGGAACACCTTATCCAGCTTGGCATCGGCGAGCACAAAAGGAACATTCATTCGGGAGCGGCTATCCAGCGCCACCGGACTCGAATAAAAATCGCTGCCGTCAATAAAGTCGTAGAGCAGGCCAGATTTCTCAAGACTGAGGCGTGACATCGCCTCGACCCCGCCGTGCGCCTTCAACCACTGGAACACGAGTCCGGACAGGTACCAGGCAAATGTCGGCGGGGTGTTATCCATTGAGCCGCCTTCCGCGGCGATCTTCCAGTTCAGGCTGCGGGGAATCTCCGGCAAAGCGCGATCCAGCAGGTCGTCCCGCACGATGACTACCGCAATGCCAGAGGGGCCGATATTCTTCTGGGCACCCGCATAAATCATGCCGAACCGGGATACATCGATGGACTGGGAAAGAATATTGGAAGACATATCCGCCACCAGTGGGCAGGTGACTTCCGGTACGTAATTAAATTCCACCCCGCCGATCGTTTCGTTTGGCGTGTAATGGAAGTAAGCCGCACCCGGGGTCTGCTCCCAGCTGTCTGCAGCCGGCGCATAGGAGAAATTCTGATCTTCGCTGGACGCGACAATATTCACCTGGCCGTAGCGACGCGCCTCGGCAATCGCCTTTTTGGCCCACTGCCCGGTATGGATATAGTCTGCGGTCTGGCTTTCGCCACCAAACAGATTCCACGGAATGGCACTGAACTGCCCGGTGGCACCACCCTGCACAAACAGGACGCGGTAATTGTCGGGAATCTGGAGGAGATCCCGCAAATCCTGTTCAGCGGTCTCCGCCACTTCTACGAACTCGGGAGAACGGTGACTGATCTCCATCACCGAACATCCGAGCCCCTGCCAATCGAGCAAATCGCGCTGGGCCTGCTGCAGCACAGCATCCGGCAGCGCAGCCGGGCCAGCACAGAAATTAAACTTCCTCATCGAGTTACTTCCAATCGAATCAAATCCGTCGAGTCGAAATGTGGCGACCCCACATTACCGCCCGGGGTGAAGGCCATCGTCAAAAAAGGCCGCGGGTTAGTGCGGCCTTTGCGGATAAGCCGGCAGCGATTATTCCTCGCCACCCTCTGCTTCATCCTCTTCATCAGACTCCTGAATACTGGCGAGACCCACGAGTTGCTCCCCGGACTTCAGGCGAATGACCCGAACCCCCTGGGTATTACGACCCAGCACAGAGACTTCGTCGACGCGGGTGCGCACCAGGGTACCCTGATCAGAGATCAGCATGATTTCCTCACCGGAATGAACCTGGCAGGCGCCAACCAGTGCACCGTTGCGTTCGCTTTCGGCGATCGCGATCACACCCTGGGTACCACGCCCCTTGGTGGGGAAATCATCGGTTGCGGTGCGCTTGCCGTAGCCATTTTCGGTCACCATCATGACCGAACCATCCTCTTCCGGGATAACCATCGCAATCACCGTCACACCATCGGCCATGCGGATACCGCGCACACCGCGGGAAACACGCCCCATGGAACGCACATTTTCCTCGGCAAAACGCGCCGCCTTGCCCGCACTGGTCAACAGCAGCACATCGTGGGAACCGTCGGTGATCGCGGTCGCCACCAGACGATCATCTTCTTCCAGCTCAATGGCACGCAGACCAACGCTACGCGGACGGGCAAATGCACTCAGCGGGGTTTTCTTTACCGTGCCTTTGGCAGTCGCAAAGAAGATAAAGTGTTCTTCGTCGTACTCGGATACCGGCATCATGCTGCTGATGCGCTCGTCTTCTTCGAGCGGCAGCATGTTGACCATTGGACGACCGCGGGAGGCGCGACCTGCCGTCGGCACTTCATAGACCTTCAGCCAGTACACCTTGCCCTTATTGGAGAAGCACAAAATGGTGTCATGGGAATTGGCAATCAGCAGGTGCTCGACAAAGTCCTCGTCCTTCACCTGTGTCGCGGACTTACCCATACCGCCACGGCGCTGAGCCTGGTAGTCAGTCAGCGGCTGACTCTTGGCGTAGCCACCATGGGAAATGGTAACAACCTTGTCTTCCGGGGTAATCAGGTCTTCTACCGTCAGGTCCTGGCGGGAGGCAACAATGTCAGTGCGACGCTCGTCACCAAACTCCTTGTCGAGCTGTTCCAGCTCCTCACGGATCACTTCCATCAGGCGCTCGAAGCTGCCAAGGATATGCAAATACTCGGCGATCTGCTCCAGGCGCTCTTTATACTCCGCCAGCAGCTTATCGTGCTCCATGCCGGTCAGGCGGTGCAGACGCAACTCCAGAATGGCCTGTGCCTGCGCCGGTGACAGGTAATAGGAACCGTCGTCACGCATGCCAAACTCTTTCGGGAGGTCATCCGGACGACAGGCGTCCGCACCGGCACGCTCGAGGAATTGCTGTACCTCGCCAACCGCCCAGCCCTTGGTCAGCAGCGCCTCGCGGGCATCTGCCGGCGTCGCGGAAGCCTTGATCAGTTCGATCACCGGGTCGATATTGGCAATAGCAATTGCCAGGCCTTCCAGGATATGACCGCGCTCACGGGCCTTGCGCAGCAGGTATACCGTTCGCCGCGTGACCACTTCCTGGCGGTGACGGATGAAGTATTCGAGCAGCTCCTTGAGATTCAGCACCTTGGGCTGGCCATTGACCAACGCCACCATGTTGATACCGAATACACTCTCCAGCTGGGTCTGGGAGTAGAGGTTATTCAGGACAACATCACCCAATTCGCCACGCTTGAGCTCAATCACCACGCGCAGGCCGTCTTTATCGGACTCGTCGCGCAGTTCGGAAATGCCCTCGATTTTCTTTTCCTTCACCAGCTCGGCAATGCGCTCAATCAGGCGTGCCTTGTTCAGCTGGTAGGGAATCTCGGTGATGATGATGGTCTCGCGATTGGTTTTTTCATCGCGAATCACGTCGGCCTTCGCACGCACGTAAATACGGCCACGGCCGGTGCGGTAAGCCAGCAAAATGCCGGCACGGCCATTGATGGTGGCACCCGTGGGGAAATCCGGGCCCGGAATGAACTCCATCAGGTCATCGACGGACAGCTCGGGGTTGTCGATCAACGCCAGACAACCGCGCACCACTTCACTCATGTTGTGTGGCGGGATATTCGTCGCCATACCCACGGCAATACCGGAGGAACCGTTCACCAGCAGATTGGGCACCCGCGACGGCAGGACTTCCGGCATTTGCTCGGAGCCGTCGTAGTTGTCGATGAAATTAACGGTTTCCTTGTCGAGATCGGACAACAGCTCATGGGCCAGCTTGTCCATGCGAATCTCGGTGTAACGCATCGCCGCCGGGCTATCGCCATCGATGGAGCCGAAGTTACCCTGGCCATCCACCAGCATGTAGCGCAATGAGAAAGGCTGCGCCATACGCACGATGGTGTCGTATACCGCGGAATCGCCGTGCGGGTGATATTTACCAATCACATCACCGACGACACGCGCCGATTTTTTGTACGGCTTGTTCCAGTCGTTCTTGAGTTCGTTCATGGCGTAGAGCACGCGCCGGTGCACCGGCTTGAGGCCGTCGCGCACGTCCGGCAGCGCACGTCCCACAATCACGCTCATCGCATAGTCGAGATAGGACTGCTTGAGCTCTTCTTCGATATTGATCGGAGAGATTTCTTTGGCTAGCTCGCCCATAAGTTCCGGCATTCCTTAAATAGTTATTACCGCCGCCTCAAATTCCTTCACGCCCGACAGACGCTGCACCCTGGCCCGCGCTGCCCGACCCACTGGAATCCGGGGTTCGACCAAGCGCGCAATGGTATCACAATTGGCGCGGGGAAGGTTGGTACGAGGCAGACTTGTTAGGGCTCGACGGCGCAAGTAAAGTCTATCGCCCCTCAACTGGTTACCAGGCAGGCACATGCACACAGATCGACTAAAAAACAACCAGGTCGATACCCTGATCCACGCCCGCTGGATCGTCCCCGTTGTCCCGCAGCAACAGGTGTACACCGATTGCTCACTGGCCATCAAAGACGGACAGATCGTGGACCTCTTACCCACCGGGGAAGCCCGATCGCGCTACGAGGCCGAGCAAGAATTCGAGCTGCCGGATCATGCCGTCTTGCCGGGACTGATCAACACCCACACCCATACGCCTATGAGCTTGCTGCGGGGCTATGCCGACGACCTGCCACTGATGACCTGGCTGGAGGAACACATCTGGCCCGCTGAGCAAAAGTGGGTCGACGAGGACTTTGCGGCCGACGGCAGCCTGCTCGCCATCGCGGAGATGCTGCGATCCGGCACAACCACTTTCGCCGACCAGTATTTCCATCCGGAATCCACGGCGGCGGTTGCGCGCGACACCGGCATCCGCACACAGCTGGCCTTCCCGATCCTCGACTTCCCGACGCCCTGGAGCCAGTCGGCGGACGAGGCGCTGGAGAAGGGTCTGGCACTGCGCGATGACGTCAAGCAGCACCCGCGCATCGGAGTCGTTTTCGCTCCACACGCACCCTACACGGTGGGAGACGCCACCCTGCAGAAAATTGCAGTCTACGCGGCAGAACTGCAGATGCCGATACAAATGCACCTGCACGAGACCGCGTGCGAGGTCGAGCGCGCAGTCGCCGAAACCGGAGAGCGCCCGACCCAGCGACTCCAGCGCCTGGGCCTGCTGACCCCGCAGACCCTGTGCGTGCACATGACCGCACTCAATGAGGAAGATATTGCCCTCCTGCAACAGAGTGGCGCCCATGTAGCGCACTGCCCCAAATCGAACCTCAAGCTCGCATCGGGTTTTTGCCCCACAGCCGCACTCCTCGATGCGGGAGTGAACGTGGCACTCGGCACCGATGGTGCTGCCAGCAACAACAACCTCGACCTGTTTGCCGAAGCAAACCAGGCCGCCCTGCTGGCGAAAGCCGTCAGCGGGCGCGCGGAGGCCGTACCCGCCTTTCAGGCACTGGAAATGGCCACCATTAACGGAGCGCGTGCGCTGGGCCTCGATGGGGACGTTGGCAGCCTCGAAGTCGGCAAACAGGCGGACGTGATCGCGATCGACATGAGCGCGCTCGAGAAGCAGCCAATGCACGATCCGGTTTCACAGCTGATCTACACGCCGAGCGGACACAGCGTCACCCATTCCTGGGTCGCGGGACGAACACTGATGCAGGACCGCGAACTCCTCAGCATCAATGTGCCGGAGCTTCGCCAACGGACCCGCCAGTGGCGTGATAGAATCGCCGGCCAGTGATCGGATCGACCTCCGCGAGTGACAGAGACTAGAGCGAACATGACGAATGTAGATCGGGCAGAAATTGCCAAATTTGAGCAGCTGGCAAGCCGCTGGTGGGACCGCCACGGAGAATTCAAACCCCTGCACGAAATCAATCCGCTCAGGGCCAACTACATTGATGCGCGCGCCGCGGTCGCCGGCAAGCGCTTGCTCGACGTAGGCTGCGGCGGCGGCATCCTCACCGAGGCGATGGCACAGCGCGGCGCCAAGGTAACCGGTATTGACCTGGGAGAAGCCCCCCTGAACGTAGCGCGCCTGCACGCTCTGGAAAGCGGCGTCTCTGTAGACTACGAGAAAATCGCAGTGGAAGCGCTGGCCGAGCGAGAGCCCGCCAGTTTTGACGTCGTAACCTGCCTGGAAATGCTGGAGCATGTGCCCGACCCGGCCTCGGTCATCCGCGCCTGCGCGCAGCTGGTGAAGCCCGGCGGACATCTGTTTTTCTCCACCATTAACCGCACTGCGAAAGGCTGGCTATTTGCCGTAGTTGGCGCCGAGTATGTACTGCGACTACTGCCGAAGGGCACCCACGAGTACGCCAAGTTTATCCGCCCATCGGAAATGGGGGCCTGGTTGCGCGAGGCAGAGCTGGAACTCCGGGACATCACCGGCATGACCTACAACCCACTGACCAAACGCTACAAACTCGATCCGCGCGATGTGGATGTAAACTACCTGATGCACGCATACAAACCTGAGTAACGGCGATACTCCATGAAAGCGGTTCTTTTTGACCTGGATGGCACCCTGTTCGACACAGCACCAGACTTTATCGTGGTGCTTAACCAGTTGCGCCAACAGGAGCAGCTCCCCCCTCTTCCCGGCGAAGACATTCGCGCCGTGGTATCCAATGGTGCCCGGGCAATGGTTTCACTGGCATTTGGCCGCGACGAGGGCGACCCGGTTTTCGATGCGTTGAGACAGCGATTCCTCGACCTGTACCTCGCCCACCTGGCGGTGGCCACCGTACCCTTTCCAGGTATCGAGCCCCTGCTGGAACAGCTGGCGAAACACGATATCGCCTGGGGTGTCGTCACCAACAAACCCGCGGCCTACACGACCCCCCTGATGCAGGCGTTTGACTACCTGCCGACCCCTGGGGCCATCGTATGTCCGGATGATGTCAGTCAACGCAAACCGCATCCCGAACCGGTACTGCTTGCGTGCACACGTATCGGCTGTGCTCCGGAAGACGCCATTTATGTCGGCGACCACCTGCGCGATATCGAAGCCGGCAAAGCGGCAGGCATGCCCACCATCGCCTGCAATTATGGCTATATCGATGCCGGCGATGACGCGGCCAACTGGGGGGCAGATCACGTCGTGCAGTCGGCCACTGAAATCTGGCCCTTGCTCGAGACCCGATATCTGGACCGCAGTTAAACTGCCGCGCCACTGAAATTTCCTATTACCCGATTTAGAACCTGGAAGAACGATGCCCGAAGTTGTCGAGAACTACACCCCTGCACCCGATCTGTTGAAAGATAAAATCATTCTGGTTACCGGTGCGGGAGACGGCATCGGCCGGGTCGCGGCGAAAACGTTTGCGCAACATGGTGCAACTGTCATTCTGCTCGGCCGCACCACCGCAAAACTGGAGCAGGTGTACGACGAAATCGAAAGCGCCGGTGGCCCCCAACCCGCTATTTTTCCCATGGACCTCAACGAGGCCAACCAGGATACCTTTGAGCATTTCGCCGAGGCCGTTGATCAGGAATTCGGTCGTCTCGACGGCCTGCTCCACAATGCGAGCCTGCTCGGGCAGCGCACGCCAATTGCCAATTACAATTACTCCGCCTGGCAACAGGTAATGCAGGTTAACGTCAATGCCGTGTTTGGCCTTACCCGCTTTCTGCTGCCCTTGATGGAGCAGCCGGAGACCGCCTCCATTCTGATGACGAGCTCGAGCGTCGGGCGCAAGGGCCGCGCGTACTGGGGGGCTTACTCAGTGTCCAAGTTTGCGGCCGAAGGCCTGATGCAGGTGCTGGCAGACGAGCTGGACGGCGTCTCACAGGTGCGCGTCAACAGTATTAATCCCGGTGGCACCCGCACCAACATGCGCGCGGCAGCTTATCCCGCGGAGGACCCTCAGACCGTGGTACCGCCGGAGGCACTGATGAATACCTACCTCTATTTGATGGGGGACGACAGTCGCGGGGTCAGCGGCCAGGAATTTAACGCGCAGGGCTAACCGCACAAGCCCGCTATCAGTTACCCGCCCGAGCGCTCCACACGCCAGGGCGGGTAGCGTCGATTCTCCCCCGCCCAATACAGCTTGAGTTTGTTTCCGGACGGATCGCGCAATATCGCCTCCCGCCATAACCACGGCATGTCTTCCGGCAGCTGTTCAAATGCAATGCCGCTGGCCATCAGCTCGGCGACTCTCTCGTCCAGCTCCCGCGTTTCGAAATAGATTACCGCCGCACCGCTCCCTTCATCAGCCAGCGCCAGGGAAAAGGTAGCCGCCCCCTCGGGGCACTCGAAGCGGGCATAGTGGGGTGTATCAACAATTTGCAGAAAACCCAGCTGTCGATAAAAAGCCGTCGCGGCAGCCATATCCCGCACCGGCAACGTGACCTGATTCAACTCCATGTGATACACCCTGTTACCCTGGTCCGCCCAAGTGGCGACGCCCACTCGAATAAAAGAAACGCAAAAAAATACCCGGGCATAGCCCGGGTATGGATTGGTCGCTGAATCGCAGCGCGCCACTGACTGGCAGCACGCTTACCGTAGGAATAGATGGTCTCGACTACCCTTGTGCCTATTCGGCGTCGGTGTCAGCGTCCGTCTCCGCCATCTCCGCAACAGCAGCAGCGGACTCTTCAGCAGTGGTCACCATCATGTGTTCCGGAGCGTCAGCAAACACATCGCCGTCCGTCGGCAGCATTTCACTGCTGGCAAGTGCCTCTTCCGGGGGCAAGCTCACCGCGTCTTCTTTTGCTTCCAGCAATGCGGCATCCACCTGTTTGACCAGATCGCTACTGGACTCGGTGTCCAACTGCCCCTGAAAATAGAAATATCCGCCCGCCGCGGCAATGAGCACGGCGGGAACAATCAACTTGATCATTTTATACCCCTGACAGTGAAAGTTATGGTTATTGTCACTCCTATTCTTCCACGCCGTTTGCGGTAAGAATGTGACAGGAGACACATTTCTATTTGTCCGCTGCGGGGTGTATCCAGTACTCTGCAGCTGACTCAACCACACTGGTTCCAGCATGCTCAAACTCACACGCATTTTCGCCGCACCTATCCTGACCATCCTGTCGATGCACAGCCTTGCCGACTCTTTACAAGAGCGGGTTCGGGATTGTGCAGCCATCAAAGAAGACACGGCCAGACTGCAGTGTTACGACGCGATCGGCGGCAACCTGGACAAGCAGGCGGAGAGGAATTTCGGCCAGGAACAGCAGCGCGCCATTGAGGAGGCGATCGATTCCCTGACTGCAAAAGTGGAAGTCGTGCAAAAAGGCGCTTATGGCAAACTGACCATCACCCTGGATAACGGTCAGGTGTGGCGCCAGAACGATAGCACTCGCATTCTGCTGAAACCCGGTAATACCATCGAGTTGAAGCGCGCCGCTCTGGGCTCTTTTATGATGCGCGATCTCGAGCGAAACCGCTCATTCCGTGTCAAGCGAGTGCGGTAGCCCCGCCGCTGCCCTGCTCGACACCAGAGTGCCTGCCTCCCTTCTAAGCGGGCACTCTCCCCTCTCCACCCTCCCTTCCTCTCACCGTTCCTGACCACCGCAAAAGAACCAGTCAGTCATAAATGGTTCGGCGCGAATTTCGACCCTCTTCTATAGTCAAAGGGAATGAGGCGCCAGGGCATGCCCTGGTGCTGGTAACCACACAGCCGACAAAAGGTGTACCCATTGTCCCGAGAAAATTCGCAATCAAGGGATGAATCATGGCTGAAGGACACAGACAACACACTCTCAGGCGCTACGCCTGAGGCGATCACCAATGCTGCTGAAGAACTTGCAGGCGCAAATCTGCACGAGGTGAGTCCAACCGACTCGGCCAGCTCACCTATGCAGAACTACCTCAAGCACCTGTACCGACTCCAGCTGCTGACTCCTGAGGAGGAAAATGCCACCACTTGCCTGCTGCGAGAGCTGGAAGACAAGCTGATCGCACTGCTGCAAAAGCGCGGTGTCCCGTTGGTCGAACTGCGCAGTGAAGGCGTAGAGCAACGCGGCAGCACCGGGGCCTACGACCACGGCCTCATCATTGCCAGAGCGGAAGCCCTGATGGCAAAGGGCAAGCTGTCCCAACGCGATCGCACCAGTATGCGCAGCCTGCTGCGACGCTTCAGGCAGCAGCGGCAGAAGCTGATCCAGTGCAACTTACGCCTGGTGATTTCCATCGCCAAACGCTTCCGCAATCCCGCGGTCCCCTTTATCGACCTGATTCAGGAAGGCAATGTGGGACTGATGAAGGCGATCGAGCGGTTTAAACCCGAGATGGGATACCGCTTCTCAACCTATGCGTATTGGTGGATACAACAGGAAATTCAGCTCGCACTGCGGCGCAACGATGACCTGGTGCGTCAGCCGGCGAACGTGCAGGACGATCTCCGCGCGATTTACCGGGCCATCGGCGAGGTGCGTGCAGAGGGCCTGTCGGCCTCGGACGACAATCTGGCCCGGCAGACCGGTCTTGACCTGGAACGGGTACAGAGCCTGCTGAAACTGCCAGGCCCCACGAGCTCGCTGGATGAACCGGTTGCGGACGACCAGAGCAGCACCCGACTGGACTATGCGCCGGCAGACGAGCTGTACAACACCGACGAACTGGTCACCTCCCAGGAACTCGCGGAAAAACTCCGCGAGGCCGTCAACCGCCTGCCGGCTCGGCAGCGGACGGTGCTCAACCTCCGCTACGGACTGTACTCCGACAAAGACTGCTCTTTCCGTGTCATCGGAGAACAGTTGGGGCTCAGTCAGGAGCGGGCGCGGCAGCTGCACTCCGATGCCCTGAGACAACTGAAGAGGCAGTGGCGCTAACGCGCCACTTGCCAATTTTCCCAATCGGGCTAGGCTTTGTGAGAAGCTCTGATAATAACCCGAGAAATTCCAATGCTGTCCATGGGCCGCCTCCCCCTGATCTCCCTTTCATTATTGCTCGGTACCTCTGCAGCGCATTCAGCCGACTGGGAGTTCATTGCCAGTGGCGGAAAGGGTCTCGGGTCGTTCGCGATCCAGCGAGACTCCATCGCCAGTGCGACCATGCTGGGTAGCAGCGCGTCGCGACAGTTTGCTGAATTTTCCCTTGGGGGCACTGCCTGGCAATGGTGGGCGCAAGGCAGCTATTCGCATTTGAGGATGGACTTTCGCGGCGAATCCCAGCACCAGGACATTTTCGAACTGAAGCCCGTTCTACGCTGGTTTCCCCAGAGTAAACCTCTCGGTCTGTTTGCCGAAGCCGGGGTCGGGGCGGCCTACCTCACCCATAAGGATTTTGGCGAAATCTCGCTTGAAACCAAGCCCAACTTTGCCCTGCATTTTGCTGCCGGTTACCGCCTGGAGCGTGGTGACAGCGTCTCTTTGCGCTTTAGCCATTTTTCCAATGCGTACACCAACCGCCCTAACCCAGGCTTCGATTTTGCCGCACTTAACTGGCACTTCCGCTTCTGAGCCAACGCCCAAGGCACACCTCTTGCATCGTTCTCGCAGCATCGTTGAAATTTTTTCGTAAAACGTTTGCAACAATACGCACGTAGGGTGTGAACCTATTCGCCAACAATCGAACATGGCGCCAATTGCCCAAAGAGGCGAAGGTTGAACAGGTTCACACAGTAATGACGGCGAAATTTGTCTTGGGGATTTGGGGAGACCGGGAAGCCGGTACCTAAACATGATTCAGAGCATTTGCCACCTGATCGCCAGCCGGGAGCACGGCAGTCTCGAACGGCATGTCGCCGACCTGTCTCGCTGGCAGGCACATAATACCGACGCCAACATTACGGTGATTGCGCATCCACGATACCGTGAAATGCTCGACAGTAAAGTCGCATTCATCCCACTGAATACCGATCGCAACCGTCACCAGTCCAACGTTGTCTGGCGCCTGGCCAATAAAATTCGGACGGGTGGCTTTCAGATAGCCCACGGACATGGCAGCAAGTCCGCGCAATTACTCGCCGCCGTGAAACAGTACACGGGCGCGATTCAAGTGATAACGCGCCACAGCGTGCGTCACCCGCGAGATCGGCTCGCCAGTAACTTTGCCGCGCGCATCGCTGTGAGTGCACAGTCGATCGCCGACTCTCGTCTCGACTGGCATATTATTCCGAACGGTATCGAACACACCCTCCCCATCGAGCAGACTGCAAAGAAAACCGAGTGCAACGGGGGTAGCAAAGTGCTACTGCTATCCCGGCTCCTGAAACCCAAGCGCGTCGATCTGGTTCTTCGGGCAATAGAAAAAGCACCTCAGGCACAGTTAACCATTGCCGGTGACGGTCCCGAAAAATTTGGCCTGCAGGCCCTGAGTGAAGATCTTGGCATTCAAGAACGCGTCCAGTTTGCAGGGGCATCCCTGCCGCGCACGGCACTGTTGAGTGACACGGACGTCGTATTACTGCCCTCTCCAGGGGACGATACACCCTACCAACTGGCTGAGGCCCTGCTGAATCGGTGTCCAGCCATTTGCGCGCGTATTGGGATCGCTGAAGAGTATGTCCCGGAAGACTATTTACTGGACACTCAGGACCCGGTCCACCTTGCAGAAAAGATCGCACTCACCCTCAGCGATACTGACAAACTGCACAGTGCCTTTACAGAGCCTTTTGACCGCGCCGCTGCACACTTAACTCTGGATGCAATGGCGCGCGCTACCTGGAATATCTATGCAGGGCTGTTACTCGACAGTGGTCAGCAGCGCCACAACTAGTAGTAGCACCTCTAGTAGCACCTCGAAGGAAACGCTAGCGCCTGACAAAACCCGCTAACTTCAATCGACTCCGGCCCCCAGTGTCTGGTACATATGCAGCGTACTGGACACGGTTTCTCGCAAACTGAGTCCCGCAAATTTTACGGGTTCCGGATACGACAGCACTTCGAGGGATCGCTCGACCAGATCGGCGACATTCCCGCGCGCGGAAACCAGCCCCTGGGGAAAACAGGCCTCCAGTAATTCTTCCTGAGCCCCGCCTTTATAACCGATGACCGGACAGCGCATCGCGAGCGCAGCAGCGACATCAGGCACCGCAGTTTGAGGGGATTCCAGTAGATGATAAGTAATGCGCGAGCAGGCAAAGAACTCACGCATGTCCTGTCGACCGCCCAGAAATAGCACTTTGTCACCCAGATCCAGTTCGACCGCGCGCTGTTCCAGGCGGCGTGCATGCTTTTCCCAACGCGGCTCAACAGCGCCGGTAATCAAGCCGAACACATCGTCCCGCTCGCGTACCAGCTGCGCCAGCATCTCGAGAAATTGATCGTGGCCGGCACCGGGCGCAACCGGGCCCGGTATGTGCAACCAGTTTCGTTCTTCCAACTGGGGAAACTGTGTCAGGATGCGCTGCTGCCAGTGCCCTGCTACCGCCGTATCGGCATCAAACTCTCGTGTATTGACCCCGCGCGGCATAATCTTCAGGGCATCTCCCTGCTCCGCAGCCAGCGGTGCCGGCAACTGCGTTGCCAGAAATCGAGACTCCACCGTGAGCTGATTGACGGTCCTCAGGGCTTTGATCTTGGCGCCGGCAAACAAACCCAGCTTTTCGGGCGTCGAATAGCTGAAAACCACCGGAACAACAAAGTCCGAAGGCATGTCACGCAGTGTCCGCAAAGTGGATAGTGCCGCATTGGCAGAATGTGCGTGAATCACTTGCGGCGAGAAGTCCATGAACGCCTTGCGCAGCTGCCGCACGATGCTCCCCGCGCTGCCCAGGCCCGACTTTTCGATGGCGACCGTTTCATGATGCCCTCCCCTGACGGTGAGCCGGGAAACCAGTGGACCTCCCGCGGAAATCACCAATACCTGGTGCCCACCCTTCAGCATTTCACAAGCCATCCCCAGAACCCCCTCGGAGAGATAGCTTGCATCCAGCTTGGGTAATATATGAACGATTCGCATGAAATTCCCTCTTGGTGCCCGCACCACACGTACTCCACCAAAAAAGGTGTCAATACAGACCCGCTTCTCATACAAAGCGTCGCCCCGTGGCACAAATTTCATTGTGCCGAAAAAACCGATGCAAAGTAAGTCGGCATTCGATCCAAATGAGAACCAGCTAACGCTGGCCTGTTGCAATTCTGCGAAGACCCAACCAAAGAAACACCGAACCAGGCAAGCCAAGCAATCCGCGAACCGTGCTAGCATGGCCAGAAACTCAGCCGGACTGCCGCAATCTCAACAAGTCCGAAATAACAAAGGTGGAATGCTTATGCTCAAGTCCATTCGTACGCTGCTTCAGGGCGCCTTCATCTTCACAGCACTGTTCGGGGCAACGATCGCGCAAGCGGCCAACGATAAAGGCGTATTCTGGGAGGCGCGTAAGGACAACAAGGTCATTCACCTGTTTGGCTCCCTGCATCTGGCAACGCCAAACTTTTATCCTTTACGCAAAGATGCCCTGCAGGCATTTCGCGAGAGCGATGCGCTAGTGGTTGAAGCGGATATTGTTGCCGCGGAGAGTGACCCCACCCTGCAGCAAAAAATGATGATGGAGTCCTTTTTTACGGACGGCAGTACGTTACAAGATAAGCTGTCACCGAAAGTCTATGCAGAGCTTCAACAATGGCTGTCCAGAAACCAGTTGCCCGCCCCGATATTCAATCGACAGCGTCCTGCAATTGCCATGATCGCACTCAGCATGGTCGAGCTACGTCGCCTTGGTCTCGATCCGAACCAGGGCATTGACCGCCACTTCCTGCTGGCAGCCAAATCCAGTGAAAAACCTGTTCTCGAACTTGAGGGCGTCATGGCGCAGCTGAGAATGCTCAACAGCATTGAAAATCCAGATTTGTTGCTGGCGCAGACCATGCAACAGCTTTCTGATATGGCGTCACTGGTTCCGGCAATGACCGATGCATGGCAAAAGGGCCAGAATAGAGAACTTTACTCCCTGATTATTGGCGAAGGACTGACGGACAACCCGGAGTTCGCGCCAGTCTATGAGGCACTGTTCTTCCAGCGTAACCAGACCATGGCCGAACGTATTCTGGAAATGGCCAGCGCACACCAGAAACTGTTTGTCGTTGTCGGTGCGGGACACCTTGTCGGCGAGCGCAGCATCATCAGTGAACTCTCTGCTCGCGGCTTCAAGCTTTCCCAGCTCTAAGCGCACTCTCTTGCTGTAATCCCGCACATTCCGATGGAGTGTGCGGTTTCCAGTCCGGCAACCCCGCCCTATCCAACACCCGCCACTTTCCCGACGGTTCGATCGCCCATAAGCCCCACCCCTTAGGCCATCCGCCTGCAATGAAAGAGAGATTTGTTGGTCATCCCGCTGTCACAACAACATCGACACGCCTGTTTCCTTCCCACACCACCGATTCCACTCAGAACCGTTGCTAAACTCTTCAGCGTCGAAGGATCGACCTTTACCTATCTGGAGGTAACCATGATTCGTGCAGCGGTACATTGCGGCACGCTAATTCTCTTTGGCGCGGCGCTAGCCCTGCCTGCTTTAGCAGATCAAGCCAAGACCAAGGGAAACCTCGAAATCGTTTCTGACGACGGCGACTTCTCTGCAAAGCTCGGCGGACGCATTCACTTTGATACCTACCTCTTTGATGACGACATCGAAGATCCTGTCAGCACCACTGAATTCAGACGTGCGCGTATTACCCTCACTGGAAACCTCTATGACTGGAAATACAAACTGGAACAGGACTTCGCGGCTGGAGGCACGTTGTCGGGCTTCCGCGAAGTCTGGCTGGCCCATGACTTTTTCGGTGGCACTATCCGCATAGGGCAGTTCAAGCCTTATCGCGCCATGGAAGAGCTCACCAGCTCCAATGAGATCCTGATGATGGAGCGGCCATTTTCCACCGCGACTGGTTTTTACGACAGGCGGCAGTTTCAGCAAGGACTGGGGTGGAACAACTATTGGGGCTGCTATACCGCGGGTGTAATGGCCTTTAACCTGCGCAATTCCAACACGCCGCGCAACGAAGGCGTCGGCGCGGCCGGCCGGTTTACCTGGGCGCCAATCAACAGCGAACAAAGCACGCTTCACTTCGGCCTTTCCTACAGCTATGAAAGCGCCAATCGCAATTCCCTCAACCTGGAAGCCGATGCCGATTACGCCGGCCGGCGCGGCCCCAGCCAGTTGATCGCACTAACTCCTGGCGACCGGGAATTTTTCTTTGGCGCATTTGGCGATGAAGAGTTCTTTCTGGGCGATCAAGGCGGTACTGTTAGCTCAGGCACCCTGGAACTGGCCGGAACCTGGGGGCCACTGTACGCCCAGGCAGAATATCTTTACGGTGAGTATGAGGGGGACTACTACCTTTCAGAGCGCGTTTTTGAGGACTTTTTTGATGCGCCCCCAACCTTTGAATGCGACCCAGACTTTGGCTGCTTTATCGGCGACCAGAATGTCTCTACCTGGTACATTCAGGGCAGCTGGCTGATTACCGGTGAGCACAAGCCCTACGACCAAAAGAAAGGCGTATTCAAGTCCGCCAAACCCACCAGTCCCTGGGGCGCCTGGGAGCTAACCGCGCGCTACGAAACCATTGAAAATCACGATATTCGTCGGCTGGAAGCCGATAGCTGGATTGTCGGTATCAATTACTACCACAATCCCAAAGTGCGCTTCATGCTCAACCTGCGCTTCGGCGATGACGACTTCACCGGCGATGGTACCGACCAGCTTGGCATTCGTGCGCAAATCAGCTGGTAACACTGACAGCGTAAAAGAGAGCCAGTCGCGTTGATCATAAAAAACGGGGCCCAGGGCCCCGTTTTTTGACGATTGAGAGGCAGCAGCCTGACTAGCCGACCTGCTGGGCCTGCTCAGGATCGAAAACCTCCACGGGTGTCAGCAGCCCTTGCCCGGCCTGTGGGTTGCGGAAGCGCTCCAGAGCAGCCTTGCGCAATGTCATGGCCTTCTCCACATTCGCATCTTTCACCGGACCATAGCCGCGGATCAAATCCGGATAGCTCAGCAACTCCATTGCCGCATCGTGGTTTTCGCCGGTTATTTCTTCCAGTACACGCGTTACCAGCGCCTCGTACTCCGTAATCAGGCGACGCTCCATGCGCCGCTCGCCGGTATAGCCGAAGGGATCGAACAAGGTACCCCTGAGAAAACGCAAGCGCGCCAGTATCTCGAACCCGCGATACATCCACCCGCCAAATTTCATCTTGCGCGGGCGCCCGAGGCCTTTATCGAAGCGCGCCAGCAACGGCGGGGCCAAATTGAACTCCAGGGTAATATCACCGGCGAAGGTTTCGCCCAGTGCCTGCTTGAATCGACCGTCAGTGTACAACCGGGCGACTTCATACTCGTCTTTATAGGCAAGCAGTTTGGCGTAATAACGCGCGACAATCTCCGCAAGACCAGACAACCCGCTGGCCTTTTGCTGCTCCGCCTCCCGCACTTTTTCGACTAGCGCCTGGTAGCGCTTTGCCAGTTCCGCGCCCTGATAACCCGTCAGATGCTTGCTGCGGTGCGCGACAATTTCATCCAGGGTCTGCGGCAGTGCACGCGCTGGATCCGGAGCATGCAGCAGGCTATCGAGTACCGGCATGTCTGCCGCCGCCAGACGGCCCGCCGCAAACCCTTGCAGGTTGGCCTCTACCGCCACGCCATTCAGTTCGATGGCCTGACTCAGGCCATCCAGTCCGAGGGGTATCAGGCCCAATTGCCAGGCGTAGCCCAGCATAAAAATATTGGCCGTGAGCGTATCACCCAGGGCCGCACTGGTTAGCCGGTGGCCTTCAACCGCATTCAGTGAACGGACCGTTTCCTCAAGGGTATCGAGAACGGCCTGTGGTGAATGGGTATCTTCGCGTCCCAGCACCGATGCCGCGGTTGGTGTCAGGTGGGTATTGACCACCGCGCGGCTGTGGGTCTCATCCAGCTTGGCGAGACAGGCCGGCAAGTTCCCCGCCGCAATCAGATCGCATGCCACCAAAGCATCAGCGCGCCCGTCGGAGATACGCACCGCCTGCAAGGCCTCGGGCTGCTCGGCCAGGCGAATATGCGAGTACACCGCACCGCCCTTCTGTGCCAGCCCCGTCTGATCGAGTGTGCTTGCAGCCTTACCCTCGATATGTGCCGCCATCGCCAACAGCGCACCAATGGTCACGACACCTGTGCCACCAACACCGGTGACCAGCAAATTGTAGGGTTCATTCAGTGCCGGCAATGTCGGCAGCGGCAGTTTGGCGGCCTCCGTGCGCAGCACTTCACCCACGCCCGCCCGCTTGTTGAGCTTGCCTCCCTTGACGGTGACAAACGATGGGCAGAATCCGTTCACACAGGACATATCCTGGTTACAGCCAGTCTGGTTGATACGTCGTTTATCACCGAACGCGGTTTCGACTTTCTCGACGGCGATACAGCTGGACTGCTGGACACAATCACCGCATCCCTCGCACACCAGCTCATTGATGAGCGGTCGACCTTCTGCCTGCGGCAACAGACCGCGCTTGCGCTTGCGCCGCAACTCGGTTGCACAGGTCTGGTCATAGATGATGACGGTACAGCCCTCGCTATTGCGCATTTCTTCCATCACCACGGGCATCTGGTCACGGTGCCGGATTTCAACGTCTGCAGGGAACTTGAGCACGCCCTGATATTTGTCGACCTTGTCCATCACCAGCACGACTTTACGAACGCCCTCCGCCAGCACCTGCTGACAAATCATATCGGGATGCAGTTCGCCGTCGTGAGGCTGACCACCAGTCATGGCAACCGCGTCGTTGAAGAGGATCTTGTAGGTGATATTGACCTTGGCCGCGACGGAAGCGCGAATCGCGAGGATGCCGGAATGGAAATAGGTACCATCCCCCAGGTTCACAAACACATGTTTTTCCCGGGTAAATGGTGCCTGACCGACCCAGTTAACACCTTCGCCGCCCATCTGGGTAAAGGTATAGGTTTCGCGGTCCAGCCATTGCGCCATGTAATGACAGCCAATTCCGGCCAACGCGCGGCTTCCCTCAGGGACCTTGGTAGAGCGGTTGTGTGGACAGCCGGCACAAAACATGGGCAGGCGGGAAACACTGGATCCAGTTTGGCGAGAGATGCGCTCGGCCAATGCGTTGAGCCGGATCAGGCGATGCTCGGCGCGCTCCCCGAGCGGTTTCCCCTCGAGCAGCCGGCCCAATACCTGCGACACAATACCCGGCGACAGTTCACCGTACATCGGCATCAGCGGCCGATCGTTCTCATCAACCTTGCCGATAATCCGCGGAAAATGGGGGTCCTTCAGATGCACGTTGTACAGCTCTTCTTTCAGCTGTACTTCCATCAGGCTGCGCTTTTCTTCCAGCACCAGCAAATAATCCAGTCCGCGGGCAAACTCCTGAATACCAGGGACGTCCAGCGGATAAGTCATACCCACTTTGAGAATACGAATGCCCAAGTCGCGGGCTTTCTGCTCATCAATCCCCATATCCTCGAGCGCCTGCATCAGGTCGAGGTGCGCCTTGCCGGTACTGACAATACCCAACGTCGCCTCGGGGTTCTCGAGCACCACGCGATTGAGGTGGTTGGCCCGCGCAAACGCCAGTGCGGCAGGACGCTTGTAACGCCACAAACGCTCTTCTTGCTCCAGAGGATTGTCCTGCTTGCGGATATTCAGGCCGCCCTCCGGCCTTTCGATCTCCGGATAGGTGAAAGTCACGCGGTCGGGATCTACATCCACCGTGGCCGAGCTATCCATATTTTCCGCCAGGGTAATCATCGCTACCCAGCAACCGCTGAAGCGGGAGAGCTCAAAACCGTAGTGACCGTAATCCAGGACCTCCTGCACAGTCGCGGGGTTCAGTACCGGAATATGCATGTCCACGAAGGCGAACTCGGACTGCCCGGGATAGGAAGAAGACTTACAGCCGTGATCGTCCCCGGCAATGATCAGCGCGCCGCCCTTCGGCGAGGAGCCCGCCGCATTCGCATGGCGGAAGGCGTCGCCAGACCGGTCTACACCCGGCGTCTTGCCGTACCAGATTCCGCACACGCCATCGACTTCAGCCCCCTCGAACAGGCCGACCTGCTGCGAGCCCCAAACGGAGGTGGCGGCCAATTCTTCATTGACGCCGGGATTAAAGCGAATGTCATATTGTTCGAGCAGTTTACCTGCGCGGCTGAGCTGTTGATCGTAGCCACCGAGCGGAGAACCCCGGTAACCAGAAATGAAAGTGGCCGTATTCAAACCGCGGTCCCGGTCCATACGCATCTGGTCAATCGGCAGGCGAACCAGCGCCTGAATTCCCGAGAGCAACACGCGCCCCTTGAGGGTCGTGTAGCGATCATCCAGGGAAACCTTCTTCCCATGAACCAGACTGGAGGACTCTACCTTGGCAGTGACGCCCTTGACGTTCTCACTCATACACCAACTTCCGCTTTTTCCTGTGCTGACCAACGACTGAAGGACAGCAATATCTTTATAGTTCTACGGTCGCGACCGGCCACCAGGCAGCGGACGCATGGCCTTCCCGACAGCGTCGCGAGACCAAAGGGTCATATTAGTGCGCAAAAATTAATATTGTATTGCTTTATTGTGCGAGATCAGCCTAAAATTATGACAACTATCTCGAATAAAGCATTATTAGTAGGACAGGAGTTTATATGAAGCGTTCGACAGACTTGGATGATTTTGACCGCAAGATTCTGCGTGCGCTGCAGGAAAACGCCGATTATTCCATGGCTGAACTCGGAGACAAAGTCGGTTTGTCTCACACGCCCTGCTGGCGACGCATCAAACGCCTCGAAGCCGAAGGCATTATCCGCGGGCGCGTCACCCTGCTCGACCCCCGAAAACTCGACCTGGGAGTCACAGTATACTGCTACGTCACAATACACAACCACGACGAGGACTCCCTCAACAGCTTTGAATCCGCTGTACAGGACGTCCAGGAAGTCGTCGAGTGTTATTCAACCAGTGGCGACAAAGACTATGTTTTGCGGGTCGTGGTGGACAGTGTTGAGCACTATGAGCAACTGCTGAAACGATCCCTGGTACACCTGCCCAACGTGGCCTCGGTCAACTCCACATTTGCCCTCAAGCAGGTCAAGTACACGACCCAGCTGCCACTCTGAGATCGCCCCCCGACGCCGCTGCTGCGCCGGGGGACCACAATACCTCCACCCTCGCCCTGAATGCCACTCAGTGTCGCTGTTCCAGCAACTGCAGCACCTGTTCCAGAACCTGATCCAGTGTCAGGCCATCGCAGGAAACGGAGATATCCGCATAGCGGCGATACAGCGCCTGACGCTCTGCAAACAGAGCATCAAAACTCTGCCCCGGCGCCTTGGCGATACCGCGACTTT
The DNA here is from genome assembly GCF_056158985.1 of Microbulbifer sp. ABF4_148. Lineage (NCBI taxonomy): Bacteria > Pseudomonadati > Pseudomonadota > Gammaproteobacteria > Cellvibrionales > Microbulbiferaceae > Microbulbifer > Microbulbifer sp. ABF4_148. The sequence continues at coordinate 3,196,789 of NZ_JBSWUI010000001.1, forward strand.
CATAGTTGTGGATGCGACGCCGTAACTCCGCCGCAGAACAATCGAGAAACACTACGGGCCCAAACTGTGTCAGGTTCGCCATGCCTTCCTCGCTGTAGACGGCACTGCCCCCCGTAGCGATCACGTGGTTGGGCAAGTTCGCCTCAGCGATGACCTCCCCCTCAATCCGGCGCAGATTCAGGTAATCCGACTCATCCATGATTTCCTGCAAGGTTTTGTCTTCCCGCAGCTGGATAAGCACATCCGTGTCAACGAAATCCAGTGCCAGCTCCTTTGCCAGCAACACGCCCAGAGTGCTCTTCCCTGCGCCTGGCATACCCACCAGGACAACACTTTTTCTTTTTTTCATGACTTCGACGATTCTTCAAAAGGACACGTTACGCTACCGTGGGGCAACCCCGGCGCGTATTCTAAGCCTCACAGGACATTCCTGAACAGCCCGCAGCCCATCGGTAAAGCGCTCTCGGGGGCTCAATCCCCACGGCGCGGAAAAAGTAACGCGCGTAACCACCCCAGGAACGAATTCCCTTCCAACAGCATCCGATCCAGCGCATCCAGATTGCGGTTCTGCCGAAACGCATCGGCAAACAGCGCTTCGCGGGTGATCATCCGGCGTCCAGGATTGATTTTCCCGATCTCTTTCGCGGGATTACCGCCAACAATGGTATTGGCCGGGACGTTCTTGGTTACCACGCTACCAGCCCCCACGACCGAATTTTCACCGATGTGAACGCCCTTGCAGATGATCGCACTGTCCCCGATCCAGACGTTATCCTCCAGCACAATCGGTGAGGTGCAGCGGAAAGGCCTGGTACGGTTATAGATCCCATGCCAATCCGAATCCGAGATATACACATTGGCTGCGATCATGCAGGCGTTGCCTATCCGAATCGATTGCGCAGCCGAAATCCGAACGCCGGGTGAGATCAATACATAATCACCGACGGTGATTTCCGCAGGACCGCCACGATGCCCCATGGCCGTAAAGCGAATACAGTTATCCGGTGTGGAAATCAGGTGCGGGTAATCCCCCACCCGGATGTTTTCTCCAAAAACCTGCACTGACGCCGGATGCATGATCTCCGGCTCAATACCGATTTGGTCAAACTGGGGAAGCAGGAAATAACGGGCGCGCCAACGGCGCAACCCCAGGAAGAATCGCTTGAGCCAATACGGACGATGATCCTTACGCATATCCGTTACCCCGCAATGCATGGAATGCACTTTCCCCACCGCTCGGGGGCAGCAATCGGCAATTGCTTTTACGCATGGTGCGGTTTAATGTGCCCGAAGAAAGACACCAGCAACAACGGACTGTCATGCCAATATCACTCCCAATCAATGTCGACTCGGTAAAGGGGTTTCTCGCTCCACACGAGGGCGAAGCACTTTATCACCTGTCGGCCGAAGCCAGTGCACTGGGCCCGTGCCTCGAAGTGGGCAGCTATTGCGGCAAGTCAACGTTGTACCTCGCCGCCGCATGCAAACTCGCCAATAGCGTTGTCTTCGCGGTCGACCACCACCGCGGTTCGGAAGAACACCAGCCCGGTGAGGAATACCACGATCCAACCCTGTTTGATAACGAGGCTCTCCTGATGGATAGCTTCCGAGAGTTTCGTGCCAATCTACGCAGCGCAGAACTGGAAGACTGGGTCGTGCCGGTCGTCGCAAAATCAGAAGTTGCCGCGCGTAACTGGAATACCCCGCTGGGCATGGTATTTATCGATGGCGGACATTCCCTGGAAGCCGCCATGACAGACTACCGGAGCTGGTCACGTCATATCGTGCCAGGCGGATTCCTCGCCATTCATGATATTTTCCCGGATCCAAATGACGGCGGGCAGGCACCCTATGATATCTACAAACTAGCCCTCGCCTCCGCCCAGTTCGAGCTTGTCGAGATGGTCGATACCCTCGCGATCCTGAGGCGCATCTAGCTCGAGGCCAACAGTAGTAAACAGCTCGCAGGCAGGCGTCAATCCAAGAAGCGCGTCTGCTGCGAGCAATACCGCCCCGAGGGTCCAGGTGGTCTTCTCTTCCGGCCAGATAGCCTCGTCGCGAAATACATATCCGGTCCAGTAACCGCCATCCGCATCGCGCCAGCGATGCAGGTTGCAGAAAATTTGCTCGGCTTTCGCTCGCTCTCCCGCCGCCAGTAACGCCATGGTCAACTCGCAGGACTCGGCCACTGTCACCCATGGCTCGTCATTGACACATCGACACCCCAATCCTTGCTCCACAAACTCCTGCCAGCGCGCATCCAGTCGCTCGCGAGCCGCAGCGCCCTGGAAAACGCCTGTGAGCACCGGATAGAACCAGTCCATGGAGAAGCGGGCTTTGCTTTCCCAGGTACGATCGAATCGCTCGGGGTGCTCCCGCAATGCCTCTCCCAGGCACGCGCGGCTCGCCCACCATCGCTCCCAGGGTTGCCCCAACACTCGCGCAATCTGAATACCGCATTCCAGGCTTTTGTAGACGGACGCACACCCGGTAATCAGTGCGTCTTCCAACGGAACACTGTCACTGTCTACGGCCCAATGAATATCACCGTGCTCGGTTTGCAAGCCGATGACAAACTCAAGGGCAGCGGAAACCATGCTCCAGCACTCACTCAGGAACTGACGATCTCCAGCCACAAGGTAATAGTGCCAGAGACCCGTAGCGATATAGGCAACAAAATTACTCTCTCTGCGCTCGCGATTATCTACCTGACCATCGCGGTAAGCCGCCCACCAACTGCCATCCTCAAGCTGGATGGAGGCCAGCCACCGATACGCCGCGCGCGCCGCTTCAAAGTCGCCGCAAATGGTCAGGCCCATCGCCGCTTCAACGTGATCCCAGGGGTCAGCATAACCGCCCGAAAACCAGGGAATAGCACCGTCGGATAACTGCTGGGAACGAAGATAGCTGGCGCTCAGTTCAAGAAAACGATCCGGAACAAGCGTTGCCGATGCAGAGGAAATTGCGGCAGAGGAAACCGTCATACCAATTCCTCGCGCGCGGTGCCTGCACCAGGCGCGTCACCGATAGCAACGCGCCCGCTGGATTCACCGGTCTCACTCTCCGATTGCGGCTTCACAAAGTACATCACGATGCTCTTACCCAGAATCGGATTCAAAACCTTCTCCATGAAACGGGTGAGCCAAGGGCGCTGCATCAGGTCCCATACCAAGAAGCGGTGATAGACCCGAAGCAGGAACGCGTCGGGTCGTTCCCACAGCAGGCATTTCAGCCACCAAAATGGTGCATGTAACGCATGTGCCTTGTGACGCGAAAAATAGTGGAACCCCGTCTGCTCGATGCTTCGGCGCAGTTCGCGCTCACGGAATATCCGGATATGCCCACCCTCAACCTGATGGTAGGCGTCGCTCAGCTGCCAGCAAATCCACTCGGGAAAGAAGCTCGGTACGCTCGCGGCGAAGATGCCGGAGGGTTTGAGTACCCGGGCAATTTCCGCCAACACACCCTGATAGTCTTCGATATGCTCCAGCACTTCAGAGCAAATAATGACATCGAAAGAATGGTCAGCAAACGGTAAGCGCAGCGCATCACCCACGCCCAACAGCAACCTGCCCGCAGCTGCCCCTTCCTGAAAAAATGGCGCCGCCCGTTCGGCGGCAGTGGCGACATCCTTGAAACTCAAGTCGATACCAACCACGTCTACCTCATCTGAGAGAGACAGGTGAATCGCATGACGACCCTCGCCGCAGCCCAGATCAAGCACCCGCTGACCCGGCTGCAAACGCAATTGAGTGAGATCCACCGTCAGCATCAGGCGGCCTCCGCCGTACCGCCAGGGCTCTCCTCACCGGCAGAGGCCTCGATATCGGGGCTCTGCCCGAGAATGTTACGGTAATAGCCAACCAGATGATCTGCAGCAAGACGCCAGGAGAATAAACGCTCAATGCGCTCCCTACCCTGTCGGGACATTTGCTGGCGCAGGTCAGAGTCTGCAAAAACGCGCCGCAAAGCCGCCATCAGGGCATCGGTGTCACCGGCCGGGGTCACGATACCCGCATCGCCCACGACCTCAGGTAAGGCACCGCCATCACTGGAAATTACCGGCACCCCGCAAGACATCGCCTCACCCGCCGGCAATCCAAAGCCTTCGTACAATGAGGGGCAAACGACCACAGCAGAGGAGGCATAGTAACGCACCATTTCCTGATTGCTGATGCCCGAGACAAAGCGAACACTATCCTGCAGTGCCAGGTCTTCCAGTAACTTTTCTGTTGCGCCTCCGGGCTGTAACTTGCCCACCACCAGCAGTTCAACCTGGGGCAACGTCGATCGCAACTCCGCCAGCGCTTGCAGCAGATAACGCAAGCCTTTCAGCGGTTGATCCGCCGACGCCGTTGTCATAATTCGCCAGGGATTGCGCGGTTCATTTTCCAGAGGCTTGAATACGGCCGTATCAATGCCGTTGTAAACCAACTCGATCTGACTTGGTGAGACCCCGAACTGCTCAATAATGTCCCGCTCTGACTGCCGTGAGACCGTCACAATATGCTTGAGGCGACGGGCCACTCGAATCTGCATTCTCAGGAAGCTGTACCAGCGACGCGCCAGCAAGCGGAAGCGCCAGTCCGGTGCGGCATCGATGGCCAATTGGCGATCACGCGTAATCGGATGATGGATCGTGGCAACCACCGGAAGGCCGGATCGCTCGATGTCCAGCAAGCCATAACTCAGGGACTGATTGTCGTGGACAACATCATACTCATGTCCGTGTTGCTTCAGGTAGCGGGCGACACGACGACCGAAGGTATAGGGCTCGGCAAATCCACCGGTCAACTTTACCCACCACTCACTAAAGTCTGCCCAACTCAGCAGATGGCGCCAACGCAGGGCCCTCGTTGGATTCTCGACTTCAAACAGGTTTAGGCCCGGCATCTTGATCAGGCGCACCCGCGGATCAAGATCCGGATATGGCTGGCCTGAAATCACGTCGACGCGATGACCGGCATCGACCAACGCCTTGCTCAGGTAATAAAGATATACGCCCTGCCCACCACAGTAAGGATGACTGCGGTAGCCAAGCAGGCAGATATTCAGTGGGCGCGAACTCAGGACAGAAGGACCGTCGGCAAAATTCCCCATGGCGGTCATGCGTTCCCCATCAGCGTTGGTGTGTTGTCGCAGGCAAATAAGAGCGAAGGATACACCGACACAGAAATGACTACCAGACGGAAACCGTCCATCAAAACAGGCAAGATGCGACAGGCAAAGTGGAAATCAGCCGGCGACGTCCGTTGTCGCCGGCCGAAAAAGGACTAGAAGCTGAACTTGTAACCAATCCCCAGGTTGAACACCCAGGGATCTATGTCCAGATTGCTGCGCACACGCACAGGCAGGAAGACGGGCTCTGTCAGCCCTGTAAAGGTTTCCGTATCGAAGCCGAGAGAAAAGTCGGGTTCGGAATCCACATACATTGCGGATACATTCACCAGCCAGTTACTGTCGTGACCGAAGCGGAAGTCAGCTCCAATCTGGGCGGTCCAGCTGAAGTCACTGCCAAACCCAATCTTGCCGAATCGCATTGCCGGCATGTCCGGGGTAGCGGCTGTACGGAAAACCGCTCTGCGGAAGTCCTCTTCAATGTCGGTGTAGCTCACGCCGATACCGACATAGGGCTGTACCAAACAGGACGGATCCAGGAAGAACCAGTCAAAGAACACGCTGGTGATATTGGTATCGAAATCACCCAGACCATCCCGGAACTCACCGATGAATTCACCGGTGTTGGTAAAGAATGCATCCGAGTAAAGCGTTGCATCCAGGCTGGCACTATTCGCGTGATACAGCTCTACCGCAAAGTGATCCGCGAAGATATAGGTACCGCTGATAAACCAGGTTGTATCATCGTCGAGATCCACTCTAGTACCGACGGTCACGGGTTCCGTAAGAGTGACATCCGCATCGAAAATCTGCCTACCTCTGAACACATCATTGTCCGGATCAACAAATGCGGCACCGCCCCGGATGATCAAAGTACCGGCATAGTAGCCGTTTGGCGGAGGGGTTTGTACCGGGTAACCTGATCCGCCGGCAAGTGCTGGCTGCGCCGCCAGCCCGGCTGCTCCCGCCAGTGCCAGGGGAACGAGGAGGGGCTTTAATTTCATGGGTAACTCCTTTTAGCGCTGAAAAGCTCCTTCGCCGCATTTGCGGTTAACACCAGTATAGGAGGGGTTTTTCAAGCTGCAGCATGGAAGATCTAAAAGCTGCAAGACTTCGAGAAATTAATTTCACCAAAATAATTTTCGGCAAAAAAAATGCCCGCCAAAGGGCGGGCCAGATTTCTCGAACACACTTTCAGGAGGAGAGCTTAAGACAAGCTAATCGCCTGTCTGTAAGTTAGGTATAGCAAAAATTCTTTGTACACCCTGCGAACTGTCACCAAACACTTCCAGTTCCCGGCAGCACCTCCACTACACCCGATGCAGGTAGCTTTCGTACTCGACATCGGTTACCCGTGCAGCAATTTCATTGAATTCCTGCCGCTTCACCAGCAGGAACAGATCCACAAAACGCGGATCGAGATATTTCTGCCAGATGGGACTCTGCTCGAAACGCTTCAGCGCCATATCCCAGCTATTGACCAGACGATCGCTCTCAACCTGGTAGGCATCCCCGGTCACCGGCGCCGGTGCCACCAGCTTTTCCTCAATGCCGTGGCAGACGCCGGAAAGGATAGCGGCCAGCACCAGATAGGGGTTCACATCCGCGCCGGCAATCCGATGCTCGATCCTGCGCGCCTCAGGCACACTGGCGGGCACACGCAACGTCGTCGTGCGGTTGTCGTAACCCCAGCAGAGATTGAGCGGTGCGTGTGAACTTTCCTGAAAACGACGATATGAATTCGCGTGCGGTGCAAATAGTGCCATCGCATCATTGGCCGTCGCCAACATACCGGCCGCCGCCTGGCGCAGAAGTTCGGAGCCCTCGTCACTGCCATCATTAAAGACGTTATTACCGTCTGCATCGATCAGACTCATATGCACGTGCATGCCGTTGCCAGCCTGATCACCAAAAGGTTTCGCCATGGTAGTGACGCGCAAACCATGGCTGCGGGCTACCCCCTGCAGGAGCCGCTTGAACAGTAACGTCTGGTCGGCAACCTTGACCGGGTCCGCGCTGTGCAGCAGGTTGATCTCGAACTGCCCTGGCGCGCATTCTGACAAAATGGAATCCGCGGGAATGCCCTGCGCAACGCAGGCCGCGCGCACGTCGGCAAAAAAGTGGCGTTGCGCGTCCAGCTCAGAAAGGTCGTACACATCAGTTGAAGGCACCAGCTCGGCGTCATTATCACTGACCGGGCATGGGCGCCCCAGATGATCAGACTCCTCATGCAGCAGGTAGAACTCCAGCTCGGTTGCCACCACCGCCCGATATCCCATCTCTTCAAGACGCGACACAACACGCTGCAACTGTGCGCGCGGATCCGCATACAGGGCCGTACCGTCGGGCTCGTGCAACTGCATATGCAGCTGGGCAGTCTCTTCCCGATGCCAGGGAGCTGCCGCAATCGGCGACACCGGCACACAAACGCCATCACTATCGCCGCTGGCAAATACCAGTGGGCTGTTCTCGGTGTCACGCCCCCATACATCCAGGCTCGTCGCGCTGCGCGGCATCTGCAAACCACCCTTGAGCAGCTTTGACGCCGAGGCCGCCGGCAACCACTTACCGCGGGGAATACCATTGATGTCGAAGGCGAAGCCTTCGATCCACTTCAGATCAGGGTGATCCTTCAGGAACGCTTCGGATTGCGCGAGAAGTTCGGACGGTGGCGTGAATTCTTTTTGTTGTGACATAAATTGCCTGAGGTTAATTGGTACCAAACGCGAAGCGGGCGCCGAGGCGCCCGCGTTGCGACAGTTTACGCCAGAGCTTTGGCGCTCTCATCCAGCGCACGATGCGCTTTTTCAACCAGCTCATCGATCTGTTCTGTCGTGACGATCAGCGGCGGAGCGATGATCATCGTATCGCCAGTTGCGCGCATCACCAAACCATTCTTGATGCTCATATCGCGGCAGACACCGCCGGCAGTGCAGTCGTCGTCAAAGCGCGCGCGGCTGGACTTGTCTTTGACCAGTTCCAGCGCACCGACCATGCCCAGGGTACGCGCCTCACCGACAATGGGGTGATCCGCCAGTTCAGCCCAGCGCTTGGCCAGGTAGGGACCAGTATTGTCGCGTACGTTCCCGATAATGTTTTCATTGCGCAAAATGTTGATGGTGGCAAGGCCTGCCATACAGGCAGCCGGGTGTGCAGAATAGGTATACCCGTGGGCAAACTCACCACCCTTGGACTTGATCACTTCTGCCACGCGATCGCTGACCATCGTGCCACCCAGCGGGAAGTAGCCGTTCGTGACCGCCTTCGCGAAAGTCATCAGGTCGGGCTTCATCCCATAATAGTCAGCACCGAACCACTCGCCGGTACGGCCGAAGCCGAAAATCACTTCGTCCATCACCAACAGAATATCGTACTGGTCGAGTACCTTTTTGACTTCCGGCCAGTAGGTTTCTGGCGGAATCACCACGCCACCGGCACCCTGGATCGGCTCGGCGATAAAGGCTGCCACCTTGTCTGGACCCAGCTCCTGAATCTTCTCATCCAGGCAACGCGCCGCGTACACGCCGAACTCTTCCGGCGACATATCGCCGCCTTCGGTAAACCAGTAAGGCTGCTGGATGTGCTCAATGTAGTCCAGTGCCTGGAACTGCTTGTGCATGCCGCTCATGCCGCCGAGGCTCGCGCCACCAATGGTGGAACCGTGATAGGCGTTCTCACGCGAAATGATAATGCGCTTTTCCGGCTGCTCTTTCAGGTCCCAGTAGCGGCGAATAATACGCAGGTTGGTGTCGTTCGCTTCTGAGCCGGAACCGGTAAAGAAGACATTGTTCATGCCGTCCGGGGTGACTTCAGCCAATGCGTCTGCCAGCTCGATGGAAGGCACGGTCGTACACTGGAAAAAGCTGTTGTAGAACGGCAGGGTCTTCAACTGCTCGTAAATGGCATCGGAAATTTCATTGCGGCTGTAACCCAGGTTACAGCACCAGAGGCCAGACATGCCGTCGAGCAGGCGATTGCCGTCAATATCCATAATGTAGGCGCCTTCTGCATGGGTAATGACGCGCGTACCCTGCTTGCCCAGGTCATGGAAGTCGGTAAACGGGTGCAGAAAGTGCTCTCGGTCGTGCTGTTGCAGTTGACTCTTATTCATGTCGCTCACTCCGGTCTGTTGTTCTCACGGGACAGATCCGGCCGTGACCGGATCGCGCAGCATCGTCGCTCCCAATTTGTGATCACATTTTATGGCCAGCGCGGGTGGAAGCGCAAGGACTACTGAGCTAATGACACTAGGGTATCGTCAGCCGGCCGTTTCCGGTCGCCCGGGTGCGGGTCCGAGCATGCCCTCGGGACTGAGCAGTCGATCCAGCTGTTCCGCGGGTATCAGCCCCTCCCGCCGCACCAGATCAGCAACGGACTCACCGGTTTCCAGGGCTCTGCGGGCGATCTCGGAGGTCTTGCCATAGCCGAGATAGGGATTGAGGGCGGTGACCAGGCCAATGCTCGATTCCAGGTAGTGGCGACAGACTTCCTCGTTTGCCGTGATGCCGACAATACAGTTGTCCCGCAGGGACTCCATCGCCTCGGTCAGGAAGCGAATCGATTCCAGCAACTTGTAGCCAATCAGGGGCTCCATGGCGTTCAGCTGCAGCTGCCCGGCCTCCGCTGCCATAGTGATGGCGGTATCGTTGCCAATCACACTGAACGCCACCTGATTGATGGCCTCGGGAATCACGGGATTCACCTTGCCCGGCATAATGGAAGAACCCGGCTGCATCTCCGGCAGGTTAATTTCATTGAACCCACATCGTGGCCCCGACGAAAGCAGGCGCAGGTCATTGCACAGCTTGGAAAGTTTGACGGCAGTCCGCTTGAGCAAGCCTGACAATAATACGAAGCCCCCCATATCCGCCGTCGCTTCCACCAGATCAGCCGCTGCCAGTACCTCTTCGCCGGCAATCTCACTCAGGTAACCGACCGCACATTCGCGATAACCCGCCTGAGTATTCACGCCTGTGCCGATCGCAGTACCGCCCAGGTTGACCTCGAGCAACAGTCTGGCCACCTCCTCCAGACGCGCCTGCTCCTCGCCGATATTGCTGGCAAACGCAGTGAATTCCTGCCCCAGGGACATGGGTACCGCATCCTGAAGCTGTGTCCGCCCCATCTTCAGTACGCCGGCAAATTCCTCACCTTTGTGCGCCAGGGCCTCGCGCAAACGGTCAGCTGCAACGATGGTCTGGCGCAGGCCAAACACCATCGCCAGTCGCAACGCTGTGGGATACACGTCGTTGGTTGACTGGGACATATTGACGTGGATATTGGGATGCAATTGCTCGTAATCGCCGCGCCCATGACCCAGCAGCTCCAGGGCGCGGTTGGCGATCACCTCATTGGCATTCATATTGGTCGAGGTACCGGCGCCCCCCTGGATCATGTCTACCTGAAACTCTGCGTGCAGCGCGCCACCCATTACCTCATCGCAGGCCTTCACGATAGATTCGGCGAGGCGGGGCTCCAGCGAGCCCAGATCCCGGTTGGCCAGTGCACAGGCTTTCTTCACCATTGCCAGCGCAATCACCAGATTGGGAAAGTGCTGCAGGGGGACGCCGCTAAAAGAAAAGTTCTCCAACGCGCGCAAGGTTTGAACACCGTAGTACGCCTCTGCCGGCACGTTTCGCGCACCCAACAGATCACGCTCCACACGAATTCGGGCAGAGTCAGTCATAGCATTTCCAATTTAGAGTCATGGCAGGGCGCGGGCGCACCCTGCGGGAGAGTGTAACTCAGGGCGCGGTAATTGAAACCTTAACCGGCGATACCGAAAAATCCACACCCTTGATCGAATACTGGTCTTTGGTGCCGGAAGCGTAGCGCCAGAAGCCCTGGCTTTCCTCGGTCTGGACGAACTGGAAAACCACACCCTGCCCGGTCTCGTTAAAGGCATAGCGACGCAGTTCCGCATTTGCACCATTGTCCAGTAAGGAAAAGCCCAGCAAATGGTCGAGGCGACTGTTGGGCAACGCGATTCCCGCGCCCTGCTCCGGCGTATAGGCAAAGGCCTCCGCCCCCGCAGTCACGGCACCATCAATATCCCAGGCTTCGGATTGCCAGTGATAGGAATCTCCATCACTAAGCACCGAAAGCTGCATCCCCGATACGGCAAACGGTTTCCCCGCAGCGAACGCCGCTTTGCGGGCATCGACGATCACCAAATTGCCACTGCCAACCACGCGCAGCGCGCCCTTGTCGAGATCCACCAGTATCGCGGTATCCTCATCGACGCCAAATCCGCGACGCAATGCCGGATCCAGCGGCGGTTCCAATGCGCGCACCAGTCGCCCGAGTCGACTTTTGCGATCAAAATGCTGATCCACCAGCCCTGCCTCGAAGAAGCCCAGGCCCGTCCCCAGTACCAGCTGGCCCGATTCCTGCGACTGCATGCCGGAATACTTCTCTGACCGCGCCTGGGTCAGTGCAGTGAGCGAGTCGCCCGCGGCAATCATGGGGTTACTCATAATGGCGGCACCGGCACTGGTACCACCGATGACGGCACCGCGCGACAGCTGACGGCGGATAGCGGCGAGCACTGGAGTATCGCTGCCATCTTCAGCCACGAGGGTTTGCGTAATTCGGGTTTGGTCACCACCGACAAACCAGATCCCGCCGACAGACTCCAGACCTTCTGCCAGCTGCTGATCGTAACCCCCGTTGAGCCACATGCGCTCATCAGCCTCGGTGGAAGGATCATCCTTGACGGCAATCGGCAAAACCTGCACAGCACCGGTGAAGCCATAGCGTTCGAGATCCTGACGGAAGGCTTCAGCATAATGCACTGGTCGGCCAGAGGCAGCGGGCACAATCGCCACACTGTTCATGTCCGCAGGTATTGCATCGAGAAACGCGCGATAGATTGATTCGTTATCACTCCGGAGCGCGCCACCGACGATCAGCAACTTGCCCCCCGCCGTGCTCTCACACGCGAATAAAAAACAGCTCAAAAGAGCCAGGACTTTTAAACCAAAACGACGCTTGAACCACATATTCAACCTGCCATAAGAGAAGTTTCACCGGTGCGCGCATACTCGCGCGATCCGGTGTGAGAGAAAGCACTGTTGCGGTCAGATCTGGGCGAGCAACCAAAATGATTGCGGAACGCCCTGCTGAAATGAGAGGGAGAGCCGAAACCGCACATACGTCCCACCTCCTCAATACTGCAACGGCTGTGATGCAAAAGATCCCGTGCGCGTGAAAGGCGCAACCCCAGATAGAAGCGCGCCGGCAGTTCTCCTGCATAGCGTTTGAAAATTCGTTCCAGCTTTTTGCTGGAGACACACAAATAACTGGCGATTTCGCTGGTTGCCAGCGGCTCGGAAAGGTTGTTGCGCATCAACAGCTGGGCCTCCACCAATGTGGATCGGTCCTCCACTTCGCTGCGTACCTGTGAGGAGCCTTCGTTGCCAGCGCCTGCCCACATGGGCAGCAATGCATCCAGAACCGCCGATAGCGCATTCATATCGGTGCAGGTCCATACATTGCCGTCGCGGGTCACGGGGCCTTCTACGACCGTGACCTGTGGCTGGTTGAGCCGATCGCGCAGATTTGCGGGCAAGCTGCACTGCCTGCCATTGAGTAAACCGGCCTCGACCAGTTGCAGTACTCCGCTGCCAACACCAATCAGACACTTACTGGCCGGCCCGTGCCGCGCCAAACTGTCAGTGACCTCTGCAACCTGCGCAACGTGATTGCGACCACCGCAAACCACCAGCGTATGCACACCGAGGGGCGCGTCCGGAAGCGCCGGGGCCTTGATCTGAACCCCGTGCTCCGCGGTCACCGCATCGCTGACGACACTGAATACCCGCGGCGCCCAACCCCCTGCCTGGGTAAACCGCTCAACCAGCGCTCCCAGCGCAGCCACCTGAAAGCCGGGCAACAGTACAATCGCGACAGATCCTGTGGCCATTTGCCCCATTATTTTGCAAACGCCCCCTTGAACTGCAGGCCGCCATCAAAGTATTGCCACCTGCCCTGTGCCATCACGTGCACCACTTCGAAGCTCGACGGGTCGACCAGACAGATATCCGCGTCGCGCCCAACAGCAACCGCGCCCTTGTGGCGCAGTCCCAGCACCTTGGCCGGGTTGGCCGTCACCGCGGACAACGCCTTGCTGAATTCAACCTCTTCCACCTGTACCGCTCGGCGGAATTCATCAAACAGGCTGGCAACCGTACCCACCTCGATGTCCTGAAGAGCGCCGTTATCACAGAAGTTCGTCATCGACCCCTGAGCGTCCGAAGAGAACGTCATGCGATCGGAAGGGGCGCCCGCATCGAGCGCCACTTTTAGCGCGCGGCTTGCCCGTAGTTCGCCACTTGCCAGAATCTCCGGCGTTGTGGAAGTAGTGAAATCGATGTACCCACCGGCGCAGGCAAACTCAACCCCGTGGGCTAGTAAAGATTCGTTGCGATTGATATGCGTAGGGTAGAACTGATAAATCGGAATGTCGGAAGCGGCTACCGCGTCAAACAGTGGACTCAACCGCCCTTCGCAACCACCGACGTGGATACTGAGTACCCCGCCTTTACCACTCAGGAGTCCGGCGACGCGCGCATCGGACGCAACCCTGAGCAGTTCCGCCGTCGAAGGGTGGGAAGAGCGATGATCGGAAATGGCCAGCTCACCAACACCGATCACACAATCGACCAGCATAATGTCGGCGCGCACAGAACCGGTTAGCGTGGTAACCGGAAACTGGTATGAGCCACTGTGCATGTAAGCGGAAAGCCCCTGCGCATTCAGTGCACGGGCCTTGCCGTAGAGTTCGTTCAGCGTCCGTGTTGTCGCGTCAGTGCCGAGCACGCCGACGACCGTGGTCACACCGCTGGCAAATGCCTCGGCAGGATCAAGTTCGGGGGTGCGCGAGCCAAACCCGCCTTCGCCGCCACCGCCACTGATATGTACCAGAGAATCCACGAGTCCGGGGATCAGCCAGGCACCATCTGCATCGACGGTTTGCCCAATATCTTCCGGCAGGTTCAGACCCTGCTCAATTTTTTCAATCTTGTCCCCGGCGATCAGTACATCGCAGACCCCGAGGTCTCTCGGTGCAAATACGTGGGCATTTTTTATCAGAGTAATTCGAGACATAACGCGCTGTTAAAATCCTGTGAGCGCGGCGACAACCACAGCGGTCGACGCCAGTAAAAACAACATGCCCAATAGCGGCAGGGCAAATCGAATCCAGATCCCCCAATCGAGGCGAGCGGCACCCAGGCACCCCATCAGGGCCGCAGAAGTGGGAACGATAATATTGCTGAAACCATCCCCCAGCTGGAACGCCAGTACCGCGGTCTGGCGTGTCACGCCAACCACATCAGCGAGCGGCGCCATGATCGGCATCGTCAGCGCTGCCTGTCCGGAGCCTGAGGTAATAAAGAAATTGAATACGGTCTGGAATACCAACATGAACCAGGCGGAAACCACGCCCGAGACATCTGCCAACCCCTGCCCGGCCCAGTGCAAAATGGTATTCAGTACACTGGGGCTGGAGGGTTCATCACCGCCGAGCAACAGAACAATGCCCTTGGCGAATGCAACGACCATCGCCGCCGGCAGTAACTGTTGGGCACCTTCTTTAAAGGCGGCGGCCGCCTTGTTAGCGGTGAGTCCGTTCAGCCCAAAGGCGATGGCAACTGTCGCTATGACAATGCCCATGGTAAAAAACTGGCTGGCAATCTCCGGCAGGAAATACTGACGCTCAACAACGCCCCAGATCATCCAGCCGATACCAATCGCAAACAACAGCAATACCCAGCGATCACCGCGCACCATGGTCTGCAGACTATCGAGGGAAGCGCGCTTTTGCCGATGGACAGCATCAGACTGGAAAGCCAGAGAGCGCTCTGGCGTTTTACGGATACGCTGTGCATAGACCAGCGTATAAGCCACCAGCAAACCCGTCGCCAATAGCCAAAGGATCATGCGCGGCACGCTGCCCGACATGACCGGCACGTCGGCAATGCCCTGGGCAATACTCACACCAAAGGGATTCATCCAGGAGGTCGCGAACCCGACCTGGGTCGCCACATAGGTGACCAGCAGTGCAGTAATACTGTCATAGCCCATGGTCACCAGTAGCGGGACGACGATCAGCGTGAAGGGAATCACTTCCTCTCCCATACCGAATACCGCACCGCCTGCCGAGAACAGAAAACAAAGAATCGCCAGATACAGGCCCCCTGCCTCGCGGTTGCGGGCGATGACCTGGAACAAACCGCGCTCCACAGAGCCACTGGCGAAAATCAGCCCAAAGGCGCCGCCTGTCAGCAGAATAAAGGCAAAGACACCAATCGAGGCGCCCCACTTGCTGCCGGAGACCATGCCCTCAAAGGCAAAATTCAGTAAGCCAACCTCACCGCCTTCCGCGAAGACCGCCATGCCCTGAGGCTCTGGCGAAGACACCTGGTATGTCGCAGGATCAATGACTTTCCTCTCCTGGCCATTCACCGTCTCCACAACGGTATCGAACGTGCCCGCAGGAACCAGAAAGTTCAGGGAAAAAGCCAGCAGCGCCACTGCCAGCAGAATCAGGTAGGTATCCGGCATTTCCCAGCGTGACCGACTGTTCGCCTGGTCGATCACCGGGTTGCCCGCCTCGGAAGCAGGAGATTGCATAAGGGATTCCGTTTACATCCAGAAATTCGACGCCCGGGC
The DNA here is from genome assembly GCF_056158985.1 of Microbulbifer sp. ABF4_148. NCBI lineage: Bacteria > Pseudomonadati > Pseudomonadota > Gammaproteobacteria > Cellvibrionales > Microbulbiferaceae > Microbulbifer > Microbulbifer sp. ABF4_148. The sequence goes on from NZ_JBSWUI010000001.1 coordinate 3,212,581, forward strand.
GTAGCGACTACGCCCGGGCTGGTTACCTTCTATGGAATTAGAAGGCGTGCCCGTAACTCAGGGTCACAAAGCGCCCCATGGAGTTGTGGTTAACATGGTCAACGTTTGCGCTGGTGCCGAGTACCAACGGCGGCTCTTCATCCAGCAAATTGTTGACTCGCAGTCCGACCCAGCTGCCGTTGGGCAATTCACGGCTGAGGCTCATATCCACCACAGTCCAGCTGTCCACCTCGACCTCTGCGTCATCGGGCAGCCCGACGGCGGCCAGCACACGACGCGTGGGATCATCCTGATAGCTGTGGGTGTAGCGCGCCCCCAGAGAAGCGGACCAGTCTTCATATCTCCAGCGCAGTTTCGCATTTGCCAGCCAGCGAGGATAGCGGTATGCGCCCGCCTCACTCTCGACACCAAAGGTATCGGAGATTTCCCGGTCGAATTCGGCCAAGTAGGTGGTATCGAAGGTCAAGCGGAAGTTACCAAAAGAATCCGTATCCAGATACTGGGTAAATGCCAGGTCGACACCATTGGTCTTCTGCAAGCCGAGGTTGGTCAGCTGGAAATGGGCATCCACGACAAACCCACCGTTATCGACCTCGAGTCCAGGCGTACCCGTAGGCAGCTCACCCTCGCCGACCACCGCAAATTCGCCAGCCAGGGCGCGCAGGATAAAGTCATCCTCGGCCACATCAACCAGATTCTCGTGCTCGATACTCCAGTAATCGATACTGATCTCAGTGTCTTCTGTCGGCTTGAGCAGGATACCCGCCCCCCAGGTTTCCGCCTCTTCCGGCTTCAATTCGGGGTTGGATACTTCCTCAGAGAGCAGAGACTCACCATCTTCGTCCAGCAGGCCGTCACACGCTCCAGGCGTCACACCACAGTCGATGGTGTAGCTGCTGAGCAGGGTCCCGGCACCAATCTGCGCCAGCGAAGGCGCACGGAACGAGGTGGACCAGTTGCCGCGCAGGATCACCGCATCATTGAAGGCATGACGCAGGGCAACCTTCGGATTGAAGTCACCACCAAAAGTGTCGTAGTGGTCATAGCGCAGGGCCAGCTGCATATCCGTGCTTTCCGCCAGCGGAATCGCCTGCTCCATATAGACCGCCCACTGATCGCGCTCTGCATCAGCGGAAGTGGAGCTGAAGCCCAGGATCGGCTCCGGGTTCAGGGTGGTGGAGATCGCATCTGCGGACGGTGTATCCACCACAGATTCGCGGCGGAACTCCGCTCCAATCGCCACTTTTACGGTACCCGCTGGCATCTCGAACCAGTCGCCCGACAGGTTGCCATCGACCGCGTACAGGCGCGACTCGCCATTGCGCTGCGCATCGGTGCGAACGAACTCGTCAATCGCCGGGTCCTGACTGGTTTGTCCGTCGAACGGGTTGTACCAGGCAGTGGTCTTGCCAAGGTCTTCACAGGTCTCACCTACAAAGCTCGCATCAGGTCGGGCCAGGTCGACATCCCAACGCTCAACCACGGTGCCGTCGGTACAGAGATTACCCAGCGCGGCGTTATAGAATCCGTCGGCCTTGTACAAGCCGGACAAGCCCCGCTGTTCACTTTCACTGCGGCCCAGATTGGCGGCAACTTCCCAGTCCCAGTCCGCGACTTCACCCCGCAGCCCCGTCAGTAAACGGACTGACTGACTTTCAACTTCGATCGCACGCGGGTCGGGCGTCTTGCCCCAGGCATAGATCGGATAGCCGTAGAAATCACTAAAGGAATCTGTCGGGAAATCGGGACTGAATGAGCCTTCTTCGACAATATCGGCCTTGAGCGCTTCGGGCCAGAGAGGACTTTCGGGATCAAAGGGCGCCCGGGAGAAATTGGCCGGGCCCGCGGTACCACGAGATTCACTGGCCTGAACCATCAGACTGTTGAACCACTCCAGGTTCTCAGAAATTTCATAATCAAAGTTGGCCACAACGCTGCCGCTCTGATACTCGTCATCGGTTGCAACGACGCCGTTCGGATTAAATTCACAGTAGTCGCCAAAGGACCCAAACTTAAACTGGTCCTCCGCACATCCGCCTGCCGATGGCGCCTGGGTCTGGTCGTACCACATCGCGAACAGGTCGTTAAAGCTGGGGTACACACCTTGCTGGCTGGGGCGCACTGAGTCAGCGGTAAACGCACGATCACGGTCATAGAGTGCGTTACGGCTGAACAGGTCGACAACCACGAGGCTGCGGCTGCGCTCGCCCTGGCGTCCCCAGACCCAGTTGAGGTTGTACTTCCCTTCATCAGAAGATGCGGTGGAATTGCCATGACTGAAACCGAGCTCATTGCCTTCGAAATCATCACGCAACACAAAGTTCACAACACCTGCTACTGCGTCGGCGCCATAGGTCGCTGCCGCACCACTCGGCAATACTTCCACGCGCTCAATAGCAGCCAGTGGGATGGCATTGACATCGACAAAAGATTCCTGACCTTTGGCGAAGGAGCTCACTGAGACACGGCGACCGTTCACGAGTACCAACGTGGCCGAACTACCCAAACCGCGCAGGGAAACACCGGCGGCACCCACCGGCGTATTGCTGGACAGCGGACCGCCCGAAGAGGTCGAAAATGTACCGTTGCCGCCGCCGGTTTGCGTCAGCTGTTGCAGAATCTCGATGGCGGAAGTCGCACCGGATGCTTCAATTTCGTCGCGATCGATTTGTACGACCTGTACGGCTCCTTCTGTATCCAGTCCCTTGATGTGGGTACCGGTTACTGTGACCTGTTCAATCAACTCTTCCTGAAGCTGTGCGTCTTGCGCCATCGCACCGCCGGCCGCCAGCGAACAGCCCACGGCAAAGTGAATGGCGGTATACAGCCGGGTTCTTTTATTCATTATGAATCCCTCTTGAATACAGGCACGTGGCCCTGATTACTCTCCGAATAAACACTAGTTTTTACGCGCACGGAATTTCCAGGCGCGCATACGCCGGCCGCAGCAAGACACAAATCAGCATGCCCAAGACATACCAATCCTGCAGAATTTGGATAAGGCAAAAATAAGACGGAGGAAAAAAGACCGACTTATAGCTTCCTTGTGCTCGGCAACACGCTCAACAGCGTTGAACGCATGGCAAGGCCGATGCGGGGAAGCTACTCGTCAAACCACTCGCTGAGGTAGTAGTTGGCAGAGCAGCACTCAATGACAGCAATAATGACTTCGATGTTCGAATACATAACGCTTTCTAGTGCTTTCCAATTTTTGGATGGGTCCGCTAGCTGAAAAAAGAACTTCCAGCCAACTTCACATATTTTTTATCACGCTGAAAAACCACTGTAAACCCCCAAAAAAGCCATCAGGGAAATATCAGCGACACAGCGGCTCAGACAAAATTTTCTGCGGAGCGGGCGCAACGCATGCCCCATACGCAGAATGTTGCCTCACAATAAAAAGCCGGGCGGGAAAAATTCCCACCCGGCACTGGCGTTCGAATACTGGTTACTACTGATAGGGCTGATTGATATAGAAGTTGCTATCGCGCCCATCAATACCGATACGCTTCGGCGTTACGCCGGTAGCACCCGTCAGGATATTGAACTGATCGGATTCCGACAGTTTGTAACGAAGTACATTTTCATAGATGACGGGCAAGCCACAGGATGCCTGGGTGCGGGACGTCGAGCCATCCTCCGCCAGAACGTAGACATTGCCACTACCGTCCACCACGCCATTGCCGTCGCTGGTAAAGAAGATCGACGTGGCTTCGTCGACACCAATACCGCGAATCCCATTGGGCAGACCAGCCATAAAGGCCATCAGGCGCCCCATACGATCACGCTCGGCAAAGTGCGTATCCACGATCACGTCTGCCATAACACCGCTGCTGAGGAAGCCGGACGAAATATTGATGTACTCGTGACAGAGATCTGTCACCGCCTCGGATGAATAGGCACCCAGCACACCGTCCGGGTCGTAAATGAACTCAGACTGCACGGCGGCACCGGCAGAGGTTCCCCCCAGCACACCGCCACGGGCCAGCACTTCCTCCAGCGCGGTCTGCAGGGCGGTTCCCTGCCACTGATTCAGGTAGTCGGACTGGTCACCTCCCGCAATCCAGACAAATTCGGCAGAGCGGACGGCCCAGGCAACATACTCACTGTTCGCATGCTGAACCCGGTCAACCATCAAAGTCTCGACAGAGTCAGCACCGAGCAGCCCCAACAGATAATCGTTGTAACCATCACTCCCCGACGTACGCAAAACGACGACGTCACCACCACCGATCAGCGGTTTCACGCGGAGCGTAAAGGCGTCATCCACGTCTGTGCCGCCGCCCATTACCAGCAGGCCACCATCGGTTTGCTCCACACAAACGTCCGCAGCATTTCCGGTCAGGTAGTTGGTGAGGCCACCCGGCTTTGAAGGCCGCGCCCCCAGGTCGCAGCTGCCACCGCCCGGGTTACCGCCGCCATTTCCGGGATCACCGCCGCCATTACCGTCGGGAATGCCAGACACGTCCAGGGTGTAGGCACCCCGACCGCTGTATCGCGTTACTTTGAGCGTATAGCGACCGGAGCCGTCTACCGCGACCGCAGCACTTTCGGGTGTGCTGCTGGTTTCCGCCGCATGCAATTGCTGATTGGCGTCATACAGGAACCAGTCGAAATCATCCCGACTATCATGATCCAGCGAAATATTCAGGTTCGCCGCCTCATTGATATCAAAGTAGTACCAGTCCTGGTCCCTTCGGTTGGCAATATCGCCACTCACGGCCTGGGCAGAACATACCGGGCCATCGGCATCCTGTTCCGCGTCGTTGGATTCAGATTCCTGCGTAATACAGGCCAGTGCACCCTGACTCGCGAAAGCCAGGGAGAACAACAAGGCGCTTTTCCTGATCATTATTTTCTCCTTGATATATAAGCCGGCCAGTAACCGACCCGTTGTTGTTATGTCATCAAAGAGTAACGACTTTGCGAAATAGCGCATCGCTCAGACAAAGCCGAGGGAGAAATCCGGCAACTTCAGGAAAAAAATGAAAAGTTAGCGCGACCTTTCGCGACAATACTGTGCGCGCATCACACTAACTTGCACTCAGATCGCACAGTCGAGTGCGTCCAGCAACATATGCGTCATCAACCCGATCCCCAGGTAACGCACCGGTTTCCAGGGTAAAAACATCATGCCACCGTACAGTGAAATCGGCAGAAGCTTGTGCAACGGGTGAAAATTGATACTGCAGCGACCTGGATCGTAAACAGGATTTGCGAACAGATGATCGAGATCGACGAGGTTCGCCGCCAGCATAATCAGCGCGGCGCGCTTCCAGTCACTGCGAAAAAAACCAAATGCCAGGGCAACAGGCACGGCGAAATGCAGCACCAGATGAATATAAGAAAACACGATTACTGCAATTCCTCATCCGGAATGGAGCCGAGGCCCTCTTCAATATCCTGCTGTATTGCCAGCCTCACCCGCGAAACATCACCCGATGCAATCGCTTCGAGCAGGTCGTGGTGGCGGTCCGGCAGTTCCTGCACACCAAACCGACGGAACACCAGATGTTGCAGTGGTGCGGTTTGCAACCACAGGCTCTCGATCAGGGATAAAATGATATGCGGCTCACCGAGCCGGTACAGTGTGAAGTGAAACTGCAGGTTTGCGGTGACGTATTCCTCAATGTCTTTTTCCCGCAAAGACTCAGTCACACGATCATCCAGGGCGCGCAGCGCCTCCAGGGCTTCTGCGTCCACATGTGGCAGCGCCTGTTCGGCAGCCTGGCATTCCAGTGCCACTCTGGCGGCACAAATTTCCGCGAGTTTTTCCGGTGTCATGGTCGGCACGGTAACGCGGCGGGTATCGGATAGCTCGAGCGCTCGCTCAGAAGTCAACCGGCGTAACGCCTCCCGAACCGGCATCGGACTACAGCCCAGGTCCGCAGCGAGACCGCGCAGCGTCACGGGATGTCCGGGCAAGAATTTGCCGCGTAGGATTGCCTCTCGAACCTGATAATAGACACGCTCCTGTGTCGTACGAAACTCACCTGGAGGCGAGTTAAACTCCGGTGATTCACTCATGCGGCGGCTACCCGATCCAGCTTGTGTAAAACATCCCCCTGCCCCACTTCAATCAAATGGTCGACCACTTTGCCGGTTTGCCACAACTCGTAGAAATCTTCGGCAACCCGCTGACTCGCATCGACCACAGCATTCCAGTATTTGAGGCGTTCCGGGGTATCCAGTTTGTAGAAATCATTGCGGTCAGGGATTTTGCCATAGGGCAAACTCGCGACGAAGCCCGGCGCTGGTGCGACCAGCAGGGTATTCTCCAAAGCCCCACCCTGCACCCAACGCCAGCTCAAGCTCTTGTCGAACCAACCGGGCACCATATACGGGAAGAAATGCGGATACAGGGCCAGACCGGGCGGGTGCTCAAACTGCAGGTCAAAATGGTAATCCGTAATACCCCCATCCCGATAGTTCCCCTGCGGCGCACCACTGGGATTCTGGATCCCCGCCATCACCAGAGGAATGGAACCGCTGGCCAGTACCGCAGGACAGACATTGTCCGGCGACAGGCGGATGTTCTGGGTGGCCAGATTGCGGAACGCCAGCCCCGGCGCCTCGCCAGCATGGAACACCACACGCTCCCAGAATGCAGCCAGGCTGTGCCGGGACACCGCATTCGCCAGCGCCGAGGCGAGCAATGCGGGCCCCAAAACCGCTGGTTTCTCGCTGGCCAGGGGACCGCGACCACGCGCGGTCACAAAGTGGCTGTGCCAAATCGGGTTATAGGCCACTTCCTCAGCACCCTTCACCCCCAGCGTATCCTGCAGGATTTTCTCACCGGCCTCGGTAATTTCTGCCGGCGTCGGGCGATCTGAGTCATAAGACTGATTGATATAGCCGTACTCGAGCCGCTCCAGGGCAGACAGCGGTTCCGCCATGGCATAACACATATTGCGAAAACTGCCGATGGACGAACCGACGGTGGTGATCTTGTCGCGGCGCCCTTTAAAGAATGCCCCCATCAAGACCCGGTCAAGCTGGCTGATCACCAGCCATTTGGGGCCACCTGAAGCGCCGATGAGCGTGGAGAACAGCTCCTGTTTCAGCCCCTCTTCACGAATCCGGCGGGCGGCGCCGGCCCCCGCCAGCAGTACTACACTCGGTTTTTTCACTCTGATATCTCTTGCTTTACGGCTCGGGCGATTACCATTCGCCGGTATTTTCCATGGAAGCCCAGGGCTCGCGGGGCTCGAGGCGCTCGCCTTTCTGCAACAATTCGATCGAAATCCCGTCCGGAGACCTTACGAATGCCATATGTCCGTCCCGGGGCGGCCGATTGATGGTGACGCCCGCATCCATCAAACGCTGGCACAGCGCATAGATATCATCCACCCGGTACGCCAAATGGCCAAAATTCCGTCCACCCGAGTAGGTCTCTGGGTCCCAGTTATGGGTCAATTCCAGGCATGGCGCCTTCTTTTCACGGGCGGTTTCCGCATCTCCGGGAGCTGCCAGGTAAACCAGGGTGAAACGCCCCTTGTCGTAGTCCTTGCGGCTGACCAGCTGCAGCCCCAGCTTCTCGCAGTAGAATTTCAGTGATTCATCCAAATCTGCAACACGAACCATTGTATGCAGGTATTCCATCGGGTATTTCCTCCGTTATACGTCAACAGGTCGGCGTCCCGGACGCCAATAGGGCTACAATCGCGGGATAAATTAATCGGTTCCAACCAAGGGCGCCAGAACAAAATGTATCAGAAGTATTACCGCCACTTCCTACAGGGGGCGTCAAACGCCGGCTCTGAGTCCCAACCCTTGCTGCATATGGCCTGTCACTCTCACCATTTCTGGGCTGACGTCACCCTCGACGCTGTACAGGCGTACTGGCACGATGCCGCCCGGCTTGTGGACGACAAGTGGGGGCACATATTTGGCGCCAAAATCCCCGCCTGGCAATCTGCCGTGGCACAGGTGCTCGGACTGCCGGCTCCGGAGCAACTCGCCATCGCGCCGAACACCCATGAACTCGTGTATCGACTGTTCAGTGCCTTTGATCCGGCCAAACCGCTGCGGGTGCTGACAACCGACGGGGAATTCTACAGCTTTACGCGCCAGATGGAGCGTCTTGAGGAAGAACCCAATGTAGAGGTCACCCGAATCCCCAAAGAGCCCTATGCCAGCCTTGCGGAACGATTCGAGAACGAACTGCAACGCGGCGACTACCAGATCGCTTACGCCAGCCAGGTCTTCTTCGATTCCGGCGTCGCTTTTCCTAACCTGCTGGATATCGCCGCGCGCAAGCCCGACCGCACAGAGTTTGTCATCGATGGTTACCATGGCTACTTTGCGCTGCCGACCAACCTCGGTCCGATAGCCGACAAGGTGTTCTATATCGCCGGCTCATACAAATACCAGGGCGCAGGTGAAGGGCATTGCTTTATGAGTGTGCCGCGAGGCTGCACCCTGCGACCGCGCTATACGGGCTGGTTCGCTGATTTGGGAGAACTGGAAAATCGCGCAGACCGGGTTGGCTATGCAGACGACTGGCTGCGCTTCGCGGGATCCACCATGGATTACTCGCCGATGTACAAGGCGCTGGCGGTGCTCGAACTGTTCGAGCGCGACGGCATCACCGTGTCCGCCATCCATGACTATGTACGCGCCGCGCAACAGCGCTTTCTCGTTGCCATGGATGAGGCTGACCACCCGTTACTGAACCGCGAGCACCTGCTGTATCACGACCTGGAACAGGGCCATGGGCACTTCTTTACCTTCGATTGCGGCACTGCGAGTGCCAGCGAAGCGCTGCAAAAAGAACTGCGGGCACGGGGCGTGCTGTGTGATCGCCGCCAGCGGCTTCTGCGGCTTGGATTTGCGATTTACCAGGCACCGGACGAAAGCTTTCAGCGCGTGTTCAGCTAACATCGTTATAAAAAGGAAACGCTCGCCATCCCGCGAGACACAACAAGGAGTCGACCATGCAACATTCTTCCTCTCTGCCCGGAGCGCTTAAACTCACCGCCGCAACACTTGTCGCTGGCCTGATATTCACCATGGCGGGATGCGGTGGAGGCAGCAGTGGTAGCGCTTCCGAAACAGGCACGCTGGTCACAATCGCTGCAAGCGGTAAAGCGAGCCAGGCACCGGATGTCGCCAATCTGTCTGCCGGGGTAGTCACTGAAGCAGAAAACAGCGGTAGCGCCATGAAGGCCAATGCCGAACAGATGTTGACCCTGCTGAAAGCCATCAAAGAGGCAGGTATCGACGAGAAAGACGTGCAAACCAGTGGTATCAGCCTCTCTCCCGTGTACAGCAACCGGCGCATTGCGGGGCAACAGCAACCGACCATCACTGGCTACCGGGCCCGTAATATGGTCAACATTACCGTGCGTAATCTCGAGACCCTTGGCGAAACACTGGATAAGCTGTCCGATGCCGGGGCCAATAATATCCATGGGCCCAGTTTCTCTATCGGCGAACCCGAACCCTTGCTGGCCAAGGCCCGCGAGCGCGCTCTGAAGCAGGCCCGGTCTCGCGCAGAGAATTATGCGGAATCCCTGGGCATGAAAGTGAAGCGCATTGTCAGCATTAGCGAAGGACACGGCGGCGGCCCCCGCCCGATGATGCGCACCGAGATGTCGATGGCCACCGACAGCACACCGGTCGCCCTGGGAGAAAGCACGGTCAATGTGCAGCTGCAACTGGTTTTTGAACTGAAAGACTAGTGATACTGCAGCAGTTGGCCACATAAAAAAGGGCGATCAAATGATCGCCCTTTCTCGTGAAACCTGGTCAAATCGTCAAGGCTTCTTATGCACCTCACCGCCTTTCATCACGAACTGCACATCGTCCAGTAACGTGATGTCTTCCAGCGGATTACCACGCACTGCAATAATATCCGCGTGACGCCCCTCACTGATACTGCCGAGCTGGTCCTGCATCCGCAGCAGGGAAGCGGCATTCCAGGTCGCCGCCTGAATCGCCTCTGCTGGTGACATACCCGCGTCCACCATCAACTGGAACTCGCGACTGTTATCTCCATGCCGGCTGACACCGCTATCGGTACCGAAGGCAATGCGAACCCCTCGCTTGTGAGCGCGAGAAAACGTGTCTTTCATCAACGGACCTATCTCGGCCGCCTTAACCCGAACGATCTCCGGGAAGAACCCATCAATCGCGGCCTTTTCGGTCACCCAGTCCCCTGCCATCAGCGTGGGGACATACCAGGTACCATTGCGCTTCATCAGCTCGATGGTTTCACCATCCATATAGGTACCGTGCTCGATGGAGTCCACTCCCGCACGAATCGCACGCTCCATGCCCTCCTTGCCGTGGGCATGCACCGCAACCGTGAATCCGTAATCCTTCGCGGTTTCGACAATCGCTTCGAGCTCGTCCGTCATGAATTGTGGATTCTGGCCGCTCTTCGCCACGCTGAGCACGCCCCCGGTCGCCGTGATCTTGATCAGGTCTGCACCGTCTTTATAGCGTTGCCGGACCGCCTCGCGCGCACTGGCCACACCGTTGACCACGCCATCGACAGGACCCGGCTGAGCCATCAGGTCAGAGCGATAACCATTGGTGGGATCCGCGTGGCCACCGGTCGTGGCGATCGACTTGGCGGCGGTGAAGATACGCGGCCCATCGATCGTGCCCTGGTCAATCGCCTTGCGCAGGCTCACCGTGACATTGCCGGTATCCCCGAGATCACGCACAGTGGTAAACCCTGCCTGCAGCGTCCGGTTAGCGGTATCCACTCCACGCAAGGCATAGTCGGCCGGATTCCAGGTGAAACGCTCGACATAGGTGCGCGGGCCAAATTCGGTCGCCAGATGGGTATGCATGTCCATCAGACCCGGCAATACGGTGTAATCCCGCAAATCGATCAAGGTTTCCCGGTCGCGCTTGGCAAACCCCTGCTGCACGGACTCTACCTTGCCATCGACGATATGAATGGTGCGGTTCGGCAACAACTTGCCGCTCTCACTATCAAACACCTGCCCGGCATAGATGGCCACGGCCTCGGCGTTGGCCATACTGCTGAAGAGCACTGCCAGGCAAGCCAGCGCGATGCCAGCGAGGCCGCGTCGAAAACCATTAAACATGGATATTGTTCTCATTGTCGTACCCTTAGGTATGGATGAAGCGGTGCAGCGGCCACTATCAATACCAATTGCGATTGTTGCGTTGCGCGCACAATCTACCGCAATCGACGGACGAAGCCAAAATCCTGGTGTTTCCACAATGTGAAGTTTTCGGAGCCTCCCCTGTCATTCCGGGCAAAAAAATAGCCGGCGCACTGCGCCGGCTATTCTGCAAAATCGCTTTCTCAACAGCACCTTCAGTTGTCGCTGGGCAATACCTCAACCGGCCCGAGGTTCAATGCCTCAACCTCATCCTTGATCTTATCGAGGTCGCCCACGATGACCCAGGTAAACTGGCCCGGTGCCAGCACCTCGCGCGCGACCTGTGCCACTTCGTCGGTGGTTAAGCCAGCGACGCGCTCTGGATATTCAGCGATATACTCGGGTGGCAACCCCTTTTGCCTCTGCCAGGCAATGCTGGACAACAGCTGCCCTTTGGTCTGGAAACGAGAGCTCTGCTTTAACACTTCATCATCCCGATAGTCTGCAAGCTCCTCTTCCGTAATCGGCCTGCTGCCAATGTAGTCATCGTATTCCTTGATCAGCTCCAGAATGGCGGGGGCTGTTTTATCGGTTTGCACCGGGGCGTAGGCAATGTAAACCCGCTGTCCTTCCGTATCCATCGCCACTGCACGGGCGCCATAGGTCCAGTTCTTGTCCTCGCGCAGGTTCATATTGATTCTCGAGGTGAACTTCCCCGCTACCGCGGATGCCATCGCATCAAAGGCCTCGGAGCCCTCGGGTTTCCAGTCTGGCATTAACAGTCCGGCCATCACAAAACTCTGCGGCGCACCGGGCCTGTCGATCAGATAGACACGCGCGGCAGGCGGGCGGTCGACCTCGGTGATATCGATATTGGCCAGGGCTTCCTTGGGCGCCTTCCAGTGACCCAGCGTCTTATTCAGGAGCGGTTCGAGCTCTTCGCGGGTCACGTCACCCACTACGGTCAGCCGCGCGTTATCCGGGCGCAGCCATCGCTGGTGGAAACCTAACAGGTCATCCCGGGAAATCGCTTTGACCCCTTCCTCTGTGCCGGAGCCCGTCAATGGCGCCCCGTAGGGATGGTCCTTACCAAACAGAAGCGGCGGGAGCGCGCGCATCGCCAGACTGCTGGGCTGTGAGCGCTCCTGCGCAATGGAATCCAGCCGATTGGACTTCACTCGTTTGAGGTCCTCCTCGGGGAAGCGCGGTTTGAGAATGAACTTCTCGAGTAATTCCAGCGAAGGCTGCAACTGATTTTTCAGCGCGGTGAACGTAATGCTGTTGTAGTCGAGGCCACTGCCCGCCGAGATACTCGCACCCAGCTCTTCCTGGCGTGCGCTGAATTCCAGTGCATCCAGGTCGCCCGCCCCCTCGCTCAACATCCGCGCGGTCAGGGAGGACAGACCGGGAAGCTCCCCATCTGCCGAGGAACCACCACGATACTGCAGCTGCATAAAGACAACCGGCGTATCATGCCGCTCTGCCAAAACGACTGGCAGCCCGTTGTCCAGGGTAAATTCGATCTGCTCTGGCAGCTCCAATTCAACATTCTTATCAACTGCCGGCAACTGGGAGCGATCAACACCCTTTTCGGCAGCCGAATACTCCTGCTTTGGCTCGATGATCAGTGTGTAGCTCTCAGGCGTCAGCCAGCGCTCGGCCACACTCTGCACATCGGCGGCCGATACCCGGGCATATCGCTGCAGCCCCTCGAGCGCCTCAGCGGGGTCACCATAATAGAACTCGGAGGTGGCAAGGATATCGGTCTTGCCACCAAATCCTCCAAGCTTCTCCAACCCTTTTACCAACCCGGAATATTCGCTCTGTTTGATACGGCGTATGTCCGCAATATCCGGCCCATCCTGTACAAACTGGTTCAGGGTTTCGTCAATGAGCGCTTCAACTTTCTCCACTGACTGCCCGGGCTTTACATCCACAATGATGAAGAACTGGCCAGCCAGCTGGCGCCCGTAATAAAACGCACTGACACCGGTCGCCACCTGCTCATCACGCACCAGCTTCCGATACAAAAGAGAATTTTTGCGGTTGGCTAGCAGCGAGGTCATCAGGTCAAAGGACTCCTCCTCAATGCTGCCAATGCCGGGCACGTTCCAAACCTTGTAAATGCGTGTCTGGGGCACATCATCGAAGACCACCTCACGCTTGTTCTCCTGAACGGGAAGCTCCCAGTTTTCAATGCGCGCGGGCACCGAAGTACTGGGAATATCACCAAAGTACTCCCTCGCCTTGGCCATCGCTTCCTTTACCGTGATATCCCCGGCAATAACCAGAATGGCGTTGGAGGGCTGGTAGTAGTCTTTAAACCATTGCTTAACGTCATCCAGGCTGGCAGCGTCCAGGTCTTCCATGGAGCCAATCGGCGTCCAGGAATAAGGGTGATTGGGCGGGAAAGTGCTGCTCGCAATAATGTCGAAAGCCTGTCCGTATGGCGCATTTTCCCGCTGCCGCTTTTCGTTCTTCACCACACCACGCTGTTCATCCAGCTTTTCCTGGCTAATGGCGCCGACAAAGTGCCCCATACGATCCGACTCCATCCACATCGCCATATCCAACGCCCCTTTGGGGACGGTGGCGAAATAGTTGGTGCGATCATTGTTGGTGGTGCCGTTCATATCCGTGGCACCGGAGCGCTGGAAGGGTTCGAAGAACTCCCCGGGGTAGTTTTCGGAGCCGTTGAACATCAGGTGCTCGAACAGGTGCGCAAACCCGGTTTTGCCTTGCGGCTCGTCTTTTGAGCCCACTTTGTACCAAACGTTGATGGCGACGACCGGCGCCTTGTGATCCTCATGGACAATGACCGTCAACCCGTTATCGAGAACTTCCTTATGAAACGGGATTTCCAGTTTTGGCGGCTCAACGAAGGCTTCCTTATTCGCCGCTGCCGCGCGGCTGCTTTTGGCCGCGTCCCGATCCACTGTCAGTGCGGGATGGACATCCTCGCTGCGCTCAGAAGGACCACAGGCGCTCAGCAGAAACAGGCAGGCCAGAAGAAGCGACAGAGAGACTCTGTTTGTCATGGTTTTCCTTCCTGGAAATATGCGGGGTGCACGATCATCAGATCAGAACAGGAGTATCGATTCCGGACACTCCCATGGAGGAAAAGTGTAGGCAACAATTCACGCAGTATCCGTGCGACGCGGGCGCTTTACGTCTGGGGATCGAGGACACAGGAGCAGCCCCCGAAGGTGAGGCACAACAAGAAAACAAAAAGGGCGCAATTGCGCCCTTTTCTATTCAATCTTTCCGCTGTTCAAGCGTACTACCTTTCGCCAGCTCACCCAGCACGCCGGCATGACGTTGCATCACACCGGCGGACGAGCAGTGGCTCAGGCAGCGACGGATTTACCGGCGCCCAGAGTATCCTCGTGACCGAAGCGCTCTTCCGCGACACGATCCGCGATCTCTGCCGTGGTCTGACCAGACTCATCCGCGCGCCGGAAGACTTCCGCCATGGTGTCACCAATCTGCTCAATATGAGCCCGTACCTGAGCAGGATCGTAATTGCCCTGCTGCTGGTAATACACGTCGATGATACCACCGGCGTTAATGACGTAATCTGGCGCATAGAGGATGCCCTTCTCGCGCAGGATGCCCGCGTGACGCTCCTCTGCCAACTGGTTGTTCGCCGCTCCGGCAATGACCTGTGCTTTCAGACGACCAATGGTCTCATCGCTCAGCACCGCACCGAGTGCACAGGGAGCAAACAGGTCCACATCCAGGTCAAAAATTTCCTCGGCACCGACCGCAGTCGCGCCCAGCTCATTGACCGCACGATCAATATTGTCCTGGAAAATATCGGTCACATAGAGCTCGGCACCGGAATCCTTCAGCATCCGCGCGAGACGGAAACCGACATTACCGACACCCTGCAGGGCCACCTTGAGGCCATTGAGGTCCGCTTTACCCCAGCGATGCTGGACAGCTGCCTTGAGCCCCACGAAAACGCCATAGGCCGTTGAGGGCGAAGGATCGCCACCGTGCTCGGACTCCGCGATCACCCCAGAAACGTAGGGTGTACGTTCTCCGATTACTTTCATGTCTGCTACGCTGGTGCCGGAATCTTCAGCAGTGATATAGCGTCCACCCAGCGTATTGAGGAAATCTCCCATCGCATGCAGCAGCTCTGGCGTTTTGTCCTTGCGCGGATCGCCAATAATCACGGACTTGCCGCCACCCAGCTTGAGACCGGCCATGGCAGATTTGTAAGTCATACCACGGGACAGGCGCAGGACATCGTTCAGAGCCTCCGCGTCGTCGGCATAGGGCCACATACGACAACCACCGAGGGAAGGGCCCAGATTGGTGTTGTGCACGGCAATAATCGCCTTCAGTCCGCTTTTGGCGTCCTGGTAAAAAGCCACTTGTTCATGGCTATCGAAGGCGGGATGGGAAAAGATACTCATTTATTGTTCCTCTTGGGAAACTTGTATTTCGGCCGGGCGGTAACCTCAGCCTTCATCAGCGTTTTCACCGATTCATGATTATATCCATCACCGCAACACTTTGTTTGCATTCTTTGCAGAAAAGGGCCAAACACAAATATCTGCATCTTACAAAATCATTGATATTAGGATGTTTATCACACACCAACCAGGCCTGTCTTAACGGTCACGAAATTGAACCCCATCAACCGTAAATACTGGCCCCTACACGCCGGTCTGGTAGAATCCGCGCGCAAAATTGAGCCGTAGAGACCCCCAATGCTGAACGCTGACGCCCTCAAACAACTTACCCAATTGAAATCCGATATCCGCTCCACCAAGGAGTTCGCCGAGGGCCGTGTACGCGGCAGCAATGGCAAATTTGGCTTTGTGGTACTGGACGACGGCCGCGAGGCCTTTTTGCCCCCACCGGAAATGGAGCGGGTCTTTCCCGGCGATCGTGTCCGGGTGAGCTTGTCTGAGGAAGACAAAGGGAAACTGGCGGCAGAATTGGATGCCCTGCTGGACAGTGAGCTCAAGTACCTCGTCGGGCAATATGTTCAACGCGGTCAGGGGCACTTCATTCAGCCAAGCCAGCATGGCCTGTCTCGCTGGATCTTCCTGCCTCCGAGGGCGCGCGGTAAGGCCCAGCCCGGGGAATTTATTGCCTGCTCCATCAATCGCCACCCCTTCAAGGATGGTAAAGCCCAGGCAAGGGTTGAGGGTGTCATTGGCAAACCGGATATGCCAGGCATCGAGCACGCATACGTGGTTGCCCAGTACCGGCTCTCAGAGGCTTTCAGCAATAGCGCACTGAAACAGGCAGAGAAGATTGGCGCTGAAGTTGCTGACTTGACCGCCAGCCGCGAAGACCTCTCCCACTTTAACTTTGTCACCATCGATGCGGAGAGCACCCGCGATATGGACGACGCAGTGGCCGTCAGCGAACGGGATGGCGGCTGGACACTGCATATCGCCGTCGCCGACCCTTCCAGCCTGATTGAGGTGGGAAGCCCGCTCGACAAAGAAGCATTTACCCGGGCGCACAGTCAGTACCTACCCGGCGAGACCTTGCCAATGCTGCCGGGCACCCTGTGCGAAAACACTTTCTCATTGATCGAGGGAGCGCTGCGCCCTGCCCTGGTCTTCCATATCGATGTCAACAGCGATGGCAGCCTGGGCGAAAGCCAGTATCAGTTCGCTTCGGTGCAATCCCGGCACAAACTGAGCTACGAGCAGGTCAGCCGCTTCATCGATGGTGAGGATGCCGCCGTACCCGCCGAGCAGCATGACAGCCTCCGTCGTCTGGCCGCGCTCAGTGAAGCCCGCGCAGCGTACCGCGCCAGTCACTCGCTGATCATGGAAGATCGACCCGATTACGCCATCTACCTGAACAAACAACGCAAGATTGAACGGATCGAACGTCAGGAGCGCAATGCCGCTCAGCGTATGGTGGAAGAAGCGATGCTCGCCACCAATATTTCCATGGGGCAGAAGCTGGCGGAACTCGGCGCGGGCTGCTTCTCAGTACACCTGGGATTCCGGGATGAGCGCATGGGCGAGGTACAAAGCCTGCTGAAGGAAATCTTGCCGGAATTTGCGGAAAAAGACCTGCACCAGCTCGACAATTACCTGGAACTGGTCAAGCATCTTGAGTCTCAGGAGAACCCCCAACTGCGCAACGCACTCGCGGTCCTCAAGAGAATGCTGCGCCCCGGCCAGCTCACCAACGCACCCGGCGCTCACCTCGGGCTGGGCCTGACCGCTTACGCGACAGTCACCTCGCCGATCCGCAAGTTCAACGACCTGCACAATCACCGCGTCCTGCGAGCCGTTGCCGAGGGCAAAGAAGCCCCTGCACTGGATGACGAACAACTCGAGCGTCTGCAGGAGAGCCTGATCGCCGGCCGACAGGCCAACCGCGCGCTGGAACAGTGGCTGTACAGCCAGTTCATGCAAGATAAAAAGGGCCAGGAGTTTACCGGACGTGTAACCATGGTGAACGGCGCCGGTATCGGTGTGCGCCTCGACATCAACGGGATCGACGGATTTGTTCGCATGAACGGCAACAAAAAGAATCCTCCCGAATTTGATGGCAAGCATCTGACCATTCAACACCAGGGTGAGCGCTTCCAGCTGGATCAACCGGTGTCAGTCAAAGTGTCGGCTGTCGATGTCGACAAACGCAAGATCGCTCTCGAGCTGGTCAAACGAGCACCGGAAGCCGCCACCGACTAACGTGTCGGATGCCCATCTCTGCATGTCGGGGGTGGGCATCCATCGCTATCGGCTCAGATCGAGCACGCTCTGATACCAACAGTGCGACCGCTCAGTAATGGGCTCACCCACCCCAGAGATTCCGCGGATGGGTATGACCGGTTTACAACCGATCATCCCTCCCGTCACAATGCATTCACCAGGCGAGACTTGCGACACAATCGCAAAACGTCTTGATGGCAACGTTCAAAAAACGAGACCCGGGCACCTATGACCAGTATCAGTACCCTGCACCCTGCGCCGTTATGGACGCACTTTTCCAAGCTGTGTGAGATTCCGCACCCGTCCAAGCACGAAGATCAAATCGTCGCCTATATCGTAGAGTTCGCCAAGGCGCGAGGACTCGATGTGCAACTGGACCCAGTAGGCAACGTGATCATCAAGAAGCCGGCTTCCCCCGGCATGGAGAACCGTAAAACACTGGCTATGCAGAGCCATGTGGACATGGTCCCACAGAAGAATGCCGATACAGATCACGACTTTCTCACGGACCCAATCAAGCCCTATATCGACGGCGAATGGGTCACTGCCGAAGGTACTACCCTGGGCGCCGATAACGGGATTGGCGTTGCGACCATACTGGCCTTGCTAGAAAGCACCGATATCCCCCATCCTCCTCTCGAGGCATTGCTGACCATTGATGAAGAAGCCGGAATGACCGGGGCAAAAGGCCTGCAGCCGGGATTCTTCGAGGCAGACCTTCTACTCAATCTGGACACAGAAGATGAGGGCGAGCTGTATGTGGGCTGTGCCGGCGGTGTCGATGTCAATGTTGAGCTGCCTTACTCCGTCGAAGCGACGCCTGTCGACCACGCGGCTTTACAACTTTCAGTGCGCGGACTGCGGGGCGGGCATTCCGGTCTCGATATCGACAAAGGGCGCGTCAACGCCAACAAACTGGCCAACCGCATCATTGATGCCGCTACCCGCGCGATTCCCGAGCTGCGTATTGCCAGCCTGGACGGGGGCAGCCTGCGCAATGCCATTCCACGCGAGTCCTTCAGCGTTATCACGGTACCGGCAGGCTCCGCCGATGCGCTGGCGTCCGTCGTCCAGCAGGAAAGCGATGCGATCGCGCGGGAATACGATAGCGAGAGCAAACTCGACATTACACTCGAGCCCAGTGAAGCGCCGAGTGGTGTCATGGACACCGAGACGCAACGCCGCGTGATCCAAATGATTCGCGCCTGCCCCAGTGGCGTCGAGCGGATGAGCACCGCACTGGAAGGCGTTGCGGAAACCTCCAACAACCTGGCGCGTGTCGTCACCAAAGATGGGAAAGTGCGCGTTCAGTGCCTGGTGCGCAGCTTGTCCGATACCGCGCGCGACCAACATGGACTGAATGTCGCTGCGGTGTTTGAACTGGCGGGCGCCAACGCCTCACTGGACAACGACTATCCGGGATGGACGCCCAACATGCGCTCTCCCCTGTTGGCGCTGATGAAAGAGGTTTACCGGGAAATGGCCGGCGAAGAGCCAGAGGTGAAAGTCATTCACGCGGGGCTCGAGTGTGGCCTGCTGGCAAAGCCCTATCCGAATTGGGATATGGTGTCCTTTGGCCCAACGATCCGCCGCGCGCATTCGCCGGAAGAGCGGGTTCACATCGAAAGCGTGGGCAACTTCTGGACTTACTTCCTGAAAGTCGTTGCGGCAATTCCCACTCGCGCCTGACATCGCGCAACCTGATCCTGCCGCCAAGCGTGCAAAACGCCTGAGCGGCAGAAGCTATCCCGCTCTCCCTGCTTCCCCAACTCCCTGTCACTCAGAATATTTCTGCGATACTCACCCGATCTGCCTGAAACTCTTCATCTTTCGTTGGTAGCGATTCGCCTGCGCGGCAAGTCACTTTAATCAACCATCTGTTCATTTGCTTGCAAAAATTAATTCACACGAACGTCAAGCCGACTTCATCTCGGCGCGCCATTGTACCTGCGCAAAACAATGGGCTGCCTACATCAGAGCCAACAATACGCAGCCAATCAATGACGCCTCAATCGATAGGACAAACGATGAACAGGAATTTCCTCGCTCTCGCGATCACTCTTGCGGCTACTCCGACCATTGCCGAAGAAGCCGAATCTCGCAAAATGGACAACGACAAACTCGAAGAAGTCACGGTTCTGGGCTCAGGCGCGACCTTCAATAGCAGCGCCGTCACCGAGCCAATGCGCCAACAGCAATCGACCCTGACCAGCGTGAACGCCCTGATTGACAACCTGCCCGGTGTATCTGTCAACGAAGGGGATACCTATGGTTTTGACGACTGGTCGACACAAATCAGCGTTCGCGGCTTCACCACCGGACTGAATGAACAACAGGTTGGTACTACTATTGACGGCGTCCCGAATGGTGGTTCCAATTACGGTGGCGGTTCCAAAGCAAACCGATTTGTCGATCCTGCCAACATTGCCGGTATTGAGGTCTCCCAGGGCACTGCCGATATCGCCACCCGCTCCCACGAAGCACTGGGAGGCACCATCGACTATCGCACAGCCGACCCTGAAGATATCCGCCGCACCCGCACGGAAATTTCGCTCGGAGAGTTCGATGCACAACGCCTGTACCTGCGTCACGATACCGGGCTGATCGCCGGCAACACCAAAGCCTGGGTTTCCTACTCTACACAAGAGGCCACCGACTGGATTACCGAAACTGCCGAGAACGAACGCGAGCATATTGCAGCAAAGTTCGTTTCAGAGTTCCCCGCTGGCAACATCAGTGGCTATATCGCCTACGATGATATCCACGAGGACAATTACCAACGTATTTATGCGGATGCACAATTTGAGCAGTTTCCGGAAACTGATTTCCTCACCGGCGAGTGGACGGGCATTCCCTATATTGACCAGCTCTATCGGCAGGGATGGTCAACCCTGCGAAAAAATCTGCTTGCCTATGCGCAGTTTGATTTCAATCTGACCGACACGCTGAACTTGCAAGGCGGCGTCTATCGTCACAATAACGAGGGGCGTGGCGATTGGGTCCCACCGTACCTGGTGGATGTCACCAATGACGGAGAACAGGGAAATTCCGAGTACTTCGGAGGCAGCACAGCGAAAACCAGTCGCAGCAACGGTCTGCTCTATTTCGTTGATTCGGATGGCAACGCGCTCACTCCAGCTGAAGGCTGCACGTCCAACATCGTCACTATTTATGGTCAGGCGAGTGCCCAGTTTGATCCCGGCTGCTATCCTGCGGGCGCGATCCCGGTCATGTCCTATCGTCATACCCACTATGAGAAAGAGCGCACTGGCTTCACCGTGGACTTCACTCACGAAAACCAGATTGCCGGCCTGGATAACCAGCTCCGCGGAGGTTTCTGGTATGAAGACGCCACCCGGGATGAGTATCGGGACTGGCACAATATTCTGGACACATCGCGGGGCGCCGGTTTTGATCCAACGCCGTACTGGATCCAGTATGATCGCAGCTACCCTCAGGTAACCAGCAAATGGTATCTGCAAGATGCGCTCACCGTGGATACATTCACGCTCAGCCTCGGCGTTAAGCAATTCCTGGTTGAAGTCGAGCGGGAGGATCGTTTCTTTGAGACACCGAACGCCAATATCGATTCCGATTCCGACCTCCTGATTTCTGCGGGTTTGGTATGGCAAACACCACTGGAAGGCATGGAAGTGTTTACCGGCTACGCCGAGAACTTCAAGGCCATTGGCGACATCATTCTCGAGCGTCCGGAGTCTGATCTAGACAACATCGAGCCGGAAACATCAGAAACCATTGAATTGGGACTGCGCTATCAGGGCAGTGCGCTCGCGGCGACAGCCACCTACTTCAGCAATGAGTTCGACAACCGCATCATCTTCCTGGATAGCAATACCTCCGCCGGCCCCAGCTACCTGATTGGCACTAACGGCTCCTATTTCAATGCCGGCGGCATCGAATCGGAGGGGATCGAACTCCTGTTCGACTATGACTTCTCGGAAAACCTGAACGCCTATGCATCCTTCACACTGACCGACGCAACCTATATCGGCACTGGCGATACCGCGGTCGATGCTGCACAGGGACTGGTACCTGGCAACGAGGTCATCGGCGTTGCCGACCAACTGCTTGTCCTGGGCATCGACTGGCGCGCGGACTGGCTCTACGCTGGACTCTCCGCGAAAGTCACAGGGGATCGCTTTGTTGATCTAGCCAACACATGGACCGCAGAATCCTATACGGTCGCAGATGCCTACCTGGGTGTTAATGTCTTCCAGGGCAGCGGTCCCATCAGCAACGTCAACCTGAATCTGGTGGTAAACAATCTGCTGGATGAGGACTATCTGGGTAGTGTTGTTGCCAACGGCGCATGGATTGGTGCACCGCGCACGACCTCCCTGTCTGCAACCATAGACTTCTAACCGTTGCGATTCATAGTGGGCTTCACCGACACTGGAAGTGAAGCCCATGCTCTCTGCCTTCCATTCACTCCTCAGGAACTTTTCCATGCCGGCAAAGTGTATTCATTCGCTGTTATTCGCCGCCAGTGTGCTGATTATGCCAGCACCCGCGCACAGTGCAGAAAACCTCGTCATCGTCACCCTGGACGGGCTGCGCTGGCAGGAGGTTTTCCGGGGCTACGATGACACACTGCTTCTGGAACCATCCCTTACGGAAAAGCCCGAAGAGCTTGCGGAAAAATTTGGCGGTCCTTCAACGGCAAGCAAGCGCAGCAAGCTCATGCCGTTTATTTGGCACACCATCGCAAAAGAGGGGGTGCTGTCTGGCAATCGCGATCTGAATGCACCGGTCTCACTGACCAATGAATGGTGGTTCTCCTATCCTGGCTACAACGAAATACTGACGGGACGTGCTGACCCGAATATCCGGAGTAATGCACCGCGCCCCAATCGCAATAAAACAATTCTGGAATGGCTGAATTCACAGCCCGCGTTCAGCGGTAAGGTAGCCGCTTTCGGAAGCTGGGATGTATTTCCGGCGATCATCAATCGAGACCGCAGCCATGTTTATGTGAATGCAGGGTTCGAGCCGGCAGACTGGGAGCCTCTGTCTGCTCGAGCCCAATTTCTCAATCAACTACAACAGCAAACGCCGAGCCCCTGGCACAACGTGCGACTCGATGCCTTTACCTATGGATTCGCACGGGAGTACCTGCTCGAATTCACACCGCGTGTGCTCTACATCGCCCTGGGGGAAACCGACGACTTTGCCCATGATGGCGACTACCATCAGTATCTCGAGGCAGCCCACCGATCCGACCGGTTCCTGCAGGATCTCTGGAATACCCTGCAATCCCATCAAGACTATCGCAACAAAACCAACCTGCTCATTACAGTGGATCACGGACGCGGCCTTACTGCCGAGACCTGGCCCCATCATGCGAGCCCGCGCGCCGTGCAGGAGTATTTCACTGGGCTAAGAGCCTTCTCTAAACAGGGGATAGAGGGTGCGGACGCGATCTGGATGGCAGGTATCGGGCCCGATATCGCCAGGGCTGGTGAGCTCGCTGAACGCAAGACGACATATCAGAACCAACTGGCTGCCACGGCATTAACCTTGCTGGAGCTCAATCCGCAGGATTACCACCGCGACACCGGGGCACCTTTGCAGGAGTTTTTGAAATGAGCCGCTTTCAGCCAATCGCGCCACGCAGATCTATCCTCATCACACTGATCGGCATGGTCACTGCTGCAATGTCCCTGATGTGCAGCGCCCTGCCGCCCCCTGCAGTAGATACAAGTCTCCTATCACGCATTGCCTTCGGCAGCTGCGCTCACCAGGCGAAACCGCAACCGATCTGGCAGGCAATCGCGGAATCAGACCCACAACTGGTTATGCTGCTGGGTGACAACATCTATGGTGATACCGAAGACATGCTTGAGCTTCAGGCAAAATATGATCAACTTGCTGCAAAACCAGGTTTTTCAGCACTCCGCAGCCAGATCCCAGTCATCGCAATCTGGGATGATCACGATTATGGCGAAAATGATGCGGGAAAAAACTATCCGCAAAAAGCGGCCTCCCGTCAGGTCTTACTGGATTTCTTCGAAGAGCCAGATGACTCTCTCCGGCGCAGACGCCCGGATGGAATCTATACCAGCTACATGATCGGCCCGAAGGGCAGAAGAGTTCAGATTCTGTTGCCAGACCTGCGCTGGAATCGTGACGACATTCATCGGGTTGGCAGAGTCAGTTACCTCGCGACAAAGGCACCGCGCAACCTCGGACCCTACGAACCGCACACGGATTCGACAGTCACCATGCTGGGCGAAACGCAGTGGCAGTGGCTGGAACGGGAACTGCAGAAACCAGCAGAGATCCGCATCATTGCATCCAGTTTACAGCTACTACCGGAATTTACCGGTTGGGAGTCCTGGGCGAACTTCCCGCATGAACGCGAGCGACTGTTTAGACTCATCGAGCAATATCAAGTCAATGGCGTGCTCATCGTCAGTGGCGACACCCACTGGGGAGAACTAAGTCGTGTAGACAAGGCAGTACCCTACCCTCTCTGGGAAATGACCTCTTCCGGACTGACCGAAACATGGAAACAGATCAGCCCCAACCAACACCGGCAGAGTGAAGCGTTCAATGTCCCAAATTTTGGTTTACTGGAAATCGACTGGGACAAACCGGACCCGATGATCACCTTGTCACTGGTCGGGGAGCGCGGTGAGGAGATACTGACGAAACAATTGGCGCTTTCGGAGTTGAATGCCCCTTAGTTAACAAGAAGCTGGTCGACATCGCATTGATACATCGTTCAGAATAGGCGATCAGCACTGTCGCTCAGCTTTGGATCCATGGCCCGCTCTTGCATTACGAATACTTGATCTTTGACCTCGACGGCACAATTAGTGACCCTCTGCTTGGGGTTAGCCGCTGTATCAACCACGCACTTGCATATCACGATTTCGCGCCGATGACGGAGCAGGCGCTCAGCGCATTTATCGGCCCACCACTGGACTACTCATTTGCGCAGTTACTGGATATCCAGGACGAATCGCTCATCAAAAGCCTGATTAGCCGCTACCGGGAGCGCTATGGCGATATCGGCTACCTGGAAAACAGCGTTTATCCAGATATTCCCGAAGTATTGGCCCAACTCAGCAGCATGGAAGGCGTTACGCTAGGCGTCTGTACATCCAAGCGCGAGGACTTCGCCCGCCGCATTATTGAGCACTTTGGTTTGAGCCACCATTTCGCCTTCATCAGTGGCGGTGACGTCGGCATTGCCAAATCCCGGCAACTTGCCGAATTACTGGAAAGTCAGTCAATCAGCCCCGCTTCGTTAATGATCGGGGACCGGCTATTTGACATCCGCGCAGCGAAAAACAACGGCTTGCACTCCGCTGGGGTACTGTGGGGATATGGTAGCGAGCAAGAACTGCTGGAGCATGCACCCGAATTGATGGTCGCTTCTCCCACTGCACTGTTAACTGAAATCCAAAAGCGACTCTAGTCACTTGAGCCCTTGGGCTCTTGTTAGCCCGACTGCTCGCAACAACTACTGGTGCCGATGCGCGAGCCGCGGCACCAAAGCCAGGTCAGATTGTTCATGGCCTGGATTGCCGCTGTGGCACGGAGTAGGCAGATGCCCGGCACTCCATAGACTCACGACACATACTCGCAGCAACTTTGCCGCACTGCTCGAGGACAATACCGTTGGCGCCGCGGTCCGCAGCTTGCTGCTTCAACTGCCGGAGCAACGCACGTTTGGAGGGCCTGGGGTCTGTGGGTGTATCCTGACACATGGAATCCTCCACAATACCCAAAGGCACCGCATCATAGCGGCCAATCTCTACCGGTGAGTACTCCTTCACCGAAGCCGCCTTGACAGAATCCCGTGTAAAAGCCCCAAGATTCGAGCTCATCTGAAAATTTGAACAACCGGTAAGGCAAGCGAGCACCGTCAGCAATACAAAACGCATCATCATCCCTTTTGTTGCCAGCAATAATTTCCTAAAGAAGCGCCCCAAGTTCGCATAAACGTCGCTTCGCTACAAGGCAAGACCAGCCTCCCTCCTCCAAGTTCCGCCCGGGCTCGTCGATGTGCCCCACAAGCTGCTCATCTGGTGATACACGTCGCAAATTCCTCGTACCCTCTAGCCCCGCTTGCTGGCTTTCCGCATAATTGCTGCCCGCTCCGATCAACGATGGCCTGCTGTATGTGGTTTAAGAATCTCCGAGTCTATCGCCTTACCCGCGACTTCGACCTTTCCGCTGAAAAATTGAACGAACTGCTTATTCCGCAGGCTTTTGTTCCCGTAGGCAGTCAGGACACGGCCCGCTATGGATGGGTACCGCCGCTGGGCCGCCATGGCACCGAGCTGGTGCATGCGACCAATGGCTATCTGATGGTGTGCGCCAAGAAGCAGGAGAAAGTCCTGCCGGCAGGCGTGATCAATGAGAAAGTGGAAGAGATGGCGCTGGCAATCTCCGCAAAAGAGGGGCGGCAGGTAGGCCGCAAGGAGCGCCAGAACCTGAAGGACGACGTTCTACTGGAGATGCGTCCCAAAGCATTTGCCCGCTCCCGCCTGCACTACGCCTATATCGCCCCAAAAGATGGTCTTCTGGTAGTGGATGCTTCTTCTGCATCTGCCGCAGAAGAGCTGCTGGAAAACCTCCGCGAGGCGCTCAGCAGCCTGGCTGTGGTGCCCTTGTCGGCAAAGAACCTGCCACAGCAAGCGATGACTCATTGGCTGACCGCCCCGGAGGCACCCGCGCGCTTTGAATTTGGTCAGGAGTGCGAACTGCGTGACCCGAAGGATACCGGCAGCGTTATCCGCTGTAAGAATCAGGATCTCTGCGCAGAGGAAATTCACAATCATTTGGTCGCCGGCCTGCAGGTACACAAACTGGCGCTCAGCTGGCAGGACGGGATCGAGTTTCTGGTGGACGACCAGCTCTCCCTGAAACGGGTCAAGTTCAGCGACCAACTGATCGAAAAAGCAGACAGTGCCGACGCAGGTGACGCCGCGCAGCGCTTCGATGCTGACTTCGCCGTGATGACACTGGAACTCGCCAGTATGCTGAAAGACCTCGTAGAGGCCTTCGGCGGAACCAATACAGAAACGGTCAGCGTGGAAGAAATTGTGGCCAGATCGACGCGAGCGGAATCTGACGCCGAAGCGGCCAGGGTTGAGGAAGTCGAATTCTGACGGCGCTCAATACGAGCACATGAATCGCTACCGAAAACAGGAATCCACCGCGGCGATCAGTTTAAACCGCCGCGAAACCCAGCTTACTTGAGCTCTGCCATGTCTGTAGCACCATCCGTTTTTAAGCTCCGCGCGTTACTGCGCGCCGTATCCCAGACCGCAGGAGTCACCCTGCTGTGTGTGACGCCCGCTCTGGCCGATGCCGAACTCAAGCCGTTTACCAGCGACGGCTGTAGCGCGTTTCCCGATGGCACCCTGGAGCAAAATACCCTGTGGCTAGATTGCTGTACTGCCCACGATCTCGCCTATTGGCAAGGTGGAACCTACCAGCAGAGACTGACCGCAGACCGGGAACTGGAGCAATGCGTGGCCAAAGTCGGAGAACCGGAGATCGCCGGCCTGATGCTCGCGGGTGTCAGAGTGGGGGGAAGCCCCTTCTGGCCGACGACCTTTCGCTGGGGATATGGCTGGCCCTATCCCCGTTTCTACGGATCACTAAGCGCGACTGAGAAACAACAAATCGAGGATTCTCTGTCAGAATTACATTCGAAGTGACTTATGCGGGAACAGGCCAGGCTTTAAATGGCGACAAAGCAACCCGGTTACAGGGAGAGCGCCCAATCTGGCAGGATACCGAGGGCAAATGCCTCGAGAGCCTTGTCCATACCAGTCAGGACCATGACGCCCAGAATCAGGAGTAGTATCCCCAACACCTTTTTCGCACGTTCGCCATTGGTCATGATGCCACCGCGCCAGCGATCCAGCAGCCGGCCTGACAGGTAGGCCGCTACCAGTAGCGCAGATGCGGTGCCGACACCGAATACAAACATCACCAGAAAGGCAGTCGGTACCTGCTGTCCTACAGAGGCAAGGGCGATGGCCGCGCCGAGTGTTGGACCAACGCAGGGCAGCCAAACAAGGCCAAGTAGAGCGCCCATAAAGAACTGCCCTGCTCCACTATTTCCTGTCGAGTTATTGTTGGCGCCGAAACGACTCGTAAGCCGCGACAACTGCCCGCTCAGCCAATATCCCAAGCGCGGAATAATCAGAGTTAAAGCGACGAAAACTAGCAAAACGGCTGCGAAATTTCGGTAGGCGACGGGATCGAGACCGAGGTTAATCAGCAGTAAAGTGAGTACGGTGCCCGCTATCGCAAATGCGCAAGCGAGGCCGAGGGACATAAAAAACGGGCCGCGACGCCCACCAGTGCTCGACGAGGTCATGACCACTGGGACCAGGGGCCAGACACATGGGGATAAGATCCCCACGATTCCCGCAATAAACGCCAGCGGAATTGCTGCAAACTCCAACCCCATTACGAGTTGCCCTTGCTGGCCTGCGCAACAGCCTGATCGATTTTATCTGCGATTACTTCCATCCGTGTTTCGGCAACACTGAACCAGGTCTGTTTGTCGCCAGCGAACAATACAAGCGTTGACTGTCGTGGTGCACGGAAGTGGCGTACCCAGTCTTTGTCTTCATCGAAATCGACGATCAATACATGAAACTTCTTGCCCGGGTTGTTTTCACGATATTCCTGCAAGACCTTCTGTTGTTTCGCGCAAGTTGGACACCAGTCAGCGAATACGTCAACCAGTACGACTTCACCGGCATCACGCAGTTCGTTAAAGCGCTCTTCGGTGAATGGCTCTTTGTCGGCAGCAGTAGCGGTAGATACCAGGCAAAACATGAGAGTGAGTAAGGCAAACAGCGGCTTTAAGGGTGATAGCGACATGTAGGTAGCTTCCTTTGGTTGTCCCAGAATACGGTTGGCGTGACGGTCGGAGGTGCTGTCAGGCACTCCTATCACGCGGATTCCCCAATTGGTCATGCGGCTAGCGAGGTTTCTTACACTTATTGGCAAAAAATTTGGCGGGCAAGGAATTGGGTGGGACGAGCCGTTTGATGGCTGGAGGTAGTGCGATCGGATTGAAGAATAGCGAACTCAATCCTCCAGCCTCGAAGCTCAGAATCCAGTCACGTCCTGTCTAAAGATCTGGCCGTCCTTCATCACAAACTGAACTCGCTCCATCACCGAAATATCTTCCAGCGGGTTCCCCGGCACTGCAACGATATCTGCCAGCTTGCCACTTTCGATACTGCCCAGGTGTTGTGCCTGCCCGAGCAATTCCGCCGAGTTGATGGTAGCCGCCTGAATGGCCTGTAGCGGCGTCATGCCAAATTTCACCATACGGGAAAACTGACGCGGGTTATGTCCGTGCGGGTAAACGGCGGCGTCGGAACCGAATACCATCTTGACCCCGGCATCGACGGCCTGGCGGAAGCTCTCACGCTGGCGCCCGCCGACCTGCCGCTCTTTTTCCAGGCTTTCTGGCAAGATGCCGGCTTTCTCCCCTTCCGAGAGAATGTACTCAGTGACATAGATGTCCATCGAGAGGACGGTTCCGTGCCGTTTTGCCAGACGGATGGTTTCCTTATCCAGGAAGCTCGCATGCTCCACGGAATCCACGCCCGCCACAATCGCGGCTTTAATGCCGTCGGTACCATGGGCATGCGCCGCTACGGTGACACCGCGGTTATGCGCTTCTGTCACCGCCGCCTGCATTTCTTCCAACGCCAGCTGCTGGGCGCCCACTTTGGTGCCCTTCGACAACACGCCGCCGGTTGCGCACAGCTTGATCAGGTCGGCCCCATACTTGAGGTTTTCGCGCACCTTGGCACGCACCGCCCAGGGGCCGTCGGCCACACCGGTTCCTTTTGCTTCCGCCTCCGGCGGCAACAGGTTGTTGTCACAGTGACCAC
Source organism: Microbulbifer sp. ABF4_148 (assembly GCF_056158985.1). NCBI lineage: Bacteria > Pseudomonadati > Pseudomonadota > Gammaproteobacteria > Cellvibrionales > Microbulbiferaceae > Microbulbifer > Microbulbifer sp. ABF4_148. The sequence continues at coordinate 3,242,272 of NZ_JBSWUI010000001.1, forward strand.
CGGTAATACCAATGGACGGTCCGGAAACAAATAATCTGGGACCTGGGATGTCTCCTTCGTTAATCGCATCGCGTAACGCAACATCCGCGTAGCCCGGCGCACCGAGATTACGCATGGTCGTATAGCCCGCTTCGAGTGACAGGCGCGCGTTCTTGGCGCCCTTCAGTGCTGCACGAGGATTGGACGTACCCAGGCGACGGTACCCGTGCTGGTTGGCCGCCGAGGTCAGGTGCACATGCATGTCCATTAATCCTGGAATCAAGGTCATACCGTCCAGACGGATGGCGTCCGCGGGAATCTCAGTGCCGGACTCAACGGAGAGGATACGATTACCCTCCACAGTCACCACCGGCGACTCAACGACCTTCTCATTTTTAACATCGATCAAACGATCAGCGGTCAGCACGGTCAGGGCAAGCGCACTTTGACACCCCCAGGCACCTGCAACGGTGAGCAATGTTGATGCAAGAAACTTGATACGCATGGTGAACTCCAGCAGGGAAAGACATCCTCGACTACCACCGGCAGTCGGGTACTTTCAGGGTCAAATGTTAAAAACAGAGAATACGGCGTTTTACCCTATTTCTCCCAACCCTTCCACAGTCAAAAATCACTCCAGATCGCAAAGCGGCAACAAGATCCGACTGAATTTGGGACTGGAGGGTCAAATAGACAGGCCACTCTGGCGATAGTGAGGATAAAATGGAAGAGGAAGGATTCCTTTGGGACAGAAAAAACGAAGTGGAGAACCCCAAATCATGCGTATTGCGACTGCACTCTTACTGGCCGGCGGACTGGCGTTTACCTGGGCTCACGCGCAACACCACAGCGCCCCGCGCACCATTACCCAATCTGTCACCTCGCTGGATATCAAGAACCTCAAGCAGGTGGAGCCGTCCTTACTCTCGTCCGGCCAACCCACACAGGAACATCTCAAAGCCCTGGCAGCACAGGGTGTGCAGCACATTGTGAGTCTGCGCCCGGACGCTGAGCTGGACTGGGATGAAAAAACACTGGTCACCGAATTGGGTATGCAGTTCCACTCGATTCCCATCGACGGTAAAGACGCGGTCACTCCCGAGAACGCGCAAAAGCTGGACGAGCTGCTTGGATCGCTAAACGGCGAAACCACGTTGGTACACTGCGCCAGCGGCAACCGAGTCGGGGCATTGATCGCCCTGGGCGCGGGTAAGGTACACGGGCTGGACCTAGAGACCGCGATTACCAAGGGTAAAAGCTGGAACCTGGGACGCCTGGAAGCGCACGTCCGCGATCAACTCTCGGAATAAATACGCTGATTTCCGTAACAGCGGACCGGGAACCCGGCACGCAAAAAAACGGCAGCAAACGCTGCCGTTTTTGGCATCAGACCAACGGTTTTACACACGCAGTCAGATCTTGACGATGGGTCTACCCTCTTCGCCCCACAGCACGTGGTATTTCTCGTTTTCAGGACGATCCACGCGAGAGAAGGTGTGTGCACCGAAGAAGTCCCGCTGCGCCTGCAACAGATTGGCTGGCAAGGACTCTCGACGGAAGGCATCGTAATAACTCAACGCGGAAGACAACGCCGGAACCGGAATACCACGAAGACTCGCATCCGCCACCGCCCTGCGCCAGTTGCCCTGATTCGCAGCAATCTGCTCGACAAAGAAATCATCCAGCAACAGATTGGAGAGTTTTAGATCCCGTTCATAAGCGTCGCTGATCGACTGCAGGAACACGGCCCGGATGATGCAGCCGGCGCGCCAAATACGGGCGATTTCTGCGAAGTTGAGTTGCCAGCCCTGCTCGCGCGCAGCCAGCTTCATCAGGTCGAAGCCCTGTGCATACACGCATATCTTGGCGCAATAGAGCGCATCGTGGAGCTGCGTGATCGCCTGGTCCCGCTCCGACGCGGGGACAGGAGCCACGTCGGGGCCCAGCAGTTTTTTCGCTGCCCGGCCACGCAGTACCTTGCGGGTCGACAATGAACGCGCGAACACCGCCTCGGCAATACTCGGCGCCGGACATCCGACCTCCAGACTGCTTACGGCGGTCCACAGGCCAGTACCTTTCTGACCCGCGCGATCAAGGATCACATCCACCAGCGGCTGCTGGGTTTCCGGATCGATCGTCGCCAGTACTTCCGCACTGATATCGATCAGGTAGCTGTTCAATGGCCCTTTGTTCCACTCCCGGAAAACCGCCGCGATTTCCGCGGGGGTCATTTCCAGCGCGGTACGCATCACATCGTAGGCCTCGCAGATCAACTGCATATCGGCATACTCGATTCCGTTGTGCACCATCTTGACGTAGTGCCCGGAACCAATCGGGCCAATATAAGCTGCACAGGGCTCGCCTTCTTTAACCGGGTTGCCCGGCTCGAATCGCTCAATGGGCTGGCCGGTTTTCGGATCGACCTTGGCTGCGATGGCATGCCATACGGGTTCAATGCGGGCCCAGGCATAGGGATCGCCACTGGGCATCAGTGAAGGTCCGAAGCGCGCACCTACCTCGCCACCCGACACGGCAGTAGTGAAAAATTTCAGTTTGCCTTCATAGCGCTGGCTGCGCTCGACAGAGTCCGTCCACAGGCTGTTGCCGGTATCGACCACAATATCGTCCGCCTTCAGGCCGGCGTCCAGCAACTTGTTACACACATCATCAACCGGCGCGCCCGCGGGTACAGACAGAATCACCAGATGTGGCGCCTTCACCCGGGACAGCAATTCGGTGTAGGAATTACAGACCTCCACCCGTGCAGGCTGATCCCCCCGCTCTGCTTCATCCTGTTGCAGCAAGGCTTCCAGCCTGCCGTGATCCAGGTCAAAGGCACACACGCGATAGCCATTGTCGACCAGGTTCAGGATCAGGTTCTTACCCATGACCCCTGCGCCAATAAAACCGATATCACACAGGGACTCAGAATCTGCCATTTATCTCTCCGGGGAAATCTGGAACATCAAAAAGGCCCGAATTATAGCAATCCATCCCCCCAATCCGCACTGCCTAAAGCGCTCGGTACTCGCTGGTCTATCGGATCAGTAATCGACGCCCTCGACACGCCTCCCGGGCTGTGACCGCGGGAGGATGGTAATGACCAGTCACTCAGTGAATTTTGCGACGGAATTAACCGGCGCCACGGGCATCTTTCGTGACCAGTGCTACGTTGAGAGTTCCCTCTTCATTCAGCACAGAACAAGGCCAACCGCCATGTCCGCCAACACGAACCCTTATTTACCCCCGCTTTCCGCGCTCGGGGCGACCGGCTCGCCCAGGCCGTCCGGTGCACTCGGCTACCTGTGGTGGTTCTATTTCTCTCTATATGGCCGTGTTACCCGCATAGAATACCTGCTACTGGTGTTGATGCCCTGCCTGATCCTTGTGCTCGCGGTGTTCACCGGTACCTGGTTTTTTGCGCTACCGGCGGAGGGATGGACCACCTATCTGGCGGGTCTGCAGTTGATCGTGCTGTGGCCGTACCTTGCAGCCAGCGTCAAACGGTCGCATGACTTCGGTTGCTCCGGCTGGCTTCTGCTAGCCACACTGATTCCCATTGTCGGCAATCTTGTGTGGCTCAGCATGATGCTTGTCAGGGGTACTCCGGGCGACAATCCTTATGGACCAAGCCCAAGGATAAAAAGCCCACATTCCTGCGGCAAAAAGCAATAAAATTTCACTCAGCACCCTATTCGGAACTCCTGTAGCAGATTCGATCACGACCCGAGCCTTCAGGGCTCAGCCCAAATTGTGTATGATCCGCCACAAGTTCAATTTTTAACCACTCTGGTGAACCCAGGCCCGGCACAACCGGACCGGCACCACGCCCCCTAAAAGAGAGCGAACCATGAGTACCGCAGCATCTCCTTCTGAGCCGCAGGGTTCGGCCCCGCGCAAGGCCGCTTTTACCCGATTCCTCGATACCGTCGAATGGCTTGGCAACCTTCTCCCGCATCCAATTACACTGTTTGCCATGTTCGCGCTGGGCGTGGTGGTGATCAGTGGTATCGCGTCTTACTTCGGCCTGGCCGTCGCGGATCCGCGCCCGGTCGGCGCTGCCGGTCGTGAAGCCGATGGGGTGATCGAGGTGTTCAACCTCTTCAGCGGGGAAGGCCTGCGGATCATCGTCACCAGTCTGGTGACCAACTTCACTGGATTTGCGCCGCTTGGAACGGTACTGGTGGCGCTGCTGGGTGTGGGCATTGCCGAGCACTCAGGTCTGCTCAGCGCCGCAGTGCGCGGCCTGGTCATGCAGGCTTCCAAGCGTACCGTCACGGTCATCGTTGTTTTCGCGGGCATTCTGTCCAACACGGCCTCTGAGCTGGGCTATGTGGTACTCATTCCGCTGGCCGCCATGATTTTTCACTCGTTGGGACGTCACCCGATGGCGGGCCTCGCCGCCGCGTTTGCCGGGGTTTCCGGCGGCTACAGTGCCAACCTGCTGATTGGCACCGTCGACCCACTGCTGTCGGGCATTACCGAGTCTGCGGCACATATGATCGACCCAACGTACTCGGTGGGACCGGAAGTGAACTGGTTCTTTATGATCGCCAGTACCTTCCTGATTACCCTGCTGGGTAGCTGGGTGACCATCGCTATCGTGGAACCGAAACTCGGTAAGTACGATCCATCCGAAGCCTCCGTGGATCTGTCCAAAGACAAGATGGGCGGGCTGACACAGGACGAAAAGCGCGGACTCAAATACGCAGGCCTCGCCGTCTTGGGCGTATGTGCCCTGCTGGCCCTGTCGATCGTGCCCGAGTGGGGTGTACTGCGGAATCCGGAAACCGGCCAGGTCGCCGGCTCCCCGTTCCTGAAAGGGATCGTCGCGCTGATCGTGGTGTTCTTCGCGGTTCCGGGCTTTGTCTATGGCCGTGTCACGGGCAGTATGCGCAACGACCGGGACGTGATCGACGCGATGTCCAAGAGCATGGGCACCATGGGCATGTACATCGTGCTGGTATTCTTCGCCGCGCAGTTTGTGGCCTTCTTCAAGATCACCAACCTCGGTACCATTTTTGCGGTTCTGGGTGCCGACACCCTGCAGAGCATCGGCCTGACAGGCCCACTGCTGTTCCTGTTCTTCATCATGATGTGCGGTTTCGTGAACCTGATGCTGGGCAGTGCCTCCGCACAGTGGGCGGTGACTGCCCCCATCTTCGTGCCCATGCTGATGCTCCTGGGCTATGCGCCCGAGGTGATTCAGGCGGCCTACCGGATTGGCGACTCGGTAACCAATATCATTACCCCCATGATGAGTTACTTCGGGCTGATCGTGTCGTTTGCCACGCGCTATAAGAAAGACCTGGGCATGGGGACACTGATTTCGACGATGATCCCCTACTCCATTGTGTTCTTCATTGGCTGGACAGCCCTGTTCTTTATCTGGGTGTTTGCGCTGGGCCTGCCGGTCGGCCCCGGTGCGGCAACTTATTTCGGCAGCTAATAACTGCATCGGCGGGGGTGAGTTTTCACTCAATCCCGGTTAGAGTGCGCTCAGACACATCCACTTCCGGCGGGCCTGGCCCGCCGGAGTTGTTTTCAGACGAACGAGGCAATCCATGAGTTCATTGCAGGACCAACTCCTGAAAGCCGGCCTGGTAGACAGCAAGAAGGCCAAGCAGGTCAGCAAGGACAAACGCAAGCAAAAGAAAGTCGCACGCAAGGGCGGCGAGGTTGTTCAGGATGAGGCCAAGGCTGCAGCGGCACGTGCCCGGGCGGAAAAAGCCGAAAAAGACCGTGCGCTGAACGCAGAGCGGGACGCAGCCGCGCAACAAAAGGCCATCGCCGCCCAGATCCGTCAGATGGTGGAGAAAAACCGCCAGCCGCGTGGTGATGGGGATGTCGCCTACAACTTCACTTTCGATAAGAAGATCAAGACCATTCACGTTGCCCCCAAAGTGAGTGAGCATCTCGCCGCTGGCCGCCTGATGATTGTCAGCATGGATGAGCAATTTGAACTGGTGCCACGTGTCATTGCCGAAAAAATTGCCGAGCGCGACCCTGCCACGGTAATCCAGCCGCCGGCAGACAGCCAGACTACCGACGAAGACGATCCGTACGCGGATTACCAGATCCCTGACGACCTGATGTGGTAACGGGGTGTCTAACCACCAGAATGTCATTGAGCCAGTCAAGCGCTGGCTCGAAGATGTGGTCATCGGGCTGAACCTCTGCCCTTTCGCGCGTAAACCAACCCGGGCGGGCCAGGTGCGCTTTGCGGTCAGTGACGCAACGAGTGATCAGGCGCTCATGGGAGCACTGCAACAGGAACTGAATCGCCTGGATCAGTACCCTCCAGAGGAACTCGAAACCACACTGTTGATTGTGCCTGACCACCTGCAACGGTTTGACGACTACAACCAGTTTCTGGAATTGGCGGAGTGGCTGATTGATCGCCAGGGTTACTCCGGTATCTATCAGCTGGCAAGCTTCCATCCTGACTACCAGTTTGCCGGAACATCGCCCGAGGATCCCGAGAACCTCACGAATCGTGCTCCCTATCCCATTCTGCACTTGATCCGCGAGGCGAGCATCGACCGTGTGCTGGCGCGCTACCCGGACCCGGAATCGATTCCCGACAATAATATTCGCTGTGTGAATGCACTCACAGAGGCACAGAAGCGTAAACTGTTCCCGTATCTATTTTCCTAAACCTCAGTTTGCGTATTCGGCACAGGGCCGCTGAACAATCGCGACTCAGACCTCTTATCAATGGCTGCCGTTCTGGGTGTGCGCTTTTAACTTGCGACATGCGCACCGGTTCGCCTGATTTTCTTTAGATCTTTTTTTTCTTAGCAACGGATCCTGCTAGAAAAAATATCGGCGATATACCGCAAAACTGGCATCCATTCCATTTATCGGTTTAACCACGCGCACAACTATTACAGCTGTGCCAATTGCCTCGACAAGTGTTCATAAAACCGCGGTTGAGATCAAAATAGACCTGTTGCTATTCTCCCCGCTCGCCAGCAGGTATCAGGCCCATGTCTTGTCACCTGCGATACAGAAAGAACAGGGATCGCCACGGACAGGCCATACATCAAGTTCTTACTCGACCGGGTATTGGGAAGCCTACCGACTTCCTGGCATGTACTCGCGGGCACCTGTTCAGTTATTCGACCAGGAGAGCAGCGATGACTGAATTTCAAGAAACGACGACCGCTATTACCTTCAGTGAAGAGGGCAAGCCATCCACCATTAACTACAACGTACCCCTGCCCGGCAGCCATACCGGGCGGCGCATCGTCGAGCTCGATCTGGGATTGCGCTCTGACGATTACACCGCGCTCGCACGTTCAGCGGGTCGTTCGCTGGCAGATTCGCTGGGCACCAAACTTTCCGGCAAAGAAAAGCTGGTTCCCAATGAAAGTAGAATCCAACGGTACCTCAGCCGCAGTATCGGACGTATCAACTCGCGACTGTCATCCCAGGACGCAGAATCTGTCACCCTGGCCCCCTTCACCCTCGCAAACATAAAAAACAGCCCGCAAGTCCACACGGACAAGGCCCCTGCGATTACATCTAAAAATTCAAATACCGTAGCAAACCTGGCCCCGACCAGCGTCTCTCCGGAAGTCTTCAAAGCACAACTCGAAGAAGGTTATGTACTCACCCCTGCAGTGAACTGGGCTGGCAAACTCATTGAAATCCAGCGCCCGGTCAACACCCCGGTAAAACCAAGAATCTTTTTTGTGGAGCGTTATGGCATTAGCTCGTTTCTCGGCGACTACGGTATGGGCAAGACGGTGAAAACCTTCACCCTGCTCCCCGGCGAAACCAGCAAAATCTCACTGCGCACCTGGCAAAGTACCTCCGAGAGTCGCGAGAATGCCTCCAGTATCATCGACTCACACGAACAATCTGCCCGCGAGCGCTTTGCCGACAAAATCCAGAACGAAACCACCGACAAGCAAACCCAGTCCAGCACCGAGGAATGGCATGTGGAAGCTGAGGCATCAGCCAGCTGGGGGTTCGGCAGTGCAAAGGTCTCCGGCGGTGGCAGCGGCGAATACAATAGTGGACGCGAGCAATTTGCCCGGCAAGCCGCAGAGTCTGTCAAGGAGCACGCCGCCGAAGCATCCAGCAAACGCGAGATGGCTGTCACCAGCAGTTCCGAACGCAAGGAGGAGTCTGGAGCCGAATCAATCATCGAAAGAAGTATCACCAACGCCAACCGCCGCCGGGTACTCAACTTTGTCTTCCGTGAGCTCAACCAGGAATATGTGACCAAGTTGCATCTCAAAGATGTGCGCATCGCCTTTACCAACGGCCGGCTGGATTCCTGGCGCGAAGTACCAATCTCCGGACTGCTCGGCTTTCTCGATCAGTTTGTCGTAGACAGTAAAGTCCCGGAGGTGGCCCAGAAAATTCTCAAACTCGCCGGCTATATCGGTAATGCCACGGACCTGATCGTCCCCACCCTGGAACGCGTGGAACTGGTGGAAAACGGTACTGAACTGAAGGTAACCCCGGCCACGCTGGGGAGCGACGGCAACTTCCCGCTACCCGATGGCAATACCTACTATCGATTCAAGCGCGGACCGATCGGCCAGGAGGATTCATCCAATCCGGTGGAGGGTGTTTTGTTGAATGATTCGCGTATAACCATGCGCACAGACAGCGTGATCGTCGAAGCCCTATTGGGGCAAGCCGATGCCCTCGATGAGCATGAAATGACCCTGCAACAAGCCGCGGCAAACAAGGAAGTGCTGGCGAATGATCGGGAGCGCCTTGTCCAGGAGGCGATTGCCAAGGCCAAACTGGATGATCAACTGGAAACCATCATCGACCTCAACCAGTCCTGTTCCGAAGATCCGGTGGATTAACAGCACCTAATCAACATCGCACTAGACGCGTTCGGGCGCTGCCACCAGATAGTCTTCGGCGGCAGCTCTCCCGACCTGATACCCCTCTTCCAGCAGATCAGCTTCCAGGGTAAATCGATTCACGGGGAAGTCTTCCGGAGGCGCGATTACCCTGACCGTGCAGCCCACCGGCGGTGACTCGATAAAATCCAATGCCCGATTGTAGCGCTCGGCGCGACCCAATACGGCCTCAAATAGTTGGGCATGGTCCTTGAAAAAGTTCTGTATCAGGCGCGGCCTCGGCGTCTCATGCTTGCGATAGCCCGGTGGCCGCGATAACACCACCGTAATATCCCTGGCACCCTGCTCATAGGCGCGAATAACAGGAATGGAATCCGCCAGGCCACCATCTGTCATGGGTTCGCCATCGACCATCGGGAAGCCGCGATAAAATAGCGGGATTGCGCAGGACGCGGGAAATACATCGTGCACATTTTCCGGAGTAACCTCGAGATAGTACGCCTCGCCAGTACGAATACTGGTGGTGACGGCAAACAGGGGAACGCCGGCATCATGATAGTGCTGAAGGTTCAGCGGTACTTCACTAAAAGAGGCATGCCAAAGCCAGCCAACATCACAAAAATGCCCGCCTCTCAGGTAGCGACGCCAGTCGATAAAATTGTCCCGGCGCGCATGATCCAGCAGAATCCGCCGGCTCCTGCCCAGATCTCCACACAGGTAGCCAATCAGATTCGTGGATCCTGCTGAGACACCAATCGCAAACGCAAAAGGCTGATAATCACTTTCGATAAACCGGTCCAGCACACCGGCAGCGAAGATCCCGCGCATGGCGCCGCCTTCAACCACCAAAGCCTTCTGAATGGGTTCGCCCCTCTGTAGACCTGTGCTGCTCATGCTTGAATGCCAATTCTGTCGGTCGCGATACGCCGTTTGCCAAACACCAATCCTCTGACTCGAATTGTATGTAAAGCGTTCACACCATTCCTGACAACAGGATGGACAATTTGTGCCCAATTCGGGCCAAACGCGCGCGATGACCGCCACGCTGCGCGAGGCAGTCGGTTGTCAGCCTTGCGGGGCTGGAATAATATTTCCGCTATTCGACAATCTCGCTGACAAGAGTCTCCTATGCCCGCGTCCATTCCGGAGTTTGCCCCCATACTCGCCCCAATCGTTGTTCTCGTCGCCTGGTCAATGGTGATGTGGGCCTGGATGTATTCCACCCGCTTGCCCGCCATTGCACGTCAGAAGCTAGTGCTCGACCCAACGGTGCCGCCAGCCGAACTGATGGGCCAGCTACCCGCGCAGGTACGCTGGAAAGCCGACAACTACAACCACCTGATGGAGCAGCCAACGGCCTTCTATGCCGTGGCCCTGGTACTCGCCTTCGTGGGGGCGGGCGATGGACTCAACCTGCTCCTCGCCTGGGCTTATGTCGGTCTACGTATCGCTCACAGTCTCATCCAGGCCCTGTGGAACAAGATCGAAGTTCGCTTCGGCATCTTCGCGCTGTCTTCGCTCGCGCTGGTATGGATGACCATCAACGCACTCCTCGAGGTTTTCTGAAGTTATGCCCCCCGCCTACAAATTCACGGCCCCTTGGGGTAAGCAGCTGAAGTGGCTCACCACTCTGGCCTGCGTGGTGTTACTGGGCACGCCACTGTTAATGATGGCCAATGCCCCCGAGACCGATAGCGCGCTTTACACGTTCGGCACCTGGCTGCCCATTGGTATCTTGCTCCTGACCGCCCTTTTCGCCGTGCGCGGTTACGAGGTGAGTGGCAATACCCTGTGGGTACAGCGGCTCCTGTGGAAGACAAAATGCAATCTGGATGGCCGTGTCGAGGTTCGCGCGGATCCCGATGCAATGAAGCACGCGGTGCGAATATTTGGCAACGGTGGACTTTTTGCCTACACCGGCATTTTCTCTAATAAACATACGGGGCGATTCCGGGCATTTGCTACCGACCCGGCGCGCGCGGTGGTGATTCGCTTCCCCGAGCGCTCGCTGGTGGTCACCCCCGACCGACCAGACAAGCTCGTTACCCTGCTACAGCCCCGGTAGTCGAAGGTCTTCATCCGCAGTTCCCGTCTTCTGTTACGCGCACAGCTTTCTGTGCTTTACTGAAAGAAGGCGGCACTCGTTTCCCGGCCCGCGCCGCCACATACCCTCCGCTGCGGGCCGGGCGCTGTTGAGTTCGGCATGATGAAACGCTGCTGTTTTTTCTTTTGCCTGACGCTACTGTCCTTCGTCGAAGCAGTCTCTGCGAACGACGAAACTCTTCTTGTGCTATCTCCAGGCCACTCATCCACAAACGTGAGCAATTCGATTCAGGGGCGTGATATTCGAGTCTACGCACTGCGAGTGCAAAAGGGACAACGGATTCATGTAAGACTTGCCAGCGACCACCTGTCGAACTATTTCAATGTATACGCCCCGGGTAGCGCTCCCGGCGATGCCGCCTTGTTTACAGGCAGTATCAGTGGCAATTCCTATTCGGCAGAAGCCCCTGCGTCGGGGCTCTATCGGATATCCGTGTACCTGATGCGCAATGCAGCTCGGCGCAACGAGCAGGCGAGATTCACCCTGTATGTCTCCCTGCCCGACAACCCCTCTAGATAGCGGACCACAGAAGCTGGCCAACACCTCCTGTCGACGTTTAAGATGACCGTCTCAAGGACGACGAACAATAGACCAATGGGAACAGGTATCACCACGATGATCCGCGCACGTTTTGCCCTCACATTCGCACTGCTTTTCGCCAGCAGCGTTACCTACGCAGACTGTGTCATCCTGCTTCACGGGCTGGCGAAGACAGACTCGTCCATGGCCAAGCTGGAATCGGCTATTCAGCGCGAGGGCTACCATACAGTCAATGTTCGCTATCCCTCCACAGACTTCACCATCGAGCGCCTGGCAGGCATGGCCATCGCCCCGGCACTGGATCAGTGCCCCAGTGGCGAACCGGTGAATTTTGTTACGCACTCGATGGGCGGCATTCTGGTACGGCAATACCTCAGCCGGGTATCGATCGAAAACCTGAATCGTGTCGTGATGCTCGGGCCGCCGAATAAGGGCAGTGAGGTCGTTGACGAGCTGGGACAGTTCCCCGGCTTTGAATTTATGCTGGGAGAGGCCGGGCTTCAATTGGGCACAGGCGCATTGAGTGTTCCCAACCAGCTCGGGCCGGCCCAGTTTGATTTGGGTATCATCGCGGGAACACGGTCAATGAACTTGATTTTGTCACGAATTATTCCCAGCACAGACGACGGCAAGGTATCGGTATCCAGTACCAAGCTGGAAGGTATGCGAGACCATCTGGAAATGCCGGTCACACATGTGTTTATGATGAAAAACCAAAAAGTGATCCAGCAGGTATTGCATTACCTGGCGCATGGAAAGTTTCATCGTCCACTTCCCCACCCTGCGCCGACCGCAGATACGCCCGCTTAACCTCTTTCTGGAATCCTGAGACAACCCTATGGCAGTCTGGCAGTGGTGTCGCCTCAGCGACCTGACCCTCGATCAACTTTACGAGATTCTTCGGGTAAGACAGGAAGTCTTTACTGTCGAGCAAGCGACCCCATACCAGGATGCCGACGGTAAGGATTACTGCAGCTGGCACCTGACGGCGTGGGAAGATTCCGCATCAAAGCCGACTGCACTGGCGTACCTGCGCGTGGTTGACCCGGGCGAGAAATACCCGGAACCATCCATTGGCCGGGTGCTCACTACAGACGCCGCGCGCGGTCAGGGGCTGGGCAAGGAATTGATGAGCCGGGCCGTCTCACTCACCAGAGAGGCGTTCCCGCAACAGGGGATCCGGATCTCGGCACAGGAATACCTGAAGCAGTTCTATGAGGAATTCGGTTTTTCTCAGGTCTCCGAAACGTACGACGAGGATGGCATTCCGCACATCGAAATGCTTATGTCAGACAGCCAGTAGAAATGACCCGCACCACATCAATGCGCGGTACTTTTTGAAAACAGGTTGATAATAACAACACCCGCAATGATCAAGCTCATTCCCGCAATGGCGGGCCAGTCCGGCATTTCCCTGTAGAGCACTGTCGCAATCAGGGTCACCAGCACGACACCCAGCCCCGACCAGATCGCATAGGTAACGCCCACCGGCATCGTGCGGAGCACCAGCGTCAACATATAAAAGGCAACGCCATAACCAACGATAACCAGCAACGATGGACCGGGACGTGTGAACTCCTCCGATGCCTTCAGCGCAGAAGTAGCCACCGCTTCCGCAATAATGGCAAGTGCCAGATAGACATACGCCATACCATCCCCCAAGTGAACACAATCCCAGGCACTTTGCCTATTAATGAAAAAGGGGCCACAGGCCCCTCTCAGCAAAACACGTGTCGATCAGCCAATCTTACGAATACCGACGGCATGACGCAGTTTATCGATAAACGGCGCGGTATAGGCGCGCGCCTTGGCTGCCCCTTTTTCCAGTTCTTCTTCAATTTCGGCAGGATTTGCCAGCAACGCTTCATAGCGCTCACGGGCTTCGCCAATTTGTCCATTGACCAATTCAAACAATTGCTTCTTGGCCTCACCCCAGGCAATCCCGTCCTCGAATGCGGTGCGCATCTCGGCGGTTTGCTCAGGCGTGGCGAATGCCTGCCAAATCTGGAACACCGTTGAGGTATCTGCGTCTTTGGGCTCACCCGGTTCCAGCAGATTGGTCTTGATCTTGTTGATATGCTTTTTGAGCTTTTTCTCTGGCAGGAACAGCGGAATGGTATTGCCGTAGCTCTTGCTCATCTTGCGTCCATCCAGGCCCTGCAGGACCGCCACATGGTCGTCCACCACGGCTTCCGGCAAGGTAAAGTGCTCGCTGTAGTGATGATTAAAGCGCTGAGCAATATCCCGGGCCATTTCGATGTGCTGGACCTGATCTTTGCCCACCGGGACATGACTGGCATTAAACATAAGGATGTCTGCCGCCATCAGGATTGGGTAGCTGTACAGTCCCATCGTCACGCCGAAGTCAGAATCCTCACCATCCGCGCGGTTGGCGTCCACCGCCGCTTTGTAGGCGTGCGCGCGATTCATCAGTCCCTTGGCCGTCATACAGGTCAATAACCACGTCAGCTCGGGGATTTCATGGATATCAGATTGGCGATAGAACACCACATTATTGGTATCCAACCCCAGTGCCAGCCAGGTCGCAGCGATCTCAAGGGTAGACTGGTGCACCAGCTCGGGGTCTTGGCATTTGATCAGCGCATGATAATCGGCCAGGAAGAAGAAGGACTCGTTGCCCTCCTCGCGGCTCGCGGCAATCGCCGGTCGGATCGCGCCTACATAGTTACCAAGATGGGGGGTACCGGTGGTGGTGATACCCGTCAATACACGCTGCTTAGTCATAACTTCTCGATCGTTCCGTTCTTCAAACCCGGTCAAATTCAGGCGCAGATAATACCTGTTTATGCTTCGGGGCGGTACGGCAATCATGGGCGGCCTTTACAGCACATGCACAAAATTCGTCCAGATCGGGTATTCATCTTCACCCTTCCCGTCGGTCGGAAGGCAGTCAGCTCACCGTTCTGGTAACCTTTTCGGCAGCACCGATTTCCAGGGAACGGACACAACACGCCCAAAGTCGCTGAGACTCGTAAGGAATGCCCGATGACGAACGTTTACACTGCCCCCTCGGCGGAGCTAATCTCCCAAACCCGCCATCTTGAGCGCTCGTTTGCCAGCTTGGGGATCTGGCGTAAGATTTATCTCATCCTGCAATGGCTCTGGCTCATCGCCATAGTCGCAACCCTCGCCACAGCCGCACCAGCAGACGGCCCGATCCTGACTCTAACCGTTGTGCTTGGGCTTTACGGAGCCATCACCGTCTGGACGCATCTGGCGATCGTGAACCGCAGTCCAGGACAACTGCTGGCCCTGGCACTGCTGAGTCTTTTTCCATTCGCGAACCCAGTGACTTGTCTTATTACCTTTGCAATACGGGCGACCAGCAAGCAGGAGCTACGTGACGCAGGAGAACCTACCTGATCACGATTTCCACTCCAAGATCCAACACCCGCGGTCACTGCCATGTTTAAAGCCATCCTCTACGATCACGATGGAACGCTGATTAATACCGAAATCATGCACTACGGTTGCTGGCGCGACCTGCTCGCCGCGATGGGCCATGATTTTCCGCTGGAGCTGTATACCCGCTATTGCAACGGTGTGCCGACCCTGCAAAATGCGGAATACCTGATTGAGGCGTTCGCCCTCCCCCATAGCGCCGCGGATCTCTGCGAGCAAAAGCAGCGACTGACCCGGGGAAGATTCAAGGACGCGCCCTGCCCATTGATGCCCTTTGCCGAAGAAACCATCAAGGCCTCCCATCAGGCGGGATACCAGCTGGCAATTGCCACCGGGTCCAATCGGGTAGAGATCCAGCAGACATTCACCGCATATCCGCTGGAACACTATTTCTCCGCCGTCGCAACGCGCGACGATGTTGACCGGGGCAAGCCGGCTCCGGATGTCTATCAACATGCGCTGTCACTGTTAAAGTGCGACGCCGAGGCCGGGGTCGCAGTGGAAGATACGGCCACTGGCATTGCCTCGGCGAAATCTGCCGGACTCACTTGTGTCGCCGTTCGCAATGCGTTTTCTGACGGCCAGGATTTGTCTGCCGCAGATTTCCTGTGCGATAGCCTTCAGGATGCTCTGCGCTGGATCCAGTCTGCACCGCAGTAGAGGAGCCACCGTAACAGAGGCGATTCGGCATGCTTCTCCACGCCGTCTCCGCGCACAATATACGCGATTATGAGCCAGCACGATTCGCACGCACCCTGCATAGCAAGAGAGATGACAAGGGGCCCGCGAGCGAAGAAAGCGGAAAAGATTGTTGACAAACTTGCGCCAAAAGTGAGACTAGGGACCCGCTGAATGCACCCGCTTCAGCATTGCCCTCCCTGAAGTGAAGAGCCCGCATATGGAAATCATTAAAACGCTTGGCGAATTCATCGTTGAACGTCAGGCAGAATACCCCGGTGCCACTGGCGCCCTAACCTCCATTTTCTCCTCCATCCGACTCGCCTCCAAAGTGGTGCATCGCGAGATTAACAAAGCCGGTCTGGTGGATATCACCGGTGCAGCGGGTGAAGAAAATGTGCAGGGAGAGCAACAGCAAAAGCTGGATCTCTACGCCAATGACAAGTTCAAGACTGCGCTGGCGGCCCGCGGGGAAGTCTGTGGTATCGCCTCTGAAGAGGAAGACAAGTACGTTACGTTTGAAGAGGGCGATAGTGCAGACGGCGAGTATGTCGTACTGATGGACCCGCTCGACGGCTCTTCAAATATCGACGTCAATGTGTCAGTGGGGACCATTTTCTCCATCTACCGCCGTATCTCCCCGAAAGGCGCGCCGGTCACCGAGGCGGATTTCCTGCAACCAGGCAATCGTCAGGTCGCTGCCGGATATGTGATTTATGGTTCTTCAACCATGCTGGTGTACACCACCGGAAATGGCGTCAATGGCTTCACCTACGACCCGAGCCTGGGTGTATTCTGCCTGTCTCATCCCGATATGAAGACACCACTGGATGGCACCATCTACTCGATCAACGAAGGCAACTACATTCACTTCCCGGAAGGTGTGAAAAAGTACATCAAGTACTGTCAGGAAGAGGATGCGGCCTCCCAGCGCCCCTACACCTCACGCTACATTGGCTCACTGGTATCCGACTTCCATCGCAACCTGATCAAGGGGGGTATCTACCTGTACCCCACCTCCAGCAGTTACCCGAATGGCAAACTGCGGTTGCTGTACGAATGTAACCCCATTGCGTTCCTGGCCGAACAGGCTGGTGGTGCAGCGCTCGCGGCACCCGGACAGCGGATTATGGATATCGACCCCACAGAGTTGCACCAACGTGTACCTTTCTTCGTGGGCTCCAAATCCATGGTAGAGAAAGTCGAGGCATTCCTCGCAGAAAGCTGACCTGCTCGCAGGCAGTCCACTCGAAAAATGCCGCGCTGGATCAGTGCGGCATTTTTGTTCAAACTAACCTCATCCAGTCCGTGAGGTTACCCCGTTGCAAGCATTCCTGATCATCATTCTGATCGCGATCGCAGTCTGGGTCGTGCCGTCCATCTGGCGACGCTGGCGACAACAGCGATTGCGCAGCCGCCCCCTCAGTGCCGCCCAGTTATCGATGGTGCAGCGCAACTTCCCGCCCTATTCCGCATTATCCGCCGCGCAACAACAGGAACTTTGCACGAACATTAGCCAGTTCCTGCAGGACAAAGAATTTGTGGGCTTGGAGGGGCTATCGGTCACAGAACCCATGCGGGTCACCATTGCGAGCTGGGCCTGTCTCCTGCTACTGGGTCGCGCGCATCGCTGCTATCCAAACCTCCGTACGATCCTGCTATACCCGGATACCTACGTCGCACCGAACATCCATTATGACGGGCCGATTGAGACCCGCTATGCAGATGCCAGAGAGGGCGAATCTCACTATCGTGGCCCAGTCGTGCTGACCTGGTCCAATGTCAGCCGTGATCTCGAAGAATCCCACTGGGGACGCAACGTCATTCTGCATGAGTTCGCCCACAAGTTAGACGAGGAAGACGGACTGTATGATGGGCGGCCGGTCTTCCCCGACGCAGAAGCCAACAAGCGTTGGGCGGTGGTGATGCAGGAGGCCTATGCACAACTGGTATTTCGGGCGCAGCGGGAAAGAGAAGAACGCCTTAACAGCCACTGGCATCTCAGTGGATCGGGCAGCGCAACGAGTGATGATCATCCCGAAGAAAGGCCAGTCCTGGACGTCTACGGTGCCCAGTCGCCGGCGGAATTTTTCGCGGTCGCCACGGAGGCATTTTTTGTCAGCCCGAATCCCCTGAAGTCGCAACAACCGGCACTGTATGAATTACTTCAGGGGTTTTACCGACTTGATCCGGTCGCGTGGCCAGGTAGAACTCCCAGGGACGATCAATATCCAGTAACACCCCGGGATCGCTAACGGGCACCTCATCCACCAGGTCCGGTGCCTGCTTCGCAAGATAACCCGGCAGGCAACGATGCGGCATACCAACGAGCGCGGATAGCAGATCACGTCCAACCACCATGGGGAATCCGCGTTGCTGGTTGAATACAGGAACAACCATCCGGTTTTGATGACAGGCGGAAAGCAAGTCCATCATCGTCGAAGCCTGAATAAATGGCATATCGCCATAGCCGATCAACACTGCCGAAATTTCTGCCGGTAAGCGTGCGACCGCGCTGGCAAGGCTTGCGCCGGGGCCCACCGGCCAAGGGTCCGCATGGGTGGCCATAATCGGCAACCGGCCAAGCATTGCGCGCACCAGGGGATCACGGGCCCGCAACACCACCTGAGCCTGTTTGAGGATGCCGGCATCTACCAGTTGGCAGACCGGTTCCAGGGACTTGAGTAGCATTGGACGGCCATCGACAGAGGCCAGTCGTTTATCGGAGCCAAATCGACGGGAAAAACCTGCGGCGAGGACAATAGCGGCGTATTCCATGGAAGCTCCTGCTCGGGCAGAGCGGTCTTTTCTCTTTTTCTATCCCCTAACTTTTAGCTGTTCAGTAATCCTTTTTCCATTGCAACTCGACGCTGCCCGCGCCGCTTTCACTCTCATCTGCTGATTTGATTTGCAGATTGAGGTTGCGACGCAGCTCGACCTGCATTTGCGCTTGCCACGGATTCAGCGGGTCCGTGCTGCGCTGTACCTCCAGGTAAACCCGGTTGGTAATGTACTTGCCCAAACTCAGGGCATACTCGTCGCCGGAATCCCCCTCTTCGCTCTTCACATCCAATGTGTCCACACCCAGCAAGGCCCGCGTTCTTTCCACCGGGTCAAACACCGACCCGCCAGAACGCAATGAGCGTAACACCGTCACCAGTCGGACCGCCTGCAGCGGCGAGATATCGCTGCGGGACTTGCCAAACAATAGCTGTGCAAAAATCTCATCCTGCGCCGCATCCGGGGTGGAACTGAACTTCACATCGAGATCTTTCGTCGTGCCCGATATTTCCGCAGTAATCTCACCGTCGGTATAGGTATGCTCGCCCTTTGCGTAAATGGCTGCTTCATTGTTCTCAAACTGTACGCGCCCCTCCAGCAACTCAAAGCGTTTGCCCAGGAGATCGAAGTTACCCCGCACAATCGTCAGTTCGCCACCCGCCTCCGGCTTCGCCGCCGTACCGCGCACATTGACGGTTCCCTGCAGTTGGGAGTTGAGCCCCAGCCCGCGTACATAAGACTGCTTGTCGAGTATCACCGCAATTTCCAGCGCGATTTTTTCCAGTAGCGGGGGTCCCGGGGGATCCACCTCACCGTCGACCTCTACCTCAACGACTTGAATTTCCGGCACGCTGCTCCCGAACAACTGCTCAATCTGCACCTCCAGTGGTCGCAGGTTGAGATCACCGGCCAGCAGCGCATCTTCTGTATTGCCCGTTAATGTCAGGGAACCGGATACCGCGCCATTGACCGCCGGTGTATTGAGCAGGCGCATACGGCGCGCGGTCAACGCAAGATCCATGACCGGCGGTATATTCGGTGAGAATCTCACTCCCCCCTCGATACGTACCCGACCACGTTCGCCATCCTCCGCAGAGGCTCGGACAATTTGCCATTGCGTCGGCGTCATCGTCATGGCGAATTCGATCTGGCGCAGTCGCGTGTTACTGGGCCGGTGCTCGTAATCACCACCACTGAGATCGATATTGCCGCTGATACGCGGATCGGCCACCGTACCGTCGGCATTGATCGCATAGCGAACTTGCCCGCGCAGGCGATGGATTTCCGGGTCAAAGAACACGCCCAACGCCGACAGATCCGCCCGGCCCTGACTCTGGTATTTGAGCGGCAACGGCGGGAGCGGTTCACCGGGCGCGCGCTCAGCAAACAGCCGCGAAAAAATCGGCGCAATCGCCAGCTCACCATTGGCTTCAGCCGCCTGCCGGCCACCATGTACAATGCCAAAATCTACGGCCAGCTTGCCCGCACGGGTCTGCCACGATAGTGAGGCTGTGAGGGGAAGGACCTGATTGCCCCGATTAATCGTGCGACTTTCGAGCTGCAGCCGTCCAGACAATTGCGGTTGCTTGGGACTACCTTCGGCGACGGCACTCAGTGTGACAACACCGGCGTCATTCACTTCCGCCGGCAGAGGCAATTGCAGGTCTGCGAGGGCCGCACTGCCCTCGACCTTCAGATCCAGCCGCGTCTGATCCACGCTACCTTCCGCCACAAAACGGTTGCGATCAGCCCAGAGCAATTGCACACCGTCCAGCCGGATACGTCCGGCGCCATAGCTGATATCGCCCTCCAATGACCAGGGCTCCCCGCGGAAATTGCCATAGGCCAGGAGATTGGCATCGGCTTCCGGTGCGCTCAGCGGCCCTTCAAACTGTCCCTCGAGGCTGGCAATGCCATCGAGGGACGGAGGAAGCTCCGCGCCAACCAATTCCAGCAATGACAACGGCACATTGCGCGCAGCAACTGTGCCTTCGAGGGTTTTGGCCTTCAGGCGCAGTCGCCCATCCACTTCGAGCCAGGCCTCGCCGCGACGCCCGAGCTGTTCGGTTTCTGCAGCCAACTGCTGCACGCGAGCGGGACTCTGGCGCAACCCGGATTGCTCGCCGGCATTGAGCAACAGTGACTGACGTAACTGCTGGCCCGCACCGCTGCCATTGGAGAGCTGCAAGCGCATGCGATCCAGTACAAGCTCCTCCAGATCGCCGACCGCAGCACCATACAGCTGATAGCGGTAGCCACCATACTGCCCGCTGGATTCCAGTTTCGCGTCGACCGCCAACCCATCCCAGGGTCCCTTCACCGCAACCGCCATTTCCAAATCCAGCGACAGGGGTTCCGTCACCGGCAGGTCCAGCAGTGCCTGCGGGTCAAAGTCCTCGGTTGCCACATCCAACTGCAACTCCAGGGTTCGATCGGCAAGCTGGATGGATCCGTTGCCAGACACGCGCAAGCCTTCGCCGGTCAGTGCGAGGTCCTGAATCTGGAGCTGCTTCAGGTCACCCGTCGCACGCGCCTGCAGGCGAGTCGGGAATCCGCGATAGGTCGGGGACGCATCCAGTTCCAGAGAAAAGTCAGGGTTTTGCCACGGGCCACGTGCGGCGAACGCTAAGGCCTTCACGGCGCCGCCCAGGTCGGGGGGCAGCGTCACATCCTCGGTCCAGGGCAATACCGCAAGAAGATTTTTCACCTGCGCCACCGTCACCTTGTCCAGGGATCCGTTCAGATCGAGCTGCTCGCCGCCAAGATCGACATCTCCGGATATCGCCAGCCTCGCATCCTGAATCCCCAGCTTTGCGCGTTCAATGGACAGGACTTTGCCTGTTGTCGAGACAGCGGCCTCCAGTGCTACCCGCTCTCCATTCAAGCTGGTACGCAGGTCCAATGTCCCATTGACTGATGGCAATCGCAGCGGTCCGCGTACGGACACCTCCGCGCTCACCCAGCCTCCCTTTAACAGCTCCTGCCACGGCTCGCTCACGGACAGCGGGAACTTTCTCAGCAGCACCTCCAGGTCGATCGTATTGCCGTTCACGAAACCGGCAACGCGGTGGCTGGATTCATCCACTTTCAGAATCAGACCATCCGTTACCACTTGCCAGGGAGCAAGCATGAGCAGCAGATCTCCAGAAGCGGCAAACTGGTGGGAAACCAGGGGTACCTGTAGCTGGTTCACCTGGATCCGTATGTGCTGGTCGTCCTCTGGTGTCACCAGCAGGTTGCCCGACGCATCGAGCGATTCCCCCTCGGGTAGATGCAGCAAGTCGCCGAGGAATCCGCCCGCTTTCTCGCGGGCAGTAAAGGCCACCTGATAGTCTTCCCCGTTGGCCACTTGTTCACCGGAGGCCTGTATTTCCAGGCCCGCGCCGCCATGCTCATCGAGTTGCAGGCTCAGGTGTGCCGGTTGTCCCTGCCAACGCAAACTGCCTTCACCACGCAGCGCAACTTCGGGAAGATCGGGTACAGATTTCATCACGACCGCCACCTTTTCCAACGCCACAGACTGGACGCGAATCGAGGGCAGATTGAAATCCTGCTGTAGCTCTGCCTCGGCCTCTTCCGGCTCCACCGCATCGGGCGGCAAATTGCTGGCGGTATCAGCAGCGCTATCGGTATCACTCGCTATTGGGTCAGGCGGGTCCTGAGGCGTCGTGTCATCTTCGGCTGACGCAGGAAAGTGATCCTGCAGGAGCCGTTGCAACACGTCGTAGTCCAACCAGACGGACACCGCACGCAGCTCCCGCAGGTCTATATGTTTACGCAGGCCAATCAAGTCGACATCCAGTATCAGATCGCGCGCGTCCAACAGGGCCTTGCCCTCATACGAGGTGCGTAGCTCTGTGAAGGTCCAGCGACCGAGAGAGGGGCTACCGATGTCCTCCGCCTCTATGGTCAAGCCGGGGAGGAAGCGGTCAGAAGCATCCAGTACAGCACGGGTAACGACCAACCTTCCGGTCTCGGTGCCCAATGTGAAGAGGATGATAAAAACTACGGTCAGTAGAAGCCCGGTTACCAGCCCGCCTCTCGCCCCCAGCGAGTGCCAGAGGCTCCTGAAAATCACACCTACTGCCTGAACAAATCCGGTCAGTAATCCCGATACGGATGCCATGTCAGAATGCCTGCCCCAGACTGACATAGATCTGGAAGTCGTCGTCGAGATACTCGCGACTATCCAGGGGGAAAGCGATATCTACGCGTAACGGCGCAAATGAAGTGAAGTAGCGAACGCCAATTCCCGCACCCCAGAATAAAGAACTGTCGAATCGCGGCTTGGTATCGGCATAAGCATTACCGCCATCAACGAATAGCACACCACCCCACGTCTCGTTGAAACGGAGACGCGCCTCCAGTGAGACCTCGCTGAGCGCACGCCCCCCGATCACATCACTAAAGCGCACTTTCTCATCTGGCTCAGTGGGTTCAATCAATCTGCGAGGTCCCAACTCCTGATATCCGTAACCGCGTACCGAGCCACCACCACCCGCATAGAAGCGTTCATCCGCAGGAATTTCCAGAAGCTCGCTGTTGGATATCACTCCTGCTTTCAGCCGTACGGCCACCGTAGGCTTGAAGGACATCTCTTCAAACGTGTGGAAACCACTCAGCAAAAGCGTGGTCTTGGTGAACGTCGTATCGTTGTTACGCAGGTCAACATAGGGCTTGACCTCGAGGGCCGCCGTGGCGCCCTTCCGTGCGTCCAGCGGGTTGTCGGTGGAATCCCATTTCAACCCCAATGGGAAAGAAAGCAGCGTGTAGTCTTCCTGATCATCCAGCTCCTCCTGATCGTCCAGAGGCTCCAGTTCCTCCAGATCTTCAGTCACATCACTGAATTTCAGCTCGGTGCCGATACTCGCCGTACGATGCTTGCTCAGCCGTCGGGAGATCGTCGCCCCTACTGTGAGAGACTCCGCATCATAGGAATCCCGCTCTTCCTTGGACAACTCCGTTTTTGCCGTGAAGCTTTGCTTGTCGCGAAGGAAGCGGGGAATCTTCAGCGTCCCTTTCAGCGTCTGCTGAACCGGGGTTACCTTGGATTCCACCTCAATTTTTTCGCCCCGATGGAATACATTGCGGTGCTCCCAGCCCGCACTGACACCGGCGCCTTCGTCAGAGGTATACCCGACGCCAAGCTTGATGGTGCGATGCTTACGCTCCTGCACCACGAAAGTGACATCCACCACCCCCATCACCGGGTCGGAAATTTCCGTGGTCACTCCGGAAATCAGGTTGGTACGCAACAGGCGCAGTTGCGTTGCATCCACTTCACTGCGATGAAAGCACTGGCCGGGCCCAATCTTCAGTTTGTCCCGTAAGAAGTCTTCTTCAATCGTCGTCAGCCCAACGATACGCACTTCCCCGATCACCACCTCGGGGCTCGGCGCTACCATGTATTCCAGCCGGGCAGCGCGCTCGCTGTGAATCACCGTCACCTGGTAATCCACATCAATGTTGAGCAAACAGGATTCTTTGCCCAGGTACTTTTCCAGCACCTTTACCCCTTCCAGCACCTTGCTCGCCTCGAGCACATCCCCTTGCTGGAGAGGCAGGCCAGTGAAGCCGGGACGAAGCTGGTCGGGCATGTCGATGGAGACTTCCTTGAGGCGATACTGGGGCCCGGGATCAACGACATAGCGAATGCGGCCATCTCCCACTTCCTGGCGCACGCTACTGTCGTAGTAGCCACGGGAGCGCAACAGTTTCTGCAAGGTATTGCGCTCGTAACGGGCAACATCGCGGGCGTCCTCATAGTTCTTGAGGACGTTGTTGCCCTTGCGCTGCTTGTTCAATTCGTCTTTCAGCCAGGACTGCAGCTCGGAATCGGCGGGGAGTATGATCTCGAAGCCCGGTAGGCGGTTAAAGAAAGGAAGGGCGTGCGCAGCGCCATGGCTCGCCAGCAGCAAGATGATCAGCAGGATGCCGGGTAAATTGCGCAGTGATGTCATCCGTCTCCATACGCGGCAGATCTCCGCTGCCGCTCGCTCCAGGGCGACTTGATTCCTTTCCCTAACTTGTAGGATCCACGTCAGGAGAAAAAGTTGCGCGACGCGATAACGCTTATTGTGTGCCGGACTGTGGCGCGCCGGACGTCATCGGATTGCAATTGCGGATCAGCACCCGTCCCTCGAGCAGATTGCCTTTGGAGTACTCGGAAAAAATACAGGTGTTGGTTTCCGGGTCATAGTTTTCTACCCAGAGGTTATCGTCTTTCCAGGTGGCGCCGATATGTCGCTGCCCATCCGGAACGGAAATTCGCATCACCCCACCAAACCGCTTCACAAACACCTGTTCGTAGTGGAAGTAATACGCCAGCCATCCCGCCAGAAAGATTATACCGGCGATGATCGCCCCCATCCTGAGGCTGCCGAGGCGGCTGCCGGCATAGAGAGAGAGAATCACGAGGGCAATGACCGCTGCCCAGTAAAGATAAGTAACCATCCGCGTTTATCCGTTGGAATTATTCAGAGATGTCTGAACCACTTAGGTTAGCGCAGATTGCCGCGAATGGTGAAGCGCCAGTTCGGCAGGAGGAGAGGTTGCCCCGTCAAAACGGGGCTTGGCGCGTCTCAGAAATCAGCAGCCTGCTCAAAATCAGTCTGCCGCCAGTTCTGGCAGGTTTTCATACAGTTTAAGGGCCTCGGGGTTGGCCAGCGCTTCCTGGTTCTTGACCGGCTTCCCGTGCACCATATTGCGTACTGCCAGCTCTACAATCTTGCCGCTAATGGTGCGCGGAATATCCTTCACCTGAATGACCTTGGCAGGCACGTGGCGCGGTGTGGTGTTGGCGCGAATCGTGGTACGGATCTTTTTGGTCAGCGCATCGTCCAGTTCGATACCGTCCCGCAGAACCACAAACAGCACCACGCGTACGTCATCCTGCCACTCCTGGCCAATACAGATGCTGTCCAGTACCTCTTCGACCTTCTCAACCTGACGGTAGATCTCCGCCGTCCCAATGCGGACGCCACCAGGGTTCAACACCGCATCCGAGCGGCCATAGATCACCACGCCACCATGCCCGGTAATCTCTGCATAATCGCCATGAGCCCAGACTCCCGGCCAGTTTTCAAAGTAGGCGCCGTGATATTTGGAACCATCCGGATCGTTCCAGAAACCGATGGGCATACACGGGAAGGACGTCGCACACACCAGCTCGCCTTTGTCCTGCAACACCGGCTTGCCATCGTCATTCCAGACTTCCACGGCCATCCCCAGGCCGCGGCACTGCAGCTCACCGGCATAAACCGGCAACGTGGGGTTACCCAGTGCAAAGCAGGAAACGATATCGGTACCACCGGAAATCGACGACAGGCACAGATCTGCCTTGATATCCCGATAAACGTAACGGAATCCCTCGTGGGCCAGCGGCGACCCAGTGGAGAGCACTGCACGCAATTTCTCGAGCTGGTGGGTTTCACGCGGTTTACAGCCGGCTTTCTCAAGAGCAGCAATGTACTTGGCGCTGGTACCAAACACACTGATGCCCTCTTCATCCGCCATATCCCACAGGCTGCGGGCCTCAGGATAGAACGGTGAACCGTCAAACAGAACCAGGGTCGCACCGCAGGACAGGCCGCTCACCAGCCAGTTCCACATCATCCAGCCACAGGTAGTGAAGTAGAACAAGGCATCTTCGCGGCGCAAATCGGTATGCAGGCGATGTTCCTTGATGTGCTGCAACAAGGTGCCGCCTACGCCGTGCACAATGCACTTAGGTACACCGGTGGTGCCCGACGAGTACATGATATACAGCGGGTGATTGAATTCGGTCTGCTCGAATTTCAGCGCGCGCTGCGGGGCGTTAGCCTCGAAGTCCGCCAGTGTCACCGCGCGATTCAGCGAACCGATCGCTGAAGCAGTCTCTTCCGCACTGCGTGCAACCGGCACTACCACCATTTTCTCAATGGAATCGATTCGGGTAATGATCTCCTGCAATCTGGGCAGCGAGTCGATGGTCTTGCCGTTATAGAAGTAGCCTTCGCAGGCAAACAACACCTTTGGCTCCACCTGGCCGAAGCGGTCGAACACACCGTTGATACCGAAATCCGGTGAGCAGGACGTCCAGATGGCCCCCAGGCTGGTGGTTGCCAGCATGGCAACGACCGTATCCATCACATTGGGCATAAACCCGGCAACGCGGTCACCTTTTACTACCCCGCTGTCATGCAGCGCGGACGCCAGGCGTTCGACGCGCACATACAGCTCCGCATACGTCAGCGATCGACGGCTGCCATTTTCCAGGCGCTCCACCAGCGCGGCGCGGTCGTCGCGGTAGCGCAGCAGGTTCTCGGCAAAGTTGAGCTTCGCCTCCGGGAACCAGCGCGCGCCGGGCATTTCGTCATTCTCGAGGGTCACAGAGCCTCGCTCACTGGCCACCACGCCGCCAAAGTCCCACAGCTGGTTCCAGAACGCTTCGCGGTTGTCGATCGACCACTGGTACAACTCGTTATAGTCCGCCAGCGTCAGATCATTCTGCGCATTGACCAGACGACGAAACTCGTCCATCTGGGTGGCCGCGATCGCCTCGGCAGACGGCTGCCACAGGGGCGACTGGGAAGAAGAAGACTGACTCATCGGCTGACCTCATCCGTTCATTATTGTGTTGGTGGCAAAACTAGGGGAACGCCAGGGTGGGCACAATCATGCCTTGGTCTGACTGTTAATATCAATTTATTTAATTTCACTTGTGTTAAATTTTATTTAACATTGCAAATCACCCCGAAAATCCGGAAAACCGCCCTTGAGTGCCACCATCAAACAGCTGCGTGCCTTCGTGGCCGTCGCCTCCAGTCAGAGCCTGGCGGAAGCCAGCGCCCAACTGCACATCTCGCAGCCAGCACTCTCTGTGGCCATCCGCAATCTGGAAGACGCGGCCGGAGGACAGCTGTTCAACCGCGACAGTCGTCAGCTCAACCTGACGCCCGAGGGCAGCGAGTTTCTCACCCGTGCCCGCCAGTTGATCCGCCACTGGGACAGCACCTTTGGCGCGGTGCAGCAGCGTTTCGCACTGGAAACCGGTCAACTGCAGATTGGTGCCATTCCGGCTTTTGCGCTCAACCGGCTACCCGACCTGCTCGCTCGCTTTCACGGGCGCCATCCGCAGATCAATATAGTCATTGAGGACATCGTCATGGAGCGCCTGCAGGCGGCGGTACGCGATGGACGGGTGGAATTGGGCATCAGCTTCCGTCCGGATGACCTGGGCAGCCTGGAGTTCCTACCCCTGGAGCAGGACCGGTTTGTGGCCGTTTTACCGGCCCAACATCCTCTTGCCAGCCGCAAGTCCCTCGACTGGAGTGCGCTGGCAGATACACCGTTTATTGCCATGAATCGGGGCTCTGCCGTCAGGCGCTGGACCGATGCGGCCTTTGCGGCGTGTGGCGCTCAGGTGCGGCTACTGTGCGAGGCCAGCCAGCTCAGTACAATTGGCAGGTTGGTGAAAACGGGGATGGGCGCCAGTGCAGTGCCGCAACTGTGTGAAACACAGATGCGTGAATACGGGCTCGTCACCCTGCCCCTCTCCACCCCGGAAGTGGGCGGCGAGGTCGGGATACTGTTACGCGGCCGCAGTGCCCTGTCGGCACCGGCGACCGCTTTCCTGGAAATGCTGACCGAGTAAAACCGGCGGCACTTTACTTACTGGTGGCGCGCAACATCCAGGCCGTTTTCTCATGCACCCGCATACGGTCGGAAACCAACGCCACAGACGATTCGTCTTCCGCATCCTGGGCTGCCTTGAGCACTTCCCTGCAGGTCTTGACGACCTGCTCGTGACCCTGGGTGAGAATCTCCACCATT
This sequence comes from Microbulbifer sp. ABF4_148, assembly GCF_056158985.1. Taxonomy (NCBI): domain Bacteria; kingdom Pseudomonadati; phylum Pseudomonadota; class Gammaproteobacteria; order Cellvibrionales; family Microbulbiferaceae; genus Microbulbifer; species Microbulbifer sp. ABF4_148. Next base: position 3,270,421 of record NZ_JBSWUI010000001.1, read on the forward strand.
TTTTCTGCCGCCGGCACGTCTTCCACTTCCTGAATCGTGCTCAGTTCGGAAAAAGCCTTATAGGTACCCGGTGCCACCACATCCAGCGTGCGAATACGCTCGGCGATGTCATCTACTGCGGTCGCCAGTTCCGTGTAGTGCTCCTCGAACATCAGGTGCAGCTCGCGAAACAGCGGACCGGTAACGTTCCAGTGAAAGTTATGGGTCTGCAGATACAGGGTGTAAGTATCCGCCAGCAGATGCTTCAGCCCCTTCGCCACTGTTTTACGCTCGGCGGCGCCAATACCAATATCGATCTCAGTCATGTCGGATTTCCTCCCTGGGTAAGGGTGGCCAAATACGCGGGGCCACCTGAAGTCATGGAGTTATGTTAGCTGCTCCGCTATGACAGTGAAGTTAATTAATGAAATCGAGGTAATAACCCCAGACAATCGATTATGATGCCCCAATGTATGCAGGATAATGCAAGCGCCTAACGTACCTATCCTACAGGGGGAATGAGCATGCGCTCGGTAGAACTCTTTGACCTGATTGAGAAACTGGAAGGCCGCAACAATAGCTACTGGAATTTCTACACCATCGTGATTATCGCTGTGTGCGGCTGGGTGCTCACCCGTGATGTGACTCAGGTCAGCAATGCCACGAAGATGGCATTACTTGGCGGAAATGCGCTTTTTTACTTTATGAACCTTTCGATCATCTACGGGACAACCCGAAGGCTGGTGGCGCTGGAGCAGGAGCTGCACGTAGTTGCAGCAAAAGATCAGCAGATAAGTCCTGCGCTAAAAACACACCTGGCCACACCTTTTCTGAAGTTTCGGCTACCGGCAACCGTCGCTACCCATCTGCTGATGGATATCGCAGTTCTCGTGTTTATCTATCTGCGCCTTGGGGCGGGTACGCCCGCATAGCACCTGTAGCAGTTGCGATACCTATGGACGGAAGAAAATTCTTTAAATCAGCCTTCCAGCTCGGGAAATGTCTTTCCGGGCAGGTATTCCAGTACGCGCAACATTTGCACGCGCAAATGATCGCTGGCAATTCCAAGATTCTGAACAAACTGCGCTTCTGACGTTCCGGGCCGGTCGAGCAGATTGGTGATCGACTTGAGCGCCAGAAATGGCACCTCTTTCAGCATGCACACCCAGGCAACCGCAGCCGCTTCCATTTCTTTCGCAACCGCCTGGTGTCGCTCGATGACTGCAATATCGCGCGGATTTTTCTCCAGCGAACTCCCGGAGGAAACCACACCGACCGGCAGGCCGAGATCCACTGCCATGCGCCGCACATTGAGGGCTGGATAGTGCCCCACATTGGAATGGTCGAAACCGGTTAGCGGCACGACCCGATCGTGGAACACGAAACGATCATCACTCAGGTATACGGTACCGATATCCGCGCCCCGCTCGGCAAATCCTCCGGCCGTACCGGCACTGATCACCAGATCCGGGGAGAAATCGTTGATCGCCGCATAGGTCATTAACGTGGCCGCCATCGGACCAATATTATCCACATCGTAACGATGGTCTTTGCCGCTCACGGTCACCGCAACAAAAAGACCATTTACCCTACCCTGGAAATTGGTAAACGGCAGGTCCCGATCTCCCGACACAGGAACAGGCTTAAGCCCCAGAGTTTCAACGACTGGCGCAGCCTCTTCCTGCATGGCAAACAACAAGGCGATTTTTTCTAGGGGATTGTGCATGTTCAATTCCGACAAAGTTATCGCGCCACTTTACCCTGATTTTTCCGGTAGCGGGAAGACACGGCGGATAGTGGTCAAAGCGCATGACGCTCCTTCCCGCGCCACAACGTTACCTCTAAAAATCATTATTTTTTGATCACATTACCATTGGACTGACCAATGCGGCGACAAGCCGTTTTTTCCTGAGAGAAACGCAAACATCACTCCATGCCAAAGGCGTTTTATGCGAAAATTGCGCGTCAACAGGCCAGGAAAAAGTTACGCGTGAAACAGGATCAGAATACGCCCTTACGGGAAGATGTGCGTTTGCTCGGGGAAGAGCTCGGTGCCGTGCTGCGTGAGCATGCGGGAGAGGAACTGTACGATACGGTCGAAACCATTCGACAGGCCGCAGTGGAAAGCCGCGGCCAGGGCGAAATGCCCGTAGGAAGACTGCGGGAATTACTCGCTCCTCTCGACGACGACACCCTGCTCAAAGTCGCGCGCGCCTTCAGCCAATTCCTGAATCTTGCCAACATTGCCGAGCAGCGCCACCGCGAACGCCTGCATCGCCAGCATGTACGTTACCCTGGCGACCCGGATACCGACCAGAGTTTGCGCCAGGTCCTGCAGGCCGTGGAGCAGGCAGGCACGCCAAAAGAAGCCGTACAGCAAGTGCTGCAACGCCTGTCGGTGGAGCTGGTCCTCACCGCACACCCGACTGAAATTACCCGTCGAACACTCATCAACAAGTACGACCAGATAGCCGACCTGCTCGCTGGACTGGATCGACCGGACCTGACCGAAGAGGAAGGTGCGGAGCTCCGCCGCCAACTGCACCAGCGAATTTTGTCGGCGTGGAGCACCGACGAGATTCGCCGCGAACGCCCGACCCCGGTCGACGAGGCCAAATGGGGCTTCGCGACTATCGAGCAATCCCTGTGGCAAGCTGTGCCGAGGGCCATGCGCAAGTTCGAAGCGGAGTTTGCCCGCGCCGGCATCGATGCACCCGCTTCCGGCTGGGTGCCGATCCGTTTTGCGTCCTGGATGGGCGGCGATCGGGACGGCAACCCCAACGTCAAGGCGGCGGTAACCCGCGAAGTCTTGCAGCTCGCGCGCTGGATGGCCGCTGATCTGTATCTGCGGGATATCGACAACCTGCTCGCCGACTTGTCCATGCACCGCGCCAGCGATGAGCTTCTCGCCCGCACCGGTCCCAGTAACGAGCCCTACCGTGTGCTGTTACGGGAAGTACGCGAGCGCCTGCGCGTCACCCGCGGCCAGATGGAAGCCCGCGTGGCCGGTCGGCCGGATCCAAAAGGAGACGGCTACAGCAAGGGCGAACAGCTGGCTGAAGAGCTGCGGCTTATCGATCGCTCGCTGCGCAGTGTCGGCCTGGCAGACATCGCCAACGGCCTGCTCAGCGACACCCTGAGACGCCTCAACTGCTTTGGCATCACCTTGCTCAAACTGGATATCCGCCAGGAATCCACCCGCCATGCCGCGGCAGTGGATGCCATTACCCGCTACCTCGGCCTCGGGAACTACATCGAATGGGATGAAGCCCGCAAGCAGCAGTTTTTGCTGGCCGAACTGGAAAGTCGTCGCCCATTGGTCGATGCGGCTTTCTATCGCAGCGAATTCTGTGATGAAGAAGTGCAGGAGGTACTGGAAACCTGTGAGGTTATCGCCGAACAGGGCTCCGAGGGGCTGGGTGCCTACGTTATCTCCATGGCCAAGACCTCGTCCGATGTGCTCGCGGTCATGCTGCTGCAGAAGATTGCCGGCGTGCGGAAACCGATGCGCGTCGTACCGCTCTTTGAAACCCTCGATGACCTGAACAACTCCGGCGACGTCATGGGCGCCCTGCTGGATATTCCCCTGTATCGGGAGCGGGTCGCCGACGGCCAGGAAGTGATGATCGGTTACTCCGACTCAGCTAAAGATGCGGGCTTCCTGGGCGCCGCCTGGGCCCAGTACCGTGCACAGGAGCGCCTGGCCAACCTGTTCCACGACAATGGCGTCCCCCTGACACTGTTCCATGGCCGGGGTGGCTCCGCCTCTCGCGGTGGCGCACCAACCCGTATGGCCCTGCTGTCCCAGCCTCCTGGCGCTGTCGATGGCCGCATCCGGGTTACCGAACAGGGCGAAATGATTCGGGTGAAATACGGGCGCCCATCCCTGGCGGCCTACAACCTGGAGCAGTACATCGCCGCCACGCTGGAAGCGACGCTGCTACCACCTACTCAGCCAAAACCCGAGTGGCGTGAAGAAATGGAGCGCCTGACCCAGATCTCCGTGGGCGCCTATCGGGATGTGGTACGTGACGATCCCTCGCTGGTGGCTTACTTGCGCACCGTCACCCCGGAAACCGAGCTCAGTCGTCTTGCCCTCGGCAGCCGCCCTGCTCGTCGTAAACCCGGCGGCGGCGTGGAAACCCTGCGGGCCATCCCCTGGGTCTTTGCCTGGACCCAGATCCGCCTGATGCTACCGGCGTGGCTCGGCACCGGGCAGGCGCTCGAACACGCATTGGAAAACCCGGACGATGTGAAAATCCTGCGGGAAATGAGCGAACAGTGGCCGTTCTTCGAGAATACCGTCGATATGCTGGAAATGGTTCTGGCCAAATCCGATGCCCGTGTCGCCGCCTGGTATGAAGAGCGCCTTGCGAACGATCCTGAATTGTTCCGACTGGGTAAAGCTCTGCGCGAACACCTGACCCATACCGTTGCCGCGCTGAAGCAACTCACAGGCCGCGACAGCCTGCTGGATAACAACCCGGTTATGCGCTGGTCGATCCGCGTGCGCGACCCCTACACCGACCCACTGCACCTGCTACAGGCGGAGCTGATGGCCCGTCTGCGTGAACGTAATGAAGATCCGGTACTGGAAAGTGCCTTGATGGTGACCATTGCCGGTATTGCTGCGGGGATGCGGAATACGGGCTGAGTTACGTGGGTGGCGGCAGTGAGTTTTACGCTGTCGCCACTACCGGTGACCTACATCCAAATCTCGGCGCCCAAGTTACGCTAGAGAGTCTTAGAAGAAAAAACGAAAATCTACGCACTGGTTAGAGTTTGGCAACTGAACCAGTATGTCAAAATCTATCTAGATTAATAACTTTCATCATTGTGCAGACTGTAATGCATGGCAGGGTGTTTTCATCGCCAGCGTCTGACTCAATCAATATTATTTTTCAAACTTCAGAAAACGACACCCTAAGAACCATACGACTAAACCGAAGCGAACCCGTACGAGAACGGGCGACACCAGAGCGCGTTACAACGCGCGCTCTGTTGCCATAAATTCGATCAGTGCTGCGTAGTCCGCATCGGAGCAGTCAAAGCACAGGCCCCGTGGCGGCATGGCCTGGAAGCCGTTCTTGGCATTGGCGACGAGTACGTCCATGCCCTTATGCATTCGGACTTCCCAGGCCGCGACATCGTGGGTTTTGGGAGCACCGACGGTGCCGGGGGTATGGCAGGCATGGCAGCTGCGCTGGTAGGTCTCGAGCAGGGCTTTGCCGGAGAGCTGGCTTGCGGCTTGTGCGATCGCATCGACGACATCCGCTTGATCGGCACCTTCCTCTGCAGCGGGCTCGCTGATAGACAGGCGCGCCGCCATTTCCGGTGCGGCGGGAGAAGCGGATTCTGAAGCAGGGTTGCTGCCCTTGTCAGATGTACAGGCAGCCAGAAAAGTGGTGAGGCTAGCGGCCAGTATCAGGTTCAGGGTGGATTTCATTATGTTGTGCTCCCCTACAGACAGTGCATTGATTATCACTCTGTATCTGCAGTTGACGCAACTCCAGCGTGTGGGCTTCGAACAGGTGCAGTTTGCCCAGTGAAGCCAGGGGCAATCCCAGTATCCACTTGAGGGCCTCCAGTGCCTGCATGCTGCCCACCATCCCCAGTGCGGGGCCGATCACACCGGCAGTTTCGCAGTTCTGCGCAGGGGCATCACTCGTAGGCGAGAACAGGCAGGCATAGCAGGGTGAGACCGACTGGCGGAAGTCGAAGCTCACCAGTTGTCCGGCGAAACCCTGCACCGACGCCATAATGACCGGCGTACGGGTCTCGAGACACACGCGGTTAATCGTGTGGCGAATGTTCAGGTTATCGGTGCAATCCAGCACCAAGTCGACCTGTGGGGCCATATCGCGTAACCAGCTGGCATCAGCCATGCGCGCATGTGCATGCAGGCGGATTTCCGGATTGGCTGCGCCCAACTGCTGTGCGGCCATCTGGGCTTTGGGCTTGTCGCGGTGGTTGGTCTTGTACAGGATTTGCCGCTGCAGATTGGAAATTTCAACGCTGTCGCCATCGACCAGGTGCAGCTCGCCCACACCGGCTGCGGCCAGATACAGGGCCACCGGGCTGCCGAGGCCACCCAAACCGACGATCATCACCCGCGCACGGGAGAGCTTGCCCTGCCCCTCCTCGCCCACTTCGGGCAGCATGATCTGGCGGCTGTAGCGCTGGAACTCCCGTTTAGACAGCATCAAGCTCTCCCTGCGGCGTTAGTTGGGCTTGTTGGCTCTTGCCATTCCGGGCATTTTCCAACACACCCTCAAAGTGACGGACTGCCTGAGTGTAATCCTCTGCCGCTGTCACTGCACTCACCACTGCAATGCTACCGACACCGGTCGCGGCGACGAGCGGGGCGCGCTCCGCGGTAATACCACCAATGGCCACCAGCGGAGTGTCCTTCAGCAAGGTCGCCATACGGCCGAGCTTGTCGACCCCCTGCAACTGGCCACTCATATCCTTGGTACCGGTTGCGAAGATGGCACCGATGGCCAGATAGCTGGGGCGGTAGCGCCATGCCAGCAGCAATTCAAAAAAGCCGTGGGTACTGATCCCCAGGCGCAAACCCGCGGCCTTGATCGCGCTGAGATCTGCGGCTTGCAGATCCTCCTGACCGAGATGCACGCCGTAAGCGCCACACGCGATAGCCTCGCGCCAGTAGTCATTGATAAACAAACGCAGGTCGTAGCGCTGGCCAATCGCCACCGCACGCTGCACTTCCGCATGAATATCTGCCCCGGGATCCTTGATCCGTAACTGCAGCGTCCGCACGCCGAGCCTGGCCAGTTTTTCAATCCACTCCACCGAATCCACAACTGGATACAAGCCCAGCTGGTGCGTATCTACCGACGCGAAACCGGTGGCAAAGCTCGCACTATCGACGCCATCCAGCTCAGCAGCAAACAGACCGTAGGCCTCTGCTTCTGCATCCTGCGGTAACAGGATGCGAGGGAAGTCGTGCAAGTCGGTCGGCCAACCGCAGTGTCCGACTGGCCCGGCACCTGCACCGAGTGCACTACCGGTACCCAGCCGTAAACCCTTGTGCACATAAGCCTTGCCCACCATGCAGGCATCGCGCAGCGGGTATCCCTGCGCGAGCCCTGCGGCAATCGCAGAAGACAGGCTGCAGCCAGTGCCGTGGCTTGCCGTAGTCGGAATACGCTCTCCAATCAGCCAATAGTCCTGTGCACCGTCCCACAGATAATCCGCCGTGTCTTGTGCGCGAATCGGCGTGTGCCCTCCGGTCACCAACACTGCGCAACGATGCCCGGCACTGGCAATCGTGCGCGCCAGCTGACTCGCCGCTTCGGCAAGATCGGATGCATCATCGATGGACAGCCCTGTCAGCCATTCGAGTTCGGGTAGATTCGGAGTGACCAGATCACACTGCGGCAGCAGACGATTGAGCACGGCACTGCGGGTATCACCTTCGCTGAGCACAGAACCGCTCGATGCCACCGCCACCGGGTCATAAACCACTGATATTTGTCGCTTCTGCCGCAATGTTTGCAAAAAATCAGCAACGGCAGCGACCTGCTCACCATTCGCGAGCATACCGATCTTGATCGCAGAAGCCGGCAGATCGGATTCGAGCGCGGTCAGCTGGGAAAGCAGCACCTCAACAGGTACCGCATTGATAGCCTCGACGGCGAGGGTATTTTGCGCGGTATTGGCGGTAATCGCCGTGCAGGTATGACATTCCAGATCTGCCAGTGTCAGCAGGTCTGCCTGAATACCGGCGCCACCACCGGAATCGCTTCCGGCAATAGACCAGACGATGGGCTTCGCTGATCGAGATGCGTTAACTGTTTGCCTCATTCAGGCAATTCCCCCAAAAAATCACTCAGGCCCGCCAACCTATCGACATAAGAAGCCGATGAAAGATGGGCTGAAGGTAAAGTAGCGGGTTAGTTTTTTCGAAACCGTCGGCGACATGGACGTCGCCGCCGGAGCATACAGGGATGTACTTGCGCGTTTTCGAAAAAACTAACCCGCTGCTTTGCCGCCACAGACGTTGTTAGGAACAGACCATCGAGACCCCAAAGACTTTCCCGGGAACCCCGATCGTCTCGCTATTCAGCTGGCACTTCCGTCTGCTGCCAAAACGGCATGTCCAGCGTCGGCGTGCTCGGGCTCGCGGTTTGTTGTTTATGCATCAGCCCCGCTCGATAGGCACTGCGACCGGATTCAATCGCGCCGCGGAACGCACCCGCCATGGCAATCGGATCATGTGCTTTGGCCACAGCAGTATTCAGCAGTACCGCGTCAAAGCCCATTTCCATCGCTTCCGCCGCCTGCGACGGTGCACCGATACCCGCGTCGATAATGAGCGGTACATCCGGAAGACGGGAGCGCAGGGTTTGCAGGGCATATTTATTCAGCAGGCCCTGGCCGGTGCCAATTGGAGCGCCCCAGGGCATCAATACTTCGCAGCCCGCATCCAGCAAGCGCTGGCAAAGCACCAGGTCATCGGTGCAATACGGCAATACCTTGAAGCCACGACGCACCAGCTCTGCAGCGGCCTCGAGCAAACCGAACGGATCCGGCTGCAGATTGTAGTCATCGCCGACGACTTCCAGCTTGAGCCAGTCGGTCTGGAAAATTTCCCGCGACATTTCCGCGAGGTTCACCGCTTCCTTGACCGTCTTGCAGCCCGCCGTGTTGGGCAGCAGCTGGCAACCGGATGCCCGCACGAGATCCCAGAACACATTGTCACCCTGCTGAGCGGGGTTCTGCCGCCGCAATGACAGCGTCACGATTTCCGCCCCGGATGCGGCCACCGACTCACTCATGACTGCAGGAGAAGGATAGAGTGCGGTACCAATCAGAAAACGACTGGCAAATTCACGGCCATACAGGGACAGCTTGTCTTGGGTATGCATAGTGTTTTCCTGTGAGGGGCACGCCCCATCAACCTCCCACGACCGGAGCCACCACATCGACGTGATCCCCCGGGGCCACCCGAGTTTCTGCGTATTGCGCCCGCGGCACAAACTCGCCGTTAATGGCAACGGCAAAGGCATCGCCCTGGTAACCAGCTTCTTCCAGCAGGCTCACCAGCGGTTGGGCCTCGACCAGAGACCGGGACTCGCCATTGATCTGAACTTCACTCATATTGCTTCTGCTATCGCACATTGCTCGACTACCGCCCGCAGGGTGCGCTGCACCAACGCCGGGCCACACAGGTACCCATGGCGATAGAGGCCATTGGCCACAATTAATTTTTCACTCGCCCGCACAAACGGCACGTTATCGGCTGCCGCCGGACGCAGGTTGACGTTGGATTCCAGGATACGCGCCTCGGCAAATGCCGGATGCAAAGCGTACAGCGCTGAAGACAGCTCCATGGTGGAACGCAGGCTGATGGGTGAAAGATCTTCACTCTCGATTTCCGTCGCACCGATAACCGTTGTGCCATCCGGTTTGGACACCGCATACAGTTTGTAACGCGGGTGCATCAGGCGTACCGGACGCTGAAAGCCGACCTCGTTGGTCTCCACAACCAGCACTTCACCACGCACCCCGCGTAAATCCGCCTGCGACGGTTTCGCACCAAGCCCGCGACAATCAATCACCAGGTCGAAATCTTTGGCCACACCATCGGCGACCGCAATGATCTGCCCGGCAGCACACTCGACCGGCGCCTGCTCTATCAACGAGACTTCCAGCCGCTGCAATTCAGCCAGCAATACTCGCAGCAGATGGCGGTTATCGATATCGGCTTCATTGCGCAGGTAAAGACCGCCACTGAAGTGCGTCAGGTCGGGCTCGATCGATCGCACCGCCAGAGCATCCAGCGGCTCTACCTCACCGGCCTTGTCAGCGCCTAACGTGAGTAAGAGATCACGGCGGAATTGCTCCAGCAGGCTGGCGTCACGTTGATGTGCCACCACAAGGCTGCCATTGGCCCGATAAAACACCGGTGGCTGCACTCCGGCGAGTTCTTCAAGCCACACAGGCCACAGGGCCAGGCTTTCAAGGCCCATCTCGTACACTGGCAGTGGACTGTGCACGAGCTCGCTCAACGGCGAGATCATGCCCGCTGCGGTCCAACAGGCGCCTGCGGGTTCCGCAAGGGCACCCGCTTCAAACAGGGTTACCCGGGCGCCTGCACGTGCCAGCCGCCACGCGCACAGACGCCCCAGCAAGCCGCCACCGGCAATACCGATGTTTAGCCCGCTGGCGCTGGCCAACGCCTGGTCTGGATTCAACGCAACCACTTCCGGACTCCGGAGTTACCGCGGCCCATCAGGCCTTGTGGTAAATCTCACTGCCCATGTCCTTGAACTTGATCGCCATCTCTTCCATGCCCTGCTCTGCTTCCTGCTTCGCCGCCTCTTGTTTGGCAGCCTCTTGCTGGGCAGCAAAGTCACGGACGTCCTGGGTAATTTTCATGGAACAGAACTTCGGCCCACACATGGAACAGAAGTGCGCAACCTTGCCGGATTCCTTGGGCAGGGTTTCATCGTGGTAAGCGCGAGCGCGCTCCGGATCCAGGCCCAGGTTGAACTGGTCTTCCCAGCGGAATTCGAAGCGAGCCTTGGACAGTGCATCGTCACGCATCTGCGCGCGCGGGTGCCCTTTGGCCAGGTCGGCGGCATGCGCCGCGATCTTGTAGGCCATCAGGCCCTCTTTCACATCTTCCTTATTGGGCAGGCCCAGGTGCTCTTTAGGCGTCACGTAGCACAGCATCGCACAGCCGTAAGTACCGATCAGGGCAGCGCCGATGCCGGAAGTAATGTGGTCGTAGCCCGGAGCAATATCTGTGGTCAAGGGGCCGAGGGTATAGAACGGCGCGCCGTGGCAGTGCTTCAGCTGCTCGTCCATGTTCTCCTTGATCTTGTGGATCGCGACGTGTCCCGGACCTTCGATCATGGTCTGTACGTCGTGCTTCCAGGCGATTTCAGTCAGCTCTCCCAGGGTGTGCAACTCACCGAACTGGGCTTCGTCGTTGGCGTCGGCGATCGAGCCGGGACGCAGGCCATCTCCGAGCGAGAAGGTCACATCGTAGGCCTTCATGATCTCGCAGATATCTTCAAAGTGGGTGTAGAGGAAGTTCTCTTTGTGATGCGCCAGGCACCACTTGGCCATAATCGAGCCACCACGGGAGACAATACCGGTCGTACGGTTCGCTGTAAGCGGAACGTAGCGCAGCAGTACACCGGCATGGATGGTGAAATAGTCCACGCCCTGCTCCGCCTGCTCAATCAGCGTATCGCGGAACACTTCCCAGGTCAGGTCTTCGGCAATACCGTCGACTTTTTCCAGCGCCTGGTAAATCGGTACGGTACCAATCGGCACCGGGGCGTTACGCAGGATCCATTCGCGGGTTTCGTGAATGTTCTGTCCGGTAGACAGGTCCATCACGGTATCGGCACCCCACTTGGTACCCCACACCAGTTTCTCCACTTCCTCTTCGATGGAGGAAGTAATCGCCGAGTTACCAATGTTGGCATTCACCTTACACAGGAAGTTACGGCCGATGATCATCGGCTCCAGTTCCGGGTGGTTGATGTTTGCCGGGATAACGGCACGACCTTCTGCCACTTCACGACGCACAAATTCCGGCGTGATCTGCTCGGGAATGTAGATGCCGTCGCGCGCACGCTGATAGTCAGACTCTTTCAGCTCTTCGGCCAACTGGGCGCGACCCATGTTCTCGCGTACCGCAATAAACTCCATCTCCGGGGTGATAATCCCCTGACGGGCGTAGTGCATCTGTGACACATTCTTGCCCGCTTTGGCCTTGCGCGGAGACGGCAGTTTTTCAAAACGAATATGATCCAGCCCCTGGTCGGCCATACGCTGCTGGCTATACATAGCCTGGCGGGTATCCAGCTCTTCGGAATCATCACGGGCTTCTACCCACGCCTGGCGCAGGCGCGGCAGACCTTCACGAACATTCGGCTTGTAAGCCGGGTCGGAGTAAGGGCCAGCGGTATCATAGACACGCAGCGGTGGATTCGGCTCCAGCTGAGGATTCTTTTCGTCGCCACCGACAATGCTGTCACCCAGGCAGATTTCACGTGCGCCCACTTTGACGCCGGGGGTATCTCCTTCGAGATAAACCTTGCGGGAATTCGGGAAGGACTGCGCGGTGAGGTTTTCCAGAAACGACTTGGCGGAGTCGCGGCTGGCGGCCCGGCTGGACTTGGAAGCCTTTTGCGGCTGATCGGTATCCTGAGACATGCTGCCCCCTTGTTGTGGCAATTGTTATAGCGATGCTTGCTAACGCAAACATGGGTAACGCAATGCCCGGGGGAGAGAAAGGGATGCATGATACACAGCCCTACTTTGAGAAGAAGTTGTGCTGCTATGGTCCTCGCCCTCTTTCGATGGCGGCAGCCAGCAACTTCAGATCTTGTTTCCTACGCGGGGGTTACCCCGATCAGGTTCAACGGATCTCGCGAAAGCGATCTCAGCCCACAGGCACTCCGACAAGTGGTGCAGGAGTATAGACGAAGGGCTTGCCACTGAACAGGACACGCCAGTGGCAATTGTGAACCAAAACGCCAATTCAGTCGGATGTATTCTGGCGCTATGTGTTGGCTGTATCAGCTGCCGAGCGCGCGGCGCACCTCGACGATCGTCGCGACACCTTCGGGGTTATCGCCATGTACGCAGACAGAATCCGCCTGCAGTGCCAGCTGATTACCTTCCGCAGTGGTCACACTACCGGCAGCGATTTGGCGCACCTGGGCAATGATTTCCTGCGGATCCTTCAGCACCGCGCCAGGCTCGGAGCGAGGCTGCAATCGGCCGTCGTCGCCATAGCGACGATCCGCGAACGCCTCCAGCAACAGCTGGACGCCGCTCGCCTGAGCCAGCGCACGATGGTGGTCAATCGCCGGGGTGGCCATCAACATCAGGGGCAAGTCTTCACCCAGCTCGGCCATGGCAGACAAGATGGCTTTCAGCACCCGCTCATCTTTCATCATGTCGTTGTACAGGGCGCCATGGGGTTTGACGTAGTCGACCTGAATACCCTCGGCGGCGCACAACCCCTGCAACGCCCCCACCTGATAAATCACCATCGCGGTGATTTCATCACTGGAGCAATGCATTGAGCGTCGGCCAAAACCAACCAGATCGGGATACCCCGGATGGGCACCCACCGACACGCCCGAAGCTTTCGCCAGTCGCAGTGTCTGGCGAATACCCAGCGGGTCCCCGGCGTGGAACCCACAGGCAACATTCGCCTGATCGATAAACGGCATCACCGTGCTCTCATCGACAAGTTGCCAGTTACCGTAGCCCTCGCCCAAATCGCAATTGAGTTTCATCGCCGCCAGAATTCCTTTGCTTTTGTTTTGGCTAACCGCTGTGGCAAACCGTTCAGTTGCCTTTATCGCCCGGTAAAAAAGATACGCTGTTCGCGCAGCTTCGCCTGTGCTTCCGCCAGGGTACCCTGGCTGAAAAACACTTCTGTGCCCGGGCGCGCCTGCGCCAACCGATCCAGGTCGACCCGATATACATGACCGATTTTGGGGTAGCCACCGATTGTCTGGCAGTCTGCCATCAACACAATGGGCAGGCCATTACTCGGCACCTGCACCGCACCGGGTGCCACCGCTTCCGAAGTCAGGTTTCCGGGCACCTCCGCCATTGGAGTACCCTCAAGACGCACCCCCATGCGATCCGCCTGCGGTGACACCGTATAGGATTGCCGGAAGAAAGTCTGGCGCTGCGCCGCCGTAAATTGCTCGAACTGATTCGAGGGCACCAGGCGTAGCTGCACCGCATCCAGGTAGTCGCGGGTATATTTTGCCGGCGTCGCATTGAGCTGCTCTACCGCCCGGTGCGCAACAGGAAGCCGATCACCCGCCGCCAGCGAACGACCAACCACAGGATCAACACCACCGATCCCCGCGCCGGTACTGGTAGAGCGGCTCCCCCACACTTGTGGTGTACGAATACCGCCAGAAATGGCGAAATAGGCACGCACGCCGGTACGCGCAATGCTGGCTTCGAGCAAGCTGCCGGGGCCAGCCCGATGTGCAGACCAGTTTTGAAGGGGCTGACCGTCGAGGCGCCACTGACAGTCCGCCCCGGCAATCGCAAAGGTGCAGTAGTCGCCAAACCGCAGCGACAACTGCCCCAACGTCAGCTCCAGCACTGCGTCGTCCGCCTCATTCCACACCAGTCGATTGGCCCAGCTGGCGGCATGTGCATCGACGCAACCGCCAACGCTCACCCCCAGATGCTGCTGCCCACGACGCCCCTGATCCTGCACGGTGGTCAGGGGGCCGGTTTTCTCAACAACGAGATACTCAGTCATCCAGCACCCCTCCCGCGCTCAAATACGCCTCGCGGTCTACGGGCACAAATCGCACCCGGTCACCGGCAGCCAGCCGCACCTGCGGCGGGTTCGTGCTGCGATCGAACATCGGTAGAGGGCAGCGTCCGATCAGGTTCCAGCCGCCAGGCGATGCTTCCGGGTAAACCGCGGCCTGGGGTCCGGCAATGGCGACCGCGCCCGCAGGTACTTTGGTACGCGGGTTGTCGAGCCGCGGCACTTGCAATGGTTCGGGAGTACGCCCCATAAAGGCAAATCCCGGACGGAACCCCAGTGCATAGACCCGGTAATCGGCTCCGCTATGCAGGGCAATGGTTTCCTCAATACTGAGGCCGGCAAAGTCTGCAACACGCTCCAGATCCGGTGCCGCCTCTGCGCCATAATAAACGGGCAACTGGATCTCTCTGGCCGCTGCTGGTAGTTGCGCAACGCGCCCCTGATCAGCGCTGCTTTCCGCGAGCCGCATTAGCGTGTCGCAAAACGATCGGTAGTTGGTACAGGTGACGTCGTAATAGACCGTCAGGGAACAATAGGAAGGCACCACATCGGTGACCTGCTCGGACAACTGCTCGCGCACCTGCTGGGCCAGCCATGTGATACGCGCCAACGATTGCTCGTCATAGGTTTCGGCGAGGTAGACGGTGACAGATTCGTCACTGCTGTCGATGAGTTGCAACATCCTGTTGAGCGCTTACTTCTTTGACCAATGAATGGAACACCGTAGCCACAGGCAATGGCCGTCCCTTTCCGGCAACTATATCTGATTGCCGGAGACATCTGTAAACGGCTTCAATCGCTGACAACGATGGTTAATACCTGATACTCAGCATACGCTTTTCATGAAGCGCTGTGCAAAAAGCAACGTATCGTCATCGACTGTTGGGCACGAGCCTATCGCCGATAGGTGTAGCGGTCGGGCAGGAAAAGAAAATGCGCCCCCAAGGGTACCTTGTGCGGGGGCGATAGACAGAGCGGACTGCGAAGGCGTTAGCGCTTAGTGCGCCAGCCACTCTTCGGCTTCTTCGACGTCATCCAGATCAAAGGCCTTGATCTTGATGCCAGGAATAAACTTGCCCTCGACTTCACTGGCCACCTGGATCCAGTCCTGGTCCGCCAGCACCGCGGCCCGATCAAATTTGCCGATCAGGGCCAGCATTTTGGGCAGGCGCTTTAACTCTTCACCGATGGCGCCCAGAGTCGGCAGGTCAAACTCTCCGATGCGATACAGCATACGTCCGGATTCAATGCCTTCAGATTTCTCCAGCAAGTCATCCAGTGCCTGCTTCATCGCCTCGCGATCAAGCTTGCCGGAAAACTCGATATCCACCCGGTTGGGGCCACTGCGCTCTACCTTAAACATGACGGTCTCCTCAGGAACAATCACCACTGTCCCCAGTGTAAGGTCGACCACAGTGAACGGCTTGACCTGCATCAAGCCGTTCACCGGAAGAGAGCGGCGCTGGCGCTCAAATCACCAGAGTTTTCTGATGACTCATCTCACGCACGGCATAGCGGATGCCCTCCCGGCCAATGCCGCTTTGCTTCACTCCGCCGAATGGGAAGTGCTCGGCACGGAAGCCGGGACCATCATTCACCGCAAGCAAGCCAACTTCCAATTGATTGAACAGGCTGCGTGCCAGTGACAGGTCGTTTGTAAATACCCCTGCCTGCAGGCCGAACTCGGAACTGTTAACCAACGCGACCACTTCCTCAATCGCATCGAACACCCTCAGGGGTACCACCGGACCAAAAGTCTCGTCGGCCACCAGCTCTGCATCATCCGGCACAGACTCAATGATGGTCGGCCACAGCAGGTTACCCTCACGACGATGCCCATACAGCACTTTGGCGCCACGGGCGACCGCATCGCTGATACGCGTCTCCACCAGGTCCGCCGCCTGGCTGTGAATCACAGGCCCCACAAAGGTATCGTCCTCTGCCGGATTGCCGACTTTGAGTACTTCCGTTGCCGCAACCAGTCGCGCACTGAAGTCTTCGGCAATGTCCCGATGCAGGAATATGCGCTTGGCAGCGGTACAGCGCTGCCCTGCCGTCGCAAAGCGTTGGTTGATCACTGCGGAGACCGCCGCATCCAGGTTGGCATCCGGCATGACGATCACCGGGTCGTTACCACCCAGTTCAAACAGTAACTTCTTGAAGCCGGCGGCAGAGGCAATCGCATTGGCGGCCTGGGTACCGCCGGTAAAGTTGATCGCCTGTACCTGAGGATGCCCAACCGCATAGGCGGTCGCCTCGATATCCGGCACCAACATCTGTAACACCGAACGATCCATACCCGCCTGGTAGCAGAGGTCCACCAACAGGCGTGCAGAGCGTAAGTTTTGCGGACCGGGCTTGAACAGAATGGTATTGCCCGCCGCAAATGCCGGCCCGATCTTGTGCACCGCGATGTTGATGGGGAAATTAAATGGCGTGATGCACAGCACCGTGCCCAGGGGCTTCCATAGCACAACCCCGATACGCTCGCGCTGAGGCGGAAACGCGTCGGAATCCAGCGCTTCCCCACTGATACAGCGAGCCTCCACCGCACTACCGAGGACGGTATTGTAGGCCCGGTCGATTTCGATGCGGCTGTCACTGATGGTTTTACCGGTCTCCTCGGTAATCGTTGCCGCCAGTGCTTCTTTATGCTCGAGCAGTAGCCCCGCGAGACGATTCAAGATCGCTGCGCGCTCAAAAGCTGGGGTCGCATTCTGGATGCCGCGGCCCTCTACCAGCAGATCGATAGCCTGCCCGACTTCCTCGCGCGTATTGAAGTCATACTCTTCGATCAAGTCACCGGTATAGGGGTTGTAAATCTGATAGTCCGCCAAGGAACACCTCTACTGTTTGGTTTAGTAACTGCCGCTGGCCAGTTGATACAAAATCCGTACGCCGGCAATCAGTAATGCCAGGCGCATTAAACGAAAGAAAACCGTCGCATCCAGACGATTCAACATCGCCACACCAATTCTGGAGCCCACGATCGCCGCCAACGAGAGCAACAGGATCAAACCCAGATGATCGGCAAAGACGAAACCGAGATAAATGAAGGCCGGGATTTTCAGCGCATGGCACCACGCCTGCATGACCGATTTGTTGGCCACCACCTCTTGCGGGGACAGATCCCGACGCACGAAGAATGGCGCCAGATAGGGATCTACCGCGCCCGCCAGAATGCCGAGAGTACCGCCGCCAATACCCACCCAGAAATAGCCCTTGGGGCGCACACGGATTTCGGGCATCTGCTTCGGCTTGAATACGGTGTAGAACACGAGACCGGCCAGGAGGAGAAGCGGCAACGCCTTCCAGTCGACCTGCGCCAGACCGAGCGTCATCAGCAGAGCGCCCAGGCTGCAGCCAGCAAAAAACGGCAAACACATGTCCCAGCGGATATGCTGGCGCACGTAATAGATACGCGCGAGGTTATTCACCAGTTGCACCGCGCCATGGATCGGAACCAGGGCCCGCAACGGAATGACCATGTTCAGGGCGGCGAACATCAGCAGTCCGCCGGCGCCGCCGGTCACAGAAGAGATAAAGGCACTGACAATACAGGCGGCTAACAGCAGCGCCAGCGTCAGGCCCGAGAAGTCCGCCAGCTCCACAGAGGAATCCGCCCAGTTACACCATTTTCAGGGTGTGGAGTGTACAGCGGTTGATCCGGGGGACCGGGTAATCAGGGGTCGCCCAAATCGTTAATTGAGGACACCCCTTTGGGCAACGCAGGGGCTAATCCGTGCAGAAACGCCCTTCGGTATCCGTTTCCGGCAACACCGTGGTGGGCAATGACTTGGCGCCGGCATAAAACACCACAAGCTCAACAGGCCCCTCGACGGCGCGCCCCTTGTGCACCGTACGCATGACTTCAACCGCGGGCTGGCCGGCGGTCAAGATAACCTTCTTGCCATCTTTGGTTTCCACCTCGAGCTTGCCCTTGAGCACATATCCCATGGTGGGTACTGGATGGCAGTGATACGGGGACTCCTGCCCCTCTTCGAGGCGCAGCATGACCGAGCTGATCTCGACCTCGCCTTCCGGATAGGCGATGGCGCCGCCGTCCCAGGAGGTGGACGTCTTGAGGATCTCCTCCGCCATCAGCGGAGCAGACAACATCACTGAAAGACAAAGCGCGACAACAGCGCGCTGGATATTCTGGTACACCAACCTGTTCTCCCCCGGATCACATCCGCCACTGACGGTACAAACGCTCACTCAATCACTTCCACACCGCGCCAGAAGGCGATTCGGCCTTCAATATTTTTTGCGGCATCTTTCGGCGCAGGATAATACCAGGCCGCATCCTGGTTGGTCTGCCCGTCTACTTCCAGGTGGTAGTAATGTGCCTCGCCCTTCCAGGGACAACTTGTCCTGGTAGAGCTCGGCTGGAAAAACTCACAATTAATCGACTCCGCAGGAAAGTAGTGATTCGACTCAACCACCACGGTGTCATCTGTTTCTGCCAACACCTTGCCGTTCCAGATTGCCTTCATTGCCAGCCTCCTGATTGCCCGATCCTTATCCATTCAAACCTGATACTACAACAATCAACAGATGGATCACGACTTCAGAGCGGCTTTCCCCGCGCGCCAATCCGAACCCAGATGAACCCCGTACTATCCTGAAATGACGGCGCTTTTCAGGAGGCAGGAATCGTGTTGCACCTTGCGCGTTTTTATTTCGTATTGATGGGTATTTTGGGAGCGACCATGGCGTCGGCAATTGAAACACCACGGCACACGGTGGTTCAGGAGTACCCTGAGTTCGAGCTTCGGCGGTATGCACCGCAGATCGTCGCAGAAGTGGAGGTTGCCGCCACGTTCGAGAATGCGAGTGGCCAGGCATTCCGTGCCCTGGCGGACTACATCTTCGGCAACAACCTGAGCCAGAAGAAAATGCCAATGACCGCGCCGGTCCAACAGCAGCCCAGTGAAAAAATCGCCATGACGGCCCCCGTTACGCAGCAGCCAACGGGACAGGCCAGTGACAATGGCAGGCAACGCTTCCGCGTGAATTTTTTCATGCCCGCGGAATACACCATGGACACATTGCCGAAGCCCAATAATCCGGCTGTCACCCTGCGGGAAATCCCTGAACGGATGATGGCGGTGCGACGCTACCGTGGCGGCTGGAGCCAGAAACGCTATCGTGAAGAAGAAGACACCTTGTTGCGGGAGATTCGCGCTGCCGGACTGAAACCCCGCGGCACGCCTATCTTTAACCGCTACAACTCGCCCTTCTCGCTGCCAGTCATGCGCATCAACGAAGTCGCGATCGAGGTGGAACCGACCGAGTAACCCCTGAGACAACACGGAGCGCCAGCTTGTACCGCCTGCATAACGCCATTACGTTCTCGCAGCGAATACATCGCTGGCGGTAAAGACAGTCTCAGTGCGGTTCCATGCCCGTTAAGGATCGAACGCTCGTTCAAACCGACAACCGTCGGGCAACCTGGCTCGAGCTGTTCTTCGACCTGGTCTTTGTCGCCGTCATCAGTGCCGTTTCCGAGGACCTTGCCAGCACGGTGCAGGGGCATCTCACCCTGGATCAATTACTGCGCTTCCCGCTGGTGTTCATTCCCGTGTGGTGGATATGGATGACCCACACGCTCTACTCCAACCGGTTCGACCAGGATGACCGCACCCATCGCGTTGTTGCCCTGTTGATTATGGCGCTGGTGGTCGTGCTGTCGACCTATTCCGAACAAAGTCTGGATGGGAAATTCGACCAGTATGTGACCACCTATGTGGTGATTCGGTTGATTCTCGCAGGGATGTACTTCGCGGTTTATCGAAAAGACCAAGAGCGACTGCGATGCGCCCAATTTATTGGCAGCGCGATCACCGTTGGTGCGCTGGTCAGCGGTGCTTCGCTGTTTCTGGAAGGCGCCACTCAATATGTGGTGTTTTATCTCGGTATCGTCATCGATATTTCCTGGCAGGGCATCCTGCGCCACAACGCTTCCAGGCACCCCGTACACCGCTCACACCTGGTTGAGCGCATCGGCCTGATGATCATCATTCTGCTGGGCGAATCGGTCATGACGATCGTGGGCAGTCTCTCCCAGGTAGACTGGACACCGCTGCGGGTTGCCGCCGCCGTCAGCGGCTTTGCCATGGTCTGGGGTTTCTGGTGGATCTATTACGATGCATTTCCGTTACTGGAGCGTGCTTCGCGTCTCTCTTCGGGCAACCTGCTGACGCTGTCGCACCTGCTGCTGTGCATTGGCCTGTTGCTGCTGGCGGACATGATTCATTACACCATCATGGATGACCTGAATCGCGTCACGTTTGACCGACTCGCGATTGGCGGCATGATCGTCTTTTATCTGGGCAAGCAAATGCCCTACTGGCAACTGTTCCCGCCCTGGCGAAAGGGCATTCTGATCAACTCAATGATCGTGCTGACCATTACCCTGGCCAGTACCCTGCTCCCCAATATCCAGTATTCCCTGATGGGTATCAGCGCGGCGTCACTGATCTACGTCCTGTTGTCATTCCGAATGTTCCGACGCTGCCCCGTCAAAGATCATCTGATTCCACGAAACCGGGAAGTCTGACGGGTACCAGGTTCACCCCGCCCTTCCATTTCTTCACCGGCAGACTCCATAATCTACCTAACCGACGATCACCACCGGTGAAGTGTCAGCTGGGAGAGCAGAGAATGTGCAGCGTATTTGACGTAGACGACCACGCTGGGATGGAGCGCTTCCTGGAAGAAATCGGTACCGAGCACCCGCAAAACCTGATTCTGGGCAGGCGCCGTCGTCCGACACAGAAAGTCTCCATCATTACCGGGCGCCACGGGTTTCCCGATCTGGAGAACGCGATCTGGCACCTGTATCTGGAACGCGATGGCGACGGCTGGAAACCCCACAAGAAATACTGGTCGATCAATTCCAACTGGAAAAAGTTGCCGACGCGGCCGGAATACCGCAAATCCCGCTGCCTGATTCCTGCCACTGCGTGGGTCGAATCCCAGCGTGGTGAAAACCCGGTGGAATTCAGCTACGGAGCACCATTCTTCTTTTGCGGGCTATACAAAACCTGGGGGGATCTGCTGAGCTGCGCAATCATCACCCTCGATGCCCACCCGTCAACCCGGCAATACCACGAAAAGAGCCTGCCGATGATTGCCCCTCAGGATACCGGGTTCATCGAAGAATGGCTTTTTGGCGGTGAGGATACCAAAGCGTTCGAACATTACCTGATCCCGTCCATCACCCGAACAGGCCACCACCTCACGGTACAGCCCCTGGTGAGGGCAACCTCAACGGAATATCGCGGCGAGAAGCAACCGGTGGAATCAAACCCGCCCCTGCTCTAGCGGGGCGGATCTTCCCACTAAATAAATTTCAGGTTGAAGATATCTTTCAATCCGGACAGTACAAAGGTTGGCAGCGCCGCAATCGTGATAACCATCAGCAAATGCTTGGGAGTCAATGGTACCGTGCCAAAAACCAGATTACCGATAGGCGTATAGACCACCAATAAGGACAGGCAGGCCGCGATACCCACTGCCATTAACAGATAGCGATTGGTAAAAGGATTGGCGTGATAAAGCGTTGAAAAGGTACGCGCATCAAAAATATGCCAGAGCTGGGCAAAAATCAGCGTGGTAAACGCCAGGGTTTGCGCGTACTCCAACGGTCGCCCACGCCCCAGGGCGAAATCAAATAACCAGTAACTGATCCATCCCAGCGCCAACCCCCGAATGACAATGCGCGCACCAAGGTTATCGGCAAAAAAGCTTTCATCGCGGCTGCGCGGCAGGCGATCCATCACATCGGGCTCCGCCGGTTCCAAACCTAGGGCAAGGGCCGGTATACCATCACTGATCAGGTTGATCCATAACACCATCAGGGCGGTAATCGGCAACAACGGATCATCCCCCATCAGCATAAATGCAAACAGAATGACCGAAACTTCCGCGACGTTGGCGGTGAGCGCCTGGCGGATGAACTTGCGGATGTTGTCGTAGATACGCCGACCTTCCGATACCGCCGCCACAATCGTGGAAAAGTTGTCATCCAGCAGCACCAGATCCGCGGAATCTTTGGCGACGGCGGTTCCGGCAATGCCCATGGCCACGCCAATATCCGCATTGCGCAGCGCGGGTGCATCATTGACACCATCTCCCGTCATGGCGACAACCTGATCATTGGCCTGAAGTGCCCTGACGATTCGCTGCTTGTGCTCAGGTGATACCCGGGCAAAGACAGAAGCATGGGGCACCACATTTTGCAGCTCGCGGTCAGATAGTCCATCCAGCTCTGCGCCGGTAAACACCAGGTCCTCCTCACTGCGCCGGATACCAATTTCTTCCGCAATCGCGCGGGCGGTCGCTGCATGATCACCGGTGATCATGATGGTTCGCACTCCGGCGCTCCAGCATTCGGCCACCGCATCAATTACCTCGGGTCGCGGTGGATCCATAATGCCGTGGATACCCAGCAATACCATCTGCTGCTCAATGTTTTCAGCAGCGGGGCCATCTTCTGCAGCGCTGACCTCGGCGGAATCCAGCGTGCGGTATGCGATGGCCAACGTACGCAATGCGCGTTCGCCAAATGAAGAAATGGCTTTTTCCACACTCCCCCGAGACTCGTCGTCGACGGATACCTCCTGCCCGTCACGCCGCATCTTTACTGCCCGCGTTAACACGACATCCGGTGCACCTTTGGCGGCGAGCAAGTGTGCACCTTGTGGTGTCCGCACAATGACACTCATCATCTTGCGTGTGGAATCAAACGGGAACTTCTTGATGATCGAGTAGCCTTCACTCAGAAGCTGCTCCCGAGAAAGTCCCGCTTTGGTGGCCGCCACCAGTAAGGCGCCTTCCGTGGGGTTGCCCTGAATTGCCGGCAGACCATCACGCGTGGTCAGCGTGGCTTCGTTGCACAGCGCAGAGATGATAAGGGCCAGTTTGAGGTCGGGATCCTTCTGTGGATCGACTTCTTTTCCGTCCCCCGCCACAAAAGTCCCCTGCGGGTTAAACCCCTGGCCGTTCACCCGCCAGTAAGCGCCCCCTGCCCAGATCGCCATTACCTGCATCTGGTTCTGTGTCAGCGTGCCGGTCTTGTCTGAACAAATCACCGAAGTAGAACCCAGTGTCTCGACCGCCGACAGCTTGCGCGCCAGTGCATTGCCTCTGGCCATTCGCTGCGAACCCATCGTTAAAACAATGGTGACAACTGTGGGCAACCCTTCTGGAATTGCCGCAACGGACAAGGATATGCCGGTATTCAGCATCTCCATCAAGTCCATGCCATGCAGGATGCCAATACCAATAATCCCCGCCACTACGGCGAGGGCAGCGCCAACGAGAATGTGCGAGAGCTTGCGGATACGCTGTTGTAGCGGCGTCATCGGCTCCTCGGCAGACGCCATGAGATGCGCAATTTTGCCCACCTCGGTATCCATGCCCGTGCCAATCACGATACCCACGCCTGTCCCGGCCGTGATAATGGTGCTGGCAAAACCCAGATTAAATTGATCCCCCAGTGGCACCCGATCAGGTTGAATGACTTCCACCTCTTTGTGCACAGGCTCGGATTCCCCGGTCAGTGCCGCCTCGTCCACCTGAAGATTGTTCGACTCAACGATGCGGACATCGGCAGCAATGATGTCACCGGTGTTTAAGCGCAGGATTTCCCCCGGTACCAGCGCCTCCGCGGGCACATCCACCCACTGACCAGAGCGGCGCACAAATGCGCTGGGCGCGGCCATCCCCTTCAGTGCGGCCATCGACTTGGCGGCGTTGAATTCCTGCACAAAACTGATGGTGGCGTTTATTAATACGATGACGGCAATCGCAATGGCATCGACAACGTGATCGGCATAGAAAGAAATGGCTGCGCCGATCATCAGCACGATCAGCAGGGGGTTTTTGAACTGTTCCAGGAAGAGCGCAATGGTCGACTGCCGTCGCACTTCGGCGAGCTTGTTGGGACCAGCCGAACGCAGCCGGTCCTCCGCCGCTGGCGCACTGAGTCCCTGTTCCACATCGACATCCAGCTCTGAGAGCGTGTCATCGACTGACCGCTGAAACCACGCTTTTTCCATAAGGGGATTTCTCTGGCTAAATCCGGCAATCCATGGCATACAATGCTTTCGGCGAACTCAGGATAGTTCAGGCTGAGGGCAAAGGAGGCCCGGCAACTGATCAATGTTTGCTCAACTTTTGACAGTTTTGCGCAGCCCCACTGGAATCCCGCCGGGCATCACCCGGAGCCCGCTGTCATCCTGTCGCCAAAATCATCCATTTCGTCCAAAAAGTTTTTCGAGCCCTGCATCCAAACGTGCAACCCGCATAGTCAATAGAAACGATGGCCACGGGCATCTACCGCTGATCCGACTCTTTCCGGCTTATTCACAGCGGCAGCCCATAGCCAAGCTTTGGGGTTTCCTGATTTGATCGGGTCCATTAATGCCAGCGGTAACCGTTGGCGAACTCTCTATCCAGGCAAGATGAGACCAATGAACAAGAAATATTTGAAAGGAGCAGCACCGGTACTGGTGCTGGCGCTCGGTTTTGGGGTGGTACAGGTATTGAGCGCATCAAAACCTGCGCCCGAAAAAAAGGAAGAAGAGCAGCGCCTGGTATCGCTGATGTATTCACAGGCTCGTGAGGAGTCTGTCCATCTGGCGGTCAGCACTCAGGGGGAAGTCCGGGCCCATACCGAGATTGACCTGACCCCGCAGGTTTCCGGGCGTATCGTTGCGATCGCCGACAGCTTCGCTGAGGGCGCGGGCTTCAAATCCGGTGAGACACTCATCCAGCTCGACGACAGCGACTACAAGCTCGCCCTCGCACGCGCTGAGGCCGGCGTCGAGCAGGCCGAAGTCCTGCTGCTGCAGGCCGAGGCCCAGGCGCAGATCAAGCGCCAGCAGTGGCTGTCCATCAACCCGAACAAACAACCCACCCCGCTGCAGGTCAACAAGCCGCAGGTTGAAGAGGCCGAAGCGCGCCTGCGTTCCGCCAAGGCCGAGCTGGCTGACGCCAAGCTGAATCTGGCGCGCACCCGTATCAAGTTGCCGTTCCGCGGACGCGTGATCAGCCGCGACGTCGGTGTTGGTGAATATGTGACCGCAGGCAAGGCACTCGGTCGGGTATTTGCCACCGATCGCGTAGAGATCCGCCTTCCGCTGACAGATTCCCAACTGCAGGAACTGGACCTGCCCATGGGCTTCGTTTCCAGCGAAAAACGCCCGGGACCTGAAGTCACCCTCTCTGCCGCCGTCGGACGCGAAGTTCGCCACTGGCAGGGCCAGATTGTGCGCACCCAGGCAGCCGTCGACCAGCAGACCCGCCTGATCTATGCGGTAGCCGAGGTGAAAGACCCCTATGGCGCTGGCGCCAGCGACGGCGCCCCGCTCGCGGTGGGTCTCTTTGTGACCGCCGAGGCAGAGGGCGTAAAGCCGTACCAGGCACTGGTGATGCCACGTGACGCCCTGCGCAATGCCGACAAGGTCTACGTGATTGATGAAGATAATCGCCTCGACATCCGTACCGTGGAAGTCCTGTCCACATCGGAAAACCGTGTGGTGGTCGCTTCTGGCCTCGCGGATGGTGAGCGTGTGGTGACTTCGACTATTGCCAACGCCGTTGACGGCATGGAAGTCCAGCCGATCACCCAGCTGGCCCAGCGGTAACGGAGTAAGCACATGAATAGACTGATTGACTGGTGGGCGCGCAACCACGTTGCCGCCAACCTCGCAATGGTGGGCATCCTCGTGGCGGGCTTTCTCGGCTTCGGCATGATGGAGCGGGAAATGGACCCACAGGTACGCTTCCCCGGCCTGGAAATTGAGGTTTCATGGCCCGGCGCTGCACCACAGGAAGTGGAAGAGCAGATTGTTGCGCGGATCGAAGAAGCGGTCAGCGATCTCGATAATATCGAGTGGGTGCGCTCGACCTCAGCGGAAAGCTACGGTGGGGTCTACATTCTCGCCGAGAGTGACGTGGATTTCTCCCGCTTTATGAACGAGATCAAAATCCGCGTCGATAGTATTTCCTCTTTTCCACGCGATATTGAACCGCCTCAGGTGCGTCAGTGGGTAAACCGCAATGAATATATCCGCGTTGCCGTACACGGTGACCTGGGCGAGCGTGAACTGAAGCGACTGGCTGAGCAGTTACGCCGGGAAGCCGCTTCACTACCCGCCATTTCAGTGGTGCAACTGTTCGGCACCCGTATGGAGGAAGTCTCCATTGAGGTCAGCGAACAGGCGCTGCGTCGCTATGGCATGACGTTCCAGGAAGTCGCCAACGCCATTCGCTCAAACTCCATCAACCAGTCTGCGGGCACCGTACGTACTGAGGTGGGCGCCTATCAGCTCAAGGTCCGCAACCAGGCGGATAGCGAACAGGAATTTGGCGACATCATCGTGCGCCAGACTGCAGACGGCGGCACCATTCGAGTACGCGATGTAGCCAACGTGGTAGATGGCTTTGAAGATAACGAAATCCTCGCGACCCTGAACGGTGAGCCGGCAGTACTCCTGCAGGTCATGACCACCGAAACGATGGATATCGTCACCGCCTCGGACTCCATTCGCAAATGGATTGCGGAGCGCAGTGAAACCTTGCCCGGCGGCGCCCAGCTCACACTGTGGACGGACAACGCCGAAGACTTCAAGGGACGCATGAACACCATTGGTAGTTCAGCCCTGCAAGGTCTGCTGCTGGTGATGCTGGTGCTGGTATTCAGCCTGCGCCCGAAAGTGGCCTTCTGGGTCGCCGTGGGGATTGCCACCGCCTATGCGGGTGCGTTTGTACTGCTGCCCAGCGTCGGTGTCTCACTGAACATGCTCTCCACCTTCGCCTTCCTGCTGGTGCTGGGTATCGTGGTGGACGATGCGATTGTGGTCGGGGAAAGTATCCATACCGAATCCCACAACCCGGAGCATAAAAATTCACTGAGTGCTGCAGTGCTTGGCACCCAGCTGGTCGCCAAGCCGGTAGTGTTTGCGGTCGTGACAACGATCTTCGCGTTCCTGCCATGGCTCTTTATCAGTGGCTCCACCAGCGAATTTACTCGTCACATTACCTGGGTGGTAATCCTTGCGCTGGTATTCTCCCTGGTCGAGTGTCTGTTCATCCTGCCGGCGCACCTGCGTAACCTGAAGCCCCGCACCAAGCTCGGACGCTTCGGACGGGTACAAAAGCGCATTGCCGACAGCATCATCTACTTTGCACAAAACCACTATCGCGGCATCGGCCAGTGGGCAGTGGATCGTCGTTACCTGACCGTGAGCATCTTTGTTGCGGCGCTGATGATCGGCTTTGGCGCTTTCGGCAGTGGCTGGATCAAGAAAGGCTTTATGCCCGATATCGAATCCACTGAAGTCATCGTCAATGTGACCATGCCAGAAGGCGCGCCCTACAGCCGCGCACTGGAAATCCTGGCTCAGCTGCAACGCGCTGAAAAACAGCTGGAAGAAGAGGTCAATGAGCGTACCGAGGGTAAAGGTGCGCTGATCGAGAACTGGTACACCCGCTCCCGTCGCGACAGCGTCATGGCTATCGTGCAGCTGGCTCCCCCGGAAGTGCGCGACATGTCGGCAAAGGATGCCGCACTGCGCCTGCGTGAACTGATTGGCGATATCCCCGACGCAAAAGAAGTGTCAGTGCGCTACTCACTGAACGATAACGGCCCGGGCTTCGAACTTTCTATTCGCCATCCGGATCTCGACGTTCTGCGTACGGCTACGGCGGAGCTCGAAACCCAGCTGCGTACCTACGAGAGCCTCTACGATGTACGCAACAACCTCGAGGGTGCTTCCGAAGAAATTCGTATCGACCTGAAGCCGGGTGCGGCAAAACTCGGACTGACCCTGGCCGATGTGAACCGCCAGGTACGTCAGGCCTATTTTGGCGAAGAGGTCCAGCGTCTGCCCCGCGCGGGCCAGGACGTCAAGGTCATGGTGCGATATCCGCTGGAGGACCGTCGCTCGATCGAAAGCCTGAAGGACCTCCGCGTGCGCACCGCCGATGGCCACGAAGTCCCCCTGCTGGCGATCGCCGAACTGGAGTATGCCCCGGGCATCAAGCGCATCCAGCGCTGGAACGGCAACCGCGCGGCGCGCGTTATGGCGGACCTCAAGGATGATGTCCGTGGGGACATCATGAAGGACCTGAATGAAAACTTCTTCCCGGAGTGGGAGAAGCGTTACCCTGGCATCGCGCGTGGCTCTGTCGGCCAGGCGGAGGGCGAAAAACGCTTTATTCAGGAGGTGATGGGCCTCTACATCATGGCGTTCTTCGGCATGTACAGCTTGCTGGCAGTCGCCTTCCGCAGCTACTCCCAGCCCCTCCTGATTCTTGTGGCCATCCCGTTCGCCTTCCTGGGCGCAATTCTTGGGCACGGTGTCATGGGGATGACTATGGCGATCTTCAGCTACTTTGGTATCGCTGCCGCGGCCGGTGTTGTGGTCAATGACAACCTGGTCCTGATGGATCACTGCAATCGATTGCGCAGCCAGGGCATCAAAGCCATAGACGCGATTGTGGAAGCCGGTGTGGCGAGATTCCGTCCTATCCTGCTGACCACCATCACCACTATCGTTGGCCTGGTTCCGATGATGTTGGAGCGCAGTATCCAGGCGGCCTTCCTGCAGCCTATCGTAGTGGCTCTGGCCTTCGGGGTCTTCGTAGCCTTCTTCGTCACCCTGCTGCTGGTACCCGCCATGTATGCCATCGGGCTCGATATCGGCGCATTCGGCTCCCGGATTAAGCAATCGTTGCTCCGGACTGCACCAGAGAATAACGCCGAGCTGTCCCGCTCCTAACTGACCGTCCCCACCATGATCGGAGTGACGCTAGCGCTCCGGTCATGGTGGGGATACTCCCCCACTCCAGCCGTTCTGGCTACACGTCAATCTCCACGATACGGCTCCATCAAGTATCCCAGGGAATCCTCCCGTGCTACCTCTGCAACGGTGGTAAACATTGAAGGGATAATGTCCCTTCGGGTGATCACTTTGCCCTCCTGAAACGCAAAGTAGCTTTCCGTTACCAACCTGTCGTTATTATCGAGCGCCGCGAGATGTGGCCCACCCTGCCGGGTGTACGCGAGTACTGATCCCTTCTTGATCACCTCAAAGTTATGCCGATCAAATCCGCGAACAAACGAAAAGTCCTTTTGTGTATTTTCCTCAAAATCAAAATCAAACGCACAGAAGTATGGCAGCTTGAGGCGCGCGACCGTATGGAAGACCCGATGGCTACCGGTACCCAGTGGTTGCTCGGGATCCCTGATTAACAGGGATTCGAGATATTGATACAGATGCTCAACCCCCTCGGGCTCACCGGGCAACCCACACTCCAAGGTCACTGAAGGGCACAACTTGGCAAACGCATTCGAATTCACTTCATGGGGTTCGGTGAAGTAAATGACAATGTCAGTGAAGCCCCGGGCCAGCTGCAGGAAATCCTCAGAGGTCCGGTTCATACACGCATAGTAGGGATTTCTTCCAGTTGTATTATGGATATCAACACTGGCAATGACACCGCGCTCACGGGCATAGCGCACTACCTGCCGCGCCATATTGGCCTCAGGTGTTTCCCCTCCACCCCAGATACGATTGAAATCGGGCTGGCCGGGTAAATGCCGGACCCCTTGTGCCGCGGCTTCCAGATTACCGAAGAAAATGATGAGCGAGCGTGGCAAGGCACGCTCGCGATATGTCCGCAACAGCCGCTGCAAGGCGAAAAATCCGGTTGTCTCATTGCCGTGCAATAAGGTACTCAGCATCAGCGGCTCAGATGCCTTTCCTTCCAGAGACACCACCGTGGGGCCTCCCAATACACCCAGAAGCTCGCGCGGGTGATCGATGGTATAGAATGCCGCAGGCAGAGAATCCAGAAACCTAAGCTTCACTTTTCCACTCATGTACAGGAATGTCCTGCTTCTGGTACTGATAATAGGTTTCCAGCAATCGCTGGAAGTTGGGTCCGTGGGTATTGATAAAAGCCCGCTGCCAGTTCGAGCCATTCTGCCCGGTGATAACCCGTGGCCGGATGATTCTGGTTATATAGCGGTAAATGTCCTCCTGTTCGACGCCAAGGGACACCAGAGCCTCCTCTACCGGGCCGATAAGCACCTGCAATACCAGCTTCTGCAAATTCCAGGTCTTGCCATCGATCCAGGCGATTTCCGCATTAAGCCCGTCCTTGCATGCCCTGAGGAAGTTCTCCTTTACTGCGGCAAATGGCAGTTGATCTTCCGGGGGCTCTGGCAACCTGGCGAGATAAGTAGCAAGCCCAAGAAAGAAGGCCGTGTTGGCAACCACGTCGGGTATCGAGGGGCCCGACGAGGGTACCCGATGCTCAATGCGCAGATGGGGCGTCCCGTCCTCCCCGATGCCCACCAGAGGACGGTTCCAGCGCCAGATCGTCCCATTGTGCAGACGGAGGTGGCTGAGTTCATCCGGGCTGCGGTCGTAATTGTCCGGCAACAGTACCGGGTAACCTTCCAGGTTCTCGAGAAACAACTCCAGCAGGGATTCCCGCACATAGCCATTCCCCAGAGAGACCCGCTTGGCAACGGAACCATCGAGATTGCGGAAGCTGCCCAAATTCACTGCCTGCTCGAAAATCGGAATCCGTGTCTCACTCCATAACGCCTTGCCATATAAAAAGGGCGAGTTCGCCGCAACAGCGGCCATGATCGGAGAAGCAATGGTCGACGCATTGAAGAATCGTTTGCCTTCGGCAAGCGCAACTTGCAAGTGGACCTGCACTGAAGTCGCAGCGGCTTCCAGCATGATATCGGGATGAGAGACCTCCAATAATTCCTTGCCCTCGAGGGAAAGCACCAGTGGCCGATTGCGACGCATCTTCATAATGCGCTTATTCAACGCGAAGTAACGCTTGCTTGGGTAGATTTGATCGAGCGTCAGCATATTGGCGCGTATCGTCGGCAAGGACCCGATGGAGATCGCTCGCAACCCCATCGACTCCGCCTGCCTGGTGCAGGTGTTCCACAATGCAGACAGGTTTGTATCCAACTCGCTGAAAACGGTCGACTGAATCGCACTCGGAATGCTGTTTAACTCGAAGTTGAAACGGGAGATTTCTGGCACCACCAATTCATCATTGACCTTGGCCAAAAACGCCTCGCTCTCGGGGGCGGGCACAAAGTCACTATCGGTAAGCCATGCCTCCAACTCCAGCCCGCACATAGGCCTTTCCGGCACTTCAAAACGTTCCTGCTTGAACCAGCGGTTGAGAATATTGGTTTCGGTGCGTAAGCGACGCCGAAATTCCTGTTCATCGGCTTCGCTGAATTCAGTCGTATCAATTTCCTGACCCATCGCAATCTCCCTGGCCCTGCAGTGAAATGTAGATAAAGCCAGCATACTCCACACGTCTGGCGTTTCCGTACGCCGGACGTATTCCCTCACGCACTAATTGGCTTTCGAATGATCTAGATCAAGTCACGCTGTCTCCTCATTCAACATCTCGAACCGTGCCTGATGACCTCTTTGGCGCACGAATTACCTTCGACGATGCAGAAGAGGATTTATTCGCCTGCAATCGCCAGAGTCCGAATTACACACGCGCACTTCTCGTGACACCCAAACCCGCAAAATTGGTTAGGCCAATAATAAAAATCCAGACTATTAACAATGGCCTATAAATTCAGCATGATTGTCGCCAAAAATCCCCTAATTCAAAAAGACCCTTAATTTCAGCAACTTAATAATATTGGCATTACCAATATGTAACATTTATTTATTATTTGGTTGACAGAAAATAGACCGATTGGTTTAACTCGCGTTGCAGCAAATAACAACAGTCAAGCTGTATTCAAGATGAGGGAAATCAAACGATGAAAACGAATAAGAAATTCGACACGCACAGTGTGAAGAGGGATCTCAGCATACTGATGCTCTCGGCCTCCGCTATGGCCGCGCCCGCACTCATGGCGCAAGAGGCCACCGAACTCGAGGAAGTTGTCGCCGTCGGCATCCGCCACAGCCTTGAAGCTGCCGTCGACGCCAAACGCAATGACGACCGCATTGTCGACGCCATTGTTGCCGAAGATATCGGCAAATTGCCCGACAACAATATCGCCGAAGCACTGCAACGCGTCACCGGTGTGTCCATCAACCGTGACTTCGGCGTTGGCTCCGAAGTGTCCATTCGCGGCCTCAAACAAAACCGCGTCGAAATTAACGGCCGTTCCACCCTGGGCGATGGCCGTAATGGGATTAACTTCCAGGACTTCCCTTCTGCTTTCCTGTCCAAAGTCGAAGTGGTCAAGTCCCCTACCCCGGAAATGATCGAGGGTGCACTGGGCGGCACAATTAATCTCGAAACCGCACGTCCGCTGGACCTCAACGCGCCTGTGGCTGCCGTCTCTTTCCAGAGTGAGTACGCCGACAAAGCCGACAACTGGGCCCCGATTCTCAACAGCTCGGTGGGCAACAGCTGGGATCTCGGTGAAGCTGGCACCTTCGGTGCGATGGCCCTGGTCTCCCACCAGGATCGCACCCTGCGCCGTGACGAGTCCCTGTTGCAGCTGCAGGTAGGCCAGGTGGATTTCAACAATGACGGTGAGATCACCAGCGCCGACGCTGCGCAAAATACACCGAGCGGTAATTACGTTTATGGCCGAGAGCACACTTACAACCCGCGTACAGAACAACGCGAGCGCACTGCTTTCAATGTATCTCTGCAATGGGCCCCGGCATCCGAGCAGGGTTCGGTTTACCTGGACCTGAACGCCACTGAGCGTAGCGGTAGCCAGGAAGCCTTCTCCATCCTGCACGTTGGCGGCACGCCGGTCACGACGCCTGGCGTGACCTACGAAGATGGCAACGGCCAGCTACAGAACTTCACCTACGAAAGTGTATTGCCGATCCAGACTGCGGCTTCTGAGTTCCGTAATACCGACTCGTTCAGCCATGCATTGGGTGGTGAGTGGAACTTTACGGACCAGCTAAAAGTGTCTGCCGAATACAGCATGGCGGAGTCCGATACCTATACGCCGAAATCCGAATTCCGCTTCCGTGGCATCGAGCAGGCGCTGGAAGGTGATGGCCATCCGGATTCCAACCAATGGTATGTACCGGTAACTTTCACCAACAGTGCGAACGGTGCACCGGTAGTGGATTTTGCAGACGGCTTCGTGTTTGCCGATCAGCAGAATCAGGCCTTCCGCCGCTATGAAGACACCCGCACTTTTGTCGTCAACCAGGAAGATGCTTTCCGCTTCGACGTGGAATATGCCGAACCTTTTGGTCTGGAGTGGGTATCTGCAGTCAAGACTGGTGTGCGCTTTACCAATCGAGAGTTTGAACAGAACCAGCGCCAGTTCCGTCTGACCAATATCTATAAGGACCTGACCGATAGCGAAGGCAATCCGGATATTATCTGGATGGAAGATATCGCCGCGCAGTTCCCCGGCGTTATCCAGAACTACAACTTTAACGATGCCTTCGAACATACCGGCACCAGCGGCGCATACGATCTCGCCAACATCAATGCCTTTAATGTAAGTTTGCTGAAGAATCAGTCCGCCACCTTCGATATCGTGCAGCAGCTTCTGGCAGGCACCAACTACGAAGTGAATGGCAGTCTGGCAGACAACCTCGAGTACATGGAGAGTGGTTTCTCGGCGATTACCGAAGAGACATCAGCCATGTATGTGCAGGCGAATCTCGACTTCGGCGCCGTGCGCGCAGTCGTTGGTGGTCGTTACGTCGATACTGACATCGAATCCAGTGCGTATCAGGACGTGGACGGCGTTTCCGAAGTTGTCACAGACGGCACCAACTATGACGACTTCCTGCCCAGCCTGAATGTCACCTGGGATGTCAACGACGATACCCTGCTGCGCTTTGCGGCCGGCAAGGTGATGCGTCGCGCCGACTTCGGTGAGCTCAGCCCCGCTTACCAGTTCCGCGATGCATATATTGCTGCGGATCGCGGCAACCCGGCACTGGAGCCCTATCGTGCAACCCAGTACGACATCTCTGCCGAGCACTACTTCGGCGAGGGCAACATGGTGTCTGCGGCGCTGTTCTACAAGGACGTAGCCTCCTTCCTGAAGAGCACCTCTACCTGCGCCAACCTGCCTGAGATCGTGAGCACCCTGTCCAACACCGACGACTATGAAAAGATCTGTCTGTGGAATGCGGAAGGGCCAATCCAGTATGCCAACGAGAATACGCCAATCTCGGAAATGGGTATCGAAACCGACCTGGTCACCAATGGTGAGGAAGGCAAAATCCAGGGCTTTGAACTGGGCTACCAGCAGGCCTTCGACTTTCTGCCAGGCGCCTGGTCTGGCCTGGGCCTGACTGCCAACTACACCTACTCTGACAGTGAAGACCCGGACGGCGTACCACTGGAGGACATCTCCGAGAACACTTTCAATACGCAGTTGTACTATGAGTACGGCGCATTTGGTGTTCGACTGGCCTACACCTACCGTGACCGCTTCCTGGACAACAACGACACCAAGCGTGTTCGTCCACTGGGCATCAGCGTCGGTGCCAATCCGGATGACCCCACTCTGGGCAATGACTATCGCGAAGACCTGAAGCAGGTGGATCTGTCAGCAACCTACGACATCACCAACGACATTACCGTCGTGGCCAACGTCACCAACCTGACTGCCGAGCCCACCATCAATACCGGCGCTACCGGTACGGTATTCCAGGTAATGGAGACAGACCGTCGCTTTATCCTGGGCGTTAGCGCAAAGTTCTAAGTTCTCTCTCGAAACCACAGGATTCGGTTTCCAGCTTGGCCAGCTCAGTTTTTGAGCTGGCCTTTTTTATCAAGATCCACACCTGCAGACGTTCCTCCACCGCAGGTTCCACGCTCCCACCACACCTGCTGCACTTCTCCACGGGTATTCAGACCTTTAACGAGTAACCGGCAAAGTCAGCACCGGCACATTTTCCGCACCACCAGCCGTGATCGTCAGACGCACCAGAGAGGTCAGCAGCCCCAGGGTTCTCTTACTGGAAACATCTGTGTCCGCGACGTAGAACCAGTAGCCGCGATGCTGCACTGACAGAAATGCATCCTCGACGGGTTCTGGCGAAACCCGCACCTGAAGCATGGGTTCGGGCGTGTAGACTGCCGAACGGACGATGCCCTGATGCGCCGCCGGTATTTCCACCATGTTGGAGAGGTATTTCATTGCGCCGAGCACCGATCGCGTGGTGATCTCGATGGCTCCGGTATCGGCACCATTGCCGGGATCGAGCTCGTAGTAAGAAGCGCCCGGCGTCAGCTGCAGGAGATTGGCGACCGAACCCGCACTCCCGACCGTCCACGCCTGCGGCTGGAACGAAAGCATGTAGGAAGAAACCTGGGTGGTCAGGACGTAGCCCGCCCCCCGGGCCTCAAAGCGATAGCCCTGTTCGGCAGCAGCCAATACGTCAGCGGCGGAAGGCGGCTGCGCTGTGATCAGGGGTGAGACGTCTTCACTGTGTCTCCTCATCTCGATATCCACGAGCCCGATATCGTGAAGATGCCCCAACTGGTGAATGATGGCTCGGTAGGGCTCTGTACCTGAGGGGATACCGTCGACCTCGTCCACCATCAGTGTCAGGATCCGGTCAAGATCCCCGCCATACCGCGTCAACAGATACACGCTATCCAGCCCCGTTGGCGCAACCAGCTGTTGTGTAAACTTCTCATCCCGTTGCGGCACGAAGGTTACCGTCGGCGCCTCCGAATAGCGCACCTCAAAGTTTGGGGATGCCACCGCAGTGGTATCACCACCTTCTTCGCCCAATACCGCGCCCAATGAACCTCGCAGGTCCACATTCATCTGCGTGGAGATACCACTGACAGACAGGAATTCAGGCGCCTCGTCGTAGCGTAAATGCACCAGGTTCAGCAATTGCTCACGCTGGTCGCTCACCTGAACGGCCTTGTTATAGGCAATGCGTGAAGACCGCATCATATCGGGGCCATGCAGGCTGCAACCGGCTAATGCAAACATTAACAGGCAGCAAAGAAAGGAAGATTGAGGGGCGTTCACTCGCATTTGATCAAATATAGCCAAGCTGCAAACCGCGTGTAGGTTGCCATTCGGCGGATGCTCTGGCTATTTGCTGCTACCTAACTCGACGCGTCGTGCCGTCCAGTATTTGTCTTTCCAGTAGTAGTCACTCAAGCCTGAAATCATCACGCCACGCGAGGTCGAGGCATGCAGGAACTTGCCGCCTTCTATATAGATCCCCACATGGCGTAATCTACGACCGGTCTTGAAAAACACCAGGTCCCCGGGGCGTAGTTGGCTTCGGCTAATTTTCTTACCGACCTGAACTTGTGCACCGGTTGTACGCGGCAGCTGAATGTCAAAGTGCTCCTGATAGGTCAGCAGCACAAAGGCTGAGCAATCCACACCTTTCCGACTCATACCACCGAGCCGGTATCGGGTCCCCTTCCACGACTGATGCTGTCGATAAAGGCGATCTTTGACACCGGCAAACGGATCATTGAGGGGTACCGTGCCAGTGGAGGGCGCGCTATGCGGTATGCCTCTCCCTTCGGTGGGCGGGATTGACGACGCTACCGAATCAGAAACTGGCGCAGGCCGTTCACGTGCGGTACTGCAGCCAACCACGGCTATCGTCGTCAGCAACAACAGAAACCTGAGTATCCATTGCGTCATACGGCAAACCAAATTGCTTGTGGGCGCTAAACAGCTTAGGAGATACGCTTGCCAGGTCGACGGCTAGGTATGATTTGATGTCAAAACCCGACTCAATAACCAGCAACCAGACCAGGGAAGTTTACGGTCCCTAACAAAACGCCAGCTGAACCCCACCTACACTTGCTAAACAGCCTGACCTGCATCGCGCATGGCTAATGGATACCCGAATGCCGAGCTCTACCGAAAACCCAGAGTTTCCCGCGCTCAACACCGGCTACAACCAGACGTTTAAACCCGAACGACTGAGCCTGGGCCTGGTCGTACCCATCGAGCGCTACGATAGAAGCCCTGTTCCCGAACTGACCAACCATCTGGAGCGTGTACAACTCGCCGAGACCCTCGGGTTCTCCGCCGTATGGCTGCGTGACGTCCCATTTAACGTCCCCTCTTTCGGCGATGCCGGCCAACTGTTTGACCCGTTTGTGTACCTCGGATATCTCGCCGGAAACACCCAGCGTATCGCCCTGGGCGTGGCCAGTGTGGTGCTGCCACTCAGAAACCCTGCGCATGTCGCCAAATCGGCCACCAGTGTCGACGCGCTGTCCGGCGGCCGGCTGATCCTCGGCATCGCCTCCGGGGATCGCCCGGAAGAGTACCCGGCCCTCAACCTGCCCTACGAAAACCGTGGCGATCGCTTTCGAGAGAGCTACGACTATATTCGCGCAATGCGCGAAGACTACCCGGTGTTTTCCAATACCTGTGGGACCCTGCGCGGAACGATGGATATGCTGCCGAAACCGCAGGCAAGCACTCTGCCCCTGTTGGTGACCGGAGGCAGTCAACAAAGTACGGAATGGATTGCAGAGCATGGGGATGGTTGGATAGTCTATCCGCGAGACGCGGCGACCCAGAGCAAAATCATCGGCGAATGGCGCAAGCGTATTCAGGAAGCTGGAGGGCCGGCCAAGCCCGTAATGGAACCGCTGTATATCGACTTGCTGCACGATCCCGATGCGCCGCCCCAGCCGATTCACCTGGGACTGAGACTGGGCGTGCACGCCCTGACGGCCTATCTGCAGTCACGCAGGGACCTGGGTATCAACCATGTCGCACTGAACCTGCGGTTCAACCAGGCGGACATAGAGGAAACACTGTATACGCTGGCCGACCAGGTTCTACCCAATATCAATCGCTAGAGAGAGCGCATGTCCAAAACAATTTTGATCACCGGATCGACCGATGGTATCGGCTATGAAACTGCGAAGCTGTTACTGGCTCAGGGTCACCATGTATTACTGCACGGGCGCACGGAACAAAAGCTCCAGAAAGCCCTGGCAGAACTCTCGCCCATGGGCAAAGTGGATGGCTATATCGCCGACTTGACGCAAATGGATGCGGTCAAGTCACTCGCAGCCGCCGTCTCAAAAGATCACCATAGTCTGGATGTCCTGATCAACAACGCCGGCGTCCTGCAGGTACCGGGTCCAACCAGTATCGATGGCATTGATATTCGTTTTGTGGTCAACACGATTGCGCCCTACCTCCTCACCAAAGCACTGATGCCGTTACTCAGCAAAAATGGACGGGTCATCAATCTGGCGTCTGCCGCCCAGGCCCCGGTGGATCTCGACGCGCTGGCAGGAAATGGCTCAGAAATGGAAGCCATGGAAGCCTACTCACAGAGCAAACTTGCCCTCATGATGTGGACATCGGCGCTCGCCGATGCACTGGCCGGTAAACCACCTGTGGTCATCGCTGTGAATCCGGGCTCTTTACTCGCCAGTAAAATGGTGAAAGAAGGCTTTGGCATCCCGGGGAAAGATCTGAGTATTGGCGCTAACATCCTGGTGCAAGCTGCAACATCTGACCAGTTTGCCAACGCGGCCGGAAAGTATTTTGACAATGATTCCGGCCAGTTCGCCCTACCGCATCCTGCAGGTCGTGATATAGCGCGCTGTCAAAAAGTCAAGAAGACTATTGAAGGCCTTGTCGACTAGAAAACCCTTTGTGGGTATTCACGGAATACTCACGGTTACTCCCCATTTGTTCCGGTCTCACCACTGGGATAACATCGTCCTTTGTGTACAAATACACGAAATATCAAGATATCCCCATTTGGATCCGCCGCGTAAATGAATCCCTAGAAATGTAAGGAATCACTCCAAACTGCAATGCAGCATCATAACAGGCGTCTTCGCCCCAACAGCCCGATCTCAGGAAAAAACCGTGTGATGCTAGCGGGCGTACAATGAAAGGACCGAACCCAAACTGGAGCCTATACAGTCCGCTTGTCAGCGCCATTATTCAGGCCGGGGAACATCTGGGCGCACCGGTTGATGCGCTGCTGGTAAAAGTAGGGATCGATAAGCACCTGCTAAAAGATCCGGAGCAACGATTTAGCGTGGCCCAGGTGATGCGCCTGTGCGAGTTGATCGCTGAGCACAGCCAGGATTTTGACCTCGGGATTTTTGTTGGGCGGATCGGCTATATCAACGGGCTGAACCTGCAGCTGTACATGTCGACGGTATGCCAGACCTTTCGCGAATACCTCAACCTGATGCCCAGTATCCTGCGCACCACCGGAGATATCGGCGAGGTGGCGATGCGAGCCGATAAACAATCGCTCAAACTGGAGTGGCAACCACTCTGGCAAGCCAGTGCACAACAGCGATTTCTGAGTGATATGGTGCTGACCAATGCAGCTGCCATTGTGAACTCACTGTGCATTCTGCCGGTTCCGGTGCAGCAGGCCCATTTCACCTATAGCGAGCCAAAGGACCTGACTCTGCTGCGCACGATTTTCGGTGACGATCTGCACTTCGAACAGCCGGTCAGCGGGCTCTACTTCTCCCGCGAGAGCCTCGACTACCCGCTCACACGCCTGCTGGGCAAGCTGAATACGAGTTTTGCGCGTCCGGTGGAGCACCTGCTGCAGGCAGATGAGCCACCGGATGTCTTCCTGACCCAGTTACGCCAGACAATACTGCAGCTGCTACCCCGTGGTGAAATCAGTATCGATCGGGTGGCGGAATCCCTTAACCTTTCCCGTCGTACCCTGCAGCGCCGCCTGTCGGAACGTGAAACCCAATTCCTCCAGGTGCTGCAACAGATCCGCGCCGAACTGGCAACGCGCTACCTGGCGGACGAGCGTCTCACTGTCACCGAAATTGCCTTCTTGCTCGGGTATAGCGATCAGAGCTCATTTTCTGCGGCGTTCAAGTCGTGGCATGGGATTTCTCCTCTGGAGCATCGTCAGCGCTAGCACGCCAATCACCCGCTCCGCTTGCCTTCCCCGCACCTCTGCCTCCGCTGCCGACCATTTCAATGGCACCAATTCCCATACGAATGGCATCTAAAATTGGGCATCTACTGGCCCTCTCAATCCATAGTTCACTACAGTCTGCGGGGCCATCTGCTTTGCCGAACGCATAAAGAGAACATATTGAGAGATTCAGCGATGGCTTTAGATTTTGATAGTGCTCGTTTATCCAACCCTCACCTGACCGCCGATCATGAACAGTGGCGCGCACAACTACGCCGCTTTATCGACCGAGAGATCCTGCCTTACGCCGCAGAATGGGATGAAGCAGGACAGATCCCCGACGCGCTCTGGCCCAAAGCCGCAGAAATCGGGTTACTCGGACTGGGCTATCCGGAGGAATATGGCGGCGTCAGTACTGGTACCGATATCTGGCACCACAATATTGTCGGTGAAGAAATGGCACGCTCTGGTGTCGGCGGCATTGGCGCCACCTTGCTGGTACACGGCATCGGCTTGCCACCCGTCGTTAACTTCGCCACTGATGACATCAAGCGCGAAGTAGTGCCAGCCGTATTGAATGGCAGTAAACGCATTTCCCTGGGCATTACCGAGCCCAGTGGCGGTTCCGATGTCGCCAACCTGCAGACCAGCGCACGCCGCGAGGGCGACCACTATATCGTCAACGGCTGTAAAACCTTTATTACGGGCGGCATGAACGCCGACTGGACCACCACTGCTGTGCGCACCGGTGGCGAGGGCCCTGGCGGGGTCTCCATGCTCTTAATCCCGATGGATGCCGAGGGCGTCTCCCGCACGCCGCTGGAACGCAAGCAGGGCTGGTGGTGTTCAGATACGGCCACCCTCTACTTCGACAACGTCAAGGTCCCCGTCGATCACCTGGTCGGTGAGGAGAACCTCGGCTTCCTGGTGATCATGAACAACTTTAACGCCGAACGCATGGCCCTGTGCGTGAGCATGGAAGCCAGCGCGCGGGTATGCCTCGAGGAGGCCGTGAACTGGGCACAGCAGCGCCACACCTTTGGCAAGCCCCTGTCCAAGCATCAGGTCATCCGCCACAAGATTGCCGAAATGAAGCAGCGCATCAACGCCTGCCAGGCCTACATCAACCACTGCACCCGGGAAATGATCGAAGGCACTCCCAACCCCGGCGACATCGCTTTGCTGAAAGTCCAGTGCAGCCAGACCATGGAGTACTGTGCGCGCGAGGCCAGCCAAATTCTGGGCGGTGCCAGCTATCTGCGCGACAACCGGGTCGAGCGTATTTACCGTGAAGTCCGCGTGAATGCCATCGGTGGTGGCTCGGAAGAAATTATGCGCGACCTGGCTTCGCGCCAGTATGGAGTCTGAACCAATGACGATTAAAGTGTGGCACTGCCATAACGCCCGCTCACTGCGTGTGCTCTGGGCGCTGGAGGAGATGGGCTTTGACTACGAGGTGGAAGTCCTGCCCTTCCCCCCGCGCTTTCTGCAGCCGGAGTTTCTCGAAGTGAATCCGCTCGGGACTGTGCCGTATATGGTCGATGGCGAGACACATATGACCGAGTCTTCCGGTATTCCCCTGTACCTGGTCGAGCGCTATGGCAAATATGAGTTTGGCGTGAGGCCCGACCATCGCGAGTACGGTGACTATCTCAACTGGTTGTTTCAGAGCGACGCCACCCTGACCTTTCCACAGACCGTGTATATCCGCTATACGTTTATGGAGCCCCCCGAGCGCGGG
This sequence comes from Microbulbifer sp. ABF4_148, assembly GCF_056158985.1. Classification (NCBI taxonomy): domain Bacteria; kingdom Pseudomonadati; phylum Pseudomonadota; class Gammaproteobacteria; order Cellvibrionales; family Microbulbiferaceae; genus Microbulbifer; species Microbulbifer sp. ABF4_148. The sequence goes on from NZ_JBSWUI010000001.1 coordinate 3,312,338, forward strand.
CTCGCCGAGGCAGCCACAGACTATATGAAGTGGTACCACGCCCGCCTGAAAAGGCTCAATCATTTTCTGGCGGATGGCCGAGAATTTCTGGTCGGCGAGCGCTTTACCATTGCCGATATCGCCATCACGTTCGCCCTGCACCTGGGCGAAGTCCTGAAAATTGATGAACGTTACAAGCCACAGGTACGTGACTACCTGAACCGGATGCGCGCCCGTCCTGCCTTCCAGAAAGTGATGAAAATTGGCGAAGACAGCAGCGCGTTTTCAATAAGGCCTAACAATAATTTCACCGGAATGTTGCCACCGAAGCGATAGAGGGAATCTCGATGAAACTCACCCCGGAACACGAAGCCATACGCCATACCATTGCCCAGTTTATCGATAAAGAAATCAACCCTTACTGCGATCAGTGGGAAAAAGACGGCATATTCCCCGCCCACACCCTGTTCAAGAAAATGGGCAATCTCGGCCTGTTGGGTATTGCCAAACCTACCGAGTATGGCGGTATGGGGCTCGACTACAGCTACCAAATCGTATTCTCCGAAGAACTGGGACGTATCGCCAGCGGCGGGGTCTCCATGGCCATCGGAGTACAAACCGATATGGCAACACCGGCAATGGCAAAGTTCGGCAGCGACTATATCCGACAGGAGTTCCTGACCAAGGCCATCTCCGGTGATGCAGTCTGTTCCATTGCAGTCAGCGAACCGCAGGCCGGCTCCGATGTCGCCAATATTAAAACCACCGCGGTAAAAGACGGATCCGACTATGTCATCAACGGCAGCAAGATGTGGATCACCAACGCGACCCAGGCAGACTACCTGTGCCTGCTGGCCAATACCGGTGGCGATAATCCACACCTGAGCAAGTCCCTTATTGTGGTCCCCACCAAAACCCCTGGTATCTCCTTCTCGGAAAAACTCGACAAGCTCGGTATGCGCTCCTCCGATACCGCGCAGATCTTTTTTGATGACGTACGCGTACCGCAGCAAAACCTGATTGGGGAAGAAGGCATGGGATTCGCCTATCAGATGATGCAGTTTCAGGAGGAGCGCCTGTATTGTGCGGCTGGTGGCCTCAAGGCCATGGAGCATTGCATCAACAGCACTATCGAATACACCCGCGAGCGCGTTGCCTTTGGCAAGCCGTTACTGGACCAGCAGGTGATCCATTTCCGCCTGGCCGAATTACAGACCGAAATCGAAGCCCTGCGTGCGCTCACTTATGACGCCGTGGAAGGCTATATCCATGGGGATGATGTCACCCTCAAGGCATCCATGGCCAAGCTCAAAGCCGGCAGGCTGCAGCGTGAAGTGACCGATGCCTGCCTGCAGTACTGGGGTGGCATGGGCTACATGTGGGACAACCCCGTTTCTCGCGCGTACCGCGATATGCGCCTGGCCTCCATTGGCGGCGGTGCTGACGAAGTCATGCTCAGTATTATTTGCAAGAAAATGGGCACGCTTCCGCGCGGCTAACCGCTCTCTCTAGCGATCCAAGAACAATGACAACAGGAAGACCGTAATGGCGGTGATCGAATCCCAACTAGATACCCAGTCCGCAGCATTCCAACAGAACGCGGCCGTGATGAATGCAGCCGTCGAGGAATTTCGCGGCATTGAACGTCGCGTGATTGACGCAGCGCAGGCCAAGGCGCCGCGCTATTTGAAGAAAGGCTTTATCTCTCCAAGAGAACGCCTGAGCTTGCTGCTGGACGCAGGATCCCCGTTTCTCGAACTGTCGACGTTGTGCGGCTACCTGCAGGAAGAAGACCTGGATGGCTCCGCAGCAGGCGGTAGCTGCATCGCCGGTATCGGCTATATCGCCGGCGTGCGTTGTATGGTTTCCATTGATGACTTCCTGACCAAGGGCGGCAGTATCACCCCGCTGGGGGGCAAGAAGCGCATGCGCTCCATGCAACTGGCCTTTGAAAACAAATTGCCCATGGTCGTGCTGGCACAGAGTGCCGGCGGCAACCTTAAACTCATTGGGGACTTCTTCGGCGAATCCGGTGCAGGCTTTGCCCAGCAATGCCGTATGTCGGCCGCCGGTATTCCTCAAATTACCGTGGTACATGGCAGTGCGACCGCGGGCGGCGCCTACCAGCCGACCCTGTCTGACTACCTGATTCTGGTGCGCAAACAATCCACCATGTATCTGGCCGGCCCTCCCCTGCTGAAAGCCGCCACCGGTGAAATTGCCACCGATGAAGAGTTAGGGGGCGCCGAGATGCACAGTGAAATGGCCGGCACCAACGACTATCTGGCAGAAGACGATGCCGATGGCATTCGCATCGCCCGAGAAGTGATGCAAAAGCTCGGCTGGAACAAGAACCAGCCCCAGCGTGCCGAAGTAACTTATCGCGAGCCGCTCTACGCCGCCGAAGAGCTCCGCGGCATCATTCCCGAAGATCCAAAGACGCCCTTCGATATGCGCGAAGTGATTGCACGTATCGCCGACGGCTCAGATTTTCTGGAGTTCAAAGGGCAACTCGATAGCGGCACCCTGTGTGGCCACATTGATATCGAAGGGTATCCCTGCGGCGTCATTGGAAACAACAGCCCCATAACCGCCAAAGGTTCAGTCAAGGCAGCGCAGTTTATCCAGCTGTGTGAGCAATCGGGCACACCCCTGCTGTTCCTGTGCAACACCACGGGTTTTCTGGTGGGTACAGAGCCGGAGCAAGCCGGCATTATCAAACACGGTGCCAAGTTTATTCAGGCGGTAACCAACTGCACCGTACCCAAGATTACCATGCTCGTGGGCGGTTCGTACGGCGCCGGCAATTACGCCATGGCGGGCCGCGGCATGGATCCGCGCTTCCTGTTTGCCTGGCCGCGCAGTGTGGTCTCGGTCATGGGCCCCGCGCAAGCCGGCAGTGTTTTGCGCCAGGTGGCGGAAACCAAAATGGCACGCATGGGCGAAATCACCGATGAAATGCGTGAGATGGTCGACGCCCTGGAGAAAGACACCATCCAAACCATGGAAGCCAAATCGAATGCGCTTGCCAATACCGCACGGGTTTGGGATGACGGCATCATCGATCCCGCCGACACCCGCGCTGTGGTGGCCTTTGCCCTCAGTGTTTGCCGTGAAGCCGACGAACGTACCATCAATACCAGTACCTTTGGTATCGGTCGCTTATAAGCGCTCAGTTGAGGATTCATCATCATGCGAAATATGACCAAAATACTGATCGCCAACCGCGGCGAGATTGCCGTGCGGGTGATCCGCACTGCCCGCGACCTGGGCTACCGGACGGTCGCCATCTACAGTGAGGCCGATGCCAACGCCCTGCACGTCCGGATTGCCGATCAGGCCGTATGTATCGGCCCGGCACCAGCCAGCGAGTCCTATCTGTCGGCTGACAAGATCCTGGCCGCTGCGCGGCAGACGGGCGCCGATGCCATCCACCCTGGCTATGGCTTTCTCTCAGAAAATGCGGACTTCTCCGAGGCCTGCGAAGCGCAGGGCATGGTATTTATTGGCCCCCGCAGTGAAGCCATTCAGCTCATGGGCAGCAAGCGGCTGTCCAAGCTGGCCATGCTGGACGCCGGAGTCCCCTGCATCCCCGGGTATCAGGGTGAAGACCAGTCTGACGAAACCCTGTTGTCCAGGGCAGAGGAAGTCGGCTTTCCCCTGATGGTCAAGGCATCCGCCGGCGGTGGCGGTCGTGGTATGCGACTGGTGACAGGGCCGGATGAGCTTGCCGAGCAAATCCGCACCGCGCGCTCCGAAGCGGAAAGCGCATTTGGCAGTGGCGAGCTGATTCTGGAGCGCGCCGTCATTGAGCCGCGCCATATTGAGATACAGGTATTTGCCGACGAACACGGCAATGCCGTCTATCTGGGTGAGCGCGACTGCTCCATCCAGCGCCGTCACCAGAAGGTGGTCGAGGAAGCCCCCTCCCCCTTTGTGGACCCCGGCCTGCGCCAGCGGATGGGCGAGGCCGCAGTGAACGCTGCCAAAGCCTGCAACTACCGTGGTGCCGGCACCGTCGAATTTCTGGTCGACAAGGACAAGAACTTTTACTTCCTGGAAATGAATACTCGCTTGCAGGTCGAGCATCCGGTGACGGAACTCATCACCGGCCAGGACTTGGTGGCCTGGCAATTGAAGGTCGCCGCCGGCGAGGCCCTGCCACTGACACAGGACCAGATCGCATTGACAGGCCACGCGGTGGAAGTGCGACTCTATGCCGAGGACCCGCGCAACCAATTTATGCCACAAACCGGCATGGTACGCGCGTGGAACTACCCCGCACGCGCCGGTATCCGGATGGACCATGGCATTCAGGCCGGACAGGACATCAGTCCCTACTACGATCCAATGCTGGCCAAGGTCATCGCCTACGGCGACAACCGGCCAGACGCCATTCGTCGGCTGGCTTCTGCCGTACAAGACACCCAACTATTGGGCGTCAACAACAACAAGCTGTTCTTGCACAATATTCTGCGACACGAAGTATTTGGGGCTGGTGCGGCGACCACCGCCTTTATTGAGCAGCATTTTGCAGACGATGCGAGCGTGCAACAGAAGCAACCGTCCACTGCCACCCTGGCAAAAGCGGCATTGCTCTACCTGCAGCAGAACATCGACGCAGGGCCACAAGCCGAGCCCAGTTGGAGCCGCGCGATCAGCCCGGAGACCGTCTTCAAGCTCTCTTTCGATGGGCAACCCAGCACCATCACCATTCAAGAGCAGCCGGGCCACTACATCATCAGCATCGGCGAAGAACGCGTGGAGCTCGCACTGATTGCATTCGGCAATCAGCAATGTGCGTATATCGAAAACGGGATCCAGGAAACCCTGCATTACGTTTTCGACGGAGACACCCTGTATCTGGATGACGGCAGTGGCCACTTTATCCTGGAAGATGTCACCTACCAGCCAGCCACCACTGCCAGCAGTGCGGCCAGTGGCCAGGTCAAGGCGACGATGGATGGCGCCATTGTTGAAGTACTCGTCAGTGAGGGCGATTCCGTGGAAGCCGGCCAGACCCTAGTAGTACTGGAAGCCATGAAGATGGAGCATCCGCTAAAGGCCGGGATGAGTGGCACGGTGTCCGGGATCAGTTGTGAGGCAGGCCAGCAGGTTAAAACCAGACAATTACTGGTGAGCGTAGAGAGTGCCTGACACACATTCTCTGAGAGACCAACCATAGACGGGAAGACCACGTTGACTGAAACGATCAAAATCGCCAACTGCAGCGGCTTCTATGGGGACAAATTATCCGCGGCCAGAGAAATGGTCGAAGGGGGTCCCATTGATGTGCTCACGGGGGATTACCTGGCCGAACTGACGATGGCCATCCTTTACGGCCAAAAGTTGCAGCGTAATACCGGCTATGTCGGCACTTTTCTGAAGCAGGTAAAACAGGTATTACGGCACTGCATCGAGCACAACATCAAAATCGTCAGCAATGCCGGCGGGCTCAATCCTGCCGGCATGGCCGAAGCGATACGGGAGATTGCCACTGAACTGAACCTCGACGTCAAGGTTGCCTATATCGATGGCGATGATCTGGCACCGCGTATGCAAGACTTGCAGGCCAATGACGAGGCGTTTCGCAATCTCGATACCGGCGAGGTACTGGCCGATAGCAACCATACTCTGCTCACCGCCAATGCTTACCTGGGCGCCTGGGGTATTAAAGAGGCACTGGACCAGGGGGCAGACGTCGTCATTTGCCCACGTGTCACCGACGCTGCCGTGGTCATCGGCCCTGCCGCATGGAAATTTAACTGGCAGCGCTCCGACTATGATGCACTGGCGGGCGCCCTGGCAGCAGGCCATATCATCGAGTGCGGCCAGCAGGCCACCGGCGGCAACTATGCCTTCTTCGAGGAAGTGCCCAGTTTTGACAATCCGGGTTATCCGATTGCCGAGATCGAAGCCAGTGGCAACTTTACGATCACCAAGCACCCGGGCACCGCAGGCCTGGTCTCGGTCGGCACGGTCACGGCGCAGCTCCTGTACGAAATCAGCGATCCGGCGTACCTCAACCCGGATGTCATCGGCCATTTCGATACCCTGCAGCTGGAACAGGTGGGCGACGACCGCGTGTACGTCAGCGGCTGCAAGGGTTCCAGCCCCCCATCCAGTCACAAGGTTTGTGTTAACACTCTCGGAGGCTTTCGCAACGGTTTCGAGATTTTACTCGCCGGGCTCGATATTGAAGCCAAAGCCAAAATCATCACCGACACCTTCTTCAAGAATGTCGGCGGTCAGGAACAGTTCGATTCGGTTTCCATCGAACTGGTACGCAGTGACAAAGAAAACCCGCATACCAATGAACAGGCATTCGCCCGATTACGCATCATTGCCAAGTCACCGGATAAAGATCTAGTTGGTCGTCTCTTCTCTGCCAAGATGGTGGAACTGGCGTTGGCAAACATCCCCGGCTTTGGCGTTATCAACCCGATCGGTAATGGTGAGACTTTTCTGGTCTACTGGCCAACACTGGTTGGCAGCCAGCACATCATCGAGCAGGTCCACCTCGACGATAGCGTGACCGAGATCGTGCCCACCAGCCAACTCGGTATCGAGCCGGTTCGCTATCAAACCGACCCTGGCTCGATTCCCCCTCCCCCGACGGGAGAAACCGTGTCGATTCCTTTTGGCCGGCTATTCGGTACCCGGTCTGGGGACAAAGGTGGCTGTGCCAATATCGGTGTATGGGCAACCAGCGAGGAAGCCTATGGCTATCTCCACAGCGTCCTGACAACCGATCTGCTCAAGCAGTTAATGCCGGAAACTGCCGGCTTTGACATAGACCGTTATGAATTACCCAACATCCGCGCACTCAACTTCTATATCAAGGGTATCCTCGGAGAGGGTGTCGCCTCCTCGGTACGCATGGATCCTCAGGCAAAATCGATGGGGGAATACCTGCGGGCGAAGTGGATCGAGGTACCCGTCTCCCTGACCAAAGCACTGCACATGGATGAAGACCCCGTATGACCGAAGCTCAACTGTCCCTGCACGGCCTGGTGTTTGAGGCCATTGAAGTGGAAGAAAATGACCACATCCTGACCATCCGCCTCAATCGGCCCGAACGCAAGAATGCGATTAATCCGACAATGGCGAAGGAGATTCTCTACGCCCTCGACTACGCCAAGCAGGAGCGCGCAGTACGCGTGGTCGTACTGGCCGCAAACGGAGACATTTTCTGCGCTGGCGGTGATCTGTCCGCCATGAGCAGCAGCAACCAGGAAAGCACGTCCACGGTGCCTATCCGGGGAACCGCAGACGACATCGCCTTGCGGCTCCGCCATCTGTATAAACCGGTTATCGCCTGTGTCCAGGGGAGTGTTTACGCCGGCGCACTGCTATTCCTCTGCAATGCCACCCATGTGATTGCGGCAGAGAGCGTAAAGTTTTCAGCACCAGAGATCAAACGTGGCATCTGGCCATTTATGGTCATGGCCGGACTCTTCCGGACCATGCCGCAACGCGCCGCACTGGATTTCGTCATGCGTGGCAACTCGATCTCGACCGAAATGGCCGAACGGTTTGGTCTAATTAATCAGGCAGTGCCCGCGAATGCGCTCCAGGATCAGGTACAGAACCTGGCGACTGAACTCGCCAGCCTGGCGCCTGGCACCATGAGTATGGGATTAAAGGCTTTTGTTCAGCAGGACGACATGTCCTTCGACAATGCCCTGCCAACTTTGCGCGAGCAACTGGATACCTGCTTGCAGAGCCCCGATGCGATAGAGGGCATTACGGCTTTCCTGGAAAAACGCCAGCCAAATTGGGACTGAGAGAGAGAATTCAGCATTCTGCACGGCAGTAATGTCCGTGCAGACGGTAGCTCAAAACACCCCACCATCACCCTGACAGGGCCCCTGCCCGGCATGATCCTTCCTCGCTCCGCAAACCGATCGAATGCGTGATCATCAACCAATCCGATCCAAGCCCGACTAATCAAGCCCCACCGGCGTGACGCCCGGCATCATCGCCCCTGCCCCAGTGCAGATAACCCCGGATATTCATCACCAGAAATATAATATTCCCGACCGCAATACCAATACTATCCATCCACACCAATCCGAGGAAAATGAACATCGCATTGGAAACGGCAAACAGAAGAAACCCGAAGCGATTCTTATTACCCAACAAATAGACTGAGATGAGACTCAAAGTCATCGCAATCCAGTCGACAAGGTAATACTCAAATAGAGACGTCATACATTACAACCAGCCAAAACAGTCAGCGAAGCAAACAGACATTGCAACTGCAATAGCTGCCTGCGAATAGAGGAGTCAGCGAACACCTGGGCTAGACAAATGTGCAATTAGTGCTCAGAGCCTTCTTGTAACACGGTACCCAGAAACCCTTATAGAATAATCACGACTTAATACTTCTGGCGTCACAGTTAAACCGGATTCGATGCCATTCTTTTTGCTAGCGACGATGATGAATGGATCTTCACTAATCCCGCCTTTTACCAACTCCGAACACTGACCGACAACAATCTCAATTCGCCTACCATCGTCAAGCCGACTCAAAGCGAAGTTATTACCGCCCCGACCAAGGGATGACTGCCACTTGTTATGAAGCCCTGTTCCATCACATGCGCGCCCTGCATAACGACAGGTAAGGACATCCCGAGCTTCTACTGTCTCTCCATCTACCGTGTATTCGGCATAGATACTGAACTGGGCTACCTTCTCCGTTGGTTCTTGTTCGATAGGCCCGTCGATTGCACAACTCAATTCAGCCGCAAGGCCAGTACAACCAGTCAAGATGAACATAAAAAAAACCATCGCGACTGCCAACTTTGTCGTCGCCAGATCCGGTAAATGCCTTTGGTGCTTATAACCGACTCGATTCATCGTTCAACAAATATCCAGTTCAGTCCCTTTGATAGACCCACAGGAAAGGTGGTGTAGTGGTCAGTGCCATCCACTATTTCATCCTTTAGCTCCAAACCCACGTAATTGCGAGACTTTAGCCTCTCCACAAACCGCCGGTGGCCATCCACCATATCCTGACGCATACCATGGTCCGGGGTTTCAAACGCGCCTGTTGCGAGATAAACCTTTGCGTTCAGCTGCTTGTTCGCAGCATGATATTGCGCCTCGTATTCGAGGATTACATCGTCCTTATACCAAAAGGATGGGCTCGTCAGGACGTAACCCGAGAAGTAGCCTGGGTGCTCCAGCAACATCCAAGCACCAAATGAGCCTCCAAGTGATTGCCCGGCAAACACTCTTTGGCCGGGATCAATGCGGTACTTCGACTCGATATGAGGGATGAGTTCACTCGATATAAATTCAAAGTACTTCCCGGCGCCCCCAGTCTCATACGACTTCCAGGAGGCATCCGCTTCCGGCGTCAGATCCCGAACGCGACTAAACTGACCGTTTTCACCCTCGGCAAACCCCAACCCCACAATGATGATATCGTCCAGGGGTGTAAAATGTGTCGTAGATGCGGCCACCCCAAATGTATACGGTGCATCCTGGACATAAACTGCAGGGTACATCCGCTTTTCATCACGTGTATAGCTCTTCGGGAGCTTGATCGAGACCGTATAAGCCCTACCCAGCAGCTCAGATTCGTAGCGAATCGAAGTCGCATTTCGTATCGATACATCCAGGGCGAAACAGCTTGACGTGGCAAAGCCAACAACGGCGATTAGTATCAGGCGTGTCAATCCAGGCATGTCGATCTCGTCCAGGCATACACCATGCCAACGATATGATAGACGCTGTGACCAGCGGAAACGATTACCGGGGATTACTATGCCTTTTACTTTACCCAAGGCAAATATCTCTTCAGCACCCTCATTTGCCGGCCCATAAACCGGGGGAAATTAACTGCACTCCATGAGACAAGCACCAAAAGTACAAGTAGTTGATAGATGTGGAAAGCCAGAGAAATAAAATTCCCCATCAAAAACACTAATAGTGATGCGGCCAATATAACGCCAAAAGAGCGATTATTCCGGCAAAAAACAGAGAACCTCCCTTCTTTTTTCGTCATCAAGACCAAAAAAAGTGGGATAACAACTAAGAAAAAACTCAGAATTATCAATATAAATGTGATACCGGCAATAGTCTCTTTCATGATTCAAAGACAGGGTTCAGCCGACGGATGGAGGCGTACTGGCACTGTATTCCGAGTTAAGCTGTGAATTAGCTCTCCGCATACCGTGGGCAACGAGAAGACTACCCAAAATAACAACAAGATTAACTCCGATGATATACCACAACGTATAAGCTCCAGATTGCAAATCTGGGATAGCGATTTGGATATTGTATGTAGCTGCAGTTAGGGCAGCGATCATAAGAGAAGTAAAACGAACAAACTCTTTTGAAATTAGGCAGGATAGCCATACGGCAACGGTATACACAAAAAAGTTGATGATCAAATCGACAGCGAGCGACACTTGAAAATCAAGCTCAAAATACACACGAATAGACCTTGAAATAATCGGAGTTACGATATATCCAGTTGAAATATTGAACATACTGTAGCCCACAGCTACAGCGGCTATAGACCTAAGGAAACTTTTCAATCTGTTCATATTGACTACTATCTATTGCGATCTAAATTGATCTTACCCACAAAAATAAGATTCGACTCGCAACGCCTCGGTTCATCGTTAATTTGTGAGCGCAGCGAGAAAATTGAAAATCGAAGAAAAGTTTATAGAACCGCACTTAACGCTCAGGTTAACTGCTGCTTGAAGCAAACTCAAAATAGGGAATACCCTCTTCATCCACTATGCAGAGAGCAATTTTTTCCATATAAATATCAAGTTTCTCATCTTCCTCCGAGAAACCCGCCACCATGTAGTCCTTCCACTCTTTTCTATACTGCTCGTGACAGAACGAAAACTGAGAATCTACTGCCAATAAGCATTCAGAGTTTTCTTCACCACAGGCTTCCTCTAGGCCCGCCTTGCCAATTTCAGTAAAAGCTGCATCGAATGCAGCCTCACAACCGGTCAGTACAAGCATCACGGATAAAAATGCTACTTTTTTCATCTACTCCTCCTTGGACATAAAAACACTTCAGCCAGCACTCAACCGCGGCAATTCCGGGCACATCTTGCGCAAAAACGGGAGCACGGCGTATGGAGCCACCCTTCACATACTGGCTATGTTTTACCGGCAATTACTGGAACCTAGAAGGTCTACTCTAGAAACCAACACGACATTTGGCTGTATTAAGCTACCTGAACCCTTGCTCCCATATGCTAATTCAGGGGGAATATAAAACTCCCAGGAATCCCCTATTTCCATCATTGGAATACCTACCCCCCAGGCATCTATCATTTGACTCAGCGGGAATTCAGAAGGCATGCTTCTTTTAAAGCTACTATCAAATTCATATCCAGTTTTCGCCAAACGCATATCATAGTGAACTTTTACCGTAGAGTTCCTCTTCGGCTTACAGCCACTGCCATTTGTGCTGGATAGTACTCTGTACTGCAGACCCGATGGCGTACTAACTACACCCTCTGCTTTAAGATTTTCCCGAAGCCAGGCCTTTGAATCAGCCAAATTCTGCGCTGCGAGCGGGTTTCCGGTGCTTTCTATCTGTGAGCACGCTGCCAAAAATAGAGCAGAAGAGACTGCTATCAACTTTACGTATTTCATAGATTCCCCTAAAAACGTAACGCCGCGCTCAGCCGCGGCTAACTTTGTGCGCTTTATGCGCGAAAATGGGAGCGTAGCGACCGCGCATAAAGTGCACAAAGTTAGACGTCGGTCTGCAGCGCCTTGTTACATGCTTCTAGCACGGGACCACCGAGAACGCTGAACCGACAGCGTTGGCTATACCGTTAACAATCTCAGTTGTGACCCTACCCTTGTTCAATACTACATCCATCAAAAGTGCAAAAATTACAGCTATATATATGATGTAAACATAACCCATATAGTCGTTGTACAAGATTGTGTAGAACCAATCCTGGCCAAGAATGTAGATTAAAGAAGATACGGCGGTTGCCAGCACAAGCAATATTCCAGGCAAGAATAAATGCTGCATCGAACTTGGTTTTGCGAATGATACAGCTAGCAAAATTAAAAACATTAAAAAATTTGAACCAAGAAATATTCTAAGATCGAGTTTCAAGTTACCTATAATCTCAAGATACTTCCCTTTAACGACAGAAGCCAAAGTATTCTCGGCAACTTTGATACTTTTAATCCTATCTACATAGCTCGAAGCTATTGATTTAGCTATCACCTTCTTCTTTTCGCAATCATAACCACACATGGAGGCGATTACGCTTGCAATTTTTTCGGGAAGTTCATTCTCTAAATTAGATTGAAGCTGCTCTCTTTCTAGACCCAGTTTTTCAGCTGCTTTAAGTGCCGCCTCTGTCACTGATGATTCACTAAGTTTCTTCTGATTTTCACGAATTTCTTTTTCAATTTGGTACTTAACAAATCCTTTAGCGGAACTTTCAATTTTCTCCGGCGACAAAAATGTCCCAGAAAATAGGACACCAAATAGAAGTACCCCAACGACCCCAATTATTCTCAAAGTAGAGCTCATAAGTTTCTTTGCATGTAACGCCCGCAACAGGGGCGACCAACGCTGTGCACATTTTGTGCGAAACTGGGAGCGCAGCGACTCGCACAAAATGTGCATAGCGTTGGGCGTCCCGCGGAGGCCCGGAGGGCCGTAGCTATCTGCTTGCGTTTGTTAGGATTAGTACAGGAGGCCGAGTGAAGCATATTGCTGCGCTCGACCAAATAATAAACTACCCAACTGATGTTCTGGACCAAGCTCAGGGCTCCATACATCACTTGCGTAATACTTACCATTCCACGTTAACTCTATGATCCACGTTGACCCATCCAGACCGTGCTCGCCGTCTTCTTTTTTAGCCTCTAGATATGATTCCGCAATTTCGGTTTTAACGGCTTTTACATACTGAGAATCGACCTTGACAGAGAGGTCAAGTTTCTTACCTTGCTGAGCGCCCATATCAAAGTCACGAGATTCGATATACATCTTACCTTCGTTTAAATCTAGAGTTATCCAAATTGCATCTTCAAATGATCTGTATAGAGAGAACCTCACAATTTCTTTTTTTAACTTTTGCTCAAATAGACTTCCAGAGCGAAGTGACGTAGCAAGAAAGGGAGATACTTCTTCACTGACCGGATCTCTCACAATTTTTTGATTACTTTGGATGATTTCCTGAGAATAAAAGGAAACAAATGCAATTAATATCAAAACAGCGCATGTGATGGTGATATTTTGCATGACTTTCAGAGAATCCTAACGCCCACAGCAGGGGCGGCTTACCTTGTGCGCCTTTTGCGCAAAAATGGGAGCGTAGCGACCTGTGCAAAAGGTGCACAAGGTAAGCTGTCCCGCGGAGGCCCAACGGGCCGGAGCTTTACTGCCTGTGCTTGTTAGGGTGTTCACTCAATTTACTTTGGTGGCCAAATTTTAAGACCGAGAACCACTAGTGCAGCAACTAAAAGTCCCTGAAGTGCTGCGATCAATGGCACTACAGGTATCGCATACAGCAATTGATCTGATGCCTCATCAGATAGCAACGCGACCAGAAGAAAAATTGGCATAAAGACGACACTTACACCAACTGCCCAGCCACGCCAAATTTTTTTAAATAAACTCATCAATGCAAACCGCTTACTTTCTTCTTATTTAATTCCACGAACTATGTCCGCACCTGGTCTTACCCACAAAAAGTAGACATTCTAACTATGCGCATTTGCGCTCATACTCTGCCGGGCTCACATAGCCCAAGGCGGAGTGCCTACGGATCCTATTGTAGAAAACCTCGATGTATTCAAACACTTCGGATTTCGCCTGTTCTTCACTTTGGAACGGGTCTGCGTAGACCAATTCAACTTTTAGTCGACTAAAGAAGGACTCCATTGCGGCATTATCCCAACAGTTGGCCTGACGGCTCATGCTGGGCTTACACTTATTCTCAGACAATAGATCCTGATACTTCTGCGACCGATATTGGACCCCCCTGTCAGAGTGAACAATCAATCCAGGCCTCGATTGTCGCTGCGCCAAAGCCATCTTCAACGCCCGCCGCGTCAATTCATCGCTCATCTGGGAATCGAACGCCCAGCCGATGATACGCCGAGAGTAGAGATCCATCACTACGGCCAGGTACAACCAGCGATCTCGCACCCAGATGTATGTAATATCACTAGTCCAACGGCGATTTGGCTGATCCACATTGAAACAGCGCTTAAGCAAGTTGGCCGCGACGTTGATATTGGCTTCAGCCGGTTTGCTGTATCGAAAGCCTTTGCCGTTTCTCGCTCTTATATGTTCCTTTCGCATAAGCGCAGCGATATAGTTCTTTGAGCATGGCTCACCCGCCTCTTGAAGCTCCCGAGTGATTCTGGGCGCTCCATAGCGGCCTCTAAACTCTGCAAAGGTCTCCCTCACCTTCTCGGCTATCCGAACCCTTCTCAGAGCTCTAGGGGACACCAAGCGGCCGAGCCAACGATAATATCCCGATCTTGAGACTTCCAAACACCGACACATCAAGCCTATCGGGAATAGTCCCACATGCTCCTGTATCAGTGCGTACTTTACTCTTGGTGGTTCGCAAAGTACGCAGCTGCCTTTTTTAGGAACTCGACCTCCTGCCGAGCCTCATGCAGTTCCTTCTTCAGCCTGCGAACTTCCGCACTTTCCTGTTTGGAATAGTCAACGCCATCCAGGCTATTGAACTGCTTTTCGGACAGTCGCCGAAACTGTCGACGCCAGTTATAGATCTGCTGGGCACTGACACCAAGCTCCCGAGCAACTGATGCGGTTGTCGCACCGGGCCTCTCTGCCCTCTTAACCGCTTCTCTGCGGAACTCTTCCGTATACGCCTGAGTTCTTTTCTTACCCATGGTACACCTCCGTGTTAGGCCGAAACCTAACTATACAGGGTGTCTACTAAACGTGGGTAAGTCTTCACCCTAACGCCGTGCTTAGGGGCCGTAGTGAAGCGTAGCGGAACGGAGGTCCCAGCGCAGCGACTACAGCACCTTGTTATGTTTGATTGTCCAATGCGTGCCTTGAACCAACAAACAGATTAAATACAAAACTATTGCAATTGCTCCAAGTAGTACAGGCCAAGTTGCAACATACAAATGTGATGCGCCTTCATAATATTCTGGGCGTTCGCGAATGACTAGTAAATAAAACCAAGCCAACAAACTTATACCAAGAACGAAATCAGAAGCTAAACGATAGATTTTGATTCCCGCAATGTTGAATCTTGTTTTGGCCGAGATTAAAAACGCAACCCCTGCTGGAAATGCGGTGGCAAAACCGCAAGCCAGTACAGAAAAAACGACCCACGAATTGATAGCAGGAGCAACCTCACCACGAGTAAAGTCCAGTATTACGTTCACGGAGGCCATAACCATTAGCAGCAATATCAAAATTATTCGTGGCATATACTCAATTCAGTGCGAAAACATAACGTCCCGCACAGGGGCAGACAAATAAGCGCAGCGTTTTGGCTGTCCCTGCGACCAACGGGAGCGATTGCTGCGGCTTGTTATGCATTACGGGCGCCCCCACTCTACGTCTGTGATTATTACTGAATTATTAAGTTTTGACACGACAACTGCAACAGCCTCAGAAAATCCCTCGCCGATAAGGGCTACATAAGCCCAGCCAACATCATCCTCTTTCCTTCTTGGCCAAGAAACCATTTCATTCATCACTTCAACATTGGTAACAGGCCCATCTCCATACTCAATCATTTCCATGAACTCGGCTTCGAGGTCTACCTCTTCGCTCAAATGAATTAAACGTTGGGCGAGAGAATAATCGCCGCTCACTAAAGCATTCGCGAATTCTAAAGCTAACTTTCCATGTTCGGTTTCTGAAGGCTTCACATTACCTCCTTATGCATAACAGTTAGATACTGATCAAAGTGGCCATATGTACTGGCCTATTATCTTTTTATTGAATGAGCGCCAGAATGCGCTGAAGCCCCCGTGGCGTCAAGGTTACGGGATATTCTTTCTAATTTCCCACTCTGCATAAACAACCACCCTGCCCAGTATCTCAAAATATCCCTGGGCGAGTTAAGCGATTGTTTTCAATAAGATTATTGTAATTTTTGCCGAGCCGCATCTAGATACTGGTCAATGTGGCTATATGTATCGTCGATACAGATACACGCGCCACCAAGGCAAATCCTATTGTACCTCACTGCGATTGTTACTAGTCATACGCCAGGCCCACACTCCGTATCGGAATTGGGGCCGTCCGTTACAGCGGGCAATATTCGAAGAAGTAAGACAGCAGAAAGGCTGCGAGCTTATCAAAGCAACGCAGCCCATTATTAATGGTCAGCGGGGCTCGAGCTTGAGCAACTTGCCTTCAGTGCTGTCGGTCAACAGATAGATGGCGCCCTCCGGTCCGATACGCACATCCCGTATGCGCTCCCCGAGATCGGAAAGCAGGACCTGCTGTGCCACGGCTTTGCCATCCTCCATATCGACTAACCGCAGGTGGCGGGCTACCAGTGCCGCTACCATCAGGTCGCCATCCCACTGTGGAAACAGATCACCGCGGTAGATCGCCAGGCCCGCGGGGGCAATCGAAGGGGTCCAGTGCAACAGCGGCTGCTCCATACCTTCGTATTCGGTGAACGGCGAGATAATCGCACCGGAGTAGTCTTTTCCGTAGGTGGTCACTGGCCAACCGTAGTTCTTACCGGCCTGCAGGATATTGACCTCATCCCCACCGGCAGGTCCATGTTCATGCAGAATCACGTTGCCAGTGGTCGCGTTGTAAACCAGCCCCTGAGGGTTGCGATGGCCATAGGTCCAGACCTTTGCACCAGGCCCCTTTCTGTCTGCATAGGGGTTATCGGCCGGAACACTGCCGTCGCGATTGATGCGTACGACCTTACCAAGCAGGTTGTCCAGTTTTTGCGCATCCTCGCGCATATCGAAGCCATCACCGGTGGTGAGCAACAGGGTCCCATCAGGCAGGAAGGCCATACGCCCACCGAAATGAACGGGAGTGTCTTTTAAGGGGGCGACGGTGAATACTGGTTTCAGGTCGTGAAGACGACCAACACGCAGGATGGCCCGGCTAATACGGGTGCCGTTGGCTTTGTCAGTTCCGTGCGCATACGAGACAAAAACTTCACCGGTATCGGCAAAGTCAGGAGCCGGCAATACCTCGAACAGGCCGCCCTGACCTTTAACATAGATCTCCGGAAGGCCCTCGATCTCTCGCAGGTTGCCGCCGTCTGCATCCAGCATCACCAGGCGACCACCCCGCTCTGCCACCAGCATCTGACCATCTGGCAGGAAAGACAGCCCCCAGGGCAGCTGCAAATCGGTGTTCAATTCGGAAACGATAAACGCATCACTATTGACCTCTGCTCGCAGGGGGACCTTTTGCGGAGGCTTCGCGGTCGCAACAACCGAGAACAGGGCGAGGGACATCATGCCCATCCATGCATTGATTTTGACTGGCACTTGCGCACTCCCTTTATTTTTCCGGAAACTATACCCCAGAACCCTTATTCACTACAGCGGCCGCCCCAGCCACTGCCCTACACCTCAAACACTTCGCGCAAGGTCAAAGTTGTGCGATAGTCGTTGCCATGAATAAAGAAAAAACCGCTATTCGTAAATCGGCCGTGTTCCTGTCTTACCTGTTGGCCGTTGTTGTTGCCTTCCTGCTGAGCAGTATCATTCACACTCAGGTGGTGTTATCCGGCCTGACCGAACTCGGTGTGCAAATCAGCTGGCAAGACCGACTGGTGGCAACCGGCCGCGACATCGCCGGACTGCTGCCAGGCTACGGCACTGTGATCGCCATTGGTCTCGCGATTGGGTTTACCGTTATGGGCCTGTTGCGCCGTTTTACCGGACTCCCCGCCACGATTGTTTATCCGGTTGGAGGGGTAATTGCCTATCTGGCTTTCTTCGCTGCGATGCATCCGATTTTCAATGTCAGCCTGATTGCCAGCACGCGCGGCATGGGGGGATTACTGGGGCAGTGTTTGGCCGGACTGGTAGCGGGGCTTGTGTTTGTGTACGGGTGCCGATGGGCCGCGAACAACAGAAGCGAGTCAGATTAAATAGAAAAGCCCGGCTGGAAGCGCTTGGTAAATTCGTCGTGATAATACGGTCGGGATTGACTCAAAACACGCGGTTGCGTGTTTTGCCCCTACGGGCTCGGCTGCGCCTCGGTCCCAACTCGCTTTGCGAGTTGGTCGAACCGCGAGGGTTCTCACCCGCCCGCAGCGCGGTTAAACAAAAAAGCCCGGCTGGAAGCGCTGATAGAGTTCGCAGTGATAATGCGGTCGGGATTGACTCAAAACACGCGGTTGCGTGTTTTGCCCCTGCGGGCTCGGCTGCGCCTCGGTCCCAACTCGCTTTGCGAGTTGGTCGAACCGCGAGGGTTCTCACCCGCCCGCAGCGCGGTTAAACAAAAAAGCCCGGCTGGAAGCGCTGATAGAGTTCGCAGTGATAATGCGGTCGGGATTGACTCAAAACACGCGGTTGCGTGTTTTGCCCCTGCGGGCTCGGCTGCGCCTCGGTCCCAACTCGCTTTGCGAGTTGGTCGAACCGCGAGGGTTCTCACCCGCCCGCAACGCGGTTAAACAAAAAAGCCCGGCTGGAAGCGCTGATAGAGTTCGCAGTGATAATCCGGTCGGGATGGGCTCGCGCTGTGCGCTCGGGCTTCGCCCGCCGCCAAGGCGGCGCCCTGCGCGGCCGCTGGCCGCTTGTCGAACCGCGAGGGTTCTTGCCCGCCCGCAGCGCGGTTAAACAAAAAAGCCCGGCTGGAAGCCGGGCTTTTTTGTTTAATGGCGGTGAGGGAGGGATTCGAACCCTCGATGCCTTTCGACATACACACTTTCCAGGCGTGCTCCTTCGACCACTCGGACACCTCACCGAAACTGATTGTGGCGTTGTTCGCTGTCTCCGTTTCCGGTCAGCCCGCACGCCTGCGGGAATTGGCGTTTTGCCTTGCTAATCAGCAACATAGGCCCCCGATCAGCGAGGGCGCACTATACGCAAATGGGGCGCGGGGCGCAAGCGTTGGGTCAGGAATTTTTATGCGCCGTTCGCGGGGTGCTGCGGGGGCTCTACCCCTCCCACTGGCGGACGTATTCGCTCACTTCCAGCTTCGGTGCCGGACGCGGGGCTTTCTGGGGGGTGCCGCAATAGATGAAGCCTTCGACATGCTCATTGGGCGCCAGGCCTAGGGCATCGGCAACGGGCCGTTCGCTGGCGAGCACACCGGTGCGCCAGTAGGCTCCCACGCCCTGGGCGAAAGCGGCGGTGAGCAGGGCCTGCACCGCACCGGCGGTGGACATGCGCTGCTCCAGCTCTGGCACCTTGGGATGCTCGACCGGTGAACTGATCGCGACAATGATCAACGGGGCCCGCAGGGGCATAGCGAGGAAGCGCTCACGTTGAGCGTCACTCAAGGGTTCCACAGCGCCCCGCTCACTGGCAGCCAGGAAGATCTCGCCCAGACGCTTGCGGGCCTCGCCTTCGATCTGCAGGAAACGCCAGGGCCTCAGGCAACCATGATCTGCGGCCCGCAGTGCAGCGCGAAATAACTGCTGGCGCTGCTCTTCACTCGGAGCAGGCTCAGTGAGCAGGCCAGTCGATACCCGGTTATGCAGGGCTTCAAGAGCGTCCATGGTGTGATCCTGTGGCTGGAGAATGTTGTCGCTGGCGGAGTTTACCGCATAACGCGATTGACGCCGATGCATCCGGCTCGAATCAGGACTGGATTCCACCTTGCCGTCGCAGAAATCTCCCGAGGCTCTCGACGCAAAAAGCCGGATGACTTTCTCACGGCGCGCGCAAGGCAATTCGAGTAACAAACGGTCACACTGAGGATTTCCCAAGGACCCCCTTTGAGGAGTACACTTGCGGTTTATTGGGGACCGACCAGACAGGTTTTGACCGACAAAGACCGGCACAACCTGACTGCGTAGTATTTTCTTTATCCAGTCATATTAAGAAAAAAACGATGACGACGCTGGAGCAGCCACAGGATCAAGGCGGCCGGGAGCGAGAAACCCGCTACCCGCTGTATTTCCGTACTCTGATCTGCTTTGCCGCGGCAGGCACTTTGCTGAATGCCGTGCAGTGGTCCGCCCCCTGGGATCTGGACAAAATTATTGTGCTGGGCATGGCCATGGTCATGCTCGCCTATATCGGTATTGCGTTTCAGGTGGCCAAATCGGTCAGCGCAGAAAACGCCGGTACCGTTCGCCGCTGGCTGTCATTTACCGATGCTACCCTGATCGGCGTAGCCATTGCCTTGGCCGACTTCACAATCCTGCCTTCGCTGCTGTTCGTCACCATGGTGCAGTTCAATGCACTGACCGAGGGTGGTGGGCGCCGCTGGCTGGAGCACAATACTGGCCTGGCGCTGGGGATTGGCGCCGGCTACCTGCTGCACGAGCCCAACCTGGTGGTGAACGCCGACCTCAATATCAGCGCCGCCAGCCTGATCGGGGTGTTCACTTACTTCTGTGCCCATGCCTTCTATACCCACAAGCAAATCGCGCAGCTGCAGCGCACCAACCGCTCGCTGACCGCTGACCAGCACGTCAACAAGATGCGTACCTACAAGCTGTCCAAGTACCTGCCCCAGCGCCTGTGGCGTGCAGTGACCACCGGTCGCGAGGGCGAGCTGGTGACCGAGCGCAAACTACTGACCGTATTCTTCTCCGATATCAAAGACTTCAGCCAGCTGACCGAAGAGCTGGAGGCCGAAACCCTGACCCAGCTGCTCAATAGCTACCTGTCGGAAATGGCGCGGATCGCCGGACAGTACGGCGGCACCATCGACAAGTTCATCGGCGATGCGGTCATGGTGGTGTTTGGCGATGATGACAGCAAGGGGCCCAAGTCTGACGCACTGCGCTGTGTCGCCATGGCACTGGCCATGCGCAAGCGCGCCCGCGAGATGCGCCAGGAGTGGTACAACAAGGGAATTTCCCGCCCGCTGCAGGTACGCATGGGCATCAATACCGGCTACTGCACGGTGGGTATCTTCGGCACCGCCAACCACCAGTCTTACACGGTGATGGGTACCCACGTGAACCTGGCGGCACGTCTGGAAGGCGCAGCCCAGCCCGGCGAGATCCTGATCAGCCACGAGACCTGGGCACTGATCAAACAGTCCGTCATGTGCCGCGACAAGGGCCATGTGACCGTGAAGGGCTTCAGCACCCCGGTGAAGGTGTACCAGGTTACCGACCTGCGCAAAAACCTGGGCGGCCAGCAGAGCTACCTGGAGGATCACGCGCCGGGCTTCTCGATCCACCTGGATCTCGACAAGATTCGCAATTACGACCGCGACAAGGTACTGCAGGCGCTGGACAAGGCTGCCTCGACCCTGCGCAGCAAGACCATCGTCTGACCCCTGCCCGGCACCGAATCCGGGCAGCCTCCTTCTTCACTGGCCATCATCCGGCCCGATAATCAGAAAATTTTACTGACGTGCCAGACGCGGCGGCTGGGAGAGATCTGTGCCGAGGGTACGCAGCGGATTGATATCCAGGCCTCCGCGGCGGGTATATCGCGCGCAGACGGTCAGCTCGCCAAAGTCCGCCAGTGCCTGCAAGTCGCAGAACATACGCTCGACACAGTGTTCATGGAAGTCCTGATGCTCGCGGAATGAAACCACGTAAGCGAGGAATGACTCGGGCACAATCGCCGGACCACGGTAGCGCACCAGTACGGTGGCCCAATCCGGTTGACCGGTCACCGGGCAATTGCTGCGCAGCAGGTGGCTGTAAAGCGTCTCGCTCACATCACCGCGCCCGGGATCGATCGCCAGCAACTTGGCATCCGGCTGATATCCGTCGACGGCAATATCCAGCTTGTCGACACAGAACCCCTGGGGCCTGCCGGTGCTTAGCGACGGATCTTCCACATCCAGCAGCTCCACCTGCACTTCAGCACCAGCGGCAGCAGACAGGTCACGCACCAACGTCTCGTGTACGGCATCAATGCTTGCGTACTCGGTCTGGTTGAGCGAGTTCAGGTACAGCTTGAACGACTTGGACTCGATCATCGAGGGGCTGCTGGCAGGAAAGGTAAACCGCCCTACCGCCACCTGCGGCAGCCCTTTCGGGTTCAGCCACGACAACTCAAAACCCCACCACTCGTCGGCTCCCTGGAACGGCAGCTGCGGGCCATCCAGCCCGAGCTGGGCGCGGGACACCTTGCGCGGAATGGGATGCAGCAACGCGGCGTTGTAGCGCGACTCGTACTGGGTCTCACGTCCCAGGGGCAGGTTTTGCCAGTCTTCTCTATCCATCGGTCACTCGGTGATACATCGGGTTAGTGGCGCAGGCGCTTGCCGTGGGCCATCAAGTGTAGCCCCCACCAGGACAACGCCGCGATAAACAGCACCACCCCGGCAAATGCCCAACCCACATGAATATCGGAAACGCCCAGTACGCCATAGCGGAACGCATTGACCATATACAAGACCGGGTTCAGCTTGGTCAGCGCCTGCCAGAACGGCGACAGCATCTGGATCGAGAAGAACACACCACCCAGATAGGTCAGCGGCGTCAGCACAAAAGTCGGAATAATCGAGGTGTCATCAAAGCTGTTGGCAAAGATGGCATTGATAAAGCCGGCCAGCGCGAACAGCACCGCGGTCAGGAACACCACCAGCACCGTCAGGCCCAGGTGCTGAATTTCCAGATCGGTAAACAACAGCGCAATGGTAGTGACCGCCAGCCCCACAATCAGGCCGCGCGCCACGCCGCCCAGCACATAGCCCGCCATAATGACCCAGTTGGGCGTCGGCGAAACCAGCAGCTCCTCGACGTTGCGCTGGAACTTGGCGCTGTAAAAGGAAGACACCACATTGGAGTAGGAGTTGGTAATCACCGCCATCATAATCAGGCCGGGCACCACAAACTCCATATAGGAAAAACCACCCATCTCGCCAATACGCTTGCCGATCAACGCACCAAAAATCACGAAGTACAGGGACATGGTGATGACCGGTGGCACCAGCGTCTGCGGCCAGATACGCATGAAACGACGCACTTCCCGGCGGAAAATGGTCGCGAATGAAGTCCAGATGGCTACCGCGTTCATTCGCTATCCCCTTCTTTGTCTTCTGCCAGCAACGACACAAACAGCTCCTCGAGGCGGTTCGCCTTGTTGCGCATGCTCACCACGGCAAGCCCCTGCTTACCCAATGCCAGGAACACCTCATTTAATGACTGCCCTTTCTCGACCGTCACCTCAAGACTGTTCTCGTCAATGAGCTGCCCCTCAAAATCACCCAGGTCCGGGCACTCGCGCATGGTCTCGCGGGTATCGAGAATAAAGACCTCTTTATTCAGGGTCTTCAGCAGCGAGCGGATCGAGGTGTTCTCAACAATCTCGCCCTTATCGATAATGGCGATATTGCGACACAGGCTCTCTGCCTCTTCGAGATAGTGAGTTGTCAGGATAATGGTGGTGCCCTGCTCGTTGATCTCCTGCAGGAAGGCCCACATAGAACGGCGCAGCTCGATGTCGACGCCTGCAGTGGGCTCATCGAGAATCAGCAATTTGGGCTCGTGGATCAGGGCGCGCGCAATCATCAGGCGACGCTTCATGCCCCCGGACAGCATCCGCGCCTGCGAGGCGCGCTTGTCCCACAACCCCAGCTTGCGCAGGTATTTTTCGGTGCGCTCTTCGGCGAGCTTGCGCGGCATGCCGTAGAAGCCGCCCTGGGTGGCGACGATGTCGAAGACCTTCTCGAACTGGCTGAAGTTGAATTCCTGCGGTACCACACCCAGCTGCTGCTTGGCCGCCGCAAAGTCCTCATCGATATCCACGCCAAAGATCGACACCTGCCCACCAGTTTTGCGCACCAGCGAGCAAATAATGCCGATGGTCGTGGACTTGCCGGCGCCATTGGGGCCCAGCAATGCAAAGAAATCCCCCGGCTGCACATCGAAGCTGATGCCTTTCAGCGCCTGAAAGCCGTTATCGTAGGTTTTCTCGAGATCGCGAATGGAGAGCGCGGCGGTCATGGAGGACTCCTGCAAAATGGAGCGCATATTCAACGCGCTCGCCAACCAGATTTCAAC
Source organism: Microbulbifer sp. ABF4_148 (assembly GCF_056158985.1). Taxonomy (NCBI): domain Bacteria; kingdom Pseudomonadati; phylum Pseudomonadota; class Gammaproteobacteria; order Cellvibrionales; family Microbulbiferaceae; genus Microbulbifer; species Microbulbifer sp. ABF4_148. Next base: position 3,336,409 of record NZ_JBSWUI010000001.1, read on the forward strand.
CGGGTATCCCGTGGGGTCATTTTGCGCCCACGCATAAAGAGACGTACAACGTTCTATTGAAGGCAAAAATCAGGCAATAAAAAAGCCGCTCAAAGAGCGGCTTTAATACTGGAGCGGGAAACCGGGTTCGAACCGGCGACCTCAACCTTGGCAAGGTTGCGCTCTACCAACTGAGCTATTCCCGCTTTTTCAGGTTGACCCGGCAGCATTGCTGCCGGGTCTTATTGGCATCCCCAAGGGGAGTCGAACCCCTGTTACCGCCGTGAAAGGGCGGTGTCCTAGGCCTCTAGACGATGGGGACAGAAACTTGCTTTCGGCAGATGCCGAATGCTGCCACACTGTCCGTGGCATCGCCAGCAAAATCTTCGCTGGCAACCTGTTATCTCGGACCCGAAGGTCACCCGATAACGGGCAATCAAACTGGAGCGGGAAACCGGGTTCGAACCGGCGACCTCAACCTTGGCAAGGTTGCGCTCTACCAACTGAGCTATTCCCGCAGTGGCGTCCCCTAGGGGAGTCGAACCCCTGTTACCGCCGTGAAAGGGCGGTGTCCTAGGCCTCTAGACGAAGGGGACCCGGACCTTCTGGGCTTTGCTGTGTCGCCGTTTGGCGTCGTGCTCTGCGTCAGAAGTGGGGCGCATTCTATGGAGCGACCGGGGGACTGTCAACACCCTTCCAGAAACTTTTTCTAGTTTTTTTCCTTTTAGAGTCAGGCACTTACCGCAACCCCGCAACAAGCCTCGAAGGCGCGGCAAGCCGGCTGCCTATTCCGCCTCCCTCACCTTCTGCTTGAGCGCCTCAAGGAAGGTGCGGATACGCTGGGCGTTGGCCCCCAGGTCACTGACACCCACCCGCGAGCTGCTACGCACATCGACCTTGCTGCCGCCCTCATGCTCGGTAATCCGCACCACAACGTCATCGCGGAAACCCAACAGTGGCGTACGATCAACCGCTTCCACACGCCCCTGCTCCGGCGAAATGGCCACAACCCGCCAGCCCAGCGACTCGGCGACCTCACCGGCCTTGCGGGTCATCACCGCGACTGACGGTTCCACCACCAGAGGCTGAATGTCGTCGTAAATACCCGCTTCACGCTGCAGCTTGGCAACGCGCTCGCCCTCATAGGCGGGATTGTTATCGTCGTCGTCCCGCAGGGACAAAATCGTGACATACGCCGGCGGGTTCGCCAGGTCAGTGGTAATGTCGTGGATCGCCGGCACTTCAAAATTTTCTCTGCCAACCGTGAACAGCGGTACCGCAATCGGGATCAAGCCGAGAATAACGCCCTTCAGTGCGGTCCAGCGCACTTCAGAGTTGCGCTTGATCAGCCCCCAGATAAACAGTGGCATGCACACCAGCGCGATGGCCAGCACCGCCAGCCCGAGGTACTGGAAAACCTTGAAGACGGTACCAAACGGCAGCAACTCCATGCGCAGGGCGGCACCGGCCATAAAAATGCCGAGCAGCAGAATCCATTGCAGGCGCACGAGCCAGCGACTCCAGTGGGTCTTCTTCATAGCGAACTCCTTACTCTTGTTATTTTGTCCTTAAATAGGCTCTGTTATTTACGTTTCGTCCTTACGATTCAGTTTTACCGAAAGAGAATTTACGCAATAACGCAATCCGGATTCTGTCGGACCGTCGGGAAATACATGCCCCAGATGACATTCGCATTTGGCACACAGGATCTCTGTCCGTCGCATGCCCAGGCTGTCGTCAGCCCGCTCGGCAACTACCCCCGGCGTGGCCTCTGCATCAAAGCTGGGCCAGCCACACCCTGCGTCGAACTTGGAAGATGACTCAAACAACACTTCGCCACAACAGCGGCACAGGTACTTCCCGTCTTCAAAACAGTCCCAATACTCTCCACTGAACGGCCGCTCGGTACCTGCATTGCGACAAACGTGAAATTCTTCCTCTGTCAGCTGTTCGCGCCAGTAGTTATCGTCTTTCTCTTTTGCCATACTTCCCTTCTTTTTCAGCAGTGTAAGATCCCGCCACCCATTCCCGCTCCGGGTTAACGCGGATCCTACGATAGTACAGGGTCAGGATTCCCCCAACCATCATGAAGGACATCTACAAGTCGGAAAAACTCCACGGCGTCTGCTACGAAATTCGTGGCCCGGTGATGGAGCATGCCTATCGCATGGAAGAGGAAGGGCACCGTATTCTCAAATTGAATATAGGTAACCCTGCCCCTTTCGACTTTGCCGCTCCCGACGAAATCATCCAGGATGTGATTCATAACCTGCCACTGGCAGAGGGCTATGTAGAGTCCAAGGGACTGTTTGCCGCGCGTAAAGCCATCATGCAGGAGTCCCAGACGCTGGGGATCCCCGATGTCGACATCGAGGATATCTACCTGGGCAATGGCGTATCTGAATTGATTTCGATGTCTACCCAGGCGCTGCTCAATAATGGCGACGAAATGCTGTTGCCGATGCCGAACTATCCACTGTGGATGGCGGCCACCAACCTGACCGGTGCCCACCCGGTACTTTACCGCTGTGACGAGCAGTCGGGCTGGCTGCCGGATATCGATGATATCAAGGCCAAAATTACCCCGCGTACCCGGGGCATTGTAGTCATTAACCCCAACAACCCGACTGGCGCCGTGTATCCACGCGAATTACTCGAAGGAATTGTCGAGTTGGCACGCCAGCATGATCTGGTGATCTTTGCGGACGAGATCTATAGCAAGATCCTGTATGACGATGCGGAGTTCACCCCGATGGGCTCCCTCGCCGAGGATGTGCTTTGCCTGAGTTTCAACGGACTGTCCAAGTCCTACCGACTGGCTGGCTTCCGCTCCGGATGGATGATTGTCAGCGGCGCCAAACACCGCGCCAAAGGGTTTATCGAGGGCATGGATATCCTGGCGTCCATGCGCCTGTGCGGCAATGTACCCGCGATGTACGCGGTGCAAACGGCACTTGGCGGCTATCAGAGTATTAATGACCTGGTATTACCCGGCGGACGCATGCGCCAGCAACGGGACCTCGCCTATCGCATGCTGAATGACATTCCCGGCGTCAGCTGCGTAAAACCCAAAGGCGCGATTTACCTGTTCCCGAAGATTGACCTGAACCATCACAAGATCAATAACGACGAACAGCTTGTGCTGGATTTCCTGCGCCAGGAAAAGATCCTGCTGGTACAGGGCAGCGCGTTCCATTGGGATGCGCCGGATCACCTGCGCATTGTATTCCTGCCCCGCGCCGATGATCTTTCCGATGCCATCGGCCGGTTTGGCAATTTCCTCGAACGCTACTCGCAGTAAACAGGCTGATGCTCGACGATCTTCACATCCACGATTTTTACCGCGATGCCGGGCGCATTTTGCTGGCACTGTTCAATCAGTTTCCGCTGCCCTCGACTATCTACGTGGACGACATTGCCGGACCGGATACACCGGACGAATTCGGCCTGCATTCGCCACGCCATATGGCCTGCCTCGGCGCAATGAGCTGGTTGAAGCAGAGTGGCTATATCGATTTCTCGCAACTGGTGCGCCAGGAAGCGATCGAAGATACCACGCTGTCCCATGCAGGCTTCCTGCTCCTGATCAGCCGCGACGACTCCGGCACCAGCAATGCACAGAAGCTGGATACCGCGGTTCGCCAGGGCTCTTCCAATCACCTGCAGGAACTGATGGAACGACTGATGGCGGAGATGGCCGCGCACTGAGTGCGCGGGACCGGTGCGACAGACGCCGCACAGAAGGCGATTGTTTTAAGGTTGAGGCTGACGGCGATAACGCACGTGTAGCATTTTCAGCGCCGCATCCTGATCACAGTCCGGGAAGTCGACACTCTGCGGCAAGCGCTCTACCACGGAAAAGCCCGAGTTCGCGGATTCGATCATTGCGCGAAAGCCCTGCTCACTGTGGCGCGGTGAGTTCAGCACCATCAAGATCTCCGCCTCGTCGGCGAGACAGGTCGGCAGCAACTCCAGCAAGCGCTGGTAATTGTGGTCGACATCAAAGCTGCCTTTCTGGCGTGTGGGAGGATCGACCACTGCCAACTGGAAGGGTCCGCGCCGATCAAAGCGGTCAAACTCGCGCACCGCATCCATCTTCAGAAACTGGATCCCTTTTACCGGCAAGCCATTGGCGGTGTGATTGTTGCGCCCGCGCTTGAGCACACCCCCATTCAGGTCAACATTGACGACCTTGAGCGGCCCAACCGAACGCGCCACTGCAGAAAAGGCACAAGTAAACGCGAACAGGTTCAACAGCTTGAGATCCTCTCCCGCTGCCAGTTTTTCCTGCACCTGCTTTTCCAGCCAAACCCGACCGGGCTCGATGTCGAGAAAAAAGCCGACATTTTGCCGCTTGAAGGTAATCGGAAATTCCAGCTTTGCGCGACGCGCTACTGGCGCGGTGACGGGCTCACCGAATGGCCAGGCGATCGGCGCGTCCTGCAGATAGCGCCGCTGCGCGGCAACCCCCTGATAGCCGAGCGGCTCCACCCGCTTCCACAGCTCAGCACACAGCGCATCTTCTCCCTCGTGCGGGCGGAAGAAACTCACCAGCAGCGCCGGGTAAAAACTGTCGACGCACACCTGCTCCAGGCCAGGCCAGGTCTTGCCACGCCCGTGAAAAAGGCGACGGCTGTCGGGCGCAGACTCTCCTGACTGAGACGCGAGCTTTTCTTCAACCTGCGTCAGTAGATCGCTCCAGTCAGCTGCGATCACTTCATTCCTGTCCGACATCAAACTCTCCGTCGCTCAGCGGGTAAAGGATTGCATCGCGGTAACCGGTCACCACGCGAATAAACCCACTCCAGTCCGCATCGAGTGTCGCATCGCCACTGTCGACCAGCAGCGGGCGACCGCCCAATTCGGTAATTTTTGTTTTGGTGGCAACCACGATCAGATTATCGCGCCCCACGGTTTGCAGGACCCGCGGTGAGAACTGCTGATTACCGCGTCCGATCAGGTGGCCCTGCCCGCCGATCGCGGTCAGAATAATTTTTACCGGGCCTTCATGCTCGGCAAGTGCCTGTTCGATTTCCGGCGCGCTGACGTCAGTTTTGATCAGTGCACCGTCCAACAGCAGATCCACCCCCAACAGTGTGCCTTCACAGCCCACCTCATTCAGTACCGCCAGCGTGGTCGAACCCGGGCCGACCACGTAAAGGGTTTCCGGGTCCAGGTCCTCGACAATGTCCGCCGCAATGTCGGCAACGGCAAGCTCTTCGACTTCGCGGCCGGCATTCTTCACCGCCTGCAGGAAGTGCCCTTCTTCCGGCACCAGGAGCTCGCCGTAATAGCGGGTACTCACCCTGCCCTCACGAAACGATTTCTCGTCGATGTCACGCACTTCACGTTCGTGCAGGTCGACCAGCTCCCCCTCCAGCAAGCGTCGCAATACTTCCCCGGCAGCACGCGGAGAAATCGCAAAGCAGGCGGAGTGCATCTTCACACCCGCAGGAATACCGAGCACAGGAACTGTGTCGCCGAGGGCATTCACCATATTGCGGGCAGTGCCGTCGCCACCAACGAACACAATCAGATCTGCACCGGCCGCGCGAATGGCAGCAGCCGCCGCCTCGCTGTCTTCCGGTGTTGAGGGATTGTGTTCGGCAGCGCCGACGACGCTGACCGGCAGATCGGCAGCCCGAGCGGCGGCCTCGCCCATATCGCCGGCAAAGCTGAGAATTTCCAGCTGCTCACGAAATGGCGCCAATGCCGCCAGCGCAGTTGCCGCGCGCTTTTGTGATTGCGGCTCGATCCCCCGATCCAGTGCCATTTGCACGGTGTCTGCGCCGTCGCTGCCCTTGAGACCCGCGGGCCCACCGATCCCGGCCCAGGGATTGATCACCAAACCCAGTTTTTTTACTTTCACTGCAAGCCCAATATCGCCAATTGTCGACGTTGCTCGGCGTCCAGTACGATGTCGCCGAGTGTGTAGTGGGAAAACTCCAGTCGACGCGGATACTCGCGGCGCAGCCGATCGAATGCAGTTCCCAGATCTCCGGTCGCCACAGCGCGCAATCGCTGGTCATCTTCGCGCGGGTCGTATATCTGCTGCAGCAGGTTCGCCAGCACGGCAAAATCGCTGTCGGCGTCGTGCGCCAGGTGCAGCGCGTGCACCTCCAGCCCTTCGCCCGCATCGTCCGCTCCCGCACCGCTGTCAGCCAGCAGCTCACCGAGAGACTCGGCCAGCGCGGCCCGAATCATTCGGGTTCCGGCGAGCTTGCCATCGTAGCTGTACCCGGCGATATGGGGCGTCGCCAGGTCCACTTGTTCCAGCAGCTCCGCATTGATGTTGGGCTCGTTTTCCCACACATCGAGGATCGCGGTCATCGGCTTGCCCGCCCGCAAGGCGTCGAGCAGTGCCCGGTTATCGATCACCCCGCCGCGTCCGGCGCTGAGCAACACCGCGCCTTCGCGTAACAGCGCCAGCTCGGAGGCCCCGAGCAGATGCTCACTGGGGTGCTCTCCACCCCGCACCAACGGTGCGTGCAGACAAACGATATCCTGCTGCAATACCTTCGCGAGTGGCGCACTGTCGGGATTGTCAGGCAACCAGGGATCGTAAACCGCACAGGCAATACCAATCTCATGCAACCGACGCTGCAACAGGCCACCGACGTTACCGCAACCGACAATGCCAAAACTACGACCACGCCAGTCCACACCCAGCGTGGCGAGCGCGCAAAATACATATTCCACCACCGAATTGGCATTGCATCCCGGTGCCGCACTCCACGCAATACGCTGTGCGTCCAGCCATTCGGTGTCGAGATGATCCGTACCGATCGTACAGCTGCCGACAAAGCGCACAGGTGTGCCCTCGAGTAGCGCAGCATTGACGGGGGTGACCGAACGCACCAGAAGTACATCGGCGTCTGCGAGCTGCGCGCGCGTCAGGGTGCGGCCATGCACCTTATGTACGTCGCCGAGACCGGAGAAATAGTGCTCCAGCGCGGGAATATTTTCGTCCGCGACGATTTTCAGTGATCCCTTTGCCATGGTTTTCCTTCTATACACGCTCTTGCGTGAAATCGAGTTCCGCCACCCGGCGAATCTTGCCCTTCAGGCCACCGATACCAAACTCTTCGGCGACTGCCTGTACCAGTTCGGAATCATAAGGTCGCCAGCGCAGTGCCTGCTCATCGACCTGCAGGTCAATATCCTCCACCAGGCGCGTCAGCTGCAACGCAAGGCGCACCTGCTCTGCATACTCTGCTAGCTTTTCCGCCAGTTTTTTCGCCCCGCGAATCGGCAGGGTCGCTACACCGGCCGGATCGGCCAGCAGCCCGTCGATACCCTCATAGTGGGACAGTAGCTGCGCGGCCGTTTTCGGTCCGACGCCGGGCACCCCCGGAATATCGTCACTGGTGTCTCCCACCAGCGCGAGGTAGTCGGCAATCTGCCCCGGTGCCACGCCAAACTTTTCGCCAATGCCGGCTTGATCCAGATGCTTGTCCGCGGCGAAATCCCACAGGGAGATGGCCCCTCTCGCCATTAACTGGCCGAGATCCTTATCGCGGCTGACGATGATCGGGCGATGCATCTCACACAACCGCGTCAATGAGGCGAGGATATCGTCAGCCTCATAGCGCTCGCTGGAAAAGCTCGCAATACCGAGCGCTTCTGCCATTTCCCGGCACGCCTCCAGCTGAAACGCCAGCGCTTCATCGGGCAGCGCCCGGCTGCACTTGTATTCCGGATACAACGTGTTGCGAAAACAACTGCCCAGCGATTCATCAAATGCGCAGGCTATCCGCACCGGACGCCGCGCCAGCAAGTCCAGCAGAAAGTTGGTAAAGCCATAGACCGCCTCGGTGCTGTATCCCGAGCGGCTGGTCCAGTTGGGGGGCAATGCGAAGTAATAGCGGAATATATAGACAGAGGCGTCCACCAGCAGGCAGCCGCCCTCTCTGGCTAAATTCTCGGGGGTGCTCATAGGGTCATCCCAGGTCTTCCAGCCGATAGTTTTCGGCCATAAATGGGTCGATATGGGTGAATGCTTGTGCCAGTTCAGTCGCAAAATCGCGGGCGCGCGTATTGACGCCTTCGCGGCAAAATAGCTGTACCTGTTGCCAGATATCCCGTTTGAACGCCGTACTGGGCCCCAGGCCCGCTTGCAGATTATCGGCGCTGACGCGGAAACGCAGACCACAGGCCCGGGCGAAAATCCACTCGAGCGCCTGCGGGCGAATCTCTACCTGCTCAAACTCCCGCTGCTGTTCCGCTGTGCGACCATCCGGGGCGTACCAGTAGCCATAGTCGGGCAACTGGCGGCGTTCGGGGCCTGCGACGCACCAGTGTGCGACTTCGTGCAGGGCGCTGGCGGCGTAGTCACGGGTGAACTCGATACAGTGGAAATCAACGCCGTCCCCCGCCGGGCGATAAAAGGGTTCGGCGGCCCCACCGCGCAGGCGGGTATTCAGGCCGGCGGGGTCCGCAAAGCACCGATTGAACACCGCGACGATGCCAGCGGCCTCAGGCAGTGCGAACGCCTCGATAACAGGGGCTTTGGCTAACACGGGTACTCCACCGGATGGGAAAGGCGGGGACTATAACAACGCGCCGGTCTCGAGCAAAGTCATGGAAAACCACGCCGATAATAACCTTCTTATATAAGAGGCTGGTTGTATTTCGCCAAACCAACATATAACTTAGTGGTTAGGGACCCCGAGAAGGCCCTGCCTGCTCGGGTTGCCCTATTCAAGGGGGGAACAAGCAGTATAACGCCCTCCTGCACCATAACCGGCCCTGCAAGGAGGTGCTCTATGACCGACCATCGTCATTCCAACGTGGTTGACCTCTTCACCGGCGAGCCAATCGAGACTTCTGCGAGCAAGCGTTTTGTGCGCCTGTCGCCGGAGCTGGATGGCTTGGAAATGCTCTACTCCAACAGCTCCAGTGGCACAGATCTCTACAGCCTGAAAATTCTGTGCTGGGGCCTCAAAGCCAATGGCGAGGTCGTAGGCCTTGTTCCCTGGCTGAACTCCATCGTTGCCTGTCCGGATATCCGGGACCCCCTGGATGGACGCTTCGAAGGCTACTACGACCCGGGCGTCGAGGAAATCTTCCACGAGGCGCCCATCCACAAGATCGTCGAGTTGGAGACTGCGGCGGAATACTTCGAGTTCGAGAGTGGGAAAGCCGAGGAAATCACGCAGGAGATTCCCGACACCATCGGCACCCATGCAGTATTCATGGACGACCAGCGCGAAAACCTCACGCTGACTGAAGTGGTTAGTTGGCGCCTGTATGCCTGTGGCGAGATCCACGGCATGCTGATCGACCATGACAGCGTCGAAACCACACCCGTGCTACCCGGGGATATCTGCCTGTATCCCGCGCAGGAATCGAACGGGTTTCGCTATTTCTTTCAGCACCACATCGCCAACAAGATCAAATCAGAGGACCCGGAAGCGCTGGCCGCGATCGCGGCGCTGGTTTCCAACCCCTGACCGCACTGGCCAATACAGAGGGCGACCAACTGGTCGCCCTCTGACTCTCAATGCCTTCCGGGTGGCAGGGCCTTATTCGCCCTTGCGAATCCAGTAGGAGAATTCACTGTCGGCTTCTGCGTGCTCAACCAGTTCATAGCCGAGAAACTGGCAAAACTTGGGGACATCGCGCTGGGTCGACGGGTCTGTGGCGAGCATTAGCAGCACCTCGCCCTCCCCCAGCTTGCGCACTGCGGCGTGTAGCATCATGACGGGCTCCGGGCACAGCAGGCCGCGGGCATCGAGAGTTTGATCTGAATTCATGGCCGCTATTGTCCTCCAATCCCCACCCGGCGTCACCCGTAGACTCAGCCGTCGCCGGACCCCCCTGAAATCCCGATACTGCAGGATTGCCCAGCAACCCGGCCAAAATGCCCACCTTGGTCACCGTCTCCCACGCTAGAATCCGCAAGACGAGTTTGCTGCCAGTTACGAGTAAGGGTCGATGATTTACGTTCTGATCGAGCGCGAAATAGCCGAGGACATGAAAAGCACCTATGAGGATGCGGCCCGCAGGCTCCTCACCAACGCCTATCGTACGGTTGGGTTTATTGATGGGCAGACCTTCCAGGCCAAAGATAACCCGCTGAAACGCTTTACCCTGTCCCAGTGGCAGTCCGAGCTGCACTGGCAGCACTGGTACACCAGTGAGGAGCGCCGGGGACAGATGGCTCAGCTGGCACCGATGCTGGCGCAGGCAGAGCGCATTACGATTCTCGAGCAGGCGAGCTGAATTCTGCAATCGCGGCCACTGCCGCCTGCCAGTGTTCCGCGCGGGAATACCCACTAGCCCGTCGCGGCTTGAAGTCGTGGTCACCATCCTCAAGCCAGTGCACGACAAAGTGCCCAGGCAATCCATACGCGGACACCTCGTCCTGATTACCCAGCGGGTCGCGAGTGCCCTGCACAATCAACGTCGGACAGGTCATCGGTAGCAGGTGCGCCGTGCGCAGCTTGTCCGGTTTACCAGTGGGATGAAACGGGTAGCCGAGACAAACCAGGCCGGACACCAGGCCCTCACCAAACAGCCCCTCAGCCACCAAACTGGCAACACGCCCGCCCATGGACTTGCCACCAATGAACAGTGGCAATGCCGGAGAGATTGCCGCCGCCGCTTGTACCTGCTGTAAAAAACACGCCTCGAGTTCCGGCATCCGGTTTGGTGGCCGTCGCTTGCCGGTCTGCCGACGTTCCTCCATGTAGGGAAATTCAAAGCGCAGTACCTCGATGCCCGCGCGTGCCAATCCCTCACTGATTTCCTGCATGAATTCGCTGTCCATCGGCGCGCCGGCACCGTGCGCAAACAGGAAGCGCGCGCGAGCCTGGCCCGCGGCGGGGGTGATCAGGAAATCATTCATCAGCGGGGATATCCTGTGCGAGCACCAGGTTGACGGATTCCTCGCCTGGCTCAAACCAGATCACCACGTCACCGGACTCCAGCTGCCGACGCAGGCTCGCGACCTTGTCAGTAAGGCTCACCTCTCGCTCACCGTACTCAGTTCCTTCACGGGTGGCATATTCCTCAAGCAGGTTCTGCAGAGTGTCTGGGTCGAGTTGTCGGTGGGGAACTATCATGGGTACGGCCTGATCAGTCGAATATTTACCCGGCGGAGTCTACCGCACACACAAAAAAACGGCCCGCATTGCGGGCCGTTTTTTGCGAGAACACTTCCCCTTTCACAGGGGCTGTATTACTCGGCAGGCTTGCGGAAGCGCAGGGTCATGCGATCACTCTCGCCGATGCCCATGTACTTCTCGCGATCCTCATCCTTCAGACGCAGGCTCGGTGGCAGGGTCCAAACACCTTTCGGATGGTCCGCAGTGTCTTTCGGGTTGGCATTCACCTCGCTGGCTTCCTCAAACTCGAAACCGGCGCCCTTGGCCACTTCAATCACGTAGTCCTGGGTAACATAACCGCTCTTGATCATGTCTTCGCGGCTGGTGCCTGGCTTAGCCCGATGCTCAACCACACCGAGCACGCCGCCCGGCTTGAGCGCAGCGAAGAACTGGGCAAATGCCGCTTCTTCTTTGCTCTGGTTCATCCAGTTATGTACGTTGCGGAAGGTCAGCACCATGTCTGCACTGCCGGCTGGTGCCACTGCTTTATCGGAACCCGGATCAAACTCGGTCACGATCACCTTGCCGTAGGAGTCCTGATCAGACTGCAGCTTGTCCTTGAACGCCTTCAGGGAGCGCTGGAAATAGCCCACCTCAGAATCGGCGGGGAAATGTGCCGCGTAGAATGTACCGGTATCCTTGAGGTAAGGCGCCAGGATTTCGGTGTACCAACCGCCACCCGGGGCGATTTCCACCACGGCCATGTCAGGCTTAATCCCCATAAACTCCAGGGTTTCTGCCGGATGGCGGAACTGGTCACGCTCGGCATACTGGGGGGTACGCTGGCTGCCACCGATGACTGCGCTGAGATCCATCACGGTCTCGGCACCTGCAGCCGGGGCTGCCGGAGCTTCTGCAGGCGCGGCGGACTCTGTCACCGCAGGCGCTGCCGGCGCTTCTGCTACCGACTTGTCAGCCTCTTCTTTCGGCGCGCAACCCGCTGCACCAATTCCGATCGTGACACAGGCCAATACAGCGGCTAATGGTTTCAATTTCATATTTACCCCCTCCTGTTGGTTGAAAACGCTCGATTGATCAAGCAATGGTTTATGGACGCTTGCCCAACCGATTATTCTTTTTTAGCCAATCGCTTTGTACCCGATCGCGGCACAATTGGATTGCTCGTCCGGAAAAATTCCCGGTAATTATTCTGGGAAACCACCGGCTCAAGTCAACCGGCTATTCACACTGTCGAGTTTATCCTGCAGCGACTGCGCGCGATCGGTACGGGTTCCCAACTTTAAACTTGTGCTGATCCGCGGCGCGCCCATTTCATGGACACGCTCATGGCATTGCTTTACCGCTGCCATGACCTCGTCCCAGTCACCTTCAATATTGGTGCCATAGGCGTGCATTTTGTGTTCAAGGCCGGCCGCCTGCAGTACGCGTTGGCACTCCGCAATATAATCAGCCACCGACACCCCGGAGCCAATCGGTATCACACACAAGTCAGCATGCACTTTCATCCTGAGTCTCCTCGCGACCTTTACGCTGCAACCCCATGATCATTGCACAGTCTCTGTGACAAAGACCGACATTCGCGAAATCGTTGGGCAACCCTCTGTCCGGATGTTACCAACCGCGCCATCTGTGGCTACAATGACGCCAGTGTAACGCGGCTCATTGCACCATACTATTGCAATCGACTCGACGGTTCGCAATCGTTTCACCGTCAACCGAAGCGGATGCAAAATGCGCCAACGGACTAATCCAGAGCAAACTTGAAGGATCTAGTGATGCAACAACACCTGGTAATTTCCCTGATCAGCGACGACAAGCCCGGCGTCGTGGAAAAGCTGTCTGCTGCCATTGCAGACAGTGGCGGCAACTGGGAAGACAGCCGTATGGCCCACTTCGCCGGTAAGTTTGCCGGGATATTGCGCGTCAGCGTTCCCGCTGAAGCGGCCGAGGGTTTGCAGCAGGCACTGGCCACGCTGTCCTCCAGCGGCCTCCGCCTCCAGGTCGAGGAAGCCCAGGCTGTCGCCGCCGGTCCGCAGCAGACGATACAGCTGAAGCTGGTCGGCAATGATCGACCGGGCATCGTCAGGGAAATCTCGCGCGCGCTGGCCGCTCGCCATATCAATGTGGAGCAGCTCGATACCGGTTACGACAGCACGCCGTGGAGCGGTGAACCGCTGTTTACCGCGCAGTGCAGTATTCAGGTGGCAGAAGACATGGATCTGGATGGCCTGCGGGATGAGCTCGACGAAATTGCCGATGAACTGGGCGTTGAAATCGATTGCGAGGAGATCGCCTCCGCCCAGTAACTATGAAATAATCTGCGCCAATTGCGGGGGCCGCACTGTGTGACTCCCGCTGGATCATCACCGGCAGGCCATCCCGGCCCACTTGCCAGAGCACTGCATCAAAACGCCCACCCGCCAGGAAAGATGTTCAAGATCGTTCTCTACCAACCGGAAATTGCGCCCAATACGGGGAATATCATCCGACTGTGTGCCAATACGGGAGCGGAGCTCCACCTGATTGAGCCACTGGGCTTTGCGATGGACGATAAACGTCTGCGGCGCGCGGGCCTGGATTACAGCGAATACAGCCGTGTGGTGCGCCACCGCGACTGGGCATCCTTCGAACAGAGTGAAACCCCCAAGCGGGTACTGGCGCTCTCAACCAAGGGAAGCCGCAGCCATACGGAAATAAGCTTTCAGCCCGACGATGCCATCGTGTTTGGGCCGGAAACCCGTGGACTGCCGGCAGAATTTCTCGCCCGCACCGGCCAGGAACACACGTTGCGCATCCCCATGCGCCCAGAGAGCCGCAGCATCAATCTGTCCAATGCAGTCGCGATCGTGATTTTTGAAGCCTGGCGCCAGCTCGACTTTTGCGGCGCAAACTAACCGGAACCCCCACTGACCATGCACGCTCCCATTGGATTGTTCTACGGCTCAAGCACCTGCTACACGGAGATGACAGCGGAAAAAATCCGCGAACGCCTGGGTGACGAGTGGCTGGACCTGTATAACGTCGCTGATGACGATATTACCCTCACCGAGCAATATGACTTCCTGATCTTCGGGATTCCAACCTGGGACTATGGCGAACTGCAGGAAGACTGGGAAAATATCTGGGACCAGCTGGCGACCCTCAAACTATCCGGAAAAAGTTTTGCCATCTATGGCCAGGGGGACCAGGAGGGTTACCCGGAGTGGTTCCAGGATGCAGTCGGATATCTGCATGCCCAGCTGATCGCTGTCGGCGCAAAGCCGGTGGGCTACTGGCCGACAGCCGGCTACCAGTTCGAGGCTTCCAAGGCATTAACCGACGATGGCAGCCACTTTGTCGGCCTCGCGCTGGACGACGAAAACGAATTCGAATTGAGCGACGAGCGCCTCGACACCTGGTGCAGCCAGGTCATGCGCGAGTTCGGTCTGCAGTCGTGAGTGATGCACGTCCCCCGCACGCACAAATCGACTGGGGTGAGGACGGCCAGCCGGTATCCCGAGCCTTTGAGGACGTATATTTTTCCCGTGCCTCTGGCCTGGAGGAAACCCGATATGTCTTCCTCGAGCAAAATCATCTCCGCCAGCGCTGGCAATCCCTGCAGAGTGGCGACTGCTTTACCATCGGTGAAACCGGTTTTGGCACCGGACTCAATTTTCTTGCGGCCTGGCAGCTGTGGCGGGAAGCGGCTCCCGCTGATGCGCAATTGCACTTTATCTCCGTAGAAAAGTATCCCCTGCACCTGCAGGATTTGCAGCGTGCGCTGGCACTCTGGCCGGAACTGGCCGAACTGGGAGCGAAGCTCGAACAGCAATATCCCCCACTGCTCGCTCCGGGCGTGCATCGACTGCGGTTTGGCAACGTCACGTTATCCCTGGTGATTGGGGAAGCCAGCGAGGGATTCGCCAGCCTGCGCCTCGACGATCCCGCACGCGATCGCCAGGTCGACGCGTGGTTTCTGGACGGCTTCGCGCCATCGAAAAATCCCGCCATGTGGCAAACCTCCCTGTTTGAGCAGCTTGGCGCCCTCAGTGGCGATCGTGCCACATTCGCGACGTTTACCTGTGCCGGTATTGTGAAACGCGGCCTGCGCGACGTCGGCTTTGCCCTGGAAAAAGTGCCCGGATTTGGCCACAAACGCGAAATGTTGCGCGGCTGCCTGTCACCCGAATCTCTGGAGAATCCCCCTCAGTATCCATCGACACCCTGGCACTTGCCGGAGACAACCAATACGGTCTCTCGTGTCGCGGTTATTGGAGCCGGTATTTCCGGGGCCACCACTGCCCGCGCCCTCGCCGAGCGCGGGCTTGCGGTCACCGTATTTGAACGCGGTAGTGCCGCTGGCAGTGAGGCTTCAGGAAACCGCCAGGGCATCCTCTATGCAAAGCTTTCGCCGGCGCCGGGTGCAAACGGCGACTTCAATCTGCATGCACTCATGTTTGCACTGCGCTATTACCAGGCGAACTGCCCGGAGCTGCTGCACCTAGATGGCATGCTGCAGCTCTCGGAAGACGACAAAGAAGCACAGCTGCACCGGAAAATCGGACACTGGCTCGACCAACAGGCGGGCACGGCGCTGGCGCGACTCGTCGATGCCCGTGAAGCTTCCGAGATCGCAGGTCTGTCACTGGCTCGGGGAGGCCTGTACTTTCCGGGCGGAGGATGGCTAGAACCTGCCAATGTTTGCGCCGCGCTGCTCCAGCACCCCAACATCACGACCGAGTGGAATACCGACATCGTTGCGCTCGAGCATAACGATCAACAGTGGCAACTCCGCGACGCGGGGGATCGGCAATTTTCCAGCGAGGCCATCGTGGTATGCGCGGCAAATGGCGTGCGTCAACTCGGGCCAACCGCCGCGCTCCCGCTGAACCCGATCCGGGGCCAGGTGACTACCACCGCCGCTACCCCAATATCGTCCCGGCTGCAGTGCGTTCTCTGCAGTGATGGCTATATCACACCGGCAATCGACAACCTCCAGAGTTTTGGCGCGACGTTCAAATTGCGTGATACGGCGACGGAAGTACGCGCGTCAGAGGCGGAGGAAAATCTCGACACGCTGCGCAGGCTATTGCCGGACGTTGCGGACGCATTCGCCGGACAACCGCTGGCAGGCCGTGCAGCAGTCCGCGCCGCTACGCCGGATTACCTGCCAATGGCCGGTCCGATCCCGTGCTGGCCAGCGCTCGAGGAAACCTACAGTTTTCTGCGGCGAAATCGCAAAGCGTTGATTCCCACGCGGACAGACTATCAGCCAGACCTGTACGCGCTGGCCGGACTCGGGTCACGCGGGTTCACCTATGCGCCCCTGGCTGCGGAAGTTGTCGCCAGCTGGATCTGTGGGGAGCCTATGCCCCTGCCGCGGCCCTTGGTGCAAGCCCTGCATCCGGCGCGATTCGCCATTCGCGCCCTGGGGCGCCATCGCAGCGAGACAAAATAGCCGGATTGATTCCGCCACCCCGGGTTTATAGGGATTGCTCCCCAGCTCAGGTCGGACTGACTTCCAGCCGCGCCTTC
Organism: Microbulbifer sp. ABF4_148; assembly: GCF_056158985.1. Lineage (NCBI taxonomy): Bacteria > Pseudomonadati > Pseudomonadota > Gammaproteobacteria > Cellvibrionales > Microbulbiferaceae > Microbulbifer > Microbulbifer sp. ABF4_148. The sequence continues at coordinate 3,352,971 of NZ_JBSWUI010000001.1, forward strand.
GCCATTAACTCGGCGCTGCCGGATCCGCACGCGACAATGGATTTCATCGCCGCCTCCACCGTGACCCCGGGCAAAATCTCCACGCAAGCTGCGGGCACGTGATACACAAATCCAGACGTGGGCACCGGAGCGGTCGGCACATAGACGGTGTAATCGCCATTGTCATGGCGCGCAGTGACAATCGCGGTCACTGCCAACGGATTGTCAGCACCATGAATCCGCACCCGCGCGACCGGACCAGCGAGCACCCCACCACTATCGCCACCCCCAATAAACTGCAGGACGAGATCCTTGATGGTGGTATACCCGGGGGCGAGCTTGCCCAGCCAGTGATCGACGTGCCGATGCACCCAACGGCCCACACCGGTTTTCACCAGCAGTCCGATTAAAAAGCATCCACCCAGAATCAGCGCTATCACCACCAGACGAGCAAGGGTATGCTTGAACTGGGTGTGCGCTTCCATCCAATGTACTGCGGGTTCAACCAACTCGGAGACCTGCCCAAACAGCCACTGGAACAGCAGCACAAAGATGGCGATCGGCAATACCACGGCGAGGCCACCCAGCAGGGTCAATGTAATAAACGTTTTGATTCTGTTCATAAATACTTACTGCGGATGCGAAAACCTGATTCTTATATGTCTGCCAACAGAGCTCTGTACCCCGTCGCACTGCTGATCGCGTTACTCACCTCGCCCGCCATGGCGTCCGCACCAGGCGAAGTCCCTTTCGAGGTGCTCCAGCAACGGGAGCGGGGCAGCGACCACTTTACCCAGGGATTGTACTTCGATGGCAAACACTGGTGGGAAAGCAGCGGCCGCTATCAACAGTCCTGGCTGGCCAAGTATACCGACCCTTCCAAGGCACCTCTGAGACGCAAGTGGCTCTCTCCGGATCGATTTGCGGAAGGACTGGCTGTTCTGGGGGATCGACTGTACCTGCTCACTTATCGCGCAGGAGAACTGCAGGTCTATCGTGCCAGTACCCTGCAGAGGCTGGGCACCTATCACTATGCCGGTGAAGGATGGGGGCTCACCTCCGATGGCCAATGGCTCATCATGAGCAATGGCTCCGACCAACTCACCTTCAGGGATCCGGATACGTTTGAGATCAAGCGGCGGCTGCAGGTGCACGGCGGAGACCAGCGCTGGGCGCGGTTAAACGAACTCGAATATGCCCAGGGTTTGATCTGGGCGAATATCTGGATGGACGAGCGGATTATTGCAATCGACCCGGCAAGCGGCGAAGTGCAAGGCGTGCTGGATATCAGCGAACTTTCCCCCGCCCACAACGACGTGGATGCCGTTGCCAACGGGATCGCCTGGGATCCCGAAAATGACGGGCTATGGGTTACGGGCAAGTACTGGAAACAGCTGTACCTGATCCGCCCAGAGGGGTTGGGCTTTGGCGCCGGGCCAGCGAAGCCTGACAGCGAGCCTCAGCCCCGGTAGACGTCCACGACGGTGAGGATACCGCCGGCCCGCATCGAATCCAGCGCCTCACCCGCGATACGCAGGCGAAAGCCACGCGGCATCGCATCCAGTGCGACACCCGGCTGACCGCCGCTTCCATCAAACAACATCGCGTCAAATCCATCGGCACCTTGCCATTGCACCCCCTCCACCCGCTGGAGGCCCGGAAGCTCCAGCGTGAGCAGCTTCAGATCCTCGGGCAAAGGCTGGAGCTCCACGCGACCGATACCGCTTGCGGTGACCAGCGAAAAGGCCAGCTGATGTTCTGGCGCGGGTTTCCAGCCCAAGTGGGTGTCCGCACGGGCGGACTGCACCAGCCGGTCCGGAGAGACGGAAACGCATCCTGCGAGACTCCCCAACAACCCGATTGATAACAGCAAAAGCAAATTCACAGTGCGCATAGGCTTATCCTTGTCTATGTCTGCGAAGCGCGATTATAGCGAAAGGTCACATTTTTAAAGGGAATTTGCCGCCAAATTGGTCATTTCCGGCACTTTCGCTGGATTTAGGCATGATTTGCGCGCCATCCCGCCCTGAGCGTGGGGGCAGGACTGCCACCAAAGCCTCCTCCACCGGCGCGCCCACTCGCCCATCCGGGGTACCTGGCGCGACCTGAATCGTCATGGCCGGTATACTCCCGAGCATGAGTACCTCCACCCCCGCCAGCCCGCATTACATCCTCGAGCACACGTTTGGCTATCGCGATTTTCGCGGTCAGCAGCAAGACATCATCGAGCGCCTGATTGCCGGTGAAGATGCCCTGGTGTTAATGCCCACCGGTGGGGGCAAGTCCCTCTGTTACCAGATCCCCGCACTGGCCCAGACCGGCTGCGGCATTGTGATTTCACCGCTCATTGCCCTGATGCAAGACCAGGTGGAAGCGCTCCGCGCCGCCGGCGTGCCGGCCGCATTTCTGAATTCCACCCTGCCCCTGGAAGAGGCACAGGCGATTGAGCGTGCCCTGCTGGCCGGTGAACTCAAGCTTTTATATCTGGCGCCAGAACGCCTGCTGCAACCGCGTACCCTGGAGCTGCTGTCGCGGGCGAAGCTGTCCCTGTTTGCCATCGATGAGGCCCACTGTGTCTCACAGTGGGGCCACGACTTTCGCGCGGAATACCTGCAACTGAACCAGCTGCACGAGCTGTTCCCACAGGTGCCGCGCATCGCCCTGACCGCAACGGCTGATGCCCGCACGCGCCAGGAAATTGCGGAGCGACTGAATCTGCATCAGGCACAGCACTTCATCAGCAGCTTTGACCGCCCGAATATTTGCTATCGCATCACCCAGAAAAACAATCCGAAGCGCCAGCTGCTGCAGTTCCTGCGCGACGAGCAGGCGGGAAACGCTGGCGTTATTTACTGCCTGTCCCGCAACAAGGTTGAATCCACCGCCGCATGGCTGGCAGATCAGGGGCTGACTGCCCTGCCCTACCATGCCGGACTACCGGCCGAAACCCGGGCAGCCCATCAGCGGCGTTTTTTGCGGGAAGAAGGCGTCATCATTGTCGCCACTGTCGCCTTTGGTATGGGGATCGACAAACCCGACGTGCGCTTTGTAGCGCATCTGGATCTACCCAAAAGCATCGAAGCCTACTATCAGGAAACCGGCCGTGCCGGTCGCGACGGTGAGGATTCCACTGCACTGCTCCTCTACGGCCTGGAGGATGTCGTCAAGCTTGGTCAAATGGCCGACGCGTCTGAGGGCAACGAGGCCTTCAAACGAAGCGAACGCACGCGTCTGAACGCCATGCTGGGCCTGTGTGAAATCACCACCTGCCGCAGGCAGGCGTTGTTGCGCTATTTCGCCGAGACCTTACCCGACCCCTGCGGCAACTGCGACAACTGTCTTTCACCGCCACAAACCTGGGACGGTACCGAGGCAGCCGCCAAGCTATTGTCCTGTGTCTATCGGACCGGACAGCGGTTTGGTGCTGCGCACGTCATCGACGTGTTACGCGGCAGCGATAGCGAGCGCATCCATCGATTCGGCCATCACCAACTGAGTACATGGGGAATCGGATCCGACCTCAGCGCCGTTGAGTGGCGCGCGGTCGTGCGACAGCTGGTGGTCAGGGGCTTGCTGGAGGTCAACGGTGAAGCCTTCGGCGCACTGCAACTGACGGAAGCATGCCGCCCGTTACTGCGCGGTGAGCAAAAGATTCAGCTGCGTAAGCTGGCTGCCAGGTCGGCACCGACCAGCCGCAGAAACCCCGTCGAGGATCTCGCCGAGGCAGACCAGGCCCTGTTCGACCAGCTGCGTGCATGTCGAAAAGCACTCGCGGAAGCACAGGGTGTACCGCCTTACGTCGTATTCCATGACGCGACACTGCGCGAAATGGCATTGCGCAAACCCAAAAACAGTGCCGAATTACTCGACATCAGCGGGGTTGGTGACAGCAAGCTGGCGCGCTTCGGGCAGGACTTCCTCGAACACATTCAGGCGTTCCTCAGCGAGAGTACCGCTTAACCCACGCAGCGAGCCGGCTACTCGACACCGCAGGGATCCAGCCGCATCCAACAACAAAAAAGGGCGCCGAAGCGCCCTTTTCGTTCCAATACCAGGATTAGAACTTGTAGCCAATGCCGATGTTCCACAGCCAGGGATCTGGATCGAGACGGCTCCGTACAGAGTTGTAGAAGAAGCGCGTCTGTTGCGGATCATCCTGGGTCAGGCCCTCAACGGCGTAGTCGAGGTCTGCAGTCAGATCCATGTCCAGATAGGTTGCGGACATGTTCACCAGCCAGTTACTGTCGCGGCCGAACAGGATGTCGATACCAACCTGACCAACCCAGCCCCAGCTGCTGCCGACACTCAGGCGGCCCGGGCCAACCGCATCAGCAAACTCAGCGAGCACCTCATTCGCAGGATCTCTGAGTCTGACACTGTCGAAGTCGGTGTAGTGAGTACCGATACCAACGTATGGCTGCACCCAGGATTCAGGGCATACCGGGAACCAATTGACGGTCAGGACATTGGTCGTACGATCCAGGTCATTGATCCGATAAGTACGGTCAAAGCCCTCGTCGACGAAGCCTGAAACCCGCCAGTCGTTGTCGTGGCTGGACTCCCCGACATACATATACTCGATACCAAAGTGGTCCGCAGGCATAAACATCGCGCTAAACTGCCAAGACCAGGCAGAATCCAGGTCGTAGTCAAAGCCGCGACGCCCCTCAAGGGTTGCATACTCCGGGAAAATGTCCGGGTTACGCAGGGTAGCACTGGTGCTATCCGGATCGACATAGCTACCGCCCAGACGTACAACCGCGGTGCCCGCGTGGTACAGCTTGGGTGGAGGTGCCGGAGGCACGTAACCGGACCCCCCGGCAAAAGCTTGTTGCGCGCCTACCGAGGCGGTAACTGCTAATGCCAAGGGTGTTAGAATGCGCATCATTTTCATAGTCAGAACTCCATCAATATTCGGCAAATTGAACAGCAATTAACCCAATCACTTTCAGTCTAGACACGGGAGTTCACGGCTGTAGAAAAATCACCCAAGCGGCACGCTCTGTCTTGGAACAATTGTGTAAAGTTGACGCGCAATTAATTTTTTTCAGGCATTTTGGGTGATTCCAACGCCAAGATTTTTCCAACATAGGAAAAAAGCGCGAGATATTTCGTGCCATTTTTTTACAAAGCACGCCAAACATCACAGCACAAAGCGCCAACTTTTGCAGACTGGCCTGCCCTTCCTCGTTTCCGCCCCTCATTGATCGAAACGAGCTAACCATTTGAGTCGCAATAATGCGCTTTCGTCAGGACCAAAAGGATCCACGGACGACTGCCGACGAGAAAGCATGAACAATCAAACGGGGAAGACGATAGAAACGCGCGGTAAATAAAGAAGAGTTAAACGTGAAGCGTACCGCGTTGGGACACGAAAAGAACGGTAAGGGGTATCGGGAGAATTAAGTGTAACCGGAACGAGCTCACGCACAGGCGGGGCCGTTACGGAGTAACTGTTAGCCTTTGCCACCGCCGAGGCACTCAGGACTTTCCGGCGCTTCACCCTGCCACTCATCCGGGCTGTAGGTATGCAGAGCCAGCGCATGGACAGGGCCTGCCATTTCTTCCGCCAGTGCGGCATAAACTTTCTGATGACGCTGTACTTTGCGCACGCCAGAAAATGCTTCCGCGACCAACACCACACGAAAGTGCATCTCCGCTCCCTCGGGAACATTGTGCAGATGACTTTCACACTGTACATCGACATGCTGCGGCGTAAAGGCCGACGTCAGTTTCTCCTGAATTACGCTGGCAAGGCTCATTGCGAACTCCTCAATACAATTAGCTGGTGACGGTCGCACGTTTTCGCGCAGCAACGATGCTCTCATACGCGACAGTGATATTTTTCATCTGCTCTTCGGCATCGCGCATAAATTCATCCGGCAGACCTTTCGCCGCCAGTTTGTCCGGATGGAACTCCGCCGCCTTGCGGCGATAGGCCAGCTTGAGGTCCTTATCGCTCACCTCCGGGTCGCACTCAAGCACAGCATAGTGTTGCTCGAGAGTATCCGGTGCTGTTGCAGCACCACCGGTAAACTGGTTTCTGAACGCCGAATAAATACTGTCGTGCAATCCCAGGTATCCGGGAATACGTCGCAGAATCTCTTCTTCTGAAGGATGCAGCTGTCCATCTGCATGCGCCAGGGCAAACAGCAGCCGGTAGAGCATTTCCCGCATGGCCGGATTACCCACCAGCTGCCGATATTGCTGCGCATAATCATAAATACTGTACGCGTCAGACTTGGCATTCTGGAAAATCTTGATCGCCTCGCGGCGATCCTCTGCACTCATGCGCAGATTATTTTCCATGAAGTCTTCGACTAACCGAATTTCCTCGCGCGTGACCTGCCCATCAGCTTTGGCCATTTTTGCCAACATGGAGAACAGCGTGACGACAAATACAGTTTGCGCCCCATCCCGGTTGAGCGAATCTGCCGCGGTGCCGACGCGCTGGAGACCGCTCCCGAACGAGCTGCCAATCCAGGCACCCAAAGCCGCACCAATTGGGCCACCAAACATCATACCGATGCCGGCACCAATTCCCGCACCCAACCAAGACATGACTACCTCCGAACGCTCACTGCGCCTTGTTTCCGGCGGCCATCATAGCACGTCGGGTCCGAATCGCTTGGCGCTTCTGTTTTGGCATTGAGGCAGGGGAAATACGCAGGACACGTAGCTAGGAGGGAAAGAGACCAGACAACCCGGATGGCTGCCTGGTCAGGAAAAGCAGCTTATCCGCCCATGGAGCGAACCATGGTAATCATGACGCCAGCCGCGACGGCGGAACCGATCACGCCAGCCACGTTCGGGCCCATAGCGTGCATCAGCAGGAAGTTCTGCGGGTTGGCCTCAAGCCCGAGCTTGTTGGACACACGGGCGGCCATCGGTACCGCAGACACGCCAGCAGATCCAATGAGCGGGTTCACCTTATTGGAACTGAAGACATTGAGCAGCTTCGCCATCAATACCCCGGTCGCGGTACCAATCGCGAACGCCACAATACCAAGTCCGAGAATACCCAGAGTTTTGGGATCCAGGAATTTGTCTGCAGCCAGCTTGGAACCCACGGACAATCCCAGGAAGATCGTGGTGATATTGATCAGGGCATTTTGCGCCGTGTCCGAGAGGCGGGAGACCACCCCGCACTCACGCATCAAGTTACCAAAGCAGAACATACCCAACAGCGGCGCTGCATCCGGCAGGAACAACGCCACCAGGATAAGCAGCAATAGTGGGAATACGATCTTCTCGCGCTTGCTGACGTGACGCAGCTGCACCATTTCGATCTTGCGCTCTTCCGGCGTAGTCAGTGCGCGCATGATCGGCGGCTGGATCAGCGGCACCAGCGCCATATAGGAATAGGCCGCTACCGCGATTGCGCCGAGCAGGTCGGGCGCCAACAGGCTGGATACATAGATCGCGGTCGGGCCATCCGCACCACCGATGATACCAATGGCGGCAGCGTCCGCGACGGAGAAATCCATAATGCCTGCCGCAGAGAGAGCAACCGCGCCCAGTACCGTGGCAAAAATACCGAACTGCGCCGCCGCCCCCAGGAACAAGGTCCGGGGGTTGGCCAACAGTGGGCCAAAGTCGGTCATGGCACCGACACCCATGAAAATTACCAGCGGCGCAACGCCGGAGGCGATGGCAACGCTGTAGAAGTTGTACAGCATCCCATTGGAGAAGCCCGCATCCATCGCCAGAGAAGCCACCTTGGCCTGCACTGAGGCCGGAGCATCTCCGAGCGCCACGTTCAGCGCCTCAACGGAGCTGGCGGCCTCAACACCGAGTATCTGCGCCATTTGCGCCAGCAGGGTGGCGTCACCGGAGAGAATTGCACTCTCCGCCGCAGAAAAGGCCAGGTTTGCACCAGGAATATTTGCCAGAATGCCACCGAAACCGATGGGTACCAGCAGCAGCGGTTCAAAGTTCTTCCGAATCGCCAGGAACAGCAACCCGAGGCCGACCAGAATCATCGCAAACTGGTTACCCGCGATCTGGTACAGACCGGAAGAAAGCCAGAGGTTATAAAGATTTTCCACAAGCGCCCCCGGAGTTAAGCAATGCTCAGCAGGGCGTCGCCCACTGCCACCGCATCACCTTCTTTTACGGTTACGCCACTGACGGTGCCCGCCTTAGGCGCGCTCACCGCGGTCTCCATCTTCATGGCTTCCAGAACAATAATGGTCTGGCCTTCAGTTACCTGATCACCGGGTTTCACTAGCACCTTGAAAATATTACCGGCCAGCGGTGCCGGGACGGTCTCACCACCCGATGGCACCGCGCCAGCTGCCGCCGGCGCGGCCACAGATGCTGCACCCACTGGTGCAATACCGGTCAGGTCGCCGCCATCGGCGACGGTAACGGTGTAGCTCTGACCTTCAACAGTGACGGTATAAACCTCTTCGCCCTGGTCATTTTTGACGGCTGCACCTTCTTTACCAGTCGGTACAGGCTCAAAGGCATCGGGGTTGCCACGATTTTTGAGGAACTTCAGACCGACCTGCGGGAACAGTGCATAGGTCAGCACGTCGTCAATCTCACGCTCGCCCGCCTCCAGACGGATACCGTCTTCACCGGCTTTTTGCTTCAGTTCAGCAGTGAGCTTGTCGAGCTCATCTTCGAGCAGATCTGCCGGGCGACAGGTCACAGGTTTCGCACCGTCAAGAACGCGTTCCTGCAACTCTTTATTAACCTCGGCGGGAGTCGCACCGTACTCGCCTTTCAGGACGCCGGAAGTTTCCTTGGAAATAGACTTGTAACGCTCGCCGGTCAGGACATTCAGCACCGCCTGGGTGCCAACAATTTGCGAGGTAGGCGTGACCAGTGGAATGAATCCCAGATCTTCACGCACGCGCGGGATCTCGGCCAGTACCTCATCCAGCTTGTCACTGGCACCCTGCTCGCGCAGCTGGTTTTCCATGTTGGTCAACATGCCACCCGGTACCTGGGCAACCAGGATGCGCGAATCGACACCGCGCAGCGACCCTTCAAATTTGGCGTACTTCTTACGCACCCCGCGGAAGTAGGCCGCGATTTCCTCGAGTAGCGCGATATCCAGTCCAGTGTCGCGCTCGGTACCTTCAAGAATGGCGACGACTGCCTCAGTGGGGCTGTGGCCGTATGTCATGGACATGGAGGAAATGGCGGTATCGATATTATCAATGCCAGCTTCCACGCACTTCAGCGCAGTCGCGGTCGACAGACCGGTCGTCGCGTGACACTGCATATGAATCGGAATATCCACAGCGGCTTTCAGGCGCTTGACCAGCTCGTAGCCTTCATAAGGGCGCAGCAAACCCGCCATGTCTTTAATGGCAATAGAATCGGCACCCATGTCTTCCAGACGACGCCCCAGATCTACCCATAGATCGAGCGTGTGTACCGGGCTCACGGTGTAAGAGATGGTTCCCTGCGCATGCTTATCCTGCTTCTTCACTGCCTTCAGCGCAGTCTGCAGGTTACGCATATCATTCATGGCGTCGAACACGCGGAAGACGTCGACGCCATTTTCCGCTGCGCGCTCAACGAACTTCTCAACCACGTCGTCGGCGTAATGGCGATATCCGAGAATGTTCTGGCCACGGAACAGCATTTGCTGTGGCGTGTTCGGCATAGCCTTTTTCAACTCGCGAATACGCTCCCACGGATCCTCGCCGAGATAGCGGATGCACGCATCAAAGGTCGCGCCACCCCAGGATTCGAGTGACCAGAAACCCACCTTGTCGAGCTTCTCGGCAATCGGCAGCATGTCATCCAGGCGCAGCCGGGTGGCGAAAAGTGATTGGTGTGCATCACGCAGGACTACGTCGGTAATCCCCAGTGGCTTCTTAACCTCTGTCATGGATTATCTCTCTCGGCAAGTTTATGGGTTATTGGGTTAAAACAGCGGCAGTGATCAGCGGCGCTTGCTGCGGTGCTGATCGATAGCGGCTTTGATTACAGCCTGCAGACGGACGTCACCTGAAGCACTGGACGGCGCGGCAATGGCAGCGGGTTCGCTCTCCGGGAAAAACCGGGTAATCAACCGGGACATCAGGGTCGTTCCAACGACCAGAAGCAGCAGGAAGGAAAAAACGATCCCCATGCCGAACAACGTAATGTCCAGACCCTGTTGAAGCAGTGTTTCCTGCACCGTGCGTCTCCTGTGAAGAATTTAGCGGCGGCTATTATCAGTAAAAGTCTCTTTTAAAATCAAATACTTATTAGTTTCAGCCGCAACAAACAGATAGTTTTCCACAACCGTTTTCTAGAGAAAAAATGCCTACAAAAACTGCCTTTCCGAACTTTCCATTAGAGGGCAGCCCAATGTGCTGATAAAATGATCAGCCGTTTCATTGGCGCCCCCATTTCTTAGTTCATGAATACAGTTTTCGACCAGACAGTCCCACAAATATACCAAGCGCCCATGGAGGGCGTCATTGACCATCATGTGCGCGGGTTGCTTTCCGAGATCGGCGGTGTCGATGTCTGCGTCACTGAATTTGTCCGCGTCACCCACACCATGTTGCCGCGCAAAGTCTTCCATCGCTTTTGCCCGGAACTCGATCACGAGGCGAAAACACAACACGGCATCCCCGTAAAATTACAGCTTCTGGGCGGCAATCCCGCCACCATGGCAGACAATGCCGTCCGCGCAGTGGCCGCCGGCGCAAAATCCATCGATCTGAACTTTGGTTGTCCGGCGAAATCGGTCAATAACAGCGATGGTGGCGCATGCCTGCTGCAAAGTCCTCATCGCGTCGAAGCCATTGTGGCAGCGGTGCGAAATGCGCTACCGGCGGATATTCCGGTATCCGCCAAGATTCGCCTGGGCTACAACGATCGCCTCAGCTATATGGATAACGCCCGCGCGGCTGAAGCCGGTGGTGCCAGTGAGCTGGCTGTGCACGCGCGTTCCAAAGTGGACGGCTATCGCCCCCCTGCGTACTGGGAATACATCGGCGAAATTCGTCAGGCACTCAGCATCCCGGTTATCGCCAACGGAGACATTTGGACGGTCAGCGAATTCCAACGCTGCCAGGAAGTGACCGGCTGCGACGCCTTTATGCTTGGCCGCAGCCTGCTGGCCCGCCCCGACCTGGGCCTGCAAATCAAGGCCGCCTGCCGTGGCGAAGACTATTCACCGATGTCCTGGCATCAGGTCGTTGCCCTGCTATGGCGCTACTATCAGACGACCCGTACGACGTATCCATCGAAGTACCTCGGCAACCGCATCAAGCAGTGGCTGGCATACCTGAAACTAGGGTATCCGGAAGCACAGGGGTTCTTCGAGCGTATCAAGCGCCACAGAACCCCGGAGCTGTTGGAACAGGCGTTTTCACAAGAACTCGACAGCCCAACCAGAACGCCGGAAATCAGCGCAGCCTGACGTTCGGGACTTTTTTCGAAAAAGTGCTTGCAAAAGCCCCGGGTGCACGGCAGAATTCGCGCCCTATCGAGCTGAACGGCCAACCATCGGAAAGCCCAGAGGTTCGATAACTTGCGGATTTTTAAGGACTTTTTCTTAAAAAGACTTAAAAAAAGAGTTGACGAAGCACAGGCAACTCACTAATATTCGCAACCACAACGCAGCGCGCTCGTAGCTCAGCTGGATAGAGTACCTGGCTACGAACCAGGCGGTCGGAGGTTCGAATCCTCCCGAGCGCGCCATATACAAAAAGCCCCATCCGAAAGGATGGGGCTTTTTTTATATGTCCCGTTTGGGAGGCAAGAGGCTCCGCAGGTTCGACCAACTCGCATAGCGAGTTGAGACCGAGCAACGCGAGCCCGCAGGGGCGAAATACGCCAAAGCGTATTTCGAGTCCATCCTCCCACACTGCAACCCCAGCACCACATCCCCACTCCCCATCCGATTCCTCAAACCAATCCCAAAACACCCCCCGCTCAAACCACAAGTTAACTGCCAACCCCGCTCCCTCCCCAAAGAGATCACGCCAACTTTGACTACGCTGCATCTAATGCACCGCTCTCCCTTCAGAGAGCGGAGCTTCTCTATTGACCAGAAGCACTACGAGCCCGCCAATGAAACGTCGTGATTTTTGCAAAGCCGTCACTCTTATTCCCGCAACTACCTTGCTGGGGCCTGCCAGTGAAAAGGCATTGGGCCAATCCAAACCAGAAGATGGTCAAAAAGACGCAGCCGCTGACAAACCTTCCAAAGGCTTCACCCAGGGCCGTGGCAAAGGCATGACCGCGAAAGATGCCGACGGCATGACTTATTCCGATATGAGTAAACCGGACGGCAAAAACCCGATCGCCGAACAGCAGGTGGCAGGAGGCGCCGCCAGCAAGCCCTACCAGATGCCCCTGACACAGGAAGAGCAGGACATGCTCGATGGCTCCAAGGGCCCGGTCATGGCCAAGCTGATGAAGATCCTGGTCGCGCACGGTAACGCCTTTGGCGCCGACAAACTGGTGAAGCTCGGCGGACGCCCCCACTCGTCTATGTACTTTGGCACCGATTACATGGCGTCCCTGATTGGCATCTTCGATGAGGTCGCCAAAGCGGGGCTGAAATCCTACGCCCCCTACACCGTTAACCCGCGTCCATACGACGTTTACAACGTCAACAACAACCCCACCGATATGCAGCTTATCTATGAGGGCTACGCACGTCAGAGAGATGTCGACTGGGTACACGTCCGGCTCGGCTCGCCCGATCTCAACTACCGCAGCTGCGCCTGTTATTTACCGGAAATCGGTAACGCACCCAAACCCGGTACGTATGTCGCCTGGGCTGAGTCATCTGCGGTCAATTACGGTAACTCCGCACTCGGGCTACGCACGAACCGCAATGCCACCGGCATGGAATTGCTCTGTGCCATCGTTGGGAAAGCACCCCGCTTTGGCCTGATGACCGATGAGGGCCGACAGGCAAAGTGGCTGGTCGATGTAAAGACGAGCAAAGAACCGGACTGGGGTGTGATTGGCACCGCCATCGGACGTAAGTGCGTTGAAGATGTGCCCTTCATTTCGGGGCTCGACAGCTACTTCGGCGGCAAGATCACCAACGAAAATATGCACAAACTCAAGGCCATGGGCAGTGCCACCGCGTCCAGCGGTGCTGTTGGTCTCTACCATGTCGAAGGCGTAACACCTGACGCGGTCGACAAGGAACGGAAACTCCTGCTTGAGGGATACCAGACTTACGTCATCGACGACGCGGAGCAGGAACGAATTCGCGATACGTTTGAAAACCAGTGGTCGCAAAAAGACCATGCGCCCACCCACTGCTTTATTGGCTGCCCGCACAACACCTACGATGAAATCTACCAGTGGGGGCTTAATGTCACCCAGGCACTGGAAAAGCGCGGCAAGAAAGAAGCCGCAATACCGGTGTATCTATTCTGCGCGAACGTGGTACGCGACCACCTGGTGGAAGAGCATCCCGAGTTGGTGGGCAAGATGAAAGCTGCTGGCATGAAGTTTACCAATATGTGCTCCGTGTCTTATGCCGGGATGAAAGGATTTTCAGAGCGGGTTTTCGGCGTGACGAATTCTGCCAAAACCCGCAACTATTCAACACTGCGGTATTTTCCGGATGACGTACTCATCGAGATCATTGTCACCGGAAAAATACCAAAGGGTGCGGCGTAACGATACGCAGAAACTTACGCACGCACATTTACGCCTCTGATACGGCTGGAGAATGCAATGGCGAAGAAAAAATTCCAGGGACGCCCACTGTTGCCCGGCAAGCTGGAAGGGAAAGCACTGGTATCCACGGTGCCTTTCAATACGAGTAATTCCTACATCAAAAACATGTTTGGTGGCGAGACAGAAAGTGCTCCCTGTACAGACGCGGCGAACAAAGACCTCTATCAGAAGGATCTCAAAGGCGCGATTATTTGTACGACCCAAACTGTCGGCTCCACTTTGGGCGGCTGTGTACTGATGGGGATGAGCGAAATCGGCGTAGGACCGCAAGCGATGTTATTCGCCTGGCCGATCGACTCCGTCTCTTCCGCGGGCCTGTTTATGAACGATATCTGGTATGACCGCCGAATTATCACCGTCGACAAGCTGGGGGACGACTTCCTCAAGTCGGTCAAGTCCGGCGATCCCATTGCGATCTACGAAGACGGAACTGTTGAGGTGGGGTGAGCTAGTTCGACAGAAAGTTGCGGTAGTACATTGATGGATCATCTCCGGAATATTGCCTCGCTGCGAGTACTGGCTGCCGTCAGCCTGTGCGCGACCTGCCTGCTGCCCGGCGGCGTCACCGCGCAGACATCTTCCGGGACGACGCAGCAAGACGCTGTCAGCAACGATCCAACCGACCCCTCCGCGATCCTGCCGATTATCGCGGAGCGCCGCGCCCAGCGTGATTCCCTGCTGGGGATCTCCCCGCTCAAAGGAGCCCACGACGCGTTCAGCAACTTCTCGGATATGGTGTACCGGGAAAACTGTGTACGCCTGGGCGTCACCTTCAATCACCTTTTCCAGGGGGTGACTGAAGCGGTCGATGACGACTCCAAAAAGGGCACCACCACTGACATGGACCTGGTCGCATCCTGGGATGCCTACAGGCGGGGCCAGCCCAATGCCGGCAAATTGTATGTCCATATTGAGGGACGTTGGGACTACGGTAGCACCGGTCCACAAGACCTGGGCTTCGTCAGCCTCGCTACCGCCGGTGGCACCGCAAACGCATTTTCTGCATATACCCCCACCTTTCTGCCATTTAGGAACCTGTACTGGGAACAAGGCAGCAAAGAAGCTGGCGGTGCCTATCGCATCGGGAAAATCACCCCGGATGCCATTCTGGCTACCTCCCAACACATCTCGCCCGTCACCACGTTTTTACCCAATGCCGGCACTGGCCTGTTCGTAAGTGGTTACCCCGACTCCGGTATCGGTTTCGCAGGTGCACTTTACCCACATGAACGCTGGCGGCTACTCGGGGTAGTCTCCGATGCGAATGGCGATCGTCAGAACTTCGGTGACATCGGTGCGAAAGACCTCTACAAGGCGGTGGAAATCGGATACAAGCAATGCCCCAAGACAAAAAAAGCGGGCTATTCGAAACTCACCCTGTGGCACAACGATGGCACCAAGGACGATCAGCCAATCAACGCAAGCACCGGGCGCGAGGGCCATGGCGTAACGGTAAAGCTGGAGCAGGAACTGGATCCTCACGGCAAAAAGATCGCAGTCGTCCGCTGGGGCAAGGCCTGGAGAAAGTCCGCGATCTATCGTGAACAGGCCGCGATCTCCTTCCTGGTCTATAACCCCAGCGGTCCCCTGCGAATGCAAAATGACCTGTTCGGGGCAGCGATCAACTGGGTCGAGTCGGTGGTCCCGACTGCGCGAGAAGAAGTGAACTTCGAGATTTTCTATCGTTTTCCTTTATTTGTGGGGCTCGATACGACGGTGAGCCTCCAGCACATCGAAAATCCGGCATTCACAGAAGAGTTCAGTGAGGCGCAGGCGTTTAGCATCAGGATTCGATCTGTTTTCTGATTTCGTAGCTTTCAATATAAAAAAAGGGCCACCCAAATGGGTGGCCCTTTCTTTTATTTGAACCGGGCTGGCGATCCAGCCTGAGCGGTTCGCTTCGCCTGAACTTATCAGACCTACACTGTGTCCCGCGCTACGCGCGGTCTCGCTATGCGATGCCTTCGGCACACCAAACTGGCACCTGCGGTGCATCGGCTCCGGGGTCGCGCACGACTCACATGGCAGCGCGTTGCGCTGCGTGGTAGTACGCATTTGTGTGTTTGATAAATAAAAAAAGGGCCACCCAAATGGGTGGCCCTTTCTTTTACTTGAACCGGGCTTGCGATCCAAGTGGAGCGATGCCCCTCAACTGCGGGCAGAGGCAATGCGCATCCGCGTCGCCATCCATGGCGCAACTGCATTGTGTTCGATCAAGCCCCTGCCCGGCCATCCGTGGCCGGGCGTTCGTCACTCGCAAAGCAGGCTTTGCGTCGCTAGCGCGACCGCTCCTCACCCTACTCTCACGATGCTCGGCAGTACGCATTTGTGTGTTTGATAAATAAAAAAAGGGCCACCCAATTGGGTGGCCCTTTCTTTTATTTAGAAGCCTGACGATGACCTACTCTCACATGGGGAATCCCCACACTACCATCGGCGATGTTGCGTTTCACTTCTGAGTTCGGCAAGGGATCAGGTGGTTCCACAACTCTATGGTCGTCAGGCAAACTGGCTTGGGTTGGCATCGGTCTTAAGAGCCTTGGCTCTGCCTGCCGTGTTATCGCTGTTTGCCTCGGTCTAATGACCGGCGATAACCCCAAATAAGTCGGTAAAACACTCTGTAGTAATACACCGCAAGTCGATGCTCTTTCGAGCTTCTTGCGCGTCTCTCGATTGGACACAATCCAAATCGTTAGTAACCATCTCTGTTGTATGGTCAAGCCGCACGGGCAATTAGTACTGGTTAGCTCAACGCCTCACAACGCTTCCACACCCAGCCTATCAACCTGGTAGTCTTCCAGGGCCCTTCAGGACTCTCAAGGAGTCAGGGAAATCTTATCTTGAAGGAGGCTTCCCGCTTAGATGCTTTCAGCGGTTATCCCGTCCGAACATAGCTACCGGGCAATGCCACTGGCGTGACAACCCGAACACCAGAGGTTCGTTCACTCCGGTCCTCTCGTACTAGGAGCAACTCTTCTCAAATTTCCAACGCCCACGGCAGATAGGGACCGAACTGTCTCACGACGTTCTAAACCCAGCTCGCGTACCACTTTAAATGGCGAACAGCCATACCCTTGGGACCGGCTTCAGCCCCAGGATGTGATGAGCCGACATCGAGGTGCCAAACACCGCCGTCGATGTGAACTCTTGGGCGGTATCAGCCTGTTATCCCCGGAGTACCTTTTATCCGTTGAGCGACGACCCTTCCATACAGAATCGCCGGATCACTATGACCTACTTTCGTACCTGCTCGACATGTCTGTCTCGCAGTCAAGCGCACTTATACCATTATGCTCATTGCATGATTTCCGACCATGCTGAGTGCACCTTCGTACTCCTCCGTTACTCTTTGGGAGGAGACCGCCCCAGTCAAACTACCCACCATACACTGTCCTCGATCCGGATAACGGACCTGAGTTAGAACCTCAAACATACCAGGGTGGTATTTCAAGGACGGCTCCACAATCACTAGCGTGACTGCTTCAAAGCCTCCCACCTATCCTACACAAGTAGGCTCAAAGTTCAGTGCAAAGCTGTAGTAAAGGTTCACGGGGTCTTTCCGTCTAGCCGCGGGTACACTGCATCTTAACAGCGATTTCAATTTCACTGAGTCTCTGGTGGAGACAGCGTGGCCATCGTTACGCCATTCGTGCAGGTCGGAACTTACCCGACAAGGAATTTCGCTACCTTAGGACCGTTATAGTTACGGCCGCCGTTTACCGGGGCTTCGATCAAGAGCTTCGCCGAAGCTAACCCCATCAATTAACCTTCCGGCACCGGGCAGGCGTCACACCCTATACGTCCACTTACGTGTTTGCAGAGTGCTATGTTTTTAATAAACAGTCGCAGCCACCTGGTCACTTCGACCGGCCTCAGCTTAGGGAGCAAGTCCCATCACCAAAACCGGCGTACCTTCTCCCGAAGTTACGGTACCATTTTGCCTAGTTCCTTCACCAGAGTTCTCTCAAGCGCCTTGGTATTCTCTACCTGACCACCTGTGTCGGTTTAGAGTACGGTTCACTATTACCTGAAGCTTAGAAGTTTTTCCTGGAAGCATGGCATCAACCACTTCGTCTCTTAAAAAGAGACTCGTCATCAGCTCTCGGCCTTAGGGACCCGGATTTGCCTAAGTCCCCAGCCTACAACCTTAAACACGGACAACCAATCGCCGTGCTGGCCTAGCCTTCTCCGTCACTCCATCGCAGTAATAGCGAGTACAGGAATATTAACCTGTTTTCCATCGACTACGGCTTTCGCCCTCGCCTTAGGGGCCGACTAACCCTGTCCCGATTAGCGTTGGACAGGAACCCTTGGTCTTCCGGCGGGGAGGTTTTTCACCCCCCTTATCGTTACTCATGTCAGCATTCGCACTTCTGATACCTCCAGCAAACCTCTCAGTTCACCTTCAACGGCTTACAGAACGCTCCTCTACCATGCGTGTAAACACGCATCCGCAGCTTCGGTTATCAGTTTGAGCCCCGGTATATCTTCCGCGCGGGCCGACTCGACTAGTGAGCTATTACGCTTTCTTTAAAGGATGGCTGCTTCTAAGCCAACCTCCTAGCTGTCTGGGCCTTCCCACATCGTTTCCCACTTAACTGATATTTGGGACCTTAGCTGGCGGTCTGGGTTGTTTCCCTTTCCACGACGGACGTTAGCACCCGCCGTGTGTCTCCCGCGATTGCACTCCTCGGTATTCGGAGTTTGCATGGGGTTGGTAAGTCGGGATGACCCCCTAGCCCAAACAGTGCTCTACCCCCGAGGGTGAGACGCGAGGCGCTACCTAAATAGCTTTCGAGGAGAACCAGCTATCTCCCGGCTTGATTAGCCTTTCACTCCGATCCACAGGTCATCCCCTAATTTTTCAACATTAGTGGGTTCGGTCCTCCAGTTGATGTTACTCAACCTTCAACCTGCCCATGGATAGATCGCCGGGTTTCGGGTCTATTGCCTGCAACTAAACGCCCTATTAAGACTCGATTTCTCTACGGCTCCCCTAAGCGGTTAACCTTGCTACAGACAATAAGTCGCTGACCCATTATACAAAAGGTACGCAGTCACCCCGAAGGGCTCCTACTGCTTGTACGTATACGGTTTCAGGTTCTATTTCACTCCCCTCTCCGGGGTTCTTTTCGCCTTTCCCTCACGGTACTGGTTCACTATCGGTCAGCTGGGAGTATTTAGCCTTGGAGGATGGTCCCCCCATGTTCAGTCAAGATAACACGTGTCCCGACCTACTCGATTTCACTTAAAATGCCTTTTCGTGTACGGGGCTATCACCCTGTATCGCGGTACTTTCCAGAACCTTCCACTAAAACATTAAAAGCTTAAGGGCTAATCCCCGTTCGCTCGCCGCTACTAAGGGAATCTCGGTTGATTTCTTTTCCTCCGGGTACTTAGATGTTTCAGTTCCCCGGGTTCGCCTCCCTAACCTATGTATTCAGTTAGGGATACCTGTAAAACAGGTGGGTTTCCCCATTCGGAAATCCTAGGATCAAAGTCTGTGTGCCGACTCCCCTAGGCTTATCGCAGGCTCCTACGTCCTTCATCGCCTCCAGCTGCCAAGGCATCCACCGTATACGCTTAGTCGCTTGACCATACAACACAAACGACTACTAACGACTTATTAAACATCCAGGTAAATTCCTGGACGCCGGATTGTGTGCTTGAGAGACACACAAATATTGAATGTTGAGTAGTTGTTAAGTACTCAACCTCGCCTTGCAGTGTATTACTACAAAATGTTCCACCTTGTTAAAGAGCATCTGATGCAAAAATCAGAAAGCTAACTTCTTGAACCAATCAAGCAATTCAAGAAACCAGTTTTCTGACTTCTAATGTAGGGAAGGAAATGGTGGAGCTAAGCGGGATCGAACCGCTGACCTC